>JBFWQA010000011.1:0-7809 GCA_050249695.1 Flavobacteriaceae bacterium | reverse complement strand
AAAGGAAACAATGGTGGTATCTGTCTTCATGGCGTATCGCTCCTCGTGAGGTTCTGGCAGGCTTTGTCACCCGCCTCGATACGCCGCCTCTCTCAAACCGTCATCACCCAGTTTCCGCCATAGCTCGACACTGGAAAGCGTCGGCCAATTGAGCGATGATCCGCTCATCAGCCTGCCCGCAGTGGCGCGCTGATCAACCCGGCAATGCCGGAAAGCGCGGCGATCAATGCACGCCAGCTACACCACGCCGGGGGACACCATCACCCTCGGCAAGCTGCGGCAGTTCCGCGAGCTCTGCGAGTTCGGCGCGATCGAGCGTATCGACGTAGAACACTTGCCATATCCGCCTGATCGTCCAGGCGGGGGCTGCGCGATCGATGCGTTCGAGCCGGCTGTCCGGCAAAACCTCACCGGATTGCAGCACGCGATAGTACCAGCCGGTGCGGCCGCTGGCCTGCACGCGTTTCGCCATATCCGGCTGCACGAAGCGCTCATTCAGCTTCCAGCAGGGCTGACGCCCCTGGCTGACCTCGATGATCGCGCTTCCGAGTGCGAAGACGTCCCCGACGGCGACGTCGTCTTCTGTCAGGTCCAATGTGGAAAGGTTTTCTCCGAACGCGCCGGCGTCGCCGAAAACATCGCGGTGACCGATCTCGGATGCCCATGTCGAATAGTGATCGAGCGGATAGTGGTGCAGGGCCTTTTCTGCGCCGCCGTGATGCTTCATGTCGCCTTGTGCGTCACCGGCAAGACCCAGCGGACCGAGAGACAGGGGCCGATCGATACTGGCCTTGGCGATGCCGCTTGGAATGCCGCGCGGCCCGAGTGGGCGCACATCGCCGATGAGCAGGGCCTGCAAGGGAATGCCGGTCATTGCGGGGACCGTCCGGCAGCAAGCGCCGCTGCGATCCTGGCGCCGACGGCAAGGTCCTCCTCGACGCCGAAACTCTGGTGCAGGATCGAACCGTCGCGCCCGATCAGCACCGAGGACGGCGTCCCACGAAATGCGTAGCGCCGCATGGTGATGGGAATCGGCGATTGCCCGTCCGCCATGTCGACGCCAACCGGAGAGGCGATGCGGTACTCGTGCAGGAACGCCTCCAGCGTCACAGGCGACATGGCGTCGTGGTGCTCAAAGACGGTGTGCAGGCCAACGATCTGTAAATCCGACTGCGCAAACACACGTTCGATGCGCTGGACCTGCGGAATGGATTGCGCCACGCAGCCAGGACACAGAAGCTGGAAGGCGTGCAGCAGCACGACGCGGCCGCGCAGAGCCTCGAGCGTCAGCGGCTCCGGCGTGTTGAACCAGTTGCTGACAGCAAGTTCGGGAGCATAAGAGAGATCGGGCATCGGCATCGCGGCCTTTCGAAAATGGGACCGGACCCGCAGCAGCAGGCCCGGCCTGGTTATCACGCCGCGCGCGTCAGCTTGACGCCGGGAAAGTCCACCGGCACGTCGAGCGCGACATTGACGTAGTTGGTGAACAGGTTGAGCGCGACATGCGCGATGATCTCCACCACCTCGCCGTCATCGAAACCCGCAGCGCGTAACGCGTCCACGTCGGTGGCGGCAATGCCGGCGCGCGAGTCGACCACCTTGATGGCAAAGGCGAGCGCGGCCTGCGTTCGCGGATCGGCGGAGCGACCGCCTTGCGCATCGGCCATTTCCTGCGCACTTGCCCCTGCCTTCTGGCCGAGGACGGTGTGGGCGGCCAGGCAGTAATTGCAGTTGTTGCGATCGGCGATGGCGACGGCGATCTGCTCGCCGAGCCTTGCGCCGAGACGTCCGCCGCCCAGCGCGCCGAACGAACCCCACATGCTGGCAAGTGCGGCGGGCGAGTTGGCGACGACGCGGAACATGTTCGGCACGACGCCGAAAGCGGATTTGATCTCGGCAAAGGTCTGTTCGACCGGGTCCGTTGCGTCAGCGGGGGTAACAAGGGTAATTCTGGTCATGTTTCTTCTCTTCATGCCTGGAGGGTTGAAACCGCCGGTTCGTCGATGGCAGTCGGCGGACCGGCACTTTTATTGACGGCGCCTGTGCAGCGCCGATCAATTGGCGGGGGCAACCTTGCCGGGCAAGCTGAGATCGCCCGAGGCGACCTTGAACACGTTGTCGACGCACAAGAGCGGCGCATGCAGGTTGGCGTTGACCTTGAGGCCGGCGGTGACGCCGTCGAACGAGGCATCGGCAATGCCGCCGATCAGCGCGACCGGAATGCTGACTTCGACCATGTCGCCTGTGAAATTCGTCGGATAGTCCGGGCTGTCGATCAGCAGCGGCACGTTGGGCCATGTCGGCGGCACCTTCGGCGTCGCGCCCTCGGGAATATCGTGGACCTTCAGGCCGCCGGGACAGGCCGCGTCCTCACCCAGCACCACCCAATGCGGGTGCCAGACATGGCGGTTCTCCCCGCCATAGGCTGCGTCGTCGAAGTCGGGATGGAATGTGACGGCTAGCGCCACGATCCCCTGGTCGGTGTCGAAGCCGATATCGCCGCTGTTCAGCGAGGTCGGCCAGACATAGGCATAGACGCTCGAGCCCTCGAACTTGCCGGTGGCGTCGGGCTTGTCGATACCGGCCTCGCCGCGGACCCTCGTGGTGAAGACGGCATTGTCTCCCTGGGTGACGATGCTGGTTTCGATGATGTCGAACGAGGCCATGACGGCGTCGGAGGGTTCTGCCTTGACGGCATTGTCGTGGGCGTAGCCCGGCACGGCCCATAGCGCCGCGAGCAGCGCAGGCGCGGTCAGAGATAGTCGGTACATTTCGTTCGTCTCCTTGTTCAAGTGCCTGGAGGGTGGAGGGACCGACCCTTGTGAAACCTCGCCCAGGTGGCAGCCCGGACGGAAGGATCGGCGGTTTCGTGGTCGCGGCAGTCGATCCTGAGATCATGCTGTCCGAAGGCCGCATCGACGAAATTGCAATGATGCGGACGCGCCGCATCTTCATGCGCATAGGGCCGGAAATGCCGGCAGCCTACACACATGCGCTGAACGGGAATGGAGCCCTGCTCCTGGAGCTGGCGGATCACGGAGACGAGTTGCACCAGCAACTGTTCCTGATCCGCGTCATCGAGCGCGGCCGTCGCCTGCCTGACGGAGCCGGCAGTCTCATCGCCTGCCCGGATCACAGCCTTTCCGGCATCCGTGACGACAACGCGGACAGCACGGCCATCGGCCGGATCGGGACGCTTTTCGACCAGCGCCTTGCGCTCGAGAGCGAGGATGGAATCGGTGGCGGTCGGTTGCGAGACACCGAGCAGAGAGGAGAGGTCCTTCACCGACAGCCCGGCGTGGCGGCCGGCCAGCGCCCTGAGGATGGAAAGCTGCGTCGGGTTCACGCCGAGAGCCTGCGCACGGGACCAATCGTCCGACTTCAGTGCCGTGGCGATCCGCTCGAGACCTTCGACGATGCGGGCATGGGTCGGGGTTGGGCTATCCGGCGTTTCCATGACGACAGAATATAGGATTCCTATCTATCGTCAATATGCCGATCGGCGATGTAATGGCCGAAGGGTTTTCGGGTTTCGCCGACGGACATGTCCGTAAGCTGCGCCGGCGCCTCCGGCGGCGAGGCGCCTGAGATTCACAGACGGCTGATGCGGGCCGATTGCTGCATGATGAAGGGACGGGCGGCGGCGGCGATCTTACCGAGGAATGCTTTGCTGAACTGGCCGAGGACTTCGGAATGCGGCTCGAAATAGAAGGACCGTTCGGCAATATCGTGATTGTATTCGGAGACCGTGATCCAGGCCTCCTTCCAGTCCCTCAGCCCGGCCCGTCGGCGTTCAAGCGGGGGGATGGAGAGCGTGGTTTGATCGGACAGGGGCGGCGTTCCGGAGATTGCCAGCAGCACGAGATGGGTTTCCTGGCCCTTCGGGATCGCCAGCATGAGACAGACCGGCCGCTCCTTGCGGCCTTCAGTCTCGCCCTTGTCGTGCTGCCAGCGCCAAAGATAAGGATAGGCGATGACTGCGCCGTTGGCGGGAACCTTACCGCTCATCGGCGGCCGACCCTTCTGCGATCAGCCTGTCGAGTTCCGGTCCGATGATGGCCGCGAGATCGGGCGGCGTCTCGCCGGGGCCGTAGACGCGCCGAGGGTCCTCGTTGCGATGCGCCATCTTCTCGAAGTCGTCATAGGTCATGAGGACATAGCGCGGCTTGCGGTGCTGTGTGATCGCGACCGGCTGGCGGTCGGCGGCCATGGTGACGGTCTTGATGTCCCGCATGAGTTCGACGGTCGAAAATCTGCGCATGACGCGGCTCCTTCGCTTTATGCAGAAAATACGCTTTATCTGACTATTCTGCAAGGGCGTCCGTTTTTCTTCATAGCATGAGGATGCGGCATCGTCCGGGTTCCAGCTGGCGTTGCACGATGGATGCGTTCGAGCGAGCGAGGACGCCGTTCGCAGGATCGTAGTGGGCGGAGCCAAAGCTCCGCCCGATGCGGCTCAGCCGAGAGCCGCCATCTGCAGTTCGGCCGCCTTGCGGTCGACGGTCTGGCCGGGGTTCTCGATGGCCCGCTCGAAGGGCTTCCAGGCTTCGCCGACGACGTGTTCGTAGGCGGCGACGGCGCCCTCGGCCGCCATCCTGAGTGCATGGGCCTGGATTCCCATATCGGCTGCAAACTCGCGCTTGCGCTGTGCGGCGCTGGAGAAGCCGACGGGACCATCGAGGTCTTCGTCACGATCCGGGTTGGCAGATTTGGCGGTCGCATCACGGGCCTCGGTTACCGCCCGGCTGTAGAACTGGCCGGCGCCATAGGCAGAGCCGATATAGGCGCCGACGATGCGCTGCAGGTGGATCTGCATGGCCCGCTCGCCGAGCCCTTCGCCCAGGCTGTCGGCCGTTTCGATGATCAGGCGTTCGTGCAGGTCGCGGATGCCGTCGCTGTCGAGGACGGGAAGTCCGAAACTTTCCGAGATGAGAGAGGCCTGGTTGGCGTCCGGGCATGCGAGCCGGACCATTTCGAGGGTGGTGCCCTTGCGGAGCTGGACGACCCTGGAGGATGAACGGGTGGTGCGTGCGGTTTTGGTCATGTGAGAGATCCTTTCCTTCGCCGAAGGCCCGGACCGGCCCCGTGCCGGTCTTCCCTTCGGGTGCGGCCTGGACAAACCGGCGGGACAGCGGCGGCTTCAGGGTCCGGGGGCGACCACGGGCGAGCAGGTCAGGTTTGCGGACCAGCAGGGCGACAGCCCTCGCGCAGGACGCGGGCCTGACATGCCGAGACCGGCGACCCCGGCCGCATCGCGGCGCGGAACGCGGCCTTGAAGCCGGCGCATGCCGGTTTAGACCGCACTACAAGCCCGAGGGGATGACCGGCATGGGTGCTGGCTGGATGACGTGCAACGAACAAGGATCTGGACTGACACCGCACGCACCACACGGCTTCCCTGCCGGAGACGATCTCGCACGCTACCTTCGTTTTGGCTTGACCTGCCCGGACCTGACTTTCGACATGAGAATTGGCAAACCGGTCTTCACCTGCGATAGCGACCTGCATGACCAGTGATGATGACGACTATATCTATGACGAAGTGACCGGCGAATGGCGGCCAGCCTCGGAAATTGCTGCTGAAGCGACGGCAAGGAGCGAAGTCCGCGATGCCTCCGGCAATGTGCTGGCCGATGGCGATTCCGTGGTGCTGATAAAGGACCTCAAGGTCAAAGGCGCGGGTCAGACCCTGAAGCAGGGAACCGTCATCCGCTCGATCCGCCTCACCGACAATCCGGATGAGATCGACTGTCGGCATGACGCGATCAAGGGTCTGGTGTTGCGGACCGAGTACGTCCGCAAGCGATAGACATCGTCGACGTCAGTCTTCCGCTTTGGCCTTCGCCCAGACGTCGGGGCGCCAGTTCTCGATCAGCTTTTCGATCTCGGCGCGATACTCGGTCGGATAGACCGCGATGTCCTGTCCCGCCAACCAGGTGAAGACGGTGGCCATGTCGGCGGCAACGGCGCTGTCGACGGCGAACAGATCCGCGGGATCGAATGCGCCGAGACTGTCAGCGTTCCACCATGCGAGCAGGAAGTTGGCGGCGCGCCTGGATTGATGCGTGTCGCGTTGCGCGACCTTCAGCAATCGCTCGAACGCTGCCCGGGTCCAATCATCCATGCGTGCGCCTCCATTGCCGTGACTATGCCATATCAGGCTGTGGCCGTGAACCGTATGTTTCAGGCTGCGAGGACCGAGACACGGTTGTCGCGCTGGCGCAACGCAGCGATGAGCCGGTCCTGTCGCGACAGCCGTTGCGACAGCGCATCGATTTCCGGCTGACGCTCGGCGGTGAGCGCCGCCAGTTGGGCGCGATAGCGCTCCAGAAAGGCAGCCGGGTCAGGCGGCTTGCCGCGCCGATAGGCGGCCCGCCTCGGGCCGAGACTTGGGATCGATGCCGTCATCCGGCGAATGATCTGCCGGTCGATCAGGTCGAGCTGCCGCTGGGTCTGGCGGCGGGCCTCTTCCAGACGAGACAACCGGCTTCGTGTGTCGAGCCGTGCCGTCACCGCCCCCTCCCTTGCCAACCGATGAAGCTGGACGGGCCGTCATAGGCGGCATGGCGATCAAGATCGATGACGAAGCCGAAACGGCCGACATTGTATTCGGCGGACGGAACCAGAAAGCGACGTTCCTCCATCCGCTGCCCGCGGGCACCACCCCGCGTGGCGACGCACTCCACGAAACCGGGCTGCTGATCCGAGGTGATGGCCGAAACCACGACCCAATCACCGGCGTGCCGGGCGTCGAAAGCCCGCTGATCCTTGGTCCGGGATTCGCCCGGCGCGAGGATCGAGCCGAAGATCGTCTCCCAGGCATCGGGAAAACTGTCCTTGATCGTGCGTTCGGCGCAGCGCCGTTCGAAGACGGTGAAGAGGTCGGGAAAGGTGAGCGCGACGATCGCCCAGCACTCGTCCTCTTCATAGAATCCGTCCGAGGCGCGCAGCATCGGATGGACCTGGGCGTTTCGCTCTGCCGAGAGATGAAACCCGCCATGGCCTGCCGTCGAGTGGCAGATCACGTCGTCGGCATAGATGGTCGCGCCCTGAGAGAGACCCCATGGCGTGTGGGCCGTGGAGCGAATATCCCGGCGTCGGAGGGCAGTCTGTTCACGCTGGTGTTCGGCCTGTTCCAACACCTTCGCGCGAAAAGTGGCTTCATCGGCGAGGTCGCCGCCATGACCGTAAAAATCGTCCCGCTTCCATTCGGCCATAGGCCGGCGAATGCGCCAGCCGGAGGCGAGATAGTGTCGGCCGCCGCTTGTCGGCATCATTACGAAGGCATGATCGCCGACCAGCGCCACGAGCATGCCGTCCGCGCTGCAGCCGAAAGACACCCCGGACGAATCCGGGGTGGGGACGGGCGACAGGGAAGAGAGGGAGTGGGTCATGCGACTGCCCTCCCTTCGACGACGTCGGCGGCAACCTCGTCGGCGGTGACTTCGTTCAGAACGGCATTGGGATAGCCGTGGCGGCTGAGCCATTCCTCGGCTGCCGCACGATGCGGCGCGAGATGCACGAGTTCCGCATTGTCACCGGCACGATCGAAAACGCGGACAGAACCAGGCGACGGACTTTCGACAATTGTGAATCGCAGCGCAGAGTCCATCGAGAACGTCCGGTGCACCCGGATGGCGATAACACCGCCAGCTCCGATATCTGCCTCGTGAAGCGTAAAGGAGCTATGGCGGAAACTGGGTGATGACGGTTTGAGAGAGGCGGCGTATCGAGGCGGGTGACAAAGCCTGCCAGAACCTCACGAGGAGCGATACGCCATGAAGACAGATACCACCATTGTTTCCTTTC
>JBFWQA010000010.1:0-25134 GCA_050249695.1 Flavobacteriaceae bacterium | reverse complement strand
GCCGCTCCGCCTCGGGCTGGCCGAACAGCCCCCAGGGCCGCACCAGCAGCACGCCGATCATCATCAGGTAGACAAGCACGATCTCCCACTCACCGAAAATCAGCGTCCCGAAGACCGTGAGGAAGCCCAGGATCAGCGCGCCGATGAAGCTGCCCCAGAGGCTGCCGATCCCGCCGATGATCACGATAATGAAGCAGTCGATTATGACCAGCGAGTCCATGCCCGGATCGATCGCTATCCTCGGCGCCGCGAGCGCACCACCGATGGCGGCCATCGCCGCCCCGATCACGAACACCGCCGAGAACACCTTCGTGACGTCCGTACCCAGCGCGCCTAGCATCTCCCGGTCGAGCCTCGCGGCGCGCAGGATGCGCCCCCAGCGTGTCTTCTCAAGACCAAGCCAGAGGCCGATCGCGACCAGCGGGCCCAGAACGCACAGGAACAGCAGGTAGGTCGGATAGTAGGTGATCCCCAGATTGACCGCAGACGACAGCATCGGCGGAACGGACACGCTGTACTGCAGGGGGCCCCATACGATCTTGACCACATCCTTGATGATCAGGACCAGCGCGAAGGTGAACAGCAGCTGTAGCAGGTGCTCCTTGTCATAAAGCTTCGATAGCAAAAACCGTTCGACCACGAACGCCACCGCACCCATCACGACGCCCGCCGCAACAACCCCGCCCCAGAAGCCCAGATTGGTCTCCCCGACTTCCCGCAACACGCTGAACAACACATAGGCCCCGATCATGTAGAAGGCGCCATGCGCAAAGTTGACGATACGCAGCACACCGAAAATCAGTGTCAGCGCCGAGGCCACGATGAACAGGTTCATCGCAAGCGAAAGCGAGTTCAAAACCTGAATCGTCATGAATATCGGATTGCTGAACATAACTGGAAGATTCCCCCGCTAGGCCAGTCGTCGATTCATTCTTGCGGCTTGATGGGCCCGATCAAGGGCGCCCGGGTGACGCTGCACCCGAGTGCCCCACAGGTACCGATCAGTGCATACCGGCTGTTGCCCCTGATGAGACAGGAGGGCAACAGCCGGCGACAACACCTGCCTATTTGACCAGTCGGATCGGATTGACCTGCTTCACATCAGACCCAGGAACGGTGACGACCGGACCGTAGAACTCGGCCGCGTCCACACGATGGCTCTTGGCGCCCATCGTCACAGGTCCGAGCGGCGTGTCGATGGTCAACCCTTCAAGAGCAGCCACGACCGCGTCGGGATCGGTGGAACCGGCCTTGCGCATGGCCTCGGCGAGGAAATACATCGTGCGATATCCGTTGAGGGCATACATGCCGGTTTCCTTGGTGCCCTGAAGCTTTGCAAGCGCCGCCTGGAACTTCTTGTGTGCTTCCGACCCGTCATAATACCAGAAATCAAAAGCACCGGCCCACATGCCTTCGGGGTAGTCACCCTTCAACTGCGAAGTGACTTCCGTCGCGGCCACTGAAGCTGCCCATACCGCTTTCTTGTTCTTGAACAGCCCGAAGGGCGCGGCCTGCTTGGCGAACGCAACAAATCCTCCACTGAAGAGGGCGCCGAGGATCGTGTCGCATTCGTTGGCCTGCAACTGGCTGATCATGGTGCTGAAGTCTGTCGTGCCGAGCTTGACGATATATTCGCCCGTCACCGGAATGTCCCCGAGTTCCTTCTTTACCACGCTGAACAGCTCGGTCGTGTAGGCATAGTCATAACCGTTAAGGCAGACTTTCTTCGCACCCAGCTCCTTGACGATATTCACCAGGTCGCGAGCTTCGTCATCGCTGTTCTTGATGCCCTGGAAAATATATTTGTGTAGCTTGTCGCCAGTGATGCTGGTCGCCCGGGAAATCGGTGCGATCATCGGCACCTTTTCCTGCTTGGCCACCTCCGACATGGCAAGCGTCACGCCAGAGCTGACGGCACCAATCAGGGCGACGACACCCTCCTTGCTGATGAGTTCCTTAGCAGCGGCTGATGCGATGTCAGGCTTAGTCTGCGAATCCCTGGCAAATGTCTCGATCATTTTGCCGTTGATGCCGCCTGAGGCGTTGATCTCGTCAACGGCGAGCTTAATGCCGTCGGAGAGGGTGGTGCCATATGATCCCAGGCCACCCGACAGTGCCACGACGACGCCGACCTTGATGGTCTCTGCGGCGTGTGCCAGTTGCGCGCCCGTCATGGCAATGGCGGCAATTCCAGCCAACAGGCCATTTCTGAAGATTTTCACCTGTGTTCCTCCCTGGTGAATGTATTGAATATTTGAATTTGCCCCACATTCTCCGCATTTTTTCGCGGTCCTCCCTGAGGGCAACAGTGGATCGGAATGTCGCGGGTCCCCGCTCTATTTTGGTTGATAGCCCCTTCCTTAAGCCCCTCCACTTTGTTGAACCATTGAATGGACTTATACGTCTGTCAAGCTTGTCGACGAAGCGTGTTCATCCAGCATCGGCAATCTACCATATGCCGGCCACAATACAGAGAAAAATGCGCGAGAAAGCCACCGTCGTCGCACGATGGCGGCCGATAGCCCACGGGACGGAACGGGATCGTGACCTGGATGCTGACCTTGGGCGCAGAGCGCCGGCCTTCTGTCAGGAACCGCTGGCGGGAGCCCGCCGTGATCGACGATTACGCCGAAACCGGCGGAGAAATGGCGGGAATTGTCTTCGTCCACCTATTTCGATGACGTCAAGGTTTCCCCCTGACCTGAGCGCATCGGCCGCCCTCCGCACGGGTTGTGCGAACACGGGTACAGATGAAGCGAAGCCGTTGGGCGATGGATATCACGGCTATGCCGGCGCGCCATACCGCTCCCGCAGTTCCGTCTTCATGACCTTGCCGTTTCCGTTGCGGGGCAGCGCAGCGACGATGTGGAGTTCGCGCGGAAGCTTGTAGCGGGCCATCCTGCCGTCGCAGAAGTCTTGCAACGCTTCGAGCGTCAGGGTCTCGCCCGGCTTCAGCGCCGCAACCGTGACGACTCGCTCGCCCCATTTCTCGTCCGGTGCGCCGATGACCGCGACTTCGGAGATCGCGGGGTGCTCGTAGAGAACGCTCTCCAATTCAGCCGGATAGATGTTTTCGCCGCCGCTGATGATCATGTCCTTCAGCCGGTCGCAGATATAGAGGTAGCCGTCCTCGTCGAAATAACCGATGTCGCCGCTGCGCAGCCAGCCTTCCGAATCCAGAACGGCGGCCGATTCCTTCGGCAGGCCCCAATAGCCCTTGATGATGTTTCCCCCTCGCGCGCGAATCTCGCCCCTGGCCATCGGTTCTGTGAGTTCGTTCTCGTCGGCGTCGACGATCCGGATATCGCACAACATTCCGGGCTGGCCGCATGATCCCAGCTTCCGCAAGGCGCTCTTTGTCTCCAGGAATGACACCGCCGAGGTGGCTTCCGTCATGCCGTAGCAATGACTTACCGGAATGCCCCGTTCGCCGAACACTTTCAGGACAGGTTCCGGCACCGGCGCGCCGCCGGCAACGATCAGGCGCAGGCTCGACAGGTCGATGGTCTTGAACGCTTCGTGCTGGCTGGCGACGAGCATCATCGCCGGCACCATGAATGTGACCGTGACCTTGAATTCCTCGATCGCCTGCATGAACTTCAGCGGATCGAAACTCTGCTGCAGTACGACATGCCCGCCGGCCAGCAGCATCGGCACCACGACCGCGTTAAGCCCGCCCGCGTGGAACAGCGGCGCGACATTCAGTCCGACATCCTGCGAGCGGTAGTCGCTTGAAAGAAACCAGTTCGCGTTGTTCAGCCAGATATTCTCGTGCGTGATCATCGCGCCCTTGGCGCGGCCGGTGGTTCCGGAGGTGAAGAGGAGAATGGCCACATCTTCCGGCGCATTGTTGACGCGCGGAGCTGAATCCGGCGCATCGCGCCGAAGGATTTCCAATGGCGTCCAGCCTTCATGCCTGCTGGTATTGGTGGAAATGTAATTTGTGCAGTTGATGGTCGATCGCACCTCCTCGATCAGGTGCTGGTGATGTTCGTCAACGATAAGCGTGTGGATGTCGGCATCGTCGATGCACTGCTTGGTCTCGCGCCCCGCCAGGCGGAAATTCATCGGAATGAAAATCGCCCCGACGCGGCTCGCGGCGAACATCGTCACCAGCGTCAGCGGATGGTTGAAGCCCAGATAGGCAACCCGCATGCCGGGTTTCACGCCGGCACCGGACAGGACGGCAGCCATCTTTTCGTTTTCGCGCTGGAATCTGGCATAGCTCCAGGTCTCTCCGCCGAAGCTCAGCGCGGGCGCCTCCGGTGTTCGCTGCGCCCTGCGCCGGAACCATTCCGCCAACCCCTTCGGATTGATCGCTTGCCCGGATGCATTCGTGATCTGCTTGTTCATGGCGGTTCCCCTGACGCGCTCAACCGACGTCCATCCTGGGCGCTCGAAGTCGGCGCGACGGCGCCGGCTAGAAGCTGAACGAAACGCGAATAGAGCGATTTTTCTTATAGTATGCGAATTATCATCCAAAGCCGCTTGGCACAAGCTTTGATATTATATAGATACATACAATAAGGGAGGATACCATAATGGCTCAGGAACACTCTGTCAGATCGAGTGACACTGCATCGCATGATGCCCCTTATTGGCTGCCGGGGGGAGAGCCAAAGGCCGGCCGCATCGCCCGGGCGCAACTGCGTTCAGTATCCGACATCGGCCGATTTGCCGGCATTGATCCGAAAACCCTGTTGCCGGATCTGTCCATTCTCGGCTGCCTGCGCGCGGCTGCGGCTCTTGACCCCGCCAAACCGGCCATCAAGCACCTGCGTGCCGCCGACATCTCAACGCCGCCCCGCACCATCACTTACCGCGAGTTGGTGGAGACCGTCGAAAAGGCAGCCAATCTCTTCCATGACGCCTCGGCCGGGAATCCCGTGTCCGTTGCCGTAATCCTGCCGATGATCCCGGAATCGCTGTTTGCAAGCTGGGGGGCGGCAACCGCGGGCATCGCCGTACCGATCAATCCGTTCCTGGAATTGAGACATGCGGTGTCGATCCTCAACACCGCCAGAGCGACGGTCCTCGTCACTTGCACCGGAAAGTATGGCGACGGCCTCTGGAACAAGATTGCCGACATCCGGGACGCGGTACCGACGCTGCGCGAGGTGTTCATCCTCGATCCCGAGAATGGCGAAAAGGATTTCACGGCGGAGTTGGGACGCCAGCCGGGCGGCAAGCTCAAATTCGAGCGCAAATACGACACCGATACCGAAGCCTTCTACCTGCCGACGGGCGGCACGACGGCCGCGCCCAAGCTGGTGCGGATGACGCATTACGGTCAGCTGGTGAACTGCTTCAACATGGCCGCGCTCATCGGCTCTTCGCGCGACGAAGTCGTTGCCCATGCCCTGCCGCTCTTCCATGTGGGCGGCCTTGTCACAATTTGCCTGCGCGCCCTGGTCTACGGGCAGACGCTCGTAACGTTGACGACCGAGGGGTACCGCAATCCAGGCGTCATTGGCAATTTCTGGAAGCTCGCCGCACATTACGGCATCACCAACGTCGTCGTCACGCCGACCACGGCAGCGGCGATACTCGCCAGCGGCGAAACCCCGCCCTCCGACCATAAGCTTTTCAAATTCTTCTGTGGCGGCGCGACCATCCCGGTCGAGGTCGCCAGGAACTTCCATCGCAAGTTCGGCGTCTGGCTGCGCGAGTTCTGGGGCATGTCGGAGGTCTATGGCTGCGTGACCGGGCAGCCGGATGACGGCAAGCCCTCGGTTCCCGGCTCCGTCGGCCATGTTCTGCCCTTCCATGAGCTGAAGGTCGTGCAGATCGACGAGAACGGCCGATACGTGCGCGACTGCAAGACAGGAGAGAGGGGCGTCCTCGCCGTCTGCGGCACGGCTGTGGTGCCTGGCTATGCCCAGGAAGAGCTTGATGCTGACCTGTTTTTCCCCCCGCTCGGCGACGGCAAAAAATGGATCAACACGGGCGATCTTGGCATCATTGACGACAATGGTTTCGCCTGGCTCTACGGACGCTCCAAGGACGTCATCATTCGCGGCGGACATAATATCGACCCGGCAATGATCGAAGAGGTGATCTCGCAGCATGAGGCCGTCCAGCTTGCGGCCGCGATCGGTCGCCCGGACCGGTCGAAGGGCGAATTGCCGATGGCCTACGTCCAGCTTCGGGCGGGTGCAGCCGCAACGGCTGAAGAGTTGCTGGCATACAGCAGCGAGCACATGCAGGAACGGGCCGCGGTCCCAGTCGAGATCGTCGTAATCGACCAGATTCCGATCACCCCGGTCGGCAAGGTTTTCAAGCCGGCGCTTCGCATCGACGCCATGAAGTCTGTCGCCGGGCGACTGGCCGATGAGATCGCCGACGGCAGGGCAAGGATCGTTGTGTCCGTCGACGAATCGGGAAAGCGGCCGCAGGTGGTCCTCGATGTGCATGACGGCGACGCCGCACTGCGCAAGCAACTGGAAGAGGCCTTTTCGACCTTCGGCTTCGCCACGACAATCAGGATGGCAGCCGGCTAGGCCTGCCGGCGGTCGTCACCCTGCCCGAAGCGGGCATGAATTCTCCGCCGCGCGGGCGCCAGACGGAAAGAAAAGCATGGACTTCAGCATTACCCCCGAACAGGAAGCACTGGTCGAAACGGCAAAAGCCTTCGCCCGGGACCATCTCAAACCCAATTACCGGCTACGCGATCAGGAGGGCAGAATGCACCGCCCGACCTTGCGGCGGATGGGCGAACTCGGGTTGTTCGGGATTGAACTGCCCGAGGAAGTCGGCGGTCTCGGCCAGGATTGCCTCACGGCCGGCCTCGTCGTCGAAGCGCTCTGCGGCGAAGACCTCAACATTGGCTACGTCACCATCAATGCCTCGCTGGATGCCCAGATCATGCGAAGCTTCGGCGACCCTGAGATCGTCAATCCATGGATTCGCGGCATGCTCAGCGGCGAACTGATTGCCAGCATCGCCCTGACCGAGCCGGGAGGCGGCTCCGATGCGGCGAATCTCAAGCTGAGGGCACGGCGCGACGGAGACGACTACATCATCGACGGTGAGAAGACGTCGATCAGTCTCGCCGACCAGGCCGATTTCACCGTCGCGTTCGCGCGCACCGGCACCCCGGAGTCCAAAGCCAAGGGCATCAGTTCGTTCCTGATCCCGCTCGACCTGCCGGGAATCAGCCGCTCCTCTTTCGACGATCACGGCGGACGGAGCGTTGGCCGCGGCTCACTTTTCTTCGACAATGTGCGCCTGCCCGCATCGCATCTGCTGGGCACGGAAAACGCGGGGTTCTCGCAGGTCATGGCAGGGTTCGACTATAGTCGCGCGCTGCTCGGCATACTCTGCCTCTCCGTCGCCCGCGTCTCCCTTGATGCCGCGTGGAAATATACCAACGAGCGCTTCACCTTCGGCAAGCCGCTCAGCGAATATCAGGGCGTGACGTTTCCCCTCGCGGAGGCTGAAACCCAATGGGCGGGCGCGCGTCTCCTCTGCCTCCAGACACTCTGGCTGAAGGATCGCGGATTACCGCATACAGCCGAAGCCGCAATGTGCAAATGGTGGGGACCCAAGCTCGCCTACGACATCGTCAACACGTGCCTCCTCACGCACGGGCATGGCGGCTATTCCAAGGATATGCCATTCGAACAGCGCTTGCGCGACCTGCTGGGTCTGCAGATCGGCGACGGCACCGCGCAGATCATGAAGATGGTCATCGCGCGCCAGAAGACCAAAGCCTGACCGGTTCTCCGGCCTGCCTCAAATTGAACGGGAGACGCCCAATGCCCTATGAATCCTTCAAACTCGATATCGCCGACGGGATCGCCAACATCGTCTTCAACCAGCCCGATCGCGGCAACCCGATGGATCTGCGCTTCAACACCGAGCTCAGCCTGATCGCCAGCGAACTCGACGAAGACCCGTCGGTTCGCTGCGTGCTGATTGAGGGAAGCGGCAAGTATTTCGGAGTCGGCGCGGACCTCAAGACCATGAACCGCGACCGCCAGGAACTTCAGGTCTTCATCAAGAACGCAACGGTCGGACTCCATTCGGCCCTTTCCCGCTTCGCCCGCATGAATGCACCCGTGATCGTGTCGGTCCATGGTCTCGCCGTCGGCGGCTTTACGGCCCTGTGCGCGGCGGCCGATTTTTGCATCGCCGCCCGGTCCGCCAGCTTCTATGCGGCCTATACCGGCATCGGCCTCGTACCCGACGGGGGCGGCTCCACATTCCTTCCCCGCCGCGTCGGCTTCCGGCGCGCTGCCGAGTTCCTGATGCGCAACCAGACCTGGAATGCGGAGAAGGCGCTGGAGTACGGTCTGATCAGCCACATTGCCGATGACGACAAGCTCAAGGAAGAGGCCTGGGCATTCGCCCGCGAACTCGCCGCCGGCCCCACCCTCGCCTTTGGCGAGATCAAGAACCTGTTGCTCTCGGCGTGGTCGCAGCCTATCGAAGCGCAGATGGAACTTGAAGCAAGGGCGATGACCCGCGTCACGCGGTCTGAGGACGGCTGGAACGGCATCTGCGAGGTCTCACAGCGACGCAAGCCGACATTCGTCGGGCGCTGAGACGTCGGGCGCGCAGAGGTCACCTTTCGCCCAATTTGGAGGAAACGACGAAATGAATGCATCCGTGCCCGTCCGGGCAGCCGCGACCGTCATGCTCATACGCGAGACCGACAGGCTCGAGGTCCTGATGGTGCGGCGCCATCACCAGATCGACTTCATGTCGGGCGCGATGGTTTTCCCCGGCGGCAAAGTCGAACAGGCGGATGCCGACCCCCGCTGGGCCGAGCATGCCAAAGGCTGGGACACCGTACCGGATTTGGAACGCGCCGCGCGTGTCGCGGCCGTCCGCGAGGCCTTCGAGGAGTCCGGTGTGGTCATCGGTGCGGAGAACAGCGCCGCAAGCCACGCCGAGATGCTGGAAACCCGCAAGGCGATCGACGCCGGCACACTCCCCTTCCTCGATTTCATCAAGGAACAGGACATCGAGATCGATATCGGCTGCCTCACATTGTTTTCGCGCTGGCGGACCCCGCCGATCGCGCCGAAGCGGTTCGATACGTTCTTTTTTCTGGCACCCGTCCCGGCCGATCAGTTGGCAATTCATGATGGTCGGGAAGCCGTCGAGTCTGAATGGATCGCGCCGGACGAGGCGCTTCGGCTGGCGGCCGCCGGCGAGCGACCGATTGTGTTTCCGACCCGCATGAACCTTCGTCTGCTAGCATCGACTGCAACGCTTGCCGAAGCGGTGGCCGCCGCCAACATGCGCGAAAGGCTTACGGTCGAGCCGCGGATCGTAACGCGCGACGAGAAGCGCTATCTGCAGCTCGATCCGGAACATGGCTACGGCGCAGTCGAGGAACTGCTTCAGCCCTGAAAGCCCGCTTCGCCGCGCGGGCGTGTACTCATAAAGTGCGCGGCCGGGGCGGCCTTGCCACTCTGCGGTGGAACCGTTTCGCCGACTCCGGCATTATGACTGCTGGGGGTGAAACGATATGTCACTTCGCACGGTGAGACGCGACTACATAACGCGTCCGATTTTTTCATGGGCGCGCGGCCAGCTTCCCTCGTTGTCGCAAACCGAACGGGAAGCCATTGGCGCAAGCGATGTCTGGTGGGATGCCGACCTGTTTACCGGCAATCCCGATTGGCAGAAACTGCTTGCTACGCCGCCCGCGAAGCTCTCGGAAAAGGAGCAGGCCTTTCTGTCCGGGCCGGTCGAAGAACTCTGTGGCATGCTCCACGACTGGGAGATCACGCGCGCGGGCGACCTGCCCGAGAACGTCTGGCAATTCATCAAGGACAACGGCTTCTTCGGGATGATCATCCCGGAAAAATACGGCGGCCTCGGTTTCTCCGCCTTCGCTCACTCCGAGGTGGTGCGCCGGATCTCGACCTGTTCCATCACAGCCGGCGTGACGGTGATGGTCCCCAATTCACTGGGGCCGGGCGAACTGCTCATGCAGTTCGGCACGCAGGAGCAGCGCGACAAATGGCTGCCATTGCTGGCGCGGGGCAAGGATGTTCCGGCTTTCGCCCTGACAAGCGAGCAGGCCGGCTCCGATGCCTCCGCCATGATCGACACCGGCGTGGTCTGCAAAGGCGAATGGGAAGGCCGGGAAGTTACAGGGATCAGGCTGAACTGGTCGAAGCGCTACATTACGCTCGGCCCTGTGGCGACGCTGCTGGGTCTGGCGTTCAAGCTGTACGATCCGGACGGCCTTCTCGGCCCGGTGAAGGAACCAGGCATTACCTGCGCCCTCGTCCCCACGCATCTGCCCGGCGTTTCCATAGGCCGCCGCCATATTCCCTGCGGCCAGGTATTTCAGAACGGCCCGAACTCCGGCGAAAACGTCTTCATCCCGGTCGATCACATCATTGGCGGGCCGGAATATGCCGGCAAGGGCTGGATGATGCTGATGAGCGCGCTGGCCGCCGGCCGCGGTATCTCCCTTCCCTCGCAATCCTCGGCCGCGGCATCGGCCTGCGCCCATGCCACCGGCGCCTATGCGCGCATCCGCGAGCAATTCGGCATTCCGGTCGGCATGTTCGAGGGGGTTCAGGCGCGGCTCGGCCGGCTTGCCGCGAGCGCCTACACGCTCGACGCAGCCCGACACCTGACCTGTGCCGGGCTCGACATGGGCCAGAAGCTCGCCGTCATCTCCGGCATCATGAAAGCCCACGCGACCTACCGGATGCGGGAGGCGGTCGATGACGCGATGGATATCCATGGCGGCAAGACGATCATCGACGGTCCGAACAACTATCTCAACAACCTGCACAAATCCGTGCCCGTCGGCATCACGGTGGAGGGCGCGAATATCCTGACCCGCAACCTGATCATCTTCGGGCAAGGCGCGATCCGCTGCCATCCTTACCTGCTCGACGAAATGCTCGCGCTGGAGGCCGACGACCGGGACAAGGCGCTCGATGATTTCGACCGCGCCTTCTGGGGCCATGTCGGCCATTCGGTGAAGACGTTCTTCCGTGCATGGGGCCGCGCATGGACCGGTGGCCGGTTCGCACCCGCGCCCGATGCCGGGACGGCGACGCGTTTCTACAGGCAGCTATCGCGCTATGCGGCCGCCTTTGCCATCACCGCAGATTTCGCCCTGCTCACGCTCGGCGGCGCACTCAAGCGCAAGGAGATGCTTTCCGCCCGCCTTGGCGACGTCCTCTCCGAACTCTACCTGCTTTCCGCGGTTCTCAAGCGCTGGGAGGATGAGGGCCGGCAGGAAGCGGATTTTCCTCTGGTTGAATATTCCGCGAGGACTTCACTCGCGGCGATGTCGCGCAGCCTGGATGAGGTGCTCAAGAACTTTCCCAATCGCTTTGTCGCCGGTCTGCTGCGCTTCGTCACGCTGCCGCAAGGCGGCCGTAGCGGCCCCTCTGATGATCTCACTCGGGCCTGTGCGGAACTCCTGCTCGCGCCTTCCGCCACGCGCGAGCGAATTTCGCGCGGCGTTACCGCCGTACGCGGGAACGGAGCGCTGAAGAAACTGGAGGACGCGTTTGCCCTCGTCGTCGAAAACGACGCGATCGCCCGCAGGCTCCGCAAGTCCGGGCTGACACGGGAAGCAGCGCTGGCGAACGGCACGCTGACCGCCGACGAGGCCGACAGGCTGCGCCTGACGGAGCACGCCGTCGCCCAGGTCATAGCGGTTGACGATTTCGCAGCCGACGACGTCGTACCGCACCGCCCGGCGAAGTCTGCCGCGCGCCGGGAGGCCGCTGAATGAGCGATGAAGCCCCCGTTTATATCGTCGATGGCTCGCGCACGCCTTTCCTGAAGGCGCGCAGCGGCCCTGGTCCGTTTACGCCCGTGGACCTTGCCGTCCAGTGCGGCCGCCCGCTTCTGGCGCGCCAGCCCTTCGCGCCCGACGCCTTCGATCAGGTGATCCTCGGCTGCGTCAACGTGATCGCCGACGAGATGAACCCGGCACGCGTGGCGGCGCTTCGCCTCGGCATGGGCGAAGCGATGCCGGCCTTCACCGTGCAGATCAATTGCGGATCGGGCATGCAGTCGATCGATACCGCGTACCGCTACATCCGCGCGGGCGACGCCGACATGATCCTCGCCGGCGGCGCCGAGGCGCTCAGCCACGCGCCACTGGTATTGCGCCGCAACGCGGTGAAATGGTTTGCCGGCCTTGCCCAGGCGCGCAGCCCCTGGCAGCGGGCCGCGCAGTTCGTCAGGTTGCGGCCAGATTATTTCAGCCCCGTCATCGGGCTTGAACGCGGCCTGACCGATCCGATCACCGAGCTGAATATGGGGCAGACGGCGGAGATACTGGCCTTTCGCTTCGGAATCAGCCGTGAGCAGGCGGACACCTATGCCATGGAAAGCCACCACAGGCTGGCGCGGGCGCAGAAAGAAGGCTGGCTGAAAGGCGAGGTTGAGCCGGCCTTCGACCGGTCGGGCAACGCCTACGAAAATGATGACGGTGTCCGCCCCGATTCCGACATGATCTCGCTCGGCAAGCTCAGACCGGTTTTCGAACGGCCCCATGGCAAGGTGACGGCCGGGAATTCCTCGCAGATCACCGACGGCGCCTCCTGGGTCATCCTCGCCTCTGAAGAAGCGGTCAATCGGCACAAGCTGACGCCGCTCGCGGTCATCCGCGACAGCGAATGGTCGGCGCTCGACCCGTCCGTCATGGGACTGGGCCCGGTGCTTTGCTCGACCGCCATGATGAAACGGCGGAAGCTGGCACGCGAGGACATCGACCTGTGGGAACTCAACGAGGCCTTCGCCGCGCAGGTGCTCGCCTGCCTCGCCGCCTGGCAGGACGAGGGTTTCTGCCGCGATATCCTCGGCCTCCAGGGCGCCTTCGGCTCGATCGAGCGCGACCGGCTGAACGTCGACGGCGGGGCAATCTCTCTCGGCCATCCGGTCGGCACCAGCGGCAATCGCATCGTGCTGCATCTCGTCAACGCGATGCGACGCCTCGGCCACAAGCGCGGCATCGCCACCGAATGCATCGGTGGCGGACAGGGCGGCGCGATGCTGATCGAGGTGGCGTGATGACGTTCAAGCCGGTCCTTTCCTATCTCGGCGAAACGAAGCTCGAACTTGGACCGAGCGGCGAACCGGCCGGCGCCAACTGGACGCTGGCGCGCGATGAAGAAGATGTCGCCTGGCTCGTTTTCGACCGGCCGGGCGCGAGCGCAAACACGATTTCCGAGCAGGTCCTGCGCGAACTCAGCAACATTCTCGATCGCCTTGAAGACGACCTGCCCAAGGCGCTGGTTCTCCGATCGGGCAAACTGTCCGGTTTTGCGGCCGGCGCCGATATCGGCGACTTCAGGGGCGTTACTGATGCAGCGGCGCTGGAAACCCGGCTGACCGAAGGCCATGGCGTGCTCGACCGGCTGGAAAAACTGAAATGTCCCACCATCGCCGTGGTCCACGGCTTCGCCCTCGGCGGCGGCTTTGAGCTTGCGCTTGCGTGCGACCACCGGATCGCTGTCAGTGGCGCGCAATTCGCCTTCCCGGAAGTACGCCTTGGTCTGCACCCGGGCCTCGGCGGGACGTTCCGCCTGACGGAGCTGATCGATCCGCTCGAAGCGATGACAATGATGCTGACGGGCAAGACCGCGCATACCCGAAAGGCGAAATCGCTCGGCATCGCCGAGACCGTAACCGAGGAAAGGCATGTCCGCAACGCCGTGCGCGCGCTTGCCGACGGCGATCGCGGGAAGCGGTCACGGGGACTAAAGGCCAGGGCGTTCGAACTTGGGGCCTTGCGCGGCTTTGCGGCAAAGCGGATGCGGGCGCAAGCGGGGAAAAAGGCGCCGAAAGAACACTATCCGGCACCCTATGCGCTCATCGACATCTGGGAAAAGCACGGCGGCGATCGCAAGGCGATGCAGAAGGCGGAAATCCGCTCTTTCGCGCAGCTGCTGGTGAGCGAGACCGCCCGCAATCTGATCGGCGTCTTCTTCAAACGCGAGAAGCTCAAGGCGATGGGCGACGGCGTGCACGGCATCGGCCACGTGCATGTCATCGGCGCCGGGACGATGGGCGCGGACATCGCAGCCGAGATCGCCATTCGCGGCTTTTCCGTTTCGCTCGGCGATATCGCCTTGCCCGCGCTCGCCCATGCGATGAAATCCGCCGCCAAGCGCTGCGGCGAAGCCCATCTCGGCGGCATCGAGACCCGCGATGCCTTCGACCGGCTCATGCCGGATCCGGCAGGCCACGGGCTCGCCCGAGCCGACCTCGTCATCGAGGCGGTGCCGGAAAAGCCGGCGCTGAAGGAAAAGATCTTTGCGATGATCGAGGCAAAGGCGCCGGCGCATGCGATCGTCGCCACCAACACGTCGAGCCTCGATATCGACGCGCTGGCCGCGACGCTCAAGCGGCCGGAACGGTTCGGCGGGCTGCATTTCTTCAATCCGGTCGCGAAGCTGGAACTGGTGGAGGTCGTCCGGCATGCCGGCACGGATGACGAGACGGCCGCGAAGCTGCGCGCCTTCACCGGCGCGATAGGCCACCTGCCCGCCCCCGTCCGCAACTGGCCGGGCTTCCTCGTCAACCGGGCCCTCACACCCTACCTGCTGGAAGCCGCGCTGATGGTCGATGAGCGGATGACGCCCGAAACGGTCGACAAGGCTGCCGAACGTTTCGGCATGCCGATGGGGCCGCTGGAGGTCGCCGATCAGGTCGGCCTCGATATCTGCCTTCATGTCGCCGACAGCCTGAGAAACCGCCTCGCCAAACCGATTCCCGACGTCCCCGCATGGATGCGCAAACGCGTCGAAAAGGGCGATCTGGGCGCCAAGACGGGTCGCGGCACCTATGCCTGGGAAAACGGCAAGCCCAAGAAGCAGGACGTGTCGGGCGAGATCACGGAAGAGATGATCGACCGACTGATCCTGCCCCTGCTCAATGCCTGCGTGGAGTGCCTGCGCGAGGGCGTGATCGAGGATGAGGAACTGCTCGACGGCGCCATGATCTTCGCCACCGGCTTCGCGCCGTTCCGGGGCGGTCCGATGCACTATGCGAGAACACGGGGAACCCGGGAAATCGCTGCGCGGCTTCAGGCGCTTGCCGCGAAATTTGGGCCGAGATTCGAACCCGATGAAGGCTGGAACGCGCTTGGCTGACGGGCCTGAACGCTATACCGACGCCGAAGCCGTCGCCCGGGCCATCATCGAACGCACCGGCGGCGATATCCGTCTGGCCTTGCCGCTCGGCCTGGGCAAGGCCAACTCCATCGCCAATGCTCTGACGCGCGCGGCGGTCGAGGATCGCGCCATCAGCCTCGATATCCAGACGGCCCTGACCCTGCAGAGGCCGCGCACGGACAGCGATCTCGCCAGGCGATTCCTGGGGCCGGCCGGCGACCGTCTCTTCGGGCGCTACCCGCCTCTGCTCTATGCGGAGCTCCTGCATCAGCGCGCGCTGCCTCCCAACATCACCGTCAGCGAATTCTTCCTGCTTGCCGGTCGCTGGCTGGACAATAGCGCCGTCCAGCGTCGCTACATTTCGGCCAACTATACCCACGCCTTCCGTTACCTGCTGGCGATGAAACCGAATGTCGTGGCTCATCTCCTGGCTGCTGACGGGAATGGGCAATTCAGCATTTCCTGCAATACCGACATCACCGCCGACCTCCTGAAGGCACGGCGCGCCGGCAAGGCGGATTTCATTTTTGCCGGCGAGACGAACGCTCAACTGCCCTTCATGGACGCCGGCGAAGCGCTTTGCGACCCGGAGAACATCGATCTTCTGCTCGATAGTCCGGACGACCAATTCGAGCTCTTCTCGGTCGTCAAGCAACCCGTCAGCCCGCAGGACATGGCGATCGGCCTGCATGTATCGCGCCTCGTGAAGGATGGCGGCACGCTTCAAATTGGCATCGGCTCGATCGGCGACGCGATCGCCAGGGCGATGATCGTGCGCCACCGCCGCAACGACGAATATCGCGCGCTGATGGCCGCGTCTCCCTTTCATGGCGCAGCGCCCGAGGATCATCAGGCGCCGTTTCAAACGGGGCTCTACGCCGTGACCGAAATGCTGGTCGACGGCATCCTGCAGCTTTTCGAGGAAGGGATCGTCAGCCGCGAGGTCGACGGCGCAGCGGTCCATGCCGGCTTCTTCGTCGAATGCCGCGACTTCTACGAACGGTTGCGCGACATGCCGCGCGACCGGCAACGCCGCATCGCCATGATGCCGGTTTCCTTCACCAACGAACTCTATGGCGGCGAGGCGCAAAAAGCGGCCGCCCGCGTCGATGCCCGCTTCGTCAACAACGCCATGATGGCGACGTGCCTGGGCGCCATCGTATCCGACGCGCTGGAAGATGGCCGCGTGATCAGCGGCGTCGGGGGACAGTTCAACTTCGTCTCCCAGGCCTTCGCGCTGGAAGGAGCGCGCGCCATCATCACGCTGAATGCGACCCGGAGCGTCGGGGGCCGCGCGATCTCCAACATTCGCTGGTCCTATGGCCACAATACGGTGCCGCGCCACTACCGCGATATCGTCGTTACCGAATACGGCATCGCCGATTTGCGGGGGCGGACCGACGAGGACTGCGTCAAGGCGATGCTCGGTGTCGCCGATGCGCGGTTTCAGGACGGGCTGCTGGCCGACGCCCGCAAGGCCGGCAAGATCGACGCCGGCTGGTCTATCCCCGAGAGCTACCGTGCGAATACGCCCGCGCATTTGAACGAATGGCTCGAAGCGCCGAATAGAAACGGCCTGCTGCCCACATTCCCGTTCGGCACCGACTTCACGGAACTGGAACAGTCTCTGCTGCCGGTTCTGGCACGGCTGCGGGACGCGCAGGCCTCGAAGATGCGACTGGCGGGCCTCGTCCTGAAAGGCCTGGCGACCGGGAGTGATGCCCATATCCGCGCTGTGGAGGAGAGACTGTCTCTCGACTCGCCACGTTCGCTCGCCGAGCGTATGACCCGGCTGGCGGTCAGGGGCGCGCTCGCGTCAGGCCGCGACGAAGAATAGTCAGCACGGTTTCGGGCCCGCCATATGGACGCGGAAGAGCGCAGTAGCTAGCCTGCCAACCGCGGCAACCGATATAATAAGCTTGAATAACATTTCCGCCGGATGGCGAATTCGCCGGATCTCACGGCACAAAAATCACACGGGGTAGGGTAAGCATGGCCGATCACCACGGGCTTCTTGAAACCATCCGCGCCTTTGTAGACACCGAAGTCCTCCCTGCCGCACAGGCTGCCGGAGACTCCACCGCATTCCCGGAGCGCGTCGTCGCCCGGATGCGCGAGCTCGGCCTCTTCGGCACATTCGTCCCGCGCGAGTTCGGCGGTCTCGGTCTCGACATGCAGACCCACGCCAGGGTCATGGAGGAAATCGCCCGCGGCTGGATCTCCATGGCCGGCGTCCTCAACCCGCATCATCTATGCTGCAAGCTTGTCATGCAGTCGGGAAGCGACGAGCAGAAGCGAGCCCTGTTGCCCGGGATGGCGTCGGGCGAATTCCGCTGCGCCTTTTCACTGACCGAACCGCATACCGGTTCTGATGTTCAGGCAATCACGACTTCTGCGTCGCGTGCCGAGGACGGATTCTGGGCGCTGACCGGCCGCAAGAGATGGATCACGAATGGCTTGGCTGCCCGGTTCGTTTTCACGCTCGTCAAAACCGATCCGGACGCGCAGCCCGCTCACCGCGGCATGACATGCTTCATCATCGAGAAGGAACCGTGGGAGATGCGGGGCGAAGGCCGGTTCGCTGGCGTCGCCATTGGTGAGAACATCGACAAAATGGGCGACCGCGGCGTGGAGACCACCGACCTCGTGCTCGACGGGTACCGCTGCCCCGCCGACCGCATCCTGGGCGCGCAAGCAGCGGGCCTCGGCAAGGGGTTCGCGCAGATGATCGCCGCGATGGAGACGGGGCGCGTCGGGGCATCGGCCCTTTGTGTCGGCGTCGCTCAGCGATGCTTCGAGGTCGCGGTGGACTATGCACGCAAGCGGCACACTTTCGGCAAGCCGATCGCCGAACATCAGGCGGTGCAGTTCAAGCTGGCGGAGATGGCGACAGCGATCCGCGCCGCGCGTCTGCTGACGCAGGATGCGGCGCGCATGAAGGACGAAGGCCGCCGGGCCGATCTGGAAGCCGGCATGGCGAAGCTTTTCGCGACCGAAACCGCCCGCAAGGTGGCGCAGGATTCCTTCGATATCCACGGCGCCAACGGCTACGCCAAGGATCACGAGATCGAGCGGCTGCTGCGCGACGCGCTGTCACTGGTGAGTGCCGAAGGCCCCGCCGAGATCCAGAAACTGATCATCGGCCGGGCCGTCACCGCCTGAGGCTGGTGCCGGTCGCCAATCAGGCAGCCTTGAACGTGAGGTCCGTACTGAACTCGAAGGAGGTGAACGCGTCCTCGAGCTTCCGCGTGACCGAAGCTCTCTCGGATTCGGGAACGGAGAGCGTGATCCTCGCAACAGGCCGCTTGCCGGTCTGATCGACGGTCACGTCGCGGATGTCTGCCGACGGTGCGACCTGAACGACAACCTCCCGCACCACACGCGTCGTCGCATCGACCCGCAGTTGCGGCTTGGCGATCTTGCCGACCGCCGTCATCGGCATGGCCGGCAAGGTGATGATCTCGACCGGAACTGCGGCGCGTTCGCTGATCTGCTCCTGACACAGCGCGATCAGTTCAGCCGCCGAGACATCCGACCCTGCCTTCAACTGCACATAGGCAATGGGCATCTCGCCGCGCCGCGCGTCCGGCCGTCCGATGGCCGCCGAAACCTGCACTGCCGGGTGGTGCTGCAAGGCTTCCTCGATCACTTTCGGATCGATCTTGTGCCCGCCGCGCACGATCAGATCCTTGGCGCGGCCGTGAATCCAGACATGCCCCTCATCGTCCATCGAGCCGAGATCTCCGGTATTGGCCCAGACCTCGCCATCGGGCATTCCCTTGACGAAAAACTCGTCATTGGCGCGCGGATCGACATAGCCCTCGCCAACGCACGCGCCCTTGACGACGATGATGCCCTCGGAGCCGTTCGGCACTTCGCCGGCGAAGCGGCCGTCCTCGATATTGATCGCCTTGACCTCGTGGAACGCGAATGGCTTTCCCACCGAACCGATGGCCGGTTCGCCGCCATGATCGGGATGGCCTGTCGTGACACCGTGGAATTCCGTCATGCCCCAGAGTTCGCGCAGGTAGAGGCCGAAGCGCTTGTGAAAAGATCGCAGCAATTCGACCGGGACAGTGCTGCCGCCGCATCCGAACGAACGGATGGAATGTCCCTCATGGTCGGATCCGGGCGCGGCAAGCAGTGCTGCCGCCGTCGCCGGCGTCGCGATGACGCTCGTGACATTGAACCTTTTCATGATGTTCCAGAAGCCGCCCACGACGCCCGGATTACGGAAACCGTCCGGCGTCAGGATCAGGATCGTCTGGCCGAACAGCACCGCGCGCAGGGATGCCGCCACGAGCCCGCCGACATGGAAATGCGGCATGCCCTGCGCCACCACCTCGTCCTGCGATGCACCGAACAACGCGCCCATGAGCCAGGCGTCGATAAGATGCTTGTCCTGCCTGTGACGGACGATCTTGGGGGCGCCCGTCGTGCCGCCAGTCGGCATATAGACCGCATCCTCGTCCCCTTTCCGGCGCTTCAGCGAGGCGAACCGCGACGTTGACTGGGCCGCCAGCGTCTTGCCGAAACTACGCTCGTCGTCCGTGTCGCCGATCAGGAAGACCTTCTTCAGCGTCGGCACGGCGGCGGCAATCTGATCCAGCCTGTCCCATGCGCCGGCGCCGAACTGCGATGTTCCAACGACGAGAATGTTCGACTTGACCGAGTTCATGATCGACGCGACGCCTGCGGCATCGAGGAAGGGATTGATCGGATTCGCGATTCCGACCGTCTCCGCGCCCCATACCGCGGCAAGACCTTGCGGATGCAGCGGCACGATGCACGAGACGACGGGCAATTCGCCCACCGCCGTATCGGAGAACAGGCAGGCGGCCTTCTCGATGTTGCGCACCAGTTCCCGATAGGTGACCGACTCGGTATCGGCCGGATCGCCCGACCTCATATGGATGATCGCCGCCTTGTCGGGCGATGCCGCGGCGGACGCCGCGATACAGTCATAGACAGTGTCGGCGGGAAGCAGCGACAGCGGGTCGTAGCGTTCGACCACGGCGCGATCGGCATCGGATTTGACGGCGGCCCGCGCAAGCCCCTGCCCCGGTTCAGCCCCGGGAAGCCAGGGTGACGTCGAAGATGCCGCGCTGCGTGTTGCCAAAGTCATGGATTTACCTCCCAATACCGTTCGTGGCTCTCACCACCGTCGCTTCACTCGCTCCTACCACCGGTCGAGCGATCGCGTTCAACCTGGGGTCGCCGTCAGCCCAACGCGACGTTGGACCAGACAATTTGATCTATGTTATAATATCCTGACTGATTATATACAATATTGACGACCGGCGGGGACAAGGGGCATATCACAGGGTCACCGCTCAAGGCGCCGTTGTACAGGGCGCGCGCCGCAAGTCAGGTGAAACCGGCCAGACCCGCACGCGGCATCAACAATGTAGCTGGAGCAGACAATGTCCTATATCCGTCCGAGAACCGAGCTCGCAACCCATACGGTCGAGAACCAGCCGCCAGCGCTCGAGTGGGCCAATGCGTATGAGAAGGACATTGTCCTTCAGGAAGCGGTGAAGCGCGGCGGCGGCGACTGGGCAACGGACAACCTCAAATCGCTGGGCGCCAAGGTTTTCGATCCGGAATGGATCGACAAGGCCGTTCTGGCCAATACCAAACTGCCTGAACTCAAGCGCTTTAACAGGTTCGGCCAGCGGGTGGACACCGTCGAGTTTCACCCCGCCTGGCATGACGTGATGGGACTGGCCTTCGAGCATGAGGTTCACAACATGCCGTGGCGGGCCAATCGTCGCGGCGGCCATGTCGCGCGCGGTGCGGCCGAGATACTCTTCGCACAGCTCGAATGCGGCGTCCTTTGCCCTGTCGACATCACCTACGGCATCATTCCGATGCTCCGTCAGCAGCCCGATCTCGCCGAGTACTGGGAACCGTTGATGATGTCGAAGGAATATGATTCCCGGCAGATCCCGCACTGGGAAAAGAAGGGCATATCGATCGCCTTCACCTCCACCGAAAAACAGGGCGGCTCGGACATCCGCCGCAACACCACCTTCGCCAAGCCGGTGGGCCAGGCCGGCCCGGGCAAGGAATATACGCTGCACGGCCACAAGTTCTTCTGCTCGGCGGCCGGCGCCGATATCATCTTCGTCGTCGCCCAGACCGAGAAGGGACCGGGCTGCTTCCTCGTGCCGCGCTGGCTGCCGGACGGATCGCGCAACCCGATCTCGCTGGAACGGCTGAAGGACAAGCTCGGCAACAAGTCCAACGCGTCCACGGAGCTCGAATTCGACGGCACGCGCGGCCGGCTCGTCGGCGAGGAAGGCCGCGGCATCCCTACCGTCATGGAGTTCATGCTCCATACGCGTTTCGGCTGCGCGCTCATCCCTGCGGGCATGATGCGCCAGGCACTCTCCCAGGCGATCCACCACACGCGCCACCGTTCGGCGTTCCAGAAGCGCCTCGTCGACCAGCCCCTGATGCGCAGCGTCCTTGCCGACCTTGCCATTGAATCGGAAGCAACGACGACGATGATGATGCGCATCGCCGAAGCATTCGATGCATCGGTGAACGATCCCAACGAACGCGCCTTCGGGCGCATCACCGTCGCCGTCGCCAAATACTGGGTGAACAAGCGCGTTGTGCCCTTCGTCCATGAGTGTCTGGAGACGCATGGCGGCAGCGGGTACATCGAGGAATCGATCATGCCGCGCATCTACCGCGAGGCGCCGATCCACGGCATCTGGGAAGGCCCGGGCAACGTCATCTGCCTCGACATCATGCGCGCGTTCCGCAAGGATCCGCTGTCGGGCGAAGTCTTTTTCGCCGAACTGGAAGAGGTGCGCGGCGAAGACAGCAGGCTCGACGCGACCATCGACGAAGTGCACCGCATCGTCTTCGAGGAGTCCATGCCCGAGCACAAGGCGCGCTACATGGCCGAGCGGATGGCGATGGCCATGCAGGCGGCCCAGCTGATCAAGTTCGCGCCCAACTATGTCAGCGACGCCTATTGCATGACACGGCTCGGCGGCGAAAGCGGCCATGTCTACGGCACCATCCCGAACACCGTCGACATGGAAGCGATCATCCAGCGCGCATGGCCGGAATGACGAACGGTGCCGTCGCCATCGCGCGGTCACGGCGTTTGTCCTTGTTGATATAGTACATCTACTTATAATAAGCTCGACAATAACACTTCATGATCGGGGCAATATGAAGCCCGGGGCTGTTTCCCGGATTTCGGCCGCCCCGACAGAGATGCCAATAACGGCTCTTCGTCTCGAAGAAGACGAGGAGCCGAGGGAAGAAACCGGAAACGAGGAGAGACAATTGACCTTCTTCAGAAGAGCACTTCTTGCGGCGGCCACCGTCGCGTCCTTCACGATGGCGTCTCTGGGCGCCCATGCGCAGGACGTCACGATCCGCTATTCCAACTGGCTGCCGTCCGGCTACTTCCTTTGGGAGAAAGTCATCAAGCCGTGGATGGCCGATGTCGAGAAGGTCACGGAGGGCCGCGTGAAATTCGAGGTCCTGCCGAAGCTTGTGGGAACGGTTCCCGGTTCCTACGACACGCTGATGGATGGCCTGGCGGACGGATCGATCGTCGTCCCCGCCTATACCGCCGGCCGCTTCCTCCCGCATGAGGGGCTGGAACTGGCGTGGCTGGGCGACGACATGGTCAAACGGTCGGCAGCGATGTGGCACGTCTATGAGAAGTACCTCGCGCCCGCCGGCGTTTTCGGCGACATCAAGGTGATCTGCGTATTCCCGACCACGACCGCCCACGTCTTCACAAACGGGGCCGAAATCACATCCGCAGACTCGCTTAGCGGCGTGAAGCTCAGAAGCCCTGGCCAACAGGCTGGAAAGGTCATCGAGGCCATCGGCGCCGTTCCCGTGACCAAGCCGATCTCGGAAGTATACGAATTGCTCAACGGCAGGGTTATTGACGGCGTCGTGACAAATGCCGACTCCGTCACAGGCTTCAAACTGGATGGCGCGATCAAGGTGGCCAACTATCTGGAAGGCGGCCTTGCGTCGACCACGACGATGCTCGGCTTGAGCAAGGCGGCCTGGGAGAAGATTTCCGAGGCCGACCGCGCCGCGATCGACAAAATCTCCGGCGCCGCCTTCGCCCATCGCATGGCCATCGAGCATCACAAGAATCAGCAGGCCGCGATGGACAAGATCGTCGCGAACGGCACCAAGGTCGTGAAGGTCGATCCGGCCATCATCGCCGAATACAAAAAGCGCACGCAGCCGATCTTTGACGAGTGGTACGCTGCCACCGAAAAGGCTGGTTTCAAGGATGCGAAGGCCATGCTGGAAGACTTCCAGAAAGTCTATCAGGAGACCCCCGGCAACTAGAACGTCGGGCCGGGAGGCCTGCAGTCAGGAATGGTCGGGGCCGGTCTTCGGACCGTCCCCGGCAGCATCTGCAAAGGATTGCGGGAGGAACCATCGTTGGGCAGTCTGTCGGACAAGGTCGCTCTGGTGACCGGTGCGGGCGGCGCGATCGGCCGGGCGACGGCCCTTCGCTTCGCGGCCGAAGGCGCGAGCGTCGTCATTTCCGATATCGACGTTGCGGCCGGCGAGAAGACACGCGACGAAGTTCTCGCAGGGAACGGCAAGGCGATATTCGTCAGAGCCGACATTTCCGTCGCCGATGACGTCCGCAATATGATTCAGGTGACAGTCGAAACGTTCGGACGGCTCGACTGCGCGTGCAATAATGCCGGCTATGACGGCCCCGTCGCGCCGCTCATCGACATTGCCGAAAGCGCGTTCGACAAGGTGCTTTCGATCAACGCCAGGGGAACGTTCCTTTGCATGCAGGCCGAAATCCGCCAGATGCTGCAGAACGGGGGCGGCTCCATCGTGAACATCGCATCGGTCGCCGGGCTGCTCGGAATGCCGAAGATGGCGCCTTACTCGGCTGCCAAACATGCGGTCAACGGACTGACCAAGACGGCGGCGCTGGAATATTCAAAGCGCGGCATTCGCGTCAACGCGATATGTCCGGGCGGCATTGACACGCCCATGCTGGCCAAGCTCGACCAGCGCCAGACCAAAAGCGAAAAATCCGTCGTCGAAACCATGGGAGCGGTGCATCCGATCGGCCGGATCGGCAAGCCCGAGGAGATCGCCGCGGCGGTGGTTTTCCTGTGCTCGCCGCAAGCCTCTTTCATCACCGGCGCCAGTCTTCCGGTCGACGGGGGATATTCGGTCGTTTAACAAGCGGGGGAAGATCAGTGCGTGCGACAACTGCGCTCAAGCGAGCGGTCCAGACCAGGGCCAATCATACGGCTGTCGTTTTCGGCCGGGAAAAGAAAACATGGGCCGAGGTCGGCGACCGCGTGAAAAAGGGCGCGGCGGCGTTGGTGTCCCTGGGAGTCGAACCACGCGACCGTGTCGCGGTTCTGTCGCTCAACAACGCGACCTACTTCGAATTCCTCTATGCCTGCCCCTGGATCAATGCGGTCCTCGTCCCGCTCAACACTCGCTGGTCCGTCGCGGAGACCGAACGCGGCCTGACCGATTGCGGTGCGAAACTGCTTCTCGTCGACCGGGAATTCGTTCCCTACGCCGAGGCGCTCAAGGCGAAACTGCCGGACCTCAAGCTGGCGTTCTTCGGCGGCGGAGATTGTCCGGCGGGATATGCCGACTATGAGGCACTGACCGCAAAGGCCCCGCCCATCGCGGAAATACCGGCCGAGCCCGACGATCTCTGGTCGATCAAATACACCGGCGGCACGACAGGCCATCCGAAGGGCGTGATGCTTTCCAACCGCAATGTCTACACGGCCGCCATGATCTGGGTGGCGACCGGCGGATTCCGCGAAGAATCCAACTACATGCACATCGCCGGCTTCTTCCATATCGTTGCGTCGGCGCCCGCTGTCGCCATCACCATGGCTGAGAACGGCGGTGAGAAAGTCGACCACGGCAGCGGCGGGATAGTCCCGCTGCGGGCGGCGTAAAAGTCGTCCACTTTTTCCCTTTTCTGCGAGGCGCAGGGAGGGACGAGGGATCTACACCGTGG
>JBFWQA010000009.1:0-51786 GCA_050249695.1 Flavobacteriaceae bacterium | reverse complement strand
TGTTCACCATCCTGCCGGAACTGGAAAAGGCGCTCTAGGCACACGACGACACGCACCCGCCCGCGCCGATTGAAAATCGCGCGCGGCTGGCCGATAAAGAATGCCCCGCGGCGAAACCTCGCCGCGGCGACGATGCCGACAGGAGCCGTCACCGGCAGTTTCAAGGAGCAAGCATGTCTTCGGCCGATATCAGGACTGTGGGCGTCATCGGCGCCGGGCAGATGGGCAACGGCATCGCCCATGTCAGCGCCCTTGCCGGCTTTGAGGTGAGGTTGAACGATATCAGCGAGGATCGGATCGAATCCGGCCTCGCGACCATTCACGGCAATATGGCCCGGCAGGTCGCAAGCGGCCGCATCAGCGAAGCCGAGCGAAAGACGGCAGCCGGCCTTATCCAGCCCGCCGTCGGGTTCGAGGCGCTCGCCGAATGCGATCTGGTGATCGAGTCCGCCGTCGAGAACGAGCCGGTCAAGCGCGAGATTTTCAAGAACCTTTGCCCGATGCTGAAGCCGGAGGCGATCATCGCGACGAACACCTCGTCGATCTCGATAACCCGCCTCGCCGCGTCGACCGACCGTCCCGAACGGTTCATCGGCATCCATTTCATGAATCCGGTTCCCGTGATGGAACTGGTCGAACTGATCCGCGGCATCGCCACCGAGGATCTCACCTTCGAGCAGTCGCGCACCTATGTCGCCAAACTCGGCAAGACCATCGCGGTCGCCGAGGACTTTCCCGCCTTCATCGTCAACCGCATTCTGCTGCCGATGATCAACGAGGCGGTCTACACGCTCTACGAGGGCGTCGGTTCGGTCGAGGCGATCGACACGGCGATGAGACTCGGCGCGCGCCACCCGATGGGGCCGCTCGAACTGGCCGACTTCATCGGGCTCGATACCTGTCTTTCGGTAATGCAGGTGCTCTATGAGGGTCTTGCCGACAGCAAGTACCGCCCCTGTCCGCTGCTGGTGAAATATGTCGAGGCCGGCTGGCTGGGGCGCAAGACGCAGCGCGGCTTCTACGACTATCGCGGCGAAAAGCCGATGCCGACACGCTAGCGTCACAACCGCGGACTGAACGTTTACCCACCATTAGCCATGGCCCGCTAGGTTGGGCTGGTCATGGATACTGCCACTCTTGCCACGAGCCTCGCCGGCGCTTCAGCCACACAGACGCGCAATGCTATTTCCGCGAGCATCATCAGGATGGACGCGCGGATGGCAGCCGGTCTTGCCGACATGCTCGCCCGGAACGCAGATCGCGCCAACGCGCTCGTCGCCGACGGCATCGGCGGCAATGTGGATATATCGGCCTGACATCTATTCCGGCGAGGTCATGCCCGCCTGTATCAGCCGCATCGCATCGGCCGAATCCCATTCGGCCGGCCCGGCGATGAAGCCCAGTTCGCAGCCATTCGCGTCGATGAGCAGGCTGGTCGGCATGCCCGGTGCCCTGCCGACCCCCTTCAGATCCTTGAAGACCCCCGTTGTCGGGTCGGCATAGAACTCAAGCTCGGCAATCCCGATCTCTTTCAGAAACGTCTCGGCCTTCGCCGTATCGCCAATGTCGATACTCACCGCGACGACCTCGAACCGGTCCGACCCGATGGTGGCCTGCAGGCGGTCGAGCGCGGGCATCTCGTGCCGGCAGGGCGCGCACCAGGTCGCCCAGACATTCAAAAGGACGGTCCGGCCCCGCCATTCGGAAAGGTGCCGCTCCCTGCCCTGGCCGTCGATGAAGGAAAGGTCGGGCAATAGCTGCGACCTGCCCGGAACGGTGAACGCGGCCACTTCGCCGCGCGCCAGTGGCTCCAGCCCGGCCAGCTTCGCGTCGCTCGCCGCACAGGCTGCCACCGTCCCGGCCTCGTTGCCCTGCTGCAGGAGCACGCCCGCGCCGATCACGGCGACGATGACGATGATGACCGGCACGCCCCAGCGTAACGATCGCTGCTTGTCGCTCACGAAATGGACACTCCCCAATGGACGCGGTTCGACGGATTCGTCGAATCCCGGCAGAGCATCTAATGCCATGAGGGCGAAAAATCGACGTCGCGCCCATCAATTTTTTGCGCGTGCCCCTACTCCTCCGTATAAGCGGGAGCATCACCGAAGGGCTCCTCCGACCTGATGCGACATCTCTTCACCCGCGCCCACGATGCAACCCATCCCACCGAGGGGCCGCGCATCGCCCATATCGACGGCCTGCGCGCCATCGCTGTGACGTCGGTCGTCGCCTATCACTCCGACCTGCCGGGCTTCTATGGCGGATATGTCGGGGTCGACATCTTCTTCGTGATCTCCGGCTTCCTGATCATCAATCAGATCGTCTCGGAAATACGCGAGGGCCGGTTCTCGCTGGCGACGTTCTATGCCCGCCGTTCGCTGCGCATCCTGCCGCCCTTCCTGGCGATGATCGTCGGCAGCTTCCTGCTCGCCCTCGCCATTCTGGTGCCGCCCTACGAATGGGAATGGTTCGGCCTGTCGGCGGTGTTCTCGTCGCTCTTTGCCTCGAATTTTTTCTTCATGACGAAGCAGGGCTATTTCGACATCAATGCCCTCAAGAAGCCCCTGCTCCACACATGGTCGCTGTCGGTGGAGGAACAGTTCTACATCATCGCTCCGCTCGCGCTGATCGCCTTGTTCTGGGCCGTGCGGAAGCGGCGCATTCCTCCCGACCTCGCGCTGATGGGCGTCGGAACCGCCGTGTTCGTCGCCAGCCTTGTCGGTTGCTTCTTCATGACCGCCGCGGAGGGACCGAACCGCGGCTTCTACATGATCACGTGGCGGGCCTGGGAATTCGTCGCCGGCGGCGCCGTCGCCTGGGCGGCGACGGCCCCCTTCCTGCGCGGCAACGCAAGGCTGGCCTCTGGGCTTGGAGCGCTCGGCCTGCTGCTGGTTCTCCTGTCGGTCGCGATCGATCTGGGCGACGGGTTCTATCCCGGCTATGCCGCGATCGTCCCCGTCGCCGGCACCGCGCTGCTGCTGCTGTCCGGCCTCATCGCGCCCGACAGCCCGGTGGCCCGGCTTCTTTCGCTGCGCTGGATGGTCGCGATCGGACTGATATCCTATGGCTGGTATCTGTGGCACTGGCCGCTGATCTCCCTCATCCACATCTCGGTCTTCTGGAGTGAATCGACGGTGCTGAAGACGGCGATGGGGCTCGCCGCGCTCGTCCCGGCGGTGCTGAGCTACCGCTATCTGGAACTGCCGATCCGCCGCTGGCGGCGCGGCCGCGACTTGCGCGCCCTCGGCTGGAGGCCGGCGCTCGCGGGCCTTGCGATGACGCTGGCCTGCGCCGTCATTGTCGGCGGAACCAGCGGCATCCTTTACGCCCTGGAGCGCCACGCCCCCGAGATCGACGGAAACGCCGCCCTGATCCCGCCGCCCCGCACGGCGTGCCGGGGCGAAGCCTGCGCCGATCACCCGCTCTCGGCCGGCTTCATGGAAGGCGACTCCCATGCGGCGCGGATGTTCGGCACGCTGCTGAACGAATCGACGCCCTTCAACGTGGCCAGGATCGAGCGCTTCCGGGCCAATTGCCCGCTCCCGCCCGGCATGCCGCCCGACATGGGCGATTGTCCGGCCGCGCGCGCGGCCATCGACAGGGCGATGAGCGATTTCCCGCCGGGGGAGCGCTTCTGGATCGTGGAACGCCTCTGGTCCTACATGCTGCTCAAGCTGACCCGCCCGCAGGACAGGCCGTTCTTCATCAAGGCGATCGAGGACCGGCTGAAACTCTATTCCGATGGCGGTCGCAACCGCCTGCTGGTCATCGGCGCGATCCCCGATTTTCCCTATCTCGCCACCGAATGCATCTATCGGGCGGAGCGATACGGACTCGGCTGGGACTATTGCGGCATCTCGCGCAAGGAGATCGACGAGACCACGGGCGTCGCCAACAGGATCGTCCGCGATATCGTCACGAAGCTGCCGAATGCGCGCTTCATCGACCCGGTCGAGATGTTCTGCGACAAGACCCTCTGCCGGCCCTATGTCGAACGTTCGATTCTTTACCGGGACAACAACCATTTAAGCCTTTTCGGTGCCGACTGGCTTTATGCGAAGCTCCGCCCGCACATGGTCTGGGCGATGACAGGCAAGGAGGTTTCGGCCGGCCTTGCCAGATGATCGCCGCGCCGACGCCCGATGCGGCCCCTTTGGCTTTGCGCGACAGCCGCGCTCCCATTATAAGCGACGGACTTTCCACAACGGTCCTGTCACCGCATGAGACCTGCCAGCTATAGCGCGTCGCACGCTTCCCACCCGACCGACGGCCCCCGGATCGGTCATATCGACGGGCTGCGGGCCATCGCGGTGACCGCCGTCGTCGCCTATCATTCCGGCCTGCCGGGCTTTTATGGCGGCTATGTCGGGGTCGACATCTTCTTCGTGATCTCCGGCTTCCTGATCATCAATCAGATCATCGCCGAACTGCGCGAGGGAAAATTCTCGCTCGCGACGTTCTACGCCCGCCGTTCGCTGCGCATCCTGCCGCCCTTCTTCGTGATGATCCTCGGCAGCTTCCTGATCGCGGCCGCCATTCTCATCTCGCCTTTCGAATGGGAGTGGTACACGCAGTCGGTCATCTTCTCCTCCCTGTTCGCCTCGAATTTCTTCTTCATGACGAAGCAGGGCTATTTCGATATCGGCGCCCTGAAGAAGCCGCTGCTCCACACCTGGTCGCTTTCGGTGGAGGAGCAGTTCTACATCCTCGCCCCGCTTGCCCTGATGGCGCTGTTCTGGTTCGTGCGGCGAAGGGGATATTCCGCCTCCTCGCTGCTGCGCATCGTCGCAATTGCCGTTTTCGCGGCGAGCCTTGCCGGCTGCATCTATTTCACGGTCGATCGCGGCACGAACAGGGCCTTCTACATGATCACCTGGCGCGCGTGGGAGTTCATCCTGGGCGGCGCCCTTGCCTATTTTGCCGGTCTTCCTCTCCTCACGCGCGACCCTCGGATCGGCGGCGCCCTCGGCATTGCCGGCGGCGCCCTCATCATCCTGTCGGTCACGGTGGATCTCGCGGACGGATTCTTCCCCGGCTATATGGTCCTGGTGCCTGTCCTGGGATGCGCACTGGTGCTGCTGGGCGGCCTCGTTTCGCCCGCGTCAGCCGTCGCGCGCGCCCTCTCGGTGCGCCCGATGGTGGCGATCGGGCTGATTTCCTACAGCTGGTATCTCTGGCACTGGCCGCTCATGTCGCTGGCGAGCATTGCCGCATTCGGCAATGAATCGCTTCCCCTTCTGGGCGCCATGGGCCTGCTGTCCCTGCTGCCCGCCTATCTGACCTATCGCTACGTGGAGGTGCCGATCCGCCAGTGGCGGCACGGGCGCAATCTGCGCGCACTCGGCTGGAAGCCCACGCTCGCCGGCGGCGCCGGCGCGCTCATCTGCATCCTGCTCGTCGGCGGTGTCGGCGGCACGGTGTTCTTCCTGACGCGCTTCGCGCCGGAGCGGGTCGGCGACAATTCGCTGATCCCGCCGCCCGCCATCGTCTGCGAGGCGGATTCCTGCAAGACCGGCCGTCACATTGCCGGTTTCCTGGAAGGCGATTCGCATGCCGACCACATGATCGCTACCTTCATCGACGAAGCCGCGCCCTTCGGCATCAGGCCGAAGCGCTTCCGCGACTATTGTCCTCAGGTCGACGGAATGCCGCCGGACATGGGCGATTGCCCGAAGATCCGGCAGGTCATCGCGGACAAATATGCCGCCAACCCGGCCGACGAGCGCTTCTGGATCGTCGAGCGGTTGTGGAGCTACATGTTCCTGCGCGTCACCCGCCCGGACATGCTTGAAGAAATGCTGGCAGCCACGAGAAAACGCCTGGAACTCTATTCCGACGGCGGCAGGAATCGCTTGCTGGTGCTCGGGGCCATCCCTGATTTCTCGCAGATCATCGCCGACTGTCTGCCGCGGGCCGAGCGCTACGGGCTGGGTTGGGACTATTGCGCCCGCCCACGGTCCTATATCGACAGGACCACGGCGAAGGCGAACGCCTGGATTCGCGACATGGTCGCAGATATTCCCAACGCAAAATATGTCGATCCGACCGATTTCTTCTGTGACGACAAGCTCTGCCGCCCCTATATCGGAGAGCACTCGCTCTACCGCGACAACAATCATTTGTTCCCGTTCGGCGCACGCTATCTCTATGCCAGGCTGCGTCCCTATTTCGTCTGGGCGATGACCGGCGAAGAGGTCGACAAGGGCGCAAGATTGCCTTGAGCGCGCAATTTCCTCTATATCCCGCTCCGCGCGCGATCAAAAAGACGGGCAGTTATCGATGAGCAATACGATGTGGGGCGGCCGCTTCTCGCGCGGCCCCTCGGAAATCATGGAAGCGATCAACGCCTCCATCGACTTCGACAGGAAGCTGGCGACCCAGGATATCGCCGGCTCGCGCGCCCATGTCGCAATGCTCGCGGCAACGGGCATCATCGACAAAGCCGATGCCGAAGCGATCGACAAAGGCCTGCAGGACGTCGCGGCCGAGATCGATGGTGGCAGGTTTGCGTTCTCCAGAGCCTTGGAGGACATCCACATGAATGTGGAATCGCGGCTTGCCGCGCTGATCGGCCCTGCTGCCGGACGCCTGCACACCGCCCGCTCGCGCAACGATCAGGTCGCGACCGATTTTCGCCTCTATGTGCGCGATTTCCTCGATGCGCTCGATCCCGCCCTTGCCGCCCTGCAGAAGACGCTCGCCATGCGTGCGCTTGAGCACGCCGACACGGTGATGCCTGGGTTCACGCATCTGCAATCGGCCCAGCCGGTCACCTTTGGCCACCATATGCTCGCCTATGTGGAAATGCTGGCGCGCGACCGCGGCCGTGTCAGCGATGCCAGGGCACGGCTGAACGAGAGCCCCCTCGGCTCCGCGGCGCTCGCCGGCACATCCTTTCCCATCGATCGCGCCATGACGGCGAAGGCGCTGGGGTTCGACCGGCCGACCGCCAACTCGCTCGATGCCGTGGCCGACCGCGATTTCGTCATCGAGGCGCTCGCCGCCTCGGCGATCATCGCCATGCATCTGTCGCGCCTTGCCGAGGAGATCGTGATCTGGTGCTCGGCGCAGTTTACGTTCGTGCGGCTTTCCGACGCCTTCTCCACCGGCTCCTCCATCATGCCGCAGAAGCGCAACCCGGACGCTGCCGAACTCGTTCGCGCCAAGACGGGCCGCATCTTCGGCGCGCTGCAGGGGCTGCTTACCGTCATGAAGGGGCTGCCGCTCGCCTATTCCAAGGACATGCAGGAAGACAAGGAACAGGCCTTCGACGCTTTCGAGGCGGTGGCGCTGTGCGTCGCCGCGATGGATGGCATGATCGCCGATCTGCAGCCTGACGCGAAACGCATGCGGGAAGCCGCCGGCGCAGGATATGCGACCGCGACCGATCTCGCCGACTGGCTTGTGCGCACTTGCGCCATGCCTTTCCGCGAGGCTCATCACGTCACCGGCGCGATCGTCGCCCTGGCCTCCGAACGTGGCTGCGCGCTTGAAGACCTTTCACTGGAAGACATGCAGGGCGTCTCGAAGGCGATCACCGCCGAGGTCTTCGGCGTGCTCGGGGTCGAACGCTCGGTCGCCAGCCGCACGAGCTTCGGCGGCACCGCGCCGGAGAATGTCCGCGCCCAGGCCCGGCAATGGCTTGAAAGGCTTCGCTGACAGCGTTTTCATCACCGGCGATATCTGATAATTGCATCCTTCGCGCGGAAATCCGAAGAGCCGCGCGGCGGTCGGGAAGATGGGGACGGGACATGTTACGCGCGCTGCTCACATTGCTGATGGTTTCGATGCTCGCGCTTGCGGTTTCCGCCTGCGGCCGAAAGGGCCCGCTGGAGCCGCCGCCCGGCAAGCCCGACCAGGGCCCCGCGACGAGCGACGGCATTCCGGCCGAAAAACCGAACCGGCCTTTCATTCTCGACGGCCTGCTGAACTGACGCGCCATGCATCATTTTGACTATCGCGACGGCGTCCTGCACGCCGAAGACGTGCCCCTGCCCGAGATCGCGCGCGAGATCGGCACGCCCTTCTATTGCTATTCGACCGCGACGCTGGAGCGTCACTACCGGGTCTTCGCTGAGGCCTTCGCGGGGATGGACACGCTCGTCTGCTACGCGATGAAGGCCAATTCCAACCAGGCCGTGCTCAAGACGCTGGCGCGTCTCGGTTCGGGCGCCGACGTCGTGTCGGGCGGCGAGTTGCGCCGCGCGCTCGCCGCCGGCATACCCGCCCGCAAAATCGTCTTCTCCGGCGTCGGCAAGACCGACGCGGAGCTTTCGCTCGCCCTCGACAGCGCGATCCTGTGCCTCAACGTGGAATCCGAGCCGGAACTCGAGGCGCTCAACGCGGTCGCCGTCTCCAAAGGCGTGAAGGCCCCGGTCTCCCTTCGCATCAATCCCGATGTCGACGCGCTGACCCATGCGAAGATCGCGACCGGCAAGTCGGAGAACAAGTTCGGCATTCCCTGGACGCAGGCCCGCGCGGTCTATGCGCGCGCCGCCGCGCTGCCGGGTATCGAGGTGGCCGGCATCGACATGCATATCGGCTCGCAGATCACCGACCTGAAGCCCTATGACGCAGCCTTCGCCCGGCTCGACGATCTCGTCGGCAAGCTGCGCGCCGACGGCCATGCGATCCGCCATGTCGATCTCGGCGGCGGCCTCGGCATCCCCTACGATTCCCGCCTCTCACCGCCACCGGCGCCCGCCGACTATGCCGCGATCGTGCGCCGCCACGTGGAGAAGCTTAAGTGCAAGGTGATCTTCGAGCCCGGCCGCATGATCGTCGGCAATGCCGGCATTCTCGTCGCCTCCGTCATCTATGTGAAGCAGGGCGAGGCGAAGCGGTTCGTCATCGCCGACGCGGCGATGAACGACCTCGTGCGGCCGACGCTTTACGAGGCCCACCACGACATACTGCCGGTCGATCAGAGGCTTTCGCAGACCCCGCACGCCCCCGCTGACGTCGTCGGCCCGGTCTGCGAGACGGGCGACTATCTCGCCCTTGGCCGCGACCTGCCGCAATTTGGCCGCGGCGACCTGATCGCATTGATGGGAGCCGGCGCTTATGGCGCGGTCCAGGCATCGACCTACAACACCCGCCCCCTGGTCCCGGAAATCCTGGTCAGGGGCGGCGAATGGGCGGTCATCCGCCCCCGTGTCGAAGTCGACGCGCTGATCGCTCTGGACAGGCTGCCCGGGTGGCTGTGAACGCGGCCGAGTGCAACAGCTTGTGATGAGCGTGGCCATTGCCGCGCCAGTCTTTTGAAGCGATAGTTTCTTCGTATGGACGAGACCCGCACGACGCGCGACGGCGCGAGATTGCCGCCTGAATGGGCGGGTGCCGCGTTTCGCGCAAGGGCGGCCTTGATCTGGGAACGGGCCTGGCCGCCGCTCGCCGCCTTTCTTTGCGTTGCCGGTCTGTTTCTCGCCGCGTCCTGGGCCGGCCTCTGGCTATTTGCCCCTTTTGCGCTGCGCATCGCGCTGCTGATCGGCTTTTGTCTCGCAGCCCTGGTCGCGCTCTATCCGCTGCGCCATCTGCACGCACCGCGCCGCGCCGACATCCTTGCCCGTCTCGACCGTTTCAGCGCCCGGCCGCACCGTCCGGTCATGGCGCTCTCGGACCGGCCTGCGGGCGGCGACGCCGCCGAGGCTGATCCTCTGTGGCAGGCCCATCTGCAGCGCATGCGGCAACGGCTCGGCGCGGTTTCGGCGGGGCTTCCCTCTCCCGGCATGGCCGGACGGGATCCGTGGGCGTTGCGGGCGCTGGTGCTGCTGGTTGCGGTCGCCGCCTTTGTCCAGGCCGGCGAGCAGCGCGGCGGACGCGTCGCCGCGGCGTTCGGCGGTCCAGCGGAATCGGGGCTGCCGCCCGGCCGGCTGGACGCATGGATTTCGCCGCCCGCCTATACCGGCCGCGTACCGGTCCTGCTTGACGAGACGCTGACGGGCACCGTGGAAGTGCCGGAAGGCAGCCGGTTCGTGCTGCGCAGCGAACGTCAGCGTCTGGGCGTGACCTTCCATCCCGAACAGGGAACGCCGACACCGATCGTCCGTGGCGGAGACGATGGCACGGCGGCGGAATTCGGCTACGAACTCACCGCGAACGGCACCATCACCGTCGATGTCGGCGAGCGGACGATCCATCGCTGGCCGGTGGCCGTGCTTGCCGACAATCCGCCGACGATCCGCCTGACGGGCGAGCCCGGCCTCACGCCCGGCGGCGCGTTGGAGCTGAACTATGCCGTCAGCGACGACTACGGCGTCGTCGCCGCGACTGCCGAAACGGCCCTTGCCGCCGATGCGCCGCAGCACGGCGCCGAGCCGCTCGTGCCCGCGCCGACGATCGATCTGGTGCTGCCCAAGGCGGCCGCCCGCGCCGGCGAGGCGCGCACCATGCGCGACCTGCGCGACCATCCCTGGGCAGGCGTGCCGGTCAGGATGACGCTAAAGGCCCGCGACGCGGCGGAGCAGAACGGCTACAGCGAGCCCGTCGACCTCGTTTTGCCGTCCCGGCCGTTTTCCCGGCCGCTTGCCCGCGCCATCATCGAACAGCGCCGGACGCTGGCGCTCGACAAGACCAGCGCGGAGCATGTCGGGCGGGCTCTTCAGGCGTTGACGATCGCGCCGGAGAAGCACATCGACAGCGTGCCCGTCTATCTCGGCATCAACACCGCCTACTGGCGGCTGAAGAACGCCCGTTCAGACGATGATCTGCGCGGTGTCGTGGACTATCTGTGGGACGTGGCGCTCGCCATCGAGGACGGTTCGCTTTCGCTCGCGGCCCGCAATCTCCGCGACATTCAAGAACAGCTCAAGCAGGCCCTTGAAAACGGCGCTTCCGACGAGGAAATCCGACGGCTGATGGACCAGCTTCGTCAGGCGATGGCGGAATTCATGGACGAGCTCGCCAGGCAGGCCGGCGACCCGGAAAACCTGCCCGAGCTCTCGCAGGAACAGATGCAGCAATCCATGAGCGCGCAGGATCTGGATCGTCTGATGGACCAGATCGAGCAGCTTGCCAGAAGCGGCGCGCGTGACGCGGCACGCGAACTGCTCAACCAGCTGCAGAACATGATGAACAATCTGCAGATGGCGCGGCCCGGACAGCAGAATCAGCAGCAGCAGGACATGGCCAGGACGCTCGAGGAACTCGGCGAACTGATGCGGCGCCAGCAGGAACTGATGGACCGGACCTTCAGGATGGACCGGCCGGGTCAGCAAGGAGAACAGAATCAGCCGGGCCAGGAAGGCGAGCGGGGCGAGGGCGAACAGGGGCAGGGCGACCGCGAGGGCCTCGCGCGCCAGCAGCAGGCGCTGCGGGACGCGCTCAACGAGCTCATGGCCCGGATGCGCGAGCGCGGCCAGAATCCCGAACAGGGCATGGGCGAAGCCGGTCGGGAGATGGGTGAGGCTGAAGGCAATATCGGCCAGAACCGCCTTGGCGACGCTGTCGACAACCAGGGACGCGCGCTGGACCAGCTGCGCAACGGCGCCCAGTCGATGATGAACCAGCTCCAGCAGCAGATGGCGCAGCAGGGTCGCGGCACCGGCATCGGCCGCGCACCGACCGATCCGCTGGGGCGGCCGCGCGACCAGCGCGGGAACGATCTCGGCCTGGGTGTAAAGACGCCGGAAGTCTTCGATGCGGAACAGGCGAGGCGTATTCTGGAAGAATTGCGCAAGCGGCTCTCCGAACCGTCGTTGCCGTCGGCTGAACGCAACTATCTGGAACGTCTGATCGAAGGCTTCTGAAGACGGCTTACGCGGCGGGCCGCAGCGCAAGCGCCACGCGTTCCCGGATTTCCGCCAGCGTGAACGGCTTCTGGACGATGTCGCGGACGATTTCCTCCAGACCGTGCGCGCGCTCGCGCTGATGCGCGTAGCCCGTCATCAGCACCAGCGGAATGGCTGAATGGTCGCGCGCGACGGTCAGCGCGAGCGCGATACCGTCCATGACCGGCATCTGGATGTCGCTGAGGATCAGGTCGAAATGCGAATCCCCGGCAAGCACCGAGGCCGCCTCGGCGCCGTCGCGCGCCTCCACGACCTCGTGTCCATCCATCTCGAGCGCGCGTCGAACGAAAGCCCGCACCGAGTCATCGTCTTCGGCGAGAAGAATGCGTCCCATTCCGTCCCTTTCCGTGCGCTCCCTCCTGCCGAAGCCTGCCGCTGGGAACATGGCGACAAGCAGGCCGGGAGGCCGATCGAACCTAGCACAAGTTGAAACGGCGATGTTCACCGCGAATGCGGCAATCAGCGGGCAAGGCCCAGCCGGGTGGGTGGATTGTCGACAAAACGGACCGACACGCTCGCCGCATCGCGCGGCGGTGCCGCCAGCCGCGCCGTGAAAGGCAGGCTTTCGCCCGGGCCGAGCGAGGTCAACGTCGGTTCGATCGTCCAGCTGTAGAGTTCCGGCGTGTTCCTGCCGGCAAGCGACAGGCGGATCAGCGGTACTTCGACATTCCTTCCGGCGACGTTGACGATATCGCCTGACAGGGAAAGCACCGGGACGCCGCTTTCGTTTTCCTGCGCGAATTTGAGGTTTTCAAAGGCGAGACCGCGAATATTGACCTCGATGCCGGCAAGCGCGTAGAGACGCGCCGTCGAAGGCGCCAGCGCGACGATGTCCTCCTTGTGGGTGAAGGCGGCCGCCAGCCCGGCGATGGTCATCCCGACGACGAAAGCCTGCGCGATTCGCGCCGTCGACATGGACCGGCGGCGCCGGATCGTCACCCTGCGCCCGCTTGCCGGCTTGCTGTCGTCCTCGTCATCCACGAGCCTGGCGCGCCGGGCGCGCGCATCCTCTTCCGCCAGCGCCTGCATCCATGCGATGTCCGGCGCCGGTTCGACCTGTGGCATGGGTTCGGGCATGGAGCCGTCGGACGGGGCGTGGAAGTCGGCACCCGCTTCCGCGTCCGGCGATTCGCCGGCGTCCCTCGCCACGCCGGCCACGGTGCCCCAAGACCGGCCGGATGCCGGAGCCGGCGCAACGGACACAGGCCCCTGCGCAACGGCATGCCAGACTTCGCCGCACTTGGCGCAGCGTGCTTTCCGGCCCTGCTCGGGAAAGCGCAGGTCGACCGCATAATGCGTCAGACAGGCTGGACAGATTATATTCATTGAAAGGCTGGCGGATCTCGGGTCACGATCAGGGTTGCTATCGCAGCCACTTTAAGGACCGGAGCGTTAACGATCGGAAAATGGCCTCGCGCCGGCTCATTTGCGCTTATGCTTAATGGGATGTTAACGCCGGCACTGCGACAAACGCGGCAGCAATGCTGGAAAGGCTTTCACGGTGATCCGTTTTGAGAATGTCGGACTGCGCTACGGCATGGGGCCGGAAGTTCTGCGCGACATATCGTTCAACGTCGAACGCGGCTCCTTCCAGTTTCTGACCGGTCCCTCGGGCGCGGGCAAGACATCGCTGATGCGCCTGCTATTCCTCGCGCTCCGCCCGACCCGCGGGCTGATCAATGTCTTCGGCCACGACGCGGCGACGCTGTCCCGCGCGACCCTGCCGACGATTCGCCGCCGCATCGGCGTCGTCTTTCAGGATTTTCGCCTTCTCGATCACCTGACGACCTTCGAGAATGTCTCCTTGCCGCTTCGCGTCATGGGCAAGCCAGAGGAAGCCTATCGCCGCGACGTCATCGAGCTGCTGCAATGGGTCGGTCTGGAAGATCGGATTCACGCCGCGCCCTCCATCCTGTCCGGCGGAGAGAAACAGCGTGCAGCGATCGCCAGAGCCGTCATCGGCCAGCCCGAACTGCTGCTCGCCGACGAGCCCACGGGCAATGTGGATCCCACCCTCGCGCGCCGGCTGTTGCGGCTGTTCATGGAACTGCACAGGCTCGGCACGACGGTCATCATTGCGACGCATGACATTGCCCTGATGGATCAGTATGACGCCCGCCGGCTCGTCCTAAATGACGGCCGCCTGCACATTTACGATTGAGGAAAGGCTGCGCCGCCGCATGCCCCGAGCCGCCGTGAAAAGGATACGCGTCAAGCGGCCGGTCCCCTCCGGCCCGCCCAAGGGGCGCAGCGAGGCGCTCGAGGCCAGCCTCAGGCCGACCGCGCCGATCGTGCCTTCGCTCAACATCCCCGGCCGCTCGCTGATCGTGGTGATCGCCATCATGACCTTTCTGGCCTGCCTGACCGGTGTGGCGGTGCTCGCCATCCGCGGCGCGGCCGACAGCTGGCAGGCCGACATCGCACGGGAACTGACGATCCAGATCATGCCCGCGGACGGTGCCGATATCGCGCGGGAGGCGGAGGCAGCGGCGACGGCGGCGCGCGAGGTCGCCGGCGTTCGCGCCGTCCGGATCATGTCCGAGGAAGAGATGGAGGCGCTTCTTGCTCCATGGCTGGGAACCGGAACGGACCTTGCCGGCCTGCCGGTGCCGCGCCTCGTTGTCGTCGAGGTCGATCCGGCAGCACCGCCCGATATCGGCAGGCTGCGCGACGTGATCGTCGCCCGGGCGCCCCACGCCAGCCTCGACGATCATCAGGTCTGGCAAAGCCGTTTGCGAATCATGGCCCGCACGCTGACCGGAGGCGGGCTCATCGTCCTCGGGCTCGTGCTGGCTGCGACCGCCCTGTCGGTCGTTTTCGCCACAAGGGGTGCGATGGCGGGCAACCGGGATGTCGTGGAAGTTCTGCATCTGGTCGGCGCGAAGGAAAATTTCATCGCCCGTCAGTTCACCCACCATTTCTTCATGATCGGCGTAAAGGGCGGTCTTGCCGGCGGTGCCGCGACCTTCGTTTTCCTCGGGTTGGCGGCATGGGGCGCCTCGCAATTCGTCGCAACGCCCGCCGGTGATCAGATCGGCGCGCTGTTCGGCAATCTGACCGTCGGTCCCGGCGCCTACGTCGCGGTCGTCGCGACCCTCGTCCTCATCGCGCTGCTGACCGGGTTGACCTCGCGATGGGCCGTCTACCGGTTCCTGGAGGTTTTCGACTGAGGATATTGCGCGGGCTGGATTTGGCCGCATTTTTCAACATATTCTGGCCGGTGATGGACAAGAGCGAGGCAATATACGAACGCGATTCAAATCGGACGGCAACGGTCGCGATGACAGACAGGAACCGGATGGCACGCCGCATCGCCCGCCCCGGCGGCAAGCTCGTACGGCTTGCGACCGGCTTGCTGGTTCTGCTCGCGCTCTTTCTCCTGGGAGGGTTCGTCCAGTTCGCCCACATGGTGGCGACAACGGTGCCCGCGCCGGGCATCAGCGCCGACGGCATCGTGGCGCTGACGGGCGGTGAATCGCGCATCGCGGACGCCGTCGCGCTGCTGCGCGACGGGCGCGGCAGACGCCTGCTGATCAGCGGCGTTCATCCCGACACCACGAGCGAGGAGATCGCCCGGATGGTCAGCGGCAGCGATGGATTGTTCTCATGCTGCATCGACCTCGACCATGATGCCCTGAACACGGTCGGCAATGCCGAGGTCGCGCGCAACTGGGCGAGCGAGAACGGTTTCGGCACGCTGCTCGTCGTCACCAGCGCCTATCATATGCCGCGCAGCATGATGGAACTGTCGCGAAGCGCTCCGGACCTCACGCTCCGCCCCTATCCCGTGCGTACCGAAAGACTGGCCCTGGAACGCTGGTGGACCGATCAGGAAGTCATGCGCGTCATGGCTTCCGAATACGCAAAATACCTGCTGGCGCGGCTGCATATGCGCCTCGGCAAGCCCAGCACCACCCGCGAAGCCACGGCCGCCGCCCTTGCGCGATAGGATATGTCCTCATAAACGTTCCGAACCGCCGTCCGCGGAACGGGAAACGCAATGGCCGCACGCTCGCTGATCTTCAATACCCTCTTCTACGTCAATCTTTTCGTCTTCATGATCCTCGGCCTGCCGTTCACGGTCTCGCGGCGCTGGATATGGATCGTCGCCTTCGCATGGTGCCGCTCATCGGTCTGGCTGCTGAAGGTGATCTGCGGCACGAAGATCGAGTTCCGCGGCCTTGAGAACATTCCCAAGGGCGGCTTCATCGTCGCCTCCAAGCACCAGTCGTTCCTGGAGACGTTCGGAATGGCGCCTGTCTTCCGGCGCCCCACCTATATTCTCAAACGCGAGCTTGTCTGGCTGCCGCTGTTCGGCTGGTACATGGTGCAGACCTGGATGGTGCCGGTAAGGCGCGGCGCGCGCTCCAAGGCGCTGCGCCAGATGAACGCGGACGCGGCGTTGAGACTCGCCGACAACCGCCAGATCATCATTTTCCCGGAGGGCACGCGGCGAGCGCCCGGCGCCGCGCCGCAATACAAGGTCGGGGCTGCATTCCTCTACGCAAACAGCGGCGTTCCGGTGCTGCCCGTGGCCATGAACACCGGTCTCTTCTGGCCGCGCCGCCGCTTCATGCGATACCCCGGCACCGCCGTCATCGAGTTTCTTCCGCCCATCCAACCGGGACTGGAACATGCCGAGTTCATGACGAAGCTGCAGAACGAAATCGAAACGTCCTGCGACCGGCTTTTGCAGGAGGCCGCCGCCGCCCACCCGACCCTTCCGCTCCCGCGTCAGGCGCGCCAGAGACTGGCGGAACTCGCCGTAGCGTAAACGAGATGACCGCCAAGCGGAACAAATTGCGCACGTCCGGCGTTTGACCCACGACCCGGGACCGGGAGCGAATCTTGCATAGCGGCCACCGCCGCACCACATAATTGACATCGAGGGGCGTTTGTTCTAGTTTTGTTCTTGCGTGAGTATTCCTCTCCGGAGCGACACGTTGGAGGCCAGAAATGAATAGCCAGCTCGGTCTTTTGCACGATATCGGAAGTCCTTCCGTTCTCGCCGGAACGCGTCTGGCGGATGCGTTCCGCTACTGGCAGGGGCGGTCCGGCCGTCAGTATCTCTTCCGCATCGCCGGCATTGGCGACCTGACCGAAACCTATGATCATGTCGTCCTCGTTGCCCGCAAGGGCGATGACGGCCGTCGGCAGGCCGTCTGGATCGGCATGGGCGGCACACTCGACGCTTTCGCGGAAATCGAGGCGGCCTTGGCCCGCGGCAATTGCGAACTGCACATTCATGCGCTGGCCGAGACGATGTCGGCCCGCGGCGCGGTCATCGATGATCTGCGCGCCGCCGGTGTCCCCGTACCCGAGGCGCAGTTCCTGCTCGCGGCGGCCTGAGGGATTGCCTAAACCGCTTCCGCGCGGGCAGAGCTTCAATCAGCCCGCGCCAGGACTGTGCCGACGGCGGAGAGCCGGTCGTCAGTGATGCCCTCATCGCGCATGTGAGCGAGCGTGTTTTCCACATATTCCCGATTCGCCCCCGACCGGCCGCTCGCGCCGGAGACGATTCGCGCCTGATCGTGCGGAGACAGCACGCCCGCATATTGTCTGTGGGAACGATCAACGACATAGGTCAGCGCTGCAACCACCCTACCCTCCAGCAGCAGGCGGGCGTTCAGCGTCTTTTCGCGGTAGACCGCCGTTACCTGCTCGCGCTCGCGCAGATAGGCGACGACGTCATCCCAGGCATGGGAGGAGACGCGAAAGGCGACGCCCCGGCAACTGCCGCCACGATCGAGCCCGAGAACGAGACCCGGGCGGTCCGGCGTGCCCCTGTGCACCCAAGAATAGACACATAGTGCACGATGATAGCCGTGCAGCCTTGCCGGCTGCTGTTCGAGAAAAGCAAAGCCTGGCTTCCACATCAGCGAGCCATAGCCAAAGACCCAGTATTCGCGCATAAACTTCCAATCGCCGCCGACTGCCGAAGGCAGGTTTTCACTCTTGGAGAAGCGTTTGCAAGCCCCGGTTCAAATGCGCCGTCGCCCGATTCTGCCGATCGCCATGCTGGTCCTCGTTCTTCTCATCGCCGCCGGCTGGACCGGCGTCTGGTTCTACGCATCGCGCGAAGCCAACAACCGTTTCGACCTCTTTCTGGCAGACGAGACCGCGCGCGGGCGCGAGTGGACCTGCCACGACCGCTTCGGGGGCGGCTACCCTTTCCGCGTCGAAATCGGTTGCACCGCGATCGAAGGCACGATTACCGACCCGGAGGGACGCCGCTACAAGATCGCAGCCGGCCGATTTGAGCTGCTTGCGCAAGCCTACGAGCTCGGCCGGGTCATCGCGCGGCTCGACGGGCCGTTCAATCTGGCTGCCGGCGATGGCGACATGCTGATTCGCGGCGATTGGCGGAGCCTGAGGGCGTCGGCCCATGCCCGGCCCCGCCGCATCGACCAGATCGATGTTGTCGCCAGGGGCGTTACCGGCGACGCCCCCGGCCTGGCCGGCTTCCCGGGCCAGACCAACAAATTCGCCGCCGACACGCTGGAAATGCACGCCCGCATACGCGAGCGGCACGGCGAAACCGGCGATATCGACCTCGCCGCCAGCGGCGAGGGGATCCTGTTCGCGCCGGAGGGCAACGCGCCGCCGCCCTTCTCGCTGGAAATGAACGGACTTGCCCGAAACGCCCCGCTACGGCGAACCGGTGACCCGCTCGCGTTTTTCGCGGGCGCCGGCGGCGCGCTCGACATCGAACGACTGAAACTCGTCCAGAACGGTTCGATGATTTACCTGCGCGGATCGCTCAGGCTCGACGACCAGATGCGTCCCGAGGGCGATCTGAGACTGGCGGCGGGCGGGGGCGACCTCCGAACCCCCGGCGCGGAAGGCGCCTTCGGCGGCATCCTGCCCATCGTGGCAATGGCCCTGCGCTTCGCCGGACAGCCGACCGAAATCGACGGCGAGCCCGCTTCGGCTGCGGATTTGACGATACGCGGCGGCGAGGTCCGGCTCGGGCCGATCACGCTCGGCACCGTTCCTGCCCTGAGATAGCCCCGGCACCCGTGCGCCTTCGATTCGCAATTCGGGGTGACGGGCGTGGCGCGAAGTCAGATTGCGGATCGAACCCTAGCGGCGCCTTCCGAAATCGGGAGCGTCGGTTTCCTGACCGGCTTCGATGATGCCGCGGCGGATGGCCCGCGTGCGCTTGAACAGATCGTAAAGCGCGTCTCCGTCGCCGAAGCGGATCGCCCGCTGCAGGACGGAGAGATCCTCGCCGAAACGCGCCAGCATCTCCAGCACGGCCTCCCGGTTGTGCAGGAAGACGTCGCGCCACATCGTCGGATCGGATGCCGCGATCCGCGTGAAATCGCGAAAGCCCCCGGCGGAGAACTTCATCACCTCGGACTGGGTGATCTCTTCCAGATGCGCCGCGGTGCCGACGATGTTGTAGGCGATCAGATGCGGCAAATGGCTCGTTATGGCCAGCACCATGTCGTGGTGCGCGGGCGTCATCACTTCGACGAACGCGCCGAGCGCGCGCCAGAACGCCTCAACCTTCGCCACCGCATCGGGATCGGTGCCTTCCGGCGGCGTGACGATCGTCCAGCGGTCGTCGAAAAGTTCGGCAAACCCCGCATCGGGCCCGGAATGTTCCGTACCCGCCACCGGATGGGCCGGCACCAGATGTACGCCCTTCGGCAGATGCGGCGCGACCTGGCGCACGACACTTGCCTTCACCGAGCCGACATCGGAAACGATCGCGCCCGGCTTCAGCTTCGGGGCGATGGCTCTGGCGACCGTCTCGAACGCGCCGACCGGGACGCACAGGATGACGAGGTCGGCGCCCTCCGCCGCCGCGGCCGGATCGGTTTCGTAGCGCGCGCCGAGATTGCGCGCACGCGCCCGTTCCAGCGTCTCCGGCGAACGGGTCTGGACGACGATTTCGCGCACGACGCCCGCGCGCTGCGCCGCAAGCGCGATCGACGAGCCGATGAGGCCGATGCCGATCAGCGTCAGCCGGTCGAAGAGAGGTTTCGTCATCGCCCTTTCCCCAGAAAAGCCCCGAGCGCGTCGACGACGGCCCGGTTGGCCTCCTCGGTGCCGACGGAAAGGCGCAGCGCACCGGGAAGACCGTAGGCGTCCAGGCGGCGCAGATAGATGCCGCGGGCGACAAGCGCAACGTCCGCGTCCGCCGCCGTCCGGCCCGTCTCGCCGGGGAAATGGACCAGCAGGAAATTCCCCACGCTCGGCGTCACTTCAAGGCCGAGCGCCGTGATCTCCCGCGTCAACCACTCCAGCCACCGGCCGTTATGCTCCACGGCGGTCTGGACGAAAGGCTCGTCGGCGATGGCCGCGGCGCCGGCCGCGATGGCCGGTCCCGACAGGTTGAAGGGCCCGCGGATCCGGTTCAGCGCGTCCGCGACGCCTTCCGGACAATAGGCCCAGCCGATACGGAGCGCCGCGAGCCCGTAGATCTTCGAAAAGGTCCGGGTCATCACGACATTGGGATAGCTGGCGACCAGTTCGATGCCCGATTCATAGTCGTTGCGACGGACATATTCGGCGTAGGCCGCGTCGAGCACGAGAAGCACCCGTCTCGGCAGACCCTCGTGCAGCCGCCGGATCTCGCCGATCGGGAGATAGGTGCCGGTCGGATTGTTCGGATTGGCGATGAAGACGATACGCGTGCGCTCGCCGACCGCCGCGAGGATGGCGTCCACATCGGCGGTAAGGTTGGTCTCCGGCACGACGACGGGCTCGCCGCCGGCCGCCAGCGTCGCGATCTTGTAGACGAGAAAGCCGTGTTCGGTGAAGATCGCCTCGTCGCCCGGGCCGAGATAGGCATGGGCGAGAAGATTGAGCAGTTCGTCGGAGCCCGCACCGCAGACGATGCGCGCCGGATCAAGACCGTAACGCTGTCCGATCGCCTGGCGCAGGACACTGGAGGAACCGTCGGGGTAAAGCTCAAGATGCGCGCCCGCGGCGGTAAATGCCGCGACCGCCTTCGGGCTTGCCCCGAGCGGCGTTTCGTTCGAGCTGAGCTTGAACACCTTGCCGCCGGAATCGCCGCCCTTGCCCGGCACATAAGGGGCAATGCGCGTGACGCCGCCGCGCGGTACCGGCCTGTCGATTGTCATGACTGTCGTCTCTTCCGCGTGTCTACCCGCCATTAGCGGGCATCGAAGGCTGCCGCTTTCGCATAGGCGCCGACAAGTCGCAAGTGGTCGGCCGCGACACGCGCTTCGCGCAGGCGGTCGGCAAGGGCTCTCTCATCGAGGTCGCTGGCCAACAGCAGCGTCTCCCCATTGCCGCCGTCCCCCTTCGCCGCGATCTCGCCTATCCCCGCCGGCAGCGCCTCGGCGGCGGCATCGAGCGAATAGAGGCGCGGCCCGTCCGGCAGATCGATGCGCGCGTCGCCGACGACCAGCATCGGCTCGGGCGTCACGCTTTGCGGAAAGCCGAAAAAGGGTATGCGCGCGATGATCGCGAGCTTCGCGTCGAGATCGCGCCACCACGCCCTGCCGCTGCGGAGCGGCACGAGCGCGAGGTCGTTGAGATTGCCCGCCAGCGCGTCGAGGGCGCCCTCAACATCCTCATGATCGATCAGCGGCGTGGCGAAGCCGAAATAGAAGCGCGCCATATCCCGCATGGCGATGCGACGGCCTTCGGCGACATGGATGCTGAAGGCGGCCTGCATCTGGGTGAAGGTGCCGATGATCTCTCGCCAGATATGCTCGACCGTCGCCAGCGGCAGCACCCCGTCATGGCGCGCGGCGATCGCCCGCATCATCTCCGCCTCGCGTCCCGGCCGGAACGCCGAGCCGGTTTCCGCGCTCCGCTTGGCCTCCCTGATGGCGGCGATGACGGTCCCGCGTTCCATGAGAAGCGCATGCATCTCGCCGTCGATCCGGTCGAGTTGCTCGCGCAGTCTGGAGAGTTCGGGCTGGTCCCCCATCGGGCAATGGCTCCTTTTCGCTGCCGGCCCGTTTTACGAAGGCGGGCCCGCGAAGGCAAAGGAAAGATGGCTTCCCTCTCACCGGTCGCCGGAAATCCTGGACGCGCCGATGACAGGTTCGCCGGCGAGCGCCGGCACGCGCCGTTCGATCGGCCTGACACGCACCGGCTGGATGCCATGCGCCATCTTCACCGCCTCTACGATGAGCACGCCGGACACCGGAAGACGCAACAGGGTTCCGAACCGCTCGAAGGCGGGCGCGAGCCGCAGCAGGAATCCGCTGCGGAACGGCGGCACGTAGAGCGCGTCGACCCATCGCCTCGGCTCGAACTCCGCTTGTTGCAGAAGCCGTGCGAGCTGTGGACGGCTATAGGGCCGGCCATGGCCGAAGGGGGAAATATCGCTCCGTGCCCAGACGCCCCTGCGGTTCGGCACGATCACCATGACGCGCCCCTCCGGCTTCAGCACGCGCCAGACCTCGCCAAGAAGCGCGCCCGGGTCATGCGTCGCTTCCAGCGCATGCGCAATGAGCACCGCATCGAGCGCCCCGTTGGTCAGCGGGAGGTCCGTTTCATCGATCAGGGCGGAGGTGGAGCGTCCCTCCGGAGGCCACCGCACGACGCCCTGGGCCGCGGGCATCAGGGTGAGCACCCGCTCCGCGCTGCGCCGCATGCCGGCCAGAAAGGGCGGCGTATAGCCGATGCCGGCGACATCGAGCCCTGCCATGTCGGGCCACAGCTTGTGGACCCACAGGCCGATGAGCCGCTTGGCGACGATGCCCGCGGGCTCCGCATAGAACCCTTTCATTTCGAGGATGTCGACATACATGGAATTGCGCGTCCTCTGGCCGGGTGGTCTGCCCGGAACCGAAATGGTAGGCAGATGATAAGGTCGTTCACGGCCGGATCAAACAGTGTGCGCGAATTGCCTTTTCGCGGCGATGAAAACACGACAGGAGGCCAAGCCGATGCCGAAGCTCGACGTTCACCTCTTTCCCGCGCTTGACGACAATTACGGCGTGCTCGTGCATGATGCGGGCGCCAATGTCACCGCCAGCATCGACGCGCCCGATGCCGAAGCCGTCGAGAAGGCGCTGCGCGATACCGGCTGGCCGCTGACCCACATTTTCGTCACACACCATCACGCCGACCACACGCAGGGGATCCCGGCGCTCAAGTCCGCGCATGGCTGCAGGGTCGTCGGGCCGAAAGGCGAGGCGGACCGGATTCCCGGCATCGACGAGACGCTGTCGGAAGGCGATGTCTACAGGTTCGGGGATTTTGAAGTCGAGGTGCTGGAGACGCCCGGCCATACGCTGGGCCATATCACCCTGCATCTGCCTGCGGCCCGTATCGCCTTTTGCGGCGATACGGTGTTTCCGCTCGGCTGCGGGCGCGTGTTCGAGGGCACGATGGAACAGATGTGGTCCTCAGTCTCGAAGATCGCGGCGCTGCCCGCGCATACCGCTCTGTATTGCGGACATGAATATACGCTTGCCAATGCCCGGTTCGCCGAGACGGTGGAGCCCGCCAATACGGCCCTCGCGTCCTATATCGCCGACGCGAAGGCCAGGCGCGGCCGCGGAGAACCGACCGTACCGACCACGGTCGAGGCCGAACTCAGGGCAAATCCGTTCCTGCGGGCGGGCAGGCCGGAAGTCGCCGCGGCCATCGGCATGGAGGGCGCCTCGCCGGCCGAAATCTTCGGCGAGATCCGCAGGCGCAAGGACAGCTTTTAGAGTTCCTCACGGCCTGCGTCCCGCCAGCGCGGCGAGCAGTCCGCCGCCACTGATCAGCAGGCAGGCGGCGGCGATGTGCCAGCTCGGCGCCGCAAGGCCCGCGGCGACCAGGAAAAGCGTGGAAAACAACGGGGCGGCATAGGCGGCGACGCCGAGAAACTGGATGTCGCCATGCTTCACCCCATGATCCCACGTGAAGAAGGCAAGGCCGACGGGGAAGGCGCCGAGTGCGGCGACCGCCGCCCACTGGCCGGCAGATACCGGCCAAACGGTCGTCTCGAATGCGAGATGGCATGCCAGCGACAGCGCCGCCGTGGCAAGACAGAAGCCCGTCACCGCATCGGTCGGCACGGCCGAGAAGCGTCTCGACAGGACCGAGTAGGACGACCATGTCAGCGCCGCGCCGAGCGCCGCCAGATAGCCGGCCGCGTAGCGCGGGTCGAAGGCCGGCCCGCCCCGCCCTGCGATCACCAGCGCCGCACCGCCCAGACCCAGCAGCGCGCCGGCGACATGTCCCGCGGCGAGCCGTTCGCCCGGCAGGAATGCGGAGAACACAACGATCAGCAGCGGCCAGAGATAGGAAATGAGACTCGCGTCGACCGGAGGAGCATTCTGGACGGCCGCGAAATAGAAGGCGTGGAAGAGGAACAGGCCACCGATGCCGAGCGCCCAGCCGGCGAGCGGCACACGGAGCACGGTCCGTGCGGCCGACGGCGACAGGAGGAGCCGGAGAAGGCCGACCGTGCCGGCGAGCGCAAAGCACATCGCCGTTAACTGGAAGGGCGGGATCGGGCCGCTCAGAACGCTGAGGATGGCCAGCGACGACCACATGACGACGGCACTGAGGCCGGTCAGCGTTGCTATGCGCCTCTTCAGCGCCGTCGCCCCCGCCGCCCCGTCCCTGCCGCTCACCACCGGTCGCTTCCCGTGCCCGCAGCGCTCATGCCATCAGCTGGCCGCCGCTGACGTTCAGCGTCGCTCCGGTGATGAAGCCGGCCTCCTCCCCCGTCAGAAAGACCACGATGCGCGCGATCTCCTCGACCTGCGCGAGGCGCCCGGCCGGAATTTGCCGCCGGATCGTTTCCTCAAGGATCGCCGGAGGGATCGACCGCGACATGTCGGTCTCCACATAGCCCGGAGAGATGGCGTTGACCGTGATGTTGCGTCCCGCCCCCTCCAGCGCCAGGGCTTTGGTGAAGCCGAGGACGCCCGCCTTGGCGGCGGCGTAGTGCGCGTTGCTGAACTCGCCGCGCTGCGCGTTCATGGAAGACATGTTGACGATGCGCCCGAAACCGCGCGCCCGCATACCCTCGATCACCGGCCTGCACATGTTGAAGAGCGAGTTGAGATTGACGTCGATGGCCCTGCGCCAGGTGTCGGGCTGCATCCTGTGAAATGCGCTCGCCGCTGCGATCCCCGCATTGTTGACGAGAATGTCGACCGGCCCGTGCACGGCCTCTACCTGCGCAATGCCCTCGCGGCAGGCCTCGGCGTCGGCGACGTCCCAGCGAAACACCGCGATCCCGGTTTCGATGTTGAAGGCATGGGCGGCCTCGCGGTTCCCGGTATAGCTGACCGCGACCCGGTGACCGGCGGCGCTGAGCGCCCTCGCCGCCGCTGCGCCGATGCCGCGCGTGCCCCCGGTGACAAGTGCTGTGCGCTGCATGGATCGCCCTGCTTCGGTTGCCTGCCTGAATACCCTTGTCTTGTGCACCGCCTCCGGTCCTTCCGCAACAGACAAAGGGGCGGCATTTCTGCCGCCCCATCGGGAGAGGTTCCGCGCGCCGCGACGGATCAGATCATGTATTGCCCGCCATTGGCGGTCAGCGTCGAACCGGTGATGAAGCCCGCATCGTCAGCGGCGAGAAATACGACGCATCGTGCGATTTCTTCCGGTTCGCCGAGCCGGCCCACCGGAATATGCGGGAGGATCGACTTCTTGAGCACGTCCTCGGGGACCGCGCGCACCATCTCGGTGCCGATATAGCCGGGACAGATCGCATTGACGGTGATGCCCTTGGCGGCGTTCTCCTGCGCGAGGGCCTTGGTGAAGCCGATATCGCCCGCCTTGGCCGCCGAATAGTTCACCTGCCCCATCTGGCCCTTCTGGCCGTTGATGGAGGAAATATTGATGATCCGCCCGAAACTGCGTTCGCGCATGCCCTCGATGACGGGCCGGCACATGTTGAAGAGCGAATTCAGATTGGTGTTGATCACCTCGCTCCACTGGTGCGGCTTCATGCGGTGAAACATGGTGTCGCGGGTAATGCCCGCATTGTTGACCAGAATCTCGATCGGGCCGAGATCGGCTTCGACCTTTGCGATTCCGGCCGCGCAGGAATCGTAGTCGGACACATCCCACTTGTAGACCGCGATGCCGGTCTCCTTGTTGAAGGCGCTGGCGGCCTCGTCATTGCCGCCATAGTTCGCGGCAACCTTGTATCCGGCGGCCTTCAACGCCTTCGCAATGGCGGCACCTATGCCGCGGGTTCCCCCGCTAACAAGCGCAACTCGTGCCATCTTACATAACCCCCTTGCCTTTTCTTGTTTCAGATCGACTTCAGTCGCGCTCGACGCACATGGCGATGCCCATGCCGCCGCCGATGCAAAGGGTCGCGAGCCCTTTCTTGGCGTCCCGGCGCTGCATTTCATGCAGGAGGGTGACGAGTACCCGGCAGCCCGAAGCGCCGATCGGATGGCCGATGGCTATCGCGCCGCCATTGACATTGACGATGTCCGGATTCCAGCCGAGATCCTTGTTGACCGCACAGGCCTGCGCGGCGAATGCCTCATTGGCCTCCACGAGGTCGAGATCGCCGATCGACCAGCCCGCTCTTTCCAGCGCCTTGCGCGAGGCCGGGATCGGTCCGGAGCCCATGATCGCCGGATCGACGCCGACGCTGGCCCAGGAGACGATCCGCGCCAGCGGGGCGATGCCGCGCGCCTTGGCTTCGCTGGCGCTCATCAGCACCACCGCGGCGGCCCCGTCATTGATGCCCGAGGCATTACCGGCGGTTACCGTGCCGTCCTTCTCGAAGGCGGCTTTGAGCCCGGAAAGCGAATCGATCTTCACGCCTTCGCGGATATACTCGTCCTCGTCGACGATCGTGTCGCCCTTGCGTCCGGCGATCGTCACCGGCGCGATCTCGTCCTTGAACCTGCCGGCTTTCTTGGCCGCTTCCGCCTTGTTCTGTGAGGCAACCGCGAAACTGTCCTGCTGCTCGCGCGTGATCTGCCACTGCCGGGCGACGTTCTCGGCGGTGTTGCCCATGTGATATCCGTTGAAGGCATCCCACAACCCGTCCTTGATCATCGTGTCGATGAATTTCACATCGCCCATCTTGATGCCGTTGCGAAGGTGCTGGGCGTGCGGCGCCTGGCTCATCGATTCCTGTCCGCCGGCGACCACGACCTTCGCGGACCCGTCGACGATCTGCTGCATGCCCAGAGCGACCGCGCGCAGACCCGACCCGCAGAGCTGGTTCATCCCCCATGCCGGCGTTTCCACCGGGATGCCGGCGCCGATGGAAGCCTGGCGAGCCGGATTCTGCCCCGCCGCGGCGGTCAGAATCTGACCGAGAATGACCTCGTCGACATCTCCCGGCGCAATCTTCGAGCGTTCCATCGCCGCCTTGATGGCGGTGGTGCCCAGATATGAGGCGGGCACGCTCGACAGCGAGCCGCCGAACGAACCCACAGGGGTCCGCGCCGCTCCGGTGATAACGATCTGCTCAGCCATGGCATTCTCCTCGTTTGACGACCTGTCCGCGGCCACTCGGTATCGACTGCCGGCACCGCCGCGGGAATTCACCGCCCGATATCAAGGCGCTCTCATACCGCAGACTAAATGGATAGCCCGTGATGCATGTCAATGCGACGAAACGGGAAAGTGGCGCAGCATCGGCGCGATCGTGAACCAAAAACCGCTGGCGTGCACTGCACAACTTGCCTATCGTGACGGTAAGTATATGGGGAGGAGACGGTGCTTTCGCACCAGTCCATGGGCAAAACGGGCCGTGATCATGAGTGCAAAGCAACCGACGATCATCAAAAAATATGCCAATCGTCGCCTCTACAACACGGGCACGAGCGCTTACGTCACGCTCGATGATCTGGCCGAGATGGTCCAGGCGGGCGAGGAGTTCGAGGTCGTCGATGCCAAGAGCGGCGAAGACCTGACGCGCGGCGTTCTCTCGCAGATCATCTTCGAGCAGGAGTCCAAGGGCGGCAGCCTGATGCCGGTGACCTTCCTGCGGCAGATGATCAAGTTTTACGGCGACAGCATGCAGGCCCTTGTGCCGGCCTATCTCGACATGTCGCTGAAGAAATTCGCCGGCGAGCAGGAAAAGTTCCGCGAGCAGATTTCCCGTACCTTCGGCGCGTCGGCCGCCGGCGCGATGGAGGAGCAGGTACGCCAGAACATGCAGATGTTCGAGAAGGCCTACCAGATGTTCTCGCCCTTCGCGAAGATGGGCGGCGACCGCAAGGAAGAGGCCTCCGGCACCGCGCGTGCGCCTGAGGGATCGAGGGAAACCGCCGGCGAACTGGAAACCCTGCGCCGCCAGATGGCCGAGATGCAGAGCCAGATCGAAAAGCTCGCCGGAAAGAAATCCTGAGCGTCGAGAAGACCTAGGCCTCGACAGCCTTCCTGCCGCCGACATCCGCTCCCGAGAGCGGGGTGGAGATTTCAGCCTCGGCGAAATGCGACCCTTGCAGGTAGTCCACGCCCCATTCGCGCAAGATGGCGGCGGTTTCCTCGTTCTCCACCCACTCGGCGACGACTTTGAGCCCGCCATGGCGCGCCAGTTCGACGAGCGTGCGCACGAAGATCCGGTCTTCGGGATTGCCGACCAGTTCGCGGATGAAGACACCGTCGATTTTCACGATGTCGGCATTGAGCGCGCGCATGTTCCGGTAGTTCGTGAAGCCGGCGCCAAAATCGTCGATGGCCACCGCGCATCCCATGTCGCGCAGCGACTGGACGAAAAGCACCGCGCTTTCCATGTCGCTGATCGCTACGGTTTCGGTGATTTCGATGATCAGGCGCTTCGTTATGCCCGGCGTCGCGAGAGCATGCGCGTTCAAACGCGAATACCATGCCGAATCCCATGCGGTCACCATCGAGACGTTGAGGGACACCGTCATGGACGGATCGTCGCGAAGGAGCTTCGCGACCGCGTCGAGCGCGATCAGATCGAGATTGCGCACCAGCCCCAGGCGTTCGGCAAGATCGATGAATTCGGAGGCCGGAACGACCGTGCCGTCCGGCCGATGCAGACGGGTCAGGCATTCATAGAAGGCGATAGCGCCGGTGCGGGCATCGACGACCGGATGGAGGGCGAGGCCGATTCTGCGCTCATTGAGCCCGCGCACGAGCTCGTCGGCGATCATTATATTGCGTTTGCGCCGTGCCTCGCGCTGCGCATCATGGGCGTAGACGGCGAAATGGCCCCGGCCCTTCCGCCGCGCGGCGGCCAGCGCGTCCTGCGCCGCGACGACCGCGGCATGCGCCGTGCGCGCATAGCGCGGCAGCGCGACGCCGCCGACCGACAGCGACACGGGTATCGGCCCTTCCGAGACGAGCACCGGATCGCCCGAGACCGCTTCGATGAAGCGGGCGGCGGCGGCGGCCATTTCACTCTCTGTGCAATTGCCGACCAGGATGCCGAACTTATTGCCCGAAATCCGCCCGAGCGCGTCGCCGGCGCGCATCACGTCGCGGATCCGGGTGGCGACGCCGATGAGCATCTCGTCCGCGGCGGCAAAACCGTAGGCATCGTTGATGATGGCCAGATTGTCGACGGCGGCAACGAGGAAGCAGGCATGCGCCTGACCGCGCCGGGCGACCGTCAGCGTTTCATCGAGCACGGCGAATAGGGCGGCACGGTTCAGCTGGCCGGTCAGCGGGTCGTACCGGATGTTGTATTCGGCCTGCCGGTCGGCTTCATGCCGTTCGGGCACCACGCGCACCAGGCCCTCGGCCACGGCGGGGCGTCCATCGGCACCGCCGAACCAGCGACCGCTGTCCGAAAGCCACAGCGCGGCGCCCTCGGCCCCGCCGGGGTGGAAGGCGTAGTCGACGCTGTAGTCCACGCCCGATCCCTGATCGGGCACGCCCGAATTCACAATGGCCTTGAGGCGCGACGGCTCGCCCTCGCGCAGATGGGCCGCGAACGCTGCTCCCGTTGCGATTTTCGATGGATCGCTGATCTGCAGCAGGCTTGCCGCGTTGTCGCTCCATACCAGCCTGTCGCCGGCCAGGGTCCAGCGATACGCCGCCCACCCAAGATGGTCGAGAACGGCCGCCGGATCGAGACTCGACGACTGGCCGAAGAAACCTGATCCGGCGTTTCCGCCGGCACGGCCGGACCGGCCGTCTGTCATGCGTCTCGTCATGCTCCGATTATCTCCCCTGCCCCCGCCGCCGCGAACGGCCTTCGTGAACAGACCGACCCGCCGAGGATGCCCTGACCGATCGTAGCGGCGACTGGTTAAGGAACGGAAACCTGCCGCTGAATAAGAAACGGGGGATTTCCTTAACGAAACCTTGTCGCCGCCGGCCCCGTTTATGCATCGTCAGGAGTGAGGGACCGGCATTCGTCCCGTTTTGAAACAAAACCGGGTCCAAGCGGCGAAGTAAATGATGATCGGCGGTATCAATTCGGGAACGCGTCCAGGTCTCCGCCCGGAAACGGGCAGGACCGAACGCGTTGACCCCACTTCCGCAACGGGAGAGCGCAATGACGGCGCCGCGCGGGGCCGCGCGCTCCTCGCCCCTGTCACCCGGGGGCACGACGCGGGATCCTTGCGCCGCCCGCATGCCGGCTTTCTCGCGCAGTTGCTTGCCCATCGGCTGGACATGCCGCAAACGCGCGCCAGGCGCCGTGCATCCCCCGGCGCCGCAGCCGCCTATCGGCCACACCGCCTGCCCTCGCCCCCGGCTGGCTGGCGTCTGGATATATCCGGCTAGGCTCAGGCGGGACCGACGGAAAAGTCGCGACGCGCCGCGCGGATCGTCACGGTAAATCCGGCAATGACGTCGATCAGCGCGACCACCATCAGAATGAAGAAGGTCGAGGTCGCGGCCTTGCCGACGAGCAGGAATTCCACGAGGAAGGCCACGAAGACGGCGGTGGAGAGCAGGTGGTCGACGATCGAGCCCGCGCCGATGCGGGTCGACTTGACGACTTCCAGAAACAGCAGCGCTAGCGACAAAAGGATCATCAGATCGCTGTAGGTCATCGTCCAGCTTTCGCCCGAGACCATCGTCGTTGCGAAGACCTCACCGCGCCAGTCAAATCCCTGCTCCGCATAGGAAAACAGGTTGTAGACGACAAGCGGGACCAGCATCAGCGGGAAGTTGAGAAGCACGGCTGCGATCTCCTGTCTGAAAAGCGGAAATTCGGCGCGCCGCGCGTTTCTCGCCGCGTGCGCGGCACGAAGTCTTGCCGATCGCGAGAGCCGGCGCAACCGGTGTTACGGGCGCACAAAATGAAAAGGCCGGCGTCACCCGCCGGCCCTTGCTTCGTTGTCCGTCATATCTGGACGAATGATGTCAGGCGTCCTGCTTGGGCGCGAGAATCTGCTTGCCGCGATACTTGCCGCTCTTCAGGTCGATATGGTGCGGGCGACGCAGTTCGCCGGATTCCTTGTCTTCCACATAGAGCGGCGCGGCGATCGCGTCGGCCGAACGGCGCATGCCGCGCTTGGACGGCGAAGTCTTTCTTTTCGGGACAGCCATGCCCTTAGGTCTCCATCAATGTCGCCGGTGCGGGGGCATTTGCATCAGCCCGGCCGGCGGATCGTCAAAATCCTGTTTGCGTGGCCGCGCTTATACAGTCCGAAAAGCCTCTTGGCTAGGGTCGCCGCCGACTAATTTGATATCGGCCGGCAGGGCCGCTCACCCCTCCAGGCACCTGACCCATGGCCCGGCCGCCCGGGCGCGCGCCTCGACCCGCGTCGCCAGCCGCGACAGGCCGGGGCCCGGCCTGCCCGGATTGCGCACCAGCGGGTTGGGCAGGCTGGCCGCGAGAAGCGCCGCCTGGCGCGGCGTCAGGCGGGATGGCCCTTCGCCGAAATGCCGTTCGGTCGCCGCCGCCGCGCCGAAAACGCCATCGCCCCATTCGGCGATGTTCAGATAGACCTCGACGATCCGCCGCTTGGGCCAGACGAAATCGATCCACAGGGCGAGCGGGATTTCCAGCGCCTTCCTTACATAATTCTGGCCCGGCCAGAGAAAGAGGTTCTTTGCCGTCTGCATGGCGATGGTGCTGGCGCCCCTGGTCTGGATGTCCTCGTCGTCCAGGCTGTCCACCACGGAACGCAGCGCGTCGAAATCCACCCCGGAATGCACGCAGAACTTCGCGTCTTCCGACATAAGGACGGCATGGACCAGATTGCGCGACAGATCGTCATAGGGCGTCCAGTGCTGAAAGACCGGCTGCAGCGTGGCGTATCGCGCGAGCGTCAGCGTCGAAACCGGCGGATCGACGAAACGGTAGAGCACGACCAGCAGATAGGGCAGAAGCAGGAACACGGCCAGCGCGATCAGCCCGACGCGCAACAGACGGCGCCCGATCCCTCTGTCCCACATCTCTTGCCGCGAACCGGTCATGCGGCTACGTCCTGTGCTGACGGCCCAGTTTCGATGGTTACGCGTAGCGAAGGCGGGTCGGACAGGCAACCTGATCGGGGGAAAAGAGCGGCGTGCAGGATAAGGGAGCGATGGCCGAATTCGAGATTCGTCTGGCGGCCCGGGCAAAGGCGAGCGAGGCGGCGATGGCGCGGCTGCTGCCCGAGCGGCCGGCCGACCGGTTGCGCGCCGCGATGCGCTATGCCGCGCTCGGCGGCGGCAAGCGACTGCGGCCCTTTCTGGTGATGGAAAGCGCCGCGCTGTTCGGCGCGCAGGAGGCCGGGGCCATGCGCGTCGCCGTCGCGCTCGAATGCGTCCATTGCTACAGCCTCGTCCATGACGATCTGCCGGCGATGGACGACGACGATCTGCGCCGCGGCCGGCCGACCACGCATCGCCGGTTCGACGAGGCGACGGCCATCCTGGCGGGCGATGCGCTGCTGACCCATGCCTTCGCCATTCTTGCCGATCCCCTGACCCACCAAGACGCAACGCGCCGTGCCGAACTGGTGGCGGCGTTGGCCCGGGCCGCCGGCGACGATGGCATGTGCGGCGGACAGATGCGTGACATAGAGGCCGAGACGAAGCCGCTCGACGAAACGGGCATCCTCGCCATGCAGGCGATGAAGACGGGTGCGCTTTTTCGCTTCGCCTGCGCGGCGGGGGCCATCCTGGTCGATGCCGACGCCGAGGACCGCGAGGCGATCGATACCTTCGCGCGCGGGCTCGGCCTCGTCTTCCAGGTCGCGGACGACCTGCTGGACGAGGAATCGAGCGCGGAGGCGCTCGGCAAGGCCGCCGGCAAGGACCGCGAGCGCGGCAAGGCGACCCTGCCCGCGCTTGCCGGCGCGGCCGCGGCGAGAGCGCTCATGGCGCGCGAGACGGGGAAGGCGGAAGCGGCGCTGGAACGTTTCGGCGCGCGGGCCGAGACGCTCCGGCAGGCATTGCGGTTTGCCGCGCAGCGGCGATCGTGAGGGGCACTCAGGCCGAACGCGCGCCGTAGCGCTTCTCGATATAGTCGATCACGAGCTGCTTGAAATCGGCCGCGATCGTCGGCCCGCGCAGCGTCATCGCCTTCCTGCCGTCGATGAAGACGGGCGCGGCGGGGCTCTCGCCGGTGCCCGGCAGGCTGATGCCGATATCGGCATGCTTGGATTCGCCCGGTCCGTTCACGATGCAGCCCATCACCGCGACATTCATGCCCTCGACGCCCGGATAGCGGGACCGCCAGGCCGGCATCTCCTCGCGGATGAAATCCTGTATGTCGCGCGCCAGTTCCTGGAAGACCGTGCTGGTGGTGCGCCCGCAGCCCGGGCAGGCCGCGACGACCGGCACGAAGGTCCGCAGGCCCATCGACTGCAGCAATTCCTGCGCGACCTGTACCTCGCGCGTGCGGTCGCCACCCGGCTCCGGCGTCAGCGACACGCGGATCGTATCGCCGATCCCGGCCTGCAGCAGCACCGCCATGCCGGCGGCCGAGGCGACGATACCCTTCGAGCCCATCCCCGCCTCGGTCAGACCCAGATGCAGCGCATGGTCGCTGCGGCCTGCAAGATCGGCATAGACGGCGATAAGATCCTGAACCTGGCTGACCTTGGCCGACAGGATGATGCGGTCGCGGCCAAGACCGATCTCCTCGGCCCGCTGCGCCGACAGCAGGGCGGACTGGATGATCGCTTCGCGGGTGACCTCGCGCGCGGCGCGCGGCGCGGCCGACCGGGCGTTCTCGTCCATCAGCCGCGTCAGCAGGTCATTGTCGAGACTGCCCCAGTTCACCCCGATCCTGACCGGCTTGCCGTAGCGCAGCGCGATGTCGATCATCTCGGCGAACTGCCGGTCGCGCTTTTCACCGAAGCCGACATTGCCCGGATTGATGCGGTACTTCGCCAGTGCCTCGGCTGCCGCCGGGTGAGTCTTGAGCAGCGTGTGGCCGATATAATGGAAATCGCCGACGAGTGGCACGTCACACCCGCGCAGCATCAGCCGGTCGCGGATATGCGGCACGGCCGCCGCGGCCTCGTCGCGGTCCACCGTGATGCGGACGATCTCCGATCCCGCGCGGGCCAGAGCCTCGACCTGCGAGACGGTCGCGTCGATATCGGCCGTGTCGGTATTCGTCATCGACTGCACGACGACCGGATGGCCGCCGCCGACAACCACCTCGCCGACCCTGACCGCGACCGACCGCCGGGGCGGACGGGGCGCGAGATCGGGCAGGATGCGTTCAATCGGTTTCGTCATCGTCATGCCAATTCATAAGGCCGGCGGTATCGAATTTGAAGCCCGCCTGGCCTGTGCCTCGGAAAGCAGCCCGAGCGCCGCGGAAAGGATCAGCGTCGCCACAGCCATCATGCTGCCCCAGAAGAAGCTGCCCTGCAGGTCGTGAAGCCACCCGGCCACGATCGGTCCCGCCACCTGTCCGATACTGAACGACACCGTCATGACGGCAAAAAGACGGCGCGCCGAACCGGTTGCGATTTCACGGACATGGGAAAATCCCGCGCCCGTCAGCGCCATCATCGTGCCGCCGAGCAGCATTGCCGCGAGGATGATGAGAGCGGGCGTTTGCGTGGTGACGCTCAACGCGACGCCGATTGCCTCGACGACGCAGCCGATGGCGTACATCTTGGCAAAGCCGACACGAGCGGACACGAAGCTCCACAGATAGGTGGAGGGCATGCCGGCGATACCGACCGCCATCCAGATATAGGGCTGCAGAAAGGCCAGCCGCTCCGAATCGTGCACGATGGCGACGATGAAGGTGGCAGTGATGATATAGCCGAAGCCGAACAGCCCGTAGCTCAGCACCATCGTGACGAAGCCGATCCCGCGCAGCGGTTGACCGTTGTCATTGTCGGCCTTGGCCTTGAGGTCGCCCGGCAGAAGCAGCGCCGTCAGGGCGATGCCGATGACGATCGCCGCGCCGCTTGCGTACCACATGGAGCGCCAGCCGAAGCCCGATGCGGCCAGCCAGGCGACAAGCATCGCCGAGACGAGCATGCCGAAACCGACGCCGCCGAACTGCAGCCCGGCGAGCGACAGGTGCCCGAGCCGCGCCAGCCGGTCGGTGACGATCGCCATGCCGAAGATCAGCGAGATCGCATTCGCCGCCCCTGCGACGACGCGCATCAGGATCAGCGACGCCATGTCGGTGACAAGGCCTGTCCCGACCGTCGAGGCCGCGAGCACGACAAGACCGCCTACGAGCCAGAAATGCGGCGAACCGCGCATCAGCCGGCTGGAGGCGGCGATCGCGCCCGCGAGATAGGCGACGAGATTGACGGACGCGAGAAGCCCCGCCTGCGACGCCGTCAGGTCCAGCGCATTCGCCATGACCGGCAGGATCGGCGTATAGACGAAACGGCCAATGCCCATCGAAGTCGCCAGCACGATCATACCCCCGGCCACGATGGTAAGGACGGCTGCCCCGCCACCGGTCGTTTGGCTTTCCTTCGATGTCATGATCCTCGCCAGCGCCTCCAGCGTCTTCCCGCCGCGAAACGGCCGGGGTCATTCTTGTTGATGCCGCAACCCATATCAATCAGGATAAAGTCGCGGTAGAGACAATGACGTGAGGAGGAACCGCACATGACGGTCATCCAGACCCAGGGCGTTCATCACATCACGCTGAACGGCGCCGACCGCCAGACATCCATCGACTTCTGGCAGGGCGTCCTCGGCATGCCCTTCGTCTTCGAGCAGCCCAATCTCGACGCGCCCGACGTCAATCATCTCTATTTCGATCCCGGCGACGGGCGGCTGATCACCATCTTCACCAATGAGGCCTGGAAGGCGGACCGCACCCCCAACCCCAATCAGGTCGGCACCCTCCATCACATCGCCTTCATCGTTTCCCGGGCTTCCTACACGCAGGCCGCTGCGCGGCTGAAGGATGCTGGATTTGCCAATTCCGGAGATGTCGACCGAGGCTTCATGGATTCGCTCTATTTCCGCGATCCGCTCGGCCAGCTCCTCGAACTGGCCTGCTACAAGTTCGATCCGCCGGCCGGCTATACGCATGCGGAAGTCCTGCGCCGGGCGCACCATATCCGTATCGAGCGCGGCGACTACAATATCGCCGACCCGCATCTTGCCGACGCGATCGCCCTGATGACGCGGGAGCGCGCCGTTGCGACGGGAAACAGCTGATCGGCGCGGAACATCCTCGCCATGCTGGAAAAGGCCAATCGGCGGGGCGTGCCCCGGCAGGGCGACGGTTCAGGACCGCCAGCCGGATGGACCGTTGGCATTGCCCGCCGCGATGTCGTAGTGAATCATCATTCATCCAGGATCGCCAAAGACAAGGGGAGGATAACGCATGTCCATGTTCCGCAACGACCTACTGGCGGGAAAACGCATTCTGATCACCGGCGGCGGGACGGGACTGGGCAAGGAGTTCGCCGATGAATACTCCAGTCTTGGCGCCGAGGTGCACATCTGCGGACGTCGCGGCAACGTGCTCGAGGAAACCGCGGCGGAACTCTCGGGCAGGAATGGAGATCTGATCAGGACCCATGTCTGCGATGTCCGCGACGCGGCCGCCGTGGACGCCATGATCGAGGATATCTGGAAAACGTCCGGCCCGCTGACCGGTCTTGTGAACAACGCAGCCGGCAACATCCTCAGCCCGACCGAGATGCTGTCCCCGCGCGCCTTCGAGGCGGTCAGCAGCATCGTGATGAACGGCTCCTTCTATGCCACGCACGCGTGCGGCAGGCGCTGGATCGATCAGGGGCTGAAGGGGACCGTGCTGTCGACGCTCGTCACCTGGGTCTGGGATGGCAGCCCCTATACCGTCCCCTCCGCGATGGCCAAGTCGGCGGTTCACATCATGACCAAATCGCTCGCCGCCGAATGGGGCAAGTTCGGCATCCGCCTGAACGCGGTCGCGCCCGGACCGTTCCCGACGCCGGGGGCCTGGAAACGCCTGCGTCCCGGCACGGCGACGGACGGCAGCGAGGACGACGTTCGCAACATTCCCATGCGCCGCGTCGGCAGGATGCCCGAACTGCGCGCCCTCATGACGTTCCTGATGGCCGACGAATGCGAATATCTGACCGGGCAATGCATCGTCATCGACGGCGGCGGCATGCTGGCGACCGCCGGCAACTATTCCCACCTGTTCTCACGAACGAAGGAAGAGTGGGACGAGGTCCGGGCGATGTCGAAGAAGGCTTCCGACCAGGAAAAGGCCGAGCGGAGCAGATAGCGCTCTCAGAACAGAATTCCGGGGTCAGTATCTGCGCGTCCCGCGCCAACCCTGTTCGCGCTCAAAGCCAGGCTTCGGCAGGCGAGATGCTAACTGTCCGCCTTGGCGGACTTGCGGTCCCTGCGCCTGGTTGCCCTGCCGCCTTTTTCCTGCCCCAGACGTGCCGAATAGAAGGTCTGGAGACGAACCAGATGATCTTCCATCTCGCGGCTCGCACCATCCGCGTCGCGCGCCTTGAGAAGTCGCATCAGACGTTTGCGCGAGGGGATGATTTCCTCGTTCGGCGGCGGGCCTACGCGTTCGGCGAACTTCTTGTTGATGCTTGTGATGGCATCCGTCAGAATTTCCAGGATCGGATTCTTGGTCGCTCGCGCCAGTTCGAGGTGAAACTGGAAATTGGCGCGCGAACGGCGATCCATGTCGCCTGCCTCGGCGCCGGCGACGGCCTCCTCGACGCAGGCCTCCATCCGCCGCATATCCTCCTCGCTCGCCCGCTCGCAGGCCAGACGCGCGGCGACGGAACCGACGATCGCCCGGGCTTCGCCGAGATGCTCCGGGGAAATCGTCCTGAGCGCCAGCAGATCGCTGAAGCTGGCGACGACGCCCATGCTCGAGCCTTCACGGATGAAGGCGCCGCCGGTGGCGCCCTTCTTGAGCTGGATGACGCCGGCCGTCTCGAGCGAGCGGATCGCCTCTCGAACGGTGTTGCGGCTGACATTGAACTGCGCGGCAAGCTCGCGCTCGGAGGGGAGCCGGTCGCCGGGCTTCAGGTCACCCGTCTCGATCTTGTTGCGAATCTGCGCGCCCACATTGTCGGCAGCGCGCAGAGACACGACCGGTTCAAAACTTTCCATCACCGACACCTCGCTGCCATCGAGCCGACAAGAACCTGCCTTCGTCAGCTACTTCATTGGCCTGACCAATGCAAGGGTTGGGCCTTCGCGATGCGGGACGAGAAGTCCTATTCAGGCCATTTCGGCTCGCCCTGCCCACCCAGGATGTCGTCATTGCCTTCCCCCAGTTCGGGCGGGGGATAGCATATCTGATTTGGCGTTTCGCTGAAAAAGAGCGGGATGCCCATGATCGGCACCTTGCCTCCGGCCATTTCCGATTCGTGGACCATCGCCCGCTGCACCTCCGGCAGGTTCAGCGCCTCCGCATAGGTCCTCACCGGACCGTGGATGACATCGTGCCGGGTGAATGTCTCTTCCCAGAACGCGAGGGTTTCCTCTGCGATCCGTCCGCCGATCAGCGCATCCACCTGCGCGCGCTTTTCCACGCGCCGGGTGCCGGTGCCGTACAGTGTGTCGTCATGCAGCGCCGCAACGCCGAGCGCGTTGATGAGCGTGCGCCAGTATTTGTCGTTGTGGGCGATGATCGCGACGTAACGCCCGTCGCTGGTGACATAGGTGTTGTAGGGCACCATCAGCGGGCTCTCATTGCCCTTGCGGTTGGGATAGGCGCCATGCAGCAGCGCCGTCTGGTCGCGCGGCTTCATCCCGAAGATCGCCGAGGTCAGCATGTTGACCTCGATCATCTGGCCGTGGCCGAAGCGCTCGCGCGCGCTCAGCGCCCCGAGGATCGCGATCGTCGCCATCATCGGGGTCATGAAATCGCCGAAGGGCGCCGCGCACAGCAGCGGTCCCTGATCCTGGGTGCCGTTGAGGTCCATCAGTCCCGACAGCGCCTGGATCACCGGGTCGAGCGCCGGCTTGCCCGCATCGGCCGAACCCGCGCCGAAACCGCTGATCGAGCAATAGAGGACCTTCGGATTGAGCGCGCGGATCGTCTCGTAGCCGAGTTGCAGCTTCTGCGCGACGCCGGGACGGAAATTCTCCAGCACGATATCCGCCTCGCGGGCGAGCGCGTGGATGATCGCCGTGCTTTCCGGATTCTTCAGGTCCAGCGCCAGGCTGCGCTTGCTGCGGTTGACGCTGAGGAACTGTTCGCTGTGTCCGAGATGGCGCGCCTCGCCGACGCGCCGCATCGCATCGCCTTCTTCCGGCTCGACCTTGATGACCGTCGCGCCCATGTCGCCGAGGATCATCGAACACAGGGGTCCGGCCATCATCTGCGTGAAATCCAGGACCCTGATCCCGGACAGCGTGCCCGTCATGGAACCCTCCCTCAGGCCGGCCACTTCGCGCCGCCGGCGCGCAGGATCTCGTCATTCGCCTCGCCGAGTTCCGGCGGCGGGAAGCGCACGTCGTTGGGCGTATCGGAATAGAAGATCGGAATGCCGACCACCGGCACCTTTCCACCGCCGACTTCGGCCTCGTGAATCATGGTATCGCGCACCTCGGGCAGGTTGAGCGCCTCTTCCAGCGTGTTGACGGTGCCGAACACGACATTGTCCGCCGCGAAGGCGTGTTCCCAATGAGCGAGATCGTCCTGGAGCATGCGGTCGGACATGAGCTTGTCGAGCTCCGCGCGGTTTTTCACCCGCAGATCCATCGTGCCGAACTTCGCCTCGTCACTCAGCGCCTCGACGCCCAGCACACGGCGCAGCCCCTGCCAGAACTTGTCGTTATGCACGATGATGAAGATCGAGCGGCCGTCCCTCGTCGGGTAGGTGCCGCAGGGCGAGAGCTGCGGATTGGCGTTGCCGTCGCGCGTCGGGTAGGCCCCGCGCGTCATGGTGTATTCGGTGCGCGGCTTCATGCCGAAGATCGTCGATTTGAACATGTCGACTTCGATCCGCTGACCCTTTCCGGTCGCGTGACGCGCATTGATCGCGCCGAGGATGCCGATCACCGCGATCAGCGGCGTGTTGTAGTCGGCGAACGGTATGTTGACGACGAGCGGACCGGTCGCCTTTGTGCCGTTGAGGTCCAGCATGCCCGATAGCGCCTGGATCACCGGATCGAGCGCCGGCTTGTTGGCGAGTTTCGATTTCTCGCCGAACCCGCTGACCGAACAGTAGACGAGGCGCGGGTTGATCTCGCGCAGCTCATCCCAGCCAAGGCCCAGCTTTTCCGCGACGCCGGGCCGGAAATTCTCCAGCACGACATCGGCATCGCGAACCAGTTCGTGAATGATCGGAGTGCATGAAGGATCTTTGAGATCAAGAACTAGGCTTCGCTTGTTGCGGTTGAGCGCGATGAAATTCTCGCTCATACCGAAATGCTTGTGGCTGATATGACGCATGGCGTCGCCCTCCTCGGGCTCCACCTTCACGACCGTCGCGCCCATGTCGCCAAGCACCATGGAGCACAGGGGCCCCGCCATCATCTGGGTGAAGTCGAGAACCTTCACACCCGCCAGTGATCCACTCACGGTTTCTCTCCCTTGCTTGTATTATTCTCGATCGGCTCGATGCGCGGCACGGCGCGCTGCGGCTTCAGCTTGCGCCCGTTGAAGATCGCCGGGAAGCGGACGGCCCGCATCCGGTCGCCTTCATCCCCGATCATCGAATAGATCTCGTTCGTTTCGACCTGAGGATCGGCGAGATGCTCGTCGATCGTCCAGACCGGTCCCGCCGGCACATCGAATTCATCGAAAATCTTCAGCCATTCCTCGCTGGTGCGCGTCTTCACCGCTTCGCCGACATAGCGGTAGAATGCTTCCGTGCGCTCGACCGGATGGTTGATGTTGGTGATCTCGGCCTTCCACTCCGGATGGCCCACCGCCTCCAGCGTCCGCACCATCTGCTTGCCGTTCACCGGGCAGATCAGGATATGGCCGTTCGACGTTTCGAACATGGTGGAAGGTGTGCGGCGCGCCTTGGCCGTGTCGCCCTCGAAGACGCGCGTCTGCATCATGTCGGACATATTGAAATAGGCGGTCGCGTCGAGCATCGCCAGATCGATGTCGCTGCCCTCGCCGGTGACCTCTCGCTCGTAGAGCGCGGCCAGGATCGCCTGCGAGGCCTGAATTCCGACGACCTTGTCGACGATCCAGAAGGGCGGCAGGTACGGCTCGCCCTCCGGCTGCCCGTAATGGCAGATGCCGGTGCGCGCCTGGATTAGTGAATCGTAAGTCGGCTTGTCGGCCATCTCGCCTGAAAGCCCGAAACCGGAAATGGCCAGATTGATGATTTTCGGGTTGCGCTTGCGGACCGTCTCGCGCCCGAGACCGAGCTTGTCGGCGACATGCGGACGCCAGTTGCTGATCAGCACATCGGCCACGGCGATCTCGTCGAGCGCCCTGTCGCGGTCGACGGGATCCTTGAGGTTGAGATAGATATGCCGCTTGTCGCGGTTGATGGACGCCCAGGTCGCGCTCAGCTTGTTTTTCTGATGATTGAACCGGCGGAAGGGATCGCCGTCCTTGGCCTCGATCTTGAGAACGTCGGCACCGAGATCGGCAAGCTGAAGCCCGGCATACGGCCCGGTTACATACGACGATGTTTCCACCACTTTCACGCCGGTCAGCGGGCGCCGGCCGGTTGCTTCCTGCGTCACGGGCGAGTTCCTTTCCTGTCGGCCGCCGAGTGCTTCATCTATGCGATAGACCTTGACTTCGGCGACACGTGGCGCGACCCTATCATTGGATCAACCAATGGGCCAAGAAAAAATATCGGGGCGCGCGCCTCATATGTGAAAACGCGGCTCCGGATCAATAGCGAGGAACGCGCGGGGGGGAGATGTCCCGACCCTGCGCTGCCAATTCAGGAGAAGCCAGCAGATGAACTGTGATTTGAGCGGCCGCGCCATGGTGGTGCTTGGCGGCACCAGCGAGATCGGCCTTGCGATTGTCGACAACCTGACCCGTTGCGGCGCCAATGTCGTCTTTCAGGGCACCAATTCGGAATCGGCCGACAAGGTGACTAAGGCATGCGCCGGCAACCCCGGCAAAAGCACTTTCCGGAAGGCGGACCTGCTGAATTATGACGAGGTGCTGGAAGTCTTCCGCTTTGCCGAGAAGACGTATGGAGCCGTCAAGGCGGCCGTCTGCAGCGGCGCGCCGCTGAAACCCGGTCCCATGCTGTTCAAGGACATGACCGCCGACGACATGGTGAACGGCTACAACAACCGCATCATTCCCCGCCTGTTCGGGTTGAGGGCCGCCACCGAGGTGATGGCGCCACATGGCTACGGCAAGGTCATCCTGATCTCCACCGATGCCGGACGGACCCCCACGCCGACCGAAACGATCATCGGTTCGGCGGGCGCCTTCGTGAACTATCTGGCACGCAGCGCCGGCCGCGAACTCTCGCGTGACGGAATCCGGGTCAATGCCGTCGCCATTACCGTGACGGAGGGCACCGCGGCCTACAAGCGGCTGGAGCAGAAGCCCGTGTTCAGCAAGATGCGGCAGAAGGCGGCCTTCGGACTGATCGACACGGCCGACGTCGCCAACTACGTGCTCTACCTGGCCGCCCCCGAATCGGACCGCATTTCCGGCTCCACGATGAGCCTCAATGGCGGACTTTCCTTCCCCGGCTACTGACAGGGCGCAACGCTGCCGCGTCCGACTGGCGCGGCGGCGGGACTTCGTCCTATCCTCCCCCGCCAAGACGCCGCCTGCGGCTTGGACGGGGAGAGGAAATGGACAAGAAGCGCATCGCGGGTTTCGCCGACACGGTCTATCGCGACATGGCCGGCGCCCTCACCATTGGCATGGCCTATCTCGGCCAGCGCACGGGTCTCTTCAGGGCGATGGCCGAAAGCGGCCCGATCACGCCGCAGGCTCTCGCAACGCTGACTGGCCTGCAACAGCGCTATGTCGAGGAATGGCTGGGCGGCATGACGGCGGCCGGCTGGATCGAGCACACTGAAGCCGCCGGCACCTTCACCCTGCCCGCCGAACACGCCTGGCTTCTCGCCTCCGAAGGCACGGACCATTTCATCGGCGGCTTCTTCCTCGCCCTGCCCTCCATGCTGTCCCACGCGCCGCAGATCGCCCGCGCCTTCCGCGAAGGCGGCGGCATACATTTTTGCGACTACGACAGCGACAGTATCGAGGCGATCGACATGATGAGCGCGGGCCTGTTTGCCGGGCGTCTGGCCAGCTACTGGCTGCCGCACGTGCCTGGCGCCGTCGCGGCGCTGGAGAACGGAGGTAGCGCGCTCGACGTCGGCTGCGGCGCGGGCCGCGCGGTGATCGCGCTCGCCTCCGCGTTCCCCCGGGCAGCCGCGACGGGCGTCGACACCGACGCGAGGTCCATCGGCAACGCCCGCAACAACGCGAAGATGGCCGGGTCGCAGGCCCGCTTTGTCGAAGGCGGCATCGACGCGCTTCCCGAGACGGAAAGATTCGATCTCGTCACCATGTTCGACTGCCTGCACGATATCGCCGATCCGGCCGCGGCTCTCGCCGGCATCCGCGCGCGCATGAGGCCCGGCGCGACGCTGTTCGTGATGGAGCCGAAAGTCGCCGACAGGCTTGCCGACAACGTCAACCCGATGGGTACGATCTATTATGGCTTCAGCCTGTTTCACTGCATGACGCAATCGCTGGCTGAGGACGGTGCGGGCCTTGGCGCCTGCATGGGGCCGGAACGGACGATGGCGTTGATCAGGGACGCGGGCTTTTCTAACGTTTCGACCCTGCCGATCAAGAGCCAGACGAACAGCTTCTACGCCGCCACGGCGTGATCGCGCCAACCGGTAGCGCTCCGCCAGCAAATCAGGGAACGGGCGCACCCGGTGCGCCAAGCATCTCGGAAAATCGCAGCCTTCCTTGTACCGCCTTTCAAGGCTGCACGGAAAGCTGCGATCTCCAAATGCCGTTTCTGCGAGAGGGGTGCGTCAGGCGACCCGGCTGCGCTGCACGTCGATGGTCTCCAGCATGGCCTCCAGCCGGCTCTGCAGAACCTCGTCCTTGTAGAAGGATTCGTCCGCCACATCGCCTTCGAAGAACATGGTCTGGATGCCCTTCTTCTGCGCCATCTGCGCAACGACCATCTGCCCGTTCGAGGCCGAGCGGCAGGTGCGCGTGGCGTGAAAGACGATGCCGTCGATGCCGAATTTCTCGCAGTCGCGCATCATCACCTCGCCGAGATTCTTGGCGCTGTGGTTGAACGGGCAGAGCAGATAGTGCTTGGCCATGCCGAGAATGGGATCTTCCGGATCGATGAAGTGCGGCTCGTTCCAGAAGGAAGTGTGCGTGTAGCGTCCGCAGATCACCGCCGCATCGTGCTCGGCGAACTTGTTGGCCAGCCAGCCGACCTTGTTCCAGTTCATGATGCCGTCGAACATGAGGCGGTAGCGTTCGTTCGGCAGGGCGCTGACATTGTCCTTCAGGCGCTGTTCGATTTCCGCCTTCATCTCGGCGAAATAATCGACGAGCGCCGGCGTACCGGGAAGGAAGTTGATCGGCGCGATGCTGGCGATCCAGTCCCAGAAGACGGCCGGCGTCGGCTTTGCCGCGCACAGATCGAGCGCTTCAAGGCGTAGCTCGGCGGCCTTCTTGATATAGAACATGGATTCGCGCAGCGCGTCCCAGTCGAACTTGCGGCCGGTGTTGAATTCCAGGAACTCGATCAGCTTGTAGATCTGGTCCGCGACGTAGCGCGATGCCGTTTCCCATTCCTCGCCGCGGATGTAGCCGGCATCCGGCTTGTTGCCCCACAGCAGCGGGTAGGAAATCTTGAAGAAGGGCAGCTTCTTGTTGAAGAGCCGGTAGGAAATCTCGTCCCACTGCTGGCCGGTGCTGCAGCCCGCATAGGCATTGACGAAAAGATCGGGCGCCGGAAGGCGGCTCGCCATGATCTCTTTCGGCGGAATATCGGGATGCTCGTCCATCTCCACATTGTCGGCGGCGCCCTTCTGCGTCAGCAGCGCGCAGCCGATCGTCGTGCGGGCATAGGAGCACAGCTCGTTGATATAGCCGTAGGATTCGCCTGCCTGCTGCGCCGGGCCTTCCAGATGCATGGCCGCAAGACGCGCACCGAACGCTTCGCCGTGACAATACTCGACGCCCGCCGCCTGCAGGATGGGGTTGATCGCCGCGCCGTTATACCAGACGACCGTCGCCCCACGCTCGCGCGCGGTAAACAGATTGTCCCAATAGTCGCGGACCAGCTTGCTGCCGGTACGCGTGCTCATGAGCCGGTTGGCCGGCGCGGGCGTCTTGGCCGTCTGGCCGGGCAGGGGTTGCTGGCCGGATCGGGCTTGCTCGAGGTTCACGGACATCTCTTGCTCCTTGGGGGTTTGACGCGGATCACACCGCCGCCGGCGACCGGACCGGCCTCTTGATATGCTCCACCAGCGCTTCGACGCGCGTCTTCAGCATTTCCAGCGGCAGGCCCTCATGTTCGGTCTCGATCACGAGATGCGGGATTTCCCGCCGCCGCAGTTCCTTGCGCAGTTCCGGATAATACAGCATGTGCGGCTCGCAGAACTTGGCGATCAGCATGATGACGCCGCTCGCGCCGCTCTTCTCGACAGCCTTCGCCAGATATCCTTCCCAGTCCGCCGATTTCTGCGCCCGGGTCGAGCAGGGAACGTTGTTGTTCCTGTCGAAATACCAGCGGGTCAGCGCCTCGGCCGGATCGGAATCCTCCGGCACATCCGTCGCGATATAGCGGTAGCCGGTATAGAGGTCGTCATCGACGACGACGACGCCGCAGCTTTCTATCATGTCGAGAAGCTCCGGATGCGGCGCATGGCAGAAGTTCCCCGAAAGATGGAGCTTCGGCAGTCGCGACGCCTCGGCCTTCTGCGCCTCGAGCAGCGGGATGAGCTCTTCGAGCTTGCCGCTGTGCTCGTCGACGTCCATGACCATCGCCGACTTCACCAGTATCTGCATCTGACGGCTTGTGATGCGGATATCTCCTGAACGGCGCATGTCGTAGATCCGCCGCAGCAGTCGGCGATTGCGATTGTACGAGGCGATGCTCGCGAAGATGTCCTCGTCCGCAACCCTCTTTCCGCAGATCTCCTCCAGCTTGCCGCGCAGTTCGTCGATCCGGCCCCTGACCTGCGGCGGCGACCACGGCTCGTCCATCGACGCTGTGAACTGGGCGAGATAAATGGGCGTGCCGGGAATTTCGAACCGCATAGCATCGATCGCGCCGAGCAGCGCCACGCAATGATCGACGATCAGGAACGCATCGAAAACGCCGAATTTGTCGGTCGCGGCCTGGTCGACCAGGCTTCGCGTATAGCCGCAATAGAATTCATAGAGGAGGCTCCGCCCCAGCGTGATGGAGGAGCGGTCTTCCTGAACGACAACCGGGAGCGCGCCCGCCGCATGCACGAGTTCGCCCGGGAAATTCATCGGCATGATGCCGATCACCTTTCCGCCCGTGCGCTGCTTCCACGCTTTCGCATAGGCGTCCGGGTTGTCGGCGATTGTCGCCAGGGACTGAATGATCGCGTCTTCTCTTTGTGAACTCGCCACACTTCGCTCCGAATTTATGCTGGATCACCGCGCAATTTCCCCTCACTTCCAAGGGAGCGGCAAACTTGGTCTGGCTCGCGAAAAGCCTTTCATACACAGGCTATAACGTTGATCACCCGCCGCGAAATGTCAACTCTCAAGCACCAATTCGCTACGGCACCTCAGAAAGTGAGTTCGATTTATCAAACACTTTGAAGGCCGTGACCCACAAGCATCGGCGCTGTTCGGCCCATGCGTCACGATCGCAACCCGGAAGCTAGTTGAACGACCTTCCGCGTCAACCTCAATCGTGGAAGAGGATGGTGAGGAGCAGCGACGAATCCTCGATTCCCCGCAGCGAATGTTCCGCCCGCCCCTCCAGATACATCCAGTGCCCGGCGCGCATGCGGCCCGTGCCGTCGGCAAGGCCAAGCTCCACTTCGCCTTCGATACAATGGAGCATGAGTCGCCCCGGCACCGGCTGGCCGAGAATCTCCGTTCCCGCCGGTACGACAAGGCGCATGGCTTCAAAACTCGGCGTGCGGACGATGGCGTGCGCCATGGTCTGCGTCAGCCGGGCTCCCAGCGGACGAAGATCGACGACTTCGCCGGGTTCTGCGTGCTTCAAGGCCATCGGCCGCTCTCCCTGTTCCCGTCGCGACCGGGTCAGGATACGACAACAGTCGCCCGGGCGACAGACCGCAGGGCGCGAAACCCGCCCCACGGCATGCGGCGCCCCAGGGGCGTCACGTCAGCATGTCAGCGTGTTGGGCTCAGCCGAATTTCAGGAAGAACTTGGAATACGGGACTTTCAACCCGTCGATGGCGGCCTTGACCGCGCCCGGCTCTCCCGCCCTCGCCGCCGCGACGAAGGAGTCCACCGACCGCCTGAAATCATCCGCCAGTTGCGCGTACTCCGCCGACCCGGCAGCTTCCGCCGGCGGCACCGCCAGAACGTCGCCCGCAAGGTAGGAAAGCACAGCCGCGTTCTCCAGGAGCGCCTTCATGTCGCCGCCCGCGGCCATGTCCAGCACATGCTCCATATGGGCGTGATAGGCGTTCATCCGGTCTGAGAACGTCTCGACATTGTTGCGCTCATGCAGGCGGCCAACTTCGTCGCGTACCGCCTCCAGCGTCTCATGCGCTTCGCTGAGCTTGCCGGCGGCAATCTCTTCCTTCGCCTTGCCGATCTCGGCTTCGATCGCCTCGACCGTTGCTGTCCATTCGGGATCGTCCGCATATTGCGGTGGCGGCGCGGCGCCATAAATCCCGGCGATCGCTTCCCATTTCCTGGTCAGATCTTCCATTGCCGCGACCGAGGCGTCTTTCTGGCCGGAATTGGTCCTGAAGAGCGCGGCCCGATAGCTGCCATACATCTGTCGGAACTGGCTTTCGAAGTCAGACACCGGGCCGGCATGGGCGGTGGAGCCGAGAATTGCGATGGACACGGCAGCGCCTACAATTGCTTTTTTCACGATTTGACCCTCGATAATGCGAACTGTACATTAGATTGCACTAATGTACAGTTCGCAATACTCCGGGTCAATGCGGGTTCCTACGCAGAAACGGGCATGAGCCGTCCCGACAGCGTATCGAGTTCGCGGCGCAGCCCGTCCGGATCCACCACCAGCGCCTCGAGACTCGCGTGATGCCGCTTCCAGATCGGCACGGCAACGGCGAGCGCTTCGCGCCCGGCCTCCGTCAGACGCAAAAGCCGCGAGCGCCTGTCGGCCGGATCGGCTTCTGCGATGACGAATCCCCGACGCTGCAGCGGCTTCAGGTTTGCTGTGAGGGTTGTTCGGTCCATGGCCAGCAGCGCGGCAACGCTGCCGAGATTCGGCGGCGCAGGACGATTGAGCGACATGAGCAGCGAGAACTGTCCGCTGGTCAGCCCCGCCGGCTTCAGCGCGACATCGAAACGCCGTGCCAGCGCCCGCGCCGCCCTTTGCGCATGAAGGCAAAGGCACGTGTCGCGCACTTCAAGTGTCGTCTGGTAGGTCGGCTCGGCAGGCTGCCCCATCAAGAGCGGGTCCCTCCACAAGACGATTGACATTCCCGGATCTTTTAAGTTGATATCAACCTATAAGCACCGCCGTCAAGCATGACGCGCCGGCGCCGGCGGCTTTCCCGCAGAGGGAAATCGCAGCGCGCAACACGAAAAAAGAAACAAGAGGAAATCGTCATGAAGATCGTTACCAGCCTCAGCTTTCAGGGCCAGTGCCGCGAGGCCTTCGAATTCTACGCGAAGGTCCTCGGTGGAAAGATCACCGCCGCCATGCCCTATGCCGACGCGCCTCCCGGCATGCCGATCACCGACGAGAAGTACAAGACCTGGCTCATGCATTGCTGGCTGGAAATCGGCGATCAGGCACTGATGGGCGCCGATATGGACACGGGCTGGGCTCCGAACATCGCAAAGCCCAAGAACGGTTTCGACGTCACCCTTCACACCGATGACAAGGCCAGGGCCAAACGCTGGTATGAGGAACTCTCGCAGGGCGGAAAGCAGGCGATGCCCTTCAGCGAGACGTTCTGGTCCCCCGGCTTCGGCTCGCTGATCGACAGGTTCGGCATTCCCTGGATGATCAATACGATCCCCGGCAGCGACTGGAAGCCCGCGCAGGGCTGACCGGAACAAGACGCATCGCTTACAGGCCGCCAATCTCGCGGGATATCTGCCATGAACATTCCCTATCGCTGGGTCATCGTCGCAGCCGGCGGCCTGCTCGGCTGCGTCGCCATCGGCGCCATGTTTTCCCTCCCCGTCTTCCTGCGCGCCATGTCGGCCGAGACGGGCTGGTCCGTCACCGGCATTTCCGCCGCGATGACGATCGGCTTCCTCGCCATGGCGGCGGGCAGCATGGTCTGGGGCAATCTGTCCGACCGGTTCGGCCCGCGTGCCGTCGTGCTGACCGGCTCGGTCGTGCTGGCGGGCAGCCTCGCGCTCGCCAGCCGGGCGCAGTCGCTGATCGAGTTCCAGCTCGTCTTCGGCCTCCTGCTCGGCGCCGCGACCTCCGCGATCTTCGCCCCGATGATGGCGGCCGTGACCGGCTGGTTCGATACGCGTCGCGGCCTTGCCGTCTCGCTCGTCTCCGCCGGCATGGGCATGGCGCCGATGACCATGGCGCCGCTCGCCGCCTGGCTGATCGAGACCCATGACTGGCGCAGCGCCATGCTCATCATCGCCGGCATCACGGCGGCCCTGATGATCCCCGTATCGCTGCTGGTGCGCCGCCCTCCGGCGCTGGAGGCCGGCATGCACGGCGTGGAAGGGGCCGAGCCGCAATCGGGCATGACCATCCGCCAGGCGGTCCGCTCGCCGCAATTCATCACCCTGATGCTGGCGAACTTCTTCTGCTGCGCCACCCATTCCGGCCCGATCTTTCACACCGTCAGCTATGCGGTGAGCTGCGGCCTCCCCATCGTCGCGGCCGTCTCCATCTATTCCATCGAGGGGCTGGCCGGCATGTTCGGCCGCATCGGCTTCGGCCTTGCCGGCGACCGCCTGGGCGCGCAGCGCGTGCTCGTCGCCGGCCTGCTGGCGCAGGCGGCCGGCGTTCTGTCCTATGCCTTCGTGTCGCAGCTCGCCGGCTTCTACGCCGTCGCGATGCTGGTCGGCTTCATCTATGCCGGCACGATGCCGCTCTACGCGGTCATCATCCGCGAGAATTTCCCCCTGCGCATGATGGGAACCATCATCGGCGGTACCGCGATGGCCGGCAGCCTCGGCATGTCGTCGGGCCCGCTGCTCGGCGGGCTGATCTACGACAGCCTCGGAAGCTATAGCCTGATGTATATCGGCTCCGCCGTCATGGGAGTGATCGCCATGGCGATGCTCATGGCCTTCCGCCCGTTCCCGACGAGGCCGGTGCAGATGGCGGCGGCGTGAGGGGCCGTCTGAACCCTGCGGTCGTTCGATGCTAAACGCAATGCGACCTGCCGCTGCACCGGCATCTGGGATATATCGGCCTGGAACAGAGGACGTTGCAAACCATCGACAACCCGTTCGGCGTGAGGTTGTCACCTATTTAGGTGTAATTGCTTCGACGAGGAACTCCATTGAAATTTAAAGTAAGCAATAGCCTAGATTAATGGCTACTTCTTGGTATTCCGTGCACTTAGCCGCTTCAATATCTGCCGCAAAGTCCTAGATTCCTCGTCGTTCAAACCCGCGACCTGCTGCGCCTCAAATTCCGCCTCTCGCCGCGCGACTGCTTGACGCAAGGCCATACCTTCGGCGGTCAGACTGAAAGTTTCCGAAGGTCCCGACGCCAGCATGCCGCGCGAGGCAAGCGTTGCCGCAGCATGTCGCGCCTCACCTGTAACAAGCCCCATTATACGCGAAATTTCGTCTATGTCGCAGCCCGGGTTTTCCATCACGCCGACGAGAACCCTGTTCTCTAGCACCGTTATGTTCTCGGCCCGGCGATGAACTTCAAACGCATCGGTTAGAGCGTAGAAAGCATTGTACATCAGGCGGAAAAGATAGTCTGCGCCCTCGGAATCCTGTGATGACACGTCTGCCGCGTTCGGATCGGGCAGTTTCATATCCGGATGGTCCAGACAGATGCCGTATCGCCCCTGAGCAAAGATCAGCGGCTCCTTTTCGAACCGCCTCATGGTCACCACCCGGCCGATCAGGATCAGATGGTCGCCGCCATCCACCACGTTTTCAGTGGTGCACTCGATATGGGCTGCAACACCCTCAAGCACAGGTGATCCGACAGCACCGGTTGCCCAGGCAACATCGGCGAATTTGTCCTCCGACTTGCTTGAGAATACAGATGAAACGGGTATCTGATCGCGCGCCAGGATGTTGATTGCAAAATGCCTGGCTTTCTGGAACGCGGCGAAGCTGCGCGAGCTGCGCGCAATCGACCACAGAACAAGAGGCGGATCGAGCGACAGCGATGAGAAGGAGTTGGCCGTGACGCCAAAATTGCCGTTCTCGCTCGTCGTGGTAATGACGGTTACACCCGTAGCGAACTGGGAAAGGCAACTCCTGAAAATCTGCGGGTCGAAACCGTCTTTCCGATCCTGGGATCGGTGACTGTCTCCGGTTTTCACAACTGTCCTCCGAAATACGTGGCGGAGCGCGAACGCGCCGCCTCACACATGCAGGTATTTGTCCTGCACGGCGGTGTTGGTTCTGAGTTCTTCTGCGGTTCCCTGGAAGACGACCTCGCCTTTTTCGAGGACATAGCATCGGTCCGAGAGGGCGAGGACGAAGTCGAG
>JBFWQA010000008.1:0-64635 GCA_050249695.1 Flavobacteriaceae bacterium | reverse complement strand
ATAGCGCAGTCTTGGCATGGCCTTACCCCTTGCCCGTTCGTTCGTTGACGATTTAGCGCCGCCAATCGTTACCATTTCATTAACCGTGTTCTTCTTTCGCGGCCGCGCCCGGTTGAACCTTGGCAAGCGCTTCCTTATAGGCGTCCACCGGCCGGGCTCGGAGACGTGGGTGAGTGGCTGAAACCAACGCTTTGCTAAAGCGTCATACGGGAAACCGTATCGAGGGTTCGAATCCCTCCGTCTCCGCCAGTCAATAGGGCCAAAGGCTCAAAATCCTTGGTTTTTCGTCCTTCCCCTATGATGGGGCGATCAGGGCGCGTCAGGCGGCACCCCGCGCTGGATCGAGGACCTCGGCCATGTCATCGACTATGCGGTCACCCTCTCCTATGTGGTGCCAACGCATCGGCGTAATCGGCATCCGCGGCGGCAGCGACTATATCCTCAGCGCCACTCTCATCGGCGCATTCGGCGCCTATGCCGACAGCATGGAGATATGCGGCTGATCAACCGCGGCGGGGGATCGCCAATTCGCCTCGAATGCGGCAAGTGGTTGTATTGGGCTCGGTGAACCCGCGCAGCCAGCTAGGCACACGCAAGCCTCACAAAACGCGAAAATTCAGCATTGCTGCTAGGCAGCTTCTGTTTCCTCTACCTCGCCCCAGGCGAGCGTCTTTGATTCTTCGCCCGAGGGGATGCCAAGCACCTTGATCTCCAGATATTGCTCGAAGCCTTGACGGCCGTGCGAGCGGCCGATGCCGCTCTGCTTGAAGCCGCCGAACGGCACATCCATGTGCATCCATGTGCCGTTGTTGACGCTGACCGTGCCCGTCCGCAGCTTGGTCGCGAAGGCATATGCCTCTTCATTGGTCTCCGCAGCGACTTGTGCAGAAAGGCCGTAGATCGAATTGTTGGCGATCTCGAGCGCCTCCTCCTTCGTGTCGTAGGGGATGACCGCGAGCACTGGACCGAAAATCTCCTCCTGGGCGATCGTGTCGTCCGGCTTCACGTCGGCGAACAGGGTCGGCATGAAGTACCAGCCCTTGTCCTGGCCCTCGGGCACCTTGCCGCCGTGAACCAGCCGGTTGCCGTCAGCCAGCGCTTTCTCGACATATCTCATCACCCGTTCGCGATGATGCCGCGAGTTGAGCGGGCCCATGAAATTGTCCGGATCGTTGGGATCACCGACCGTAACCGCGGCCATAGCCTGGCGGGCGGCTTCGACCCCCTCTTCGTAGCGGTCGCGCGGCAGCAGGAGTCTGCTGCGAGCGACGCAGCCCTGGCCGGCATTGCCGCAGATCAACTTGGCCGCCAGCGCGGCTTGGGCGGGCACATCGGCGCTCGGCAGGACGACGAAGGCAGACTTGCCGCCAAGCTCGAGCAGCAGCCGCTTCAAAGTTCCGGCGGCCATGGCGGCAATACGACGACCGTTGGCAGCGGAGCCAACGAAGCTGATCATGTCCACGCGCGGATCGGTGGTCAGGATCTCACCAGCAAGATTGTCGCTTGCAGTGACGACATTGACCACGCCTGGCGGGATGTCCGTCTCCTCGACGATCAGGCGGCCGATCGTGGTTGCGGCCCAAGGAGCGTCCGGCGACGGCTTCAGGACCACCGTACTACCCGAGGCCAGCGACGGGCCAAGCATGCCCATCGAGCAGGCCCAGGGCGCGTTCCAGGGCATGATGCAGGCGACGACGCCCTTTGCCTCGTAGCGGATGCGGCGCTTGCTGACGACGCCGCGGAAATCGACGTCGGGCAGTTCGTCGTCGAACTGAAAGGTTTCGGCGCGATCGGCGTATCGAAGGAGATTGCCCATCGGCACGTCGAGCAGAGTGTCGCGGGTGAGCCATACGGGCGTGCCGACTTCCTGTACGATCACCGTCCGGATCTCATCGGCATGGCGCTTGATCGCGGCATGGAGCTGTCGCAGGCAACTCGCGCGGAAGGCATGGTCGCGCGACCAGCCTGTCTCGTCGAAGGCGCGTCGAGCCGCCGCCACTGCCCGCTCGAAATCCTCCCTCGTTCCGTCAGCGGTTACCCCGATCACCTCCCCAGTCACCGGGCTGACATTCTCGAAGGTCGCGCCAGACGATGAGGGGACAAGGCCACCGTCGATCAGCATCCGCCATTCCGCGATGGGGGGATTGGAAATGGTCATGCGTCTCTCCTGCCGTTCCGTGAACCGATACGCGGTTGGAGGGGCGGGCGCCCGGACTGGCGCAGACGGACCTGCATTTCATCGTCCACGCGATGAAGCGTTTCGGCCGATTTACAGCGCCGGACGCCCACCCTAGCCCTTTTGGCCATGAACTATGAAGTCGATCTTGTCGTGGTCGGTTACGGCGCTGCCGGTGTCGCAGCGGCCATCACCGCCGCGCGTCGCGGCGCTCGGGTCGCTCTGATCGAGAAGCAGTCGGAAGACGCGCATTATTCCAGCACGCGAATGTCCGGCGGCCTGTTCATGGGCGCCGACAATGTCGAGCAGGCGACCGATTATCTCGACGCCTGCGCTGGCGGGATGATCCCGATCGAAGTCAGCCGCGCTTGGGCGGAGCGCGGCTTGAGAGTGCAGGAATGGGCCCGAAGCATCGGCATCGAATCGATGCATGCAGCCGGCGGCTGGTATCCGAAGCTGCGCGGCTTTGAGTCTATCAAGGTTTACGCTCCGCTGCCGCGCGGCACCGATCCGGAGGGCATCGACTACACGCTTCCCGCACCGGGTGAGTTGGCCTTCAAGGGTCCTGTGCCGTTCGGCAACGGCCAAACGCTCCACGACTTGCTGGCCGACGCGGTGACGACTGAGGCGAATATCACGCCCTATTTCGATCATCGCGCTGAGCGACTGGTGCAGGAGAGCGGACGTGTCGTCGGCCTAATGTGCACAAATGGGGGGGGCGAGGTCGCGTTCCGCGCTGACCGCGGCGTTGTCCTCGCATGCGGTGGCTTCGAGCAGGACCAGGAGATGATCCTCAATCATCTCAAGGCCTATCCAATTTATTTCTACGGGGCCACGTCCAACACTGGCGACGGTATCCGAATGGCCCAGGCGGTGGGCGCGGATCTCTGGCACATGAACCAGATGATTGGTCGCGCCGTCGGGCATTTCACCCATCCTGATGGCCGCGAGCTCAGCTTCAACATCTCTGTCAATCCGCCCGGTTACGCCATCGTTGACAAATATGGCCGACGGTTCGCCAACGAGTATCTGCAGGCCGTTTCAAAGCCGAATTTCTATTACGAACTTCTGCGCTACGATGCCGACCTGCTCGAACATCCCCGAATCCCGGCCTATTGGATTTTCGATCGGCGTCGGATCGAAGCGCGACCGCTGTCTGGGGGCGCCTTTGGGCATTACGCGTGGAGCAAGGACAATCGCACAGAGATTGAAATGGGCTGGATCAAGGAGGGCGCTAGTGTCGCGGATGCCGCCCGTGCCGCCGGCTGCCTTGACCCGGAAGCCGCTGCGCGGACCATAGCCGAATATAACGCAGCATGCGCGACCGGCGAGGATGACTTCGGCCGGCCCGGTTCCTCGCTGATCCCGATCGATGAGCCGCCTTTCTATTGCGTGCCGGTCTATCCTGGCGGCGCCACTACGAACGGCGGGCCGCGCCGCGACGAAAAGGCGCGCATTTTGAACCCATTCCGCGAACCGATTCCGGGACTATATGGTGCGGGCGAGTTGGGCGGCGCGATCGGCGTGCTCTACCCGTCGCCGGGCGCCAATCTCGGCGAAGCCTTCGCCTTCGGCGCAATCGCCGCGGAGACGGCGCTGGAGAGCTGAATGGCTCGCGCCCGCCAACCGCGCCGCGATCACGCTGCCAGCAGAACCGGCACTGACAATGACCGAGTCATATTCACCGGCGGCGTTCGACTGGCGCGGCGTCTCTGCTGCCAGATCAAGCGGCGGCGCGCGCCATCTGGGGCAGGCCGTTCACCGTGATCCGGTGGAGCAGACGGCGCTCGCCGTCCGAATTGCTCAGCGGCGTCGGCGCCGCCTTGTGCAGGACAGCGAAATTATCCCAGATCAGAACTTCGCCCGGCAGCGTTTTGTAACTCTGGCGAAAGCGCGGCTGGAGCACATGCCGCTTTACCTCGAGCAGTAGCGCGATCGCCTCGTCTTCACCCATCCCCTCGATCCCATAGGCCGTGGTTGTCGAACAATAGAGCGCGCGTCGACCCGTGACCGGATGGGGCAGAACCAGCGGATGAAGCACCGTTTTGAGATTCTCCTGCTCCTCCGGCGTCACCTGGCTGGCGAGCGTCAGCGCCTTTTCATGCTCTTCGGCAAGGGCGAGACGCTGGCCACCATTCTTCATATGCTTGACCAGCAGGCTGTCGAGGCGTGCTCTCTCAGTCGCGTCAAGCGTATCATATGCGAGCGCGGTCCCCGCGAACCAAGTCTCGCCGCCTTCGGCCGGTGCTTCCCGCCCGTAAAGCATGGTCACACTGTGCGGCTGTGAAAGATAGGTGCCGTCGGCATGCCAGTTCTCGGCGGGCGGCAAAGCACGCCCGGGGACGGCTTCGTTTGTTATCAGCAAGATGTCCGGCCAGCCCGGCAGCGTCCAGCGGGCCTGGAAATAGGGAACGATCTCGCCCCAGCGGCGGCCAAACGCGATATAGTCGTCCGGCGCCAGATCCTGTCCGCGCACCACCATAATGTGATTGGCGTGCAGCAGGTCAACCAAGTCCGTGAACGCCTGTTGGGTCAGGCGTGCCAGGTTGATCCCCTCGACCGCGACGCCAAATGGCCCGTCAAGCGGCTTCACGCGAAAGCACGGTTCCATCGGCATATCTCAAGAATAATTACATATGGGCGCCGCGCGAAGCCATGTGGGCTCTTTTTCGCGTGGACGAAGAATCACAAGATTGCTGCGGCGATTGCCTCGGTGCCGGCGCGTGCTGCTACCACGCGACAATGGCCACCTACGACCTGCTGATCCGCGGCGGAACGCTCATCGATGGCACAGGCTCTGCAGCGCAACGTGCCGATGTCGCGGTTAGGGATGGCCGGATCGTGGCGGTTGGCTTCATAGAGGGCAGTGGCGTCGAGGAGATAGACGCGACGGGGTTGCTGGTGACGCCCGGCTTCGTCGACATCCACACTCATTTCGATGGCCAGGCGATCTGGGATTCGCGCCTCGCGCCGACCACGTGGCATGGCGTAACCACCGTTGTCATGGGCAATTGTGGCGTCGGCTTTGCACCGGTCCGCGCCTCCGATCGGGAGCGCCTGGTCGCGCTGATGGAGGGTGTTGAGGACATTCCGCACCCTTGTCTCGCCGAGGGGCTCGATTGGGAGTGGGAGAGCTTCGACGACTACCTGCGGGCAGTCGAACGCCGCACCCATGATGCCGATATCTGCGCCCTGCTGCCGCATGCTGCGTTGCGGCTGTATGTGATGGGCGAGCGGGCGCTCCGGCTTGAGGCAGCCACGGTGGATGACATGGCCCGAATGCGAGCGCTCGCCGCTGAGGCGATGCGCGGCGGGGCGCTCGGTTTCTCCACTTCACGGACAATCGGGCACAAGACGCTCGCCGGTGACCCAATCCCCAGTCTACGAGCAGCCGAACAGGAACTGACTCAAATTGCGCTTGGAATGGCGGATGCCGGCCACGGCATCTTCGAGGTGATATCCGATTGGGACGCACCCGACGTCGAATCCGAATTCGCCCTTTTTCGTCGGGTGGTCGAGGCATCGGGGCGCCCGGCCCTGGTTTCAGTCACCCAGCGCTATCATCAGCCGGACGTGTGGCGGCAGCTTTTGGCCCTTGCTCGAAAGGCGTCGGCGGAGGGTGTGCCGATGCGAACGGTGGTCGCGCCGCGTCCGATCGGAATTCTGCTTGGCCTGGAAGGGACGCAAAACCCGTTTTCGGGCACCCGGACCTACCGTGAAATCGTCGATCTGCCACTTCATGAACGGGTCAGACGTATGCGCGATCCGGCGATAAGGGCGCGGATGCTTGCCGACGACCCCATGGAGTTCAATACCTTTGCTCTGTTGCCGCGCCTCTCCAACGAGAGGATCTTTCCGCTGGGTGAGCCGATCGACTACGCCCCGCCGCGCGAGCGCTCTGTCGCCGCCATTGCCGCACGCGAGGGCAGAGAGGCTGCAGATGTGGCTTTTGACCTATTGCTCGAGGACGACGGGCGGGCGTTGCTCTTCGCGCCGGTGGTCAATTATCTCGACTATGACCTTGCGGCGTGCGGCGAGATGATCCTTGATCCCAATGCCCTTTTCGGTTTGGGCGACGGCGGGGCCCATGTCGGCTTCATCACTGACGCGAGCTTTCCTTCCTACCTTCTGGCGCATTGGGCCCGCGACGTCGCCGTCTTGCCCGTTGAGGAGGTGGTCAGGCGATTGACCAGAGCGAATGCTGAAGCGGTAGGACTTGAGGATCGAGGCCTGCTCGCCCCAGGGTTTAAGGCGGACATCAACCTCATCGATTTGGATGAAGTGCGGCTGCAACGGCCCTACCTCGTCCATGACCTCCCAGCGGGGGGAACGCGGCTGATGCAGCGTGCCGACGGTTTTGTAATGACGATCCTTTCCGGAAGCGTCACTTATCGCGATGGCTTGCCGACTGAACATCTACCGGGGCAGCTGGTCCGCGGACCGCAACGGCCTTCGGCCTGATCGCGAATCGAGGCAAGAGCGATGAGCAAGGGAACAATAGTCGTCACCGGCGCCGCCGGCGCGCTCGGGGCGCACGTGGCAAAACGCCTCCTCGCCGCCGGTTGGGACGTTGCCGCGGTAGATATTTCAGACGCCGACCGGCTGCCAGAGCATGCGATCAAGGTCGGCGGCGTGGACCTCACCGACCATCCTTCGGTGGTGAGCGTCTTCGCTGGACTCGGACCGCTCCGCGGATTGGTGAACATCGCCGGGGGGTTCGCGTGGGAAAAGGTCGAGGACGGCGATGTCGCGACGTGGGACCGTCTTTACGCGCTCAACGTCAAGACTGCACTCAACGCGAGCTTTGCGGCGCTGCCATCACTCTCGGCCGGCGGCGCGATTGTGAACGTGGGTGCGGTCGCTGCCCAAAAGGCCGAGATCGGCATGGCGCCTTATGCCGCATCAAAATCCGGTGTCGCGCGGCTCACGGAAAGCCTCGCAGCCGAGCTGAAGCCGCGCAGGATACGCGTGAACGCAATACTGCCAAGCATCATCGATACGCCCGCCAACCGCGCCGAGCTGCCGAATGCGAAGTTTGAAACCTGGGTGACGACGGACGAACTGGCAAACGTCATCATCTTCCTGCTTTCACCGGAAGCGAGCGGCGTAACGGGGGCCGCGATCGCGGTCACCGGGCGAGCATAGTTCCTCTTTCGCTTCTGGCGCTGGACGTAGCGCTCGGTCGGTCATCATCGCGAAAGGGCCGTGGATCGCGATGAGAGAACTCAAGCCGGCCAAGGCTATGCGCGACGGACTGGCTAAGCTGAGCGCCTGGGCACCATCGCTGGCGCTTCCGGCGAATGGGGGTGCGAGGCCATAGCCGACAGATTCACGGCGAGGAACCGTGGCGCTAGCCCGGGCGCGAAGCGGCGATCGCGCTTCGGCAATCAAGCTGCCGAAAGTCACGCGGTAATGGGCCACCACGCCAGCCGCATATGGGGCATGCTCGTTCGTCCCGCCGGAAGGCCCGAGCCTTGCGCCGCAACCGAAGCGGATTCGAGCTGGCGGCACTGCTTTCGCCTATCCGAATTCGCCGCCCTCGCTCTCCTCGCCGCGCGAGTGGCGGATTATCTTGAGACCAATAAGATGTTGGGTGGAGGAGACGGCGAGTGCTGATGCAGGGCAAGACGGTGCTGGTCACGGGAACGGCCAGCGGCATCGGCCGCGAGGTCGCTCTTACTTGCGCGCGCGAAGGCGCGCAGCGAATTGCCTGCCTCGACGTCCACGACGCCAACAATGAGGCGACCGCCCACGAGCTGGAGACGATGGGCGCGACCGTTCTGGCGCTTCACGTCGAACTGGGCGACGTCGACCAAATCCGGACAGCCTTCCGTGCCGTAGCGACCGAATGGGAAAGACTGGACGCCGCCTGTCATATTGGAGGCTATTCTTGGCGTGGTGAGACCCTCGACGTCACCGTCGAGCAATGGGATCTGGTGATGAACGTCAACCTGCGCGGCACTTTCTTCTGCTGCCAGGAGGCGCTCCGAATCATGTATCCCCAAGGCAGCGGCGCGATCGTCAACACCTCAGCCGACGCAGCGTTCCACCCAATCTACGGTTTTGCCGTGCAGGCGGCCGGCAAGGGCGGGATCGTCAATATGACGCGAACGCTGGCGTTGGAGGCGGCACCCCGTGGGGTTCGAGTGAACGTCGTGTCGCCGGGGATCGTGCGCACTCAAAAGGCGGGCGCTAGCCGGCCCCCCCAGCCTGATCTGCGGCGCGAGAATCCGCCTCCAGCGGACGCGATCAATCGGCTTGGCGAGCAGACGGCGATCGGTCGCTACATGACGATGACGGAGGTCGCGGACGCGTTCACCTTTCTCTGCTCGGACCGTGCCGCTGGGATAAATGGCGATCTGATCGTTGTGAACGGCGGCGGCTACCCTAGCCTGGACTATTGACGAGCGAGCGGTGATCGAACCTGATGTTCTGCGTTTCGATGTCTCCACGATCGTGCCCGAAGAAGGCTGTTGTGAAACCGCAGCGTGCCCATTCGCCCCGACTCATGGCCACAACTTCGCCGGCACCCGGCGCCAGCTCAGGGACAGGATCGGAAGCTGGGCGGAAACAATCTAGTGACCTCGGGCGCGTGATGGGTCGAACCAGCGCGCCGCGGTCTCGCGCAATATTGCCCGCTCGGCGGCCTCGCTTAACCCAAGCTCCCGGATCGCGGCCAGTGCTGGCGCGATGGGGCGGGATGGCCAATCCGATCCGATCATTACCCGCTCAGCGCCCAGCGCCTCGATGGCACATCGAAGCGCGGGGCCGGCTGGATAGCCGCAGGCATCGACGAACAATCGGGTCCGCAAATAATGCGATGGCGCAAAAGCAGCGGGACCGGACGCCCGGCTATCGAGGCGATCGATCAGGAAGGGAAGGATTCCGCCGAGGTGAGTCAGGATCAGTTCGAGTGTAGGAATGCGGTCGAGCAAGCCCGACTGAATCATGCGCGCGGCGACAAGCGCATGCGAGATCATCGCGTGCATGCCGGAGGAAAGGCCGTAGGCGTCGAACTGGGGTGCTAGATCGGATTGGCCTGCGGTCGGATGCAGAATCAAAGGCAGTTGAGCGGTCGCGGCGCGCCTGTAAATGGGCTCGTAGCAATCGTCTTCCGGCAGATATCGGGTCGTAGAGGCGATAATTTGCACGGCCCTGAGGGCGGGTTCCTGAGCGATCCGGGTTAGCTCATTGTCTGCGTTGGCCGGATTCGGGAACGGCAGAACCGCCGCCATCACGAATCTGTCGGGATGGGCGGCGCATGCTTCCAGCATTCCGTCATTGGCGGCACGGCACAGTGCAATGGCAAGATGCTGATCGGCGATGACGCCGATTGGTGCGAAACTCAGCAGGGATGTTGCGATACCGGCCTCATCCATGACCCGCAGCCGCTGGTCGAGACCGAGCTTGGGATCGCCGCCCTGAAGCGTACCTAGACCGGGCGTGCGATGACCCGCTTTGTGCAGGGCCTTCACAAGCCCGACCGCGGCTGGCGGCACATAATGCGTTTGCACGTCGATGGTCCTCGATGCGTCGCCAGAATGGCCCATGACAGCCTCCTCCTCTGAATCTAGCGCATCTGTCGAAAAAGGTGACTTCAAACTGAGCGCGTGAGGTCTTCACATGGAAGGCATACTACAAGGGGGGTGGGCGTGTTGCACAAGGCGACGGCGCGCTATCGGCGAACCCCATCAATGGGCGACGGCCCGCGGCGACGGGGATCGGGCGCTGGTCGATGAGATTTCAGACCAACGGCTGACGGCGACTCATTGCGCTGAAGTTCGGCCTGGCGATTTTCCCCCGGCCAGGCTGAGCGGTTGTCGCGTTACGCCGCCGTCGCTGCCAAAGCGGGGCGATGCGCAGTTCCGCCGCAACGATCGAGGCCGATTTCGTCATCATCGGCGGCGGCACGGCCGGCTGCGTTCTCGCCGACCGGCTCTCCGCCTGCGGGCGACATCAGGTGCTGCTGATCGAGGCAGGCGGGCGCGACTACAATCCGTGGATCCACATCCCGATCGGCTATGGCAAGGTCACTGGGCATCGGACGCTGGACTGGAGGTTCGAGACGGTGCCACAGCCGGGTCTCGACGGACGCCGGATCGGAGTACCCCGCGGGAAGGTGCTCGGCGGTTGCAGCTCCACTAACGGGCTGCTCTATATCCGCGGCCAAGCGGAAGACTATGACGACTGGGCGGTCGCCGGTTGCACGGGGTGGGCCTATATGGACGTGCTTCCCTATTTCCGACGCTCGGAAGATCAGCAGCACGGCGGTGATGCCTTCCACGGGGCCGCGGGACCGCTCGCCGTGCGCGACCCGACAGCGCCGCATCCGCTGTGCGACGCCTTCATTCAGGCTTGCGTCGAAGCCGGTATTCCAAAGACGCGCGATTTCAATGGCTCGGACCAGGAGGGGGCGGGCTATTATCAGATGACAGTCAGGGGCGCGCGGCGCTGCTCTACAGCCGCCGCCTTCCTCAGCCGCGCAAAGCGTCGTGCGAACCTGTCGATTGTAACCGATGCACGCGCCGAACGGATCCTGTTCGACGGACGTAAGGCGATCGGGGCTACCGTCCGCCGCGGCGGCGAAACGCTCACCGTGCAGGCGCGCCGGGAGATGATCCTCGCCGGCGGAGCGCTCGCCTCGCCCCAATTGCTCATGCTGTCGGGTATCGGCCCCGCCCCGCACTTGAAAGCTCACGGCATCAACGTGCGGCTGGATCGGCCGGTTGGCGACGGCCTTCAGGATCATCTGAACGTCCGTAGCACCTACCGGGCGACCCAGCCGATTACGATGAACGATCGGCTGCGCGGTTTTTGGGGCAAGGCGATTTCGGGCGCCGACTATCTGCTGCGCGGGCGCGGCCCGCTAACCGTCGCCGCAGGCTATGCCGGCGCCTTCTTCCGCGCCGATGGCGCGCACGGGCGTCCCGACATGCAGGGCTATTTCCTGCTGTTCAGTACCGACGCAAGCGGCAAGAGACTGCGCCGGGAGTCCGGTTTCATGACCTCGGCATATCAGCTGCGGCCGGTCAGCCGCGGCACCGTGCGGCTGACCAGCGCCGATCCTGAGGCGATGCCGCTTATCGACCCTGCATATCTTGCGGCGGAAGAAGATCGGCGAGCGACGACTGAAGGGCTAAAGCGGTTCTTCCGGATCATGCGGCAACCCGCCATTGCGCCTTTCGTGGCCGAGTCCGAGCCGCCATTGGACAGCCCGGACTCCGCGATCCTCGCTCATGTGCGCGAGTGCGGCAGCCCGGGCCATCATTTTTCCAGCTCCTGTCGGATGGGGGTCGACGCCCACTCGATCGTCGACCCAAGGCTCCGCGTCCACGGCGCCCAAAGGCTGCGTGTGATCGACGCGTCGATCATGCCCGCGGTCGTTTCAGGCAACACAAATGCGCCAGTAATCATGATCGCCGAAAAGGGCGCGGACATGATCCTTGAAGATTCGAACGCCGGCGCATGAGCCTCCCCTTCTCCCTCCCGCATCCGGATCGGCTGTTCATTGCCGGGCGGTGGGTCGCGCCGGCAAGCGGCGAGACGCTGGAGGTCGTCAATCCCGCGACCGAGCAGGTGATGGCCTCGGTCGCCGCGGCGCGCCCCGCCGACGTCGGTCGCGCCGTCGGCGCGGCGAGAACGGCTTTCGATACCGGCCCTTGGCCTCGTCTCGCTCCGGCCGAGCGAGCCGCCCGGCTTCGCGTCCTGGCCGGTGCACTTCGCGACAGACAGGCCGACCTCGCCCAAGCGATCACCTTGGAGATGGGCGCGACACTGAAGGTTTCGACGGCGAGCTGTGCCGGCCCGCCGCTGCTGTTTGACTATTATGCCGACATGATCGAGCGGCTACCCGAGGTGGAGCCGCGCGCCCGGCCCGGCGGCGAGGCGTACGGCGTGATGGAGCCGGCCGGAGTGGTTGCCGCGATCGTACCGTGGAACGCGCCGCTCAACCTCAGTGTTCTCAAGGTCGCGCCGGCGCTGGCCGCAGGCTGCTCGGTGATTCTCAAGGCCGCGCCTTCGACGCCACTTGATGCCCTGATCCTGGCCGAGTGCCTAGAAGCGGCAAACCTGCCCGAGGGTGTGGTCAGCGTGCTTCCGGCAGGCAACGAGGCCGGGGAGGCACTGGTCCGCGATCCGCGGATCGACAAGGTGACCTTCACCGGCAGCACCGAGACCGGACGGCATATCGCCCGAATTTGCGCCGACCGGGTCGCGCGCGTCGGGCTGGAACTCGGTGGCAAGTCGGCGGCCATCATCCTCGACGACATGCCAATCGAGGAAGTGGTCGCGAAATTGCTTCCCGCCTCAACGATGCTGACGGGACAGGCCTGCTCGGCGCTTACCAGAGTGCTGGTCTCAAGCGCCAGACATGACGCATTCATCGACGCCTTCGCGGCGGCCTTGGACGCAGCCCGGGTCGGCGACCCGTTCGACGCGACGACGGACATGGGCCCGATCGCGCTCGAGCGACAGCGCACCCGGGTCGAGGACTATATCGCTATCGGTCAGGCGGAAGGGGCACGGCTCGTCGTCGGCGGCGGCCGTCCTCCCGATCTGCCTCGGGGCTATTTCCTGGAGCCGACCCTGTTCGATCACGTCGATAACCGCATGCGGATCGCTCGGGAGGAGATTTTCGGGCCCGTCATCTGCGTCATCCGCTATGAGACGGAAGCGGAGGCGATCGCGATCGCCAACGACAGCGACTATGGCCTCTACGGCAGCGTCTTCACCGAGGACGATGCTGCGCTATGGCGGATCGGCCGGCAGCTTCGAACCGGCAATGTGGCGAGGAATGCGGTGATCGTCGATCGCACCCTGCCATATGGCGGCTTCAAGCAATCGGGTCTCGGCCGCGAGGGCGGGATCGAGGGGTTGCGAGCGTTCCAGGAACAGAAGATCGTCTATCTGTCCTGATCGCATGCAGTCGGCTCCGTGGCCCGATGTGGAAAGAGCCTGGCATAGATCGCGCCATGATCAGCTTGAGTCGTCAGCGGGGTCGCACCTTCGAGCGACATGATCTGATCGAGATTGTCGCGAATCGCTTCGGGGCTGAGCGCTTGATCGAGATAGCCCGCGCTTTCCAGGAACGTAGCGCGGCTGATGTGACCGCCGCCGACAAAGAACAATTCGGCGGTGCAGGGATTGGCCGGACTGACCAGAAAGACGGTCGCGCATGCGACCTGGCGCGCACCGAAATGTTGTCGCATCCACTGGCGGAATGCGAGGTCCGGATGATTGTCGAGTAGTTCGGTGTGGGCCGATGGAAGGATCGCATTGACGTGGATACCGAGAGGTCGGCCACTCATCGCCGCGTCTTTGGTCAGGCCGACGATACCCGCCTTGGAAGGGGCGTAGGCGCCGCTGATGCCCGATCCCAGCGCAGCGCTCGACGCGGTGTTCAGAATCCGCCCATATCCCTGCGCGCGCATCGTCGGCCAGACCGCGCGCATCAAGGCATAAGGCCCGCGCAGGTTCGTCTGGAGGACGAGATCGATCGCCTCGTCGCTATCTTCGCCGAACGGCGCCGGCCGTGAGATGCCGGCATTGTTCACGAGGATGTCCACCCGGCCGAAGTTGTCGAGCGCGGCGGCGGCGATCTCGCCCGCCGCCTCGACCGTTCCGACAGGGCTGTGCTGACAGACGCTTTCAGCGCCCGCGCGCCGGATTTCGTCAGCCACTTCGGCCGCCCGTTCCGGCTTTGCGTCATTGACGACGACGCGCGCGCCACGCTCGGCCAGCAGCAGGGCTGTGGCGCGGCCGATCCCCGCGCCTGCGCCGGTGACGATGGCGACCTGCCTGTCCAATCTGATCACGCGTCGCGGAGTCCCTTGATCAACGGCGTCGAGCCTAGCCGGTGTTCTACGGTCTGAGCATCGAGCCCGTGAACTCCAAGGCGATAGTTCGCTCCTTCGATAAAAGCACCGATGAGTCACTGGCGGCAGCCCGGCTGCGGCCCGCATACGCTACGAAGCATCGAGTCTGGGAAAGTGACGACATGCACGATTTGGTGATCCGCGATGCGTTGATACTCGACGGCAAGGGAAACGAGCCGTTTCGCGCCGACCTCGCAGTGGATGGCGGCGTGATCAGCGCCATTGGTCCTGATCTCGGTCCCGGCGCGGAAACGGTCGACGCCGGCGGCCTCGCGCTCATGCCGGGGATTATCGATTCCCATACCCATTACGACGCCCAGGTCACTTGGGATGCGCTTTGTGATCCGTCGCCAGCGCTTGGCGTCACCACCGTGGTGATGGGCAATTGCGGCTTCACCATCGCGCCCTGCAAACCCGATGACCGCGAGCTGATGATGGGGCATCTGACGCGTGTCGAAGGGATGGCGATCGAGGCGCTGCAGGAAGGCATTCAGTGGGGATTCCAGACCTTCCCGGAATATCTCGCAATGATCGAGCGCCAGGGCGTGGGGCCCAACGTCGCAGTCTATATCGGCCATTCGGCGCTGCGGACCTATGTGATGGGCGCCGAAGCGACCGAGCGGGCCGCCAATGATGACGAGATCGAGACCATGCGGGAGCTCGTCGCCGAGGCGATCGACGCCGGCGCGCTAGGCTTTTCCAGCTCGACGCACGAGCAGCATGTCGGCTGGGGTGGCGTGCCGATGCCGTCCAGACTGGCGGACGATCGGGAATTCGGGGCGATCGCCGACACGGTCGGGCAAAAGGGCCGGGGCACGCTGATGCTCGTCAAAGGCTCGAAGACCAGCATTCCGTGGATCGAGGCTCTGGCCGAGCGATCGGGCAGACCGGTGTTGGTTTCGGCGATGCGCCATCACCCGGGCTCTCCGAACAAGGTTTTTGAGGACCTGGCGGCGCTGCGCGACGCTCGCGAGCGCGGCCGGCGCCTTTACGGGCAATGTTCGTGCATGCCCATGGCCATGGATTTCAGCCTGGAGAATCCTTACCCGTTCGAAGCCTATGACGCGTGGAAGCCGGCGATCGAAGCGGATGGACGCGAGGCCTATGCCGCCGTGCTTGGCGACCCCGCCTGGCGGGCGGCGATAAAGGATGAAATCGCGAACAGCCCCGGCATGCGTATCTTCCGCGGCAATTGGGAGACGTTGACCGTTGCCGAGGCGGGCAGGGAGGAGAACCGCGCACTGGAAGGGCGTTCGGTCGCCGCGCTCGCCCGCGAAAACGGCAAGCACCCGTTCGACCAGTTCATCGATCTGGCGCTGGAGGAAGATCTCAAGACCCTCTACGCTACCGAATTCTCAAATTACGATGTGCCGGCCGTGAGCCGCATCCTTCGCGATCCGGACAATCAGATTTCGCTCGGTGATGCGGGGGCGCACCTGAGCTTTCTATGCGAAGCCGGCTTCGGACTGCACTTGCTCGGCCGCTGGGTACGTGAGCTCGGCGTGCTGTCGCTGGCCGAGGCGGCGCGGCGGCTTTCGGGCCAGCAGGCCAATCTGTTTGGAATCCGCGATCGCGGCATGCTCGCGGTAGGGCAGGCCGCGGATCTCATGCTGTTCGATCCCGAAACAGTCGGCATCGGGCCGAAGAAACGGCTCTTCGATTTACCCGGCGGAGCAACCCGGTTGCGCACGGACGCGGTCGGAGTGCACGGAGTCTGGGTGAACGGCAGCCGCCTTACCGACACGAAGGGGCCGCTTGCGCCTCAAGGACCACTTCCCGGCAAGGTCCTTCGGGAGTTCGCCGCCTGAACGGAAAGGTGCCCTGAAATGAAGATCCTTCCTCTGACCGGCTATATCGGCGCCGAAATCACCGATGTCGATCTACGGGCGCTGACCGATGCCGAAGTTGCAGCGATCGACCAGGCTATCACCGACCATAAGGTGCTCGCGTTCCGCGATCAGATGGGCGTCACGGCCCGGCAATTGCGTGACGCCGCGGCCCGTTTCGGCGAACCGGAGACGGCTCCGCATTACAAACACCGGCCCGTGGACGGCCTCCCTTCGGTGCTGGCCCTGGTGACCGACGGCAAGGGCTTCGGCGGCGTTGTCACCGACAATTGGCATTCGGATCGTTCACCCGAGTCGACTACGGATTTCCTGAGCTTTTTGCAGGCGATTGAGATCCCGCCTTATGGCCGTGACACCATGTTTGCAGACATGGAGGCGGCCTATGAAAATCTCTCGGCCCCGATCCGCGCGATGCTGGAAGGGCTGACTGCGATCCATTCTTATCCATCCGATCCATCCAAACCGCCTGTCGAGCATCCAGTGCTCAAGGAGGATCCACGGACCGGTCGCAAAACTCTTTATGTGAACAAGGTCTATACGAGGGCGATCAAGGGCCTGCGACCGGACGAGAGCGACGCTATCCTCGCCTTGCTGTTTCGGCAGGCGCATGTTCCGGAATTCCAGTGCCGCATGCAATGGCGCCCCGGCACGATTGTCGCCTGGGATAACCAGCGGACGCAGCATTACATCGTACAGGACAAGGCGCACGACCGTGTGATGCACCGGGTCATGGTGGAGCGCGCCCTGATTCAGCCAGCGGCCCGCGCAGCCTGATCCGCCATCTCAGGTCAGACGACGACGCCCGGAAATTCGCGCCGGATGACTTCGCGCAGTAACTGCCTCCCGCCTTTCAGGATCCGCGCATTGTCATGCTGCATGTCCACGAGGCTGGTGAAGCGCCGCAGGAAGGTACGCAGCGGCGCGAGCTGGTCGGCCTTTCCGTCCTGCACGGCTACGACCCGCTGAAGCGCGGCGGCCGTTTCTCCTTGAAGGCGGCGACGCCTTCATGATGGTCGTCCGTCCGCGACATCAGCGGCTGCATCGCCGTCTCGGCCTCGAGAAACTGATCGAAGCTCATCGCCTGCGCGAGTTCGAACTGGCGCTTGGCCATGCCGAGCGCGAGCGTCGGCGCGGCGGCGAACCGGCAAGCCATATCCCTGGCACGTTCAAGCACCGCCATGCTCTCGACTTTCTCCAGAACCAGGCCCAGCGCAAGCGCCTCATCCGCGCCGATCTTACGGCCCGAATAGACAATCTCCTTGGCGCGCATCAGCCCGACTTGCCGGCTCAGCAGCCAGACAGCACCGCCATCGGGCGTCAGCCCGATATTGTTGAAGATCTGCGCGAATTTCGCCGTCGGCGAGGCGATCACCAGATCGCATGCGAGGGCGTAGCTCCAGCCGACACCGACGCAGACGCCATTTACCGCCGCGATGACAGGCTTCTTCAGCGAGCCGATGGCACGCGAAATCCGGTGCAGACGCCTGATCTTCGTCAGCGACCAAGCGACATCGCCACCGCCCATTTCCTTGACGTCCATCCCGGCGCAGAAATCGTCGCCCGCGCCCGTGAGAATGACGGCCCGGACTTCTTCATTCTCCGCCAGGCTTTCGAATGCGGTCCAGAGCTGCTCACGCATTTCGAGGTTGATCGCGTTTTTCGCTCCGGGCCGGTTGATCGTGACGACCGCTACGCCTTCATCAATGTCGAGGTCGATGCTCATGCTTTTCTCCAGCCCTTCGCCGGACAGGCATTTTTTGCCCAGGCGCGCCATCCTCGCGGTCCCGCAACTCTCGCCTATTCGCAGATGCGAAGTCTAGGGCGCCTTTGCAGAAGCCCACGCCACTGGCCGCACCGGGCGATTAGACTGGCTCCACTGGCCAGGGGAGAGAGCGATGAACGACATGGCGTTGGATTTCGAACCGGCGAGCACGGCGCTTGTCGTCGTCGACCTGCAGAATTTCGCGCTCGCCCTCAACACAGTGCCGATTCCGACCGCCGACGTGCTCGCCAACACTGTCCGGATTGCCGACGCGTGCCGCGACCAAAACATTTTGGTCGTGCTCATCCGAGTCGGGCACGAGCAGAACAAGCTTCCGCATCCCAGCCCGAAGATCGATGCCGGCTTCTCCGGCTTTCAGAACGGGCCGGACGCGAAGGAGATAGCCCCGGCACTGGGGCCGAAGCCCGGAGACGTGGTCGTCGACAAATATAACTGGGGCGCATTTCACGGCACCAGTCTAGACACGCACCTACGCCGCCGCGGCATCCGAACGTTGATCATGACCGGCCTCGTTACGAATGTCGGCGTGGACACGACGATGCGCGAGGCGCAGGCTCACGGCTATGACCAGGTCCTGGTCAAGGACGCCGTCGCCGCCATGTCGCTGGAAGAGCACGACTATATCCTGAACTATATCGCCCCCCGATTGTCGCGTGTGCGCTCCACCGAAGAAGTACTTGCCGCAATCGGCAGGGCCGGCTCCTGATTCTGCGTGCGATTGTTCGAGATCCGGCCGCCCCAGGCGGCACCAGGCTAACCGCGCTGCCTGATCCCGGGAAGCCCGGACCCGGACAGGTCCGGTTGCGCATGACATTCGCCCCGGTCAATCCCGCTGATCGATTGGTCGCCGCCGGGAGATATGCGCCGATGGCCGAGCTGCCCGAAGTGATGGGAGCGGAGGGCGTTGGCATTGTGGAGGCCGTTGGGGACGGGATCAACGCCATTGCGCCCGGCGACCGGGCAATCCCACTGCCGAGGGGAAACTGGGCGACAATTCGCCTTCTCGACGCCGCAGAACTGATTCCGGTCCCGGCCTTTCTCGACGATCGACAGGCAGCGATGCTCAGAATCAATCCGGCGACGGCGGCGCGGTTGCTGACTCGGCTTGCCCTGAAGCCAGGCGCGCGACTGCTCCAGAACGCGCCGCGCTCTTCGGTGGCGGGCTGGCTCCGGAGGCTAGCCGCACGGGCGAAAATAGACGTTCCGGGCGAGGACGACGATCGTCCTGCCGATGCGGCGCTGGACGCGGTCGCCGGGGATGCAACCGGACGGCTTGCCGCACGGCTCGTCCCGGGCGGCCAGCTCATCGTCTACGGCCACCTATCGGGCCAGCCCTGTTCGATCCCGTCGACCCTGCTTACCACCCGCGATCTTACCGTCTCGGGCTTCAGCTTGCGGCCGGCGGAGGCTACCGATCCGCCGGCGGCACGCAGAGCATTCTATTCCGATCTGGCGACGCTGGCAGCGGCGGCACCGGAGCCGGTGTCAGCCATCTTCGCACTCGACGAGGTCGAAAAGGCCTTTGCTGCGGCGGCGATCCGAGGGCGCAAAGGGCGCATTCTGCTTAGATTGAGCGACTGAGCAGCAAACATCGCCCACCCGAAATGCCTGCTTCGGCGGCCTCGCGCCGTTGACCTCATTCGCGTCAGTCCTTCTTGTCGCCCTATCACGACGGGAGCAGCCGCATGACCATCGCCGCGCGCCTCGCGGACTATGTGACGACAACGCGCATCGAAGAGTTCGACGACATCGTTATCGAGCGCGCCAAGGATCTGTGCCTGAGTTCGATCGGTTCCGCCGTGCTTGGCGCCGACATGGACGTGGCGACCGTGATGGCGGACTATGTCAAGGCACAGGGCGCGCGCGGCGAGGCCGGCGTAATCGGTGTTTCCTTCCGCACTTCGGTCGAACTGGCCGCAATGCTGAACTGCGATTTCTCGCACTGCACCGAGCTCGAGGACGTCGCCTGGCCGGAAGCACAATATACCTGCTGCCTGATCCCGGCAGTATTTACGTTGGGAGAGGCACTGGGCGCGTCAGGAAAGGCAGTACTGGAGGCGATGATCATCGGCTTCGAGGTAGCGGCGCGTCCGGGCATGACCCTGTCCAACGGCGGCGCGGCGGCGCGCGGATTCCTGTCTTGCGCCAATGTTGGCACGATCGGAGTTGCGGCAGCGGCAGCGAAGCTGATGGGGCTCAATGTCGAACGCACTCAGGCGGCGCTGACGCTGGCCGCCTCGGTGGGCGGAGGATTGGTGCGTCAGACCGGGTCTTCTGCCCATGTCGTAGAAGCTGGCTTCGCTGCACGCGACGGCATCATGGCGGCGGAGCTGGCCCGGCGCGGTCTTGGGGGCAATCCGACGATAATGGACGGCAAGGCCGGTTATTTCGACGCCCTCGCCGGGCAGCCCGACTTGGCGATCGCACCAGGCACCGGCTCGGATCTCCGGATCATGGCGGTCGGTCAGAAAAAATATCCCTGCTGCTATATGCTGCAGCGGATAATCGACGAAACCAAGGATATGGTAGCCGCCAATGCCATCGTTGCCGACGAGGTCGCTGAGGTGCGGGTTGAGGTCAACGCGGCGTTTCCGACGATCATGAAATACCCCGAGCCCGGCGATGTTGAGGAGGCGCGCTTCAGCTTGCCGCACGTCGTCGCCGCAACGTTGGTTGGCGAGCCGATGGACGTGCGAACCTTCTCGGCCGACAAGCTCGACGATCCTCGCATCGTCGCGCAGCGCGGCAAGGTGACGATGATCGTTCATGAAGAATGGGGCCATGATCAGCTGGGCGCCAAGGACCATATCGCCGTAGTGATGAGAGACGGCCGGCGCTTCGAGGCAGTTGCGACGGTGGCGCGCGGCGATGCCGTCAACCCCCTTAGCCGGGAAGAAACTATCGCCAAATTCCTCACGTGCACCGACGGCCGGCTTCCGGCGACGCTGCAGCAGGAGACTGCCCAGAATCTCGCGACTTTGGAGAACGTCGCCTATGTCGCGCCGATGATGGATGCGCTGACCTTCGCGCAGGTCGAAGCGGCCGCCGCCTGAGGCAGCACATATGGACCTCAACTTCACTGAGGATGAGCGGGCGTTTCGCGATGAGGTAAGGACGTTCCTTGCTGAGGCGCTGCCGGATGACCTTGGGCGGAAGATGATCGAGCGCCGACATCTCTCAAAGGACGACATCGTTCGTTGGCAACGCGTCCTCAATGCGCGCGGCTGGGCGACCCCGAACTGGCCCGTCGAGTATGGCGGCAAGCGCTGGACGCCAGCCCAGCGCTACATCTTTCAGGAAGAGATGGCTCTGGCGCATGCGCCAGAGGGATCGCCGTTCAATGTCAACATGATCGGGCCGATCATCTGCAAGTTCGGCACGGATGCGCAGAAAGCGCGCTTTCTCGCCCGCATCGCCAATATCGACGACTGGTGGTGCCAAGGCTTTTCGGAGCCCGGCGCCGGGTCCGATCTCGCCTCGCTGAAGACCCGGGCTGAGCGGGAGGGCGACCATTATGTCGTCAATGGCCAGAAAATCTGGACGACCCAGGCGCAGCACGCCGACTGGATGTTCGCGCTCGTCCGGACGGACAGCACAGGCAGGAAGCAGCAGGGCATCACGTTCCTGCTGATCGACATGAAAACGCCGGGGATCACCGTTCGCCCGATCGAGACGATCGACGGCGAGCATGACGCGAACGAGGTGTTCTTCGACTACGTGCGCGTGCCGGTCGAAAACCGGATCGGCGAGGAAGGCCGGGGCTGGGACTATGCCAAGCATCTTCTGGGCAGCGAGCGCAGCGGCATCGCCCGCATCGGCCTGTCGAAGGAGCGGCTGGTGCAGTTGCGCGCGCTTGAAGCCGATATGACGACGCGGGGTATGCTTACGGAGGCGGAGCGGAAGCGGCTGCGCCATAGGCTGGCGGAGGTGGAGGTCGAATTGCGGGCGCTGGAGCTGACCCAGCTCCGCGTCGTCGCGGCAGACTCTCAAGGGGGCGGCGCAGGCGCGGCAGCATCCATTCTCAAGGTCAAGGGCACGGAACTGCAGCAGCGGATGACGGAGCTGGCGTTGGAGCTGGCCGGTCCCGCAGGGCTGGCCCTGCCCGCCGATGGCACGAACGACGAGCCGGAGGATGGCTGGATCGAGGCAGCGGCGCCTTTTTACTTCACGATGCGCAAGGTCTCGATCTTCGGCGGTTCGAACGAGATCCAGAAGAACATCATCGCCAAGAGTGTGCTTGGGTTGTGAGGCGCTGATGGACTTCGACCTCAGCGACGAGCAACGGCTGCTTGGCGAGAGCGTCGCCCGCTTCGTCGCGGGCCGCTACGATTTCGAAACCCGTCTGAAGACGATGCGCGAACCCGGCGGCTGGAGCCGTGACGCGTGGCGGGAGCTCGCCGAGCTGGGCCTGCTCGGCCTGCCGTTCGCTGAGGAGGATGGTGGCTTCGGCGGCGGCGGCGTCGAGACGATGGTGGTCATGGACGCACTGGGCCGTGGGCTGGTGCTGGAGCCCTATCTGGCGACGGTGATCCTGGCAGGTGGCGCGCTCCGGCGCGGCGCGACGCGGGCGCAGCGCGCGGCGCGGCTGCCCTCCCTGATCGCCGGCACGCATCTGATGGCGCTGGCGCATCAGGAGGCTGAGATGCCCCGCCACAGCCTCGCCGCGGCGACGCGCGCATTTCGAGATGGCGACGGCTGGATCGTCACCGGGCGCAAGATCGCCGTACTGCACGGAGCCGATGCCGATGAGTTCGTGGTTAGCGCGACCAGTGCGGCCGGGCTTTCGCTGTTCCTCGTGCCGGCCGAGGCGAAGGGCGCCAGCCGCCGGGCGCGGATCGGCTATGACGGTCTGCCGCTCGCCGACCTTGTGCTGGAACAGGTGAGGCTGCCGGCGGACGCTTTGCTCGGCGTGGAGGGGCTCGGCGGAGAAGTGCTCGCCGCATTGTTCGAAGAGGCCAATGCCGCGCTGGCCGCCGAAGCGGTCGGGATCATGGCCGACACGCTGGATCTCACGACCAATTATCTGAAGACCCGTAACCAGTTCGGCGTGCCGATCGGCAGCTTTCAGGCTTTGCAGCATCGGGCGGTGGACATGCTGATCCAGCTTGAGCTGGCGCGCAGCATGGCGATCCTGGCGGCTCTTTCGCTTGATCAACCAGTGGAGGCTCGGCGTCGCAACATCGCCGCGGCGAAGGTCCAGATCGGGCGCTCCGGTCGGTTCATCGGGCAGCAGGCGGTGCAGCTGCACGGCGCAATCGGTATCACCGCCGAATATAAGGTCGGCCACGCCTTCAAGCGGCTGACTGCGATCGACGCCCTGTTCGGCGATGCCGATCATCATCTTGACCTGCTGGCCGACGCGGGTGGGCTGGCCGTCATGGAGGGGGTAAAATGAGCCTGCTTGATCGCGGACTGGACCTTTCGAATCTCGACGAAATGCAGCCCGAAGAGTTCGAGGCGTTCAAGCTCCACTATGCGACGCGGGACGGGCGCGCGCATCCCGGCCTCGACATGTGGGTAGAGCAGGGGCGGCCTGACTATCTCAAGCGCTATCGCCTGTTCGCTCACTACCTTGCCACCGCGCCAACCGACGCGGTCACGCCGGACAATGTGCTGACCAATCGCGGCAACGCCAATAAGGCAAGCGGCTCGTTCGCCTGCATCTACTGGTACGGCCTGCTCGGCTTCGAGGAGGGCAATCGCTACTCGCTGACCAACCTGCAGAATGGCGGCTTTTCGAAAGACGAATGCCTGCAGGGGATCGCCGTCACCTGCCTCCACTCGGGTCCTCGCGGCATGGAGACGATGGCGGACGTGCTGCGGACCTATGAATGGAAGAAGCCGACCGAGCCGCCCCATTTCGGCCCGGGCTGGGTGTATGACCGCAGCCGGATCGAAGCGGGGCTCGATTATGGTACGCCTGACCTGCTGCCCACCGATCTGTCGCGCCTCGAACAATGGTGTGGCGACACGCTGGGCGAGATCCCGGCCTACGTCCGCTTTCTCTCCCGGCACAACCCGCCCCTGCTGAAAGCCTGGCGGAACCGGTGGGAAAATCTGCTGACCACTCTGCCGAATCAGTTGCTGCCGACCATCCTCTTCCAGGTGCACATGCTCCGGCAGGACAAGGCGGGCATCCGCGAGAACGCCCTGCTGGCGCGGGCCTGGGGCGTCAGCCACGAGGAAATGGTGCACGCACTGTCGGCGTGGATGGTCTTCGGTTCGGTCCAGATGGCGTCGCTAGCCCAAGAGGTGGTCGGCGATTTGTTCGACAACTGGCCGAACTGATGGCCGCGCCCGAGCGGCTCCGGGTGGAATGGCTGCCGGGCCCGTTCGGGGCCCGCGTCGGCGGCGTAGACATTGCCGGCGGCCTTTCCCGCGAGACGCTGAAGCGGCTGCTCGCCTTGCTCTATGCGAACCGGATCCTGATCCTGTCCGGCCAGGACATCGAGCTGGCCGAATATGCGGCCTTCGGAGAACATTGGGGCAAAGCTTTGCTCTTCCACAATGCGGCGCGCCGCGCCGGCGGCTTCCCGACCATCATCCCGGTTAGCAACGCGCCAGCGCGGGCGCATGAATCGAAGGACGGCGCGGCCCATTGGCATTCCGACAGCTCCTATGAGGAGGTCCCGGCGAGCGTGACCATGCTGCATTCGATCGAGACACCGCTCACGGGCGGCGCGACATTGTTCGCGGATACTGTCGCGGCCTATGTGGCGCTCGACGGCGAGACCAGGGCCCAGATCGACGGCAAGGATGCGCTCCACCGCATGGCCTCGGCCCCACGACTGCCGGACGAAACCCCGATCGACCCGAGCGTGGACCTGAACCGTTTCCCGGTTGTCACGCATCCGCTGGTCAGGCCGCACCCAGTAACGGGAGAGCGCGCTTTGTTCGTATCGGGAACGGCCTGGCGCATTCCGGGAATGACGGACGGGGCAGCCCGAGAGCTGATCCTACGCCTGCGCCGGCATCTCGCCCGGCCCGAATTCCGGCAGAGCTACAGGGCAGTACCCGGCGACATTCTGATCTGGGACAACTTCGCGACCGTGCACAGCGCCACCCGCCTTGCCCAGTCCGACCGGGACGGCGAGCGCCGCCTGCTCCACCGGATCAGCACCAAGGGGCTGCCCGATCTGATCACCAGCCCTTGAATTCGGGCGTCCGCTTCTCGGCAAAGGCGCTGGCCGCTTCTTTATAATCTGCGGTCAGCATGGTCATCGATTCATAGGCAATAGACAGTTCCAGCACTTGATTGAGCTGGGCTTTCACCTGCTTGTTCACCGCCGCCTTGGACCAGCGCACCGCCCAGACCGGCTGCGCGGCGATCTCGGCGGCGATCTTCCGGGCCTCGGCGATTACCTCTGCCTTCGGTACCGCATAATTGACGAGGTTCATTGCCGCAGCCTCAGCGCCCTTGATCAGCTTGCCGCGCATCAGGAATTCCTTGGCCCGCTGCGGCCCGACCAGCATCGGCCAGATCACCGCGCCGCCATCGCCCGCGACCAGGCCGACCTTGATATGGGTGTCGCCGAGCCGGGCGTCGTCGGCGACCACGCTCATGTCCGCGAACAGGGCGATCGTGAGGCCGAGACCGATCGCGTCGCCATTGACCGCGGCGATGATCGGCTGCGGCACCAGCAGCATGTGCTCGAACAGGCGGAGGGTGTTCTGCGGCACGCGCAGCGCATATTGCAGGCCGAACTCGGTGCCCGCCCGCGCCGCCATCTTCTTCACATCGCCGCCGGCGGAGAAGGCGCGGCCGGCGCCGGTGAAGACGATGGTCTTGATCTCCTCGTCGCGTGCCAGGTCGATCCAGATATATTCGAGCTCCTTGTGGTTTTCCGGGCCGACCGAATTCAGCTTTTCGGGATCGTTCATCGTCACCGTGGCGACGCCGTTCGCGGCCTTTTCGACAGTGAGGAAGCTGTATTTGCCATAGTCGACGCTCATCGGAATCTCCGTCTCAGGAGGTTGCGGGCCGCCGATCGCGGTCCCAGTCGGTGAAGCTGCGGCCGGTTGCGGCGAGCTCGGTGAGCAGCGGAGCAGGGCGGAGCGACGCATCGCCGCTCTCCTCGGCGAAGGCGACCAACCGCGCCGCAACCCGCTTCAGCTCCACTTCGCCTGCATGGAACATCGGCCCGCCACGCCAGCGCGGAAAGCCGTAACCGTTGATCCAGACCACATCGACGTCGGACGCGCGCCGGGCGATCCCCTCCTCCAGGAGGCGGGCGCCCTCGTTGATCAGCGGGAACAGCATGCGCTCGACCATTTCCTCCTGCGAGAACGCCCGCCGGGCGATGCCGAGCCGGTCCGAAATCGAGGCGATCAGAGCTTCGACCTCCGGATCCGGCAGCGGCGTGCGCGATCCCTCCTCATAGCGGTAATAGCCTCGGCCGGTCTTCTGGCCCAGTCGGCCACTTTCGACCACTGCGTCCGCCACCGGGAATTTGGTCCCGCGGCGCTTGCGAATGCTGTAGCCGATATCGAGTCCCGACATGTCGTTGATCGCCAGCGGCCCCATCGGAAAGCCGAACGCCTTCAGCGCGCCATCCACATCCTGGGGCAGGGCGCCCTGTTGAAGCAGTCGATCGACCTGCGCGCCACGTTTGGCGACCATGCGGTTGCCGATGAAGCCGTCGCAATTGCCGGAAACGACCGGGACCTTGCCGATACGCCTGGCGATCGCGACCGCTGTGGCCAGCGTCGCCGGCGACGTCGTATCGGAGGTCACGACCTCGACGAGCTTCATCACAACGGCCGGGCTGAAGAAGTGCAGCCCCAAGAACCGCTCGGGCCTCCGGAGCGCGCGGGCCATCTCGTTCACGTCGAGCGCCGAGGTATTGGTCGCCAGAATGGCGTCGGGCCGGCACAGCCTGTCCAGGTCGGCGAAAATCTCCCGCTTCAGCGCCATGTCCTCGAACACCGCCTCGATCACAAGATCGGCGTCCGCGGCCGCGCCGCGCTCCGTTGCCGTAGCGATCAGGGCAAGCCGGCGTGCCGCCTCGTCTTCGGCCAGCGAGCCCCGCTTCACCGATCCGGCCTGATGGGTCGCGATGCGGGCTAGGCCGCGCTCGACTGCTTCGGCGGACATGTCGATCAAGGTCACGGGAATGCCCGCGGCCGCGAAGCTCATCGCGATCCCCCCGCCCATCGTTCCCGCGCCAAGAATGGCGATCGATTTCGGCAGGGGGGCTGCGGGTGGTCCGTCGATCTTCGCAGCCACCCGCTCCGCGAAGAAGGCATGGCGAAGGGCGCGCGACTGGCTGCCTGCGGAGAGGCCCGCAAAGGCCGCGCGATCTGCCGCAATCGCCTCATCGAACGGCAGGTCTAGCGCCCGCCGCAACGATTCCACGCAGGCCGCCGGCGCATCCTGGCCACGGGTCTTTCGAAGCAAGCCCTCCGCCGCTGCCTCGAACGCCTCAGAATCGCCCCGCGGCGGGTGGCGCCCTCTGGTCGAAACCGGCGCCTGGCCGACGACCTCGCGCGCAAGAGCCCGCGCTTCAGCCTCCAACCCGTCCTGTGCGATCCTGTCGACAAGTCCGAGCGCTAGCGCCTCCGGAGCCGAAATCGACGCGCCGCTCGCGACCAGATTGAGCGCCTCGAGCGGGCCGACGATGCGCGCCAGTCGGTTGGCACCGCCCGCGCCGGGTATCAGCCCGAGCTTGACCTCAGGCAGCCCCACGCTGGCTCTGGCCAGAGCGATGCGATGATGACAGGCCAGCGCGACCTCGAAGCCGCCACCGAGCGCCGTGCCATGAAGCGCCGCCACGACCGGCTTGGCAGAGGCTTCGATACGATCGCAAATCTCCGCCAGCGAAGGCGGCTGGCGCGGCTTGCCGAATTCGGTGATGTCCGCGCCTGCGATGAATGTCCGCCCGGCGCAAAGGATGACGATCGCGCCGACCCTCTCGTCCCGCTCCAGCATATCGATGGACATCGCGATGCCCGCGCGCACCGCATTGCTCAGCGCGTTGACCGGCGGGTTGTCGACGCGAACAATGCCGATCCCGCCATCGATCTCGCTCGTGACCGGTTCGCTCATGCGGCCGTCTCGATCACGGCGTCGAGCGCGAGAACGCCTTTGCCCGAGGCGAGTACGCGCAGCGGGTTGATTTCGATTGTCTCGACGCTGTCGGCATTGGCGACGGCAAGCATGGACAAGCAGGCGATGGCGGCGGCGGCCGCGGCTATGTCTGCCTTCGGTGCGCCCCGCCAGCCATCGAGCAGCGGAAATGACTTCAGCGTGCGAAGCATGTCCTCGGCCGTTGCCGCATCGACCGGCGCGGACCGAATGGCAACATCCTGGAAGAGCTCGGCCGTAACGCCGCCCAGCCCCACCATGACGAGCGGCCCGAATAAGGGATCGCGACGCGTGCCGAGGATCAGCTCGACTCCGGGTTGCGCCATCTCGGAGAGCAACAAGCCTTCGATCCGCGCGTCGGGTGCGGCCGCGCGCACGCGCTCGAGCATGTCCGTCGCCGCGGCCGACGCTGCTTCGGGCGAAGCGAGGCCGAGCGCCACGCCGCCCACTTCCGTCTTGTGAAGGACATCCGGCGAGACGATCTTGAGCGCCACCGGGAACCGAAGTTTCGGGGCGGCTTCGTCGATCTCCTCGACACTGGTTACCAACCGCTCGACAGGCGAGCGAATGCCGGCCTCCGCGAGGAGCGCCTTGGCGCTTGCCTCCTGATAGCACACCCCCCGCGCAACGCGCGGCATGTCGGATGTCGGCAAATCCGAGGCCGTGTCCAATCGGCTGGACGCCGCGGCCAGGCTTCTGAGCGCCGCCATCGCTCGCACCGCGCGCGCCGGCTCCTCGAAGACGAGATAGCCCGCTTCGGCGTATCGCGCAGCCTCTTCGGCCGGGCAGACGATGCTGACGACCATCACCGCGTGGGGAAAATCGGCGCGAAGGGCACGAAGGTCTTCGAGGAAAACGGCGGAGAGTGCCGGTACGTTCGCATAAACGCCAAAAAAGGCGAGCAACGCATCATATTCGCCCGTCGCGAGCAGCTCGCGCATGCTCGCGCCGAGCAGGTGGGGATCGGTGGACAGTTGCGCAGTGATGTCGACCGGGTTCACCGGCGAGCCCGGCGGGCAAAGCGCTTTCAGGCGCGCTTGCGCGTCGTCCGGCACAGCCGGCAGCGTGAGTCCCGCATCGCAGGCGGCGTCGGCGATCTGCGCGCCCATGCCGCCCGAAATGGTCACCACACCGAGCCGGTCGCCGGTCGGGAAACGGCGGACCTGCGATGTCGCACAAGCGACGTCGAGCAATTCCTCCGTGGAATGCGCGCGATAGACGCCATGGGCTCGGAAGATCGCATCGTAGACCCGGTCTTCGCCGGCCAGCGACGCCGTGTGCGAAGCTGCGGCCTGAGCGCCTGCGCTGGTACGCCCGACCTTCAGCATCAGCACCGGCTTGCCGGCCCTGCGCGCCGCCTCCAGCCCCTTGATCAGGGCGCCGCCGTTCCGGACACCTTCGATGTAAGCGATGATCGCGGACGTATCGGGGTCCGCGGCCAGCGCCATCAGTCCTTCGCCGAACTCGACATCGACCTCATTGCCGGTCGTGATGAAGGTGCCGATCGCGAGCCCGCGGGCCTGGGCCAGCTTCAGGACATGTGCGGCTGAACCCCCGCTCTGGCTGATCATGCCCAAGGCAGGCCCGCTGACTCGCGGCTGAAACAGTGAAGTGAAGCTGAGCCAGGTCCCGTTTCGACTGTTGAACAGGCCGAGGCAGTTCGGCCCGATGATGCGCATGCCGCTTTCGGCCGCGAGCTCGGCCAGTTGCCGCTGACGCTCGATCCCCTCTTCTCCCGCCTCGTTGAAGCCGGCCGAGAAGATGACCAGCGCCCTCACCTTCTTGCGCCCGCACGCCTCAGCTGCAGCGATCACGCGCTCGGCCGGAAGGGCGATCACCGCGCAGTCGATGGGTCCGGGCACTGCTTCGATGTCAGGAAAGGCCGGAAGCCCCTGCACCGTCTCGCGGCCGGGATTGATCGGATAGATCGCGCCGGCGAAGCCACCCTGCTTGATGTTGAAGATGGTTCGTCCGCCGATCCGGCTCGGATCGTCAGACGCGCCGATTACGGCAATCGATGTCGGATTGAGGAAGAGATCGAGACGTGGCGAGAGGCGCGACTCGGCACGGATGATATCGCTGGCTGATCGCGAATCGGACATGCGGCGGGCCTTGGAAACGGATTATCGACGGCTTCGATAGCCATCCCATGGCATGGCGTAACTGTCGACACCGCCTGGCAGGCCTATATCGAGTAGCCGATAAAGCGCCGTTATCTGCCAGTTTTTCCCAGTTCGCGCGCGGCCAAAGCAGTCGCAAAATACAAAGTGTCGACACTATGTGCTGTTTGGCTTAAGCGTGACGGGCGAGAAGAGCGAATGCTCCCGCGCGATCCTAGAGGGAGAGGGATGATGGGAAGGTCGCTCGACGCGAAGTCGATAAAGTCGGCGCAGCGGGTGTTCGAAGTGCTTGAGTATTTCGACGCGGATCATCCAGAGGCCAGCGTAACCGATATCTCACGCAGATATGGCTACCCCCAGTCCAGCGCCTCTGAGCTGCTGACCTACATGACCCATCTCGGGTATCTTCGCAGGGGCACGCGGGGGAGAACCTATCAGCTGTCGATGCGGGTCGCGATGCTGGGTGCTTGGGTACAGCCGCAACTGGTCCGCAATGGACGCCTCCTTAGGCTCATGGACGAAATTGCGGTCGAGACGGGCTGCTCGACCATTCTTGCCACTAATTCCGGGGTCCGACTGCAATGCCTGCATGTCGTCAGGCGCGACGATGATGCGCCTCGCCAGGGTGAGTTCATACCGTTGCTCCACAGCGCCGAGGGTCATGCTTTGATGCTGAGCTCCGAGCGCGACCTTGTCCGTAAATATGTCCATCGCCTCAACAGCGAGGTGATGGAGGAAGGAAGACGCGTCCGGTTCGATGATCTGGCCACCGAACTCGATGGCGCCAGCGCTCGGGGCTATGTCCGCAAAGTGGATGCCGCTGGCAGCGCCTTCGCCATTCTTCTCCCGAACGCGGATCGCGGCGAGCAGCTGGCGCTTTGTGTGCGGGCTCCCGCCGGCGCCCATGAGGAAGCGATTGTAAGGACCATGCGCAGCATCGTTTCGCGTACGCTAGGCCTAGTCAGCATTCCTTCTGCGATGCCGCCTGGAATCACCTCGCCGCGACAGTTCGCGCGGCTCGCGCGATAACCTGTCATGATCTCGCCGATCGAGGAGATCGTCGCGGAAGCTCGCGAGGGACGGCCCTTCATCATCGTGGATGCGGAAGACCGCGAAAACGAAGGCGACATCGTAATCCCGGCCCAGTTCGCGACGCCCGCCCAGATCAATTTCATGGCCATGCACGCGCGCGGACTGATCTGCGTCGCCATTACGGAAGAGCGCGCACGGCTCCTGCGGCTACCACCCATGGCACCTCAGAATGGCACCCGACACGGCACCGCCTTCACCATATCGATCGAGGCAAAGGAAGGCGTTACTACCGGCATCTCGGCGCATGATCGCGCCCACACCGTGTCGGTCGCAATCGATCCGACCAAGGGGGCTGACGATTTGGCCAGTCCGGGCCACGTCTTCCCATTGGTTGCGAGGGACGGCGGCGTACTGGTACGGGCGGGTCATACAGAGGCAGCTGTCGATATCGCCCGCCTCGCCGGAGTGATCCCCGCTGGCGTCATCTGCGAGGTGATGACCGACGACGGCACGATGGCCCGCCTTCCCGAGCTCATACCCTTCGCCGCGCGCCACAACCTCAAGATCGGCACGATCACCGATCTCATACAATATCGCCGGCGAACCGAGCGCAGCATCGAGCGGGTTGTCGAGGTGCCGTTCGAGAGTGAGTGCGGGCACGCCTTTCGAATGGTGATCTACCGGAATCTGATTGATGGTTCGGAACACGTCGCCCTGGTCAAGGGACGGGTTGGCGGATCGCGACCGACTCTTGTACGGGTTCACTCGATCGATTTGGCCACTGACCTTTTCCGCCACGCGGGACCTCGCGCCAACTTCATCCCGGGCGCGCTCAAAACGATCGGAGAACATGACGGCCCAGGCGTGCTGGTCTTCCTTCGCGATTCCCAGATGAGCTGGTCGCAGCGCTATCGCGACGGGCTGCAGCGTGCCAAGCCGACGCTTTCACTGCGCGAATATGGGCTTGGCGCTCAGATTTTGCGTGACCTTGGCGTCCGCGACATGATCCTGCTCACCGCCAGCCATCTGCGGATGTCGGCGCTGGAAGGCTATGGGCTGCGAGTGACCGAGTTTCGGCCGATCGACGGCCAGCGGGCGCCGACCGACACGGTGGCTTAGGCCACAATCTCGAAATGGCCGCCCCTGGCGCTGGCGATCAGGGGCGCCAACAAGGCACGGATCTGTAGCGCCTCCGACGTCTTGGGGTAAATGTCGACATGATCCTCGAGCCGCGCCCAGCATATCCTGACCTGATAGCGACCCGGCTCCTCCACGCATCGCAGCAGCTCGGCCGACTTGCAGCCGGGAACACGCAGCAGCAGGGACGCTACTTGCGTGAAGCTGGACTCGAACCTGGTCTCGTCTCCGGTGACGACGCAAACATCGTTGCTTTCGATGATCATCGGCGAAGCGTCGTGTGCGCGTCCTCCGGCTGCAACCACGGCCTTTTGCGGCGAGATAAAGATCGCCCTTCCGAAATTGCGGGCGAAGCCGTCGATCTTGGCCGTTATCGCTCCTAAAGTGTCGACACACTGTCGTGGAAAGAAAGAGAGCCGAATGACACGCGCGCGCCGATCGGGGTTGGAGATGGTTATCGGCCGTGCGGAATTGCGCGATCTGTACGAGGATTATGCGGCCTGTCTGGACGCTGAGACGCTGGTCGATTTTCCTGCCTTCTTCACCGAGGACGCCAAATATCAAGTGATCTCGCGCGAGAACCATGACGACGGCCTGGAGCATGCGCCGATCTTCTGTCTTGGCAGGGCGATGATCGAGGACCGCGTGACGGCGCTGACCGAGGCCGCGTTGTATCAGCCGCGCTCGCTCCGCCATTTCATCAGCGGTGTGCGCATCACGGAGGCTGACCAGGGGGAGATCCGGGCAGAGGCCAATTTCCTGATCATTGAATCGCTGGTTGAGAGGGAGCCGGAGATCCTGATGGTAGGCCGCTATATCGACCGCGTCGTCCGCGACGGCGACACGCTCAAGTTTCGCGAGCGGACCTGCGTCTACGACAATTATCGAATCCGAACGACGCTCGCGATCCCGGTCTGACGAGGAGGATGGAATGAGTGACGCGCAGCTGCGTAATTCTACCGCCCGGGTGTGGCCAGCAGATGGCGTCACCAGGGTGCCGGCCTGGATCTATTCAGACCCCGATATCTACGCCAAGGAGCTGGAGACGTTTCATTATGGAAACGTCTGGAACTATGTCGGTCTCGATTGCGAGGTTGCGGAGCCGAACAGTTTCAAGCGCAGCTGGATCGGAGAGCGCCCGGTCATCATCACACGAGATGCCGATGGCGAGATCCACGTCGTGGAGAATCGGTGCGCCCACCGGGGCTCGCTGCTCTGTTGGAAGAATCGCGGCCAGGCGAAAGATCTGACCTGCCCCTATCATCATTGGGCCTACAATCTGAAAGGCGACCTCATGGGCCTGCCTTTCCTTCGCGGCGCTCAGGGCAAAGGCGGAATGCCGCGCGACTTCGACAAGTCGAAACACGGGCTGAAGAAGCTGAGGGTCGCGGTGCGCGGCGGCTCAGTATGGGCGAGTTATAGTGAAGAGGTGCCTCCACTGGAGGATTACTTAGGGCCGGAAATCCTGATGCGGCTTGATCGGCTGGTCTCGCGCCGGCCGCTTAGGCTGCTCGGCTACAGCCGCCAGATCGTGGACAGCAACTGGAAGCTCTATTGGGAAAACAGCCGCGATCCCTATCACGCGACGCTGATGCACCCGTTCCTGTCGACCTTCGGAATCCTACGTACCGATGGCGACTATCACAGTGTGCCGCTTCAGGATGGCCGCCACGAATATACCTATTCGCATTACGATCCTAACCTGAAGAACAAGACCAGCGACGCATCCAAGCAGATCAAGAGCATCAACACCTCGCTCCAGATCAAGGACAAAGAGGTCGTGAGCGCCGTTGTCGACGAGTTCCAGGACGGCATGATGGGCGCGTTCCAAGTGTTTCCGACGATCCTCGTCCAGCAATATTTCAACTGCCTCGTGATCCGTCATGTCATCCCCAAAGGAGTCGGATCCCACGAACTGTCCTGGACCTATTTCGGTTATGAGGGCGATGACGAGCGGATCAATGAATTGCGCCTGAAGCAAAGCAATCTCGTCGGTCCTGCGGGCTTCGTCAGCCTGGAGGACAGCGAGGTACTGTCGCTGATGCAGCCGGTCGTCCAGAGCTGCCCCGATTCGGTCCAGGTGCTTGAGATGGGGGGTCATGGAACCGAGGCGCAGTCGACAATGATGACCGAAACCCTGATCCGCGCCTTCTACGATTTCTATCGGCGCGAGATGGATCTGTAGCCGCGGTTCGACGGAGCACGGGATGAGCAACGATTGGGTCCGCATAGCGGACGAGCAGGACGTGATCGAAGGAGAGCCCTTTGCGTCGGAATATCTGGGCGAAGAGATCGCGCTCTATCGATATGAGGGCGCCCTCTACGCGATTGGAGACCTGTGCACGCACGAGCAGGTGCGGCTCTCCGATGGCTGGCTGGAGGGTGACCGGATCGAGTGCCCGTTACACCAATCCTGTTTCGAGATTCGCACGGGTAAAGCGATAGAGGGTGGCCCGGCGTATGTTGATGTCCCCGCTTATGCAGTGAAGACTGAGATGGGAGGCATTTATGTGCGGCGCGCAGAATGATGCGTGACGCTTTCATCTACGCCGGGCTGAGGACACCCATTGGGCGATACGGCGGCGCGCTCGCCCCGGTCCGGCCCGACGACCTGCTAGCAGGCTGCATTGCCGCCCTGGTCGAGCAGACCCCGTTCAGTCCGGATCGCTACGAGGACGTGATCATTGGCTGCACCAGTCAGGCAGGAGAGGATGCGCGCAATGTGGCGCGTCATGCGGCGCTCGTGGCCGGGCTTCCCGTGAGCGTCCCTGCCCAGACAGTGAATCGGTTGTGTGGCAGCGGGCTTTCCGCGGTGGCGGACGCCGCGCGCGCCGCAGCCGTAGCGCAAGGCAACCTGTTCATCGCAGGCGGTGTAGAGAGCATGTCGCGCGCGCCATTCGTGATGGCCAAGGCCGAGACCGCCTACGCGCGCAAGGCGAGGGTTTATGAGGCGCTCGGCGAACGTTTCCCCAATCCGGTGGTCCACGCCCGCTTCGGTAGGGACAGCATGCCACAGACCGGTGACAATGTCGCGGCGGATCAAAGCATCTCGCGGCAGGAAGCGGACGCCTTCGCGCTTGCTTCGCAACTGAAATATGCGCGTGCACGCGACGAGGACTTTTTCGACGGAGAGATCTTCCCGGTCGTCATCAAGGGACGGAAGGGTGCCGAGGTTGTCGTTGCGGCCGACGAGCATCCGCGTCCCGAAAGCAGCGTCGAAGGTCTCGCCCGACTGCCGAGCTTGTTCGAGGGCGGAGTGGTCACTGCCGGCAATGCATCCGGCGTCAACGACGGGGCAGCCGCCCTGATCGTCGGCACCCTGGAGGCCGGCGAACTGGCTGGCGCCGCGCCGATGGCACGGATCGTCTCGGCCGCTGTCGCCGGGGTCGAGCCCCGCACCATGGGCCTCGGCCCCGTTCCGGCCAGCGCCAAGGCGCTTGAGCGCGCGGGGCTGACCGTCGCCGACATGGACGTAATCGAGCTCAACGAAGCCTTTGCAAGCCAGGCGCTCGGCTGTCTCAAGCTGATGGGCATCGCGTTTGATGACTCGCGGGTGAATCCCAATGGCGGCGCCATCGCGATAGGCCATCCACTCGGCATGTCGGGAGCGCGGCTGGCGCTCACCGCCGCGCGCCAACTTCGGCGCGGCGGGGGGCGCCATGCGCTCGTCACGATGTGCATCGGCCTCGGACAGGGTATCGCGATGGTCCTCGAGCGCGCGGAGAACTGAGCGGATGGACTTCAATCTCACTGAAGAGCAGGCGATATTTCGGGACGCGGTCGCAGGCTTTGCCGCGCGCGAGCTTCGCGATGGCGCGCTGCGGCGGGCACATAGCAACGACTATCCTTGGGATGTCGCGGCGAAGATGGCGAATGACGGGTTGATCGGGATCACCACCGCGGTGGCGGACGGCGGCGTTGGCGGCACGCTCATGGACGCGGTGATCGCGATCCAGGAAGTGGCGATGGTATGTCCCCGCAGCGCGGATGTGGTTCAAGCAGGTAACTTCGGGGCGATCCGCGTCCTCGCCCAATATGGCAGCGAGGACCAGAAGGAGCGCGTTCTGACGCCGCTGCTGAACGGCGAGGCGCTGATCGCGGTGGCGATGACAGAGCCTGGAGCCGGCTCTGCGGTCACGGAACTCACGACGACCGCCGTGCCGGACGGTGAGGGATGGCGGATCAGCGGCGAAAAGATCTTCACGACGCACGGCCTGCATGCCACCGTCTTTCTCGTCTATGTGCGCTTCGGGTCCGGCATCGGCGGTATCGGCTCGGTGTTGGTGGAGCGCGGGGCGGAGGGCTTTTCCTTCGGGAAGCCCTCGCGCTTCTTATCGGGCGAAGACTGGAACACCCTCTATTTCGACAATGTTTACGTGGGGCCCGAAAGCGTCGTGCTCGGTCCGGGCGGCTTCAAACAACAGATTTCCGGCTTCAACGTCGAGCGCCTCGGCAACAGCGCGCGCGCCTTGGCGCTCGGCCGCTACGCCTTGGAGCAGGCCCGCGAGCATGCGCTCAATCGCCGCCAGTTCGGCCAGCCGCTGGTCAACTTCCAGGGCCTGCAGTGGAAATTCGCGGAGATGAAGATCAAGGCGGAGGCGGCGCAGCTGCTGCTCTATCGCGCGGCGATCGGCGCCGACACCGGCTTTCCGTCGCCACAGGATACCGCGATCGCCAAGGTGGCATGCAACCGCGCAGGCTTCGACATGGCGAACGAGGCAATGCAGATCATGGGCGGCACCGGCTATAGCGAGGAAACCCTCGTCGAATATTGCTTCCGCCGCACGCGCGGCTGGATGATCGCTGGAGGAACCATCGAAATCCTCCTGAACCGGATCGCCGAAGGCGTCTTCGACCGGCGGCTGCCGGTCAGGGAGTGACGCCGTGGCGAGCGAAATCGACTTCGTCGTACCCGAGCACGTCCCTCCGGCCCTCGTCGTCGACTTCGATTATCTGCGCGATCCCGAACTCGAGCGCGATCCGCAAGCGGCTTATCAGCGGCTTTCCGGCGGGCCACCGGTTGTGTGGAGCGGCCGCAATGGCGGGCATTGGATATCCACCCGCCATGCCGTGATCAACGACGTGTTCCTGGCGCACGATCTCTTTTCCAATTTCCCGCGCATGATCCCGAACACGGCATCGCTGCAGGACCCGCAGCCCTTCTCCGACCTCGACCCACCGCACAATCTGAAATACCGCCGCGCGCTGCAGCTTGCGCTCAGCCCGAAAGCTCTCGATCGGTTCCGCATCCAGGCGCGCGAGATCATGATCGCGCTGACCGAGGAGGTTCGGCCGCGCGGTCGTTGCGACTTTGCCAACGAGATCGCGATGCTGCTGCCCACCACGATCATCATGCGCTGGCTCGATCTGCCAATGGCGGACCTGCCGCTGCTTGTGACGCTGGTCGATCGTTCGATCGCGGGCACCAACCCGGAGGATCGCAAGACCGCCAAGCTGCAAACCCGCGACTATGTCGACGGCATCGTCGCGGCGCGGCGCGCGCGGCCGGGAGGCGACTTCATCTCGGAGCTCGCCAGTGCAAGGATCGGCGACAGGCCGGCCACGCATGAGGAAGCGCGCGCGATGACGCAGAACCTCATCGCCGGCGGCCTCGACACGGTCCGCAACATGATGTCGTTCATCGCTTTGTTCCTCGCGCGCAATCCTGGGCATCGGAAGCAGTTGATTGACGACCCGGAACTCGTCCCCGGAGCGGTTGAGGAATTCCTCCGCTATTATGCCATCCCGAACATGGGCCGCAGCGTCACCCGCGACGCGGAGTTTCATGGTGCCCGGCTGCGCCGGGGGGACATGATGCTGCTGCCGCTATCGCTCGCCGGGCGCGACGAGCGAGCCTATCCCGATGCCGCGAGCGTCGATTTTCAACGCGGGAAGATGCGACACCTTGCCTTCGGCACCGGCGCCCATCTTTGCCCGGGGATTTACCTCGCCCGAGCAGAGCTCATCATCTTTCTCGAGGAATGGCTGCGACGCATTCCGGATTTTCGCCTCTCTGAGGGGGAGACGCCGACGACGCGCGGCGGCAACATCCTTGCGGTGAAGAACCTGGTCATCGAATGGCCCGTGGACTGACTGAGCCGACGCCGTTCGAGGTCGCGATTCCGGCGATCGCAATCGCCGACTTGCGCAGCCGTCTGGCAGGCACACGCTGGCCTGATCAGCCGGAAGGCGCGGGCTGGAGTTACGGCACCGACCTTCATACGCTGCGCGCGCTTTGCATCGATTGGGCCGAACGCTTCGATTGGGACCAATTCCATGCACGCTTGAATCGCCACCCCCAACATCTGGCCGCGGCCGATGGCCACCTTCTGCATTTCTATCATGTGCGATCGCCTCGCGCCGATGCGCGCCCGCTGCTCCTGTGCCACGGCTGGCCCGGTGCCGCGGCGGAATTTCTCGATGCGATGGGCGTGCTCGCCGATCCGGAAGATGGCGGTCCTGCCTTTCATATCGTTGCCCCGTCGCTTCCCGGCTTCGGTTTCTCCGGCCCGGTCGCTTCGATGGGGTATCGGGCCCGGAACGCCGCGGTCGACTATGCGGCGCTGATGGAGCGGCTCGGCTATGATCGCTATTTTGTTCATGGCGGTGACAAGGGCACGCGGATCGCGTTGATCATGGCGGCTGCGCATCCCGATCGCGTTGCCGCGCTGCATTTGGGATTGGTACCCGCGCCCCCGCCCGATCCAGCCGATCGCGAGGCCGGGCTGGGGCCGGCCGATCTGAACAAGGTCCAACGGACCGACGCCTTCCTGCGCACCGAAATGGCCTATCAGGCGCTACAGCGAACCAAGCCCCAAACTCTCGCTTATGGGCTGATGGATTCGCCGGCCGGGCTCGCCGGATGGCTGGTCGAGAAATATCGCGCCTGGACGGATTGCGGCGGCGATCTGGCTGCGGCCATGCCACGCGATCGGCTGCTCGACATGCTCAGCATCTATTGGTTCACGGGCACCATCGGCTCTTCGATCCGTTCGTATTTCGAAGATGGCAGGCCAGGCCTGGAGGAGCCGTTGCCCGAAATTGCTGTACCCGTTGGCCATACCGCATTCCCCGGCGAAATCATGCAGACACCGCGCGTTTGGGCAGAGCAGCGCTTCGACATCGTCTATTGGGCCGAGGCACCCCGTGGGGGTCATTTCCCGGCGCTCGAAGTGCCTGAGCTGTTTGCCTCCGAACTGCGTGCCTGCTTCGGTCCGCTCAGCTAAGCGTGCGCGCCGATGTCGGCGAAACGGGCATATTCGACGCGGCGGCTGGAGAAGATGCGTTCAATCCTGTCCAACGCCCCAAGCCCGAGTGCCATATGAACCGGCGGATCGGTCATGTCGGCAAGGGCCAGCAGCGCCCGCGCGGACTGCTCGGGACCGTTGGCCTGGCTGCCGTCGGAGGCGCGGAAAGCCGCGGCGATTTCGGAGCGCATAGCCGCGTAGGCGTCGATTCGGTCGGCGGCTTCGCGGCGGCTGCGGCCGGCAAAGTCCGTGCGCATCCCGGCGGCCTCCACCGCTGTGGCGTGGATGCCGAAAGGCTTCGCTTCGATCGCCAGGGCCTCGGTGAGGGCCGAGAGCGCCGCTTTCGATGCGCAATAGAGGCCGAGGCCGCGATAGCTTTCGAGGGCGGCCATGGAGCTGATGTTGATGATCCGGCCGCCACCGCCCGCGCGCATCAGCGGCAGTGCGGCGCGACAGACAGCGAGCGGGGCGAGTAGGTTGGTCGCCATTATGGCCTGCGTCTCGGCGGTCGAAATCTCCTCGATCGCGCCGGTCAACGCATAGCCGGCGTTGTTGACCACGATATCGATCCGGCCGCCAAGTCGGTGCACACCCTCCGCCACCATCGCGGGGATTGCTTCAATGGCCGTCAGATCCAGCACCAGACCGTGCGATCGACCAGGATTGATAGCCACGAAAGCAGTGGCCGAGGCGAAGGTTCGAGCCGTGCCCACCACCGTATCACCACGGCCAAGCGCGGCCTCCGCCAAGGCTCGACCGAGGCCGCTCGAGACGCCGGTAATCAACCAGCGCTTTGCGCTCAATCGATCCATCCGTCGAAAATGTCGCCCGCTTCACGCTGGACCATCGTAGCCGCCTCCATTTGACCGTAGACTAAAGCGTTGCCGATCGTGTCGAGGGTGTCGGACTTCGTAACGCCCCACGCTTTGCATAGGAGCACGTTCTCGCGAACGCCCTCGGCCAGCCGGCTCATCACATGATAATAGAGCATCGTGGTCGGCCAGAATTGCTTCGGCAGGATATAGAGCATGTTCTCGATCCGAGACCGATGGGTCTTGAGCAGGCGCGGGCGATGCTCGGCCATGAAGCGCACATAAGGTGGAATCTCGCCGATCGTGCGTAGATACCAGTCGTAGAGCTTCGCCTTTTCAGGCGACGTCAGGTCGACCGTGGAATAGTCGATGCCCGAGCGGAACGCCTCGATGTCCGCGGCCCAGCCTTTGGGGAATGTGCAGGGCAGCTCGGGGCTTTCCTCGAATTCGATACCTTTCGATGCCTCGGCGATCGTCTCCATTCCGCGCGGGCCGGCATGAACGAAGGCGATCGCCAGCATCTCCAGCGCCTGCGCCTTGCTGACACCGCGTGTCGACCAGCTGTGCAGGATGTAGCGGACGCCGACGACATGGCCCATGAGCGCGTAGAAGGCGAGTGTGCCGTTGCCTGTCTGGGCCGGTTCGAGCCGCAAGGTCAGGCTGCAATAGAGCCGGTAACGCTTGAGCACCTCCGGTTTCTTGTCGATCCACCAGTTCAGTCCGTCCAGCGAGTGACCGAACTGGGTGGCGTAATGGTGCTTGAAGGCGGCGATCTCTTCGGCCGTGATCTCGGTCGGCGTCGAGAGGTCGAGGCCGCGATGGACCCAGCTCCCCCGATCGGGATCGAAGCCGTGATTGATTGCCCGATATTGCTGGACAGTGTCGGTCATTCGGCCTCTCCATGCGCCTGTCTCAGCGCCACCCTTAGGCCTGGGCTCGGCCGATTCCACGAGCGGCGGCCGCGCATGCCCCAGATATCGCCTGACCGAAATGGCCGCGCGCCGGCGCGGCGACGATGGCGGGGCCCGTGCCAAAACGCTTAAGCCAACTGACATTGCTATCGAATTGCCGGACGGAAAAGATGATGAAAACGCAGCGGGTCGCCTTGGTCACGGGGTGCGGCAAGCAGGACGGGATCGGCGCGGCGATCGCGCGGCGGCTCGCGGCAGACGGCTTGATCGTCGTCGTGACCGATGTCGAAGTGACCGGGGTCCGAGACAGCCACGAGCCCGCCAAATCCGGGGCGAGCGATTGGCGGGGCGTCGAGTCGCTCATCGGCGAGATCGAGGCAGCCGGTGGGCGCGGGAGCTTCGTCACCGGCGACATCAGCGATCAAGCCGATGTCGCCCGAATGGTCACGCATGCGGTCGACAGACATGGTAGCCTGGACGTGTTGGTCAACAATGCTGGCGCACCGTTCAGCCTGGGGCATGGCGATATAGAGGCGATCGACGTCGAGGAGTTCGACCGGGTGATTGCGATCAACGTGCGCGGGACCTTCCTGATGGCTCAGGCAGCGGCGCGGCTGATGCGCGCCCGGAAGTGGGGGCGGATTGTCAACGTTGCTTCAGTTGCCGGCCGTGTCGGCTCGAAGATGAATTCGGCATATGCGGCCTCCAAGGCCGCCGTGATCGGCCTTGCCCAGACTTGGGCACTCGATCTCGGCGGCCACGGCATTACCTCCAACGCTGTGCTGCCCGGCTTCATCTTCACGACCCGCACTCTCAGCGGCATAAGCAAGAAACTGGGCGGTGCACCGGTGGATGCGGCGACCGTTGCCAAGTCAGCCCCGAATGTGCCAGCCGGTCGCGCCGGCTCTCCCGAGGACGTTGCCGCGGTCGTGGCGTTCCTTGCCTCGGAAGACGCGGGTTACACCAACGGCCAGTCGATGATAGTCGATGGCGGAAGCTTGAGGCTTTGAAATCTGGATGATTAGGACTAGCCCAAGAAGCGCGACGGGCTCGGGAGCGGCGAGAATGGACGTTGCCAACGATCTTCATGAAAGCTTAGCCGACGAGCTGACCAGCGCTTTAGATCTTAAGGAGCGAAAGGATTCGCTGGTTGGCCGGATCGCGAGTGAAATTGCGCGCGCTATCTCCGACGGCAATCTGAAACCTGGCGACGATCTCAATTCCGTCGAGCTTGCGTCGCGCTTCGGCACCAGCCGAACGCCAGTGCGCGAGGCGTTGATGCTGTTGGAAAAGGAGGGGCTGGTCGAGATCCCGCCGCGCCGCCGCCCGCGCGTCGCCCATATCAGCCTCGATGAAGTCGAAGAACTCTACCAGATTCGCGCCGTCCTGAACGGGATGATGATCGGGCTGTTCGCTCGCACTGCGAGCGAAGAAGAGTTGGCGGAGATGAGCGGGCTGCACGAGCAGATCAAGGCGAGCGCCTACGGAGATCCCGACGCGTTTCAGGAAGATCGCCGCCGCCTGCACAATTACTGGCTGGACCATTGCGGCAACCGAGCGCTCCGCGATCTCCTCAGCACCTACAAGATGCGGATGAGCGTCGGCCGCCTCGTTCATTACGAGCCGGACGAAGTGGAGCGTTCGCTAACGGACCATGCGCGGTTGGTAACGGCCTGCATCGATCGGGATTCCGACCTCGCCGTGGCGTTGCTGAGATCAATGACGCTTTCCGGGCTCGCAGCCATAAAGAGGCAATATCAGCGGAAAGCTTAGGGCCCTTGCCGACACCTCCAGGCCGGTCCGGAACCAAGCATAGCGGAGTTATCGGGTAAGCGAATTAGGCCTTTGGCAATGGCGCTTCCGTTGACCCATTCCGTCGACTTCGCACACTGACCGCGTCGCCTGACCAAATTGGGGATTCAGTCCATGCTGAAGCTTTCGGTATTCATGTCTCCGACCGGAGGTCATGCGGGTGGCTGGCGGCTTCCGGACGCCATCGTCGATGCCGGCTTCAATTATGAACGCTGGGTCGAGCTCGGGCGGATCGTCGAGCGGGGAAAGCTCGACATGATGTTCCTCGCCGACGGCAACGGCGTCAACGGCATCGAAAATCCGGTTCTCCTCAGCCGCAACCCGGTCACCAGGCCAGTCGTGATCGAACCGATCTGCCTGCTTTCTGCGTTGGCGACCGCGACCTCGCGCGTCGGCCTCGTCGCGACCGCGACAACGACCTACGATCAGCCGTTCAGCGTCGCCCGGCGCTATGCCGCGCTCGACTGGATCAGCAACGGCAGGGCCGGCTGGAATGTGGTCACCAGCTCCAACCCGGAGGACGCCAAGAATTTCAGCCGCGACGAGCATCTCGAGCATAGCGACCGTTTTCAGCGTGCCGGCGAGTTCGTGGATATCGTCAAGGACCTCTGGGACAGCTGGGCCGACGACGCGTTTCTGTTCGACAAGGAGGAGGGCATTTTTCTCGATGGTGGCAAGGTCCGGCTCCTCAATCACAAGGGGGCGAACTTCTCCGTGCGCGGGCCGCTCAACAGTGCGCGCCCCCCGCAAGGCCATCCCATCATCATCGTCGCCGGCGCGTCCGATTCGGCGATGGATCTGGCGGCGCGCACGGCAGACGTCATCTTCACCGTAACGGAGACGAAGGAGGCGGCGCAGAAATTCTACGCCGACGTCAAGGCGCGCGCGGCCAACCATGGGCGGGATCCCGACTCGCTGAAGGTCTTTCCGGGGGCCAGCATCTTTGTGGGCAAGACGGCGGCGGAAGCGGAGGCGGATTACAGGCGGCTGCAGGATCTCATCCCGGAAGAGGTCGGGATGCAGATGCTGTCCAAGATGTGCGGCGTCGACCTCAGCGGCCTTTCCCCGGAGGATCCGTTGCCGGAGTTGCCCGAAACGCTCGGCATCCGCAGCTTTCGCAACATGCTCGCCGAAATGGCGCAGCGCGACGGGCTCAACCTGCGTCAGCTCTATCAGGTCATCCTCCCGGCCCGCGGTCACGTTCTGATCAAGGGCGATCCCGCTCAGGTCGCGGACACGATGGAGGAATGGTATCGCGACAAGGCCTGCGACGGGTTCAACATCGTCGCGCCTTATCTGCCGGCAGGCCTTGAGAAGGTTGTGGATCTGGTGGTTCCCGAACTTCAGCGCCGCGGGCTGTTTCGGACGGAATATGAGGGCACGACCCTTCGCGATAGCCTCGGCCTGACGCGGCCCGAAAACCGGTATTTCGTCGGCGAAGCGGTGGCCGCCGAATAGATGGGGGGCGCGATGCGAGCGGCGGTGCTCAATGCGGCCGGGCCGCCCGACGCCTTCGTCGTCACCGAGGTGCCTGTCCCGCCAGTGGGCCCGGATGACGTGCTGGTCCGCGTTGCCGCCTGCGGCGTTTCCTACCGCGATGTCGTCGAGCGCAACGGCACCTATCGGCGCGACACCTCTTTTCCTGCAATCCTGGGGTTGGAGATCAGCGGAGCGGTCGCCGAAATGGGGGCGGACGTGGTCGACCTAAAGGTCGGCGACCATGTCTGCACCAAGGCTTTCGTCAGCTGCGGCCGCTGCCGCCTCTGTCGCACCGGCCGTGAAACCGGCTGCCGCCGGAGACAACCGGTGCGTGGCGGCTATGCCGAGTTTGTGGCGTTGCCGCAGGACGCGTTCGTCCGGGTACCCGAGCGTATCCCGTTCGAGGTCAGCTGCTCGCTGGGCCCGGGCGCCGGAGTGGCGCTGAACGCATTGCGCGATACGGCGCAGGTGACGATCGGCGACACGGTGTTGGTAACGGGCGCGAGCGGCGGCGTGGGCGTACCCAGTGTACAGATCGCCAAGGCTTCGGGAGCACGGGTCATCGCGGTGACGCGAAGCGCAGGCAAGCGCGCCTTTCTCGAAAGCATCGGCGCGGATGAGGTGGTCATCGCGGGCGACGGCGAGAATTTTGCCCCGGCCGTGAAGGAACTGACCGACGGCGAAGGTGTCGATGTGGTCGTCGACAATGTCGGCAGCCGGGTGTTCAATGCCTGCTTCGACAGCCTCGCCGTCCACGGCCGTTACGCCATAGTCGGCCAACTGTTCGGCGAAGAGGTGTCGATCAATCCGGCCCGGATCTTCTTCAAACGCGCCCGGATTCTAGGGGTTGGCAGTGTCAGTAGGGCGCAACTTGCCGATGTCATCGCACTCGCCGCGCGCGGCATCGTCACTCCGCAGGTCGCGGAAATCATTCCGCTCGAACATGTGGCGCGAGCCCATCAGCTTGTCGAGGAGGGCGCGGTCGCCGGCCGCGTCGTGTTGCAGCCATGACCCAGATTCCTGCCCAATTGCCCGGTGTCGAAGGCGATCACCGGCTCAAGGCCATCTATGAGCGCATCGTCCAAAAGATGCAGGAGGTCGTCCGAGAGTTCGAGATCAACCAGGACGAGCTGCATATAGCCGGCGATTTTCTCAACCGGCTGGGCCAAGCCGGCTTCTGCCGCAGCCTGATCGACGTAAACCTTGCCATGACCAGCGTCGATGTCACGGCCCGGGTGACGAATGGAACACGGCCCAATCTGGAGGGGCCGTTCCATCGCGATGCACCCCTGCGCGACGACGGCGATCTGCTCGCGGGACGCGAACCGCCGCCGGGTTCGCCGGTGCTGCAGCTCTCAGGGCGTGTGACCGACGCTGCGACCGGCGCGCCGCTCGCCGGCGCGTTTGTCGATGTCTGGCAGGCGGACAATGATGGCCATTACGATCTCGATTCCTTGCGCCTGTTCGGCAAGGTGCCGGTGGATGCGGAGGGGCGCTACCGGCTGCGAACCGTCGTGCCCAGGGATTATTCGGACCACGACCACGACCCAATTGGAGAACTGTTCCGGGCCATGGGGAGACACAACCGGCGCTCGGCCCATATCCATGTGAAAATCTGGCAGGGCAGCCACTGCCTGCTGACCACCCAGCTGTTTATCGCCGGCAATCCCTATCTCGACAGCGACTATGTGGAGGGTGCAGTGAGCGACGATCTGGTGATCGATCCGGCGCCGGTCGAGGGCGCGGACGACGTCTTCGCCGCCGCGTTCGATTTCGCCGTATTCGTGAAATGAGCGGCCTCGCCGAGCTCCTTCGCGCCGGCACGTCGACGGCGGCGCCCGGCGTGCACGACGCGCTGACCGCCAAGATCGCCGCGCGCGCGGGCCACCGAGCGCTCTATCTCGGCGGCAATGCCATGGCGCTGGGGTTAGGCAAGGGTCAGCCGTTCCTGACGCTGACGGAAACCGCTGACATCACCGCCCGAGTGGCGGCCGCGATCAATGTTCCGGTGCTGGTCGATGCAGGCGCTGGATTCGGCGAGGCCGCGCACCTCGACACCGCCGTCCGCGCGCTGGAGAAAGCCGGTGCCGCTGGCTTGCATATCGACGACCAGCCTTATCCGAAGCGCGCCGCTTATCATCGCGGGGCGGGAAGTCTTGTCGAACCCGGCGTAATGATCGCGCGCGTGCTCACGGCCAAGGCGGCGAGACAAAATCCGGACTTTCCGATCATTGCCCGCACCGACGCTCTGCGGGCTACAACATCGCTGGACGAAACAGTTGCGCGTTGCCGAGCTTATGCGGAGGCGGGCGCCGACGCGCTTATGGTGCTCGATCTCGGGCCGGCTCAGGCGGGCGTGGTGCGCGACGCCTGCCCCGAAGTCCCGCTGATCTGGATCGGCGGCGTCACCACACCTGTGCCGATGCTCGGTGAGCTCGACGCGGCGGGCTTTCGACTCGCCTGTTACCCGTTCAATGGCTTCGCCGCGCTGAGCACGGCGCTCGCCGACCTCTGGCAGAACCTGGCCGACACCGGGCGCGTCGTGCAACATGACGAGACGCTCGCGCGCGCCCGCGCCGACATGATCGACTTGGCGGATTTGCGCCGCGCCTGGGATGTTGAGGACCGCCATGGATAGGCCCGCGGGCGACCGCCTCGCGGCGGTGCTCGACAGCCAGGCCGCCGCGGGCCCTGGCCGCCCCGCGATCCTCTATCGCGACCAGGTGATCAGCTACGGTGCGTTACAGGCCGTGAGTGTCGCCGCCGCGAAGGGCCTGATGAGGTTCGGCGTTGGTCGAGGCGACCGGATTGGCGTATTGCTCGGCAACCAGCCCGAATGGGTGACGATGGCGCTGGCCGCCTCCTATCTCGGCGCGACCTTGGTACCGCTCAATACCTGGTACAAGGAGACGGAGCTACGCTGGACGCTTCGCCATTGCGGGCTCAAGCTTTTGGTCAGCGCCGCACATTTCCTCAAGGCCGACTATGTTGGACTGCTCAACAAGATTCTCCCGGAGGCGGCAACGGCCGAACCCGGGGAAATCGCATCGCCCGAATTTCCGGCGCTAAAGGCCTTGTTCTTTGTGGGAGATGCGGTGGATGAGCAGCGAGGATGGAAGGCCTTACTGCGCGCCGGCGAGTCGGTGCCGAGACAGGATTTTCTCGCGGCTGCGGCGCGTGCCACCGGCGACGACGCGGCGTTCATCCTCTACACGTCGGGCAGCACGGCCGAGCCCAAGGGCGTTCTGCTCAATGGCGCGGGCGTCGTCGCCAACGGCTTCGAGCTGGGCCGCCGGCGCGATATCCAGCAGGATGATCGGGTCTGGTGCGGTACGCCGCTCTTCTATGGGCTGGGTGCCACGAACGCGTTTCCGGCCACCCTGACGCGGGGCGCAACGATGGTGCTTCTGGATTCGTTCGACGCGGGCAGCTCGATCGAGCTTGTCCGCAAGACTGAGGCCACCGTCTATTACGGAACCGGCAACATGACGCGAGCAATTCTCGATCATCCGGACTATTCACAAAGCAAGATCGGCTCGCTTCAGAAGGGCAACGCAGGCACGGTCGCGGAGTATAAGCGGCTGACCTTGATCGAGATGGGCATCAAGGGCGCAGTTCCCGCTTATGGGCTGACCGAGACCTATGGCAACGCCACCGTGGGCTGGCCAGATGACCCGCTTGACGCAAAGCTGGAAACGAGCGGAACGCCGCTGCCTGGTATGGAAATGCGCATTGTCGACCCCCGGAGCGGAAGGGACTTGCCGCAAGGGGAAGTCGGCCTTGTTCTGATCCGCGGGCACACAACACCGGGCTATCTCAACAACCCAGCGGAGACGGCCAAGGCGTTGCGCCGGGACGGTTTCTTCGACACTGGCGATCTCGGCCGATTCGACGGCGCGGGGCGCTTCGTCTTCCACTCGCGCCTCAAGGAAGTCATCAAGAGCGGCGGAATCAACGTTTCCCCGGTGGAGGTTGAGCAACTGATTGCGAGCCATCCCGACATTCGCGACGCTTATGTCGTAGGAGTCGCCGACCCGGTGCGCGGCGAACTGGTGGTGGCGTTCGTCGATGCATCGGTCCGGCTGGGCGAGGATTCGGTGAAGGCCTATGTCAAGGAGCGCGCCGCCTCGTTCAAGGTGCCGCACCATGTCCTGTTCCGATCGGAGGTGCAGCTGCCACGCCTCGCCAGCGGCAAGATCGCCAAGCATCGCCTGCAGGAAGAGGCGCGGCGCGAGCTGGGCTTCTCATGACCTTTCTCGCCGGCAAGACGGCGATCCTGGGTGTGGGGGCGAGCAGCTTCGAGCGACGGCCCGAAGCATCGGTGCTGCAGTTCGCCGACGCGGCGCTGAATGCGGCGCTGGCCGATGCACGGCTCGAAAAAGGGCAGATCGACGGGCTGGTCGTGCAGATCGGCTCTCCCCGCGGCGCGGACTATGACACGGTTGCAGAGACGCTTGGGGTGACCCCAGCGTTTTGCAGCCAGACTTGGGCGCATGGGAGGTTTGCCACAACGGTGATCCTGCAAGCGGCCATGGCGGTGCAGGCAGGTCTCGCGACGCGCGTCGTCTGCCTGATGGCGATGAAGAATTCCGACATCGGCCGGATAGGCGAGGCCGACAATCCGTTCTTCCACGAGCAGTTTCGTGAAAATGGAGGCCCCCATGGCGAAGCGGGGCATCTCGGCATGGCATCGCCGATCGCCGGCGCCGCAATGGCTTTTGATCTCTATTGCCGGCGCTACGCAATTGACCGGGAGCTTCTTGCCGCAATTCCGCTCACCTTTCGAGCACATGCCGCGCTGACCGACGACGCAGTGATGAAAGCGCCGCTAACCGAAGCAGACTATCGGTCGTCTCGTCCGATCGTCGATCCTTTGCGGCTGCTGGATTGTTCGCCGGTCGGCGACGGTGCGATCTGCCTGATTGTCGGCGCGGGTGGCGATTCTCGTACGATCCGGATCACTGGTGCGCAGGGATTGAGGGCAGGGCGCGAGAGCTTCATCTTCGCGCCCGTTGGGCTCGGCTATGGTCAGCAGTCGGAGCGACGGCTCACCACAGCAGAGGCGCGTGGCCAGCGCGCCTATGCGATGGCCGGAGTCGTGCCAGACACGATCGATCTCGTCGGCGCCTACGACTCGTTTTCGCCGCTGCCACTCTACGTTCTCGAGGATTTCGGTTTCTGCGGAGAAGGGGAAGCGCTCGACTTCGTCCAGCACGGCAAGGTCGGTATTGACGGCGACTTGCCGCTCAACACCAGTGGCGGTCAGCTTTCGCAGGCGCAAATGAATGGCTGGGGGCAGATTCGCGAGCTGGTCACGCAGCTTCGCGGAGAGGCCGGTCGGCGCCAGGTGGCGGGCGCACGTTGCGCGCTTTGGGCGAGCGCCGGAGGTGACGCCTTGGTGTTGGAGCGCTAAAATGGGCGAGCCCGTCGCACCGATCGTCAATGATCTGTCCAGGCCGTTTTGGGATGCAGCCGCAGACGGCCGGCTCAGTCTCCCATGCTGCGTCACTACTGGGAGAATCTTTTGGCCGCCGAGCCCGAGCAGTCCATTCTCTGCTGCCGGCTCGATTGAATGGCGCGACGTCGCGGCACAGGGCGTTCTGTGTAGCAGCGTCACCTATCGTCGCGCATTCCAGCAAGTCTTCGCGGGCGCTCTTCCCTATGCGGTTGGCCTGATTGCGGTCGCCCCTGGCGTGCGACTGCAAGCCCATCTGGCCGCGCCTGACCGGCTCGACGTGCCAAAGGCGGGGGACATCGTGCGTATCGGCTTTGCGCCCATCGTCGAAGGTGGCCCGCCTGTGCCGATCATTCTGGGCTGAGCGCTTGGACGATTTCTCCGCCTGGCTCGGCCGAACCCGGGAACGCGAGGACCGGCTCGATTCCAGCCGCTCCAATATGCTTCTCGCGGCATTGGGACAACAGGCTGGACTGAAGGACGGCGATCCGCTCCCGATCTTGCACCATTGGCTGCATGATTGGGAGGCTCGCACGCCCGCGAGTACCGGTTTCGACGGACACAGCAAGCGGGGCGACTTCCTTCCGCCGGTGCCATTGCCCTGCCGGATGTGGGCGGGGGGCCGGCTGACGTTCCACGCACCGCTGTTGCTCGGCGAGAACGTCCGCAAAGTCTCGACCATCAAATATATCACCGCGAAGACAGGGCGGAGCGGGACATTGGTTTTTGTCACCGTGACTCATCGGCTGCACGGCCCGAGCGGCCTCGCTATCGAGGAGGAGCAGGATTTGGTCTATCGCGACATTGCGGTTCCAGCCGCGCGGCAGCCGGAGCCGGCAATGCCAGAACCGATCGAGATGGTCATGCCTGATGCGGTGCTGCTGTTCCGTTATTCCGCGCTCACCATGAACAGCCATCGCATACATTACGACCACCCTTATGCAATCGACACCGAGGGCTATTCCGGGCTCGTGGTCCAGGGCCCACTTCAAGCGACGTTGCTTGCATCGCTCGCTCAGCGGGAAGCGGGGCGTCCATTGCGTGCCTTCGGCTTTCGGGGCCGCGCGCCTGCCTTTGCGGACCATCTACTGGGCCTGCATGCCACCGAAAACGAGAAAGGGTTCGATCTTTCGATCAGCCAGAAAGCAGTGCGCACAATGAGCGCCGTGGCAGAGGCGTCATGATGTTGCCGGTATCGGCGTTCACGCAAGCCGGAAGAAATCGCGGAAGCCCGGCAAATTCTCGCCTCACCCGACGGGGACACAAGCGCCATCGATGGAAAATGATCGACATCGCGATTTTGCGACGGGCTCGGCGCATCGTCGATAGAGCTGGCTGGGTCCTGAGATAAAGCTGAGACTTGAGGAGGACGAGATGACGGCGGTAACTGCGGAAGACCTCCGCAATATGAAGCCGTTGCGGGACGCGAACGCGACGGTCGGCGATGCAGCGCAAACGTTGGAGATGATGGAAGAGGATGGGTACGTCTTTTTCCGCAACGTGCTGGATCAGGGAGCGGTCGGCCGGCTGCGCCAGCGTTTTTTGGATGTGCTGGTCGATTGGGGTTACGTTGACGCTGACTCGATCGAGCCGATCTGGAACGGGAAGGATCTGACAGCCTTTCCGGTCAAGATCGAGCCGTTGCATGACGATCGGGTCTGGGAGGAATTTGTTGCCGATCCGGCGATCGATGCCTTCTTCACCAAGTTGCTCGGGGCGCCGCCCTTCTGGCTGGAGATCACTGAGTACCGGATCACGCCCCCCGGCGAGACGCTGCCGGCCGATCCTTTCATTGGCCGGCATCAGGACGCATTCTACAACATGGGTATGGAGTGTTTCACCTGCTGGATTCCGTTGATGGAGATCGATGAAAGTATCGGCGGCCTTGCAGTGCTGCCCGGCCTTCACAAAGGCGACTTCTTCCACAATCGAAACGATCCGCCACAATATCGCATCCCGCCCGGCGCTCTGCCGAACAATTGGCACCGCAGCCTTTATCGGCCCGGCGACATGGTCATGTTCCACAAAATGCTCCCGCATAGCGGACTGCCGAACACCTCGGACCGGTTCCGCATGTCGATGGACATCAGGGTCGCTCCGATGACCGGCGAGCTGCCGATCATCGGCGAGATCCTGCGATTCACGAACAGCGAAATTGTGGTGCGCGAGTCGACGGGAAAGGAAACGCGTCTGGTCATCGACGCGGACACGTATTCCCGCTGGACGGGAGGAAAGCGAATCTCGACCGCTGAACTGAGGGAGTTTCTTCCTGTCGGCAGCAGGGTTCTCGCCTCGAGCAGAGACGGCCGCGCCATTTCCCTGCGTCCCCCGCGCTGAGTGCCCCAAACTCTGTCTTGGATCTACGAAAAGGATCATCATGTCCGAAATTGCCGAGACTGAACTCAGGAAGGTGAGCGGAGGATTCGACCCGGATTCGGGCAATTGGGTACACCGCGGGCTAGACTTGTCGGCGCCCACCACGATCACTGACGACGAGATTGCTGCCTTCAAAGGCCATTACGGCAGCCAGTTCGGTGTGCCTATGCATGGCCTCGACTGGTGGATCGATCGCAATCCAGAGGTTTTGAAACGCTACCGGCTTTACTGCAGCCTCACCTTGCGTGTCGAACCGGCGGTGATGGGCGGCGGCACGTTAGCCTTCTACATGTTGATGGGTTACGTGAAAGGCGCGCGCTATTGCATGCATTCCTTCCTGAACGACGGGCTCAGCAAGGCGCAGGCGCTTGAGATGATCGCCATCGCCTTCATCCATGCCGGCCCGCGGGGGATGGAGACGATCGCCGAGGCGATGGCAGGGCTGGATTTCCCGGAGAATCCCTCTCCGCCCGCCTGCTTCCCCGCAGGCTGGGCGCCGGACATCGAGGCGTTCCGTTCCGGCATCGATTACACCACTGTCGATCTGACGTCGGTCGAAAAATCGAAGCTCTACGACTGGTACCTGCGGACGATTGGTGAGATTCCACCGTATGCCCGGTTCATGGCCGAGCATCGGCCGCGGCTGCTCAAAACGCACCGCGCGCGCGTCGAGAACATGCTCTACGTCCTGCCAAAGCAAGTTTATCCAACGGCCTTGCTCTATTATCACGTTATGAGCCGCACGGCGGAGGGCATTCGGGAGAATGTGCTGCTCTGCAAGGCTTGGGGCGTCAGCAAATCCGACACACTCGACGTAATCGGCAATGCGCTGGTCTATGGGCAGACGGAGGCCGCGACGATGGTTCAGCGCGAGGCGGGAGACATATTCGACGGTTGGGTCGACTGACGTGCAGTCCCTGGCGGATCATGACAGCGCGGAGCTGGTCGAGATCCGCCGCGCAGTTCGCGCGCTGTGCGCCGACTTTCCCGGCGAATATTGGCGCGCGCTGGATCGGAAAAGCGAGTATCCGACTGGCTTCGTCGAGGCGCTGACCTCGGCAGGCTTCCTCGCGGCTCTGATACCCGAGGCTTATGGTGGCTCTGCGCTCTCGCTCGAGGCGGCGACGGTCATTATGGAGGAAATCCAAGCCAGCGGCTGCAACGGTTCCGCCTGCCATGCGCAGATGTACATTATGAACACGATCCTTCGTCACGGCACTGAGACGCAGAAGGATCGCTATTTGCCGGGGATTGCCAGCGGCGCGCTTCGTTTGCAGGCGTTCGGCGTGACCGAGCCGACTTCGGGAACCGATACGCTGGGGCTTCGGACGACTGCTGTGCGCGACGGCGACCATTATCTGGTCAACGGTCAGAAGATCTGGACGTCGCGCGCCGAGCACAGCGATCTGATGCTGCTCCTCGCCCGCACAACGCCACGCGAGCAGGTCGAGAAGAAGGTCGACGGCCTGTCCGTTTTCTTGATCGATATGCGGGAGGTGGTTGGCGCGGGCATGACGATCAAGCCGATCCGGACGATCATGAACCACAGCACGACGGAGGTGTTCTTCGACGACGTCCGGATTCCCGCGGACAGTCTGGTGGGCGAAGAAGGAAAAGGGTTTCGCTACATCCTTTCAGGAATGAATGCCGAGCGCATTCTGATCGGCGCGGAATGCGTCGGCGACGCCAAATGGTTCATCGAGCGGGCTTCGAACTATGCACGCGAGCGCCAAGTGTTCGGTAGGCCAATCGGCGCCAATCAGGGCGTGCAGTTCCCGATCGCCCAGGCCTATGCGCAGATGCGCGCGGCCGAACTGATGGTCCGCCACGCTGCTCGGCTTTATGAGAGCGGCGCCAATGCCGGCGCAGAGGCCAATATGGCAAAAATGCTTTCCGCCGACGCATCCTGGGCGGCTGCCGACATGTGCATGCAGACCTTCGGCGGGTTCGGGTTCGCCGAGGAATATGATGTCGAGCGAAAGTTCCGCGAGACGCGCCTCTATCGCGTTGCGCCGATCTCGACCAACCTCATCCATTCCTATCTGGCCGAACACGTCCTCGGCCTACCACGGTCCTATTGATGTCGAATGGCGAGACCATGGCGGGGCAGGTGGCGATCGTCACGGGCGGCGGCACCAGTGAAGGCCGGGTGGCAAGCATCGGCGAGGCGATCGCCCGTCTCCTGGCGCGACGGAACGTCAAGATCGCGATTGTCGACGTGGATGAGGCGGCGGCGCGGCGCACCGTTCAGACCATTGAAGCCGAGGGCGGCGAGGCGGCAGCGGTGGTCGGCGACCTGCGGGGCGAGGCGGGGTGCGCAGCCGCGGTGGCGGAGGTCGTGACCCGGTTCGGCCGGATTGACGTGCTGATAAACAATGTCGGCTTCGGCAACGGGGGTGTCGTCACCGGCCTGTCTGAGGAGGAGTTCGATCACGGCTTCGCAATCAACCTCAAGAGCGCGACCTTCATGGCCAAGGCTGCGCTTCCGCACATGGTGGCGGCGGGCGGCGGCGCGGTCGTGAACCTCTCGACGACGGCAGTCCAATATCCGACGACTAGCGTCACCTACAGCGCCTCGAAGGCCGGTCTTGAGGCGCTCACCGCTCACATCGCCATGCAGTTCGGGCCCGACCGTATCCGCTGCAACACGGTCCGCCCCGGTGAGGTCTGGACGGCGATGATCGACCGCACCTGCAAGACCGAGGACGAGGCGGTCGCGCGACGGGCGGAGCGCGCGCGCCGCGCCGCGCTTCCCTATGACGGCGACGCCTGGGATATCGCCCATGCCGCTGTGTTCCTGGCGAGCCCGGAGGCGCGGTGGATCACCGGCCAGACGCTTGCGGTCGAGGGGGGTACGCAATTGATCCGCCCTAACCCCGACTGGCAGGCAATGTCCTCCTACTGGAAGGCGAAGCGGTCCTGAGCGCGATCGCCGCCTATCGCGAACAGGCCCGCCTGGCGCTTGATCCGGCGACTTGGGACTATCTTGAACGAGGCGCCGGAGAGGGCCTTTCCGCCGCCGCCGCGGTGACGAGCTGGCAGCGTATCGCCTTGCGCCCGCACATCCTGCGCGGGGTGACCGGCAGCGATGTCGCCACCGATGTGCTCGGCGCCTCGCTTGCCGTACCGGTGATGACGGCGCCGAACGGCCGCGCCACGCGCTTTGCCGCCGATGGCGAGGCGGCTGTCATCGAAGGTGCGAACAAGGCGGGCACGATCGCCGTGCTCCCCAGCTCGGTCGCACCGAGCTTGCCGGCGTTGAGAAGCCTCCATCCGTCCGCCATTCTCTGGCAGCAAATCTACATGTGGGCCGATCGCGGTCGGATGCGCGAGTTGCTCAGCGAAGTTCGCGAGGCCGGATGCCGGGCGGTCGTCCTGACCGTCGATTTGATGCCTGGTGGCTCCGAGGCGCCACTCCCGCCGCCTCAAGCCTCGTGGGAACGGCCGGCAAGCGACAGTCCCGCACACCTTTTCATGGCGGCCGGAATGGACGACCTCGCCTGGCTTTGCTCGGAAGCCGGTCTTCCTGTGATCGTGAAAGGCGTGCTGCGCGGCGACGACGCGGCGGGCTGTGTCGAGGCGGGCGCCAAGGCGCTGATCGTGTCCAACCATGGGGGCAACCAGCTCGACACGGCGATCGGCTCCGCCGAAGCGTTGCCCGAGGTCGTGGCGGCCATCGGGGATCGCGCCGAAGTCTATGTGGACGGGGGAATAAGGGACGGCGTGTCGGTGCTAAAGGCGCTCGCTCTCGGGGCACGGGCCGTCCTCGTCGGCCGACCGGTCAGCTATGCATTGGCGGCGGGGGGCGCGACGGCCGTGGCCGCGATGCTCAATGGGCTGAAGGATGAACTGGCAAGGGCTATGACGCTAAGCGGGGCCGCTTCCGTCGCTAGCCTCGATGCTCAGTTCGTCTACCGGCCGGGCGCTTGATCGCATCGTCGATAAAATAACGGAAGACCAATGGGCGCAGATCATGCCGAGCAAGCGGCGCGCTAGGATGCCGCTGGTTCGGCTGGAGTGGTGAGATGACGTACAAGAATCCTCCGATCGCGGAATGGCGGATGCTGATCGACGGCGAACTCGTGCCCTCGTCCACCGGTGCCGTGTTCGACAACATCAACCCGGCGACCGATGAAGTGATTGGCGTGACGGCAGACGGCTCGCGGGAAGACTTCCTGCGCGCGATCGCGGCCGCGCGACGCGCTTTCGATGAGACCGAATGGTCGCGCGATAACGCCTTGCGTGCTCGCTGCATCCGTCAGCTCAAGGACGCGCTACAGCGCCACGCCGAGGAGATCAGGCCGCTGCTGGTGGCCGAGGTCGGAACGCCGGTCTGGCTGACGCGCGACACGTTGTTCGACGTTCCCGTCGAGAAGCTGTCTCATTATGCTGAGCTGGCCGAGACCTATAAGTTCGATGAGGAACTCCCGGATGTCGATTTCCGCGGCGTCGTCAGTAACCGCCGAATTCGCTACGAACCGGTCGGCGTCGTCGCCGGCATCATACCATGGAACGGGCCCTGGGGGTCCGGTTTGAGCAAGGTCGGCCCGGCGCTCGCCTCCGGCAGCACGATTATCCTAAAGCCGTCTCCCGATGCGCCGTGGATGGCGACGATTGTCGGCAAGCTCGTCGTCGAGGAGACGGATATTCCGCCGGGCGTTCTGAACATCGTCACCGCGAGGGATAATTATGCTGGTGAAGTGCTGACCACCGACCCACGCGTGGACATGGTCGCCTTCACTGGTTCGGCGCCGAACGGGCGCCGGGTGGCGGAAGCGGCTTCCGCCTCGCTGAAGCGGTTGCTGCTCGAACTCGGCGGCAAATCCGCCTTTGTTGTGCTGCCGAGCGCCGATGTCGCCGAGCAGGCTGCTTTGGCCGCGAAGACGATCTGCGGTAACGCTGGCCAAGGCTGCGTCGCGCGCAGCCGGCTGCTCCTCCCGCGCGACCGCTATGAAGAAGGGATCGCGGCCGCCAAGGCGCAGATGGACGCGATCACCGTCGGCGATCCGCAAAACCCCAACAACTTCATGGGGCCGCTGAATTCGAAGCATCATCGCGAGCGGGTGCTCAACTACATCCAGCGCGCGCTGGACGATGGCAACCGCCTCGTCCGTGGCGGCAAGGTTCCGGAGGCGCATCCCGAAGGCTGCTTCGTCGAGCCGACCCTGTTCGCGGATGTGAAGCCGAACGATACGATCGCGCAGGAGGAGATTTTCGGGCCCGTGCTGGCGGTCATCCCCTACGACACCGAGGAGGAGGCGCTCGAGATCGCCAACAACTCGATTTACGGTCTATCCGCCCAGGTCGCCGCAGCGACGAGCGAAGAGGCCTATGAGTTCGCCAAGAAGCTGCGCACCGGCACCGTCTCGATCAACAACGGCACCTGGATGCACATGGACGTTCCGTTCGGCGGCTTCAAGCAAAGCGGCATCGGGCGCCAGTATGGTCGCCAGGGATTCGAGGCCTATCTCGAGATCAAGGTGCTCGGCATCCCGTCGGGCAAGGAAGCGAAGTCTCTCGCCTGGGGCGAAGTCGAGAAGAAGAAGAAGCAGGCTGAGCCCGCATGACGATCGAGGCGCGGCTGCGGCGACTGGAGGACATTGAAGCCATCCGACTGCTGCTGCGGCAGATCGCGCGCGGCACCGACCGGTTCGACGGTGCGTTGCTCGCGGCCGCCATCCATCCCGATGCCGTCTTGAATATGGGTGGCACCGCGCCGATGAGCGGCACCGCTTTCACCGCCGCTCTGAAACCACCTGCCGCACCGCGGCCTGGCCGAATGCACTTCGTGACGAACGAATGCATCGACGTCTGCGGCGACGTCGCGACGAGCGAGACCTATATCTTGTCTTGCCAGGACGTGCTCGTCGATGATGTCCGCAAGACGCGCCTCCGGGCTGGCCGCTATCTGGACAGGTTCGAACGGCGCGACGGCGACTGGAAGCTTTCGGCCCGGACACTGGTCGACGAATGGAGCAGGGTCGACGAGGTGACCGAGGCTCTCTCGCCCGGCGCCCATGTCGGCCGGCCGGCGCCCGACGACCTCTCCTACCCGACCTAGATCTCTGACCCGTCGTCGAGCGGCGCGGACGGATTGATCGGTACCGTCCAAATCCGCCGCTCCAGCATCCTGTTCACTACCATCGCCCCTTCGCGCAGGCAGGCGACCCGATCACTCACCACTTGATCGGCCTTCGTATGACGGGTCTGGCGACGAAGGTGATCGAGCCAGGTCAGGCTGTGGAAGCGCTCAACCCATCGGGTCGGATTGTCGACATCCTGATGCAATGTCCAGCGATGCGCACCGTTGCGGCGGCGGATCCGGCCAAGATCCTCCATCGCGTCCACAAAGGCCTGAAAGTTCTCCGGCAAGACGCGATATTCGATGGTGACAACGATCGGCCCGTCGCCGGGCTCGACGGGGCCCTGCAAATCATCCAGCGGCTTCGCGCGCGTCGGCGTGAGATCAGGTGCTTCTTCCTTGGTTAGGGGGAAGAAGAGAGTGAGCAGTAGGCTAGCGAGCATCGCCATGCCGGATGCGACCAGGGCGGTGCGAATGTCGGAGCTGCTCGCCACGAAGCCCCAGAACCAGCTCCCCAGAGCCATTCCGGCAAATATCGAGACCTGGTTGAGCGACATAGCCCGGCCGGCGACCCAACGCGGCGCGATGAATTGAACGCTGACGCTGAGACCGGTCAGCGCCATCACCCAAGCGCCGCCAGCGACGCCCATCAGGGCGATCGAAAGGAGGAGATTGCTGCTGAGGCCCAGCCCGATCGCCGCGAGCCCGAACGCCACGCAGCAGGATTTGACCAGCCGGTCCCGCCCGATCGGCAAGGCGGCGCGGATCAGGGCACCGATCACGGCGCCGACTCCGAAGCCGCCAAGGAGCAGCCCGAACACGGCCGGGCCACCGCTGAGCGCGTCACGCGCGAGAATTGCGGTCAGCGCCCAGACCGAGCTGCCGCACAGGCCGAACGTGCCCGCGCGCACAAGCACCGCCACCAGTCCCGGCGACAGCGCCACAAAGCGAATTCCCGCCAGGATCGCCTGCGGCACGCCTTCGGGCGGGAGCACCCGCTCTTGCCCCACTCGCTTCCAGGTCAGCAATGTCAGGATGATGCCCAAATAGGAAAGTGCGTTTGCCGCGAAGGCAGCGGCCACTCCCGCCAGCGCAACCAGCAGGCCGCCGATCGCCGGGCCAAGGCTGCGCGCGACGTTGAAGCCAACCGAGTTCAGGCTCGCCGCCGGTTCGACGTGGGAGAGCGGGACCTGATCCTGAAGCGACGCCTGCCACGCCGGCGCGTGGAGCGCAGTACCACTGCCAATCAGGAACGTGCCTGCAAGCAGGATGAACGGATTGGTCAGCGACAGCATCGTCAGAACGGTCAGACCGATGGCGACGAGCAGCATGCCGAACTGCGCGACCAACATGATCGTTCGTCGCTCGTAAATGTCGGCCAGCGCGCCGGCAGGAAGCGATATGAGCATCATCGGCAACGTGGCGCAGGTCTGGACCAGCGCCACCATCTGCGCGTCGCCAGTCAGCGCCGTCATCATCCATGCGGCGGCAACCGTCTGGATGAGGCCGCCGAAGTTCGAGACCATGCTCGAGAGCCAGAAGCGACGAAAAACCGGAATGCGAAGCGGTGCAAAGACCTTATGCGCGCTATCGGCCAATCTCGTCCTCTCTTATCCCCGCACCAGCTTCACTCAAGCCGTTGCCGGGGTGGAGGCCGGGTTTGCTGCGTCTTCTGCGCCGAGTCGCGCTATCGCGCGGGCCGCCACCAAGAAGATGACGCCGGCTAGCATGTAGAACCCGCCGGTCAACACCAAAGCCCAGCGCAATGGCTCAGCAACCCCGAGCGCGGCCAACGAGTCGCTAGCAATGCCGACAAAAGGCGGACCGAAGCCATAGCCGCCAAAGGTCATCGAAACCGCAAAGATGCCCGCGAGCGCGCCGCGCATCCGTACCGGCGCGAGAGACATGTAGGTTGCGAACGTTGCGCCATAATATGTGTAGTTGAGGAAGTTGAAGGCACCGATGCAGGCGAGCGCAAGCGTCCAGCTTTCAGCAAGCATCGCGACCGCCACGAGCGGCGCCGCCAGCAGCATGCAAATGCCAACGCCGATCGGTCCATGGTGGGCCGAACGCCTGGCGAACCGGTCTGCAAACAGCCCTCCGATCAGGATACCAATGATACCGGTCGGCGCCTTGATCGCGCCAATCGCATAGCCTGCCTCCGCAACGGACAGGCCATGGGTGCGGATGAGGAACGGCGAGGAGAAGGCGCCAATTCCGGCCTGCGCGATCACGACGCAGACCGCGGCCACGATCAGCAGTAGAAGCGGGCGTATTTCCAACAGTGTCTTTGTCGCATCCTTGAAGCGATAGCGCTCCGTCGATGCCGCCTTTGGCGCCGCATCGAACCTCCCCCTCTCCGGCTCACGGATCGTCAGAAGGATCAGCGCGGCCAGCAGGAAGCCGGGCCCGCCAGCGAGGAAATAGGCGGTGCGCCAACCGAATTGGGACGTCAGCCACCCGCCCAGCGCGAACGTGATGCCGATGCTGACCGGCGTGCTCATATAGAAAAGCGAAAGGGCCAGTCCGCGTCTCTCTGGCGGAAAATAATCCGTAATCAATGACATCGAGGCAGGCGATGCACCTGATTCGCTGGCGCCGACGCCGATGCGGGCGAGCGCCAGTGTCAGTGCGGAGTTTGCAAGGCCGCTCAGGAAGGTCAGGCCGCTCCAAATAGTCAGGAGGCCGGCAAGCAGATGGGTCCGCTTCATACGGTCGGCGAGCAGTCCAAGAGGAACGCCGGCGATCGAGTAGGAAATTGCAAACGCCATCCCGGTTAGAAGCCCGAGGCCGCTGTCGCTCAGTCCGAATTCCCGCTTGATTGGCTCAGCAAGGACCGAAATCAGTGTCCTGTCGATCGAGCTGAAGAGATAGACGACGGCAAGCAGAAACAGAACGTAGTAGGATCGCCACCCCACGTGATGCTCCGAGTCAGAGCCGGCGCTGTGAGGCTCGTCAGCTGATTGATAGACCATGGATCATGAATAGGGATGTCGAACGGAATAGACAGCAAGCCATGAGCCGGTCGCCAGATTACTTCGCATAGGCGAAACCCCCGTCTTCGAGCGCAGCCTCTCCGAATGTGGGAAATTTCGGAGTCTGTGGGTAGAACAACAAACGACGTTTGCCGTGCTCAGTCGCTGTGCGCTTGCGGGAGGCACGCTCGCTCGTAACCAACTAGACCATCCGCAGCACGTCGCCGCCTCGATTGGCAAGGGTAGCACAACCCAGACGTCGTCAGTCGACCAGCCGCTTGTGGGACGATCGCGACACGTTTTGACCACCATCTTCGTCGCGATCCGCCCCCGAAAGCGCCACCCTTTCCTTGCGCCACGCTTGTCCCAACAGGCATTCCAGTCTGGAATCGGGAGTCGTTGCGGGGGTCCCAGCTACCGACGCCTGTCCAGTCTACCGATTTCGCCCAAAGTTATAGCGCAGCTGGACGCCGAACTGCCGGGGAGGCCCCGCCCCTCGCGCGGCGAAACCCAGCGACTCGTAAACTCCCGCCAGCGGCAGGATTTCCACGTCATCGGTTACATTCCGCGCGAACAGGGTAACGTCCAGACCGGTCGCCGCGACGTTGGCGAACCTCAGATAGAGATCGAGCTGCTCATGGGCAGGAATCACGCCAAACGGAGCGACGGCTGTGTCGCTTTCCAGGTAGCTGTCCCGTCCCGAATAGGCCGCCGTAAAACTCAGGGTTCCGACATTCGGCCTGTCGAACAGGTTGAGTGTACCGGCGAGACGCCAGTTATTCTTCGGCACGCGGCCGAAGGGCTGATTTGACCGGTCGGCGCCCGTGAAGGGGTCGATGAATTCGGTAAACTGCGCGTCGATGTGGCCCCAGAATGCGCTCAGCTCGAGGGCCCTGAACGGACGGAATATCACCTCCGCCTCGATGCCCTGGATCCGCGCTTGCGCTGCATTGATGATTACCGTGAACGGGCTGCCCGAAGTCGTGTCGACCGCATTTCGCTGCACGTTCGAATAGTTGGAACGGAAAAGCGCGAGATTGGTCCGCAGGAACGCGCCACCAAAATGCCAGTCGCGCTTTATCCCGATCTCTATGTTGCGGACGAATTCCGGATCGAACGGCCGACGCAGGCCGACCTCCCTGGTCGCTCTGGCCGAAAAGCCACCCGCACGGAAACCGCGCCTCAGGCTTGCGTAGATGAGGGTGTCGCGATCGGGTTGCCAGTTGACCGCGGCGTTGTAGGTGAAGGCGTCGAAATTGGCCTCAGTAGCCACCCTGCAGGCGGGGGTGTCGCCGGGATTCACCTCGGGCGTCGCCGGGTTGCCGTCGTCGTCTATGGTGAATGCGCAGCGCGTATTGATGAATCGATTGAGGATGACGGCTTCGCGATTCTCCCAAGTATAGCGCCCGCCAAGAGTGACCGACAGGGTATCGGTTAACTGGTAGGTCCCTTCGGCGAAAACCGCGAGGCTGGTATTGTCGAAAAGCTGCCGGTTGTTCTGCCCTCCGGTGACGAACTGATTGGGAGGATCGATCGCACCCGTCTCTGTCCCAAGGATCGTGCTCGAAGCGTTATTGTCGCCGCTCTCATGGAAATAGTATCCGCCGATGATCCAATCAAACCTGTTCATGTCACCAAGAATTTGGAATTCATTGCTGACCTGCTCTGCATCGTCAAAAATCTCCGTATGCAAGAGCGGGTGCTCGGTTCCATCGAGATCAACAAGAATATGACTGTCAACTTCTCTCCAGCCGAAAATGTTTCTGATCGTTATCTGATCGTTCACCCTGTATGTGCTGGTATTGTGGAAGTCGAAAGTTTCGACATCGTTGAACTCGGCTAGTCCGTTGTTAATGCGTAACGGGCCGCGCGCGCGCTGCTCCGCTAGAAGGGTCGCGACCGGTCGATAGCCGCGTGCTGCCGCCAGCGTGGCGATCGAGCCGGCCGGATTGAGGAACGCAGCGAACCCGGCCGAACCGCCGTCATCCTCGTCGAAAAAATTCACCATGGTCACGTTTTCGAAACGACCGAATCTCAACAAGGTCGCTGCCCGGGCCGAAAGGGTCTCCGTGCGATTGACGCGCCGGCCAAGCGCCTGGTCGAAAACGTATCCATCGCTGTTCGATGTCGCTGCGCCGAGACGAATTGCGAAATTGCCGGAAACAGGAATGTTGGCATAGGCATCGGCGTTAATCGTGCCGAACTCGGCGAGCGTTGCGCCGACGCTGCCCTCGAACCGATTGGTGTTGGGCAGGTTAGGTCGAATGATCACGGCGCCGCCGGTCGCGTTCCTTCCGAAGAGCGTGCCGACCGGGCCGCGGATGACTTCGACGGCTCGAATGTCGAACAGCGTCTGATTGATTCCCTGGGTGCGCGACATCACCACGTCGCCGAAGTAGACGCCGACCGAGGGGTCAGCGAGACCCCCTCGCTCTTGCTGCGTTTGGCCGCGGATCGAGAACTGCGGAGCCGATCTGGCGCCGCCCGCCGTACCGGGCACCGTGATCAGGTTCGGAGTCAGCGATCCGATGTCGCTGATGGCGTCAACCTGATTCAGCTGTAGCGCGTCCTGCCCGATGGCGGTGATGGCAAGCGGAACGTCTTGCTGCGACTGCTCGCGACGGGTGGCGACAACCAGAATTTCATCTCCGTCCGTCGCCTGGTTGACCGGGAGGGGACCTGTTCCCTGGGCCCATGCCGGCAGGGCAGAACTCAGCAGGACCGAACTCAGAAGCAAGGATCTTGCCAGGCGGCGACCTTCGATGAACGGCCCTTTTTGGTGGGGTCGGTCCAGGCGCTCGCAACCGTCTCGCGGAGTGTCGACCGAAGATGTGCACCCATCCGAGCGCAATTCACGTTGAGGCCTTGTCGTCAGCATGAACATCCTCCCCCGATGGAAAAGTGTCGACACGACCAGAGTCACTCTTTCGGTGTGTTCGCCCAAGATCGTTCGGCTGCGAAGTATGCCAGTGTCCGGACTGACCTGAAAGTAGGGGTCGCAAACATCGTCCATCTGATAAATGTCGACATATTGCCCCCGCCAACGCGTTGTCAGAGTTTCCGTGAGACCGAATGCGCCGCTCGTTGGGAGGCGGTGGGGCGGCCGGGCTCGGAGACGTGGGTGAGTGGCTGAAACCAACGCTTTGCTAAAGCGTCATACGGGAAACCGTATCGAGGGTTCGAATCCCTCCGTCTCCGCCAGAGATCCGCGCCGCGCATCCCGTCCGCGTCCGCAGCCGGTCGCGCTCATCTCGCGGCTGCCCCTCCACGGGCACGATCGGACGCTTGATCGGAATGGTCCTGTGGCCGGCGGCAGGAAGCCAGCGCCATATCGGCCGCAGTCGGTCACATGGCGCCGAATCAGCTAGCGCCGCGGACGGCTCTTGAGCGCCATGCCCGCGAGCCGCTTCGCTATCCCGACTGCACCGTCGAAG
>JBFWQA010000007.1:0-110463 GCA_050249695.1 Flavobacteriaceae bacterium | reverse complement strand
CTCGACTTCGTCCTCGCCCTCTCGGACCGATGCTATGTCCTCGAAAAAGGCGAGGTCGTCTTCCAGGGAACCGCAGAAGAACTCAGAACCAACACCGCCGTGCAGGACAAATACCTGCATGTGTGAGTGTGGAGTGAGGGCGCGGTTAGGGCCGCGCCCTTCCGGCGGTCGATCAGGCGGAAGCCTTGACGTCATCGAAATAGGTGGACGAAGACAATTCCCGCCATTTCTCCGCCGTTTGGCGGGTCGTTTCCAGCTTGCCCAGCAGTTCGAGCAGGCTGTCCTCACCAATCGGCAGATGCATGGGCGGGTTCTCGATATTGGATAACGTCCAGATCACATCGCCGAGCTTTGCCGGATCGTTGGGCTGCAAACCGTTTTTCGCCACGATACCCTTGCGGAAAATGCCGCCGGTATCGGCGTAGTCGTCAATAACGTCTCGCGCGCCCGCAAGGGATGTCCCGGCAAATTCGGTGCGGAAGCTGCCCGGCTCGATAACGGTTACCTTGATGCCGAGCGGACCGACCTCGGCTGCTAGCGCTTCGGAAAGTCCAGCCACCGCGAATTTGGAAGCGCAGTAGAATGCGAGGCCCATCTTGCCGGCGAACCCCGCCAGCGAAGCGGTATTGATGATCCGCCCGGAGCGGCGGGCGCGCATGCCGGGCAGTACGGCACGGGTAACTTCGGCCAGACCGAAGACGTTCACGTCGAAGAGCCGGCGGTATTCGTCCTCCGCCGTCTCTTCCAATGCGCCATGCAGACCATACCCGGCATTGTTCATCAGGACGTCGATGCGGCCGAAATCCCGCTCCGCACGGGCAACGACTTCCTTGACCATGGCCGTGTCGCGCACGTCGAGGTGATAGTAACGGCATCGGTTGCCGTATTTTTCGCTGAGCGGTCCGGTATCGCTCTTCGCCAATATGGTCGCGGCAACGCTGTCGCCCTTTTTTAGCGCGGTTTCGGCGATGTGGTGTCCCATGCCGGAATCGCAACCGGTAACAAGCCAGACGCGGCCACTATCTGAAGTCATCGTTTTCTCCCAACTCGTGTTGCCGGCCGTTCATCGGCCGCTGTTGTAAAAGGCTCAACCATTGGGAAATTGATAAACCAGATTCAGCGCGACGATCAACCGAAACCCGTTCAGATCGGCGGCCGGGTTAAGTATTACCGGAGTTTCGAAGCAACCGCGAGGATGCCGGACACGCCGAACGGGAAATCCGGGAACCTGAAGGTGATGTCGTCGGCAATGAAGCCGCCCTGAAGGAGTAATTGTTCAAGAGCGGCAACATCGAATGTGCGATGTGTATCGGGCTCGCAGAAGGGCCAACGTTCCATTGTCCAGCGGGCAGTTACGTAGATCACGGCACGCCCGCCAGGCCTAAGCACCCGGTAGGCCTCGCGAATATCCGCGCCATCACGGTCGAAGAAATACGCAACGTTGACCATCAGCAACCGATCGAATGAGTCGCCGTGCCAAGGCAATGGGTTGAATTGTCCAAGTGCGAGCGTCATACGCCCGGCGTTGATTGCGAGCGCATTCAGATTGCTCGCCTGTTGCAGCATGTCGGGCGACTGATCAATCCCATAGACATGGCCGCCCCGACCATGCGTGGACAGCTCTGCCAGACCGCGGCCCGGGCCGAATCCGAGTTCGAGGATGTGGTCGCCGGGCTGAACCTCGAGCGCGTCGATTGCTGCCCGATAAGGAAGCCGGTTGACCTTAGACATCGCACGGCCCACAAGCCGGCCTGCCGCGCCCTTCGGATATCTCAACTGGTTGCCGAGCGATTGCCAAAGGAAGGCAGCAGGACCGCGGCGATGGAAATATTCATCCTGCATCAGCGTTTGGCCGCAATCTTGTCGCGCAGTTCGCCGATTACGATCCGGCGATATTTGTCCCAAAGCGGTCGATCCGGATCTTCGGGGATTTCGAGCGCACGCGAGAACACGGCGTCGGCCTGAGGCAGTTCACCCTGCGTGTAGAGGAAGTCGCCGTAGAAATATTCCGCATCAAGCGCCTCGGGGGCCGTCGTCACAGCCTCTTTCAGCAACTGCCGCGCCTTCTTGTTGTCCCCGAATCCAATCGGAAACCCGGGAACGCGGTAATAAAGTACACCGAGGCTTGTAGCGGCGCCGGCACCAAGAGCGGTCGGGTCCAGCGCGTAGGCTTTCTCAAGAATGCCCTTGGCGCGCTTGGCCAGCCCAAGTGCCGAAAGCGGGTTGGCCATGGATGCCCGCTCGCTGGTGATGATGCCGTCCCAGATCAGTGCCTCCGCCCTGTCTGGATATTTTGCAGCAAGCGCATCCGCTTGTTCGCCGAGCGCGTCCATCTGCGCGTGCTGCTCATCGCTATCTGTCTTGACCGTGAACTTGATCGTTTCCCATTGAATTTCCAGCGCGTGTACGGCGCTGTCGAGCGCCGGGTCGTTTGATGCGCTGGCCGGCGAACCGCTCAACATGATCATCACGGGCAGGCAGCTCACCGCGGTGGCGATTTTTGGAAGGTTTTTCATTGCGCGTTCTTTCCTTGAACTGAATGCATTGGGGCGTTCATGCCGATCGCGAGAGCGCTCGGTCGATGAGGTGCGGGAAGAGATTTTGAAGGAGTACGAAATAGCGCTCCGGCCCTTTGGATATCGCAGCCTTCCTGCCTCGGTCGATGGCGTCCCAGACCAGTTTCGCCACCACCTCCGGGGGATCGAGCTTCGACTGCCTGCCGGTATCCGAAGCTTCGAGCACCGAGGCTGCCTGTGTATCGGTCGCTCTAGGCGAAATATGCGTAACCGAAATGCCCTCGTGACGGCATTCCCGGCGTAACGCGCTTGAGAATGCGCTGAGTGCACTCTTCGTCGCCGAATACGCAGTGAAGTTCGGGTAGGGTATGTCTCCGAAAACTGAACCTATGTTGACGACGCGCCCACCCGTCCCGGCTTTCAGCAACGGCAGGAATTCGCGCGTCAGGGCCATGGGCGCGATGACGTTTGTCGCAAACAGAAGTTCCAGTTGATGGTCGGGCGTGTCAGCGAGCCTTCCCGCGCGCACCTGTCCTGCATTGTTGATCAGTATGTCGAGGGTACCCCAGCTGGCGGCGACGGTTTCGCTGAGCCGTGCGCGACTGACCGGAGACGTGACGTCGGCGGGCATGACAAGGACAACAGCCTCTTTCCGCATCAGCGCTGCCGTTTGCTCAAGTGCAGCGGATCGCCTGCCGCAGAGCGCGACCGTCCAGCCGCGCACCGAAGCTTCAATTGCTAGCGCGCGACCTATGCCGGAGCCAGCGCCCGTAATGAGAACCCGTCGTGTCTCAGGCTGCATCGCGGAACTCACCGGCGTCACCCAAGTCGCGGAATATCGACCCATAGAGCCTATAGAAAATCCGCGACTGTTCGATGATGAGTTGCTGTACTTCCCTGTCGTGAAAACCATTTACCAGGTCGCGGAAAAACGCCACGTGCTCCTGATCCAGCGCGCCGTGCGATCTCAGATAGGAAAAGCCGCGATCGTCACTGAGCGAAAAGGTTGATTTCAATGCGTCGGCAAGTTGATCGGCCAGCAGGACCGACATTCCTTCCAGTACATGGACGCTGCCCAGCATGGCGTAGGGGCTGACACGCTCAATCGCGTAATAGGTGTAACCGACCATGACCTGGCAGGCCGTTCCGGGGTGACCGGCGCGTACGGTGTCGGGCGAGCCGCCCATGGCTTCTATGTCTTCTAGGATCCATTTCTCGTGGCCGCGTTCTTCCTCCATATATTCCACTAGTGCATCCTGATAGCGCTCGTCCCAGGTGCGCGACGCCGCAAGCGCAAGCAGCGGGAATGTGTGCTTCACGTGATGGTAGGCCTGCTCGAGAAAGGCCAGATAGAGCTCGCGTGGAGCGCCGTTGCTGATGGCGTGGCGAACCAGCGGTATCGCAAGAAAAGCCTGGCGGTCGGCTTCTGTATCTGCCTGCAGGCGATCATAAAACTTCATGGTCTGGATTTCCTTCCGTGGATTTCGTGGTTTCAGGTGAGGAGCCGTGGATCGGGGCGCCGACCCGGGACGTGATAAAGTCAGCGAGATGGCAACGTATGATGCGTCCACCCCGGGTCAGCAGCATTGCTGCTACGGCATCACGCTGTCCGACCACGACGTGGCGGTCCGGTATCGCGTAGTCTGGCAGTTTGGCGCAGCACGCCCTGATCAATTGCCTGACGTCTGTTTCGTCGGCGCCGGAGAACCATGCTTCGCCCTGGACGGATGGAATGAGCACGACGGTCAGGGAACTGCCGCCGGCAATTGTTACTGCTGCGACCGCGATCCGATGATCGGCGAGCAACGCTGTCTCTACCCATTCAGGACTGATGTTCCTCCCCATCGCCGTCACGATCCGATTGTCCTTGCGACCGTGTATGGTCAGAAATCCGTCATGATCGAAACTGCCCAGATCGCCCGTTCGCCAGCGTTTCGGTGCCGGCGAAGCGCCCAGATACCCGTCCATCACAGTAGGACCGGCAACGACGATCTCGCCGTTTTCGATCACGACCGTCAGGCCGCGAATGGGCCGACCGACCGTTCCACCGCGCCGATGTCCGGGTCGATTTAACGATACAACTGAGCAACATTCCGACAGGCCATAGCCCTCATGAACAGGTATCCCTAGATCCCAGGCCCTCGCGGCAACGTGCTCGGAAACCGGCGCGCCGCCGACTGCGACATAGCGCAATGATGAAGGAGCGCGGCTTTGGGTCGCTTCGAGCTGAGCAACGAAAGCCCTGAGCAGGTCCGGGACCAAAACGCTGGCTGTCGGTCGGTGTCTGGCAAAGCTGGCGGCAACACCGGCTACATCGCCGCGGAAAATCTGTTCGGCACACACGCGGTCGAACGTTACGCGGGCGCCAACCAAAAGCGGTATGAAGATCGCGCAGATCGTTTCAAGCAGCATCGGCAGGGGCAAAATCGAGAGGTAACGGTCTTTTCCTGTCGCGTCGGTTGCTGCTGCAAGCGCATTGACGATGGAGGCAATCTGGCTGCCGGAATGGCGGACACCCTTGGGCTCTCCGGTGCTCCCCGAAGTGTATATGATCTGCTCAAAGCCATCGGACAGGAATAGGGTCGCGTCAGCCGATCCGCTGCGGTCGATCGGCAACGTGGGTATTCCGCGCAGCCGGGGGTCCGATCTGGTGGTCGCATCGACGAGCACGGCGTCTACTGACGCTTCGTCCAAGATGTGGGCGATCTGTCCGGCGCTGAAGAATGTCGGCAGGGGTACGAAGGTCTTGCCGGCGACGATTGCAGCGAGTTGCGCGATGACCCAGTCGCGGCCGTTCGGTGCCAGGATGGCAATGACACGCGGCGCTGCCCGCAACGCTTCCGCCATCCCGGAGACAGCAGCCAGCAATTCGCCGCGACTCATCGGACCTTCGCCGTCGATCAGCACCGGACGGGTACCATCGACGCGAGCATCTCGTTCCAGTGAATCAAAAAAGCGTTTCATGTCCGACCTGAGCGGGTTTGGAAGCCGGTGCGGGAGAAAAGAGCGGCCCCCGAGTTGCATAGACGCTGGGCTGATGGGCGTAGTACCGGCCCCAAAGTTGGAAATCGGCGACGCGGCGATGGTCGGCATCGGCGAGCAGGATCGATGCGATGCCCATGTGCTGGACGAGGCTCCAGAATCGCCGGGTCAGGGTGAAGAACGCCCAGGAGAACTGTTGGTCCACGCCATGAGCGACAATGTCGCGTATGAAGCTGGGTGTCAGCCGAGGCGAGCGGCTCGCCAGCGTGGTAACTTCTAGAATTCTGTCCCGTTCAACCGGGCCAGCCATCGTTGAGATGATCTCTTCCACTGGCCGGTCGAGATATATTTCCGAAAAGAATCCGTCTTGCCGTGTTCGCAATCCCGCGGCAGCGCGAATCTGCCAGGTGTCGTCGAAATGGACGAATAACGATGAGGGAAATTCGTTGACCGTGGCGCCGTAGGCGGCGTTGTAGATATCCTGGATGAACGCTTCGGCATCAGCGCGACGGGGATGGTCCAATCCCACAAGCAGTGTCGATGGCATTTTGCCCCCGGCCTCATCATTGCGACGAAGTCAGACTGGCATCGCTGCCTTACGCCACCCTGACGCGATTGAGGCGGGATTGTGATTTTTACGGTAGCCCCGCGGCCGGGCGCCGTGATGCAAAGGTATGCTGCTTATTCAGGCTTCACTGCAAATTGCGGGAAATATTCCTCGACGACGGGGCTGTCGAAACTCCAGGTGTGGCAACCGCCCAGAAATATCGGACGTTCGGTGAGCTGCGTGTCCCTGCCGCCGGCGTCGAAAAGCTTCTTGTCGGCCATCGAGACAAGCGTCTGGATCGCAACGGTCGGAACACCCGTCAGCAGTTCGCGCGTATGGGTGCAGCCGCCTGTGCCCCCGATCACTTCCTGTATGCTCTTGCGCCAGCCGCGGGCAAGCGACCGGCCGATCAGGCCGGGGATTGCCGCCGTGCTGCCCGCACAGAACGAGAAGGGCACCGTGGCGAGTTCAACCGCGATATCGCGCACGATCAGATCGCCGTCGAAGGTGACCCGCGTGATGATGTCGTGTTGCGCGGTCCCGGGAGGCAGCTGGCCGCGTTCGCGCTCGGGAAAGGTAAAGTGCTTCCGGTCGGTGACCCGGGCCTCGACATCGTAAAGACCGTCCTCGCGCTCATAACTGTCATAGATGATGGTGCGCGTGTGATTGGGCTTGCGGGCGGCGGGTGGGGGAAGGCTCATTTTTTTACGTTTCCTGACAAGGCAAGATGTTCACCGTCGGTTCGCCGGCGGTGAACATGCCAGTAAATTGCCTATATCGTGTCAGCCCTTCAGCAACTCGGCAAGGTCGCCTGCCATATGCGGCGTCGGGTCGAAACCCATCGGCAGATACCAGGCGCGTTCCATCGCCACACGCTCATCGGTGGCGTCGAGGACGGCAAGCTCGATCCTGCGGCGGATCTCCTTGCCGAAGGAGGGCGCCCTCTGCACGATATCCGCGACGACGGCGGCCAGTTCCATCGCGGTGGCGCGGATCTGTGGCGTCGTCGCTTCCACATCGGCCAGGACGGTGGCGGCTGCGTTCCTGGCACCGTCAAGGCGCGAAGCCTCGGCCGCCGGCAGCCCGGATCTGCCGATGGCGTCGGCCATCCGGGAATAGTGCCTGAGGTCGAACCGCTCGCGCGCGTGGATGTCCTCATAGCGGGCGCGGACGAATTCGATATAGTCCACAGCCAGCTTGAGCTGTTCCTTCGCAAGCGGATCCCTGGGATCGATCGACGGTCCGATCACGTCCGTCAGCGCCTTCGCAACGGCCTTGAGGCCGACATCCGTCCGGTCCATCAGATAACCTCCCTCAGCGCCTTGGAAAGATCGGCGGAAATCGTCGGCACGATGCCTTTGACCCGCATCAGCAACACGTCCTGATGCGACTTGCCGAGCTTGGGGACGCGGTAGGACGTTGCAAGCGCCGAAGCGATGATCATGTAGCGATTGAGCATGTTGTAGTAGGCGAGACGCTGCGGATCGACCTTGAGGCCCGATATCTCCTCGTACCGATCGTAGAACTCGTCCTCCGGCACGAGGCCGCATACGTAATAGGTCTTGCCGTCCTCGCTGTAGTGACCCATCGCGTGCTGCGTCATCCACGCGAGATCGCGATGGCGGTCGCCGAGATGCGCGCGTTCCCAGTCGAGCCAGGCGTTGATCTTGCCGGTGGATTCATCGAACAGGAAATTGCCGCTGCGGAAGTCCCCGTGGACGACGCTGACATGGTCGAGCACCGGCATGTTGTCGCGCAGCCAGTTGGCGGCGACATCCATAAGCGGATAGTCCTCGCCCCGGTCCTCCTCCCAGATTCGCAGGGCGCGGTTGAGCTGCCATTCGGTATTCTGCGTGGTACCGACAGGGGGCAGGTCCATGCTCTCGAATGTATGGCCGGTAAAATCGAACGTATGGATTGCCGCCAGATGCTCCATGAATTGCGGGGCGAGCTTCTTGCGCAGTTCAGGACCGAAATTCGTGCCGAGGCCGCTGACCTGGCCTGTCTGGGTCGTCTGCGGCTTCGTCACGCCCTCGGCGAAAGCGTAGATGAGCGCAGGCTCTGGGAACCACCGGGCGTCGCGGTCGAGCCAGTAGGCGTGCGGGACCGGCAGAACGCCCTCGAACGCGTTCAGCAATTCGTATTCGCGCAGGCGGCTGGTTGTGTTGGAACCTTCCTTTGGGTCCATGCGCACCACCAGTCGTTCCTTGCGGTGTCCCGTCTCGGGATCGTCCCATTCCAGCGTGAAACCCATCTGGATCTTGGAAACGCCGCCGGTGAACCAGCGCGTGTCCGTCACCTTGTAGTTCGCGACCTTGAGGTCGGTCAGCATCCTGTCGAGCCGTTCGGAAAGCTCCTCCATGGAGATCCGGTGATAGGGCTCGCCCGAGCGGCGCTGCATCTTGCGGACGAAAAGTTCGTCGACCTCGCGTTCGACCGGGAACCGCCGGCGCATCTCCTCGATGAATTCGGGCGGCGGGTTGTCGCGCAGGGCGAAGCGGGCTTCAGCGCCCGAAACCTTGTCATTGCTCATATGATCTACCTTAACGCGAGAATGTGGCCGTCCGCGACTTGTGGTCGGCGAGATATTCCAGCCCGAAGATGTCGCCGAACTCGCCCGACCCGACCTTGCCGTTCCAGGTATAGCGCATGGCCACCTGATAGCAGACGTGACAGGGATTGAAGGAGTGCCAGGGGTGACCGCCGATCGTCGCGCCGTAGAATTCGAACGATTTGCCGCGGATATCGGTGACGGTGATGTGGTTGCCGGTCGCCATCATGTCGACACGGGTCGCGACGACGGTCGCGTCCACGACGCCGAAGGTCTCGCCGTTCTGGACAACGAAACCGAACTGCGGCTTGTCGTACAGCACCTCGCCTTTGACGATCTTCATCGGGACGGCGAGATGAACGGCCAGTTCCTCGCCGAAATTGACCGAAATCCAGCTGACCGAACGAGCGCCGTATTCGACGCGCGGACCCCATGAGTGGTCCATGCCGTCATAGCAGTCGACCTTGAACTTCTGGCCGCGCAGCATCAGCTCGCCGGTGATGTGGCCCTTGCATTCGAAGTGTCCGTTCGACCACTCATGGCCGACGCGTGAATCCTTCGGCGCGGCTTTCGTCTTTTCAAGCAGCGGATTCTCGTTCGGATCGTGAGGATCGAAGGGATGGTGTATCGCCTTGAAATTCAGATCGAAACTGCATGAGCCCATCTTGTGCTCGTAGGTGAAATGATAGTCGCGCGGCGCGTTGGACGATTTCACGGTCAGCCCGTTCGGTAGCGAATAGTCCGAGAACTTCTCCGGGCAGGGCAGGTGCACCTGGGCGTCGGTGAAATCGATCTGATAGGTGTGGTTGCAGATGCCCTTGCTGACGATGATCGACGAGGTGCAGATGCCCAGATTGGGCCGGGCCAGCACGTAGGCGTTGCCGAAAATCCCCTCTTCGGGGACGCAGAACGGGATGAAGGTGGTCTCGGTCCAGCTGAGATCGGCAGGGTCCCTGGGGTGAAAATCGGTGTCCTGTGCCGTAATCATGTGTTTCCTCCTCGCGTTTTCCGTGAACTTGCAGCCTGTGAGCCGCCGCTTCAGTTCGCAGTATGGCGCAACTGACGAATTTGCCCGTCCAGCGCCGTCTCGTAAATGCTTCTCGCGCGGCGGGCTGCGGAGCACCGAGGCTGCAACCTGCGATATTCATGAACATGCATATTATATGCTAGCATGTGTATATGATGCTTGCGCCGCGCGGGCAACACCGTCATTGGTCGAAACTCCGGCGTTTCGCCATGTTCACATGGCCGTCGGCGGGAGGGGAATTCGATGAATCTGAACGATCCCGATGCGGTTGAAGCGCTTGCGCGCACGCATCTTGCAAAGCACGTCGTGATCGGCGGCGAGGCGAGGGTCAATCGCGATCTCATCGGCGACATGGTCGCGCTCGGGCTGTTCGCGCCGTTCTTTTCCGCCGATGTCGGCGGCACCGGTGACGGGACGGTGTCCGCGACCAGGCTCTGCGCGGTCCGTGAAGGTCTGGCGCGCGTTTCGACCGAAGCCTCGACAGCCTTCGCGACCCAGATCGGCGGCATCTTTGTCGCCCTGCGTCATGCCCTGCCCGACGCGCGCCGGGAATGGGTACCAAAGGTGGTTGCCGGCAAGGCCGTCTCGGCGGTCTGCCTGACCGAGCCGGAACTGGGTTCCGATCTCGCCGGCATGGCGATGCCGGCGGTGAAAGTCGACGGCGGCTGGTCCCTGTCGGGCACCAAGACGTGGATCATGAAGGCGCCTGATGCCGACATCTTCACGGTTTTCGCGCGAACGTCGGACAGCGGCGCCAAGGGCATCACCGCCTTCCTCGTGCCGCGGAATTCCCCGGGCCTGAGCGGCGAGGCGATCGACGCGCTGTGGCCGGACAGGGTCGGCAACATGCATTTCGACCAGGTGTTCGTGCCCGACAGCCACGTCGTCGGTCCGGTCGGGGAGGGGTTCAAGATCGGCATGGGCATTTTCGACGCGTTCCGCCCGTCGGTCGGCGCGCATTCGGTAGGTCTCGCAGAGGCGGCGCTCAGGCTCAGCATAGACTATGCAAGGGAGCGCAAGGCTTTCGGCCAGCCGATCGGCTCCTTCCAGGCCGTGTCGCACCTGCTGGCGGAAATGGCGACCCGGCTGCAGGCGGCGCGGCTTCTCGTCTATGACGCGGCGCGGGCATATGACGAGGCCGACAGGAAGCGGCTTGGCCCGGCCTCGTCCATGGCCAAGCTCTATGCCTCCCAGGCGGCGCAGTTCGTGGTGGACGGCGCTGTGCAGATCCACGGCGCGGCCGGATTGCGGCGCGGGCATCTCGTCGAACATCTCTATCGCGAGGTACGGCCGGCACGCATCTATGAAGGTACCGATCAGATCCAGCGCGAAATCATCGCGCGCGGGTTGCTGTCGGGCGACGCCTGAAGCCTGGGCGCCCGCCCTTCAGAGAACGTCGTCAGACATCGGTTTGCGGCCGGTTCCGGCCCGGACGATGTCCCTGATCTCGGCAATGAGCTGCTCCCGATCCGCCGTTGGCGCGCGACCCTGCGCCATCGTGAGAGCGGTCAGAACCTCCTTCAGCCACCCCTCGCGTTCGTCGGCAGAATAGCCTTCCTCAGCGAGCAGGACGCGCAATTCCTCTTCGCCGACGGGCGATCCGTCCGGCGCCCGCAAATCGTCTCGCCGCTTCGTGCTCTTGCTCATTGCGTGGCTCCCGCTGTCCTCTTGCTCGCAATCACGATAGAACCTCGTTGCGGTGGCGGCCGGACGCCGCCTGCCGGTTGTAACCGCTCAGGCGGCGATTGCGTTCCCGGGCGGACCTCTGCGCTCTTGCGGGGCATAAAACTATACTGTAGTTGTCAACTTTATTGGTCGGGCAGTCGAAAGGAAGGAAAATGCGGCGATCGCTTGGCGTTCTGGCCCTCGGCGCAGCCGCTCTCGTGACGTGGCCGCACGGTCTGGCGGCATCGCAGGCGGAGGACACTCTGGCGCTCGAGCTCAATCGCATGGAGCCTTCCGACAAAGGATGCCGAGTAACCTTCGTCGTCCATAACGGGCTCGGTGCGGCGCTGGAGAAGGCGGCCTATGAAATCGTTCTGTTCGACAGGAACGGGCTTGTCGGGCGTCTGATGATCCTCGATTTCCAGGACCTGCCGGCCGACAAGACCAAGGTGCGCCAGTTCGACCTTTCAGGCACCGAATGCGACGACATCGGCCGCGTTCTCGTCAACAGCGCGTCCGAGTGCAAAGGTGAAAGACTGACCGCGAAAGACTGCATAGGCTCGCTGCGGCTGAGTACGCGCGCCGGTATCGAATTCGGGAGCTGATTCATGATGGATGTTGTTGAAACGCTGCGATCGTTTCTGGCGCTGGGCGGGCCGGTTGTCGCGCTGTTGCTGCTCCTGTCGCTGGTCGCCCTCGCTGCGATCGTTTTCAAGCTCCAGCAGTTCTTTGCCGAACGAGTCGGTCGTCACGGTGCGGCGCGGCGTGCCGTTGCCGCCTGGCGTCAGGGCCGCGTGGCCGAGGCCCGCGCGACCGCGGAAGAGGACCAGGGCGTCGTCGGAGCGTGTCTGGCGGCGGCGATGAGCCTTGCAAGCCGCCGGGCCGCGCGACCCGAGATCGAGGAAGAGATCGTGCGCATCGCCACCGGAAGGCTGCACGAGCTACAGCGCGGTTTCCGCCTTCTGGATGCCATCAGCCAGATCGCGCCGCTGCTAGGCCTTTTCGGCACGGTGCTCGGCATGATCGAGGCGTTCCAGCAATTGCAGACGGCGGGCAATGCCGTCGATCCCTCCATCCTGGCGGGCGGTATCTGGGTCGCCTTGCTGACGACGGCGGTCGGACTGGCCGTCGCAATGCCGGTTTCGCTGGTCCTGACATGGTTCGAGACACGGCTGGAGAACGAGCGCGTCGCCGTCGAGACGCTGACCGCGGCACTGTTCAGCCCGCAGGAATCCGAGGCGGCCGCGGCGCCGTCGGCCATTCACGCGGAAGCGGGTCCGAGGCATGCGCGTTGACTATGCGATACGCCGGTCACGGCGACTTGCGCTGACGCCGCTGATCGACGTCATCTTCCTGCTGTTGCTGTTCTTCATGCTGTCCTCGACCTTCACGCGCTTCGCGCAGATCGAACTGGCGGCCGGCACGAGCGGAACCTCGTCGGCGCAGCAGCGGCCGGATATTTTCGTGCGCCTCGATGATCGGGGCATCAGCGTGAACGGGCGTGCGGTCGCCGACGAGACGCTGCCCGCGACGCTCGCCGAGCTGGAAGGCGCCGGCGCGAGGACGGCCGTGGTGCTGGTACGCGGCGAAGTCGACTCGCAGCGTCTGGTTAGCCTCATCGAACAGATGCGCCGTGCCGGCGGTCTTGAAGTGACCATCGCGAAATAGACGGACTGGTGATGAGGACGCTTCCCCGACCCAAGGCATCCGGACGACAGGAAAGCACGATCGCGCTGATCAATGTCGTGTTCCTGATGCTGATCTTTTTCCTTGTCGCCGGCACGCTGGCGCCGCCGCTCGATCCCGAGGTCACGCCGGCGCAAACGCAGGAGGCGGAACCCGCGCCGCCGCCGGAGGCACTGTCGATCCGTGCCGACGGTTCGGCATTCTATCGCGGCGCGGAAACAACGCTGGAAGCCTATATGGCGGGCCGGCAGGATGTTCCCGCGGCCGAGCCGGTGAAAGTTCTCGTGGATCGCGCGCTGCCGGCGACCGAACTGATCGGCATCGCCGACAGATTGCGGCAGCTCGGGGCGGGTTCGATCACGATCATCACACGGCGGGAGGCGTCATGAAGACGGGGTGGGCAGCACGGCGCTGGGTCGCCGCGGCGCTGGTGTCCGTCCTCGTTCACGGGGCGGGCCTCGCATTCTTCGCCAGCCGGCAGGACGACGTTCTGGTCGAGGGTGGCGAGACCGCCGGCTCGGTCAGCATCGGAAGCTCCTTCGCCGACATGACGGCGGGAAATACCGCCGACCCTGTGGAGCGGCCGGAGGTGCTGGAGCCGAACGAGACGCGGGAAGAGACGCAGGTCGTGCAGCCCGCGGAGATGCCTGATCAGGCGGATGCTCAGCCTGTTGAGCCGGAGCATGCCGAACTGGCCGAAGCCAATCCTTCCGAGGCGGTGGAACCGGCGGTCGATACGGTCGCGGCGGTGGCCGCCGAGCCTGCTCCCGCCAGCGAGGCGGTTCTTGCGGTTTCGCCGGTCGAGGAGACCGTTCCGCTGCCCGACCCCGTGCGGCGTCCGGTGGTGGAAGCCAGACGCGAAACCCCGCCGCCGAAGGCACCGGAGCGGATGCAACTGCCCGTGCCCAAGCCCAAGCCGCAGCAGGCCCGGCGGCAGGGTTCCGGCGAAACCGACACCATGAAGGGCGCCGCCGATCCCCGGCAGGCGCGTCAGGCGGGTAGCGCGGGCAGCCGTGCTGACGCTTCGAGCAGCGGAAATGCGGCCGTTTCCAATTACCGGGGGATTGTACGGCAGCGGCTCAACCGGGCACTGCGTTTCCCCAGCGGTGCAGGCCGTGCACGGGGCACCGTAACGGTCGCTTTCGTCATTGCGCCCAATGGACATATCTCTACGCCACGCATTGTCAGATCCTCAGGATATGCGACGCTGGACAACGCGGCCGTTGATACGGTGCGACGTGCATCACCGTTTCCCTCCATACCGCCCGAGGCAGGAAAGTCAGAGTGGGAATTCACGGTGCCGATCTATTTTACCCGCCCCTGATCGGACCTCAGCCTCGCGCCGAGTGGGGCAGGACGAAGAGCCGGCCGGCTGGCACACGTCCGAGCTTCAGGCCGCAACCGAATACCGTTGAAAACAGCCGATCGGTCAGCACCTCGCCCGGCTCGCCTGCCGCCGCGACCTGACCTTCCGACATGGCGACGATGGAATCGGCATACATCGCGCTGAGATTGAGGTCGTGCATGATCGCGACAACGCCGCCGCCGGCGCCGGCATAGTCGCGCGCGATCTCCATGATCGTGAGCTGATGCCTGATATCGAGGCTGGAGACCGGTTCGTCGAGGAACAGCCAGCGCGGCTCTCCGTCAAGGACCGGCGCCCAGATCTGGCACAGGACCCTTGCCAGTTGGACGCGCTGGCGTTCGCCACCCGAGAGTTCCTGATAAAGGCGTCCGGCAAAACCGGCCAGATCCACCCGCGCCAGCGCATCGTCGACGCGCTCGCGTTCTTCGCCCCGGTCGGGCCGGTGCGACGCGGACGCGATCCCGAGGCGGACGATCTCGCGAACCGTGAAGGGAAACGAGAGCGTCGTTTCCTGCGGCAGCACCGCCCGTAAGGCGGCAAGTTCCCCGGCCCGGTATTCACGCAGCCAGCGTCCGTTGAGGCTGATTTCGCCCTGGCAGGGCAACTCACCCGTCAATGCCCGCATCAGGGTCGTCTTGCCCGATCCGTTGGGGCCGATGATCATCGTGACCTCGCCCGGCTTCGCCGTGAGGCCGATATCGCAGAGGATCAGCCGTCCCCCGAGACGGACGCTGACGGCATGGGCCTTGAGACTCATCTTTTGCCTCACAAATCGAGCAGGCCGCGTCGGCGCAACAGGATCCAGACGAAGAAGGGCGCGCCGACGAGCGCGGTGACGATGCCGATCGGCAGTTCGGCGGGCGCGACGACGGTGCGGCTGACAGCGTCGGCGGCGATGAGAAAGGCGCCGCCGAGCAGGGCGGAGGCGGGCAGCAGGTAGCGGTGGTCCGGTCCGATCACCAGGCGCAACAGATGCGGCACGACGATGCCGACGAAGCCGATCCCGCCTGAGACCGCGACGGAGGCGCCGGTCAGCGCCGCAACACAGATCAGCGCGATCGTCTTCATCCGCTGGACCGGAATTCCCAGATGGCTGGCGGTCGCCTCGCCGAGCGCGAGGGCGTTCAGCGACCGTGCCAGAAAGGGAGTTGCGGCGAGTGCAAGGAGAATGATCGGCGCCGTGGCGAGTACCTTCGTCGGCGTCGCGCCGGCGACCGAACCGAGACTCCAGAACACGAGGTCGCGCAGTTGGGCGTCGCTGGCCACGAAGATCAGGATGCCCATCACGGCGCTGGCGAAAGCGGTGAGCGCGATGCCGGCGAGCAGCATGGTGGCAACCGACGTCTGGCCGCGGCGGGTCGCGATCCGGTAGAGGGCGAAGGAGGCGATCAGTCCGCCGATAAAGGCGGCTGTCGGCAGCGAGTATATGCCGAGCAGGCCGGCCATCGGCGCCAGGACGGTTCCGCCGAGAACGATGACGAAGACCGCGCAAAGACTTGCACCGGCGGTGACGCCGATAAGGGCGGGGTCGGCGAGCGGATTGCGGAAGAGGCCCTGCAGGATCGCTCCCGCGACCGCCAGCCCGGCGCCGATGAGAATGCCGAGGATGACGCGCGGCAGCCGGATTGTTTCGACGATCAACCGGTCCCGCGCCGACAGCGCGCCGTCGCCAAGGCCTGTCCAGTGGGCGATGACTTCCAGGGCCGACGCATCCGATGCGCCCCATCCGAGCGAAAACAGCGCCACGACGATGAGGAGCGCGGCGAGCAGCAAGATGGTGGCACGGGCGCGAACCGCGCGGTCGCCGTCGGCATACGCCCAGCGGCTCCGGCGAGTGCCGCTCACATCGGCGCGCATCAGCACGACTACTTCCTTGCCGCGTGAGATTGTTCGTTCAGCGCAGCGCCGAGATCGCGGACGGCTTCCGCCGTGCGCGGACCGAAGCCGAGCAGATAGAGGCCATCCATCCGCACGACGTTGCGGTTGATTCCGGCAGGCGTGGGGCTGATAGCCGGGTTGGAGAAGAGATCGTCGTCGCTGATCGCGTGGTCGCCGCGCCGGTCCATCATGAGAATGACGTCGGGCTTCGCCTCGATGACCGCTTCATCGCTGACCTGCTTGTAGCCGTTCATGTCGTCCAGCGCGTTGGTGCCGCCGGCAAGCCGGATCATCGCGTCGGCATGGGTCTGCGACCCGGCCGCCATGACCCGTCCTCCCTGCATGGAGAGGATGAACAGAACGCGTTTCGGCTCGCCTTTTGCGGTGGTCGTGGTTGCCGCCGCAAGGTCGCGGGAGACCTTGTCCGCCAGTTCGTCCGCCTTGCCCGGCACGCCCAGCGCCTTACCGGTGGCACGAATCTTCGCGACGATCGCGTCGCCGTCATAGCCTTCGGGGATCGTGACGAGCGGGATGCCGCTTTCCTCCAGGACGCCGACCGTCTCGGGTGGTCCGGCGCCCTCCAGGGCGAGGATGAGGTCCGGATTGACGGAAAGAACGCCTTCCGGCGACAGGGCGCGGATGTAGCCCACGTCGGCCACGGCAGACGCCTCCGGCGGATAGACGCTGGTGGTGTCGCGGCCGACGAGCCGGTCCTGCTGTCCGAGCGCGAAGACGATCTCCGTGACCGAGCCGCCGATGGCGATGATGCGACGCGGCATTGCCTCTTTTTCGGACTCCGCGCCGGCGGGGATCATCATGGCGAGGAGCCAGCCGAGCGCCAGCACGATCGCGGACGCGCGCAGAACAAGCGACGGCAGTTGAATGGGGCGCATGACGGGTTCCTTATGCAGCGTCCGTGGCGAGCTTGCGCGGGAGATTCTCCATGATGAAGCGCCAGCCTTCCCGTTCGTCCTGTCCTTCGATCCGCTTGCCGAAGAACTGGATGATGAGTTCGCCCTGCGCGTCATAGGCCTCCAGCGAGGTCACATGACCCTTGTCGGTGGGTTTACGGACCGCCCAGGCCTCGACGATGTGATCGGTGCGCAGATGAAGGTGGAAATCCTCATCCATGACGTTCAGCCACGGACCCATCGGCTGAATGTTGGCAATCGGCCCGGAGTGAATCTGGATGCAGCCGCGATTGCCGACAAAGCACATGATCGGCAGAGCTTCCGCTGCGGCGAGCCTCATCATGGCGTCGACCGCACCCTCTTCAAGCCGCCAGGCGAAATCGTCACCGACGCTCGAGATCGCCGCATGACGGGAAAGCTCGAGCTTGCTGAGGATGCCGACGAACTGATGAGTGTCGGTCATTCGCTGCCAGCGGTCGCGCAGCTCCTGCAAGGGAACGTCGCCGTCCCGGGCGCCGCGGCCTTCCCGCGCCGAAACATCTACATCGATCCGGTCCGATTGATCCTCGCCGACCAGGCTGTCAACGAGCGATTCCCAAACCTTCAGATCGGTGGCGGGACGGGCGTGGATCTTGTGAACCGCGTCGCCGGCCTTGTCGAAGAACTGGAGGCTGCGCCGCACAGTGTCGCCGTCGCTCTTCTCGACCGCGAAGCCGTATGCCCACCGGCCGGGAAACATCCTGGTGTCGATCTTTTCGCCGAGCATCATCGCGGCGTGCTTGCCGCCGATGAACTTGTCGTAGACGCCGATCTTCTCGTGCACGGCGCTTTCGTTGCGGGTCAGTGCCATCACTTCGCCGGCGCCCTCCAGCGCCGGGAAAATCCTGTCGAAATCGACCTCCAACCGGCGCGTCCCGTATCCGCACCAGGCGGCGATGAACTCGGCCTCGGAAATGTTGAGAAGGTGCGCCAGATCGCGCTCGCGCATCTTCGGGTTATCGTCACGCGCCTTGCGGATCGCTTCCGATGAGGGACGCGCCTGCGACCGGCCTTCATGCATCGTCATACTTGCTCCTACTTGTTGAGGATCAGCTTGCCCTGGCGTGTGATCCTCAATCGGTAGTTCGCGTCATCGTGACGTATGATGATCTCGTTGCAGCCGCGGAAGAGTTCCGAACTGCGATAGATCAGGGCGCCGCTTCCGGCGCCGCCGCCGGACGCTCCGTCCACTTCCCGCCTGCCGCCATTACCCACCGTCGAGTCGCACATCGCGACAAGGTCTCCTTTTTTGACGCCGGGCTGGCTGCGGGCTGGCTGGGCGGAACCATTCTGTATACTTGACATCGGTACTCAAGTTTTATACGCAGCGCAATACCTGACCAACACAATCATAATTTAACCGAGATCGTGCAAGCCAGCCTCCTGCGAGCCAGCACCGCTAGCGAGACAGGAGTTCAAATGGGGCCGGGGTATCGGGTGAGTGCCGCGTTGCTGACGGGCGTGGCTATCGGGGCAATACAGGCGTGCGGAAGCGCTTATGCGCAGCAGCCGCAGCCTCAGCCGCCGCAGGATGAGCAGCAGACGGCGGCGCAGAACAGCGTGTCGCGCGGGGCGACGGTCCTTGAAAGGCTTGTCGTAGGCGCCGGCGTCGAGAAGGTTGCCATCGACACGCCGCAGGCTGTGACCGTCGTCGATCAGGAAGGGATCGATCAGGAACAGGCCGATACGGTCGGCGAGACGATGGATTTCGTGCCGGGCGTTCAAGGTATCGGCAGCGACCGGCCGGCGGGTCAGTCCTACAACATCCGCGGCATCGGCGACTTCGCCGCCGCCGACGAATCCAAGATCATTGTCAATATCGACGGTGCGACCAAGTTTCACGAGCAGTACCGGCTCGGCTCGCTGTTCACCGATCCGGAGCTCTACAAGCAGATCGAGATCCTGCGCGGTCCGGCGTCCTCAACGCTCTACGGCTCGGGGGCCTATGGCGGCGTGATCAATCTCGTCACCAAGGATGCGGGCGACTTCCTGCAGCCTGGCGACCGCATGGTCGTGCGGCTGAAGAGCAGCTACGACAGCAACCCCGGGGGTTTCCTGGCCTCCGCGCTCGCCGCCATTCAGGCGACGGAAAGCACCCAATTGCTGATTCAGGGAAACATGCGCGACTTCGGCGACTACAAGAACGGCAACGGCGTGGTCATCGGCGGTTCGAACTACGAGACCTTCTCCGGGCTCGTCAAATCGACAACCCGTTTCGGCGACAATGACGAGCAGGAACTGCGCCTCTCCTACGAGCGCTGGGAAAACGCGCAGGACAACGCCCATTTCGAGCAGACCGGCACCACGGCGCCATTTCCCACCAGCCCGTTCTCGCCGTTCCTCGGTGTGCCCAATCCGTTTGGCACGATCGATCGCGAGATCACCGATCAGACCGTCGTCATGTCCTACAAGAATCCCGACAGCGACAATCCCTGGATCGATCTCAACGTCAATCTTTCATGGTCCAAGACGGAGGTGTTCCAGCACAACTGGCAGCCGGGAGAACCGATCCTCGCGGGGGACGTCCTGTTCGAGGATGCCGAGTACGGAAATGAGACGTGGCAGGCCAAGGTCGACAACACGTTCGAGATGATCGGTGGCAATTATGAGAACTATCTGACGCTGGGCGCGGCCTATGCGCTGCAGGACCGTATCGCTTTTGCCCAGACGAGCGGTCAGGTGCCCTTCCATCCCGAAGGGCAAGAGAGCGAAATCGGCGTCTTCGCGCAGAACGAGTTCGTCTGGAATCAGAAGCTGACGGTGATCACCGGACTGCGTGCCGATTTCGTGTCGATCGATCCCGATCCGGCAATCGCCGGCGCGACGCAACACGAATTCACCGCCGTGTCGCCAAAGGTGGCTGCCGCGTACAAGTTCACCGAGAATTTTTCGGTGTTCGGATCGGTCGCGGGCACCGAGCGGGCGCCCACCATCGACGAACTCTACACGATCTTCCCGGTTCCTTTCGGCGGTTGCCGCCCCGGCGATACCCGCTGTTTCCCCGGTGGCGCAACGACAAGTTCCGGCCTGCGGCCTGAATCGGCGATCAATTACGAACTGGGTTTCACGGTTTCGACCTTCGACCTGTTCACCCTCGGCGACAGCCTGCAGCTCAAGACCACTGCTTTCAGGAACGATATCGACGATCTGATCGCGCTCAATCCGGACAACACCAATCCCGGTCCGGTTCCCTACTACGTCAATATCGACCGGGCGACGATCAAGGGTATCGAGGTCGAGGCGGCATATGAGAGCGACAAGATGTTCGGGCGCCTTGCCTTCTCCAACATTCAGGGCGTCGACCGGGTCTCCGGCATGCCGCTGGACACGATCCCGGCCACGTCGGTCGTTGCTTCGCTCGGCGGATACCTGCCCGAGCACGGCGTGAAGTACGGCTGGAAGGGAACGTTCGTCAGCACGTCGAAGGACGGCGCCGTCGGCCCGACGCCCGGCTATGTCCTGCACGATGTCTTCGTCGGGTGGAAGCCTGAAACCGGGGCGCTGAAAGGTTTTGAACTGCTTGCGTCGGTGGAGAACATCTTCGACAAACAGTACCGCAACAATCTCGACAATGAGGACGGGATGGGCCGCACCTTCAAGCTGACGGTGGCCCGCCAGTTTGCGGTGAAGTAGCTTCCTGTCCGGCCTGTAGCGCAAGGAACGGGGATCGGGTCGCCGCACGCCGCGGCGGCCCGATTTTGGTTAGGCCGAGGACTTATAAAGGGTCCGGGCATGGGGCGAGACGGATTTCGGTTCCAGGCCATGGCGCCGGCAAAATCGAGCGCGCCGGAGGGAACATGCGGACCGCAGAGACCGTTCCTGCCTGATCTGTACCCTGAGGACAGATAACCCCAGCACAACAGGAGGCACGTGCCATGAAAGTCAGCGATGCGATGACCAAGGACGTGAAAATCGCCAATCCCCGCCAGACCCTACAGGAAGCCGCAGGGATCATGGCGCAAATCGACGCCGGTGCACTGCCCGTCGGCGACAACGACCGGCTCGTCGGCATGATCACCGACCGCGACATGGCCATCAGAGCGATCGCGCAGGGCAAGGGGCCGGACTGCACTGTCGGCGAGATCATGTCCGAGGATATCCACTACTGCTATGATGACGAAACCGTCGACGAGGTCTGCCAAAATCTAGGCGACCAGCAGATTCGGCGGATTCCGGTCGTCAACCGCGACAAGCGACTGGTCGGAATTCTCTCGCTCGGCGACCTTGCGCTCAAGGACGGCGGGTCGGCGGGACAGGCGCTGAGCGGAATTTCCCGTCCCGGCGGGGCGCATTCGCAAAGCGGCCACGCTCACATGTAGTACGACAAGCGATGACGGCGTGTGCCATTCGGTGGCGCCGCCGTCGTTGCCGCAATCGACCATCACAGACCATGCTGGCCATTGACCGACGGGACGTTCGTAAGCTACGTAATCAATAAGCGCACATACGAAGCTGCGTCAACGGTGGGAGGTGTCATGCGGGCGATAGCGAGCGTCGTCAGCGGCGGACCGGAAGCGCTCGAAATCATCGAGCTTGCCGACCCGGTGCCGGGGCCCGGGCAAGTGCGTATTGCAGTGCGCGCCTGCGGCGTCAACTATTTCGATTTTCTTCTGATCCAGGATCTCCATCACACGAAGCCGCCGCGTCCCTATTCACCCGGCGGCGAAGTGTCGGGGATCATCGAGGCGGTGGGCGAGGGCGTCACCGAACCAAAGGTCGGCGACCGGGTGACGCTCGGGGGACTGCCCTATGGCGGCATGGCGGAAAAGCTGGTCACCGAGGCCAATTATTGCAGCCCGATCCCCGAAGGCATGAGCTTTGAAATGGCGGGCGGTTATCCGCTCGTCTATGGCACCTCCTACTTTGGGCTCAAGCAGATCGGCAAGATGCAGCCCGGTGAGACGCTGCTCGTTCTCGGCGCGGCCGGCGGCGTCGGCCTTGCCGCCGTCGAGATCGGCAAGGCGATGGGCGCGCGTGTGGTCGCTGCCGTATCCTCGGCGGAAAAGGAGGCACTGGTCCGCGAGCATGGCGCGGACGCCGTCATCCGCTATCCGCGAGGACCGTTCGACAAGCAGGGCTCAAAAGCGCTGGCCGACATGTTCAAGCAAGGATGCGGCGGTGGTTGTGATGTCGTTTACGATCCTGTGGGCGGCGAATACACCGAAGCAAGCATCAGGGCCTTGCGGCCGAACGGACGCAGCCTGATCGTCGGCTTTCCGGCGGGCATTCCGAGCCTGCCCCTCAATCTGGTGTTGCTGAAGGAATGCAGCGTCAACGGAGTGTTCTGGGGGCCGTGGGTCTGGCGCGAGCCGGAAGCGAGCCTTGAGAACATGCGCGAACTTGCGGCAATGTACGAGGCCGGCAAGCTCAGGCCGCATATCCAGAAAGTCTTCGATTTCGAGGAGGCGGCGGAGGCGATCGCGTGGCTGGGCGCGCGCAAGGCGCTCGGCAAGGTCGTCGTGCGCGTGGGGCCGGCGTCAGAAGGTTAGAACGATCATGTGGAATTATCCGGTCATAAGGACGCTCGGCGATATCGCACGCTTCCACGCAAAGCAGACGCCGGAAAAGCCGGCCATCCTGTGCGAAGGCAAGGCCACGAGTTTCAAAACGCTGGACCTTGACTCCAACCGCATCGCCAACGCGCTGCTGCGCGCCGATCTGCCGGCGGAGATGCCGGCCGGGTTCATCGGCAAGAACTCGCCATTCTTCACTACGCTTCTCTTCGGTGCGGCAAAGGCCGGCCGAACCCTGCTGGCTTTGAACTGGCGCCTGTCCGCGCGCGAGATCGGCGAGATCATCGGCTATGCGGAATGCAGGTTTCTGATTGCCGATCAGTCGATGATCGAGCTTGCGCGGGAAGCCTGCCGGCATGCCGGCATGGACGTGGAGATCGTGCTCGCGCCGGTGGATGTGGCCTCTCCCGACTGGGACCGTTTCATGGACGGCTGCGACGACCTCGACCCGCAGATCGCGGTTCCCGAGGACATGACCGCGCTGCTGCTCTTTACCTCCGGCACGACCGGCCTGCCGAAGGGCGTGGAACTGACCCACGCGAATTTCAACTTCATCCGGCTGACGGAACATCTCGACGACGGTCTGCCATGGGAAGCCGACGACGTCTATCTGATGAGCATGCCGAACTTCCATACGGCCGGTACGGGGCTGATGCTGCAAAGCCTTTATGTCGGCAGCACGGTCGTGATGCTGGAGGCGTTCGAGCCGAAAGCCGTGCTCAAGGCGATCACGGATACGCGCCCGACGATCATCCTGATCGTGCCGTCGGCGCTTCAGATGCTGCTCGATCACCCGGATGCGGCGACTGTCGACTTCACCTGCTTCAAGCTGGTCATGTATGCCGGTTCGCCGATTTCGCTCCCGCTCATCAAGCGGGCGATGGCGGAGATGAAATCGCAATTCGTCCAATGGTACGGGGCGACAGAGACCGTCGGCGCGATGACGCTGCTGCGCGCCGACCAGCACGATCTGGAGCGCGAAGAGAGCCTGAAATCCTGCGGTACCACCGTGCCGCTCGTCGATATCGAAATCGTCGACGAACACGGCAAGGAAGTGCCCGTGGGGACGGTCGGCGAGGTAATGATCCGCACGCCAAGCCTGTTCAAGGGATACTGGCGCAATCCGGAAGCGACCAGGGCGGCACAGATCAACGGCTGGTACAAGACGGGCGATGCCGCCTATCGCGACGCCGCGGGCTTCATCTACATCGTCGACCGGATCAAGGACATGATCATCTCCGGCGGCGAGAACGTCTATTCGGCGGAAGTCGAGCGAGCGCTGCTGCAGCATCCGGACGTCTCCGAAGCCGCGGCAATCGGCATGCCGGATGCGAAATGGGGCGAGGCGGTGACAGGAATCATCGTGCTCAAGGAAGGCAAGAAGGTCAGCGAAAGCGACATCATTTCCTTCTGCCGTGATTATCTCGGCGGCTACAAGGTGCCGAAATCCATCATCTTCACCGACGCGCTGCCGCGCACGCCGAGCGGCAAGGTGCAGAAGAACCTGCTGCGCGACAAATTCCGCGCCGAGGCGGCAAGCTAACCCGTCGTCGGCGACCCGATCCAGAGAGGAACCATGCCGTACAACTCAGTCTTCGCGCCCGACCTGTTCAAGGGTGAAACGCATGTTGTGACCGGCGGCGGCAGCGGTATCGGCCGCTGCATCGCCCATGAGCTTTCAGCGCTCGGCGCCAAGGTGGCGCTTGTCGGTCGCAATATGGAGAAGCTGGAGACCGTGGCGGCGGAAATTGCCGAGGATGGCGGCAAGGCGACCACCCACAGCTGCGATATCCGCGAGGAAGAGGCAGTCGCCCAGACCGTCGGCGACATTCTCAAGGCGCACGGACGCATCGACGGGCTCGTCAATAACGCCGGCGGGCAATTCCCTTCCGACATTCGCGACATGAAGGTGAAGGGCTGGCGGGCCGTCGTCGACAACAACCTGACCGGCGGCTTCATCTTCGCCAAGCAGACCTATCTGCAATGGATGGAGGCCAATGGCGGCTCGATCGTCAACATCATCGCCGACATCTGGGGCGGCTGGCCCGGCTGGGCGCATTCGGGCGCGGCGCGGGCGGGCATGCTCTCCTTCACGGAATCAGCCGCCTGCGAATGGGCGGAATCAGGCGTGCGGGTCAACGCCGTCGCGCCGGGCTGGGTCGGCAGCGCGGTGATCGATACCTATCCGGACCATCTGCGCGAAAGGATGCGCGGCTGGCGGGAGAAGGTGCCGATGAAGCGCTTCGCGAGCGTGGCGGAAATCTCGGCGCCGGTGGTCTTTCTTTTGACGCCGGGCGCCAGCTTCATCACCGGGACCTGCATCCGCGCCGATGGCGGCCTGCCCAATGCGCGGCCGTGGCGCGACTTGGGGCCGGTTCGCAATGGCGAGCGTTACAACGGCTTTCATCGCGACGAACCGTCCGTGCTGCTGGACTAGGGTCAGTCCCGACCCGTCCATCGAAAGCTATCATTGAACGGAAGAACCGCACGTCATGGAACGCTATCCGACACTGCCCGAACTTGTTCACAAGCGCATGAGCGAGACGCCGGATGTCACCGCGCTCACCGCCGCTGAGGGGGGCAGCGTCACCTGGCGCGAGCTCTATGAAGCCTCGCATAAATGGGCAGACTGGCTGCGCGGCTATGGCGTTCAGCCGGAGGATCGCGTGGTCACGATCATTCCGCAGTCGCTTGAGAGCAATTTCGCCTGGCTCGGCATCGCGGCGACCGGCGGGGTCGAAGTTTCCATCAATGCGAACTTCAGGGGCGAGTGGCTGCGCCATGCGCTGGAGACGTCGACGGCGAAAGTGGTGATCGTCGCCGCCAGGCATCTCGACCAGGTTCTCGGCGCGCTGGAGCGGACGCGGGTGGAGACGATCCTCGTCTATGACGGGAAGGGCGCGCAGCCGGCTGTCCCCGGTGTGAAGGTGGTTGCCGAAGACCCTGAGGCGCGGCCCTTCATCCGGCCGCAGAAGGATCATTTCCCCAACCGCTGGGATATCGCCTGCGTCCTCTACACATCGGGGACGACCGGCGCGTCGAAGGCGGTGCAACTGCCCTGGCAGCAATTGTCGCTGTCGATGGCGGTGGATTATTTCGGCAAGGGGCGACAGGTGTTCTATCTGCCATACGCGCCCTATCATCTCTCGGGGCGCTGCGCCCTGTTCCGGGGCGCGCTGTTCAACGGCCATACGGTGGTGCGCGAAGTCTTTTCGACATCAGAGTTCTGGAGCGACGTGCGCAAGTTCGGCTGCACCTGGACGATCCTCTATTCCGCGCCGACCCGCTTCCTCATGGCGCAGCCGGAGCGGCCGGACGATGCCGACAATCCGTTGGAATGGGTGCTGCAATGTCCGATTCTGCCCGAGGTCGACAGGCTCAAGGAGCGTTTCGGCCTCAAGGCCTACTCCGTCTACGGCATGACGGAAATCTGCAGTCCGATCGGGGTGCCGCCGGAATATACCGATACCGCGCATGTCGGATGCTGCGGGCGCCCGATCGAGGGCGTGGAGGCGCGGCTCGTCGATGCGAACGACTATGAAGTCGCGGATGGCGAGGTTGGCGAACTTACCGTGCGGAGTTCAGAACCCTGGTGCTTCACCATCGGCTATCAGCAGGCGCCGGAGGCCACGGCCAAGGCCTGGCGCAACGGCTGGTTCCACACCGGGGACATGATGCGCAAGGGACCGGACGGGCTGCTCTACTATGTCGACCGGTCGAAGGACATGATCCGCCGGCGCGGCGAGAATATCTCGTCGGTGGAACTCGAGGCGGAGCTGCTGCGTCATCCGGACGTGCAGGAGGCGGCCGCGCTCGGTTTGCCTTCCGAACTCGGCGACGAGGACGTGATGGTCGTCGTCATCGCGAAGCCCGGGGTTGCCTTCGATCCGGCACGGCTCGTCAAGGACCTTGAGGACCGAGTCCCGCGCTATGCGCTGCCGCGCTATATCCGCACGGTCGAGGACTTTCCGCGTACCCAGGCAACGCAACGCATCGAAAAGCACAAGCTGCGCGCCGAAGGCGTCACTGCCGACACGTGGGAAAGGAAGTAGCCTGCGCCGTTCACGCGGCCGATCTGAAGCCGGGCGAATAATCCTCCCGGATGACGCGCGCGCTCGCGATGCCTCCGGCCGTCGTCACGCCCTCGTCGTTCGTGCACGTGACGGCCACCTTCACGCGCTCCACGCCGTCATCGTCCTTTACGCGTTCGATCACATTCACGCGCGCGTCGATCGTCTCGCCCGCCAGGACGGGTTTGAGGAAATTCAGCTTGAGATGTCCGCCCTCGTAGAAGCCGCGACCGAAGATGCGGGTCATCAGCTCGGCGACCTGGCAGGTAAACTGCGGTCCGGACAGAACCACATCGGCAAAACCATTGGCGCGTGCCAGTTCACGGTCGGTGTGAAAATCCCGGTTCGGCCGGCAGAAGGCCGCCGACATCTCGAATGTGTAGAGACGGGAAAGCGACCCGAGCAATTCGCCTGAGCCGTCGGCGGCCAGTTCGCCGGATTTGCCTTCCTCCACCCGCAGCGGCGGATCGTAGACCGGCGGCTCGGCCCAGCTTTCCTTGAACGCGCACTTCGCCAGCAGCCTGCCGGTGTCGTCCTTGCAGCGCATCTCGAAGATCGCCCATTCGCGTCCGCGTTTCAGCCAGCGATCGATGACCCGCTGGTCAAGCGTGAAGGTCTTGCCCGGCTCGCCCGGCCCGTAGAACCACCACTCGATCCCGGAGTTGAAGGGCATGCGATCCTCGCCGTGATGGCGGAGCTTCCGGCCAGATTTTGCGTCGGCGAAATCGGAAGGCTCATAGAAGAACATGCATGCCGGCAGTCTCGGGCCGCCATAGGGAGAATCGGTCAAGTACCAAGGATTGTCCTCGGCTCGGATACCTTCGATATAGCGACCGAGATACTCGTCGGTCACCCGCACCTTACGGGTCGGGAATTCGGTGCCGACGGCCAGCGGATCGCGCTCTGTAGCGGTGGTGGTCAACTTTATCTCCCTTGCGCGCGCACGGGTCCGCGCCCTTGCCGCTCGTTGTCTTGCTGGCCGCATTCTACAGAAGCATTGATAATGCATGCAATGTGTACGTAAGCAAAAAGACAGCATTCGTACTAATTTCCGATGGAATTTTGTGCATTGCACAACACGTCTATCTGGGCAAGATATGCGGCAAATGCAAAAGCCGCTTTCCGTTCTGGTGATAGACGAAAATGGCCCGCGCGCCGCGATCATCGAATCCGGGCTTCGCGCGGCCGGCCATGAGCGCGTGACCGTGGTCAACGATATGAACGGGATTGCCCGGCGTATCGCGGATATCGATCCGGACGTCATCGTCATCGATCTGGAAAGTCCCAATCGCGACATGCTCGAAAGCATCTTTCAAGTCACGCGCGTCGTGAAGCGGCCGGTTGCGATGTTCGTCGACCGCTCCGATCAGGCATCGATCGAAGCGGCCGTCGATGCCGGTGTGTCGGCCTACATCGTCGACGGCCTGCGGCAGGAGAGGGTGAAGCCCATCCTCGACCTCGCCGTCAGCCGCTTCAATGCCTTTTCACGCATGGCACGCGAACTGGAAGAGGCGCGTAACGAACTCGCCGAGCGCAAGGTCATCGAGCGGGCCAAGGCTATCCTGATGAAGACGCGGGGCATCGGCGAGGATGAAGCCTATCGGCTCATGCGCAGCACCGCGATGAACCAGAACCGCAAGATCGTCGACATCGCGCACAGCATCGTCACGGCGGCGAGCCTGCTCGAACCGGGGAAGAAGTCATGATAACCAAAGATCTCATGCCCGTTCGTGCCGGCTTTCTGCCCCTGACGGATGCGGCCATCCTGATCGCCGCCAGGGAAAAAGGGTTCGCCGCGGGGGAAGGCATCGATCTCCTGCTGCACCGCGAGGCCTCCTGGGCCAACATCCGGGACCGTCTGAGCGTTGGGCACTTCCAGGTCGCCCATCTTCTCGCCCCGATGCCGATCGCGGCCAATCTGGGCCTCACGCCCATGCCGCTCGAGCTGATCGCCCCGATGGCTCTCGGCCTCGGCGGCAACGCGGTCACCATCGCCAGCGCGCATCTGCCGCAGATTCGCGAGAGTCTCCCGGTGGGCGACCTCGACGCCGGCCGCGCCGGCCGCGCCGTCGCGGCGCTCGTTGCGGAGCGGAAGGCCCGGAACCTCGCGCCCCTGACGCTGGCGGTCGTTCATCCGCATTCGGGGCACAATTACGACCTGCGGTACTGGCTGGCCGCCAGCGGCGTCGATCCGGTCCTCGATGTCGATATCGTCATCGTCCCGCCGCCATTGATGGCCGATGCGCTGGAAACCGGCCGCATCGACGGGTTCTGCGTGGGTGAACCCTGGAGCAGCGTCGCCATGGCGCGTGGCGCCGGCGAGATCATCACGACAAAATCTTCAATCTGGCATTCCAGCCCGGAAAAGGTTCTCGGCGTCACGGCTGACTTCAACCGGCGTGAACCCGAAATGGTCCACGCGTTGCTCCGGGCGTTGGTCAAGGCGGCACAATGGTGCGGCGGCGCGGCAAATAGCGGGGAACTGGCGACAATACTCGGTGCAACCGCCTATCTCGATCAGCCCCCGCACCTCATCCGGCAGGCGCTTGTGGGCAAATTTGCCTATCCCGCCGGCGGAGAGGTCGAGGCTGCAACGTTCTTCACTCCCTATGACCGCGCCGCCACATTCCCGTGGCTGAGCCATGCCCTGTGGTTCTACAGCCAGATGGTGCGCTGGGGTGACGCAGAATGGAGCGCGGAAAATGTGGAGACGGCACGGGCGACCTTCCGCCCGGACATTTACCGGGCTGCCTTGTCGGGCATGGCCGCTCCGTTGCCGGCGGCCAACGCCAAGGTGGAAGGCGCGCTGACCAATGCAACGCCGGTCGGTTCCAGCCAGGCGAACCTGTTGCTCGGACCTGACGGCTTTTTCGACGGCAAGGTTTTCGACCCCGATCTGGTCGAGACGTATGTACAGGACCAGATGGGGGCCAGCATTGCCTAGGCAGCCTCGCGCGCGGTCTTCAGCGCATCGGTCCACCAAGCCAGTTCGCTCAGCATGGTTTTCGCGCTGTCGGTGAGATAGGGAAAATCGTCGAAGCTCTTGCCATCGCGCAGCATGGCGACAAATTCCGTCATGCCGATGTGAACAGCGTGGCGGACAGGTGCAAGCTGCAGTTCTACCGCGACCTGCCTGAGCTGTTCGACCGCCCTAGCTCCACCCACACCGCCATAGGCGATGAAGGTGGCAGGCTTGCGGTTGAACTCCCTGTAGGCATAGTCGAGCGCGTTCTTCAGCACGGCCGTCATGCTGTGATTGTATTCAGCTGCAATGAAGATGTAGCCATCGAAACCGTCGATCAGCCTGGCCCATTGACGCGCGGTCTCATTCTTTGGTTCGGCGTGCGCCGGAGATGCCGTCTCTTCGAAAAAGGGCAAGGGAAAATTGCGCAGATCGACGATTTCATAGGATGCGTCATTGCGCGCATCGGCGATCTGCTTGATCCATTGGGCGGGCTTGTCAGCAAATCGTCCTTCGCGCGTTGAGCCGATGACGATCGCGATCCTGGGAAGTGACATCGCAGTTTCTCCATTTGTGGTATAAAACGGTAACCTGGCCTAAATAAGAGCCTGCAATCCGCATACGCAAGGAGGCACATTCGTGAAACCAAGGCACAATGAACTGATCGACCGGTGCCGCCCGGTGCGGACCATTCTCTCGCGTGTCGGTGACAAGTGGAGTGTTCTCATCGTCATTGCGCTTCGCGAGGGGCCGATGCGCTTCAACGAACTCAAGCGTGCGGCCAATCCAATTTCGCAGCGCATGCTGACGTTGACCCTGAAGGGTCTGGAACGTGACGGCCTGGTCGAGAGAACCGTAACGCCGAGCAAGCCGCCGCGCGTTGATTACGAGCTGACGCCGCTGGGCCATTCCCTGCGCGAACCGGTCGAAGCGCTCGGCCGCTGGGCATTCGATCATCACACGGAAATCGACTACGCGCAGGCTCGGTTCGACGAGGCGGGATCGCACGACAGATAAGTTGCCGACTGCGTCTGCCTATTTTGCTGCTATGCACAATTTTTGACCGGGCCCGCGATCAATTTTCGTGCAGCCCGCATGGGGTGATTTTCGACGCGCTACGGTTGCATCCTATTAACGCATTGTAAAATAACAGTTATTCATGCAGTCGTGAAACTGGCACGGCGCGTGCATTGCAGTCGACGAGACCGCTAGGGTCCCTTTCACATACCGCGCCCAGTGCCGGGCGTTCAGGCAGTGCCGCCGATCGACAAGAGCATCCTCCTCCTCCCGGATGCCGAAAATCGATCGGCGGCATTTTCTTTTGGCTTTCCGGTTTCGAGACCCGCGAAACCGCAACGGGGAGAAAGACATGAATACCAGACGCATCGCCCGCAGGACCGTGCTGGCCGCCGGTGCCGCCCTTTTTGCGTTGTCGGCGGGGCTTTCGCCCGCATCCGCCGAAATGCTTGACCTGGAAAAGGACGAGCTGAAATTCGGCTTTATCAAGCTCACCGACATGGCGCCGCTCGCCATAGCCTATGAGAAAGGCTTCTTCGAGGATGAGGGGCTTTTCGTCACCCTCGAGCCGCAGGCCAACTGGAAGGTATTGCTGGACCGCGTGATCACCGGCGAGCTCGACGGCGCGCATATGCTGGCGGGCCAGCCGCTGGCGGCCACGATCGGCTTCGGCACGAAGGCGCATATCGTGACGCCCTTCTCAATGGACCTCAACGGCAACGGCATCACCGTTTCCAACGAAATCTGGGAGATGATGAAGCCGAACGTGCCGATGGAGAACGGCAAGCCGGTGCATCCCATCAAGGCGGACGCTCTCAAGCCGGTCGTCCAGAAGCTCAAGTCAGAAGGCAAGCCCTTCAAGATGGGCATGGTCTTCCCCGTTTCCACGCACAACTACGAACTCCGCTACTGGCTGGCCGCCGGCGGGATTCACCCCGGGTTCTATTCGACGACGGACATCAGCGGCCAGATCAAGGCGGAGGCGCTGCTGTCGGTGACGCCGCCGCCGCAGATGCCGGCGACCCTCGAGGCCGGCACGATCTACGGCTATTGCGTTGGCGAACCCTGGAACCAGCAGGCGGTGTTCAAGGGGATCGGGGTACCGGTCGTCACCGACTACGAGATCTGGAAGAACAATCCGGAGAAGGTGTTCGGCCTGACCAAGGAGTTCACCGAACAATATCCCAATACCACGCTGGCCATCACCAAGGCGCTGATCCGCGCCGCCATGTGGCTGGACGAGAACGACAACGCCAATCGCAAGGAAGCGGTCGAAATTCTCGCGCGCTCCGAATATGTCGGCGCCGATGCCGAGGTCATTGCCAACTCGATGACCGGTACTTTCGAATACGAGAAGGGCGACAAGCGCGAGGTTCCGGACTTCAACGTCTTCTTCCGCTACTACGCGACCTATCCCTATTACTCGGATGCCATCTGGTATCTGACGCAGATGCGCCGCTGGGGCCAGATCGCCGAGCAGAAGCCGGACAGCTGGTACGACGAGGTCGCAAGGTCGGTCTACCTGCCCGACGTCTATCTGAAAGCGGCCGAGATGCTGATCGCCGAAGGGAAGGCCAACAAGGCGGACTTTCCCTGGGACACCGACGGCTATCGCGAGCCGACGCCCGGGGCCGACATCATCGACGGCATCGCCTATGACGGCCGCAAGCCCAACGCCTATATCGACTCACTTCCCATCGGGCTGAAGGGCTCGCAGAAGGTCGACGGCACCGAAGTGGTCGGCGGCTGATCGTCTTCCGTCAGATCGGGACGGGGCGGCCTGAAACCCGCCGCCCCGTCCCGCACCATCCCAGGAATTCAAGAGGAACTTCACCATGGCCAATGCCACGGACACGATCGATCAGCGCGCGGCCATCGCGTCGGAACGGCGCGAGCGCATCTTCATGCGGATCAACAAGGCGGCCGTCTGGCTCGATGCGCTCGGCCTCGGCTGGCTGACCCCGATGCTCAGGATCGCCGCAGGCGACAGCGTTCGCGAACAGTTGGGCGAGATCAAACGGGTGCTGGTGATTCCGCTGACCGGCATCCTCCTGTTCCTTGCCGCATGGGCGTGGCTTGCACCGAAGGTCGAGACGTCGCTCGGTGCCGTTCCAGGCCCGGCAGCCGTCTGGGAACAGGCGGTCAATCTCTGGGAAGACCATAAGGCCGAGCGCGCCAAGGCGGACGAGTTCTATGCCCGTCAGGAAGAGCGCAACGCAAAGTATGCAGAAGAGGGCAACGCCGACCGTGTAAAATGGCGGACCTATACGGGCAAACCGACATATGTCGACCAGATTCTCACCTCGCTGATCACGGTCGGACTGGGCTTTCTTATCGGCACGCTGATAGCGGTACCGCTTGGCATCGCCTCGGGCCTGTCGCGCGCGGTCAACGGCGCGATCAACCCGCTGATCCAGATCTTCAAGCCGGTTTCGCCGCTGGCATGGCTGCCGATCGTGACGATGATCGTCTCCGCGCTCTATGTGGACTCGAGCGACCATCTGCCCAAATCGCTGCTGATCTCGGCGATCACCGTCACGCTGTGCTCGCTGTGGCCGACGCTGATCAATACCGCGCTCGGCGTCGCCTCGGTCGATAAGGATCTGATGAATGTCGGCCGCGTCCTGCGGCTGCCGACGCGGCGGACGATCACCAAGCTGGTGCTTCCGTCCGCGCTGCCGCTGATCTTCACCGGTCTGCGCCTGTCGCTCGGTGTGGGCTGGATGGTGCTGATCGCGGCGGAAATGCTCGCGCAGAATCCCGGCCTCGGCAAGTTCGTCTGGGATGAGTTCCAGAACGGCTCGTCGCAGTCGCTCGCCAAGATCATGGTCGCCGTGCTGACCATCGGCATCATCGGCTTCATGCTCGACCGGCTGATGTACACGCTGCAATGCGCCTTCTCCTTCCAGGCCAACCGGTGAGGAGGCGGCAATGACGATCCTCGAAATCTCGGGCCTGTCGAAGAGCTACGGAGAAGGGCCGTCGCGCACGCACGTGCTCGACAATATCAACCTCAAGGTCGCGGAGGGGGAGTTCATCGCGATTGTCGGCTTTTCGGGTTCAGGCAAGACCACGCTGATCTCGGCGCTTGCCGGCCTGATCACACCGGAAGAGGGCGGTGTCATCTTCAGGGGCAAGGAAATCGACGGCCCCTCGCCGGAGCGCGGCGTCGTCTTCCAGTCCTATTCGCTGATGCCGTGGCTCACGGTGCGCGGCAATGTCGCCCTGGCCGTCGATTCCGTCTTCTCGGGAAAGACCAAGGCCGAGCGCGGGGCGATCGTCTCCAACTATATCGACATGGTCGGTCTGTCGCATGCCCGCGACCGGCGGCCGGCGGAGCTTTCCGGCGGCATGCGGCAGCGCGTCGCGGTGGCGCGGGCGCTTGCCATGCAGCCGGAAGTGCTGCTCCTCGACGAGCCGCTTTCGGCCCTCGATGCGCTGACGCGGGCCAAGCTGCAGGACGAGTTCGCGGTAATCTCCGAGAAGGAGAAGAAGACCATCGTTCTCATCACCAACGATGTGGACGAGGCGATCCTGCTGGCGGACCGGATCATCCCCCTGACGCCGGGTCCGAAGGCGACACTGGGGCCGGAATTCAAGGTCGATCTGCCGCGACCGCGCGATCGCGGCGAGATGAACCACGACGATGAGTATATCCGCCTGCGCGCCGCGATCACCGGATATCTGATGGAAGTCGGGTCGGAGCGCGGGGCGCAGACGGAGCGCGAGATAGTCCTTCCGGACATCTCGCCGATCCGGCTTGACGAGGCGCGTCTGCGCCGCAAGGAGGCGAAGCTTCCCGGTGCCTATGAAAAGGCGGCGGCCTCGCCCGCAAGCGATCGATATCTGGAATTCAGCGGACTGACGAAAGTCTATCCGACGGCGAAGGGCCCGCTGACCGTCGTCGATGGTTTCGACCTGAAGATGCGCAAGGGCGAGTTCGTCACGCTGATCGGGCATTCCGGCTGCGGCAAGTCGACGGTGCTGACGATGACCGCCGGTCTCAACAATATCTCCGGCGGCGCGGTCATCCTCGACGGAAAGCATGTGACGATGGCGGGACCGGACCGGGCGGTCGTCTTTCAGGCGCCCTCGCTGATGCCGTGGCTGACGGCCTATGACAACGTCGCCCTGGGTGTGGACCGGGTCTATCCCGATGCCAGCGATGCCGAACGAAATGACGTCGTGGAATATTATCTCTCCCGCGTCGGCCTTGCCGATTCGATGCACCGCATGGCGGCCGATCTATCAAACGGCATGAAGCAGCGCGTCGGAATCGCCCGCGCCTTCGCCCTGTCGCCGAAACTGCTGCTGCTCGATGAGCCCTTCGGGATGCTGGATTCGCTGACCCGCTGGGAATTGCAGGACGTGCTGATGGACGTGTGGAAGCGCACTCAGGTCACGGCGATCTGCGTCACGCACGATGTCGACGAGGCGATCCTGCTCGCCGACCGCGTGGTGATGATGTCGAACGGGCCCAATGCCCGGATCGGCAACATCATGGATGTCGATCTGCCGCGGCCGCGCTCGCGCAAGGCGTTGCTGGCGCATCCCGACTACTACGCCTATCGCGAAGAGCTTCTGGACTTTCTGGAAGCCTATGAGGGCGGTGCGAACCCGACGCCCGAACAGCTCAAATCCATTCAGCAAAAATGTGCCGCGCGCATCGCCCGCCAGACGGGCGAAGCCCGCGTTCAGGCGGCCGAATAGGGAATTGAAGAGAATGGCCAAAGAAAAGCTCGTCATTATCGGAAACGGCATGGCGCCGGGGAGGATGCTGGAGCATCTCTTCGAAAAATCGCCTGATGCCTACGACGTCACCATCTTCAACGCCGAACCCCGCGTGAATTACGACCGCATCATGCTCTCGCCGGTGCTCGCCGGGGAAAAGAGCTATGAGGAGATCGTGATCCATGGCGACGGCTGGTATGCCGAACACGGCGTCATGCTCTACAAGGGCCACAGAATCGTCGAGATCGACCGCGCGGCGAAGACGATCCGCTCGGAGCCCGGCGAGGTCGCCTCTTACGACAAGCTGGTGATCGCGACGGGCTCGATGCCCTTCGTCATTCCGGTTCCCGGGCACGATCTGCCGGGCGTACTGACCTATCGTGATCTCGATGACGTCAATGCGATGCTGCTGGCGGCCAAGGACGGCGGCGACGCCGTGGTCATCGGCGGCGGGCTGCTCGGCCTGGAGGCCGCGGCCGGCCTCATGAACCAGGGCATGAACGTCACCGTCATTCATCTGATGCCGACGCTGATGGAGCGGCAGCTCGACAGCGCGGCCGGCCATCTTCTCCAGCGCGAGCTGGAACGCCGCGGCATGAGAGTGCTGACAAAGGCCAACACGAAGGAAATCGTCGGGCCGGACAGGGTGCGCGCCCTGCGGCTCGAAGACGGCACGGAGATCAAGGCAGACCTCGTCATCATGGCTGTCGGGATCCGTCCGAACGGGGCACTGGCCAGGGAAGCGGGGCTCGACGTCAATCGCGGCATCGTGGTGGACGCGCATATGCGCACCAGCGATCCGGATATCCTGTCTGTCGGCGAATGTGCCGAAATCGGCGGCATCTGCTACGGGCTCGTCGCGCCACTCTACCAGATGGCGGAGGTCGCGGCGGCAACGCTCGCCGGGGATGTCTCCAAACCGTTCAAGGACAGCTCGACCGCGACGCGGCTCAAGGTCACGGGCGTCAATCTTTATTCGGCGGGCGACTTCGCCGAGGGCGACGACCGCGAGGAGATCGTCCTGCGCGATGCGACGGCCGGCGTCTACAAGCGGCTGGTCCTGAAGAACAACAAGGTCATCGGCGCGGTGCTCTATGGCGAGACGGCGGACGGCCCGTGGTTTTTCGACCTGATCAGGAACGGAGAGGATATCGCCGAGAAGCGCGATACGCTGATCTTCGGTCAGGCCTATCAGGGAGGGTCCCCCCTCGACCCTATGGCGGCCGTTGCAGCCTTGCCGGATGAGGCGGAGATCTGCGGCTGCAACGGCGTGTGCAAATCGAAGATCGTCTCCACCATCACCGCCAAGGGGCTGACCTCGCTCGACGAGGTGCGCGCGCATACCAAGGCGTCGGCTTCCTGCGGCACCTGCACGGGCCTCGTGGAGCAGCTCATGGCGCTCACACTCGGCGACAGCTACAACCCCGCCGCCGTTCAGCCGATGTGCGGCTGCACCGATCTCGGCCATGACGATGTGCGCCGGCTGATCAAGGCCAAGGAGCTCAAGACCATTCCGGAGGTCATGCAGGAGCTGGAGTGGAAGACCTCCTGCGGCTGCGCGAAATGCCGACCGGCGCTGAACTACTATCTGGTCTGCGACTGGCCGGATGAGTACGCCGACGACTATCAGTCGCGCTTCGTCAACGAACGCGTCCACGCCAATATCCAGAAGGACGGCACCTATTCTGTCGTTCCGCGCATGTGGGGCGGTGTGACCAGCGCCGGCGAGCTGCGGGCTATCGCCGATGTCGTGGACAAGTTCGCGATCCCGACGGTGAAAGTCACCGGCGGCCAGCGGATCGACATGCTGGGGGTGAAGAAGGAGGATCTGCCGGCGGTCTGGGCCGATCTCGGCAAGGCCGGATTCGTGTCCGGCCACGCCTATGCGAAAGGCCTTCGCACGGTCAAGACATGCGTCGGCACGGACTGGTGCCGCTTCGGCACGCAGGATTCGACTGGCCTGGGCGTGCGCATCGAAAAGTTCATGTGGGGATCGTGGACCCCCGCCAAGGTGAAGATGGCGGTGTCGGGCTGCCCGCGCAATTGCGCGGAGGCGACCTGCAAGGATGTCGGCGTCGTCTGCGTCGACAGCGGTTTTGAAATCCATTTCGCCGGCGCCGCCGGGCTCGACATCAAGGGCACCGAGGTTCTGGGACAGGTGAGGACCGAGGACGAGGCGCTCGAACATATCGTCGCGCTTGTCCAGATGTACCGCGAGCAGGCGCGCTATCTTGAGCGCATCTACAAATGGGCCAAACGCGTGGGCTATGACGAAATCCGCCGCCAGATCATGGAGGACGGCGACAAGCGCAAGGCCTATTTCGACCGCTTCGTCTTTTCGCAGAAATTCGCCCAGGTCGATCCCTGGAGCGAACGCGCCTCCGGCAAGGACAAGCACGAGTTCAGGCCGATGGCCACCCTTTCCCTGGAGGCCGCGGAATGAACGCCATGACGGACAGCTGGCTGAGAATCGGCGAGATCGACGACATCCCGAGGCGCGGCGCGCGTTGCGTCAAGCATGGCGAGATGACCATCGCCGTCTTCCGCACGCATGACGATCGGATCTTCGCCCTGGAGGACAAATGCCCGCATCGCAACGGCCCCTTGAGCCAGGGAATTGTCCATGACGGTTGCGTGACCTGTCCCTTGCACAACTGGGTGATTTCGCTGGAGACAGGCAGGGCGACCGGCGCCGACGAGGGCAGGACGAAAGCCTTTCCGGTGCGGCTGGACGGCATGACGATCCTGCTGTCGCTGACACCGGCAAAGGCGGGCTGAGCCGATGGTGAGCGTGCCGGAACCTGAGCAGACCGTCTGCACGACCTGCCCCTATTGCGGGGTCGGCTGCGGGGTTCTGGCCACTCGTGAAACCAATGGCGGGATCACGATCGCCGGCGATCCGAACCATCCGGCCAATTTCGGACGCCTGTGCTCGAAAGGCTCCGCTCTCGGCGAGACCGTATCCCTGGAAGGCCGGCTTCTCTATCCCGAAGTGGACGGCCGCCGTGTCGGCTGGGAGGCCGCCCTCGGCCTGATCGCCGACACGTTCCGCGAGACCATGTCGGAATACGGGCCGGAATCGGTCGCCTTTTACGTTTCCGGCCAGCTTCTGACCGAAGACTACTACGTCGCAAACAAGCTCATGAAAGGCTTCATCGGTACGGCAAACATCGATACGAATTCGCGTCTGTGCATGGCTTCGAGCGTCGCCGGCCACCGGCGGGCCTTCGGCAGTGACACGGTTCCCGGCAACTACGAGGATCTGGAACAGGCCGATCTTCTGGTTCTCACCGGCTCCAATCTCGCCTGGTGTCATCCGGTGCTCTACCAGCGTATCGCGGCGGCGAAGGAAGCACGGCCGCAGATGCGCGTGGTGCTGATCGATCCGCGCCGGACGATGACCGCCGATATTGCCGATATGCACCTGCCGATCGGTCCCGATGGCGATGTGGCGCTGTTTTCCGGCCTTCTCGCCCATCTGATCCGCGGCGGGCATGTCGACAGGATCTACACCGAGCGGCATGTCTCCGGTCTTGCCGAGGCGGGCGCGGCGGCGCTGGCGCTGCCGATGGAAGCCATCGTCGAGGCGACCGGCCTGGAAGCGCGGCAGATCGAGGAATTCTATCAGTGGTTCGCCGCCAGGGAGCGCGTCGTCACCGTCTACAGCCAGGGCGTCAACCAGTCCGCCAGCGGCACCGACAAGGTCAACGCAATCATCAACTGCCATCTGGCGACCGGCCGCATAGGACGTCCGGGCACGGGGCCGTTTTCCATCACCGGCCAGCCCAACGCGATGGGCGGGCGGGAAGTCGGCGGACTTGCCAACATGCTGGCGGCGCATATGGAAATCGAGAACGCCGATCACCGGGCGCTGGTCCAGGGCTTCTGGCGCTCGCCGACGATCGCGGCGAAGCCTGGTCTGAAGGCTGTCGACATGTTCCGCGCGGTCGCCGACGGACGGATCAAGGCGCTGTGGATCATGGCGACGAACCCCGTCGACTCCCTTCCCGATGCGGACGCCGTCAAGGCGGCGATCGCTTCATGTCCCTTCGTGGTCGTTTCCGACGTCGCCGACGACACGGATACGCTGGCGCTGGCGCATGTGAAGCTGCCGGCGGCGGCCTGGGCGGAGAAAGACGGTACCGTCACCAACTCGGAGCGGCGCATCTCGCGTCAGCGCGCCGTTCTTCCCCTGCCGGGCGAAGCGAGGCCGGACTGGTGGATCATCGCCGGCGTCGGCCGGCACATGGGGTTCGAGGCGCAATTCGCCTGGAACTCCGCAGCCGAGGTCTTCGCCGAATATGCCGCTCTTTCCGCCTTCGGGAACGAGGGCAGCCGGGACTTCGACATCGGTGCGCTGGCCGGCATATCCCGCCGCCGCTACGATGCGCTGAAACCGTTTCAGTGGCCGCTGCCGGCGGAGGCAACCGAAGGAAGGGCGCGCTTCTTCGCGAACGGCGGATTCTATACAAAGGACGGCAAGGCGCGGATGATCGCGCTCTCGCCGCCGCAGCGGCGTCGGGCCTCCGCTGCCTATCCGCTGACCCTCAATACGGGCCGCGTGCGCGATCACTGGCACACGATGACGCGCACGGGGAAGAGCGCGAGACTCTCGGCGCATATGGCCGAGCCCTTCGCCGAAATCCATCCGGAGACCGCCCTGCGCCATGGTATCGCGCCCGCCTCGATCCTCGTGCTCGAAAGCGAATACGGGTCCGTTCTGCTCAGGGCGCTGGTCACCGCGCGCGTTGCGCCGGATCAGGTTTTCGTTCCCATGCACTGGAACGACCAGTTCGCTTCCAAAGCGCGCATCGACACGCTGGTCGCGCCCGTGACGGACCCGCATTCCGGCCAGCCGGCGCTCAAGAATGTCGCCGTGCGCGCCGCGCCCTTCGCCGCCGCGCTCTACGGTTTCGCGGTGATGCGCGAAAAGCCTTCGGCGATTCCCGCCGACTACTGGGCGCTGGCGAGGACTTCCGGAGGCTGGCGGGTCGAACTGGCGTTCGCGCAGGCGCCGGGGGACATTACAGCCTTTGCGCATGCTCTCCTCGGCGCGGGCGATACGACCGAGCCGGTCTCCTATATCGACGGGCCGCGCCGCGACGCACGCTTTGCGCTTTTCAACCGGGGCAGGCTGCAGGGCGCGCTCTTTCTCGCGCCGACGCCGGTGGCGGTTTCCCGAAACGCCGTCATCAGCAGTCTTGAAGAAGAATTCGCGGTTGCCGGCCGCTTCCGGGCGGTCGCGGGCCGTACGGGCGCCGACCGTCCCGATCCCGGGGCTATCCTTTGCTCGTGCTTTTCGGTCGGCGTCAACGACATCGCGCGCGCATTGGAGAGCGGCGCCTGCGCCAGCGTCGAGGACATCGGCAAGGCGCTGAAGGCAGGGACGAATTGCGGCTCGTGCCGCGCCGAAATCAGGGAGATCATCCATGCCAGGCACCCCGTCGCCGCCGAGTAGAGACAATCTCGCAAGCCCGCGCGAAACGGAGCCGGCACGGATGGGCGCGCTGGACCTGCTGCCGGTGTTCCATCGCCTTAAGGGCCGGTGCGCGATCGTCATCGGCGGCACGGCGGCGGCCGCGTGGAAGGCGGAACTGCTCGCGGCAGCCGGCGCGCATGTCAAACTGCTTGCGCACGAACCCGCCGATGAGTGCCGGCGCCTCGTCGACCGGTCCGGCGAGACCGTCCAGCATCTGGCGCGCGGCTGGACGCCTCAGGATCTTTCGGACGCAGCGCTGATCGTCGCGGATGCCGCGGACGAAGCGGAGGCGGCCGCAATCGTGGCGGGCGCGCGCGCGGCGGGCGTTCCCGTCAACGTCATCGACCGGCCGGCATTCTGCGACTTCCAGTTCGGCGCGATCGTCAACCGCTCTCCCGTGGTCATCGGCATATCGACCTCGGGCGCGGCCCCCATTCTCGGCCAGGCGATCCGCCGCCGCATCGAGACCCTGATCCCTCCATCCATCGCAGACTGGGCCGCGCTCGCGAACAGACTGCGCGCAAGACTGACCGCACGGCTGAAGCCAGGCCGCCAGCGACGGCTTTTCTGGGAACGTTTCGTCGATCTGGCTTTTGCAGGACCGGCCGGCGAGAATGCCGAGGCTGCACTGATCAAGGAGGCGGGGCGCCTGGGCGCGGTCACAGGCCCGGGCGGACATGTGACGCTCGTCGGCGCGGGGCCGGGGGATGCGGAACTGTTGACGCTGAAGGCCGTCCGCGCGCTGCAGGCGGCCGACGTCATCCTCTTCGACGACCTTGTTTCGGATGACGTGCTGGAGCTGGCGCGACGGGAGGCCAAGCGCATGCTGGTCGGCAAGCGGGGCGGACGCGAGAGCTGCCGGCAGGACGAAATCAACGCGACGATGGTCAAGCTTGCCCGCGCCGGCAAGCATGTGGTGCGCCTGAAATCCGGCGATCCGATGATTTTCGGAAGGGCCGGCGAAGAACTGGCCGAACTCGAGCGGCACGGGATTTCTGTGTCGGTAGTTCCCGGCGTGACGTCCGCAATGGCGATGGCTGCACAGCTCGGTATCTCGCTGACCCATCGCGATCACGCGCAGCAGGTTCGGTTCGTCACGGGGCATAGCCGCAAAGGGGCGCTGCCCGAAGACATCAACTGGCGCCAGCTGGCCGATCCCTCGGCGACGACGGTCTTCTACATGGGCGGGCGGATGGCCGGAAAGATCGCTGAAAAGCTTCAGGCGGGGGGCGTACCGGGTGCAACGCCCGCGGTCATCTGCAGAGCGGTAACCCGGGCCGACGAGCGGCGCTGGACGGGCACGCTCGCCGAAATGCCGGCCGCGATGCTTGCCGTCGGTTGCGACGCACCGGTGCTGATCGGCGTCGGCGCCGCCTTCGGTGCAAGGCGCCTCGGACGGTACGCGGACGCGCCGTCGGGAATATCGGCCGGCGGCCTATAGACGCTCGACCGGATCGACGTCGACAGATTGCCTGCTTTGCTGTTCGCCCGCGGTGCGCGTGATGCCCCGGACAGGGGCGACATCGCCATAGTCGCGGCCCCAGCCGACAACGATGTGATCTGCGGAGACGATCAGGTTGTTGGTCGGATCGAAATCGATCCAGCCCATTTCCTGCCCGCACCAGGCGCGCACCCATGCATGCATAGCGTCCGCGCCTTCCAGCTTCTCAGCGCCCGGCGGCGGGATCGTACGCAGATATCCGCTCACATAACCGGCGGGAATACCCATGCCGCGCAGGCAGGCGATCATGATGTGGGTGAAATCCTGACAGACGCCACGCCGCCTTTTGAATGCATCCTCCGGCGAGGTCTCGACCGTCGTCGCCTCGGGATCGAATTCCATGTCGCGATTGAGCGCGCTGTTGAGCGCGCTGACCGCGCCGAAGGTCGTGGCGGCATCCGCGCAGGCTCCACGCGCATATGCCGTCATCTCGTGATTGATCGACACGCGCGGAGACGAATAGAGGAAGTGGTGCGGCGACCTGCTGTCCATCGACCGTATGGCGGCGATCTGGTCAGCGAGGAGCCCTGGCGGCGCCGAGACGTCGAGGCCCGGCGCGTCGTCGTAGCGTTCCACCCGGGCCTGCACGCTGAATCGCGCGGACTGATGCGGCGCCAGGAGCGTCGCCTCGACGACCGAGTTGCCGAAATAGTCGATCCGTTCGCGCCGTTCGGCGGGCATCGGCTCGATGGTGAGATAGCCGGAAATCAGACGCTGCCGGCCAGGCAGGTTGGCCGGCATCAGGTGGACGAGATGGCGGCCGACCGTTGCGGTCATGTCGTATTCGTAATCGATGTCGAGCCTGATGTCGTAAAGCATGGCCGCAGGTTTCTACCCCAGATAGGTTTCCGACAGCAGGTCGGAAATCGCGCCGAGATCGTGTCGGATGTTGAGGAAGTCGGACGGCGCCAGATCCGCGGGCACACGGATCGCGACATCGGTGTGAAGCTTGAGCACCTGCCTTTCAAGAGTTGTCATCTGAGCCTCCTCGCCGATACGGGGCAGGGCGCCGACATGGGTCTTGATTTCGCCGATCTGGTAGAGGATCGAACGTGGATTAAGCGCGTCGAGGACGAGGAGATCGATCGCATTGTTGCGGTTGGTGGCGACTGCGTAGCGGCGACGGTGCGTCATGACGCTGTCGCCGAATTCGACTGCGAGATCGAGCGCCCCCTCGGGGGCGGTCGGGTCCGCGAACCATGCAAGGACCGAAGCCATGGCGTCGGCCCGTTCCAGAGATCTTCCGATCGTCAGGAACCGCCAGCCGGAAAAGCGGTACATGTTCTCGTGTACGAGACCGGAGAAGGCCGTGATGCGCCGAAGCATCTCGCCATAGGCGTGGGCCGCATCATCTCCCGGCGACACGTATGCGGCGAAACGGCCGGCCGTGCGCGAAAGTTCGTTGAGCGCGGTCCAGCCATCCACGGAGAAACGGTCGCGGATCCTGAGCGCGCTGTTGATGGCCGAGCGAATGGTGGCAAGCAGCGGTTCGGGAACCGGCACTTTCGGATCGATCTTCAGCATGTGGAGATAGAGCGCGAGGTTGCGGATGATCGGCAGGTCTTCGTTGGCCGATTCGGCGAGCCGCAGATGATAGGCGCGCAGCAGCCGCATGATGTTCTCGGCGCGCTCCACATAACGGCCGAGCCAGTAGAGATTGTCCGCCGCACGGCTCGGCAGAATGCCCGGCTGGGGCCTCGTATAGGGCTCGTTGTCGGTGGGCAGCATCGTTTCCACGGCCACGGGATTGTCGCTGACGATCCAGACGTCCGCGACCGAGCCACCGCGCTGCATGGCGACCGCCGCCGGATCGGGCGTGCGGCCGATGCGGGCGAACCCGCCGGGCATGACTTCCCAGCCATCGGCCGTGCGGGCGAGGAAGATGCGAAGGCTGAGCGGGCGGGCAACGAGCCGGCCGCCGCTGAAGGCGGGGGTGGTGGAAAGCGAAACCGCCTCCTGACCGACGAGCGAGGGCCCGTTTTCGTCGATCCAGCTGTCGATATCGCGTTCCGCGCCGTCGACAAATCGGCCTCCGACGGCGGTGTCGGCGCCGAATTCGAAGGGCAGCCGCGTGGACAGCGCCGGACCGATTACGAGGCGCGATGCATTCTGGCGCACATAGTCGCGCTGCTCACGCGGCCCGCACCACCATGTCGCGATATTGGGCAGCCTCAAGGGCTCTCCCAGAAGATGAAGGCCGATTTCCGGATAGAAGGCCATCAGCGCCCGGCTTTCCAGGACGCCTGTCCCCAGCGCGTTGACCATCGACACCGATCCGGAACGGACGGCGCCGAGCAGTCCCGGCGTACCGAGCTGCGAATGCTCGTCGAGTTCGAGCGGGTCGGTATAAGAGGCGTCGAGACGCCGCCAGACGACGCTGAGCGGCCGCGCGCCGTCGATGGTGCGCACCTTCAGGACGCCGTTCTCGACCACGAGATCCTCGCCCTCGAGCAGGCTGAACCCGAGATAGCGGGCGATATAGGCGTGTTCGAAATAGGTGTCGTTGAGCAGGCCGGGCGTCAGAATAGCGACGCGCGTGTCGTTGCTGCTGCGCATCTGGTTCAGCCTGTCGCGGAAATGGCGGAAAAAACCGGCGAGCCTGTGCACCTGGGCCTGGGCGAAATAGTCGGCGAATGAGCGTGAGGTCGCGACGCGGTTCTCCAGCGCGAATCCGGCGCCGGAAGGCGCCTGCGTGCGGTCGCCCATCACCCACCACGTCCCGTCCGGCCCGCGGCCGATATCGAAGGCGACGAAGCTGAGATAGTGGCCGCTCGCCGGTGTCACGCCGACGAGCGGGCGCAGCCATTCGGGATTGCCGGCGACGAGAGCAGGGGGCAGAAGCCCCTCTGCGATGAGGCGGTTCTCGCCGTAGAGATCGGCCACGATCTTCTCAAGCAGTTCGGCGCGCTGGATCAGGCCATCGCCCAGCGCCTTCCACTCCGCTTCGTGGATCAGCACCGGGACGTGGGAAAGCGGCCAGTCGCGCTCGACCGCCGCGTCTTCGCCATACTGGCGGAAAAACACACCGGCATCCTTCAGATACTGATCGCCGCGCGCGAGGCGCCGGGTCAGTTCGTCGTCGCTGAAGCGCCCGAGATAATCCAGAAAGCCCTTCCAGACCGGGCGGATGTTGCCATGGACGTCGAAGAGTTCGTCCGGTACGTCGCCCAGGCGCTCGTAACCGGCGATCAGCCGGTTTGCGCTCTCCTTCCTGTGTCCGGCGGTCAGGCTCATCGTCTACATCCCGGGCTGACGGCGCAGGTCGAGTGTCATCGGAAATTCCGGATGGGGCGAGGCGGGCTCGGGAACATAGGCACCCGGACGGTGGCCGTGCGCCTCGAAGCGGGCGAGACGGCGGGCCTCGGCCTCGTTCGCGTTGACGGGGAAGGTCTCGTAGTTGCGTCCGCCCGGATGGGCGACATGGTAGACGCATCCGCCGATGGCGCGTCCGCTCCAGAGATCGAAGATATCGAAGGTGAGCGGGGCATCGACCGGAAGCACGGGATGAAGCGCCAGCGGCGGTTGCCATGCCTTGTAGCGAACGCCGGCGACGGCGACCCCGTTCTCGCCGGCGGCGCGAAGCGGTACCAGCCGGCCGTTGCAGGCAACCGCGTAGCGTTCCGGGTCTGCGGCAGCAAGCTTGACCTGAAGCCGTTCCACCGAACTGTCGGTATAGCGCACGGTGCCGCCGATGGCGCCGGTCTCGCCGAGGACGTGCCAGGGCTCGAGCGCCTGGCGCAGTTCCAGATGGATATCGTCGACGGCCACTTCGCCGCAAAAGGGAAAGCGGAATTCGAACTGCGCCTCATACCATTCGGGTCGGAAGTCGAAACCGTGTTCCCTGAGGTCGCGCAGGACATCCATGAAATCCTGCCTCAGATAGTGCGGCAGCATGAAACGGTCGTGCAGCGCGGTGCCCCAGCGGATGAGGTTGCCGCTGATCGGCTCTTGCCAAAGTCGTGCGATGATCGCCCGGATCAGGACCTGCTGGGCAAGGCTCATGCGCGGATTGGGCGGCATCTCGAAGCCGCGAAACTCGACGAGGCCGAGGCGGCCGGTCGTGCCGTCGGGCGAGAACAGCTTGTCGATGCAGATCTCCGCCCGGTGCGTGTTGCCGGTGACGTCGATCAGCATGTTGCGCAGAAGCCGGTCGACCAGCCAGGGGAGGGGCGCCTCGCCATTGCCGGGGTGCGGTATCTGCTGCAGCGCGATCTCCAGCTCGTAAAGACTGTCGTGGCGCGCCTCGTCGATGCGCGGCGCCTGGCTCGTCGGGCCGATGAAGAGGCCGGAAAACAGATAGGAGAGGCTCGGGTGGCGCTGCCAGTGAAGGATCAGGCTGCGCAGCAGGTCGGGACGGCGCAGGAACGGGCTGTCGAGGGGTGTGATGCCGCCGACCACAACGTGGTTGCCGCCGCCGGTGCCGGTGTGGCGTCCGTCGATCATGAACTTATCGGCGCCGAGACGGGTCTGCCGCGCTTCCTCGTAGACCGCCTCGGTGATCGCCACGCAGTCCGCCCAGCTCGATGCAGGGTGAATGTTCACCTCGATGACGCCGGGGTCGGGCGCGACCCGAATGACATTGATGCGGGGATCGTGCGGCGGCGTGTAGCCCTCGATATGCACCTGAAGGGCGAGCCTTGCCGCGGCGGCCTCCACGGCAGCGACGAGTTCCAGATAATCCTCCGCCCGTTCGACCGGGGGCATGAAGACGCAGAGCCTGCCGTCACGCAGTTCCACCGACATGGCTGTGCGGATCGCGCCGCCTGCTTCGCCGATCACCTGTTCGATCAGCGTCTGCCCCGGTTCGGCGGCGGTGATTTCCGAAACCGGCTGCTTGCGTTCGGCGGCTTCCTTTCGCATGTCCTCGGCGGCGTCGGGATCGGGCAGGGGGCCACGGAGTTCGGCCGGGTCGGCCGGATGGATATAGGGATAGCTCGCCGCCGGAATATGAGGGAGCGACCCGAGCGGCAAACGAAAGCCGGCCGGGCTGTCGCCGGCGACCAGAAAGAGATTGCCGCGCCTCAGCTTCCAGGATTCCGATCGCCAGCGCGAACCGGTCGCCTTCGACTGCCAGCGCTGGATCGGCAAGACGTAGCCCGTGGGCGTGGTCAGTCCGCGTTCGAAGACCCGGGCGATGCGGTGCCGCTCTTCCGGGTCGGCGAGCTTGGAATTGGCCGGCGTGACGTTCTCCGGAAGCTTCGCTTCCTTGAGAAGCCATTCGCCGGGATCCTCGAAGGCTGGAATGACATAGTTGCCTTCAATGCCGAGTTCCGCCGCGATGCCGCCGAGCAGACGGCCGGCGTCCTCGACCCTTGCATCGGTCTTTTCCGCCTCGTCGGCGATGAGGGCGGCGTCCTGCCAGATCGGCTTGCCGTCGCGGCGCCAGTAAAGCGAGAAGGTCCAGCGCGGCAGGCTTTCGCCCGGATACCATTTGCCCTGGCCGTAATGGAGGAAGCCGCCAGGGGCGAAACGGTCGCGCAGGCGGCGGATCAGCCTGTCGGCGAGGTCGCGCTTGGTCGGGCCGACGGCTGCGCTGTTCCACTCGTCGGATTCGAAACCGTCGATGGAGACGAATGTCGGCTCCCCGCCCATGGTCAGGCGCACGTCACCCTCTTCCAGCGCCGCGTCGATCTTCCGACCCAGCGTGTCCAAGGCTTCCCAGGAATCGTCGGAAAACGGCCTGGTGATGCGCGGATGCTCGGCAACGCGAGCCACCTTCATGTCGAAGTTGAAATCGACCTCGGCGTAGCTCGCCATGCCCGAGATCGGCGCTGCATTGCGGTAATGCGGCGTCGCAGCCAGCGGGATATGGCTTTCGCCCGTCAGCAGGCCGGATGTCGGGTCAAGGCCGATCCATCCGGCGCCGGGCAGATAGACCTCGGCCCAGGCGTGCAGATCGGTGAAGTCGTGGTCGGTGCCGGGCGGGCCGTCGAGCGAGACGAGGTCAGGCTTCAACTGGATGAGGTATCCGGAGACGAAGCGTGCGGCAAAGCCGAGATGGCGCAGCGTCTCGACCAGCAGCCACGAAGTGTCGCGGCATGAGCCGGACCCCTTCTCCAGCGTTTCCTCCGGCGCCTGCACGCCGGGCTCCATGCGGATCACGTAGTCGATCCGGCGCGAAAGGCTGGCATTGAGATCGACGACCAGATCCACCGTGCGGCGCGGGGTGCGGTCGAGGCCGGCGAGGAACGCCTCAAAGCGTGGCGTCACCGGTTCGGTGCGGCGATAGATCGACAGGTCCGGCTCGATGTCGGCAGCGTATTTGAACGGCCAATCCTCGGCGCTTTCCTCCACGAAGAAATCGAACGGGTTGTAGACCGTCATGTCGGCGACGAGATCGACTTCGATCTTGAGTTCCCGCACCGGTTCGGGGAACACGAAGCGCGCCATCCAGTTGCCGTAGGGATCCTGCTGATGATTGACGAAATGTCCGGCGGGACTGACCTTCAGGGAATGGGATATGACCCGCGTTCGGCTGTGCGGGGCAGGCCGAAGACGGATGATCTGCGGCCCCAGCGTGACCGGACGGTCGTACCGGTAGTGGGTCAGATGATGGATGGCGGCCTTGATCGACATTCGACTGATTACAGGTCAACACACAAGCTAATAGAGTTTCATAAAATTTTGCATTGCACCATGGTTGTTGTTGACCCGGGGCGCGAGGGCGCCGCGTGCCGGCAAGGGATGGGCCTCGACATCGCGCGGGTTTGGGGCCAGAACATTGCGACGGGGCAGGAATCGCAACTGTTCGAGAGAATGATGAGCGTCGCTGGACGGATGGCGGATCGAAAGCCCGCAACGCGGGAAACCGTGGTGGACCGGCTGCGGCGTATCCTCTCTGACGAGATCGTCACCGGCGTGCTCGGTCCCGGCGTCAGGCTCGACGAACAAAGCCTCGCCGACAGGTTCGAAGTCTCGCGTACGCCCATTCGCGAGACGCTGAGCCAGCTTTCGGCACTCGGCCTTGTGGAAAAGCGTCCGCACAAGGGCGTTGTCGTCCTCGTCCAGAGCCGGGAGCGGCTCCTGCAGCTTTTCGAGGTCATGGCCGAACTGGAAGGGACCTGCGCGCGCTTTGCCGCCGAGCGGATGAGCGCGGAAGAAAAGCAGGGCCTTCACCGTCTTCACGAACTGTCCGCGGCATGTGTCGCCGCGGAGGACCGTGCCGGTTACGAGGCGATCAATACCAAGTTTCACCAGGCGATCTACGACGGCACGCACAACCCCGCGCTGGTCGAAACGGCGTATGAGGCGCGGCGGCGCGTATTCCATTTCCGCAGCGCTCAGTTCCGGATCGCGGAACGCATTTCGCTTTCGCATGCCGAACATGAGCGCGTCATCGAGGCCATCGACGCCAGGGACGGCAACGCGGCCTATGAAAGCATGAAGGCGCATATCCTGACAGTGCGCGAGGCTGCGGCCTCTGTCGTCGAAACAAGCTCGGATTCCGCCCTCTGACCGGTCGTCGACGAGTGTGGATAGCCTATCATTGATGCGCCAAGCTCAATAATTAATCAGCTTCGTGCACGCTCCTTTTCCAGGCATTTGAAAAACGTAAATTTTTTCAATGGTTTAGTGAAATCCCCCAACTGGCACGAAATCTGCTTCGTTAATTGTATGCAATATTGCATGCAATTTTGTTGCGTCGCAGCAGTCCGAAAAGGGGGTTTCTCATGGACCGGCGAACTTTCCTGAAATCGATATCGGCCGCCTCGGTGGGCGCGGGTCTTGTACCGCTCGCTCGCGTGCTGCCCGCATCGGCCGCCTCCGGCAAGACGGCCGTGATAGCATTGGGCACAACGATCAATTCGCTCGACCTGCATCGCAAGGGCACGAACCGGCCGAGCTATCAGGTCGCGGTCAATGCCTATGACAGGCTGGTCACCTTCGGCTCGAAGACGATGCCCGACGGTTCGCTGAGCTACGATTCCAGCAAGATCGAGCCGGATCTTGCGGAGCGGTGGGACGTCTCGGAGGACGGTACGACGATTGTCTTCCACCTGCGCAAGGACGCGGTGTTCGCAGACGGGGCGCCGGTCACGGCAACCGACGTCAAGTGGTCGCTCGACCGGGCCGTCAGCCTCGGCGGTTTCCCGACGACGCAGATGAAGGCAGGCCTGCTCGGCGATCCCGCGCAGTTCGAGGTCATCGACGACAGGACGATCAAGGTCACGATCCCGCGGGAAAGCAAACTGACGATCCCGGACCTCGCCGTCCCCGTCCCGTTCATCATCAACTCCAAAGTTGCGATGGCGCATGCGACGACGGACGATCCCTGGGCGACCGAATATCTTCACCGCAATACGGCCGGCAGCGGCGCCTACGTGGTGGAGCGCTGGGATCCCGGCCAGCAGCTCGTCTACAAGCGTAACGACAGGTGGACGAGCGGTCCGCTGCCCGGGGTGGAACGCGTCGTCATGCGCGAGATTCCGTCGCCTTCCACACGCCGTGCGCTCATCGAGAAGGGCGATGTCGACATGTCCTTCGACATGCCCTCAAAGGACGCCAAGGAACTGAAGGATGCCGGCAAGGCCGAGGTCGTCTCGACGCCGGTCGAGAACTGCCTGTTCGTCGTCGGCTGCAATCTGAAATTCGAGCCGTTCCAGAACGTGAAGGTCCGGCAGGCCGTCGCCTATGCTATTCCCTATGAGGATATCTTCAAGACGGCGGCCTATTCACTCGGCGTGCCGATGTGGGGTGGCAAGTCGATGGCGCCGGATTCGACCGTCTGGCCGCAGCCGTTCCCCTATTCGACGGACCTTGAAAAGGCGAAGGCGCTGCTGGCCGAGGCGGGCTATGCGGACGGGTTCACCGTGCCTTTCTATATCAGCCTCGACCTCGTCTCCTGGATGGAGCCGGCGGCGCTGCTGATCCAGGAGAATCTCGCCAAGATCGGGGTCAAGGCGCCGATCGAGAAGATTCCGGGCGCCAACTGGCGCACCGCCTGCCTGGTCGAAAAGCGCCTCGAGATGCATCTGGAGGATTTCGGCGGCTGGCTCAACTATCCCGACTACTATTTCTACTGGGCCTATCTGGAGGGCAATCTCTTCAACTCCTCCAACTACGCCAATCCGGAAGTCCAGAAGCTGGTCGACGAGACGCTGCACATGCCGGTCGACAATCCGGAATACGAGCCGAAGATCAAACGCCTCATCGAAATCGCCTTCACCGACGTGCCGCGCATTCCGCTCTGGCAGCCGGCGCTGAGCTCGGCGATGACCAAGAAGGTCGACGGCTACGAATACTGGTTCCACCGGCAGCCGGACGCCCGCACCATCAGCAAGGCCTGAGGCTGGCAAGGCGCTCCCCAGAGGAGAGGTGACGCTAAGATGTTCCGATCACGCGTGAAGCTTGTGCTTTCCCGATTCGTACAGGCGATCCCGACATTGTTCGGTGTCATCGTCGTCACCTTCATTCTGACCCGGGCGTTGCCCGGCGATCCGGCGGTCTATTTCGCCGGGCCGGCGGCCGACGCCAAGTCGATCGAGCAGGTCCGCGTGGCGCTCGGGCTCGACAAGTCGCTGCCCGAGCAGTTCATGCGCTATGTGGGCGATCTGGCGGCCGGCGATCTGGGGAACTCGATCTCCACCGGCCAGCCGGTCGTCTCCGATATCGCGACAAGGCTTCCCGCATCGCTCGAACTGACGCTGTTCGCGCTCGTCCTCTCGCTGGCGATCGCGATCCCGCTCGGAATTCTGGCGGCGACCCGTCCGGGTACATGGGTCGATCATCTGTGCCGGCTCGTCGTGACGGCGGGAGTCTCGCTGCCGGTATTCTTCACCGGTCTCGCCCTCGTCTATATCTTCTACTACGAGCTCGGCATCTCGCCGGCACCGCTCGGGCGACTGGACTTCCTGCACTTCGCCCCGCCGTCGGTCACGGGTTTCTTCGTCATCGACGCGCTGCTCGATGCCGATCCCGACACGGCGCTCGCCGCGCTCTCGCAGCTTCTGCTGCCGGCCATCACACTGGCTCTATTCACGCTGGCACCGATTGCCCGCATGACACGGGCGGCGATGCTGCAGGTTCTTTCAAGCGACTTTGTGCGTACCGCGCGGGCGGCGGGTCTGACCCGGGCGAGGGTACTGTTCACCTACGCGTTCCGCAACGCGCTGCTGCCGGTCATCACGACCCTCGGCATGGTGTTCTCCTTCATGCTCGGCGCCAATGTGCTGGTCGAGAAGGTCTTCGCCTGGCCCGGCATCGGCTCCTATGCGGTGGAGGCGCTGGTCGTGTCCGACTACGCGGCGGTGCAGGGCTTCGTCCTCGCCATGGCGGTGCTCTTCGTCACGCTGAATACGCTCATCGACATCGCCTACACCGTCATCGACCCGCGCGTCGGGCTCGATGCCTGACAGGAGGGACGAGACATGATCAGACGTTCGCTTTCAGCCATGGCCGTCCCCGCGGAGACCGCCGAAAGTCGCCGATCTTCGCGCAATACGCTCAAGCATATCGGATATGTGCTGCGCTCCAATCCGATGACAATGGGCGCCTTCATCCTGTTCGTTCTCTTTGTCATCGCCGCGGTGCTCGGACCGAGCCTCGTCCCCTACGATCCGCTCAAGAGCGATCCAGGGGCAGCGCTCCAGGCGCCTTCCGCAGCCCACTGGTTCGGTACCGACGATCTCGGGCGCGACGTGTTTTCACGTGTCGTCGTGGCAACGAGGCTGGACCTGTTCATCGCCCTGTCGGCGGTAGCGATTTCGTTCCTGCTGGGCTCGGTCATCGGGTCGCTGTCTGGTTACTACGGCGGCTGGACCGATCGCATCACCGGCCGGTTCATCGATACGATCATGGCCTTCCCATTGTTCGTTCTCGCCATGGGCATCGTCGCCGCGCTCGGCAATTCGGTGGTCAACATCATCTACGCGACGGCCATCGTGAACCTTCCCTTCTACGCGCGCATGTCGCGGGCGGAGGTGAATGTGCGGCGCGAGGCCGGCTTCGTTCTGGCGGCCAAGCTGTCGGGTAATTCGGACCTGCGTATCCTTGCAACGCAGATCTTCCCGAACGCGCTGCCGCCCATGATGGTGCAAATATCGCTCAATCTGGGGTGGGCGATTCTCAATGCGGCCGGTCTTTCCTTCATCGGGCTCGGGGTCAGGCCGCCGACGCCTGAATGGGGCATCATGGTCGCGGAAGGCGCGCGCTTCATCGTCTCGGGCGAGTGGTGGCTGGCGATCTTCCCCGGTACCGTGCTGATGCTCGCCGTCTTCACTTTCAACATGCTGGGCGACGGTCTGCGCGACATCGTCGACCCGCGCCAGCGCACCTGACGAGGCACGCCACATGAGCACGCTTCTGGACATCGACAGGCTGTCGGTCGACTTCAAGACCCGAAACGGCACCGTGCATGCGGTGCGGGACGTCTCCTTCACGCTGAAGAAGGGCGAGACGCTCGGCATCGTCGGGGAATCCGGTTCGGGCAAATCGGTGACGTCCTATGCGCTGATGCGCATTCTTGACGCCGCCGGCTTCATCTCCGGCGGCAAGGCGGAATTCAGCGGCATCGACCTCAGGCAGGCCACGGAAAGCGCGATGCGCGATCTGCGCGGGCGGGAGATGTCGATGATCTTCCAGAATCCGCGCGCCGCGCTCAATCCGATCCGCAAGGTCGGGCACCAGATCGAGGACGTGCTGATCCAGCACGTAGAGGCGGTGCGTGCCGACGCCAGGGAAAAGGCCATCGACGTCCTGCGTCAGGTGCGCATCAACAATCCCGAGGAGCGCTACCACTCCTATCCGTTCGAGCTTTCCGGCGGCATGTGCCAGCGCATCGTCATCGCGCTCGCGCTCGCCTGCAAGCCGCAGCTGATGATCGCGGACGAGCCGACGACGGGCCTCGACGTCACGACGCAAAAGGCGGTGATGGACCTCGTCGCCGACCTCACTCGCGAGCGCGGCATGGCGACGATCCTTATCACCCACGATCTCGGCCTGGCCGCCGCCTATTGCGGGCATCTGATCGTGATGAAGGACGGCGAGGTGGTGGAATCGGCTCCGTCGCGGGCGCTTTTCACCAGTCCCAAACATCCCTACACGCGCAAGCTCATCCGCGCGACGCCGCATGGGGCGGGTACGATCCGGGACCTGCTGCCGGAAGATGCCGTCCGCCCGCCCGAGCCGGAAAACAGCATCATGCCGAAGTCGGAAACGCCAATTCTCAAGGTGGAGAATCTGGTCAAGGAATATCCGATGAAATCGAAGACCGGAAAGTGGTTTGGAAGGCCGGCGGAGGGACAGCAAGTCTTCCGTGCCGTCGGCGGTATCAGCTTCGAGATCGGCGCCGGGGAAAGCGTCGGCCTCGTCGGGGAGTCGGGCTGCGGAAAGTCGACCACCTCGTCGATGGTGATGCGGCTTCTCGACCCGACATCCGGTTCCATCATGTTCGAGGGCGTCGATATCAGCGCCACGCCAGCCGCCGGTTTCGCTGCCTCGCCCTTGCGACCGCGGCTTCAGATGGTGTTCCAGGATCCGACCGATTGCCTCAATCCGCGATTTACGGCGCGCAGGTCCATCGCCGATCCGATCCATCGGATGGGAAAGGAGAGATCGGCGGCGGCGATCAATGCAAGAGTTGAAGAACTCGCAACGCTTGTCGGACTGCCGGTCCATCTTCTGGACCGGTTTCCTCATCAGCTGTCGGGTGGTCAAAAGGCCCGTGTCGGCATCGCCCGGGCAATCTCGGTCGATCCGGCGCTGCTGGTGCTCGACGAGCCGACGGCCGCGCTCGACGTCTCCGTTCAGGCGGTGGTGCTCAACCTGCTCGTCGATCTCAAGGCAAGGCTCGGCATGAGCTATCTTTTCGTCTCGCACGATCTCGCCGTCGTCCGACTGCTCTGCGACAGGATCATCGTGATGAAATCGGGCGAGATCATCGAGGAGGGGGATTGCGAGGCGGTACTCTCCGCCCCCACGCACCCCTATACCAGGGCCCTCATCGAAGCCATTCCGCATCCGCCTTTCTGAGACGAAGATCATCATGTCAGACATCGCCTTCACGCTCGACAGCCTTCGCGCCACCTACGACGCGGGCAGAACGCCGCTCGACGTCATCGAGGCCGTGCTCGCGCGGATCGAGGCCGCGGACGATCCGGGCATCTTCATCCATCTGGAATCGCCGGCGTCTCTGCGCGCCGCAGCCGCCGCGATCGGGCCGCGCAACGCCGGCAAGCCATTGTGGGGGGTGCCGTTCGCGGTAAAGGACAATATCGACGTTGCGGGCATGCCGACCACCTGCGCCTGTCCGGAATTTGCTTATGTGCCGGAGACGGACGCGCCGGTCGTCCGGGCGCTGAAGCAGGCGGGTGCGATCTGCATCGGCAAGACCAATCTCGATCAGTTCGCCAGCGGACTTGTCGGCGTGCGCACGCCCTATCCGGTGCCGCGCAACGCGGTCGACGCAACACTCGTGCCCGGCGGGTCGAGTTCAGGCTCGGCCGTCGCCGTCAAACATGGCATCGTGGCGTTTTCCCTGGGGACCGATACGGCCGGGTCCGGCCGCGTGCCGGCGGCGCTGAACGGGATCGTTGGCCTGAAACCCTCACTCGGGGCGCTATCGACGCGCGGGCTCGTGCCCGCCTGCCGGACGCTCGATTGCATTTCCATATTCGCCCAATCGGTCGCCGACGCGGAAGCGGTCTTTTCCGTAACGGCTTCCTATGACGCCGCCGATCCGTTCTCGCGCGCCTATGATTTCGCGGGCAGCCGCGCCTCCGTCGCCACGTCGCGGATCGGCATTCCTTCCGCTGCCTCCATCCGGTTCTTCGGCGACGAAGTGCAGGCAAGGTCCTTCGCCGAGACCGCCGCGCTCCTCAAGTCGCTCGGCGCAAACGTCCGGGAAGTGGATTTCACGCCGTTCTATGCGGCCGCCGATCTGCTCTATCATGGCCCCTGGCTGGCCGAACGGCTCGCGGGGATCGCCGGATTTCTGGAAGGGCATGCGGATGCGCTGCATCCGGTCACCCGAAAAATCATCACGGGTGCCAGGGAAATGTCGGCCGTTGACGCCTTCAATGGACTCTATCGGCTACAGGCGCTCAAGCGCGAGGCAGAACAGGAGCTTGCCGGTATCGATGTCCTGTGCGTGCCGAGTATCCCCGGCATCTGTACGCTGGCCGACATCGAGGCCGATCCGTTCGGGCCGAATGCCAGACTGGGCACCTATACGAATTTCGTCAATCTGCTTGACATGTGCGGGCTGACATTGCCGACCGGCCTGCGCAGCGACGGGCTGCCCGCAAGCGTCACGCTGCTCGGCCGCGGTGGCAGCGACCGGCGCCTTGCCTCGCTCGGGCGCGAACTCACAGGTGACGCTCACGCACGGCGCATCAATGCTGTTCAGGCCGCCGCGCCGGTTTCGGCACCGATCCAACTCGCCGTCGTCGGCGCCCATCTGAGCGGGATGGCGCTCAATCATGAAGTGCGGGCGCTCGGTGCGACGCTGGTGCGCGAGGCCGCGACGGCGGCAGAATACAATCTCTTCGTTCTGCCGGGCAGCGTGCCGCCAAAACCCGGCCTGCTGCGCGTCGGGCCGGAGAAGGGCGCCTCTATCGAACTTGAGATCTGGTCCTTCCCAGCTGAGGGCTTCGCCCGCTTCGTTTCCGCCATTCCGACCCCGCTCGGCATCGGCACGATCCGTCTCGACGACGGCGGGTCAGTGCAGGGCTTTCTCGTTGAGGCGCTGGCGGTCGCCGATGCGCCGAACATCACACGGTTCGGCGGATGGCGCGGCTATGTCGGAAAACCCGCCGAGCACGCGCTGGAGTAATTTCAGCACTTGCAGAGGCGAAGAGGCACTATCGCGCCAAAAACCGTTTGACCCCCGCACCCGCGCTGGTAGCGTTCAGAGTTTTCAGACATTGCCTGCGGGGGCATCCATTTCATGAATCGCTTTTCGTTCTCCGGCACAGCCCGGGAATATTTCGGCATCTGGATCGTCAATCTGCTCCTGACGCTCGTCACTTTAGGCGTCTATAGCGCCTGGGCGAAAGTCCGTCGGCTGCGCTATTTCTACGGCAACACGTTCCTCGATGGACACAATTTCGACTATCACGCGCGCCCGGTGCAGATCCTGATCGGGCGCATCATCGTGATCGTGCTGCTGATCGGCTACAACATCCTCGTCAGCATCACGCCGATCGCCTTTGTCCTGCTCATCCCCTATGCGCTCGGCTTTCCTTGGATCATCAACAAGGCGCTGCGTTTCAGCGCGCGGATGACGAGCCATCGCAACATAAGGTTCGGCTTTGAGGGCAACTACTGGAGCGCGTTCTTCGCTTTCATCATCATGCCTCTCGCGGCATTTGTGACTGCGGGGTTTCTCGCGCCGCTCGCGTCGCGCGAGGTGTCGAACTATATCGGCAATAATATGCGGTTCGGCAACGCGCCTTTTGCAACCGCCGTGAGGCTGCGGCCGCTTTACCGGAACTGGTTCGCCTCCATCGGGTTCGGTCTGATCTGGCTTGTCGCCGCCATCGCGACGGGCGCGGCGATCGGCGGGATTCTCTTCGCGGTCTCCGGCACGCTCGGTCTCAACGGTGCATCGAGCGAGGAAATCGCCAAAAATCCGGTCATCGTGACCGTCGGTACCATCAGTGCCATCGGTCTCTACTCGACCTTTTTCTTCGGCTACTTCTTCTATCAGTGCGGCGTGCGCAATCTCGCCTATCAGGCGACGGTGCTCCAAGGCGAGCATCCGCTGCATTCAGACCTGTCGCGCGGGCGGTATGTCTGGATCCTGATATCGAATGCCTTCATCATCCTGGCGACCGTCGGACTGATGCGGCCATGGGCGGCGATCCGTTCGTGGCGCTACAAGAGCGAGCATACGGCGCTGTCGGCAAGCGCGCCGGTGAGCGAGATCGTCGCCGCGTCCGAACGCGAAGGAAACGTCGCGACAGCGGAGTTCCTCGATATCGAGGGCATCGACTTCGGCCTGTAAGGCGCGATCCGGAGGCGCCCACCAGATGGCTCAGCTGAGGATATCGGGGCGGCTCTTCGCCCCTGGCGAGGCGAAGTCGCAGGCTGCGGAACTGATCGCCTTTGACGAGGGGCAGGTCACCGTCACGGATGTCGAGGGGAACTTGCGGCGTTTCGACCTGGCGTCGGTGAGCGACCGGCTGGGCCGCGTCCACCGCAAACTCACGATGAGCGACGGCAGCGTGTTCGAGACGGACGACAATGAGGGTGCTGACCGGATTCTGAACCGCGAGCGGCATTTCTTCTCCCGCCTGTCGCGGCTGGAGGGATCATGGCGAGCCATTGCCGTTCTGACCGTTCTCACCATCGCGGTCATCATGGGCCTGTATCGCTATGGCCTGCCTGTCGCCGCGTCGGTCGCGGCCTGGGCAACGCCGTCTTCGCTCACTCAGGTCATGGACGCCGGGGCGCTTTCGACCCTCGACAGGACATTGTTCGACGAGACTGCCCTGCCGTCGCAGCGCCGGGAGACGCTTGAAGCCGCTTTTACCGCACTGGCCTCCAGCACCGATGTCGCTGATGCCGCTCCCAGGCTCCTGTTCCGGCAGAGCAAGGCGATCGGGCCCAACGCATTCGCGTTGCCGGGCGGCACGGTGGTCGTGACGGACGAACTCGTCAGAATCGCGCGTGACGACGACGAAATCCTGGGTGTTCTGGCACATGAACTCGCTCATGTGGAAAAGAAGCATGGCCTGCGCAATCTCTACCGCGTCCTCGGCGTCGGCTTCATGATCGCCGCGATCGGCGGCGACTCCGGTCAGATCGTCGAGGAGGTCGCGACACAGGGCGCCGCGCTCGCAAATCTCAGCCATTCGCGCCAATTCGAGCGCGAGGCCGACATGCGCGGCGCCGAACTGATGCTGGCGGCCGGACGCGACCCGTTTGCGTTCATCGACCTGATCGGCCGCATTACGAAAGATGAGGGCGAAGACGGCAGCAACTGGCTGAGCACCCATCCGGGCACGCAGGACCGGCGCGGCGCGGTGGCCGCGCATGTGGAAAGCCTCAGGCCGCGCTGACCGTCAGCTTTCGCGGTAGCGTTTCAGGCGGATGAAGCTCATCGATATATGCGCGCGCCGTATGAGCCCAACGGCGGCAAGATCGCCGACCTCGACTGCCGTCTGCAATTCCTCCACCTCGCGCGCAAGGATCGTCGCCTCGCGGCCGAGGTCGATCTGCGGCACCGATTGCAGCCAGATCCGGCTCGTCAGGTAGAACAGACGCTCGCTCGTCTCGCGCAGGGGTTTGTTGTCTGAAAGCTGCATCAAGGCCTGGAAGACATCGATGTTGAACTGCGCGAAGGCGCGCGCGTCCGGCAGGGCTGCGAGCGCCCGGCCGCGTTCGCTGAGGCTCTGAAACAGGAGAACCATCCGGTCGGCCGCGGCGTGCGGACCGAGTTTGCCGATCAGTTCGGCAAGCTCCATGCGCAGCTGATAGATCTGTCCCAGCGCACCGATATCCACATCGGTCACGATGGTGCCGACGCCCTGCACGGACCGCACCAATCCCTGCGCTTCCAGCCAGCCGAGGACGCGGCGCAGTGGTGTCCGGCTCACGCCGAACTCGGCGGCCAGCGCTTCCTCGCTGAGCCGGTGACCGGGGGGATAGTCAAGCAGGCAGATGCGGTTGCGCAGCGTCTCGTAGAGCCGCTCGAAGCGCTCCCGGGCGGCGCCGCTTTGCGTTTCCCCGCGCCCGGGACCGTCCGCCGCAACGCCTTTCATCACAGTCCGGATCCTTCATTTCGGCCATAAGCTGTATACAGCATAGATAGTATCTCGCCCATGATGGCATTAAAATAAGCTCCAAATCGTTGACGTCGGCGCGTCATACGTGCTGCTGTACACAACAATGCAATTTGGATCATCATCATAAGGAGGAGAAACGACGTGAGACGGACATTGCTGAAGGGAATTGCCGCCGCTTCGCTCATCCTGGGGATCGGACTTTCGGCGGCCCAGGCGGGCCCGCTGATGGACCGTATCGAAAGCGGCAAGTCGATCCGGATCGGGTTTGCCAACGAGGTCCCCTGGGCCTTTCCGGGCGAGAACAACAAGCCGCTCGGTTTCGTGAATGCCTATGCCATCGGCGTACTGAAGAAAATGGGCTACGACAATATCGAGCCCGTTACGACCGAATGGGGCGGCCTCATACCCGGCCTGAAGGCCAACCGCTTCGATGTCATCACGGGCGGCATGTATATCCTGAAGAGCCGCTGCGAGAACGTGGCCTTCGCGGAACCCATGGGCAAGGTGTCCGACGCCTTCATCGTTCCCGAAGGCAACCCGAAGGACATCAACAACTATCAGGACATCAAGGCCAAGGACGCGACTTTCGTGACCGGGGCGGGCTACAACACGGTTGAAGCGGCCAAGAAGGAAGGGGTCGACGAGTCTAATATCATGACCGTGCCCGGACCCACTGAGATTCTTGCCGCGGTCAAGGCCGGACGGGCAGACGCCGGCGGCGTTACCTATTTCACGGCGCTGAATCTGGCCGAGGAAAACCCGCAGGTCGAGGTCACCGATCCATCCGCGCTGCCGGAGTGGACACAGAACTGGGTCGGCATCGCTTTCCGCGACAGCGACAAGGATTTCCTGGAGAAATTCAATGCGGCCCAGAAAGAGTATCTGGGCTCGCAGGAGATGATGGCGGCTGTCGAGGAGTATGGCTACACGAAGTCCCAACTGCCGGGCGACAGGACGACCGAATGGGTCTGCAACAATCGCTGAGCGGCGGCCGGATTCGGATCGGGCCGCGGGTTTGTGACGTGAAACCCGCGGCTCCCTTCAGGGGTTTGCGCTAGCGCCATCTCGGAGAGAGGTGCACGATGAGCTATCCGGCATTCCTCGCCGAGTATGGGCCGCGCTTTATCGATGGCGCCGTCGTCACGGCGATCCAGACGGTGTTCGCCGCGCTGCTGGCGATCGCCGTGGCTCTTGCCGCCGGGCTCATGCGGCTCTCCGGCAACGTCGTGCCGCGCTGGATCGCGACGGTCTATATCGAGATTTTTCGCGGCACGTCGCTGCTCGTGCAGCTCTACTGGATATTTTTCGTTCTCCCGCTCTTCGGCCTTACCTTCGATAAGTTCACCGCCGGCTTCGTCGCGGTGGGGATGAACCTCGGCGCGTACGGGGCCGAACTCGTGCGCGGCGCCATTCTCGCCGTGCCGCGTGGCCAGTGGGAAGCGGCGATCGCGCTCAACATGAGCGGCGGCCAGCGGATGCGCCGGATCATCCTGCCGCAGGCGCTTGTCATCATGCTGCCGCCCTGGGGCAATCTGCTGATCGAGCTCCTGAAGGGCACCGCGCTGGTCTCGCTGATCGCTGTGGCCGACCTGATGTTCGAGGCCAAGCAGATCAATGGCACGACCTTTCTTTCCGCCCAGGCGTTCGGGACCGCGCTCATCATCTATTACGCCATGGCGCGTTTCGTCATAACGCCGGCGATGCGCGGATTGGAACGCCGTATGCGCCGGCGTCTGAGCAGGGCCTGACCGCGATGTTCGACTGGCGCTGGGACTTCACGCTGGACATCCTGCCCCGTCTCATCGAGGCGACAGGAAACACGCTGCTGGCAGCGGGCATCGGCTATGCGATCGCGGTCGTTCTCGGGCTGATGCTGGCTCTTGCGCAAAGGACGCCGTTCCGGCCGCTGACGTTCGCCGTGCGCGAAACGGTCGAGTTCATTCGTTCAACGCCGCTCATCCTGCAGATTTTCTTCGTCTTTTATGTCGGGCCGCAATTCGGTATCCGGCTGTCGCCCTGGGTCGCCGGCATGATCGCGATCGGCCTCCATTATGCCTCCTATCTTTCCGAGGTCTATCGGGGCGGGCTCGACAGCGTGCCGCGCGGCCAGTGGGAGGCCAGCGCCGCGCTCAACTTGAGCCCGGCCCGCACCTATTTCCGGGTGATCATCCCGCAGGCCCTGCCGCCATCGCTTGCCGGCATGGGGAATTATCTGGTCGGCATCTTCAAGGATACGCCGATGCTGTCGGTGATCGGGGTCGCCGAACTCATGCATACGGCGACCGCCATCGGCTCGGAAAGCTACCGCTATCTGGAACCCTACACGCTGGTCGGCCTGATCTTTCTGGCCATTTCGCTACCGTCGGCCGCCCTGATCCGCGCATTCGAGACCTGGGTGCGCAAGAAGCTCGGAATGACACGATGACTGCAGAAGACATGTCGGGATATCCGCTGCGGCTGGAAGGCGAAAAGGTGCCGATGGTCCGGTTCATGAACGTGACCAAGCGCTACGGCGATCTGGTGGTGCTCGATTCCCTCGACCTCGACGTGGACGAGGGAGAGATGGTGACAGTGATCGGCCCGTTCGGATCGGGCAAGACAACCGTGCTGCGCATGCTGATGACGCTGGAGACCATCAATGGCGGGGTCATCTATGTCGATGGCGAGCCGCTGACGCACATGGAAAAACGCGGCCAGCTGGTGCCTGCGGACCGCCGACACATCCGGCGGATGCGCAGCAATATCGGCATGTGCTTTCAGCACTTCAATCTATTTCCGCACATGACCGCGCTGGAGAACTGTATGGAGGCGCCGGTTCACGTTCTCGGCCTGCCCAGGGCAGAGGCGCGCGAGAGGTCGCTCGAACTCCTCGGCATGGTCGGGCTGGAGGACAAGGTGGACCAGCATCCCGCGCGTCTTTCGGGCGGCCAGCAGCAGCGGGTCGCCATCGCCCGCGCGCTGGCGATGCGCCCGAAGGTGATGCTGTTCGACGAGGTGACGTCGGCCCTCGATCCGGAAGTGATCGGCGAAGTCACCAACGTCATCCGGAAGCTGGTCGACGCGCACAATCTCACCATGCTGATGGTTACCCACCAGATGGGCTTTGCGAAGGAAATATCGGATCGCGTCTGCTTCTTCTACGATGGCAAGATCGAGGAGCAGGGGCCACCGTCGGAAATCTTCGGCAGCCCGCAGAAAGAGCGGACTCAGCAATTCCTGAGCGCGGTACTGGAAGCGGGCTGACCGGCGTTCAGGCCGAAGCGACCGAGACAGGGATCGCGCTCATTCTCGGAATGCCCGAAATCGGGTCGTGCTCGTCCATGTGGATGAGCAGATTGATATTGCTGCCGGCGACGCGCGGATCGGTCTCGCCGTCCGGACCGTGCGTGCCAAACCCGTGCGTCATCGAGACGACGCCGGGCCTGAGAGACTTGTCGAACTCGACGAAACTGACGACCTCGTCATAGCGCGATCGGATGCGCACCTTGTCGCCGTCCCTGAGATTGAGACTTTGCGCGTCGGCGGGGTTGATCCAGAGCGGGTTGAAGGATTGCCCCTTGAGAAGGTTAGGGATATTCGTCCCGGTCGAGTTCATCATATTGTTGACGCGGCGGCAGACGAGCTGCAGCGGAAAGCGCGGGTCTTTCGGATGTGTTGCCGGTTCGGTCCGCACCTCCGCCAGTTCGGCCATCATCATGGGGTCGGCCAGTTCGAGCCAGCCCGTGCCGTCCGGGTCGCCCGCCTCCACCTTCACATCGATATCGAAGCGTTTTCCATGTGGGTATTTCTTCACCTCGGACAGCGGCACGCGCGCATTCGAGGTCGCAAGCTCGAAGATTTCGTCCAGCGTCGGAACGCGTGACATGTCGAGCGCAAAGCTCTGCGGCGGACTTTCTTCGAATTTGTGCATCGCGTGGGAATTGATCCAGGTGAGCGAGAGGCCGAGCTTCTGCGCCAGACGGAAGAAGAACTCATGCTCGGCAACGACGTCCGATCCGGCCGGCGGCTGAACGGCCGCGGGCGCATATTGCGCCCAGGGCATGTCGAAGCCGCGATGCGGGCCGACAAACTTCATGGCCTCCGCCTGATAGGTCGTTGCCGGCTGCTCCAGCGGCATGGGCGGCGCGATGACATAGTCGGCGCGCTTCGCCGTTGCCGAGAGAATGACGTCGATGGCGACGAACAGGTCGAGCGATTCCAACGCGCGGATCGTTTTTCTTTCGTCGGGAAATGCCGATACCGGATTGGCGCCGATGCAGAAGAGCGCCTTCACCTGACCGTCGCCTTCCAGGAGGATTTCGTCGGGGAGTGCTGCCGAGGGCATCCCGGCGGGACTGTCGGTCAGGCCGAAAACCCGCATCTTCTGGTCGCCGCGCACGGGATAGGGCGGCAGTGCCTGGGCTTTTGGCGTATAGGCCGGAAGCAGCACGTTCGGATAGACCACGCTCTCGCCCTCGCGCGCCCACCGTCCACACAGCGTATTGAGGCAAAGCGACAGGTAGTAGGTAAGGTTGCTGCGCATGGAGAAGCTCGGACCGGTCGCGCAGATCGCGACGCCGCGCCTTGCGCGGGCAAAGGTCAGGGCCGCTTCAATGAGGTCGCCGGCATCGATGCCGGCGCGTTCGGCGACGTATTCGGGCGTATAGGGTGCGACCGCGTCCCGCAGGGTTTCGAACCCTCTCGTATTGGCGGCGACGAAATCCCTGTCATAGACGTCGTGGGCGATGATCACATTGATGATGCCGGCAAGGATGGCGGGATCCTCTCCGGGGCGCGCCTGCAGATGGACATGCGCCCGTTTGGCCGTTTCTGAAAGCCGCGGGTCGACCACGATCAGTTTCAGTCCGTCGCGGACGGCATTCTTCAGCCGCATGCCCGGATTGTTCCACGGCACACCGTTCGATTTGGCGATGACGGGATTCGCGCCGATCAGCATCCACGTATCGGCGCCCTCAAAGGCCTGCCCCCCTCCCATCCAGTAGCCGTGCATGGCCATGGAAATTCTTTCGGCGGGCTTGTCGATCGTGGTCGGCGTGAAAATCATCGGCGATCCGATCGCACGAAGCATCGCCATCGCCATCATCGCGCCGAAGGGATGCTGCAGGGTCCCCGTTCCCAGATACATCGCCACCGAGCGCGGACCGTGCTTGTCGATGATGGCTTGCAGGCGCGCCGCGATCTCGTCGATGGCCTGGGCGGAGGCGATCGGCGAAAAGCTGCCGCCATTGCCGCGCTTCATGCTGTGGAGCAGGCGGTCCGGCATATTCGTCTGATCGGCCATCGCGCGGCCCTTGGGGCAGGTGTAGCCCTCATATTCGATCGCCCGCGGGTCGCCGGCGACCTTAACGGCCCTGCCGTCTTCGACCGTGACGAGGACCGGGCAATAGGCCAGGCAATTGCGGCAAATGCTCTCAACGACATGGGTCATCGATTCCTCCACAGGCAGCCACGTGATCGTCGGGTGCTCGTATTTTTTTGTAACTGAACTTATTATCAGCTCAGCAGGTCCCGTTCCACCGCGTTTGCTGCCGCTCAGCGTTTCGCGCTCATCATCCGGTCGGCGAGCAGCGTGGTATACTGTTCGACCACCTCTTGCTGGCTCAGACGTCCGCCCGGCTTCCACCAGTTGGAGAGCGAGTGCAGCGAGCCGAATATCAGCCGGACAGCTGTTTTCACGTCGGTCTGCGCAAAGGATCCATTCGCGATTCCGTCCTCGATAATCTTGCGCATCACCGTCTCGTGCCGGTCGCGCAGATCGAGGCAGGTTTTGAGATGCTTCGGCGACATCGCGGCGCGGTCGGTCATGAAGAGATTGCCGACGAAAGGCGCGTCGGTGGTGGCCAATGCGACGACGGTAATCGCCTTTCGCAGCTTGTCGTAAGGGCCGAGTTCCTCCTGCTCGATCTCGAGAAGGGGGTCGAGCGATTGCCTGAGGTTCATCTGCATGGCGCGGAAGAGGATTTCTTCCTTGCTGCCGAAATAGTGATAGATGCTCGTCTTCTTTAGTTTGACCGCCGCCGAGAGGTCCTCGATGGTGGTATACTTGTAGCCCTTCTCGGCGAAGACCAGCATAGCCTGGCGCAGGATTTCCTGCTCGAGTTCAGGTCTGTTGGGGTTGACGGTTCTTGCCATGCCTTGTTGGCCCCCCTCGTGGCCTGGCGTGCCGATATCAGGTGCCGCGCTTCTTCAGATTTCGGAAGTCGAAGACATCGGGATGAGTCCGAGGATCCTCGCCTTGCGCGAATATGTTCGTCTTGCGCACCTTCTGCGTTTCCGTCATCGGCAGCGAATCGAGAAATAGTATCCAACCCGGCGCCTTGTAGTAAGCCAGCTTATCGGCGCACAGGGCAAACAGGCGCTCGGCGTGCGCGCGGTCCCCGGCCGCACCGGAGGTTGGGACGATGCAGGCATAGACTTCCTCCTGGCGAAGGTCGTCCTGTGCGGCAATGACCGCGACGAAGGCGACCGACGGGTCGCTCAGCAGCAGGGCCTCGATTTCGCCCGCCGCTATGTTCTCGCCGGATCGCCGGATGATGTTCTTCTTGCGGTCGACGAAGAACATGTCGCCGGCCTCGTCGAGCATGCAGATATCGCCGGTGTGGAACCAGCCGCCGCGCCAGGCGTCCTCCGTCGCTTCCGGGTTGTTCAGGTAGCCGTCGAAAAAGCCGAAGCGCGGGCGTGGATTGTCGAAACGGACGAGCAACTGGCCCGGCGTGCCGGGCGGCAAGTCCTTCTCCTCGTCGTCGACAATGCGTATTTTCAGATCGCGGATCGCACGCCCGACATGCCGTGTTCCCAGATGCCGGGGAGGGCTTTCAGCCGCCGTGAACGCTGCGATTTCGGTCATGCCCCAGACCTCGACATTGGGAAAGCCGAAGCGCTTCTCGAAGGCGACCTGCAAATCCGGCTCAAGTCCGGCGCCGAGACCCCATCTGACGTTGTGGTCGCGGTCGCGGGGAGAAGGCGGTTGCTTGAGAAGCGCGGCGGGCACGAGGCCGATATAGTGAAGCAGCGTCGCACCGGTTTCACGCACCGTATCCCACCAGCGCGCGGCGCTGAAACGCCCCGGCAGGATATAGCAGCCCTGAGTGAGCATCATGCTGGTGAAGCACAGTGAGCCGGCGGCCACATGATAGACCGGCAACGGATTCATCAGCCGCTCCTTGCCCTGGCGGAGCTGGAAGATGCTTCCCGGGTCCTTGGCGAAATCCAGATACCATTGCGAGAACAGCTGCCAGTATTCGTTCGTCAGAATGCAGCCTTTGGGCAGACCCGTCGTTCCCGAGGTGTACATCAGCGCTGCCTCGGTCGAGGGCGAGGGCGCGGGGGCATCCGGGCGCGGCGTCACCGGCGGCAATGAGGACGGCCAGTCCTCGATCGTCACGACGGGTGGCTTCTTCTCGGTAAGCCCCGCCGCCTCGCGCACGGTCGGCGCGTAGGATTCAAGGCATACGATCATGTCCGCGGCCGAGTGGCTGAACTGGTAGCGCATCTCCTCGACGCGGTGGTCGGGATTGATCGGTACCTGGCTAACGCCAAGGGCGTTGAGCGCGAGGAAATGGATGAAATGGACGGGGCGGGCTTCCAGCAATAGACCCACCCGATGGCCGGTGGCGAAGCCCGCGGCGCGATAATCGGCGATCAGCGCGCCGACCTCCTCGGCCACCTCGGCATAGGTCCGGCGGATGCCATCGGGAGCGTAGGGAAGCCCCTTGGGAACGCAGAAGAATTCATTGTCCGGCGCGATGCGGACACTTTCGCGGAAGGCGTCGAACAACGTATCATACATTCGGAATTATCCGCGGCTCCCTGATCGGCAGGGGGATTATGGGTGATCGGCGGGCGCGCGGGCCGATCGCTTGACGGGTTCCAGGTGAATGTATATTCAACCGAATGTTCGGTCAATTAATTATCCAGTATGGGAACGGGAAGACGGCACTCATGGTCCAGGCGAACGAAAAGCTCATCGAAGCAGCGCGCGAACTTGCGGAAACCTATTTGAGGGACAACGCGCAGCGCATCGACACGCAAGAACTTTTCCCGCGCGAGGGACTGCAGAAAATGGCCGCCGCAGGCCTTTGCGGCATGACCATCCCGAAGGAATATGGCGGTCACGACGTCAACGCGACGACCATGTGCAAGATCATGGAGGCGCTGGCCTATGGCTGCCCGTCGACGGCGGGCGTGCTGATGGCCTATGTGATCGGCATACAGCCGCTCGTCGCCTACGGTACGCCGGAGCAGAAGAAGGCCTACCTGCCCAAACTCGCGACGGCCGAAAGCAGCTGCTGCCTGGCGCTGACCGAAGCGCATGCCGGTTCCGATCTCGCCACGATCAGGATGACCGCCCGGCGCGAAGGCGACGAATATGTGCTGAACGGCAAGAAGGTCCTGATCGGCAATGTCGTCGGTTCGGATGTGTGCCTCGTCGTTGCGAAGACCGACCCGGATGCCGGGCATAAGGGCATCTCCATGTTCGTGGTCAGAAATCCGACGCCCGGCTACACCGTCAGCCACGTCTACACCAAGCTCGGCATGCGCGGCACGACCACCGGCGAGATCACATTCGACAATGTCCGCGTTCCGGCAAGCGCGATGGTGGGCAAGGAAGGCGCCGGTCTGAAGCATGCGCTGAGCGTGCTGGACCTCGCCAGGCTTGCCCTCGCGGCCGAATGCGTGGGGCTTGCGCAGGCGGCCCTCGAAGAAGCCGTATCCTACGCCAATGAGCGCGTTGCGTTCGGCCAGGCAATCGCCGGCCATCAGGGCATCCAGTTCATGATCGCCGACATGGCGACGAAAATCCATGCCGCGCGAGTGATGCTCTATGATGCGGCGGCCAAGTGCGATGCCGGAAAGGCCTACAGCACCGAAGCCTCCATGGTGAAGCTGTTCGCGTCGGAAATGTGCAATGACGTCGCCTCCAAAGGCCTGCAGATCAATGGCGGCGCCGGCCTCGTCGACAATCCTCGGGCACAGCAGCTTTTCCGCGATGCGCGCTACACGATCATGTGGGAAGGCACATCGGAAATACAGCGGGTCATCATCTCGCGGGCGACGATTGCCGCAGGGGGCAAGACACCGAAGCTGTAGGGCACGGGGATTGCTCGGCCCGATGCCATTCCCGTAGCGAATTGCTCGGATGCGCGCCTTGGCGTTGGACAAGGCGAGGGTGGCTGATAGTCTGACTCATGTGAAGAGGTCCATGCCAACCTTGGGGCCGTGCCGACATCGGCAATTCGGATTGGCCCCGGCCCGGGCTCCTCGTGGAAAGGATGACAATGTCTGCAGTGCCTGAAAGTCAGCGGGGCAGCCGGCGCTCGCTGGAATTTCCCTATGACGAAGCTCCGAAGATGGGCGAGGTCAAGGAAATCGTGCCCGGCATTCTCTGGGCCTGCCTGCCGCTGCCTTTCGCGCTCAATCATGTGAATGTCTATTTCATCGAGGACGGGAAGGGCTGGGCGGTCTTCGACAACGGCGTCTACAGCAAGAAGATGTGCGAATTCTGGGAGCAATTGCTCGCCGGGCCGCTCGGCGGACGGCCGATCACGAAGGTCATCGTTTCGCACCACCATCCCGACCATATCGGCATGAGCGGCTGGCTTTGCGAGAAATATGACGCGCCGCTGCTGATCAGCCAGACGGCCTATCTGATGTGCGTCAATCTTTCGCTCAACCCGCGCCAGGACCGCGCATCGTTCTATTTCGATTTCTATCGCCGCTACGGCATGGCCGAAGAAACGGCGCGAATGATCACGACGAGCGGTCACAAATATCTGACGATGGTCTCCGAGTTGCCGGATACATTCCTCAGACTTCTTTCGGGCGATGAAATCTATGTCGGTGGGCGGCGCTGCCGCGTCCTGCAGGGGGACGGTCACGCGCCCGAGCAGATCATGCTGTACATCCCCGATGAAAACATCCTGCTCGCCGCAGACCAGGTCATGGCCAGGATTTCGCCTAATGTCAGCGTCTGGGGCACCGATCCGGACAGTGATCCGCTCGGACATTTCCTGCGCTCGCTCAGGCTTCTGGAGGCCAATATTCCGGGCGATCCGCTCGTGCTGGCAGGACACAAGCTGCCCTTCTACGGGGTGCATCAGCGTTGCCGCGAACTCGTCGCGCATCACGACGAGCGTTGCGCCATCATCGCCGAAGCCTGCCTTACCGGACCTAAATCCGTGGCCGATCTCGTACCCTTCGTCTTTCCACGCGAGCTCGACCCGCAGCAGCACGGATTCGCCTTCAGCGAGGTCCACGCGCATGTGAACCGGATGATCCGGCGCGGCGAGATTCACTGGCTGGCGCCGGAAGACGGAATCTACCGTGTGGCGCTCACGGGCGTCCTGGCCCAATAGAGCGGGGGCCTCAGCTCAGGCGTCGATGTTCCCGACCATGGTTTCGAGCATGCCGCGAACCTGGCCTGCAACCGCTTTCAGCCTGTCGTTGTCGATGGCCGCCATCGATGCGAGGGGATCGACAGCGCTCACCTCGATCGCCCCACCGGTGTCGCGGACGATGACGTTGCAGGGAAGCATCGAGCCGATGCGCGGCTCGAGCTGCATGGCCTGGTAGGCCATGTTCGGATTGCAGGCGCCGAGGATGAGATAGTCATTGACCTCCACGCCGATTTTCTTCTTCAGCGTCGCCTTCACGTCGATTTCGGTCAGCACGCCGAAACCCTGACCGGCAAGCGCCTCCCGCGTCTTCTCGACGACTTTGCCGAAGTCGGCCTTCGGGAAACTGCGGTCGATCGTATAGCTCATTTCAGGTCTCCTTTGCCGATGTTGGCTTCCTCTAGTGTCGGCTCCGGACGCGGCGATTCATCCAGCGCGGCGGCGTCGAAGAGCGGCGCAACGTCAAGATCTCCGGCGCCCAGCATGGCCGCGATGCGTTCAAGCGAGGCAATCAGCATCGCCTGTTCCCAATCTTCCAGTTCCCCGAAGCGCTGCTGGAATCTTTCATGGACGCCAGCGGGTGTGCTGGCGATGAGCGCCCTTGCCGTTTCCGTCAGCGATAACCACACCTGCCGGCGGTCATGTTCGCCCTTTCGGCGGGCGAGCAGGCCTCGCGCCTCCAGTTTGTGGAGTATGCCGGTCGTCGTCGCCTGCGTGATCCCCAGGCGATAGGCAATCTGCCCGGCCGACATCTGCCCGTTTTCCTCAAGCATGCGCAGGATAACCAGCTGCGATGGGGTCAGGCCGGTGGCTCGCAGCAACGTTTTGGAATTGGCTTCCGTGGCGCGGAGAATCTGTCGGATGGCCCGCAGCACGGATCTCGTTCGTTCATCCACAGGCTCGGGCTCCCGGCTTTTGGCCTTACATACATATTAGACATCGCGCAGGCAATGCCAAGCCAGAGCTCTTGAGGCAGGCCCGGACATCTGTAAAATAATTTAGCATAAGCAAAGCGATAGTTGCTCATATTTTTATCAGCTGTCTCTAACATTCCGGTGCGCCGATAAAAAATCGACGAAAAAGCAACCGGAGATCCAGGCGTTTATCAGCGGAATGGCCGTTACAGGAGAATCGTCCGGTTGACATTTAGTTAGTGTAAGCTAAGTACATAACGCCAAACGGAGGAAGCAATGAACCTGCGCGCGACATCCGCGCCACGGAAAAACACGTTCCGGTCTCAGACGGCCAAGCCTGTCATTTCCCTACGCAAGCCCGATGCCCGGGACGGTGCCGGCGTGTGGCGGTTGATCGCCCGGACCGAGACGCTCGACGACAATTCGCGCTACTGCAATCTGCTGCAATGCTCGCATTTCGCGGAGACCTGCATGCTTGCGGAGGCCGAGGGCGAGATCGTCGGCTGGGCTTCGGGCTACATCCCGCCGCAGGAGCCGGACACGCTCTTCATCTGGCAGGTGTGCGTTAGCGAAAAGGCCCGCGGCCGGGGGCTCGGCAAGCGCCTCCTGACGGGCTTGCTCATGCGGCTTGGCGAGCGAGGCGTGCGCTTCATGAAGAGCACGATCACCGAAGACAACAGCGCTTCCTGGGCGCTGTTTCGCGCCGTGGCCGACCATTTCTCGGCGCCCGTCGAGAGACGCCCGCATTTCACCAGGGACGTCCATTTCGAGGGCCGTCACGATACGGAGCATCTGATGACCATCGGGCCCATCGACCCGGCGCGGCTGACCCAGGCGCCCGCAGAACCCATGACCAGCAGACGGGAAACCACAATGTCCAAGAGCAACGACACGCAGGATTTCGGCACTTTCGAGCGACTGGAAAGCGAGGTGCGCTCGTATGCCCGCAGCTTCCCGACGCGCTTCGACGAGGGTCGCGGCGCGATCCTCACCGGCAGCGACGGCCAGCGCTACATCGACTTCCTGTCCGGCTGCTCGTCTCTCAATTACGGGCACAACGACCCGGATATGAAGGCGGCGCTGATAGAGTATATCGCGAGCGACGGCATCGCTCACGGCCTCGATATGCACACCAAGGCCAAGGAAGCGTTTCTGGAAACCTTCGAAACGCTGATCCTGAAGCCGCGCGGCATGGACTACAAGATCATGTTCCCCGGACCCACGGGCGCCAACGCCGTCGAGGCGGCGCTGAAGCTTGCCCGCAAGGTCACCGGACGCAACAATGTCATCGCGTTTACCAACGGCTTTCACGGCATGACGCTGGGCGCGCTCGCCGCCACAGGCAATGCCGGCAAGCGCGGTGGCGCGGGTACGGTTCTTTCCGGCGTCGACAGAGCGCCGTTCGACGGCTATTTCGGCGATCAGGATACCGCCGCGATGCTGGCGCAGATGCTCGAGGACGGCTCCTCCGGCTTCGATGAACCGGCGGCGATTCTGGTGGAAACCGTGCAGGGGGAGGGCGGTTTGAATGCCGCGTCGGCGAAATGGCTGCGCAGCATCGAGAAAATCGCCCGTGCGCATGGCGCGCTCTTCATCGTCGACGATATCCAGGCCGGCTGCGGCCGCACGAACGGCTTCTTTTCGTTCGAGGGCATGGGCATCTCGCCCGATATCGTGACTCTCGCCAAGTCGCTGTCCGGCATGGGACTTCCCTTCGCCGTGACGCTGATGAAGCCCGAATATGATGTGTGGACGCCGGGAGAGCACAACGGCACGTTCCGCGGGAACAATCATGCCTTCGTGACGGCCCGGGTCGCGCTGGCCAAGTTCTGGGCCGACGCGTCATTCCAGAAGGATGTTGCGGCCAAGGGCGAACATTTGCGGCAACGTCTTGCCGCGATGGCGAAGCGCTACGGTTTCACCCTGCGCGGACGCGGGATGATGCGTGGCATCGACACGGGCAATGGCGAGATCGCTGCGGAAATCTGTGCCACCTGTTTTGAGAACGGCCTGATCATCGAAACCTCGGGCGGCGGCGACGAGGTGGTCAAGGTGCTCGCGCCTCTCACCATCACCATGGACGAGTTCAACGCGGGCCTCGATACGCTGGAAGCGGCGGTCGACGCCGTCATGAAGAATCAGGTGCCGAAGGTGGCGGCAGAGTAAGCAAAAGGAACGAAGAAGACATGATCGTCAGAGATCTTGAAAAGGCGCGTGAAGGCGACCGCCTCGTGCTTTCGGACGGCTGGGACAGCACGCGGCTGCTGCTGGCGGGTGACGATATGGGCTTCAGCTTTCATATCACCCGCATCCACGCGGGCACCGAGCACAATTTTCACTACAAGCATCATTTCGAGAGCGTCTACTGCATCGCCGGCGAGGGGTCGGTCACCGATCTTGCGACCGGCGAGGAACATCAGATCCGCCCCGGTGTGATGTACGCGCTCGACCGGCACGACAGGCATATCGTGCGGGCGAAAAGCGAAATGGTGCTCGCCTGCTGCTTCAATCCGCCCGTCACGGGCAAAGAGGTCCATCGCGACGATGGTTCCTATGCGCCGGCCGCCGAGATGGAGACAGCCTGACGTTCTTGGCAAGACGACGCGGCGTGCGTCTGGCGCGTCGCTCCCGGCACTGAAACAACCCGAAAGGAGACTGAAAATGGCCCATACGGCGACACAGTATCCGCTCGACGACTATCCCACGCGTCTGGAAGACGAGCGATGGCTTGAGCGCAAGGACCCGGTGGTCTGGGGCAAGTGGAGCCCGGAGGCCCCGCTTACCAGGGCGCAGACGGAATCATTTGAGAAGAACGGCTATCTGGTGATGGAAAATGTCTTCTCTGCGGAGGAAATCGCGCAGCTGAAGGATGAATCGGCGCGCATGCGTTCGCCCGGCGCAGATCTCATCGAAGGCAGCGTCATTACGGAACCGGAATCCGATGAGGTGCGCACGGTCTTCCAGCTTGAGCGCCAGAGCAAGGTGTTCGACAGGCTGGCAAGGGACATGCGGATTGCCGGCGCCGTCAGCTTCCTGCTTGACGACGACGTCTACTTCCATCAGTCCCGCCTGAACTACAAGCCCGGCTTCACCGGCAAGGAATTCTACTGGCATTCGGATTTCGAGACCTGGCACGCCGAGGACGGCATGCCGCGGATGCGGGCGATTTCCGCATCGGTGCTGCTCACGGACAACGGTCCGCTCAACGGCCCGCTGATGCTGATGCCCGGCTCGCACAAATCCTTCGTGGCCTGCGCCGGCGCGACGCCCGAGGACAACCACAAGAGCTCGCTGCAGCGTCAGGAAGTCGGCGTCCCCTCGCACGAGGCGCTGACCGAGCTCGCCGAGAAATTCGGCATCGACTACGCCGCCGGCGGCGCCGGCACGGTAATCCTTTTCGACTGCAACACCATGCACGGCTCGAACGGCAATATCACGCCGTTCGCCCGGTCGAACGCGTTCTTCGTATTCAACGCGTGGTCGAACAGGCTTGTCGATCCGTTTGCAGCGGCAAAGCCGCGTCCGGACTTCCTCGGCGTTCGCGCGCCGGCGGCGCCGGTGAAAGTTGAAACGGGCCGATTCGCGTAAGGACGGCCGCCATACATGGAATCAGGCCCGCCTCCGAGGCGGGCCGATCGGGGCAAGAGATTGAGTATGCATACGGTAGAAAAGATCGGCGGCACGTCCATGTCGCGCACGGGCGAATTGCTGGACAACGTGCTGATCGGCAATAGACGAGAAGACGAACTCTACAACCGCATTTTCGTCGTTTCCGCCTATGGCGGGTTCACCAATGACCTGCTGGAGCACAAGAAGTCCGGGGAACCCGGCGTCTACGCGCTGTTCGCCAGTGCCGAAACCGACGGCTCGTGGAACGAGAAGCTGAGCGAGGTGGCGCGGCGCATGCGCCGGCGCAACGCGGATATCTTCAGCGAACCCAAAGCCTGCGAGACGGCGGACAATTTCGTCACCGAGCGTATCGAGGGCGTGAGGACCTGCCTTGTCGACCTGCAGCGGCTGTGCTCCTACGGCCATTTCAGGCTCGACAATCACCTCCTGACGGTGCGGGAAATGCTCGCCGCGCTGGGCGAGGCGCATTCGGCGTTCAACACCGCGCTTCTGTTGCGGCTGAAAGGCGTCAACGCGCGTTTCGTCGATCTGACGGGCTGGCGCGATGACGATCATCTCGATCTCGACGAGCGCCTCGCCAAGGCATTCGAGGGAGTGGATCTTTCCCGCGAACTGCCGATCGCGACGGGCTATGCTCAATGCCGGCAGGCGCTCATGGCGACCTTCGACCGCGGCTACAGCGAGGTGACGCTCTCGCGCATCGCCGTCGTGACCCAGGCGTGCGAGGCGATCATTCACAAGGAGTTCCACCTGTCCTCCGCCGACCCCAGGGTCGTCGGCGAGGATGTCGTCAGGGTCATCGGCGAAACCAACTACGATGTCGCCGACCAGCTCTCCAACATGGGCATGGAGGCAATCCATCCCTCGGCCGCGAAAAGCCTCCGGCAGGCGGATATTCCGCTGCGCATCAAGAATGCTTTCGATCCCGGCCATCCCGGTACGCTGATCCGCGCCGACCTCAATGCCGAAAGGCCGGGCGTGGAGATCGTCACGGGGCTTGAGAACGTCTTCGCGTTCGAGTTCTTCGAGCAGGACATGGTCGGCGTCAAAGGTTATGACGCGGCCATTCTCGATGCCCTGCGGCGTCACAAGGTTTCGATCATCGCAAAGAATTCCAACGCCAATGCGATCACCCATTTTCTGAAAGGCTCGCTCAAGGCGGTCAAGCGGGTCGAGGCGGATCTGTCGAAGGAATTCCCCGCAGCTGCGGTTCAGTCGCGAAAAGTCGCTTTCATTTCCGCCATCGGCCGCGACCTGAAGGGTTGCAACGTGGCGTTCAAGGCCATCGGCGCGCTGGCTTCGGCGGGCATCGAGCCTCTCGGATTGCACGATCTTCCCCGCAAGGTCGATCTTCAGGTGGTGCTCGATCAGCGCGACTTTCACAAGGCGCTCGTCGTTCTTCACAGGGCACTCGTGGAGGAGACGGCCGAAGCGCCGTCCGCGCGTAAGCTACACGCTGCATGAGGATGCCGCGGCCGGACGGCGCAGGGCAGTGTTGCCCAAATGCGCCGCCCGGTCCGCCGCTGCACCGGATCGCGCTCTTGTGCATTGCGAAATATCAAGCGTCCGCATAGATTTCCCGACATCACAAAGCCTCGCTGATCGCGCCGTCAGGTTGGTGCCCGATGGCGCGATGATCGTTTGGGAGCGGAATGAATGCGGGAATTCTTGTCAAAGACGGCAGTCGCGGCCGTTATGGCGCTATGGCTGTGGGCCGGGGACGCGCACGCCCAGATGCCAGGAGCACAGGGAGAGGCGCCGCCGACGCCCGTGACCGTCGTGACACTGAAGCCGGAAGACGTCACCGTTACGGCGACGCTTCCGGGACGCGTGGTCGCGTCCGGTGTGGCGGAGGTGCGCCCGCAGGTCAACGGGATTATCACGGAGAGGCTGTTCAGCGAGGGTGCCGACGTCAAGGTGGGCGATCCGCTCTACCGCATCGATGCCCAGAGCTACCGTGTCAGGGTCAACGCCGCCCGCGCGCAGGTCGCGCAGGCCGAGGCCAAGCTGAAGGTGTCCATCAGCGACGCCGAACGCCTCCAGGCATTGAAGGAGCGCAGGGTCGCCAGCGAGCAGAATTATGAAGCCGCGGTCGCCGAGCGCGAGTCGGCGGCGGCGGCGCTGGAAGTCGCCAAGGCCGATCTCAATGCCGCCGAGATCGATCTGGAACGGACGACGATCGTCGCCCCGCTGTCGGGTGTGATCGGCCGTTCGCTGACCACGCAGGGCGCGCTTGTGACGAGCGGGCAAGCGCAGGCATTGGCGGTGATCCGGACAATCGACCCCGTTCTCGTCGACGTCACGCAATCGGCCGCCGAGATCATCGAGTGGCGGCGCGGCGAAGCGGCCGAGCGACTTACGGACGCCGACAAATCGGTGAAGCTCACGCTCGCCGACGGCGTCGTTTACGCTCATGCAGGTTCGCTGACGGCGGCCGAACCCAATGTGAATGAGCAGACGGGCGTGGTCACGCTGCGGCTGGAATTCCCCAATCCGGAACGGCTGCTGCTGCCGGGCATGTATGTGCAGGTGGAAATGCCGCAGGGCGTTGCGCGCGGCGCCTTGCTCGTACCGATGGAAGGCGTCAGCCGCGACCGGCGCGGCGACCCGGTCGCGATGGTTGCGAGCGCGGAGAATGTGGTGGAGCAGCGGCAGCTTACCGTGCTCAAGGCGCAAGGGTCGAACTGGATCGTGACGAAGGGCCTTGCGGCCGGCGACCGCGTGATCGTCGAGGGGCTTCAGAAGATCCGGCCGGGCGGCAAGGTTGTCGCGCAGGAACGCGGCGCCACCGCGCCGGCGCCGGGCGCAGCGGGCGCCGCGCCCGGCAAATAGCGGCTGAAAGCGGAATTTCGCGACATGGCACAGTTTTTTATCGAGCGACCTGTTTTCGCCTGGGTCATCGCCATCATCATCATGGGCGTCGGGGCGCTGGCCGTGTTTACGCTGCCGGTTTCGCAATACCCGCAGATCGCGCCGCCATCGATCAACATCCATGCGACCTATCCGGGCGCGTCGGCGCAGACGGTGGAAAATTCGGTGACGCAGATCATCGAGCAGCAGATGACCGGCCTTGATGGCCTGCGCTATTTTTCGTCCAGTTCGACATCGGCCGGCTCGGCTCAGATCACCCTGACCTTCGAAACCGGAACCGACGCCGACATCGCGCAGGTGCAGGTACAGAACAAGCTGGCCCAGGCGTTGCCGCTGCTGCCGGAATCGGTGCAGCGCCAGGGCGTGCGCGTGCGCAAGTCCTCGGCGGGCTTCCTGATGGTGATCGGGCTGATTTCGGAGCGGGGCGGGCTGGAGCAGGTCGATCTTTCCGACTATCTCGTGTCCAACCTCGTCGACGAGATCAGTCGCGTGGAAGGCGTCGGCGAAGTTCAGGTCTTCGGTTCGGCCTATGCGATGCGAATCTGGCTCGATCCCTCCAAGCTCGCGGCCTATGAACTCGCGCCCTCCGATGTCGTGGCCGCCGTGAGCGCCCAGAACGCTCAGATTTCGGCCGGGCAATTCGGTTCGCTGCCGGCGGTCGAGGGCCAGCAGCTCAACGCGGTGATCACAGCCCAGTCGCTGCTTCAGACGCCGGCGGATTTCGAGCAGATCGTGCTGAGGGCGGAAACCGACGGCGGCCTCGTGCTGCTCAAGGATGTCGCGCGGGTCGAGGTTGCCGCGGAAAACTACCAGACCATCGGACGTTACAATGGTCAGCCCGCCTCCGGCATGGCGATCCAGATGGCGACCGGCGCAAACGCGCTCGATACCGCGCAGCGGGTCAAGGCACGTATGGATGAACTCCAGCAGTTCTTTCCGGAAGGGGTCATCTACAACATACCTTACGACACCACGCCTTTCGTGCAGATCTCCATCGAGGAAGTGGTCAAGACGCTGTTCGAGGCGATCGTCCTCGTCTTCTTCGTCATGCTGCTGTTCCTGGGCAATATCCGCGCGACGCTGATCCCGACGCTCGCGGTGCCGGTGGTGCTGCTCGGCACATTCGGCGTGCTCGCGGCGTTCGGCTTCTCCATCAACGTGCTGACCATGCTGGCGATGGTGCTGGCCATCGGCCTGCTCGTCGACGATGCGATCGTCGTGGTGGAAAATGTCGAGCGCATCATGGAGGAAGAAGGGCTGCCCGCCCGTGAGGCGACAAAGAAGTCGATGCGTCAGATCACGGGCGCGCTGGTCGGCATCGCGCTCGTCCTTTCGGCCGTCTTCGTGCCGATGGCCTTTTTCGGCGGGTCGACCGGCGTCATCTACCGGCAGTTCTCCATCACCATCGTCTCGGCCATGGCGCTGTCGGTCGTCGTCGCGCTCGTCCTGACGCCGGCGCTCTGCGCCACGATCCTCAGGCGGCGCGATCTGGAGTCTCACCGCAAAGGTCCGCTCGGCTGGTTCAATCGTGGCTTCACGAAGCTGACCGGCGGCTACGCGCGAAGCGTCGGGGGCATCATCCGACGCCCGGTGCGAACCGGCATCGTCTATCTCCTGCTCGCCGGCGCCGTCGTGTTCCTGTTCACGCGTACGCCCACGAGCTTCCTGCCGAACGAGGATCAGGGCATCATGTTCGTGCTCGTGCAGGGCCCCTCGGGCGCCACGGCAGAACGCACCCTCAAGGTCATGGACCAGATCGAGCGCTATTTCCGCGAGAGCGAAAAGGAAAGCGTGGAATCGATCTTTACCGCGGTCGGCTTTTCCTTCGCCGGTTCGGGGCAGAATGTCGGCATCGGCTTCGTGCGGATGAAGGACTGGTCGGAGCGGCCGTCGCCGGGGCAAAGCGTCCAGGCGGTCGCGGGCCGCGCCTTCGGCGCGCTGTCGCAGATCAAGGACGCGATGGTGTTTCCGATCGTGCCGCCGGCGGTCATCGAACTGGGCAATGTCAGCGGATTCGATTTCTATCTGCAGGCGCGCGCCGGCCAGTCGCACGAACAGCTGCTGGCCGCACGCAATCAGCTACTCGGCATGGCGTCGCAGAACCCGTCGATCGCCTCGATCCGCCCGAGCGGGCTGGAGGACGCGGCGCAGTTCTCGCTCGATATCGACTGGCGCAAGGCGGGCGCGATGGGCGTGACCGCCGCCGACGTCAGCAATCTACTGGCGATCGCCTGGGCGGGACGCTACGTCAACGATTTCGTCGACCGCGGGCGCATCAAGAAGGTCTATGTGCAGGGTGAGGCCGATGCGCGCCGCGACCCGGGCGATCTGGATCGCTGGCGGGTGCGCAACGCCAGCGGCGGTCTCGTGCCTTTCTCCAATTTCGCCGAAGGCTCGTGGAATTTCGGCCCGCAGGGCGTCTATCGCTACAACGGCGTGCCGGCGATGCAGTTGCAGGGCTCGCCCGCGCCGGGCGTGACGACGGGCGAGGGCATGGCGACGATGGAGCAGCTCGCAGGACAATTGCCGCCGGGCTTCGATGTTTCATGGACCGGCCTTTCGCTGGAGGAACGTCAGAGCGGCGGCCAGGCGCCCTTGCTTTACGCCTTGTCGCTCGCGGTCGTTTTCCTCAGCCTTGCCGCGCTCTATGAAAGCTGGGCGATTCCCGCCGCCGTCATGTTCGCCATGCCGCTCGGCGTGCTTGGCGCGCTTCTGGCGGCCTTCCTGGGCGGCTTTTCCAACGACGTGTTCTTCCAGGTCGGTATCCTCACCACGATCGGTCTGACCGGCAAGAACGCGATCCTGATCGTGGAGTTCGCGCGCGCCCGGCAGGAGGAGGGGGTCGAGCTCTATCGGGCGGTAACCGAGGCGGCGCGGCAGCGCTTCCGGCCGATCCTGATGACATCGATGGCCTTCACGCTCGGCGTGACGCCGCTGGTGCTCAGCTCAGGTGCCGGGTCGGCGGGCCGCAACGCCATCGGCACGGGCGTCTTCGGCGGCATTCTCGCCGCGACGGTGCTCGGCGTCCTGTTCGTGCCGCTGTTCTACGTGCTGATCCGGCGGATCGCGCCGATGAAGGGGCAGACGGTGGCCCCAAGCGAGCGGACGTAGAAAACCAAAAAACGCCGCGGCCGGAAACTCCAGCCGCGGCGCTTCTATACCCCGGACGGGCCTGGCGATCAGTGGCCGATCATCCAGGGGCGTTTGGAAGGAAAGCTCTTCGACCCGTCGGGCCGGTAGAGCGTGCTGGACGACTTGCCCTTGCCGCCGCAGCAGGAGCACCCGGCGCCGTGGCCCGATTTCTTGCTGGTTTTCGGTTCGTGCCGTGACCGTTCGTTTGTCGCGAAGGCGGTCCGGCGCGCACCGTCCATCAGTGCGGTACTGGGCATGCGCAGGAAGGCGCGGGGGGCCTCTTCCCCGCAGGAAGGGCACATGCCCGGTTGATCCGACTGGGCCATCGGTTTGAGCTCCGTGAAAGGCCCGCAATCCACGCATTCATAGTCGTAATAGGGCATTGTCCTGATCCCTGTTTCCTGCCTCGTTCACCCGCTGATCAGAGATCCGGCGCGAGCGGAATGTCGATCTTGCCGTCGATGAACTTCGTCGGCCCTTTCGCGCCCGGCATCATGTCGAACTCGAAAATATCGGTGGGCAGCCAGAGCGTGGCGCAGGCATTGGGAATGTCGACGACGCCCGAGATGTGTCCCTGCACCGGCGCGGTGCCGAGGATCGCGTAGGCCTGTGCGCCCGAATAGCCGAATTTCTTCATGTATTCGATGGCGTTGAGGCAGGCCATCCGGTAGGCGATGTGGACGTCGAGGTAATGCTGCGTGCCCGCCTCATCCACCGAGATGCCCTCGAAGATCAGGTAGTCGTCGTATTTCGGCGTGATCGGCGAGGGTTTGAAGACCGGGTTCTTGATGCCGTATTTGGCAACGCCGCCCTTGATCAGGTCGACCTTGAGATGCAGCCAGCCGGCCATCTCGATGGCGCCGCAGAAGGTGATCTCGCCGTCGCCCTGGCTGAAGTGCAGGTCGCCCATGGAGAGACCCGCGCCGTCGACATAGACGGGGAAGTAGATCTTCGAGCCGCGCGAGAGATCCTTGATGTCGCAGTTGCCGCCATGCTCGCGCGGCGGCACGGTACGGGCGCCCTCGGCCGCGGCCTTGTCGCGCGCCTCGCCCTTGAGCTTGCCCATATGGGCCGACTGGGTGTTGGGCAGCGCGGCCAGCGGCGGTACGCGCTCGGGATCAGTGTCGAACAGCTTCTTCTCGCGCGCGTTCCACATGTCGAGCATCTTGCGGTCCGGCAGGCAGCCGATCAGGCCGGGATGGATCAGGCCAGCATATTTGACGCCGGGCACATGCCGCGATTTGGTGAACATGCCCTGGATATCCCAGATCGACTTCTGGGCCTCGGGGAAATGCTCGGTCAGGAAGCCGCCGCCATTCTTCTTGGAGAAGAACCCGTTGAAGCCCCAGAGGCTGTCTTCCTTGGCGCCGATATCGAGAATGTCGACGACCAGGAGATCGCCGGGCTCGGCGCCTTTGACGCCGATCGGGCCGGAGAGATAGTGGACCTGTTCGAGTTCGACGTCGCGGACATCGGCCGCGTCGTCGTCGTTCTTGATCTGGCCGCCGGTCCAGTCATAGGTCTCGATCTTGAAATCGTCGCCCGGCTCGACCCAGACCGCGATCGGGATATCGGGGTGCCAGCGATTGTGAATCTTCTCGTTGGTGTGCGGCGATTCCTTGAGATCGACCGAGATGAGTGTTTCCGCCATGTCTGGGTTCTCCTTTTGAAATAAGCTGGTTTTGTCTGACTGTTTTCCCGGCGGTCCGTTAGACGGAGAGGAAGCCGGCGACCTTCTTTTCGTCGATGCCCTCGCGCGGGCTCTCGTGGACGAAAGTTCCCTTCTCGATGACGAGCACGCGGTCGGCCATATCGAGCGCGAAGCTCAGCACCTGTTCGGAGACGACGATGGAAAGACCCTTCTCGTCGCGGATCCGGCACAGCGTGCGGGCCATTTCCTTGATGATGGAGGGCTGTATGCCTTCCGTCGGCTCGTCGAGGAGAAGCACTTTGGGCTTGGTGGCGAGCGCGCGCGCGATGGCGAGCTGCTGCTGCTGTCCGCCGGAGAGATTGCCGCCGCGCCGGTCCTTCATCTCCAGCAGCACGGGGAAGAGTTCGTAGATGTCTCCCGGCACCGTCTTGTCGCCGGTGGAAGTCAGGCCGGTCTCGATATTCTCCTTCACGGTCATGGAAGGGAAAATCATGCGGCCCTGCGGGACGTATGCCAGGCCCTTGGAGACACGCTGATAGCTTTCCATCCCGTCGATGGAGGCCTCTCCGACCTGGACATGCCCTTCTTTGGTCGGGACGATACCCATGAGGGATTTCATGAGCGTCGTCTTGCCCATGCCGTTGCGGCCCATGATCGCCACGATTTCGTTGGGTTTGACCTCGAAGGAGAGGTTGTGGATCACCTCGCTCTCCCCATAGGCCACGGTCAGGTTCTCAACTGCGAGCATGATGGCCTCCTAGTGTCCGAGATAGACTTCGACGACCTTGGGGTCGTGCTTGACGTGGTCCATGGAGCCTTCCGACAGGATCTTGCCCTGGTGCATGACGGTCACGCGGTGGGCGATGTCCTCGACGAACTTCATGTCGTGCTCGATGACGATGACCGACTGGTTATGGATGATGTTGTTGAGCAGTTCGGCAGTCTTGAGCCGCTCGGCGACGCTCATTCCGGCAACCGGTTCGTCGAGCATCAGCAGTTCCGGGCTCTGGATCAGAAGCATGCCGATTTCCAGCCACTGCTTCTGTCCGTGGCTGAGGATCGCCGCCTCGGTCTGGAGACTGTCCTTCAGGAAGACCAGGCTCGCGATCTCCTCGATCTTGTCGCGGACTTCCGCATCACGGCGGAAGACGAGGGCGCCGAAGACGCTGCGTCCGCGCGGAAAGGACAGTTCGAGATTTTCAAAGACGGTCAGTTCCTCGTAGATCGACGGGTTCTGGAATTTCCGCCCGACCCCGGCATGGACGATCTCGTGCTCGCGCATCGTCGTCAGTTCCTTGTCGCGGAACTTTATGGTGCCTTCGGTCGCCTTGGTGCGTCCGCAGATCAGGTCGAGGACAGTCGTCTTGCCGGCGCCGTTCGGGCCGATGATGACCCGGATTTCATGCTCGTCGACGTAGAGCGAGAGGTCGTTGACCGCCTTGAAGCCGTCGAAGGAAACCGTGAGCCGTTCGACTGTCAGGATGAATTCCTTCTGCAGAGGGTCTGGCACCTGCTTGGCGAGGATTGCTGCGTTCATCGCTTTCGAGCCTCCTTATTCGGCCGCATGGGGTGAAGAGACGGCGCCGGTGCTTCCACTGCCGCGAAGGCCGCCCAGCAAGCGGTAGATGAGCGGCTCGACATGCTTGCGGAAAAGACCGGCAAGTCCGTTTGGGAAGGCCATGACGACGGCGATGAAAAGACCGCCCATGGCGAAGAGCCAGAGTTCGGGGAAGCTCTCAGAGAAGGTCGTCTTTGCCGCGTTGACGAGAAGCGCGCCGTAGATCGCCCCGAAGAGGGACAGGCGGCCGCCGACGGCGCAGAATATGACCATTTCAATCGACGGCACGATGCCGACGAAGGAGGGCGACATGAAGCCGACCTGCAAGGCAAACATCGCGCCTCCGATGGCCGAGAAAGCTGCCGCCATGCAGAAGATGAATATCTTGAAATTGGCGACGTCGTAGCCGGAGAAGCGAACGCGGTCTTCCTTGTCGCGTATGGCGATCATGAGGCGGCCGAACTTGGAGATGCGGATCGCCTGGCCGATCAGAAGGCAACCGATCAGCAGGGCGCCGTTGACGAAGTAGAGGACGAACTTGGCATCGTCGGTGCGGATGTCCCAGCCGAGCAGCGTGCGCAAATCCGTGATGCCGTTGACGCCGCCGGTGTAGCCCTGCTGCCCGATGATCAGGATGGTGAGAATTGCCGCGATGGCCTGCGTAATGATGGCGAAGTAGACGCCGCCGACCCGCCGCTTGAACATCGCAAGGCCGATGATGAAGGCGAAGAAAGTCGGCACCGCGATCACCAGGATCAGCGTCATGGGCAGGGAGTGGAAGGGTTCCCACCACCAGGGCAGCGAAGTGACCTGGTTCCAGTCCATGAAATCCGGGATGCCGGGTGTCGACTGGATCTTGGTGGCTTCCGGGGTCGATGCCTCCAGCTTCAGGAACATCGCCATGCAGTATCCGCCGAGGCCGAAGAAGACCCCCTGGCCGAGGCTGAGGATGCCGCCGTAGCCCCAGCAAAGGACCAGACCCATGGCGACGAAGGCGTAGGTCAGGTACTTGCCCACGAGATTGAGACGGAAGACGTCGAGCGTCGTGGGAAAGACGACGAAGAGCAGGAGGCCAAGGATCAGAAGAGCGATCCACTCGCGGCCGGCGAAAAGTCCGAAACGCCTTGTCATGATCGTATCCCCCTTAGCGACGGATGTTGAGGGTGAAGAGACCCTGCGGGCGCAGCATCAGGATGCCGACGACGGTGAGCAGGGTGAGAACCTTGGCCATCGAGCCGCTCATGAAGAATTCCATGGTCGACTGGGCCTGGGAGATCGTGAAGGCGGAGGCGATGGTGCCGAGGAGGCTGGCCGCGCCGCCGAAGACGACCACGAGGAAGGTATCGACGATGTAGAGCTGGCCGGCGGTCGGTCCGGTGGAGCCGATCATGGTGAATGCCGAGCCGGCGATACCCGCGATGCCGCAGCCGAGGCCGAAGGTGATGCGGTCGACCATCTTGGTATTGATGCCAACCGCACCGGCCATGACGCGGTTCTGCATGACCGCGCGAACCTGCTTGCCCCAGCCGGAGCGGAACATGATCAGGTAGACCGCGACGGTAATGATGATCGTGAGGCCCATGACGAAGAGGCCGTTGATCGGAATTTCGATGATGTCGGTGAGGTTCACCGCACCCAGCATCCACTCCGGCAGCGTCACGCCGACTTCGCGGGCGCCGAAAACCGAGCGGTAGAACTGCTGGAGGATGAGCGAGAGACCCCAGGTCGCAAGCAGCGTGTCGAGAGGTCGCTTGTAGAGGAAGCGTATCATTCCCCACTCGACCAATATTCCCAGCGCGAAGGACGCGCAGAATGCTAACGCCATGGCAATAAAGAAGTAGATGGAGAACAGTCCGGGCAGATATGCGCTGAAGAATTGCGAGCAGAAGTAGGTAACGTAGGCGCCGAGGATCATGAATTCGCCGTGCGCCATGTTGATGACGCCCATCTGGCCGAAAATGATCGCCAGGCCCAGAGCCATCAGCACGAACACGGAGAACAGGATCAGTCCGGCAAAGCCCTGCATCGCCAGGATGGAGGTGAATTCGCCTATCGAGTAATCGCCAATCATCGCCGCCTCACGGAAGTTGGGTCCCCGAGCAAAGTCGGAAAGCGGTTTAAGTTCTTGGGAGAGCTCCGCTTTCCCGGCCGGAACCGACCGGGAAAGCGGGATGCGAAGAGCTGCCTATTGGTAGCCTTCCGGGAACGGATTGGGTTCCATCAGGTCCTTGGTCTCGTAGATCAGTTCGTACTGACCGTCCGTCTTGGCGCGGCCGATACGGGTCTTTGACCAGAGGTGGTGGTTCTCGTGGATCCGGACATAACCTTCCGGCGCGGTCGTCAGTTCGATGCCAGGCGAAGCAACCTTGATCTTGTCGATGTCGAAGCTGCCGGCCTTCTCGACCGCTGCTTTCCACAGCCACGGACCCAGATAGGCGGCCTGCGTGACGTCGCCGATGACGATGTCCTTGCCCCACATGGCCTTGAAGGCTTCGACGAACGCCTTGTTGTTGTCGTTGTCGAGGCTCTGGAAGTACTTCATGGAGGCGTAGGCGCCGACGATGTTTTCACCGCCGATACCAAGGATTTCGTCCTCGGTGACGGAGATCGTCAGCAGGAGCGGGCTTTCCTTGGTCATGTCGATGCCGGCCGCCTTCAGCTGCTTGTAGAAGGCGACGTTAGAGCCACCAACGACGATCGCGTAAATGACGTCAGGCTTCTTCAACTTGATCTTGTTGATGACCGAGTTGAACTGGGTATGACCGAGCGGGTAATACTCCTCGCCGACCACTTCCAGACCCAGCTTTTCGATGTGCTTGCGGGCGATCTTGTTCGACGTGCGCGGCCAGATATAGTCGGAGCCCAGCAGGTAGAAGGTCTTGGCGCCCTTGGTCTTGGCAACCCAGTCGATGCCCGCGATGATCTGCTGGGTCGCTTCCTGGCCCGTGTAGATCACGTTCGGCGACTCTTCCAGGCCTTCATAGAAGGTCGGGTAGTAGAGCATGCCGTTATACTGCTCGAAGACCGGCAGCACCGCCTTGCGCGAAGCCGAGGTCCAGCAGCCGAACACCGCGGCGACCTTGTCCTGCACCAGCAGCTTCTTCGCCTTTTCGGCAAAGGTCGGCCAGTCGGACGCGCCGTCTTCCTGGATGAACTCGATCTTGCGGCCCAGTACGCCGCCCGATGCGTTGATCTGGTCGATCGCGAGCTTTTCCGCCTGCACCGAGCCGGTTTCGGAGATGGCCATGGTGCCTGTAACGGAGTGGAGGATGCCCACGGTCACCGTATCGTCGGTCACCGCAAGACCGGTGGTGTTGATCTCCGCGGTGGGAGGCCCTTCGGCGGCAACCGGCGCCGCGGCCGCCATCATCAGCGGCAGGGCGGCCATGCCGGCAAGCACCGCGCGCCGTGTTCCGGACCGCCGTGGTCCGGACGTCCAGTCGTCAGTCATGAGTAGACCCCTTCATTCTGTTTACGTCTGCCTGTGAACGCTGGCTGTCGATCGCCAACTGCCTGAATTTTCGGCAGCGATTGTGCGGTGCAGCAATGGGGCGATTGACGTATGGGGAGTGGGGTAATGTGCGCATATGGTGGTGCCGCACATGCGCATGGCCGATGAAAATGGATTGAAAAGTCAGCGTTTTTATCCGGCCGACCGGCCTCGCGCGAAATGCGTGAGGGCATGCTGCAACTGCGAAAGGAAATTCTCCGGCAATGGTCTGAAACTTGCTTGATCGTTCTATGAAGCGAGGTGGAGTTGAGGGTCGCCGGCTATGACGAGAACGGGCGGGATATGATGTGTACGCGGTAAAGATCCCTCGTAACCGGCGGACCTACAACAAGTGGGTGGCAAACGAGACGCTGGAGGATTACGCGCTGCGTTTCACCTCCTATGGCGTGCGCCGGTTTTCGAGCTGGAGGATCGCGAATACCGCCATCGGCGGCGTATCGTTTCTCGCGCTGGAGGCGATTGGCGGGGCGATCACGCTGAACTATGGCTTTGCCAATGTGACGGTCGCTGTGCTGGTGACGGCGACACTCATCTTTCTTGCCGGCATTCCGATTTCCTACAACGCGGCCAAGTTCGGCATAGATATCGATCTGCTGACCCGCGGTGCCGGATTCGGCTATATCGGCTCGACCATCACGTCGCTCGTCTATGCAAGTTTCACCTTCATCTTTTTCGCCATAGAGGCGGCGATCGTCGCGACCGCGCTCCAGCTCTGTCTGGGGGTGCCATTGTGGCTGGGATACATCATCAGCGCTCTGGTGGTCATACCCCTGGTCACCCATGGCGTGACCTTCATCAGCCGGTTTCAGGCCTGGACCCAGCCATTCTGGATCGTGCTGCAGCTGCTGCCGTTCGTCTTCATCCTGTCCATGAGTCTGGAGCCGGTGCGGCAATGGACCGGATACACCGGACTGTACGGCCATCTGGGCGGCGAACTCAGCACCGCGCATTTCGGCGCGGCGTCCGCCGTCCTCTTTTCGCTTGTCGCGCAGATCGGCGAACAGGTCGACTATCTGCGATTCCTGCCGCGCAGGCGTGCGGGCAAGCGGCTGGCCTGGTGGACGGCGCTGATGTGCGCCGGACCCGGCTGGATCGTTCTCGGCGCGATCAAGATCATGGCGGGATCGTTCCTCGCCTTCTACGCCTTCCAGCACGGGGTCGAATTTGCAGAAGCCTCCGATCCGACGCGGATGTATCTGACGGTCTTCCAGCAAATGATCTCCCGGCCCGAATTCGCACTGGGTATCACCGGCTTCTTCGTCGTCATCTGCCAGTTCAAGATCAACGTGACCAACAGCTACGCGGGCTCCATCGCGTGGTCGAACTTCTTCTCGCGCCTGACCCACAGCCATCCCGGCCGGGTCGTCTGGCTCGTCTTCAACGTGCTGATCAGCCTGCTGCTCATGGAGTTCGGCATCTACAAGGCGCTGGAGAACATCCTCGGCCTCTATTCAATTGTCGCGGTGGCGTGGGTCGCGGCGATTGTCGCCGATCTGGTCGTCAACAAGCCGCTCGGCCTGTCGCCGCGGCATATCGAGATCAAGCGGGCTCATCTCTACGACATCAATCCGGTCGGATTCGGCTCGATGTGCGTTGCGGTTGCCGCTGCGCTGCTGGCCTATTTCGGCGTCTTCGGCGAGACCATGTCGAAGCTTTATTCCTACGTCGCGCTGGTCACGGCCTTCGGCCTCGTCCCGGTGCTGGCGCTGGTCACGCGCGGCCGCTACTACATCGCGCGGCAGCCGGCGACCGAATGGGGCGGCAAGGAAAAGATCGAATGCTGTATCTGCGAATACAGCTTCGATGCCGAGGACATGGCGCGATGCCCCGTCTATTCCGGTCCGATCTGTTCGCTGTGCTGCTCGCTGGACGCCCGTTGCGGCGACAGCTGCAAGACCGATGCACGGCTCGGCGATCAGTTGCGCGCATTCGCACGGCGATTTCTGCCCATGCCGGTTGCCGACTGGGTCGGCGGCTCGCTGGCGCGCTATCTGGCGTCGATGACGCTGGTGATCGCGGTCGTCGGCATGGTGTTCGGCCTGATCTATGTTCAGAGCACGATCGACGGTTCGATCGCCAGGGACGTGATCGCGCTGACGCTGACCAAGCTATTCGCGATCATCGTGGTCATTTCCGGCATCGTCGTCTGGCTTTTCGTGCTCGCCCAGGACAGCCGGCGCTTTGCTGAGGAAGAGGCGCGGCGGCATACCCATCTGCTGATGAACGAAATCCACGCCCATCAGGAAACGGACAGGCAGCTGCAGCGGGCGAAGGAACGAGCCGAATCGGCCAACCAGGCCAAGAGCAAGTATGTCGTCGGCCTCAGCCATGAACTGCGCACGCCGCTCAACGCCATTCTCGGCTACGCACAATTGCTGGAACGGCAGAATCATACCGCCTCACTGGTTCAGAATGCCGCGCGCACGATCAAGCGCAGCGGCGAGCATCTCGCCGGCATGATCGAGGGGCTGCTTGATATCTCCAAGATCGAGGCCGGGAAGCTGGAGATTTATCGCGGGCGCACGGCGTTGCGTCCGTTCCTCGATCAGATCGTCGACATGTTCACCCTTCAGGCGCAGGCCAAGGGCATCGCCTTCCAGTTCGAGGCCTCCGGTTCGATGCCCGCGCATGTCTACACGGACGAAAAGCGCCTGCGCCAGGTGCTGATCAACCTGCTGTCGAACGCCATCAAGTTTACCGCTGAAGGCACTGTGAGCTTCAAGATCAGCTACCGCAATCAGATCGCCACCTTCATCATTGAAGATACCGGAATCGGAATCCGGCCGGATGATATCGAACGGATATTCCTTCCCTTCGAGCGTGCCGATCCGCCGGCCGGCTTCCAGCAGGCCCCGGGCACCGGCCTCGGCCTCACGATCACGCGCCTGCTGGTGGACATCATGGGCGGCGATCTGGCAGTCGCCAGCCGGCCGGGCGAAGGGACTATCTTCACGCTCAGACTGATGCTGTCATCGGCGGGGCAGGGCGACGAGCCGGCGGCCAGTGTCCGCGCCGTCAGCGGCTACGAAGGCGCGCGGCGCACGGTCCTTGTCGCCGACGACGATCCGGCACACCGCAGGCTGGTGGAAGACCTGTTATGCCCGCTCGGCTTTCGCGTGATGAGCGTGGCGAGCGGCGCAGCCTGCCTGTCGACGCTTTCGCTGGAAGATCCCGACATCATATTGCTCGACATCACCATGCCCGGGCTTTCGGGCTGGGAGACGGCGTCACGGATCCGGCGCCGCTACGGGCCGGAACTGCCCATCCTGATGATTTCGGCGGACGCCGGACAGGAACGGACCAAGCCGGAGAATTCCCAGTTGCATGACGGCTATCTGATCAAACCCTTCATGCTCGACGATCTGCTCGAACAGCTTGGTTCAATTCTGTCGCTGTCATGGACCTATGCCGACGTCGCGAAACAGCAGACCGGCATCGCACTGGCGTTCGCCCCGGTTGAACTGCCGGCCGCCGAACAGTTGAAGCAGCTTCATACGCTGGGCAAAGCCGGACTGGTGCGGTCACTGGATGCGACGCTCGGTGATCTTGAACGGTCCTCACCTCATTCGGTGCGCTTCGTGAGGCATCTGCAGGGCTTGCTCGCGGCATACCGGATGGATGATTTCGTCGCAGCGATAGAGACGGCATTCGGCACCGGCCAACCAGGGGAGGCCGCCGGTGAAAATGTTACACAGGAGGCGGTATCATGAGTGCAGGAACGCGCGTACTGCTGGTCGACGATTCACCCGACACGCTCGGCATGCTGACCGACGCGCTGAAGATTTCCGGCTGCGACGTTTCGGTTGCCACCAGTGGGCGTGACGCGTTGGCCTCAGCGGAAACGCAGCTTCCCGACATCGTGCTGATGGACGCGATGATGCCCGGCATGGACGGATTCGAGACTTGCGCGATCCTGAAGAACGAGCGCGATTTCGGCGATGTGCCGGTGATCTTCATGACCGGCTTCAATGAGAGCGAGCACGTCGTTCGTGCATTTGCCGCCGGAGGTGTGGATTTCATCCCGAAGCCCATTCCGCTCGACGAACTCCTTGCTCGCATCAAGGTGCATCTTTCCAATGCGCGAAAGGCCCGGTCGGCGCGCAAGGCGCTGGATGTTACGGGAAGGCGCATCGTCGCCTGCAGCACGTCCGGCGAGATCATGTGGTCGACGCCGCAGGCGGCAAGCCTTCTCAGCCGCGCGGGGTTGCATGGTGACGAGGGGGCGCGCCTGCCCTGGGAGGTCGTCGGCTGGCTGGGCGAGAAAGGGGCGGGCGGCGCGGCCAACGAGCCGCCGCTGCGGCTGAAGCGGAATGCTGCATGTCTGGAATTCGCCGTTCTTGACCGGCTGGCGGATGGTGAAATCCTTCTCAGTCTTTTCGACTGCCATCAGGGCACGCGGGAAGAACGGCTGGCCGCGCAGTTCCAACTGACCTTACGCGAAGCGGAAGTTCTACTGTGGATCACGCATGGCAAGTCGAACAAGGAAATCGCTGAGATCCTGAAAATCTCGCCGCGAACCGTGAACAAGCATCTGGAACAGATCTTCACCAAGCTGGGAATCGAGAACCGGACGGCGGCCGCGACCATGGCCGTCAGGATCCTTTGGGGAGACTAGGGTCAGTATCTATTCATCCCATGCCTTCCGGGCGGAACGGATCTTGGTCCTGAACAGGCGCGGGACGCGCCGTGGCGGCGTCCACCACAAGCGGCCCGCAGCGCCGCCGGCGGCAGCGTTATCCAGCAAGCGCGTTTGCGCCCCGGCCGCAAAATTCAAGCTCGGGAATTGCAATGTCTCAACCATTGATCCAAAATTGACCGGGTGATCGTCTGTATCCGTTAGGGGCGCTGCCGCGCTTGCGCCGGCTCCGCCTGCTCGAGAGATGACGGTTGCGTGCGCTCCCGATGGGAGGGGCAGGCCGCGGGATCATGTTCTTCCGGCGGCGATGGAAGCAAACGGGTTCAAGGAAGAGAAAGACGCATGATCACCGAAGCGGATACCGAATTTCACCCGCGCGATCCGGGCGACCGGATATGGACCGAGACGACCTATGTGGCGTTTCACGTGCCCGAAGCCAACCTCCTGGGGACCGTTTATGTGCTCGCGCGGCCCAACGCCGGCGTCGCGATGTCCTCCGTTGTGGTCGCCCGCGGCATGCGGCGGCGCCAGTACGAAATCGACTTCTGCGATCCGCAGATTCATCTTCCCTGTCCGGCTTCATACCGCAAATTCGACCTTGCCAACGGATTGTCGCTGGAGGCGCGCTCGCTGACGGACTGGCACTTCCAGTACGAACACAAGCTTGGCAATTGCAGCCTGGATCTTGAACTCAAGGCGCTGCACCACCCCTTCGATCCTTCCGATCCTACCCAGACACCGCTGGCCAGCAAGGCCGAAGGCGGCAAGCTCGATCCAAGGGTCGGAGATGCCTGGTCCAACGGTCACTTCGATATCAAGGCCCATATCACCGGGGAGGTGACCCTCAATGGCCAGCGCTTTGCCGTCGATTGCTATGACGGCATGGACAGGAGTTGGGGGCCGCGCAACGAAACGCCTGACCGCGCGACGTCCTATATCTCGGTGAATATGGGCGAGGAACTGGGCATGTGGCTGACCATGCTCCTGAAGTTCGGCAAAGACGGCGAGGTGATCTACGACAGGATTCTCAGCGGCTTCATCGTCGAGCATGGCAGGATCACGCCGGTGGTGCATGCCGAGGTCGAGGCGACGACCGTGGAGATGCTGGCGACAGGCGACCATATCGTCGTCACCGACGCCAATGGCCGGAAACTGGAATTCTACGGCACGGCGATCTGCACGCGCCCGCTCGGTTCGTTCAATCCCTCCATCGCCGCCTTCATCTCGCTGATGCGCTATCACTGGGGCGACAGGATCGGCTATGGCGGCCACGGGAAGCTCTACGGGCTTTCCTATCTGGCCAAGAACTTGCCGCACCGGGGGATGTGACGATGGAGAAGTTTATCGATGCCGTCGCGGCGGGGGATATTCGCGACAATCCGACTCCTGAGTTCATCGAGGAGATGCGCCGGCGCTTTCCCACCGAGCGGGAGACCGATGCCTTGCTCGTGCGCAAGCTGCAGCGGCGGAACGGTCCGCCCTACAGGCATGTGACGCTTGATGAAATGTCGGCGGCGCTCGACGCGATGCTGCGCCATGTCATCGGCGAGGACTTCAAGGTCGCCGGGCTGAAGTGGCTGACGGGGGGCGCTTCCAAGATCCAGATGGCATTCACACTGACCTGGACCGACGCCGAAAGCGGCCGCCGGCAGGACCGGCTGGTCCTGCGCATGGACCCGTCCGAGCCTTCCAACAGCACCAGCCGCCTGCGCGAGGTGGAACTCATCAGGGCGTTCGAGGGGATCGTGCCGGTGCCGAAGGTCTTCTGGCTGGACGCGAACGGCGACTGGTTCCCCGAGCCGGCGATCATCTATTCTTTCGTTGCCGGGGTCACGAAGCAGAAGAGCCAGAGCGCGGGCAAGGTGATCGGCCTCGGGACGATGTTCAGTCCGGACATGCGGGAGAAGCTGGCGCCGCAGTTTCTGCAAAATCTCGCCGCCATCCATACCGCCGATATCGACCGCATGACGCTGACCAGCATGGACCGGCCGGAAGTCGGGACGACGCAAAGCGCTCGCTGGCAGCTCAACCGTGCGCGCCGCGTCTGGGAGGAGGATCGCGGGGAGGAGTTCCCGCTGATGGAGGTGGCGGCCAACTGGCTCGAAAGGGAACTGCCGGTGCTCGACCATCTCAGCGTCGTGCACGGGGATTACCGCAGCGGCAATTTCCTGTTCGACGAGGAGAGCGGGCGCATCACCGCCATCCTAGACTGGGAGCGCGGCCATCTTGGCGACAGGCATCGCGACCTTGCCTGGATGACGCGGCGGGCCATGGGGCATGTCGGCGAAGACGGCAGGACCTATTATGTGTGCGGTCTCATCCCGCTGGACGAATTCTACGAACGCTATGAGAAGGCATCGGGCCTGTCGGTCGACATGAAGCGGGTGACCTACTACCGGATCCTCAACTGTTTCCAGAGCATCACGACGACCGTTGCCACGGCGTACCGCGTCTCCAAGCTCGGCAAATCGCATCAGGATGTTCTTCTGAGCCGCTTGAAGGCGGTTTCTCCCATCAACGAGAACGAAATGGCGGAAATGCTGGAAGGAGCGATCTGATGGATCACACGGATGTGGGCCTGCGCGCCGTCGTCAGGGCGCTGGCCGATGTCGTGACGCCGGCGGTGGACGAGGAAAATGCGCTGGCGCTGGAGCAGCTTCGCCTGTCGATCGACTATATCGAGTTCGTCGCGGCGCGGCTGGAATATCTCAACGACCGCGAAGTCTTCGATCTGCGCCATCATCTGGCCATGGCCAAACGGATCGCGGAAATCGTGGATGACAGCGACCTACCCGCCTATGGGCGGCTCGAAGCGGCGGTGGAAAGAGCCGACGCGATCCTTTCCGGCAATGTGACGCCAATGCGTGAGCTAAAAGACGCAACCGCCGGGCTTGCGGCGGCCCTCGCCGATATTGTGAGGGCGGCGCCGGCGATGGCAGAAGCCACCGCGAGGGCCGTGGAGAAGGCGGTCATCGATGCCAGCAAGGAGCGCATCGCGTTCGAGCGATCATGGTATCAGCCCCTTGGATTCGACCCCAATCCGCACGAAGTGCCGTCCGTGCGCGAGGTGTTGGAGCGGCAGTCGAAGGCCTGAGGGGCCGGCGCGGTAAGCGTCTCGTCTGCGCAATTGATGGTCAAAAAGAAGCGGCCCGCCGGTGGCGGGCCGTTTTAGTCGGTTTCAGTATATGCTGGAAACGGATGGCGCCGGGAGGCCGCCATCCGTTCCGGACTTATCCGATCAGGGAAGCAGCCCCTCGACCGGATGGCTCTTCTGACGCGCGATGAATTCGTCGCGTGTCATGGCGCCGAACTCCTTCGACAGCGCCTTCATGTCGGCGACGAATTCCTTCGCCGGATACCCGTCCTTCTCATTCTTCGCGACGAACTCGTCCCAGAGGACCTGCTGCGCGGCTTCGATCTTCTTCTGGTCGGCCTCGGAGAACTGCACCGTGACGATGCCCTTATCCTTCATGATGCCCAACGCCTTTTCGATGCCGTTATTGGTAAAGTCGGCATACAGCAGCGTCCCATAGCGTCCGGCGCGGTACATGACTTCCTTCAGATCGTCAGGCAGCGCCATGTAGGTCTTGCGATTCAGCCCGAAGGGAATATTGCCGGCACGGCCGAGATCGAGCGGCAGATAGTATTTGGCCAGTTCCTGAAGCCGGTAGGTGAGCACGCTCTCGGTCGGCACGAGCACGCCGTCGATGATGCCTTGCTGGAACGAGGAGTACATCTCCGCGGCCGGGATCGTCACCGGCGTGGCGCCGAGTGCCTCGACCATCTTGTTGACGGCGCCGCCAGCGCCGCGAACCTTGAGGCCCTTGAGGTCGTCGAGCGTCTTCACTTCCTTGGTCGTCAGAAGCGTGTAGGGCGCGCTGGCGGCATTGTAGAGCACCTCGATGCCAAGGGCCTCATATTCGGACTTCAGATATTTCGGGTAAAGTTCCTCGGTCGCCTCCAGGATCGCGTAGACGGAGTCGAATGCACCGGGCAGGAAGAACCCGTGCGCCAGGTGGAAGCTGTTGGGCGTATAAAGCGGATAGGAAGGCGCTATGTCGGTGATATCGGTGGTCAGCGCCTTGAATCCGTCGGCATTACCGTGAAGCGTGCCGTTCGGGAAGGTCTTGACCTCGATGCGGCCACCGCTTTCCTTTTCGATGAATTCCTTGAGCGGCAGCGTCACTTCCTTGAAGACGTCCGATTCAGACGAGTGATGCTGAGAAAACCGGATCGTGTATTCGGCGGCATTGGCGGTGCCAGCCGCCATAAGGGCGGCGGCCGCCGCGGCGAAAGTGATCAATCTACGCATGGTTTCTCCTCCATTGAGTCGTTGGCGCTGGCGGGAGTGGGCCTCCCGCCAGGCGGTTTCCGTCGTTATTTGAGGCCGGGAAGCACACCCTTCACGGGATGCGTTTTCTCACGCTCCACATAGCCATCGTGATCGAGATTGCCGAGTTCCTTGGAGAGCGCCTTCATGTCGGCGACGAACTCCTTGACCGGATAGCCATCCTTCTCGTTCTTGGCGACGAATTCATCCCACAGCGCTTCTTGGGCCTTGGCCACCTTGGCCTTGTCCTCGTCGGAGAATTCCACCGTCACGACGCCTTTCGCCTTCATCGTATCCAGCGCGGTCTGGATGCCTTTCTGATCCCAGTCGGCATAAAGGAGCGCGCCGTGACGGCCGGCCCTGTTCATCACTTCCTTGAGGTCGTCCGGCAGCGCCATGTAAGTCTTGCGGTTCAGCCCGTTGGGGATGAAGCCGGCGCGGCCGAGATCGAGCGGCACGTAGTATTTGGTCAGTTCCTCGAGCCGGAAGGTCAGGATGCTTTCGGTGGGAACGAGCACGCCGTCGATCAGACCTTGCTGCATGGCGGTGTACATTTCGGAAGCGGGAATCGTGACGGGCGTGGCCCCCAGCGCCTCGACCATCTTGTTGACCGTGCCGCCGGCGCCGCGAACCTTCATGCCCTGAAGGTCAGCGAGGCTTTCCACCTTCTTGGTCGTGACCAACTGATAGGGCGCGCTGCCGGCGTTGAACATCATTTCGACGCCGAGGGCCCGATATTCCGGCGCGATGTATTTGGCGTACATTTCCTCGCCCGCTCGGATCGTCGCGTGCACCGATTCGAACGCACCAGGCAGGAAGAAGCCATGCGCCAGATGGAAGCTGTTGGGCGTGTAGAGCGGATAGGCCGGCGCGATATCGGTGATATCCGTCGAAAGCGCCTTGAACCCGTCGGCGTTGCCATGCAGCACGCCATTCGGGAACGTCTCGACCGCGATGCGGCCGCCGCTCTCCTTTTCGATGAATTCCTTCAGCTTCAGGGTCACTTCCTTGTAGACGGAAGATTCCGAAGACTGGTGCTGCGAAAAGCGCAGCGTAAATTCTGCAGCATTCGCCGCCCCCGTGGCGAGGATGGCTGCCGATGCCAAGGCAACAGTCAGAAACTTTCGCATTGTCGTCACTCCCAAGTTGATGTCTGGCCCCTGCCGGCGGGCCGTGATTGCTTTTGGTAATCCATGTGGATCCGGCGGCTTTTTCTCCTGTCAGATCAGTATCAGAGCGATCGTGGGAAACGCGGTGATCAGCACGACCACAACCAGTTCCATGAGGACGAAGGGCGACACGCCCTTGCATATCCGCCAGAACGAAATGTCCGGCGAAATGGCATTCATCACGAAAAGATTGAGTCCCAACGGCGGGGTTATCAGTGCGATTTCCGCCATCACCACGATATAGATGCCGAACCAGATCGGATCGAAGCCGTAGTGGATCGTGATGATGGGATAGATGAACGGTACCGTCAGGATCAGCATCGCCAGCACGTCCATGGCGCAGCCGAGGATGAGGTACATGATCGTGATGACGATGATGAACTGATAAGGACCGAGATTGAGGCTCTCCACAAAACCGATCAGATCCTGGGTCAATCCGGTGATCGCGACGAAGCGCGAAACGATGTAGCCGGACGCGATGATCAGAAATATCATCGTGCTGGTGACGATGGTTTCCTTCAAAGCATCGCGTGCGGTCTGCCAGTTCAGGGTTCGGGTCATGACGCCGTAGACCGTGACGCCGACCACGGCGATCCCGGAAGCTTCCGTCGGCGTGAAGATGCCGAAATAGATGCCGCCAATGACGAAAGCGAAGAGCGCCAGGATAGGCAGTGCGCCGGTCAACGACCGGATGGTTTCGCGGCGTCCGGGATTGGGGATGGAGGGCGCCATCTCCGGCCTGCGGACAGCGATCAGAAAGATCATCCCGCTGAACAGCAATACTGTCAGCACACCGGGGATGATACCGGCGATAAACAGCTGCGCGATCGAATTCTCGGTCATGATGCCGTAGAAGATGAGGACTAGGCTGGGCGGGATCAGGATGCCAAGGGTTCCCGCGGCTGAAAGCGCCCCGGCGCCCAGTTGCTGATCATATTTGTAGCGTTTGAGCTCAGGCATAACGATGCGGCCCATCGTCAGGACGGTGGCCGTGCTGGAGCCGGAGATCGCGCCGAAACCAGCGCAACCGAAGACCGCGGCGATCGCAAGGCCACCCGGCAATCGCCCAAGGGCGTTGGCGGTGGCGCGAAACAGCCCCGATGCGATGCCCGTGTGGTTAGCGATGTTGCCCATCAGGACGAACATCGGCACGGCGATGAGGACGAAATTGGTGCTCTCGTGGAAATAGACGAGCGTCGCCTGGCTGAGCGCCTGCGAAAGTCCGACGACCATCGTGATGCCGATAAGGCCCACGGCCGCGATTGCATAGCTGATCGGCACACCCAGAATGATCAGGGCGATCATTGCGGCCATACCGATATATCCGATGACGGTGTTGTCCATGTCAGTCGATCCAGGTTTCGGAGTCTTCGGAAGAGCGCACTGCGTCTGGGGCGAAGAACTTCAATGCCGTCAGGACAACGAGCTGCAGGCAGGCGAAGGTGAACACGACCAGCATGGTGGCGTAGAAAGGCCAGATCAGCAGGTGAAGTTCATCGGTGCGCTCCGAGATCAGCCGCGAATAGGCAATGTCGGAGATACTCTGATAGGCAATGGCGCCGAAAAAGATCAGGCCGCAAGCAAGGGCGACAAGTTCGACGACGAGACGGGCAGGCCGGGGAAGAGCGTGAAGCAGCAGATCCATCCGGATGTGCTTGTCCGTCTGGATCGTGTAGGCCATGCCGAAGGTAAAGAAGAGAAGTAGTAGGAATTCGCTTGCTTCGCCGGCACCGAATATCGGCCGGTTCACGAAGTAACGCATCGCCACGTCGACCGCGATGACAACGGCCAGAATCGGCAGGATCACGTAAGCGCCGATGCCGTTCAGGACGCTCGCGATCCAGCGCAGCGACCGTTCAATTTTCACCGCGCCCATGCGGACACACCGGTCTGGCGCCCGCGAGCGCTGATGCTGAAATGGTGGCTTGTTGCAACCCAATGGCGCGGCGCGGCGCCATCGAACCGGTATTCATTCGCAGAAGCTGCGTCGCCGGCCCTTTTCATTTTCATCCCCCTCCCAGAGAAAGCGCGGTATTGTTCGCTTTCCAGACAATTGTTTTTGTTATGGTTTTCGATCTTCGGCGACTGGCGCTTCAATCGATTATGCTCACTTGCGTGCCGGGCGCAATATCGCGCCTTCGTTTCAAAAGTTCAACCATTCACTTCTAGCACAAGCGTTTCGCGCCGATCAAGAATGAATAGGCGGTGTGCTGTTAGGGCGGAAGGTGCGCGGCCGGGCGTTGCCCGGGGCTGATCGACACCGGAAAATTGCCGGCAAGGATCATCGCCCCGGAAGCGCCGCATGCGTCTGATGGTTTGCCGCCGCGAAGGGAAAGCGATCTCGATGGCCGGGCGGGCCGGCGGAAAATCAGGCGTTGTCGGCGCGCGCGATGTGGTTGTCGAACAGCACGGGTTCGCGTCGCATGTCACCCAGCGGTCCGGCCATTCCATCGCCCGAAGTGGCAATGAAACCGGCATGTCCTGCGGCAAGGCCGCAGCCGTCATGCAGCGGCCAGTGCTCTAGGATGCGGCCGCTGGCGGCATCGAGTACGGCAACGACATTGCCGCGAGGCGACGAGACCGCGAAACGGCTTCCGTCGCGCGACACGGCGACGGAGCCGATGTAGTTCCGGAAGGGGCGGCGATCTTCCTCGCCAAAATCGAAAAGTTCGAAACGCTCGCCAAGTACCGCTCGTCCAATGAGAGGTGGCAGATCGGTTTCGGGACCCTCATACTGCCCGCCAAAAAAAATGCATCCATCGCGTCTGACCTGCATGTGGCGGATCGAGAGCTGATGCAGGTCCGCGGGCACTTCGTGTCTTTCGATGAGCCGGCCGTCGCGGCTGTCGATGAAGACCAGCGACGGCTTCATGCGGTCTATATTGAGCTTGGCGCGGCCATAGTCGGGATGGGTTTCGATTCCGCCATTGCACACCGCCAGTGTCGCCCCGTCCGGCATCATCAACAGTTCATGCGGCCCAACGCCGTGACTGTCGAATTCGCCGATCCGGTTGAAACTGCCGGTTGCGTCGTAGATGCCGATGACGCCGCGCGCTTCAGCATAGTCGTTCTCCGTCGCATAGAGGAGGCGGCCGTCGCCGGAAAACGCGCCGTGGCCATAGAAGTGACGCCCCGCCGGCGAGGTGAACGGCACGGGCTTTTCCCGTGCGTCGTCGCTGAAGCACAGCGCGAAATTGCCCGGCCGCCTTGCAAAGGCGACCGTGCGCCTTCCATCCCTGTCGAAGACGACATCGTGCCCGCGGCCCGGGAGACGGACCTGTCGGATGATCCTGCCGCGCTCGCTGAAAAGAACCGCGCCGTAGTCGCCTTCGTCGAAGCGGCAGGCGGCGGCGAACAGCATGTCCGCCTCATCCAGCGCGGCCGTGGCCGGTCCGCCAAGCGCAGAGAGGAAGCCGGCGCCGGCGCCGGCCAGGAAATCGCGACGGTCGAGTTTGATCACTGTTCAGTCTCCGTCGAGCGAGGAAAATCCCGCCGACAGGTCATAGGCGCCGAGAATGCCCCGCTGCGCGATGTCCCGCAGGCTCTTGGTCACCACCATGAGATAGGCAAGGCGGTCATGGCCTTCCGGCCGTTGCGCCGCATCGGGAAGAGACGTCTTGAACGCATCGAGCGTAGACAAAGCCGCGCTGTTCTCAAAGGGAAAGTTGGCGGCAATAGCGGCCGCATCGCCGGCGAGATCCTTCATCGCTCCGCTCTTCATGGCGATCGCCGCGAGCCCCTCGTAGTTGCTCCTCAGCAGTGTCAGCGTGTTGGCGGAACGCCAGAACAGCGCCTTCTTGGGTTCGGCTGCGTCCGGGCCGTCGCCGATGAAGGGATTGAGGCGCGTTTCGGCGATGAGTTCGTACCCGTCCGGCAGGACTTTCAGGATGGCCGCCAGGGCCTCGTCCCCGTCCCGAAAGAGCCGGTTGTCGGCGCCCGGTACCTCGAGCATGGCGACGATGCCTTGCTGGTCGCGCCAGCCTTCCGAAAGCTCTTGTGCGATGGCTTCGATGTTGGCTGCAATCGCGGCGCCCAGCGCGCAGCGATAACTGCTCTGACCGAAGCCAAGCTGCTCGGCGCCGGTGCCGAAGAGTACAAATTCGAGCGCCGGGAAGCCCTGGACGGCGACGCTCTTGCCGTGGAGCGCGCCTGGGGCGAGGTCTTCGCGTTGCTGGGCCGCAAGAATTCCCTGAATCTGCCGCAGGGCGATTCCCTTACGATCCTGAACGAACATCAGCCTTTCAAGACGATTGTCCTCGCGAACGGGACCGAACTGAATGAACTCAATGCGTCCCCAGGCCGCCAGGGCTTCGGCAAATGCGCGGTGTGCCGCTTCCAGCGAGGCAAATGTCGGTTCACGGCAAAGCGTTTCGGTGGCGTCCGAAAGGGCTCCCGCCTTGGCTGCGAATGCGTCATAGCCCGGCCGGATCACCTCGTCGATCGCGGTCCGGACGACGGCGGCCGGCTCGCCGGCTCTCGCGGGAAGGCCGGCCAGCAGGCACAGGGCCAGAAGTGACAGTCTCAGATACATGTTCAAAGCGACTCCAGAAATGCGATCAGGCTTTCGCGATCCTCGCGCGAAAGGGCGGCAAAGCCATCGCGCGCTTTCTGCGCCTCGCCGCCATGCCATAGGATCGCCTCCGCCAGATTACGCGCGCGCCCGTCGTGCAGGAAGAAGGTGTGGCCGCTGACGGTGCTGGTGAGCCCGATACCCCAGAGCGGGGGCGTGCGCCACTCGCGCCCGCCCGCCAGCCCCACCTGCTGCCCGTCGGCGAGACCTCCGCCCATGTCGTGCAGGAGAAAATCCGAATAGGGCCAGATGAGCTGGAAGGCATGCGCCTTGTTGGCGGCGTCCCGCCTGGTGACGAATTTGGGCTGGTGGCAGGCGGCGCAGCCGAGCTGGTAGAACTGCTGCTTGCCGGCGAGCACCTGCGGTTCGCCGACGTTGCGCCGCTCGGGCGGGGCGAGGTTTTCCGAATAGAAGGTTACGAGGTCGAGAACAGGGTCGGGCGCTTCGGTATCGCCCAGGCGCTTCTGGACCCCATCGGGCATGCCGCGGCAGGCCGATTGCGCTTGGGTGCAATCTCCATATGAGGCGGGCATCAATGGCGTCGAAATCCCGATGTCGCCGGCGAAGGCGGCGGCGGTCTGCGTGCGGATATCCGCCTTCTCGGCCTTCCAGCCGAACCGGCCAAGAAGAATGTCTCCGTTCATCTCGCTGCGCACCAGCGCCATGCGGCCGGAAATACCGTCGCCGTCCCGGTCATCCGGGTCGGCGAGGGCGGCGATGTCGGCCGGATGAATGGCCTCGATCAGTCCCATCCCGAGCATGGGAGGTGCGATGCGGGGCGAAAGCGTGGTCCTCGGATCAAGCGGCCCATAGGCGGGATCTGCGACCGAATATACGGGATGGCGTAGCGGCACCGTCGTATCGTCGCCGAGTCTCACCGGCCTTTCAGTGTAGGTCACCTTCATCTGCCCTTCGGCCTTCAGCCCGGGGACAGCATGGTCCTGCAACTGCCCGCCATAGACCGGATCGGGGAAGTTGGGCTTGAGAAGCGAGGCGACCAGTTCGTATTCCGCCTCGCTTGCCGGCGGGCGCGCGAGGCGCAGGAAGAGCGGACTGGCATCGGAGGCGATTTCCGGCGGATGGCCGCGCCCGTCCTTGAGGTGGCAGCTCTGGCAGGCGCGCGAATTGAACATTGGCCCCAGTCCGTCGCTCGCCTGGGTGGAGGAGGGGGAGGAGACCCACAGCTTGCGGAAAAGGGCGTTGCCAAGCTTGAACTTTTCTTCCTCGCCGAAAGTGATGTTGGCTGAGAACTGGGAGAAGGCGTCGCGATTGGGCAATTTCTGCGACGTCGTCGCGCCGCCGGACATGGCCTCGAAACGTTCGGCAGCGCTGAAATCGCGCGTCGGGCGCGTAACCTTCAGGACGCGCGCGCGATCCTTCGGATTGAGGTCGGTTCGTTCAGCGAATATCGGCGGTAGCGCTTCGACGGGGTAACTCGCAGGATAGGCTTCCCCGGTTTGTTCGCCGGCCGTCGCCGCCAGCGCCGACAAGGCCGCTGCGGCAATGCCCAGCGCCAGGAATATCGGCCTAGATGACGCGCGCATGACAGAAGTGTCCGGTCGGTGTTGAGCGCGCCTTCAGGCCGTACGAATCAGTCGTCTTCGTTGGCGTGTCCCGCATTGAGCTGCGCGTAGCGCGCTTCGCCGATCTTGCCGAGCAGCTCAAGCTGCGTCTCGAGAAAGTCGATGTGGCTTTCCTCGTCGGCGAGCAGGGCTTCGAAAAGCTGCATGGAGACGTAGTCGCCGGCTTCGCGGCAAATCTCGCGCGATTTGGAATAGGCGGTACGCGCCTCGTATTCGCCGGCAAGGTCACTTTCGAGCACTTCCTTGACGTTCTGGCCGATGCGCAGAGGCGCGACCGACTGCAGATTGGGATGGCCTTCCAGAAAGATGATGCGCGCGACCAGCTTGTCGGCATGCTCCATCTCCTCGATTGATTCCTTACGTTCCTTCTTCGCCAGATGCGTGTAGCCCCAATCTTCCAGCAGGCGATAGTGGACCCAGTACTGGTTGATCGCGCCCAGCTCCAGAAACAGCGCGTTATTCAGCCGTTCGATGACCTTCTTATCGCCCTTCACGACCATTCTCCCCTTTTTCCGGATCAGCCTATGACACCGGATGGTTTAGGGGATTGGGCGTCAGCGTCAAGCCGCGCGGTGACGAACACGCATCTCGCGCCGCCGCGTTTCCATGGCGTCGTACTGGCAGCGCAGCCGGTCCACCAGCGAGACAATCTCCGGCTCTGGCGTTTCGATGGCGCGATGATGTGCCTCGACCGTGCCGACGATGAGCCCCACGAGGTTGGGGAAACAGCCGCAGCAGCGGCCGCGTTTACCCATGGCGTGATAGACTTGGGCCGGGACGATCAACTGCCACGGATCCTCGCTCAGCATCTCCTCAAGGACGCTGACGATCTCGCGTTCGGTGATGACGTTGCACTGGCAGATGAGCATGGTCGTAGTCTTCCGCAGTCTTTCGTTTCGTCGTCGACAGTTCAGATATTGCGCGGCTCCACCCTGCTTTAATCTAGTACGGGGCGGAGCCGCCCGGGTATTGGGAGATACCCTTATTTGAATACCGCATTCGGGTTGTCCAGGCTGTCGGAGCCTTCCAGCGCGACGTCGCTGAGATCGAGGGCCGCGACGATGCGCTCGATCGTGCGCGTCTGGGCGATCAAGCCGTCGATGGCGGCCTGAACGGTCTCATTGCCTTCCTTGTTGTCCTCGCCGATCATTTGATCATAAGCCTCGGTCGTCTCGGCGCGCTTCACCATCGCTTCCATCGCGGCCCTGGTCGCATCGAGCTTGCCGCGCATCTCCTCGTCGAGCGCCTTGTCCTTTGCTGCGACATAGGCCGACAGCGAGGGGCCGCTCACGGTCGATCCGTCGATCCGCTTGTAGCTGCCGAGATAGACGTTTCTGATGCCTTCGGAGTCGTAGTAGTGCGAATTGTGCGTGTTGTCGGAGAAGCAGTCATGCTCTTCTTCCGGATCATGCAGGATGAGCCCAAGCTTCATTCGCTCGCCGGCCAGTTCGCCGTAGGAGAGTGATCCCATGCCCGTCAGAATGGCCGCGAGCCCGGCTTCGGGACCGCCCTCCAGGAGCGCCTTTCTCGCGTCCCCGTCATCCTTCCAGTTGGCCACCATCTCCTGAAGATCGGCGACCAGCAGGTCGCTCGCCGCCTTCAGGTAGTCGGCACGGCGGTCGCAATTGCCGTTGGTGCAGTTGGCGGTGTCGAAATCGGTATGGGACCGTTCGCCAGCGCCCGCCTCGGTGCCGTGCAGATCCTGGCCCCAGAGCAGGAATTCGATGGCGTGGTAGCCGGTCGCGACATTCGCCTCGATTCCGCCAGCCTCCTGCAAGGTGTTCTGAAGGAAATCGGGCGTGATCCTGCCCGCATCGACCTTTTCCCCGTCGATCATCAGGGAAGAATTGGCGATCACATTGGCGGTGTACAGGCTGTTCTGGTCGCTTTCGGTGCCATAAGTGGCATCGACATAGTCAATGAGGCCTTCGTCGAGCGGCCAGGCGTTCACGCGGCCCTCCCAGTCGTCGACGACGGCGTTGCCGAAGCGGTAGGCCTCGGTCTGCTGGTAAGGCACCCGGGCCGCCTTCCACGCCTCACGGGCGGCTTTCAGCGTCGCTTCGGACGGCTTGGCAACCAGCGCGTCGATCGCAGCGCCCAGCGCCTTCGCGGTCGCGAGCGAATCCTCATATTTCGCCAAGGCGATGTCGGCATAGGTCTTCACGACGTCGGCGGGCTTCGAGCCGGCGGCCGCAGCGCTTGAGGCCGAGGCGGCGAGTATCAGGAGAGCGGCGCCGTGGCGGAGGATCGTTTTCATTGAACTCGTTCCTTTTGTCTCGGATCGTCAGTGCAGCATCGCGGGCCGGACGCCCCCCGGTGTCTGACCGGCGGCGGAAAGCCGGTCGATGAGCGCGTGCGGAAAGGGCAGCAGCAATTGCCTGAGGGCCTTCAGCGTCATGGCGAAGCTGCCCGCCGCTTCGGTGAACTCGGCCGCCCGCAACGGGCAGACCAGCGCCTCGGTGGAGCAGCGATGGCCGATCTCGTCGCCATGCTGGAGGCTCGCCAGCAGCGCGAGCACCAGACACTCCTCGCGGCACATGCCTTCGGTGCGTTGAGGCGCCGTGCGCAGCGGGCAGTGCGCACAAAGCTGCAGACTGGTCAGGAAACGGGTCAGCTCTTCCAGTGCCCAGCGACCCCCATCAGGACCGAGCAGGCCGGTATAGAGCAGCCATGCGCTCTCGACCGGCAGCGTGCGTTCATCGACGGCCTGCGACAGCAGGCAGCGATAGCCCTCGATGACGAGCCGCTCCGGAGACCGGTTCAGATAGTGCTGCAGGAGCCCGCTCATGGCCGGGCCGTCCATCGGGACGTGTCGTACGCCGCATTGGCGGCTGCATGGCGCTGCGCCATTTCTTCCTCCGATAAACGGGGTTCAAGGCCCCGCCAAAGGCATGTCTTATGTTGAGTGGCTAACTCAGCTATAAAGGGGAGTCAAACAGTATAGTTTTAAACGATTCCAAGGTGGGGCGTGGCGGCGGGGGCCGTCATCAAAAAACCTGACTTTCCTTGTCATTAATTTGGAAGTTTTCTAAAGTCGGGCACCGTGGCGATTCCGCCGCGACCTGTTCGTAGCGAAAGGAACGGCCGATGCGGCTGACCCGCCAGACCAACTATGCGATCCGGCTGATGATGTATTGCGCGGCCAATCCGAACGGGCTCAGCCGCGTCGCCGAGATCGGCCGGGCCTATGGCGTTTCGGAACTGTTCCTGTTCAAGATTCTTCATGCGCTGGTTGAGAACGGCCTGGTGGAGACGGTGCGCGGGCGCAATGGCGGGGTCAGGCTTGCGCGGCCGGCTTCCGAAATTTCCCTGCTCGATATCGTCACCGTGACGGAAGATAATTTCGCCATGGCGGAGTGTTTCGAGAACGACGCGGCTGAGTGCCCGCTGATCGACGCCTGTTCGCTGAATGCGGCCTTGCGACGCGCGCTGGGCGCCTTCTTCGAAGTGCTTGCAGAATATACGGTCGCCGATCTCGTCGCGGCCAAACCGGACATCAACGCGCTGCTCGGTCTTGCGCCCGCGCGAGCCGCCGCGCCGGGCCAACACGCCTGAGCCTGACGGGCACGCGACGATTGCGACATTTGCCCGCATGCGACGAGATGCCGGGCCGTGGATGAACGACATATATGTCAGGGGTGTTGGAAAGATAGCGTTGTCGTAACTGGCGCCCGGCGCTTGCCGGCACCATCGATCACGGAGGGATGGCAAAACCCCGATGGCCGAGTTCCTCGATCCGCTGCTGCTGGCGAGGGTCCAGTTCGCCTTTACCATCAGCTTTCACATCATCTTTCCCTCGCTGACGATCGGACTTGCCAGCTATCTGGCGGTGCTTGAGGCGTTGTGGCTCTGGCGTCGCGACGACGTTTATCTTCAGCTGTATCGGTACTGGTCCAAGATCTTCGCCCTGTCTTTCGGGATGGGCGTCGTTTCCGGCATCGTCATGAGCTATCAGATCGGCACGAACTGGGGCCCGTTCGCCGATCAGACAGGTCCTGTTCTGGGGCCGTTGCTCGGCTACGAGGTGCTGAGCGCCTTTTTCCTGGAAGCCGGTTTTCTCGGGATCATGCTGTTCGGCATGGAGCGCGTCGGCAAGGGGCTGCATTTCTCCGCGACGGTGCTGGTAGCGGTCGGCACGCTGTTTTCAGCCTTCTGGATCATGGCTGCCAACAGCTGGATGCAGACGCCAGCCGGTTTCACCGTCGGCCCGGACCAGTTCCTGCCGGACAGCTGGCTTGCGATCATTTTCAATCCGTCATTTCCCCATCGCCTCGTCCACATGGTGCTCGCCGCCTATCTGACGACCGCCTTCACCGTCGCGGCCGTTGCCGCCTGGCATATCCTGAAGGGAGACAGCGGGCGGCTGGCGCGCGTCGCCTTTTCCATGGCGATGTGGATGGCGACACTCGTCGCGCCCGCGCAACTCGTCGCCGGCGATATTCTCGGGCTCAACACGTTCGAGCATCAGCCGGCCAAGGTCGCGGCGATGGAAGGCCATTGGGAGACGCAGCGCGGCGCCCCCTTCATCTTGTTCGGCCTGCCGGACATGGCGGCGGAGGAGACGCGCTACGCCCTGGAGATTCCAAAGATCGGCAGCCTCATCCTGACGCATTCGCTGGACGGCGAGGTGCCCGGACTGAAAGCCTGGCCGCCGGAGGACCGGCCCTACGCCCCGCTCGTCTTCTGGAGCTTCCGGATCATGGTGGGGCTCGGCCTGCTGATGATTCTGATGGGCCTGATCGGCGCGTGGCTGCGCTGGCGCGGCCGCCTGTTCGACCACAAGCTGCTGATGTGGTTCGCGCTTGCGATGGGGCCGAGCGGCTTTGTCGCCGTCATCGCCGGCTGGATCACGACCGAAGCGGGCCGGCAGCCATGGATCGTGCAGGGCCTGCTGCGCACCGCCGACGGCGTTTCTCCGATCGCCGGCCCTGCCGTCGGCGGCTCGCTGTTGGCGTTCATCATCGTCTACTTTGTCGTCTTCGGCGCCGGTTTCTGGTACCTGGGGAAGCTCTTTGCAAAGCCCGTGGAGACCCCACCAGATCTTCATCCAGCGCATCGTGCCGCGGGCACGGCGCCCGGTCCGGCCATGAAGCTGGAAAGAGACGGAGGCCGACCAAATGGCGTTTGATCTTCCCACGGTCTGGGCCGCCCTCATCGCCTTCGCAGTCTTGATGTATGTCGTGCTCGACGGTTTCGATCTCGGCATCGGCATCCTCTTTCCTTTTGTCCGTCACGAGAAGCGGCGCGATGTGATGATCAATTCGATCGCCCCGGTCTGGGACGGCAACGAGACGTGGCTCGTGCTTGGCGGCGGAGGGCTCTACGCCGTCTTTCCGCTCGCCTATTCGCTGCTGCTCACCGCGTTTTACGCGCCATTGACCGCCATGCTGCTGGCGCTGATCTTCCGCGGTGTCGCCTTCGAATTCAGATTCAAGGATCCGAGACATCGCCGTTGGTGGGATTGGGGTTTTTCCGGGGGCTCCATCCTCGCCGCGTTCACTCAAGGCGTCGTCCTCGGCACGTTTATCCAGGGCGTTGCCGTCGACGGCCGCTCCTACGCCGGAGGCTGGTTCGACTGGCTGACTCCCTTCAGTCTGTTTACCGGTATCGCCCTCGTTGCCGGCTACGGCCTGCTTGGCGCGACTTGGCTGGTGATGAAGGCTGAAGGGGGGCTTCAGGCGCAATGCCGGCGCCTTGCCGTCGGCTTTCTGGCCGCCGTTCTCGTCGCCCTCGCGGTCGTCAGCCTGTGGACGCCGCTGATCCACGAGGGAGTGCGGGGGAGATGGTTCGTCTGGCCGAACATCGCCTTTCTGGCACCGGTCCCGCTCCTGGGCGCCGCGTCGGCATTCGGCCTGTTCGCCGCGGTCAGGAAAGGAGCGGACTATTGGCCTTTCCTGTTTGCACTGGCGCTTTTTGTCTTTTCATATCTAGGGCTTGCGATCAGTTTCTATCCCTACATCGTACCCCCGTCCGTTACGGTCCACCAAGCCGCCGGCCCAGATGAAAGCCTCGGCTTCCTGCTCGTGGGTGCCCTCATCCTGCTGCCGCTCATCCTTGCGTACACGGCCTATTCCTACTGGGTGTTTCGCGGCAAGGTCCGCGCCGGGGAAAGCTATCATTGATTGCGGAACGGCCGCTCTGGCAGCGCCTGTTGTGGTTCGTCGGCCTATGGCTCGCAGGGGTGCTGGTGCTGCTCGCCATCAGCGGGCTGCTCAGACTGCTCGTTCCGGCCTGATCGGCCGTCAGCGCCTCTTTTGTCCCGCCACCACGTAGCTGACCAGCCAGACAAAGGCCGTGATCGCAAGAGCAAAGACGAGACCGTAGGTCACCCATGCGGTCAGCGCTTC
>JBFWQA010000006.1:0-130049 GCA_050249695.1 Flavobacteriaceae bacterium | reverse complement strand
CTTCACTCACGCGGCATGGCTGGATCAGGCTTTCGCCCATTGTCCAATATTCCTCACTGCTGCCTCCCGTAGGAGTCTGGGCCGTGTCTCAGTCCCAGTGTGGCTGATCATCCTCTCAGACCAGCTACAGATCGTAGCCTTGGTAGGCCATTACCCTACCAACTAGCTAATCTGACGCGGGCCCATCCAATAGCGATAAATCTTTCCCCCGAAGGGCGTATACGGTATTAGCACAAGTTTCCCTGAGTTATTCCGTACTATTGGGTAGGTTCCCACGCGTTACTCACCCGTCTGCCGCTCCCTGCAAGCAGGGCGCTCGACTTGCATGTGTTAAGCCTGCCGCCAGCGTTCGTTCTGAGCCAGGATCAAACTCTCAAGTTGAATGAGATCTTGATATTGGCTTGGTCGTCGCTTTTGACGAGGTCATATACATATGAACCTCAAAACGCTGACTTAAAGCCAAAGTCTCTTCGATGATGCCTTGAAAGCATCATCCGCAAGGACTTCGCCGTCTGCGTTTCTCTTTCTTCCTATTCAACTGTCAAAGAGCGTGCAGCGTCAGAGACACCGCCGACCGACTGGCAAGCCAATCGACCGAAGAAGACCGTCACCCTGGGTGGACCAGGGATACTAACACCGGTCGTTCTCAGAAGTAAAGCGACGAGGGTTCCGTCTCCGTTGCCGGAGTGTGTCCGCCCGTCTCGGTGGGCGGTATATAGGTTTGGGCGCCGTTCATTGTCAACACGGTTTTTTCGATTTTTTTGCAGCCTTCCGAATTTTTGTCGCCAGCCCCCTTTGTGACGCGCGCGCGACGGGCCGCGAGCCTTCCAGCACCGCGCTTTTTTGCCCCCTTCTCCCCATTGGGGCCACATTTGTCTGGCGCTTTCGTGGCGCAGATCGCCCTGGCGGAATCGGCCTTGCCGGGCGGCGGGCACTTCGCCGCTTGCCGTTAGCGGGCCCGATGGGCGATAAGATAGGGCTCGCGTCTCGATCAAGAGGTTGAGGAAGCGGGCCGATCGACCTCTAGATCACGAAAACGCCGCACGGGTGCATCAGCGGTGGCGACAGGGACGAAAGAAGGGGCACGGGCGCGATCCATGAATGTCGATATCGGATCAGAACCCGCGCTTGCCCTGGATGCCGCATCCGGCGAAGCCCCACCCCAACGCTGGGCTTTTACATTGCGGTGGCTGGCCTGCACCCTGCTCGCCGGCATCGCGGGCGGCGCGCTTGTCTCGGGCGCCCTGGTCACCGCCTTTGACGGCGAATACGAGTTCGCCCGCCCTGCCGGCGTATCGGCGGCCGTCGCGTCCGACGGCGATGCCTTGCCCTCGGGCACGACCGGCAAGCAGGACAAGATCGTCACCGTGGCGCGCAATTTCGCCACCCGGCAGATCATCCATGAGAATTTCGTGCGAAATGTCGGCGGAAAGGATTTGATCACCGTCCGGCCCTATGTGCGCATCAACGCCAGCCTCGAACTCTCCACCGGCCAGTACGCCGACAAGATTCCCGCCTTCAACCCGATCAAGCTCTTCGCCGACGCTGCGCAGCCCGTGAGCGCCCCCGATACCGACGACCAGTTCGTCAAGCTTGAAGAGTCCGACCTCCTCGTCCGCGGCCCCTACGATCAGACGGGCACTCTGACGATGCATGACATCAAGCTGGCGGTGGCCGAGCTTGCCGAGTTCGCTCCGACGCAGATCGCCTACGCCTCCGGAAGCGGCGACGAGGGTGCCGGATCGGGCGATGGCACGGGTGACGGGACCGGCGATGCCGCGTTCGCCGGCCTGAAGCTCGGCACGGGCGACATCCGCGCGAGCTATTTCAGCCCGACCCCGCCTCCGCCGGGTGGAAAGGACGATGCGACCGTGAGCCTCGTCAAGAAGCAGCCGGCGCTGGTTGCCGGCGAAGGCGAACCGATGCAGGTCGAGGTCCGGCGCGGCGATACGCTGATGACCATCCTGGTCGATCATGGGGCAACCCGCGAAGAAGCGATGGACGCCATTCGCATGATCAAGGCCAGGGCCGGCAGGACGGACCTGGCCGAGGGCGATGTCGTCGACATGATCGTCGCCCCCGATGCCGAAGGTCGCGAGCGGCCCGTGCGCATCGCCATCGGAAATGACAGGCAGGCGGGTGTCCTGCTCGCCTCGTCAGGCGAATTCATCTATGATGACGGGAATATCGGCGCCATGCAGATTCGCGGCGCGGGCAGTTCCGGTGCGCCGCGGCCGAGCCTCTTTGCCAGCGTCTACGCGACGGCGCTTCGGCATGGCCTGCCTGACGCGATGGTCGACGATCTGGTCCGGATACTCTCCTTCGACGTCGATTATCAGCGTCCGGTCCAGCCCGGCGACGCGCTCGAAGTCTTCTACAATGCGCCCGAGGAGGAGGGCGGCGACGAACCGCCCCAGATTCTCTATGCGGCGATCACAGTTCGCGGCGAGACGCATCGGCTGTTCCGCTACCGCACCCCCGATGACGGCTTCGTCGACTATTATGACGCGACCGGCCACAGCGCGAAGAAATTCCTGATGCGCAAGCCGATGAACGGCGGTGTGTTCAGGTCTCCGTTCGGGATGCGCTCCCATCCGATCCTCGGATATAAGCGCATGCACACGGGCGTCGACTGGGCGGCGCCCTCGGGCACACCGATCTTCGCCTCCGGCAACGGCACCGTCGTTTCGGCGGGATGGAAGTCCGGCTACGGAAAATACACCGATATCCGCCACGCCAACGGCTACGAAACCGGCTACGCCCATCAATCCGCCTTCGCCAAAGGCATCGAGCCGGGCACGAAGGTGCGCCAGGGACAGATCATCGGCTATGTCGGCTCCACCGGCCTGTCTACCGGGCCCCATCTCCACTACGAGGTGCGGGTGAACGGACGCCTTGTCGACCCCATGCGCATCCGCCTGCCGCGCGGACGCGTTCTGAACGGCCGAATGCTCGGCAATTTCGAACGTGAAAGGGCGCGCGTCGAGGCCCTGATGAACAGCGCGCCGGCCTCGACAAGGATTGCCGGCCTCAACGATTAAGCCGGCGGCACCGCGCCCCGCCTCGCCCCCGCCTATTCCATAAACCAGCCATGGCTGACGAGCAGCGACTGCCCGGTCAGCGCATTCGTCGGGAAGGACGCGAAGATCAGCGCCGTCTCGGCAACATCCTCGATGGTGGTGAATTCCTTCGTCACCGTCCCGCCGAGCATGACGTTCTCGACCACTTCCTTCTCGCTGATGCCGAGCGTCCTGGCCTGTTCGGGAATCTGCTTTTCGACGAGCGGGGTCTTGACGAAGCCGGGACAGATGACGTTGGCGCGCACGCCGTGCTGGCCGCCTTCCTTCGATACCGCGCGCGCCAGCCCCAGCAGGCCGTGCTTGGCGGTGACATAGGCCGCCTTCAGGGGCGAGGCGAGCTTGGAATGGACCGAACCCATATAGATGATCGAGCCCGACTTCTGCCGGTACATGTGCGGCAGGCAGGCCTTGGTCGTCAGGAACGCGCCGTCCAGATGGATCGCCAGCATCTTCTTCCATTCGGCGAACGGAAACTCCTCGACCGGGTGAATGATCTGCACGCCGGCATTCGAAATGAGGATGTCGACGGTGTTCCATCTGTCCACCACCTTCGCGATCCCCCTGTCGACCTCCTCTTCCGAGGTCACGTCCATTTCCAGCGCCATCGCGCTGCCGGGTCCCTTCGCCGAAAGTTCGTCGGCGGCCTTCTGCGCGGCGTCTTCCTTGATGTCCGCGATGGCGACCTTCGCGCCTTCGGCAACGAAACGCTCGGCGATGCCGTAGCCGATTCCGCCCGCCGCGCCGGTGATCACGGCGACTTTGTCCTTGAGCTTCATGATCGGTCCTGTCCTTCCATATCCTTCGTCAGATCGTAGATCGTCACGCCCGGTATGCCTTGCGCACGCTCGCGCCAGCGCCTGTCTCCCAGCGAGTGCTGTACGTCCCTTTTCCCGGCGGCCCAGTGCTCCTCGACGGAACGGCGTGAGAATTCATAATCGCGCGCGTGCGAGCGGAAAGCCCGGTCGCGGTAGATCAGGTGCATGATCGTCACCGCCGGCTCGTGGCGCGCGCCGCGCAGGAGATCCACGTCCGGATCCGCCGCCAGTTCAGGCGGCAACTTGTCGAGCAACCGGTCGAAGGCGCTGCGCAGCTTCAGGCGCTCCGCCATCTGCCGTGTATGATCGCGGGTTCGGCTGGAATAGCGGATCTCCTTCTCCCGCTCCACCGCGTCCGCCAGCGTGCCCGGCATTGTTCCCCTTGCGCTGAACAGATCGACCTGGAAAACCGTCGTCGCCCGACTGAGGCCCGAATCGAGCACGTGATGCAGCGGCGTATTGGACACGATGCCGCCGTCCCAATAATATTCCCCGTCGATCTCGACGGGCGGAAGGCCTGGTGGCAAAGCGGCCGATGCCATGATGTGCGCTTCGCTCAATGGCCTGTGACAGCAGTCGAAATAAGCAAAATTGCCGCTGCGGATATTGACCGCGCCGACCGAAAGGCGCGGACCTTCGCTATTGAGGTAGTCGAAGTCGACAAGCTCGCTCAGCGTTTCGCGTAGAGGTTCCGTATCGTAGTAGCCGAGCCGCGTGACATCCTCGGCCGGCGCGAACAGGGGTGGCGCGATGCGTGGTGTGAAGAAGCCCGGCACCCCGCAGAGAAGCGAGTTGAAGGCCGCTGCCTGGGCAAAGGCGTTCCGCCATTCGCCGTGGCTGGATAAGGGCCAGCCGACATCGCGGGAGGAGACGCGTTGCCAGAACCGGCGAAGCCTTTCCACGCGGCGTTCCGGCGGATTGCCGGCGATGATCGCGCCGTTGATCGCGCCGATCGAGATGCCGGCGATGCGTTCGGGCGCATAGCCTGCGTCCGCCAGTGCCTCATAGGCACCGGCCTGATAGGCCCCCAACGCCCCGCCGCCCTGGAGGACGAGGATGATGTCGTCCCGGTTTTTCGGTGCGGGCTGCGCGTCCCTGCCGGACTTTGCCGATGCTTTGTATGTCTGGCTCATGGGTACAATTTAGTGTGCGGCGCACAAAAATACCATCGACCCGACATGCTCATTCGATGAATTCGCCGTAATGTAGCCGGCGCCCGGTCTCATAAGCCGAGCGTCCCCCGCGCCTTTTTCGAAAGACCCGCGGCGACAAGGGCATGGCTTTGCCGCAGGTAGTCGCACAGCGCCGCGTCATCCATGCTCTGCGCCCCGGTGCGCTGGATCCACTTCATGCCGCGTGAGGCAAGATACGGCGCGGGCCTGCAGCCAGGCTGGTCCTTCAGGATCTCGTAGCTCATGACGCTCGTCTTGAAGGTGACGGCGCATTGCCCGTCCGCCGCGTCATGAGCGATTGCGAAGACCTTGCCGCCGATTTTCCAGACATGCGCGCCGCGCCATTGGACCACATGGGTGGTGGCCGGCAGCGAGGCGCAGAAGCCGTTGAAATCGCCGATATCCATGTGGATGCCATTGGTCGAAAGCCCAGCCTAACAAAAAAGGGCGCCCATGAGAGAGCGCCCTCTTTCATACTGAAGACCCGCCTGGCCGTCAGGCCGCCGCCTCCTCGTCCGCTGCCGGCGCGGCGCCGGTCGAGGCAAGCGCCAGATGGTCTCCGGCGGCGGTCACTCGCACCCGCACGCCGTCCTCGATCCGCCCGGCGAGAATCTCTTCCGCCAGCGGATCCTGGAGATATTTCTGGATCACGCGCTTCAGCGGCCGCGCCCCATAGGCCGGCTCATAGCCCTTCTCGGCCAGCCAGTCGCGCGCGTCCCGCGCAAGATCGAGAACGATCTTGCGTTCGCTGAGCAGTTTCTGAAGCCGGACGATCTGGATGTCGACGATAGCTCCCATCTGACTCTGTTTGAGCCTGTGGAACAGCAATATCTCGTCGACGCGGTTCAGGAATTCCGGCCGGAAACTTGCCCGGACGACCTCCATGACCTGATCGCGCACCTCGTCGCTGTCGGCACCCTCCGGCTGGTTGACCAGATATTCAGAACCGAGATTTGAGGTCATGACGATCAGCACGTTGCGGAAATCGACCGTGCGTCCCTGCCCGTCCGTCAGCCGCCCGTCATCGAGCACCTGCAACAGCACGTTGAACACGTCCGGATGCGCCTTCTCGATCTCGTCGAACAGGACGACCTGATAAGGTCGGCGCCGAACCGCCTCGGTCAGCGCACCCCCTTCCTCGTAGCCGACATAGCCGGGAGGCGCGCCGATGAGGCGGGACACGGAATGCTTCTCCATGAACTCGCTCATGTCGATGCGCACCATCGCCCCCTCGTCGTCGAAGAGGAACGAAGCCAGCGCCTTGGTCAGCTCCGTCTTGCCGACGCCCGTAGGCCCGAGGAACATGAAGGAGCCGATCGGCCGGTTGGGGTCCTGCAATCCCGCGCGGGCGCGGCGAACCGCCGTGGAAACGGCGTGAACCGCCTCCTCCTGGCCGACAACCCGCTTCTGCAACGCCTCTTCCATGCGCAGCAGCTTCTCGCGTTCGCCCTCGAGCATCTTGTCGACCGGAATGCCGGTCCAGCGCGAGACGACCTGTGCGACATGGTCGGGCGTCACCGCCTCTTCCATCATCGTATCGCCGTCCGACTCCGATTCCGCCGCCTCCAGCTTGCGCTGAAGGTCGGGAATCAGCCCGTAGGCGAGTTCGCCGGCTCTGGCGAGATTGCCCTCGCGCTGAGCCCGCTCCAGATCGCCGCGCGCCTGGTCGAGCTGCTCCTTGAGTTTCTGCGCGCCGGACAGCTTGTTCTTCTCCGCCTCCCAGCGCGCGGTCATCGCCGTCGCCTCTTCCTCAAGGCCCGCCAGATCCTTCTCAAGCTTTTCGAGCCGGTCCTTGGAAGCCTTGTCGGTTTCCTTCTTCAGCGCCTCGCGCTCGATCTTGAGCTGGATGATCTTGCGATCGAGCTCGTCCAGGGCCTCGGGCTTGGAATCGACCTGCATGCGCAGCCGCGACGACGCCTCGTCCATCAGATCGATGGCCTTGTCCGGAAGGAAGCGATCGGTGATGTAGCGGTTGGAAAGCGTCGCCGCCGCGACCAGCGCCGAATCGGTGATGCGCACGCCATGATGAAGTTCGTATTTTTCCTTCAGGCCGCGCAGGATCGAGATCGTGTCCTCCACCGAAGGTTCGGTGACGAAGACCGGCTGGAAACGCCTTGCCAGCGCGGCATCCTTCTCCACATGCTTGCGGTATTCGTCCAGCGTCGTCGCGCCGATGCAGTGCAGTTCGCCGCGCGCCAGCGCCGGCTTGAGCAGGTTGGAGGCATCCATCGCGCCATCCGCCTTGCCGGCGCCGACCAGCGTATGCATCTCGTCGATAAAAAGGATGATGCCACCCGTTTCCGCCTCGATTTCCGACAGGACGGCCTTGAGCCGCTCCTCGAATTCGCCGCGATATTTCGCGCCGGCGATCAACGCGCCCATGTCGAGCGCCATCAGCTTCTTGCCCTTCAGCGATTCGGGCACATCGCCATTGACGATACGCAGGGCCAACCCTTCCGCGATCGCCGTCTTGCCGACACCGGGCTCGCCGATCAGCACCGGATTGTTCTTGGTCCGGCGGGAGAGAACCTGCACAGTCCGGCGTATCTCATCGTCGCGCCCGATCACGGGATCGAGACGGCCCTCGCGGGCCACTTCCGTCAGATCCCGGGCGTATTTCTTGAGTGCGTCATAGCCGGCCTCCGAGGAAGCGCTGTCGGCGGTCCGGCCCTTGCGGACACTGGCGATCGCCTGCTCGATTCCGTTCGGCGTCACGCCGGCCGAAGTGAGAATCTTCGATGCTTCCGCGCTCTTCTCGACAACCAGGGCCTGCAGCAGGCGCTCCACGGTGACGAAGCTGTCGCCGGCCTTTTCCGCCGCCTTCTCGGCCGTGTTGAAGACGCGCGCCAGATGCGGCGAAAGATAGAGCTGCCCCGAACCGCCTTCCACCTTCGGAATCTTGCGCAGTGCCGCCTCGACGCCGGCCAGAGCGTCCCGCGATCTGCCGCCGGAGGCGTCGATCAGGCGCGCCGCCAATCCTTCCGGATCGTCGAGCAGCACCTTGAGCATATGTTCGGGAGTGAATTGCTGATGGCCTTCGGAAAGCGCCTTCGACTGGGCCGATTGGATAAAACCGCGCACCCGTTCGCTGTATTTTTCCAGATTCATGTAATCGCTCCTTTGCGGCGCGTCCTTCTTGCGATCCCCGGCTTGGGCAATCGCGGGCTGGACGCCCTAGAGTGTCTCTTGACGCCGTTCATGCCCATGATCTGGGTCACACGGCATTGCTACCGGGACAGATATAGTGTTGCTTCCGCGCCGGAAAAGAGCGCACGATGATAGCGTTCTACCGATTTTCCGTGGATAAAGAATGCGGCTCGACGCCATCTATCGCTATCCGGTCAAGGGCCTGTCGCCGGAAAGGCTGCCCTCCGTCACGCTGAGTGCGGGCAACCCGCTGCCTTGGGACAGGGCGTTCGCCATCGAAAACGGCCCGAGCGGCTTCGATCCCGACAGCCCGGCCTATTTCCCCAAGAATCGCTTTCTGATGCTCATGCGCGACGAGAAACTGGCGACTCTGTCCACCAGATTCGACGAGGCCACGGGCATGCTGACCATCGAACGCGGCGGCAAGAGGGTCGCCGGCGGCGACATCACGACGCCGCTTGGCCGCACGCTCGTCGAGCAGTTTTTCGCCGCCTTTATGGAGGACGCGCTGCGCGGGGCGCCGCATATCCTGTCCAGCCGGGAGCAGGGCGAAAGGCGCCATTCCTTCTCCGACATCGCGGCGCGGCGCGTATCGCTCATCAATCTTGCCAGCACCCGCGATCTGGAGAGGGTCACGGGCAAACCGGTCGATCCGCTGCGCTTTCGAGGCAATTTCCACGTGGACGGCCTGGAGCCCTGGGCCGAACTGAACCTCGTCGGCAGATATCTGCAACTGGCCGGCGGGGTCCGGCTCAGGATCACCGACCGGATCAGGCGATGCGCGGCGACGAATGTCGATCCGAAGACGGGCCAGCGCGACATGACCATCCCGCGTTCCATCGCGGGCGCCTTCGGCCATGAGGATTGCGGCGTCTACGCAGAGGTCGTGGTGGGGGGCTCGATCCGCGAGGGTGCCGCGATCACGCTGGAGGCCGAATAGGCGCAGCCAAGGAAAAACCCGGACTTGCGAAAGCCCGGGCCTTTTGTCGTTCAGTGCCGTGATGACACGCCTGAGGGCGTCAGACTTCCAGCGAAGCCTCGCTGGAGGCGTTCTCGCCGCGCATGACCGACGCTTCCGCGGCACCGTCTTCGTCGCTCGCGGAGGCGCTGTTCTTGGGGACGTTCTGGCGACGCGGACGGCCGCGGCCGCGACGCGGCTGCGGGGTCTCGGCGCCGCTGTCGCCGGACATTGGCTCGCCCTCGTCTTCGTTCGAGGTTTCGCTTGTCGATGCGGCGAGTTCGGAGGGCTGATCGCTCCGACCGGGTGCGTGCCCGTTGGCATGGCCGTTGCCGTGCACGCCGCCGATCTCGTCGCCATCATCCTCATTGTCGCCATCGGCGTTCTGCGGGAAGGGCATCCGTTGCTCCGGCGGCTGGGAGGCCGCGACGATCCGGAAATAGTGCTCGGCGTGCTGAAGATAATTCTCCGAGGCGACGGGGTCGCCCGATGTCGCCGCATCGCGCGCCAGCTGAACATATTTTTCAGCGATATGGGCGGCGGTGCCGCGCACCTTCACATCAGGGCCATTGCTCTCATAGCTGCGATTGGCCTGGTTGGATCCACCACCCTTGCGCCCGCCGCGCCCGCGCATTCTCTTGCCCTGCTGTCCCTGTCTCATCTGTCGCTAACTCTTGTTCCTGTCCAAAACCTAGAATTGTCCCGCCAGCGCAATGTGTCGCGGCGCATCGCGCCGACCCGGATGGCCGGCCTCCGGAAACGGTATCAGTCCGTCATATGCGCACCGAATGATGCCCCCGGCCCGGAAAGACGCCTCAGCGCATGTGAAATACAACCAGCTTTCGCTTCTGCAGCCCTTATCCCCACATGGCCGATCGGCTTTGCACGGGAATTCAGCGGATGTTGGCTGATCGGTTCCTGACGGTGTCTCTGGCGTCCCATGCGCCTGTCCGGCACCCGTCCTGTCCGTCGCGGGGAAACTAGCCGCTTCGCCTGCCCTTTCCAAGCTTTTTTTACATGGTCGCTTTCCGGCCGATCACAACCCTATCGCAACCGGCAATGTCCCTGCGCGCGCCCACCATCATGAAACCGGCACCGGCCATCATGTCTGAAAGGGTGCTCGCCTGGGTTGACCCGATCTCAAGGACCGCCCACCCCCCCGGCGTCAGAAGATCTGCAACCTGAGGTAGGAGCCGTTCATAGGCGTCGAGCCCGTCTGGACCGGCAAACAGCGCGGCGGCCGGATCGTGGTCGCGCACCTCCGCAGCGAGGCTATCCCGCTCGCTTTCGGCAATATAAGGCGGGTTGGAAACGATCAGGTCGAACCCGGGCGACAGCGCTGCCCCCCAGTCGCCGACGACCCCCCAGAACCGCCCTTCAACGCCCAATCGGCGGGCATTTTCGCGCGCCGTGACCACCGCCCCGGCGCTGATATCGACCGCCACGCAGCGGGCATCCTCGCGCGCCTTCAGCAGCGCGACCGCGATGCATCCGGTCCCGGTGCCGAGGTCGGCGACAATGGGACGTTCGGTGCCCTGAAGCAACTGGAGCGCCGCGTCGACGAGCCCCTCCGTTTCCGGGCGCGGCACCAGAGTGTGCGGCGACAGCCGGAAGTCGAGGCCATAGAACTCCCTGTAGCCCAGAATGCGCGCGACCGGTTCGCCTGCGGCACGCCGGGCCACCAGCGACTCATACGCTGCCCGACGTTCCGGCGGGAAAACATCGCGCTCGCGCGCGAACAGGCCCGTTGCGTCCAGACCGAGACAATTTGCCGCAAGCACGCGAGCGTCGAGATCGGCGGTAACGCTCCCCGTGCCGCGCCGGATCGCCGCCGCTGCGCGGCGCCAGACCGTGGCGATCGATTCGCCCTCGCTCACGCCTCGCCGTCGACCGCTGCCAGACGCTGTGCCTGGTCTTCGGCGATCAGCGCCTCGACGACCTCGCCCAGCGCTTCGCCGGCGAGAATCCTGTCCAGCTTGTATAGCGTCAGGTTGATCCGGTGATCGCTGACGCGCCCTTGCGGAAAGTTGTAGGTCCGGATGCGCTCCGAGCGATCCCCGGTGCCGACGAGGCCCTTGCGCGCCGCCGCCCGTTCGCTGTCGGCCTTGTGGCGCATCTGGTCGAAGATGCGCGCCCGCAGCAGGGTCATGGCCTTGGCCTTGTTCTTGTGCTGCGACCGTTCGTCCTGCACCGCCACGACGACACCGGTGGGAAGATGGGTGATGCGCACCGCGCTGTCGGTGGTGTTGACGTGCTGGCCGCCCGCGCCGGAGGCCCTGAACGTGTCGATCTTCAGATCACCCTCGTTGATCTCGACATCCACGTCCTCGGCCTCGGGAAGAACGGCGACGGTCGCGGCGGAGGTATGAATGCGCCCTCCCGATTCCGTTGCCGGCACGCGCTGCACGCGATGCACGCCCGATTCGTATTTGAGCTTGGCATAGACGCCGTTGCCGGCCACCTGCGCGATGATTTCGCGATAGCCCTCGAGATCCGATTCGCTCGCCGAAAGGACCTCGACCTTCCAGCCCTGCAACTCGCTGTAGCGCTGATACATGCGAAACAGGTCCGCGGCGAACAGCGCGGCTTCCTCGCCGCCCGTGCCGGCGCGGATTTCCAGAATCGCCCCCAGATCATCGGCCTCGTCGCGTGGCAGCAGCAGAACCCTCAGCCGGTGCGAAAGCTCTTCGATACGCCCGTCGAGCGAACGCGCTTCCTCATAGGCCATGTCATAGAGCTCGCGCTCCGTCCCCGGATCCTCGAGCACCTCGTCGAGGCCCTTCCGTTCCAGGCGCGCATCCGCCAGTTCCCGGCCAACGGCGACCAGCGGCTCGATGCGCGCCCGTTCACGCGAGAGACGGACCAGCTCGTCCGGGTCGACAGGCTGTGCCAGCATCTTGTCGATCGTCTCGAACCGGTCGATGACCGACCTGATCTTGGTCTCTATGCCCATGTCAGCCCGTGACCACGCCGTTCTCGGCAGCGAAGCGTTCCAGATCGAGGCGCAGGTTGCCTCCCGTCTCGACGAGGCGGGGCCCGAGCCATTTCTTCAATTTCATCAGATCGAGCGAACGCACCATCGCCCTGACCGGACCGACCGCCGCCGGCGACATCGAGATCGACTTGAAACCAATGCCGAGAAGCGCCATCGCGGACAGCGGCGAGGAGGCCAGCTCGCCGCACAGGGTGACCGGAATGCCGGCCGCATCGGCGCGCGCGACGACGCGGCGCAGCGCCCTGAGCACCGCCGGATGCAGCGTGTCGAACCGCGCCGCCAGCCGCGAGTTGCCGCGATCGACCGCGAACAGGAACTGAAACAGATCGTTGCTGCCGACCGAGAGGAAATCGACCCGTTCGAGCAGTTCCTCCAGCTGCCAGAGGATCGAGGGAACCTCGACCATGGCCCCGAGCTTCACGGTCGCCGGAGTCTTGTGCCCGTGACGGTTGAGATGGGCGATTTCACGTTCGAACAGCTCGCGCGCCGCCTCGAACTCGCTGACATCCGAAATCATCGGGAACATCAGTCTCAACTCCCGTCCCGCCGCCGCATGCAGAAGAGCCCGCATCTGGGTGCGCAGCAGGCCCGGCCGGTCGAGCGCCATGCGGATCGCCCGCCAGCCCATCGCCGGGTTCTCCTCCTTGGCGTGCCGCAGATAGGGCAGAATCTTGTCGCCGCCGATATCGAGCGAGCGGAATGTGACGGGCAGGCTGCCCGCCGCGTCCAGCACGGATTTGTACAGGTCGCGCTGCTCGCCGATCCGCGGAAAGGTCGAGGCGATCATGAACTGCAGTTCGGTTCGGAACAGACCGATGCCGCCGGCGCCCGCTTCGGCGACATGCGGCAAGTCGACCAGCAGGCCGGCGTTCAGCAGAAGAGCGATGTCCGTTCCGTCGCGCGTGCGGGTCGGCAGGTCGCGGTCCTTGGCAAACTCCGCCTGCCTGCGGGCACGGAAGCGCACCTTGTCGGCATAGGCGGTTTCCACCTCGCTCGTCGGCCGGATATGGACGTCGCCGGCCTCGCCGTCGACAATGATGGCATCGCCGTCGCTGACGAGATCGAGCACACCTTCCACCATGCCGACGGTCGCGATGCCGAGGGCCTTGGCGACGATCGTCACATGGCTCGTGGCCGAGCCTTCCTCAAGCACGAGTCCGCGCAGCGACGTGCGGTCGTAGTCGAGGAGCTCCGCCGGCCCCATGTTGCGCGCGATGAGGATGGCGTCCTTGGGCATTTCGCCGTCGGCGGAATGCTGCTTCCAGCCGACCAGTTCGCGTAGCAGGCGGTTCGCCAGATCGTCCAGGTCGTGCAGCCGCTCCCGGATATAGGGGTCGGTCTGGCGCAGCATGCGCGCGCGCGTATCGTTCTGCACCCGCTCGACCGCCGCCTCGGCGGTCAGACCGGTGTTGACCGCCTCGCGGATGCGCCGCACCCAGCCGCGGTCATAGGCGAACATGCGGTAGGCTTCGAGAATGTCGCGATGCTCGCCGGTTACGCCAAATTCGCGGCTGGAGAGCATATTGTCGATCCAGTTGCGCAGCGAGTCGAGCGCCTCGTCGAGCCGCGTCAGTTCGGCCGCCGGATCGGACGCGATCAGATCCTGGATAACGACGCGAGGCTCGTGCAGCACCGCGTGGCCAAGGCCGATTCCTTCCGCCAGCGAGCGGCCGGTCAGCTGTGCCGGCCGTTGCAGCGCAAGGTTGGACCCCTGGCGCACGAGCGACTGCAATCCGCCGCCTGCGATCATCTCCGCAAGCACCATCGAGGTCGTCTGCAGCGCCTCGATCTCTTCTTCGGTGTAGACGCGGTGGGTCTGGTTCTGCACCACCAGAACGCCGATCGCCTGGCCGCCGCGCAGGATCGGCACGCCAAGGAAGGATTGGAAGAGTTCCTCACCCGTTTCCGGCTTGTAGGCGAAAGCGGGATGGCTCTGCGCTTCCGAAAGATTGAGCGGCCGCGCTTCCGCTGCGATCGTGCCGACGAGGCCTTCGCCGACGAGCATCGTCGTCACATGCACGGCTTCGCGCTTGAGGCCTTCGGTGGCGAAAAGTTCGAGCGTGTTGTCGCCGCGCAGGACATAGACCGAGCAGACCTCGGCCACCATGTTGGCCGCGATCAGCATGACGATCCTGTCGAGGCGATCCTGCGCGCTGATCGGCTCCGCCATGACCTCGCGAAGCCGGCGGAGCATTACGCGCGGGCCGCTTGCCGAACCCCGCATCGAACGCCCTTTTCCTGTCGACGGCCCTCGTCGGGGCTGCTTAAAGTTGAACCATATGATGCCTTGGCGGCAAGATGGCGACCCTCGGCCGCTGCCACCCGCCGTTCAAGGGCGCCTTTCAGGCCTTGTCGAGCCCGTATAGCGAATGGAGCGTGCGCACGGCAAGTTCCGTATAGGCCGAATCGATCAGGATCGAGACCTTGATCTCCGAGGTCGTGATGGCCTGGATATTGATTCCCTTCTGCGCCAGCGCCCGGAATGCATCCGCCGCGACGCCCGCATGCGAGCGCATCCCGATGCCGACGACCGAAACCTTGACGACATCGGTCGAGCCCTGGACGGCGCCGATCTCCATGCCCTCGATTCCCTTCACCACCTGCATCGCCCGGTCATAGTCGGCGGCCGTGACGGTGAAGGTCATGTCGGTGAATTTTCCGTCTTCGGAAATGTTCTGGATGATCATGTCGACATTGATGTTGGCTTCCGCGAGCGGACCGAAGATCGCCGCGGCGACGCCTGGCTTGTCGGCCACATGGCGCAGCGTGATCTTCGCTTCGTCCTTGGTGAACGCGATACCGGTGACGACCTGCTGTTCCACGATTTCCTCCTCGCCGCAGATGAGCGTTCCCGGCGGCAGACCGCCCGCGCCGTTCTGCGGCGCATCCGGGTCATCGAAACTGGATCGCACGAATGTGCGCACCCCATGTACCATGGCCATCTCCACCGAGCGCACCTGCATCACCTTGGCGCCCAGCGAAGCCATTTCCAGCATTTCCTCGAACGCGATGCGATCAAGCCGCCGCGCCTGCGGAACGACGCGCGGATCTGTCGTGTAGACCCCGTCGACATCGGTATAGATGTCGCAGCGCTCCGCCCTCACCGCCGCCGCCAGCGCCACCGCGCTGGTGTCCGAGCCGCCACGGCCGAGCGTCGTGATCCGGTTGTCCGGACCGATGCCCTGAAATCCCGCGACAACGGCCACCTGACCTTGCGCGAAACGCTCGTCCAGAATGCCGGAATCGATACGTTCGATCCGCGCCGCGCCATGCGCGCCGTCCGTGCGGATCGGGATCTGCCATCCCAGCCACGAGCGCGCGGAAATGCCCATCGACTGCAGGACGATGGCCAGCAGCCCCGCCGTCACCTGCTCGCCCGAGGCTACGATCGTGTCGTATTCGCGCGCGTCATGCATGGGGGACGCCTCGCGCGTCCATGCCACGAGCTGGTTGGTCGCGCCCGCCATCGCGGAGACCACGACGGCGACCTCGTTGCCCGCCTCGACCTCGCGCTTGACGTGGCGCGCGACGTTGCGGATCCGCGACAGGTCGGCGACCGAAGTCCCGCCGAATTTCATCACAAGACGCGCCATCAGCGTCCCGCTCCCCTATTGCGGCCAGGCCGCTCGATGGATAAATGCCCTTTTAGTACCGGCAATGACCGGAGGCCCGCATATGCTCGCCACCGGCGCGCATCCTGATACAGGCACCTTATGTGCCGATCAACCGCGCGTTTTGGCGCGCGACGCTCCAGAGGAGGCGAAGGGAGAAATCACGATGAGGGACCCTGCACAGCCCGCGCCCGCCTCCACCGTGGACGAAGCCGAAATCCAGCGGTTTTCCGCCCTTGCCGATACCTGGTGGGACCCCAGGGGAAAGATGGGCGTCCTCCACAAGTTCAATCCGGTGCGCCTTGCCTTCATCCGCGACACCGTGGCGCGGCATTTCGGCCGCGATCCCGGCGACGGCGAGACGCTGAAAGGCCTGCGGTTGCTCGATATCGGCTGCGGCGGCGGCCTGTTGTGCGAGCCCATGGCGCGGCTCGGCGCCGATGTCGTCGGCGCTGATGCGTCGCCGACCAATATCGAGGTGGCGAAGATTCACTCCGGTCGTTCGGGACTGGTCATAGACTATCGCGAAGCAACCGCCGAAGGCCTTGCCGAAGCCGGCGAGACGTTCGACGTCGTGCTCAATATGGAGGTGATCGAGCATGTCGCCGATACCGGCCTCTTCATGCGCGCCTGCACCGGAATGGTCCGCCCCGGCGGGTTGATGTTCGTCGCCACGATCAACCGCACGGCCAAGGCCTTCGCGCTCGCCATCGTCGGCGGCGAGTATGTCTTGCGCTGGCTGCCGCGCGGCACCCACAGCTGGAACAAATTCGTCCGGCCGGAGGAACTGTCGGCGCTGCTCTCGGCGGGCAACATGCGGATCGTCGAGGAAACCGGCGTCGACTACAACCCCCTCGCCGACGCATGGCGGACGAGCGGCGACATGGACGTCAACTACATGGTCGCAGCCGTGAAAGACGAGACCGCACATGGCGCCTGAACAACCGGCTTCGCGAAAAAATGGCCGTAGGATCGCCGGGATCTTCGCGGTCGTGCTCGTTGCGATCTCCGCCTTCATCGGATTGCGCGTCTATGAGTTTCAGCACTCCTCGGCGATACAGGCCGGCAGGCCGGCCGGGCCCCGTGTCCTGATCGGGCAGACCGGCGAGGCACCGCTGCTGCAGGAAGCGCTCGACGAGACCGCCCAGGCTTTCCGCCAGACCGACGGCGTGACAGTCACCGTCCGGCCGGAGGCGCAGGACCGAAAATCGCGAATCTGGGTGGAGGACTACCGCCTGCACCTTGAGACCGTGCCCGCCTATGGCGGCAGGCGCATCGTCATTTCTCTCATCCATCTCGACAGCGGCGAGACCCTGGCGCGCAACGAGACTTTCATCCCCGAGGGTGCTTCCGACACGCGCGAGCCTCTGGCGGCGCTGGCATCGCGCACGGCGACCGAGTGGACGGGACTGACGGGGATCATCGCGGCGGACAATGCCCGGCGCCGGGAAAAGACCCACTGAAAAGTGCCACCGGAGCCTGAACTCCGGATCAGTTCTTTTCTTCGGGCAGGTCCGGCAGCGGCATGATCTCGACGCCCTCGTCGAGCAGCGACTTGACCTCGTCGCCGGTCGCTTCGCCGTAAATTCCCCGCGCGTCCTGCTCGCCATAATGAATTTTGCGCGCTTCTTCGGCAAAACGGTCGCCGACATAGTCGGCGCTCTCGGTCACCATGGTCTTCAGCTTGCGCATGGCTTCAAGCAATTCCCGCCGGCGCGGGTCGGCCGGCTGCGCCATGGTTGCGACCGGCTGCCGCTTTTCCTTTGACCGCGCCGTGGAAACCGACGGCGCCATGAGCGCCTTCTCGACCTGCACCGCCCCGCATTCCGGGCATTCGACGAGTCCGCCCGCCTTCTGCTTGTCGAATGCATCGGCGCCCGCGAACCAGCCGTCGAACTCATGGCCGTTTCCGCATCTGAGCTTGTAGCGGATCATTCCGCGGCACCGGCAAGTCGCCCCGAATCGTGAAGCCGGAACGTCCGGTCATGCCGCAGCGAAGGCACCGAACCGCGCGCTTGGGCAACGAGCGCAGGATCGATCATGGCCGTCACGATGCCAGGCTCGGTGCCGCCCTCGGCAAGCACCTCGCCCCATGGCGCGACGATCAGCGAGTGGCCGAAGGTCTCGCGACCGTCCTCATGCGTGCCGCCCTGCGCCGCGGCGATGACGAATGCGCCGTTCTCGATCGCCCGGGCGCGCAGCAGGACGTGCCAGTGCGTCTCGCCGGTCTTGCGGGTGAACGCCGCCGGCACGGCGAGGATCTCCGCCCCGGACTGCGACAGGGCGCGGTAGAGATAGGGGAAGCGCAGGTCGTAGCAGATCGAAATGCCGAGTCGCGCCTCAGGCAGATCGGCGACAACCGCCCTGTCGCCTGGCCGATAGAGCGCCGATTCCCGATAGCTCTCGCCACCGGCGAGATCGACGTCGAACATGTGAATCTTGTCGTATCGCGCGCGGGTCGTTCCGTCCGGGCCGATCAGGAACGCCCGGTTTGCGACGGCGCCCTCGCCGACCAGCACCGCCATCGACCCGATATGGAGATCGATTTTGAGCTCGCTCGCGAGCGCGCGAAAACCCTTCAGGCTCTCGTCGTCGTCTTCTGCGCGGACGACATCGAGCAGCCCCTTGCGGCCGCGCTGCAGGACATTGGTCATTTCCGGCGTCTGGATGTAGGTGGCGCCCGCCGCCGCGGCTTCCCGGATCAGTTTCTCCGCCGCCGCGAAGTTCGCCCGCGGATCGACGCCGGACCGCATCTGCACGCAGGCGGCTGTAAATGTCTTGCCGGCAATCGCCATGGCCTTTTCCTCTCAGGCTGCCAGAAGCGGATCGAGCTTGCCGGCGCGGTCCAGTGCATAGAGGTCGTCGCAGCCCCCGACATGCTTCTCGTCGATGAAAATCTGCGGCGTGCTGTTTCTGCCGCCGGCGCGGTCGCGCATCCGCGCACGTGCCTTGCTGTCATAGGTCACGTCGATCTCCTCGAACGCGACGCCTTTCTTCTCGAGAAGATCTACCGCCGCGCTGCAATAGCCGCACATCATCTGCGTGTAGATCGTCACTTTCGCCATCATGTCCTCTTCGCTGCGCCCGTCATGTCAACAGCTCGTTGCTGTCGAATGCTCATATAGGAACGCTCACGCGTCTTCCACAACCATGGCGAACGTCAGGGCGTCGACTTCCGCCCCGGCCCGCCGCAGGGCCCGCGCGGCAGCCTTCAGCGTTGCGCCGGTCGTGCGTACGTCGTCCACCAGCAGAACCCGCCGGCCCGCCAGTTCGATGCGCCGTTCCGGCCTGACGGCGAAAGCGCCGGCAACGTTGCGGCTGCGGGCTGTCGCGCTGAGCCCGACCTGCTGGCGCGTCGCCCGGCGGCGGACCAGCACTCCATTGCGGCATGGTTTCCCCGACAGGCGGGCAAGATGCCGCGCCAGTTCGCCGGACTGGTTGAAGCGCCGCACCCAGAGACGCTGATAATGAAGAGGCACCGGCACGATCATGTCGCACTCGGCGAGAAGTTCGGCGCCGGCCCGGCTCATCATCGCGGCCATCGATCGGGCAACCTCCATACGATCGCGATATTTGAGGGCTCCGACCAGTCTGGCCGCCCTGTCGCCATAGGCAACGGCCGCGCGCGCACGCCGCCAGGGCGGCGGATCCGCCATTGCCGCGGGGCTGACGACACGTACGCCCGGATCGTAGGGCAGCGGCGTGCCCAGCACGTCGCACCAGGGCGGCGTCAGGAAATCGAGCCCGCTCCAGCAGTCGGCGCACAGCGTGCCGTTTTCCCCGCAGGGGATGCGGCAGACCGGACAGGAAGGCGGCAGGAGAAAATCGAGCAGGAAAGCCGGCAGCGCCCGCCATTCGTTGCGCCGATATGCGCTTCCGCTGTCAAATTCATCGGCCATACGCCGAAATAAAGACCGCCGGCGAGCCGTCACGCAAGTCCGCCGCCCTTGTCCGCACGGTCTCATGCCTGCATATCCTCTCTTTCATGAACGACCATGCCGCACGCCCATTCGACCGCGCGCTCGCCGAACGCCGGCGGCAGCGCGCCCTGACACAAGGCGCTGCGTCTTTCCTGTTCGACGCCGTCGCCGAGGATCTTGCGTTGCGTCTGTCGACGGTGCAGCGCGATTTTGCCAGCGCCCTCGATCTGCACGGCGCCACCGGGGGGATGGCGAAGCTGATGGCGGCAAATCCCAGGGTGGCCGAAGTCCGGCGCTGCGAGGCATCGCCGGTCTGGCTTGACGGTGAAGGGATCGTCTGCGACGCCGAGGCGCTGCCCTTCGCGCCCGGATCGTTCGATCTGGCGGTTTCCTGCCTCGGTCTCCAATGGGTGAACGATCTCGCGGGCAGCCTCGTGCAGCTGCGGCGCGCCATGCGCGGCGACGGGCTGCTGCTGATGGCAATCGTCGGTGGCGAGAGCCTTGTCGAACTGCGCGAGGCGCTGGTTGCGGCCGAGTCGGAGATAAGCGGCGGCGCCGCGCCGCGCGTCGCCCCGATGATCGATATCCGCAGTCTCGGCGCGCTTGCGGGGAGAGCGGGTTTCGCGCTGCCGGTCTGCGACGCGGAGACGTTGACGATCCGCTACGACAACATGTTCCGCCTGCTGCGGGATCTGCGGGCCATGGGCGCCACCAGCCCGCTCAGGGAAAGGTCGCGCGCGCCGCTGCGCAGGACCGTCCTGCTGCGCGCTGCCGAAATCTATGCCCGGCGCTTCGCAGACCCGGACGGCCGGGTCCGAGCGCGCTTCGATATCCTTCACCTCTCCGCATGGGCCCCGCATGAAAGCCAGCCCAGGCCGCTGAAGCCGGGTTCGGCAAAGATGCGGCTCGCCGACGTGCTTCCAAGCAGGGCGAAGAGCGGCGGCGACAACGAGGGCCGTTAGACCGTGTCCTCACCAATGGATCGGGCGTGGCGCGGGATGGAATGCTTGAAGCTGACGCCTCAGACCGCGGCTGCGGCCGGCCCTCACAGCAGATCGCGCAGCAGCGGTATCAGCGGCTCGTCGGCCGGCGGCATCGGGTAGTCGGTGAGCCGGGCGGGACGGACCCATTTCAGGGCCTGTCCTTCGAGGGGTGTGACCGTTCCCTGCCAGCGCCTGCAGACGAAAACGGGCATGAGGAGATAAAAGTCCTCATAAAGATGGCTGGCGAAGGTCAGCGGCGCCAGACAGCCTTCGCTGACGTCGATCCCGAGCTCCTCGGCCAGTTCGCGGATGACTGTCTCTTCCGGGCGTTCGCCGGGTTCAACCTTGCCGCCGGGAAATTCCCACAGGCCCGCCATCGGTTTGCCGGACGGACGCTGGGCTATGAGAACCCGGCCATCGCCGTCGACAAGCGCCGCTGCTGCGACGAGAACAAACTTCAGATCATGGTTCGGCATCGTGGGAAGGCGGTGTGCGATAGCAATAGGAATACGCCGTTGTGAAGCCGATTTTGCGATAAAGCGCAATGGCCGGTGCATTGGCCGCCTCGACCTGCAGCCAGCCGAGCCTGGCGCCGCCACGCGCGGCACGCCGCAGAGCGTAGCGCGAGAGGCACTCGCCGTATCCGCGGCGTTTGTGCGCGGGGTCCACGGCAATGCCGAAAAGCCCTGCCCTCTCGCCGTCCCGCACCATCACGCCGACCGCGGCGATCCGGCCGTCACGGACGATGGACAGATATACTGTCGGCGGCACGATGCGCTTCAACACGCCGGCAAATGTCTCCCGCTGCCGCACGGCCCGGGAAAACGACAGGTAGGCATCGAGCCATTCCGGCGAAAAGCTATCTGTAGCGCGCACATCATTGCCGGCCAGCGCCGCTTCGACGGGCAAGGTCGTGGTCATGACATGGGAATGACCGTGTGCCGGCCAGCCCTCCCGGTCCATGAGGGCGGCAAGCGGCGGCGGGGTCAGCGGTGTCTGGCGGACGCAGAAGGCGACGCCGGCTTCGCTGAAGGCGTTTCTGGCGCGCATCAGCGCCGACAGGGGGGCTGCCGGAGCCTGAAGGGAGAAATTCAGGCTCGAGCAGCGCTTGTAAGGCAGGCTGGGGGAAAGGCGGATGACGAACCCGTCATCGCGCCATTCCTGCTCGGCGGGCCACGATGCGTAGCCGGCCTCCTCGAGGGAAGCGATCCCCTCCGTCCCGGGCAAGTCGCCTCTCGGCACGGACCGGAATTCCGTTACTCGGCCTTCTTTTGGTCCTTCGTCCCGGAATTTTCCTCCGCCTCGTCGGCGCGCGTGACCTTGGCGGAATCGCGTGCCCCCACGACTTCGTCCCGTTGCGCCTGCTGGGCGACCATTTCAAGGATCTGCGGCTTCACTTCCTCAAATGTCGGCGGTGCCTTCTCGCGCTTCTCCTCGACCCTGATGATATGCCAGCCGAACTGGCTCTTGACCGGATCGGAGATCGCTCCCGGCTCCAAGGAGAAGGCTGTCTCTGCGAATTCCGGCACCATCGCGTCCTTGGTGAAGAAGCCCAGATCGCCGCCATCGGGTCCGGAGCCGGGGTCCTTGGACTTTTCCTTGGCCAGCACGGCGAAATCGGCCCCACCGGCAAGTTGCTTGCGGATATCCTTGGCCTCCTCCTCGGTTTCAACGAGGATATGGGCGGCATGCACCTCGGTTTCCGGCTCGATCTTCTTGACGAGGTCGTCGTAGAGCTTCTTGGCCGCCTCGTCGCTGGTCGCGTCTTTCCCGACCTTATCGAGATAGAGTTCCAGCAGCGCCTTCTTCTCAAGATAGTCCAGCCGGGCCTTGTAGTCCTCGCTTTCGTCAAGGCCTGCCTCGCGCGCCCGCTTCGACATCAACTCCATGTCGATAAGGTAGGTAATCACGTAACGACGCACTTCGTCCGGGGGACGGTTCGCCAGCGCCTTGGCGAGATCGGCGATCGCCGCCGCGACCTGCGCCTCCGTGATCTCGATGCCGTTGACGGTTGCAACGACCTTTTCGGCCGCCTTGTCCTGGGCCAGCGCGCCCGGAATGGTGACGACCGCCAGGGCAAGCGCGCCCGACAAGCCCAGGGCCGCGGCGCGCAAGGCGCGAAGGGGAAAATGAAGCATACTGAAAAAGCCAATCCTGCTGATGAAGCCGGCTCCCTCATCGGAAGGCCGGTCGGTTTGAGCCGCGGCAGCCTTGCAACAAACGCATCGCATTGACAAGGCAGACCGCCAAACATATCTCAAGCCAGCCCGGTTTGGCCTTTTTGTGGCCGGACCGGCGATTATCTTTGTTGCCTCGAGGGGGAAGCGCATCGAGGCCGGCCGCCGGGATACAAAGCCATCAGCACCAGGAACGAGTCGCCCGTTCCGCCATTTGCTGTCCCGAGCCGACGAACCGGAGAAGTCCTGAACAATGCTCGGCCTGAACACGATAGCCTCCAAGATTTTCGGCTCATCCAACAGCCGCATGGTCAAGCGTTTTCAGTCCAGGGTCGATGCCATCAATGCGATGGAATCCGAGATTTCGGCGCTGAGCGACGACGCGTTGCGTGCGCGCACCGAAGCTTTTCGCAGGGAACTGGCGGAGGGCAAGAGCCTCGATGACATTCTCGTCCCCGCCTTCGCCACCGTACGCGAGGCCGCCAAGCGCACGCTCGGGCAACGCCATTTCGACGTCCAGCTGATCGGCGGCATGGTCCTCCATGAAGGGCGGATCGCGGAAATGAAGACGGGTGAGGGCAAGACGCTGGTCGCCACCTTGCCGGTCTATCTGAACGCCCTGGCCGGCAAGGGCGTCCACGTCGTAACCGTCAACGACTATCTGGCCCGCCGCGACGCGGAATGGATGGGGCAGATCTATGGTTTCCTCGGCCTGACCACCGGGGTGATCGTTCACGGCGTCAGCGACGAGGAGCGCCGCGAGGCCTATGCCTGCGACGTGACCTACGGCACCAACAATGAACTCGGCTTCGACTATCTGCGCGACAACATGAAATACGAGATCGCCCAGATGGTGCAGCGTGGCCATGCCTTCGCCATCGTCGACGAGGTCGACTCCATCCTCATCGACGAGGCCCGCACGCCGCTGATCATCTCCGGCCCCGTCGAAGACCGGTCCGACCTGTACAATATCATCGACCGGATCATCCCGGCGCTGCAGGCCGAGCATTTCGAGGTCGACGAAAAGCAGCGCACCGCGATCCTGACCGAGACCGGCACGGAAAAGGTCGAGGAGATCCTGGCCGAAAAGGCGATGCTCAAGGGCGACAGCCTCTACGACGTCGAGAACGTCACGCTTGTCCATCACGTCAATCAGGCGCTCAAGGCGCACAAGCTGTTCATGCGGGACCGCGACTATATCGTGAAGAACGGTCAGGTCGTGATCATCGACGAGTTTACCGGCCGCATGATGGAGGGACGACGCTATTCGGAAGGCCTTCATCAGGCGCTCGAGGCCAAGGAACGCGTGCAGATCCAGCCGGAGAACGTGACACTCGCCTCCATCACCTTCCAGAATTATTTCCGCCTCTACGACAAGCTCGCCGGCATGACCGGCACGGCGCTTACCGAGGCCGATGAATTCCTCGACATCTACGGGCTGGAGGTCGTCGACATTCCCACCAACGTGCAGGTGGCGCGTATCGACGAGCATGACGCCGTCTATCGCACGGTGGGCGAGAAGAACGATGCCATCGTCGAGCTGATCGATGACTGCAAGAAGCGCGGCCAGCCCATTCTCGTCGGCACGACGTCCATCGAAAAGTCCGAGCAGCTTGCCGAACTGCTTACCACCCGCGGCTACCGGCAGAAGAACATAAGCGATCAGGAAGCCTTCGAGTCGCTCTATGACGGCGACCAGCATACGCCGGAGGAAAAGGTCTTCGCCGTTCTCAACGCCCGCTATCACGAGCAGGAAGCCTACATCATCTCGCAGGCCGGCATTCCCGGCGCCGTCACCATCGCCACCAACATGGCCGGCCGCGGCACCGACATCCAGCTCGGCGGCAATGCCGACATGCGGATCCAGCACGAGATCGGCGACCTGCCCGAAGGCGAGGAACGCGATGCGCGCGAGAAGAAGATTCGCGCCGAAGTCGCCGAACTCAAGCAGAAGGCGCTGGCCGCCGGCGGCCTCTATGTCCTGGGCACCGAACGCCATGAAAGCCGCCGCATCGACAACCAGTTGCGCGGCCGTTCCGGCCGTCAGGGCGATCCGGGCCACTCCAAGTTCTTCCTCTCCCTGCAGGACGATCTGATGCGGATCTTCGGTTCGGAACGCATGGACGGCATGCTGCAGAAGCTGGGCCTGGAGGAAGGCGAGGCGATCGTCCATCCCTGGATCAACAAGGCACTTGAAAAGGCTCAGGCGAAGGTCGAGGCGCGCAACTTCGACATCCGGAAGAATCTGCTGAAGTTCGACAACGTCATGAACGACCAGCGCAAGGTGATTTTCGAACAGCGCATCGAACTCATGCAGGGCGACGACATCAGCGAGACGGTCGCGGACATGCGTCACGAGGTGATCGCCGATCTGATCGCCGCGCATGTGCCCGAGAAGGCTTACGCCGAACAGTGGGACATCGCCGGCCTCGACAAGCGCTGCAAGGAAGTGCTGGCGGTCGAACTGCCGCTGGCCGACTGGGCAAAGGAAGAAGGCATCGCCGATGACGAGCTGCGCGAGCGGATCGAGAAGGCGGCGGACGACATTTTCCAGCGCAAGGTCGCCGATTTCACGCCGGAAATCATGCGACAGATCGAGAAGGCGGTTCTGCTCCAGACGCTCGACCATCTCTGGCGCGAGCATCTGACGACGCTGGATCATCTGCGCCAGGTCATCAGTTTCCGCGGCTATGGCCAGCGCGATCCCCTCAACGAATACAAGACCGAGGCCTTCAGCCTCTTCGAGGGCCTGCTGAACCAGCTTCGCGAAGCCGTGACGTCGCAGATGATGCGCGTCGAACTGGTCCGCGAGGCGCCGCCCCTGCCGGAAGCGCCGCGCGGCGAAGAGCACCATGTCGACCCTGTCACCGGCGAGGACGAGATGGCTCCGCCGTCGCTTGCCGCCCCTTCTTCCGCCCGCAAGGCGGAGACGCGGGATCCGGCCAATCCGGCGAGTTGGGGCAAGGTTGGCCGCAACGAGCCCTGTCCCTGCGGATCGGGCAAGAAGTTCAAGCACTGCCACGGACAGTTCGTCTGAGACGTCGCGGCATTCGTGGCTTCGAGTCTGCCTGACAGGGGCAAGGGAACCATTCCCGTTCGATCCTGTTGCGTCGCTGGCAATGTGTGACGCCTCCTTGGTAGACTCCCGCAAATGACAACCGATCAGATTCTGCTTTTCTCCTTGTTCGTCATCGTGTTCGCCCTCATGCTCTGGGGGCGTTTTCGCTACGACCTCGTCGCCTTCTCGGCCCTGTGCGCCGCCGTCGTGCTGGGCTTGCTGCCGACGGAAGAAGCCTTCGCCGGCTTTGGCCACCCGGCGACGATCATCGTCGCCATCGTCCTTGTCGTCTCCAGGGGGCTCGTCAATTCCGGCGCCGTCGACCTGATCACCCGGCACATCCTCGGCACCGGCAAGTCAATCGCCTCGCACATCGCCGTCATGTCCGGGCTCGGCGCCTTCCTGTCCGCCTTCATGAACAATGTCGCAGCGCTGGCGCTTCTGATGCCGGTGGACATGTCCGCCGCGGGCAAGGCGAACCGCAGCCCGGCGCTCAGCCTCATGCCCCTCTCATTCGCCACCATTCTCGGCGGGATGGTCACGCTGATCGGCACGCCCCCGAACATCATCATCGCCGCCTACCGGGAAGACGCGCTGGGCGCGAGCTACCGGATGTTCGATTTCGCCCCGGTCGGCCTCATCGTCACATTCGCCGGCATACTGTTCGTCGCGCTGATCGGCTGGCGGCTGATCCCGATCGATCCGAAGCGCGCCAAGGCGGCGGCCGAACTGATGGATCTGGAGGGTTACACAGCCGAACTGGTGGTCGAAAAGAAGTCCCCGGCCGTGGGCCGCATCGTCAGCGAACTCGACAGCGAGCTGGAAGACAGCGATGTCCAGATCGTCGGGCTGGTGCGCAATGGACGCCGCCGCCCCGGCGCGGCGCGGCGCGAGGAAATTCGCGCCGGCGACTATCTCATCGTCAATGCGACGGCCGAAGCGATCGATGCGCTCGTCGGCCAGCTGAAACTCTCCTATATCGGCAAGGAAAAGCTCGCGGAGGAAGGTGGCCGCGATCTGTCGCTTGCCGAGATCGTGGTGCCGCGAGACTCGCGCATAGAGGGCCGCACCTCACAGGACGTGCGCCTCCTCGCCAGGCATGGCGTGTCGCTGCTCGGCGTCTCGCGTCGCGGCGTTCGCTTCAGCAAGCGCGTTCGGCATCTGAGCATCCAGGCCGGCGACATCATGCTCATTCTGGGGCCGAGCGAACGCCTTGCCGAAGTCATTCAGTGGCTCGGCGGGCTGCCGCTGGCCGAACGCGGTCTCAACGTCACCCAGCACGGCCGCGCCGCCTTCGCCGGCGGCATCTTCGCCGCAGCGATCATCGCCGCCAGTTTCGGGCTCGTCTACCTGCCGGCGGCGCTCGCGCTGGTCGTCATCGCCTATGTCTTGTTCGATATCGTGCCGCTGCGCCAGGTCTACGAGGAAATCGAATGGCCGGTGGTGGTGCTGCTCGGCTCGATGATACCGCTGGGCACCGCGCTCGAGCAGTCGGGCGGCACCGCGCTCATCGCGCAGAACCTCGTCGATCTCTCGTCCGGCCTGCCCAGCTGGGCGGTGCTGACGATCCTGATGATCGTGACGATGACGCTGTCGGACGTGCTCAACAATACCGCGACCGCCGTCATCGCCGCACCGATCGCGGTGGATGTCGCGACGGGGCTCGGCGCCAATCCCGACCCGTTCCTGATGGCGGTGGCGGTTGCCGCTTCCTGTGCGTTCCTGACGCCGATCGGCCACAAGAACAACACGCTGATCCTCGGGCCGGGCGGCTATGCCTTCGGCGACTATTGGCGTATGGGCCTGCCGCTGGAAATTCTGGTCGTCGCGATCGGTGTGCCCGCGATCATGGTGTTCTGGCCGCTGTAGCCGCCGGATCGGGCCTGCAAGCGCGCGAAGACCTTCAGCGCGTGCCCAGCCTTGCCGCCTGCGAATCGCGTGGCGCCCAGGCCCTGCCGACCTGCGTGAACATCTCGAACACCGCGAAAGGATCGCCGTCCTTGCGGTCGAAACTCCGCACCGGCGCGTAGCCGGTCACGGCCGAATGCTCGATCGGGACGGGGACGGAGGACATCGCCGTGCGCTCCGGACGGGGTGCGGGCATCGGCACGCCGGTCACGACGGCCGGCTCAACCTTCGGCGCCTCGCTGCCGCCCCAGCTGCGCGGATTGGCCGCGTTCATCATCCGCGACAGGAACGAAGAGCCGCCTTCGCTTTTCTTCGCGGTCTCCGCCGGAGCGGCGCTGCCCTTGGACGACCCGAGGGCCGAAGCCAGCGTGAACGAAGAGGGCGCGGATGCCGCCGGCGCGGGCTTGGTCTCGTTGTCGGCAACTATGATCGTCGGCTGCGACACGCCCGCGGCGGGCTTGGAGAGCAGCTCGGCGACGGCGACCTGCACGGCCTGCTCGTCGCGCGCTTCCTTTTCCGCGACCGCGATCCGGAGTTCCTCCGGCATCGTCAGCGCCGGGCATGCCGCTGTGGGCTCGAGCTTGGCCTTCGGATTTTCCGGTGTCACGTCGAAGACATACCGCTTGCCGCACACAGCCACTTCCGGCGGCGTGCCCGTCACTTCGAAATGATCCGAACCCTGCTTGAGGTTCTTCCAGAACGCCATGTGGGGATTGTTGCGGTGCCGCGCGAGATTTTCCGGCGTCATGCGGAACGGATAGGCCTGAACCTGGAAGGCGCGCTGGCCGCCCTTGAAGGCGTCGCGGGCGATCGCGTAGATGTCGGCGATCTGCTCGTCGGTCATCGAATAGCAGCCCGCCGACGAGCATGCGCCGTGAACCATCAGGTTCGATCCGGTGCGCTCATAGGCTTGGTCATATGCGTTCGGATAGCCGATGTTGAACGACAGATAATAGCTGGAATTGGGGTTCATCAGGCCCGGCGTGATCGTATAGAAGCCTTCCGGCGCCTGCCGGTCGCCTTCCTTGACCTTGGGGCCGAGCACGCCCGACCAGGCGCAGATCGGATAGGTATTGAGCAGCGCATAGCGCCCGCTCCGATTGCGCTTCCAGACCTCCAGCTCGGATTCTTCCTTGAAGATGCGGATGACGATCGGATCGAGCCGCCCCATCCCCTTCTCTTCCATCAACGACAACGTCTTCTGGGAGATCGGCTTGAGATGCTTGGGCGCGCGGCTGTCGCTGACGCAGGCCGGCAGCACCAGAAGCGCATAGGCGACCGCGAGCGCGGCGAACGGCTTGAACAGTCTGGACGTGCGAATGGGCGAGTTAAGAATGGGCATGGGCGGAACCTGAACGCGTTACTGAAAATCACCACCGGCGATATTCATACCGCGCTAACCTTAAGACACCGTTTCCAAATGGAGGATTTCCCCGCGGAATTCCCTTGTTGAGCCGTGCCGGAATATGCACCACATTGGAAAACAGAGCAAATCAACAAAGATGACGAATTGAGTTCAGTCAATGACGGTGCCCATGGCGAGGAACTTGCGCCGCCTGTCGGCGCGAATTTCCGCCGGGCTCATGGTCGTCAATTCGTTGAGGCTGGCCTGAATCGCATCGCCCACGTCTTCGATCACCGTTGCGGCGTCGCGATGCGCACCGCCGGTCGGCTCGGTGATGATCTGGTCGATCACATGGAACCGCTTCAGATCCTGCGCGGTCACCTTCATCGCCGTCGCCGCATCGGCGGCGCGGGTCGAATCGCGCCACAGGATCGAGGCGGAAGCCTCGGGCGAGGCGACGGTATAGATCGAATGTTCCAGCATCATCACCCGGTTGGCGGTCGCGATGGCCACCGCCCCGCCCGAGCCGCCTTCGCCGATGACCACCGCGATATTGGGCACGCCCAACGCCAGCGACGCATCCGTCGAGCGGGCGATCGCTTCCGCCTGGCCGCGTTCCTCCGCGCCGATGCCCGGATAGGCGCCCGCAGTGTCGACGAAGCAAAGCACAGGCAGCGAAAAACGCTCCGCCAGCGACATCAGCCGCACCGCCTTGCGGTATCCTTCCGGCCGCGCCATCCCGAAATTATGCTTCAGCCGCGTTTCGGTCGTATTGCCCTTCTCCTGGCCGATCACTACCACCGAGGCGCCGCGGAACCGCCCGATCCCGCCGACGATCGCGGCATCCTCCGCATAGTTGCGGTCGCCGGCCAGCGGCGTGAAATCGGTGATGAGCGCCTGCAGATAGTCGACGAAATGCGGCCGGAGAGGATGTCGGGCGACCTGGGTCTTCTGCCAGGGGGTCAGTTTCTGGTAGAGCTCGCCAAGGGTCTGGTTCGCCTTCTTTTCGAGCCTTTCGATCTCGGCCGCGATATTGCCGCGACCGTCCTCGTCGCCGATGGCGCGCAGTTCGGCGATGCGTCCGTCGATCTCGGCGACCGCGTTTTCAAAATCGAGATAGGACTTCATCTGGCCTGAGCGTTCTAACATCTTTGCCTGTGTTTGCGCTGCCGGTTTCACATGTCCTGCGAATTCGGGACGGCGCCTGCCCCGGGCGGCGCGGACACTGAACCGCAGGCGCGAATGTGTCAAGAAGAGCCGGATGCATCTTCTGCCTCGCCGGCAAGCGGGTGATAGGTTTCGACGACTGCCCTCAACCGCTCCTGCATGACATGGGTATAGATCTGCGTCGTTGCGATATCGGCATGTCCGAGCAATTGCTGGACGACCCTGAGATCGGCGCCGTTTTCCAGCAGATGGCTGGCGAAGGCATGGCGCACGACATGCGGCGAGATGCGTCTGGTATCGATGCCCGCGCGCGCGGCCAGCCCCTTCAGATCGCGGGCGAACACCTGCCGGCTCAGATGGCCGCTGGCGCCGTCGGCGGGAAAGAGATGCCGTGACTGCGGGTGGCTTTCGCGCCGGATCTTCTCCCAGACGGTGATGGCGTCGCGCGCCGCTTCCGTCAGCGGCACGATCCGTTCGCGCCCGCCCTTGCCGCGCACCATGACGACCTGGCCCGCGGCCCGCGCTGCCCCCACCGGCAAGGCCACGAGTTCCGAAACCCGCAGACCCGTGGCGTAAAGCAGTTCGCAAAGCGCCAGCATCCGCACCGCCGTCTCTTCGGCCGTTTGCGCCTCCCGGGCTGCCTGCGCGAGCAGGGCGTCCACGTCTTCCTGCGAAAGAATCTTCGGCAGCGGGCGGCCCCGCTTGGGCGTTTCGATCACGCCTGTGGGGTCGTCCTCGCGATGGCGGTCATCGACGAGAAAACGGAAGAACTGCCGGATCGCCGAGAGCCGCCGGGCAACGGATGTGCCCGTGAAACCCCTGGCGTCGAGATCGGCCAGATAGGCCCTGATCAGTTCCGTATCGGCGGCGACGGGGTCGCGGCCCTTTCGGGCGGCAAAGCCCGAGAAATCGAGAAGATCGCCGCGATAGGCCTCAAGCGTATTGACGGCCGCGCCGCGCTCGGCCGCGAGCGTCTCCAGAAACGCCTCGACGAGATAGACCGGTTGTCCCGTCGTCATCATGCGGTCTCCCGACGATGAGGGCAGCCTTCAGCGCAATTGGTCTATATCGACCCGCACCGTCATCTCGCGCGGTTCGGGTTTCACGAAGTTCGCCAGCGCGAACAGGCCGCCATAGCCGAGCCCCGCAATGACGCCGCAGAAGACGATGAAACGAATGAGCGATGGCATCGCGACGGCTACCCCGGAATACTTGCCCCGACGCGCCGCGCCGTGGCGCTGCGTGCCGTTTTTGATCGGCCCCAGCTTCACAAAGCACGATTGGCACGCTTTTGGAAGCCCGCAGAGCACCCCGGACGGTCGATGCCGGCGCCCGCGTCCCGCGCGCCGCTTGTCAATCCGCCCGCGCCCCATTACGACCTGCCATGATGCACCGCCTGCCGCATGCTGAAGGGCCAAGGAGCCGATGACGACCGGAAATGCCAATACCGTTCCCGCCAAGGCACGGACCGGGGAAGCCGCGCTTGTTGCAGGGCTCGGCGGCCGGTCGCTCGTGCTGGTCGGCATGATGGGCGCCGGCAAATCCTCCGTCGGCCGGCGTCTGGCCTCGCGCCTTTCCATCCCCTTCGTCGATGCCGACACGGAGATCGAGAAGGCGGCCGGCCAGACGATCCCGGAGATATTCGAGGCGCATGGCGAAGCCTATTTCCGCGATGGCGAAAAGCGTGTGATCGAGCGCATCCTGCGCGGTGGGCCTCTCGTCCTGGCGACCGGCGGCGGCGCCTTCATGGATCCCGACACGCGCCGCATCATCGCCTCGACCGGGGTTTCCATCTGGCTGAAGGCCGATTCGGACCTGCTGTTCCGCCGCGTGAAACGGCGCAGCAACCGTCCCCTGCTCAGGACCGCCGATCCCGAAGGAACGCTGAAGTCCCTGATCGAGCAGAGAAACCCGACCTACGCCCTGGCGGATATCACCGTGATGTCGCGCGACGTGCCGCACGAAACCGTCGTCGGCGAGATCATCGAGGCGGTCCTGGCGCGTCTGGAAAACGCCTTCGACGCCGAGGCCAAGCTGCAATGAGCGCTGCCGCGAACGCTGAAGTCAGAAAAGTCCGCGTCGAGCTCGCGGACCGTGGCTACGACATCCTTATCGGGCCGGGGCTGATGGAACGCGCGGCCGAGCATATCGCCGCGCTCGCACCCGGCGCGCGGCTCGCGATCATCACCGACGCGAACGTCGCGGCGGCCCAGCTCGGCCGCCTTGAGGATTCGCTGCGCCACGGCGGCCTCGACGCCAATTCGCTGATCGTCCCTCCAGGCGAGAAATCGAAGAGCTTCGCTAGATTGCAGGAGGTGACGGATTTCCTTCTCGATCACCGCATCGAGCGCGGCGACCTCGTCGTCGCGCTGGGGGGCGGAGTGGTCGGCGATCTTGCCGGTTTCGCCGCTTCCATCCTCCGCCGGGGCGTTCGCTTCGTGCAGATTCCGACGTCGCTGCTCGCCCAGGTCGACAGCTCGATCGGCGGCAAGACCGGGATCGACACCGCGCACGGCAAAAATCTGATCGGCGCCTTTCACCAGCCGGCATTGGTACTCGCCGACATCGAAAGCCTCGATACGCTGCCGGTGCGGGAATTCCGCGCAGGCTATGCCGAGGTGGTCAAATACGGCCTGCTCGGCGACCGCGGCTTTTTCGACTGGCTGGAGAAGGAATGGCCGTCCGTTTTCAGCGGCGGACATGCGCGCATCCGAGCCATCGCCACCAGTTGCGCGGCGAAGGCCGGAATCGTTGCCCGCGACGAACGCGAATCGGGCGAACGGGCGCTGCTCAATCTCGGCCACACGTTCGGCCATGCTTTCGAGGCGGCGTGCGGCTACAGCGACCGGCTGCTGCATGGCGAGGCCATCGCGATCGGTATGATCTGCGCCTTTGAGATGTCCGAAAGGCTCGGTCACGTCGCGGCGCAGGAGACGGCGCGCGTCAGGGCACACTTCCATGCCGTCGGTCTGCCGACCGATACGTTCCAGGTCGAAGGCGGCCTGCCCGACGCCGACACGCTCATGGACCTCATCGCCCAGGACAAGAAGGTCGAGCGCGGATCGCTGACATTCATACTTGTCAGGGCGATCGGCGAGGCATTCGTCGCGCGCGGGCTCGACGCGGCCGCCATCCGCTCCTATCTTGCCGAGAAACTGGCGCAAGCTCCGGACCCATGACAACGACATTCGCCATTATCATTGGCGCGATCTTCATATTGCTGATCTGTTCGGCGTTTTTTTCCGGATCGGAAACCGCGCTGACCGCAGCTTCGCGCGCCCGCATGTTCCAGCTCGACAAGAACGGCGACCGGCGTGCCGGCGTCGTCAATCAGCTGCTCGATGCGCGCGAAAGGCTGATCGGCGCGCTGCTGCTCGGCAACAATCTCGTCAACATCCTGGCCTCCTCCCTGGCGACCAGCCTCTTCCTGTCGCTGTTCGGCGACGCCGGTGTCGCCTACGCCACGCTGGTCATGACCTTCGTTGTGCTGGTGTTCTCCGAAATTCTGCCCAAGACCGCGGCGATCACCGACCCTGACCGGTTCGCGCTGGCGATCGCGCCCGTCGTACGGGTGCTGGTGGTGCTGTTCGCGCCGGTGGTCATGGCGATCGAGGCGTTCGTGCGCCTCCTGCTGACGTTGCTGGGATGGAAGGTCGACCCTGAACAGAAGGTCCTGTCGGCGCATGAAGAGCTGCGCGGCGCGATCGACATGCACGCCCGCGAAGGCAATGTGATCCGCGACGACCAGTACAGGCTCGGCGGCGTCCTCGACCTGCGCGATCTCTGGGTCTCCGACGTGATGGTTCACCGCACCGCGATCCAGGTGCTCAATGCCGACGACCCGCCGGTAAAGCTGGTCAACGAAGTGCTCGCCAGCTCGCATACCCGCCTGCCGCTGTGGCGCGACAAGCCGGAAAACATCGTCGGCGTGCTGCACGCCAAGGATTTGCTGCGGGCCATACACGCGAATGGCGGCTCGCTGGAAAATCTCAAGATCGACGACATCGCGACCAGTCCCTGGTTCGTCCCCGATACCACCAGTCTCGAAGACCAGCTCGACGCCTTCCTGAAGCGCAAGATCCACATGGCGCTGGTCGTCGACGAGTATGGCGAGGTCATGGGCATGCTGACGCTGGAGGACATTCTGGAGGAGATCGTCGGCGAGATATCGGACGAGCACGACATCGAGGTGCAGGGCCTGAAGGTGCAGTCCGATGGTTCCGTTCAGGTCGAGGGCGCCGTGCCCATCCGCGACATCAACCGCGCCATGCACTGGTCGCTGCCGGACGAGGAAGCGACGACGGTCGCCGGCCTCGTCATCAACGCGGCACGGATGATCCCGGATGCGGGCCAGGTCTTCACCTTCTACGGCTTCCGCTTTTCCGTCCTCAGGCGCGTGCGGAACCGCCTGACATTGCTGCACATCGCGCCGGTCGCCGCGGCAGGTGCAGTGCCGCCCGTCGCCAGGAAGGTGGAGGCGGCCTGAGCGCCGTCAGCGCACCTCGATCGCCAGCGCGTGAACGGGACCGGCGAGTTCGGCTTCAAGAACGCCCATGATCCGCCGGTGCCGTTCGAGCCGGCTGAGATCGGCAAGACCGGGCGAGGAGATTTTCACGCGGAAATGCGTTTCGCCACCTTCCCGCCATCCGGCGTGGCCATGATGCTTTTCGGATTCATCGATGACTTCCAGGCTTGTCGGCGCGAAGGCGGCGTTCAGCTTGTCGGTTATGGTTTCCTTGACGCTCATGAGGGATGCTTTCCAGACAGGTTGTGGCGGACGGAGTGCTTGTCCGCCTCAGACCGCGATCCATATAATGCTCGGCGATGAAACTCGACTCAAAATGGTTTGACCGGATCCGGATCGGCAAGACGAAGGCCGCGCCCCTTCCCCGCGCGCCGCGTTGCGCCGTGGTCGGATGCAAGGCGGCCGGGGAATATCCGGCGCCGCGTGGCCGGCAGTTCGAGGGGCAGTATCTGCATCTCTGCCTCGATCATGTCCGCGCCTACAACAAGGCCTACAATTATTTTTCCGGCATGTCTGAGAGCGAGGTCGCCGAGTTTCAGATAGACAACGTCACCGGCCACCGGCCGACCTGGTCGATGGGCAGAGCCGATCGCGGCCCCGCACGGCCGGCCCGTTTCGACATGCGCGATCCGTTCGAGATCTTCCGCGATGGCGCGCCTGCGCCCAAACGCCGCGTGCCTCCGCTTGCCGCCCGGGCGCTCGATACGCTCGGCCTCGACGCCGATGCCGGCAAGACCGAGATTCACGCCCGCTACAAGCTTCTCGTAAAGCGGCTGCATCCCGATTCCAATGGCGGCGACCGCTCCAGCGAGGCGAGGCTGGCTCAGATCATCCAGGCCTACAGGCAATTGCGAAAGGCCGGCTTCTGCTGAGGGCCATTGCCATTTGGCCTCGGCGGTTTACGATCCGCGGGAAAACTCTCAAGCATCCGACAATCAGGAACTGAAATATGACAACGCCCGTTACTGCAGCTTCCACGCCGAACGGCCCCGGGGCGGGGCTGCCCGACATGAAGCTGTCAGTCCGCCAGGTATTCGGCATCGACAGCGATATGGAGGTTCCGGCCTATTCGGAAACCAATCCGAACGTGCCCGACACAGATCCCGACTACCTTTTCAACCGCGAGACGACCCTCGCCATCCTCGCGGGTTTTGCCTACAACCGCCGCGTGATGATCACCGGCTATCACGGCACCGGCAAGTCGACCCATATCGAGCAGGTCGCCGCCCGCCTGAACTGGCCCTGCGTGCGGGTCAATCTCGACAGTCATATCAGCCGCATCGATCTGATCGGCAAGGATGCGATCGTTCTGAAGGACGGCAAGCAGGTCACGGAGTTCCGCGACGGCATCCTGCCGTGGGCATATCAGAACAATGTCGCCCTGGTCTTCGACGAGTACGACGCCGGCCGGCCGGACGTGATGTTCGTGATCCAGCGGGTGCTGGAATCCTCCGGTCGCCTGACCCTGCTCGACCAGAGCCGGGTGCTCAAACCCCACCCCGCCTTCCGTCTGTTCGCTACCGCCAATACGATCGGCCTCGGCGACACGTCGGGCCTTTATCACGGCACGCAGCAGATCAACCAGGCGCAGATGGACCGCTGGTCGATCGTCTCGGCGCTGAACTATCTGCCGCATGACGACGAGGTGAACATCATCCTCGCCAAGGCCAAGTGGATGAAGGGCGACGAAGGCCGCGACACCGCTTCGCGGATGGTCCGTCTCGCCGACCTCACGCGAGCTGCTTTCGTCAATGGCGACCTGTCGACGGTGATGAGCCCGCGCACGGTGATCACCTGGGCGGAAAACGCCGATATCTTCGGCGATCTGGGCGAAGCCTTCAGGCTGACCTTCGTCAACAAGTGCGACGAGCTTGAGCGGCCGGTGGTCGCCGAGTTCTATCAGCGCTGCTTCGGCAAGGAACTTCCCGAATCCAGCGTCAACCTGGCGCTGAACTGAGCCGCACTTTCATGAGCCCGCCCAGCAAATCCGGACGCGAAGGCCCCAACGAGCCGTTCAAGCGGGCGATTTCGGCGACATTGAAGGCCATTGGCGGCAGACCCGACATCCAGGTCACCTATGGCGGTGACAGGGCGAGCGTCGGCGGCGACAGCGTGCGCCTGCCCGAGCCGCCGCGCGCCATGAGCCCGGCGGAAGCGGCAAGTGCGCGCGGCCAGGCCGATGCGCTGGCATTGCGCATCGCCTGCCACGACGGCCCCCTCCATCAGAAGCTGAGCCCGACGGGACGCAACGCGCGCGCGCTCTTCGATGCCGTCGAGCAGGCTCGATGCGAGGCGATCGGCGCCAATCGGATGAAGGGGGTCGCCAAGAACCTGGCCGCGATGCTCGATGCCCGCTACACGCGCCTCAACGCCAGCAAGATCACCAGCCGCGAGGAAGCGCCGCTGGAGGACGCGGTGGCGCTGATCGCGCGCGAACGCCTCACCGGCGCCAAGGTGCCCAAATCGGCCGAACCTCTGGTCGCCCAGTGGCGTGACTGGATCGTCGAGAAGGCAGGAGCGGAACTGGAGCGTCTGCCCGGATCGCTGGAGGACCAGGAGGCTTTCGCCCGGTGCATGCGCGATCTCATCACCGCTTTCGACATGGGCGACGAGCTGGGCGGCGAACCCGAACAGGAGCCGGCCGAGGACGAGGGCGAGGAAGCGGAGGATCCCGGCGCCGAGGAGCAGGAGCCTTCCGGCGAGGACGGCGGCGAAAGCGCCGAGAGTGAGACGCAGCAGATGGAGGAGGACGCCGAGGCGCAGGCGGAAGCCAGCGAGGCGCAACCCGACGAGCGGCGCGACGAACTGGAAGAGGCCGAGGCGCCGGAAAGCTCCGACCCCTGGCGGCCGACGCCCGCCGGGGCCAACGAACCGCGCAGCCAGTACCGGATCTTCACCGACGCCTATGACGAGACCGTCAGCGCCGACGAGCTGTGCGACGCCGAGGAACTGGAACGTCTGCGCGGCTTTCTCGACAAGCAGATCCTCCATCTCAGCCATGTCGTCGCGCGGCTCGCCAACCGCCTGCAGCGCCGTCTGATGGCGCAGCAGAACCGGTCGTGGGACTTCGATCTGGAGGAAGGCGTTCTCGACACCGCCCGGCTGCCGCGGATCGTGATGGACCCGATGCAGGCGCTCGCCTTCAAGGCCGAACGCGATACCGATTTCCGCGACACGGTCGTCACGCTGCTGATCGACAATTCCGGCTCGATGCGCGGTCGGCCCATTTCCGTGGCGGCGACCTGCGCGGATATTCTGGCGCGCACGCTTGAACGCTGCGGCGTCAAGGTGGAGATTCTGGGCTTCACGACCAAGGCCTGGAAGGGGGGGCAGTCGCGCGAGGCCTGGCTTTCCGCCGGCCGGCCGGCGGCGCCCGGACGCCTCAACGACATCCGCCATATCATCTACAAGTCTGCGGATGCTCCCTGGCGCCGGGCACGCCGCAATCTCGGCCTGATGATGCGCGAGGGGCTGCTGAAGGAGAATGTCGACGGCGAGGCCCTGGCCTGGGCGCACCGGCGGCTGCTGGCGAGGCCGGAAAACCGGCGGATCCTGATGATGATTTCCGACGGTGCCCCCGTCGATGATTCCACTTTGTCGGTCAATCCCGGCAATTATCTGGAAAAGCACCTGCGCGAGGTGATCGAGGAGATCGAGACGCGCTCGCCCGTCGAACTGATCGCGATCGGCATCGGCCACGATGTGACCCGCTACTACCGGCGGGCCGTGACGATCGTCGATGCCGAGGAACTCGGCGGAGCCATGACTGAAAAGCTAGCCGAACTGTTCGAGGAGAATTCCGGCGGCGAGGGGACGGACAGGCGTGCCGCGACGCGTCATTAGGCAATACCGGTCATTTCACCAAGCAGGAGCGGGCCGCCTGGCCCGCTTTGGTTTTTGGCTGGCCCTCGCGGCCCTCGCCTCGCCCCATGAGGCGACCGCGCAGGCGCCCGCCCCCATCGAAATCGCCGCCAAGACGCTGCCGGCATTCATGCCCTCCTCGCCCCAGGAGACGCGCTTCGGCGCCCTGCGCTATCTCGGCGGGCTCGTCCTTGCATCGAACGATTCCCGTTTCGGCGGCATTTCCGGAATGACCCTGTCGCCCGACGGGCGTGATCTGGTCATGGTCACCGACACCGGCGACTGGATCACAGGGCAAATCCGCTACGAGGGCGAGCGTCCTGTCGCCATCGACGACGCCGTGCTCGGCCCCCTGCTTGACGGAAAGGGCCGCGCGCTCGCACCAAAGGAGGAAGCCGACGCCGAATCGATCACCCGCCTGCCCGGCGGCGACCTGATCGTCGGTTTCGAGCGCCACCACCGCATTCTCCGCTTCGGCGCCGACTTGAGTGCCGCCGCGCCCAGCACCGTTTTTGCCAGATCGCGCTGGATGGCGGGACTGCCGGGAAATCGCGGCCTTGAGGCTCTTGCGCCGCTCCCGGACGGGCAGATCGTCGCGTTTGCCGAGCGCGCGCTCGATGGAACGGGGAACCATTCCGGATGGTTGCTCGGCCCGACCGGCGCGCTCGCCGGCGCGTTTCATATTCGAAGGCGCGGCGGGTTCGACATCACCGATGCGGCCATGGCACCCGACGGGACACTGTTCCTGCTCGAAAGGTACTACTCGAAGCCGATCCATCTGGAGACCGCGATCCGGCGGATCGATCCCGGCCGGTTGCTGTCGGGGGAACCGGTCGACGGCGAGGTCCTCCTGCAGGCCGACCGCTCGGCCGTGATCGACAATATGGAGGCGATCGCCGTGCATCAGGGGCCGAACGGGCGGCCGGTGATCACCATCATGTCGGATGACAATTTCAATTTCCTGCAGCAGACCGTGCTGCTGCAGTTTGAAGTGGTGCGATGAGAAACGCCCGCCTCAGCGGCGCCGAAGCGCCCGCCCGATCAGCAGCCGGAAGGGCACGAGCATGAGCGCGGCGAGCCCTATCTTGACCAGATAGTCCATGACCGCCCAGCCCATCCAGACAGGTGCCTGGAACGCGGCAAAGCCGAGATCATAGGGGACCGAAGGCAGCGCCGGGTCCCCGGCGAAGGCGCCGGTAAAGAAGATCGCGGTATCGAGCGCCGCGCCGATCAGGGTCGACAGAAGCGGCGCGATCCACCAGGCCTGTTGCCGCAGGCGGTCGAACACGAAAACATCGAGCATCTGCGCAACGAGAAAGGCGGACCCCGAGGCCACCGCGATGCGAGGCGTTGCAAACATGTAGGAAAGCACGACGGCAATGATGAAGCCGACCCCGACCACACGCCGCGCCGCCGGTGCGCCGTAGAGCCGCGTCGTGACGTCCGTCACCAGGAAGGCGAAGGGGTAGGTAAAAGCGCCCCAGGTGAGATAATTCGCAAGCCCGAAGGGCGTGAACGGATACTGCACCAGGATATTGGAGGCGAGGACGATGACGCCCATGGCCGCGATCGCCGCATAGACGCGGCGCGGCAGCTCGGAAAAGCCGGTGAGCGAGGATATCATCTGGCGCTCCCGTCAGGTTGCGCGGAAAGTGCCGGTCAGGAAGCCGCGGCCGCCTTGGCGATCTCGCGCTTGATCTGCGCGGCGCGGGTCGAAAGGTCGACTTCCTTCGCCTTGGCAAGGAACTTGTCGAGGCCGCCGCGATGCTCCACCGAACGCAGCGCATTTGCCGACACGCGCAGCGTGAAGCTGCGGTCCAGCGTCTCGCTGATCAGCGTCACGCTGCACAGGTTCGGCAGGAACCGGCGCCGGGACTTGTTGTTGGCGTGGCTCACACTGTTGCCGGTCTGCACTGCCTTGCCGGTAAGTTCGCAACGACGCGCCATGATTTTAGGTCCATCTGCTAGCAGAAAGCCGCCCGCCCGGCGCTGCGCAAGCGCCCGATCAGGGCAAAGCGGCTTCTTTCCATTGAAAACTGGCCGCACCTAATAGTCGCAAGCCTTCGGGGCGTCAAGCGGTCACCGGCCGCGGGTCATGATCCGCCACGCGATGGCAGCGACTTTCGCCCGTTCTCCATGCACAGATTGTTAATCCACCGGCAACCATAATCGCCATCTTGTAGTCCCATTTGCTGCTGTAGGTTCAGATGGGGTGTTCTGGTTGTACCGGCGCGTCGTTCTCGTCCGACAGGCCGTACAGGAGACGGTGATCTGAGATGATGTCGGAATTGATACGCGGCGCGGGCAGACGCCGCTCCCTTTCGCTGACCGCTTTCGCGCTTGCTGCCGGCCTGAGCACGGCGCCTCTCCAGGCCGCCCTTGCCGATGAGGCTGTCGTCGTTACCAGATATGATGTGTTCCTCAACGGGCTCAAGCTCGGCGATGGCGGCTTCAGGGCGACGATGGACGGCGCCGGCTATACGATCAAGGGCAACAGCCGTCTGACCGGCATCGCCGGCGCGCTGCTCAAGATTTCCGCCGCCGGCCACGCCGACGGTCGCTTCGTGGGCGACCACACCAGCCCGACCGGCTTTTCCGCAACCTCCGTCTCCGGCGATCGCGTGAGCACGGTGCAGATGGCGCTGCAGGGCAACAATGTCGCCACGCTCATCGCCAAGCCCGAGCCGAACATGGCGGGCAAGGTGAAGATCACCCCCGCCCATCAGCGCGGCGTCATCGATCCGATGAGCGCGATGCTGACTCCGATGTCGCCCAAGGGACCGGTCGATCCGTCCAATTGCGACCAGACTCTGCCGATCTTCAACGGCCGCGAGCGTTTCGATGTCGTCCTTTCCTACAAGCGCACCGCGCCGGTCGACGCGGCCGTGCTCGGCGGCAAGCAGAAGGAAGTGGTCGTGTGCCAGGCGCGCTACCGGCCCATCGCCGGCCACAGCGCGGGCAAGAAGGAAGTGGAATATTTCGCCAACGAGACCGGGATCGAGCTGTGGCTCGCGCCGGCCGGCGACACCGGCATGATGGTGCCCTACCGCATCACCGTGCCGACGCCGATCGGTCAGGGTGTCGTGCAGCTCGGAGCGTTGATCGCCAAGGGCAATACCCGCTTCGCCATGCGCTGACGCTCCCGCACCAGTCCCGGCGCTTTTCAGGCCCGGCATGCTCAGCATGCCGGGCTTTTTCATATGCGCGGAACGAACCGTTCTGCCTCTCGTTCCGCACCGTGCCGCGCCGGGTCGCTGATTCGTTGAGCCTTTGTTCCCGCTCCGGACACTTTCTTAACGGCGCCCCCGGGCAGCTGTTTCATTGCGGGAATTACCTCATGATTCCAGAATGTTAATGCGTAATGTCTGAATCTGGCGGCTGGCTTTGCGCGACGTAGCGCTCCCCGGAGATGCAACTACAACATGTGGTGCTGCGCGCCTATGCACGGACACCGAGTCAGTGATTCGGCCATGCTTCGTTCCCGGTGTGTTTCATTTCTTGCCGCGTTCGGATGCGGCGCTGTCCCGGAATGGGATCGAAGGTCAGCCGAACCCGCCGGTTGCGGGCGCGCGCGCCAACGGCCATATAGGGCGCTGATACGCGGATTGGACAAGCCCGTCACAGCCTCATGAACAAACCCGACATCAGCGCCCATCCGGCAGCGCGCGCCCGTGGCGTGACCGCCGTGCTCGGGCCGACCAACACAGGCAAGACGCATCTGGCCATCGAGCGCATGCTCGGCCATGCCAGCGGCGTGATCGGCCTGCCGCTGCGGCTGCTGGCGCGCGAAGTCTACGACCGCGTGGTGGAACGGGCCGGCGCCGAGGCCGTCGCGCTCATCACCGGGGAAGAGCGCATCAAACCCGCCAATCCGCGCTACTGGGTCGCCACGGTTGAGGCGATGCCGCGCGATATGGACACCGCGTTCCTTGCCGTGGACGAGGTCCAGCTCGCCGCCGATCTCGATCGCGGCCATATCTTTACGGACCGGATTCTCTCCGCCAGGGGCCGCGAGGAAACCCTGCTCCTCGGCTCCCACACGATGCAGCCGATTCTCGAGCGCCTGCTTCCGGGGCTCAACGTCATCCGCCGGCCGCGCTTCTCGCAGCTGACATATGCCGGCGAGCGCAAGCTGACCCGGCTGCCGCGACGCTCCGCGATCGTCGCCTTCTCCGCCGAGGAGGTCTACGCCATCGCCGAGCTGATCCGCCGCCAGCGCGGTGGCGCGGCCGTCGTCATGGGCGCGCTCAGTCCGCGCACCCGCAATGCCCAGGTCGCGATGTATCAGGCCGGCGAGGTCGATTTCCTGATCGCCACCGACGCCATCGGCATGGGCCTCAATCTCGATGTGGATCACATCGCCTTCGCTTCGACCCGCAAGTTCGACGGCTTCCAGCGCCGCGATCTCACCGCCGCCGAGATGGCGCAGATCGCGGGTCGGGCGGGACGTCACATGCGCGACGGCACGTTCGGCGTGTCCGGCCGCGCCGCGGTGCCCGAAACCGATATCGTCCAGCGCATCGAGGCACACGAATTCCCCTCCGTCGAATTGATGCAATGGCGCTCCACCCGCCTCGACTTTTCATCGCTCGCCGCCCTGCGCGCTTCTCTCGACGTCCCGCCGGCCGAACCCGGTCTCGTCCGCGCGCCGCTGCGCGACGACGTGCTGGCGCTGGACCATGCCGCGCGCGACGCGACCATCGGCGCGCTTGCCACTTCCCGCGAAGCGGTCGAGCGTCTCTGGGCCGTATGCCAGGTCCCGGATTACCGGAAGATCGCTCCGGCCAATCATGGCGACCTCATTGCCGACATATACCGGCACCTGATGGCCTCGGGGCGTGTTCCGGACGACTGGTTTGCCGAACAGGTCGCCTTCTGCGACCGCTCCGATGGCGATATCGACGCGATAGCCAACCGCATCAGCCACATCCGCACCTGGACGTTCATCGCCAACCGCGACGACTGGCTGGCCGACCCGGTACACTGGCAGGATACGACGAGGGCCATCGAGGACAAGCTCTCCGACCTGCTGCATGAACGCCTGACGCAGCGCTTTGTCGACCGCAAGACCGGCGCGCTGACACGACGCCTTCGCGAGAATGGCAGCCTCGACGCCGTCATCGGCGACAACGGACGGGTTGACGTGGAGGGACACCATGTTGGAATGCTCAGCGGATTTCGTTTCGTCCTGGCGCCTGGCGATGCCGGTGCCGATCAGAAGGCGCTGCGCCGTGCAGCGATGCGTGCTTTGGAAACCGAACTGAACGACCGCGCCCAGCAGCTCGCTGCGGCGACGGACAGCGAATTCGCCCTCGATGGCGCCGCCCGGATCACCTGGAGGGGCGAGCCCGTCGCACGTCTCGCCCCGGGCGACCGGCTGCTCTCTCCGTCGGTGATACCGCTCCTCGACGAGCAGGTTCCGGCGCCGCATCGCGAGCAGATCACAGAGCGTCTGAGACGTTTTCTCGACGTAAGGCTGCGCGAGGTCTTCAAGCCGCTCTACGACATCGCCGAGGACGAAGGTCTGGCCGGCCCTGCGCGCGGCGTCGGCTTTCAGCTCGTCGAGGCGCTCGGTGTCCTGGAACGCGCGCCGCTCGCCGATATCCTGCGCGACCTCGACCAGCCCTCGCGCGCCCTGCTGCGCCGGCACGGCGTGCGGTTCGGTGCCCATCACGTGTTTCTGCCCGCGCTGATGAAGCCGGCGCCGCGCAGGCTTGCCGCCGAACTCTGGGCACTCGGGCGACCCGAAGACGAAATCGCCGCCCTGCGTCAAATTGCCGCGCTCGCCTTCAGCGGCCGCACGTCGATCGATGCGGTGCCCGGCGCACCGGCCGAGGCCTATCCGCTGCTCGGCTTCCGCCTGACCGGCGCGCGGGCCGTCCGTATCGACATTCTGGAACGCCTCGCCGATCTGATCCGCGCCGCGACGTCCTACAAGCCCGGCGACGCGATCGTACCGGAAGGCGCCGTTGACGGCCGCACGTTCACAACGACACTGGCGATGATGTCGCTGGCCGGCGCCGCCGGTGACGAGTTCGCCGCGCTGATGAAGGGCCTCGGCTATCAGCCGCAGAAGCGCAAGGCCGACACGCTGCCTGTCCCGGCGAAGGTCGCCGCGACGCCCGAGCCGGTGGCAGTTCAATCAGGCGAAGACGCGTCGGCGGGCGATGCCGCCGCTTCCGAAACGCCCGAAGACGCGGCGGCGGAGACAGGCGCGGGATCGCAAGAACCGGCACCGCAGGCGCCGGAAACGGACCAGACCGCCGCAACGGCCGAGGCAGCCCCCGCCCATTCCGATCCGCTTGTGGACGAGGAGGGCAATGTCACGGTGTGGGAATTGCCGCGCCGCGGCGGCCGGCCGAACCGCGCGCCGCGGCGTGAGCGGGAGGGTCACGGTGAGGACCGGCCCCAGGGCGACAAGCGCCCCGGAAAGGGAAATCCGGGCCGCCACGGCAAGGCGCATGGCAAACCTCATGGCAAACCTCGTGGAAGGTCTCATGGCAAGCCTGACCACTCCGGACCAAGGCCGCAGATGCCGGCCCGCGAAAGGCCGATCGACCCCAACTCGCCTTTCGCCGCCCTGGCCGGGCTTCGCGACAAGTTGAGCGACAAGAAGGATTCATAGACACGGACCGGCAAAGGCTCGATAAGTGGCTCTGGCACGCGCGGGTGGTCAAGACCCGCAGTCTCGCTGCTGCATTGGTGGTCGCAGGCCGTGTCAGGGTGGACGGCGAGCGCGTGACGAAGCCGGCAAGACCGGTAACGGTAGGGGAAGTCCTGACCATCGTGCTCGACCATGGCATCCGGATTCTCGAAGTCGCCGGATTTACGGATCGAAGGGGCAGCGCCGCCGTCTCGGCCGGGACATATGTGGACCGCTCACCCGCGCGGGAGGCACCGCGCACGTCAGACGGATCGCCTGTCGCCGGTCCCAGACCGGACCGTCGGCAACGCCGCGCGGGCGCGGCCATCCGCGGTAAACCGCTGAACTGAGCGCGATGGCGCGCGATGAGGGTTGCGCAGCGCTCTGGCTTTGGATAGCAAACGGCCCTGGCGTTGCGAGAAATCGCGCCCGCACCAACTGACGAGGCACAACCGAATGACCTATATCGTCGTCGATAATTGCATCAAGTGCAAATATATGGACTGCGTCGAGGTGTGCCCGGTGGACTGTTTCTACGAGGGCGAGAACATGCTCGTCATCCACCCTGACGAGTGCATCGACTGCGGTGTTTGCGAGCCGGAATGTCCGGCCGAGGCGATCAAGGCCGACACCGAGCCCGGACTTGAGAAGTGGTTGCAGGTCAACACTGAATATGCCAGCAAATGGCCCAATATCACGCGCCGCCGCGAACCCCCGGAGGACGCCAAGGAATTCGATGGCGAGACCGGAAAGTTCGAGAAATACTTCTCCGCAGAACCCGGCCAGGGCGACTGATCGATCATCCCAGCGCGGGCGCGGAAGGCCGAGTCGCTGAAGCGTCATTGACCCTGGGCCCGGTGCCCGGGAACGGCCAAGCGCGCCCCTTTGCGTCGCAACGCTTGGTTTTTAAAGCTTTTCGTGATATATAATAGCCATGCTGGCTTGAGAGCTTCACTGATCGCCCCCTATGACTCCGGGGGCAATTTTCGTCTAGGGGACCGCATTGGCGCGGATCGGTTCGATCCGGGGTGAGACGCGCGGTCTTTGTCGGGCGAAAGGCAACGGCGATCTTGACGGCCAGCAGCACATCCGGCTCCCCATCCGGATGGCAGGGGTGGCGAAGCAGGCGTCAAGCGGTCTGCGTTCAGCCGGCTTGTCCGGCCAATACAGGAGTAGAAGTAAGTCTATGACTGCTAAGAACACCAAGAAGACAGTTCAGCGGCAGGGTTTCAAGACGGGCGAGCATATCGTCTATCCGGCGCACGGCGTGGGCCAGATCGTCAATATCGACGAGCAGGAAATCGCCGGCATGAAGCTCGAGCTGTTCGTCATCACGTTCGAGAAGGACAAGCTGACCCTTCGTGTCCCCGTCACCAAGGTGCAGACCGTCGGCATGCGCAAGCTGTCCGAGGAACCTGTGGTCCGGAAGGGCCTCGAAACCCTGAAGGGCCGCGCCCGCGTCAAGCGCACGATGTGGAGCCGCCGCGCCCAGGAATACGAGGCCAAGATCAATTCCGGCGACCTGATCTCCATCGCCGAGGTGGTTCGCGACCTGCACCGTGCCGAAAATCAGCCCGAGCAGTCCTACAGCGAGCGGCAGCTCTATGAAGCCGCGCTCGATCGTCTCGCCCGCGAAGTCGGGGCCGTGAAGAAGCTGACGGAAACCGAGGCTATTCACGAGATCGAGGCGATGCTGGCCAAGGGTCCGAAGCGGGGCGCCGCAGCCGATGCCGCAGAGGAAGAGGCCGCCTGAGCGGCAACGCGGAAACCATACTTTGGGAAAAGCCCGGCCCTTGCGCCGGGCTTTTTCTTGCCCGCTTATTCGACGATCAGCTTGACCTGCGCGCCCGGCCGTAGCTCGGCGCCGGCGGTCAGCCCGTTGAGGACCATGAAGCGTTCCTGCTTGTTGTCGCGAAAGGCCATGCGCGCGGCGAGCGAGGCGACGGTATCGCCGCGTTTCACCTCCACGACCGCGAGCCTCAGCGGTCGCGCCAGCGCGGCCTCGGCCGGCGTGATGAAACGGAATGAACGGATCGCCTCTTCGAAGGTCACCGAACGTTCGGGCGTCATTTCGCTCACCGCCATGATGAACCGGTAGACGTCATTGCCGCGCGCCCTGATCAGGGCCACGCGAAACACCCATTCGCCGGCAGCGATGTCGGCGATGGCGACGGGAAAGCCGTTGATCTCCACCTCGCTGACAGGGCCCACCGTGCCCGAACGCACGGTGCCGCGCGCGAGGTGATCGGCCAGAGAAGTCTCGCGAGGCAGAGTGATGCCGTCGAAGCGGATGATGTCGCCCGCCGAATCGATGCCGACCACGGCTCTCGGCGTATTCTCGAGGCCGAACCCTTCCGGCAGCGTGAACGTCAATCCGAGAACGGGGTGGATAAACGTGCGGTCGCGCACATATCCCTCTTTCGGGTCGTCCCCATAGAGCGTGCCGCTGAGCGCCGCGAGATACGCGTCCCGCTCCCGGTTGCCGCGCTGCCTTTCCGCGGTCGCCGCGGCCTGTGCCGCCGCTATGCGCTGCGGGGTCGCCGGATGCGAGGCAAACAGATCCACCCGGCCTGAATCATACTGCTGGTTGAGCACCTGGGAGTGCAATGATGTCTGCCGCTCCAGCGAGGACAGAAATCGCGCTGCGGCACTAGGATCGAAACCGGCCTCGGCCGCGATGTGAATGCCCAGCAGGTCGGCCTCCTGTTCCTGTACGCGCGAGAACTGGGCAAGTCCCCGTTGCGTCAACGCCAGCGCCTGGGCCCCGGCGGCCGGATCGCTGACGACATCGGAAATGACGCGGCTGACCGTGGCGGCGGCATTTGCCTGTTCCTCGCGCGAGATGGCGTGCCGCCGGACGACATGCGCCATCTCGTGGCTGAGTACGGTGGCGACTTCCGCGTCATCGTTCGCCAGGGCGAGCAGGCCGCGCGTGACATAGAGATATCCGCCGGGCAGCGAGAAGGCATTGAGCGAGGGCGAATTCAAAATCGTGATCCGGTATTCGAGATCCGTGCCTGTCTGCGCGGCGAGTTTGGAGACGACTTTCTCCAGATAGGCCTGCATGCGCGGCGCCTCGTAGACCCCGCCATAGGCCGCGACCACGCGCGGATGCTCCCGCTCGCCGATTTGCTTGTCGGAGGCGGGAATGGGCGAGAGCGCGACGGTCCCGTCGGGGAGCGTCGTGGCGCACGCGCCCGCCGCCAGCAGGGCAAGGCCCGCCGCCAGCGCACGAAAAACAGGCCCGATCCCCCGTCGGGCTATGCCAGAACTAGCCGGTGACACGTTCGATCTGCTCCGGATGCGTCACGTCGATATATGGGCCATTTTTCAGTCCGATCCAGCCGCGAATGCGAACCCGCTGCCCCACAAGTTCGTGAGGAGCAAAACGTTCCCAGTCGAACCGCCTGAGGGCCGATGACGGCAAGACTGCTGTGAAATCATGGCGCCAATCGGTCCCAAAATCGATGAAAACACGGCGCCGGGCCGATTTGCTTCCGCGAACCGTTCCTTCCACGATGTGGTATTCGCCGCGTTTGCCTGCGATCTGGCGTGCATCGCGGGCATCGAGCAGCCCGTAGCTTGTCAGCTGCCACAGGCCCTTGCCGCGCTGCCGCGCCAAGGCTTCCTCCCTCAGGAGGTCGCGCACGCAGGAGCGGTTGTCGTCGAATGAATAGACCCGGGCGTGCCCCTCTGCAATCATCGAGCGCTGAAGCCAGACTGTTTCCTCGTCTCGCTCGACGAAAAGATGCGCCAGACGCCGGCCGTTGAAATCGACGCGCCGCCCGCCGAAACGCATGCCGACCCGGCGGCCGAGGCAGAGCTGCTCCAGCGCGATGCGTGCCTCCTCGGCATGCGGCCAGGCCTTGAAGCCCGGACGCCCGAGCGGCAGTTTAGGCGCCTGGATGCCGACGAGGCGGACCATGGTGCTGTCGGAAAGTTCGACTGTGTCGCCATCAATGACGCAAACGACTTCCCCGCTGCCGCCACGCTTCAGTTCATCGGGACCGGCAACGCAGGGCCACGGCCAGATCCGGGCGGCGACGCCACGGGCGGCCTGACCAAACCTCTCGATGCGGCTGACGGAAGCCGTCATCAGCGCCGCCCGCAACGGGGCCGGAATCTGGCGGGGGTGCCGTCCGTCTTCGGCCTGGCATGGGTGTTGGGCATTGCAATCGGTCGCGCTGGAATCGTGGCAGGAGGCGCATCTTCTACACCGTCGACGCGCATCTTCGCAAACGCCGCCGCATTGTGCTACCAGTCGTCGCGGCGGCGGCCCCGTAGCTCAGCAGGATAGAGCACCAGATTCCTAATCTGGGGGTCACAGGTTCGAATCCTGTCGGGGTCACCAGCCGCCGCGGGGGTCCGTTCCGGAGCGGATCGAGTAGGCTCTGGGCTGGGGCGCAGCGTATCATGGTTGCATTGCAGGACCGCCTCTGGTCCGACAGGATGGCGGGCATAAGCTGGGTCTCGCTGCTTTCGCTGCTGCTTCTCGTCGATCTGGCCTTCGTCCTGGCCCATATATTGCTCGCCGCGCTCGATCTGCACCGGCCACTGCACCACTGGCTGAATATCGAGAGGGATCGCAGCATCCCCGAATTCTTCATGTACGGAAAATGGACAGCGAGCCTGCTGGCGTGCGCGTATTCCTCCGTCCGCGATCGCAGCTCGCTCTATATGGTCTGGTCGCTGCTTTTTGCCTACTTCCTCCTGGACGATTCTTTTCAGATCCACGAGCGTCTCGGCGCCGCCCTGGTGACGGCACTGAAGCTCGCTCCCGCCTTCTGGCTTCGCGCGCGCGATTTTGGCGAACTTGCCGCCAGCGCCGGCGCCGGCGTCGTCGTGTTCGGCGCGATGGCCATCACCTATCTGGCGGCGGGTTCAGACCGGGAAGAGTCAAAGGCCTTCTCGCGTCTTCAGCTCAAATGGGTCGCGGTTCTTGTCTTCTTCGGCGTCTTCGTCGACATGCTGCACATCCAGATCCGCAGTCTCGGCATCGGGAGTGTAACGGCGGCGGCCGGAGTCGTGGAGGATGCCGGCGAAATGGCGGCCGCGAGCGTTCTGGCCGCACTGTGCATCAGACAGGCCGCCCGGGTCACCTTGCGGATGCCGCAATGACCGGTTGAATATCGGGCAACCGAACCGATTCCTGACCCGTTGCGGAAGCATTGAACCTTCCCCTTGAACAAGGGCCCGGACGACACCGATGCTCTACAGGACGATCGCGCTTGTTCTCGTTTTGCTGATGCCCGTGCGGGCGGCGGCGGAAATTGTCGCCGATCTCTATCAGGCAAAGGCGCTCGTGACAGGGACAGAAGAGCCCGAACGCAGCCGTGGATTTCGCGCCGCCCTTGCCGACGTTGCCGTCAAGATCACGGGCGATACGGCGCTCGAACGGGACACCAGACTGGAGGGCCTGCTCGCCCGCGCCCCCGAGCTTGTCGCATCCTATACTTATGAAGACCGCATGAAGGGCATTCCCGTTCACGACGAACAGGGTACTCGGGAAAGACCGCATATCCTCACCGTCACCTTCGATACCGAAAGGCTCGACGCGGCGATCGCCACGCTTGGCTATCGGCGCTGGAGCGAAGACCGTCCGGTCGTCGCCGTCTGGCTCGGTATCGGGGCGGCAAACGGCAACTACGTCCTCGGCAGCGGCGGTTCGGCAGGCTATGGGCAGCGCGCCGTCCTGACGGAGAGCGCGGCGCGGCGCGGCCTGCCGATCCGTCTGCCGGCCGAGGGGCAGTCGGCCATCACCTATGAGGATGTGGCGGGCCGCCGGCCGGCGGTCTTCCGCGCCTCGCCGCCGGAAGCGGCAGCCCATCTTCTCGGCACGCTCATACCGGGCGGCGACGGGTACTGGACGATGGAATGGACCTTGCGTCACGCCGGACAGGAGACGCTTTGGCGATTGCGCGGCGTCACCTTCGATCAGGCGCTGAAATCGGGAATCGACACGACCGTCGGATTGTTGCGCGCGGCGCCCGCGCAATAGACTCAGCCCCGAATCCTTCCCTCCGGCCCCGAAAGGCGGCGCGGCGCGGCCTCGGTGGACATCTCGAAATTCGCCGCCACCCGGGCTATGGTCGCAGCGCCCGGCGAAACCAGACAAGGAGCGGCGATTCCTCTATGAAACTGCCTGGATTTCCGCCCCGCACCGCACTCCTGCTGTTGCTGGCGTTTCTGGCCGGTCCGATACCGGCGCTGGCGCAGCAGACGACGCCGGCGGAGACCCCTGCCGCCTCCAGCCCGGCGTCACCGCCACGGTCGCCTCAGGCTCCGCAATCCCAACCGTCAATGGTTCAGGCGATAGAGCCCGGTGTTTCGGGACAGCTGGACAGTTGGAAGCTCACGCTCGATCAGATCGAGATCGGACTGGCACGCGATGGCGTGAGCGAGCAGCAACTGGCAACGCTCGAAAAGGAGATCGAGCCCATACGCGCCGCCGCGCTTGACATGGCCAACCGGCTCGACGAGCGGCTGAAGACCCTTGAGGCCCGGCTTCGGGAAATCGCGCCGCAGACCCAGGATGCGCAAGGCAAGGACACCGCAGCGCTCACCGGCGAGGCGGCGACCTTGAACGACACGGTTTCCCAGTTGCAGGCGCTCGCGCGCAAGGCGCGGCTCGTCGTCGTACAGGCCGAGCAGCTTCACTCGCGCATCGCCGAAATCCGCCGCGCCTCCTTCACGGGAAGCCTGACGGCAAAGCAGCCCAGCCTGTTCGCGCCAAGGCTTTGGGAGGACGCGGTCGCCGCCCTGCCCCGCACTTGGCGTTCTGCCCGCATTATCGCCGGCGACGCCATCGCCGCTGCACCGGCAATGTCGGCGGCCTCTTTGCTGCCGGCTTTCGCCGCGCTTGTCATCGGCATCCTCGCCATCATCCTGTCGCGGATATTCCTGCGCCGCTTCACGCGCCGTCCCCACGACATCGAGGAACCGACCCGCTTCGCGCGCGTCAGCACCGCCGCATGGCGTATTGTCGTCCTCGGCGTCATTCCCGCCGCCGTCATCCATGTCATCGGCACCGGCCTGCTCTCGACCGGTCTTGTGCCGCAGCGGCTCGATGCTTTCTTCAGGACGGTTCTGGTCGGCATCTCGATGCTGGTCTTCGTCGACGCCTTCGCGCGCACCATCCTCGCGCCGGGCAAACCTCAGTGGCGCCTGGTCGATCTGCCTGAAGCGGCGACGCGGGCCACCGAGTTTACCGTGGATCTCGCCGTCCTGCTGGTTATCGTCCGTTATCTGATGATGCGTCTGTTCGATCTGACGGCGACGCCGCTGGAGCTTTCCGTCCTCACCAGCGCGCTCTTCTCGCTCGTCATCTCGATCGTGCTTGGGCTTGGCCTTGCCCACATCGCACAGGCCAGAAGCTCGACCGAAGAAGCGCATGTCATGACGCAGAACGAGCGATACTGGCGCTGGCTGCGGGGCCTTGTATGGCTGAGCCTGGCCATCGTCGCGGCAGCCGCCGTCACCGGTTATGTCGCGCTCGCAGCTTTTCTCTCCGCCCAGATCGTATTTGCAGGGATCGTTATTGCACTGCTCGCCCTCACGATCGCGCTGACCGATGAACTGACCGACGCCTATCTGAAAGCCGACGATCATCAACGCAGCGCGCTCGCGCGGGCCGTCGGCATCGAACGCGGTTCGATCAAGCAGTTCGCCATTCTGGCGAGCGGCCTCATTCGCTTCGCGCTGATCGTGCTGGCTGGAATCCTACTGTTGCTGCCCTGGGGTTTCGACACACGGCAGTGGGAGGGCTGGATCGACCAGATCTTCTTCGGCTTTCGCGTCGGCGGCATCACCATTTCACTGTCGGCGATATTCAGCGCCCTGCTGCTGTTCCTGCTCGGCTTTGCCGCCACGCGCGCCTTTCAGCACTGGCTGCGTACCAGCTACATGCCGCACACCAGGCTCGACATCGGCCTGCGAAACTCCATCGGGACCGCCCTCGGCTATGTCGGCGTCATTCTCTCCGCCGCCTTTGCGATCACCTATATCGGCCTTGACCTGGCAAATCTGGCCATCGTCGCCGGCGCGCTTTCGGTCGGCATCGGCTTCGGCCTGCAGTCCGTCGTGAACAATTTCGTCTCCGGCCTCATCCTCCTTGCCGAGAGGCCGATCAAGGAAGGTGACTGGATCAAGGTCGGCGCCGCCGAGGGGAATGTCCGCCGCATTTCGATCCGCGCGACCGAACTCACAACCTTCGACCGGGCGACGGTGATCGTACCCAATTCCGACCTGATTTCGGGTACCGTCACCAATATGATGCACGACAACCGGATCGGCCGGCTGGTCCTGCATTACGGAGTCGGTTACGCCGCCGATCCGGAAAAAGTGCGTGAGATCCTGCTCTCCGCCGCCCAGAACCACCCCGACATCATGCAGCAGCCGGCACCGTTCGTCGTTTTCATGGAGTTCGGTGAGAGTTCGCTCAACTTCGCGCTCTATACCTATCTGCGCGACATCGAGAAAATCCTGCTTGCCCGCAGCGACCTTAACTTCACCATCTTTCGCAATCTAAAGGACGCTGGTATCGAGATTCCGTTTCCCCAGCGCGACCTCAATATCCGTCCGAGCGACGGACTTGAGACGCTCCTGGCCGGCCTCGGTCAGCACAAAGAGAAAAGCGGCAAAGCATGATTCCACGTCTTCGACACGTTATTGCCGCGGCCGTTCTCGCCGGCGGCCTTGCGGCCTGCGCCGAGGAACCGCCCTCCCGGCCCGCCTTCTATACCGACCTGTCGCGCGGCGGCTCCAGCCTTGACCGGGTGGATGCCAGCCAGACGATCAATCTGTTTCGCGCCAATAACGGATTGACCCCCGTCGCGCTCGACGAGCGTCTCAACGCACTTGCGGAGGCCTATGCCAGAGACCTTGCCGACGCCGCCAAACGCGGCGAGGCGATCAAGCCCGACGGCAAGCTGAAGCAGCGCCTTGCCGGCAACGGCTATGAGGGCGCGGTTGCGCGCGAAAACGTCAGCGCCGGCTATCATACCTTCGCCGAGGCCTTCTCCGGCTGGCGTGAATCCAGACAGCATCGCGAGACGATGCTGATGCCCGGCGCCGCCACGATGGGCATCGCCGCGGTCAATGTTCCGGGCACGAAATACCGCGTCTACTGGGTGCTGATCCTCGCCAAGCCGTGAGATGCGCGCCTGTGCGCGCCTATCGCCGCAACAGCTTGCGCGCGAATTCTCGCGCGGCCTTCTCGGCGCGAGCCAGTGCGACCGTCGCGGCAAAGCCGGCCTGTCTTCCCGGTACGCCGAACGCCACGTCGAGGATCTCGAGCCGCTCGCGCCACAACCGGTCGATCATCGGATGGTCGGGAATGGCGCAGGAATCGAGTCGGATGCCCGGCCGGTTCGCCGCCAGTTCCCCCGTCATGCCCGCGATCAGTTGCACCGCGGGGGAATGCTTGGCGAAGTCTTCGTCATAGGCGACCTTCCAGAGCCAGGACGCGCCGCCGCCGAGCAGCATCACCGTGACGGCCACCGCCTCGCCGGAGACGAGAAGCTGGTCGATGCGCACCTGATCGCGCGCGGCCAGCGCGCCGATGGCCTGCCGGCCGAATTTCGAGAGCCCCTCGTTGAGCAGCATCGCGGTCCCCGCGCGGCCTTTCCAACCCGATGCCTCGAGCCGCAGGAAGTCTTCCCACCCGGCAATCGCGTCGTTGGCGTCAAGAACGCGATGGGCGGTGTCGCCGAGACCGGCGAGACGCCGGCCCTGCCGCGAAAGTTCCTTTCTCGCCTTGCCGGAAAGAACGCCGGCCAGATAATCGCGGTCCGGCTCGTCAGGGGCGAGCAGCGCCCGCCTGTGCCCGGAAAGGATCGATACGCCCGCGCCGGCAGCCTCTGCCGCCTCGGCCATGGCGTGCCACAACGGACCTTGCGGCATTTCACCGAGCCGCCAGCCGCTAATGCCCGAAGGACCGGCCTCCCCGGCGAGCCAGAAGCGCAGGATCGCCGCCGCATCCCGCGCGGCGACCAGCGGCGCCGTCGTCGTCGCATAAGGGTGGCGGAAGGCCTCGGCAAGGGTCAGCGCCCCCGCGCCGACAGTGCGGAAGGGCAGCAGGAAGGCCAGCCTGTCGCCATCGCTGATGGTCAGGAATTTCAGCCGCCCCGGCGCGGCGAAGGCGGTTTCGGCGGCGAGCACGAAATCGGGTTCGTAGAAAATGTTCGGCTCCATCGCCTCCAGCGCGAGCAGCCGCCAGGCCGGAATGATGGAACGGATATCGGCCGGACCGAGGATCCGCGCGGCAAACGCGCCGTCCGATCCCTTCCGCGGGCGCCCCGCCGCGACGACGTTCATCGCGGGCTCCACATGAAAATGTCGATCTTCAGATAGCGCCTCGCGGTCGCAAACAGGAGCACCGCCTCGACAATATGCGCGATGGTCGTCGCGATGGCCGCGCCGGTCAGGCCCCAATAGGGGATGAAGACGAGATTCAGCGCCAGATTGACGAAGAACGCGCTGCCCACCGCGACCGCGCAGGGCACCTGATGGTCGAGCATGTTGAGCAGGCGCTCGACCGGGCCGAGCGAGGCGCGCGCCAGCAGGCCGACGGCCAGGATATACATCAGCGGGTAGCCTTCGACATAGGTGCTGCCGAACGCCATCAGCATGAACTTGCCGATGACGAGCAGGCCGACGATGGCCGCCAGCGAGGGCCAGAACGTCCAGTGGATGGCATCGCGCACGAAATCGCGCAGCCGCTCGTCATCGCCGCGGGCATTGTATTCGGCAAATCTGTGTGCGGCGGCCGCCTTGACGGCGAAATCGATGAAGCTGACGAGGGCGAGCGTTTTCGTGACGGCGAAATAGATGCCGATCTTTTCTGAATCGACATAGAACGACAGCACCAGAACGTCGGTCGAGGTCAGCAGCACGTAGAAGCCGTCGATCAGGAATATCGGCAGCGACGCCCGGAACCAGTCGATCCAGCGGTAGCTGTACGCGCCCTTGGGCACGACCCGGGCCAGCCGGCGCTGCAGGGCGATCGTCTGGATGATCCCGGAGATCCACAGCGCCGCCAGCAGCGCATACATGGCCGTCTCGGCATTGTGGCCGAAACCGGCGAGGACGAAGACGCCCATGAAGGCGAGGATGCTGAGCGGGCGCACGATATAGGGGAGCGCGTGCGCGAGATCGGGCCAGTTGTAGGTCCGCGCGATATAGTCCTGCACCGTCATCAGACCGACGATCGGCAGGCTGAGGCACGCCAGCAGAAGAGGCTGCACATAGGCGGCGTCGATGACACCGGACATTTGCCGGATCGCGAACGCGCCGATTACCGCGCACAGGCTGCCCACGCCCAGCCCGACCAGCCGGCTGGCGCGCAGATAGCCGCGCAACAGATCCCACTGCCCTCGTACCGTGTAATCGGGCGGAAAGCGCTGCGCCGCCGTCGACAGACCGAAGGGCGCCAGTTCCGCCACCAGCAGGATGATCACCCACACGGTGACAAACACGCCATATTCGGCGACGCCGATCCATCGCGCGATCAGCACTTGCGAAAAATAGGCGATCCCGGCGCTGGCGACGCGAACGAGGAACACGAAGGCCACGGTTCGCATCGCGATCGAACGGTCGTCGCCCCCGGTCAGGATCTGACGCACGACTTCGATCCCGCGCGCGATTGTACGCGCGCGCGGACTTGCGGCCCCGGCGGCCGGCCTTGCGTCGGTATCCGACATCGCAACGCACACACCCTGTTTCCCTGTTCCGCGAGACTAGCCTCGAGACGTTAAGGAAATGCCTTCAATCGCCGGGATCGCCGGCGCTTTCGCGTCATGCCTAACGAAACTTTAATGACTGCGGCTTATTGAAAAATGCGGACCGGATACGTCGGCGGCTTTTGAGCGCCCAAGGACACGTTTCATGCTCGAGATCATCAACAACATGAAGTTCTCGCTGAAAATGCGCCTTCTCGTGGTCATAGGCGCGACGGTCCTGGGTCTGATGGTCGCCGTCCCCGCCGATCGCGCCGCCAGTAAAGCCCTACATCAAGAAGCGGACAGGAAACTTCTTTCTCTGGCCGAGACGCGCGCCTATGCGCTGCGCGACTATATGCGCATCATCAGTGAAGACCTACTCCTCATGGCCGCCAACGGAACGGTCGTCTCGGCGCTCAAGGAAATGAGCAACGGCTATTCGCTGCTGTCCGACGGGGCGACGAACGCGCTGCAGGACACCTTCATCGACCACAATCCCTTCCCGCAAGGCGAGCGCGCCGGATTCACGGACAGTAAGAGCGCACGCTATTACGACCGGATTCATGCCAGAGAGCATCCCTGGTTCCGCCGCGTGCTGGAGTTGCGCGGCTATTACGATCTCCTCCTGCTCGATAGGGCCGGCAACGTCGTCTATTCGGTAATGAAGGAAACGGATTTCGCCACCAACATCCTGACCGGCCAATGGCGCGATTCCGACCTGGCGGCCGTCTACAAGGCCGCCATGGCCCGCACCGGCGCCGGCGTGAACCTTTCCGATTTCAACCGGTACGGTCCCAGCGACGGCGCCCCCGCCTCCTTCATGGCGACGGCGGTGTACGACGGTGTGGAGAAGATCGGCGTCATCGCCGTGCAGATGCCGACCGATAGGATCACTGCCCTTTTCAACGGCAAAAGCGGCCTCGGCGTTACGGGCGAGACGATCCTGGTCGGTTCGGACGGCAGGCTGCGCGTGGATTCGGCCTTTATCGAAGGCAACGACGTCCTCGCCACGCATATCGCCAGCCCTCTTTTGGATCAGGCCTTCGCCGGCAAGGCCTCCGGGGGAACCATCGACAGCTATCGCGCAACCGAAATGCAGATCGCGATCGTTCCGGTGAGCATCGATGGCGTCGACTGGGCGGTGGTTGCCGCTCAATCGGCGGACGAAATCGCAGCGCCGATAGATAGACTGCGGATGAGCATGGTGATTCTGGGATTGGCTGCCATTGCCATCATCATCGTGGTGGTCGGCATCATCATTTCCTGGATGGTGTCGCGCCCGCTCGAGGGCTTGGCCCGGCGCATGACCGCGCTGACTCAGGGCGACACGAACGTCGATCTTGCCGAGGTCACGCGCCGGGACGAGGTCGGCGACATGGTGCGCGCCATCGCCGTGTTCCGGGACAATGCGGTCGAACGGGAGAAGCTTCAGGAACTGACCGAGAAAGATCGGCGTTCAAGGGAGGAGCGGCAGCAGAAGATCGATCAGTTGATCGACGGCTTTCGAGGTTCCGTCGCGAAGGTGCTGGAGCAGGTCGCCCATGCCACCGGCGAGATGGAATCGACCGCCGGCGCGCTGTCGGGAATCGCCGAGACGACGACGGAACGTTCGACGGCCGCCGCTTCAGCATCCGAACAGGCATCGGCCAACGTGCAGACGGTGGCGGCGGCCGCCGAGGAACTGGCGGCCTCCATCGCCGAAATCAGCAGGCAGGTAGCCCAGGCCAACGGAATCGTCCGGCGGGCAAGCAGCGAGACGGAAGCGACGAACGAAAAGATCGCCGGCCTGGCCAGCGCGGCCCGCCGCATCGGCGATGTCGTCAATCTGATTCAGGATATCGCCGAACAGACGAACCTGCTCGCCCTCAACGCCACGATCGAGGCCGCGCGTGCGGGCGAGATGGGCAAGGGCTTCGCCGTCGTCGCGGCGGAAGTGAAGAACCTCGCCAGCCAGACCGCCCGCGCGACGGAAGAGATCGGTTCGCAGATCGCCGGCATTCAGTCCTCCACGGCGGAGGCCGTCGACGCCATCGCCGGCATCGCCCGCACCATGGGCGAGGTGAATAGCTATACCGACAATATAGCTTCCGCCGTCGAGGAACAGGGCGCCGCCACCGGCGAAATAAGCCGCAATGTCCAGGAAGCCGCCGCCGGCACCAGGGAAGTCGTGGCCAACATTACCGGCGTCACCACCGTGGCCGGCGAAACCAGCCAGTCGGCGGGACATGTCGCGATGGTTTCCGGCGAACTCACACGGCAGGCCGATCGGCTGCGCGAGGAGGTCGAGACATTCCTGGCAGAGGTTTCGGCGGCCTGATTCGGCCGGCCGAGGCGCCGTCAGGCGGAGAACCCGCCGGAGGCCATGTAGGCCCTTTCCTCCTCGCTCGTCTCCCGGCCAAGCACCTCGTTGCGATGCGGGAAGCGCCCGAAACGCCGGATCGCGTCCATGTGGACGAGCGCGTAGAAGTAATTCTCCCGGTTTCCCAGCTTGCGGAAGAGATCGACGCACAGCGATTGGTCGTCGATATCTTCCGAATGCATGAAGGGCAGATAGAAAAACTGTCTCGCCACCGCCGGAAACATGACGTCGTAACCGCGCTCGAGCGCCAGCCTCGCCAGTTCCCTGGCTTTGGCATCGCGGACGAATGCCTCCGCCTTCTTGCGGAACATGTTGCGCGAAAACTGGTCGAGCAGAATGATCAGGGCGAGGCAGCCGGCCGCGTCATCGGCCCAATCGTCCAGTTCGCCGCGCCCGGCGGCGGCGTGCGCGGCTGAGAACCGGTTCAGGATTTCCTGATCGAACCCGGCATCGGCGACATACCAGCGGCTTTCGCCCGCGCTCCACCAGAAGTCGAGAATGTCCCTGGGGCGAATGAGCGCGGCGTTCACAGCCTGAACTCGCCGGCGGAAATCCGCTGATAGAGTGCCTTGTCGATCGGTTCGAACTTGCCCGTCTCCGGATTGGCGAAATAGAGCGGATCGCTGCTGTAGGACGGATCGAAGCCCTGTTTGCGGATTTCGACCTTGCGCTGCTTGAACGTGCCTGTGGCATCGATCTGACGTGATAGCCGCAGGAAAAGCGGACGGGCATATTCCGGCAGTTGCCGCTGGATGTGGGCGGCCAGCCCGTCGAGATCCATTTCATCGTCCGGCACGATCATCGCCATGCCGGCGGCGCCCTCCATCCCCGGCACCTTGACGCCATAGACCGTCGCTTCCAGGACGCCGGGGTAGATGGTGATCGATTCGGCGACTTCATGGGTCGACACGTTCTCTCCCTTCCAGCGGAACGTATCGCCGATGCGATCCACGAAGAAATAGTAGCCCAGCGCATCCTTGCGCATCAGGTCGCCCGTCCGGAACCAGGAATCGCCATCCTCGAACGCGCCGCGCAGGATCTTCGATTCCGATGCGCTCCTGTCTGCATAGCCGTCGAACCGCTGCGCCGGCTTGTTGGGATCGACCACGATGCGGCCGATCGCTTCGCCGACCTCGTTGGGCGCACATTCGATGCATCGGCCGCTGGCATTTCTTATCGGGACTTCGGCCTCGATGTCGAACTTGATGACCTTGGTCATGAACCGGTTTTCGAGCCACTTCGGAATGCGGCCGACGGAACCGGGCGTGCCGTCGAGATTGAACATCGTCACATTGCCCTCGGTGGCGGCATACCATTCGATGATCTGCGGGATGCGGAAGCGATTCTTGAACTCCATCCAGATATCCGGCCTCAGACCGTTGCCGTCGCACAACCTGATCTTGTGCTGGGTTTCCTTGGGATGGGTGGGCGAGTTGAGCAGATAGCGGCAGAGTTCCCCGATATACTGGAACATGGTGCAGTCGTAATCGACCACGTCGTCCCAGAACTGCCGCGCAGAAAAACGGTCGCGGATGAAGACGCTGCCGCCCACCATCAGCGTGATCCCCGGCGCCAGGACGCCGCCGGCCGTGTGATAGAGCGGCTGCGCGACATAAATCCTGTCGTCGCGCCGCGCGTTGCACACGGCGCTGAAGCCCTTCATCACCGCCTGCACCCGGTAGTGATTGATAATGGCCGCCTTGGGCATGCCGGTGGTGCCGCTCGTGTAGATATAGAGCGCCGGGTCGTCGATGGTCAGCGCCGGCAGATCCGCTTTCTCCAGCGGGGTGGTCGGAAATTCCCCGGCCACGCGATCAAATCGTTCGTGTCCCGGCTTCGATGCGCCGTCGATCCAGATCTTCGCACCCGTCGTCACGGACGGCAGGGCGCTTTCAAGTGCATCCCACAGGTCGGCGCCGACGATGATATGTTTTGCATCCACGATATTGATGCAATAGGCGAGCGCCGCGCCGGACAGATGCGTATTGAGCAGCGCGGTGACGCCTCCGGTCCGGATGATTCCCATCCAGATGGCGAGATATTCCGGCCGGTTGGACATCAGCAACGCGACGGTATCGCCCTTGCCGACACCCTGCGCCTTGGCCCAGTGGCTGTAGATGTTGGCCCTGTCGCCAAGCTGTCTGTATGTCAGTTGCTCGTGCTGGGATAGCAGGGCGATCCGGGAACCATGCTTGCGCGCGAGTTCGTCGAGCAGATCCGGAAATGTCCGTGTCCGGTTCTCCATGACCGGCTTGAGGCTGCGAAGGATTCTGATCGCCCCGTTGAGATAGACCCATTCGCTCTTCAGGCGCTCAAATACGTTCATTCATTCCCTCCCCGGCCGCCTGCAGCGAACTTCTTTGCGGATCGCACGCAGCGGCACATGAGTTAAGTGTCAGATGAATTGGGGGCTTCCGCAAGAGGGGGCCGGCCTGCCCCTCGGCGCCAAGGTCCGGCGCAATCGATCTTCAGGGATAGGGCGTGACGCGAGGACGGAGTTCGAGGGAAGGCGTCATGGTACCGTCACGCAAGTGCGCCGCCGCCCATGCGAGGGCCAGATTCCGTGGCGTCCTCCAGGGCTCGGCGGCTATCACGCGCTTTGGCGCGGCAAACGCTTGAAAGGGACGGGTCCTTCCTGCACGGTCGTTCCTGAACCCCGGGTCGCGCCAATGACCTCTCCGACGGTGCCCGAAATGACCGAACAACCCCCGCTCGTCCTCGATCTGAGAGGGCTGAAATGTCCGTTCCCGGTGCTGCGCACGCGCAAGGCGATGGAAGATCTGCCGTCGGGCGCGGTGCTTGTCGCCGAGGCCACCGATCCGGCGGCCCGGATCGACTTTCCGCACTTCTGCAACGAGGGCGGGCATGCGCTGCTCGATTATCGCGAGCGCGACGGGATTCATTCATTCACGATCAGGAAGAAATAGGGTTTGCGGCCCTCAGCGCCGGAGAGGATTGCGCTCCGGCATCGGCACCGCGCCGTAGCGTACCGGGTTGTCGACGGCGGAATCGTCGTCGCCCTCGCCCCGCGACAGAAGCGTTCCGATAACCCCTCCGGACCCATTGCCGGCGGCCGCCTGCCGCGACGGATCGCCGGCCGAAGCGAGTGCGGTCGCGCTGGCACTGAGACCCCATGAGGCGATCTCAGCGCTGATAGGTCTGCGCTGCTTCTTGGGACCGCAGACGTAATCGCGCATGACGACCGGAGGCCTGCCGGTGCTGGGAAGCGCTTCCGCCGTGGCGCGGCGCATCTTGAAGAGGACGCCGCCGGTATCGTCGAATCCGGACTCGATCAACGCCAGCATGACATCCTCACGGATCTTCGTGTTCTCCGCGCCGAACACCACGCCGATCAGGTGACGTCCGTTGCGCCGCACGCTGGCAACCAGATTGAAGCCGGAATCGCAGATGAAACCGGTCTTGAGACCGTCGGCGCCGGGATAGCGGCCGATCAGCGAGTTGTGGTTGCGGAAAGTCCGCCCGCCGATCTGCACGCTCTCCAGCGAGAACAGATAGGCGTAACGCGGAAAGTCCCGATAGATGGCCCGCGCCAGCAGCGCCTGGTCGCGCGCCGTCGTCAGCTGGCCGGAATCGGGCAGCCCGTTCGGATTGGCGTAGTGGGTGTCGTTCAGCCCCAGCGCCTTCGCGGTCCGGTTCATTTCCGCCACGAACGCTTCCACGCTTCCGGCCACGCCTTCCGCGATCGTCACGGCGGTGTCGTTGGCGGACTTGACCATGATGATGCGCAGCGCCTGTTCCAGCGACAGGCTTGAGCCGACCGGCATGCCGGTCTTGCTTGGCGGCTCGTTCAGCGCCCTTTGCGACACGGTGAGCTGGGTGTCCATCGAGATGCGCCCGCTGCGCACGGCGGACAGCGCGACATAGGTGGTCATCACCTTGGTGATGGAAGCCGGGTACCAGAGCCTGGTGGCTTCGTGCGAGTGCAGAACCTCACCGGTCTCCGCGTCGATCACGATCGCCGGCCGCGCCAGCGCGGGAACTGCGGCACAAAGCGTGACAAGAACTAGAAATGCTCGCAGAAGGCCGGTCATCCGGATCAGGTGCCCTTGAGGTCGATCGGTTGAGTATGGCGCCTTCATAGCGTGATTTGGCACTGGATGCAAAAGGCGCCGCGCTCGCTCAGGCGGCTTTGTGCGCGGCCTTGCGTTCCTTCTCGCCCTTGCTGATGACCATGCCGGCGACATCGATCGGCAACTGGAAACTGACAAGGTTACCCTCGCGTACGCCCCCCGGGTTGACCATGCGTCCTCTTTGTCGCGCGACGAGCCTGGATATGGCGCCAAGCAGCACCGTCACGTCCGCGTCGGCGTCGGTCAGGGCGGCGTCGCCGGTCTTTTTTCCAGGCGTTTCGGGCTCGCGGAAAATGAATTCCGCGTTTTCCTCGCCGACGACCCGTACCTCGATTTCGAACCGGGTTTCGTTCTCGCGGCTGCGCAGGGCGAGCGCCGTCAGCGCCCACTCGAAAATGCGTTTGGCGTCCTGGGGGTCGCTCAGGATTGGCGGCAGGGCGGTGTAATCCACGCCCTTGACGATCGTATTGCCCGCGCCGCCGCCTTCGAGCCACGTCGCAATGCAGCGTCCCGGATTGACACTGATCAGCGTCGCCGGCTCGGTAGCGCCGGCGATCAGGGTGATGCAGGCCTCAAGCATCTGTCGCAGCGATTCGTTTCGCCGTTGCAGCGAGCCGGCGCGCCGTTCGGTTTCTATCCGCAGACTGCGTTCGCGGCGCATGTCCTCAAGAAGGTCGTCGGCCGCGGTCAGGATCAGGCAACCGCCCCTGACTTCGCCATGCCCGTCGGTCAACCGATCGCCGCTGATGAGGCAGGCGATCGTGCCGGAAGGCGTGAGCAGCTCCGCGGCGCATTGAAACTGTCCTTCGGCCACAAGGGCCCGGAGCGGACGCGCCACGCCCCCGATCAGTACCTGCTGCGACCAGTCATGCGCATTGAGATCGCCCGCCAGATCCGCGCCGAAGAGGTCAAGCGCCGCCTTGTTGGCGTTGACCACCTGATCGTCCTCGTCGAACGTGATGACCGGGTTGGGAATATGTTCGAGTATTCCAACGGGCGTCAGCACGTTCGTCCCGTGTTCTTCGCTGAGGAGCATGAGCAGCCGGTCGAGCGAACGCGAAATCGCGCCGACCTCGTCGTGCGAGCCGAACGCGCTGAGATGACGGCGCGCCTCACCGGGAGAGGCAAGTGCGAATTCGATCGTCTGGCGCATATGCTGCAGCGGGTGCATGACCATCGCGGCGACGATGAACATCGTCACGGCGGTGATCGCGAATGTGCCCAACAGCGCCAGAACCACCAGCGTGATCAGCCGCAACTGGACCAGCCGCCACAGCTTGGAGCCGTCATAGCGGATGATCGCACCCATGTTGATGCCCGCCCGGTGCGCGGGCAGATAGAATTCGTGATAGCGCCCGTCCCGGACAGCATGCACCGATTCCGGGTCGGCGGCCGTGGCCACATCCTGCCAGGTGAGAGCCGGTCGTTGACCGAACACCCCTTTCACGTCCCCGGCCGAATTGACGAACGTGCCGCCCACCAGGTCGGAAGATCGGGAAAGCGCCTCTCCGCGTGTCACCATGACGTCGATCGAGGGAAGTCGCCCCACATCGATCACCGATGACAGGTAGTTGCGCGCCTGCGTGACGACGTTTGCGCGGTGCTCTGCCCGCAGATTCATGTAGAGCGGCACCAGCAGCACCGAATTGATGGCGATCATGCAGACAAAAATGGCGAGCGCGACCCGCCGGCAGAGCGGGCTCTTCGCCGTCGCCTTGACCGCCAGCTTGAACTCGGCCGCGCCAATTCTGCTTCTGCTGCTACGTTTCAAATGAAAGATACCGTCAACGCATCGCACGATCCGCGCACGCTAACGGATGCGTGTTGACTTAAGTTTAACGACGATAAGGGCTTTCATGCCTTCAGCATCCGCCGACGGCGCGCGTTGCGGCGCGGCCGCGGCGCGCTATAGTCACCCGGCCCGCCCGACAGGCGGTACGGTTTCGGGGAGCCGCACGACGCGTTGAGACAGCAGTTCGGAAAGTTCTTTCGCGCCGCCTTCGCCACGGCCATCGTGCTGGCGACAACAGGCTGTCTTACGGAGGGCGACACCAGAACCTCGGTGCCACCGGCCGTTGCCGCACATGTGTCGGTCGCCGGCTTTGAGGCCATCCGCTTCTGGGGGGATGCGCCCCCCGCCGGCGCGCAGGCCGCCATCGAGCGTCAGACGCGACAGCTGATCGCCGGAGCCGCGACTTCGGGGGTCTCGCCGACGACGACGCATATTCTGGCAATTTCCGGCGGCGGCAGCGACGGTGCGTTTGGGGCCGGGCTGCTTGCCGGCTGGACCGCCCACGGGTCGAGGCCCGTCTTCGATGTCGTCACCGGCGTCAGCACGGGCGCTCTGACGGCGCCTTTTGCCTTTCTCGGGCCGGCCTATGACGGCACGCTGCAGAGACTCTATACGCAGACGACCGACGCCGATATTGCCACCCGGAGACCCCTGATCCAGGCGCTGACGGGCGATTCCCTCGCCGACACGACACCGCTTCGGCAACTGATAGCCGAACACATCGAGGAAGATATTCTCGACGAGATCGCCCGGCAGCACGGCTTAGGGCGCCGGCTCTACATCGCGACCACCAATCTGGATGCGCAGCGACCGGTGATCTGGGACATGGGCGCGATCGCGGCGACCCCGCATCCCGACCGGCTCTCGCTGTTCCGCACCGTGCTGCTGGCCTCCGCCGCTATTCCGGCGGCATTTCCTCCGGTGCTCATCCGCGTCACCGCGGACGGCCGGCATTATGAAGAACTCCATGTCGACGGCGGTACCACGCGCGAGGTCTTCCTCCTGCCGGCGGGCCTGTCCCTTGCCAGGATCGACAAACAGGTGAAGAACAGTCGACCGCGCCGTCTCTTCATCATACGCAACGGCAAGGTCGAGCCGGAATACGATCGCACCCCCAACTCGACGCTCTCCATCGCAGAGCGTTCCGTGTCGACCCTGATCAAGAATCAGGCGATCGGCGACATATACCGGATGTATCTCGACGCGCGCCGCGACGGGACGGATTTCAACCTGGCCTACATTCCGGCGAGCTTCGATGAGATTTCAGGCGCCGGATTCGACCCCGAATATATGAGCGATCTCTATTTCGCCGGGATGCGCGCCGCCGCCAATGGCTACGATTGGGCGAAGGTGCCGCCGGAATATAATTGACCCGGGAGGATGACGGCGGAATTCGATCTGTTTGTCGGCGCGCAAAGAACGCCCGAGCGCCGCGGTCCATGCTGGGACAGTTTCCTCTCAGAGACCGTGGCGATGGCGAAAACGGCATTCAAGCCCGACATGACGATGGATGAGATCATGAGGCGGTGGCCGGCATCGATCCCGTTCATACTGGCGCATGGAATGCTCTGTATCGGTTGCCCGATCGCGGTGTTTCACACTGCCTACGACGCCTGTGAGGAACACGGCATCGGGGAAGACGCTTTTCTGGAAGGGCTGCTGGCGATCGCGGGGAAAGGCTGATACCGTCCCACCTCAAACGGTCGGCAGCACAGTCAGGGCGAAAATCGCCCCGTCCCTTCGCGATATGGCGCACCTCACGCGCCAGACCCTTCATGAGGACACGACCTAGTCTTTGTCGCGCCCCTCGGCGAGGACGAGAAGCCTGTGCGGATCGACGATGGTCACACGCTGTCTCCCGCTGCGAACCAACCCCCTGCCCTCCCAACCGCTGAGCAGCCGGCTCACGGTGTGCAAGGTCGTGCCCGTCATCTCGGCGATGTCCTGTCTCGAAATCGCCAGATCGATCAGGATACCCTCGTCCGTCTTGCGACCGGTCTGCCGGGCCAGTCGCAGCAATGTGTGCGCGATGCGCTGTTCGATCCGCTCGGTGGACATCTCGACCACCCGTTCCTGCGTCTCCTGCAGGCGTCTGCCCACTGTCGCGGTCGCGTTCTGTCCGAACGCGGCGGTCCTGTCGGCGAAGCTTGGCCACAATTCCGTCGGCCAGGACAATACGGTGCATTCGGCTGCCGCCACGGCGTTCGCGGGATAGGCCGTCAGGCCCAGCGCCGGGGCAATTCCGAAGAGTTCGCCAGGGCTTATATAGCGCGCGATCACCTGCTGGCCGTCCGGGGTGGTCCGCACCACGCGAATATGCCCGCTCAGCAGCAGGTAGAAGCGGTCCGCCGCCGTGCCTTGGGAAAAGATCGTCGCCTCGCGCTCAAAGCGTTGCGGCCGCGCCTGCGCCGCCATCCGGTCCAGATCGTCAGGGGACATGCCTTGAAATGGCGGCAGGTCGGCGATGACGGAACGGTCGATGCTGCTCATCGGGTCGGAATCTCGCGATTTTCCGCCAGCGCCGCGGGCGACGTCTTTCCGCCTGTTGTTTGCCCGAGCGCAAAGAACGGCGCGCGTCCGCGGGCTACAAGCGGACCAGACAAACCCAGGACCGAAAGGAACAGACCGATGAGGCCGACAATCATCGCAGCGGCAATGCTCGCTGCCCTCACCGTGACCGGCGCCGGCGCCGCCGAGTATCGTATCGAAATGCTGAACAAGGGCGCTGATGGTGCCATGGTCTTTGAACCGGCTTTCGTCAAGGCGGAGCCGGGAGACACGATTGTATTCGTGCCGACCGACAAGGGACACAATGCGGAGACCGTGAAGGATATGCTCCCGGAAGGCGTACAACCCGTCAAGGGCAAGATGAACGCAGAGGTCCGGATGACCGTCGACAAGGAAGGCATCTACGGGATCAAGTGCATGCCGCACTACACAATGGGCATGGTCGCGCTCGTGCAGGTCGGCGCGGCGACGAATCTGGCGCAGGCCCAGGCGGTCAAGGCGCCGGGCAAGGCCAAGGAGCGGTTCGACGCGCTTTTCGCCCGGGTCGTCCGCTGACGAGGCCTTGGGCCGATCCCGATCCACCACACGATCCGGCAAACGGGCGGCACCGCCCGTTTCTCCATTTCCGGAGCGCTGCAAATGCCCCTGCCCCGCCACGCCCCCTATACCGGGCCGGCCCTTTTCTCGGCCGGCTTCCGCCCCTTCTTCCTGCTCGGCAGCCTTCAGGCCGGCTTGTCGGTATTCTTGTGGCTGTCCGTCCACCAAGGCTGGCTGAACCTCGATCCGGCGATCCCGCCGGTCGAATGGCATATTCACGAGATGCTCTACGGCTATCTGCCCGCCGCGCTGACCGGATTCTTGCTTACCGCCATCCCCAACTGGACGGGAAGACTTCCGGTGCAGGGATGGCCGCTCGCGGCGCTCGCCATGCTGTGGCTTGCCGGGCGCGCGCTCATGCTTGCGCCTTCCGGAACAGACTGGCGCATCGTCGCGGCCGTAGATTGCGCCTTTCTGCTCGCCGTCGCGCTGGTGGCGCTGCGCGAGATCGCGGCCGGACGCAACTGGCGCAACTTGCGCGTGCTGCTGCCTTTGGCCGTCCTGTCCGCCGGCAACGCTGTCTTTCATCTTGAGGTCGCTGGCGGCGGCTTCAGCGACTACGGTCGGCGCATCGGCTTTGCCGCCGCGATCATCCTCATCTCGCTCATCGGCGGCCGCATCATTCCGAGCTTCACGCGCAACTGGCTGGTGCGGCAGAATGCAACGGCCCTGCCGTCGGCATTCGGCCGCTTCGACGCGCTGACGATCGCTTTCAGCGCCGCCGCGATGCTGCTGTGGATCGCGATACCGGATGCCCGGGCAACCGCCGCAGCCTTCATGTTCGCCGCGCTGCTGCAGGCCGGCCGGCTTGCCCGGTGGCAAGGCTTGCGGGCATGGCGTGATCCGCTCGTTCTCATCCTCCATGCCAGTTATCTCATGGTGCCCGCGGGCTTTGCGCTGCTCGGCGCCGCCATGCTCTGGCCCGGCGCGATTTCATCGGCCGCCGGCCTGCATGCCTTCGGCGCGGGCGCCATCGGCGTGATGACAATCGCCGTCATGACACGCGCCAGCCTGGGCCACACCGGCCATGCGCTGGCGGCCGGTACGGCGACGCGCATCATCTATGCCGCCATCGTCCTCGCCGCTGTGACGCGGATAGGGGCCAGTCTTACCGCCGGCGGGGGTACGGGCTTGCTGATCTTCTCTGCGTCGGCGTGGAGCGCCGGCTACCTGCTCTTCGCCCTGGTCTATGGGCGCATCCTCGTCAGACCCCGTTCGCGCGGCTGAACAACCGGCCGGCCCAATAGGCGACCCAGTCGCCGGTGAACGGGATGAGTCGCTCCCGCACGAGGCGGAACCCGAGATTGTCCGGCGGCGTCCCCACCGCGCATCCGCCCGTCTTCGGGTCGCGCACGAAGGCGGTCATATAGGAGCGGTGCCGACCTTCGGCGACAAGCACGCCGCAATTTTCGGTCGATCCGATCTCGCCGCCGGTGGCGTCGACACGCACCCGCAGATAGCAGGTGGTCGTCCACTCCCAGACATTGCCGCCAAGGTCCTGGATGCCGAACCGGTTGGCCCCGTAGTGACCGGGCGGTTTCGGCGCCGGATCGGCGGGCCGCGCCTCGGCCGAGAGAGACCGGTACCGGGCAAGCCAGGCCGCCGAGGGGTCGCTGGAACCGCTGCTGTAGCCAATGGCATCGTCCTTGTAGCGCTCGCCGGCAAGATAGGCCCATTCGCGGTCGCTGGGCAGGCGCCACCGGTAGCCGGTCCGGCGCGTCAGCCATTTTGCATAGGCCTGCGCGTCATCGAAACTGACACCTGTGACCGGCACGCCGTCGCCGCCACGCGTCGCCGCTTTGTCGCAGACGCCGGCTTCGACGCAGCGGGCATACTGGCCGTTCGTCACCTGATAGCGCATCACGCGCAGCGGCCGCACCGTCCCGGTCTCGAGCGGCGCATCGACCGGCCGGCCGTCGGCAAGGTATTCGCCCGGCAATCTGTAGATCACGCTGCCGCCGGGAAGCGAAACGAGATCGGCTGCCGGGCCGGCCGGAAACCCGGGGTCCGCTTTCATCATCGCCGCCACACCGCCAACCATGGCCAGACCTGTGAAGCCGGCAATGATCTGGCCCATCATTTGATTGCCGTGCAATTCGATGAACATTGGCAAGGTCTCCTGCCTGCCCTTGAAGAAGGAAAGCCCGCCGGTGGTCCCGGCGGGCCGCTACCCGTTCTTCCCTGCCCGCCGGATCAGTTGATCTTCGCCGGGGCGGGCGCGTTGACCTGGGTCATCAGGTCGTCGTCCCACGTACCCTCGACCGTGAAATGCGCGGTCGCGCCGAGTTCCACCGCCTCGATGAGGTTGTGATTGACATAGGCGTAGATGCCCGGTTGCCGGAAGGTGTAGAGGGCCGCACCCGCCGAACCGCCGCGAATGAACCAGGTTTCCATATCCTTGCGCGGCGGGTTGGCGAACTTTCCCTCTTCCCAGACATAATCGCCATGGCCGCCGATCAGATGCGGACGGCTGTCCCGATTGGCCTGGCTGTGGACGATGAGAACCGTCTCGCCGACCTTCGCCTTCATGGCATTGTCGCCGGTCAACGATCCGCGCGCGCCGTTGAAGACCACATGGGTCGGTATCAGACCTCGCATCACCTCGACCGTGTCGCCATAGGATTCGCCGGGAGAACCGTACTTCTTGAAGTTCCCCTCCTCGTCGCGCGGGATATAGAAATCGTTCTCGCCGATATAGTAGATGCGGTCATAGGCGACCGGCTTGCCGGCGTCCGTCTTCAGCCCGTCGCGCGGCAGCACCATGATCGCGCCGCTCATGCCCGACACGACATGCCAGGGGATCATCGCCCCGCCGGGAGCACAGTGATAGACGAACGTTCCCGCGCGCGTCGCCTTGAAGCGCAGCGTCACCTGTTCGCCCGGATTGATCAGCGTGAGTTCGCCGCCGCCGAGCGCGCCGGTCGCGGCGTGGAAGTCGATATTGTGCGGCATCTCGTTGGTGTCGGGATTGATCAGGGTCAGTTCCACATAGTCGTCCTGATGGACCACTATGAGCGGTCCCGGCACCGATCCGCCAAACGTCATCGCCTGCAGCGTTGTGCCATCGTCATCGACGACGATCTCTTTTTCCTCGATCGTCAGCGTGAACTCTATGATCTTGGGCCCGGCCTTGGTTGCCTGCTCATGCTCATGCACGAAGGGCGGAGCGACGAGCGTCACTTTTTCGCGCGGCAACGCGCTGATATCGACTTTCTCCGCGGCAAGGGGGGCGTTCAGAGGCGCGGCGGCGACCATCGCCGCGACGGCTGCTCCCAACAGGGTTTCACGACGATTGAGCATGGCTTTCTCCTTCGCTTTGCTCGAATGCTATGCGAAGATTTTACGCCGGGCCGTGAAATCGCTCTTTGTCGGCGGACAAACAGAAAATACAATTGACGACCCGCCCCGTTTCATCGAAGCGCCGTCCGCGGCCTCAGACTTCGTCGAAGCGTCCGCCTTCCCTGGACGGGTTGCGTCGAAGAGCGCGCTCGCCCTTATCGTCGGGCAAGGCTTCGTCGCTCTCATTGTAGGGATTGTCGTCGGTTTCCCCGGGGATCAATTCGGTTCGTTCCACGCCAAGGCTCGCGGCATCCGTCTCGCTTTGCGCCTGCGCGATCGCGTCCGGTTCGACGGGGTTTGCGACGTCCACCGCATCTATCTCGCGGTCAGTCCGCCCCACTGCCAGCGGTGATCCGGCGGGCTTCGCCTTGCCCGGTTCGGCAGCGCGTTGGAGGCGCTCTCTTTCCCTGTCATCGCGCGTCATCGTGCTCATGTCCTTTCCTGATGGTGCCGGCACATGGAGACCAACCCCGGGCAGTCGGCTTTGTTCCGGCCGGCTGCCGCCGCGCAGGGAACGCTGCCGATATGTGATGGACGGCTCCGGCGCACGATGACTGGAGACAGTTCACCTGCATGTCACATGGGTTGCAGTCAGCGCGACGTCGCCTTCTTCGAACACTTCCAGGTAGTCGCTGTACTCCTCGTCATAGCTGCCGCTGATCGTGACGGTACCGTTGCACTGAATGCGCGCCCTGCTGGTTACGACCGCGAGCCCGCAACTATCCTCGATCTCGTACTCATAGTCGCCGTTATCGTCGCGACCGGACGGCGAACTGACGATACGCCCCTTGATCGTGATCATATCTCCATCGCTGAGCGGCTGGCTGCGGACATCGCAAATTCTCTCCGCCTGCGCCGCCACACACATCATCGCCGTCAGCATCGCGGCGGACATCATGAGCTTGAGCATTCCCGTCACCCCCGTGATTTTGCTCTCCGGGGCCAGATCGACGCATGTCTCACGCCTGATATTTTCACGATGTTCGAAATGTTCTGGGATTGAGGCGCTCGACGTAGAATTGACCTTCCGGAATCGTCTGTTTCCTTTCGCCAGACACGGGTGCCATTCTACCGGGGCCTTGCGTGTCTCGCCAGATGATCTTGTGCCGGGTTCGCATGCGGTTGCGCGTCCAGGCGGCGGGGCGCGGCCGGGCCGGCTCCAGGGCGCTCGGCGCTGCCGGTGGCGTTCCGTTCCAGCCGCGCGATCGCGGTGGAGATTTAACGAGGGAAGGCGATGATGCGCATCCTGTTGCTTGGCGCTGGCGGTTTCATCGGCAGGCATGTGCTCGCGGAACTGCTGCGGTACGGGCATGAGGTGGTGGCCGTCGTGCGGCGCGACGAAGGCCTTGGCGCCGCGTTCCCTGAAGCCGGCATTCTCACCCTCGACCTAGCCCGCGAGACCGCCGAAGACGCATGGCTCGCCCGCCTCGCCGGCATCGATGCCGTGGTCAACGCCGCCGGTCTGCTGCGAGGCCTGGATATGGACGCCGTCCACGTGAGGATGCCGGCATCCCTCTATGCTGCCTGCCGCAAGGCGGGCATCGGACGCGTCGTGCTGGTCTCCGCCATCAGCGCGCGCGAGGATGTCGACACCGACTATGCCCGCACCAAGCTGCACGGCGAGGCGATCCTGCGCGCGTCCGGCAATCGCTGGACGATCCTGCGACCGTCTCTCGTCTATGGCCGTGGCAGCTATGGCGGCACCTCGCTGCTTCGCGGCCTTTCTGCCCTGCCGTGGCGCGTGCCGCTGCCGGGCAAGGGCGACTTTCTCTTCGCTCCGATCCACGCGCTGGATCTCGCGCGCGCCGTCCGCACGGTCTGCGAGAATGATTCCTGCGCCGGCAGGACGCTGGAGCCGTCCGGCCCCGAAACAATCGCTCTGGCCGAGCTTCTCGGCCGATACCGGCAATGGCTCGGATTGGGAAGCGCAAGGTTCGTCTCCGTGCCGATGCCGCTGATGCATCTGCTTGCCCGCATCGGCGACAGGTTCGGCGCCGGTCCCGTATCGCGCAACAGCCTCGTCCAGATGATTGCCGGCAACGCCGGCAACGGCGCAGCCTTCGCGGCCGCGATCGGCTTCCTGCCGCGCAGCCTCGCCGACGCCTTGCGCGACGATCCGGCCGGCGTGCAGGACCGCTGGCATGCGCGGCTCTTCTTCCTGCCGCCGCTTCTCAGAGCCGTTCTGGCGCTGACGTGGATCGCATCCGCGCTGCTTGGCTGGCTTTCCGGCACCGCTTACACGCGCGAACTCGTCGACGCGCTGTCGCTGCCGCAGAGCTGGGCCCTGCCGCTCCAGCTTGCCGGGAGCCTCACCGATCTCCTCGTGGCGGGGATCGTCATGCTCGACGGGAAGGGCCGACTGTCCACCGCCGTGCAGCTTTTGGTGGTGCTCGTCTATACCGGGGTGATCGGATTTGCGCTGCCGCGCCTCTGGCTCGATCCGCTCGGGCCGCTCCTGAAGAACCTCGCCTTCATGGCGCTGGTCCTGGTCCATGGTGCAATCGCAGACCGGCGTTGATGGTGCCCCTGGCCGGACTCGAACCAGCACTCCTTGCGGAACTCGATTTTGAGTCGAGCGCGTCTACCAATTCCGCCACAGGGGCCCGCATTGCCGCGATGCGGCGCGGATCATAGACGCGTTCTTCACGCCGTCAACCACGGCCTGCGGATTCGCGCGGCCATGGGCGCAAGCTCCTATTGCACACCAGTGCATAGCAAGTGGTGACTGTCGATGCCACGACGCCGAAATTAAAAAAAACCCTCTCGCTTGGCCTTACCAAGAAGTTCAAGCAGAACAGTACTCTGTTTTTCGGTAGGAACCTTCACAGGTATTCTTTCTGCGATTTGCAGGATTCCCACTTCCTTGGGCGTAAAGAGCTTTCGCCGCGCACCTTCCTTGAGTATCCTAGACCACTGCGCTGATGGTATCTCAAATACCCGCCGCTGCGCTTCGATACCGTTGTCGATCTTTTGCGTCTGCCGCGCTGTCTTCGCTTCGTGGCGAGAGTCCTCGGCGCTAGCCAGCCCAGCCCAGAACGCCTCCGGCAGCAGCTCCACGATCGAGTCGGCATGGGCGACTAGCCCCCTCCAACATCCCTCCCTCTTGCACCATTCGGAGACATTGGAAATGCCTTGTGGCGGCCGGATGATGTACTCGTTCACGGCTGTCGCGACAATGACCAGCGACTGCGACAGCACATCGTCGATTGCTTGGGCCGCCCAGATGCGCTGATAATCGACCATCGTCTTGCGACGTATGGTAATCTCGCCGAGCATCGAAAGCGTGTAGGCCACGATGTTCGCGCGATAGCCGCCATTGTACCAAGGCTGCGCCGAGACCAGCTTCTCGGTCGCGCGGAACAGGATTCCGCGGGCAATGGCGCGCTTGAAATACCACTCGTTGAAGCCGTCCGACGACTTCTCCCATTCCTTCCCGATCCGCAGCGCATAGCGAGCGAAGTTCTTCTGGCTGCCGAGGTTCACCCATCGAGGATGATCGGCGAAGACGTTCTCGAATTTGGCGAGGTCGGTCTTCGTGAACATCTGCGTCTTGGGATATTCGGCACGGAAGCGCTTCTGCTCGCCGGGGGTGAGCTTCGACTGCGCGTCCACATACTGGCCGCGCGCCCGCTCGTAGAACCATTTGGTCTCGCGCTGGGCGCCCTGCTGGGCGGGGGCCCAGATGCGGCGTGAGAATTCGGCCATGCGAACGTGAAAGGGATGGTTGGAGAAGAAGTCGGCTGCGTTCACCCGGTTCTGCGTATTGGCATATTCCGAGATGCGGGGGACAACCATCTCACTCTGCTCGCTGTCGATCACCGACAGCTTCATCTGGACGAAGATGCCCGACAGGTCGGCCTTGTCGCGGCGCTGGGTATGGAACAGCGAGGCGGTCGTCTGACCGCCATTCACGATCTGGAGATCGGTCATCCGGACGATCTGGAGACCGCTGTCGGTCATCCGCGTCTCGACCTCCTGTGCAGTCGCGGTGATGCCGTTGTTGTAGGCGAAGAACATCTGCGGCTCATTGATGATGGTCGCGCGGATGCCCTTGTTCACCTGCGCACGGGCTTGGAGGAAGGTCCGCACGTTCTGTTCCAGCAGCCGCGCGCTGTACCGGTCGTAGAGCGCCGCGATGATCGGTGCCGGCATGACGATCAGATAGGACTGATAGGAGTCCGACCCGAGATTGGCCGGCAGACAGGCGATGCCGTTGCCGAACATCTCGACGAAATCGATGTCGAGAGGCTCCTTGTGCCCCCGCGAGCTGCGCTGGCGCTGGAATCTCGCCATGTCCCAGATGTGGTAGGTAGCGCGGATGCCGCCCACCTCCCCATCAGGAAATCCCTGGAAGCGGTCGCTCAGCACCCGCTCGGACGTCAGATAGAAATTAACCTGACGCAGCATCGCCCGCCGGTCGGCGATCTGTCGGACCAGCCCGTATTCGGGCGTGGTGACATCGGGTTCCGGCATTCCTCGGAGGCTTGCCTCGAAGAAGTTCACGACGCGCTTGAACGTGGCGTCCACGTCGGTGCGCGTGAGCGTCTCCAGCTCGCGCCGGCAGTCGAAGTCGGCCACGAAGATGTCGAGTGCGCCCTCGTCGTTGAACCAGTAGCCGTCGACGCGCATGCCGCGCGGCGCGCGGTAATGGCAATGCTCGAAGCCCTCGATGAAGCCGGTTTCGATCAGCTCGGTGGAGACCGCCTCCATGAAGGCTTCAAGCTGATAGGTGCTGTTGGCCTCTGCGTCGGCCAGCGTTTCCTGGCGGAAGTCGTGAAAAAACTCCTCTACGGTCTGTTCCATCAGTTCCCCCCGAAGACTCCCGCGGCATCGCATTCGTAAGGTGCAATGGTTTCCAGCCGGATATCGTAGGCGATCCGGTCGATGCCGGTCGGGAGCTGCGACCGCATGAGTCGTGGGAATCCCTCGACGACACGATAACTGTGCGTATCGCTGACGATGAAGCGTGGCTGGTCATAGTCAGGCAGCGGCGCGTAGCCGTGCGCAACCAGTTTGCGGTCGAACGCCTCGACGGCATCCGCCTCAGCGAGCTGCGTCTGGACCGCCGCGACGATCTCGTTGAGGGACTGGGCACCTGCGGCGTCGGGCAGATTGCTCAACCGGTAGATGCGCAGAAACAGTTCATCGTTGAGCGATTCGAGCTGATCCTCGGAGGAGATGCGGACCGTGCTGCGCTCGGTGCCGGAGAGCGATTTGATCTCGACGGCCGTCTTGCCGAAGATGAAATCCTGATGGGACTTTTCCGGGCCGAGCCAGGCTTCGACGGCGGCGGCGGTCGACGGCTGCCGTTCCATCAGTTCCAGCAGGAAGATGAGTTCGGCGAAGAGGCCGCGAACCTCCTCGGCCGAGAGGTGCTGGCTGCGACCGGACATGAAGGTCTTCCAGCGCCGGATGTGCGCCAGCGCGACGGCGAGCGAGCTGGCGGAGTCAGTGGCCCGCTCCAGAGCGGATGCAAGCGTGCGGCAAAGGCCCTCGAAAAGATCACGGTCGACATGCTTTTCGAGGGTGAGGACAAGCCGCTGTTGCCCCGGTTCGCCCCCACGAAGATCGACATCGATGCCATGAACCGTAGCCACGTTCTTCCGGAACGGGTCGGTGTGATCGCCCTCAAGCTCAGCAATGAACAGGCAAGCCCCGGCCGTGTCCCGTCCCCAGAAGCAGGGCACGGCGGTTTCGCCGGGGACCCGGCGCACATTGAAGTCCGCGCCGGGCACCGCAATGTCATCCCACGGCGAGGACTCAGACATCGTAGTCCTCCTCCTCGTCCGGATCATCGCCATAGCCCTGCATCTGCTGGAGCCAGACCTTGTTCACGACCACGTTGATGGTGGTCGAATAGTCCCCATAGGGAAAGCTCACGCCGAAAGCGGCGATCGGCCCTGCCACGGCCCCATCTCTGGGTTCGAGGCTGTGGATCATGAGGAGCGGCCTGTTCCGGACCATCCGGTAGTGCGTGTCGGACACCGCTCCGGTTCCATCCTCTCCGTCAGCCAGCGCCTCGGCCTCCTTCCGCTGCGCATCAGCAAGTCCGAGTTTCTCATCTCCGCGCGAGGCTACACGGTCCTTGTTCAAGCGCCACGCGGTTCCGTTCGGCTGATCCCTGCCGACAACGCGCACCTGATTTCCCAGCGTAAACGACCCGCCATCGCCCGGAGTGCCTCCGGGGGAGATCAGCAGCACGTCGGCGAGCGAACGCTTCTCGGCAATCCGTTCAAGATAGTTGACCACATCCGATTTGATGCCGGCGAAGGTCGAGTGGGTCTCGAACCGGGTCAGGAAACTCTCGACAATCGCGATCGGGACGTCGCGGAAGATCAGGCCCTTTCCGGTGTCCTCCCCCAGTCGCCCGCCGAATCCGCCGCGCCAGTGCTCGGCGATGAGCTCGAAGTTCCGGGCGTTTACCTCCGGATCGGTCGACACGACGTAACTTTCCCGCAGCCGCCCGCTGAAACTCTGTTCGACCGTTACCTCCTGACCGGCCCGCATCTTGTTGGTAGCGGTGATCAGCAGGCTGTCAGGATGCGAACGGACGTACAGCCCGAAATCCTTCGGGCTGAGGCCGTCGCGCCGCATCCGCTTGACCTGCTGCGTGAGTTCTTCGGCGGCCTCGGCGATATGGGAGTACCAGTTGATGGAGTCGCGCGAGAGATTAACGCGGCAGAGATCCTCGAAGCCCGGCCGATAGCCAAACCAGCGGCCCATCTGCATCAGCGTGTCGTACATCTTGGTGTTGCGATACATATAGCTGACGGTCAGACCCTCGATGGTCAGGCCGCGTGAAAGGCTAAGACCGCCAACGGCGATCGCGGTGAGGCCGATACCCTCCTTCTCGTACCGGGTGTAGTCGAGCACCTCGTCGCTCTTGCTGTTGATGACGTAGAGGTGGAGGTGATCGAAAACGCCGTTGAGCGCGGCTTTGACCTCGGGCCAGGTGAAGCCGGCATCGGCATATTCGGCGTCGAATGCCTGTTTCAGTCCCTGCATGTAGACGTTCGCCGACGAGACGGGCTCCGGCATCAAATAATTGGTCCGGACAGCGTCCCTGATCTTCTTCTCTCGCAGGCTGAGGAAATCGCGCACGGCCTGCTGCACCGGCACGAAACGCGACACGTTAATCATCATCGAGCAGTGCTTGCCGGTCTGCCCGCGCAGGTTGCGGATGGCGCGTGCAACTAGGAACTCGTCTAGCGCGCGGTAGAGGCTGGGCGGCAGCTCCGGGACGGGATCATCGCGCTTGTGCCTGTAGGGAAGGAAGTCCTCGCAGTCGTCGATCGGCTTCACGATCGATTGGCTGGTCTCGTCGTCGAGAAACACCTTCTCCGCGCCAAAATAGGTGGTCGGCGCATCAAGGCAGTAGATGAAGTCGCGCGGGAACAGCTCCTCACGCACGTCATCATCATATGCGTCAGGATTAATGAAGATGTTGGCGAATGGCGTTGCTGTGTAGCCGACGTAGCAGGATTTGGCGAACAGCCCCAAAATGCGCCGGATCATGGCGTTGGTGCGGGTCGGGTCGAGATCGTCCTTGTTGGTGTTGATCGAGGCGTTGTCGGCCTCGTCGTCGATCAGCAGCATCGGCACGTCGGAAATCCGGCCGTCGCCCTCGGCGTTCAGCGCCTTCAGCCATTTGTGCAGCGCCGTCAGCGTCGTGACATTCTTCTTGATGATGAGGATGATCGGTTTGGAGAAATCGTTGATCTTCCAGCCGCTCTTCGCCGCAGTATTCTTGTTGAAGTCCTCGTTGATGTTGGTGAGCGTCACAGGATGTGGATAGCCTGGGTCGAGGCCGACGCCGATGGAGCGGCGGTCCTCGGGGTCACTGGACCGCCCGATGAAGGCTTCGTCGATGCGTTCCTGGGTCTGCTTGCGCAGGTTGTTGTGGATGCCGGCGATGACGATGATGAACTTGTAGCCGGCGTCGGTAGCACGGGCGATCAGGCCGGTGTAGTTGGCGGTCTTGCCGGACTGGACGTGGCCGATGACCAAGCCGCGGCGGTTCCACGTCGTCCCCTCGCTGTGGGGGTCCTGGAGATGCCCCAGGATGCGGCCGGTGACGTCACTCAGCGACTGGACCATCCGGGGCGGCCAGCCGTCCTTCAGCAGGAAGTTTTCATAGGCACTGCCATAGGTCCAGGTGATGTCCTCGCGCTTGCGGACCCACTGGTCGTCATGCTTCGCGGCGACGTCGACCAGAGAAACACCCGCGCCCATGCGCGTGTCGACCGAGATTATCGCCTCGGTAATGATGTTGCGGAGATCGCCGGCGTAGCCGAAGATGGCGGCGATCTGCTTCGCCTTCTCCTCCACCTCCTCGCGCGTCGGCGTCTCGGTCAGATTGGCGAGACCCGAGATCAGCGCGTTGGCGATGTTGCGTTCTTCCGTGATGATCGTGCCGGTCATGCGAAAGCCTCTGCGATGAATTTCTCGGCCGCCTCGATCTGTCCATCGAAGAGGCGGGTCGACCGCACGATCTGGAGGAATGCCCGCGGATCGCCGGGGCCGTCGCCATAAAGCACCTGCTTGAGGCTTTTCAGCCGGTCCATAGTCTGCTCCTGATCCACGCTCGCCTGGCTCACCTCGCGCGGATGCGTCGAATAGTCGGAATAGATCATCTCGACCGGCAGGGCTGCGGAGATCGAATCAAGCAGCACACGCAGCGAGGCGGCATCGGCGGAAGAAAGTCGCGCGCCGAGGGATGCGATGAGCGGGTGCTCGGCGTTGATCGCAAACCGGATGCCGCCATGATCGGAATAGCGTTCCCAGAGCGGAGCCTGACTCTCTTGGAACAGCTTCTGGCCCCGGCCGCGATGCACAGTGACGCTGCGGGCAGTGATCTGGCTGATGATCTGCCGCAGGCGCTCGCGCACGACGTGCGGCGGCCGGGCGCGCGACTTTTTGATATCGATGGTCCAGGCTTCATCGAGGCTGTTCGGAAAATCGATCTGGACTCGCGCTAGCTTGGTCGCCTCGCCCTTGGGCACCAGCCGGAACCAATCGCCCCAGGCCATCAAGCGCCCGTTGCGGTAAACGTAGGCGCCCTGGTTGGAGATAAAGTCGCTGCGGTCCTGATAATAGTCCCACTCGGACGCGGAGAGCCGGCTGTGATGCGGCAGGATGTATGGCTGCATCACGACTGGCACATTGCCGATCCAGACCTTTTCCTCGCGGAGCATCTGAGTCGCTTCGTTCTTCCGGCAGAAGGGATCGAAGGCGACGACCGGGTGGCCGTTGATGTGGATGGACAGCTTCTTCCGCCCTTTCACTTCGCCGGCGAGGAAGCGGTGGAAGACTAGCGACAGATGTCTTTCGACAACTGCCAGCTTCTCGTTGACGATCTCGTCCCGCTTCTGCCCGGTCTCGTCTTCGAACAGTCGGTCGAGATCCTGCCAGATGACCAGCGTGCCGGTGTCGCCGAGCGTTTCGATAAAGGGTTGCTCTGCGATCTCATCAGGCTCGAGAACGGATATGAACCAGTCGTCATCTTCTTCGATCTTGGCGAGGCTCCATTCGGCGCCGGCGCGTTGGTCCTTCACGGCGCTGACCACGGTCAGCCGGCGGCACTGCGAGAACGACGCGGTCTTGAGGCCGAGGCCGAAGCGTCCAAGGTCTTTAGGCCCGCGCTCTTTGCGCGGATCGGTGGCGCCGTGGCGCATCGCCACGATCACCTCACTCTCGGTCATTCCGCAGCCGTTGTCGGCGATGACGAGCACCGGCGCGCTGCGGCTCATGTCGCAGAATATCTGAATATCCGTCGCGTCCGCCGAGATGCTGTTGTCGATCAGGTCGGCAACAGCAGTTTCAAGCGAATAGCCAAGATCGCGAAGGGAGGCCGTCAGGCTGGCAGCGCTGGGAGGAAGATGGTGCGATCTCGCCATCAGCCGTCACCCCGCAGTTCGTCGGCAAGGCGGCGGACAACACCCTCTGCGTCAGCCTTCAGTTCGCACTCCCAGACGGTCAGGACCGTCCAACCCGCAGCTTCGAGCGCCGCCCGGTGGCGCGCGTCGCGGTTAACGTTGCTGTCGAATTTCTCCTGCCAGAACTCCCGACGAGTCGATGGCGTAGTGGAATTCCGGCAGCCAGGATGCCTGTGCCAGAAGCAGCCGTGGACGAAAATCGCCGTCCGGTATCTGGTCAGAACCACATCAGGTCGGCCGGGAAGTTGCTTCGCATGAAGCCGGAACCGGAAACCGGCGCGGTGCAGTAGCGACCGCAGCCGCAGCTCCGGGCCAGTGTTCCGGCCCCTGATCCGCGACATGTTCCAGCTTCGCCGCTCGCTGCTAAGCGTGTCCGCCATCATCCATTGCCCCGGATGGAGTCGAGTACCTCAGCGACGATTTCGGCGATCTGCTGGGCGAGCTTCGGAGGCACCGCGTTGCCGACCTGGTGATACTGCTCGGTGCGAGGGCCGGCAAAAAAATAATTGTCCGGAAATGTCTGAAGGCGGGCAGCCTCGCGCACGGTCAGACTGCGGCACTGGGCCGGGTCGTAATGGATGAAATAGTGGCCGTCCTTCGAGATGTGCGAAGTAACCGTCGTCGATACATGATCGGCCAGCTGGACCCGGAAGCGATCGGAGAACATCTTGCCGCTGCGACCCTCCTCGACATTCTGATGATCCGGAAGGAGGTTGGCGGGGAAGTCCGCCAGCTTGGGGCTGCGTCCGATCTTCTGTGCGAAGGTGGCCGCATAGAGGTAACGCCGAAGGTCCGACGCCATATGGCTGCGCGCCTCGTGTGCGGTCAGGATCGGTAGGCGCTCATCATACAGACTGCGCAGCACGTCATGGGTTGGCCGCCGCACTACGTAGCGGGAAGACGAGGTCGAACGCGGCGAGTGCATCTCGATGAGCTTGTCGAAACTGAGCTGGCGCGCCACCGGCCCCGCATACGCTGCACCGTTGAGGTGCCCAGGGATGTTCATGCTGGAAATGTGTCGTATTGCACTTAGCCACGCATCCCGGCTATCCTTCTCCTTCGACAAGCCGCTTCGGATTGCCGGAAGGGAACCGATCGTTTCACGAACGGTCGGGGGGGACATTTTCCGGAGAATGGAAGGGCGGACCTTTAAATCGCTCCGAATGCCGACAATGAACATCCGATGCCGCGCCTGTGGAATGCCGTAGTCCTCAGCGCGCACGACAAATAGCCGAGGGTCGACTTCACCCTCTGCCATCTCCTCCTCACTGAGCGAGTAGAGCCGATAGGCCAGGTCGTCCGGCGCGTCGGCTATGGCAGTCGACGGCTGCTGCAGGTCGTTGACTATCCGGTTGATGGCGGACTTGCCCTCGATGGTGGCCGACAGAAGCCCTTTCACATTCTCCATAACAAAGATCGGCGGCCGGTGATCAGCGATGATCTGGAGATACTCGAGATAAAGGGTGTGCTTCTCGTCCTGCTCAAATTCAGGATCACCTTTCATCCGGGCACGGCCAACCAGCGAATAGGCCTGGCAGGGTGGGCCGCCGACCAGCGCCCAATGCTCGCTGCCAGCAAGGCGCTGCCGAATAGTCCGTCGGACCTCGGAATGTGATTCCTTGCCGAGCGAAATCCGGAGAGCGCTCAACTGAGCATCGGCGTAGGCGGCTGGATGGCGGTCGAAAAGTTCAGCCTTTGTGATCCGCCCCGCCAAAAAGTCATAATAGTCATCTGGCGTCTCCCCATCGGGGAAGTGGCGAAAGAAATGCCTCAGCAGCAGCGTCTCGTGTGAAAACGGATCGCGCTCGATCGACACGACGCTGCGGAAGCGGCTGCTTTGATCCTCACCGCGCGCAGTCGCAAAGCCCTCGCCAAGCCCGCCCGGCCCGGCGAACAGATCGATCACCGGATAGGCAGCAGCCGGACTCTCATTATGCACTGTCACGTCAACGGTTTTGCTCACCGCGAGCCTAAACGTCTTATTTTCAGCCTGCATAAGCATCTTTGGCTATGATGGCTTTCTTCGTCTCCACAGGCGCCGCACATTCAAAATCCAAAAGCATGCCGAAACTGTTCTTGGCATCCTTTGCGGACATTCTTCGCATCGGGTCCATTTAAAGAAGCCAAAATAGCTATTTCTTGCGGGTGAGCAATGCCCGTCGGTCCTGTGAACAAGATGTCGGATGCCGGCCGCTGTGAGACGCGTTCTTCACGCCGTCAACCATGGCCTGCGGATCCGGGCGGCCATGGGCGCAAAGCGCCCTTCGGGCGGATCGCACGGACCCGCGCCCCGATGCGCCGGCATCGCGCTCACTTGCTGACTCTCGCCTCATGCATGATCTGCATCCAGTCCGCCCGCACTTCCGGATCGACCCGGGCATCGATCAGATACGGACCCTCAAGCGCTTGCAGCGGCTCACGCAGCCGCTCCAGCGTCGACCGGTCCGCCACCCGGCTTCCGGCGCATCCGAGCGCCGCGGCGACAGCGACGAAATCCGGGTTGTCGAACTGCGCGAATTTCACGTCCCAGCCGTGATCCACCAGATGCTTCACTTCCGCGCCGTAGGCGCCGTCATTCATGACGACGACGAGCAGCCGCGCGCGGGCGCGCACCGCCGTATCCAGTTCCTGCAACGCCATCATCAGACCGCCGTCTCCGACGAAGCACACCGTCAGCCTGTCGGGCCGCGCGACGGCCGCGCCGATTGCCGTGGCAAGCCCGATGCCGACGGCCCCGAAGCCGAGGCTGAAGAGGAAACCCTTCTCGTCGGGCACCGTCATGCCGCGACAGGGGAATTCCATGAAATGCCCCCCGTCGAGCGCGATTGTCCGCGCGGCGGGCAGCATCTTGTCCAGGACAGCGCATAGCAGCCGGGGATCGATCACTCCGTCGCGCTGCACATAGTTGACGTGTTCGGGTTCCGGCGCGGCGGACCCTGCCTTTGCGTTGCCGGCAGCCGCGCCGATCGCTTCGGCAACCGCCTCGGCCACCTCGCGAGCGTCTCCGACGATCGCAAGTTCCGGTGTCAAGGATGCCTTTCCGAAAGCCGCCGGATCGCTGTCGCACCAGGCCACCCTCGCCTGCGGAAACGCCGTGCCGGCCCGCGTCGTCCAGCCGTTGAGACCTGCGCCGAACACGACGACAAGATCGGCTTCCTGCATCACCTGAACGTTAAGCCTGCCGGAAAACCCTCCGCATATCCCCACATCTTCCCCGTGCCCGGCAAAAAGACCGTGCCCGAGCAGGCTTGTTGCGAGTTTCGCACCGCTCTTTTCGGCGAGCCGGCGCAGCGCTTGGCCGGCGCCTGCCTCCACCGCGCCGCGTCCCGCCAGAATGACCGGCCGGCTGGCCTCGGCCAGCATTCGGGCAAGCGCGCCGATCTTCGAGCTGTCAGCCTTCGCTGCCTTGGCCGCCTGGTTCGCCTGCGCGGTTGCGCCCGCGCGCGGCGCAACGCCGTTGAGCACCGGGATATCGACGTTCAGGACCACCGGCCCGTAGCTCCGCTCGACCTGCGCCAGTGCCCGGGCAAAACCTGATGCAAGGTCTGCACCGTCGGTCACATTGACGATGGGCGCGCCCGAGCCGGCGAGCAGCGCCGTCTGGTCGATCAATTGCGAGCGATCACGCTCGCTTGGCGGCAACTGTCCGGTGATGACGAGGATGCGCGCCCGGTTGCGCACCGCGCTGATGATCGCGGTCAGGGCGTTGGTCAGCCCCGGTCCACAGGTCACGGTGGTGTAGCCGATCCTGCCTGAGGCCCGTGCGTAGCCGTCCGCCATCGCGATTGCCCCGGCCTCGTGCCGCGCGGCGACATAGCGCATTCCGTGGTGCGTTCTAAGATAGGCGACAAGATCGAGATTGACTTCGCCCATCAGGCCGAAAAGCGTGTCCATACCGGCACCGACGAGCAATTCGGCCAGAACGGCGTAACCCTTCACTGATGCGTCTTCTCGTGTCGCGATGCTCATCAGCCGTTCCTCCGCGTAAAATGCCTGCTGTCCTTGTCGTCGTCTCTGGCCATTCCCGCCTCCCCATTTTTCCGCCCGCGCATCCGTTCATGGCGGCTGCTACCGGACAGTATGATTTTTATTTTTACCAGTAATCGATGCCTTCGCAATGTCGGCCATTGCATGCATCGATATGCCGGGAGCGCGTTGACCGGTTCCCACGGCGCCGGCTTGCAGCGAACAAGGGGCGCCCCGCCGGATCTATCGCCCCGCTGCCTCCGGCATGCCGGGCAGATCGATGACCACCGTCAGTCCGCCGCCCGGCGTCGTCTCCAGCGCGATGTCGCCGCCATGCGCGCGGATGATGTCCCGTGCGATCGCGAGGCCAAGGCCGATCCCGCCCGTCTCGCGGCTGCGCGAGGCCTCGCCGCGAACGAAGGGCTGGAACATCTCTTCGCGCCGGGCTTCATCGATGCCGGGACCGTGATCGACGACGAGAATTCTGAATCCGCCGTCACTCGCCGTCAGACCAAGGGCCGCCCCGCCGCCATAGAACACGGCGTTGTCGACGATGTTGCGCAGCGCCCGGCGGATATCGCCCGGCCGCGCCAGGATGAGGGCGCGGGGGCGCCCGGAGCGATCCGCCTCGAAGGTCACTTTGCTGCCGGTATCGGCCATGTCGTCCGTGAGGCTCTGCAGCAGCGCGCCGAGATCTGTCGGCGTCGAGGGCGGACGCGCCGCATCCGCCTTGGCAAATGTCAGCGCCGCCTCCGCCATCTCCTGAAGTTCGCCGACCGACTGCACGAGCTTCTCGCGCGTTTCCTCGTCCTCCACGAGTTCCGCTCTCAGCCTCAGCGCGGTGATGGGCGAGCGCAGATCGTGGCTGATCGCCGCCAGCATGCGCGTGCGGTCGGCGATGAACCGGTCGACGCGGCCGCGCATCTCGTTGAAAGCGTGGGTGAGCCGCCTCACCTCGAGCGGGCCGACCTCGGGAAGCTCGACGGCATGATCGCCGCGCCCGACGCGTTCGGCGCCTTCCGCCAGCCGCCGGATCGGCCGCGCGATGCGCCGCGCGGCGAAGAAGACCACAAGGCCGACAAGCAGCGACGACAGACCGAGCGACAGCACGAAGGCCTGGCCGTAGGGCGGGGGCGGCGGCGGCGGTCCCGTCACGGCATTGAGCCAGCCGCCCGGCAGCCTGACGGCGATCGCCAGCCAGCGGCGCTCGTCGTCGCGGTCCCGGTGGCCGCGGCCATGATCGCCTTCATCATCAGCGTCGTAAGCCTGGCGCTCGGAGCGCCAGCGGAAGAAGGGACGGCGCAGCTCGCTGCTCGTCGTCACGGCTGCGCGGACATCGCCGGGCTTCAAATTCAGGCCGCCGGCGATCTCGCGGGCGACGAAGCGGGACGCGCCGTCATTCGCGGTCTCCTCGACCGAGGGTACCGGCGCGACCCAGAACCGCAGCGAACGGGAAGAGGCCGCGCTCAGCAGATGCGGCTGGTCCGGCTCGGGCAGGGCCGCAAGAGAGCGCGCCAGCTCGATCGTCCGGCCGGTGACGTTCTCGCGGTAGGCCTCGCGCACGAATTGCGCACGCTCCCCCGCAAACAGCAGGAACACGACGATCTGGGCGACCGCGAGCGCGCCCAGAACGAACAGTGTCAGCCGGCCTGCAAGGCTTGCGGGGAGGATCGTCATGCCCGCCACCTCATGTCTTGTCCACCTTGGCGGCGAAGACATAGCCGCCGCCCCAGACCGTCCGGATGATCTCGGGCTCCTTCGGATTGGCTTCTATCTTGCGCCTGAGCCTGCTCACCTGGTTGTCGATCGCCCGGTCGAACGGCACCGCCTGCCGGCCCCTTGTCAGATCCAGAAGCTGATCGCGCGTGAGCACCATGCCGGGTCGGGCGAGAAACACCGAAAGAAGCTGGAACTCTCCGGAAGAGAGCGCCACGTTGACGCCGTCCGCGTCGGTGAGTTCCCGCCGCGCCGGATCGAAGGTCCAGCCGGCGAAGGTCAGCCGGCCGGTATCGGGTTCGGCGCCGGGCGGCAGTTCATGCGTGCGCCGGAGAACGGCCTTGATGCGCGCCATGAGCTCGCGCGGATTGAAGGGCTTCACCAGATAGTCGTCGGCGCCCATCTCGATGCCGACGATGCGGTCCGTCTCCTCGCCCATCGCGGTCAGCAGGATGACGGGTACCCGGCTCGTCTCGCGCACGAACCGTGTCAGCGACAGTCCGTCCTCGCCGGGCATCATGATATCCAGCACGACGAGGTCGATGGCGGCGCTCTTCATCACCTTGCGCATTTCCGCGCCGCCGTCGGCGGTCGTCACCCGCATCCCGTATTTGGCGAGATAGCGGCCGACGAGATCGCGGATGTCGCGATGATCGTCGACGACAAGGATGTGCGGATTCTCGTTCATGCCCATTTATCGCGCTTCGCCCCGCGTCTGCAGATGAAAATTGTAACGGTCTGTATCAGACGTGGCGACCTGCCGCATCTGGCGACCAATTCCCTCTTTCACCGCCATTTTTGAACGACAAGCAGCGCCTAGCTGTTGGGTGTTGAACAGGCCCGGCACGCCCCGCTGGCTCCCTTGTGAACCTGTAAGAAGGAAATGACAGATGAAAACGAAGATGGATGCAAAGAAGAAGACCCTGCTGATCGCCGGCGTTGCCGCGATTGCGCTTACCGGTATCACCGCCGGTGCAGTGCAGGCCGACGGTCGCTGGCACGAACGCGACGGCTTTCGCGGTGAGCGCCATGGCATGATGGGCGGCCACGATATGATGGGTGGCCCCGGCATGATGGGCGGACGCGGTGACCTCATCCGCCGTCTGGCCGAAGACGCCGATACCGACAAGGACGGCAAGCTGACCCAGGCCGAGATCGACGCCGCGCAGAATGCGCGCTTCGAGAAATACGACGCCGACAAGGACGGCAAGCTGAACCTCGACGAGTTCCAGAACCTGCTGACCGAGGTCATGCGTCCGATGACGGTGCGCGCCTTCCAGCGCATGGATCCGGATGGCGATGCCGCCATCACCAAGGACGAGTTCGACAAGCCGCTGTCGAATATCGTCGAGCGCATGGACCGCAACGACGACGGCGCGTTGTCGCGCGACGACCGTCCCAGCCGCCACGGCTGGAATCGCGATAATGACGACGACCGTCCGCATCGCTGGATGAAGGATGGCGAACGTCCCGGTCGCGAAGACGGTCAGGGACCTGGCCCGAAGAAGGACCAGTAACCGACCGATTAGGTGCGGATCCATGCGTTCTTTCAGGTAACCGGATCCGCGCCGAAGGACCGGGCCTCCGCCGGCGGTCGACGCGCCCCCGTCGCCGCCGGCGGATGGCCCGGCATCCTTTTGCGGGACGACCTCCCAAATCCATGGACTTGAACGGTCGAAGCGGCTACACGCTTCGCCGATGCTGCGCCGCCTCTACGACTGGACCCTTGCCCTCGGATCGCACCGGCAGGCGCCGATTGCGCTTGCGGCGGTTTCCTTTGCCGAAAGTTCGGTTTTCCCGATCCCGCCCGATATCCTGCTCATCCCGATGGTGCTGGCGGAGCGGGCGAAGGCCTGGTTCTTCGCGGGCCTGTGCACCCTCGCCTCGGTCCTTGGCGGACTGCTCGGCTACTATATCGGCGCGGCCCTGTTCGAGACGGTGGCGCTCCCCATCCTCGACGTCTACGGCTATGCCGACGCCTTCAAGGATTTCGCCGCGCGCTATAACGAGTGGGGCGCGTGGATTGTATTTGTCGCTGGCGTCACGCCCTTTCCCTACAAGGTCATCACCATCGCCAGCGGTGCCACCGGCCTCAGCCTGCCGGTCTTCATGGTCGCCAGCATCGCCGCGCGGGGACTGCGCTTCTTCATCGTCGCGGCGCTGCTCTACTATCTGGGGCCGCCGGTGCGCGCCTTCATCGAAAAGCGGCTCGGCCTTGTCTTCACCGTTTTCGTGGTTTTGCTTGTCGGCGGTTTCGCCGTCGCCCGCTACATGTTTTGAAGCAAGGATCGCCGATGCGCAGAACGCAAATCGCCGCCGGACTGTTTCTGGCCTCGCTCGCAACGATCGTCGGCGCATATATCTTCGAGTATGGCTTCGACCTGGCGCCCTGCGAGTTGTGCCTGAAGCAGCGCATTCCCTATTATATCGGCATTCCGCTGGCGGGTGTGGCCGCGATACTTGCCTCCACGCGCCCCACGATCGCCCGGCTGCTGCTCGCCGCATTCGCCGTGGCCATGCTGGTCGGTGCCGGACTTGGCGTCTATCACGCGGGGGTCGAGTGGAAATTCTGGCAAGGTCCCACCGCATGCGCCGGCGGTGCAGACAATGTCTCCGGGATCACCGATGTGCTGAAAGCCATGCGCGAGCAGGCGGTGGTCCGCTGCGACGAGGCGGCCTGGCGCTTCCTCGGCCTGTCCCTCGCCGGCTGGAACGTGCTGATCTCGCTGGCGCTCGCCGGCATCGCCTGCCTGGGCGTCCGCAAGAGCGGCGCCTGAAGCCGGACGATCGCCGCTCAAACCACGCCCCAAAAACCTGAATGGCGCTTGAGCCTAAGGCTCCAGTTCCACATCCCAGTAGAGGAAGTCCAGCCAGCTTTCGTGCAGGTAATTGGGCGGAAACAGCCGCCCGTTCGCGTTCAGATCGAACACGGTCGGTTTGAACGGCATCTGCTTCGGCCACATGTTGATGGCCCCGGGCATGTGGCCGCCCTTGGCCAGATTGCAGGGCGCGCAGGCGGTCACGACATTCTCCCACAGCGTGCGGCCGCCATGGGTGCGCGGAACGAGGTGATCGAAGGTGAGATCCTCGTTCGAACCGCAGTACTGGCAGGTGAAGCGGTCTCGCAGAAACACGTTGAACCGGGTGAAGGCGGGATAGCGCGCGGGTTTCACGTAGCTCTTCAGCGACACGACGCTCGGCAGCCGCATCTCGAAGGACGGGCTGTGGACGACATCCTCGTACTCGGAGACGATGTTGACCCTGTCCAGAAAAACGGCCTTGACCACTTCCTGCCAAGGCCAAAGGGACAGGGGGAAATAGCTGAGCGGCCGGAAGTCGGCGTTCAGCACCAGCGCGGGACACGATCCTGGCGTGACGTGGGCCGTCACATGAAACTCCCTTGGCACCCGGTCGCAACATCAAGCGGGCAACGCCTGCTTCGCGAGCATATGTAGTATATGCTCTGTGACACGCTTGTGAAGCGGCATTAACGCTCGCGAAACGCCGGGCGTTCGGGCGTGAGAGCGCTCAGGCCGGGAGCGCGCCTCGCGCCTTCACCGCCGCATAGAGCGCCCACATCAGATGGGCCGCCGCGCCGCGATAGGGCCGCCATCTTGCGGCGAATTCAGCCGCTTCCTCGGCCCCGGGGCGCCATTCGAGGCGATGCGCCATGCCGACCGCGGCCTGCAGCGCGATGTCGCCGGCAGGCCAGATATCGGCCCGCCCGAGGCAGAACAGAAGAAAGATATCCGCCGTCCAGGGCCCGATACCGCTGATCGCCGTCAGCTGACGTCGTGCCTCCTCCTGCGGCATCGTGCCGAGCGATTCGGGGGTCAGGCGCCCCTCGCCGATCGCCGCCGCCACCGCGCGGAGGGTGCGGATCTTCGGCGCGGAGAGCCCGCACGCCCTGAGCTCGGCCTCGTTGGAAGGAGCAAAGCGCGCCGGGATGACGGGCCCGCTCGCTTCCAGCCGGCCATGGATGGTCGCCGCGGCCGCGACCGACAATTGCTGGCCGGTGATGATGCGCACGAGACCCTCGAATCCGGGCTCGCGCCGGCGCAGGGCCGGCATCCCCGCATGCGTCAGGGACACCTCGATGACGGGGCATTCCGCCGCCAGCGCGCGAAGCGCTTTCTCAAGATCCTCCTGGCAATCGAGTTGGTGCATGTTACGTCTCTTGGGACAAAGCGAGGGGCGACCCGCAGCAATTGAAGGCAATCGCGAAATACGAGATGACGCAACCCGTTTTCCGCTTCGCTCCGAGCCCGAATGGCGAACTCCATTGCGGCCATGCGCTATCCGCGCTCCTCAACCACAGGGCGGCGCAGCGCTCGGGTGGACGCTTTCTCCTGCGCATCGAGGACATCGACATCGGCCGCGCGCGCGAGGAGTATGTCCGGGGAATTTTCGACGATCTCACCTGGCTCGGCCTGACATGGGAGCGGCCCGTCCGGCGGCAATCCGAGCACATTGACGACTATGGCGCCGCCGCCGACCGGCTTGCCGGCATGGGCCTGATCTACCCCTGCTTCTGCACCAGACAGGAAATCTCCCGGAAGGCGGCGGGCACCGATCCGGACGGCGCGCCGCTTTATCCCGGGACCTGCCGGCGTCTCGGCGAAGCCGAAAGGCGGGCGCGGATCGAGGCCGGCACGCCCTTCGCGCGCCGCCTCGACATGGCGGCGGCGTTGAGCCGCATCGGCGGGCCCGTGTCGTTTCGGGAAGGCGGCTTCGGCGATGCTCCGCGCAAGACGGTTGCCGCCGATCCGGCCCGCTGGGGCGATGTGGTGATCGCCAGAAAGGATGTGCCGACGAGTTACCACCTTTCGGTCGTGGTCGACGACGCCCTGCAGGGCGTCACTCACATCATACGCGGGATGGATCTCTACGCGGCGACCGAAGTCCATCGCGTGTTGCAGATCCTGCTTGATCTGCCGGAGCCGCTCTACAGCCACCACCGGCTGATCGTGGACGAAACGGGGCACAAGCTCGCCAAGAGCCGCGCCTCGCCCTCCCTGCGGCAGTTGCGCGACGGCGGCGCAACACCCGCCGAGATTGCCGAACTTGTCGGACTCGCGCCGTCGGCCTGAGCGCGCCCTCAGCTGGTCAGGAAGATCAGCCATCCGCTGATGGTGAAGATCGACGCGGCCGCCGTGATGGTGATGGTGCTGGCGGAAATCGACTGGCCGGTGCCGAAATGGCTGGCGAGCAGCCAGGCGTTCACGCCGGAAGGACAGGCCGCGCCCATGGTTCCGATCAACACCCAGTCCGGCGGCAGCATGAAGACACGTGTCGCCAGCAGGTAGAAGATGCCCGGCACGGCGAACAGTTTCAAAACGCTGAGAACGATCGCCAGGCTGACATTGCCGGCAACGCCGTAGCGCCGAAGCCCCATGCCCATCGCAAAGAGCGCGCACGGCACCGCCGCGACGCCGAGCTTGTCGAGAATGGCGAGGATCGGGCCGTCAAGCGGCAGCTCGGCAACGCCCCACAGGGCGCCGCCGACTATACTGATGACGATGGGGTTGCGGATGAGGTCCCGCCCGATTGTCTTCAGCACGCCCGCCGCCCCCGCATCCCCTTCGTGCCGCGCGCGGCGCGCCTTCAGGATCATGGCGGCGGAAAATGTGAGCGGCAGCTGAACCGATACGATCAGGAACAGCGGCAAGGCGCGTTCCGCGCCGAAGGCCACGAGCGCCAGCGGAATCCCGAGCAGCACCATGTTCGAGAAGCCGGCCGAAAACCCCGCGACGATCCCGGTGACGGGATCGCGGCCGAACAGACGCTGTGTCACCGCGTCGGCGGCGAGCCAGACTGCCGTCAATCCGAGGAAATAGCTTGCAAAGAGCGGTAGCGGCGAGACATGGCCGAATTCGACCGTCGCCAGAGTGCGGAACAGCAACACGGGAATGGCGAGGTTGAACACGAAAGCCGCCAGCCCATCGCCAACCTCCGGTTTGAAGAAGCCGGCCCACACCGACACATAACCAAGGCCGATCAGGCCGAAGACCGGCAAGATGATGTTGGTGATGGCATAGATGTCCATGGATAACCGGGATTCGTTCGGGCGGGCCGCTTCTCGATTACGCCATTGTCTGCGTCGGCGGCAATGCTCCTGCCCCTTCCCGGCGCATTTGACACAAGCGGTTAAGGTTAAAACCGGTCAAGCATATCCCTTGAGGGATGTTTAAGAAGCCCCGGCCATCATGAGATCAAGAAAACAGGGAGGCACGGCCTCCGCCAGCCGGCGAGAGACTGGAAGGCGGGGGCCGTTCCGTTTTTAACCTGCGGATGGGTGGCATCCGGTTCTTTCGTGGACGGTTTAGCAGATGAGCGGCAAGGGCGACGAGAACGGGGACCGGCACACGCCGGATGCCAATGCGATACTGCGCCATGAACTGCTGACGCCGCTGACCGGGATCGTCGGCATCGCGGAACTTCTCCTGCAAAAGGCTGAAGGCAGACAACGTCGTTACCTTGAAGGCCTGATCGCTGCCGCCCGCGGCATGGTCCCGGTGATCGCCGGGATCGGCGGCGCGGCCGACGATGCTGCCGACGAAGGCGCCGCCGACCTCGCCGTGATGCTCTCCGGCATGGCCGGTTTCGCCGAGGCCCGTGCAAGCGTCAAGGGGCTGCGGACGACAACCGCGATTCGGGGCGGGTTTCCCTCCGTGCCGCGTAGCGTGCTGAGCGCCCTGCAGCAGGTGCTCGTCAATCTCATCGACAACGCCGTCAAATACACCGACGCCGGAACAGTCGCCTTCCGCGCCTCGTGCCGCGCGCGCGGCGAAGGAAGGCTGGAACTCGAAGTCGCGATTTCCGACACGGGGCGCGGCATCCCCGGTGGCGACCTTGAACGCATCATGACGCCCGGTGCGCGCGGAGAGGGCGCGTTGGACAGGCAGGGATTCGGCATAGGTCTCGGCGTCGCGGCCGCGGAGCTGGAACGTCTCGGCGGGCGAATTCACGTTGAAAGCGCGGTCGGCAGAGGCTCCGTCTTCACCGTTCGGCTGCCGTTGACGGCAGAGCCGGAGGCGCGGCCGCTCCCGAAGGTCGCAAGCCCTTTTCCGCAATCGGCTCGGGTCCTGCTCGCAGACGACAACGCCATCAACCGCAAGCTCCTCGGCGAGATCCTTCGGCGTCTCGGCTATCAGGTCGCGCTGGCGGCGGACGGTGCGGAGGCGCTGGACATGGCGGCCGCCGTCGATTTCGACATTGTGGTGATGGATATCGAGATGCCGGGCCTGAACGGAGTCGAGGCGACCAAAGCTCTGAAGGCCATGTCGCCGCATGCGGCCGCGATCCCGGTGGTCGCGCTGACCGCCCACGGAAACGGCGGCCACGGGCTTCACGATGACGGCGGCCTGTTCGCCGATATCGTCGCCAAGCCGATCGATACCGCCGCGCTCGACGCGAGCCTGCGCCTCGCGCTTGCCACGCACCGCGATCGCAAGGCGACGGCATGACGCTAGACCGTTACATAGTCCCTAATATATTCTAACGATTCATCTCTAGTGTGGGAGGAATCATTGGAAAAAATTCTTCGGGATGCCGTGTTCGTTGCCGGCGGCCAACCAACGTACACTTACATTGATCGTGAGGACCAAGATGTAGAACGGAATTTTGCACGCGCAGTTGCTACACCAAACAAAGTTGTCTCACTTTCCGGGCCGAGCAAGACGGGAAAGACCGTGCTTTGCCGGAAAATGTTATCAAATCGCGAATACATTTGGATCGATGGCGGCCGTATCGATGGAATCGAATCTTTTTGGCAGTTTATAGCATCGGAGTTTAACGTTCCAACGCAATTTGAGGTTTCTTATAAACAAGAAGACAGCGCCACAGTCGGTTTGAACACCGTAATTTCGGCAAATGGGTCGCAATTAGCTCGCACCAGGAAGACTGAATCACATCAGATTGACGGAATAACAAGCGCCATTGACGCACTGTTACGTGACGGAATTATATTAGTTATAGATGATTTCCACTATATTAAGGCCGATCTTAGAAAATCTATAATCAGAAATATAAAGGGAGCTGTATTTAATGGGTTAAAAATTGTACTCTTATCTGTTACTCATAGAGCTTTTGATGCTATTAAAGACGAATCTGAGCTTACCGGAAGATTTATAACCGTCTCTCTCCCGGATTGGAATGACGATGAATTGCGAAAGATACCTATTTCTGGCTTTAAGGTCCTTAACGCGTCTTGTAGCAACGAAGTAATAAATCATATTGTTAAAGAGTCGCAAAGAAATCCGTTTTTAATGCAACAATTTTGCTGGGAAATCTGTTTTGACAATGAAATTGAAGACAACCTTACTGGAAAAGGAAAATCAATTCTAGATACGAACCAGTTGAAGCCAATGTATATAAGATTAGCAAAAGACGCAGGACTGCCAATATATCAGAAGCTCGCGGCAGGCCCCCAAAGCCGCAAGGAACGTGCTAGGCGCCCTCTTACGGGAGGCGGTGACGCAGATATTTACGAAGCCACATTGCGAGCGCTGGCAGAAACGGGGCCTAAATCGACGGTAAATTATGATGAAATAAGAACAATTTTAGGGTCACTACTGAGCGATCTGATCCCGCAAAAACACGAGGTGACATCCGCTTTGAAACATTTAACCGCGATATCTCAAGGAATGGCCTCTGATTCTGCCATAGATTGGGATGAAGATAGCCGCGAAGTGACTATAGCTGATCCATATTTGAGATTCTATTTGCGATGGCAGATCAAAAAATCTGGCAACGAATAGAAAAGTATACTAGATTTATTTTAAGGTATTGTTTCTCTCGGCATCTTAAAATCTTTAGAGCCCTCTCAGGCCGCGGACTTCGCCGTCACGATCCGGACGATATCGGCCATGATGTCGTTCAGCCGGAAATCCTTCGGCGTATAGACCGCCGCGACGCCTTCCGCGCGCATCGCGGCCGCGTCCTCGGGCGGAATGATGCCGCCGACGACCACCGGCACGTCGCCAAGCCCTGCCGCGCGCATTCGGCTCATGACGTCGGAGACGAGCGGGCGGTGCGACCCGGAGAGGATCGAAAGCCCCACGACATGCACGCTTTCCTCCAGCGCCGCATTGACGATTTCCGCCGGCGTCAGACGGATCCCTTCGTAGACGACCTCCATGCCGCAATCGCGCGCCCTGACGGCGATCTGCTCGGCCCCGTTGGAATGGCCGTCGAGCCCCGGCTTGCCGACGAGGATCTTCAGTCTGCGCCCCAGCGACGCTGCCGCATCGTCGACGGCGGCGCGCACATCGTTGAGGCCCTCGCCGTCGGCGCGCGCGGCGCGCCCCACACCTGTCGGCGCGCGATATTCGCCGAACACCTCGCGCAGCGTCTGTCCCCATTCGCCGGTCGTCACGCCCGCCTTGGCGCAGGCGATCGACGGTTCCATGATGTTGCGGCCTTCCTGCGCCGCCGACCTGAGCCCGGCCAGCGCCGCGTCCGCCGCCTTGCCGTCGCGCTGGGCACGCCAGGCATTGAGCGCCTCGACCTGCTCGCGCTCGACCGATTCCGGAACCGTCAGGATCGAGCCCTCGCCGGTGGATAGCGGCGAAGGCTCGGTTTCCGTCCAGGCATTGACGCCGACGACCTTGAGGTCGCCGCGTTCGATGGACTCCAGCCGCCGGGTATTCGATTCCACCAGCGCCTGTTTCATGTAGCTCGATTCCACCGCCGCGACGGCCCCGCCCATGGCGTCGATACGCGCCAGCTCGGCGAGCGCTTCTTCCTTCAGCTCGCGGACCTTGGCCGCGATGGCATGCGAACCATCGAACAGGTCCTCATATTCCAGCAGGTCCGTCTCATAGGCCAGGATCTGCTGCATGCGCAGCGACCATTGCTGGTCCCACGGCCGCGGCAGGCCGAGCGCCTCGTTCCACGCGGGAAGCTGCACGGCGCGGGCGCGGGCGCCCTTGGAGAGCGTGACCGCGAGCGTCTCCAGCAGGATGCGGTAGACGTTGTTTTCCGGCTGCTGCTCGGTCAGACCCAGCGAGTTGACCTGGACGCCGTAGCGGAAGCGGCGCGCTTTGGCATCCTTGATGCCGTAGCGGCTCTCGAGCAGTTCGTCCCACAATTCGGTGAAGGCGCGCATCTTGCAGATCTCGGTCACGAACCGGATACCGGCATTGACGAAGAAGGAGATGCGCTGCGCGGCGATGGCGAATTCCTCCTTCGGCACCGCGCCGCTGTCGCGGATATCGTCGAGAACGGCGAGCGCGATGGCGAGCGCGAAGGCAAGTTCCTGCACCGGCGTCGCGCCGGCTTCCTGCAGATGGTAGGAACACACGTTGATCGGGTTCCATTTGGGCACTTCCCGATAGGTCCAGGCGATGATGTCGGTCGTCAGCCGCATGGAGGGCTGCGGCGGAAAGACATAGGTGCCGCGCGACAGATATTCCTTGATGACGTCGTTCTGCGTCGTGCCGGTGAGTTTGGCGCGGTCCGCGCCCTGCTCGTCTCCCACCGCGACATAGAGCGCAAGCAGCCATGCCGCCGTCGCGTTGATCGTCATGGAGGTATTCATCGTTTCCAGCGGAATGCCGTCGAGCAGCTGGCGCATGTCGCCCAGATGCGAGACCGGCACGCCGACTTTGCCGGTTTCACCCCGCGCCAGGGGGTGGTCGCTGTCATAGCCGGTCTGGGTCGGCAGATCGAAGGCGATGGAAAGGCCGGTCTGGCCCTTGGCGAGATTGGCCCGGTAGAGCTTGTTGGATTCCGCCGCGGTGGAGTGGCCGGCATAGGTCCGGAAGATCCACGGCTTGTCCCTTTTCGTATCGCTCATCGTCTTGTCGCTCCAGAACAGGTATGCTGGCCGACATCCCGGGATGCCGGACGGCAAGGCGTTTAACGGGCCGGCCCGGATATTGCAATGCAACAGGGCCGCTGCGCAACCGGACTCCGGCGCGGCGTGCGACGGACGCCGCTCAGCGCTTTATCAGCCCGATGATGAACAGCAGGATCACCGCGCCGAGGGTCGCGCCGATGATGACCGAGAGAATGTCGCTCCCGATAGCGACGCCGAGCGCGCCCAGAATGTAGCTGCCGATGAAGGCCCCGACGATGCCGACGACGATATTGCCGATCAGGCCGAAACCGGCGCCCCGCATGATCTTGCCGGCGAGCCAGCCGGCGACGAGACCGACGACGAGAAGAACGATAATCGATTCAATGGCCATTTCTTTACCCCCTGTTGCGACGCACGCAACTTTCTGCTGCATTGCATCATTTGAACGATTGCTGATACCTTAACCGCAATCGCGGATCATTTACACAGGGACCGGCGCTGCTCTGCCAACCGATTTGATTTTCATTTCGATCGGGGATACGGGAAGGCCGACGCCGGGTGTGGAGTTATGAACGAAATGTCGAAACAGGAAATCGCAGCGGTTCCGCCGACCTACAAGGCGGAAAAGAAGGATCTGTACGAGCTCGGTGAGGTGCCCCCGCTCGGACACGTTCCCGCACGCATGTATGGCTGGGCAATCCGTCAGGAACGCCACGGCGAACCCGATACGGCCATGAAGGTGGAGGTACTGCCCACCTGGGAGATCGGCGACGACGAGGTGCTGGTCTATGTGATGGCGGCCGGCGTCAACTACAACGGCGTCTGGGCCTCGCTCGGCACTCCGATTTCGCCCATCGACTACCACAAGGTTCCCTATCACGTGGCCGGCTCCGATGCGTCGGGCATCGTCTGGGCCGTCGGCTCGAAGGTGAAGCGCTGGAAGGTGGGCGACGAGGTCGTCGTTCACTGCAACCAGGACGACGGCGACGACGAGGAATGCAATGGCGGCGATCCGATGTTCTCGCCGAGCCAGCGCATCTGGGGCTATGAGACCCCGGACGGGTCTTTCGCCCAGTTCTGCCGCGTTCAGGCGCGCCAGCTGATGCCGCGTCCGCAGCATCTGACCTGGGAGGAAGCGGCCTGCTATACGCTGACGCTGGCCACCGCCTACCGCATGCTCTTCGGCCACGCGCCGCATCAGCTGCGCCCCGGCGACAACGTTCTGGTCTGGGGCGCTTCCGGCGGCCTCGGCGTGTTCGGCGTGCAGCTTTGCGCCGCCGCCGGCGCCAACGCGATCGGCGTCATCTCCGACGAGAGCAAGCGCGACTATGTGCTCAGCCTCGGCGCCAAGGGCGTCATCAACCGCAAGGATTTCAAGTGCTGGGGCCAGATGCCCACGGTCAACACGGCCGAATACAATGACTGGGTGAAGGAAGCACGCAAGTTCGGCAAGGCGATCTGGGACATCACCGGCAAGGGCAATGATGTCGACATGGTCTTCGAGCACCCGGGCGAGGCGACGTTCCCGGTCTCCGCGCTCGTGGTCAAGCGCGGCGGCATGGTCGTCTTCTGCGCGGGCACGAGCGGCTTCAACATCACTTTCGACGCCCGCTATGTCTGGATGCGCCAGAAGCGCATCCAGGGCTCGCATTTCGCGCATCTGAAACAGGCGAGCGAGGCCAACAATTTCGTCATCGAGCGCCGCGTCGACCCGTGCATGTCGGAAGTCTTCCCCTGGGACCAGATCCCCAAGGCCCACATGAAGATGCTCCGCAACGAGCACGCGCCCGGCAATATGGCCGTTCTGGTCTGTTCGCCGCGGGCGGGCTTGCGCACATTCGAAGACGTGCTGGAAGAAACCGGCCAGGCCTGATCGTCGCCGGCGGATACCGCTGCCGAAGCGCATGATGTGTTGAGAGGGTTGAACCTGATGTCCCTGGCCCATGCCAAAGAGACCGGCGGCGCTGAAACCGCGCTGGTCGGCGATCTCCGCGATGCCGCGATTGCCGGCGAGCAGCTTCTCGCCAGGGCCCGCGCGGCGCTTCTGGAGACGGTGGCCCCTTCGGGAACGCCCGAGGCCAGGCTGCTCGATGCCCATCAGCACGCCGTTCACGGCCTCGCATGGCTTGCAACCTATGCCCAGGCCATCGTCCAGCTCGCCTCCTATGCCGACCGGATGACGAACGAGGGCCGGTTCGGCCGCACCGAGGAACTGCTGGTGCGGATCGGCGCCGGCGAATATCTCAACCAGATGGCGCATGGCATCGCCATGAACCAGGGCGAAATCTTCCGCCTTGCCGATGTCGGGCTCGGACGCGATGCGGCCGATGCGTTTCTCACCGACACGGTGTCCGGGCTCATCGCACACGGCAACACCGTGGAGAACCGCGCCGCGCTTGTCACCCTCATGCGCGACTGGCATGGCGGGCCGGTGGGCGACAGCGGGCTTGACGACACGCTTGAGGCCATGCGCGAGGAAATGCGCCGTTTCGCCGAGAGCGAGGTCGTGCCTCACGCCCATGAATGGCATCTCGCCAACGAATACATCCCGCTCGACATTATCGCCCAGGCCGCCGAACTCGGCGTCTTCGGCCTGACGATTCCGGAGGAATATGGCGGGCTCGGCCTCGGCAAGGAATCGATGTGCGTCGTCTCCGAGGAGCTTTCCCGCGGCTGGATCGCCATCGGCTCCATCGGGACGCGCTCCGAGATCGCCGCGGAACTGATCCTCACCGGCGGCACTGAAGAGCAGAAGCAGCACTGGCTGCCCAAGATCGCCTCGGCCGAAATCCTGCCGACGGCGGTGTTCACCGAACCCAATACCGGCTCCGATCTGGCCAGCCTGACGACCAGGGCCGTCAAGGACGGCGACGTCTATCGCGTCACCGGCCAGAAAACCTGGATCACCCATCCGGTCCGCGCCGACCTGATGACGCTGCTGGTGCGCACCGATCCGGCCGAGAAGGGCTACAAGGGCCTGTCGATGCTGCTGGCCGAGAAGCCGCGCGGCGACGACGCCAACCCCTTCCCCGCCGAAGGCATGACCGGCGGCGAGATCGAGGTGATCGGCTATCGCGGCATGAAGGAGTTTGACATCTCCTTCGACGGCTTCGAGGTGAAGGCTGCCAATCTTCTCGGCGGCAAGGAAGGCCAGGGCTTCAAGCAGCTCATGGAAACCTTCGAGTCGGCGAGAATACAGACCGCGGCGCGCGCCATCGGCGTTGCCCAGTGCGCGCTTGAACTCGGCCTGAAATATGCGCTGGAGCGCATCCAGTTCGCGCGTCCGATCATCGATTTCCCGCGCGTCGCCGACAAGCTCGCGATGATGGCGGCCGAATTGCTCATCACCCGCCAGCTGACCTATTTCGCCGGCCGCGAGAAGGATCAGGGACGCCGCTGCGACCTGGAAGCCGGCATGGCCAAGCTGCTCGGCGCGCGGGTCGCCTGGGCGGCCGCCGACAACGCCTTGCAGATCCATGGCGGCAACGGCTTTGCGATGGAATACCCGATCAGCCGCGTCCTCGCCGATGCGCGCATTCTCAACATCTTCGAGGGCGCCGGCGAGATTCAGGCCCAGGTCATCGCCCGCCGCCTGCTCGAAAGCCGGAACTGACGCTTCACCGGTCGCGTTGCCCGCTTAAGATAGGCCGATCCGGCCAGGCGCGTGCTTCCATGACATGCGTCAAGGATCGCCCTGGGAAGGCCGGCTAGGCTGTCGGCTATCTGATGTACGGGAGCAAGAGCGATGTCAGTCAAGATTCCCCATGATTGCTGGATCGTCGTCGGCGACGGGCGCAAGGCGTTGTTGATGCGCAACGAGGGCGACGAGGTCTATCCGAATTTCCAGGTGGAACGGCTCATGGAACACGAAAACCCGCCCACCCGGGAGCAGGGAACGGACGAGCCGGGCCGTTATCAGCTGAGCGGAGCGACACCGCGCAGCGCGTTCCAGACGACCGACTGGCACGATCTGGAGGAACACCGTTTCGCCGAAACCATAGCGGAGCGGCTTCACAAGCTGCATGAAAAGGGCAGGTTCAAGAAACTCGTGATCGTCGCGCCGCCTGCCGTTCTCGGCACGCTGCGCAAGGCGATACCGAAGACGCTGGCGGATGCCGTCATCGCCGAAATCGACAAGGACTATACCAATCACCCGATCCCCGAGATGGAGCGCCTGCTGACAGCCTGAAGTGCCTGCGCTACCACTCCCCGCCCAGCGCGTCCCGAAGGATATTCAGGCCCGCTTCGTATTTTGCCGTGGGCAGATGGGCCTGCCACGCCTGACGCAGATTATCTTCCAGATCGGCCTTCTTGACGGGCAGCGCCAGTTCGTTTGCGGCGGCTCGGCGGACGAACGCCTCGTCGCTTTCACCGCGCCGTCGGGTCATCGCATCGACCGCGGCGCGGATCGTCGCCGGAAGCCCGGCGGCCGAAAGATCTTCTTCCGTCATGCCGCCTTTCTCCAACACGTCATGCAAGAGCGCGACGACCCGTTCCTCGCCCGGCATGACGGCCGCGGAGACGCGCCTGACATGGTCGATATAGGGTGCGCCGGTCTTGTCACGCTGGCCCTTGTGGGCCGTCTCGGCAAGCCGGTCGGCCAACGCCTCCATCCCGGATGTGGTCATGACTCATCGTCTCCGCGTCTGAATCTCGCCTTGAAAGCGCGGCTGCTCTCTTAAAAGTTCCCGTTGCGGCGGAACCATAAGGCCGCCCTCCCTGTTCCGGCACCGAGAGTGCGGTGAGGACGGGATGGAGAACAGGACCACATCGGAGCACCGCTCCACAGAGGCCGGCCGGGTCGAAATTTCCGGCCGAAAGGCACGCCAGGGCGAGATCATCCTGAGAACCCGCACGCGCAAGATCGTCTTCATCGGCGGTCTTGTGGCGATCGTTCTGGTCGTGGCACTGCTGCGCATCCTCGCCGGGTGAGCGAGCGGCCTCCACCGCGGGAATTTGAGCCAATAAGGGAGCATTAAGAGCATGGGTGACGACCGTAACGAAGAACATGTGTGGAAACTGATGGACGACATCAGTCCCTGCATGCTGGCAACGCAGGATGGCGACCTCATCCGCGCCCGACCGATGGCGGCGATGCCCGACCGCGAGGCGGGCGCGATCTATTTCCTCACAGACGTGAAGGGCCACAAGGACGAGGATATCGCCCGGCATCCGGAAGTCTGTCTTTCCTTCGCCGAGCCGGGCGACAACCATTATCTCTCGGTCACCGGCCGCGCCGAAATCTCCGCTGATCGCGACAAGATCGAACAGCTTTGGTCGGCCGCCGCCGACGCCTGGTGGGACGGTCCGCAGGATCCGTCCGTTCGCGTCCTCAAGGTCACGCCGGTCGATGCTCAGTACTGGGACGCCCCGGGGACTATCGTCAGCACGATCAAGATGGCCGCGGCGGCGATGTCCGGCACAAGGCCGGACATGGGCGAACAGCAGAAGGTCAAGATGTGAACACCCCCAACCGGAGGAGGCAGCCGATGCCGACTGACAGACGCGATCCGCCGATGCCGACCGACACGGACCTCGCGCAGGACAAGATGGGACGTAACAGCCTGCAGGGCGACGACCAGGAATCGGTCCGCAACCAGCGCCGGGCGGTGCCCGACGCAAAGCAGGAACCGGACGATGTGATCGAAAGTTTCGAGAAGCTCGACAAGGATGAAAGGGCGCGCCGGGATCTTGGCAGAGGCGCGAGGGAAGCAGTGGCGGATGAGGAGAAGGCGACGGAGAAGGCCACAAGGACGAGCTAGAGCCGTCGCCGCGTTCGGAACAACCTGAGCCTTGACCGGTTACTCAGGCAGGGCCGCGACGGCGGGCCTGCCTTTTTTACTGCCATTCACGGAGGCTCTCCATGATCCATGCGGACACTCATCCGGCGGCGGCCCCGCGTCGCGGCGCCGGCTACTGGTTCATTTTGGCCGTTGCAATTCTTCTGATCCTCTTGGGTCTGGTCATTGGAGCCGGCGGGGCGTGGCTGATGAGCCTCGGCGGCTCCTGGTATTATCTGATTGCCGGAATCGGTCTGCTCCTCTCTGGCATCCTGCTCGCCCGTCCTTCGATGGCGGGTGTATGGGTCTATGCGATCACCTGGCTCCTCACCCTTGTCTGGGCGTTATGGGAGAAGGGTTTCGATGGCTGGGCGCAGGTGCCCCGACTGGTCGCGCCCACCGTGATATTCATCCTCGTCCTCTGCCTCATTCCCGCATTGCGCAGGCGCGAACCCGGCAATCGCAGGGGCCGGGCAGCACCCGTCGCCGCAGGCGTTGCAGCCGCACTCATGGCGGGCGGCGGCGTCTATGCGACGGGTCACGTCCGCGACGCCGCAGCGCTGAATGACCCGGCGCCAGTCACGCTGGTACAGGCGCAGGTGCCCGAGCGGCCCCTCGAGAGGCCCGGGCAGACCCCGGATGCGACGACTGGTCCTGCCGTCGGAGACGCCGAGACGGCCGAACCTGCCACTCGCCGGGAGCCGATGGCAATGCTCCAGGCCGGAGAGAACTGGCCGGCCTATGGCGGCAGCTATCACGCGCAACGCTTCTCGCCGCTCGACCAGATCAACAAGGAAAACGTCGGTCGGCTCGAGCAGGTCTGGGAATACCACACCGGCGTCCTGCCGGAAGAGGGAGACGGCAGCGAGGGGGCCTATTCCCCCGAGACGACGCCTCTCGTCATCGACGGCACGATGTATCTCTGCTCCGCGATGAACGACATGATGGCCGTCGACGCGGACACCGGAAAGGAGCGTTGGCGCTACGAGGCTGGCGTATCGACGGACGCGATTCCCTATGGCGCGACCTGCAGGGGCGTGGCCTATTACGCCGCGCCCGACATGCGTCCCGCGGATGCGTGCGGCACCCGTATCATCGAAGGCACGATCGATGCCCGGCTTATCGCGGTGGATGCGAGGACCGGAGAGCCGTGCGCGGATTTCGGACAGGGCGGCACCGTCAGCCTGCTGGACGGGATCGGCGACACCGTGCCAGGATTTTTCGCGGTGACGTCACCCCCGACGATCGTGCGGGGCGTGATCGTGACCAATCACCAGGTCAACGACAACCAGCAGCGCGACGCGCCGTCGGGCGTCATCCGCGGATACGATGCGATGACGGGAGAATTGCTCTGGGCATGGGATCTGGCAAAACCGGACCTGAAGGGCCTGCCGCCCGAGGGCGAGACCTATTCTCGCGGAACGCCCAATACCTGGACGACAGCTACAGGTGACGACGAACTCGGTCAGGTCTACGTCCCGATGGGCAATTCGGCGGTCGACTACTACGGCGCAGACCGCAGGCCGGAGTCGAATGAATACTCCACATCGATCGTCGCGCTGAACGTCGAAACCGGCGAGCCGGCCTGGCATTTCCAGACGGTTCATTACGATGTTTGGGACTATGACCTCGGGTCGCAGGGAACGCTCGTGAACTTCCCCACCGGAAATGGACCGGTACCGGCATTGGTCCTGCCGTCCAAGCAGGGTGAAATCTATGTCCTGAACCGGGAAACCGGCGAGCCGCTTTTCCCGGTCGAGGAAAGACCGGTCCCCCGGGGCGGCGTGGAGCCGGAGAATCTCTCGCCCACACAACCCTTCTCCGCCTACCACACGCTCCGCCAGCAGGATCTCACCGAGAAGGACATGTGGGGCATGTCGCCCCTCGATCAGCTCTGGTGCCGCATCCAGTTCCGGCAGGCGCGCTATGACGGCATTTATACGCCACCGACCGTCGATCGCTATTTCATACAGTATCCCGGCTACAATGGAGGCTCGGACTGGGGCGGCGTCGCGGTGGACCCCCAAAAGGGGATCATCGTCGCCAACTACAATGACATGCCGAACCACAACAAGCTTCTGCCGCGCGAAGAGGTGGACGATCTTGATGTCCGTTCGATCATGGAGGGCGAGTCGGCCGAAGATGCGCCGGACAGCGTCGCGCCGATGGCGGGCGCGCCCTACGGCATCGACGTGAATGCCGGCTGGCGGCTGAGCTTTACCGGGCTGATGTGCAAGGAGCCCCCTTACGGCGGCATTCGCGCCATCGATCTCGAAACCGGGAAGACCCTGTGGGACCGGCCGTTCGGGACGGCGAGGGCCAACGGCCCCTTCGGCATTCCCTCCCTGTTGCCGCTCCTGATCGGCACGCCCAACAACGGCGGATCGGTCGTCACGGCCGGCGGCCTGATCTTCATTGCCGCGACCACGGACAATCTGTTCAAGGCGCTGGATGAGGAAACGGGCGAGGTTCTCTGGCAGACGGAGCTGCCGGCCGGCGGTCAGGCAACGCCGGTCACATATTCGGTGGACGGCCGCCAATATGTCGCCCTGATGGCTGGCGGCCATCACTTCATGGAGACACCGATCGGCGACAGCGTGCTCGCCTGGGCATTACCCGAGGGCGACCGGTAGGCAAGCCTGCGCCGGCAGTACAATCGTGAGGCGGACGGTCCATGCGCGGCCGCCCTGCCCCCGCGCTCCTTGCGGATACGAAATGAGGAAAGCCCGTCAGTGCATCTCGCTGTCCGATGACTTGAGGATGTCGTCGCGCAGTTCGCCTCTGAGCAGCCCCCGCTCGCCTTCGGGTGCAAAGCCCGTGCTGTCGTCCTCGAAAACCCCGTAGAGCTTCTCGCTTCGGAACGCGCTCGCAAACCGGGTCGAGGCGCCGCGCGCGGGCTTGGCGGAGCCGAGAAGAAAATCGTCCTCCGCCTCGCTCGCCACGATGCGGGCATCGGCGGGAGACCTTGCCCGGACGATGACGGTGCCCTGCGAAGGCGCGAGATCCCAGTTGTTGTCCTGAGGTTGGGCGATCGGTTCCAGGCGATAAATCCGCGTGTGCATCGATTTTCCTCCGTGCGCTGGCGATCGGCGGTGATGGGCCAGAAACAGAAAAAGCCGCCGCGGGGTTCCGCGGCGGCTTTCCGATCTTGGAGCGTCCTTACCTCTTACGGGCAGGCTGCCACATACTGACGCCCGTACCGGTCGCGGTAGATGCAGCGTCCCGGCTCGCTGGCCCGGCCGATGAGAGCGCCCGCGACGGCGCCGACGGCGCCGCCCACGGCCGCGCCCTGGACCGTTCCGCTCGCCGCACCGCCCACAGCCGCGCCAATGGCGCCGCCTGCAACGGCGCCGCGCTCGGTCGGCGTGCAGGCGGTCGCCAGGAACAGCGCCGCGATTGCAACAAATACGTATTTCATCAGTCGTTCTCCTCTTGATGTCCCTACACGTAACTTGGAAGGGCTGATTTTGTTCCAGATGTGGCAAGACTGCGGGGAACATCGCCGGCGTGGCTGAGCCGGTCTTCCGGCGGGAACGCTGTAGGCCGGCAATCCGTTCAGCTTGGGTGAAATCGCGGCCCGGAAAGCTAGATCATGCCCCCACGCCACTACTGGAAAGGTTATCTCAAACTCTCGCTCGTCACGTGTCCGGTCGCGCTTGTTCCCGCGACGACCGACCGTGAAAAGATCCGCTTTCGCACACTCAACCGAAAGACCGGCAACCCCGTCGTCAGCCGCTATGTGGATGCTGAAAGCGGCAAGATCGTCAAGGACACCGACCAGGCGCGCGGCTATCCAGTGGAGGAAGACGGGCATGTGATCCTGGAAGACGAGGAACTCGAGCAGGTTGCCCTGGAAAGCACGCGCACCATCGATATCCAGGCCTTTGTTCCCGACGATTCGATCGGCTGGATCTGGCGCGACAGGCCGCATTATCTGATCCCGGACGACAAGGTCGGCGAGGAGGCTTTCGCCGTGATCCGGGACGCCATGAAGGCCACGCGGACAAATGGCGTTTCCCGCCTCGTCATCTATCGGCGGGAGAGAGCCGTGCTGCTGGAACCCTGGGGAAAAGGGATCGTTGCCTGGACGTTGCGGTACGGCGACGAGGTTCGCGACGACGCCGACTATTTTGGCGATATCGACAGGGAAAAGCCCGATGCCAAGACCCTGCGCCTGATCGAGAAACTGATCGCGGAGAAAAAGAAGGACTGGTCGCCCGACATGGCCGACGACCCGGTTCAGGACACGCTGCGCCGGATCATCGACAGGAAGAAGAAGGGCCGCAAACCCGCGGCGCCACGCAAGAAGCCGGAAGCCACCGAGAAGGCCGGCGACAATGTCGTATCGATCATGGACGCGCTGAAACGGAGCGTGGCGGCGGAAGGCGGGAAGAAATAGGCGGGCGTCCGGAGACCTACCTCTTGACCGTCAGCTTGGGCAGCGCCGCCGCCTTGCGGTGAAAGGAAGCCCACGGGTCGTCCTTCATGTTCGCAAGACGGGCGGGTGCGTTCTCCACCGTGAAATAGGCCGGACCGATATTTTCCGTCAGTTCGTCCCAGGCCAGCGGCATGGACACTGCGGCGCCTGGCCGCGCCCTGGTGCAATAGGGCACGACCGCCGTCGCGCCACGTCCGTTGCGCAGATAGTCGATCAGGATTCTGCCGCGCCTCTTGGCCTTGCTGACGGTCGCGACATAACGGTTCGGCATTTCGCCGGCCATGTCGTCCGCTATGGATTTGGCAAAGCCCTTGACCGCGTCCCATCCGGCATCCGGCTTCAGCGGCGACACGACATGCAGGCCCTTGCCGCCGGACGTCTTGAGAAAAGCCGTCAGGCCGGCATGCTCGAGACGGTGCTTGACCTCGCGCGCCGCTTCGATGACGGCCGACCACTCCGTGCCTTCACCCGGATCCAGATCCATGACGATCTGGTCAGGGGTTTCCAGCGCATCGACCCGGGACTGCCAGGAATGTATCTCCAGCGCGCCGCCCTGGATCAGCCCGATCAGCCCGTCGAAGTCCCTGATCGCGAGCAACGGCTCATCGGACTTGTCCTGCGGATCGTCGAAGGTCTGGATATTCCGGTTGAGCCCCTTCCAGGCGTGTTTCTGGAAGAAACAATGACCGGTAATACCGGTCGGGCAGCGCAACAGCGCCAGCGGCCGCCCGGTGACGAAGGGCGCCATGTGGTTCCAGACCTGCGCATAATAGTCCGCCAGACCCTGTTTCGTGACCCCGGCTTCCGGCCAGTAGATTCTGTCCGGATGGGAAAGTTTGACCGTCCCGCGCGGCAATTTCCCTTCCCGGATCGCAGCGCCGTCCTCGCGGCCGATCTCGGCCGCCGGCTTGTCCTCGCGCAGGCCGCGGAAGGAGGCGTGCCTGACCAGGCCGTCAGCGGTCCATGCCCGGAACTCCACCTCGGCGACCATCTCGGGCCTGACGAAATGTACGCCCCGCCTTGCCGCCGCGCCCAGCTTGCCGGAGAAAGGCGAGTCTTCGGTCTCAAGCTTGCGCAACGCCTTCATGAGGTTCTGCGCCACCTCGCGGCTGAAACCGGTGCCCACACGGCCGTCATGGACGAGCTTTCCTTTCTCGTAGTGGCCGAGCACGAGTGAACCGACGAGCTTGTCGGACGTGCTGGAGGGCACATAGCCGCAGATCACGAATTCCTGCCGTTCGGCGCATTTCGACTTGATCCACGAACGACCACGGCCGGAAACGTATTTGCCGTCCCGGACTTTCGAGATGACGCCTTCAAGGCTCAGCCGGCAGGCGTGTTTCAGGATCAGCGCGCCTTCTTCGTCGAAATGCTCGCTGTACCGCAGCGCCGGCGCGGCACCGTCCAGAAGCGCGCGCAAAGCCTCCTTGCGCGCCTCCAGCGGAACTTCTCGCAAATCCTTGCCTTCCAGATAGAGCAGGTCGAAGGCATAAAAGACAAAGCGGTCCGTCCGCTCTTCGCTGAGATCGGCTTGCAGCGCGGAGAAGTCAGACGAGCCGTTCTCGCGTTCCACGACAAGCTCGCCGTCCAGGATCGCCGACTTGGCCGGCAGCGCCTTCGCGGCCTCCGGGACCGCTTTGCCGAAACGTTTCGTCCAGTCCAGCCCGCTTCTCGTCAGCAGCTTGACGCGCCCGTTCTCCAGCCGGAGTTGCAGCCGGTAGCCGTCGAACTTGATTTCGTGCAACCACTTGTCGCCTCGGGGTGCCTCCGGCTTCAGTGTCGCCAGCTGCGGCTCGATGAAGGAAGGCATCGGCGCGGTCTTGGAGCCGCTGACGCGCGGCGGCTCCTTCGATCCGCCGCGCCGCTTCCCGCCGCCACCGGCTCCGGCCGGTGCAAGCGCGGCGCGGGCGTCGCCGATTTCTGCGATGTCGCGGCCCGTTTTGACCGATTCCGGCCGCTCCTCGAGGATATCGGGATCGTCCTCGCCGCGTGCTTCCCCGTCGTCGCCCTTGATGAGCAGCCAGTTGTCGCGCTTCTCGCCGCGCCTGCGCGCCATGCGCACCAGATGCCAGCGCCCCTTGAGCTTTTCCCCTTCGAGAGTGAATTCAAGATGCCCCTTCTTGAGCCCCTTCTTCGGGTCGCCATCCGGCGACCAGCGGCCGCGGTCCCAAAGCAGCACCGACCCCGCCCCATACTCCCCCTTGGGGATCGTTCCTTCAAAGCTGCCATAGTCGACGGGATGGTCTTCGACATGGACGGCGAGACGCTTCTCGCCCGGCACGAGGCTCGGCCCCCGCGTCACCGCCCAGCTCAGCAGGACGCCGCCGAGTTCGAGCCGCAAATCATAGTGCAGCCGGCGGGCCGCGTGTTTCTGCACGACGAAAAGGTCGCCGCCGCTTTTCCCCGCGGCGCCCTTCGGTTCGCTGGTCTTTGAAAAATTCCTCTTGTTCCGATAGGTCGTGAGCGACATCGGCTAGCTCGCCTTGCGGCGGGAGGAAGCGGCCTTGCCGGCGGATTTCTTCTTGCCGGCGCGTTTGCCCTCCGCCTGCGCGCTCCGGCGCAGCGCGTCCATCAGATCGACCACCTTTTCCTCGCGTTTCGCCCGGGCGACGGGCAGCTTCTTGCCCGCCGCCTTGGCCTTGACCAGTTCGGCGAGCGCGGCATCATAGCGGTCGTCGAAAGTCGCGGGATCGAATTCGCCCGCCTTCGTTCCGATGATATGCTTGGCAAGATCCATCATCTCCTTGCCGATCCTGATCTCGGGCACGTCGTCGAAAATATCCGAGGCGGACCTCACCTCGTAGTCGTGATTGAGTGTCGTGGCGACGAGCCCGCGGCCTTGCGCGCGGATCAGCACGGTTCTGACCCGCCGGAACAGTACCGCCCGCGCGATCGCCGCGACATTTGTCTTGCGCATGCCTTCGCGGACGACCGCAAAGGCGGTCTCGGCCGCCTCCGTCGCCGGCGCGACATAATAGGGCCGGTCGAAATAGACCGTCTCGACGTCGCCGCAGGCGATGAACGCCTCCACGTCCAGCGTCTTGTCGCTTTCCGGCACGGCGGCCTCGATCTCTTCCGGCTCCAGCAGGATGAAATCTTCCTTGTCCGTCTCGAAGCCCTTCACCTGGTCGTCCTTGTCGACCGGCTCGCCGGTTTCCTCGTCGACGAACTGGCGATGCAGGCGATGGCCGGTCTTTCGGTTCACCATGTGCAGGGAAATGCGCTCCGCCGACGACGCGGCGGCGTAGAGCGCCACCGGGCAGCTCAGTTCGGAAATCTGCAGATGTCCTTTCCAGATCGCGCGCGGTGCCACGTCGTCGTCCTCTTGTCAGGAGGCGGTTCCCCTGCCCCGCCAGTCCGACTCAAACGATGCGCCCGGAAGCTTGGTTCCCGGCGGCCTCGGCACATCCGGACAAGGTGCGGAACAAGCGCTCTGCCAGATCGTTTGGGCCGAAAGCCGGCCTTGGCAATCTGATGAAGGGAGACCTGCGGTGACCACCATAACCTATCACGTCGTCGAACATGACGGAGGCTGGGCGTACCGCGTGCGGGATGTGTTCTCCGAGACATATCCGACCCGCGAGGCCGCCGCGCGCGCCGCCAGAGCGGCGGCGGCGGAACACCGTGCGACCGGCGCGAGGGAGCCCATCGAATACCAGGATGCCGAAGGACGTTGGCACAATGAAATCGCACCGGGTGACGACCGGCCGGAAACCGAAGTCGAGGACGAGACCACGCTGAAGGACAAGCACGATGTCCAATAGGAACGATTCCCGGGACGCCGTCGAGCGCCAGCGCGACGTGCAGGAAGTGGTTGACCGGGCAGACGCCCGCCACAGGCAGGAAAGCGGAAAAGCCGCCGATGGCGAGGCGATGCAGGCGGGCGCCCGGCATTACCCCGAGCCGCCCTTCCCCCAGCAGCATCAGGGCAAGCCGGGCGCGGAAGCGGTGCTGCGTCCCGCGCCCATGTACGATGCCCCCTACTATCGCGGCTCGGGCAAGCTGGAGGGTCAGGTCGCACTGATCACCGGCGGCGATTCCGGGATCGGACGCGCGGTGGCCGTTCTGTTCGCCAGGGAGGGCGCCGAAATCGCGATCACCCTTCTCGATGCGGAAGGCGAGGACGCGGAAGAGACGCGGCGCGCCGTGGCCGATGAAGGGCGCGACTGCCTTCTGATCGCCGGGGACGTCAGCAAGGCCGGGTTTGCTCGCGAGGCGGTGTCACGCGTCGTGGAGAAGTTCGGCCGGCTCGACATTCTCGTCAACAATGCCGCCTTTCAATATCACGCGGCGGCCATCGAGGATCTCTCCGAGGACCATTTCGACCTCACCATGAAGACCAATCTCTATGGCTATTTCAACATGGTGAAAGCGGCACTGCCGCAAATGGGGCGCGGCTCGGCCATCGTGAACACCGGCTCGGTCACCGGCATCCGGGGATCCGGGTCGCTTGTCGACTATTCGATGACCAAGGGAGGCATCCACGCCTTCACCCGCGCCCTCGCCGCCAATCTCGTGCCGCGCGGCATCCGCGTCAACGCGGTGGCGCCGGGACCGGTCTGGACACCGCTCAATCCATCCGATCGGCCGGCCGACAAGGTCGCCCGTTTCGGGGAGGGAACGCCGATGAAGCGCCCGGCGCAGCCGGAGGAGCTGGCACCCGCCTATGTGTTCCTCGCCTCGTCGCATTGCTCCAGCTACATCACCGGCGAGATCCTGCCCGTCATCGGAGGGTACTGAACTGCGCGGTTCGCCATCGCCGGCCGCTCGGCCGGACCCTCTGGACAGCGCCTCGCAAGCCGAACTGGTTCATGTCAACGACAGCGACCCCGGCATCGCGCGCCGGCAGCGCGGCAAAGGCTTTTCCTACACACGTCCGAACGGCAGCATCATACGCGATGAGAAGACGCTCGCGCGCATCCGGTCCCTCGCAATTCCCCCTGCCTGGACCGATGTCTGGATCTGCCCGGTTGCGCAGGGCCACATCCAGGCGACGGGGCGGGACGCCCGCGGCCGCAAGCAGTATCGCTACCATCCGGGTTGGGAAACGTGTCGGTATGAGGCGAAGTTCGCCAGCCTCGCCGCCTTCGCCGAGGCGCTGCCCCGCCTGCGCAAGCGGGTGAAAAAGGATCTGGCGAAACGCGGCATGCGCCGCGAGAGAATCCTCGCCGCTATCGTCTGGCTGCTCGACAACACCATGATCCGTATCGGCAACGACGCCTACCGGCGGGAGAACAGGAGCTTCGGCCTGACGACCCTGACCGCCCGTCACGTCGAGACGCAAGGCAGCGAAATCCGCTTCTCCTTCACTGGCAAGTCGGGGCGGAAATGGCGGCTCAGCCTTTCAAACCGCCGGATCGCCAATATCCTCGCCGGGATGAGCGAACTGCCCGGCCAGCACCTCTTCCAGTATGCCGGCGACGACGGCGCGATGCATCCGGTCCATTCCCACCATGTCAATGACTACATCCGCGAGGCGACCGGGAGCGACTTCACCTCGAAGCATTTCCGCACCTGGGGCGCCACCAGCATGGCCACCGTGGAACTCGCCGCCGTCGAACCGCCGCCAAGCAAACAGGCGCGGCGGCGGATAGTGAACGAGATCCTCGACAGTGTATCCGAGGCGCTGAAAAATACCCGCGCTGTATGCCGCAGATGCTACGTTCACCCGGATGTCATCGACGCCTGGGAAAGCCGCACGCTCGGCCCTGAAATCGCGGCGTTGCGCTCAAGATATAGAAAGCCCTTCGCCCATCTGGATGCCGATGAATCGACGGTGCTGCGCTGGCTCAGGCAGCGCGGCACCGCCTGACTGCCCCCTCGCTCACGATTTCGACTTGTGTTCGGGCTTACCCTTGCGGCTGGTCGAGGCCATTTCCTCCAGTTCCTTTTCGGTCATGGATTTTTCCATGCCTTTGGAGGCGCCTTTCAACTCGCTTTTCTTCATGTCGCCGCGCTTGGCCGCAAGGGCCGCGCCCGCGGCTTTCTGCTGGGATTTGGATTTTGCAGGCATCGATATTCTCCTGTTGGTTGGGGGACTGGGCCACCCGAGGCTAGAACGCCGGTGCGCCCCGATTGTTTCGGCCGGGCGCTCGGCCCCCATCAGGAACCAAGCCCCCTCCCGGGAGTTGAAGAGCCGTGATCAAGCCGGAGGCAACAGCTCGGATGGACGTCGCGGAAAATCGTGTGCTTCCGCTCAGACGCGACGGGCAAATTGCGCCGTCGGTTTACGGGGCAGCGGTTCGCGTGAGCGATGGCCTCGCGCAGCCGGGGCGGAATTGCTGCGCGCGGGCGGTCGCCGATCAGGGGCGGATTCTTATTGACGGCGCCAATTATTTCGGGGCCCTGGAAGAGGCCCTGCGCCTTGCGCGGCGCTCCATATTGATCATCGGCTGGGATTTCGACGGCGGGATCAGGCTGCGCCGCGATGTGGGGGAAGACGAATCCCCCCCGCTCGGCGTGCTTCTGCGCCAGCTGGTGGAGGAGCGGGACGAGCTGACGGTCCACATCCTCATCTGGAGCATCTCCGTGCTGCACGCCCCGGGCTCTTCTCAGGAGCTCATCTTCGGTGCCGACTGGCAGGATCATCCCCGCATCCATATCCGTCTCGCCACCGACCATCCCGTCTATGCGGCGCATCATCAGAAAATCGTCGCCATCGACGATTCACTGGCTTTCATCGGGGGAATAGATCTCACCGTCGACCGCTGGGACACGCAGGAGCATCAGCCCGAGGCGCCCCAGCGGGCGACCCCGGCGGGCCAGCCCTATCCGCCGGTCCATGACATCCAGATCGCGGTGTCGGGCGGGCCGGCGGGGATTCTCGCCGCCGTCGCACGCGACCGCTGGCGCGGCGCGACGCAGGAGGAACTCGCTCCTTCCGGAACGCTCGGCGCCTGGCCGCGTGGATGGAGCGCGGATTTCCGGAACATCCCCGTGTCGGTCGCGCGAACCCTGCCCGGAATCGGGCGGCGCGAGCCGGTGCACGAGGGTGCGCGGCAATTGCTCGACATGCTGGAGGCCGCGCGCGACACGATCTACATCGAAGCGCAATACATGACCGCCTTTTCGATCGGCAGGATGCTGGCGCGGCGTCTGTGCGAAGAAGACGGCCCCGAAGTTGTCATCGTGATGAGCTACGAGGCGCACGGCTTCATGGAACGCTGGATCATGCAGACCAACCGCGACCGGCTGATCCGCTACCTGCGCGGAAAGGACCGCTTCGGCCGCCTCAGGGTCCTCTACCCTTGCGTGCCGAGCGACAAGGGCAGCACCGGCGTGTTTGTCCATTCAAAACTGGTGATCGCCGACGACCGTTATCTGCGCATCGGATCCTCCAACCTCAACAACCGGTCGATCGGGCTCGACAGCGAATGCGATATCTTGATCGAGGCGGCGGACGCGGAGTCACGTGCCGCCATCACGAGCGTCAGGGATCGCCTTCTCGCCGAACATCTGGGTCGCCAGCCGCACGAGATTTCATCCTGCGTGGCGGAGGGACGCTCGCTCATCGCCGCCCTGGAGGCGCTCAACGATGGCGAGCGTTCCCTGAAGCCGTTCGACGCCTTGTCCGACCGCGGTCCCGCGCGGCCCATGCCCGGCACCTGGTTTCTCGATCCGAAGCGCCCTCTGGGGCTGATCTCCTATCTTCTCCCCTACCGGCACAAGCGCGCAAAGGTGCGCTCGCGCTGAGGCTTCGCCGGCGGCGGATCACCGCGACTTGTGTCTTCGCCATCCCTCCCAGATCGCGAGCGCCGCGATGCCGAGCGGCAGCGGCACCAGAAAATAGACCAGCCGGAAAAGCAGCACCGCCGCCAGCATCTGCGATGCCGGAAGCAGCTTCAGCACGACCGTTTCGATGATGCCGAGACCGCCGGGAACGTGCGCGATCAACGCCGTCGTGTTCGCGATGACGAAGGCGGACGCCGCCGAAAAGTAGGAGACGTCCTCAAAACCCGCGATCGCCTGATGCAGGCATGCGCCGACAAGGGCGAAATTGGTCGCCCCGACGGCCAGTTGGGCGATCGCAAGCGGCAAGGACGGAACCGAGAACGTCCATTTGAAGAACCGGAAAGGTCTCCGCCGCAAACCGCACAGCACCAGATACCCCGCAATGACCGCGAGAATTGCCGCCCCGGCGGCCATCGTCGTCGATGTACCGAGCCCGGTCATTTCATTCGCCTGCGACGGCCGCAGGACCAGCACGATGCCACCGAGCACGCCCATGCCGAGACCGACCGTCAGGCCGCAGAATGCGATCACCTTGGCGACGTCGGCGGCCTGAAGGCCCCAGCTGGAATAGAAGCGGTAGCGGACCGCGCCGCTGCTCAGCGCGGCAAGACCGACATTGTGACCGATGGAAAGCCCGCAGAAGGAGGCGAGCGCGGCGCGGCGCCAGTTCAGCGGCGTCCCCGCGTAGCGCAAAGCCAGATAGTCGAATCCGGTCAGCGAGAGATAGCTGGCGCCGGCGAAACCGAGGGCGGCGGCCAGGTGACCTGGGCGCGCCGATCCGATGGACCGGACGATATCGTCGATACTGTAGTTTTGGAACAGCCGGAACAGGAGAAAGGCCGCCAGCGAGATCGCGGCCACGCCAATCAGCACGGATGAATAGCGCAACAGACCATGATACAGCCGCCACAGCGCCCCGTGCCCTCCTCCCCTTGCAGCCCGCTTGCGGGGCCCGTCTGCCGTCGTGCTCAAGGGCACCTCCGCGATCCGGTCATGTCCGCTCCAACGCGCGGCGCCGCCTCGTGTTTCATGGTGCGATCTCGATATCGGCAACCAGCGGCAGGTGATCGGAAGCGACCCGTGCCTCGGGCGTATCGACGGTTTCGATCCGCTCGACCCTGAGACGCGGGTCGACAAAGACATAGTCGAGCCTCAGGACGGGAAAGAGAGATATGAAGGTGCTGCGCGGTCCGATGCGCGTACCGGCCGCGTAATAGGCATCGCGCAGGCGCCGCGTGATCTGCCGGTGCACGCGACCGCGGGGCAGAGAATTGAAATCGCCGACCAGGATTGAAGGCGTCTGCCCCCGGTCCTGTCCGAGCCATTCCGGCCCCAGAAGCGCGGCGGCCTGGGCGCGGCGCTCGGCGCGGCCGAGCCCGAGATGCGTATTGACGATGTCGACGGTCGTCTTTCCCGAGCCGATGCGGACCCAAAGCGCGCCACGCGGCTCCAGGCGAGGCCGTCGGGCGATCCCCGGGAGCGGACCGGCCTTGACCAGCCGCGATCCGGCGGCGGTGATGATCGCGTCGCCATACTCCTCCTCCAGCACCTTCAGTGCGGGATGGAAATGCACGTGGTTCATGCCGAGCTCGCGGGCGATCTCTTCCGCCTGATCCGTGCCGAGACTGCGCGCCCGCCCGACATCCAGTTCCTGCAGCGCGATTACGTCGGGACGGCATGCCGCGATGACCGACGCGATGCGACGGGGCGACAGTTGCCTGTCGAGCCCGAGACAGCGGCGCACATTGTAGGTCAGGATCCGCAGCACAACGCCTATTCGCCACCGTTGCCATCAGCGGGGGGCGTTTGCGGAAGCGCCCTGGGAGGTATGACAGGCATGTGACCGGTGTCCGGTGCCGGCTTTACCATCTCCGGATCGCCGCTCGCCGGCGGGGCCAGAACGCTGCCGCAGTCGGCGAGCCGGTCGGCAAGCATTTCATCTTCCTCAGCGCCCGGGTTGCGCCCGGACTTAACGCCCGGCTGGGGGGCGGGATCGGCGCGGCAGCTTCCCTGCGGCTGCGCGGTCGGATCACCGTCTTTCTGCGATTGCGGCCACGCCGCTTCGTTCGTCGCCAGCAACACGGAGAATACAGTCGCCCATAGGGCGGGAGTGAACATTGTATGTGCCATGCGGAGAAAACCGGCCGATGCCGACTATGGTTCCCCGACATGCCTTCCTGGAACGATTGACGCCCACCATTGTTGTGGCTGAATGCTGGGAATCGACGGTTATCTCGCCGGGCCGATGGCGACGCATATTGCGTTGATGAACGTTGCGGCTCCATGCGCGGCGCTGGCCTTGCGCTGGCGTGCCGGAAATCGAAGCTTTGCTATCGGCACGGCCTCAGCCCTTGTGGCATCGTTTCTGTTGCAGCTGGGTCTGTTATGGGGATGGCACGTGCCCGCGGTATTCGATGCCGCGGTCGGATCCCACGTCTTGATGCCGGCCATGATGCTTTCTCTGGCCGCCGTCTCGTTCCTCTACTGGAACGAGATTTTCGCCGCCGCGTCGAACCGGGCCTGGCAGGCCCTGGCCTCCCTCATCGTGACGGGAAAGCTCTTCTGCCTTCTGGGGGTTCTGCTCACCTTCTCGCCGCGGCCCCTCTACGCCGGCGCCGGCCTTGCCGATCAGCAGCTGGCCGGTCTGCTGATGCTCCTCGCCTGCCCCGCCACCTATGTAGCGGTCGCCATCGCCATCGCGGCCCGATGGTTCTCGGGGCTGGAAGGAAAGGCGGGGTGGGCGCCGGGCATGGAGCCCTAGATGATGATCCCCGATAATCTGCGCTGGCGCAGAGGCGTGTTCTGGCTGGCCGTCTTCGCCACCGCGATCATAATCGGATCGATCATCTTTCTCGTCTCCGGCATCTACAATGTCGCCGCCTCGGCACGCCATTTCGGCGCAACGGAGAGCGTCATCAACTTCCTGCTGGCGCGGTCGGTATCAACCTACAGCGCCGGCGTCGAAGCTCCCGATGAATTCCGCGAGGGGCAGGCGAGGCTCGGCGCCGTTCACTTCCGCTATGGCTGCGTGCCCTGTCACGGCAGCCCGGCCGAACAGGGCAGCCCCGTCGTCGCGAACATGTATCCCGCTCCGCCCGACCTCAAGACGGCCGCGTATGAATGGGACAGGGAAGAGCTCTTCTGGATCGTCCGCCATGGATTGAAATTTTCCGGCATGCCCAGCTGGGCCGGCGCCGGCAGGGACGACGAGGTCTGGCCGCTGGTCGCGTTTCTCGAAGCGCTCCCGGGGATGTCGGTCGCGGAATACCGGCGATTGACGGGATCGGCCGACAATCCGCCGCACAAGCCGCTCGGCTTAATGCGTGGTCCATCCGATCTGGTCGATTACTGTACCGCGTGCCACGGCGGCGGCGATCGGCCCGCGAGCGATCTCGTTCCTTCGCTGGAGGGACAGAAGCCGGCTTACCTGCGCCGGGCGCTTTCGGAATATAGCCGCAACGAGAGGCAAAGCGGCTTCATGGAGCCGGTTGCGGTAGAGCTTACGGAAAGCGATATCGATCGGCTCGTCGATCACTTCTCCGCGCGCCGCCCGCCCGCCGGGCATACAGCTGATCCACAGGCGGTGGCGCGCGGCCGCCGCATTGCCTCGCAGGGGATTGCCGACCAGCAGGTTCCCGCGTGCCTCTCCTGCCACGGCCGCGAGGAGGCCGCGCAATTTCCCCGGCTCGACGGTCTTCAGGCCGGCTATATCGAAAGCCAGCTTGAGCTGTGGCGGCAGGGCGGCCGCGACCAGACCGTATACGGACGGATCATGGCGGCGATCGCGCCGCGTCTCACGCCCGGACAGGCGGCGGATGTCGCCGCCTATTTCTCGGCCGGCGTCGAGCCGTCGCCGCGGCCGGAGGCGCGAACGCCGTGAAGCCGTCCCGCATCCTGCCCCTATGCGCGTTTCTTCTTCCGGCCGGCGGCTGCTCGGGCGTGCAGTCCGCCCTGCAACCTTCGGGCCGGGAAGCAGCGGAAATCGGCGGACTGTTCTGGACGGTGACCGGACTGTCCGCATTCGTGACATTGCTGGTCATTCTTCTTCTCGTTGTTGCCCTTTGGGGTCCTCGGTCATGGCGGCGGCAGCTTGGCCGCGAATGGATCATCTTCGCCGGAGGCATCGTCTTTCCGGTCGTGACGCTCAGCCTGCTGTTGGGTTACGGGCTCTTCGTGCTGCAGGCCGGTTATTCGCGTTCCGGCGGGCAGGACACGCCCGACATCACCATAGAGGGCGAGCGGTGGTGGTGGCGGGTGACCTATCACGGCGAGGCGGGCACCGACGTCGCGAGCGCCAACGAGCTCCGGCTGCCGGTCGGGCAGGACGTCTCGGTGCGTCTGATAACCGACAACGTCATCCACAGTTTCTGGGTGCCGCGGCTCGCCGGTAAGCTCGACATGATTCCCGGTCGGTCGAATGTCATCACGCTCAGGGCGACCCAGGCCGGAGTGAGCCGCGGCCAGTGCGCCGAGTATTGCGGCGGCGCGCATGCGCTGATGTCCTTCTATGTGGTCGCTCTTGACCCAGCCGACTACGCGCGCTGGCGGGAAGACGCCGCAGCTCCCGCCCGCGAGCCGCAGACCGCGCAGGAGAGGCGCGGTCAAAGACTCTTCCTCGACAACGGATGCGGCGCCTGCCACGCCATCCGGGGTACTGAAGCCGACGGCCGGATCGGCCCGGACCTCACGCATCTGGGGAGCCGGCGCTCGCTTGCCGCCGCCGCGCTTCCCAACAATCCGGAGGCGATCGCGCGCTGGATCCGCGACAACCAGCACATCAAGCCAGAAAACCTCATGCCGGCATTCGGCCAGTTCTCTCCAGACGAACTCGATGCCCTCGCAACTTATTTGTGGAGCCTGAAATGATGCTCGACTTCGTCCAGCTTGGCCTGCCCGTCAATCTTGTCCTGTTCCCCGCCGCGGCAGCCGTGGTCTGGTTCGCGGGCACCAGACTGACGCACTACGCCGACGCGATCAGCAACGCCACCGGAATCGGCCAGGCGGTGGTCGGCATCATCCTGCTCGCCGGGGTAACCTCGCTCCCCGAAATCGGCGCCACGGCGACAGCCGCCGTCGCCGGCGACGCGCAACTTGCAGTCAACAATCTCTTCGGAAGCATCGCGCTGCAGGTCGCGCTGCTGGCCGTCGTCGATGCCGTTATCGGGCGCCGTGCGCTGACCTCCGTCGTTCCGGAACCGACGATATTCGTCCAGGGCGGCCTCAATATCGTCTTGATCTCGCTCGCCGCCGCCGCCTTTGTCAGTGGCGACATCGGGCTCTTCGGCATCGGGCTCTGGTCGTGGGGCTTTCTTCTGGCCTACGTCTGCTGCGTCTGGATTCTCTCCAGCGCGCAGGGCCGGACGCCATGGCTGGCGGCGAGCGGCAACCGCGTCGACCGCGGCCTGATCGACCGCCAGCGACGCAAGTCGGGAGCCGGGGGCCAACACGAGGCCCTGCGCTCACTGGCCTTCAAGACGGCCGGCGTCGCCGCCCTCATCCTCGTGGCGGGCTTCGTCCTTGCCCGCAGCGCCGACGCGATCGCCCAGCAGACGGGCATCGGCTCCAGCTTCGTCGGCTATGTGCTCCTGGCCTTCGCGACCTCGCTGCCCGAACTGAGCTCGGCCCTCGCCGCCGCGCGGCGAGGCCTCTTCACCATGGCGATCTCCGACATCTACGGGACGAACCTCATCAACGTCGCGCTGATCTTCCTTGTGGACCTGCTCGACACCGGAGATCCGGTCGCCAACAGAATGGATTCCTTCGCCATCTTCGGCGCGCTGCTGGCGATCGTGCTGACCGCGATTTTCATGATCGGTCTTGCCGAGCGGCGCGACCGCTCCTTCGCCCGGATGGGCTATGATTCCATCCTCGTCGCGATCGCCTATCTCGGCGGCGTCGCGATCCTCTACACATTGAGGCAGGGCTGATGCGCCCGCGGCAATACGAGTTGCCCAACCCCGGCGAGCGGCCGGAGGGCGAAGTTCGCGAACTGGAGCGCATCTGGGCGATGCCGCGCGGTTTTAGCCTCGTCACCGCGGTCAACAATTCCGTCATCGGCATCCTCTATATAGGCACCGCCTTCCTCTTCTTCCTGCTTGCCGGTGTGCTCGCCCTGATCATGCGCACGCAACTCGCCGTGCCGGGCAACGATCTCGTCAGCCAGGATTTCTACAATCAGATATTCACCGTCCACGGCACGACGATGATGTTCCTGTTCGCCGTGCCGGCGGTCGAAGCGCTCGGCGTGATGCTGCTGCCGCAGATGCTGGCGGCACGCGACCTGCCCTTCCCCCGGCTCAGCGCCTTTGCCATCTGGGCCTATGTGGTGGGCGGTCTGGTCTTCTTCTCCACGGTCTTCTACGACCTCGCCCCCAAGGGCGGCTGGTTCATGTATACCCCGTTGACGCTGAGCGAGTTCTCACCGGGGGACAATGCCGATTTCTGGCTGCTCGGGATCGGCTTCATCGAGATTTCGGCGATCGCCGGCGCCATCGAGATCATTGTCGGCACGCTGAGGACCCGGCCGCCCGGCATGACGCTGGCGAAGATGCCCATCTTCGCCTGGGCCATGCTGATCTTCGCGGCGATGATCATGGTCGCCTTTCCCGCGGTGATCCTCGGCACCATGCTGCTGGAGATCGAAAGGACCTTCGGCTGGCCCTTCTTCACCGCCGACAAGGGCGGCGACCCGCTTCTTTGGCAGCATCTGTTCTGGTTTTTCGGCCATCCGGAGGTCTACATCATCTTTCTTCCGGCCGCCGGCCTCGTTTCCATGATCGTGTCGACGATGGCGCGCCGGCCGCTGATCGGGCACCGGCTGATCGTGGTGGCCCTGATCGGCACCGGTTTCTTCAGCTTCGGCCTGTGGGTCCACCACATGTTCACGACCGGGATTCCTGCCCTCAGTCTGGGCTTCTTCTCCGCCGCCAGCATGGCGGTCGCCGTCCCATCGGGCATTCAGATGTTTTCGTGGATCGCAACGATCGCGGCCAGCCGTGGCCGATTCCGGATCACCACGCCCTCGCTTTTCATACTCGGCTTTCTCTTCATCTTCACGGTCGGCGGGCTGACGGGCGTGATGGTGGCGCTCGTCCCTGTCGATTTCCAGGTCCACGACACCTATTTCGTGGTCGCGCATTTCCACTACGTCCTGATCGGCGGCATGGTGTTCCCGCTGTTCGCGACATTCTACTACTGGGCGCCGATGGTCAGCCGCCGCCCGCTGTCCGAAAGGCTCGGCCGGTGGGTCTTCTGGCTGATGTTCATCGGTTTCAACGTTTCCTTCTTCCCGATGCATATCACCGGACTGCGGGGCATGCCGCGCAGGGTGTGGACCTATCCCGACGATCTGGGATGGAACACGCTCAACATGATTTCCACGGTCGGAGCCTACATCCTGGCCGCCGGCGTCCTGATCTTCCTTATCGACCTCATCCGGAATTTCCGTACCGGCGAAGGCGGTCCGGACAATCCTTGGGGCGCCGGCACGCTCGAATGGCTGCCCAACGACGTCTATTCGGCGCGCTCCATCCCGCTCGTGACCAGCCGTGAGCCCTTGTGGGACCAGCCCGGCCTGCCTGAGGAGGTGCGGCACGGCCATCATTTCCTGCCCAACGCACCGACCGGCGGCCGCGAAACCCTCGTCACCTCGCCGATCGACGCGCGGCCCGAATATGTCATCCGCATGCCTGGCCCAAGCTGGACGCAGGTGATCGCGGCCGTCTTCACCGCCGCCTTCTTCCTGCTGCTGACCGTAAAGGCGGTCTGGCCGGCACTGATCTGCGGCGCCGTCGCGATCGCCGCATGCCTCGTGTGGTGCTGGAGCCTCGATCCGGGACCCGGCAAGGGTCGTATCGACATCGGCGCCGGGCTCAAGGTGCCTACTTACATGAGCGGCCCAACCTCCCACTCCTGGTGGGCAATGGTTGTGCTGATGATCGTCGCGGCATCGCTCTTCATAGCCTACGTATTCTCCTATCTTTACCTCTGGACGGTGTCGCCCGGCGTTTGGCCGCCGGCCGCCGCCGGGCCGCCCGACATTGCCTGGCCGCTGGCCGGCGCCGCGCTCACCGTGGCAGGTCTCGCCGCGGTCAGGATCGCCGGCCGCAGCCTGCCTGCGCCCGGCCGGCGGAACGCTTCCGCGCCTGTCCTGACGGTGGTCGGCTCCCTGTGCCTCGTCGCCGCGATCGGGCTGGAATTGTACGGGCATTGGCAGAGCGGTCTTCGCCCCGCCGAGAACGCCTATTCCGCCATGGTCTATATGGCCGGCGTCGTGAATGGCCAGCTTGTCTTGGCCGTTTTTATTCTCGCCGGTTTCGCCGCCGCCCGCCACGTCGCCGGTCGCCTGGATCGCGACAGGAGGGTGAGCTTCGACAACATGGCGCTGCTCCACTACTACACCGCCGGCCAGTTCCTTTTCAGCCTCCTGCTGGTCCACGGCTTCCCCCCGATGGTGAACTGAAATGCCGGACACGAAGCCATCTGCGGTCGGGACGCTGGCGTTCATCAACGCCGGCCCGATCATATGGGCGATCCATCTCACGCTGATCTACGGAGGGCACACTCTCCTGTGTACCCCATTGCAGATGCGGGAAATCGCGGGTCCGTACGTTCTGGCCGTCACGGCGGCGGCGCTGCTTGCGCTCGGCGCGTTCCTCCTTCGACCGCACTTCTGGGCAAGCGCGTGCGGCCTGCCCCCCACGACCGCGGACAGGCCTCAATACGACTCGCTGGCGCGGCTCCTGGCGACCCTGGGGGTCGTCGCGGTGGCTTGGGCGGGCGCGACCGCGTTCTTCCTGTCCGCTTGCGTGGCGGCAAGATGATTTTCTACGAGGATTCTTCGCGCACGGGTTCTTCGGCGGGATTGGATTGGATGCGGCTGGACGTCCATTGATAGGCGCCAAGACACAGGAGCGCGAACATCGCGGCAATCAGCAGGCCCGCGGGGTAGAGGACGAGGTGCAGTCCCTGCCGGGTGGCCTGAAACACCATGACCAGCGCCTCAAGGCTTGCGGCGATGACGATGATGGTCACGAATTTGGTGAGCGAGCGGCGGGACTCCGTCGAAGAGCGCAACTCGCGCTTTCTCAAAAGTTCTTCTTCGGCGATGAACTTGGCCGTTTCCACGACGGCGAAACCGATGACGAGGAGACTGATGCTGCTGAGCACGGCCTCCACCGGACTGCCGTCTATGACGTTTGCGACCACCTCCCAAATGGCCAGGACAAAAAGCAGGAAGGACAGGATCATCAGGACGATCGTCGCCGAGAAGAAGTAGAGCTGGGCCAGCTTCTCGTAGATCTGTCGCATTGCCACCGCTTTCTGTTTATTTAAACTTTTGCGGGGCGGGCGATCCCCATCGGATGAAACGTGCGCAGCGCGCGGGAAGTTCCGGCGCGCATATCGGGGGCCATACAGTTTGACCGCGAAGAGAACCATCCTTGTGACCGGGGCCTCCTCCGGCATCGGCCTTGCGGCCTCCCATGCGCTGAAGCAGCGGGGCTGGCGGGTTTTCGCCACCGCACGCCGGACGGCTGATCTGGATATGCTGCAGGCGGCGGGGATCGAGCCACTCTATCTCGATTACACCGAAGCGGATTCGATAGAAGCCTGCGCGCGCGAAGTGCTGCGGCGCACCGGCGGTACGCTGGACGCGTTGTTCAATAACGGCGCCTATGCCCAGCCGGGTGCGCTTGAAGACATTCCCGCCGATCTGCTGCGTCATCAGATGGAAGCCAATTTCATCGGCTGGCACGCGCTCACGCGCGCCGTCATTCCGGCGATGCGGGCTCAGGGACACGGCCGCATCGTCCATTGCTCTTCTGTGCTCGGCCTCATCGCCATGAAGTTCCGCGGCCCATATGTCAGCAGCAAGTTCGCACTGGAGGGCTATTGCGACGTTCTGCGCATGGAACTCGCCCCCGCAGGCATTCATGTCTGCCTGATCGAGCCCGGCCCCATCCGATCGCGCTTCGTTGAAACGGCGCTGCGGCATTTCCGCGACAACATCGATCACGACGCCTCGCCCCACCGGGCCCTCTATCGCAAGCGTCTGGCCAGGATGGAGGCCGGTGGCGCGGGCCGTTTCAAACTCGAGCCTGAAGCCGTGGTCGCCAAACTCGTGCACGCGGTGGAAAGTCGCCGGCCCAGGGCGCGCTATCCGGTGACGGTGCCGGCGCGTCTGTTTTCATGGCTGAGACGCTTCATTCCCGGCTCGCTGATGGACCGGATTCTGTCCCGGCTGTCCAATGAGGGAAACTGAACCGCCCGTTTCGGAAAACACGAAAAAAATTATCTCATTTCTTCGTCATTCCGGGAACCATGGTTCGAATGATGCGTTAGATGCCATTCGGGCAAGTTACGGTCTCTAGGGTGGGCGCCAGTGAAGCGTTTGGGAGTGAACTCGCCGCTGGCGGTGCTGATACTGGCCGTAGCGCTATTCGGATTTATCGCAGCTCTCGGCGGTTATTCGGTCTGGCAGGGCTATCGCGACGCGACGATGCGCGCGCAGGGACAGGCGCGCGACTCCGCGCAAGTTGTTGCGGCCAATATCCGCTGGCTCGTGGAAGCGAGCCGCCAGGCGCTCCGGCGCATCGACGATACCCTTGGCTTCCGTCCCGAATTGATGAGCCCCGCCGGCCTCGGCGACATTAACCAGGCGATCGGCGGCCTGCCCCGAAACGCCGACGCACGCGTATTCGACGCGCGCGGCCGGGAACTCCTCAGTACCGCGCCGGCGCGCGGCGAACTGCAGATCGCGGACCGCGAATATTTTCAGCGGATGGAGGCTGGAGAATCCTTCGTCGTCTCCAAATTGCTCATCGATCGTGTGACGGGCAAGCAGAGCTTCGTCATCGGTCAGCGGCTGGTCCGTGAGGAAGCGTTCGCCGGCGCCGCCGTCATCGTGATCCCCGCCGAGACGGTCGGAGAAATCTGGGCCAGCCTCGATCTCGGCGAGGAGGCCGCCCTCAGTATCGTAAGGGACGATGGCTGGATCGTCGCCCGGCAGCCCTCGATCGGGGAATCGGTGGACACTTCCGGCAGCGAGCTCTTTCGCCGCTACCGGCCCGGGGAAAGCAGCGGCAGTTATCTTACGACATCCGTGGTGGACGGCCGCGCGCGCATCGTCGGGTTCCAGAAGGTGGAGAACGCGCCCATCATCGTGGCGACCGCCGTGACATCCGATTATGCTTTCGGCCCGTTCAGGAAACGCATGATCCGGCTTGCTGCGGGCGCGGTGCCAGCGCTTCTGGCCCTGCTTCTGCTCTCCTGGTGGGTCATGAAGCTTCTTTCGCAGGACGACCGCCGCCGGACGGAACTTGAGGATACGATCGCACAGAACCGGCTGCTCCTGCGCGAGGTGCACCACCGGGTGAAAAACAACCTGCAGACCATCGCCTCGCTGGTCCGCCTGCATCCGTTGCCGGCCGATTCCAAGCGTGACCTGACACGTCGCATCGCCGCGATGGCGACCGTTCACGAGCAGATCTACAAGGCCGACCGTTTCGGCGACGTCAAGCTCGGAGATTATCTGGCCAATATCGCCGAAAGCGTTCGGGAATCCTTCGGGACCGACACCAGGTTCGAACTGGAACTGACGCCCGTCATGGTGTCGGCCGAGCGGGCGATGGTCGTCGGGCTGATCGTCAGCGAACTCGTCTCCAATTCCATCAAGCACGCCTTTTCCGGCGGCCCCGGCACCATCTTCATGTCGTTGCGCGAAGGCGACGGCGACATGCTCGAACTTGTCATCGCCGACAACGGATCCGGCTTCGCCGCCGAGGGAGATCGCGGCGCCCTCGGTCTGCGTCTGGTGCGCAGTTTCGTCACCCAGGTCGGCGGCGATTACACCCTGTCGGGCGACCGCGGCATGCGGTTCGAGATGCGCTTTCCCGCCCGCGTCCCCGAAGCCGTCTTTCCTCCCAGCGAATAGATGCGATGCCGGCGCCTGTTGCGGCGCGGCCATGCATGGCGTATCTGCAGGCGGGGATCGAAGCGGCGATCGCGGTGCCGGCATCTCCGGTTGAAAGGACTGAGCCTCAAATGCTGGAAACCCTTTCCGACATCGCCGTACCGGTCGCGCTCGGCGCCGTTGTCGTCGTGCTCGGGCTTGGGCTGTGGAACATGATGCGGGGCTCAAGTCCCAACCGCTCGCAGTCGCTGATGCGCTGGCGCGTCGGATTGCAATTGCTGGCAATCATCGTGATCATGGCCGCCATCTGGCTCAAATCGGCCGGCTAGGCCGGGAGCAACAGGGGGCAGGCGCGGCGTGGTCAAGCTGAACAAGATTTACACCCGCACCGGCGACGACGGCACGACGGGCCTCGCCGCCGGCGGCCGGCTTCCAAAGCATCATATCCGGGTCGCCGCCTATGGCACCGTCGACGAGGCCAACGCCTGCATAGGCATGGCGCGCCTGCACACCGCCGCGCTTGGCGAACTTGATGCGATGCTCCTGCGCGTCCAGAACGATCTTTTCGATCTTGGCGCCGATCTGGCGACGCCCGACACGGGCGAAAAGCTCGAATACGAACCGCTTCGCATCGTCGACGCCCAGGTGACGCGGCTGGAGCAGGAGATCGACACCCTCAACGCGGCTCTCGAACCGCTGCGGTCGTTTGTCCTTCCCGGCGGCGAGCCGGCTTCTGCGGCGCTCCATCTCGCCCGCACCGTCGCGCGCCGCGCCGAGCGGCTGATGGGCGAACTGGCCGCGACGCCCGGCCAAACGGTGGGCGGACCCGCGCTGCGCTACGTCAACCGGCTTTCCGATTTCCTTTTTGTCGCCGCAAGATGGGTCAATCATCGCGGGAGCGGCGATGTCTTGTGGGTGCCTGGCAAGAACCGCTAGGTCGTCGGCTTCCGGGGGGCGGTCATGTTCATTCCGATCAACGACGGCAACGCGATGCGCTTCCTGCCGTTTCAGTACGTGACCGTAGCGCTGATCGCCGCCAACGTCTGCATATTCGTCGTCTTCCAGTCGGGCATCGTCTTCGACGCGGCACAGGCGACAGCCTTCGGCTACGGGATGATCCCGGCCGTCTATAACGAATTGCGTGTGCTGCCGCCGGAGGTTCAGGGCGCCTCGCCCGTGGTGACGCTCGTCACCTACCAGTTCCTGCACGGGAGCTGGATGCATCTGATCTCCAACATGCTTTTCCTCTGGGTCTTCGGCGACAATGTCGAAGACGCGCTCGGTCACCTGCGCTTTCTCGTCTTCTATCTCCTGTGCGGTATCGTCGCGGGTCTCGCGCACGGCTTCATGATGCCCGCCTCCGAAATGCCGCTGGTCGGCGCGAGCGGCGCCGTCGCCGGCATCGTGTCGGCCTATCTCATGCTCCACCCGCATGTGCGCATCTGGGTTCTCGCGCTCGGCCGCCTGCCGCTGCGCCTCCCGGCCTGGGTGGTACTGGGGCTCTGGATCGCCAGCCAGATCGTCGCCGTGATCATTGCCTCCCCCGATGACGAGGTCGCCTGGTGGGCCCATATCGGCGGTCTCGCCGCCGGCGCCGTTCTCGTCGTCTTCCTGAAACGGCGGGATGTTCCGCTTTTCGACCGCGGCCTTGCCTGAGCGCGGCCCCCGCCATCCCTGGAACGGAACGCTCCCTCATTGTTGACAAGGGCGCGCGGCGGCGACTAGTTTCCCGCGTTTTCGCATCGCACAACTCTTCCCTTGGGTGGCTCTGGAAGGGTTCGTTCGGCGCATTTGCGACCATGCCGCTCTCGCTCCTCACGGGCATTCGGCGTGGCCGGCCAGACCCGAGACAACGCAGATCCTGAGGATATTGAGGCAGATGAAGATACTTGTGCCTGTGAAGCGGGTGATTGACTACAACGTGAAGGTTCGGGTGAAGCCGGACGGATCGGGTGTTGATCTTTCGAATGTGAAGATGTCGATGAACCCGTTTGACGAGATTG
>JBFWQA010000005.1:0-236560 GCA_050249695.1 Flavobacteriaceae bacterium | reverse complement strand
CTCGTTCCGGCCTGATCGGCCGTCAGCGCCTCTTTTGTCCCGCCACCACGTAGCTGACCAGCCAGACAAAGGCCGTGATCGCAAGAGCAAAGACGAGACCGTAGGTCACCCATGCGGTCAGCGCTTCGCCTTCGCCGGTGGCGGAATAGATGAAGGACAGCGCAAGAACGGCCAAAAAGCCGAAGACCGAAAGGGCGATCCATCCCTTGAAGAACGCCCGGCGGTTCTTTCGCGCAGCCGGCGCTTCCTTCGGCGCGTCGACATATCCGGTGTCGGTAGGCATAGCGGACTTCTCCCAAATTCACCTCAAGACCCGCCAAGGGGTCTCATCTTCAGTGAATCAACGGGAAAAGCCTTTTGTCGTTCCGGCCGGCGTCAGCCTTCGCTTTCGTCGCCGAACAGGGCCGAGAGCTGATTGCGAGTCGCCTGACGGACTTCGACGTCGTCGCGGATCGTGGCAAACAGTTCCGATCCGATGAGTTTCTCCGCGACTTCCGGGGGCAGCGCGAGGACGACGACGCGTTCGTCGCTGCCCTTGCCGATGCGGGAGACGTCGCTCGCCCGGCCCTGGATCATGCCACCGGCCACCGTGTTGTGGGTGTCCGGATCGATCAGGATGAAGGCGCCGGTGTCACGGTTGGCCTCGTAGGAATCGAATATCGCCGTTTCCTCGAAATGCAGGCGCACCTTGCCGATCGTGTTGACCGGCAGCGTTTCGGCCTGATTCCAGCGGCGGGTCTTCCAGTCGATGGCATTGAAGGTCTCCACCGTCACGCGCTGGCGGCGGCTTGCCGATTTCAGCCAGTAGCGCTTGCCCGGAACGATGCCGTCCTGCGCCAGCGAGATCAGCGTAGCGTCGAAATGCAGGCCGGTCGCCGGACGCGCGTCGATCGAGGCGATCATGTCGCCGCGCGCGACATCGACCTGGCGGTCGAGCACGAGGGTGATCGCGTCGCCTGCGACCGCCGCGTTGCGCACGAGATCGTAGGTGACGATCTTGCTGACATTGGCGGGCGTGCCGGAAGGCAGGATCACGACGCTGTCGCCGGGCTTCACGGCGCCGCCGGCGACGGTGCCCTGATAGCCGCGGAAGCTCTCGTCGGGGCGGCAGACGCGCTGCACCGGCATGCGGAAGCCGACGGTCTGGGCGGACCGGACGGTCGCGAGTTCCAGCGTCTCCAGAAGTGTCGGCCCATCATACCAGGGCATCTCGGCCTTGCCGTCATGGACGACGTTCTCGCCCTTGAGCGCCGACATCGGAATGGCCGTGACCGCGCGCACGCCGAGCGACAGGGCGTATTCGCGGAACTCGGCGGCGATATGCTCGAATGTCTCCCGGCTGTAACCGGCGAGATCGATCTTGTTCACCGCCAGGACAAACTGATGGATGCCCATCAGCGCCGCGATGGACGCGTGCCGCAGCGTCTGCTCCAGGAGGCCGGCGCGGGCATCGACCAGCAATACGGCGAGATCGGCGGTGGAAGCGCCGGTCGCCATATTGCGCGTGTACTGCACATGGCCGGGCGTATCGGCGACGATGAAAGAGCGCTTGGCGGTCGAAAAGTAGCGATAGGCGACGTCGATGGTGATGCCCTGTTCCCGCTCGGCCTGAAGGCCATCGGTGAGCAGCGCGAAATCGGGCAGATCGAGGCCGTTGCGCGTGCCTTTGCTGTCGCGCGTCAGGCTCTCCGCCTGGTCAGCCTTGACCGACTTCGTATCCCACAGCAGGCGGCCGATCAGGGTCGACTTGCCGTCATCCACGCTGCCGCAGGTCAGAAAGCGCAAGGGGCGCGACTGGCGCGTCTGAGTTGCGGTTTCGGCGGCCGGCTTTGCGGCGGTTACAACGTTCATCAGAAATACCCTTCGCGCTTCTTCAGTTCCATGGAGCCGGCCTGGTCGCGATCGATGGCGCGGCCCTGGCGCTCCGAGACCGTTGCGGTCTCGATCTCGGCGATGATGTCGTCCAGCGTTTCGGCGTCGGAGCGGATGGCGCCCGTGAGCGGAAAGCAGCCGAGCGTACGGAAGCGTATCCGCTCACGCCGTATCTGTTCGCCGGGCAGAAGTTCCAGTCGTTTGTCCTCGGCGTGGATAAGCATGCCGTCGCGCTCGACGAACGGTCGCTCGGCGGCGAAATAAAGCGGCACGATGGGGATGTTCTCGGCCTGGATGTAGCGCCAGATATCGCCTTCGGTCCAGTTGGAGAGCGGGAAGGCGCGCACGCTCTCGCCCTTGCGGATCATACCGTTATAGATGGACCAGAGTTCTGGACGCTGGTTGCGCGGGTCCCAGCGGTGATCGGGCGTGCGGAACGAATAGATGCGTTCCTTTGCGCGCGATGCTTCCTCGTCGCGGCGCGCGCCGCCGAAAGCCGCGTCGTAGCCCCCGGCGTCGAGGGCCATGCGAAGGGCCTGCGTCTTCATGATGTCGGTGTAGAGCGCCGAGCCATGCGTGAAGGGCGTGATGTTCTCCGCCGGCCCGCGCGGATTGGTGAAGGTGATGATGTCGACATCGCCCTCGGCGGCGATGGCGTCGCGCAGCGCGATCATCTCGGCGAACTTCCAGCCAGTATCGATATGCAGCAGCGGGAAGGGAATGCGGCCGGGATAGAAGGCCTTGCGGGCCAGATGCAGCAGGACCGAGGAATCCTTGCCGATCGAATAGAGCATGACCGGCTTTTCGAACTCGGCCGCGACCTCGCGGAAAATGTAGATCGCCTCGTTCTCGAGGGCCTTGAGATGCGGATCGAGCGGCGGCTTCTGCGGTGCGGGCATCGTCATTCTTCTTCTGTCTTTTTCTGTTTCAGATCTTGCTTGCCGCGCCTTCAGGCAGCGCGGAAGCATGGGGCAGGGGAGAGGCTTCCGGCACGTGGAGGCCGCATTCGCGCTTCTCGTCGTTCTCCCACCACCAGCGGCCGGCACGCTCCGGCTCGCCCGGACGGATGGCGCGGGTGCAGGGCTCGCAGCCGATCGACGGATAGCCGCGCGCATGCAGCGGGTTGACCGGGATGTCATTGGCTGCGACCGCCGCCTTCATGTCGTCGACGGTCCAGTCCGCGAGCGGATTCAGCTTCACAAGGCCATTCGCCTCGTCCCATTCGGCGAACGGCACATGAGCGCGATTGTCGGACTGGCTCCGGCGCAGCCCGGTGATCCAGGCATCGGCGCCGGCGAGAGCCCTCTTCAGCGGCTTCACCTTGCGGAAATTGCAGCAGGCATGACGCGCCTCGATGCTGTCGTAGAAGCCGTTGAGGCCGTACTGCCCCTTATACGCCTCGATATCGGCTGCCGCGGGCTGATATTCCTCGATCTTGAGGCCGAAGCGTTCGTTCGTTTCGGCGATCAGGGCTACCGTCTCGGGGAACAGGCGGCCGGTCTGCAGCGTCGCGAGCCGGATCGAGGGGGCATGAACGCCCACCGCCCAGCTGATGACCTGATCCTCGATGCCGAGGCTCGTCGTGAATACCGCATTCCCGAAAATCCGTGCGATCAGCGCGAGGCGCTCACCGAGGCCGAGCGCCGCCAGATCGCGGTCGAGACCGGCAATGAAGGCGTCGTCGGGAATGCGTATCGGTTCGGCGATCTTTACAGACGGCATCGAATAAGCCCTCGAATGCAAAACTGTTTTAATAATGGGGGAGAAATGGACGGCTATGAAGAAACAGATTTCTATTTTTCCGGCGAACTAGGAATTGAATTTGTGAATCAGGACCAAACGCCGCCTTTTCCTTTCTCCGGCCCGCAAAAGTCGGTCCGCCTTGTCATGTTGCGATGCATCAAGCAGATTGCCGCGCTGCGGACAAGCTTCGCGGGCGGGCTCGGGCGCACATTCTCCACCCTGCCGGCTCGTTAGAACATTATTTCCCCTTTGGACCGCAACTTGGGATGTTCTGCCATGATTTTTCCGCCAGATCGTCTATCCTGAAATGAAATTCCCGTTTGGGCTCTTGAGCCCTTTGGAGAGGACATGCGTCATTTCCCGATCTATCTCGATCTGAAAGGACGGAAAGTCGTTGTTTCAGGCGCCGGCGCTTTTGCGCTGCCAAAGCTGCGGCTGCTGCTAAAGACGCAGGCCGTGGTTGAGGTCTTTGGCGAGGCTGCCGCGCCCGAGGTGAGGGCCTGGGCGGCGGAAGGCAGGCTGCGTCTTGAAGAGCGGGCGCTTGCCGCCGGCGACGCGGGCGGCGCCGTGCTGCTCTATGGCGCCAATGACGATGAGGCCCTCGACAGACGTGCCGCCGAGATCGGGCGTGCCGCCGGCGCGCTGGTCAATATCGTCGATAATCTTGAGGATAGCGAATTCATCACTCCCGCGATCGTCGACCGCGATCCCGTGACGGTCGCCATCGGCACCGAGGGCGCGGCGCCCGTGCTGGCCCGCAAGATCAAGGCCGATGTGGAAGAGATGCTGCCGCCTTCGACGGGGCTGCTTGCGCGCATCGCCGAAACCTTCCGCGCGGCGGTGAACGTGCTTCCCGAGGGGCGGACCCGGCGCGATTTCTGGCGCCGCTATTTCCTCAACGAGGGGCCGCGCGCGCTGCGGCGTGGCGGCGAAGCGGCCGTGAGGGCGCGTCTTTCGTCGCTGCTCGACGAAGTTGAGGCGTCGACGCCGTCACAGGGCTCGGTGGCGTTGATCGGCACCGGGCCGGGCGATCCGGAACTGATGACGCTGAAGGCGCGGCGACTGCTCCAGGAAGCGGATGTCGTCCTCTACGACACGCTGGTCACGCCGGAAATTCTCGAGCTTGCCCGCCGCGAAGCGGTGTTGATCCATGTCGGCAAGAAGGGTTACGGCAAGAGCGTCGCGCAGGACGAGATCAACCGGCTGGCGATCGAACATGCGAAGGCGGGCGCGCGCGTCGCGCGTCTGAAGGGCGGTGACCCGGTCATCTTCGGTCGGCTGGATGAGGAAATAGAGGCGCTCGACGAGGCCGGCATCGAATGGGAAGTCGTCCCCGGCATTACGGCGGCGTCGGCCGCGTCGGCCGGGATCGGCAAGTCGCTGACGCGGCGGGGACGCAATTCGTCGCTCAACATCCTCACCGGCCACGATGTCGACGGCTTTGCCGAACAGGACTGGCAGAAGCTCGCCCGGCCCGGAAACGCAGCGGCGATCTATATGGGCCTGAAGGCCGCGACCTTCATTCAGGGGCGGCTGCTGATGCACGGCGCAGATCCGGCGACGCCGGTCACGGTGGTTGAAAATGCCTCGCGCGACAGCCAGAAGGTCGTCTCGACGGTTCTGGGGTCGCTCGAGCATGCGTTGAAGGCGGGCGGCATACAGGGGCCGGCGGTCATTCTATACGGGCTCAGGCCGCACGCCGCGCTCGGCATATTGGAAACCATCGCGCCGGCAGGCGCAGAGGCGAGAACAGGAACACGATAGATGGCGCGCCCGTTCGTTCCGAAAATCATCACCGCCAACGACCTCCTTGAAGGCGACGTGATCTATCTCACCGCCGAGGGCGGATGGTCGCGCGCCTATGAGGACGCGGTCGTCGCGACAAACCAGGAGGATGCGGACGCCTTGCTGAGGAAGGCGGAAGAGCAGCGGGACCGGATCGTCGGCGCCTATTTCGTCGATACGGCCCTTGGCGAGGACGGCAGGCCGAAGCCGGATCATTTCCGCGAGGTTTTCCGTGCCACGGGACCTTCCAACTATTTCCTCGGCAAGCAGGCAGAGGCATAAGTTTCAAGACATGTACACCTACAACGAATTCGACGAAGCCTTCGTGCGCAACCGCGTGGCCCAATTCCGCGGCCAGGTGGAAAAACGCCTCGACGGCTCGCTCAGCGAAGACGAGTTCCGGCCGCTCAGGCTGATGAACGGTCTCTATCTGCAACTGCACGCCTATATGCTGCGAGTGGCTATCCCTTACGGCACGCTGGATTCGCGCAAGATGCGCCAGCTCGCCCATATCGCGGAAACCTGGGACAAGGGCTACGGTCATTTCACGACGCGCCAGAACATCCAGTACAACTGGCCCAAGCTGAAGGACGTGCCGGATATTCTCGACGCGCTGGCCGATGTCGGCATGCATGCGATCCAGACATCCGGCAACTGCATCCGCAACGTGACGTCGGACCATTTCGCCGGCGCCGCGGCCGACGAGATCGAAGATCCGCGTCCGACGGCGGAGCTCATGCGCCAGTGGTCGACCGACCACCCGGAGTTCCAGTTCTTGCCGCGCAAGTTCAAGATCGCGATCACCGGCGCGCCGAACGACCGGGCCGTGGTGAAGTCTCACGATATCGGCATCCGCATGGTGCGCGGTGGCGCGGGCGAGGTCGGCTACGAGATCAGCGTCGGGGGCGGGCTCGGCCGCTCGCCCTTCGTCGGCAAGGTGATCCGCGACTTCCTGCCGAAGGCCGACCTGCTGCCCTATCTGGAAGCGATCATGCAGGTCTACAACCTGTCCGGCCGGCGCGACAACAAGTACAAGGCGCGCATCAAAATTCTCGTGCACGAAACGGGGCTGGATGAAATCCGCGCGGAAGTGGAGCGTCTGTTTCCCGAAATCCGCAAGGATTTCAGCCATCCGAGCGACGAGTTGCTGGCCGCGATCGAGCCGCATTTCGAGGCGCCGGCCTTCGTCGACAAGCCGCTTGGCGACTATGAGGCGGCGCTTTCCCGCGATCCGCTGCTGCGCTCCTTCGTGGAGACGAATGTGGTCGCGCACAAACATCCATCCTACGCCATCGTCACCATTTCACTGAAGCCGGTCGGCGGAACGCCGGGCGACGCGACGGCGGGGCAGATGCGGGTGATGGCCGATCTGGCCGAACGCTACAGCCATGACGAGCTGCGCATCAGCCATGAGCAGAACGTGATCCTGCCGCATGTCGCCAAGGCCGACCTGCCGGCGGTTTTCGCGGAGCTGCGCGAAGCGGGGCTCGCCACGGCGAATGTAGGCCTTATCTCCGACATCATCGCCTGCCCGGGCATGGACTATTGCGCGCTGGCGACGGCCCGCTCGATCCCCATCGCGCAGGAAATCTCGACCCGTTTCAACGAGCTGAAGCTGGAGCACGAGATCGGCCCGATGAAGATCAAGATTTCCGGCTGCATCAATGCGTGCGGACATCATCATGTCGGCCATATCGGCATTCTCGGCCTCGACCGGGCGGGCGTCGAAAACTACCAGATCACGCTCGGCGGTGACGGCACCGAGACGATGACGCTGGGCGAACGGGCCGGCCCCGGCTTTTCCGCCGAGGAACTGGTCCCTGCTCTGGAAAGGCTGATCGACGCCTATCTGAGGGTTCGCCGCGATCGGCATGAAAGCTTCCTTGAGGCTTATCGCCGCCTCGGTGTCGCGCCGTTCAAGGCGGCGCTGTATCCCGATCAGGCGCAGGACGCGGCATGAGCGCGGGCATGGAGACGGGAATCGTGATCCGGGACGGCAGGTTCGCACCCGCGGCGGACGACGCCTTCGTGGCGATCGAGGCGGCCGAGGAGGCGGCCAGCATCGGCAACCGTGCCATCGAGGTCGCGAACACGTTCTCGGCCGACGCATTGAAGGCGCATATGGATATGATCCCGGCGATCGCGATCCGCTTTCCCGCATTCAATGACGGGCGCGGCTTTTCGCTGGCTAGGCAACTTCGCAGGCTCGGTTACAAGGGCTCCTTGAGGGCACGGGGGCACGTGCTGGCCGACCAGTATCCTCTGGCGTTGCGCTGCGGGTTCGACGAAGTCGAGATCACCCGGGCCCAGGCGGAAAGACAGCCCGAAAGCCAGTGGGTTGATGCGTATCAACGCATCCGGCACAATTATCAGGATCGACTAAAATACGGCGCCGCCTAGGCAAAACTTGACTTGAGCGCGCTGGAGGATCAATGGTTGATCCAATGCGCCCGCCTGAAGGCGCATAGCAACAGGATATTGGACGTGGACCAGCAGATTTCGACGATGACCGCAGCGGCAGCCATGCAGCCCTTTCCCGACGCGCAGCGGGTGACCGCGGTGCGGCACTGGACGGACCGGCTGTTTTCCTTTCGGGTCACGCGCCCGGCGTCGCTGCGTTTCCGTTCGGGCGAATTCGTGATGATCGGTCTGCCCGGCGACAATGGCAAGCCGTTGCTGCGCGCCTATTCGATCGCCTCGCCTTCCTGGGATGAAGAACTCGAATTCTACTCGATCAAGGTGCAGGACGGTCCGCTGACCTCAAGGCTCCAACACATCAGGGAAGGCGACTTCGTCATCGTCAAGACGAAGCCGACCGGCACGCTGGTGCTGGATGCGCTGCTGCCCGGCAGCCGGCTCTATATGATCGCGTCGGGCACGGGCATCGCGCCCTTCGCCTCACTGGTGCGCGACCCTGAGACCTACGAGAAGTTCGAGCAGGTGATCCTCACCCACACCTGCCGCGAAGTCGCCGAACTCGCTTATGGCCAGGAGCTCATCGCCAATCTCCGGAACGATCCGCTGATCGGCGAGATGGTCGAGGGCAAGCTGCTCTATTATCCGAGCGTCACCCGCGAAGCCTTCGAGAACGAGGGGCGCATCACCGACCTGATGACCAGCGGCAAGCTCTACGCCGATCTCGGCGTGCCGCCGCTCGACCCTGCGACCGACCGCGTGATGATCTGCGGTTCGATGGGCCTGAACCTCGACATCAAGGCGATCTGCGAAGCGGCGGGGCTGGTGGAAGGCTCCAATTCGATGCCCAACACCTTCGTGCTGGAAAAGGCCTTCGTCGGCTGATCCATCTTCCGGGCCCGTCCGCATGAGCCGTTTCGACGTCGTCATCCTCGGCGCCGGCGCCGCCGGCATGATGTGCGCCATCGAGGCGGGAAAGCGCGGGCGTTCCGTTCTCATCCTGGATCACGCGAAAGCGCCGGGGGAGAAGATACGGATTTCCGGCGGCGGACGCTGCAACTTCACCAATCTCCATTGCACTCCGGACCGCTTCATTTCCGCCAATCCGCATTTCTGCCGCGCGGCGCTCGCACGCTATACGCAACATGATTTTATCGCTCTGGTACGGCGACACGGAATCGCGTTTCACGAGAAGACGCTGGGACAGCTGTTCTGCGACGGATCGGCGCGCGAGATCATCGCCATGCTGACGGCCGAGATGCGCGCGGCGGGTTGTGAGTTGCGCCTCGGCGTTTCCGTAGAGGCGGTGGCGCGGGAGGGCGAAAGCTTCGCGTTGCGGTCGGGCGATGAAAGCATCGTCTGCGGGGCGCTGGTGGTGGCGACGGGCGGCAAGTCGATTCCGAAAATGGGCGCGAGCGATCTAGCATACCGTCTCGCCGCGCAATTCGGCATCCCGGTGGTGGAGACGCGGCCGGGTCTCGTCCCGCTGACCTTTCCGCCGTCGCTCCTTGAGCGCACAGCGCAGCTTGCAGGACTTTCGGTCGACGCGCGCGTATCGGCGGGAAGGCAGAGTTTCGAGGAGGCGTTGCTCTTCACCCATCGGGGGCTGTCCGGTCCGGCGATCCTGCAGATTTCTTCCTATTGGTCGCCCGGCGAGCCGATCGCCATCGACATGGCGCCCGGCACGGATGTCGCGGCCGCCTTGAAACAGGCGAAGGCCGTGAACGGCCGGCAGGCGCTGCGCGGGGCGCTTGCGCCGCTCCTGCCCAAACGCCTTGCGGCATTCGTCGAGCAGGAGACGGGCTGCCCCGGGCCGCTTGCCGAACTCTCCGGCCGGCGACTTGAGGAAGCGGCCGGGTTCGTCTCGAACTGGCGGCTGAAGCCGACCGGGACGGAGGGCTACCGCACCGCGGAGGTTACGGTCGGCGGTATCGACACCGATGCGCTCGACCAGAAGACAATGATGGCCAAAGGCGTTTCCGGTCTTTATTTCATCGGCGAGGCGGTCGATGTGACGGGCTGGCTCGGCGGGTACAATTTCCAGTGGGCATGGTCGTCGGGTTTCGCTGCCGGCCAGGCCGCCTGAGGGAACGGATTTGAGCGAACGCGATCTTGAGGCGCTGGAAGAGGCCTATGAGCGGGCGCTGGCGCATGAAAAGGCCGGCCGGCTGGACGAGGCCGAACGCGCCTATCGCGAGGTGCTGGCGCTCGACCCGGCCGACTGCGCGGGGGCTGCGGTGCGGCTCGCCGCCATGGGCCGGGGCGATACGCCCGTAAAGGCGCCTGACGCCTATGTCTCGACGCTTTTCGATCAACATGCCGACATGTTCGAGGCGATCCTCGTCGATCAGCTCGGCTATCGCGTGCCGGATCTGATGCGCGAGGCACTCGACGCACAGGGGCTCGGCTCCTTCGGACGCGTTCTCGACCTTGGCTGCGGCAGCGGCCTGGCGGGCGAGGCGATGTATGGCGCCTTCACGCATCTGACCGGCGTCGACCTGTCGGAGAACATGGTGGCGGTCGCCGGCGAGGGCGGGCTCTACGACGAACTCTTCGTCGGCGAGGCGGTGCGCTTTCTTGACTCGTGGGAGGGGCCGGGCTGGGATTTGATCGCGGCGACCGACGTCCTGCCCTATATGGGCGCGCTGGAGGCCTTTTTTGCGCTTGCCGCGCGGCGCCTGGAGCCGGGCGGAGTCTTCGCCTTTTCAAGCGAGACGCTGCCGCCCGGCCTGATGGCGGGGCGATCCTATATGGTCGGGCCGCATCAGCGCTTTGCCCATGCGGAGGCCTATATTCGCGGCCTGCTTGAGGCGAATGGCCTACGGGCGTGGGTCTTCGTGCCTATCACGGTGCGTCATGAGGAGGGACAGCCGGTCCCCGGCCATTTGGTGATTGCCGTCAAAGGCTGACGGCGGACAGGGCAACGCCACCCGCCGCGGCGATGCCGAGAACCGCCGGCATGGGCCAGCGCCGCCAAAGGAGCAGGGCCGCGCTGGCGACCGAGATCACGGCCACTTTCCAATCAAAGCCGGCCCATGCGGGTGTCCACAGGCGCAGCGGGCCGTAATGCACTTCGACGACTTCGCCGAACAGGACGTGGAGGGCAAACCAGATCGACAGGTTGAGGATGACGCCGACGACGGCGGCGGTGACGCCGGAGAGCGCCGCATTGAGCCGCGGCATGGTGGCGATGCGCGCGACATAGGGCGCCCCGACGAATATCCACAGGAAGCAGGGCGCGAAGGTCGCCCAGAGCGTCACGACCGCGCCGGCCAGCGCCATGGACCAGCGGCCGCCGCTTTCGTTGAAGCCGGCCAGGAAGCCGACAAATTCGGTGACGAGGATCAACGGGCCGGGCGTGGTTTCGGCAAGACCGAGCCCGTCCATCATCGCCCCGGCGCTGATCCAGCCGTGATGGCTGACGACATCCTGCGCCATGTAGGCAAGGACCGCGTAAGCCCCGCCGAATGTCACCACCGCGAGCTTTGAGAAAAACAGCGCCAGCCCGCTCAGTATATGATCGGCTCCCAGGAGAACGGTCATCGCACCGAGCGGCACGATCCAGATCGCGAGCCATGTCAGCGCCGTCGCCGCGGTACGCGTGGACGGTACAGATGCGGGAGGTTCCGGCGCGGTTGCGTTGCCGCGGCCGTGAAACCAGCCGGCCAGCGCCGCAGCGGCGATGATCAGCGGAAACGGCAACGCGAAGAAGTATATGGCGATGAAGGCCAGGGCGGCCAGCGCCCAGTGCGCGGGGGCCTTGAGCGCACGGCGGGAAATCCGCAGGAGCGCTTCGATGACGATCACCAGGACGGCGGCCTTGATGCCAAGGAACAGCGCCTCGACAAGCGGCACCGCCCCGAAGGCGGCGTAGATCGCGGCCAGGATGGCCATCACGACGGCGCCCGGCAGAACGAACAGCAATCCCGCCATGAGCCCGCCGGCGACGCCGTGCCGCCGCCAGCCCGCGAAGGTGGCAAGCTGCATCGCTTCGGGGCCGGGCAGGAGCATGCAGAAGGAGAGGGCGGAGAGGAACTCCTTCTCCTCCAGCCACCGCCGCTCGTCGACGAGCACCCGGTGCATGAGCGCGATCTGCGCCGCCGGGCCGCCGAAGGACATGATGCCGATCCGGCCGAAAGCGGCGAAGCTCTCGCGCATGGATGGGGGATCTTCCCGCAGCACTGGTCACCCTTTCCCGCGTGCCGTCATCCTGTTCCGCAAACCGTTATTGCGGGTTTGCAGGTTCTGAATGACAGCCGCATGAACCCTATTCGCCGGCGACCGTACCCAGGCCCGGCTTGTCGGCAAGTTCGGCTTCCAGCGCTTTTTCCACTGCGCCGCGCGGCCTGGTGAAGCGCGCCAGGAGGTCGTAGAGGACGGGCGTGACGATGACCGTCAGCGCCGACGACAGGACAAGGCCGCCGATGATCACGCTGCCGATCGCGACGCGGCTTTCGGCGCCGGCACCGGAGGCCAGAACGAGCGGAACCGCGCCAAGGACCGTCGAGACCACCGTCATGACAATCGGCCGGAGGCGCAGCACCGAGGCGTTGATGACCGCATTGCGCACGGTCTGCCCCTCGTCGCGGAGCTGATTGGCGAACTCGACGATCAGAATGCCGTTCTTTGCCATCAGTCCGATCAGCAGGATGATGCCGATCTGCGCGTAGATATTGAGCGACAGACCGCCGAATTTCATCGCGAAGGTCGCACCCGCCAGCCCCAGAGGGACTGTCAGCAGAATGACGAGAGGGTGAATGAAGCTTTCGAACTGGGCGGCGAGCACGAGGAAGACGATCAGCAGCGCCATGCCGAAGACCAGCGCGGTGCCGCCCTGCGCCTCGCTGAAAGTCTGCGACTGGCCCGACAGTCCGACGCGCGCCTCGGCCGGCAGGTTCTCGCGTGCCGCCTCGAGCATGAAATCGACGGCATCGCCCAGCGCGTAGCCTTCCGCGAGGGCGGCCGAGATCTGGATGGAAGGCAGACGGTTGTAGCGGCGGAGCTGGGCCGACGCGGCGCTTTCCGAGACGGTCACCAGCGACGACAGCGGCACCAGCGTCGTGCCGTCGCCGGCCCGCACGAAGATATTGCCGATATCGGCGGGCGTCCGCCTGTCGGTTTCGGCCGCCTGCAGAATGACCGGATACTCCCGGCCGCGGTCCACGAAATTGGTCACCTCGCGGGAGGCGAGCATCGTCTGCAAGGTGGATGCCACGGTTTCCACGCTGATGCCGAGGTCGGCGGCGCGCTCGCGATCGAGCCGCAGATCGAGCTGCGGCTGGTTCTCCTCGAAGTCCATGCTCGGATTGATCAGCCGGGGGTTATCTTCGGCGACGGCAAGAAGGGTCTTTGCCCATTTCTGCACGCTCGCATAGTCGGGTCCGCCGATCACGATGCTCAAAGGCGTGGAATTGCCGCGCAGGCCCAGACCCGCCGGGCTGGCGGGATAGCCGCGGGCCAGCGTGACGTCATTCATCTTCGGCATGATACGCCGCGTGATGTCGACATTGGAGAGTTCGCGGTTCTCCCAGTCTGCAAGGCGGAGCACGACGAAAGCGCGGTAGGGCCGCCCGCCGGAGCCGGTAAAGGTGAAAACCGTCTCCACATCGCCGGAATCCACCAGCGGCTGGATGGCGGCTTCCGTTTGCCGCGCGGCTTCGTCGGTCACCTGAAGCGTCGCGCCCTGCGGCGCGGTCAGCGGGATGAAGACGACGCCCCGATCCTCTCCCGGCGAGAGCTCGCGCGGCAGCGTCTGGTAGAGCGGCCAGGCGACCGCCGCAAGACCGATCGCCAGCGCGAGCACGACCACAGGCATGGCCACGGCGCGCTCCAGAAGAGCGCGATAGGTCCGGAGCATCCGGCCTTCACGGCGGCCCTCCTCAAGCGGCCTCCTGGAGCGACGCAATACCTTGGACGCAAGCGCCGGGCAGGCGGTCAGCGCGACGAAGGTCGAGATCGCGACGGCGCTTGCCATCACGAACCCGAATTCGATGAAAAGGCGGCCGATCTGTCCCGGCAGGAACGAAAGCGGTAGAAACACCGCGATCAGCGTTATGGAGGTTGCCAGGACCGCGAAGGTGACCTGGCGCGTGCCATGCATGGCGGCGCCCAGCGGACCCTCACCGAGGTCGATCCGGCGCTGGATGTTTTCCAGCACGACGATCGCGTCGTCCACGACAAGGCCGATGGCGAGAAGCAATGCAAGCAATGTCAGGGTGTTGATGGAAAATCCGAAAAAATTGATCAGCAGAAAGCAGCCGATCAGCGCGACCGGAATTGTCACGGCCGGGACGAGCGTGGCCCGGACGCTCAACAGAAATACCAGGATCACGGCGACGACGAGAACGAGCGAGATGAGCAGCGCGTAAACCACCTCGCGGATCGAGGCGCCGACGAAGATCGCGTCGTCGGAGCCGATTTCGATCGACATGCCCTCGGGCATGATCGGCCTGATCCTCTCGATCTCCGCGCGGATCGCGTTGGAGATCGCGATGGTGTTGGCCTGGCTCTGGCGCAGGACGGCAAGACCGATCGCGTCCCGGCCATTGTTGCGTACGATGGTGGAATCGTCCTCGACACCGGCCACGACTCGGGAGACATCCGACAGCCGCACCGGGTATCCGGCGACGCTGTCGATGACGATGCTGCGGAAGGCTTCCAGGGTGGGAACCCGGCTGTCCAGCCGAACCGAAAGCTGGCGCGTGGCGGATTCGATTTCGCCCGCGGGCAGTTCCACATTGTTGCGGCGGAGCGCGGCCTCGACGTCGGCGACGGTGAGATTGCGTGCGGCGAGCTTTCGGCGGTCGAGCCATATGCGCACCGCAAAAGGCCTTTCGCCATAGACGTCGAGCCGGGCGACACCGTCGATCGTCGCCATCCGGTCCACGAGGAAGCGTTCCGCGTAGTCGGTCAGTTCGGCCGTGGTCATCCTGTCGGATGTGACGGCGAGGCGCAGGACCGGATCGGCATCGGCGTCGCTCTTGACGACCTGGGGATCGCCGGCCTCGTCGGGAAGCTGGCCGGAAATCCGGCCGATGGCGTCGCGGACGTCGTTGGCGGCTTCGTCGATATTGCGTCCGATCTCGAATTCGATCGTCGTCCGGCTGCGGCCGCGCCGGCTTTCCGACGAGATGGTCTTGACTCCGGCAATGCCCGAGACCGCGCCCTCCACGATCTCGGTGATGTCGGTGTCGACCACCTGCGGGGCGGCGCCCGTATAATCAGTCGATATCGAAACGACGGACGTATCGATATCGGGCAGTTCGCGGATCGGCAGCTGAAACAGGGCGGCGAAGCCGAAGACGACGATCAGGAGATTTGCGACAGCCGCCAGGACCGGCCGCCTGATCGAAAGGTCAGAAAGCGTCATCCGGCCTGCTCCGGTCTGGCCCCGGTCGTCATGCTCGTCGGCGGCTCGCCGGATTTGCGTTCGGACATTATCCGCACGGCCATGCCGTCCCGAAGAGTCTGGTGTCCGCGCAGCACAACGGTTTCGCCGGCGTCCAGTCCCGAGGTGATCTCGACGTCGGTTCCCGAGCGTTGACCGGTGACCACCGTGCGGCGAAACGCCTTTCCGCCATTGACGACATAGAGATATGTCTCGGCGCCCTCGGCAATGATCGCCTCGTCGGGAACGACGACCGCCTGACGCTCGGACAGGGTGACGGCGAGGTACATGAACATGCCTGCCGGCAGGGTTCGCTCCGGATTGGGCAGCAGGGCGCGCACCCTGAAGGCCCGTGACGTGGAATCGATGCGCGTGTCGACGGAGGTGATCTGGCCCTCGAAACGCCTGTCTCCGAAGGCCGCGCCGCGTGCTTCCACGGACATGCCGGGCGTGATCGCGGCATAGAGGGTTTCCGGCGCCGAGAATTCGATCTCGACTTCGCTCAGATCGTCGAGCGTCGTGATGACGTCGCTCTCGGTCACGCGCGCCCCGACATCGATGTTCGTCAGGCCGGCGACACCGTCGAAAGGAGCACGTACGGTCCGGTCCGCCAGACGGCGCCTCGCCCGGTCGACGGCGGCGGAAGCGGAAGTCGCCGCGGCGCGCACCTGTTCCAGCGTCGCCGCGGAGACGGTATTGGATGGGCGCAGGGCGGTCGCCCGTTCGACCGCCTGATTCTTCTCGACCAGATTCGCCTCCGCCTCGGCAAGGTCAGCGCGCTCGATGTCGTCATCGAGGCGAACGAGGACGTCGCCTTTCGTCACCTCACGGCCGGGCTCGATGCGAAGCTCGACGACCCTGCCGCTGGCGAGCGGCACAATCTTCACCGACCGCGCGGCACGTGTCGTGCCGACGGCCTCGATCTGCGTTGCGAGGGGCCTGGTCTGAGCGGTGATGACGTCGACTGGTGCTGTTCTTTCCGAACGGGCGGTGTCTTCGGCCTGCGACGCGGGCGCGGCGTAATAGCGGTCATAATAGACATAGCCGCCAATGGCGGCCGCAAGAATCAGGACAAGGAGGATCTGTCTGAAGATCGTCAAATACCGGCCTCCGGCAACGGTTCAATGCAGCGCGGCGATTGTAGACGAGCGCGCAGCCTGATGGCAGCCCGAAAAATGTAACGTCATGTCGCGGAAGTCGCGCTCGTACCTCAAGCCTTCGCGCCGTTTGCCCACACGGCCATTGCAGGCAGGGCGGCGGCTTTGTTAAGAGAGCGCCGACTTCCCATATGGTTATCCGGATCATCGACAGGACAGGCGGACGCATGGCGCGGCAGTTCATCTATCATATGCAGGGGCTCACCAAGGCCTATGCGGGCGGCAAGAAGGTGCTGGACGGCATCAACCTGTCCTTCTACCCGGACGCCAAGATCGGCGTGCTTGGACCCAACGGCGCGGGCAAGTCGACGCTTCTGAAGATCATGGCCGGCACCGACACCGAGTTCACCGGCGAGGCCTGGCTGGCGGACGGCGCGAAGGCCGGCTATCTGCCGCAGGAACCGTGGCTCGATCCCGACAAGGATGTGCGCGGCAACGTGATGGACGGGGTCGCAGAGAAGCAGGCGATTCTCGATCAGTACAATGCGCTGATGATGGATTACTCGGACGAGAACGCCGAGAAGGCCGCCAAGCTGCAGGACGTCATCGACGCGGAGAATCTGTGGGATCTCGACAGCAAGGTGGAGCAGGCCATGGATGCGCTGCGCTGCCCGCCCGCGGACGCGAACGTCACGAACCTGTCGGGCGGCGAGCGGCGTCGCGTCGCGCTGTGCCGGCTGCTGCTGCAGCAACCGGAACTGCTGCTGCTCGACGAGCCGACCAACCATCTGGACGCCGAGACCACCGCCTGGCTGGAAAGCCACCTGCGCGAATATCCCGGTGCGATCCTGATCGTCACCCATGACCGTTACTTCCTGGACAACGTCACCGGCTGGATTCTGGAACTCGACCGCGGCCGCGGCATCCCCTATGAGGGCAACTATTCGGCCTATCTGGAAAAGAAGGCCAAGCGCCTCAAGCAGGAGCAGCGCGAGGACGATGCGCGCGAACGCGCGATCGAGCGGGAGCGCGAATGGATCGCGTCTTCGCCGCGCGCCCGCCAGACAAAGTCCAAAGCGCGTCTCCAGGCCTATGACGAACTGATCAAGGCGAACGAGGCTCGGCTCAGATCGGGCTCGGCGCAGATCGTCATTCCGCCGGGCGAGCGCCTCGGCGATCTCGTGATCGAGGCGGAAGGCCTCACCAAGGGGTTCGGCGACCGGCTGCTGATCGAGGATCTCTCCTTCAAGCTGCCTCCCGGTGGCATCGTTGGCGTGATCGGGCCGAACGGCGCGGGCAAGACGACGCTCTTCAGGATGCTGACCGGTCAGGAACAGCCCGACGCCGGCTCAATCCGTATCGGCGAGACGGTGCATCTGGGCTATGTCGACCAGAGCCGTGACGACCTCAATCCCAACAAGACGGTCTGGGAGGAGGTGTCGGGCGGCAACGACCTGATCCTGCTCGGCAAGAAGGAAGTCAACAGCCGCGCCTATACATCCGCGTTCAATTTCCGCGGCGGCGACCAGCAGCAGAAGGTGGGCAGCCTTTCGGGCGGCCAGCGCAACCGCGTGCACCTGGCCAAGATGCTGAAATCGGGCGCCAACGTGCTGCTGCTCGACGAACCGACCAACGACCTGGATACCGAGACGCTCGGCGCGCTCGAGGACGCGCTGGAGAATTTCGCCGGCTGCGCCATCGTCATCAGCCATGACCGCATGTTCCTCGACCGGCTGGCGACGCACATCCTCGCCTTCGAGGGCGACAGTCACGTGGAATGGTTCGAGGGCAATTTCGAATCCTATGAGGAGGACAAGAAGCGCCGCCTCGGCGAGGATTCGATCGTTCCCCGCCGGATCAAGTACAAGCGCCTTACGCGTTAGTACTGATAAAGTATTGACAAGATTCTGATACAAGCCATCGCTAATGGATCGAGGCCGGCCGGGATGGGCCGGGACAACGATTCGGAGAAGAGAGATGACCGAACGCTATAGCCGCCCGATGCTGGGCCTCCACTGGCTGATCGTGGTACTGCTCGTCGTGCAGTATTTTTCAAGCGACGGAGCCTCGCATGTGCATCGCGCCACGGCGCGCGGCACGCAGGCTGAAGCCTTCGACGTCACGCTCTCCAATATCCACATCTGGACCGGCATTGCCGTTCTCGTGCTGACCGCGCTGCGGTTCGCGGTGCGCCTGTTCGGCGGCGTTCCGGCGCCGACGCCGGGCCTGTCGGTATGGGAAGAGCGGGGCGCCCGCATCGGTCACATCGCGCTTTACGCGCTGCTCGTCATCGTTCCCGCATCGGGCGCCGCGAGCGTCTGGATCAACCCGGAAGCGGGCGACGTGCACGAGTTGCTCACCAATCTCCTGTGGGCGGTCACCGGCGTTCATGTCGCGGGGGCCCTCTGGCACTACGTCGTCAAGCGCGACGGCGTGATGTCGCGCATGGCGCCGTGGCTCAAACCCCTGCGGAACTGACCTCTCGGGGCCGGGAGACCGCCCGGCCCGGCTCTCCTTGTTCCTCCCGCGCCGGGCGATAAGATGGCCCGATGGGTGAATCGGCGCGAGCGTACGGGCGATGACAGGGACCGAGGCGTTTCAAAGCGCGCTCGATGCCATACGGACGATGGTAGGCTCGCTGTCGTCCGTCTGGATCGTCTACCAACTCGCTCTCATCGCGGTCTGCCTTGCGATCGCCTTCGCCCTGGGGCGCTGGCTGAGACGCTACGCCGCGCGGGTGGATGTGTCAGGGGTCGCGCGCACGTTCCTGCGGCATGCCACGCCGGTCATCTTCATGGTCCTCGTCTGGGGCGCCTATCTGGCCATCCGCGAAGCCACGTGGCCGAGCCGGTCCTACCTGATCGGCGTTGCGGCCAACCTCGCGACGGCCTGGGTCGTCATCTATTTCGTCGCCCGGCTGGTCCCCAACCGGCTGCTCTTCTGGATCATCACTGCGGGTGCCTTCTCGATCGCCGCGCTTTCGATCGTCGGCCTGCTCGAGCCGACGCTGAATGCGCTGAACGCGATCGGCTTCAGCGTCGGTCAAACGCGCTATACGGCGCTCTCGGTGCTCAAGGCGGTTGTCCTCGTAACACTCCTGCTGGTCGCGGCCAGCCGGCTTGGCCGGTTTGGCGAGATGGCGCTGCAGAAGACATCCGACCTGTCCCCTTCGGCGGCGGTGCTGATCGCGAAGATCGTCCGGATCGTCCTGTTCGTCGTCGCGGTCGTCGTTGCCATGTCGGTCGCCGGCATCGACCTGACCGGCATTGCGGTCCTGTCGGGCGCGGTCGGCGTCGGCATCGGCTTCGGCCTTCAGAAGGTCGTCTCCAACCTGGTCAGCGGATTCATTCTGCTGCTCGACCGTTCCATCAAGCCGGGCGACGTGATCGAACTGGGTGAAACCTTTGGCTGGATCGGCTCGCTGGGCGCCCGCTACGTGTCGGTCGTCACCCGCGATGGCAAGGAGTATCTGATCCCGAATGAGGATCTGATCACCCAGCGGGTGATCAACTGGTCGTTCTCCAATGCGCGCGTCAGGCTGGAGGTGCGTTTCGGCGTTTCCTACGAGGCCGATCCGCATGAAGTCCGTAAGATCGCGGTGGAGGCCGCAAAGGGCGCAAAGCGCGTTCTGGAAGCGCCGGCCCCGGTATGTCATCTGGCCGAGTTCGGCGATTCATCGGTCAACTATCTGCTGCGCTTCTGGATCGAGGATCCCGCCTTCGGTGTCGCCAATATCCGGGGCGAGGTGCTGCTCGGCCTCTGGGACCGCCTGCATGAAAAGGGAATCGAGATACCCTATCCCAAGCGGGATGTGGCGATCAGGGGGCCGGTGGAGGTCAGGGTCAGCAGCGACAGGAAAAGCCGGGGAGAGAAGGCATGAGCAATGGTCTGATCATCGGCGAGGACGGGATCGCGCGCTGCGGGTGGCATGGCGGGCTTGCCGACTATATCGACTATCACGACCATGAATGGGGCCGCCCGCAGGGCGACGATTTCAGGCTGTTCGAGAAGATATGCCTTGAAGGCTTCCAATCCGGCCTGTCGTGGCTGACCATCCTGCGCAAGCGCGAGAATTTCCGCAAAGCCTTTACCGGGTTCGATTTTCACGAAGTCGCACGGTTCGGCGAAAAGGATGTCGTCCGGCTGCTGGTCGATGCGGGAATCGTGCGTCACCGGGGAAAGATCGAGGCGGCGATCAACAACGCCGCGCGGGCGACGGAACTGCAAAGGGAATTCGGTTCGCTGGCCGCCTATTTCTGGGCTCATGAGCCACGGCCCGAGGCCCGGCCCGGGACGATCGACTGGGCGACGGTCAAGGCGATGGCGCAGACCGACATGTCGAAGGCGATATCGAAGGACCTCAAGAAGCGCGGCTGGCGTTTCGTGGGGCCGACCACGGTCTATGCCTTCATGCAGGCGATGGGGCTGGTGAACGATCACCTCGAGGGTTGCGCCCTGCGGGCCGAGTGCGAGGCCGAGCGCGAAGCATTCACCCGGCCGGCGTAGCTGCAGCGGGGATATCGACGCTTTCCAGCCACGGCTTGATGTCGATGAGCGAGGTGCCGTCCAGGCAGTCGAGCGGATCGATGTCAAGAACACCCTGTTCGACGTTGAGAGTGCGGATGGTCGTTACAGCAAGGCCGATCGGGTTCGGGCGCACGGGCGAACGCAGGTTGAACGTGCCGGTCGCGGTATCGCGATGTCGGGGTCGTTGCAGGATGAGATCGCGGCGGGCCCCGCCTAGCCAGTAAAGCACGATGATCGGCTGCCCCACGGCGAGCCCGGTGAGGGCCGGGCGGAAGGGCGCCGCGACGTGCAACCGGCTCCAGCCGTCCCGCTCGCGGGCCTGCCGGATGTTGCGCGGACAATCTGCCCGGCTACGCCAGGGGGTCTCGACATGGCCGACGAAAACGAGACCCGCATCGTCGGCCCGCGGCGGCGCGTCGAGCGCGACTTCTCCCTCGCGGCTTCCGCTCGATCCCGTCATATGCCACCCGATCGACTTTCCGGTCCCATTTCTCTGCTTCCTCGCGATGCTTGCATTTCCCGCGCTCCAAGTTTAAACATAAATATATCTTTATGAATGATTGAGGCGTCCCGTGGCCGGTGCTCGGCTGGAAGAGATATTGACGGGCCTGCGTGCGGCCGGGGAGCCCACGCGGCTGCGCATCCTGTCGCTTCTGGCGCGCGGGGAACGCAGCGTCAAGGACCTGACTGACATTCTCGGCCAGAGCCAGCCGCGCATTTCGCGCCATCTCAAGTTGCTGGGCGACGCCGGGCTCGTCGAGCGGCATCCCGAAGGCACCTGGGCGTTTTTTCGCCTTGCCGAGAGCGGCGCGGGCGGCCGCCTGGTGTCCGAACTGCTTGCGATGAGCGATCCCCATGACCCCATTCTGCGCCGCGATCTCGAGCGGCTTGAGGCGGTGCGGGAGGCCCATGCCGCGCTGGCGGCGCGCTATTTCAGCGCCAATGCGGCGAAGTGGGACGAAATCCGCTCGCTCCAGGCGCCGGAGAAGGAAGTCGAAGCGCGAATCGAGGCGCTGATCCCGCGTGGGCTCGACCTTCTCGTCGATCTTGGCACCGGCACGGCGCGGATGCTGGAACTCCTTGCCGACCGGTATCGTCGGGGCGTCGGCATCGATCTGTCGCAGGACATGCTTCACTATGCGCGGTCCCGGCTGGATTCAGCGGGAGTGCGTCACGCGCAACTGCGGCAGGGTGATGTCTACAATCCGCAAGTCGACACCGGTAGCGCCGACGCCGTCATCCTGCATCAGGTGCTGCACTTTCTCGACAACCCGGCGCTTGCGGTGCGCGAGGCGGCGCGGCTTTTGAAACCCGGCGGCCTTGCCGTCATCGTCGATCTGGCGCCTCACGACATGGAACAACTGCGCGAGAATCACGCGCACCGCCGGCTCGGCTTCAACCCCGAACAGATCAATGGCTGGCTGGAAGAAGCCGGCATCACGCCGGGGGAAATGTGGGATATCGGCTCGGGCGAGCCGGGAAAACTGACCGTGACGATCTGGTCGGGGCGCGCGGCTGCCGCTTCCGACGCGATCGCCGCGGCGTAGGGCATACCGATCATGCAACTCGTCAATCTGTCATTTGAGTTTTTTCCCCCAAAGACCGACGGCGGCGCGATTGCGCTCGACCAGGCAATCGGCGAACTGAAGGGCCTTGCGCCCGAGTTCGTCTCGGTCACCTACGGGGCAGGCGGTTCGACGCGCGACCGCACGCTGGGCGTGCTCCGCGACATCGTCGAGCGGCATCGTATCGCCGCCGCCGGGCATCTGACCTGCGTGGGCGCCAGCCGGGACGATGTGGATGCCGTCGCGCGCAGCTACCTCGAGGCAGGCATCCACCGCATCGTCGCGCTGCGCGGCGATCCGCCCGGCGCATTCGCGGGGCGTTTCGAGGCTCATCCGAACGGCTATCGCAACGCGGCCGAGCTTGTTGCCGGGCTGCAGCGGATCGGAAGGTTTGAAATCACGGTTGCCGCCTATCCGGAAAAGCATCCGGAATCGGCGAATTTCGACGTGGATCTCGACATGCTCGAAGCCAAGGCCGACGCCGGAGCGACCCGAGCGATCACCCAGTTTTTCTTTCGCAACCGCCATTTCCATGATCTGCGCGAACGTATCGCGCGGCGCGGCATCAGCATCGAACTCGTCCCCGGCATCCTGCCGGTTGCCAACTTCGCTGCCGTCAGGCGCATGGCCGAGCAGTGCGGAGCCGAGATACCTGCTGAAATGCTGGCCCATTTCGCCGGCGCCGAGGATGATCCGGTGCTCACTGCGGAAAGGGCGGTGGATTATGCGGCCGCGCAGCTGTCGGACCTGACGGCGGCCGGCGTGCCATCCTTCCATATCTACACGCTCAACAAGGCCGCGCCTTCTATCGCGCTGGCGCAGAGAGCGGGGATTAGCGGCAAGGCCGTCGCGGCGGCCTGATCCGCCCGGACGAGGGCCACCAAAGAAAAAGCCGCCAATGGCGGCCAGTTTCATTCAAAGATCCCGGGAGCTTATTTCCCGGCTTTCAGGATGATCTACATCGTGCCGAGCACGATGGCCGCGACAAACAGGAACGCAAAACCAAGAACCATTGTATTCAGGGTCTTCGATCTCGTCATGTTGGCCTCCTGCCAGTGGTGGCATAAGACGATGGTACCGGCGATGCGGACGGGCTCAAAGCGTTTTTGATTGTGCGCCGCCGCATGAATGGCCATTCGCCGGCCCGCTCGTTCAGACGAACCATTGAAACGGTTAGGCTGTAGGAAAGTTGCGGCGCGAAAAACCTTTTTTCGCGGACGGGTAACAAATCATCGACAAGACCCTTCCAATGCGGTGGATGCCGGATTTCCGCCACAATCGGCGCGTGCCGGCGTGCCGGGTCGCGCGCGTCAACGATTGCACTGTGTCCCGTTAATCAGCTTGGCCCTAAACGGGACAGTTCGTTTCGCTGCCAACTAACGGTTCGCAAACCGTAATCTGGCAGAGTCCGTTCTGTTGCCCTTCTGACCCGGCTGCGTATCGCGCCTCGCCAAGGGTTCGAATCGCCGGGCGGGCAACGCGTATCAGTTGTTGAGTTGCGTTGCGTATTTCCCGCCTTCCTCCTGCCGCGGGCCTTTAGCCGGGTCTGGCCGCAGAATGCGTCGCCAGCGATGCGGCGGGCGCAGGCTCATGGGAGTTGCGGGGCGCCGTGCCAGCGGCGCCCCGCTTCATCCATCGGGCCACATACCGACCCCAGGGGCATCAGGTGCGTGAGGCCAATTGCGAAGGCCGCGCGTGCGGGCCTGCTCACGGGGCCGCCGCGGGGCTGTCCGCACATCAGGGTGTCGAGGGCTTAACCCTCGCTTAACCCTGTTTCTTCACGGGAAATTTGCCCTCTCGGGCGCAGGATCATCTCCATGGGACGGACTATTCTGAAACACGGGGCGCTCGCCCTGGTGCTGGGCGTTTTGCTGTCGGCCTGCTCCGGGCCGTCGTTCAACATGTTCGGCGGCCAGTCGCGCGACGAGGTCGAACGCAACCGTTGGCGCGACGAGGCGGAGATGCAGTGCCTGGGCCTGAAGGGGGCCATGGTGACGGCCTTCGTCGACCGCAAAGAGCCGATCGACGGGCCGGGAGTCTGCGGCATCCGTCAGCCTTTCGCGTTGAGCTCGATCGGTATGGGGCTTGCCGACATCAAGCCCGCGGCGACGCTCAATTGCCAGATGGTCGTTGCCGTACAACATTGGTTGCGCACCGTCGTCCAGCCGGCGGCGCTGATCCGCTTCGGGCAGCCCGTGGTGGAGGTCAAGAACATCGCCAGCTACGGCTGCCGCACGCGCAACAATGAGCGCGGCGCCAAGCTTTCGGAACATTCATTCGGCAACGCGCTCGACGTCGCCGCATTCAAGCTCGCGGGCGGACGCGAGATCAGCGTCAAGGACGGCTGGGACAGCTTCTTCGGCATCAGCCGGGAGGCCGGATTCCTGCGCGCCGTGCATCGGGAGAGCTGCGACATCTTCACGACCGTGCTCGGTCCGGAATCGGACCGGCACCATCAGGACCACCTCCATCTCGATCTGGCGCGGCACAACGCGCAGGGCACGCATTACTGCAAGTAGGCGTCAGAGCTGACCGGCGAGTGCCTGGGTCGGCCACCCGTCCGCGGGCAGCCCGAGCCGCTTCTGCTCGGCGCGCACGGCCGCGCGCGTGTTCTCGCCCAGGATGCCGTCAACCTCGCCGACATGATATCCGCGCGCCTGCAATTTCTGCTGAAGCACCTTCATCTCGCCAAGCGACAGGCCCGGCGGATTGGCGGCTGCCGACACTTTGGGCGCGCCGGCAAGACGGGTGGCGAGATAGGCAGCGGTCGTGCAGTAGACCAGTGACTGGTTCCACTCCAGATAGACGCCGAAATTGGGGTAGGCGAGGAAGGCCGGCCCGGTGTGTCCCATCGGCAGAAGCAGGCTTGCCGGGAGGCCGTCCTTGGGCAACGCCCCGCCATCGGCGCGGCGCACGCCTCGGGCGGCCCAGTCGGCGCGCGGGAGCTTGTTGTCCAGGCGGGCCTCTTCCCAGTTCATGTTGGCGGGCACCTGAACCTCTTCCAGCCAGGGTTCGCCGCGACGCCAGCCGAGGCCCTGGATGAAATGGCCGGCCGTCGCGATGACGTCCGGCGTGGAGCGCTTGAGGTCGACCTTGCCGTCGCCGTCGAAATCGACGCCATATTCGATGTAATCCTTGGGGAGGATCTGCGTCTGACCGATCTCGCCCGCCCAGGCGCCAACGAAGTCGGAGATGGGCAGGTCGCCGTGATCGAGCAGCTTGAGGGCTGCGATCAGTTGCGGGCGGAACAGTTCGGGGCGGCGACAGTCATAGGAAAGCGTCGTGAGGGCGGTGAAGGTATGGAAATCGCCCTGGACGGCGCCGAAATCGGTTTCCAGCGCCCAGAAGGCCACGATCACCGGGCCGGGCACACCGTATTTCTGTTCCACAGCCTTGAATACATTGGCGTATTTCTGCAGGTTCGCGGCGCCGTTGGTGAGCCGGTAGCCAGACACCATGCGGCCGGAGAATTCCAGAAACGTCTGGGCGAAAACGCCCTGGGCCCGGTCGCGCGAAATGATCTTCTTGTCATAGACCATCTGTGGCGACGCCGTTCTGATCGCCCGGTCAGATATTCCCGCCGCGCGAGCCTCCTGTAAGACGCCGTTCAGCCATTGATTGAAATCACCGCCGCAAGTGGCGGCCTGTGCCGGCGCCATGGCGATAAGGAAGAAAAGGGAGGCGGCGGAGACGATACGGTTCATGGGTTGCCTTTCGCGATTCGCAGCGGTTGGCGCAGTGTGACAAGGCCATAATGACCGTTTCAAGACTTTGCTGATATTTTCGCGGCCTTCACACCGGCCGCTTGCGGCTCATCCAAGCGCACCAGAAGAGGCTGGAGAAGAAGGGTTCCGGCGCGTCGAACCCGCTCTGAGCGAGCAGCGCGGCGACCGCTTCCTCGGACTGCGGCGGATCGGCGCTGTCGAGGATCTTGGCCAGCTTCGCCTTCATCTCATCAGGCGATGACCCCGTCATCCGCCAGCGCTGTTCCCAGGCCGCCAGCAGCTGGGGGCGGCTGGCATAGGCGTAGCGGTTGCCGGCGAGGATCAGCGGCGCCCCCGGCTTAAGGCGTTCCGCGATCTGGCGCAGCAGGACGATCTTGTCCGCGTCCCCCGGAATATGGTGCAGAACGCCTATCAGCGTCGCAGCGTCGAACGGATCGGCGGCCGGAACGCCGTCAAGGGAGCCGACGACGATCTCCGTTCTCCCGAGCAGATCATGCTCCTCAAGACGGGCGATCGACAGATCCATCATGGCCTGCGAGGGGTCGACCGCGGTGAACGTCCAGTTCGGCTCCAGCGCGCCCGCGGTGACCACTTCTTTCGCGCCGCCGCCGGCACCGACGACGAGGATGCGCGCCTTCCTGCCGGTGCCGATGGAAGCGGCGAGCATGCAGGCGGCAAGTTCGTGGCAGGCATCGTAGCCGGCAAGGGCGATGCGGCTCTGCTGTTCGTATTCGCCGGCCCGGCCGGTATCGAACTTGCGAGCTGAAATACTATGATCGGCCGTCATCTGCCTCCCCTCAACGAATGGCTAGCGGCATTTCCCCGGTCAGAACATCCGCGCCGCGACGACGCCGACTTCCGACCAGCCTTCGACCATCATCGATACCGCGACATAGGCGATCAGACCAATACCCGCATAGGCGAGCCAGTGGAAGCGGTCGAGGAGGCGGGCGACATAGCCGGCGGCAAGCCCCATGAGCGCCACGGACAGCACGAGGCCGATGACCAGAACGCCGGGATGCTCACGCGCGGCGCCGGCGACCGCGAGTACATTGTCCAGCGACATCGAGATATCGGCGAGGATGATCTGTCCCGCGGCCGCGGCGAAGGATTTCGGCTCGGCATGGGCCTTTTCCTCAGAGGCGCCCATATGCCCCATCCGGGTCTCTCGCCACAGCTTCCACGCAATATAGGCGAGCAGCAGTCCGCCGGCGAAGGTGAGCCCGACGATCGCCATCAGATGCGTCGTCACAAGTGCGAAAAGGATGCGGAGTACGGCCGCGAACGCGACGCCGAGCATGATCGCCTTGGCGCGCTGCTGGGCGGGCAGGCCGGCCGCCGCCATCCCCACGACGATGGCGTTGTCTCCGGCGAGAACGACGTCGATGAGGATGACCTGCAGGAGAGCGGTCAGCATTTGTGTGTCGAAATGCATTCAGATACCGGCCGTTGAGGGCAAGAACGCGATCCGCGTGCTTGCGGCCGCTCCCACATGTAAGTGCGGCTCCTGACCTGTTAAAGGGCCGCGCCGGTGCCGGCAAGCGCGTCCATCACTGGCATATGCGATAGGCGTCGGAACGCCCGTGGCGTTCAGTATCGAAATGAACGTGCGTCTCATGGGCGCTGTCGGAACCCGGCCCGAGTACGGTTGTGAAATGCCCGCAGGATGCCTTGCGTATCGCGTCGATGAACGCGCGGTCCTCCATCGGGCCGGTGCCGACGGCGACGACCCGGCCGTCCGTCAGTTCAAAGCCCGCAATGTCGAGAGCGATGCCGCGACCATGGGCGCTGACCTTGCCTCCGCTCGCGCGATTTCTGTAGCGGCACTGGAATCCCGGCCCGGTCCGCACTTCGCGGATCGAGGCTCCGAAATGGCCCAGCGCCATAGGGTCGGCGATGGTGCGCAGGAAGGTGCCCAACTGCGACGCGTAGGCGCAGGCCAACAGCGGCGTGCCCGATACCGCGATGCGCCGGTTGCCGTCGAGGGCGAGCACCGCATCGAGCGTCACCGGGTTGTCAATCAAACAGGCTGTCCCGCTTCCGTCGGGCGCATCTGCCTCGGGTTGTTCGGCCTTGGAGAAAAAGACGCCGACGATATCGCAGGCCGCCACCACCGGTGTTTGCATGGTGGGCGCGGTGTCTGTCTGACCGGCCTTTTCCGGGACGGCAGCCGGCGGCTGTTCGGAAATTGCCGGGCGCGGCTCCGGGAGCGGCACCGGCGGCATTTCGGCAGCGTAAGCGGCCGCGCAAACCACGTGGAGAACGGCCACCAGGGCGAGAGTTGCAAAGCGCATTCGGACCTCGTTCGGTCTTGCCTAACGCGGTTGTCAGCGTTCTGGTTCGCCGGCTCCACCACCTTCGGCCGCCCATTCGAAATCATCGGCGAAGGCATCTATGATCGCATCCGCGCCCGACGGCATGACGTGGGTATGGTCCTCGAACAGCAGGACCTTGCCGCGATAGGGGCGGCAGGTCTCATCGTCGCAGAATACGGTCATCGGATCGACGAAACGCGTATTGGGCAGCCGCGCGGCCACCGCTTTCATGGTTTCTGCGGCTTCCTTCTGCCATTTGTCATTCTCCGCGCGCGTGCTGTCGCATGTGGACCAGTCGGCCTTGCGCCTGTCGGCGAGGATGACACAGGTCAGCGACGATTCCCCGAACCACGGCGCCGGCGCGACGAGGAGGACACGCGTCGCTTCGAGATCGAACTGGCGGATGAGCGCCTCGACATCTCCCGCTGTCTCGCGTTTCGTCGAAAGCGCACGGGAGTGGATAATGACGAAGCGCGGCTTGTTCGGGCTACGGAGGATCTCCTGCAGCATGGGCACCAGATTGTAGCACTGGTGGTTCTGCCGCTTGCGCTGGTTCTCCGGCGTGAAGAGCAAGACGTTGCAGCCGCCGCGGGCGACGGCGACCAGGGTAATGCCGCGCTCGTCATAGTGCCGGGCCAGGCTCTCGTAGAGCGCGTTGGCCGTGGAGTCGCCGAGGATGATGCCGTAATCGCCTTCGATGCAGTGCGCGGGCAATTCGCGCATCGCCAGCAGCCGGCATCCGTTGTTCAGCGTGCCGCGGCCTTCCGTGTGATAGGTCGTCTCGATCCGGTATTCGGAATATTTGTAGGAGGCGAGGCTCGCCAGGCCGCCGAGACCGGCTGTCGCGGCGCAGGCGAGAACGGCAATCAGCACGACCTTGCGCGCAGAGAGGTCGCGGCCGAGGCGATGGCGCAAACGGCGCGTGGGCAACTCGACGAAGCGATAGCTGGCGATGGCGAGGAGCAGGCCCAGGAGGCCGCCGACGGTCGCGTCGACGGGCAGGTCGACCACGCCGCCGCGATGGATGCGCAAATAGGACAGCACCGGCCAGTGCCACAGATACCAGGAGTAGGAGATCAGGCCGATCCAGGCCATCGGACGCAGGCCGAGCAGGCCCGTGGTCATCGGGCTTGCGCCGGCGCGCCCGGCCATCAGGATAAGGGCGGCGCCGGCGACCGGGATCAACGGGCGCCATGAGGGATAGACCATATCCTCGCTGAACAACACGATCGCGCCGATGATCGCCGCGATGCCGGCGAGGGAGATGGCTTCAGAGACGACGCGCGGCAGCCGGTTGAAGATGAAGGCGGCGCTGGTACCCGCAAGGCCGCCGATGATGAATTCCCAGGCGCGCCAGTGCGGCGCGTAAAAGGCGGGGTTCTTTTCACCCAGATCGGTACGCAGGACGCATCCGACGAAGGAGATGAGAGCGAGAAGGCAGGCGGCGGCGAAGGCGCGCCGGCCGATCGTGCCGCCGAATACCCGCGACAGAAGGAGGATCGTCAGCGGGGCGGCGAGATAGAACTGTTCCTCGACCGAAAGCGTCCAGGTGTGAAGCAGCGGCTTTTCCAGCGAATCGATGTCGAAATAGCCTTGCTTGAGATAGAAGATCAGGTTCGAGAGCATCAGCGGGGCGGAAATCGCGGCGCGCGCGAAGTCCTCGTAGGAGCGCAGTGTGATCAGGAATATCGGCGCCACGAGACAGACCAGCGCGACCATAAGCAGATAGGGCGGCAGAATGCGCAGCGACCGGCGCGCGTAGAAGGTCAGAATCGAAAAGGTGGCGCGGCGGTTGTCTTCCACTAGATGGCCGATGATCAGGTAGCCGGAGATCACGAAGAATATGTCGACGCCGATAAAGCCGCCGGAAAAGCCGGGCAGGCCGATGTGATAGCCGACCACGGAGAGGATGGAGATGGCCCGCAGACCGTCGATATAGGGACGGTAATCGCTGCTTCGTTCCGGAATCATCGCACCCCCAGCCGTGTGCTGCCTGTCGCCGAACCGCACCCGACCCGCCGGGGCGGGAGGTCACTAGCACAAAGATGGAAATCTACAAATGCGGGACGGTGCCGGGATCAGGCCTTGCCGAAGCCGCCGCCCGTCGGCGTGACGATCGTGATCGCCTCGCCGGGTTCCAGCACGGTCTGGTCGCAGCCCGCCAGCGTCTCGACGCGTCCGTTCGCGCGCCTGATGCTTGCGCGGCCTCTTTCCCCCTCCCCGCCGCCGTCAAGGCCGGGCGGCGCGATCTCGCGGTGGCTTGAGAGCAGCGCGCAATCCATGCGCTCCAGGAACCGCAGGGTCCGGCTGGTCCCGCCGCCAGCGTGCCGGCGCCCCTTGCCGCCCGAGCCGCGTCGGATGTGGAAATCCTCCAGCAGGACCGGAAACCGGTGTTCGAGTACTTCCGGGTCGGTCAGCCTGGAATTGGTCATATGGGTGTGGACCGCATCGGCGCCGTCGAAACCGGGGCCGGCCGGCGCGCCGGAACAGATCGTCTCGTAATACTGATATGTCGCGTTGCCGAAAGTGAGGTTGTTCATCGTGCCCTGCGCGCTGCCCAATGCGCCGAGCGCCAGGAACAGGCAATTGGTGACATGCTGGCTGGTTTCCACATTGCCGGCGACGACGGCGGCAGGGTAGGCGGGCCGCAGCATCGATCCTTCCGGCACGATCAGACGGATCGGCCTGAGGCAGCCCACATTCATTGGTATAGGCGCCTCGCACATCACCCTGAACACGTAGAGGACGGCCGCGCGGGTGACCGGCTCGGGCGCGTTGAAATTATTGTTCTGCTGGGCGCTGGTGCCGCTGAAGTCCACGGTCGCCTCGCGCCTTTCACGGTCGATCGAGATTTTCACGCGGATCACCGCGCCCTGATCGGTCGGGTATTCGCATTCGCAGTCGCTGAGCGAATCGATGACGCGCCGGACGCTCTCTGCCGCGTTGTCCTGCACATGGCCCATATAGGCGTTGACGACGTCGAGACCGAAATGCGCGACCATTCGGCGCAATTCGTGCGCGCCCTTCTCGTTGGCCGCGAGCTGAGCCCGCAGATCGGCGACGTTCTGCGCCACATTGCGGACCGGGAACGGATGATCGGTCAGCGCCCGGTGCAGCGCCTCTTCCTGGAACGCGCCCCCGTCGACCAGCTTCAGGTTGTCGATCAGCACGCCTTCTTCCTCAACGTTCATGGCGCGCGGTGACATGGAGCCGGGCGCCGTGCCGCCGACATCGGCATGGTGGCCGCGGCTTGCCACCCAGAACAGGATATTTGCACCGTCATGGTCGAAGACGGGCGTGCAGACGGTGATGTCGGGAAGGTGGGTGCCACCATTATAGGGCGCGTTGAGCGCAAAGGAATCTCCGGGAAGGATCGTCCCACGATTCAGCCTGGCAATGGTTTCGACCGAACGGTCCATCGAGCCCAGATGCACCGGCATGTGGGGCGCGTTGGCGATCAGCGCGCCGTCGGCGTCGAAGACCGCGCAGGAGAAATCGAGCCGCTCCTTGATGTTCACCGAAGAGGCGGTGTTCTGCAGGGTGACTCCCATCTGTTCGGCGATGGACATGAACAGGTTGTTGAAGACTTCCAGCATCACCGGATCGGCATGGGTGCCGATGGCGGCTTCGCGGCGTTTGAGAGCGGTTCGCGTCAGGATGACGTGGTTGCGCGCGGTGATGTCCGCGGCCCAGCCCGGTTCGACGACGATCGTCTGATGCGGCTCGACAATCAGGGCGGGGCCCGCGATCCGATGGCCCGGCCGCAGGCCTTCGCGCACGAAAATCGACGCCTCGTGCCATGCGCCGGCGGAAAAGAAGCGCGTTTTCGCGGCCGGCTCCGGCGAATCCGTGCACAGAGCCTGCCTGGGCTCGTCCGGCGGACGGCCGCCGCCGGCGGCTTCCACCTCCACCAACTCGGCGACGATCTGGCGGCCGGGGAAGACGAACCCGAACTGACGGCGATGCGCCTCTTCGAATTCGGCGCGCATGCGCTCCATGTCGTCGTCGGCGAAGGAAACCGGCAACGGCGTGTCCGTGGCCTCGTAACGCAGGTGCAGGCGCGCCGTCAGGGCGATGGCGGATTCCGGAACGCCCTGTCCAGTCACTTCCGCGCGGGCCGCCGCCGACAGCCTTCCGCGCAATTCGACCAGGCCGTCCAGATGATCGCCGGTGAAATCGAGAGCGGCGCCCTGGCTTCTGTTGGCTGTGATGTGGGCGAGGCCCATGCCGTAGGCCGAAAGCAGCCCCGACAGCGGGTGGAGCAATACCGTCTTCATCCCGAGCGTGTCGGCGACCAGGCAGGCATGCTGGCCGCCAGCGCCGCCGAAGCAGTTCAGCGCGTAGCCGGTCACGTCGTGACCGCGCTGGACGGAAATTTTCTTGATCGCGTTGGCCATGTTTTCCACCGCGACGGTGAGAAAACCCTCCGCGACCTGCTCGGCGGACCGGCCATCGCCGATGCGGGCGGCGAGCTCCTCAAAGCGCGCCCGCACCGTATCCGCATCGAGCTTTTCGTCGCGGTCCGGACCGAAAATCGCGGGGAAGAAGTCCGGCGACAGCTTGCCGAGCATGACGTTCGCGTCCGTCACGACCAGCGGCCCGCCCCGGCGATAGCATGCCGGGCCGGGATCGGCGCCGGCACTGTCGGGCCCGACGCGGTACCGGCCGTCGGTGAAATGCAGGATCGAACCGCCGCCCGCCGCCACCGTGTGTATCCGCATCATCGGCGCGCGCATGCGCACGCCCGCCACCTCCGTCTCGAAGGCGCGCTCAAGTTCGCCATCGTAGTGGCAGACATCGGTCGAGGTGCCGCCCATGTCGAAGCCGATCACGCGGTCATGGCCGGCCAGCCGGCTGGTGGCCACCGCGCCGACAACGCCTCCCGCCGGGCCGGAAAGAATTGCGTCCTTGCCCTGGAACAGCCCCGCGTCCGTCAGGCCGCCCGAACTCATCATGAACATGAGCCGGCCGCCGGTTCCCTTCAGGTCCAGCGCGCCGGCGACGCGATCGACATAACGGCGCAGGATCGGCGAGAGATAGGCGTCGACAACGGTGGTGTCGCCGCGCCCGACCAGCTTCATCAGCGGGCTGACCTCGTGGCTGACGGAAATCTGGGTAAAGCCAATATCGCGGGCGATCCTGGCGGCTTGGCTTTCATGCGCGGTATGCCGCCAGCCATGCATGAACACGATGGCGACGGCGCGAAGGCCGGCCGCGTGGGCTTCCCGCAGCAGAGCCTCCGTTCCCGGCAGATCGAGCGGCGTCTCGACGGTACCGTCCGCGCGGACGCGTTCATTCACCTCGGCGACCCGCGCATAGAGCAGCGATGGCTTGACGATATTTTTCGCAAAGATGTCGGGACGGGCCTGGTACCCGATCTCCAGCGCGTCGGCGAAACCCCTCGTCGTCAGCAGAAGCGTCGGATCGCCCTTACGCTCGAGCAGGGCATTGGTGGCAACGGTCGTGCCCATCTTGACCGTCGCTATCCGCGCTGCGGGAATCGCTTCATCCGGGGCCAGCCCGAGCAGATCGCGGATGCCCTGAACGGCGGCGTCTTCGTAGGCGGGGTGCTCGGAGAGCAGCTTTCGCGCGTGCAGCGCGCCGTCCGGGGCGGCGGCAACGACATCGGTGAACGTTCCGCCGCGATCTATCCAGAAATGCCAGGCGTCGCGTGCGGTCATGGGTCTGGGCATCCTTTCCCGGTGGGCGCCATCATTCACGAGGAGGGTGCCGAGAGCAACTTGGCGCGCGCCATGCGCGTTGTGGTTGCATGAAGAGGCCGTCTAGGAGTTTTCCTGATTGAACATTGTACGGCTGCCGTGCCACGATGCCTCTAAATTGTGCACACCAAAACACACGTAAGATGCGCATAAAAAGCAAAAATATCCATTCTTGGGGAGGGAAGGAAATTGAACGTGGCGGAGGAGAAGGGCACCGGTTTCGGGTCCGTTGAGCAGCTGGTGCAGATTACCGGCACCAATCCGGCGCTGTCGGAGATGGAATTCGCGATGGTGATGGCGCTGAACGCGTTCTCGCGCTGGCTTGTGCGTTGCGCCGCGGCGGTGGGGGCACCCGGTCTGACGCCGCTCGACGTGATGGTCATGCATATGGCCAAGCATCGCGGGCGGGCCAAGACATTGGCCGACATGTGTCTCCTGCTCAATATCGAGGACACGCATCTCGTCGCCTATGCGATCAAGAAGCTGGAGCGGCAGGGGTTGGTGCGTTCCGGAAAGCAGGGCAAGGAAAAGACGGTGGAGGTCACCCAAAAGGGTTCGGACGTCTGCACCGAATTCGCCGAAGTCCGCGACAAGCTGTTGATCGAGGCGCTCGAAACGCTGGGCCTCGATCACACCAAGGTCAGCGAGCTGTCAGATCTTCTGCGCGCGCTGTCCGGTCAATACGATCAGGCCGCGCGCACGGCGGCATCCCTATAGCGGCCGACTGCACTTCCACAGCGTCGCATCCTATTTGATACGCTTCCATACTTCCGTCTGGCACGGGAATCCGATGGTGAGGCAGCCGCGCAAGGTCAGGCTGTCGCCGTCGAGCGTCCAGGTGCCCTTGAAATTCGATCCGTCATCCGTCTTCAGGCCTATGCCGCTCCAGCTGTTGGCGCCGGCGGGTTTGGCGCCACATATGATCGTCTTGCCGACGCTTTTCGCGTCGGAGGATTTGACGACCTTGAGTCCAAGACCGCCACCGCAATCGGAGGCCTGGATATGAGCGCCGCTGTCCGGGCGCAGCCAAAGCCCGTCATAAGGGCCGGCCGCGGCCACGGATGTCAGCATAGCGGTCGCACCAACAAATAAACCCAGCAATCTTGTCATTGTCTTGCTCCCTGCCGGACGCCGCCGGCGGCAATGATCCTAACAGAACGTGTGACAATCTCCGTATTGTTCGAAAGGATGAGCCAGAGCCTCGCAGCGCGGCCGGCCCCTGCGTCACCCAGGCAGCTTGCCGCACACGGAAGAGCGGCTTATCTGTTGCCTCCATGAGCGTCTGGAGCCGCATCGGCGACGCCTTTTCCCGCGTGGTCACAGGGGAAGCCGCGAGCCGCCTGATCGAACGCCTCGCCGGACTGGCCGGCGCGGGCGGGCGGCAGCGCGACATCACCTTCTCGCTCGCGCTCATTGCGCTGTCGGCAAAGATGGCGCGTTCTGACGGTGTGGTGACGCATCACGAACGCGACGCGTTCACACAAATCTTCGAGGTCGCCGAGGGGGACAGGGCGCATGTCGACCGCGTCTTCGAGATGGCCGAGCGCGATGTTGCAGGATTCGATGCCTATGCACGGCAGGTCGCAAGGCTTTTCGGTGACGAGCGCGAGACGCTCGCGGACGTACTCGACGGACTGTTCCACATCGCCAAGGCCGACGGCATCGTCCATGATCGGGAACTCGACTATCTGGCGCGGGTCGCCGCCATATTCGACTTTACCGAAGGCGAGTTTGCGACGATCCGCGCAAGGCACGTTCGTCTGGCCGAGGACCCTTACGCTATTCTCGGGCTGCAACGCGGGGTCGCCTTCGAGGAAATCAGAATCCGCTACCGGCAGCTTGTGAGGGAGAACCATCCGGACCGGCTGATGGCCAGAGGCGTGCCGGAGGAATGCCGCCGCATCGCCAATGACCGGCTTGCCGCGATCAATGCGGCCTACGAGGCGATCGAGCGGGAACTGCCGCGATGAAGGTCGAGATTCCGGTCCATGGACCGTCTCCCAATCACGGAGCGCGGCCGGCGGGCACGCCGGTCGACATGCTGGTCCTGCACTATACCGGCATGGAGAGCGAGACGGCGGCGACCGCGCGGCTGTGCGATCCGGCTGCCGACGTCTCGTGCCACTATGTGGTTGCCGAGGATGGCCGAATCCTTCGTCTCGTCGAGGAGGGGCAGCGTGCGTGGCATGCCGGCGCGGGCTCCTGGCGCGGCCATGACGACGTCAATGGACGGTCCATCGGCATCGAGATCGTCAATGGCGGCCATGACTACGGTCTTCCCGATTTTCCGGAGGCGCAGATACGATCCGTGATCGCGCTGTCGCGCGACATTCTTGCCCGGCACCCGATTCCGGGCCGCAATGTCGTCGCGCATTCCGACACCGCGCCCCTGCGCAAGATGGACCCCGGGGAGAAGTTTCCCTGGGGCACGCTCGCCGCCGCCGGCATCGGCCACTGGGTGCCGCCGGCGCCCATGGCGGGCGGGCACTTTCTCTCGCTCGGCGACCGGGGGGAAGGTGTCGCGCGGCTCCAAACGCTGTTTGCGGACTATGGCTACGGGCTGGACATCACCGGCGCCTATGACGAGGCGACCCGCGCCGTCGTCGCCGCCTTCCAGCGCCATTTCCGTCCCGCGCTCGTCGACGGCGTGGCCGACCGCTCGACCCTGACGACGCTGGCGCATCTGATCAGCGCGCTGGACGAGACCGGCGCCAGTGCTTGACGGGCGGGGGGGCGCCCCTTAACTGCTTGGCCTGCGTCAGCCGGCCGGGCGGCCGCTCCGCCAATGCCGAAAGGCCGGCGGAGAGGAAAGTCCGGGCTCCATGGAGAAACGGTGCCGGATAACGTCCGGCGGGGGCAACCCCAGGGAAAGTGCCACAGAAAGCAAACCGCCTCGCCTTCGGGCGCGGCAAGGGTGAAAGGGTGCGGTAAGAGCGCACCGCCGGGGCGGCAACGCAACGGGCAGGGCAAACCCCACCGGGAGCAAAACCGAATAGGGGTGACGCGGCGGCGGCGCAAGCTGACCGCCGGGCGTTCTTCACGCCGTCACCCGGGTAGGTTGCTTGAGGCGCGCGGCAACGCGCGTCCCAGATGAATGACCGCCACGCGGGCGCCCCCGGGCGCTCGCCATACAGAACCCGGCTTACAGGCCGGCTGACGTCTTCACCTCCCCTGTGACCGAAAGCGGGCGCGGCAAGCGCCGGCGCGTCAACGCGTTCTTAAGCGCTCGTCCGGTAAGATTCGATCAACCATGAATCCGGATCGAATCCCGTTGCCGAAGCTTAACAATCCATTGACGCCCATCATATCCCATGATATCCCATAATCATCCAGATCGACGTGGCGAAAAGCCGGTTTCGGCGGGCCGAACGGGCGACCGCTCAGCCGCAGCGATCTGGGGGGGCTGTTGGGTTCGCGGCGTGTCTGGTCGGCGCGTTCCGGGCGGCATGGCTGGGAGCTTTCGATGGACCGCTTCGTGTCCAGCTATCGCAATCGCGTCGACGCCAAGGGGCGCGTGTCGATACCGGCTCCCTTCAGGGCGATCCTGGCGCGTTCGGGGTTTGAAGACGTCTATCTCTATCCGGCGCTCGGGCAGGCATGCCTGGACGGCGGCGGGCAGAGTCTTATTGAGGAAATCTACAGGCTCATCGATGCGCTACCGGCCTATTCAGACGAGCGTGACCAGCTCTCCGTCGCCCTCCTGGGCGACTGCGTCGCGCTCAGGATCGACGGCGACGGGCGCATCCTGCTGCCGCAGCAGCTCATCGATCATGCCGCGCTTGAGGGCGAGGCGGTGATCGTGGGCGTCGGGCACAAATTCCAGATGTGGGCTCCGGGCCGTTTCGACGCGCATCTTGCCGAGGCCAGGCAGAAGGCGCGCGAACTGAAGAAGCTGCTCGGCCGCCCGGCGGGCGAAGGGGAGCGGGCATGATGACGGACCGCGGCGAACTTGCTGCTGGCGGACCGGTCCGTCACATCCCCGTCCTCCTGCCGCAGGTCGTCGCAGCGCTGCGCCCGGTTCCAGGCGGCATCTATGTCGACGGCACGTTCGGCGCGGGCGGCTATTCCCGCGCCATTCTCGAAGCCGCCGATTGCCGCGTCATCGCCATCGACCGCGACCCGGACGCGATCGCGGAAGGCCAGGCGCTGAAAGCTGAATTCGCCGGCCGGCTCGAACTTGTCGAGGCCCCTTTCTCCGAACTCGATCGGGTCCTGTCCGATGCCGGTCATGAAAGCTGCGACGGGATCTGCCTCGATATAGGCGTTTCCTCCATGCAGATCGACCGCGCCGAGCGCGGCTTCTCCTTCATGGCGGACGGTCCGCTGGATATGCGCATGGCGCGCTCCGGGCCGAGCGCGGCCGACATCGTCAACGAGGCGGAACCGGCGCTGATTGCCGACATCCTTTACCAACTCGGCGACGAACGGCAGAGCCGGCGCATCGCCCGCGCAATCGCCGAACGCCGCGCGTCGCAGCCCTTCAGGCGCACCGGAGAACTCGCTTCCCTCATCGAACAGCTTCTCGGCAGAGGCCGCGACCGCATTCATCCGGCCACCCGAACCTTCCAGGCGCTCAGAATCTATGTGAACGGCGAATTGCAGGAACTGGCGCGCGCGCTGAGCGCCGCCGAAAGGGTGCTGAAGGCGGGCGCGCGTCTCGCGGTCGTCACCTTCCATTCGCTTGAGGACAGGCTGGTGAAGAGCTTTTTTTCGCACGGCTCGGAAACCCGCGCCGCGGTGTCCCGTCACATGCCTGAACCGGCGGCGGGTCCGGCACCGACATTCCGCCTCCTGCCGAAGAAACCCGTGTTGCCGACAGCCTCCGAGATCGCAGGAAATCCCCGCGCGCGCTCGGCAAAGCTGCGGATCGGGGAGCGCACCGGCGCGCCGGCGCGCGCCTACAGCGCCGCCGGTTTCACGCTGCCCGCCGTGCTCGGCGCGGGAGGTGCGGCATGAGGCGGCTTGCCACACTGCTGCTGCTTTCCGTCATGGCGGTCGCGGCTATCGGTCTCTATCAGGTCAAGCATCGGGCCAAGGACCTTGCGGAGGAAAACGATCGCATGGCCGCCCAGATCGATCGCACGCGCAACAACATCGCCGTACTTCAGGCGGAATGGAGCAACCTCAACGATCCGGCGCGCATCCAGTCGCTGGCCCAGCGGCATCTCGGCCTCGGGGCGCTCGACCTGAACCAGATCGCGCGCGCCAGCGACATTCCGATGCGCGCCATCCCCAAGGCGCCGCTCAACAAGGCGCAACTGGAAATGCTCATCGAGGACGCCATCACGACGACCGGCAGCACGGGAGGCTCGCGCTGATATCATGGCGATGACGGGGACATTCACGGGCGCGGATATTGCTGACCGGATCGTCGGCTTCGTCCATCGCAATGCGCCATGGCGACTGCGCGGCGAACAGACGCCGGCGCGCATCGTGCTGATGATGACCGCGTTTCTGTTCGGCTTCTGCGCGCTTGCCGGAAGGCTGGTGATGCTCGGCCTCGTTTCACCTGAAGGCTATTCGCACTATGCCGGCGCGGCCGAGCAGATCTCCCAGGCGCGTCCCGAAATTCTCGACCGGAACGGTATCGTCCTGGCGCGCGACATCGCGACGCCGTCGATGTATGGCGAGCCCAACAACATCCTCGATATCGACGAGACCGTCGAGCGCCTGACCGCCGCGGTGCCCGATCTCAACGCCGCCGATCTGCGCTCGCGCCTGTCGTCGGACCGGCGTTTCGTCTGGCTGAAGCGCGAAATGACGCCGGCGCAGCAGGCGGAGATTCATCGTCTCGGCATCCCCGGCATCGGCTTCGTTGAAGAGAACCGGCGGTTCTATCCCAGTGGTCGGACCGCCGCTCACGTGCTCGGCCTCGTCAATATCGACAATCAGGGCATTGCCGGGATCGAGCGGTATATCGACACGCAGGGACTTGCCGCCCTGCATCAGGCGGGCTTTGCGCGAGATGCGCGCACGCTGGAACCCGTCAGGCTGTCCGTCGATCTCAGGGTCCAGCATGCGCTGCGCGACGAACTGATCCAGGCGATGGACCATTTCAAGGCCAAGGCCGCGGCCGCGGTGATCCTCGATGCCAACACGGGCGAGGTGATGGCGATGGTCTCGCTGCCCGATTTCGATCCCAACCACCTCGAAACGGCCAGCGGCGAGGAGACGATCAACCGGATGACCGCCGGCGTCTACGAACTCGGCTCCGCCTTCAAGGCGTTCACCGTGGCGATGGCACTCGACAGCGGCGAGGTGAAACTCACCGACAGCTTCGATGCCCGCCAGCCGCTCAGGATCGCCTCCTTCACGATCGACGACTACCACGCCACCCGCCGTATCCTCACCGTGCCGGAGATTTTCGTCCATTCATCCAATATCGGGACGGCGAAAATGGCCCTGAAGGTCGGTATCGACGGGCATCAGGAATTCCTGAAACGCCTCGGATTCTTCAAGGCGATGCATACCGAACTGCCCGAAACCGCCGAACCGCTTCTGCCGGCGCGCTGGGGTGAACTCTCCAGCATGACCATCTCCTTCGGCCACGGCATGTCCGTGCAGCCGCTGCAGGCGGCGGCGGCCGGCGCGGCGCTGATCAATGGCGGCAGGCTCATCGAACCGACCTTCCTGCCGCGCACCGCGGAGGAGGCGGCAACGGAGGCCAGGCAGGTGATCAAGCCGCAGACCAGCGACGAGATGCGCGATCTGATGCGGCTCAACGTGGCCGATGGCACCGCAGGCAAGGCCGATGTTCCGGGCATATTCGTCGGCGGCAAGACGGGGACCGCCGAAAAGGTCGTCAATGGCCGGTATTCCAATTCCAAACTGCTCACCACCTTCCTGGCCGGCTTTCCGATGGACAAGCCGCGTTACGCCATGCTGCTGATGCTGGACGAGCCGAACCCGGCCGAGGAAACCCATGGCTACCGCACCTCCGGCTGGAATGCGGTGCCCACGGCGGGCAAGATCATCGCACGGGTCGCGCCGATGCTGGGCGTAACGCCGGGAACGGGCGTCGCCCTTGTGAGGACCGAACCGGATTCCGCCGCTTTTTAGGCGTTCAGTCGGCGGAGCGACGCGCCGTAACGGTCCTTCTTGTATCAGCGTACCGCGTACTGGTTCTTGTCTCGTTTCGGGGGATGACATTTCCATGGAGCTCAGCCGACTGATCGCGGATGACGCTTCGCTGCCCGAGGGCGCGGGAGCGATCCAGATCACCGGACTTACGGCCGACAGCCGCCAGGTTGCGCCCGGCTTTCTGTTTGCCGCGATTGCCGGGGCCAGGGCCGATGGGGCGTCCTTCGCGCGCGCTGCCGTCGATCGGGGCGCCGCTGCCGTTCTTGCCGCCGAAGACGCTGCATTGGATGTCGCGGTGCCGGTTGCGCGCTCGGCGAATGCTCGCCGGGCGCTGGCGCGCGCCGCCAGCCGCTTCTATGGCCGTCAGCCGGGCACGATCGCGGCCATCACCGGCACCAGCGGCAAGACCTCGACCGCCGTCTTCCTGCGCCAGATCTGGAGCACGCTCGGCCTGCAGGCGGCGAGCGTCGGGACGATCGGCATCGTGACGCCGAAGGGTGAGACCTATTCCGGCCTCACGACGCCTGATCCGGTGGGCATCGCGCGCACCATGCGCGATCTCGCCGACGACGGCGTCAGCCACGTGGCCATCGAAGCGTCGAGCCACGGGCTCGATCAGTATCGTCTCGACGGCTTGCGGCTCGCCGCGGGCGTGTTTCTCAATCTCGGCCGCGATCACCTCGATTACCATCCGACGGTGGAAGATTATTTCCGCGCCAAAATGCGTCTGTTCGACGAATTGCTGGGACAGGGCGCCGGTGCCGTGATCGATTGCGACTGCGAATATGCCGAGCGAGCGGCGAAGATTGCAGAAGCGCGCGGTCTGGCGCTGGTAAGGACTGGGCGAAGGGGACGCGAACTGCGGCTCCTGGAAAGTCGCGCGGAAGGTTTCGGACAGGTCCTGACGCTCGACGTGATGGGTCGGCGCCGCGATATCATGCTGCCGCTGGTCGGATCCTTCCAGGCGTCCAACGCGCTTGCCGCGGCGGGCCTCGCCATCGCGACGGGCACTGCCGGCGATCAGGCGGTGGCCGCGCTGGAAACGCTTTCCGGCGCGCCCGGCAGGCTGGAGCGGGCCGGCGAGATCAACGGCGCGATGGCGTTCGTCGACTACGCCCACAAGCCGGAAGCCGTGGCGCAGGCATTGTTGGCGCTGAGGCCTTTCGCGGCGGGGCGGCTGATCATCGTTCTGGGCGCAGGTGGCGACCGCGACAGGGGCAAGCGCCCGCTGATGGGCAAGGCGGCGGCCGAAAACGCCGATGTCGTCATCGTCACCGATGACAATCCGCGCAGCGAAACGCCTGCGACGATCCGACAGGAAATCCTTGCCGGGGCGCCCGACGCGATGGAAATCGGCGATCGGGCCGCGGCCATACATGCGGCGCTGGAGATGGCACGGCCCGGCGACGTGGTTCTGATCGCCGGCAAGGGCCACGAAACCGGGCAGATCGTCGGCGACAGGGTATTGCCGTTTTCCGACCACGAGGCGGTGACCTCGGCGATCGCATCGCTCGGCAATTCCGGGGCTGCCCATGGCTGACGCGCTCTGGACGATCGGGGAGCTGGCGGAAGCGACGGGGGGCGAACTGCGGAATGCCAATCCCGCCGCGCCGATACACGGCATTTCCATCGACAGCCGCACCGTGACGGCCGGCGATGCCTTCTTCGCCATCAAGGGCGACCGGTTCGACGGCCACGAGTTCGCCGACGCCGCGCTGAAGGCGCGAGCGGGACTGGCGGTCGTCGCGCGCGACAAGGTCGATACGATTACCGGAAAAGGACCGCTGCTGGTCGTTCCAGATGTCCTCGGGGCGCTGGAGGATGCAGGCCGTGCCGCCCGGGCGCGCTCGAAGGCGAAGATCGTCGCCGTCACCGGAAGCGTCGGCAAGACAAGCACGAAGGAAGCCCTTCGCCTTGCGCTGTCGGCGTCCGGCCCGACCCATGCATCGGCGGCCTCGTTCAACAATCACTGGGGCGTGCCGCTCTCGCTGGCGCGGCTCGACCGCGACATGGCATATGCGGTGTTCGAGATCGGGATGAACCATCCGGGCGAGATCACCCCGCTTGTCGGCATGGTGCGTCCGCACGCGGCGATCGTGACGACCGTGGATGCGGTGCACATCGAATATTTCAAATCCGTCGAGGAAATCGCCGACGCGAAGGCGGAGATCTTCACCGGCCTCGTTCCCGGCGGCCATGCAATCATCAATCGGGACAATCCGCATTTTGAAAGGCTGAGACGGGCGGCGAGGAAGGCGGGCGCGACGATCATCGGTTTCGGCGAGAGCCGAGGCGCACGGGCGCGGCTGGAGAAGGTCGCGCTCAATCCGGCCTGTTCCTGCGTTTCCGCCAGGATTCTCGGTCATTCCGTAACCTACAAGCTTGGCGCGCCCGGAAAGCATCTTGTGATGAACTCGCTCGCCGTGCTGGCGGCAGCCGAGGTCATGGGCGCAGATCTTGCCCTGGCCGCACTCTCGCTGCAGCGCCTGCAACAGCCGGCAGGCCGGGGAAGGCGGACCGCGCTGAGCCTTCGCGGCGGACGGGCAACCCTGATCGACGAGAGCTACAACGCCAATCCCGCTTCGATGCGCGCCGCGCTCGCATTGCTGGGGCAAAGCGCGCCGGCGGGGAAGGGACGCCGCATTGCCGTCATGGGCGACATGCTGGAACTGGGCGATCAGGCGGACGCGCTGCACGCGGCACTTGCATCGGACATCGCGTCCGCGGGCGTCGATCTCGTCTTCGCCAGCGGTCCCCATATGCGCGCGCTCGCCGATGCGCTTCCACCGGGCAGGCTGGCGCGGCACGCCGACAGGTCGGACGGTCTGCGGGCCGCCCTGCTCGAAACCGTGTCGGACGGCGACGTGATCATGATCAAGGGCTCCAACGGCAGCCGGATGGCGCCGCTTGTGGAAGCGCTCTGCGAACGCTATCCCCCCTTGCAGGCTGAACCGGCCGAAGAGATGGAGGGGCGGGGCACGACATGTTGAATTTTCTGGCCGGATTTTCCGACAACGCGCAGTTTTTCAATCTCTTCCGCTACATCACGTTCCGGACCGGCGGCGCCGTCGTCACCGCGGCGCTGATCCTGTTTCTGTTCGGTCCGACGATGATTCGCCAGCTCAGGCTCCGCCAGGGCAAAGGACAGCCGATCCGGCTGGACGGGCCGCAGAGCCACCTGCTGACAAAGCAGGGGACTCCGACGATGGGCGGGCTGATGGTTCTGCTGAGCTTCACCATCACGACGCTTCTGTGGGGCAATCTGAGCAATGCCTATGTCTGGATCGTCCTGATGGTGACGATCGGTTTCGGCCTCGTCGGCTTCTATGACGACTATCTCAAGGTCACCAAATCCAGCCACAACGGCTTCAGCGGGAGATTGCGCCTGACGGTGGAGGCGCTGATTGCGGGCGTCGCCGTGATCCTTATCATCAACATGGGCGCCGAGCCGTTCTCCACGTCGGTGGCTTTCCCGTTCTTCAAGGACGTGATGATAGACCTGGGCTGGTTCTTCGTTCTGTTCGGCGCCTTCGTCATCGTCGGCGCCGGCAATGCGGTGAACATGACGGACGGCCTGGACGGTCTCGCCATCGTGCCGGTCATGATCGCCGCGGGCACTTTCGCGCTGATCGCCTATCTGACCGGCAATGCGATCTTTTCCGACTATCTTCAGATTCACTTCGTGCCGGGCACCGGCGAACTCGCCGTGCTGTGCGGCGCGATCATCGGGGCCGGACTGGGCTTTCTCTGGTTCAACGCGCCACCGGCATCGATCTTCATGGGCGACACGGGATCCCTGTCGCTCGGCGGCATGCTCGGCGCGACGGCGGTCTGCATCAAGCACGAGATCGTGCTGGCGATCGTCGGCGGTCTCTTCGTGCTGGAGCTCGTCTCGGTGATCGTGCAGGTCATCTCGTTCCGCTACACCGGCAAGCGCATCTTCAAAATGGCGCCGATCCATCATCATTTCGAGCAACTGGGCTGGAAGGAGCCGCAGATCGTGATCCGGTTCTGGATCATCGCGATCATGCTGGCGCTGATCGGCCTTTCCACGCTGAAGCTGCGGTAGGAGCGGAAGGCGCGCCATGATCACCGTCACCACCTTCAGCGACAGGACAGTCCTGGTCTTCGGCCTCGGCCGGAGCGGCCTTTCGGCCGCGCGTGCGTTGAGGGCGGGCGGCGCGAAGGTGCTCACAGCGGATGACGGAGCGGACAATCTCGCCGCGGCGCGCGAGGAAGGTTTCGAGACGGCCGATCCGGAGAAGGCCGACTGGACGCAGATCGCCGGCCTGGTGCTATCGCCCGGCGTGCCGCTGACACATCCGGAGCCGCACCGGGTGGTTCGCCTTGCCCACGACGCCGGCGTGCCGGTCATCGGGGATACGGAACTGTTCTTCCGGATGCGGGCGAAGAATCATCCCGCGACGCCGGTCGTCACGATCACCGGGACGAACGGAAAGTCGACGACCACGGCGCTGATCGGCCACATGCTGGCCCATGCGGGCATGGAGGTCGCCGTTGGCGGAAATATCGGCACGGCGATCCTCGATCTTCCGGAAATGGACGGACACCGCGCCTATGTGATCGAGATGTCGTCTTATCAGATCGACCTCACGCCCGGCGCCAATGCCAGTTTTTCAATCCTTCTCAATCTCACTCCCGACCATCTCGACCGTCACGGCACGATGGATAACTATGCCGCCGTCAAGGCCCGTCTGATCGAGACGGGCGACATGGGCGCGGTCTCGGTCGATGACGACTGGTGCGCCGGGATCGCAAATCGGCTGGCGGGCGAAGGGCACGAAATCGTTCGACTCTCGACGAAGAAAGATCTTGCCGACGGGATCTGGTGCCGCAACGGGATTGTCCATGTCGCCGCCGACGGACAATCGCGTGTCCTGCTCGATCTCAATGGCATCGGCTCGCTGCGCGGTGAGCATAACTGGCAAAATGCGATCGCCGCGATCGCCGCCTGTCTTGCGCTCGGGCTGCCGGAGCGCGCGCTTCTGCCCGCACTGCGAAGCTTTTCGGGGCTGGCTCATCGCATGGAACAGGTCGCAACGATCGGCGGCGTACTTTTCGTCAACGATTCCAAGGCGACAAATGCAGACGCCGCGGCGCGCGCGCTTTCGAGTTTCCGTGACATCTACTGGATCGCCGGGGGGCGCTCGAAGGAAGGCGGGATCGGTTCGCTGGAACCCTGGTTCGATCGTATCCGCAAGGCCTATCTGATCGGCGAGGCCGCGCCCGATTTCGGGCGGGCGCTCGAAGGGCGCGTCGAGGCGCGGCAATGCGGCACGCTCGAAGTCGCGGTCAATGCCGCGGCGCACGATGCCGCCTCCGAGGGCGCGCGGGAGCCGGTGGTACTGCTGTCGCCGGCATGCGCCTCATTCGACCAGTATCGCAATTTCGAAATTCGCGGCGACGCGTTCCGGGCGGCCGTCACGGCGCTCAGCGACGATCTTCGCCGCGCAGGCACGAGGGGCTGACAGATGTTCGATCGTACCGCGCAGGGACCGATAGCACGCTGGTGGTGGACGGTGGACCGCACCTTGCTGGCGGCGCTCATGATACTCATGCTCGGCGGACTGATCCTCTCACTCGCGGCGAGCCCGGCGGTCGCCGAAAGGCTCGAGGTCGACCCGTTCCACTTCGTCAAGCGTCACGCCCTGTTCCTGACGCCGACCCTATGCGTCATGCTCGCGACATCGCTATTGGAACCGCGTCAGATCCGACGCGTCGCCGGAGTCGTCCTTCTTGTCGGCATCGGGTTCCTGATCCTGACACTCGGCTTCGGCGCCGAAGTCAAGGGTTCCCGACGCTGGATCGATCTCGGCCCCTTCGCGCTGCAGCCGTCCGAATTCGTCAAGCCGGCCTTCGCCGTCACCTGCGCCTGGCTGTTCGCGGAGGGTTTCGACAAGCCGGACATGCCCTCGCTGCCGGCCGCCTTCGTGCTGCTGATGCTGGTTGCAACGCTTCTCATCCTGCAGCCCGATTTCGGCCAGACCCTGCTCGTCATCATCATCTGGTGCGCGCTGTTCTTCGCGGCAGGCATGCCGGCCATATGGATCGGCGTTTTCGGCGCTCTGGGCGGCGCCGGATTGCTGGCGGCCTATGCGCTGCTGCCTCATGTGCAGAGCCGCTTCGACCGCTTTCTGAATCCGGAAGCCCACGATACCTATCAGGTCGACATGGCGATGGAGGCGATCCTGCGCGGCGGCTGGTTCGGGCGCGGACCGGGCGAAGGCACGATCAAGCGGGTCCTGCCGGATTCCCACACCGACTTCATCTTCGCGGTCGGGGCGGAGGAGTTCGGCATCATCATCTCGCTGGCGCTGGTCGCTCTGATCGGCTTCATCATCATCCGCGGTCTGATCAGCGGGGTGAGAATGAAGAGCCGGTTCGAACGGCTGGCCGTTACCGGGCTGATGGTGCTGTTCGGCATGCAGGCCTTCATCAATATCGGCGTCAATCTCAGCCTGCTGCCCGCCAAGGGCATGACGCTACCCTTCATTTCATACGGCGGCTCTTCGATGCTGGCGATGGGCTTCGGCATGGGCATGGTGCTCGGCCTCACGCGAAGGCGCCCGTCGGCCGACCCGCTGGCGCGCCGGCAGGTGACGGCGGCGATAAAGGAAAAAACCGCGTGACGGACCGTCCGATCCTTCTCGCGGCGGGCGGCACCGGCGGCCATCTCTTTCCCGCCGAGGCGCTCGCCGCGGCGCTCGCCGAGCGCGGCGAGGCGGTGGCGCTCGTGTCCGACCGGCGCGTGGAGGGGCTGAGCGCGCGCTTTCCGGGCGCGGTGCATGCGGTTCGCGCGGCGACGGTGACCGGCAAAGGCATTGTCGGCAAGCTCCGCTCCATGGCGATGCTCGGCGTCGGCTTCATCGAATCGGCCCTGCTCATCCGGCGGCTCAGACCGCGCGCCGTCGTCGGGTTCGGCGGCTATCCTTCCGTGCCGCCCGTCCTGGCCGCGAGCCTGCTGGGCGTTCCTACCGTCCTGCAGGAGCAGAACGCCGTCATGGGCCGGGCGAACCGGTTTCTCGCCGGCCGTGTCAGCCGCATCTCCACGGCCTTTCCGAAGGTGCAGCTGACGGGCGAGGCCGTGGCGTCGAAATGCGTCATGACCGGTGTGCCGGTGCGGCCTGCGGTGATCGAGGCGTCGAAGACAGCCTATGAGGCGCCGACGGCGGAGGGCCGTTTCCGCCTGCTCGTTTTCGGCGGCAGTCAGGGCGCGCGGATTTTCGCCGATGTGGTTCCCGGCGCCGTGGCAAGGCTCGACAAGACGCTGGTCAACAGGCTCGAGATCGTCCAGCAGTGCCGGGCGGAAGACATCGAGAAAACGCGTTTTGCCTATGACGCTGCCGGTGCCAGGGCGGAGCTGAAGAGCTTCTTCGACGATCTGCCGGCGCGCATCGCCTCGGCGCATCTCGTCATCGCGCGCTCCGGCGCCAGCACCGTCGCCGAGCTCGGCGTCATCGGCCGGCCGGCGATCCTCGTGCCGCTGCCCGGCGCCATCGACAACGATCAGCTGATGAACGCAAGCGCCTTCGTGCAGGGCGGCGCGGGCTGGCTGATCCCGCAGACCAGTTTCAATCCGACCAGGCTCGCCGAGCTTCTCCAGACCGTTCTGGCCGACGCGCCTGGCCTTGCCGATAAGGCCGCCAGGGCAAGGCGCCTCGGCAATGCCGATGCCGCCGGCACGCTTGCCGATCTGGTGCTGGCGACCGCCGCGGCCCAATGAGAAAGACAGGGTATCCATGCGTCCACCCATCGATACAGGCCTCATCCACTTCGTCGGCATCGGCGGCATAGGCATGAGCGGCATCGCCGAGATCCTGCTCAACCTCGGCTATCAGGTGCAGGGGAGCGATGCGGCCGACAGCGCCAATGTGAAGCGCCTGCGCGAGCACGGGGCGAAAGTCTTCATCGGCCATGACGCGGCCAATCTCGGCGACGCGCGGGTCGTCGTCGTCTCCTCCGCGATCAAGCGCGACAATCCGGAACTTGCCGGCGCGCGCGAGAAGCGCCTGCCTGTGGTGCGGCGCGCCGACATGCTGGCGCAGCTGATGCGGTTCAAATCCTGCATCGCCGTCGCCGGCACGCACGGCAAGACCACGACCACCTCGATCGTCGCCTCCCTGCTCGATGCGGGCGGGTTCGATCCGACGGTCGTCAACGGCGGCATCATCAACGCGTTCGGCACCAACGCCCGGCTCGGCAAGGGCGACTGGATGGTCGTGGAGGCGGACGAATCCGACGGCACGTTCGTGCGCCTGCCGGCGGAAGTCGGGATCATCACCAATATCGACCCCGAACATCTGGACCATTACGGCTCGTTCGAGGCCGCAAAAGCCGCCTTCAAGATCTTCGTGGAGAACCTGCCGTTCTACGGTTTCGCGGTGATGTGCATCGACCACCCGGAAGTGCAGGCTCTGGTCGGTCGCATAGAGGACCGAACGGTCATCACCTATGGCGAGAACCCGCAGGCCGACATGCGGCTGGTCGACGTCCAGCCCGGGCCGGAAGGCACACGCTTCGCGGTCGTGCACCGCGCGCGTCTGACCGGCGTCGAGACGCGTCTGGACGATCTCATGCTGCCCATGCCCGGGCGCCACAACACGCTGAACGCCGTTGCGGCGCTCTCGGTCGCGTACAGGCTGGGCGTGCGCGTGGAGAAGATCCGCCAGGGGCTGAAGAATTTCGGCGGCGTCAAGCGTCGCTTCACGCTGACGGGCACATGGAACGGGGTGCGCGTCTATGACGATTACGGCCATCACCCGGTCGAGATCGCGGCGGCGCTCAAGGCGGCGCGCGACGCCTGCAGGGGGCGGGTCGTCGCGGTCATGCAGCCGCATCGCTACACGCGCCTGAAGGACCTCTTCAACGATTTCTGCTCCTGTTTCAATGATGCCGACACGGTGATCGTCGCCGACGTCTATGCGGCGGGCGAGACGCCGATCGCGGGGATCGACGCCGATGCGCTGGTCGCTGGCGTGCGCGGCCGGGGGCATCGCGATGCCCGGCGCCTGGCGAACCCCGAGGCACTGGCCCGGCTGGTCGCCGACATCGTCCGCCCCGACGATCTGGTGATCTGCCTCGGGGCCGGATCGATCACGCAATGGGCCTACGCGCTGCCCGCGCAGCTGGAATCCATCCGCCCCTCCGGGGGCGAGGCATCATGAGCGGATTTGCCGACATCACGAAGGATATCGCGGCCCGCTTTCCGGGAATGCGCGGGCGGCTTGTGGCCAATTTCGCGCTTGCGCCGCTGACGTGGTTCAAGGTCGGCGGTCCGGCCCAGGCGCTCTATACGCCTGCCGACGAAGACGATCTCGCCGCGTTCCTGGCCGCGCTCGACCCCGCCATCCCGGTGACGGTCATCGGCCTTGGCTCGAACCTGCTCGTGCGTTCGGGCGGCGTGCCCGGCGTCGTCATACGTCTGGCGCGCGGCTTCGCGGATATCGAATTCGGCGAAGACTGCAAGGTGACCGCCGGCGCCGCCCTGCCGGACATGCGGGTGGCGCGGGCGGCGGCCGAGGCGTCGGTTGCCGGCCTTTCCTTCCTGCGCGGCATTCCGGGCAGCATTGGCGGCGCGCTGCGCATGAATGGCGGCGCTTATGGTGGCGAGACGAAGGACGCGCTGATCGAGGCGCGCGCCGTTTCTCGCGACGGAAGGGTCCATGTGCTGACGCCTGACGAAATGGGCATGACCTATCGGCACAATGCCGCGCCGGAGGATCTCATCTTCACCCGGGCCACGTTCCAGGGCCGTCCGGGCAGCCGCGAGGAAATACTGGCGGAGATGGATTCCATCACCGAGCGGCGCGAGGCGAGCCAGCCGATCAGGAGCCGCACCGGCGGCTCGACCTTCAAGAACCCCGATCCGCCCGGCACGCCCGACCAGCGCAAGGCATGGAAGCTGATCGACGAGGCGGGCTGCCGCGGCCTGAAGATCGGCGGGGCGCAGATGAGCGAGCAGCACTGCAATTTCATGATCAACACGGGCGATGCGACCGCAGACGATCTGGAAGCGCTGGGCGAGGAAGTGCGCAGGCGGGTCAAGGAAAAGAGCGGTGTCGACCTGCACTGGGAAATCAAGCGGATCGGCGTCCCGGCTGGAAAGGCGTGAGTGAATGGCCAGAAGCGAAAAACACGTAGCGGTACTCATGGGCGGCTGGTCATCGGAGCGCGAAGTCAGCCTGAACAGCGGCAATGCCAGCGCCGGCGCGCTGGAACGCGCGGGCTACCGCGTCACCAGGGTCGATGTCGACCGCGATATCGGCAGGACCCTGGCCGACCTCAAGCCCGATGTCGCCTTCAATGCGCTGCACGGGCCGTTCGGCGAGGACGGCTGCATCCAGGGCCTGCTGGAGATCCTCGGGATTCCCTATACCCATTCGGGCGTGATGGCGTCCGCGGTCGGCATGCACAAGGAGAAGTCGCGGGCGCTCTTCAAGGCGTCGGGCGTGCCCGTGGCCGAAGGCCGCGTCTATCGGCGCGAGGATATCGCCCGCGAACATGTCATGAAGCCGCCCTATGTCATCAAGCCGGTGGCGGAAGGGTCGAGCTACGGCGTGCTGATCGTCAACGAGGACCAGGCCCATCCGCCGCAGGAACTCTATGCCGCGGAATGGCGCTTTGGCGAAAAACTGCTCGTGGAGCGCTTCATCCCGGGAAGGGAGCTGACATGTGCGGTCATGGGCGATGTCGCGCTCGGCGTCATCGACATCGTGCCGACGGGCACGAAGTTCTACGATTACGACGCAAAGTACCTTCCCGGCGGCTCCCGCCACATTCTTCCGGCGGAAATTTCACCGAATATTTACCAGACTATACAAAAGCTTTCTCTGAAGGCGCATCAGGCGCTGGGATGCCGTGGGGTGAGTCGAGCAGACTTTCGGTACGACGACCGGCCTAATGGGACGGGCGAGGTCATCTGCCTGGAAGTCAACACCCAGCCGGGCATGACGGCAACGTCGCTTGTGCCCGAACTGGCCGCGCACGCGGGACATTCCTTCGAGGAACTGGTGGCCTGGATTGTGGAGGACGCTTCGTGCGGACGATAGGGACGCGTTTGGGGTTTGATGGCGATGCTCGCAAGGGCAGCGGCGACGCGCGTCGCACCATCTTCTCCGCCGGCCGCAAGCGCGGCCGGTCGCTGATCTATTGGCGCGATCTCGGTGAGCTCCTGCTCAACCGCTGGCCGCGCCGCGGCGGCATGATGCTCGCCGCCGGATTCCTCGCCTGCACGGGCCTCTACGGCGGCTATCTCGGGCACGGCATGTCCGGCATGGCGATGGGCGGCATCGAAACCGCTGACCGTGCGATCGCGACCGCTGGGTTGAAGGTTTCATCGATACGCATCAGCGGACACCGCATGCTGAGCGAGGAGGTCATCGTCGATACGCTCTGGCTGCCGCTCCACGGTTCGCTGCTGTTCTTCAACGCCGGTGCCGCGCGCGAACGCCTGCTGGCCATTCCCCTCGTCCAGGACGCGTCGGTGCAGAAGCTTTATCCCGATACGTTGGCCGTCACGATTGCCGAACGTGCACCCTTCGCACGCTGGCAGCACAATGGCGAACGGGTCATGATCGACCGCGAGGGCGTGCCGATCGGCGGCGATGCGGACAGGCTGGCCGGCAACCTGCCGCTCGTCGTCGGCAAGGGCGCGGCCGAGCACGCCGAGGACCTGTTCGATGCGCTGGCCGCCTATCCGGCGATTTCCGCCAGGCTGTTCGCGGCGATCCGCGTCGCCGACCGACGGTGGAACCTCAAGCTCGACAACGGAATCGACATCAAGCTGCCGGAGAAGAACGTCGCCGACGCGCTGGCGCTGCTCGACCAGCTCGACACGCGCGATGGCCTGATGCAGCGCGACGTCCTGGCCGTCGATTTCCGGCTGCCAGACCGCGTCACGGTCTCGCTGTCCGAGGCGGTGAGCAAGGAAGTGCGTGAGGAAGTGCGCAAGCGCCTGGGAGGCAAGGCATGAGCGCGGGCCTGACCCTTCCCCGACCGCATGATCTGTCCAGCGTCCGGTCGCAGACGATCGCAATGCTCGATGTCGGCAGTGCCAAGATCTGCTGCCTGATCGCGCGGCTGACGCCGGCGCCGGCGGCGACCCAACTGTCCGGACGCAGCCACACGATCGATATCATCGGGATCGGTCAGCAGCGCGCGCAGGGCGTGCGGCGCGGCGCGATCGTCGATATGGAACTCGCCGAGCGCTCGATCCGGCTCGCCGTCAACCATGCCGAGCGCATGGCGGGCGTCACTGTGGAATCGGTCATTGTCTCCTTCGGCGCGGGGCGGCTCAGCGGCGAGATTTTCGACGCGCGCGTCGCCATCGAGGACGGCGCCGTACGCGACAGCGATATCGCCCGGGTCATCCGCGCCGGCCGCACCTATTCGATCGGTCCGGACCGGATGGCGATGCATTCCCTCCCCACCGGCTACGCCATCGACGGCGAACCCGGCATTATCGAGCCGCGAGGCATGGTTGGCCAGGAACTCGGTATCGAGATGCATGTGGTGACGGCCCAGCCGGCGCCGCTCCGCAACCTGATCATGTGCATCGAGCGCAGCCACCTTTCGGTCGAAGCGGTCGTCGCCTCGCCTTTCGCCAGCGCGCTTTCGTCGCTGGTTGCCGACGAAATGGAACTCGGGACGGCCTGCATCGACATGGGCGCGGGAACGACGAGTTTCGCGATCTTCGCGGGCGGCAGCTTCGTGGGCTGCGGCAGCGCGACGGTTGGCGGTCACCACATCACAATGGACCTGGCGCGCGGGCTTTCGACGACCATCGACGCGGCCGAGCGGATCAAGACGCTTTATGGCAGCGCGATCGGCGGCGGCGCGGATTTCCACGATACGATCGCCGTGCCGCACATGGACGATCCGAGCGGGCGCGACATTCACAATCAGGTTCCGCGCAGCTTCGTCTGCGACATCATCCGCCCCCGGGTGGAGGAGATTCTCGAAGTCACGCGCGACAAGATCAAGGCGAGCGGCGTGGAAGCGCGCGCCGGGCGGCGGGCGGTGCTCGTCGGCGGCGCCAGCCAGATGCCCGGCATGGGCGAAATGGCCGAGCGCATCCTCGGCTGCCAGGTGCGCGCCGGGCGTCCGCTCGGCGTCGCCGGGCTGCCGGAATCTGCGCGCGGGCCCGCCTACAGCGCAGCGGCGGGCCTCGCGGTCTATCCGCAGATCGCGCATATCGAACAACACGAATTGCCCGGGTCAAACCGGGGCAGCGGCGCGGGCGGCTATCTCGCACGCGTCGGAAACTGGATCAGGGAAGGCTTTTGACATGACCGTACGCATGAATGGCGCAAGACCATCAGCCGGTCTCATTTACGTGGCGAGCGCGGCTCGACCGAGGGGAAAGCCATGACTATCAACTTGAAAATGCCCGACATTACGGAGCTCAAGCCCCGTATCGTCGTATTCGGCGTGGGCGGCGGCGGCTGCAATGCCGTCAATAACATGATCGCATCCAATCTCGACGGCGTCGATTTCGTCGTCGCCAACACGGACGCACAGGCGCTGACGTCCTCGCGGGCTGAACGCATCATCCAGATGGGTGTTGCGATCACCGAGGGGCTGGGTGCCGGTTCGCAGCCGGAAATCGGTCGAGCGGCTGCCGAGGAGGCGATCGGCGAAATCACCGATCACCTGCAGCAGGCGCATATGGCCTTCGTTACCGCCGGCATGGGCGGCGGTACCGGAACCGGCGCCGCACCCGTGATCGCCAAGGCGGCGCGCGAGGCGGGGATCCTGACCGTCGGCGTGGTCACCAAACCGTTCCAGTTCGAAGGTCCAAGGCGCATGAAGATCGCCGATCAGGGCATCGAGGAACTGCAGAAATATGTCGATACGCTCATTGTCATCCCGAACCAGAATCTGTTTCGGGTCGCCAACGAGAAGACGACCTTCGCGGAAGCGTTCGCCCTGGCCGATCAGGTCCTCTATTCGGGCGTCGCCTGCATCACCGACCTCATGGTCAAGGAAGGCCTGATCAATCTCGACTTCGCCGATGTTCGCACGGTCATGCGCAATATGGGCAAGGCGATGATGGGCACGGGCGAAGCCTCGGGCGACGATCGCGCGACCAAGGCGGCGGCGGCGGCGATCGCCAACCCGCTGCTGGAAGACGCCTCCATGAAGGGCGCCAAGGGCCTGCTGATCTCGATCACCGGCGGCAACGATCTGACGCTGTTCGAGGTGGACGAGGCGGCCTCGCGCATCCGCAGCGAGGTCGATACCGAAGCCAATGTCATCCTCGGCGCAACCTTCGACGACGCGCTGGAAGGCGTGATCCGCGTTTCCGTGGTGGCGACCGGCATCGACGGCGACAATGGCGAGATGAGCGACGCGGCCGAGGCCTCGATCGCCGCGCTGACCCAGAAGCTGCGCGACAGCGCCGCGGCGCCGCGCATGCCGAGGGCGGAGGAAATCCGCCAGGCGCCGGCCGCCCCGGCCGAGCCGGCGGCGGAAATGCCGATGCCGGCCGTCGCGGAGGCTCCCGTTGCTCCGGTTGCCATCCAGAGCGGCGACCATACGGTGACGCTGCAGCGCAAGGCTGCCGAGGAGGCTCTTCCGATCGCCGAGGCGGCTGCCCCGGTTGCGCATCACTACGACGAGCCGGTGGAATTCATTCCCCCGGTTGCCGAGCGGCCCGATGCCGCCGCGCGGGTGAGGATGCCGCAGGTGGAGGATTTTCCGCCCATCGCCCAGCGCGAAATCGCCCGTCATCGGGCGGCGCCGGAAGCGCCGGCGGCGGAAGGTTCGCGCCGGCCAAACCTGCTGCAGCGCCTCGTGGCGGCGGGAATGGGACGCCCCGAGGACGAATCCACGGGCGCCGATCGCACAGAGCCGCGCGCGCCGGCAGCGTCGAATCACGGTCAACCGGTGTCCGAATTCGCCAAGCAGTCCAGACCTGCGACACCAGACCGCAGTGCGGTGCACGCGCCGCGGCCCGTCGGGATGTCACGAACTGCAACATCCGGTGAAGACGATCAGTATGACATTCCGGCGTTTCTGCGCCGGCAATCGATGTGATGTCGGAGTAAATCGTTGAAAAACCGTGCGAACTGACCTTCCCCTTCGGTTCGCACGGTTTGTTCTTTTGTGGCGTAAGGCGTTCTGAAATGTGGCGAAATGGTAACACGGCGAAAAAATCCGTGATTTGGCGACCCGCGTTGATTCCGGTAGAACTTACTGCGAAATCAGGGGCTGAACTTCTTTCCGAGCGCCTTGGGGGCAGGGCGCGGCTCTCACAAAAAGAAGCTTCAGTGTTTCGAACGGACAAATCTGGCAGCAGATTCGATGTTCCAGTTGCGGGTAAGGGGCGAATGACGAAATCCCAGGCAACCACGCAGTCGGCCCATGCCGTGCAGACGACGCACGCTGTACAGACGACGCTTGCCGAACAGGTCGTTCTCGAAGGTGTGGGCGTTCACAGCGGTGCACCGGCTTCCGTCATCATCCATCCCGCCAGCCCCGACACCGGCATCATTTTTGTCCGCAGCGGCCTGACCGGCGGACGCGAAGTTGAAATTCCGGCGCGGGTCAGCGCCGTTTCCTCCACCGATCTGTGCACGTGTCTGGGTACGCCGCACGGCCTTTCCATCGCCACCGTCGAGCATCTGATGGCGGCGCTCTGCGGTCTGGGCGTCGACAATGCGGTGGTGGAGATCGACTCCGACGAAGTGCCGATCATGGACGGCTCGGCCGAGGCCTTCGTCGATGCCATCGATCAGGTTGGCCTGCGCCACCATATGGCGGCACGCAAGTTCATTCGCGTGCTCAAGCCTGTCCGCTTCCAGAGCGGCGATGCCTACGGGGAACTGCTTCCCCATGACGGCCGCCGGTTCGAGATCGAGATCGATTTCGATTCCCATCTCGTCGGCCGGCAGAAAATCGAATTCGATCTGCAACCCGGCGTTTTCCGCGCCGAATTGTCCCGAGCCCGCACCTTCGGCTTCATGAGGGATGTCGAACGTCTCTGGGCCGGCGGCTTTGCGCTCGGTGCCTCGCTCGACAATACGGTGGTGATCGGCGAGACCAATCTGGTGAACCCGGAAGGCCTACGCTACGCGGACGAGTTCGTTCGCCACAAGGCGCTCGATGCGGTCGGCGATCTGGCCCTCGCCGGCGCGCCCATCCTCGGGAAGTACCGTTCCGCCCGCGGCGGCCACAAGGTCAATTGCGGCGTGGTGTCGGCCCTGCTGGCCGACAGGAGCGCCTGGACCATGGTGGAAGAGATGCCACAGCGCCGCGAAAGCGGACATGCCGAGATCGGCGCGGCGGCCGGCCCGGTCTACAAGCCCGTCGTTTCCTGATCATTTTTCACTTTCCGGCGAAGACGGGCTGCGGCATGCCGCAGAAATGCTGCATTCATGCCCCAGCGACGTTAGCGCCCGGCGCGATTGCGGTGACGGCAGGAATTGGGATAACAAGGGGCCCGGCCCGACGGTAGCAACCGGGTGAAGATCGACATGCCGCTTTCGATGGCGGCCAGTGGGAAGGCTGATCAGCCCATGCGTCACGCTCATAAATCCGCCCCCATGCTGAGGAAGCTGGTCGGCATCGGGACGGCTATATGCATCGCCGGTCTCGCCGCCGGCTGTGACACTGGCATTCTCAACCGCGGGTCGGCCCCCGGCACCGAAAGCCGGTCGGCCGGTTTTCCGAGCCTGCCGACGCTGCGTCCGGGTTGGCTGAAGAAGGCCAAGACCGAGGAGGAGATCGAGAACACGCCGGTCAACGTCCTCTACAATGAGGGACTTGCCCAACTGGACAGCGGGTCTTACCGCTCAGCGGTCATCAAGTTCGAACAGGTCGAACGGCTTCATCCCTATTCGGATCTTGCGCGCAAATCGCTGATCCTGATCACCTATTCGCACTACCGCATCGGCCAGTATGACGAGACCATCGCCGCCGGGGAGCGCTACCTGACGCTCTATCCCGGGTCGGAGGATGCCGCTTATGCGCAGTATCTGATCGCTGAATCCTATTTCAAGCAGGTCCCGACCATCGAGCGCGACCAGAAGCTTGCCGCCAAGGCGCTGCGCGAGATGACGGAGCTGGTGGAGAAATATCCGCAGTCGGAATATGCCGCGGACGCACGCGAAAAGATCATCATCGCGCGCGACCAGCTGGCAGGCAAGGAGATGGAAGTCGGCCGCTACTATCAGAATCGGGGCTCATATCTGGCCGCCCTGAACCGATACCGGAACGTCGTAACCAATTATCAGACGACCCGCCACGTCGAAGAGGCCCTGCACCGGCTGACCGAAACCTATATGGCGCTCGGCATCGTCAATGAGGCCCAGACGGCCGCAGCGGTTCTTGGCCACAACTTCCCCGATTCGGAGTGGTACCAGGATTCCTACAGGCTGCTGCAGAAGGGCGGGCTTCAGCCGCAGGAGAACCGGTCATCCTGGATCAGCCAGCTCTTCCGCGATGCCATCGGCGCATCCTGACGCCTGAACATCCGGGCTTTTCCCCGATGCCCCGGAGCGGTCGTCCGCCTGCCTGACGAATTCCATGCAGGCAAGCCAACAGAACTGTTTCAGTCCTGCGGTGAAGGAACTAGATTGCGGGCCATGCTTGGCTCACTGTCCATTCGCGACATTGTTCTGATCGAGGCTCTCGAGCTGGATTTCGCCGGCGGGATGACCGTGCTGACCGGCGAGACCGGTGCGGGCAAGTCGATCCTGCTCGACAGCCTCAGCCTGGCGCTGGGCGCGCGGGGAGACGGGTCGCTCGTGCGCAAGGGGGCCGAGCAGGGCAGCGTGACTGCGGTGTTCGATCCGCCGATGTCGCATCCCGCACGCGCGCTGATGGCAGACCAGGGTCTGCCGAATGACGAAGCGGTGATTCTGCGCCGCGTGCAGACCCGCGACGGACGCTCCCGCGCTTTCGTCAACGATGTCGCCGTCGGCGTCGCCTTCCTGCGCGAAATCGGCGCGCTGCTCGTCGAGATTCACGGGCAGCACGACGACCGGGCGCTGGTCGATGCGAACGCGCACAGGGCGCTGCTCGACGCCTATGGCGGGCACGACGTCCTGCTGGCGACTGTCGGCCGGGCGCACGGCAATCTCCGGGCCGCGATCGAAGCGCGCGACAAGGCGGCGGCGCGCCTGGAACAGGCCGAACAGGAGCGGGAGTTCCTGACCCATGCCGTTGGAGAGCTGCGCGACATCCGGCCGGAGGTCGGCGAGGACGAAGCGCTCGCCGCCCGTCGGCACGCGATGATGCAGGCCGAGGCCGTCGCGGACGATCTCAATCAGGCCCTCGACGCGGTTGCCGGCCAGAACGATCCGGCGGTACCGATCGCCGGCATCCTGCGCCGGCTGGAGCGGCGCCCCGGAGCTGAAGGCCCGGTGCTCAAACCGATACTGGAGGCGCTGGAACGTGTGCTCACCGAGCTCGGATATGCCCGCGAAACCATTGAGCGGGCGCTGGCCGAGGGGGCGTTCGACCAGGCCGAGATGGACCGGATCGAGGAGCGGCTGTTCGCCCTGCGCGCGCTCGCGCGCAAGCATCAGGTCCAGGTCGACGATCTGCCCGCGCTGAGGGAGCGGATGGAAGGCGAACTCGCCGCCATCGATGCCGGCGCGGAGCGGCTTGCCGGGTGCGAAGCGGCACTCGTCGAGGCGAAGACGGCCTATGCGACGGCGGCGGCGGCGCTCAGCGCCGCGCGGCGCGAGGCGGCCGGCGCGCTCGACAAGGCGGTGATGGCGGAGCTTGCACCGCTGAAACTCGGGCAGGCCCTGTTCGCGACCCGGGTGGATACCGACGAGACAAGGCCGTCGTCGCCGAATGGCAATGACCGGGTCTCGTTCACCGTGCAGACCAATCCGGGCGCCGATCCCGGTCCGATCGGCAAGATCGCATCCGGTGGCGAACTGTCGCGCTTCATCCTGGCGCTGAAGGTCGCACTGGCCGACAGGGGCAGCGCGCCGACGCTGGTATTCGACGAAATCGATACAGCCGTCGGCGGTGCCGTCGCCGATGCGATCGGCCAGCGGCTGAAGCGCTTGTCCGCCGGGGTGCAGGTTCTTTCCGTAACGCACGCGCCGCAGGTGGCCGCGATCGCCGACCATCACTACCGCATCGAAAAGACGACAGGCGAGGTCATGGCGGCGACGAATGTCACGGCACTCGACAGCGCCACGCGGGGCGAGGAAATCGCGCGCATGCTGGCCGGCGCGACGATCACCGACGAAGCACGCGCCGCGGCGCGCCGGCTCATGGGATCGGCGTCGTGAACGGCCGTCAGGTCGAGGATCTGACGCCGGAGGAGGCGCGCGGGGAGCTTGAGCGGTTGGCCGCCGAGATCGCCGCTCACGATGCGCGCTATTACCAGCAGGACGCGCCGACAGTATCGGACGCGGATTATGACGCGCTGCGCCGCCGCAACGCCGCGATAGAGGCCCGTTTCCCCGAACTGATCCGGCCCGACAGCCCTTCGAAACGCGTGGGCGCGGCGCCTGCGGAAGGATTTGCCAAGGTCCGTCACACGGTGCCGATGCTGTCGCTCGACAATGCCTTCGATGACGGGGATGTGGAAGGTTTCGTGGAGCGCGTCCGTCGCTTCCTCGATCTGTCCACGGACAGCGACGTCACCTTTTTCGCCGAACCAAAGATCGACGGGCTTTCCGCCTCGCTCCGCTACGAGGATGGCATCTTCGTGCAGGGGGCAACGCGCGGCGACGGCTTCGAAGGGGAAGACATCACGGCCAATCTCAAGACCGTTTCCGACATTCCGGCAAAACTGAACGGCGGCGGCCATGCCGGCGTATTCGAAGTGCGCGGCGAGGTATTCATGAGCCACGCGGAGTTCGCGGCGCTCAACGCGCGGCAGGCCGAAGCCGGCAGGCAGATCTACGCCAATCCACGCAACGCGGCGGCTGGGTCGCTGCGCCAGCTCGACGCGGAGATCACGCGCAGCCGCAAGCTGAACTTCTTCGCCTATGGCTGGGGAGAGGCGGCGCGGCTGCCCGGCGAGAGCCAGAGCGGCATCCTCGACGCGTTCGCGGATTGGGGTTTCAAGGTCAATCCGCTGAGCGCGCGGGTCGCCGGCATTGCTGACATGCTGGTCTATTACAATGACATCGCCGAAAAGCGCGGCAGCCTCGGCTATGATATAGACGGCGTCGTCTACAAGGTCGACCGGATCGCCCTGCAGAACAGCCTGGGTTTCGTCTCGCGCTCGCCGCGCTGGGCCATCGCCCACAAGTTCCCCGCCGAGAAGGCGATCACCGTTCTCAAGGACATCGAGATCCAGGTCGGGCGCACCGGCGCGCTGACGCCGGTGGCGCGGCTTGAGCCCGTCACCGTGGGGGGCGTCGTCGTATCCAACGCGACGCTGCACAATGCCGACTACATCGCCGGGCTCGATTCGGAAGGCGAGCCGATCCGCGAGGGGCGCGACATCCGTATCGGCGATACGGTGATCATCGAGCGGGCAGGGGATGTCATTCCCAAGGTCGTCGACGTGATTGTCGACAAGCGGCCCGCTGATGCCAAACCATATGATTTTCCGAAGATTTGCCCAGTCTGCGGCAGCCATGCGGTGCGCGAGCCGAACGCCAAGACCGGCCGGCCCGATTCGGTCACGCGCTGTACCGGGGGGCTGGTCTGCGACGCCCAGGCGGTCGAAAAGATGAAGCATTTCGCCTCCCGGCTTGCATTCGATATCGAAGGCCTAGGCGACAAGCAGATCGAGCTTTTCCATGCCAGGGGAATACTGCGCCAGCCGGCGGATATCTTTACGCTTGAGTCACGTCAGATGGCGGGCGACTTCAACCTGACGCAATGGGAAGGCTTCGGCGAGAAGTCCGTTCTCAAGCTGTTCAGGGCGATCGACGAGCGCCGGAAAATAGATCTTTCGCGCTTCATCTTCGCGCTCGGCATCCGGCATGTCGGCGAAACGACGGCGAAACGCCTTGCGCGGGGTTTCGGCTCGTTCGGCGAACTGGCGCGGACGGCGGAGGCGGCGCTTTCGGGCGACGTGGCGGCGCGCGAGAAGCTGGAAGGCATCGAGGATATCGGCGAGGTTGTCGCCGAGGCGATCATCCAGTTCTTCGGCGAGGCGCATAACCGCGAGGCCGTCGCGGCGCTGCTCGGCCATGTCGCCGTGCGCGAGGAAGCGGCCGTGGACGCACCGACGGACCACCCGCTCTACGGAAAGACGGTCGTCTTCACCGGCGCGCTGGAGAAAATGACCCGCCAGGAGGCCGAGGCGATGGCCGAGAGGCTCGGCGCCAAGGCGACGGGTTCGGTGTCGAAGAAAACCGATCTCGTCGTTGCCGGTCCGGGCGCGGGATCCAAGCTGGAAAAAGCCCGCTCTTTCGGGATTGAGGTGATCGACGAAGACGAGTGGCTGGCGCGCGCGGGCGGCTGAAACGCGTGTGTGGCGCGCATGACTTCATGCATGGCATGGGGGTTGTCGCCGACAGGCGGCCGGGCCAAATTCCCCGCCTTCTTTCCGAGGGGTTTTCCATGTCCGATATTCTCCCTGCGATGCGCCGCGGCTTCCTCGACATCACGCCGATCATTCCGGCGGCGGTGCCGATAGGCCTGCTCTTTGGCGCCATCGCGGCGTCCAAGGGCCTCAGTCCTCTGGAAGTCTGGCTGATGTCGGCGCTGGTATTTGCGGGCGGTGCCCAGTTCGCCGCCGTCGAATTGTGGATGCCACCGCTTCCCGTCGCCGCGATCCTTTTCTCGACGCTGTTGATCAACAGCCGGCATGTGCTGATGGGAGCCTCGATCGCGCCCAAACTCGGCGCCTTCAGCGCACCCGTGCGCACTGTCGCGCTTTTCTTCATGATTGATGAAATCTGGGCCATGAGCGAGCGACGGGCGATGATGGAGCGCGTCACCCCCGCCTACTGGTTCACGATGGGGCTGATCCTGATCCTCATGTGGTCGCTTTCCAGTGCGGCGGGCGCCATCGTCGGCGCGGCGATCGAGAATCCGGCCCGATACGGCTTCGATTTCGTGTTCACCGCCATGTTCATCGGCCTTGTCATGGGGTTCTGGAAAAGCCGCCATGCGGGCGCGGGGATCATCGCCGCGGCGATCGCCTCCGCGCTTGTTCACCTGGCCTTCGGGCCGCCCTGGCACGTCGTGGCCGGGGCAGCCGCGGGCCTCGCCGCCGCTTGGGCGACCGCGGGGAGGCGTGCTCCCGCATGAACGCCGATGCGCTCAATCTCGTCGTCATCATCGCAATGGCGGTGATCACCTATCTGACGCGGCTCGGCGGTGTCTTCATCGCCGGGAAGCTTGCGGGAATGGACGAGCGAATGCGCGCCGCCTTCGAGGCTATTCCCCCGGTGGTGCTGATCTCCGTCGTCGCGCCCTCGATGCTCACCGAGGGGCCGGCCGAGACGCTGGCGTCGGCGATTGCCATGGTCGCGGCGCTGCGGCTGCCGCTGATCGCCGTCATCCTCGTGGGGACGCTCGCCGTCGTGGCGCTGAGGATGGCGGGTCTGTAATTCTATTTGCCGATGGGGCGCGTTGCAGCAATCAGCCATGCGCGGTCGGCATCCCCCAGAGCCGGCGAGAGTGTTTCGCGCACCCGGGCATGATAGGCATTGAGCCACGCGATCTCGGCTTCGTCGAGCAATGAGGGATCGACCAGTCGCAGGTCAATCGGCGCGATCGTCAGCGTCTCGAAACCGAGCATCGGCCGTTCCCCGCCCGCGATTTCCTCCGGTTCCGTGACCAGTAGGAGGTTTTCGATCCGGATACCGTAGGCGGCGGATTTGTAGTAGCCGGGCTCGTTGGAGACGATCATTCCCGGCTCCAGCGCCTGCGCGCCCGTCTTGGCGATGCGCTGCGGACCCTCATGTACCGACAGGTAGCTGCCGACCCCGTGGCCGGTACCATGGTCGAAATCGAGCCCCACCTTCCACAACGCTATACGCGCGAGAGCATCGATCTGCGCGCCGGTCGTTCCCTTGGGAAAACGCGCGGTTGCAATGCCGATATGGCCTTTCAGGACGAGCGTCGCGCGGGTGATGGCCTCCTTCGGCGGGGTGCCGACCGCAATGGTGCGCGTGATGTCCGTGGTGCCGTCGCGGTACTGCGCGCCGGAATCGATCAGAAAGACGCTGTCCGCCGGAACGGGACGGTTGGTCCGCTCCGTCACGCGGTAGTGGACGATGGCGCCGTTCGGTCCCGCGCCGGAAATGGTGTCGAAGGATATGTCGCGAAGTTCGCCAGTCTCGGCGCGAAAAGCCTCCAGCCTGCGCGCGACCGATATCTCGTCGGTAAGGTTTCCCTCGCGATCGAACCAGGCAAGGAAGCGCGCATAGGCGATCGCGTCGCGCAGGTGCGCGGCACGTGCGCCCTCGATCTCGGCGGATGTCTTGATGGCTTTCGGCAGGGTCGCCGGGTCGCCGGCTTCGACGATCTCGCCGCCGGCGGCGACGACCATGTCGGCGATCGCGGCGGAAACCCAGGCCGGATCGAGCAGAATCTTCCTGCCCGCCGCAGCCTCGGCCACGACATCGGCGAAACGGGCTGGCTCGACGATATCGGCGTGGCGCGTGATGTGATCGCGCGACTCGTTGGTGAACTTGCGCGCATCCATCGCGAGCACCGGCCGGCCGTCGGCGGGCAGGAGGCAGTAGCCGAGCGCGAAAGGCGTATGCGGCACGTCGGCGCCCCGGATGTTGAACGTCCAGGCAATGCCGTCCGGCTGCGTCATGATCGTGGCGTCGGCTTTCTTCTCCGTGAGAGTCTTGCCGATGATGGCGAGCTTTTCATCGACGCCACGGCCGGCGAGGCTCTCGGGATGGACCTCTATACGGCCGGCCGGCGGCGCGGGGCGGTCGGTCCAGACGGCGTCCACGGGATTGGTATCGACGGCAACGAGTTCCGCACCGGCCCTGCGGACAATTCTGTCCAGGCGCTTGCGCGCCTCCATCGTGTGGAGGGCGGGATCGAAGCCGATCTTCATGCCTTCGTGCAGCACCTCGCCGAACCATCGCTCGATACCGTATTCGCTCACATGCAATGGCCGGAGCGTGTCGGTGTCGATCTGGTCCTTCACCTGTTCGGTATATCGGCCGTCGATGAAGAGCGCGGCCTCGTCGCCGAGCACTGCCGCAAGGCCGGCCGACCCGGTGAACCCCGTCAGCCAGGCGAGCCGTTCGGCGCTCGCGGGGACGTATTCGCCCTGAAATTCATCCGCGCGCGGGACAAGAAAACCGTCGAGACCGCGCTTCTTCAGTTCCTCGCGAAGCGCCGCGATCCGGGTGCTGCCGGGACTGCCGCCCGGCGGGTCATCAAAGTGCTGAAACATGAGCGGCAACCTACCCGGCGGCGAGGAGACCGGCAATTGCGGAAAAAAGTTCGCGTGCGTATTGTAGCGGGTTCGATGTTTGATGCATCGCACAATGAAAATTAAGGGAAATTAACCCCATCATGCGCCTGATTCAGGCCAGTTATGCGTTTTCTGGGGTACTGTCTGCCGACGATTCATCTATATATCTTCGCAGATGCAGCAAAATGCTGCACCGCGAAAAGGATGAATACCATGGCTTATGTCACCAATCACGTCGGCGTCGCTATGCCCCAGAGCAAGAAGGTCGAGAAGACCGGGCGCGGCTTCTGGAGCCGTGTGCTTGAGCGCATGATGCTGGCACGCGAGGCTCACGCCCGCCGCGCGATCGCGATGTATGGCAGCTCCACGCTTTCGCAGAAGAACAGCGTCGAAGCCGACCGCGTTCAGTAAGGAACGGCAGGCGGCCCGATCCCAAGCGGGCCGCTAGCGCCGTTTCAGCAACAGGCTCGTCCAGCCGTCGAGGATTATCCGGCGGCCGAGCACGAGGCCCTGATTGCGCATCGCGGCAATGACCTTCGGCGCCTGCCAGTGGAGGATGCCGGAGAGAATGGCAAAGCCGCCGGGTCTGATCGCGGCGGCCATTTCAGGCGCCAGCTTCATCAGCGGGCCGGCCAGAATATTCGCCAGAACGAGATCATAGGGCACGCCCGCGCGTAGTTCGCGATGGGCGAAACCCGCCGCCAGGACCGGACGCACCCATGCGCCGGCCCGGTTGGCGCGGGCATTCTCGGCGGCGATCTTCACCGATACCGGATCGATATCGCTTGCAATGACGGGCCGGCGGAGCGCACGCGCCGCCGCGATCGCCAGCACGCCGGTCCCGGTTCCGATATCGAGTACGGCTGACGGCCGGCCGATTTTCAGAACATCGTCGAGCAGCAGTAGACAGCCGCGCGTCGTGCCGTGATGGCCCGTGCCGAAGGCGAGGTTGGCCTCGATTTCGATGCCGATGGCGTTCGCGCCGACGCGATCGCGATCATGCCGGCCATGGATGGTGAAGCGACCGGCCTGAACCGGGGGCATCGCCTCCAGGCTTTCCTTCACCCAGTTGCGATCAGCAAGGGCGGTCACGTTGAGACGGCGATCGATGTCGCCATCGGCAACGAGCCTGCCGATCAGTTCCAGCGCTTCCGGTTCCGGCTCGTCGGCATAATAGGCATCGACGCGCCAGCCATTGTCGATTTCAAGCGCGGCGGCGGCGCTGGTGTCGGGCCAGGGCATGCCGAGAAGCATTTCAACCAGCCGGTCGGCGTCGGCGGCATCGCGCGCCGTCAGTTGCAGCAGATACATCTGTGGATGTCCGTCAGTGTCTTTCCAGGAAGCTGTCGACGACGCGCTTCTGGCCGGCATGTTCGAAATCGACCGTCAGCTTGTTGCCGTCGGCGGCAACGACACGGCCATAGCCGAATTTCTGATGAAAGACACGCTCGCCGATACCGAAGGACGTTTCGCCTCCCGAGCGGGCAATCACCGTTCCCTCGATGGTCGGGGCGGCGTTGCGGCGGGAGAAATCGGCCTTGCCGCGCGCCTGCGCACGCTTCCACCCCGGCGTCTCATAAGTGTTGGCGAAGGGTTCGGCGGTGTCGAAACGCGAATAGCCATAGCCGCCGCGGCTGCCCGCAACCGAACCGGTCTCTTCGACCTCGACATTCTCGACGGGCAGTTCGTCAAGGAAGCGCGAGGGCACCGTGGACTGCCACAGCCCGTGGATCCGACGGTTCGTGGCCATGTAGATATGCGCCTTCCTCTTGGCGCGGGTAATGCCGACATAGGCGAGGCGGCGTTCCTCCTCCAGACCCGCCCGGCCCTGATCGTCGAGCGCGCGCTGATGCGGGAACAGCCCGTCCTCCCAGCCCGGCAGGAAGACGGTGTCGAACTCCAGCCCCTTGGCCGAATGCAGGGTCATCAGACTGACGCGGTCGCCATCGGCGCCGGCATCGGCATCCATCACCAGCGAGACATGCTCCAGAAAGCCGGCGAGGGATTCGAAGGCTTCCATGGACCGGATCAGTTCCTTCAGGTTTTCCAGCCGGCCCGGCGCATCGGGCGAACGGTCCGCCTGCCACATGGCGGTGTAGCCGGATTCATCGAGCATCAATGCCGCAAGGTCGGCATGTTTCATGGTGGAAAGCTCGTCGCGCCAGCGGCCGAAATCCTCCAGCAGCGAGGAAAGCGAGGCGCGCGGCTTCGGCTTCAGTTCCTCGCTGTCGACAAGCAGGGAAGCAGCCTGCGTCATCGGGATGGAGCGATCGCGCGCGACGGCATGGATCAGCTGCACGGTTGCATCGCCCAGACCGCGGCGCGGCGTATTGACGATGCGCTCGAAGGCGAGGTCGTCGGAAGGCGAATTAATCACCCGCAGATAGGCCATCGCATCGCGAATCTCGGCGCGTTCATAAAAGCGCGGGCCGCCGATCACGCGGTAGGGCAGGCCGAGGGTGACGAAACGCTCTTCGAATTCGCGCATCTGGAAGGACGCGCGCATCAGGATCGCGATCTCGTCGAGCCGCTGGCCGCGCCGCTGCGCCTGCTCGATCTCCTCGCCGATGGCGCGCGCTTCCTCGGCCGAATCCCAGACGCAGGCGACCGAGACCGGCTCGCCCGCCTCATCCTCGGTATGCAGCGTCTTGCCGAGCCGGCCTTCATTGTGCGCGATCAGGCCTGAGGCGGCGGCAAGGATATGGCCTGTCGAGCGATAGTTGCGCTCCAGCCGGATCACCGTCGCACCGGGGAAATCCTTGTCGAAACGCAGGATGTTGTCGACCTCCGCGCCGCGCCAGCCATAGATCGACTGGTCGTCATCGCCCACGCAGCACAGATTGCCGTCGGCGCGGGCGATAAGGCGGAGCCAGAGATACTGGACGACGTTGGTATCCTGATATTCGTCGACCAGCATGTAGCGGAAGCGCGACTGAAAGTCCTCAAGCACGTCCGCGTTCTCCTGAAACAGCCGCAGCGGCTCCAGGAGCAGGTCTCCGAAATCGACGGCGTTCAGCACCTTCAGGCGAGCCTGATAGTCACGATAGAGCCGGCGGCCCTCGCCATTGGCGAAAACGAAGGCGTCACTTTCGGGAGTCTTTTCAGGCGTCAGTCCCTTGTTCTTCCAGCCGTCTATGAGGATCGCGAGTTGCCGGGCCGGCCAGCGCTTCTCGTCGATATCGGCCGCGGACAGAAGCTGTTTCAGCAGCCGGATCTGGTCGTCGGTATCGAGGATCGTGAAGTCGCGTTTCAGGCCCACCAGCTCGGCGTGGCGCCTGAGGATCTTGACGCCGATCGAATGGAACGTGCCGAGCCAGGGCATGCCTTCGACGCTGCCGCCGATCAACCTGCCGATGCGCTCGCGCATCTCGCGCGCGGCCTTGTTGGTGAAGGTGACGGCGAGAATCTGAGAGGGCCGCGCTCTGCCGGTGGCGAGGATATGGGCGATCCGCGTGGTGAGGACGCGGGTCTTGCCGGTCCCCGCGCCGGCGAGCACAAGCACCGGTCCCTCGGTGGTCTCGACGGCCCGGCGCTGTTCGGGATTGAGGCCGTCCATATAGCCGGGTGCCGCGGCGGCGCGCGCACGCGCGGCGATCCCGCCCGGTTTGGGGGCAGGGGCGGGAACGGTGCCGGGTCTCGCGGGCTGCGACATGATGCTCGTACAAGTAGTGATTCGACGCGATGAAATCCAATCTAATGCAAGGGCCAGCTTCACGTCAGTAGGCCCGAAAATCGCAAAAGTTCGTCCACTAACCCTTGACTCGCGGTCCCTCAAGAGTGAACACCGGGTCAACTTCCTGCATTTGTCCCTGCTATTGCGGACGTTTTGCGTTCATTCCCGCGCGACATCAGATTATGACAGACACATCACAACAGACTTTCGCCGACCCGGCACTCGCCGGGGCCGAAGCCGATGAGCGTACGGTATCGCTGACCGTCCTGTGCCTACTGGCGCTGCTGATCGGCGTGGTTGCGGCCGCCGGCGCCGTCGTCTTCCGCTTCATGATATCACTGGCGCACAATGTCATTTTCCTCGGCAAGTTCGGCTGGTGGTATGACGCGAACCAATACGACCCGCCGAGCCTCTGGGGGCCCCTGGTCGTCCTATCGCCCGTCGTCGGCGGGCTGATCGTGGTCTGGCTGGTCAAGACATTCGCGCCGGAAGCCAAGGGGCACGGCGTGCCGGAAGTCATGTATGCCGTCTACCACAAGGGCGGCGATGTGCGCGGCGTGGTCGCCATCGTCAAGTCCATCGCATCGGCGATCTCCATCGGCAGCGGCGCTTCGGTCGGACGTGAGGGGCCGATCATCCAGATCGGCGCATCGTTCGGCTCCACGCTTGCCCGCAAACTCAGCCTGCCACGCTGGCAGAAGATCACGCTGCTTTCGGCGGGCGCGGGCGCGGGTATCGCCGCGACCTTCAACACGCCGCTGGGTGGCGTGCTCTTTGCCGTTGAACTGCTGCTGCCCGAGGTCTCCAACCGGACATTCCTGCCCGTCGTCGTGGCGACGACCACCGCAACCTATATCGGCCGCATCGCCTTCGGCCTCGATCCGGCGTTCAACGTGCCGGTCGCCTCGATTGCGCCGGTGGGCGCGGTCAATGTCGAGGCGCTGATCGGCTTTGCGGTACTGGGCGTTCTCGGCGGCATCGCCTCATGGGCGTTCGTCAAGTTTCTGGCATGGTGCGAGGACTTCTTCCCCGCGATGCCCGGCAACGATTACACGCGCAACATCATCGGCATGCTGATCATCGGCCTGATGTCCTACGGCTTCTTCGTCTACACGGGCGCCTATCACGCCGCTGGCGTCGGCTATGCGACGATCCAGGATATCCTCGACGGCGGCATCAACAGCGCGATCTTCTTCATCATCCTGTTGCTGGCAAAGCTGTTGGCGACAAGCATCAGCCTAGGCGCAGGCGCATCCGGTGGCGTCTTCTCGCCCTCGCTGTTCATTGGCGCGACGCTCGGCGGCGCGGTCGGCGCGGTCGGCGCGATGATCTCGCCCAATGTCTTTTCGGTGGAGGAGTTCGCCGTCGTCGGCATGGGCACGCTGGTCGGCGGCGCAACAGGCGCGTCCATGACGGCCATCGTGATGATCTTCGAGATGACGCGCGACTACAATGTGATCGTACCGCTGGTGCTGGCGGTCGCGCTTGCCGTCGGCGTGCGGCGGGCGCTCGTCGCCGACAACATCTACACCGTGAAGCTGCGCAACCGGGGCAAGGCCATTCCGCTCATCCGCCACACCAATATGTATCTGGTGCAGCAGGCGCGCGAGCTGATGAGCAAGAACTTCGCCTTCCTGCCGGCGGACACACCGGTCACCGAAGCTATCGATTTCGTGTGCGACAAACCCGGCGCGCACGTGATCGTGACCGACAACCAGCGCATCATCGGCTATGTGCGCTTCGGCTCGGTGCCCTACAGGCCCGCCCATGACGGCCAGACGCTTCGCTCGCTTGTCGCGACCGACTATGTCGTAGCCCCGGAAAACAACATTCTGAATTCGATCATCACCCGCATGAACACCCGCAAGCGCAGTTTCGCCATCATCTTGAAGGCGGGAGAGGCGGGCGTGCCGCGGGCGGAAGATATTGTCGGGGTCATCGACGCGGCTGAAATCGCCGGCTCGGTGGTACGCAATCACTACGCGTGAAGCCGGAGCTTCAGGCGTGCGGCCAAGGATCTCGCTCGTGGTCGGCGACGGGTGTCCCGCGTGACTTGAGTTGCGATTCAAACCATGAGCGGCCGAGAACGGCGAGCGAAAGCCCGTTGGCGATCGCGACGGTAAGCAGCAGCGCGATTGTCAGCGCGTAGCCGCCAGTCAATTCGAAGACGATGACCGTCGTCGAGATCGGTGCACCGAGGACGCAGGCGGCAACGGCGCCCATGCCGAGAATCGCGTAGAGACCGGCGCTCGAGGCCATGTCAGGAAATACGCTCGCGGCGATGATCCCGAAGGCGCCGCCGGCCATCGCGCCCAGGTAGAGGCTTGGTGTGAAAACGCCGCCGCCGAACCGGCTGGCGAGCGTGATTGCCGTCGCAGCGGTCTTGGTGACGAGCAGCATAAGCATCAGCAGCAACGGCAATTGCTGCTGCAGGGCGAGGTCCGTCGTCTCGTAGCCGACGCCGAGAACCTGGGGAAAGAAGATCGCGATCAGGCCGACCATCAGCCCGCCCACAACCGGGCGCGCGACAAGCGGCATGCGGATATTGCGGGCGACATGATCGGTGAGCACCATCGAGAGCTGGAAAATGATCGCGACGGCGGCGCAGACGATCCCCAGCAGCATGAAGGCGGGCGCCTCCCAGTAGGAAGTGATCTGGTATTCCGGAACGATGAAGGCCGAGTACTCGCCGAAGAAAAAGCGCGAGATCACGGCGGCGATCACGGAGGCGATGACGATCGGAACGAAAGACGCCAGGGCGTAATAGCCGAGAATGACCTCCTGGGCGAAAATCACGCCGGCAATCGGCGCATTGAAGGATGCCGAGACCGCGGCCGCGGCGCCGGTGGCGAGGAGGACCGGCGTTGCCGAGCGCGGCAGCCGGAAGGCCCTGCGGACGGCCATCGCAACGGTTGCGCCGAGATGAACCACCGGTCCTTCGCGACCGGCGCTTGCGCCGGCTCCCAGTGAGATCGCGGAAACGAGCGCGCTGGTGACGCCGCTGCGCAATGTCAGTTCCGGCTCGTCGAAATGTCGGGCCGCGATGACATCGGCCACAGCCTCAGCGCGACCACCGGGCATCATGTATTTCAGGATCAGACCGACGACGAGGCCGCCCGTCGCCGGTGCGAGCAGGATGATCCACCAGGGCAGGCTCTCCGCATGGGAGGCGACGCGCTCGGACATCGAGCGTAGCCAGGGAAGCTGGATGAGCTGGATGGCGAGACGGAACAGGATTGCCCCTCCGGCGACGCCCGCGCCGATCAGCACAGCGACCAGCCAGAGCATGTGCTGGCGCGTCTCGGCGAACCGCTCGACATTGGGAACCACCCGGCCCCTGAGAAAGAGCCCAATCCCGGCCAGCCATTTGTTCCCGAAGGCACTCATTTCTTGTGGACGGAAAGCACCGCGCCGACCAGCGGATGCGGCGGCAGCTTGGCATGCCGCGCATGCATCGCAACGATCTTCTCGCGAATGTCGTCGGGCCAGGGTTCGACTTTGCGCCGCGCCAGATCGATATGCAGAACGAGCGTCTGCCCCACGGCGCTGACCCAGTCCTCATCCGCGTGCCGCAATTCCTGCACATAGTGCATGCGCTTGTCGTCGAAATCGATGATGCGCAGGGTGCTGTAGACTTCCGAGCCGACGAACACCTCGCGCTGGTGATGGATATGAAACTCAACCGTAAAGATGGTCTTGTTGCGCTCGGCGATTTCCCGCGGCCCGAGATCGATTTCTTCCAATATTTCATCCGCCCCCTGATCGAGAAGACGATGATACCAGGCCGTGTTGAGATGCCCGTTATAGTCGATCCAGTCCTCGGCAATGCGAATTCTGGAGGACCGCGGAAGTTCGTCGTTCGTCAAATTCGTCTCCCAACCCTTTTCGCGCCGCAGCGGCCGAATTCGTGCCGAACGCGCGCGTTATCGTGCGCCCTTCATGCTGCGGCAGGTCCGTTCCCGACGCGCCGCGACGCGGATCGTCCTTTCCGTGCTTGCCGCCCGTTGATAGGCTCCAGATTCCAAGCCCATAGTAACGGTTAGCATTATTCCGAGCGCGGGGAGAGTGACAAGGATGAGCGGGAAGGAATCTGCCGTGGGGGCCAAAGCGGGACGCGAGGCGGTCATCGCCTCGCTGGCACAACGCTTTCACAACCGGTTCTCAACGGGCCAGGCGCTGCGCGAACAGCACGGCCATACCGCAAGCTGGCACAGGAACCAGCCGCCCGACGGGGTCTTCTTCGCCCGGACCACCGAGGAGGTGAGCGATGTCGTGAAGCTGTGCGGTGCCAACGACGTTCCCGTCATCCCGTTCGGGGTCGGCTCGTCGCTGGAGGGGCACGTCAATGCGCCGATGGGCGGGATTTCCATCGATCTGGGGCGCATGGACCGGCTGATCGAGGTCAATGAGGGCGATCTCGACTGCCGCGTCGAGGCCGGCATGACCAGAAAGAAACTCAATGAGCAGCTGCGCGATACGGGGCTGTTCTTTCCCATCGATCCGGGCGCCGACGCCAGCATCGGCGGCATGGCGGCGACGCGGGCCTCGGGCACGAATGCGGTGCGCTACGGCACGATGCGCGACAATGTGCTCGGACTGACGGTGGTGACCGCGGACGGGCGGATCATCCGCACCGGCAGCCGGGCGCGCAAGAGTTCGGCGGGGTACGATCTGACCCGGCTGATGGTGGGCAGCGAAGGTACGCTCGGCATCATGACGGAGATCGCGCTGAAGCTCTCAGGCATCCCCGAGGCCATCGCCGGCGGCGTGTGCCCGTTTCCGGACGTGCGTTCGGCCTGCGACGCGGTGATCCTGACCATCCAGTGCGGCATCCCGGTCGCGCGGATCGAGCTGATGGACGAGGTTCAGGTTGCCGCCTGCAATGCCTATTCAAAGCTCGACCTGCCGGAAACGCCGCTGCTGTTCCTGGAATTCCACGGGACGCAAGCCAGCGTGCGCGAACAATCCGAACAATTCGCAGCGATTGCCGCCGATTGCGGCGGCGGCGAATTCCGCTGGGAAGTCGAACCGGAAAAGCGCAACAAGCTCTGGCAGGCCCGGCACGATGCCTATTGGGCGGCCGTGCAGATGCGGCCGGGCACGCAGGGGCTCGCCACCGACGTGTGCGTTCCCATCTCCAATCTTGCGGAATGCGTCGCCGCCACCCGCGCGGAGATCGACCGGATCGGCATTCCCGCGCCCATCGTCGGCCATGTCGGGGACGGTAATTTTCATGTCCTCGCGCAGGTCGACATCAACGACCCGGAGGAAGTCGCGAAAGCGGAGAAATTCCTGGCCTGGCTCGTCGATCTGGCACTGTCGATGGACGGCACCTGCACGGGCGAGCATGGTATCGGCCAGGGCAAGATGAAATATATGAAGGCCGAGCACGGAGAGGGGCTGGAGCTGATGCGGGCGATCAAGACGGCTCTTGATCCGCGGGGCATTCTCAATCCGGGCAAGATCCTGCCGTGATTGCGGGGTTCGGCGAAAGACGGGAGCCAGGCGGTTGAACCAGACGCTGACGGGCATTGCGATCGCGATCGTGCTGGCGCTCGTCACCGCGCTTATCGCGCCGTTCTTCATCGACTGGTCATCCTATCGCAACTCGGTGGAAACGCGCGCCGCGGAAATCCTCGGCCGCCAGGTGCGGATCGAGGGCGATATGGAGCTGCGCCTCCTGCCGCAGCCCGTCCTGCGGGCCCGAAAGGTTGTCGCGGGCGATGGGGAGACGCCCGACATCACGATCGAGCAGCTCGACATGACCATGTCGCTGACGCCGCTGCTGAGCGGGGAGATATCGGTGACCGAGGCGACGATCCGCGATCCGGTGATCCACCTCTCGGTCGACGATGCCGGACGGCTGACACTTGGCGGCGGCGGCGACTTTCCGGTCGAACCGGAAGACGTTTCGCTCGAGCATGTCGAAATTCACGGCGGCCTCGTACTGCTCGACGATGCCCGGAGCGGCGTGGAGAGCCGGTTTGAGAATGTCAGTATGACGGGAAGCGCGGTGTCGCTGCTCGGCCCCATCAAGGCAGAGGGGACCGCGCTCCGCGATGGCGTCGTTTATTCCTTCAGCCTGCAAACCGGGCGCGTGACGCCCGAAAGCGCCCTGCGCGTCAAGCTCGGCGTCCTTCCCGCCGACCGTCCGGTCGCGTTCGATTCAGACGGTGTCCTGACGATGGAGGAGGGGGCGCCCGTCTTCAATGGCCGGATCAGGCTGGAGGGCCTTGACCTCAACAACCAGCGCCAACTCAAGGGACCGGTCTGGCGTGTCGACGCCGATGTCCGTGCAACAGGCGGCGCGGTGGAGGCGAAGACGGCGACAGTCACCATCGGCGATCCCGACAGCGGCGCCATGCTTGAGGGCGACGGGCGTCTGACATTCGGTGGCGATGCCCGGCTGACCGCGCACCTCTCGTCGCGCCAGTTCGATCTCGACCGGCATCTCGGCGGCGGCGAGCAAGCGGATATTCCGGCGCTTCTCGGCAAGTTGGGCGGCGTCGTCGCCGGCATCGACATCCCGGTGCCGGTCGAAGCCGAACTGGACATAGGCGGGATCGTCGCCGGCGGCGTCCTCTTCGAAAATCTCAAGGCGCAGGTGGCGAGCGAAGAAAAAGGCTGGCGCATCGATCAGCTGCGCATTGACGGTCCGGGCGAGGCGCGTCTTGCGCTCTCCGGCCACGTCGACACGGGCGGGAAATCGCCTGTCGTCAGCGGCCGCGGCGCGCTGCGCGCCCGTAACGGCACCGCGACGATGCTGGCGCTGGCGGGCCGTGGCGACATCCCCGGGCTTGGCCGCCCGGACGGCCCGGTGACCGCAGAGGCAGATCTGAGCGTCAGCGCGGGCAGGGTCGCCTTCGCCGACCTGAATTTCCGGTTCCAGAATACCCAGCTCACCGGCAACGTCGCATTTGAGCACGATGATGGACCTCGCCGGCGTCTGACGCTCGATGTGGAGGCGGACAGGCTGCAGGCGGCGGAGCTCGGTTCCTTGCTGACGCGGGTCGCCGCCGGCGGCGCCGGTCTCGACGTCGAAGCGCGGGTCAAGGCGGCTTCGCTGGTCAGCGGCGATAGCGACATCGGCACGGTTTCGCTCGACATGCGGTTCGATGGTTCGCAATTCACGCTCAACGAACTGAAGGTCACAGGCGCGAACGGCACGCGCATCGAGGGCAACGGAGCGCTGCAGGGGCTCGACGAGCAGCCCAGCGGCGACATCGCGGTGAACGTGAAGGCCGGTTCGATCGGCGCTATGGCAGCGCTGGCGGAGGCTCTCGGCCGACCGGTTGTCGCCGACACATTGCGCCAGAGGGGCGAAGGACTGGCGCCGTTGGAGCTGACGCTCGCCCTCAAGGGCGCGCGCGCCGGCGCCGGTACGGCCGTGACGCTGTCCGCGTCCGGTCAGGCAGGGGGCGGGCCGCTTGAGCTCCAGGCGGGTTTCGACGGCGATATCTCAAGCTGGCGCGCGGGACGCCTGAACGTCAAGCTGGATGCCGGCAATCCGGACGCTTCGGCGCTGCTGGCCCTCGCCGGCATCGAGATGAGCATGCCCGGCGAGGAAGCCGGTTCGCTTTCTCTTGCGCTCACCGGTGTCCCGGCGACCGGCATGGATACCGAAGCCTTCTTCGATGGCGCTGGCCTTCGTCTGGATCTTGCCGGCAAGTCGATCGTCGGCGATGACGGCATCGTGCTCGATGGCGTGCGACTGGTCGCCGAGGCGGACGATCCCGTTCTGACGGCGGCGGGGTTCGGGATCGCGGTACCGGGTGGTGCCGGCGGGGGCCCGGCGCGGCTTGCCGGAACGCTCGGGGGTCCCTTGCGCAACCTTTCCCTGCAGAAGATCGAGGGCGATTGGCAGGGCAACAGCTTCATCGGCTATATCGACCTCAACCGCAGGCAGGCCCGTCCGGTGCTCGGCGGCCAGCTCAGCATCGGCAGCGCCGGTGTTGCAGGCATGGGCGCGCTCGCCTTCGGCGAAGTCCCCTTTACCGGTCGCTCTCCCTGGCCGGACGACCTTCTTCCCGCCACGACGACGCTGCCGGTCGATGTCCGGATGGCAATCAGCGCGGCCAAGCTGGATCTCGGCGGCGGGCTCATCGCGGATACGGCCGGTTTCTCGCTCAAGATTGATGAGACAGAAGCGCGATTGAGCGATTTGCGCGGCAGGCTGAGCGGCGGCACCCTGGGCGGCGGCATGAGCATGAAACCCGGTCCCGACGGCGCGCTGTTTGAAGCCAGCCTCACCCTCGAGGGCGCAAGGCTTGAGGAACTCGTGTGGCGACACCGGGGGCGGCCGGTCGCGAGCGGCTCGGCGGACATGACGATCGTTGCCAGCGGCATGGGCCGCAGTCTCGCCGGCATCGTCGCCAGTCTCGGTGGGTCGGGTTCGATCGCCCTTCGCCAGGGCCGTCTCAACGGTCTCAATCCGGCTGCCTTCGAGCAGGTGGTTACCGCATCAGATGCGGGATTGAACCTCGATGAAGCGCGCGTGCGTGAGGTATTCGCCGGACACCTTGCCTCCGGCGGTCTCGATTTCGATCGTCTTGAGGGGGCATTCTCCGTCGCCGGCGGTGTCGTGCGCGCCGAGCGCGTGGCCGTCGACACGCAAGCGGCGAACACGTTCGTCACCGGTCGGCTGGACCTCAACAATATGAGCGTGGACGCCGTCATCTCGCTGTCCACGGCAACCGAAAGCGACAGAAGCGAAGGCCGGCAGCGGGAGGCGGCGCTGATCTTTTCCGGCTCGCTTACCGCGCCCGACCGCCGGATCGATGTGAGCGCGCTTATGGGCTATCTGACCGTCAGGGAGTTCGAACGCGAGGTCGAAAGGCTGGAAAGCCTGCAGCAGGATATCAACGAACGTCAGTTCTTCTCACGCGAACTGCTGCGCGAGGCGGAACAGCGTCGGCGACGCGAACGTCGCCTGGAAGAAGCCGGGCGGCAGTCCCGCGAAGCCGCCCGCAAAGCCGAGGAAGCCAGGGCGGCCGAGGAGGCGAGGAAAGCGGAAGAGGCGCGCAAGGCGGAGGAACTGAAGCGCCAGGACGAGGAAGCCGCGCGGGCCGAAGCCGAACGCAAGGCGCGCGAGGCCGCGCCGCCGCCTCCGCCGGCCCGGAGCGAGCTTGAAAAGGCGATACAGGAAGCCATCCGCGGCGCGCCGTCCCAGAGCGCCCCCGTCGTCATACGACCCCGCGCCGGCAATGGCGGCGCATCGCAGACACGCGGCGTTCTGGATGACAGGGTCGAGAGGGAAGCGCTTCCGCCTCCGCATCAGCTGGTACCGCCGAGATAGGCAAGCGAAGCTCTTCCGGAACGCGCCGCCTACATTCCGCTCTTGATCGCGGCGATCACGTAGAGCCGCAGCGCGGAGGACAGGTTGGCCTCACCCCGCGCATCGTCGATAGTGGCAACGAGATCGGCCAGCGGTCTGCCCTGAACGTCCGCCAGACGGCGCAATTCGCTCCAGAAGGCATCCTCGAGAGATATGCTGGTTGCGTGGCCGGCGACCGTCAGCGAGCGTTTCCGGACGCGGCCATAGGGAGCGCCCGGCAGGGGAGGCTGGCTATCAGTCATCGTCGGAAAGTCGATGGCCATCCAGACGGCGCCGGTCGTTTTCGCGGCGCTTCTCCCCCAGTTCCTTCTCCTGGCGCGAAAGGCCGTGGGAACGCCGGTTCGCGTCGGCCGCGCGTTCCTTCTCGGCCCTGGCCTTGCGCTTGCGCGCCTGCCTCAGATTGACGATTTCCGCCATGGCCGTGCCCCGGTCGCCGCGTCAGTTCGGCCGGATCATTTTTTCCGGCCGGACGAGGGCATCATACTCGCTTTCCGTCACGAGCCCCGTCTTAAGCGTCTCCTCGCGCAGCGTGGTGCCATTCTTGTGCGCGGTCTTTGCGATCTTGGCGGCGTTGTCGTAGCCGATCTTCGGTGCGAGGGCCGTGACCAGCATCAGTGACTGCTCCATCAGCGCGGCGATCCGGGTCGTGTTGGCTTCGATGCCGACGACGCAATTGTCGGCGAATGAAATCATCGCGTCAGACAGCAGGCGGATCGATTGCAGAACGTTGTAGATCACCACCGGCTTGAACACGTTCAGCTCGAAATGTCCCTGGCTGGAGGCGACCGTGACCGTTGTCTGGTTGCCGAAGACCTGCGCGCAGACCATCGTCAGGGCTTCCGACTGGGTCGGATTGACCTTGCCGGGCATGATGGAGGAACCCGGCTCGTTCTCGGGCAGGGACAGTTCGCCAAGGCCCGAGCGCGGACCCGAACCGAGAAAGCGGATGTCGTTGGCGATCTTGAAAAGATCCGTGGCCAGTGCGCTGAGGCTGCCGTGCAGGTCGGCAAGCGCGCCGTGCGAAGCGAGGGCCTCGAACTTGTTCGGCGCGGTCTTGAAGGGCAGGCCCGTGATCCCGGAAACGCGGTTGGCGAAACCCTCCGCAAAACCTTTGGGCGCGTTGAGGCCGGTACCGACGGCGGTCCCGCCCTGGGCCAGCAGATAGACGTCCTTCAGCGACGACTGAATGCGTTTGACGCCGTATTTCAGCGCCGCGACATAGCCGGAGAATTCCTGACCGAGCGTCAGGGGCGTGGCATCCTGCGTGTGGGTGCGGCCGATCTTGATGATCTTGGAGAATGCCCGCGACTTGGCATCGAGCGCGCGGATCAGGTGATCGGCGGCGGGCAGCAGGTCGGCAACGACCTGTTCGACGGCGGCGATATGCATCGCGGTCGGGTAGGTATCGTTCGACGACTGCGACATGTTGCAGTGGTCGTTGGGATGGACCGGCGACTTGGAGCCCATCTCGCCGCCGAGAATCTCGATGGCGCGGTTTGAGATCACCTCGTTGGCGTTCATGTTGGACTGCGTGCCGGAACCGGTCTGCCAGACGACCAGCGGAAAGTGGTCGTCGAGCCTGCCGTCGATGACTTCCTGCGCCGCCTTCACGATGGCGCCGCCGACCTTCTTGTCGAGCTTGCCGAGCGCCATGTTTGTCTCCGCGGCGGCGCGCTTGACGATTCCGAGGGCGCGGATCACCGGGGCGGGCTGCTTTTCCCAGCCGATCTTGAAATTGCCGAGCGACCGCTGCGACTGCGCGCCCCAATAGCGGTCGGCCGGGACTTTGATCGGGCCGAACGTATCGGTTTCGGTGCGTGTCTTGCTCATGTCTGATGGCTCCGCTCGCGCATAAGGTGAATTCGAATGGCGGGGTTTTAGCACGGCGGCGGACGCAATCAATCCGTCACGGCACGCGGGTGCATCAATACCGGTCGTTCAGTTCTTCTTGCGGAAAGCGTCCAGCGAAACGACTTCCGCGCCGTCCGCGGACTCATCTTTCTTCGCCGTGGCGGGCTTGTCGTCCTTGCCCGCACCCGCGCCGGCGGGCGCCGGTTCATCCGGCAGGGCGTCCTCGATCTTCTCGTCGGGACGCGTCCCGATACCATCGGCCTTTCTGGCACGATGGGCGGCGAGGTCCTGCTGATCGAATTGCAGCCCGAAACTGACGCTCGGATCGTAGAAGCCACGGATCGCGGCGAAGGGAATGCGCAGATGCTCGGGCACGCCGTTGAAGGAGAGCGAGACCTCGAAATCGCTGTCGGAGACCTTCAGATCCCAGTACTGATACTGGATGACGATCGTCATCTCCTCGGGATGTTCGTCCCGCAGGCGTTGCGACAGGCGCACGCCGGGCGCGCGCGTGTCGAAGGCGATATAGAAGTGGTGTTCGCCCGGCAGGCCGGCTCTCACCGTGTCGGAGAGCACCCGACGTACCATTCCCAGGAGAGCCTCCTGCGCCAGTATGTCGTAGCGGATCAGGTCTTTGCTCATCGGGCCCGCGTCTGTCCTGCCTGGAAAATCCTGCCCCAGCAAATGCCCTTGAGCGATTCCGGTCAAGCGGGGAATGGGCGGGAACAGCAGATGAAGTGGGGGCTTCTGTTGCCAGGTGCCCCCGAACCCCGCCTCACGGTGCTACCCGCAAGGGCTTAAAGTCGGTTTTCAGACCGCGTTACGCAGCCTGAGCAACCGGAGCGTAGTTGTCATTCGCAACTATCAATTTGGCCCGATATCGGCGGAACCATGCCGAGCGAAAGCACAACCTTTACACCCTCGTCGATCCTGTTTCGCCCCCGCCAAAGCCCGCCTAGGCGCGGGTTTTGGTGGAGGCGCCGGGTACCGCCCCCGGGTCCGATAGGCTTATTACGCAGGCCATTTATCGCCATAGCCGACCGAAGCCGGCATCAACAATATAGGCAGCAAAATGGGCGGGGAAAAGGTACAGGTGTGGGGAACGGGTCGATGCCCCGCGCCATTTCTATGGAAAAGCCGGCGGACGCGGCGGCGCGGGCGCGCGGAAACGTGTAGAATTCCGCGCAACGGCGATTCTTGAAATCCGGTTCACCGGAGAAACCCATGCGGCAATATCTGGACCTTCTGGAACATATCCTCTCCACCGGCGTCACCAAGGGCGACCGCACCGGCACGGGCACCATCAGCGTCTTCGGCTACCAGATGCGCTTTGACCTGTCGGAAGGCTTTCCGATGGCGACGACCAAGAAGCTGCATCTGAAATCGATCATTCACGAGCTTCTCTGGTTCCTGGCCGGCGATACCAATATCGCCTATCTCAACGCGAACGGCGTGCGCATCTGGGACGAATGGGCTGATGGGAACGGCGATCTGGGGCCGGTCTACGGCCATCAGTGGCGTTCCTGGCCGGCGCCAGACGGACGCGCCATCGACCAGATCGCCGATGTCGTGTCGCAGATCCGCAAGAACCCGGATTCGCGCCGGCTGATCGTGACCGCGTGGAATCCGGCGGAAGTGGACAAGATGGCGCTGCCGCCATGCCACTGCCTGTTCCAGTTCTATGTCGCCAACGGGAGGCTTTCCTGCCAGCTCTACCAGCGTTCCGCGGACGTGTTCCTCGGCGTGCCGTTCAACATCGCGTCCTATGCGCTGCTGACGATGATGGTGGCGCAGGTGACGGGCCTCAAGCCCGGGGATTTCGTCCATTCCTTCGGCGACGCGCATCTGTATCTCAACCACCGCGAACAGGCCGAATTGCAGCTCTCGCGCGATCCGCGGCCATTGCCGGTGATGAAGATCAATCCCGGGGTGAAGGATATCTTCGGCTTCACCTATGAGGACTTCCAGTTGCTCGACTACGATCCGCATCCGCATATCGCCGCGCCGGTGGCGGTATGAGCCAGGCTCCGCGGCCCCGCAACCCGGTGGCGAAGGCGCTGGCCGGCAAACGGGGCGGAGCATTCAGCGAGAAGCCGCGCGGGGAGGCTCGCGAGGGCGATGGTATCGCGTTGGTCCTCGTCGTCGCCGCGGGACGCAACGGCGTGATCGGCGTCGGGGGCGGGCTGCCCTGGCACATTTCCTCCGATCTGAAGCGCTTCAAGGCGCTGACCATGGGAAAGCCCATCCTGATGGGGCGGCGCACTTGGGAATCGATCGGCCGGCCGCTGCCCGGACGCGACAATATCGTCGTCACGCGCGACGAAGGCTTTGCCGTGGAAGGCGTCCATGCAGCGCGGTCGCCCGAAGAAGGACTGGCCCTCGGCGTCAGGCTGGCCGCCGCGCGCGGCGCAGACGAGATCGCCATCATCGGCGGCGCGGAGATCTATGCGCAGACGCTGCCCGAGGCCGATGTCGTCCACATGACAGAGGTCGATGCGGCGCCCGAGGGCGACGCTTATTTCCCCGCGCTCGATCCGGCGCTTTGGGAGGTTTCCTCGCGCGAAAAGGGGCAGCGCGGCCCGCGCGACGACCATGATTTCACCTATGTGATCTACCGACGCCGGGCCTGAGCCGTTACGGCTTGCCCGGACCGGCAGCGTTTGCGACAGTTCCGGGCAAGAAGCAGGGAGGAACGATCGTGGACGTACGCGCGGCGGTGGCGGTCGAGGCGGGCAGGCCGCTGGAAGTGACGACGGTGCAACTCGAAGGCCCGAGGGCGGGCGAGGTGCTCGTCGAGATCAAGGCCACCGGCATCTGCCATACCGACGAGTTCACCCTTTCCGGCGCCGATCCCGAGGGCCTGTTTCCGGCGATCCTCGGCCATGAGGGCGCGGGTATCGTCGTCGATGTCGGGCCGGGGGTCACGACGCTCAGGAAGGGCGACCACGTCATCCCGCTCTATACGCCGGAATGCCGCGAATGCGATTATTGCACCTCCGGCAAGACGAACCTCTGCCAGAAGATCCGGGTGACGCAGGGCCAGGGCGTGATGCCGGATGGCACCTCGCGTTTCTCAATCGGCGGGCGGAAGCTTCACCATTACATGGGCACCTCGACATTCGCCAATTTCACCGTCGTGCCCGAGATCGCGCTCGCCAAGGTCCGCGAGGACGCACCATTCGACAAGATCTGCTATATCGGCTGCGGCGTGACGACGGGCATCGGTGCGGTGATCAACACCGCCAAAGTCCAGCCGGGCGACAATGTCGTCGTCTTCGGGCTCGGCGGCATCGGCCTCAACGTCATTCAGGGGGCGCGGATCGCGGGCGCCGACATGATCGTGGGCGTCGATCTCAACCCGGCCCGCAAAGACATCGCCGCGAAGTTCGGCATGACGCACTTCGTCAATCCGAAGGAGGTCGAGGGCGATCTCGTACCGTATCTGGTCGATTTGACGAAGGGCGGCGCTGACTATTCGTTTGAATGCATCGGCAATGTCCAGGTGATGCGGCAGGCGCTGGAGTGCTGCCACAAGGGATGGGGCACTTCGATCATCATAGGCGTTGCGCCGGCGGGAGCGGAAATCTCAACGCGTCCGTTTCAACTCGTGACCGGCCGCAACTGGCGCGGCACCGCCTTCGGCGGCGCCAAGGGGCGCACCGACGTTCCGAAGATCGTCGACTGGTACATGGACGGCAAGATCAATATCGACGACCTGATCACCCATACGATGGCGCTTGAGGACATCAACAAGGGGTTTGAACTGATGCACGCCGGCGAATCGATCCGGTCGGTCGTCATTTATTGATCGGCGGGGCCGAAAGCAGGCGCGCGTTCACTTGATATTACAGAGACGATACATACTTCTCACCGGATATGCCGGTGCGGCGTTTCATTGAAGCGTTGCCTCGGGGGGCCTATAAACCAGCGACGCCGCACCGCTGAACCACTGGCGGGCGGCAGGCGATCAGAACGGAGACAAGATGCCCTGGAGCAATCAGAGCGGCGGCGGTGGTCGTAAGAACACCGGGCCTTGGGGGAGCCCGCCACCGAGCGGTGGCGGCGGAGGCGGACAGCCGCCGGATCTGGAGGAAATCCTTCGGCGCGGTCAGGATAGGCTGAAAACGATCCTGCCGGGCGGCGGCGGTGGCGGCGCCGGCACGATCGGCGCACGGGGCATAGGCCTTGTGGTCATCGTACTGATCGGCGTTTGGCTGCTGTCCGGCATCTACCGGGTGGAGCCCGACGAGCAGGGCGTGGTGCTGCGCTTCGGCGAATATACCGAATGGACGGCGCCGGGCCTGCATTATCATCTGCCCTATCCGATAGAACGCGTGATCACGCCCAAGGTCACGCGCGTCAACCGCATCGATATCGGCATGAGTGATGGCGGCACCCGCGGCGTTCGCGATGTGCCGGAGGAAAGCCTGATGCTGACCGGCGATGAGAATATCGTCGACATCGATTTCGCCGTCTTTTGGGTCATCAAGGAAGCCGGCGAGTACCTCTTCAATATCCAGAATCCGGAATCCACGGTGAAGGCCGTCGCCGAGAGCGCGATGCGCGAGGTGGTCGGCACAATGAACATCCAGCCGATCCTTTCCGTGGCGCGCCAGCAGATCGAGACCGACGTTCAACAGCTGATGCAAAAGACGCTGGACAGCTACGGGGCGGGCATCGAGATCACGCAGGTCCAGATGCAGAAGGTCGATCCGCCGGCGGCGGTCATTGACGCCTTCCGCGATGTGCAGGCGGCGCGGGCCGATCAGGAGCGTGCTCAGAACGAGGCGCAGGCTTATGCCAACCGGGTCGTGCCGGAAGCGCGCGGCGAGGCGGCGCGCATCATCCAGCAGGCCGAGGCCTATCGCGAACGAACGATCGCGGAGGCGCGCGGTCAGGCCGACCGCTTCGTCAAAATCTACGATGAATATGCCAAAGCGCCGAGTCTGACGCGGGAACGCATGTATCTGGAAACGATGGAACGTGTGCTCGGCCCGATGGACAAGGTGATCATCGATAACGACATCGGCGGCAGCGGGGTCGTCCCCTATCTTCCGCTCGATCAGCTGAACCGTTCCAGCCAGCCCTCAACGCAGCAGGGAGCACGCCAATGAAGACCGGCATTTTCGGCGGTATCGTCGTCCTCCTGATCGCCATCGGGTTTCTGGCCTACAATTCACTGTTCGTGGTCTCGCAGACCGATCAGGCGCTGGTCCTGCAGTTCGGCGAGCACAAGCGGACGGTGCGCACGCCGGGGCTGAACTTCAAACTGCCCTTCGTGCAGAACGTCGTCTTCCTCGACAAGCGGATCCTCGATCTGGATTCGCCCGTCCAGGAAGTCATCGCCTCCGACCAGAAGCGTCTGGTGGTGGATGCCTTTGCCAGGTATCGCATCGCCGATCCGCTGCGCTTCTATCAGTCGGTAGGCACGGTGCCCATCGCCAATTCCCGGCTTGCGGCGGTGCTCAACGCGGCATTGCGCCGGGTTCTCGGCAACGCCACCTTCGAGGATGTCGTCCGTGACGACCGCCCCGAGCTGATGGGGCAGATCAACACGGAAGTGAATCGTGAGGCGGAGAAATTCGGCATCGCGGTGGTGGATGTCCGCATTCGCCGGGCCGATCTTCCCGAGGCGAACAGCCAGGCAATCTATGACCGGATGCAGACCGAACGTCAGCAGGAAGCGGCCGAGATTCGCGCCCGCGGCGCGGAAGCGGCGCAGCGTATCCGCGCACGCGCGGACCGCGATGTCGCGGTGGTCGTTGCCGAGGCAAACCAGCAATCGGAGGAGATCCGGGGTGTCGGCGATGCCACCCGGGCGGATATCTTCGCCTCCGCCTACGGGCGCGATCCCGATTTCTTCGCGTTCTACCGGTCCATGCTCGCCTATGAGAAGGCCCTGGGGAACGAGACCCGGCTGGTGCTCAGTCCCGACAGTCCGTTCTTCCGCTACTTTGTCGACCCTGCCGGGCCCGGACCGGTGGCTGCCGCCTCCGGCGAGAGGTCGCCGGACAGCACCCGCAACGGTCCGGCGGGTCAGTCGACCGAGCCCGGCAATCAAGCAAGATGAGTGATTTTCTCGCCGCCCTCGGTCTCCTTCTGGTGATCGAGGGCGTCATCTATGCCTGCTTTCCCGGCATTCTGCGCCGGATGCTGGAAATGATGGACCAACTGCCCGAGCAAAGGGTGCGTTACGCCGGCCTGGCGGCGGCCTTTGCCGGAATCACAATAGTGTGGCTGGTGCGGCGTTAGGCCGGTGCCTTATGATAGTTGCGCGCGGCATCCGGGGCAGGCCGCACGGCAAGCGGTGTGCAACGCCGCGCGCCGGATTTCGTATTATGGTCTGCACGAGGGTTTTATCGGATGGCTTCTCTGCCGCGTTCCCTGAACGGGACAAGATTTTTGACAATTTCGCTGATGTCGCTGGCGCTCGCGTTCGGCGCGCTGGCGGGCGGCGCGCGCCCCGCACGGGCGCAGGGGCCGGGATCGCTGGCCGATCTGTCGGAGCGGCTGATCGACGCGGTCGTCAACATCTCCACCACTCAGCGCGTCAGCAATGACGGCCGCGGCGGAATCGAGATCCCGCAGCTTCCCGACGATTCGCCCTTCAAGGAATTCTTCGACGAGTTCTTCAAGAACCGTCAGGGCGGTAACGGCACGCAGCGCCCGCGCAAGGTCAATTCGCTCGGATCTGGCTTCGTGATCGATCCGCAGGGGATCATCGTGACCAACAATCACGTGATCGCCGACGCCGACGAGATCGTCGTCAATTTCAACGATGGCACGAAGCTCGATGCCGAATTGATCGGCCGCGACGACAAGACGGACGTCGCGCTGCTTCGCGTCAAGCCGGACAAGCCGCTGAAAGCGGTATCGTTCGGCGAGTCCGCGAAGATGCGCGTCGGCGACTGGGTGCTGGCGATCGGCAATCCGTTCGGACTTGGCGGCACCGTGACGGCGGGCATCATCTCGGCGGTCAACCGCGATATTTCGTCGGGCCCCTACGATTCCTTCATCCAGACGGACGCGTCGATCAACCGGGGCAATTCCGGCGGTCCGCTGTTCAACATGGACGGCGAAGTCGTAGGCATCAACACGGCGATCATTTCGCCTTCCGGCGGTTCCATCGGCATCGGCTTCGCGGTCCCTTCGGATGTGGCAAAGCAGGTCATCGCACAGCTCCAGCAATATGGTGAAACTCGGCGCGGCTGGCTCGGCGTCAGGATTACCGAAGTCACCAACGAAATCGCCGAGAGCCTGGGAATGGACAAGGCGTCGGGCGCGCTCGTCGGCGATGTCACCGCCGGCGGTCCGGCCGAAGAAGCCGGTCTCCAGCGCGGCGATGTCATCCTCGAATTCGACGGCAGGCCGGTTGAATCGATGCGCAGCCTGCCACGCATGGTCGCCAACACCCAGATCGGCAAGGATGTCGAGGTCGTTGTGCTGCGGCAGGGCGAGCGCAAGACGCTGTCCGTCAAGCTCGGCCGCCTGGAAGGCGCCGATCTCGGCGACAGCGAGGAGGACGCCGACAGCGGCGAGCCGGCACCCGCACAGCCCGACAAGGGCGAGACCATTCTCGGCATGAACCTGAAGCCGCTCGACGACCGCCTGCGGGAGCAATACGGTATCGGCGGCGAGGTCACCGGCATCGTGATCGCGAGCGTCGATGAGGATTCGGTCGCAGCCGAAAAGCAGGTCAAGGAAGGCGACGTCATCGTCCAGATCGGCCAGGAGCCGGTCGAAACGGTGGAGGATATCGAGACGGGCATCGCCGACCAGAAAGACAAGGGCCGAAGCGTCGTCCTGCTGACCCTCACCAACAAGGACGGCGACACGCGCTTCGTCGTTCTGCCGATCAAATGATCGAACGACCGCAAGACAGATAAGGGAGGGCCGGCCTCTGTGCCGGCCTCTGTGCCGGCCCTTTTCTTTCGTCGGTCAGCCTTGCACGAAATCGTTGCTGCGATAGCCCTGGATATAGAGCAGGGCTGTCAGATCGGCATGGTCGAGACGGAAATCGGCGGCGTCCGCCACCGCGGGCTTTGCCCGGAAGGCGACGGACAGGCCGGATCCGGCGAGCATGTCGAGATCGTTCGCGCCGTCTCCAATGGCGAGCGAAGCGGCGCGATCGATACCCTTTGCAACAAGCAGTTCCTCCAGCCGCCGCCGCTTCGCCTCGCGGCCGAGGATCGGTTCGGCGACCGCGCCGGCCAGCTTGCCGCCCTCCACGATCAGCGTGTTGGAGGTGTGCTCGTCGAAGCCGATCATCGCGGCGATCGGGCCGGTAAAGAGCGTGAACCCGCCGGAGACGAGCGCGCAGTAGGTGCCGTGCGCACGCATTGTCTGCACGGCGGTTCGCGCGCCGGGGGTCAGGGTGATCCGCCCCGCGATAACCTGATCGACGACGGCGGCGGACAGACCTCTGAGCAGACCGACGCGTTCGCGCAGCGCCGGCTCGAAGGCGATTTCGCCGCGCATGGCGCGTTCGGTGATGGCGGCGATATGCTCCCTGATGCCGAGTTCGGCCGCCAGTTCGTCGATACATTCCTGGCCGATCATGGTGGAATCCATGTCGGCGATGAAAAGCCTCTTGCGCCGGGCCTCGGCCGCTTCGACGGCGACGTCGACGGGAAGGCCGCTGACCGCGTCGCGCGCGGCGGCGCGCGCGGCGCCGGGCGAATCCGCCCAGACCATGAGAACGCCGGCTTCGGGACCCAGAAGTTCAGCGCTGGCGGTCGCCGTCAGGGCCGCGCCGAGACGCTTCAGCGCCACATCGCGGCTTTGTGTATCGCCCGGGCGTGCTATCACGGTGGCGGCCAGCAACGGCCCGGTATCCTGTTCGGCCATGGAGATCCCTTGAGCGCGGTGAAGCGGAATGTCGTCCTTATCGCCGGACCGACCGCCAGCGGCAAGTCGGCTGTGGCGCTTTCGCTGGCCGAGACGATTCCGGCAGCGGTCATCAACGCCGATTCCATGCAGGTCTATCGCGAACTGTCGATTTTGACCGCAAGGCCGACGCCGGCGGAGGAGGCGCGCGCCAGGCACCTGCTCTATGGCCATATCCCCGCCGCCGAGCCTTATTCTGCCGGCCGTTTCACGAGGGAAGCCGCGGCGGCTGTCGCCGAAGCGCGTGCCGAGGGGTTGACGCCGGTCTTCGCCGGCGGCACCGGGCTCTATCTGAAGAGTCTCATGCAACCGATGTCGCCCATCCCGGCGATCGACGAAGCGGTGCGCGAGCGCCAGCGGGCCGCGATGGAAGCGGATGGGCCGGCGGAACGGTATCGCCTTCTGACAACGGTCGACGCGGAAAGCGCGGCGCGGGTTTCGCCATCGGATACCCAGCGTATCGTCAGGGCGCTCGAGGTCGCGGAGTCGACGGGCCGGACGCTCAGCCAGTGGCACGAGGCGCCCAAGGCGCCGCCGATCGTGACGCCGGCGGAGGCGGTGAACGTCGTGCTCTGGCCGGATCGGGACCGGCTGCGCGAACGCATCGCCGCGCGCTTGCGGATGATGGTCGCGGAAGGCGCGCTGGAAGAAGCCGCACGCTATCGCGCCCTGAACCTGCCGGACGAACTTCCGGCGACGCGCGCCCATGGCCTTAGAGCCCTCATGAAAGTCGCCGCCGGCGAGATGGATTTGGAAGCCGCGATTTCCGGCGCGGTCGACGAGACGCGGCAATATGCCAAGCGGCAGTTCACATGGTACCGGCACCAGTTCGCCGAGTGGCGCCGCGTCGACCCCGCGGCGGAGGATGCGGCCGGCCTGATCGCCGCCCTGCTTGCATGACGGATTGCCGCTTGACCGGGAGCGGCCGCGTGAATAGGCTGCCGCCCTCAATGATGGCGAGAGAGACGTTCGGACCGATGCGTTCAACCCTCAACCTTATCGTAGTAGTAGGCGTGCGCGCCGGGGGCGCGGCGGGGTAGACCTGCCGTGACCGATGGTGCGCACCAGGGGCTTTGAGGCCCCTTTTTTTATGCGCGAAATACCGCTAATTGCGACGGCAATGGAATTGGAGAGTGTAGAGAGATGTCACGGGAACTGACGGGGGCGGGGATCGTCCTGCAAGCGTTGAAAGACCAGGGTGTCGAGCACATATTCGGCTATCCGGGCGGCGCGGTGCTGCCGATATATGACGAACTCTTCCAGCAGGACGACGTTCAGCACATCCTCGTGCGTCAGGAAGGCGGCGCGGCCCACGCGGCGGAAGGCTACGCACGCACGACCGGCAAGGTCGGCGTCGTTCTGGTGACGTCGGGGCCGGGGGCGACGAACGCCGTGACCGGAATCACGGACGCGCTGATGGATTCCATTCCGATGGTCGTCATCACCGGCCAGGTGCCGACGCATCTGATCGGCAATGACGCCTTCCAGGAGTGCGACACCGTCGGCATCACCCGTCCCTGCACCAAGCACAACTGGCTGGTCCGTGATGTGAAAGACCTCGCGCGCATCATGCACGAGGCATTCTATGTCGCGCGTTCGGGGCGCCCGGGGCCGGTCGTCATCGATATCCCGAAGGATGTGCAGTTCGCCACCGGCACCTATGTCGGCCCGAAGAACATCCGCCACAAGACCTACAATCCGCAGGTCAAGGGCGATCTGGACCGTATCCGCGCCGCGGTCGATCTGATGGCAAAGGCGAAACGACCGGTCCTCTACACGGGCGGCGGCGTCATCAATTCCGGTCCGGCCGCGAGCCAGTTGCTGCGCGAACTGGTTGAGGTCACCGACTTTCCGATCACCTCCACGCTGATGGGGCTCGGCGCCTATCCGGCCTCGGGCAAGAACTGGCTCGGCATGCTGGGCATGCACGGGACCTATGAAGCGAACATGGCGATGCACGATTGCGACGTCATGGTCTGCATCGGCGCCCGGTTCGACGACCGCATCACCGGCCGGATCGACGCCTTCGCCCCGCACGCCAAGAAAATCCATATCGATATCGACCCGTCCTCGATCAACAAGAACGTGCGCGTCGATATCCCGATCATCGGCGATGTGGGGCACGTGCTGGAGGATATGGTCCGGTTGTGGCGCGCGTCGGCGCCGCAGCCCGACAGAAAGGCTCATGACGACTGGTGGGGCCAGATCAGGGGATGGCGCGGCCGCAACAGCCTGGCCTACCGCAATTCCGATAGCGTCATCATGCCGCAATACGCCATCGAGCGGCTGTACGACGCCTGCAAGGGCAAGGAAGTCTATATCTCCACCGAGGTCGGCCAGCATCAGATGTGGGCGGCGCAATTCTTTCGTTTCGAGCAGCCGAACCGGTGGATGACCTCCGGCGGCCTCGGCACGATGGGTTACGGCATGCCGGCCGCCATCGGCGCGCAGGTCGCCCATCCCGGCAAGCTGGTCATCGACATTGCGGGCGACGCCTCGATCCTGATGAACATTCAGGAGCTCTCTACGGCGGTTCAGTACCGGCTGCCGATCAAGGTGTTCATCCTGAACAACCAGTATATGGGCATGGTGCGGCAGTGGCAGCAATTGCTGCACGGCAACCGCATGTCGGAGAGCTACATGGAATCGCTGCCCGATTTCGTGAAGCTGGCCGAAGCCTATGGCGCGGTCGGCATCAGGGCGCAGACGCCGCAGGAACTGGACGGCAAGATCGCCGAGATGATCGCGACCGATCACCCCGTCATCTTCGATTGCCGCGTCGCCGCGCTGGCCAACTGCTTCCCGATGATCCCGTCGGGCAAGGCGCACAACGAGATGCTGCTCGGCGAGGACGTTCCCGACGAAGAGATCAGCAACGCCATCGGCGAAGAAGGCAAGACGCTCGTCTGAGAGCGGCCGTCATACTGAAAGGCTAAAGCCCATGAACCAGCCCGCCTCGAACCAGCCCGCTTCCGCCTATTTCCTGCAGCACGCCGAGGAAAAGCCCGAAACGCACACGCTCAGCGTGCTCGTCGACAACGAGCCCGGCGTGCTCGCCCGCGTGATCGGTCTTTTTTCCGGCCGGGGCTATAATATCGACAGCCTCACAGTATCGGAAACCGAGCATGAGGAGCATCTGTCGCGCATCACCATCGTGACGACCGGCACCCCGATGGTGCTTGAGCAGATCAAGCATCAGCTGGAGCGTCTCGTGCCCGTCCACCGCGTCCACGATCTGACCGCCGAGGGCCGTTCGCTGGAGCGCGAACTGCTGATGGTGAAGGTCGCGGGGCAGGGCGAGCAGCGCGTCGAGGCGCTGCGCCTCGCGGACGCCTTCCGGGCACAGGTGATCGACGCCACGCAGACGCATTTCGTGTTCGAGCTGACGGGGCGGACCTCGAAGATCGAACAGTTCATCGAGATCATGCAGCCGCTCGGGCTGGTCGAGGTCGCCCGGACCGGGATCGCCGCCGTCGCGCGCGGCCCGGAGCCGATGTAAAGCCTGTTGCCCATGCGTTCGCGGCAGGGCGCGCATGCGCCCGCCGCTCTTTGATTTGCGGCGCACCTGAGACACGATCCGGGCGCAAGAGGAACTTGAGTGAGCCTGGAAATCGTGCTGGCGGCGCTGTGGTTTGCGATGGTCGCGGCGATCTCGCCGGGGCCGAACAACATTCTTTTGCTGACCTCCGGCGTCAATTTCGGCTTTGCCAGAACGATCCCGCACATCCTCGGGGCGTGCGGTGGCGCGTTTGTGCTGCAGCAGGGCATCGGCTTTGGAATCGGGGCGCTGCTCGAGGCCTATCCACCCGTTCATCTCGGATTGAAGGTCGCTGGCGCCGCCTATCTGATCTATCTGGCATGGCGCACGGCGGCGACACGGTCCATGGCGACCAACGACGGACAGGCAACGCCGCTGACGCCGTTGCAGGCCGCCGGGCTGATATGGATCAATCCAAAGGCCTGGGTGGTGAGCATCACGGCCATTTCGATTTTCGCGACCGTCGAAAACCCCTATATCGGTGTGCTGACGGTTTCGCTTGCTTTCCTCGTCGCCAATCTGCTCTGCAACTCCGCCTGGGCCGGCTTCGGGATCGTGCTGCGCAACTGGCTGGCCGACCCGGTTCGGCTCAAATGGTTCAACATCACGATGGGCGTGATGTTGCTGGCCACGCTCTGGCCGCTGCTGAAATGACGTTCGACGCACTGATTGCCGCTGCGATCTTCTCCTTTGCGGGGTCCATGACGCCGGGCCCCAACAATTTCATGCTTCTGGCGTCCGGCGTGAATTTCGGCTTCCGCCGAACGATCCCGCATATGGCGGGTATTCTCGCCGGCATGATGACGTTGATGCTGGCGGTCGGGTTCGGCCTCGGTTCGCTGCTCAGCGCATATCCATCGCTGCATCTGGCGCTGAAGATCGCCGGCGCCGCCTATCTGCTCTATCTCGCGTGGCGGATCGGCAGCGCACGGACCATGGGCAAGGGCGGCGACCGCGCCGCGCCGATGACGTTGTTTCAGGCCGGGCTTTTCCAATGGGTCAATCCGAAAGCCTGGGTGGTCGCGCTGACGGCGATGTCACTCTTCTCGCTGCCCGAGCAACCCTACCGTTCGGCGATCGCCGTCAGCCTTGCCTGCATTACCCCGATGTTCCTGTCGGTCACGGTCTGGTCCGGCTTCGGGGTTGCGTTGCGCGACTGGCTTGCCGACCCGGTGCGTTTGAAATGGTTCAACATCGCGATGGGCGTGCTGCTGGTGCTGACGCTCTATCCTATGCTCGCGTGACCGAACTAACGTTCTTGCGCAGTTCTTCCGGTGCGTCGTCATTGCCCATTCGCGCCGCTACGTAGAGCCAGTGAATATACCAGCGACGCTGGCCAAGGTTGCGGTAATGCATGGCCATGTTCCATGCGGCGGTCGAGTAGCCTTTACGTATCGCGCGCTTGTACCAATAGACCGCTTCTTTCGGCCTTGGTGGATCGACTTCGTCGTCGAGGAGATTGCCAAGATTTGACATCGCCTCGACATTTCCCATGCGTGCGGCGGTCTCGTATTTCTCGACGGCCTCGCTGATCTTGCCCTCGTCTTCGAGGTTGCAGGCATCCCGCCAGAGTTGCTCGGCGATTTTCTCTCTGTCGGCTTTTGTCATCGCAAACGGTCCGGCTGTCCAACTTGTTGATGCAACCCTAGTGCAACAAAGGGCGGCCGCGAACCGTCCACGCATTGTCGAAATGGCAACAGCCTAACCGATGCTCGCGTGACCCGCCTGAATCAGGCAATACAAGCGCATGTCATTTTCACCGCAGCAGGACCGGGCGCTCAAGGCCGTGTCGCGCTGGCTCCGCGACGGAGACCGGCAGGTCTTCCGCCTGTTCGGCTATGCCGGCACCGGCAAGACGACGCTGGCGCGCCACATTGCCGAGGGCGTCGACGGCGAGGTGCTGTTCGCCGCCTTCACCGGCAAGGCGGCGCAGGTGCTGCGGGCGAGGGGCGCGCATAACGCGCGGACGATCCATTCGCTGATCTACCGGCCTCGCGGGGAAGCGGAAGAAGACGAAGAGGGCAATGTCACGCCGCTCTTCTCGCTCAACCGGCAAAGCCCGCTCTCGAACGCCGATCTCGTCATCATCGACGAATGTTCGATGGTCGATGAGGCGCTCGGGCGCGACCTGCTCTCCTTCGGGACGCCGGTACTGGTTCTCGGCGATCCGGGGCAACTGCCGCCGGTCTCCGGCGGCGGGTTCTTCACCGAGCACGAGCCGGACATCATGCTCGACGAAATCCACCGGCAGGCGCGCGACAATCCGATCATCGACATGGCGCAGACCGTGCGCGAGGGCGGGACGCTGGATTACGGCCGCTACGGGGAGAGCCGCGTCATCAGCCGGGGCGAGATCGACAGCGATCAGGTGATGGCGGCGCAGCAGGTACTGGTCGGCATCAACCGGACGCGCAAGAAGTTCAACCAGCGCCTGCGCGAACTGAACGGCTTTTCCGGCCTGCTGCCGCAGGCCGGCGACAAGCTTGTCTGCCTCAGGAACAATGCCGAAAAGGGGCTGCTGAATGGCGGGCTCTGGCGCGTCGCTTCTGTGGGCAAGGCGAAAGCCCAGCGCATCGACATGATGGTCATGCCCGATGAAGAGGGCCCCTATGCCACGCCGCAGAAGATCCGTCTGCATCGGGCCGTCTTCGAAGGCGACGGCGAGGTGCCTTGGGCGGTCAGGCGCGCCTATGACGATTTCGATTTCGGCTATGCGCTGACCGTGCACAAGGCGCAAGGGTCGCAATGGGACGAGGTGGTGCTTTTCGACGAGAGCTTCGCGTTCCGCGAGACGCGGGCGCAGTGGCTCTATACGGCGGTCACGCGGGCGGCGACGCGCCTAACGGTCGTGCGGTGACGGGGGCGACCATGGCGGAGCGACCGGCCTGACCGGTTCATCCCCGAAAGATGCCGCGGCGTCGCCGATACGGCGTCCCGAAAGGACGAGATCCGGCCGGATTTCCGCCAGTGGGATCAGCACGAAGGCGCGGTTGAAGAGCTCGCGATGCGGGATCGCGAGGTCTTCGGCATGCACTTCACGCGTGCCCAGATAGAGAATGTCGATATCGATGAGGCGCGGTCCCCAGCGCTCGCCGGGCTGCCTGCCGAGCGCGCGCTCGATCATCTTGATACGGGCAAGCAATGTCTCGGCAGGCAAATCCGTGTCCCCGACGGCGCAGGCGTTCAGGAAGGCGGGCTGGTCGGTGACGCCCCAGGGCCGGGTCTCGTAGATCGAGGAGGCTGCGGTGAAGGCGATGTCGCCGCTTTTGAAGAGCGCCGCGAGCGCGGCATCGATATTGGCCCTGCGATCGCCGAGATTGCTGCCGAGGCTGAATCCCGCTTCCATCGCCGTCAACGCTGGCGGCTGATCTCGACGCCGATGGATTTGAAGGCGCCAGGTACCGGCGCGCCGGGCTTGCGCACCTCGACGCGAACCGCATCGACGGCTTGCACCTCATCGAAGACGGCCTCGGCGATATTCTCCGCCAGCTCCTCCAGCAGGCCGACGCGCGGCCCGTCGACGACGGTGCGGCGGACGATCTCATAGACCTGGTCGTATCGGACCGGGGCGCTGTTGCGATCCTTGCGGTCGGCGGCGCGGGTGCCGGTGTAGCAGTCGATGTCGATCTCGAAGCGCTGGCCGAGGCGCGCCTCCTCGTCGAATAGGCCGTGATGGGCGAACAGCGTAATGCCGTGGCAGAAAATACGGTCCATCTTGTCAGGCCTTCCGGATGGCGTCGAGCATCCTGACGAGATCGACATGAGCGGCGACGTCGTGGACGCGGATGATATCGGCATGTTCAAGCACGGCCCATGCGTTGACCGCAAGCGTGCCGAACAGGCGCTGATCGACCGGCTTGTCCAGCACATGGCCGATGGAACTCTTGCGCGACGCGCCGAACAGGACCGGAAAGCCCAGCGCCTTCAACCGAGAGAGGTGCCGCATGGCGTGAAGGCTCTGCTCCGCCGTCTTGCCGAAACCGATGCCCGGATCGAGGACAAGATTGCCTTCGCTGACCCCGGCCTTGCGGGCGATGTCGAGGGTTTTGTCGAAGAAGGCGAGCATGTCCTCCATAATGTCGATGGAGGGATCGGCTTTCTGGCGGTTGTGCATGACGATGGCCTGACAGCCCGCGGCGGCGGCGACATCGGCCATGCGCGGATCGCGCTGGAAACCCCAGACATCGTTGAGGATCGACGCGCCCGCGGCGAGCGCGGCTTCCGCGACATCGGCCTTCATCGTGTCGATGGAGAGCGGCACGCCGAGCGGGGCGATGGCCGAAATGACGGGCAGGACCCGTGCCTTTTCCGTTTCGGCGTCGATCGTCTGGTGGCCCGGACGGGTGGATTCACCGCCGATATCGATGATATCCGCGCCTTCCGCGATCATCGCGCGAGCATGGGCGATGGCCTCCGCCTTGTCGTCGAAACGACCGCCATCGGAAAAGCTGTCGGGCGTTACGTTCAGAATGCCCATGACGCGGGTGGTTTTCGGCTTCGTGCCGGCGCCTTCCATGCCCGCCTCCTCGCTGATGGCTGAGGCAGGAGGATTATCCGATTTGCCGCGCGCTGTCTCGGTTGGAGAGCCATTGAATGTGACGGTTGCCCTTCCGTGCGGGGAGGGCTAGAACGCCGTGACATTCATCCAACGGGCGCCCGCCGCCCAGCCAGCCGCATACGGGGAAGGTGACGTTCATGCGTGTTTATTACGATCGCGATGCAGACCTCAATCTGATCAAGAATCGGAAAGTGGTCATCGTCGGCTATGGTTCGCAGGGCCGCGCCCATGCGCTCAATCTGAAGGATTCCGGCGTCAAGGAAATCGCGGTCGCGCTGCGTCCCGGCTCCTCGACCGCCAAGAAGGTGGAAGCCGACGGGCTCAAGGTCATGAGCGTCTCGGAAGCGGCCAAATGGGCCGACCTGATGATGATGGCGACGCCGGACGAGTTGCAGGCCGACATCTGGAAGGACGAGATCGCCGACAATATCAAGGACGGCGCGGCGATCGCCTTCGCGCACGGTCTCAACGTTCATTTCAACCTGATCGAGCCGAAATCGACCATCGACGTCATCATGATCGCGCCGAAGGGTCCGGGCCACACGGTGCGCAGCGAATATCAGCGCGGCGGCGGCGTGCCCTGCCTGATCGCCATCAACCATGACGCTTCCGGGAACGCGCATGATCTGGCGCTGTCCTATGCATGCGGCGTCGGCGGCGGCCGCTCGGGCGTTATCGAGACGACCTTCAAGGAAGAGTGCGAGACGGACCTCTTCGGTGAGCAGGCGGTGCTTTGCGGCGGTCTGGTCGAATTGATCCGTGCCGGGTTCGAAACGCTGACCGAGGCCGGCTACGCGCCGGAGATGGCCTATTTCGAGTGCCTGCACGAGGTGAAACTGATCGTCGATCTCATCTATGAGGGCGGCATCGCGAACATGAACTATTCCATCTCCAACACCGCAGAGTGGGGCGAGTACAAGTCCGGGCCGCGCGTCGTGACGCCGGAGACGAAGGCGGAGATGAAGCGCATCCTCACCGATATCCAGACCGGCCGGTTCACGTCCGAATGGATGCAGGAATGCAAGGCCGGCCAGGCCCGCTTCAAGGCCACCCGGCGTCTGAACGACGCGCATCCGATCGAGGAAGTCGGCCAGAAGCTGCGCGGCATGATGCCGTGGATCTCGGCAAACAAGCTGGTCGACAAGGCGCGCAACTAGCCCCGGTGGCCAGACCCGCTGAAAATCAGAAAAGGGCCCGGTAGGGGGCCCTTTTTTATTTGCACGAACGCGCGTTTGAATGCATCGAAGGGGGCAGGCGCGTCCAAGGCGGGAGTCCTTTCATGTTCGATACACTCAAGATCATCCACCTGCTGGCGATGGGCCTCGGTGTCGGCTTTGCCGTGGTCAAGGCGATTCTCGGCGCCCGCGCCCGCGCGGCGGGTGACGTCATCGCGGAAGAGCACAGGGCGGTGCAGCAGATCACGGGGCGGATCGGCGCCTGGTCGCTGCTGGCGATCTGGCTTACGGGCCTTGCGATGTTCTACATGCGGTATGGCGCCGACTTCGGCGCGCTCGACTGGGCCTTCCACGTCAAGCTCCTCTTCGCCCTCATCTTCACCGCGCTGACGCTCTATGCCCTCTATGTTTCGGCAAGGGCCCGCGCGTCCGGCACGCGCCCCGACGCCGCGATGATGCGGACGGCCGGGATGGCGGGCAGCGTCGCGCTTATCCTGACGGTCATATTCGCCGTCGTCGCATTCGGTTAGGCTCTCGGCCAGATCGGAGATTCGGCGTCAGCCAGGCCGGGAGGAATGATGGAGCACCCTTATGCGATCCTCGACGTTTTCACCGAGGAGCGTTTCGCCGGCAATCCGCTTGCCGTTGTCTTTGACGCCGACAATTTCCCCACCGAGTTCTGCCAACGGATCGCGCGCGAGTTCAATCTCTCGGAGACCGTCTTCGTCAGCCGTCCGAAGAACGAAGCGCACAGCGCGGCCGTGCGCATCTTCACGCCGGTATCCGAACTTCCCTTCGCGGGGCATCCGACCGTCGGCACGGCGATCCTGCTGGCACGACGACGCTGGCCCGACGGCGGATCGCAGGACGGGCTTGTCGTTCTGGAGGAGCAGATCGGTCCGGTTCGGGTCGGCGTCTCGCTGGGCGGCAAGCGCGGCGATTTCGCCGAGTTCGACATTCCGAAGCTGCCTGTCCGGACGTCGTCAGGTTTCGAGCGCGATGAAATCGCCGCAGTGCTCGGCCTGCAACCGAAGGAAATAGGCTTCGAAAACCACAAGCCCTGCGGTTTCAGCGCCGGCGTTCCCTATGTTTTCGTCCCGGTGCGGGACATGGCGACACTCCGTCGGTGCCGGATCAACAGACAGCGCTATGACGAGCTGTTCGGCACGGAAGGCCAGATATACGTCTACTGCCGCGAAACCGTCAGCCAGAAGAACGATTTTCATGCGCGCATGTTCGCGCCTCATATCGGCATCGGCGAGGATCCCGCGACGGGAAGCGCGGCAGCTGCGTTCTCGGCCGTGATCCAGACTTTCGATGCGCCTCCCGCCGGCACCCGCAACTACCGGATCGAGCAGGGCCATATCATGGGCCGGCCGAGCATCATCCATCTGGAGACCAACAGCGAAGGCGGAAAGCTGCGTTCGGTTCGCATCGGCGGCAATGCGGTGATCCTCGCAAGCGGGATTATCACCGTGTGAGACTCAGGATATTGTCCCTCGTCTCGCAGCCGGCAACACATCCGGTGCGCAGCAAGGGGGGTAATATTATGAACAAACTATCCAGGTTCTTTTTCGGGTTTGCACTGCTCTACGGACTTGTGGGAATCGGGCTCGGCCTCTACATGGCCTCAAGTCATAGCCACATACAGACGCCGACACATGCTCATGTCCAGTTGCTGGGCTGGGTGAGCTTCGCGCTCTTCGGCTTCTTCTACCACCAGTTCCCGGCCGCCGCGGCCGGCATCATGGCCAAGGCTCACGCGGTTCTGGCCATTCTCTCGTCGATCGTGATGCTGGTGACCCTGTTCATGCTCTATGCGGGCAATCTGGCGGTCGAACCGATCCTGGCCATCGCGTCGATCGTCTATGGCGTCTCGTATCTTGCCTTCATCGCCGCCATGGCGCCGGTGATCGCGCGAGGCTGACAAGCCGGTCGGGCAAAAAAAGGGCCGCTCCGATGCCGGGGCGGCCCTTTCCTGTTGTTTCGGGATGTGAGCCTCACATCCCCAGAATCTTCAGCGCCTGAGCAAGCGTGTCGACGGATTCCTGATGCTTGCCTTCCTTGTGCAAGGCTTCGCCCTGGGCGCGCAACTCCATGACCTTCGTCTTGTCCGCTTCCGACAGGCTCGCCGTTTTCATCGCGGCGTCTATCTTGGCCATGTCGGCGGGGCAGTGAAAGGCGAGGGCGGGGGTGGCGGCGAAGGAAAGCGCCAGTGCGAGTGCGGCTAGTGTCCTCATGGCATCAACTCCCTGTCAGGGACGGTCATCGTCCCGCCCCATAGCAGCATATCCCGTGTCCGGTGGCCATTCACAAACGTGCCATCGCGTGCATTCATCGACGGCACGGGTCGCGGGGCAGCGAAGGGACATGCCGCGGCCCGGCGGAGTTTTTCTTTACCTGTCGAGGTTATGACTGTAGATTGACCTGCAAACGTTTGGACCAGCGGACACGATGTTCAAGACCGGCAAATCCCTGACGGCTTTTGAAATGCGGTGCGGTTTCGCGCCGTCGGGATCGCGTGCGCGCCTGTCCTCCCGCCCTTCCTGCGGCGGAACGCTTCTTCTCCTTACCGGCCCCTGAGCGCCGACTGCCCCGTTGCGGGCGGGTACTCAGGGGATGCGCCGAACGGCCCCGAGAGGGGCATTCATTATCTCTTGTCCGCATTTTCTCCTGGCCGCGCTGCGACGGAGAAGCGGGCATACCGGATCCCGAGGAATGAAGACCATGACCGAGACGAACGACAATAACGGCGAACGCGTATTGATTTTCGATACGACGCTGCGTGATGGCGAACAGTGCCCCGGCGCGACGATGACGCTGGAAGAAAAGCTGGAGGTTGCCCAGCTTCTCGACGAGATGGGCGTCGACATTATCGAGGCAGGCTTTCCGATCGCCTCCAACGGCGATTTTGAATCGGTTTCGGCCATCGCCCGGGTCGTCAAGAACGCGGTGATCGCCGGGCTGGCGCGCGCCGGCGACATGGATGTCGACCGGGCCGGCGAAGCCGTCCGGCATGCGGCACGGCCGCGTATCCATACATTCCTGTCGACCAGCCCGGTCCACATGAAGCACAAGCTGCAGCTGGAGCCGGAGAAGGTGCTGGAACTCGTCACCCGCTCGGTGTCGCGGGCCCGCAACCTCGTCGAAGACGTGGAATGGAGCGCCGAAGACGGCACCCGGACGGAGCCGGAATTCCTCTACCGGTGCGTGGAAGCGGCGATCAACGCCGGGGCCACCACCATCAATATTCCCGACACGGTCGGCTATACCACTCCGGAGGAATATACGGCGCTGTTCCGCAATGTGCGCGAGAAGGTGCCGAATGCCGACAAGGCCGTCTTCTCCGTTCATTGCCACAACGATCTGGGCATGGCGGTCGCCAATTCGCTGGCCGGGGTAAAAGGCGGCGCGCGGCAGATCGAATGCACCATCAACGGTATCGGCGAGCGGGCCGGCAACGCGGCGCTGGAGGAGATCGTCATGGCGATCAAGACGCGCGGCGACGTTCTGCCCTACCATACCCAGATCGATACGACGATGCTGATGCGCGCCTCAAAGCTGGTCTCGGCAGTGACCTCGTTTCCGGTTCAGTACAACAAGGCGATCGTGGGCCGGAACGCGTTTGCCCATGAGAGCGGCATCCATCAGGACGGCATGCTGAAGAACGCGCAGACCTACGAGATCATGCTGCCGGAAGATGTCGGCGTCCATAAATCCTCGCTGGTCATGGGCAAGCATTCCGGTCGCAACGCTTTCCGCGACAAGCTGCGGCAACTCGGCTTCGAGCTGTCCGACAATCAGTTGCAGGACGCCTTCGTCCGTTTCAAGGATCTGGCCGACCGCAAGAAGCAGATCTTCGACGAGGATATCGAGGCGCTGATCGACCAGGAGATGGGTCACGCCCATGACGACATCAGGGTCGTGGCGCTGACGGTCATCGCCGGTACCGGCGGGCCGCAGAAGGCAACGCTGACGCTCGACGTCGATGGACGCGAGGTTACCAAGGAAGCGACCGGAAACGGGCCGGTGGACGCGACCTTCAACGCGATTCACGCGATCGTCCCGCACGAGGCGAAGCTCTCTCTCTATCAGGTGCATGCGGTCACCGAGGGCACCGACGCGCAGGCCGAGGTTTCCGTGCGCCTGGAGCATAATGGCCGGCTCTTTACCGGCCGCGGCGCGGAACCCGATACGCTGGTCGCCTCGGCGCGCGCCTATGTGCACGCATTGAGCAAGCTGATGCAGAGCCGACAGCGCGTCCACGCCGCCGGCTGACGCCCCCGGATTGCAGAAGAAGTCGCCGGGGTCCCGATGGGCTCCGGCGCCGTCTTCCGGGGAGGTCGTCGTCCCTATTGAACCAGAACCGCCCTCGAGCAGCGCGCGCCGTGGACACGGATGTCCGCCTCGCCCACCTTGACGCCGAGCATGCTCAAAAGGTTGTAGAGCAGCGAGTCCACGGCCTGTGCAACCGGTTGGAGGGTCTGGGCGAGCAGTGAGGCTATGGCGTCGGGCGAGATGAGCGAGAGGCCGCCGATCTGCACGTCGATGTCGAGATCGCCGAGCAGGGTGGCGGTCAGCGACTCTGTGTAGTTGCGCGTCGAGACCGATTTCACTGTGCCGTTGGCCATATCATTATAGTCGAAGCTCAGGGTCTGGGCGGTCATGTTGCCGATATCGGCCGAGGCCATGCCCTTCGCCTTGATCAAGGCCGTGTTGACGAACCGCGCCTTTTCCCTGTCGGGGCTGGAGGCGAAGTTGCGGAGGCGGGCGGGATCCACTTCGGCGATCCATGCGCTGGCGATACCGGGTCTCGCCTCGATGTCGACGTTCAACCCCTGGAGACTGCCTGCCGTGCAACTGATATCGGCCAGACGGGCCTCGCCATAGGCAAGTTCGAGATATACCGGCAGCGTGATGGATACGGCGCTGAGAAGACCGCTGCCCCCTACGGTCGCTTTCACGTAGAGCCGCGTCTGCGCGGTTCTCACGATGGTTCCCCGGCCGCCGACGGCGAACCACGAACTCGACTGCGGCGGTTCGCCGATCGCCAGATCGACCGTGGTGCTGGCGACGCCGGGCAGGGCGGAATTCAACGACAGGCGGACCTGATTGCTGCCGTCGGCGATAGCGGCGCTGGCGGCAACCAGTTCCATCAGACCGATGCTGGTGTTGAATACGGCGCTGCCGGTTCCAATCGCCGCCTGCCCCAGGGCGCCGAGATCGACGAGCCGCGCCAGCGGCACCTCTATCGTGGCGGCCTCGCCGCTACTCGATACCGTTGTCAGCGCGCTGGCGGCACGGCCGCTCTGCGCTTCGGCAAGCGACGCGGCGATGCGCGCGATGTCGCCGAGCGACAGTTCACCGTCGAGTACGTCATCGTAAGTCCCGACCGTGATATCGAGTTCGGCGGCAGCGCCGTCGAGAAATTTCAGCAGATCGATCCTGGTATCGAGAAGCGCCTCGTAGTCCATGACGGACAGCGAAATGCTGCCGCCGATCAGTTCCCCGACGATGGCGTTGAGAAGCCCTCCGTTGATGCTTGCAAGGCGGGAGCCGATGGAGAATGCGGCATCCGCCGAAGCATAGGCGAGCCCGCTGGTCCTGATCTGCGGCTTGTCCATCACGCCGCCGCCAAAATAGAGATTGCCCTTGCGAGAGAAGGTAAGACGGGCGGCGTTTGCGGGAGACGCACCGGCCCGAAACCTGCTCTCGACGGCCAAGGCGGGGTTCGCCTCATAGTTGCCGGTTTCGACCAGCAGATCGGCGCCCGACCCGGGATTTCCGCTGACGGTGATGCCTGCATACCCGTTCTCCCGCATGAACAGTTCGGCGGCAGTCACCGGAGCGTTGACGTTCGTCGCGGCGGCGATGGCAGCCAGGTCCGTGAGGCCCTGCATCTTGCGACGTTCAAGATAGAGCGCACCGCCATCCACGGCGATCGCGGCGAACAGAATGCTCATCGCGAGAATGACGGCCGCCATGATGGCGGTCCCGCCGTCTGCGGCGGGGATAAACCGGCGGATCTGGCCAACCAGCGAAAGCGTTTTGCGCTGCCGGGCGGTCTTTCGGCGAGGGGGGCGCATCAGACGCCCCCGACACGAATGGTCGCGCTGCGGATGATTGTCTTTTCGGGTAGCGGAAGCGGAACGAGCAGGTTCCAGATGGGCAACTGCGTCGCATCGTATTCGACGGAGACATTGAACTGGTTCGCGTCAGCTGCGCTACCCCTGATCCTGACCTGAACCTGCTGCGCCCGAAGCAGCGGATAACTGCCGGTATTGAGGTCGATGAAGCGCTGGGCAAGCAATCTTCTTTCATCTTCGCCAAGTCCGGCGATGGAGGCCCGGGCCGCATCGGCGGCAAGTTGCTGAACTGAGTTCGCGGCGCCGAAGTAGATGCCGTAGGCGACGATTCCGAACATGATCATTATGAAAACGGGTGCGATTATCGCAAATTCCACGGCAGAGGTGCCCTGCCTGTCCTTGCTGCATCGCACAATAAAGTGCGGCGCCATTATTAATATCCCTTGCAAATAGCGAATTATCGTTTTGAAATATTTAGATCTATAGCGATGAATATTTGGTAAAAAATTATTCTAGTTTAGGTATGGTCAGGGGGTCTGACCTTTTAGCTTCATAACCATCACATATGTGTCTGGATGGCATGGTTTATTTTATGCCGTAACGTAATTTTACCGGCTTGAAATTGGTGATGAAGCGAACAATGCACGCGATGGGCGAGAAGGATGCTGAAACGCTCGCGAAAGCGCTGGGTTTCTCCTTGCAGTTGGCCGGGGCGGTTGTTATAGGGACGCACCTCCGGCCGGCATGCCGGCGAGGGCGGCGGGTGTATAGCTCAGATGGTAGAGCAGCTGACTCTTAATCAGCGGGTCCAAGGTTCGAGTCCTTGTACACCCACCAATACTTTCAATGACTTAGCCTGAAATGCTGTGGAACATGAGACTTCTTTAGTCTCACGTGAGACTTTCCGGCCGGCCGATGTTCCTGAGCCGTAAAGCGGACAGTCTTGAGGCGTTTGGGATAGACATCGAACAGGCACCGAACTTCCGCCCGCCCCATGACGAACAACGCCACAGCATTGGAAGCCGTCCTCGACAGCCGATATTCATGGCTGCGAATGATCGTTTCTTTTCTGATCGGCGGGCTCGGCATCTGCGGCATCTGGTCCGTTATCGTCGTCATTCCCGAGTTGCAGGCAGAATTCGGTCTGGACCGCGCGGGCGCGACGCTTGCCTATATTGCGACGACGGTCGGATTCGCCATCGGCAATTTCACCCTGGGACGTTTCGTCGACCGCTATGGCATCGCGATGCCCCTGATCATCGGCGGCATCGTCCTCGGCGGGGGATTCATCCTCACCGGCCTGGCGCCGAATTATGCCCTTGTGATGGCGTTGCAGTGTCTCATCGGACTTGGCGCATCGACCTCCTTTTCGCCACTCATGGCCGACGTGTCGCACTGGTTCCTGCGACGCCGCGGCATCGCCGTCTCGCTGGCTGCCAGCGGCAGCTATATCGGCGGCGTCGTATGGCCGCTCGCCGTCGGAAAGCTCGTCACCGTTGACGATTGGCGTTTGGCCTATCTGGTTCTCGGCGCGATCTGCATTGTGACCATCGTTCCGCTATCGCTCCTGTTGCGCCGGCGCCTGCCGGGGCACGGCGCGCCCGATATCCCCGACGCGCCCTCCGGGGCCACGCGGGTCATCGCGCTCAGCCCGGCGGCCGTTCAGTGGTTGCTGGTAGGTGTCGGTTTGTGTGCCAGTTTTGCGATGGCCATGCCGCACACGCAACTCGTCGCGATGTCGACCGATCTCGGATTCACCATCCCGCAAGGCGCCTTCATGATGTCGCTGGTCTTCGCGGGCGGCGTGGTGTCGCGGCTTCTCTACGGTCTGCTTGCCGATCGCCTCGGGGCGATCGTCATCATTCTCACCGGATGCGTGATCATGGCGATAAGCCTCATGATCTTCATACCCTTCGATACGCTCTGGGTGCTTTATCTTGCCTCTCTTGCCTTCGGACTCGCCCATGGCGGCATCCTGCCGAACCTGGTTCTTGTGGTGCGCGAGTTTCTGCCCGCGCGCGAGGCGGGGAGGCGGGTCGGGTTCGTGATCGGCTCGACGGTCGTCGGCGTTGCCAGCGGCAGCTGGGTATTCGGCGCGATACGAGATCTGACCGGCACCTACCAGATGGCATTTCTGGCGAGCATCGCCAGCACAGGCGTGGCGATCGTGATTCTGGTTTTCATGCGTCTGCGCGCCTCGCTCGCCGCCAACGCCTGAAAACGCGCTCTAATGCAGAGTCTCGTCGAACAGTGCGAGCAGGCGCTGCCAGTGCCGCTCGGCGCCTTTCTCATCGAAAACCCGGTGGTCGGGCACGGCCCAGCCATGCTCCATTCCTGCATAGTTCTCGATGATGAAGTCCTTCTCCGCCTCGCGAAGCGCCTTTTCCAGCCGTTGCGACTGTTCGGGCGGGAAGGCCCTGTCGACGCCGGCCATACCGACATAGATACGCGCCTTCATCGTTCTGACCCGGAGGTGGGGGCTCTCCGGCGCGTCGGATGCGAGGTTGCCGCCGTGAAAGCTGGCGGCGGCGGCGACGCGGTCGGGGAAGGCGGCCGCCGCGACGAGCGAGCGAGCCCCGCCCATGCAATAGCCCGTCGTGCCGATCTTGCCGGTGGCACCGGCCTCGGTAAGCGTTTTGATGAAATCGCCGGTGTCGCGTTCGTTCATCGCCAGCGTTGTGGCGGCGAGAAAGCCGCGGATCTGATCGCTGGTCTCAGGCGTGGAGAAGGCGGTTTTGGGGTCATAGGGACCGTAGGGTGCGTGGCGATAGAAAAGATCCGGCACCAGAACGATATGACCGGCACCGGCCAGCCTTTCGGCCATCTGGTCGAGGCCCGGACGCGGGCCGAAGGCATCCATGTACAAGATGACACCAGATGCGGACGGGCTTGGCTTCTCAGGATGGAAAAGGCCGGCTGAAGCTTCGCCATCGCTCGTCCTGATAGTGATCTCGCGTTTCATGGATGTCGGTCCTCCTGCCAGCGTTTTCTGTTTCGCGTTCCAAGGCTTGCGCCGCCGCGAAAGCAAAAAGCGGCTTCAAGACTTCGTCAACCAGCGGCCAATGCTTTCTATGGTCAATTCGCGCGGCGCATGCCATCATATTGCGCGGAACGGCTGGAAGTAACCGCTCGTTCCGTAACGTTTCGACTGCCCGGCGGGAGCGGCCGGTCTGTCCTTGATGGAGAATCCCATGCGAAACCTGCTCTTGATCGCGGCAGTGCTTGTCACCGCTTTCGCGTTGAACATGTCACCGGCCGCCGCCCAGTACGGATCCTGTGATGCCTATGCGCGTGATTATGCCAATCGCGCGACCGCCCAGCCGAGCGGCAATATCATCGGTGGCGCTATCGTCGGTGGCGCGGTTGGCGCGATCATCGGCGGTGCCGCCGGCGGCGGCAAGAACCGCGTCGGCAACGGTGCGGCCATCGGCGCGGGCGTCGGCGCTCTTGGCGGCGCTGCGGCCAATTCAAACCGTTGGCAAAGCTACTATCAGGCGGCCTACAACGACTGCGTCTCGCGCAGCGCGCCTCCGCCGCCCGTCCAGGCCTATTACGAGCCTTGGAGCCCGGCATGGTACAGCTATTGCGGCAGCCGCTACCGCACTTTCAATCCGCAGACCGGTTACTACCACGCAGGTGGCGGACGGTACGTCTTCTGCCGCTGAAAACGACGATCCGAAGCGAAGGCCGGCGGGGATTTCCGCCGGCTTTTGCATGCCTGCGATGTGCCTGACGCGGTTGTGTGAAATCGAAAGCCTGCCATAAATCCGTGGCGACACCCTCCAACCAGGGCCGAACCTTTCGATGCATCTTGCCGGAATCGTCTTCAAACTTCTCTCGGTGACCTTCTTTTCCTTCATGATGGTGGCCATCAAGCTGGTCTCCGACGACGTTCCGATAGGGCAGATCGTCTTTGCGCGTTCGCTGTTCGGTTTCATCCCGCTTTTCATCATGATAGCGGTGCAGCGACAGTTCGCGTCGGCGCTGAAAACCGACAACATCTCAGGCCATGTCTGGCGCGGCTTCGTCGGCGGTATCGCCATGGGCGGCAGCTTCGTCGCCCTTCACTACCTGGCGCTTCACGACGCGGTCGCCATCAGCTACGCGGCGCCGCTGATCGCCGTGCTGCTGGCACCGTTTCTTCTCGACGAGAGGGTCGGAAAGGTCAGGATAATCGCCGTGGTCATCGGTCTCAGCGGTGTCTTGCTGATCGTTTCGCCGCATCTGGGGGAATCGCTTGAGATGTCGGCGCCGATCATCGGCGCCATCTTTGCGATTCTCGCGGCGGTCGGTTCCGCCTTCGCCATGATTCAGGTGCGCCACCTGACGAGGACCGAAACCAACAGTTCGATCATCTTCTATTTCTCGATCGTCACCACGGTCGGCAGCCTTCTGACTTTGCCGTTCGGCTGGGTGATGCCCGACCCGTATCAGGGCATGCTTCTGATCGGTCTGGGCCTTGCAGGGGGGCTGGGCCAGCTCTGCCTGACGCAAAGCTATCGTCTTGCGCCCGTGTCGGTCGTTGCGCCTTTTGACTACACGAGCATGCTGTTTGCGCTCGGGTTCGCAATCCTGATCTTTGGCGACGTTCCCCAGCCGATCGTGCTGGTGGGGGCGGGCATTGTTATCGCTGCGGGCATATTCGTCATCCTGCGCGAGCGGTGGCTCGGGATCCAGCGACCGCGGACACCGGGCGTGCGGTCAAACCAGATGTAGGACGCGGAACATATCCGCCCCGGCGCGCTTTTGCGCCTATTCTAGAATGCCTTGTAGGTGACGATGGTGCGCGTATCGCGGATCCCGCCGAAGCAGTGCACCTTCTCATTCACGAAATGACCGATATCGACCCCGGGCTCGACATAGAACTTCACCAGCAGATCGAATTCACCCGCGGTCGAATAGATTTCCGAGGCGATCTCGGCGTCCGCGATTTCGCCGGCGACCCGATAGGCCTGGCCGAGCTCGCATTTGATCTGGACGAAAAAGGGTGTCATCGCGATCCGCCCTCCGCTACTGGCCTGGGGTTAGTCTCGCGGCATTGAACATGACGCGTCAGCGCGCGGCAAGGGCAAGGAGGGCGCGTGTCAGTTCGCCTTCCGGGCGGGCGAGGGACGCAATGGCCGTGAAGTGGTTTTCGCCCTCAAGTCTGTGGCAACCTGTCTCCACGCCTGCCGCGCCCCATGTCTCGACGATATCCAGACTCTGACGCTGATACTCGGATGGTTCCGTACCGCCGACGAACGCGGTCAGCGCGCTACCCGCCGGGGGCGGCGCCCAGAATAGCGGGCTCTGCCGGCGCGCTTCCGCTTCTGTCAGGCGGAGCGCCTGATTGATGGATGTTCCGACGAGGGGAACAAGATCGAACAGGCCTGAAACGGGCAAGGCCCCGCGCACGATGACTTCACCGATCGCGCCCTTCGCCAGCAGGCATGCGGCGAGGTGACCGCCGGCCGAATGGCCCGCCACGATCAGTCTTCGCCACCCGCTTTGTCCGAGCGCGCGACAGAAGGCCAGCATGTCTTCGACGATGCCCGCCAGCGGCACCTCCGGGCAAAGGCGATAGGAAGGAATCGCAACGTCGAATCCCGCCGCGTTCGCGCCGATGGCCATGTGCGAGAAGAAGCCCTTGTCGAGCGCCTGCCAATAACCGCCGTGGATAAAGACGATGCAGGTCTCGCCGCCGCCGCCGCCGCGAAACAGATCGTATCGCTGACGCGGATGGCCGCCATAGGAAATGTCGAGTTCGCAATCAGCAGCGTCCCGATAGGCGGCGGCGTCGCGCGCCCAGCCTTCGATGATCTCAGGGTGTTCGGGGACGCGGGCACGGTTGTTGTATTCGGCCTCCATGTCGGGCGCGGTGTCGCTCATCTTGAAATTGCCCTTCATCTCCCATAGCAATGGGTTGCTTAACATCATCTCGTTGGGGTGTCTCCGGCAGCGGAGACTGAGAGCGGCAGACGCAACCCATCGAACCTGATCCGGTTAGTGCCGGCGGAGGGAACCGAGATGCCGAACCGCATGCCATCCCAAGCGATCGTCATGTTGTCGGCAGCCTTCCCCGGCGGGAAAGGCTGACATATGGAACAGATGACAATCCAGGCGGCCGTCGAGAAGGCGGCAGAGACGCTCGAGCGGCTGCGCGAGGAAGCGCCTTCGGTCCACTGTCTGACGAATACGGTCGCGCAGGCATTCACCGCCAATTGCTGTCTGGCGCTCGGCCTCAGACCCTCGGTGACCGACACGGCCAACGAGATCAGCTATTTCGTGCGCGACGCGCGGGCGTTGCTGATCAATCTGGGCACGCTGGCGCCCGAGCGGCGCGAAACCATCGGCATCGCGGTGGATCTCATGCGCGACGAAGGGCGGCCATGGGTGCTCGATCCGGTATTTGTCGATGTCTCGGCGCCGCGCGCCGTCTTCGCGCGCGAACTCATGCGGCTGCGGCCCGCGATCATCCGCGGCAATGCAAAGGAGATCGCGGCGCTCGCCCCGTCGGGCGACGATGCGGTCGCGGATCTTGCGCGCGAGACGATGAGTACCGTCATGTGCACCGGCCCCGTCGACCGCATTGTCGCGGGACGCGAGCAGCTGGAAGTCATGAACGGTACGCCGCTTCTGGCGCAGGTGACCGCGACCGGATGTGCGGGCGCCGCGATCACCGCGGCCTTCGCGGCGATTGAACCTGACATGGCGGTCGCCGCGCTGACCGCCGCCCTTGTCATGGGAATAGCCGGCGAGATGGCCGCCCGGGAGGCGAGCGGCCCCGGCAGTTTCGCCATGCATCTGATCGACCGGCTGGCGACCATCCGGCCGGAGGATCTGACCAATCTGGCGAGAGCGCGGCGATGAAGGTCGACATCAGGCTCTACGGCATCGTCGGCGGGCCGGGCCATGACGATCCCGCGGCGCTTGCCGCGGCGGCGGTCAGAGGCGGCGCGACGCTGATCCAGTACAGGGACAAGCACGCATCGACACGGGACATGATCGAAAGGGCGACCGCCTTGAAATCCGCCCTCGCGCCGCTCGATGCAAGGCTTCTGATCAACGACAGGGTCGATGTCGCGCTGGCGGTGGGTGCCGATGGCGTTCACCTCGGCCAGGAGGACATGCCCGCCGAAACCGCCCGCCGGCTGCTCGGGCCGGACGCGATCATCGGCCTGACGATCAAGAACGATCGCCATGTCGCCGAAGCACCTGTGGATGCCATCGACTATGCGGCGGTGGGCGGGGTCTTCGCCACCACCAGCAAGGACAATCCGGAGCCGCCGGTGGGGCTGGACGGGCTGGCACGGCTGGCGAACGCGCTGAAGGCGCGGCGGGCCGATCTGCCAGTCTGCGCGATCGCCGGAATCAACGGCACCAACGCGGCGGATGTCATCGCGGCGGGCGCCGGCGGCGTTTCGGTCATCTCGGCGATTTTTGCCGGCGGCGAGACGGAAGCGCGGGCGCGGCGGCTGCGGCGGATCGTCGACGACGCGCTGAAGGCAGGCCGCAAATGACGGCGATTGCGGTGACGATCGCAGGTTCGGATTCCGGCGGGGGCGCCGGCATTCAGGCGGATCTGAAGACCTTCTCGGCACTCGGCGTCTACGGCGCGAGCGTGATCACCGCGCTGACGGCGCAGAATACGCTGGGCGTTCAGGGCGTGTTCGACATCCCCGCGAGCTTCGTGCGCCAGCAGATGGATTCGGTCTTCATGGACCTGTCGGTGTCGGCGGTGAAGATCGGCATGCTGAGCGTGCCGGAGACAATCCTCGCGGTCGGTGAGGGGCTGGCCGTTCATCTTTGCAGGAACGTGGTGCTCGATCCGGTCATGGTCGCGGCGAGCGGCGACCCGCTGCTGCGGCCGGAAGCCATCGCGGTGTTGCGCGAGACGCTGCTGCCGGTCGCCGACCTGATCACGCCCAATCTGCCGGAAGCCGCCGCGCTGCTGGACCAGCCCGTCGCCGAGGGCGAGGCAGCAATGACGCGGCAGGGAGAGGCGCTTCTGGCCCTCGGCGCGCGCGCCGTGCTGATCAAGGGCGGTCATGGAACGGGCGAGGAATCGGTCGATCTGCTGGTGACGGGGCAGGGCGTCACACGTTTTGCCGGCCCGCGTATCGCGACCTCCAACACGCATGGGACCGGCTGCACGCTGTCTTCGGCAATCGCCGCGGGTCTTGCGCGCGGGCTCGATATGAAAACGGCGATCGGGCAGGCGAAAACCTATCTCGGCGGCGCGATCGCCGCCGCGGACACCCTGTCGATCGGCGCCGGCCACGGTCCCGTTCATCATTTTCACGCGCTGTGGGCGCAAGAAGGAGAGAATTCATGACGACAAGACGCCATTTTCTGAAGGCGTCCGTCGCCGGCACCGGTGCGGCGGCGCTTGCAACGCCGGCGCTGGCGCAGCAGCGTTTCGAGTGGCGAATGGTCACGAGCTGGCCCAAGCGGCTGCCGGGGCCGGGCGTCACCGCCGAGCGCATCGCCAGCCGCATCGCCGAGGCGAGCGAGGGCCGGCTCAAGATCACCGTTCATGCCGCCGGCGAGCTCGTGCCGGCGCTGGAGGTGTTCGACGCGGTTTCGACCGGCACGGCGGAACTGGCGCATACGGCATCGCTCTTCTGGCAGGGGAAGATGAAGGCGGCACCCTTCTTCACCGCCATGCCTTTCGGACTGACGGCCGGCGAGCATCATGCATGGATCTATCACGGCGGCGGTCAGGAGGTCTGGGACGAACTCTATGCGCCCTTCGGCATCAAACCCTATCTGGGGGGCAATACGGGCCTTCAGATGGGCGGCTGGTTCCGGCGCGAGATCAACAGTGTGGAAGACTTCAAGGGCCTGAAGATGCGCATGCCGGGCTTTGGCGGCGAGGTCATCCGCCGGCTCGGCGCGACACCGGTTTCCATACCCCCCGGGGAGATATTCTCCAGCCTGCAATCGGGCGTCATCGACGCGACCGAATTCCTGGGGCCCTGGAGCGATGCGGCGATGGGCTTCCAGAAGGTCGCGCCCTACTACTACGCGCCCGGCTTCCATGAGCCGAACGGCACGGGCGAGTTCCTCGTGTCGCTCAAAGCGTTGGAAACGCTTCCCGGCGAGTTGCGGGCAATCATGGAACAGGCGGTGATGGCGGAAAACTCGTTCTCCCTTGCCGAGAGCGAATGGTTCAATGCGGGAACGCTCGAGGACCTGGTTTCCGGGCAGGGCGTCAAGCTGCGCTACTATCCCAAGGATTTGCTGAAGGCGGCCCAGGCAACCAGCCGCGAGGTGATCGCCGAGCAGGCGGCCGCCGATCCCGGCTTCGCCAGCGTCTGGGAGAGCTATGAGAAAGCGCTGAAGCGGCTTTCGCCCTGGGCCGATACGGGATTGCGGAGCTATCTCGCCGCGCGCGACGCCTGACGGCGCGCCTCACGGGCGGGCAGCTGCCACCTTCTGGCGCTGCTCGCCGAGGCAGTCGATCCCCAGCGTCATGATGTTGCCTGCCTTCAGGAAGACCTTCGGATTGCGTCCCATGCCGACGCCGGGCGGCGTGCCGGTCGTCACGATGTCGCCGGGCAGCAGCGTCAGGAAGCGCGATATATAGGCAACGAGATCGCGGACGGGGAAGATCATGTTGGCGGTCGTTCCCGTCTGCATCCGCCTGCCGTCCACATCGAGCCACATCTCAAGCTTCTGGGGGTTGGCGATCTCGTCGCGCGTGACCAGCCAGGGGCCGCAGGGGCCGAGGGTCGGCGCGCTCTTGCCTTTCAGCCACTGGCCCGTGCCTTCCAGCTGGAAGGCACGTTCGGAGACATCGTTGCACACCATGTATCCGGCGATATGGTCGAGCGCCGTCTTCTTGGGGATGTGGTCGCCGCCCCTGCCGATGACGAAGGCGAGCTCAACTTCCCAGTCCAGTTTCTTCGATCCTTTGGGGATGCGCACATCGTCATAGGGCCCGCACAGCGAGCCCGGCGATTTGGTGAAAAGGATCGGTTCCCTGGGCGTCGGTTGACCGGATTCGGCGGCGTGATCGGCATAGTTCAGGCCAACGGCGATGAAATTGTAGGGCATCGGCACCGGCGAACCCAGACGGGTGCGCGGCGTCACCGCCGGCAGATCGGAGGTCTTTATCTTCGACAGTCTGGCCAGCGTACGATCGGAAAGCGCGTCGGCGTCAATGGATTGGATAACGCCGGAAAGGTCGCGTATGGTGCCGTCCTCATCGACGAGACCCGGTTTTTCCTTTCCCGATGCGCCGAAGCGGACGAGTTTCATCAGTTCTCTCCCCGGATGTCCTTCTCCGCCGCGATCATGGCCGTGCGGGACGGCGCTGGCAATTGCCTGTCATGCTCTGCCTGTCGATCATCGCATGCGCGCCCGCGAAAGCGGAACCGGCGCAGCGGATCGTCTCGCTGAACCTCTGTGCGGATCTGCTTCTGGTCGATCTGGTGCCGCCCTCGCGCATCGCGGCGCTTTCGCGCAACGCCCGCAATCCAAGTCTCAATCCAGAACCGGAGAAGATGGCGGGCTTCACGTTGACGGGCCGGACGGCGGAAGAGGCGCTCGCGCTCGATCCCGATCTGGTGCTGGCCGGCGCCTTCGCCGGACGCGATGCGAAGGCTTTCCTGCGCGGGCAGGGCATTCCGGTCGTCGAGGTCGGCATCGCCGATACGGTGGAGGGCATCGCCTCGGTCATCCGGCAAACGGGCGAGGCGCTCGGAGCGCCGGAGAGGGCCGCCGTCCTTATCGCCGCGATGGAGCGTCCAGCGCCGCCGCCGGGCGAGCGGCCGAAGGCGCTCAATCTGCAGCGACGCGGTTTCGTCGCCGGCCGGAATACGCTGATGGACGATCTCATGCGCAGGGCGGGGCTGGAGAACGCCGCGCCGTTTGAAGGCTACCGCCAGTTCGATGCCGAGGGCCTCATGCAACTCGATGCCGACATCATCGTCCTCAGCAAGGCGCCGGGCGCGCCGACCGATCAGGGCGAAGCGCTGCTGCAGCATCCGGCGCTGCAGGCGCATTTCGGCGAGGCGCTCAACGTCGTCGTACCGGGCAATCTCACGGTCTGCGCCGGGCCGCATGTTGCCCGCGCGGTCGATATCCTGCGCGGCGCGCGCGCTGCCTTCCTGACCTCGGGCCGCTGATGCTCGCCGGCGCAACGCGCTGGAACTCCTAACGAATCGACAATCGCACTGTCATCCATACGTCATGCGAATCCGGCATTCGATCATGCAATGACCAATGACCCAAGACCGACCGACATGAGCGATACGACAAAACCCCGTCGCCTGCGCACCCTGTTCATCTCCGACATCCACCTGGGAACCCGGGGATGTCAGGCGGAAATCTTCCTCGACTTTCTCCGTCACCACGAAGCGGAAACCATCTATCTGGTGGGCGATATCGTCGATTGCTGGCGCCTGCGGCGCGGCTGGTACTGGCGGCAGACGCATAACGACGTGGTGCAGAAATTGCTCCGGCAGGCCCGCAAGGGAACGAAAATCTTCTACATCCCCGGCAATCACGACGATGTGCTGCGTGAATATACCGGCACGCATTTCGGCGGCATCGAGGTCGTCAATCGCATCGTCCACGAAGCGGCCGACGGACGGCGCTACCTCGTGATCCATGGCGATGAATTCGATGTCGTGGTGCGCTATGCCCGGTGGCTGGCGTTTCTCGGCGACAGCGCATATTCGATGGCGCTGATGCTCAACACCGGTTTCAACGCGGTGCGTCGCCGCGTCGGGCTTGGCTACTGGTCGCTCTCCGCATGGCTGAAACTCAAGGTCAAGAACGCGGTGAACTTCATCGGCGAGTTCGAGCACGCTCTGGTGCATGAAGCGCGCCGTGCCCGTGCCGACGGGGTGATCTGCGGGCACATTCACCACGTCGCGATGCGCGATATGGACGGGATCGCCTATCTCAACTGCGGCGACTGGGTCGAAAGCTGCACGGCACTGGCCGAAGACCATGAGGGGCGTTTCGAGATCATCCGCTGGGCGCAGACGAATGTCGTGCCGATGCTGCCGCCGCTTGAAGAGAAAGAAGCCGCAGCATGAAACATATCATGGTCGCCACCGACGCGTGGCATCCCCAGATCAACGGGGTGGTGCGCACGCTGGAGCGGCTGGCGGCCGAACTGGTGCATTTCGGAATCGCGGTCGACTTTCTGACGCCGGATGCGTTTCGCACACTGCCTTTACCCGGTTATCCGGAAATCCGTCTGGCGCTGGCTTCCCGCCGCGCAGTTCGAAAGCATCTGGACGACATGCGTCCCGACCATGTCCACATTGCCACGGAAGGACCGATCGGAATTGCCATGCGGGCGGCGTGCAGGGCGACCGCGCGCAGTTTCACGACTTCCTATCACACGCGCTTTCCCGAATATGTGGCGGCTCGCCTGCCTGTGCCGGAGGCCGCGATCTATGCGCTGCTGCGCCGGTTTCACAACAGCGGAAGTGCGACGCTTGTGGCCACGCCAAGCCTGGCCGCCGAGTTGCGCGGCCACGGCTTCACAAAGCTGGCGCCGTGGACCCGCGGCGTCGATCTGGACCGGTTCGCGCCTTCGCGACGCATCGAAATCGATCTGCCTCGGCCCATTTTCATCTATGTCGGCCGCCTCGCGGTGGAAAAGTCCATCGACGCGTTTCTGAAACTCGACCTGCCGGGCAGCAAGCTTGTGGTGGGCGACGGGCCGCAGCGCGAGGAACTCGAAGCGCGCTTTCCCGAGGCCTATTTTGCCGGTGTCGCCGAGGGACCGGCGCTGGCCGGTCTCTATGCCGCGGCAGACGTCATGGTCTTTCCTAGCCGCACCGACACGTTCGGTCTCGTCGTGCTGGAGGCGCTTGCTTCCGGAACGCCGGTCGCGGCCTATCCGGTCACCGGCCCGAAGGATGTGCTGGAAGGCAGCGGGGCAGGGATCGTGGACGAGGATCTGCGTGCGGCGGCGCTCAAGGCGCTGACCATCGATCCGGCCCGTTGCGTCGCCCATGCGCGCACCTATAGCTGGCGGCGTTCGGCGGAGATGTTCATCGACGCCGTCGTGGCCGCAAACCCGGCGATCGCGCCGGAAGCGAAAGTGCCGGCTCAGGCACTTGCCGTCCGGATCTGACTCCAGGTCGTGAACTCGTAAAGGGTTCGGGCGTGGCGCGAGACGGATTTCGGTCCTGAACAGGCGCGGGCCGCGCCATGGTGCCGTTCGCGAAGTGGCGCGCGCATACCACGCGCCAAACCTTTACGAGTTCACGACCTAGCTGAAGAGAACCTGCTTCTGTTCGCGCGTCAGCGCCGACAGATCGACGTCCGGGACCGGTTCCCGTCCCGACGAAGGAAGTCCCGCCGAGATTTCCCTTTCCTCCCAGCCGCGATCCAGTTTCGCCTCGCGGGCGTCCCGCCGGTCGGCCCGGCCGGTCGCCGCGACGTCGAAGGTTCTGCCTCCGGTCACGCGCTCGAACACGTCCGGCTCGGCGCCGTCCTCATCGGCTTCGCGCGGGCGCAGCCGCGGATTGATCGCGCGGATGTCGAAAAGCTCAGGGTCACTGAGGTCGCTTTCCTCCGCCGCTTCTTTGGGCTGCCGAACGGCATCGGTCGCATCAGCCCTGGCCTCATCGGCGGGCAGCGGCGCCTGGAACAGCTGGTCCACCTCGTCCTGCTCGATACCCTCGCCCAGCGCGGCGGGCCCGTTGAGAAGGTGCGCATCGGTCTGCTCCGCCCAGCGGACCTGCGGCGTCGTCCGCGTCGTGCCCTCGTCAGACCACATGGTCATCATGGCGTTCAGGCGATTTTCCAGATACTCGACGATGTCTACGATCTTGCCGATCCGCTGTCCGGTCAGGTCCTGGAACGAACATCCGGTAAAGATATCCGTCGCGCATGCATCGAGAGCGTCGCAAAGGGCAGGGGCGGCGCCGACCGCGCGCAGCTTTGCGGCCACTTCCTGAATTTCCTCCGCCCTGGCCAGGATGTCGGAGGTCGCCCGTTCGATCGTGTTGACGATCAGCTGCAGTTCGGTCGTTGCCGCGGACAGCGACGAGTTGCCGTCCGCATCCGGCCGCATGGCGGCAATCTCCGCGCGGGTTCTGGCGATGACGGCGATCATGTCCAGCAGATCGGTGCGGATGCGCTGCTGATCGGCCTTCTCGTCCTGCCGTTCCAGCATCGCTTCCACGCGCGACAGCGCGGTCATCACGGCGTCCGTGTCGGTCGCGCGATTGCGCCGCGCGAATTCCTCAAGGAACCAGCGGCCGCGCGCGGTCTCCTTCACGGCTTCGAGGATCGCATCGTAATGCTCGCCGACCGGGCGCTCGTCCGCGAACCTGCTGTCCTGTGACGTTCCTTGCAACTTCAATTCGATACTTTCGATTTGCCGCATCAACCGGGAAAAGCTAAGCCAAAAACCTTAGCAGGACGTTTTCGCCCGCTGCGCCCGGCGCGCCGCCCCCAGGCCGGAAACCGACACGACGGATGCGCTTCATGAACCATGCCTTCAGGCTGTCGCTGCTTTTTGCCCTGCAGTTCGCCGCGCTTGGTCTTTATCTCCCCTTTTTCCCGCTGTGGCTTGCCGATCGCGGGTTCGCCGCGAGCGAGATTAGCCTGATTCTCGCCGTTCCCGTTATCGTCCGTGTCGCGAGCACGCCGATCATCGCCGACAGGGCCGGGCGCAGCGGCCGCCTGAAAGGCGCGATGATCGTCCTCTCGGCCGGCGCGCTGGCTTCTTTTGGCCTGGTCACGGTGCAATCGGGCTTCTGGCCCGTGCTGGTGACTGTATCGGTGTTCTCCGCGCTCTATGCCGCCATCCTCCCGCTCAGCGAATCCCTCGCCATGCGGGGCGTCAGAGAGTTCGGCCATGATTACGGCCGGATGCGGTTATGGGGCTCGGCTGCGTTCATCGCCGCCAATATCGGCGGCGGCGCGCTGATCGAGCGCTATGGCCCTCCCGCGAGCGGACCGGGCATCGCGTTGCTGCTTTGCGCCCTTCTGGTCGCAGCTTTGCTGCTGCCGGGCGACGCGCGCGCGAAGGTCACGGTTCCGGCCGGGCTTGCAGGTCTTCGACGATGGACTATCCCCGCCGATCTGGTGCCGCTGATCGTCGCGGCGGCGCTCATCCATGCCTCGCATGCGGTCTATTACGGTTTCGGCACGCTCGGCTTTGAGCGCGAGGGAATCGACAACACGACGATCGGGCTGCTTTGGGCGACCGGCGTTGCCGCTGAAATCGTGCTCTTCGCGGCTGCCGGCCTGCTATTCGCCCGGCGCAGCGCGAGGCTTCTCATCGCGGCGGGGGCGGCGGGCGCGCTGCTGCGCTGGGCGGCCATGGCGTTCGCGCCGGCCGCGCTGACCTTATTTGCGCTGCAGACGCTCCATGCCTTCAGTTTCGCGCTCACCCACTACGCCATCGTCAGGGCGATCGGCCTGCGATTGGAAGGCGAACAGGCTGTCCGGGTTCAGGGTCTCAATTCGGCGTTGGCCGCGCTGATCATGGGGCTCGCAATGGCCGCCGCCGGGCCGCTCTATGCCGCGTTCGGCCTGAAGGCGTATCTCGGCCCCGCGCTGCTCGCCCTGTTCGGGCTGCTGGCATTGTGCTTTCAGCCCCACAGGGCGGACGCTGGAGGCAGCAGCAGCGAACCCTCGTAGACAAGTCCGGGATCGCGGTCGCGCGCGAGCAGCAGCGGTCCGTCGAGATCAACATAATCAGCCAGTTGCGCGGCAAGCGAAGCCGGCGCCATCGAAAGCGACGTGGCCAGCATGCAGCCCACGAATACCCCGAAACCGGCCTCGCGGGCCCCGGCGATCATGGCGAGCGCCTCGGTCAGACCGCCGGTCTTGTCGAGCTTCACATTGACGGCGTCGTAGCGGCCGGAAAGATGCGCGAGGCTCGCCCGGTCATGGGCGCTCTCATCGGCGCAGACCGGTATCGGGCGCGGTATTTGCGAAAGTATCCCGTCTGCGCCGGCGGGCAGGGGCTGTTCGACGAGTTCGACGCCGAGCGCGGCCATCGTTTCCATATAGGCCGGCAGGTCGGGCGCCTGCCAGCCCTCATTGGCGTCGACGATCAGGCGCGCGCGCGGCGCCGCCTCGCGCACCGCGGCGAGACGTTCCATGTCGCCTTCGGGCCTTCCGAGCTTGATCTTGAGCAGCGGGCGCCCGGCCGCCTTCGCCGCAGCCTGCGCCATGACCTCCGGTGTTTCGAGGCTCAGCGTGTAAGCGGTGGTGAGTGGCGCGGGTTCCGAAATCCCGGCGCGCTTCCACACGGGCGTTCCCGTACGTTTGGACTCCAGATCCCACAGGGCGCAATCGAGCGCGTTACGGGCGGCGCCGGCGGGCAGGCGTGTCTGCAGGGCCTGACGGTCGAGGCCGGCGGCGATCTCCGGCGCCATCCGTTCGATCGTATCGCGGACGCCTTCAAGCGTCTCGCCATAGCGCGAATAGGGCCTGCACTCGCCGCGTCCCACATGCTCGCCGTCCGAGATCGCTGCGGTCAGGACGGCGACCTCGGCGATGGAGCCGCGCGATATCGTGAACCGCCCGGCGAGCGGCCAGCGTTCGATCCGTGTTTCCAGCGTAGGTCCCATTTAGCCTCGTTCAGGAAGGGATTGTGCGCGATCGGTGGTGCATTGCTCCGGTCCCCATTATAAGGCAAAAGCAGATTGTCCACCGGCGCGCAATGCGCCGGCAGCGTTTTGGAGGCCAGCTGACCTTGCCCGCCCGTGGCGCCCTCGACGCGTTATCTCCCGACAGTTCGAACCTTGCCGCCCGCGGGGTGTGGAACACGATGTCGGCCGCCGATATCGAACCGCAGGTCGTGCATGCCGAAGCCGCGGTCGCACAGGGCGCCGGCACCCTTGCGATCGACGCTTCGCAGATCACGATCATGGACGTCGCGGGGGCATGGCTGATGCACCGGCTCGTCGCGGCCGGGGAGAAGGCCGGCCGGCAGGTGAGCGTTTCCGGGCTGACGGAGCCACACAGGGTGTTGCTCGAGGAGGTCTCCGGGCATGTCAGGCCGCCTGCGCCCCGGCCGGTCGAATCTTCCTACCTGGTGCGCATGCTGACCGATGTCGGCAAGGCCGTGATCGATGCCGGCGCCGATCTGGTCGGCATCACGGCCATGTTCGGCCAGACGGCGATCGGATTGTGGAAGCTGATCCTGCATCCGACGCGCATCCGGCCGATCGCGATCCTGCATCACATAGAATATACGGGCGTGCGGGCGATTCCCATCATCACGCTCATTTCGATGGTGATCGGCGCGATCATCGCGCAGCAGGGCGCCTTCCAGCTCCGCCGGTTCGGCGCGGAGATGTTCTCGGTCAACCTCGTCGCCATTCTGACGTTGCGCGAGATCGGGGTGCTGATCACGTCGATCATGGTGGCAGGCCGCTCCGGCAGCGCCTTCACGACCGAAATCGGTTCCATGAAGATGCGCGAGGAAATCGATGCCATGCGGGTTCTGGCGCTCGACCCGATCGAGGTTCTGGTGGTGCCGCGCGTGATCGCGCTGATGATCGCGCTGCCGGTACTGACGCTGCTTGCGGACTTTGCCGGCTTGTTCGGCGCCGGCCTGGTCAGCTGGGCCTATATCGGCATGGGGCCGGAGGCCTATATATCCTATCTTCGCAACATTGTGGGCGAGAACACGTTCTGGGTAGGGCTTATCAAGGCACCTTTCATGGCGATGGTCATTGCCCTGATCGCCTGTCGCGAAGGGATGAGCGTGGGCGGAAGCGCGGAATCGCTGGGGCGGCAGACGACGACCGCCGTCGTCAAGTCGATCTTTGTCGTGATCGTGATGGACGGACTGTTTGCAATGTTTTTCTCGGCGATCGAGTACTGAGCAACGGAAATGACCGACAAGGATCCCGCCATCAGCTGTCGCGGCATCACCGTATCGTTCGGGGACCACAAGGTTCTCGACGGGCTGGATCTGGATGTGCCGCGCGGCGCGCTTCTGGGTTTCGTCGGGGCTTCCGGGGCGGGCAAGTCGGTGCTCATGCGAACCATTCTCGGCCTTGTCCCGCGGCAGGCCGGCACCGTCGACGTGCTTGGCGTCAATCTCGACGAGGCGAGCGAGACGGAACGGAGCCGCGTGGAAAAGGAAATGGGCGTGCTGTTCCAGCACGGCGCGCTGTTTTCGTCGCTCAATGTGCGGCAGAACGTGCAGGCGCCGATGCGCGAACATCTGGATTTGTCGCACGAACTGATGGACGAACTGGCCGATCTCAAGCTGGCGATGGTCGGCCTTAGTGCCGATGCCGGCGACAAATTTCCCTCAGAGCTGTCCGGCGGCATGATCAAACGCGCGGCGCTCGCGCGGGCTCTTTCGCTCGATCCGAAGATCGTCTTCCTCGACGAGCCCACCTCCGGCCTCGACCCGATCGGCGCGGCCGAGTTCGACGAGTTGATCGCGAAACTCTCGCAAACGCTCGGACTGACGGTGTTCATGGTCACCCATGACCTCGACAGCCTGATCTCGACATGCACTCATATCGCGGCACTGGGCGGCGGCAAGGTGCTGGTCATGGGAGATCCCAAGACCGTCATGGCATTCGACGATCCATGGATTAATCGCTATTTTCACGGCGCTCGCGCCAGGGCCGTGCTCGGCGGAGTCGCGGCACGCGGGCGGGATTGAGGAACGATCGGCATCAAAATGGAAACACGCGCTAGTCCGATCATCGTCGGCCTGTTCACGATCGTCGCCATCGTCGCGGCGTTCGCCTTCATCTATTGGCTCGGCCGCTATGGCGAGCAGGGGGCTCAGACCGACTACCGGGTCGTGTTCGTCGACGACGTATCCGGTCTCAACACCGGCAGCCCCGTGCTTTTCAACGGCATCAAGGTAGGACAGGTCTCGTCGATGACGCTCGCTCCCTACGATCCGACCCAGATCATCGTGCGGATTTCGGTGGCAAACGACACGCCCGTCAAAGTGGACACCAAGGCCCTGCTGCAGACGCAGGGCATCACCGGCGGCGCGGTGCTGATGCTCAAGCCGGGCAAGGCCACGTCCACGCCGCTGACCGAAGCATGGGGCGATCCGGATACCGCGCCGCTCATCTTCGCAGAACGCTCCGGCCTGCAGAACCTGCTGGATGCCGCCCAGCAACTCGTCGCGCGCGTCGACGGGGTCGTGGTGCGGCTGGACTCGATCATCGCGACGAACGAGACGGCCGTCACCCGCATCGTCGACAATGTGGAGACACTGACCGGTTCTCTGGCCGGAAAATCCGACAAGATCGGTCAGTTCATCGACGATGCGGCGGCCGTCGCGCATGACCTGCGCTCGGCGTCGGAGCGTATCGATTCCCTGGTGGCGCGGATCGACGGAATGATCGGCACGACTGACGACGGATTTATCGCCAACCTGAATGAAACCGCCAAAAGTTTCAGAGAGATGTCCGACAATCTGAACAGGAAGATCGAATCGATCGGCGCTGACGTCCAGCGCTTTTCCGGCAGCGGGCTGCGCGACATCCAGGCATTCGTCGCGGAAGGACAGCGCACTCTCAGGAGCATGGACAGGGTACTGAGCGAGTTCGAACGCAATCCGAGCCGCTTCCTGATGCAGGGCGGCGACAATGTGCGTGAATACAATGGGCGCCGCTGAGGGCTTCTTGTGCTATGCAGCAAGACCGGTATGTTGGTCGCCTGTTGCGTCGCGTCGCGGAGATTGAGTTGAACGGTACGGGAACCATCAGGCAGTTGAGGCTTGGCATGCTCGCGGCGGCGACAGCTGTCGCGCTTGCCGGTTGCGGCGGCGTGCTGAGCGGACCCCCGCCCGATACATACGATCTGACCGCGCCGGGCGATTTCGGCTCCATAGGGTCGACCCGCGCGCAGATTCTCGTGCCGGTACCCACCGCGCTTGCTTCGCTCGATACGGAGCGGATCGTCGTCAGGCCCGAGCCCGCGGTCATCAACTATCTCTCCGGTGCCCAGTGGGCCGACAAGCTGCCGCGACTGTTCCAGGCACGGCTCGTTGAGGCTTTCGACCAGTCCGGTCGGGTCGCCCGCGTCGGGCGCACGGGCGAGGGGCTCGTGGCCGACTATCAGATACTGGCCGAGATCCGCGCATTCCACGCCGATCCCGCCGCGGGTGTCGCTATTGCGGAGATCGCGGTCCGGATCGTCAACGATCGAAGCGGCCGTATCGTCGCCTCGCGTACCTTCAGCCGCGAGGCGCCGCTGACGGGCAAGGGCGGCAGCGAGATCGTGGCGGCACTGGATGCGGCCATGCGGGCTGCGATGACCGATATCGTCGGCTGGACGGTCTCGCGCATCTGAGGCCGGCTTCACGGCAATAAAAAAGGCCGCCCGAGGCGGCCTTTTCTTTGACTGTTCGCCTCGATCAGAGAGGCCGGCCGGCAGCGTCGGCGAGCAGGGAATAGACCTTGCTGGGCTCGGACGTCAGATACATCTGGCGCAGCGTGCCGTCGCGGTCGTTGCGGGCAATCTCCGACAGGAGGTTCTCGAAACCATCGAGATAGTTGTCGACGGCGCTACGGGTCTCGGCATCCTGACCATAGCGGCGCCGGATCTCCTCGACGATGCCCCTGTCGCGCTGGGCGTAGAGACGGCGCACGAAGATGTCCTGCTCGCCCGACTGGTAGCGCTTGTAGAGATCCGTGAAGGACGGGTCGTTGATTGCCCTGGCGATGTCGACCGCGATCGCATTCATCGATTCCATGGCATGGGCCGGCTTGCGCGGCGTCTCGACGCGGCGCGGCGCGTTCTCAGGCTCGTTCTTGGCACGATCGAGCAGATCGGACATCGTCCAGCCTTCGGCGGCGGGCGCTGTCTGCGGCATCGCCTGGCGCACTGCCGCACGGGGTGCCGGCTGACGCGGCGCGGCAGACTGCTGCGGGGCGTTCTGGCTCTGAACCGCCTTGCGGGTCACTTCGGCGCGGGCCACGTCGATACCGCCGCCGTGACGGGTAACGAGCTCGCTGAGATCGTTCAGCGCCTTGATCTGGTCGGCAACGGCACGGCGCATCGCGGCTGCATTCTCCTGGGTCTCCTGGGGGAGTTCCAGGACGCCGCGCTTGAGTTCGGCGCGTGTCGCCTCGAGTTCCTGCGCGATGGCCGAAGCGGCCTTGCGCATTTCCTGTCCGGCGTCGGAGAACTTGCCGACTGCCTGCTGCACCATCGCCGCGAGGCCTTCGCCCAGCTGGTCGAATTGGTTCTGGAGATCCGCCGCGGCGCCGCGGCCCTGATCGCTCATGGACTGGCGAAGCGTGGTGATCTGCTTTGAAACGCTTTCGCCCGTCTCCGTCGCGGTCTTCTCCAGCGCGGAACGCAGTTCGTTGACTGCGAGACGCATCTGTTCAAGGCGGTTTGCAACCTGATCGCTCGACTGCGAGGTGCTCTCGGAAATCGCGGCCGATACTTCCTCGGCGGCGCGGCGAAGCACGTCGATCTCGCGGAAGACCTCGCCCGCTGCGCCGGAAGCCTTCTGGCTGATCGTGCGGCCGATTTCGTCGGCGGCAATCCGCAGATCGTCAAGCCGGGCGAGCGCGGCGGCATTTGCGCGCTCCGACTGCACGTCGGCTTCCTCGGTCAAGCGACTGACCATCTCGCGCATGCGAGCGCATTCCTCGATGACCCGTTCCGCCGCGCTTGCCGCGCTGCTGCTGACAAGCTCGTTGATCCGCTGGGTGCGGATTTCGGCAGCGTTGAGAGAATCCTCGGTGGCGCGGCTAACCATTTCGCGCATCCGGTCGGATTCCTCGATGACGCGCTCGGCGGCGCTCGCGGCATTCGTGCTGACAAGCTCGTTGACCTGTCGCGCACGCGCTTCGGCGGCACTGAGCGATTCCTCGGTGGCGCGAGCGACCATTTCGCGCATCCGGGTGGATTCTTCGATGACGCGCTCGGCGGCGCTCGCAGCGTTGGAGCTGAGGAGTTCATTCACCTGGATCGCCCGCGCTTCGGCGGCGCTGAGCGAATCTTCGATGAGGCCGGTATAGGTCTGCATCATCCGGTCGACTTCGCCTGCCTTGGCGACCAAGGTGGCGGCCAGGGCTTCGAGCCGCTGACGGCGGGCGTCGATCGTCGCATCGATCTCGGCATTGGCGCGGCCGGCCTGGTTGATCGTCTCGCTGAGCGCGAGATTCTGGCCCTCGAAACGATCCGTCAACTGCGCGACATCCGCGATCACGGACCGCGATGCGCTCGTCAGCAGACCGATCTGTTCGCTCACGCGATCGCTGATCTGGCCGACATCCGTTCCGTTCTTCTCCATCGCCGCGCGGAATTCGACGACGCGCTGGCCGAGCGTCGTCTCGATGGCGGAGAGATTGTCGGCCGCCGTCGCCAGCACGTCACGAAGTGTCGTATTGGCATTGCCAAGCCGGCCGATGATGGCCTCGATCGTGGCGGAGAGCTCGCCATTGGTTGCGCGCATCTCCTCGATCATGCGGCGGCCATGCGCTTCGACCGCAGTGAACACGGTATCGCCGCTCTTCTCGATCGAATGGGTGATATCGATGCCCTGCTGGGCCAGGGCGCGCGTCAGTTCGCCGCCGCGGCTGGAAATCGCACGCGAGATGCTGTCGGTCGCCTGGCCAAGGACGGTCTCGATTCCTTCGCGGCGCTGGTCGAGCGCGCCGGTGAGGGCGTCGGCCGCGGTGATGACCGACGACGTCATTTCCTCGGTGCGGCTGTCCAGCGCGCCGGTCAGATGCCGGGCCGCGCTGCCGAGCGAGGAATCGAACGCATTCTGACGCTGCTCGAGGGTCTGAGCCAGAATCTCAGAGGAACTGTCGATACGTGCGACGAGTTCGCCCGAACGGCTGTCCAACGCGCTGATGAGATGGCTGGCCGCGTCGGAAAGAGTGGTGTCGAAGGCGTTCTGGCGCTGCTCGATCGTCCGCGACAGGATGTCGGAGGAACCCTCGATACGTTCGGCCATCTTGTTGGTGCGGCTGTCGAGCGCGCTCGTGAGATAGTCCGCGGCGTTGGTGACGGTGGCGTCGAAGGCATCCTGGCGCTCGGTGATTGTCCGGGCCAGAGCATGGCTTGCACCTTCGACGCGGGCGGCGAGGTCGCCGGCGCGGCCTTCCAAGGTCTGTGCGAAGTGGTCGGTGGCCGAAGCGAATGTGGCCTCGATCTCGTCGCGGCGCCCCGCGATCTCGTTGACCAGACGGCCGCCGCGCAGGGCGAGCACTTCCTCGATCTCGCTCGTGCGGGCGCTCAGTCCGTCGATCAGCTGCTGGCCCGAATTGTCGATTGTTCCCCGCAGCTCGGCAATGCGTTCAGCAACAGTGCGGTTGAAGGACCCGGTCTGCGTATCGAAGGTTACGTGGATATCGCGCGTGTGTTCGTCGATCGTGCCGCGAAGTTCGGCGATGCGTTCCGCGACCGTGCGGTTGAGCGTACCGGTCTGCTCGTCGAAGGTGAGAGTGATGTGCCCGGTATGCTCATCGACGGTTCCGCTGAATTCCTTGATGCGCTCGGCGATGAGGCGGTTGAAGGTGCCGGTCTTGTCGTCGAATGTCGAGTTGATGGTGGCGGTCCGTTCGTCCACGGTGCTGTTGAACTCGGCGATGCGCTCGCCGACCGTCCGCGTGAAGTTGCCGGCCTGGCTGTCGAAGGTGACGTGGATGTCGCGCGTATGTTCGTCGATCGTGCGAACGATATTGCCCAATCCGTCGCCGATCGTGGCGTCGATTTCGCGGGCGCGGTCCGCCAGCGTGCGAACGAACTGCGATGTACGCTTGTCGAGCGTCTCGGCGATTTCCTCGGCGCGATTGCCCAGCGTGTCGTTCAGCGCGATCGTCCGGCTGTCGAACATCTCGGCGATTTCGGTGCCGCGGTCCGCAAGCCTCTCGACCAGTTGGGTGCCGCGGCTTGTAAGGTGGCTGTCGATGTCGGTTAGGGCCGCGCGGAGCGCCTCGTTGGCTTCGCCGCCACGGATGACGATGGTGTCGTACAGATCGCCCTGCAGGCGGGTGAGTTCCTGCAGCGTCGCATGGCCGGTGCCGTCGATTGTCTGGTGGAAGCGGTCACCCGCTTCCGCCAGCGTCACGTTGATCTCGGTGCTGCGGTCGCTGAGCAGCTTGACGACCGAATGGCCGGTCGCCGCCAGCGTCTCGTTGATTGCGGTACTGCGCTCGGAAAGCTGCTGCAGCAGGGTGTCGCCGGACAGCGCGAACGTGTCGTTGATCTCACCGGCGCGGACGCGGAACGTCTCGACCAGCGAATCGCCCGCATGGGCGAGCGTCGCGGAGACGTCGGTGCCGGAAACCGTGAGGCGGCGGACGAGGTCGTCGCCGTGGCTCGTCAGCATCGTGATCAGATTGTCGCCCGCACTGGTCAGCGCGTCGGCGATTTCCTCCGAGCGGCGGTCCATGACCGCCGTCACCTTGCTGCCGGCCTCCGAAACCGCGTCGGCAAGGCGCATGCCCGCCGATTCGATGTCCTCGTTGAGGGACTGGCGGGCACCGATCAGCGCCTCATGCAGCCGCGAGGCGTTGCCGATGATCGCCTCGCGTTCGGTGGCCAGTTGCTCCAGCAGGCTGCGCACGCGCAGTTCATTGTCGTGGAAGGCGCGCTCCAGCGAGGAGACTTCGCCGTGCACCATCGTTTCCAGTTCGCCGGCGCGGGCGAGGGCACGCTCAACGCCGTCACCCATGGCGGCCACTTCACGGCGCACGGCCTGGCCGATCGTCGCCACGGATTCGTTTGCAAGATCAGTCGGCTCGGCAAGCCGAAGGGCGGCTTCGGTGAGCGAACGCCCGGCATTCTTCATATCGGCGGCGCGATAGGAGATTGCCGCGATGGAGAAAAAGAACGCGATCGGGACGACGATTGCGGCATAAAGCGCAAGCAGCCCGGGACGGGCGGCAACCGTCTCGGCGCTGGCGAAACCGAACAAGTCGCCGCCGAAGAGGCCCCAGCCGATGGCAAAGCCTATGGCGGCCCAGAGCACGGATACGACAAGCGCCGCCCAGAAGGGCGCGCGCGAGGGGCGCCGGCCGAGCGCATAGACGATCGTGGAAAGGGAGGGGCGGTCGTCATTGGCTGCGCGGTGCGCGCGCTCCTTGCGCCCTTGGGCGGCCGACACGGATTTTTCCGGCATGCGCCGGTCTTCGGGCTTTCCTTTGCCGCGAGCCGTCGCGATGACGCGCTCCGCGGCGCTGTCGACGTTGCGTGCCGCAACATCAACGTCGGATTCTCCCGAGGTCAGACCAAGCGCTTCTTCCACTGCCAGCAGCGCATCATCCGCTGCGTCCACCTTAGCCTTGCTCTGCTTCGCCATTTCGAACTCGCCTTCGCCAACGCCTTACAACTACACACCGGGCCGTGGCCGACCCACCGGCGGTCCTGCAACTGCTAGTCCGGCTGCGTGGCAGAAGGCCGGTGCTTCGGCTGCCGTAAGCCGGGCGCCGGATATTCCGACTGCCGCACCAAATCCAAACCGCCTACGGTCACCGCCGCTCGCATCTTCCGCAGGTCCTTTGACACGCGCACTCTGTGAAAACCCCGCCTTGCGGCAGACTCCCCCAACGTCCGCTTGTCGTCGCGCCAACTCTAGTGTCAAATCCATGTGACGGGAAGCGGATTTCCCGATTGTGTGAATATAGCGTTAACGCTAACGGGCGGCGGTGCAGTGACCAAAGAGCGCAAGGCAGCCGGAAGCGGCGTATCCGCAAGGCCGACGCCGGTGCAGACGGCATGGCTGAAAAGGGGCGTTTCACAGCCTGGCGGCAAGCTCCCTCTGTTCGATGGCGACGGCAAGGCGATCGCCCGCCGGACCATCCTTTCATGTATCGAGGCGGGCTGGGCGGAACGGTGGATCGAGAATCCGGTCAAGCCGGACTGGCTGGTCTGCAGGCTGACGCCGGCCGGCTATGCGGCGGTTGAGGCGAACCCGCCGCGGCGGGTGGCGGGGTCGGATTAACCCGAATTTAGTTTGTATTTGAAACATTGGGCATCAAGGCCGGGTTCGGCATCTCGCCGCCCGGGCGCTCATGGCGTGGAAGTCAAGTATCATGCGTAACAGCCTGCCGGCCGCCGGAGAGGCGGCAATACCCGTCAAACCTATCGATCTCGTCCACCTTGCCCGCCAGACTTTCGGCGACCCCGATCTCGAGCGTGAGGTCCTGCATCTGTTCGTGACGCAATCGAGGCTCTATCTCGCCCGCCTGATGAGCGCTTCGAGCAAGAAGCGCTGGCTTGAATCGGCCCATACGATCAAGGGTTCGGCCCGCAGTATCGGCGCCGGCGCCGTCGCGGACGCCGCCGAGAGGGCCGAGGCGACGCCATACCGCAAAGGGTCGGCGGCCGTGGCGAGCGCGGCCGCCCGCCTGCAGGCGGAGGTCGAACAGGCCAACCGCTTCATCGAGGAACTTTTCGCCGCTTGAGGCGCGCCGCCCGCCGCCGAACTCGAGCGAGGCTGTGAGGCTTCGGCGCCGCGGACGTCTGGATTTGCAGTTCTCCATCGACTATATGCGGGCGAGGCGTCGATCCGACGCGTTGCGCGCAATCTCCCAACAATCGAAGAATTCTGTCATGCCCAAAATCACTTATGTTGAATCCAACGGCACCGAGCATGTCGTTGAGGCGCGAAACGGCATGAGTGTCATGGAAGCCGCCATCGAGAACCTGATACCCGGTATCGAGGCTGAATGCGGCGGTGCGCTGGCCTGCGCGACGTGCCATGTCTATGTCGACAAGGCATGGCTCGACAAAACGGGCGAGGTCACGCCGATCGAGCAGGATATGCTGGATTTTGCCTACGAAATGAAGCCGGAAAGCCGTCTGTCGTGCCAGATCCTCATGCGCGACGAACTGGACGGGCTGCTCGTTCGCATCCCGGAGCGCCAGGCCTGAGGGTCGGCGCTTTCCCCGCTTGACGCGCGGGCCTGCAAGCTCTTCAATCACACAACCGAACGCTCATTCGAGTAATACAGGTTAGTGATAGTGCGTTAGCACACTATTCACAGAATCGGTTCGGGTGGGGCGAAGAGACCCTGTCGCCCGCGCGAAGGAGGAAGCACATGAACGTCTACGACCTCAGGGGCCGCAATGCGGTGGTCACCGGCGGAAGCTCAGGCATCGGCTATGCCGTCGCTGAGCGCTTCCTGAAATCGGGAGCAGGCGTGGAGATCTGGGGCCGCGACAAGGAGAAGCTGGAAACGGCGCGCGAGGCGCTTTCCGCCCATGGCAACGTGACGAGCGCGAGCGTCGACGTATCGAAGTGGGAACAGGTCAAGGCGGGCGCGCAGGGCGCGATCGGGCGCCATGGCCACATCGACATCCTGTTCAACTGTGCCGGCATGGTGCTCGAAGTGAAGCCGATGCTGGAACTGTCGGTGGAAGTCTGGGAAGAGACGATCGCCATCAATCTGAACAGCATCTTCTTCTGCTGCCGGGCTTTTGCCCCTGCAATGGTCGAGCGGGGCTACGGCCGGATCATCAATACGGGATCGATGACCGGCAAGGACGGGAACGTTCACCACTCTGCCTATGTTGCGGCGAAGGCCGGGGTGATGGGCATGACCAAGTCGTTCGGCAAGGAACTGGCGACGAGCGGCGTGCTCGTCAATTGTGTGATTCCGACCGTCTTCGAGACACCCCTGGTCAAACTGGCGATGTCAAAGTCGCCGGAAACCATCCAGGCGTCGATCAACACAATCCCGATGAGGCGTATGGGCAGGCCGGAAGAGGCCGCGGCAATGGTCACGTGGCTGGCATCGGAAGAGTGCTCGTTCAGCACCGGTTTCAGTTTCGACCTGTCCGGCGGCAAGGCGACATACTGATTGCGATCGAGGGTCTTCGGGCCGACAGGGAGGAGAAACGACATGAACAGGTACGATCTTTCCGGCCGCAAGGCCGTCATCACGGGCGGGGCGACGGGCATTGGCTATGCGACGGCCGAACGGTTCCTGAAGTCGGGTGCCGATGTCGAAATCTGGGCGCGCAACGTGAAGACCCTCGAGGCGGCGCAGAAGAGCCTCGGCAAGTTCGGCAAGATCACCTACAGCAGCGTCGACGTTTCGGACTGGGATCAGGTCCGGGCGGGCGCCGAAAAGGCGATCAAGGCGCATGGCCAGATCGATATCCTTTTCAACAATGCCGGCCTGGCGCTCGATGTCGTGCCGATGCTGGATATGAGCATCGAGAACTGGAAGAACACCGTTGCGATCAATCTCGACAGCGTCTTCTTCTGCTGCAGGGCATTCGTGCCGGCGATGGTCGAGCGCGGCTATGGCCGCGTGATCAGCACCGCTTCGCAGGCGGCAAAGGACGGCAATCCCAATCAGGCAGCCTATTCGGCGGCGAAGGCCGGCATCATGGCGATGACCAAGAGTTTCGGCAAGGAACTGGCGACCACCGGCGTCCTGGTCAACTGCATCTGTCCGACCGTGTTCGACACGCCGCTGTTCCGAGCCACCCAGAAGGAGGCGCCGGGGCCGATGCAGGCTTCCATCGACAAGATCGCGATGAAGCGCCCCGGTCTGCCGGAGGAAGCGGCGGCGCTTGTCACATGGCTTGCTTCAGAAGACTGCTCGTTCAACACCGGCTTCACATTCGACCTGTCCGGCGGGCGCTCGACTTATTAAAGATTTTATTCTGAGATGAGTCGTGATTCTGAAAGGAAGGGATGATCGGGTATGGCTGCTCCCCCTATAACGAAGATTTCAGATGTCTTTCGTACGACGGGTCAACCTAGCGTCACCTACGTTGAGCGCAGCTCTGGTTCGTATGAGCGAAAGCTGGATGGCTATCTTGATGAGCGGGGGCTGCTATGTCTTGTCACCGGCCCATCCAAGACTGGAAAAACTACTCTCTATAAGCGCGTCTTGGGCGCAAGAGAACAGCGCCCGTTGGTCGTGCAGTGCCGCAAAGACCGCACATGCCTGGATATATGGGCGGCGGCTTTGGAAGGTGTGGACTTTGAACGCATATCGGAAAGTTCGAAAAGCGTCGGAGCCAGTGATCAGATCGAGTCTGAAGCCTCCGCAAAGGCTGGGGCAGGTATTTTGTTCGAGCTTGCGGCAAAGGTCGGCTTTAAATATTCCAAACAAACGCATCATACGGAAATTCGCCAAAGGGTTCTGGCGGATCCATCCCCAGACTTATTAATTCCAATTCTTTCTTCTACAAATTACGTCCTTGTTATTGAAGATTTCCATTACCTGGATGATAACGAAAAAATATTACTCTTTCAGCAATGGAAAAGATTTGTTGATCAAGAAATAACCGTTATCGTTCTAGGTACGACTCACCGTGCAGTGGATATCGCTAGTAGTAATAAAGATTTAATCGGACGGGTTGCGCAAATCGATGTTGAGCAGTGGTCGAATAACGATCTGAGAAAAATATGCTCCTCTGGGATGGACTATTTAAAATGCTCCATAGACCCACAAGCGGTTGATAGGATATGCATGGAGTCTGTTGGCCTTCCTATTATTGCTCAGCAAATATGCCTCCAGTTGTTCTCTGATGTAAACATAATTTCTGTCAATGACGCAAAAAAGAGGAAAAAGCATTTTACTAAGAATGACGTCGTCCGTTCATTTCATCGGGTGGCGGTCGAAAAATATAGTCAATTTTCAAGTTATTACGAAACCCTTATAAGAGGTCCTCGAGAAAAGTCGAGAAAATATAGGACCTATGAACTAGTTCTTCTTTCTTTTTCGCAAGACCCAGCCGTTTTTTCCTTGTCTCGACAAGATCTTGAAAAGCGTATCCACGATATGAAATTGCCTCCGGATCAACGTCCGCCAACGGCCTCCATCAATTCAACACTTGGAGCTCTTGGCGATTTTCAAAAGCGCCGAAATATAGAATTATTGGAGTGGTTACCGAATGAAGCAAAATTATATATTGTGGAGCCGTCATTCCTCTTTTATGTGCGCTGGCGAGAGGAGAGGGCCACTGAAATAAACGAGCAATTGGATCTCATAACTATTTTTTTCAAAGATATTTCTGATAAGCGTGGCGGCGTTAACTTAAAATTTAAAGCAGGCCGAGTGAAGGCGACGAAAGTGCTTTTCAGTAATATGGTTCGAAAATCTCCCGAAGGTGAATAGGTATTACTCCGCCGCCTGCGGCACCGGCTTGACCAGGATCGTTTCATTGCCCGCCGCCGGCAGGTGGGGCACGAGACGGGAAAGGACAAGCGAGACGGTTGCCATGGCAGCGCCGGCGAGGAACACGTAGGCCGGGCTGACCAGCCACATCAGACCGAACAGGACCGGTATGAAGACCGCCGCGATGTGGTTGATCGTGAAGGCGACGGCAGCCGTGCCGGCCATGTCGCGCGCGTCACCGATCTTCTGGAAGTAGGTCTTCACCGCGATCTGCATCGCAAAGAAGACATGGTCGAGGACGTAGAGCAGCCCCGCGACCCAGGGATTGTCGACGACCGCGTAGGCGGTGAAAATGACGATGAGCCCGGCATATTCCATGCCCATGGCGCGGCGTTCGCCCCAGCGGCCGATCAGCCGGCCGATCACCGGTGCCAGCACCATGTTGATCGCGCAATTTACTAGAAACAGGGCAGATATCGCCGCGACCGAGTAGTGGAATTTCTCCACCATCATGAAGGCCGCGAAAACGATGAATATCTGCCGCCGCGCGCCCGACATGAAGACAAGCGCGTAGTACAGCCAGTAGCGGGGGCGCAGGATGATCTTCTTGTGCTGGACGTGCTCGTGTTTGTAGCGCGGGAAAGCCGTTGCCAGCAGCGCGACGAGAACGATTGTCACCATGCCGGTATAGAGGAACATCGTCTGGTAGGAGAGGTTCAGGGCCTTGGACGCGATGAGGATCGCACCGTAGGAGACCAATTGGGCGGAGGCGGCGACGGAAAGGATTCGGCCCATCGCAGCGGGGGCCTCGGCCTTGGGCAGCCATTGCAGCGCCAGCGACTGGTTCATCGTCTCGTAGTAGTGAAATCCGGCCGAGCTGATGAGGGTGGTCAGAAGGAGCCCGCCAAGCGTCGGCATGAAGCCGGCGGCCGCAACGCCGAGCCCGAGGAACAGCAGCGCCACTATGGCGAGTGTCTGTTCGCGCATGAACAGGATCAGAAAGATGGCCGTGAAGGCGAGGAATCCCGGGATTTCGCGAACCGATTGAAGAAGGCCGATGTCGGCGCCGGTAAAGCTGGCTTCCGAGACGGCGAAATTGTTGATGAGCGCCTGCCATCCCGCCATCGAAAAGGCATTGGCGGCAGCCATGACCATCAGGAAGGCCGCGGGACTTTTCCAGTTTGCGCTTGAGGCGTAGTGTTTCACCGGCGGCCCCTTCGCGGGCATCGATTGGGAGAACGCGGAAGTAGCAGCCGCTAATGTATACGTCAATTGCGCATCGGAGGGCCGGCAGAGGCCTTTGTTCTAGGTCAAAGAGCCGGCAAAGGATACATGCGAGGTTGCCGCGTCGTTCCAGTCAACGGAGGAAAGTGAGAGATGTTCAAGTCCATTCTGGTGCCGATCGACCTGTCAGATCCGGATTTTTACAAGAGTGCCATCGCCACCGCCGCCGAAATGGCCAAGCGCGACAATGCAGATCTTCATCTGGTGACGGTCCTGCCGGTGATCTCCGGGATGGTCGCGAGCCACGTACCGGCCGATATCGAGGCGCAGATCACCGACGACTCGCGCAAGGCGATCGAAAAGCTCGCGGCCGAGACCGGTCTTTCCAAGACGAAGGCCGCCGTGCGGCACGGGTCGGTCTATCATGAGGTGCTGGACGAAGCGGAGCGGATCGGGGCCGATCTCATCGTCATGGGTTCTCACCGTCCGGGCATGGCCACCTATCTGATCGGCTCCAACGCGGCGCGGATCGTCCGTCACGCCACCTGTTCGGTTCTGGTGTTGCGCTAGGTAAAGCCCGGAGCGATGCGGCGCGGGATGTCTCCCGCGCCACTCCCAGATGTGGTTCAGGCGGCCTTCGCCTCAACCCGTATGACGGCCTGCATCATCGAGACGGGACGCGTCACGCGGCAGACGTGGCGCTTGCCGCGCGGGCCGCAGCTATTGCCCGTGATCGCTTCGTATTTCGTCTTGTCCTGGTTGGCCCAGCCGGCGAAGATTTCGACGTGACCACCGCCCTTGCGGTTCCGGTAGACGAGGTCGCCGGGACGTGCAGACCCTTTGGATATCTTCGGCCCGTATTTGAAGGCGGCGGAAGAGTGCAGCGAGTCGACCGTCTTGTATCCGGCCTTCTCCATGGCAAGCTTGACGAAGGCCATGCACCAAAGCATCGAACGCCCTGTTGGGTTGCCGCCGATATAGTTGCTGGCGACCGAGACAAGGCGGCTGGAGGGGCCGAAAGCGGCGGTCTGCCGGACCGGATCGACCGCCTTGGACGGGTCGACCAGGGAGGCCGCCGATGCGCCGGCACCTTGCGAGGGCTTGCGCGCGCGGTATCCTTGGCCGCCCCGCCTGCTGTTGTTCCTGGCAGAGGCCTCCGGGGCGGAATTCTCGGCTTTCCGGTCGTGCTGAATGGCGGGTCCGGAGGGGGGTAGCAGATCGGCGGGATCGGCGGAGGCCGGCATTCCGGCCAGAGTCAAAAGGATAGCTCCAAGCGCGACGACGGTCGCGCTGCGGGTAAGGCAGCGTGTCATTCGTGTTCCCGTTCCTTAGAAGCTGGTTCGCGCCCCGGCCGAGGTCAGGCAATTGCCGGCACGTCACGGCGGTGTGCCGCGCGCCGGCGGGGCGCCGTCAGCGTTTTACAATACTCCGTTTTCCTCGACAGCGCGGTTCAAAGCGGCGTCGCGGACAAGGTTTCAGTTCCTCGGTTGCAGGGAGTAAGGCCTTGGAAATGTGGCTCAAAATGGCAAAGGTTGCATCAAAAACCTTTGCCGTTTGTTGCAGGCGGGGAAATGTGGCGGGCCTTACGTTGCGGTTTGGGGCTCGATGCGCCCGGCCAATCACGATTGAGGCGAGAATTGGGGACCGGAATGCCATATTCCGACGCCGTAAGGAGACAGAAAACGGACGCGCCGGTCTCTGATCCGGCGGGCGCGGAAGGAGGGGGCCTGCCGGAAAGGCATGTCGTGGCGCGGGTCCACATAGACCAGCGTGATGGGCTGTCCCGCCGCCGCACGCTCGGCGAGCCTGGCGGCAAGGCGCAGGATCAGCCTGTCCGTCGCCGGGTTGAACATCCAGATCAGCAATGGACCCTCGGGAAGGCTGGCGCGAAGGATGCTGTCGCAGACATAATCGACGTCGCGACAGGCCATCAGCGAGCGCGGCCAGTGCCTCAGGTTCTGTTCCGCGTCCTCATGCAGCGACGGGCTGATCTCGATGCCCAGGCACCGCAGGAAAGGCCGGCGCGCCGCTTCCAGCACCACCCGGCCCCGGCCGGAGCCGAGGTCAACGAAGCTCGTGCGGGCGTAGTCGGGATCCAATTCGTCCAGTACCCACGAGACGAGGGCACGCGGTGTCGCCCGGTAGCCATAGGCCATTGAACGGTCGGGGTCGTCGAATGCTTCGGCGCCAAGGCCCCTGAACCCGGCCGTCGAGACGAACTCGTGCGCATCGCGCTCGCGATCGCCGAGCCATCGATGCCCCAGCAACAGGAGCCTTGCAAAAGCCGATGGGCCGGCCGTTCGGGGCAGGGCTGCTGGCGGAGACACCACCTTAGCCGCGTTTTTCGGCCTGGCCGGAGACCGGCGGGGTTCTTGCGCGACAGGCTCAGGCGTCGAAGGTGCGTTTTCCTTCACGGCCCGCATGGCCCTGGAAGCCTTCGCCTTCTCCGGCCGCTTCCGTGCCGGACCCCTCGGTGCCGCGGCCTTGCGCTCCGCGACATCAGGCTTTGCGGCATTCGGCTTTGCCGCGGGCGCGGATTTCGTGGCTGTTTTGGGTCTGGCTGCCGTTTCCGATACGGCCACCGCCTCGGGCTCGGCCGCGGGCGGCGGCGCCTTGCCGGTCCGTGCGGTTCTTTTCGTCTGCGGCCTGGCCGGCGTCGTCAGGCCGTCCGCCGGGCTTGGCGACCCGGCGCCTTCCGTCTTCATCGCACCAGTTCCCGCATCGCGTCTTGAAGGCCGCTGATGGTCAGCGGGTACATCCGGTCAGAGAAGATCTGGCGGATCATCTGGATCGAATGGGTGTAGTTCCAGTTTTGCTCGGCGACGGGATTGAGCCAGACGCAATGGCTGTAGACATCCGTCACGCGTTTGAGCCAGAGCGCGCCGGCTTCCTCGTTCATATGCTCCACCGACCCGCCCGGCTGTGTGACCTCATAGGGGCTCATCGACGCGTCGCCGACGAAGATCACCTTATAGTCGCTGCCGTATTTATGAAGGATGTCCCAGGTCTTGGTCTGCTCGCTCCAGCGGCGCCTGTTGTCCTTCCACACGCCCTCGTAGAGACAATTGTGGAAGTAGAAATATTCCATGACCTTGAATTCGTTCTTTGCGGCGGAGAACAGCTCCTCGACCTGCTGGACGTGCCAGTCCATCGAGCCGCCATTGTCAAAGAATATCAGTACCTTGACCGCGTTCCGACGCTCGGGGCGGAACTGAAGGTCGAGCCAGCCCTGATGGGCGGTGCGCTTGATCGTGCCGTCCAGGTCGAGTTCGTCCGGGGAGCCGGTGCGGGCGAATTTGCGCAGCTTGCGCAAGGCCATCTTGATATTGCGGGTGCCCAGTTCGCGGCTGTCGTCGAGATCCTTGTATTCGCGCCGGTCCCAGACCTTCACGGCAGAGAAGTTACGGTTCTTCAGCTGACCGATGCGCACGCCCTGCGGGTTGTAGCCATGCGCCCCGAAAGGAGACGTGCCGGCCGTGCCGATCCATTTGTTACCCCCCTGATGACGGCCCTTCTGCTCCTCGAGGCGCTTCTTCAGCGTTTCCATGAGCTTCTCCCAGCCGCCCATCGCCTCGATCTGCTTCTTTTCCTCCTCGGTGAGGTGGAGTTCGGCGAGCTTGCGCAGCCACTCCTCGGGGATATTCGCTGTGTCCAGGCCATCGCCGAGAGACGCAAGGCCTTTGAAAACCTTGCCGAAAACCCGGTCGAACTTGTCGATGTTGCGTTCGTCCTTCACCAGGCAGGCGCGCGCGAGATAGTAGAAATCCTCAGGCTTCCGGTTCGCCAGATCGTGGTCCAGCGCATCGAGCATCATCAGATATTCACGCAGCGAGACCGGCAATCCCGCCGATTTCAGCTCTGTGAAAAAATGCACGAACATGGACCTGGCGCCTTTGGAAATCAGGAGTTTGGTTTCATCCTAGTGTCATATCGTGCCGCGAGGCGCAACGCCAAGGCGCACGGCGCCTCGTTCACGATTTGCCCTTCGCCTCGGCCGCGGCCCGATCGGCACCAACGATGACGTCGCGCGCGAGATCGGAAATGCCGGGCGGCTTGAGGCCGGCGAAGGGCATGGGGCGGCAGACCTCGATCGCGGCAAGTCCGACGCGTGCCGTCATCATGCCGTTGAACAGGCCCTCGCCGAGGCGGGCGGAAAGCCGCGCCGCCAGCCCGTGGCCGACGAGCTGCTGGACAATCGCGTCCGACATGGCGATCCCGCCGGTGACCGTCAGGTGCAGGCCGATGCGGCGCAGCAGGCCGAGAAAGGCAAGCCCGCTCGGCCGCCCGCCATAGATTTCAGCGATGCGCCGCGACAGCCTTGTCACCTCGAACAGCACGAAGACGAGATCGATGACGGCGCGCGGCGAGACGGCGGTCAAAACCGAGACGCGCTTGGCAGAGGCGCGCACCAGCGCGCGCGCGGCCTCGTCAGGTCCGGCAAGCAGATCCCGTTCGACCAGGATCACCAGGTCGCGCGCATCGATGATCTCGTCGAGATGAGCGCCGGCGAGCGTACGGGCGCGCGCCATTTCGGGCCGGTCGGCAAAGTGCGCGATCAGCGCGCGGGCAACGGCGATCGCGGCGCGCCGGTCGCTTCCGGCCTCCGCGGCGGCGGCGTCTTCGCGCAGGCGGGCGATACGGGCCAGGCGAAAGAAGGCGAAAATTTCGCGCGCCAGGAGCCCGGCGAGACCGACGCCTGCGATGGCCGCCAGTGCAAGCGCCGTCCAGCCAAGCCAGTCGGCACGCGCGAACATGGCCTCCACGATGCTCCAGCCCCATGCCGCAAGCGCCATGGAGGCAAGGCCGCCGAGGCCGGCCATCAGGAACTTGACGAAGGGCAGGCGGCGGCGCGGCGGCGGCGCCATGCGCAGCGCCGGCGGGGCCGGTTCCGGGGGTGGAGGCGTTTCGACGACTGTCGGTCTTCGCCCGGCCTTCTGCCTTTGCGCCGTGCTGTCCGGCGCTTTTCCGGCCGGCGCGTTGTGCATGACAAAGGCCTCGGGTCGGCGTCTGTGCTCGGCGGTCATTTCAGGCGGTCTCCGATCAGAAACTGCAGGGCGCGGTCGAGCCGGATGTGCGGCAGATGATAGGCGCCGTCTTCCGAGGGCGTGACAAGCGGGGGGCGAAACCGGATGAAACGGTATTCGCCGCCGCCGGCTGTGCCGGCGGCTTCTGAATCCGATTCAACTGCTTGAGAATGTGATTCAACTTGCTGGAAAAGAGATTCCGGCTTTTCCGGCAAGTCGCCGGGAAATATGGCGATTTCCTTTTCTCCGTTGAACGACTGCCGGCCGAGCCGCTGGCCCTGTTCGGGAACGCCGATGACGCAGGGCAGGCTCTCGCCATCTTTCAGCACGGTGCCTTCCCGCGTCGCCCGGACCGCGGCGAGCGCGCTGGCCTCGACCCGCGCGCCGGCGAACTCGGCACGGTCAATGGCGCGGGCCGTCAGCCGGCGGAGGATCGTCTGAAGCCGGTCATGATCGTTGGAGGCCACATGGTCGGCCTTGGTCGCGGCAAACAGGATGCGGTCGATGCGCCGCGCAAAAATCCGCGACAGGAAGCTGTTGGCGCCGGGGCGGAAGGCGGTGAGGATCTCGGCCAGCGCCGTCTCGAGATCGGCGATCGCGGCGGGACCTGCATTGAGGGCCTGGAGCGCGTCCACCAGGACGATCTGGCGATCGAGGCGGGCGAAATGGTCGCGGAAGAAGGGCTTCACGATCTTCTCGCGGTAGGCGTCGTAGCGGCGCGCCATCATGGCGTGCAGCGAGCCGGAAGCCGGGCGATCCCCGGAGCGGACGTCGAGGGGCGCGAAGGTGAGGGCGGGCGATCCCTCAAGATCGCCGGGCATCAGGAACCGTCCCGGCGGCAGCGCCGACAGCGCATGGCGCTCGTCTCTGGCGGCTGCGAGATAGGCGGTGAAGCGGGCAGCGGCCTCGCGCGCGTCCGCTTCGTCGCCGGGGGCCGCGGGATCGAGTGTCGCCAGATGCGCGTGCCAGGGCGCGGCGAGCGCGGCGCGCGGCGCCTGACGGCTCATGGCGAGGGTACGGGCCGACCATTCTCCAAAGCCAAGGCCGAGCAGCGGCAGATCGAGAAGCCATTCGCCGGGATAGTCGATAATATCGAGCGTCAGTTGGCCGCCGGACAGGGTGCGCCCGAAGAGACTGGCCGATTCATAGCGGATGATGACGCGCAGTTCGGCAACGCGGCGTGTCGATTCGGGCCAGTGCCGCGTCTCCCCGGCCGTGAGCGCGGCAAGATGATCCTCATAGGCAAAGCGCGGCACGGCATCGTCGGGCTGCGGGTCGAGGCGCGCCTTCGCCAGCCGTCCGGACGCATAGGGCTCGAATAGCGGCAGGCGGCCGCCCGATAGCAGCGCGTTGACGAGCGCGGTGATGAACACCGTCTTGCCGGAGCGGGCAAGCCCCGTCACGCCAAGCCGTAATGTCGGCTCGACGATGTCGCCGGCATAGTCCGCGATACTGGCCGCGATCAGCCGTGCGTCGTCGAAGAGGTCACCGATGCCGGCCATGCCGCTCCCGTAACAGAAATACTCGATCCGCGCCCAATATGGGGCTTTGCCGGGGTGATTGAAATGGCGCGGTCAGACGGCCGGAAGCTCGGCCGGCGTCATGAACATGGCCAGATAGCCGGCGCCGGGCACGCAATCGGCAAATCGGGGCGCGTCGATGTCGATCACGGCGATGCCGGCGGTCGGAAAGCGCGCGTGAAGGCGTGCCATCTGCTGGTCAGGCCCGCGCCCGGCGAGGAGCATCGCCAGTTCGTGGGTCGCGGGATTGTGGCCGATCAGCATCAGCGTTTCCGCGTCGCCCCCTTCCTGCACCGCCTGGTAGTAGCCGCCGGCTTCGGCCTGATAGAGCCGCCGGGAGAGGCGGATGTCGACGTCCCCGTCGAAATGGCCGAGCAGGCATGCGAGCGTCTGGCGGGTGCGCAGCGCGGCTGAACAGACGATGCGCTGCGGCAGCAGGCCCTGGTCGGCGCACCATTCGCCCATGCGCGGCGCGGCGGCGAGGCCCCGGGCATTCAATGGGCGGTCGAAATCGCGTTTGCCGGATTCCGTCCAGTCGGACTTGGCGTGGCGCATGAGGATGAGACGCGGCATCGAACTACCCTGATATCCTGCTGAAATCCGGCGGGCGCTTCTCGAGGAACGCCGTCATGACCTCGCGCGATTCGGGCGATGCGAGGCGTTCGAGAAAATAGCCGATTTCCTCCCGGATGACGGCCTCGATCGCCGCCGGGTCGCCGCGCATCAACCGCTTGGTCGCACGGATCGCGCCGGGCGCCTTCGATGCGAACCGCGCCGCCATGGCCAGCGTTTCCTGCTCCAGCCTGTCGGGCGCGACGGCGCGGTTGGCAAGGCCGAGCGCGACCAGCCTTTCGCCGTCGATACGCTCGCCCAGCATGAACAGTTCGGCGGCGCGCAGGTAGCCGATGCGTCCGGGCAGCAGTTGCGTGGTCGCCGCTTCCGGGACGAGGGCGAGATCGACAAAGGGGGCCGAGATGCGGCAGTCCGGCGTCACCAGAACCGCGTCGCAGTGAAGCATGAGGGTAAAGCCGATGCCGACGGCGACGTCCTGCGCGCCGACGACGATCGGCAGCGTCGCGCGGGCGAGCGCCTTGAGAAAGCGGAGGACGGGCGCGTTCTCGTCGCCGGGGCGGGGCGGATTGGCGAGGAAGTCCTTCAGGTCGTTGCCGGCACAGAAAGTCCCGCCATTGCCGAGGATGGCGACGGCGCGGGTGGCCGGATCGGCTTCCGCCGCCGCCAGCGCGTCGGCCAGCGCCGCGTACATGGCGACGGTCAGGGCGTTCTTCTTTTCGGGCCGGTTGAGCCGCAGAACGCGGACCGGACCCTCGCTTTCAACGATGATGTCGCTCATGAGGTTCGTGTTTCCTCCGCTGCCTTTGCGCTTGGGTTGCGTGCTGCATTGGCCGTAGCATAACGCGATGCCGCGGCGACGAAAGCGCCGACCGTCATTTGCGAGTTTCGTGCGTTATGTCCGCCATGCCCCATGCAGACAGTTTCTATGCCGCGTCGCGCGACGAGCTGCACCTTGACGACCGCGGCCACCGCACGGGCAACGACGAAGCAGATGTCGCGATTGTCGGGGCGGGTCTTGCCGGGCTCACTGCGGCTCGTGCCCTTGCCGCCGCGGGCAAATCGGTGCTGCTCCTCGAGGCGAACCGGATCGGTTGGGGCGCGTCGGGCCGCAATGGCGGGTTCGTATCGCCGGGATACGCGGCACCGATCCTGGAGATCGAGAAGCGGCTGGGCCGGACGCATGCGCGTGCGCTGTGGGATCTTTCGGTGGCCGGTGCCGGGCATGTCCGCCAGACCATCGAGACGCTAAGCCGGCCGGACATTGTCGGCGGGAGCGGCTGGCTGAAGCTGAGGCGGTACCCCGACGCGGAAGGCCGCGAAGCCTACGCCGCCCGGATGGCCGAGCGCTACGGGATGGTCTACGAATTCTGGCCGCGCGCGAAAGTGCGGGAACATGTCTTCAGCGAAACCTATCATGAGGGGCTTTACGATCCATCGGCCTTTCATATCCATCCGCTGAACTACGCGCAGGCGCTGGCGCGGAAAGTCGCCGCCGATGGCGTTGCGATCCACGAGGGTAGACGGATCGGCCGGATCGAGCGTGCCGGTGATCGCTTCCTGCTGCATTCGGGCGAGCGGTGCTTCAAGGCAGGGCAGGTGATCTATGCCGCCAGCGCCTATGGCGGCGGCGTGCTGCCGGCGCTGGAGCGGGCAATCCTTCCCGTTTCGACTTACATGATCGCCTCCGAGCCGATGCCGGAGGCATTGCGCAAGGCAATCCGCTTTGACGGCTGCATCGGCGATACGCGCCGCGCCGGCGACTATTACAGGGTCTTTCAGGGCAGGCTGCTGTGGGGCGGGAGGATCACGACCCGGCGGGGCGAACCGTCGCGCCTTTCCGGCATGCTCAAGCGGGACATATTGAAGATCTATCCGCAACTGGGCGATTTTCAGGTGGCGCATGCGTGGGCCGGCGAGATGGGCTACGCCGTCCACAAGATGCCGCTGATCGGGGAATTCTCGCCGGGCCTGTGGGCGCTCACGGCCTTCGGCGGACACGGGCTCAATACCACGGCGATCGGCGGGCTTCTGGTCGCGTCCGCGATCGCGGAAGGAGACGATCGGTGGAAGCTGTTCGCACCCTATAAGGCACGCTGGGGCGGCGGCATGCTGGGGCGGCTCGCGACACAGGCGGAATACTGGCGGCTGCAGCTGCTCGACAGGATCGACGAGAGACGCGGATAGCCGCGTCAGCCGCCGATCTGTTCCAGATCGTAAGGCGTCGTCTGGTACATCTCGTTGATCCAGTTGCCGAACAGCAGATAGGCATGGCTGCGCCAGCGGTTCTCGGGCGTGCGCGCGGGATCGTTTGCCGGGAAATAGTTCGGCGGTATGCCGATGGGCGTGCCGGCATCGACATCGCGGCGGTATTCCTCCGCCAGCGAGAGGGAATCGTATTCGATGTGGTTGAACATATAGAGCGCGTGGTGCGCCTCGTCGCTGATCAGGCACGGTCCGGTCTCGGCGCTGTCCATCAGGATCTCAAGGCCGTGACCGTCCGGAATGTCCTCACGGCGAATTTCCGTCCAGCGCGAGACGGGGATCGAGAAATCGTCGGAAAAGCCGCGCAGGAACGGCGAAGCCGGCTTGAGATTGCGATGGCGGAAGACGCCGAACGCTTTCTTTTCAAGCGCATGCTTGGGAACGCCGTGAAAATGATTCAATGCCGCCTGCGCCCCCCAGCAGATCGTGAAGAGCGAATGGACGTTGGTTTGCGTCCAGTCGAAGATGCGGGTCAGCTCGATCCAGTAATTGACCTCCTCGAAGGGCAGCTGCTCGATCGGGGCGCCAGTGACGATGAAGCCGTCGAACTTCCGGCCGCTGATCGCCTCCCAGTCCTGGTAGAAGGCGAGCATATGCGCTTCCGGCGTGTTCTTGGGCGTATGACCGCCGATCTTCACCAGCGTCAGTTCCACCTGCAGGGGTGTCGCGCCGATGAGGCGGGCGAACTGGGTTTCAGTGCGCACCTTGTTCGGCATCAGGTTCAGGAGCCCGATCTGAAGCGGTCGGATATCCTGCCGCGCCGCCTGCTCATCGGTCATGACCATGACGCCTTCCGCCTGGAGCGTCGCGCGGGCGGGGAGATCGTTGGGAATGCGTATAGGCATCGCGGTACCGAAGTGCTTGAAAAGACCTGATTGGCAGGCGGACTGAAAGCGAGAAGGGATTTAAGCCCGTCCGGGCATCGGCGCAAGTTCGGGCGCCATGCGCGGTCCGGGGCCGCGCTCTATGGCGCGGCTGACGAGGGTAAGGAAATCGTCCTCGTCCCTGACCTTTTCGACTTCCTCGGCCTCGACGACATAGCCGTGGTTGCGGGCGATCGCCTCGTAGAGCGGCTGGCGGTGGCGCACCAGCTCGGCAAAGCCCCAGATGGCGAAATCGTCCGGGTCGACGGCATTGTCGTCGGTTATGCCGCGTTCGGCCTTGTAGGCCGTCCAGCGTTCCGTGAGGAACTCCGGCTGGTAATACATCGGCTTCGGATTTTTCCGGAACCGCCGCACCAGTTCCTGCGCGTGTTCCTCGGTGCCGCGGATGTAGAGCATCAGCGTCTTCTGCGCGAGGACGGACAGGACCGGATCGTCCGGGTCTTCCGGGTCGGCGACCTCGCACAGCGATCCGCCGCTGTCGCAGACGAAATGGCTGTAACCGTAGATGTCCCGGGCCTTGCCGATGAACTCGCCGACATCGCGCAGGGCGGCGATCTCGGCCTGCCGGTGACGTTCCTGGCGCAGGCAGTATTCGGCGAAGGGCAGGCCGCCCTTTGCCGGATCGCCCGGCTTGCCAAGATAGGTGGAGAGCGGGGCGAGGTTATGGAAGGTGATGTTGGAGGCGATATAGATCGAATCCGTCATCAGAAGGTTGCGCAGAAAGGGCACCTTCATCGCTTCGCGCTTGAAGTTGTCGACGATGAATTCGCCCATGTAGCGGGTGCCGATGCGGAAATCGACCGAGTAGTGGAACCAGCGGTAGTCGCGCAGCATCGAGGCGATGGTGGTCTTGCCAAGCCCGGACATGCCGAAAACCGTCACGGCTTTCTGCTTCTGGTCGAGGAATTCCTGCGGGTTCTCAAAGCGCATGGCTAGCGAGTAGACGAGTGCGCGCACGGGTGCAAGACGCCCTGTTTCCAAACTTGGGCGGACAACAGGCGGGCTCTTTCATGGATTCACCGGCCTGCCGTGCCGGATGATGCCCGTCAGGAAAATCGCGATCATCAATCCGTTGAGCGTGTGCCACATGAAATGCGTGCCTGCGGGAAACGCGCCGCAAACGGCGAAGTCCGTCGTGCGGAAGACGAGCGAGACGAAAAAGACCGCTGTCGCGGTGGCGACATAGGCGAAGGCCGGGTGGCCGGCCCGCCAGAGGCCGATGACGAACGCCAACTGTGCAATGAGCGCGGGGGCGTACTGGAGCGATCCGTTGAGAACAGGACGCGTCCCGGGAGCGGTATCGGGCATTGCAAGGGTGAAGCCGACAGCGACCAGGATGAGCGCCCCGAACACGAACAGGATGCCGCCCGCCGACATGCCGAAATAGCGGCGCATCGCGATGATGACAAAGACGAGGACGAAGCTCCAGATCGGGATCGTGTCGGCGAGGCTCGCCCAGACCGTCGCGACGGTGTGGAAGACGAACGAGCCGATGCCGATCAGAGCCGTCATGCCGACAAGCAGCCAAAGGTCGCGCGCGCGGCTGTCCTCCCGGATCAGCAGCCAGGCCCCCCAGAGAGCGGCCAGAATGAAGGCGAGATTGGAAACGGCGTTGACCGGTTCGGCCCAGAACCCGGGCTCGAGCCGCTCGCAATAGATGTCGACAGGTGCGTTCCAGTCCATCGTTTCCCCGCCACGTGGCGCGCAGCATGCCCGAGCGCGAAGGCGAGGGAAAGGTGCTTAGGCCTTCCGAACGATTTCGCCGTCTTCCTTGGAAAAGGCGCCGATATCGGCGTTGTCCAGAATCTCCAGAACGGTTTCGGAGGGGCGGCACAGTTTCGTGCCTCGGGGGGCGACGACGATCGGCCGGTTGATGAGGATGGGGTGTTCCATCATCGCGTCGATCAGCGCCTCGTCGGTCAGGGTTTCGTCGTCCAGACCCAGATCATCGTAAGGGGTTCCCTTGCGGCGCAGCAGTTCGCGCACAGGCATGCGCATATCTGCAATGAGCGCGACGAGTTCGGCGCGGCTGGGCGGGGTCTTCAGATATTCCACGATCGTCGGTTCGACGCCGGACTGGCGGATCATCGCCAGCGTGTTGCGCGAGGTTCCGCAGGCGGGGTTGTGATAGATGGTGACCGACATCGCGTCTTCCCGGTTCTGCTTCACGCCGTTTCCTTGTGGCCGCGCCGGCCGATCTCGTCGAGATGCTTCTGGAGCGAGAGCTTGTCGATGCTCGCCAGCGGCAGCGACACGAAGATGGAGATGCGACGCTCGAGCATGCGGTACGTATCGTCAAAGGCGAGGTGCTTCTCCGCTTCCGAACCCTCGACCGCGGCCGGGTCGGGAATGCCCCAGTGGGCCGACATGGGCTGGCCCGGCCAGACGGGGCAGACCTCGTTCGCCGCATCGTCGCAGACGGTGAAGACAAAATCGAGTTTCGGCGCGTCCTTTCCGGCAAATTCCTCCCAGCTCTTGGAGCGGGCGAAGGCCGTGTCGTGATTCATCATCCGGAGCGTGTCCAGCGTGATCGGGTGAACCTCGCCCTTCGGCATGGATCCGGCGGAATAGGCTTTGAAGCGGCCGGCGCCCAACCGGTTCATGATGGCTTCGGCCAAGATGGAGCGGGCCGAATTGCCGGTGCAGAGGAACAATACGTTGTAGACAGGATCGGCCATCTGGTTCTCCCTCAACAGGCGCAGGCGATTTCATCGATAAGGGGCTGGCACAGCTCCGGCCGGCCACCGCAGCAATCCTCGGTCAGAAAGCCGAGCAGGCCGCGCACGCCTTCCATATCGGCGTAGTAGCGGATCGCGCGGCCCTCGCGGTCATTGCGAACAAGCCCGCCGCGCAGCAGCACGGCAAGATTGGAAGACATCGTGTTCTGACGGACCCCGAGAGCTCCGGCGATCTCCCCGGCCAGCATGCCTTTGCCGCCCGCCTTCACGAGGAGACGAAACACGTCCAGCCGCGTGGGCTGGGCAAGCGCGTTGAATGCAGACAGGGCGCTAGATGTATCCATAATTCATGAATATTCGATATATTTTCGGTTTGCAAGAGCCGGTCCCCAGATTGCGCCCCGCCGATGCCGGAAGCGTGACGAAACGCGCGCTGCGCACTACGTTCATGGAAGCATCATGAGGGGGAAGTTTATGACAAATATGACAGCGGAAAGCCGTGTCGCGCTCGTCACCGGCGCGTCGTCGGGCATCGGCAAGGAGATCGCCCGCGCGCTGCTGGCCGACGGCCTCACGGTCTGGGTCGCGGCGCGCGGCGTCGACAAGATGGCGGACCTCGCCGAGGCGGGCGCGCATGTGATCGGCATGGACATCGCCAGCAATGATGAGATCGAGGCGGCGGTGCACCGGATCGAGGCGGCCCATGGCGCGGTCGACATTCTGGTCAATAATGCGGGCTTTGCCGTCTATGGCGCGGTCGAGGACATCCCCATCGAGGACGCGCGCTACCAGTTCGAAGTCAATCTGTTCGGGCTCGCGCGCCTCACCCAGTTGCTGCTGCCGGGCATGCGTGCCAAAGGCAGTGGCCGCATCGTCAATATCAGTTCGATGGGCGGGCGCATCTACACCCCGCTCGGCGCATGGTACCACGCGACGAAACACGCGCTCGAAGGCTGGTCGGACTGTCTGCGGCTGGAGGTCAAACCGTTCGGCATCGATGTCGTCATCGTCGAACCCGGCATCATGAGGACCGGATTTGCCGACGTCATGACCGGGCCGCTGATGCGGGTATCCGGCTCGGGCGCCTATGCGGAGCTTGCATCCGCGGTCGCGACGGCGACAGCAGGCACCTATTCGCGCCGCGGCGGCGACTCCGATCCCAGGATCGTCGGGCGCGCGGTGTCGAAGGCAATCGCCGCCCGCAAGCCCAAGACCCGCTATGTCGTCGGCGCGCTGGCGCGGCCGATGATGATGCTCAGATCACTCGTCAGCGACCGGATGTTCGATCGCATAATCATGAGTCAGGTCAAATGACTGCTACTGCGCGTTGCGGCGCGACATGAAGGCGAGCTTTTCGAACAGATGTACGTCCTGCTCGTTCTTGAGCAGCGCGCCATGCAGCGGCGGGATCAGCTTCTTCGGATCGCGTTCGCGAAGCTGCTCGGGACCGATATCCTCGCTGACCAGCAGCTTGATCCAGTCCAGCAACTCGGAGGTGGAGGGCTTCTTCTTGAGGCCCGGCACATCGCGCACGTCATAGAAGATCGACAGCGCTTCGTGCAGCAGGCGCTTCTTCAGGCCCGGGAAATGGACGTTGACGATTTCCTGCATCGTGTCGTTGTCGGGAAAGCGGATGTAATGGAAGAAACAGCGGCGCAGGAAGGCGTCCGGCAGCTCCTTCTCGTTGTTGGAGGTGATCACGACGATCGGCCGTTGCTTCGCCTTGATGGTCTCGCCCGTCTCGTAGACGTTGAATTCCATCCGGTCGAGTTCCTGAAGCAGGTCGTTGGGAAACTCGATATCGGCCTTGTCGATCTCGTCGATCAGCAGCACCGGGCGCTGGTCGGCGCTGAACGCCTCCCACAGCTTGCCCTGGCGGATATAGTTGCGGATGTCATGGACACGGTCGTCGCCGAGCTGGCTGTCGCGAAGGCGGCTGACGGCATCGTATTCATAGAGACCCTGCTGCGCCTTGGTGGTCGATTTGACGTGCCACTCAAGCAAAGGGACGTTCAACGCCGCGGCCATCTCGTGCGCCAGCACGGTCTTGCCGGTGCCCGGCTCGCCCTTGACGAGGAGCGGGCGTTCCAGCGTGATCGCCGCGTTGACGGCGACGCGCAGGTCGTCCGTGGCAACATAGGATTGCGACCCTTCAAAACGCATAAGCGACATCTCCAGACAGTTTCTGCTGAACCAAGCTCATAACAGCATTGCGCGAGGCAATGCCAGCGCGGAGCGGGCGAAGGGGGGATTTTTGTTTGCGGCGCCGCGTGCCGGGTTTCTTATCCTTCGACAAAGCGATCCGCGCCCTGCCTGTGCCGCGGCAGCGGGCCCGCCCGGACCGGCATTTTCTGCCGATCTGTCCAGGGAGTCTTGCCTCAATTGTGGCAGGTTTTGCCGTACCGCCTCCGGCAACTGACTGTAAAATATACGGAAATTATATGGCACGGCTTTTGAATGACTGTCTTCGGATTCCATGAGCGCCGTGGGGGCGCATCGGCATTCGCAGGTCGAGGAGACGACGGCATGGGTATTTACAGCGCGCTGGCATCAGCGGTTTCCGGGCTCAGGGCTCAGTCCTTCGCGCTGGAAACGATTTCCGGCAACATCGCCAATTCGCAGACCGTCGGCTTCAAGCGGACGGAGACAAGCTTTACCGATCTTGTGCCCGAGGCGGCGATCAACCGGCAGTCCTCCGGCGCGGTGCTGGCCTCCAGCCGCTCCACAAACACGGTGCAGGGCGACATCCGGTCGGCCGATACCGATACATTCGTCGCGATCAACGGCGACGGCTACTTCGTGGTCGATTCGAGGCTGGGAGTCGTCGATGGAAATCCCGTCCTTTCGGGCATCGACAAATATACGCGGCGCGGCGATTTCGACCGCGACGCCAATGGCTATCTCGTCAATGGCGCTGGCTACTATCTGAAGGGCCTGAAAATCGATGCCGCGACAGGCAACCCGGTCGGCGGACTGCCGACGGCGGTGCAGATCGGCAATGATTTCCTCCCCGCCCAGGTGACCAGCGAAATCACGTTGCGCGCCAACCTCGCGCAGTTTCCGCTGACGGCGAACGCCGATCCCGACACGCCGGGTTCCGAACTGCTCGATCCGGCGGACTTCACCGTCGATCCGACGACCGGCGGCACCGGCACCGTGGTCGGAAACGACGTGTCGGTGTTCCTGCAGAGCTCGATTTCGGGTGGCGCGACGACCGTCTACAATGCCGGCGGCGCCTCGACCAACATCCAGTTCCGCTGGGCAAAGACCGACAGCGCGGCGACGGGCGGCACCGATACATGGAATCTCTTTTATCTTGAAGATTCCAATGCCACCGGTACCGATGTCGTCTGGCGCAATGTCGGGCAGGACTACGCGTTCGACAGCACCGGACAGCTTTCCCCTTCCATCACTTCCGTCAACATTCCGGGGCTCACCATCAACGGGCAGGTCATCGGCGACGTCAATCTCTCGCATGGCGTTGGCGGGCTGACCCAGTTCGCCGACAACAACGGCAACGCGCAGATCACCGAACTGGCGCAGAACGGCTATGCGGCGGGCGAACTTTCGAGCGTGTCGATATCCGATGCCGGCCGCGTGGTCGCCACCTATACGAACGGCCGCCAGCTCGACCTCTACCAGATACCGCTCGCCAGCTTTAACGCCGGGAACTTCCTGAAGAAGCTGGACGGCGGCGCCTTCGAGGCGACCGCGGAGTCGGGCGCGGCCATCCTCGGCTCCAACGGCAATATCGTCGGCTCGTCGCTGGAGGCCTCCAACACCGATCTGGCGGATGAATTCACCAAGCTGATCATCACGCAGCAGGCCTATTCGGCAGGCACGCGCATCGTGACGACCAGCGACGAGATGCTGCAGGAAGCTCTCAACATGGTCCGCTGATCCGGTAGCGGACGCACATCACGGAGACGCCCTTGGGCCTCACGACCGCCATCAGTTCCGCGCTCTCCGGCCTCAGCGCCACGCAGGCCGGGGTTGACCTCGTCTCGCGCAACATCGCGAACGCGGATTCGGCGGGCTATATCCGCAAGACGGCGCTGCAGGAGGCGCTTGTCGCCGGCGGAACGGTGCGAGGGGTACAGGTCTCCTCGATCCAGCGCGAACTCGACACGCTCCTGCAGAAGACGCTTCAGACGGAGGCCTCGGGCTCGGGCTATGCCGACATCGTCGCGGACTATCTGGGCCGCGTCGACACGATCTTCGGCGAACCTGGCGGCGCCAACGCGCTCGACACGATCTACGCGAACTATCAGTCGGCGGCACATGCGCTGGCCGCTTCGCCGGAAGACGCGAACGCCCGCGGTTCGTTCCTGTCGGCGGCCCAGACACTCGTGCAGCAGCTCAACTCGCTGAGCGGACAATTGCAGTCGATGCGGCTGGAAATCGAGCAGCGCCTGGATTCCGCCGTCTCCGGGGCAAACGATATTCTCGCGCGCCTGCAGCAGATCAACAGCGCGGCACGCAGCGGCGGGGTGATCTCTCCCGATCTGCTCGACACGCGCGACAAGCTGGTTTCCGATCTGTCGCGGCTGATGGATATCCAGGTCACCACCCGGGACGACGGTACGGTTTCGATCCGCACCAAATCCGGTGTCGGCCTGCTCGACGGGACGGCGGAGACGCTGGTGTTCGACGGCGTCGGCTACATGGACGCCAACCAGCTCTATTCGCGCGATGCCGCCCAGCGCGGGGTCGGGACGATCTCGATCCGCTATGGAACGGGCGTCACGGTCGATCTGCTGGCCGACAACAGCATTCGCGGCGGCGAGATCGGGGGTCTGATCGACCTGCGGGACGAACTCCTCGTTACCGCCCAGAACCAGCTTGACGCGATCGCGGCGGGACTTTCGCGCGCGGCGTCAGACATCGACGTGCCCGGCACAGAAGTGACATCCGGTGCCCAGGAGGGCTTCGCACTCGACTTCACCGGCATCCAGCCCGGCGATACGATCACCCTCCGGTACACGCAGACGCCGCCTGGTACGCAACAGACCGTCACCTTCTTCAATACGACCAACCCGTCGGGGCTGCCCGCCAACGGCGCCGCCACGCCCGTTGCGGGCGATACGGTGATCGGCATCGACTTCAGCCAGTCTCCGGCGGCGGTCGTCGCGGATATCCAGGCCGCGCTCGGCGCGAACTTCACCGTTTCCAACCCTTCCGGCAATGCGATCCAGATCCTCGATGATGGCGCCGCCGGGACGATCGACATATCGGGGCTCGACGGGCTCTACACCCAGACCGACAATCAGAACGGCAATGCCGCGCTGTCGCTCTTCGTCGACGGGATCACCGGGGCCGCCTATTCCGGCGCCTATGAGGGCGACCCGCAAATCCGCGGCTATGCCGGCAGAATTCAGCTCAACGGTGAATTGCGGACCGACCCCTCGCTGCTGGTGAAATTCACGCCCTCTACATCCAGCGGCGACGATACGCGGCCAGCCCAACTGCTGGATCGTCTGACCGGCCGCCGTACGGCCATGGGCGCGGTCGGCGGGTCGTTTGTCGGCACGATCGGCGATTTCATCGGCAGGGTGATCAATTATCAGGCCGGACAGGCCGCCGACGCGCAGACGGCCAAGGAAGCGCAGGACATCGTCGTCAACCAGCTGAACGAACGCTTCGCCGACAAGGCCGGCGTCGACATCGACGTCGAGATGACGTTGCTGATCCAGTTGCAGCAGGCCTTTCAGGCCAATGCCCGCGTCATTCAGGCGACGCAGGAAATGATGGACGCCCTGTTGGGGATCTAGCGCATGAGCAACATTCCGCCCATCACCCGATCGATCTCGATGGTCAATGCGATCATGAGCAGCAAGGCCGAGATGACGGACCTGAACCGCCAACTCGGTACCGGCCAGGTCAGTCAGACCTATGGCGGGCTTGGCAACGAGCGCGTCGTGTCGATCGCCATGCGCGCGCGCATGTCGGCCATCGACGGCTATATGGGCACGGCAGACATCATCGCGACGCGGCTGTCGATCGTCGGCAATGCGCTGGACCGCATGGACGCGATCACCGGCGATGCTCGGTCCACGACTCTGATCCCGGGATACGATCTGAACGGCGGGAACCGATCCTCCGCCCAGACGCTGACCCGCAACTATCTGGACGAATTCCTGTCGCTCCTGAACACCGATGTCGCCGGCCGCTACATGTTCGGCGGGCGCGTGACCGACGAGGCGCCGGTCGTCGGTACGCAGCAGCTGCTTGACGGAGACGGGGCACGTGACGGCTTCCGCCAGGTGTCCGCAGAACGGCTGATGGCGGACCAGGGATCTGACGGACGAGGGCGCTTTTCCTCCTCTGTTACAGCAAACACAGTCACCTTCGCGGAGGATGGCGTTCATCCGTTCGGCTTCAAGCTGTCGGCAATCAACGCAATAGGTTCGAGCGCCAGCGTGACCGCGCCCTCCGGTGCGCCGGCGAACGGCGGCCTCACGTTCACGAGCGTGCCTGCGGCCGGCGAACAGATCAACGTGACGCTGACCCTTCCCGATGGCAGCGAGAAGGTCATCAAGCTCACGGCAACGACCAGTTCACCGCCTGGAGACGGTGCGTTCACGATCGGCAGCGACGTGAATGCGACCGCGGCCAATTTCCAGTCTTCCTTCGATACCGCATTGCTCAAGGCAGGGCAGGTGGAGCTTGCCGCGGCATCGGCGATGCAGGCCTCCAAGGAATTCTTCAATATCGACAACGCCAATCCGCCATTGCGGGTCGACGGGCCTCCCTACGACACGGCGACGGCACTGGTCGCCGGCACGAGCGCCGACACGGTCTTCTGGTACAAGGGGGACGGCGCGACCGACGATCCCCGTCTGACGGCGAACGCCAGGATCGATGACAGCATCACCGCCAGCTACGGCATGCGGGCGAACGAGGCGGCCTTCCGTAACGTCGTCGCAAGTCTCGCGGTTTTCGCGACGGCCACCTTCAGCGCGAGCGATCCCAACAGCGAGGATCGCTACCGGGAACTGGCGAGCAAGGTCACCAAAGCGTTTTCGCCTGAATCGGGTGAGCCGACCGTCCGGAATGTGGCGGCGCAGATCGCCGGCGTTAAGGCCTCGGTCGACTCCACCAAGGAACGGCTGACGCTGGACAGGACGGTCGCGGAAGGCGTGGTGGCCGATATCGAGACCGCCGATACCGAGGAAGTTGCGGTGCGTCTGCTGCAATTGCAGAACCGGTTGCAGGCGACCTATCAGACGACGGCGATCCTCGCCAACCTGTCGATCATGGACTATCTCTGAGAAATCTTGCTGAAAGCAGGGAAGGCGGCCATCGACCGCCCTCTCTCTTTTTCAGGACTGCGGGTGCGCTCAGCTCGACCGCAAGCCGGCCGCGATCTCGCGATTGATGGAGATAAGGCTGTTCAGCTTCTCGGGACGCGGATCGTTGATGATCGACTGCGTCTGGCTGAAGATGAAGACGGCGATGTTGCCGATATTCTGCTTGATCTGCTGGGGAAGCGGATTGTCGCTCGACGTTGCCGACGTGGCCAGGATTGTCCACAGGCGACGATTGAACATGATCGCCGCGCGTGCGTCCTGGCTCTCCGCCCACGCGTCGCGCGCCGCCTGAAGCCGGGTGGCTGCGCGTACCAGCAGATCGGCCTCGACGTCACGCGGAGTCGAGGTGGTCTTCGCGACCTTGCTGTAAGCCTGCGCTGCTGTGTGTTGCATGGGTAAGTATTTCCTCTTCGTAGGCGATCAGGCGACGAGCGCACTTCAAGGCTTTATATGCGTTTTTGCTTAATATTTCGTTATTGATTGCCTCAATATGAGGCAACATGCTGGGAGCCGCCGCCACGATATCTTTGGTTAGCGCCATGTATTGTTCACGGTATTTGTCGAAATTCGATTCCAGATAGATCATCTGCACCACGAGGTAGATGCGACGTGCGGGGGAGGTTGCTTCCTCCGATGTCATGATGTCCTTCTGGCGGAGGATCGGTGCGTTGCCCTCGATGAACAGCCTGGTGCGCTGGTTGTCATTTGTGATGACGGCGGTGCCGAGGATGATGCGTTCACCCGGCTTGAGTTCGACTTTGAGGGCCATCGGCAGGTCTCCTTCTGGAGCGATGTGCGGATTTCTTCCGCGACCATGCCCCGATTCTGCCGCTGCAATGGTTAACGGCTGGTTTCGGTGGTGCTGCCCTCGTTAATGATGCGCCCAAAAGCAAAAGCGGCGGGGCTTTCGGCCCCGCCGCTGACTTGAAGTACGCGCCGTATCTTAGAACAGGCGCAGGACGTTCTGATCGGCCTGGGAGGCCAGCGAGAGCGCCGTGGAGGAGAGCTGCTGGCGGGTCTGCAAAGCCAGCAGGTTCGCCGCTTCCTCGTTGGTGTCGGCGAGCGTCAGGTTCGACGCACCGGTCTCCAGCGTGTTGATCAGGTTGTTGGTGAAGTCCTGACGGGTCTCGACGATCGACAGGTTCGAGCCGAAGGCCGAGGACTGCGTGCGCAGAGTATCGATTGCGCTGCCCAGTTCGGCCAGGGCGGCGTTGATATCCGCATTGTCGTCGAAGCCGCCGCTGGCAACGGCGGTGATGCCGAGGCCGGCGGAGTCGTAAGAGACGCCGGTGATGTCGAGCGAGGAGGAACCGTCCTCGTTGAACAGCACCGAAAGGCTGTCGCCGTTCAGCAGGTTGACGCCGTTGAAGCCGGCATCCTTGGCAAGCTGGTCGATCTGGTCACGCAGCTCGTTGAACTGCGTCACATACTCGTCCCGCTTCGGATTGGCGACCTGTGTCGTGGAGGCGGCAGAACCGGTGTCCGACGCATCCGCGATGCCGGTGGAACCGCCGGAGACGGTGGCCGAGTAGCTGCTGACAGCCACCGAAGAACCGGTCCCCGTCGTGGCGGAGGTGAAGGTGAGATCTCCGCCTGTGCCGACCGTGGCCACCGTGGCGCCGGCCTGGTCATTGATGAGGGCGGCGATGTTGGCTGCCGTCAGCGCCGACGAATCGAACGAGGTGGAGTTGGCCGTGTTGTAAGCCGTCACCGCCGCATCATCGATCGTGATCGTGGTCGCCGTTCCGCCATCGATGGTGAGATCAAAGCTGATAGAGTCAGCCGAACTCGCCGCCGAACCGGTGTCGGAACCATCGGCGATGCCGGTGGAGCCGCCGGAAACTGTCGCCGCATAGCTGGAGACAGCGATGGAAGATCCCGCGCCGGTCGTCGTGGACGTCAGGTCGATATTGCCGCCGTTGAGCGAAGCGACCGTCGCGCCGGCCTGGTCGTTGATCAGGTCGACGACATCTTGGGCTGAGAGGTTGGCAGCGTCGAGAGTCGTGGAGTTGGCCGTGTTGTAAGCGGTGACCGCCGCGGCGTCGATCGTGATGGTCGTCGCCGAACCGCCGTCGACCGTCAGGTCGAAGGAGATGGAGTCCGCCGGGACCGCGGCATCACCCGTGTCGGTGCCGTCAGAGATGCCGGTCGAGCCGCCCGTCACGGTCGCCGAATAGCTGGACACCGTGATGGACGAGCCGGAACCCGTCGTAGTGGAGGCAAGGTCAATATTGCCGCCGTTCAAGGAAGCGATGGCCGCACCGGCCTGATCGTTGATCAGATCGGCGATGTCCTGAGCCGTCAGCGCCGCAGCGTCGAGGGTCGTGGAGTTGGCCGTATTGTAGGCGGTGACCGCCGCGGCGTCGATCGTGATGGTCGTCGCCGAACCGCCGTCGACCGCGACGTCGAAGGAAATCGCATCGCCACCAGTGCTGATGTCGACGGTGGAGAAGGCGCCACCGGCGAGCGTGCCCGCGGTTGCGGAAGAACCGGCACCGGAAAGATCGAGGGCAGAGAAGGCGCCACCGGCCAGCGTGCCGGCGGATGCGGACGCGCCCGCGCCGCTGACGTCGACTGCCGAGAAAGTGCCGGCGTCGAAAGTGCCTGCGGTCGCCGCAGTCGTGGTCTCGACGGTATTGGCGGTCTGCAGCGCCTGACGGGCGGTGGACTGGGCCGTTTCGACGAGCTTGGTGATGGCGGAGATGCCGTTATCGGCAGCTTCGATGGTCTGGATGGCGTTCGACACCGAATCGAGCAGACGTCCGAGATCGGAAGCGCGGCTGTTCAGCGAGGAAGCGGTGAAGAAGTTGGTCGGATTGTCGAGCGCGGAGTTGACCTTCTTGCCGGTCGACAGGCGCTCCTGGGTCTTGGACAGAAGGCTCGCCGTGTTCTGCAGGTTGAGCAGATTGGAGCGTACGGCCTTCGAAAGGACGATCTCGGACATGCTTTTATCCCCTTTCCTGGGAAACCAAAGTTTCGGTTGCCTCATTCTGAGGCGTGCGAAAGCTTCTCCGAAAAGCGATAAAACATGGTTAACGGCTGGTTTCGGCGGTGCTGCCCTCGTTAATGATGCGCCCAAAAGCAAAAGCGGCGGGGCTTTCGGCCCCGCCGCTGACTTGAAGTACGCGCCGTATCTTAGAACAGGCGCAGGACGTTCTGATCGGCCTGGGAGGCCAGCGAGAGCGCCGTGGAGGAGAGCTGCTGGCGGGTCTGCAAAGCCAGCAGGTTCGCCGCTTCCTCGTTGGTGTCGGCGAGCGTCAGGTTCGACGCACCGGTCTCCAGCGTGTTGATCAGGTTGTTGGTGAAGTCCTGACGGGTCTCGACGATCGACAGGTTCGAGCCGAAGGCCGAGGACTGCGTGCGCAGCGTGTCGACGGCATCGCCGAGTTCTGCCAGCGCGGCGTTGACGTCGTCATTGTCGTCGAAGCCACCAGCGGCGACGGCACTGATGCCGAGGCCTGCGGAGTCATAGGTGACGCCGGTGATGTCGAGCGAGGAGGAACCGTCCTCGTTGAACAGCACCGAAAGGCTGTCGCCGTTCAGCAGGTTGACGCCGTTGAAGCCGGCATCCTTGGTCAGTTGGTCGATCTGGTCGCGCAGCTCGTTGAACTGCGTGACATACTCGTCCCGCTTCGGATTGGCGATTTCCGTCGTCGAAGCCGCAGAACCGGTATCGGAAGCGTTCGCGATGCCGGTGGAGCCGCCGCTGACCGTGGCGGCATAGCTGGCGACGGCCACCGAAGAGGAGGCCCCCGTCGTCGTAGAGGTGAAGGTCAGGTCACCACCGGTACCGACTGTCACCACGGTCGCACCGGCCTGGTCATTGATCAGGTCGGCGATGTCATCCGCCGAAAGCGCCGAGGCGTCGAGGGAGGTGGAGTTGGCCGTGTTGTAGGCCGTCACCGCCGCCGAATCGATGGTGATCGTGGTGGCCGTGCCGCCATCGAGCGTCAGGTCGAAGCTGATGGAGTCGCCGGCGACGGCAGCGTCGCCGGTGTCGGAACCGTCCGCGATGCCTGTAGAACCGCCGGAGACAGTTGCAGAATAGCTCGCAACCGCAATTGACGAACCGGAGCCGGTCGTCGTGGACGTCAGGTCGATATTGCCGCCGTTGAGCGAAGCGACCGTCGCGCCGGCCTGGTCGTTGATCAGGTCGGCGATGTCCTGCGCCGTCAGCGCCGCAGCGTCGAGGGTCGTGGAGTTGGCCGTGTTGTAGGCGGTGACCGCCGCGGCGTCGATCGTGATGGTCGTCGCCGAACCGCCGTCGACCGTCAGGTCGAAGGAGATCGCGTCCGAGCCGCCGGAGATATCGACTGTCGTGAAGGCGGCGCCGGCGAGCGTGCCGGCCGTTGCCGCTGAGCCGGCGCCCGAAAGGTCAACTTCCGAGAAGGTGCCGGCGTTGAAGGTGCCGGCGGTCGCCGCTACGGGCGATTCGACGGTCGCGGCGGTCTGCAGCGCCTGGCGGGCGGTGGACTGGGCCGTTTCGACGAGCTTGGTGATGGCGGAGATGCCGTTATCGGCAGCTTCGATGGTCTGGATGGCGTTCGACACCGAATCGAGCAGACGTCCGAGATCGGAAGCGCGGCTGTTCAGCGAGGAAGCGGTGAAGAAGTTGGTCGGATTGTCGAGCGCGGAGTTGACCTTCTTGCCGGTCGACAGGCGCTCCTGGGTCTTGGACAGAAGGCTCGCCGTGTTCTGCAGGTTGAGCAGGTTGGAGCGTACGGCCTTCGAGAGGACGATATCAGACATGAGAAATTACCTTTTCTAGGTTACGCAACGATACTTACAACGCACGCCTCTTCCTGAGACGCAGCGTGGAGCATGCCGGAGGGCGCTTAAAACAGCGTTAACCGGACGGCGCAACCGCAACCCGTACAAAGACTTTCCGGGTTCGGTTAATGCTTTGTGAATCAGGCGAGCCGGTCGACTGCGTGCGCAGTCTCGGCGGTAGGAGCCGCTGTCTCCGACGGGGGCGCGTCGGGGGCGTCGGCCGGGTACTCGTTCTGAAGATATTCGCGCAGGCGGATCATCGACTGGGCGGGCCACTGCCAGACAATGTCGCCGGTCGAGATGTCCAGGGCCTTGTAGACAAGGTCGCCCGTCTCCACGGCAAAATCCAGCTCGCGTCCCTGTTTGCGCTGTTCTTCGTAGCCTGCCGGGTATCGGTCCGAGGGACGGTCGCCGCTCTTTTCGGCAGATCCGGCGGACGAGACGGCCTTGTGCGAATCGAGACTCGTTGCCACGGAGCTGCGCTGCTCCGAGGGCCTGAATTCGGGGGCCTGGGGCGCAATCCCCGGCCTGGCAACGGCATACGATTCCATGTCCGACTCCCAAGGGGCCTGATTGCCCTCAAACGCGGGAAACACCCATTCGAACATGGGCAGGATAAGGGTGTCGGATGAATCTTCGGTTAATCAGTTAGGCAAAATTTTCCGGTTGTGGCGCAGATCGAAAAGCCGCGCCTACAATGCCCTGTCCACGGCGATAGGAACCGCTCCTGCGGAAGTGGCCCTTCTTGCCGCGTCGCCGCCATAGACGGAGGGCCCGGACTGTTTGCGGGCGACTTCGCCGGCCACGCCCTTGACCAGCGCGTCGGAAACGGCACGGGCGGCCGAGAGAACGGCGAGGTTGGTCCGCAGCGCCTGTTCGATCGCCTCGCGGCGGCGGCGCAACTTGTCGACCTCCACGGGCACGAGCCGTCCGAGCATATCCGCGTTCGCCTTGAGGATTTCGATGCGCCGGGCATAGGTGGTGGCAAGGGCGGTCTTCTTGGCCGCCAGCGCCATGGAATCCTCGACCTTGCCGGCACGCAGCAACCCGGTCTCCGCTTCCAGAACATCGAGCAGCTGCGAGATGGTTTCCTGAAGATCGTCGAAGAAGATGCCGGCCTGCTCGCGGCCGGCGATCGCTCGCAGCGGCACGTCCTGATGCTGACCAGAATTTGCGATGGGGGCGTGGGTCATCCTACTTGATCTCCTGAAGGGAAAGCAGTTCGCGCTGGACATCTTCGGCAAGACCGAAGCCGCCGGACGCGCTGATCTGGCGGGCATATTCATCCGTGAGAAAACCGCGGAAGGCCTCCTCGCCGGCTCCGCCGCCGAACGGGCCGTCGGTCGTGAGGCCGGAAAACATCTGGCCGAGCATCTGCGAAATGAAGACCTGCTCGAATTCCTTGGCCGCAGCCGCTGCGGTATGCGCCCCGCCGGGACCGGCGACGGACGGCTGCCTCCGTACCCCGGAAAGGAGCGCCGGACTGATCGTCTGAAGGGTCTGTGCGTTCATCACATCACCTCGATTTCGGCCTGAAGGGCGCCTGCGGCCTTGATCGCCTGGAGGATGGAAATCAGGTCGCGCGGCCCGATCCCCAGCGCATTGAGCCCGTCCACCAGTTCCTGAAGGCTGACGCTCTCGCGCAGCACGGCGAGCTGGCGGTCGCTGTCGTCGGTGACGGTGACGTCGGTGCGCGGGACCACGACGGTCTCGCCATCGGAAAAGGGTGCGGGCTGGCTCACGGCAGGACTTTCGGCGATCGTGACGGTCAGGTTTCCCTGCGCGACGGCGACGGTGGAGACCCTGACGTCGGCGCCCATGACGATGATGCCGGATTGTTCGTCGATGACGACGCGCGCCTGCTGATCGGGTTCGACCCTGAGCTGCTCGATCTGGGTGAGCAGCGACACCATGTTTTCATGAATGCCCTCAGGCTTGCTCAGCAGCACCGTGGCCGGATCGATGCTTTCGGCGACTTTCGGGCCGAGGAAATCGTTGATCGTGTTGGCGATGCGGCGGGCGGTGGTGAGATCGGGATTGCGCAGGCTCAGGCGCAACTCCCTGGCGCCGGCAAGGGCGAAATGGATCTCGCGTTCCACAAGGCCACCATTGGCGATGCGCCCGGAAGTGGGCACGCCGCGGGTCACCGACGCCGCAGCGCCCGAAGCCTCGAAACCCGCGATCGCGACCGGTCCCTGCGCCACCGAATAGACTTCGCCGTCGGCGCCAAGCAGCGGGGTGACGAGAAGCGTTCCGCCCTGAAGGCTGCCCGCGTCGCCGAGCGCCGACACGGAAACATCCATCCGTGTGCCCTGGGTGGCGAAGGCGGGAAGATTGGCGGTGACCATGACGGCGGCGACATTCTTGGTGCGCATGTTCGCACCGCGCGTGTTGACGCCGAGCCGTTCGAGCATGGCCTGCAGGCTTTGCAGGGTGAAGGGCGCATTGTTGAGGGAGTCGCCCGTACCATTGAGGCCCACGACAAGCCCGTAACCTATCAATTGGTTCTCGCGGACGCCTTCGATGTCGACCAGGTCCTTGATCCGCGATGTCGGCCGCGCCGTCCCGATTCCGTCCGCCGTCGCCGGCAGGACCAGGGCGGCGGCCAGAGCGAGGGAAAGGACTGCCCTGGCGATTTGCGTCGTCTTCATCATTGCGGATCTCCTGCCGGTCGTGGCGGAAGAGTCCTTTGCGAAAGTCGTGCCAGATTGCACCGGAGAGAAATTCATAATGATTACATAGCCATAACTTCATTCGGGGAGCATCCTCCCGAAACGGGATGCCGGCGAAATACTGCCGGGCGGCAAAAGCTGCCGGGCGGTTAATGATGCGTTAACGTGTTCGCCCTAGCGTTCCGGAAACGGGGAACGGACAGGTGCGGCGGTGAGAATAGAAACGGGGGGCAGCGTTGCGGGCACAACGGCGGCGAAGCGCCGGAACCGTTCGGGTGCCGGGGGCCCCTTCTCCCTGGACGAAGATGCAGATGTCAGTCGTGGCGGCGCCGTCTCTGGCTTCTCCCCGCTAAGCGGCGTCGATGCGTTGCTCGCCCTGCAGGCAGTGGACCCGGACGAATCCAGGCAGCGCAAAGCGATCGAGCATGGCCGGGATATGCTCGATACGCTCGAATCACTGAAAGCAGACTTTCTCGCCGGGCGCATCGATGAGGAAAAGCTGGACAGGCTGACGGCCATCTTAAGGCAAAGAACGGACAATTCGAGCGACCCGCGGCTCAAGGCAATCCTCGCCGAAATCGAACTCCGCGCCCATGTGGAACTGGCCAAGCTGGGCAAGAATCCGCTCTTTTGAGACGGTTTGGCGCCCTTGCGGCGCGTATCGTCGGTCGCGCCGGCTCCGCTTCATTCCAAAGGAGGGCGGCACTCTCACAATTTTGAGATGTTTTCGTATTGTTTCGCCGCCGGGGTGCCTCTATAAAGCGGCCCGAATTGACGGATCACGGGAGTTCGCCGTCGATGGCAAAACATGACATTGTGACGCTGAACCTTGACGACAGCGAGCCGTTCATGAACGAACGGCAAAGGGCGTATTTCAAGGCGAAACTGCTCGCCTGGAAGGACGATATCCTGCGCGAGAGCAAGGAAACTCTGGCGCATCTGCAGCATGAGAACCAGCATCACCCGGATCTTGCTGACCGGGCGTCCACCGAAACCGACCGTTCGATCGAGCTCAGGGCCCGCGACCGGCAGCGCAAGCTGATCTCCAAGATCGAAGCGGCGCTGAAGCGGATCGAGGACGGCACCTACGGCTATTGCGAGGAAACCGGCGAGCCGATCAGCCTGAAGCGTCTGGACGCGCGGCCGATCGCGACGCTGTCGATCGAGGCGCAGGAAGCGCACGAAAGACGCGAACGGGTCTATCGCGACGACTGATCGGCAGCAGAGGGTCGAAGAAAAAGGCGGCAAGGGCTTCCATGCCGCCTTTTCTTTCGTCCGGATGCCCCCGAGCGCCGGTCATCAGGCCCGGCGCAGGCGAAGGTGGGGTTCGCCGTCCGACGTTCTGGCAGCGGTAACGCCTGTCTCGTCGATCGTCGCGCTGACGCGCCGGCGAAAAGCCGAGAAGCTGTCGAACTTCACCACATCGACCGGCTCGTCGAATTCCAGCGTAATGCGCTGGAATGCCCCGTCCGCGATCAGTGCCACGGACAGAATCCGCCCGGCGAAAGGCTGGCCGAGATAGCGGCCCTGTACCCGCTCGCCGGGGGTGAGATAGATCGGCGGCGGCGCATTGCCCACAGCCGCATGCAGCGTGTTCCAGTCGCGGTAGCCGCGCTGACGCGCGACCAGTTCCAGCGAATGGCTGTGGCTTATGTCGGTACCGGCCTCGGCGAGCGCGCCGCGCAACGATCTGGCCTGCGATTTCAGTTCATCGAGAGTGGGAAAATCTGCCCTCATATCCTGCCTCGTCACCCATGCGGAACGACAAGCGAACGGCGCCCGCATTGCCATTCACGCCGCATGGTCAATGCGAGGGGATGGGCTTTGACGGTACCTTCACCAAACCTTCTCGTCGAAGGCGCGGGCGGCCGGCGGCACCGGGCCGAAAGAGCATGTCAGATAGGGTGGGGGAGAGACCAAGTCAATGGCGGCGAATGCCGACCGCAAAAGACGCGGGCCTTTTCGGGGAGTGAAAAGGCCCGCGCCGTTTTGTCGTTCCAGAGGGGAGTTCTAGAACGGCAGGATGATGTCCAGGACCTGCTGGCCGTACCGGGGCTGCTGGACGTCGCTGATCTGGCCGCGGCCGCCATAGGCGATGCGGGCTTCGGCGATCTTGGAGGATTCCACCGTATTGTCGGCGGCGATATCCTCCGGCCTGACGATACCGGCGACGAGCAATTCGCGAACCTCGAAATTGATCCGCACTTCCTGTCGTCCCTCGATCACCAGATTGCCGTTCGGCAGGATCTGGGTGATGACGGCCGCGACATTGGTCTTGATCGTCTCCTTGCGATTGACGGAGCCGCTGCCCTCGCTGTTGGCGTCGCTGGAGACATCGATGAGGCCGCTGGCATTGGCACCGTTCGGCAGCAGCTTGGAAACCAGCACGCCTTCGTATCCGGCAAGCGCGCCGGCGCCCATATTCTCGCCGTTCTTGCGGCTGCGCGCTGTCTTGTTGTTGATGATCGCGCTGTCGGCGACCTCGACATTGACGGTGAGAATGTCGCCGATGCGACGGGCGCGCTGATCGCCAAAGAAGGTGCGCGCGCCCGAACGCCAGAGCGAGTTGGCATTGAAGACAGGCGGTTCGGGCGTCGGCATCGGCATGTTGACCGGCCTATATCCGGGCATAGAGGTCGGGTTGTCTATGGCGCTGAGCCTGGGCGCGCTGCCGACATTGGAAAGTCGGTCGGCGGCGGCGCAGGCACCCAGGAGGCCGGCGGCGATCGCGATCGTCGCGAGCCGGGCGAGGCGCTTGAGGATGAAGGTCGTCTGCATGTGAAAGTTCTCCCCGAGGAAAGTCAGTTTGCGGCGAGCGTGGCCACGGTCGTCGGCGCGGTGAGCAGCTGGACGGTGCTGCCGGCAGTCACCTCGGCTTCGACGATGCGGTGCGTGTAGTCATTGAGCACGCGGATGACGGTGCCTTTCGGCGCGTCGGCGAGGGCCTTGCCACGTGCCGTCAGCGTCAGCGCGCCGCGGCGGTAGACGATCGTCACCGGGCTGTTGCGGGTCACAAGCAGCGGTTCCGAAAGGTCGCTCCGGGACGGCATGGCGCCTTCCGGCAATGACCTGCGGGCCGCCTTGCCGACAACATCGGCGAGCGCCGCGAAGCCTTCCGCGCGCGTTTCGTTGCCGGGCACGAGGATAACGTTGAGATCGGCGGCCGCGATCGTCGCGCCACGTTCCACGCGCCGCCCCATGGTGACGACGGGAACCATGACGGTCACCGTCCCCGAGACGCGCCTGCCCGCGGCCAGCACGCGGCTTCCCGGGATCGTCAGCACGGCACTGAAGCGGCTGGCCTCGCGGTGAAGGTCGACAGCCGCAAGTCTCAGCGCTGCCGCATTTTCCTCTTCGACGTGCAGATCGGCGAGGGGCTCGTCGAAACGCAGCGACAGGCGGTCGGCATCGGTGCCGGGCATTCGCGCGGCAAGCTGGGCCGCGAGGGTCGCGCGGACTTCCTCCGCCGTCACCACCCGGCTCGAACGGCCGACGACAATGCGATCGAGGCCGAGCGACTGTACATTTTCAATGCCGTTTCCGGAGGCGAGATCGGCCACGATCCTGGCATCGACCTCACCGACCGTGCCGGGGTCGGGCGAGCGGAAAACGGGGGTCGTGGCGGCATCACCGGCGCCATCGACGAGGTCTCCCAGCGTCACGAAGGGGCCGGAGACGGTCACGCGCGGCTTGAGCGTCGCGGCGCCTGCGGGGAACGCCGTCATGAGGATCAGTATGGCGACCGCGCCGAGCATGGCGGCGATCGTTACCGAGCGCATGGCAAAGGCGAGAGCATGGGTCATGGCGCGTTCCTCGGCTATCTCAGGTTGGAGGTGGCCGACAGCATTTCGTCGGCGGCTGTGATGACGCGGGCGTTCATTTCGTAGGCGCGCTGGGCAGCGATCAGGTCGGAGATTTCGGAGACCGGATTCACGTTGGCCTGTTCGAGATGGTTCTGCAGGAGGTTTCCAAAGCCTTCGCTGGCCGGCGTGCCGGTGATCGGGGCGCCGCTCGCCTCCGTTTCGAGATAGAGGTTGTCGCCGATCGCGTTCAGTCCGTGCTTGTTCATGAAGCGCGCCATCTCGATCTGGCCGATCTCGAGGGGCGTGGTGCTTGTGCCGGTCGTGACCTGAACGGTCCCCTGGGCGTTAATCGTGATCTGCTGGGTGTCTTCGGGGATCGTGATGCCGGGCGCGATTTCATAACCATCGACCGTAACGAGCGTGCCGTTGGCATCGATCTCGAAGGATCCGTCCCGCGTATAGGCGGTGCGGCCGTCCGGAAGATTGACCTGGAAGAAGCCTTCGCCGCGGATCGCGATGTCCGTTTCCTTTTCGGTCAGCGACACCGTGCCCTGGCTCATGATGCGGCTGGTGGCCGCCGTCTTGACGCCGGACCCGATATGGACGCCGGCCGGCACCATCGTGCCGGCATCGGAGGTGAGCGTTCCCTCGCGGCGCAGATTCTCATAGAGCAGATCCTGGAACTCCGCGCGGTAGCGCTTGTACCCGGTGGTGCGCATGTTCGCGATATTGTGGGAAATGACATCCACGTTCATTTCCTGTGCCATCATGCCGCTGGCGGCTGTCTGCAATGCGCGCATGGTCAGTTCTCCCTAAATTCCGGTACGGCCCTAAGCGGGGACATTGGCCAGCTGGCCGATTGCGTCGCGGCGCAGCTCGTCTGTGCGCGCCATCATCTGGGCGAGTGTCTGATAGCTCCGCTGCACTTCGATCATGCGGGTGATCTCGACAACGGGCTGGACGTTGGAGCCCTCGATCGCGCCCTGCTGCAGGCGCGCTTCAACCGCGCCCGCAGGCGCGGCGCCGTCTTCGGCCTTGAACATCGACGTGCCGGCCGGCGAGAGGAACCGTTCGTCTGCGAACGCCACGACCTGCAGCCGGCCCTTCTGGCCGATGCTGGACGAGACCGTGCCGTCGGCGGCGATCTTGATGTCGGTCTCCGTGTTCTCAAAGCTGATGGGGCCGCCGGTGCCGAGAACCGGGTGACCCTCGCTGGTCACCAACTGGCCGTTTGCATTCAGCGCGAAGGCGCCGTTGCGGGTGTAGCGGTCGCCGTCGGGCGTGCTGACGACGAAGAATCCCTTGCCGTTGATCGCAATGTCGAAGGGGTTCCCGGTCTGCTTCACCGGTCCCTGCGAGTGATCCTGGACCGTCGCAATGTCCTGTACGTAGGAGACCCGGCCATCGGAGGGCGTCGCCATGTCCATGCCGGCGACCGGCATCAGATATTCCTCGAATACGACCGATTCGCGCTTGAAGCCGGTCGTATTGAGATTCGCGATGTTGTTGGCGATCACATCCATCCGATTGCGCAGGGCAATCTGGCTGGACAGTCCTATCAGTGCGGCGTTTTCCATCGTGCTCTAACCATCGCCGTTTGCTCCCCGACAGCGTCCGGCACGGCAGGACCGGATGCTCACCATTCGTTAAGCATAAGGCGTGCCAATAAGAAATTTGTTATTAATCAATGGCTTAGATATTTTCGATGCCGTTAGGAGCCTGCAAGAGGCGGCAGAAAACGCCGCCTTTCGGCAATTTCTGCCGGGTTGGGGCCGGCCGGTTCGTAAACGATCCGTTAACCATTTGCTCTTTAGTTATTAGGCGTGAAAAGCACCGGGTACGACCCGGCAAAACTTACCGGTTTTCGAGGCAGGCAATGGCTGACGCGGCAATCGCTGAAGATCCCGATCTTACGGAAGCCGATGAGGCATCCGAGGGCGCGGGCGAAGGCGCTTCCAAGCGAAAGAAGCTGATCATGCTGGGCGGTGCGGCGGTTCTGGCCGTGGCCGTGATCGGCGGTGGTGCGGGCTATCTCGCGGGGTGGTTCTCGCCGGCCGCGGAGACCGCGGAAGCGCCGGTGGTGGAGAGCTATTATTTCGATCTGCCGGACCTGGTGGTCAATCTCAGCGCCCTTGACGACCGCGCGCAGTATCTCAAGCTCAGGGTGACGCTGGAGACGCACGACAAGCGGTCGCTGTCCGCGCTCGAACCGGCGATGCCCAAGGTGCTCGACGCCTTCCAGGTCTATCTGCGCGAGTTGCGGGTGACCGACATCGAAGGGTCGGCGGGTTTGCAGCGGCTCAAGGAAGAGCTGCTCAGGCGCATCAATATCGCGATCCATCCAGCCAAGGTGGATGCTGTGCTGTTCCGTGAAATCATCGTCCAGTAGGGGGCTCGGCATGGGCGGAGACGAGGAAGAACCGGGCGCCGACGACTGGGGCGCGGCACTGGCCGAACAGGGTGTGGAAGTCACCGAGGATATGGCCGCCGAATGGGCGTCGATGCTCGACGGCGCGTCCGACGATGGCATGCCGGAGCACGCGCGCGGCTCCGAACGCATCCTCAACCAGGACGAGATCGACAACCTTCTCGGCTTCAATGTCGAGGAGATGAGCCGCGAGGAGCGCCGCGGCATCCGCGCCATCATCAACTCGGCGATGGTGTCCTACGAACGGCTGCCGATGCTGGAAATCGTCTTCGACCGGCTGGTCCGGCTGATGACGACGACCCTGCGCAACTTCACTTCCGACAATGTGGAAGTCTCGCTGGACAGCCTGTCGTCGGTCCGTTTCGGCGACTATCTGAACTCCATTCCCTTGCCGGCGATCCTGGGCGTCTTCAAGGCCGAGGAGTGGGAGAATTTCGGCCTGGTGACGGTGGAATCCGGTCTGATCTATTCGATGGTCGATGTCCTTCTCGGCGGGCGCCGCGGGACGGTGCAGCTGCGCGTCGAGGGACGTCCCTACACGACGATCGAGACCAATCTGATCCGGCGGCTCATAGAATTGGTGCTTGGCGATGCCAACCAGGCGTTCGCGCCTTTGTCGCCTGTCAATTTCATCATCGAGCGCCTCGAGACCAATCCGCGCTTCGCCGCCATTTCGCGGCCCGCCAACGCCGCCATTCTGGTGCGTCTGCGCGTCGATATGGAAGATCGCGGCGGCAATATCGAAATCCTGCTGCCCTATGCGACGATCGAACCGATCCGCGAATTGCTCTTGCAGATGTTCATGGGCGAGAAATTCGGCCGCGACCCGATCTGGGAGGGGCATCTGGCGACGGAACTGGTGGCATCGAGCCAGACCGTGGACGCCGTCCTCGTCGAGAAACTCATGCCGCTCAACAAAGTCATGAACTTCAAGGTCGGCGATACGCTGATACTTGACCGCAGCCCCACCGATCCGGTGCTGCTGCGTTGCGGCGATGTGGAGATCTGCGATGCGCGCGTGGGACGCGCCGGAGAGCGCATCGCCTTGCGCGTGGCCGGTTCGCTGCGGCGGCCGAAGATGACTTACGCGGCCTTCGAGAAGGCCGACAATTTCGCAGGAGAGAAAGCATGAGCGGCATGGCTTTGGGGACTGTCATCGATATTATCGTTGCGCTGCTGCTGGTCGTTACGATCGCCTACTGCACGCTGCTGAACCGTCGTCTGAAGGCGTTTCGCGGCGATGAGGAGGCGATGCGGGCGACGATCCGCGAACTGGTGCAGGCCAGCGAGATCGCCGAACGCGCCATCGCGGGGCTGAAGGAAACGGCGGCCGAATGCGACAAGTCGATCACCTACAAGCTGCGCCAGGCCGACAGGTTCTGCCGCGATATCGAGCAGCAGGTCGACTCCGGCCAGGCGCTGGTCGGCCGCCTTTCGCAGATCGGCGCCCTGTCGCGGGAACTCGGACTGAACGGCGCCAAGGGCGGTGACAGCCGCGACCAGGCGGCCTCGCTCCGCCGCGTGGACACGCTGCGGGAGCGGGCGGCATGAAAGCCCGGCCGCGCCTCCTGCCGATCGTGATCGGAGCGGCCAGCGGGCTGCTTTTCCTGAAGGTGGTCGGCGCCTTGTCCGGCGGCGACGTGCTGTCCGGCGCCACGCCGGCGGTGGCCCAGGAACAGGCTTCGGGGGCGCAGGCGCAGCAACCGGCTGTCGACGCAAACCCGTCGAAGTCGGGCGAGGCGAAGGATACCAAGCAGGTTACCTACAAGCAGGGCAATGTCGCCTCCGGCGACTCCAGAGACACGATTCTCGAGCGGCTCGGCGAGCGCCGCGAGGAGCTTGACCAGCTGGAGGCGCAGATCCTGGAGCGGGAAAATCTTCTCAAGGCCGCCGAAAAGCGCGTCGAGGAACGCATCGCGGAACTGAGCAAGATCGAGGAACGCATCAACGCAACGGTCAAGGCGCGAAACGACGAGGAAAAGGCTCGTTTCGAGGGGTTGATCAAGATGTATGCCGCGATGAAGCCGAAGGATGCGGCGCGCATCTTCGACCGGCTGGATCTGCAGATCCTGATCGAGGTCGCTGCGCGGATGAAACCCGAGCAGATGGGCTCGATCATGTCTGAGATGGCACCGGATGCAGCCGAACAGCTGACGGTCGCCCTTGTGCTGGACAAGAACAAGGACACAAAACAGGACGAGGGCGGACCCGCGGAACTGCCGAAAATCATCGGCAAACAGCCGGGAGCCTGATCGCCGTCGAGCGCTGCGGTTGCCGAAACCCGCCACCGCGCGGCCCATCTTCCCCCGTTGCCCGCTTAAGGCGACATTTACGTTACCCCGACTATGCTCGGCCGATTGACGTGCATGCGGAACGCCTGGTTTCGCCTGCGCGTCTTCACGCGAGGGTCTCGGCGAGCATATGACGGGGGGGCTGAAACACACACTGTCGGCGGTGCGCGCGCGGGCCGCAGCGTTGCTCGGCATGCTGCTGCTGGCCTTGTGCCTGCCGGTCGTCACCGACGCTCGGGCGGCGCCTCAGGTCACTATCAGGGGCTCTCTGGAAAAGGGGTTTGCCCGGATCGTCCTGACGTTCCCGGAGAAAATTCCCGAGTACAATATCCGGGTGACGCCCGGCGTGCTGGTGCTGGAGACAAGCGAGGCGATGGATATTTCCGTCGACCGGCTGTCCGAGGCGCTTTCCGGCTATGTCGGCGTGGCGCGCGCCGATCCCGACGGCAAGGGCATACGGATGTCGCTCGACCAAGTGATCGCCGTGAATACGATGGAAGCGGGAGAGCAGCTGTTCGTCGACCTGCTGCCGGCGAACTGGCGCGGACTGCCGCCTTCGCTGCCGCAATCGGTGATCGACGCGCTGGCGAAGCGCTCCGAGGATCTGGAGAAACGCAGGCTCGAGGCGCAGCGCGCCGAGGAAATGAAGAACAGTCCCCCGGTCGATGTACGCGTCGCGACGGCGCCGACATTCACACGCATTTCCTTCGGGTGGCACAAGCCGATCGACGCGACCGTGACGCGCGATGCGGAAAGGGTGAACATTCTTTTCGACCATGCCGCGCCGATAAACGTCAACGGATTCAGGTCTCGGCTGCCGAACTATGTCGGTGAGATTTCCAGCAAGGTCAGCCTTAAGGGGCTCGAAGTCTTCATCGACATCACGCCCACGGCCACCATCCGCCATTTCCGGGAGGGCGACGCCTTTGTCGTCGATATTTCCGACAACAGCGCCACATCCGACAGCGTGTTCGACGTCGGTGGAGATGCTCCCGCTTCGGAACCGGCAGTCGCCGCAGGGCAGGGATCGAAAAAACCGGGCCAGACGGCGCCAGACGACGGCGATACCCCGTCGAAGGGCAAGGTTCTGATCAGCGAAGCGCCGCTTACGCCCGGCGACAGCGAGAAGGCTGCCGCGCAGGACGAAGCCGTAAGTCAATCCGGCGCCTCCGAAGAGCCGGCGGATCAGGTGACGGCAGACGAAGACAAGGCCGGGAACCTCTATACGCAGGCACAAAAGGTTCAAACGGGCGTGCGTCGGATCGGCGACGTCTATCGCATCGAGTTCTCCTTCCAGCAGGCAACCCCGGCCGCGTTGTTCGCCCGGGGCGACACGCTCTGGATGGTCTTCGATTCGCCGCTGCCCATCGATACGCGGCCGCTACGCTATGAGCTGGTGGAGTATGTGAAAGACATCACCGTGATGCGCGCCGGCAACAGCCAGGCCCTGGTCCTGAGCCTTGCCAAGCCGGTCCTGTCCTCTTCCGCCGTCGAGAACACGAACTGGATCGTCACGATCGGCGATGTCGTCGTCGAGCCTGCGCGCCCGATCACCCTTGCGCACGGTCAGTCCCTTGGCGGCGAGCCGGCCGTTGTCGCGCCGCTCGAACATGCCGGGTCCGTGCATGAACTCATCGATCCGGTGATCGGCGACCGCGTGCTCGTTGCAACGGCCCTGGGACCGGCGCGGGCCATCCTCAGCGAACAGCGCTTCGTCGACTTCACCGCCCTCGCCACAAGGCACGGGATCGCGATCCTGCCCAAGGTCGACAATCTGCAAGTCAAGGTCAGCGGCGACGTATTTTCGGTGGAACGGGAGAAGGGCCTCGCGCTTTCGGCGGTCGGCACCCTGACCGTACCGAGCGGCGAGGTTAAGGTGGAGAGCGCGTTGCGGCCAGGCTACGTGCATCCCGAAGCGCCGATAGAGAGCCCCGAAAAGCTTAAGCTGGCCGGCGAGCGATTCATGCGGCGTGTCGCCGAGGCTGAAGAGGGTCACCGGGCCGCGGCCCGCCTCGACTATGCCGAGTTCCTCCTGTCGCAGCGTCTGGCTGCCGAGGCGCTCGGATTGTTGCGCCTCGCGGTCGTGGAATCGCCTGAAACCGCGCGCGAGCCGAGCTACCGCGCGATGCTCGGAATTGCCCTGCAGCAGATGCACCGGCCTGAGGAGGCACTGAAGGCGTTCGACTTCTTCGGCCTTAACAATCAGCCGGACATCAATCTCTGGATGGGTATGGCACTGCTCGATCTGGGACGGTGGCGCGAGGCGCAGCTGAAGCTCGATGCCGGCCTTCCGATGCTCAGCGACTATCCGCCGGAAGAACGCGCGCGCTTCATGCTGGGCGCGGCGCGTGCCGCAATCGAGGTCAACGACTATGGCGCCGCCAGCGATCTGCTGACCCGGCTCAAGGTGGAACCGGCGGCGGCCGGCCAGCGCAGCTTCACCTACCTTCAGGCAAGGCTCGCCGAGGGGCTCGGGGATCGCGAGCAGGCCATGGCGCTCTATAGCGAGCTGACGGCCGAAGAGAGCCGCGACCAGTTTCAGGTGCTGGGACAGTTGCGGCGGCTGCAACTGCTCAGCGACGCCAAAACGATCGACGATACCGACATGATCAAGGCGCTGGAAACGCTCTCCGTGACGTGGCGGGGTGACGACACCGAGCTGCAGACGCTCAGCACGCTGGCGGATTTCTATGTTCGCAAGGGCGAGTTCCGGCAGGCCTTCGAGACGATGAAGGCCGCAGCCATCGCGGCGCCCGGCGAGCCGCGCACCCGCCAGCTGCAGGACGCCATGCAGGCCGTGTTCGTGAACCTCTTCCTCGGAAACGCGGCAAACGGGATGAAGCCTGTCGACGCCCTGGCGCTCTACTACGACTACAAGGAACTGACGCCGGTCGGGTATCAGGGCGACGAGATCATCCGCGCGCTCGCCGACAGGCTTATCAGTGTCGACCTGCTGGCGAAGGCGGCGGAAATTCTCGACCATCAGGTCAAGAACCGCCTGCGCGGCGCGGCGCGCGCACAGGTCGCCGCCAAGCTGGCGCTGGTCTATCTCATGGACCGCAAGCCGAACCAGGCTCTTCGGGTTCTCAGCCTGTCGCGCCAGGCCGTTCTTCCCAAGGAAGTGCAGAAACAGCGCCAGCTTCTCGAGGCGAGGGCGCTGTCGGAGACGGGACGCGCGGATCTGGCGATCGACCTCTTACGCGCTGCAAGCGGCCCTGAAGTCGAGCGCCTGCGCGCGGATGTCTTCTGGTCGGGCCGCAAGTGGCAGGAAGCGGGCGAGGCGCTGGAGCGCGTCGTGGGTGAGGTGTGGCAGGACAATGGTCCTCTGAGCACGGTTCACCGCCGGGACATTCTGCGCTCGGCCATCGCCTATGCGCTCGCCGGTGACGATCTCGGGCTGGCGCGCCTTCGCGAAAACTTCACCGAAAAGATGGCGGATACCGAAGACGAACAGTCGTTCCGCATCGTGACCCAGCCGGTGAAGGCGCAGGGCTCGGAATTCCGCGCGCTCGCGGCATCCATCGCCCACACCGACACTTTGCAGGCCTTCATCCGCGAATACCGCGAAAAATACGACCGGCAAGCGGTCGTCCCGCAAAGCTGACGAGCGTCAGCCGAAGCTCTGGATCAGACTGCCGGCAACCAGGTTCCAGCCATCGACGAGCACGAAGAAGATCAGCTTGAACGGCAATGAGATGATCACCGGCGGCAGCATCATCATGCCCATCGACATCAGGATCGACGCGACGACCATGTCGATGATGATGAACGGCACGAAGAGCAGAAAGCCGATCTCGAAGGCGCGCCGCAACTCGCTGATCATGAAGGCCGGGACAAGGATGCGTAGGGACACATCCTCTCGTGTTTCGGGCGGCGGTTCGCCCGATGCGGAGATGAAAAGCGCGAGATCCTTTTCGCGGACATGCGACATCATGAATTCGCGGAACGGCACGCTGGCGCGGTTGAAGGCTTCCTGCGCGTCTATCTGCTCGGCGACCAGCGGCTGAACCCCGTCAGTGTAAGCGCGCTGGAATACGGGCGCCATGACGAAGGCGGTCAGGAAAAGTGCGAGCGAAACCATCACTGCATTGGGCGGCGCGGTCTGCAGGCCGATGGCGGACCGCAACAGCGAGAGAACGACGACGATCCTTGTGAAGGAGGTCACCATGACAAGGATCGAAGGGGCGAGCGACAGTACCGTGACGAGGGCGAGGATCTGAAGCGCCCGTTCGGAAAAGCCCGCCCCGCCCTGAAAATCCAGCGTGACCTGCTGGGCGAAGGCCGGCCCCGCGACGAGCAGGGCAACGGCCGCCAGCAACGGGACGCAGAGGAGGCGGTGCCTCAAACACGGTCTTGCCGCCCACCGATCCGTCACGTCGACCCCTTCCGTCGCGAACCGCATCGCGGTGCTTTCCGCGAATCGCCGGTATCGGCCGGATGATAGCTTTTCCCGGCGGGGATTGCCCGCGAGACGTGAAAGTGCCGATTGACGCTTCGACCGTCAGTTCCGGCCGGTCAGCGCATCGAGCAGCGCTCTCTCGTCAGCGCTTGTTCGGGAATCGTCGCTGGCGGAACCCGTCGCTGGCTCGACACGCAACTCTGAGGGGCCTTTGAAGGCGTCTTCGAGGAGGGCCGCCATTTCTTCCATGTCCTGTTCGGATGTCGTGGGGCCCGGACGAGCCACGCTGATATCGGCTGCCGGCCTCTGACCGGAGACACCCGTGCCGGCAGGTTGTACCGGCGCGGCACCGGTCGCTGCCGCCATCCCGTCGCCGGCGGACGAATCCGGCTCCGGCGTGGCCGGAGAGGGCGTGGCAGGCGGCACCCGGGGCGCTTCGGCGACGGGCATTTCCTCCGCAATGGCAGGTTTCGCTTCCGCAGGCTTTTCTTCGGGCAGCCTCGGCCCGGCGGCCAGCGGTTCGGCAGGCCTGCGTTCGCCGGCCGGCGCTTCCGCGAGGCGCGGCTCGGTTGCGCGAGGTTCCACCGGTCTTGCTTCAGGCTGTCGGCTCACCGCCGCCGGTTCAGGTGCCGCGGCGCCAAGAAGCGAAGCTGCCGCCAGGCCGGTGCCCCCGGCCGCGGCCGTCAGTGGCGCGGCCGGATGCGCGGGCGTGGAGCGAGCGGGCGAAAGCGGCGGCGGAACCGGACGAACCGGTTCTGGCGCCGGCGCCTTCTGAAGGACAGGAGCCGGCCGCGATGGCGCGGCGGACTGCGCGATGCCAGCGGCGGGGCTAGCCGCACCGCCGGACCGTTCCATGCGCGGCTCGGCCCGTTCCTGACGCGACGAAGCCGCCGGCGCGCCCTCGCGGTCGATGCCCGATTCGATGACGAGATCGTTGGTCCCGCCGATCAGAATCAGATGTTCGGTGTTGTCGCGGCGCACCAGCAGGAGGCGCCGCTTCTGATCGACCATCGCCGATTCGATGAGCCCGATCCGCGGCCCGCGGGCCTTCATGCCGCGCTGACCGGGCGCGCCGGAAATCTTGCGGGCGATCCAGAAGACGATCGCGATCAGCAGCAGGACGATCATGAACGCGATGATCATCTTCGCCGGCGCGCCAAGTTCGGTTCCGAAAAGACTGTCGAGGAAGTCCATGGCCGCTTCTCCTCATTGGCTCCGGCGCCGCCGCGGGCGCCAACGGTCCGCATAACCCGATAACGATCGGATTACCATTCCGGCAAAATGTGCCCATCGCAAGGCCTTGCCCGGCGCCGGTCACCAGCTTTGTGCCCGGTTATCGCGCAATGTTTCAGACGTTAACGGCGCGTTAACCATATACCCGGCAAAGATTGCCTATCTGGAATCGGTCATGAACGGCGCAAGGGGCAGGCGAAGCGGCAATGTTTGTGGATCTTCCCATCATCGGCGCGCTCAAGGAGCGCATGCACTGGCAGCAGGCGCGGCAGACGGTGCTGGCGCAGAATGTGGCCAACGCCGATTCCCCCGGTTACAGGGCACGAGACCTCGCCGAACCCGACTTCTCCGCGCTGCTTGCTCGCGGCACGGGGCCGGCGCGCACGAATGCCGGGCACATGACCCTTGCCAGCACCGGAATGGGGCCGGAGTCGTGGCGTGCCGGCGAGGCGGGGTCATTCGAAACCACGCCGTCCGGCAATTCGGTCGACCTTGAGGACGAGATGATGAAGGTCGCCCAGAACCAGATGGACTATCAGATGGCCACGACGCTCTACAGCCGCGGGATGGGCCTTCTGCGCACCGCGCTCGGGCGTCGGTAAGGGCGGCCGAGGGAGGGCAGAGCGATGGACATTATCCGCAGCATCATGGTCGCGGCGGGCGGGCTGAAGGCGCAGAACAGCCGCATGCGGATCATTGCCGAGAATATCGCAAACGCCGATTCAACGGCGCGCGAGCCGGGAGGCGATCCCTATCGGCGCAAGATCGCGACATTCCAGTCTCATTTCGATCGGGAAATCGGGGCGGAGATAGTCAGGCCGGGACGCGTGGCGCGCGACGACAGCGAATTCAAGACCGAGTTCAACCCGGGGCATCCGGCCGCGGACGCCAATGGCTACGTCAAGATGCCGAATGTGAACATGCTGGTGGAATCGATGGACATGCGCGAGGCACAGCGATCCTACGAAGCCAATCTTAACGTGATCGGAGCGACGCGGCGGATGGTGCTGCGGACTCTCGACATATTGCGTGCCTGAGACTGAAGGGGGCTGGTCATGAGCATCAACGCATTGCAGGCGGCGCGCGCCTACCAGATGGCGGGGCAGGGCGCCAATCCGGTCGCGGCGGAAAAAACATCGGCAAATCTTCCCGATTTCGGCAAGATGGTCGGCGAGGTACTGGCGGACGTCGCCGATTCGGGGCGCGCCGCGGACACGGCCGCGAAGGCGGCGGTGGCCGGCAGGGGAGACATCGTCGATGTCGTCACGGCGATCAGCGAGACGGAGATGGCCATGGAGACGCTTGTCAGCGTGCGCGACAAGGTGATCTCGGCATATGAGGAAATCATGCGCATGCCGATCTGACGGCGCGCGCGAACATAAGGACTCGCGGCATGGACGAGGCACAGGTCATGGATCTCGCCCGCGACGGCGTCTACACGCTGATCGCGGTGTCGACGCCGGTCATGCTGGTCGGCCTTGTGGTGGGCGTGGTCATCGCGCTTGTTCAGGCGCTGACGCAGATCCAGGAGATGACGCTGGTCTTCGTGCCGAAGATCATCGCCATTTTCGTTTCTCTGATCATTCTGCTGCCATTCATGGGGCAGGCGCTTGCCGGCTACATGACCCGGGTCATGGAGCACGTCGTCGCGGGCGGGTGACGACGTGGCAGAGCGATGACCATCACCCTGCTGCCCGAGACCGCCTTCGCCTTCCTGGTGATCTTCGCGCGCATGGGCGCGATCATCATGCTGCTGCCGGCGATCGGCGACCGGGCGGTGCCGGCCAATATCCGCCTGGTGTTCGCGTTGTCCGTCACGCTGCTCTTCTATCCGATCGTGCAGCCGCTGCTGCCGGCGATGCCGCAGACGATCGCCGGCATGGTCACGACGATGCTCCTGGAACTGCTGATCGGCCTGTTTCTGGGGCTCGTGCTGCGAATGATCACTGTCGCGCTGACGGTGGCTGGGACCACGATCGCATTCCAGATGGGGCTCGGCTTCGCGCTGTCGGCCGATCCGACCCAGAACGGTGGCCAGGGGGCCGTCATCGGCACGTTTCTCTCGCTTCTCGGAATCACGCTCATTCTTGTCGCCGATCTCCATTATCCGTTCATCGTCGCGCTGCATGACAGCTATCTGCTCTTCAAACCAGGCGAGATCGTCTCCGTCGGCGACGCGCTGCAGGCCGGGTTGATCATGTTCACCGGCGCGTTCCGGCTCGGCATCCAGATGGCCGCGCCCTTCATCGCGTTCGGATTGCTGTTCTATCTCGGCCTCGGCATTCTCTCGCGGCTGATGCCGCAGATGCAGATCTTCTTCATCGCGATGCCGCTCAACATCCTGCTGGGCTTCGTCATGCTGGCGATCCTGCTAGTGGCGCTGATGAGCTGGTATCTCGATCATGTCGGGCAGGCGATCCAGCCCTTCCTTGCCGGATAGGAGCCGACGATGTCCGACGAGCCCGACGAATCGGAAAAAACAGAAGACCCTTCCCAACGAAAGCTCGACGAGGCGATCCGCCGCGGCGACGTGGCCAAGAGCCAGGAGGTTTCGACCTGGTTCGTGCTGGCCGGCTCGACGCTGGTGCTCTTTGCGTTTGCAGGGGGGATGGCCGGTGATTTGACACAGACGCTGAAGATGGTCCTTGCCCAGTCCTGGGAGATTTCAACGGATGCCGGCGGGTTGATCAGCCTTGCCCGGCAACTCGGCCTCGCCGTTGCGCTGGCAATGCTCGCGCCGATTGCGATCCTGATCGTCGCGGGAATCGCCGGGCACATGATCCAGCATCCGCCCATACTGTCCGTCGAGCCTGTGACGCCCAAGCTTTCCAAGATTTCTCCCATCTCCGGGTTCAAGCGGCTGTTTTCCAGCCAGAGCCTGATGAACTTCGTCAAGGGGCTGATCAAGATCGTGATCGTCAGCACCGTGATGTTCGTCATCGTCTGGCCGGAGCGCGACCGGCTCGACGCGCTGATCCGGACCGATCTCGGCGATCTGCTGGGGGTCATCGCGCTGATGGCGCTGAAGCTGATGGTCGGATCGGTCGCGGTCCTCGCCCTCGTCGCCGGGCTCGACTTCCTCTATCAGCGCCACGTCTGGCACAAGAAGCAGCGCATGACGATCAAGGAAGTGCGCGACGAGTACAAGCAGATGGAAGGCGATCCGACCGTCAAGGCGAAGCTGCGCCAGATCCGCGCCGAGCGCGGCCGCCGGCGCATGATGGCGAAGGTGCCGCAGGCTTCCGTCGTGATCACCAACCCGACCCACTTCGCCGTCGCGCTGCGATACGAGAAGGGAATGAGCGCGCCGGTCTGCCTGGCGAAAGGCACCGACCGGATCGCGCTCAGGATTCGTGAACTCGCCGCGGAGCACTCGATTCCCATCGTCGAGAACCCGCCCCTCGCGCGCGCCCTGCACGCCAGCGTCGAAATCGACCGCGAGATCGACCCGGATCACTACAAGGCGGTTGCCGAAGTGATCGGCTACGTCATGAAGATCGGGAAAGGGCGCTGGCAAACAGACCCTGCCCGTTGATATGACTGTGCCACCGGCGGGAATCGGTTCACAAAGCCTTTCTTACCGGTGCACCCGGTTCCTAGATGAGGACCGGCGCGCGGCAAGAAGAAGGCGAGGCGTCTTGACGGCCAACGATCGTAAGCAGTCTGCCTATACGGGTGGAATCAGCAGGGTCATCCTGCTGGCGCTGGCGATTATCGGGGTCTCGGCGATCGTCGCCTCGCTCGATGCGCCCGCCGCCCGGCCCTATCTCCTCGGCTTCGTCGCCTTTCTCAGCGTCATAGGCATCTTCACGCTCTTCGCGCTGGCGCTCGGCGTGCTGCGTTTCGGCGGCGGCGGCAGAACCAGCACCGGAGACGGGCCCGCCGAAGCCTATCTGGAGGCGAGCGCCGACGGGGCACTCATGACCGACCGGATCGGGCGCGTCCTCTATGCCAATCCGGCCTATCTCGCCATGACCGGCGTCGGGGCAGACGAAACGGCAAAGCCGCTCGAACGGGTGTTCGCCGCCGATCCGGCGGCTTCGGAAGTGATCCACCGGCTGATGAAAACCGCCGGTGGCGGCGTGCCCGCGCAGGAGGATTTCCGCGTCCAGGCGATGCCGGGAGAGCCGGGCGCGCGCTGGCTGCGCATCGAGGCGATGCCCGCAGGCGAGTCGCGGAATGCCGGGATCGCCTGGCGCGTCAGCGATATCAGCCGGGACCGCGAGCGACACGAATTTGCCTTTCAGGAGCTTCAGGACGCGATCGACTTTCTCGATCACGCGCCGGCCGGCTTCTTTTCCGCCGACCGTTCCGGCGCCCTGAAATACATCAATTCGACGCTGGCCTCCTGGCTGAAGCGGGACATCGCCGAATTCGAATCCGGATCGCTCCGGCTTAAGGATATTCTGGCGGGGAACGGCGCGGCGCTGATCGAGCATCTTCCCGCAAGCCCGGGACAGGTCGTCATTGAATCCTTCGATGTCGACCTGAAGGTGACGAACGGGCCGAGCCTGCCCGCGCGCATCGTGCACAAGGTCTCCTTCTCGGCGGACGGCACGGCCGGCGTTTCGCGCAGCCTCGTGCTCATGGACCGCGCGGGGGGTGGCGCCGATCCTCTCCGCGCCGCGGAAATGCGCTTCGCGCGCTTCTTCAACAATGCACCGCTGGCGATCGCGACGCTGAACGCCGATGGCGGCATCGGGCGCGCCAACGCCACCTTCCTCAAGCTGCTCGGCGGCGAACCCTCCGGCAAGCCGCGCGCGATTACCGACACGGTGGCCGAAAAGGACAGGGCGCGACTGGAGGCGCTGATCGCGGCGGCGGAGGCGGGAAGGGGCGGCGATCTCGATTCGGCCGAACTCGCCCTTGCCGACGACCCGGAACGGATCGCCCGTTTCTTCGTCTCTCCGGTTTCCGATGGCGACGGGGAATCCGCCATCGTCTACGCGATCGACGTTTCAGAACAGAAGACGCTGGAAGTGCAGTTCGCGCAGAGCCAGAAAATGCAAGCGGTGGGCGAGCTGGCGGGCGGCATTGCGCATGATTTCAACAATGTGCTGACCGCGATCATCGGTTTTTCCGACCTTCTCCTGGCCAATCACCGGCCGACCGATCCGTCCTTCGACGACATCATGAACATCAAGCAGAACGCGAACCGCGCGGCCGGGCTGGTGCGCCAGCTGCTCGCCTTCTCGCGGCGCCAGACGCTTCGGCCGCAGGTGCTCAAGCTCTACTCCGTCATCTCCGAACTGCAGGTGCTGCTGAACCGCCTGCTGGGCGAGCGGGTGGAACTGAAGCTCAAGCCCGCCAACGATCTGTGGCTGGTCAAGGCCGACCACAACCAGTTCGAGCAGGTGATCATGAACCTCGTCGTCAACGCCCGCGACGCGATGCCGGACGGCGGCAGCGTGACGATCTCGCTGGCCAATGTGCCGGCCGCCGATATCGAGCGAATGGGCCGGCGCGAGATGCCGAACGAGGATTTCGTCCTGATCGCGGTCGCCGATACCGGTATCGGGATGACGCCGGACATCCTGGCGAAGATTTTCGATCCCTTCTTCTCGACCAAGGAAGTGGGGAAGGGAACCGGGCTTGGCCTTTCGACGGTCTACGGGATCGTCAAGCAGACCGGCGGTTTCATCTATGCCGATTCAACGCCGGGTGAGGGGACGACCTTCAGCATCTACCTGCCGCGTCATATTCCCGCACCGGTCGAGCTCGAGAAGACCGAGGCCGCGCCCGTCAAGCCGGCGGCGCGCGACCTGACCGGCGAGGGGACGATCCTGCTGGTGGAGGACGAGGACGCGGTGCGCGCCTTCGGCGCCAGGGCGCTCGCCTCGCGCGGCTATACGGTGCTGGAGGCGGCGACAGGCGCCGAGGCGCTCGACATCATGGAAAGCCAGGGCAACAGCGTCGATCTCATCGTCTCCGACGTGATCATGCCCGAGATGGACGGGCCGACGCTCATCAACGAGCTGCGCAAGAAGCGCCCCGACCTCAGGGTGATCTTCGTCTCCGGCTATGCGGAGGAGGAGTTCGCCCGCAACCTGGCGGAAAACGAGCAATTCGATTTCCTGCCAAAGCCATTCACCCTCAAACAGCTCGCCGAAACCGTGAAGGAAGCGCTGGAAAAATAATTGAAGCGCCTCTTTGTTCCCTTCTTGTTCTCTCGGAACATATCGTGTACAAATCTTTCATCGCCGACTGCCCGGCCTCATGAAGTCCAGGGCCGTCGGCGGGGCGGACAGGCTTTGCGACAGGCATGAAGGCATCCGAACCGCTCCGGATCGCCACGGCCCGGCCCCATTGGCGGCGGGTCGGTTTGGGATAAGATGAGGGTAGAATCATGACACAATCATCGCTTCGCCTGGTCGAAGGGGGTTCAATGGACAAGTCTAAAGCGCTGGAAGCTGCCCTCGGGCAGATCGAGCGCCATTTCGGCAAGGGCTCGATCATGCGGCTCGGTCAGGATCAGGTGGTTCCTGTCAGCGCCATATCGACCGGCTCGCTCGGGCTCGATATCGCGCTCGGCATCGGCGGCCTGCCGCGCGGCCGGATCGTCGAAATCTACGGGCCGGAATCGTCCGGCAAGACGACGCTTGCGCTGCACACCGTGGCCGAAGCCCAGAAAGCCGGCGGCATCTGTGCCTTCGTCGATGCCGAGCATGCGCTGGATCCGTCCTACGCCCGCAAGCTGGGCGTCGATGTCGACAATCTGCTCATATCGCAGCCCGACACGGGCGAGCAGGCCCTCGAGATCACCGACACGCTGGTGCGTTCGGGCGCCATCGACGTGCTGGTGGTCGATTCGGTCGCCGCGCTGACGCCCCGGGCCGAAATCGAGGGGGAGATGGGCGACCAGTTGCCCGGCCTGCAGGCGCGCCTGATGAGTCAGGCGCTGCGCAAGCTGACCGCGTCGATCTCGCGTTCCAACTGCATGGTCATCTTCATCAACCAGATCCGCATGAAGATCGGCGTGATGTTCGGCTCTCCCGAGACCACTACCGGCGGCAACGCGCTGAAGTTCTACGCTTCGGTCCGGCTCGATATCCGGCGCATCGGGGCGATCAAGGAACGCGACGAGGTGGTTGGCAACCAGACGCGCGTCAAGGTCGTCAAGAACAAGGTGGCGCCGCCGTTCCGCCAGGTCGAGTTCGACATCATGTATGGCGAGGGCGTCTCCAAGCTCGGCGAATTGATCGATCTGGGCGTTAAGGCCGGGATCGTCGAAAAATCAGGCGCGTGGTTCTCCTATGACAGCCAGCGTCTGGGGCAGGGGCGTGAGAATGCCAAGCTGTTCCTGAAGGACAATCCGGAGGTCGCGGCACAGATCGAGCGGCAGGTGCGCGAGAATGCCGGCATCCTTTCCGGCGCGCTGGAAGGAGGCCATTCCGGCGACGACGATTCGATGGATGGCGGCGGCGACGCGATGGAGGCCTGATCGGGCAACCGATCGCCCCGCGCAACCTGTGGAACAGCCCCGTCATCGCTCGATGACGGGGCTTTTTTGCATCTGGATCGGGTGCCTGAACCAAGGGAGACTGGCGATGGAACAGCGGCTCAGCCTCGTGACGCTCGGCGTTGCCGATCTTGAGCGCGCGGCATCGTTCTACGAAGACGGGCTCGGCTGGAGAAGGGTGCCGGGGCCGGAAGGGGTGGTCTTCTTCCAGCTGCCGGGCATAGGGCTGGCGCTGTGGGCGCGGACGGCGCTCGCGGAGGACGCGGGCGTTGCCGATACGGACGCGCGCTTCAGGGGCGTGGCCCTCGCCTATAACGCGCGAAGCCGGACGGAAGTCGATGCGGTGATGGGCCGGGCGCACGCCGCCGGAGGCACGGTCACGAAGATCCCGCGCGAGGTCTTCTGGGGCGGCTATGCGGGCTACTTTACCGATCGCGACGGTCATCTGTGGGAAGTCGCGCACAATCCTTTCTGGCAGATCGATGCCGAGGGCCGGGTCACGATCGGCGGCGCGTGAGGTGAAAGCCAGTGCCGCGGGAGGGCAGAAAGGCTTGATTTTCTGGACAATGGTCGGCCAACAACGATAAACACTTGGCTCCGAAATCATCCGCCCGTCACGCGCCCGTCCGAAGCGGCGCCGGCCGGGCCGTCCAGTCTGGAAATACATGGCTAGCGTCAACGATATCCGCCGACAGTTCTTCGATTATTTTGCCGCTGCCGGCCACAGGATCGTGCCGTCGAGCCCGCTCGTGCCGCGCAACGATCCGACGCTGATGTTTACGAATGCCGGGATGGTGCAGTTCAAGAATGTCTTCACCGGCGCGGAGCATCGCGACTACAACCGCGCCGTGACGGCGCAGAAATGCGTGCGCGCGGGCGGCAAGCACAACGATCTCGACAATGTCGGCTATACGGCGCGCCACCACACGTTCTTCGAGATGCTGGGGAATTTTTCCTTCGGCGACTATTTCAAGGACATGGCGATCGAACTGGCGTGGAAGCTGGTCACCCGGGAATTCGGTCTCGACGCAAAGCGGCTGCTCGTCACGGTCTATCACGAAGACGACGAGGCGTTCGATCTCTGGAAGAAGATCGCCGGGCTCCCCGACGAGAAGATCATCCGCATCGCCTCGTCGGACAATTTCTGGGCGATGGGCGACACCGGGCCCTGCGGCCCATGCTCGGAAATCTTCTTCGATCATGGCGAGCACATCCCCGGCGGACCTCCCGGCTCCCCGGACGAGGATGGCGACAGGTTCATCGAGATCTGGAACCTCGTCTTCATGCAGTTCGACCAACTCGGACCGGACAACCGGGTCGACCTGCCGCGCCCCTCGATCGACACGGGTATGGGGCTGGAGCGTATTTCCGCCGTGCTGCAGGGGACGCACGACAATTACGAGACGGATCTCTTCCGCAAGCTGATCGCCGCCTCGGTGCAGGCGACGGGCAAGCCGGCGGAAGGTCTCGCCAAGCCGAGCCACAGGGTGATCGCGGATCATCTGCGCGCCTCGTCCTTCCTGATCGCGGACGGAGTGCTGCCCTCCAATGAGGGGCGGGGATATGTGCTGCGGCGGATCATGCGCCGCGCGATGCGGCACGCCGAATTGCTGGGCGCTTCCGAGCCGCTGATGTGGCGGCTGGTGCCGACGCTCGTCGCCGAGATGGGCCAGGCCTATCCCGAACTGGTGCATGCGAAGGATCTCATCACCGAGACGCTGAAGCTGGAGGAGACGCGCTTCCGCAAGACGCTGGTGCGCGGCCTATCGCTGCTGAACGAGGCGACCGAAACGCTGGGCAAGGGCGATACGCTGGACGGCGAAACGGCCTTCAAGCTCTACGACACCTATGGCTTTCCGCTCGACCTGACGCAGGACGCGCTGAAGAGCCGCGGCATCGGCGTCGATCTTTCCGGGTTCACCGATGCGATGGACCGGCAGCGCGCGGAAGCCCGCAAGGCCTGGGCCGGATCGGGGGAAGCGGCGACAGAGACGATCTGGTTCTCGTTGCGCGACAAGGCGGGTGCCTCGGAATTTCTCGGCTATGACACCGAAGAGGCCGAAGGCGTCGTCAAGGCGCTGGTCAGCGACGGCAAGCCGGTAACGGTCCTCAAGGCGGGCGAGGCGGGCCAGATCATCCTCAACCAGACGCCTTTCTACGCCGAATCTGGCGGCCAGACCGGCGATACGGGCACGATGCGGGGGGAAGGCGTGAGGGTGCGCGTCACCGATACGCAGAAGCGCGCCGGCGACCTGTGGGTGCATCATGTCACCGTCGAGGAAGGCGAAGTACGCGAGGACATGGCGCTGACGCTGTCGGTCGATCACGGCCGCCGCAGCCTGATACGCGCCAACCACTCCGCCACCCATCTGCTGCATCAGGCGCTGCGTGAAGTCCTCGGTACTCATGTCGCGCAGAAAGGCTCGCTGGTCGCTCCCGACAGGCTGCGGTTCGATTTCTCGCATCCCAAACCGGTGGAACCGGCGGAAGCGGCCGAAATCGAGCGCCGCGCCAATGCGGCTGTGATCGACAACAGCGAGGTGACGACGCGGCTGATGGGTGTCGACGAGGCGATCGAAGCGGGCGCGATGGCGCTGTTCGGCGAGAAATACGGCGACGAGGTGCGGGTCGTGTCGATGGGGCCTGTCTCGGGCAACCGCGCATGGTCGATCGAGTTGTGCGGCGGCACGCATGTCAGGCGCAGCGGCGACATCGGCCCCGTCGCCGTTATCTCCGAAGGTTCGGTGTCCTCCGGCGTCCGCCGCATCGAGGCGCTGACGGGCGAGGCGGCGCGGGCCTATCTCGCCGGTCAGGATCAGACGCTGAAGGCGATCGCGGCGCGGCTCAAGGCGCCGGTCGAGGAAGTCGAGGCGCGGATCGAGGCGCTGCTGGAGGAACGCCGGCGGCTGGAGCGCGATCTTGCCGACGCAAAGCGCAAGCTCGCGCTGTCGGGAGGCTCCGAAAAGGGACGTGATGATACTCTTGTTATCACAATCGGTGAGACGAATTTCTATCGGCTCGTCACGACGGATCTTCCTGCGTCGGATCTCAAAGCAATTGCCGACGATGCCAAGAAGACAATCGGATCAGGGGTCGTGGCCGTAGCCAACTCTGCGCAGGGAAAAGCTTCTCTAGTTGTAGGTGTTACCGACGATCTTATCGGTAGATTCAATGCCGTCGATCTCGTGAGGGTCGGCGCCGCTGCGCTTGGCGGCAAAGGCGGTGGCGGCAGGCCCGACATGGCCCAGGCCGGGGGCCCGGATGGCGCGAATGCCGACAGGGCGATCGAGGCGATCGCCGCGGCCATTGGCGGGGCCGCTTGAGCGCCGCCAGGCGCGAATCGGATTGGCAACGCCGGCGGCGGCGCCTCTATGACGTTCTTGAAGACCCGGCGGCAGGCGGCCATGCCAGCCGCCTTGTGGACGCTCTCCTCGTCGTCCTGATCCTTCTCAACGTCGCTGCGGTGATGCTGGAGACAATGCCGGAGGTGTCGTCCGAATACGGCTTCGCGCTCGGCCTCTTCGACCTCTTCTCAGTGGCAGTCTTCACCCTTGAATATGCCGCACGGCTCTGGGTCGCCCCCGAGAGCCCGCTGCATCGTGGCATGCCGGCGCGCCGCGCGCGGATTGCGCATTCGGTCACGCCCCTGGCGATCATCGATTTTCTGGCCATCGCACCGTTCTACCTGTCGTTGCTTCTCGCTCTCCTGCTGCCGGGGGCGCAGGCGATCGATCTCAGGGTTCTGCGCATTCTCAGGCTCCTGCGCTTTTTCAAGCTGGTGCGCTATTCCAACGCGCTGCGCAGCCTGTTCAATGTCTTCCGCAACGAGTGGCGGGCGCTTGCGGCGGCGCTCGTGGTCATGCTGACCCTGATGGTCATCGTCGCATCGCTGATGTACCTCGCGGAACGCCGCGTTCAGCCCGAGCATTTCGGCTCGATCCCTCAGTCCATGTGGTGGGCTGTCGTCACGCTGACGACAGTGGGTTATGGCGACGTGGTGCCGGTGACCACATTCGGCCGGATCCTCGCCGCGATCACGATGATAGGCGGGCTCGCCATGTTCGCGCTGCCGGTCGGCATCGTCGCCACCGCCTTCGCGCAAGAGGTGCACCGGCGCGAATTCATCGTGACATGGGGCATGGTCGCGCGCGTGCCGCTGTTTGCCGAGCTCAACGCCCGCGAGATCGCCGAGATCATGAAACTGCTGGAGGCGGTGACCGTCGCCGCCGGACAGCGGATCGTGCATCGGGGAGACCGGGCGTCGTCGATGTATTTCATCGCCGAAGGCACGGTCAGCGTCGATTTGGAGGGTGGCGCCGTCACGCTTGAAAGCGGCGATTTCTTCGGCGAAATGGCCTTGCTTTCCAAGAGCCGGCGCATCGCCAGCGCGACAGCGGTGACGCGTTGCCATCTGCTCATGCTCAGCGCCGAGGATTTCAGCACCCTGATGGAGCGGTACGACGGCATTGCGGCGGCGGTGAAGGAAGTGGCGCGCGAGCGGCTTTCGGCCGACCGGGTGAAGCCCGGCGGCGATATCGTCGGCGCGGAAATCGCCGATCCCGACAAGGGCTGACTATCTGAAGACGCCGGAGGATGCGGCTGCGGAGGCCTGCGTTGCCGAAATCCGTCTGGCGCTCAGCTGACCGGAGCGCAGACCGACGAGTCGCGGGGCACGAAGGGCGCGTTGATCCGCAGCCGCGTTGCGGCGGTCGCGCCATAACCATCATGCAGCGCGGTCAGCAGCAGGCGGGCGAGACGGTCGAAATCGGGGTCTCGGGGGATCTCGAAGTTGATGGCGTAGTTACCCTCCGAAACGGTCGTGGCAAATCCGAGCCGGCCCAGCGCGGCAACCTGGTCCGGCGGCAGGCTGAAGGGCTGCTCGGCGAAGAACCCGGAAGCGGCTTCGCAGTGGAGTTGCCGGTTGCCGTCGTGAAAAAGGCACTGGACATAACCGTGCGGATGCCCAGGGACCGACACCGACAGGAATCTGTCCCGACCGACGACCGCGCGGTAGGCCATGTGGGTCTTCTCGAGCTTCTCGATGAGCGGACAGCGATATTCGGCGATGAGATCGTCAAGCGTGCCCGCCGATGCCGGGCCGACGAAGATCAGGAACGCGATTGTGCCGGCCAACGGGCGATGCATCTGTCGCATGGCGCTGATTCCCCTTGCGTCCAGAAAAGTGTCCGCCAATTGCCAATCTGATTCAATGTGCGCCGCAAAATGTCTGATTTTGCAGGGTTAAGCCGCATCGGCGAAGGGCCGGCGCAGGATCAGTTCCGGGGCAGGCGGCGCCAGAGAATGCGGCCAAGCCAGACAGCCGCGGCGATCGACAAGATCAACAGGACGGCGGTGCCGGCAATGTCCGCGACGGCCTGGGCACTGGCCGAAAAGAAGTACCCGAGCGCGCCATAGATCGTGACCCAGACGATTTCACCAGCCAGTTCATAGGCGAAAAACCGCGGCCACGGATAGTTGCCCAAGCCCGCGACCGCGTTCACCGCGGGACCGAGCGGGCTGACGAGCCAGCGGCTCAGAAAGATACCGGTGCGGCCGTGCCTGTCCTGATATTCGCGCGCCCGCGCCATAGCGGCGTCGCGCCGCGCCAGGAAGCGGGCCACCGGGCCGATGTTTCCGGCGGCGCGGGCGAGCAGGTAGCCGGTATTGTCGCCGAGCACCGCGCCGAGGAGCCCCGCGAGCCATACGCCGCCGACAGACAGCTCGCCGGTCGCCGCATAGGTGCCGGCGGCCATGAAGACCAGAGATGCCGGCAGAGGCACCGCAAGGCAGGAGAGGAACGAGACGATAAAGACGACCTGCAGGCCGTAGGCAAGGATGAGGGTATCGACCGTCTCCGGCGTCACGAGCGGCCGCGCCTTTCGGCCTTGAGGCGCACCAGCGTGGCGTTGATGCGCGCGAGGAGTTCTTCCGGTGTAATTCCCTGCGATGCCGCGATCTCGGCGACCGTCCGGCGGTCCCGGATATCTGGCGCGAGCCCCGCTGCCTCCCGGAGGTCGCGAACGGGAACATCGTGCGAACGGGCGATGTAGCCGATCGGCATGTCGGGTGCGGGCGGCAGATTGGCATGCGCAGTCCAGTAGATGACGGAAAAGACAAGGCGCACGGCAAGGAGGATGCCAGCGAGGCTCGCCAGCACGAAACCGCCGACAAGCAACGGGTGTCTGCGAAGGAGTTCGACGAGACGCTTCATGGGCAGAACCTAGCGCGCTTTGTCATGCCGGCAAACGAAAAGACCGGCCCGAAGGCCGGTCCTGAACGTTCCGATGGCCGTGGCGCCGATGTGCTCAGGCCATCGCCTTCTGCAGGTTGGCATCGATCTTGTCGAGGAAGCCCTCGGTGGTCATCCATTTCTGGTCCGGTCCGACCAGCAAGGCAAGATCCTTGGTCATGAATCCGGACTCAACCGTGTCGATGCAGACCTTTTCCAGCTTGGCCGCGAAGTCTGCCAGCTGCTTGTTGTCGTCGAGCTTGGCACGGTGAGCGAGACCGCGCGTCCAGGCGAAGATCGAGGCGATCGGGTTGGTCGATGTCGCTTCGCCCTTCTGGTGCTGGCGATAGTGACGCGTCACCGTGCCGTGGGCGGCTTCCGCCTCGACCGTCTTGCCGTCCGGGGTCATCAGGACCGAGGTCATGAGGCCGAGCGAACCGAAACCCTGGGCCACGGTGTCGGACTGAACGTCGCCGTCATAGTTCTTGCAGGCCCATACATAGCCGCCGGACCATTTCAGCGCCGCGGCGACCATGTCGTCGATGAGGCGGTGCTCGTAGGTGATCTTCGCCGCCTCGAAGTCCTTCCTGAACTCGCTTTCGTAGACTTCCTGGAAGATGTCCTTGAAGCGGCCGTCATAGGCCTTGAGGATGGTGTTCTTGGTCGAGAGATAGCAGGGCACTTTGCGGTTCAGCGCGTAGTTCATCGAAGCGCGCGCGAAATCCCTGATCGAATCGTCGAGATTGTACATCGCCATGGCGACGCCCGCGCCCGGCGCGTCGAACACCTCGTGCTCGATCGTCTTGCCGTCCTCGCCGACGAACTTGATCGTCAGCTTGCCCTTGCCGGGGAACCTGAAATCCGTCGCGCGGTACTGGTCGCCGAAGGCATGGCGGCCGACGATGATCGGCTGTGTCCAGCCGGGCACGAGGCGAGGGACGTTCTTCATGATGATCGGTTCGCGGAAGATGACGCCGCCGAGGATGTTGCGGATCGTGCCGTTGGGCGATTTCCACATCTTCTTCAGGCCGAATTCCTCAACGCGGGCTTCGTCAGGCGTGATCGTCGCGCATTTGACGCCGACCCCGTACTGCTTGATGGCGTTGGCGGCGTCGATGGTGATCTGATCGTCGGTCTCGTCGCGCTTCTCGATGCCGAGGTCGTAATATTTCAGGTCGATGTCGAGATAGGGATGGATCAGCTTGTCCTTGATCAGCTGCCAGATGATGCGGGTCATCTCATCGCCATCGAGCTCGACGACGGGGTTTGCGACCTTGATTTTCGACATTGAAAGCCTCGCTTGATGGCGGCCTTTTCGGCCCTGCGGTGTGTTGGTGAAAGGAGCGCGGTTTCTATAGCAGAGGCCTTACGTGCTGGAAAGTTATGCGGATGGCGGATGCGCGCACTTTCGCCCGCTTCCCGCATACGGTTCCGTTCTTCGCCGAATTGTGCCAGTGAAAGCGCCGCGAACAACGGCGAAGCGACTCTGTTTCATGGCGGGCACGGACAGGCATCGGGAAAGACGCGGCGGCGGGCCGGCGATCATCCTCGTGCGCCCGCAGCTGGGCGAGAACATCGGCGCGGCGGCGCGCGCGATGGCGAATTTCGGGCTCGACGAACTGCGCATCGTCGCGCCGCGAGACGGCTGGCCCAACCCTTTTGCGGTGCGCGCCGCCTCCGGCGCCGACTGGGTGATCGAGAAGGCGAGGATCTTCGACACGACCGAGGACGCGATCGCCGATCTGACCTTCACGCTGGCGACCACGGCGCGGCCGCGCGGCATGACCAAGCACGTGCTGGGGCCGCAGGCGGCCTGCGAGGCGCTGCATGAAAGGATCGGTGCGGGCGCGCCGGCCGGGCTGCTGTTCGGCGCGGAGCGCACCGGCCTCGACAATGACGACGTGGCGCTCGCCGACGCGATCGTCACGTTCCCGGTCAATCCCGCCTTCGCGTCGCTCAATCTGGGACAGGCGGTACTGCTGATCGCCTATGAATATGCGCGCCATGCCGACCCGCAGGCCGCGGCGCGGCGTGAGCTGGCGACGGGTGGTTCGGCGCCGGCGAGCCGCACCGAACTGATGGGGTTCTTCGAGCATCTGGAAACCGAACTCGACCGAGGCGGCTTCCTGAAACCGGCGGACAAGAAGCCATCGATGATCCGCAATCTGCGAAATCTGTTTCACCGCACCGAACTGACCGCGCAGGACGTGCGCACCCTGCGGGGCGTGATCGTCGCGCTGACGGGGCGGCCCTTCCGGCGGGATGGCGAACCCACATGAGGCCGGTGCTCATCTTCGATTCCGGTATCGGCGGCCTCACGGTGCTGCGTGAATTCCGCGTCCTAGCGCCGGAACGGCGGATCGTCTACGTTGCCGACGACGCGGCGTTTCCGTTCGGCGCGTGGGAGGAAGACAAGCTCTCTGCCCATCTTCTCTCGCTCTTCGAGAAGCTGATCGAGCGATACAAGCCCGAAATCTCGGTGATCGCCTGCAATACGGCATCGACGCTGGCCATCGGCGCGTTGCGCGAGGCGATGCCGGGCGAGACCTTTGTCGGGACCGTGCCGGCGATCAAGCCGGCGGCAGAACGCACGCGGTCGGGGCTGGTGTCGGTGCTGGCGACGCCCGGGACGGTGAAGCGCCAGTATACGCGCGATCTCATCCGTCAGTGGGCGAGCCGCTGCCATGTCCGGCTGGTCGGCAGCGTACGCCTTGCGGAGCTTGCCGAAATCTACATGCGCGAGGGATTTGTCGACGAGGAAGCCGTGCGCGAGGAGATCGCCCCCTGCTTTGTGGAGGTGGACGGCGCGCGGACCGATATCGTCGTCCTCGCCTGCACGCACTATCCGTTTCTGGTCAACAGGATGCGGAAAATGGCGCCGTGGCCGGTGGACTGGCTCGACCCGGCGGAGGCGATTGCGCGCCGGGCGGCATCGCTTCTGCCGCGAACCGGCGGCCAGCACGTGCCGGGCAGGGACATCGCCGCGTTCACCTCCGGTCGTCATGACGCCATCGTGGAAAGGCTTGTGGCGGGTTTCGGGTTGACGCTTGAGGGAGCGCGGGCGCGTTGACTTCCACCGATCCCGTATCATATGCCAAGCGACACATATGTGTCGTTGAGGACGGGAAGGGCGGCCGGGGGCATCGATGACGCGCAACCCGATCAGGGATGGCCTGCGGCGTATCAGGCTCGCCCGTTATCTTGCCCGAAACGGCGGTCGTTTCGTCTATCACGGCATTCGCGTATCCATCCCGCCGGAAGTGAATTTCGCGATGAAGAAGCAGGTCATGCGCGGTTCCTATGAAGAGCCGGAAAGGCAGCTGATCGAACGTCATCTCGACCCCTCGCTGCCGGTCATCGAACTGGGCGGCTCGCTCGGCATTCTCAGCGCCTATGTAAACCGGATGTTGCGGCCCGGCGTCCGCTATACGATCGTGGAAGGCAACGGCGCGCTGATCGAGACCTGCCGCGAAAATGCCGCATCGACAAGGCCCGATGGGCCGCTCACGGTCATCCATGCGGCCTGCGCCTATGGCGGAGATACGGTCACGTTCACGGAATCGCAAAATACGCTCGGCAACAGGGTGGACAGCCGGGCAAGGGATGGCGAAACGCTCGTCAGCGTGCCCGCGCGCACGCTCTCCTCGCTTACCGGCGAAGAGACGAAGGGCGGATATACGCTGATCATGGATATCGAGGGCGGGGAACTCGACGTGATGGAGCAGGACGGCGGCGCCTTTGCCGATTGCCGCCTCGCGATCGTCGAGATCCATCCCGGCGCGTTTCGCGAACGGGGCCGCAGCGAAAGCGATTTTCTGAAGCTGGCGGCCCGCGCCGGCCTGCAGCCGATCGAGCGCCTCGGCGCGTCGATCGCCTTCGCGCGGAGTTGAACCGCCCGGTGCGCTCCTTCTCCATCATCCTCGTCAGCTACAACAGCGCGGCCGTCCTTGCCGATGCCCTGGCATCGATACCGGCGGGGCACGAAGTCATCGTGGTCGACAATGCGAGCACCGACCGTTCGATCGCCATTGCCGAGGAAGCGGGCGCGCGGATCGTGCGCCTTGGGAAGAATCTGGGCTTCGGCACCGCCTGCAACCGAGGCGCGGCCGTCGCTTCCAACGATGCAATTCTCTTCCTCAATCCGGATGCGCGGCTCGAGCCGGGCGCGCTGGAGGCGCTGTCCCGGGCGATGGACGCCTATCCGCAGGCGCACGCCTTCAATCCGCTCATCGTCGATGCGTCGGGCCAGCAATATTACCGCGACCGCAACCGGCTGATCGACAACAAGAGGTGGTTCCGCGGCGCGCCCGAGGCGGACCGCAAGATCCCGATGGCGGTGGGGGCGGCGGCGCTTTTCCGCAAATCCGCCTTCGAGGCGCTCGGCGGGTTCGACGAGAAGATATTCCTCTATTTCGAGGATGTGGACCTGAGCGCCAGGCTGATCGCGACGGGCCACGACATCATGCATGTGCACGATGCGCGCGTCGTCCATCTGATCGCGCAATCGACCCCGCGCTCCGATGCTGTCGCGGCGTTCAAGAACTATCATTTCGCCAAGGCCAAGCTGCACGTCATGCGCAAGCACGGCAAGCCGGTCTTCAGGCGCCTCCAGGCACTCAGCCAGGGCGCCAAATGGCTCTGGGCCAAGGCGACCGGCCGCAGGGGCGATGCGATCTCGGCGAAGAACCGGATGAAGGCGATGCTGGAAGGCCGGGCGGTCGATTGACATCGTCGCCCAAAAAGCCTAATCACCCGCGGTCCGAGGGCGGCTGAGGCCGCGCGGACGACAATCGACGTGACCCGTGGATGAAACCGGCGCCTTGTCCGGTTTGTCCTGTCAGCCGGGGAGACCCGGCAGAGGAGGGCGCGTTTTCCGCTAACGTCCGGGCATTGTCCGGCGCAACGCATGAGGGAAAATGCGATGAGCAAGCGCATTCAGGCGAAGTACAAGATCGATCGCCGTATGGGCGAGAATATCTGGGGCCGCCCCAAGAGCCCCGTCAACCGCCGCGAATACGGCCCCGGCCAGCACGGCCAGCGCCGCAAGGGCAAGCTTTCGGACTTCGGCGTGCAGTTGCGCGCAAAGCAGAAGCTGAAGGGCTATTACGGCTCGATTACTGAAAAGCAGTTCCGTCGCGTCTATGACGAAGCCTCGCGGATGCGTGGCGACACGTCGGAGAACATCATCGGCCTGCTGGAGCGCCGCCTCGACGCGGTCGTCTATCGCGCCAAGTTCGTGCCGACCGTCTACGCCGCGCGTCAGTTCGTCAGCCATGGCCATGTGAAGGTGAACGGGCAGCGCGTGACCGTGCCGTCCTACCGGGTCAAGGTCGGCGACGTCATCGAGATCAAGGAAGCCTCCAAGCAACTCGCGATCGTGCTGGAAGCCAGCCAGAGCGCCGAGCGCGAGGTGCCCGATTACGTCGATGTCGACCACAACAAGATGGTCGCCAAATATATGCGCGTGCCGCAGCTGGGCGACGTGCCCTACGCGGTGATGATGGAGCCCAACCTGGTGGTCGAGTTCTACTCGCGCTGACCGAAGACCGCGCGGGAATACAGGAAAGGCCGCCTCCGGGCGGCCTTTTGCATTTTCGCGGAGATGCTCAAATGTCTCAGCGGCTTTCCCACGGCTCGCAGGCGATGCCGTCATCGTCGCGGTCGTGCCAGAACCAGTAGCCGGGCGTCGAGCGCTCGGCAGGGGCGAGGCCGAATAATCCGGCAGCCTGGCAGCTGGGCATCGACGCCACGTGCTTCAGCAGGACAGGCAGGGGCCAGGGGCTGCCGATCATCGTGCCGGCAGGCACCGCGACCACCGCGACCAGCAGGATGAGTGCAAACGCCCAGTCGCGGCGCGGTTCGCCGAGCGCCTCTTCGGCGGTTGCAGCGGTCGGGCCGCCGCCGCGGAACTGCTGCATCAGCTTTTCCTGCGCCGACGCCGACTTGCGGCCGCCCTTTTCACTCGCGTCGCTCGAGGAGAGCTGCATCCGGTGGTATCTCCGTCACTGAAGCGCGGGCAACCTATCCCGATGCCTGTTAAATTCGGGTTTCAGATCAAGGTTAAGATGTATCGTTCGGGATCCGCCTCGTGTTCACCGCGAGCGTTTCTCCGGCCGCGATCCGGGCAGCGCGTGACGCCATGCCATGCGCAGCGCGGCTTGTGCGACGTCGCTGTCGGCGGCCTCAAGAACCAGCGTCGTCCATCCCTGTTCGCCCCATTTGCCGGGGACGGGCGAAAAGACGTCCGGCATCGTCTCGCAGCGTATTGCCTGTTCGTCGGGCAGCAGCTTCAGATTGGCGGTGCGGCCGTCGGCGGCGAGGGTTGCGAAATTGCGTGCAACCCGGAAGGCGCGGCGGTCGAAATGCGGCCGTTCCTCAACGCCTTCCAGCGCCAGGGCGAGGGTTGCAAATGCTTCCGCGGAGATGGGCATCTTCGTGTTCCACGCGTTATTTCCGCGACAGCACGATCGCGGAGACAATCGTCAGAATTACGGCGGCGGCGAAAAACCAGATGCCGGGCAGGCTCGCGGCCCGGGCAAGGCCGCTCTGCTTGATGTAGAAGATCAGCAGCGCGAGCACCATGACGTCGAGCATCGACCAGCGCCCGAGCGCGCCGGACAGGGCGAGCAGCCGGTGCGGATGTTGGCCGCTCGCCGCCATCGACGCGCCGGCGAAGATAAGGGACGCCAGCTTGAGCGCCGGAAAGACGACCGAGAACAGGGCCAGCACCAGGGCGAGCAGCGTTTCGCCCTCCGTCCAGAGCCCCGAGATCACCGAGAGAATGGAATGGCGATCCGTCAGGAAGAAGAGCCGGGTGAATTCGACGCTCGGGGCCGTGAGCCCGGCGACCAGCGCGGCGGTCGCCGCCAGGGCCAGCGCCAGACCGAGCAATGCCCGGCGCCGGGACTCCATCTCCGCACCTGCCCGCGAGGGCCTCAGGCGGTCGCGGTCTTGCGTTCGAACTCGACGCCCCGATCGGTCAGAAGGCCCTGCAACTCGCCGGCCTGAAACATCTCGCGGACGATATCGCAGCCGCCGACGAACTCTCCCTTCACGTAGAGCTGCGGAATCGTCGGCCAGTTGGAATAGGACTTGATGCCTTCGCGAAGCTCCATGCTCTCCAGCACGTTGATGCCCTTGTAGGGCACACCGAGATAATCGAGAATCTGCACCACCTGACCCGAGAAGCCGCATTGCGGGAAGGCGGGCGAGCCCTTCATGAAGAGGACGACATCGCTTCCCTTCACTTCGGAATCGATCATGTCATTGACGGGATTCATCGCTTTTCCTTTCTTGCCCGGATTGAAGGTCCGGGAACAAATGTCTGAAACCGTAGATAATCGCACGCGGCGCCGATGTCCACGGGGCCGCGTCTGGCGGTCCTATTCGGGCGCGCTCGTCTGCAAGGCCAGCGCGTGAAGCTTGCCGCCCATATTGCCCTGCAGCGCCTGGTAGACCATCTGGTGCTGCTGGACACGGTTCTTGCCGCGGAAGCTTTCGGATACGACCACGGCTGCATAGTGATCGCCGTCGCCGGCGAGATCGCGGATGTCGACGGTGGCATCCGGTAGCGCCTCCAGGATCAGTCTCTTGATCTCGCGCGCATCCATCGCCATTGGCGTCATATCTCCCGATCGCTTGCGGCCGCCCGTGGCCAATCAGTCTCTAATGTGGCCATGCGCGGGGCCGAGGTCAATCGGCGAGCCGGCCCCGCAGGGCCGAAAAGAGCGGTTATTTCCCCGAGGTTTCGGGTTCCACGCAGCAGGTGCCGTCGGAGCGCGTGGAGAAATTGGCGAAGATGACCTCGACCGTCGGGCGGGCCTCGTCGGCGATCTCTTCGGCGGCCAGACACTCGAGTGTGTGACGCTGCGTTCCCTTGACGGATTCGCCGTGGAAGAGGTGCAGCGGGAAGCCGTATTCGCTGGATTGGCTGACGCCCTCGTAGTAGAGCGCCGGGCCGCTGGCGAATTTCGTCAGGCCTTTCCGGGTCAGCCTGAAGCCGGGAAAGGATTTGGAAAGCTCGGTATTGACGACGCCTTCATCGAGCGTGTCGAGGAGTTCCTGCGCGGAATATTCGCGCGGCATGTCGTCGATCAGGACCTCGCATTTGAGGGGCAGATCGGGATGGGCGACGGAAGCGACGGTCGTATTGGAAACCGGATTGGCGACCCAGTCGTCGGGGTAGACGATGGTGAAGGGGAGACTCTCCACCGTGCTGCGGGAAATCTTCACCTTGGTTTGCGCGGTCGCCGCGGCCGAGAGGCCGGCGAGAATGGCAAGGGCGAGAGCAATCTTCCTGAACATCTGGGCTTTCGTCTTTCCTGAAACCTTCGAACATCGGCGCCGGTCGGGCCGGCCCATTCCCTGACGGGGCCTTGTGGCGATTTCGCGGCCCGGGCTACTGCACCGCCTGCATATAGGCGGGAAACCAGCTTTCATGGCGCTCTGCAAGCGCGGCGACCTTTAGCGGGGCGGCGCGGCCGAGCGCAAGCGTGTCGCCGCCGGTCGTGCCGATCCGGACAAGGGGAACGCCCGAAGCCCTGGCGGCGGCCAGCACCTCTTCGACGGCGCCTTCAGCAAGCGTGAGGACGTAGCGGCCCTGATCCTCGCCATAGAAGGCCGGGACCGGATCGGCAGGCGGATTGCCGATGACCGCGCCGATGCCGGAGGCCATCGCCATCTCCGCCAGCGCCACCGCGAGGCCGCCGTCGGAACAGTCATGCACGGCACCGGCGCTGCCGGCGCGGATGAGCGCGCGGACGAAATCGCCCGTGCGGCGTTCGGCGGCAAGATCGACGGGCGGAGCTGCGCCGTCCTCGCGGCCATGGACCTCGCGCAGATAGAGAGACTGGCCGAGATGAGCGCCCCATCCCGCCGGCCCGCCCGCGAGCAGGATCGCATGGCCTGCGGCGACGAAGGCGGCGCGCGCGGTCTTCGCGACATCGGGCACCAGCCCGACGCCGGCGATCGCCGGGGTCGGCATGATCGCCTCGCCATGGGTCTCGTTGTAGAGCGACACATTGCCGGAGACGACGGGGAAGTCGAGTGCCTTGCAGGCCTCGCCGATGCCCTGAACGGCGCGCACGAACTGGCCCATGATCTCGGGCTTTTCCGGATTGCCGAAATTGAGATTGTCGGTGATGGCGAGCGGTTCGGCGCCAGTGCAGGTGAGGTTGCGCCAGACCTCGGCGACGGCCTGCTTGCCGCCCTCGAACGGGTCGGCGAGGCAATAACGCGGCGTGACGTCGGCGGCGAAGGCTAGTCCCTTGGGCCTGCCCTCATCGACGCGGACCACGGCGGCATCGCCGCCCGGCCGCTGCACCGTGTTGCCGAGGATCAGGTGGTCATATTGCTCCCAGACCCAGCGGCGCGAGGACAGGTCGGGCGAGCCGATCAGCGCCATCAGCGCCTCGGAGACATCGGCCTGCGGGATGTCGCCGGGAGCCAGCGGCGCGGGCTTTGACGGTTCGATCCAGGGCCGGTCATATTCGGGCGCCTCGTCGCCCAGTTCCTTGATCGGCAGATCGGCGACCGTGTCGCCGTGGCGCAGAATCAGGAAGCGCAGATCGTCGGTCGTTTCGCCGACCACCGCGAAATCGAGGCCCCATTTGTCGAAAATGGCGCGGGCGACGTCTTCCCGGGCCGGGTCGAGCACCATGAGCATGCGTTCCTGGCTCTCGGACAGCATCATCTCATAGGCCGTCATCGCCTCTTCGCGGCAGGGTACGCGGTCGAGATCGAGACGGATGCCGAGATCGCCCTTGGCGCCCATTTCCACCGCCGAGCAGGTGAGGCCGGCCGCGCCCATGTCCTGGATCGCGATGACCGCGCCGGAAGCCATCAGCTCAAGGCACGCCTCCAGCAGACATTTTTCGGTGAAGGGGTCGCCGACCTGCACGGTCGGACGCTTTTCCTCGATCTTCTCATCGAACTCGGCGGACGCCATCGTCGCGCCGCCGACGCCGTCGCGGCCCGTCTTCGCACCGAGGTAAACGACCGGCAGACCGACGCCCTTTGCCTTGGAATAAAAGATCTTGTCGGTATCGGCGATGCCGGCGGCAAACGCATTGACGAGGATGTTGCCGTTGTAGCGCCGGTGGAAATTGACCTCGCCGCCGACCGTCGGCACACCGAAGGAGTTGCCATAGCCGCCGATGCCGGCGACGACGCCGGAAACCAGATGACGCGTCTTGGGATGCTCAGGATCGCCGAAACGCAGGGCGTTCATCGCTGCGATCGGGCGTGCGCCCATGGTGAAGACGTCGCGCAGGATGCCGCCGACGCCGGTCGCCGCGCCCTGATAGGGCTCGATATAGGACGGGTGGTTGTGGCTTTCCATCTTGAAGACCACGGCCTGACCGTCGCCGATATCGACCACGCCGGCGTTCTCGCCCGGCCCCTGGATGACGCGCGGGCCGGATATCGGCAGGGTTTTCAGCCACTTCTTGGATGATTTGTACGAGCAGTGCTCATTCCACATGGCCGAAAAGATGCCGAGCTCGGTGATGCTCGGTTCGCGCCCGATCAGATCGAGAATCTTCTGGTATTCCTCGGGCTTGAGACCGTGATCGGCGACAAGTTCGGGGGTGATGGCGATTTCGTTCGGGATCATGGGCTCTTATGGGCAGATTCGGGCGGCCGGAACTGAGCCTCCCTTTACCGCAAGAGTGCGCGCATTGCCATGCCGGCGGCGCGCTTTTCGGTGCGGTCAGGAATAGCTGTCATAGACGGCGTTGCCGCCGCGCATCAGCTCGCGCAGCGTGGTGAAGCCGCGGACGACCGCATCGCGTTCGCCGGGCACGGTGAAGCCGACGCGGATGCGGTGGCAGGCACGCTCGGTGCGGCCGGATTTGAATTCGTCCTCGTCGTCGATGAGGATGCCGTCGTTTTCCGCCGCCTTCTTCAGCGTGCCCGATTGCCAGGGCTCCGGCACGGCGATCCACATGAAGGGGCAGTGGGGGTGCGAGGCGAACTCGAAGCCGTCCAGGATCTGGCGCGCCATCGCTTCGCGCGCCGCGATCTCCTCGCGCACCGCCTGACGGATGCGATCGGCCTCGCCGTCGAGCACTAGGCGGGCGGCGAGTTCGGCGAGCAGGAAGGGCATACCTCCGGTCAGCAGCTTGTGGGCGGCATGGACGCGGGCGGTATAGCCGGGCGGGCATGAAATCCAGCCGCCGCGGATGCCGGCGGCGACGCTCTTGGACATGCCGCCGACGCGGAATGTGCGCTCCGGGGCGAGTTCGGCAAGGCCGGGGATGCGGTCTTCGACCAGCGAGCCGAAGATCACGTCCTCGATCAGCCAGAGATCATAGCGCCGGGCGATCTCGACGACGGCGCGGCGGCGGTCTTCCGGCATGACCGCGAGCGTCGGGTTCTGGATGCCGGGCATCAGGAACAGCATGCGCGGATGCTCGCGGGCGCAGACGCGTTCCAGATCATCGGGAATGATACCCTGTCCGTCGAGGGCGACGGTGGTGATGCGGCGGCCGGCGAGCGAGGCGCTGCGGGCGACGGAAGCGTAGCTGACTTCCTCGATCAGGATGCGCTCGCCGGGATTGGTGATCGCCGTGATCGCGGCAAGAATGCCGGGATGGCCGCCGAGCGTCGGCACGATGCCGGACTCCGCCGGCCGCCAGCCCGGCGCGGCGAGCCAGTCGGCGCCGGCCGCCAGCCAGTGATCGGGCAGGGTGCGGGTGTAGTTGGCGATCTCGTGCGGATGGTCGCGGGTGATCGCCGCGAGATAGGTCTCGATCGCGCCGGACTGCCCGACATCGGTCGCGGCAGTGGAATCCATACGCAGCAGGCCGTCCGGAGCCTGGATCGGTCTGGTGCCGATGCCGACGGGCGCGGCGATGGGGCCTGCCGGCGTCGGGCCGTTGCGCTCGAGAATATAGGTGCCGCGCCCGACCTCGCCACTGACCAGCCCGCGTTCGTGCAGCAGGGCATAGGCGCGGCCCACGGTGCCGATCGTGACGCCGATGTCGAAGGCGAGGTTGCGTTGCGGGGGCAGTTTCTCGCCCGGCGCCAGACGACCGGCGTCGATATCGTTCTCGATCCGGTCGGCCAGCCGCAGATAGAGCGGGCCGGTCCCCTCAAGAGTGCCGGGAAGCCAACTTGTCATGGTGACAATTATTATATTGAAGACGATTATGAGTCAATTCATACGTTTTCGTGCAGACAATCGGGTCAATTGGCAATGAAGAAAGGGTACAATGATGACAATTGCTCAAAACCCTTCGCTTGCCACCCGGGCGGGATCAGGGTTCCGGCTTGGTGTGCGGGCGCTGGATTTCTTTCAGTGGGCCGAGAAGGCCTATGTACGCTATTGCACGCGCCGCGAACTCATGGGTCTCAGCGATGAGATGCTGAAGGATATCGGCCTGTCGCGCGGACAGGCCTTCGAAGAGGCAAGCAAGCCTTTCTGGCGATAGTCGGTAACGACGGCGGGTTCAGGCCCGCCGCCGGCCCGCCACGCGGTGGTCGAACAATACCGCGATCCCGCCGATCACCATGAAGCCCAGCAGCAGGACGGCCATATTGGCAAAGACCGGTCCATAGCCGTTCGATGCGTCGAGGAACGGGTAGGGCGCATAGTCCGTCAGTGCGAAGCGGATCATCGCGTAGGCGCCGTATAACAGCGGATAGAGAAGCCAGAAAAACGGGTCGCGCCAGGTCGTGCGTCCGTCGGCGCCGCCGGCGAGCCACCAGACGACATAGGCAACCGGCGTCACATAGTGCAGCAACACATCGCAAAGATAGAACAGGCCCTTCGGCGCCCACAAATCGGCCAGGGCGAAGTGGTAGACGAGCAATACGGCCGCCATGGAGACGAGGGCATTGCCCTTCATCACTGGCGAGGCGAAGAGGCCCGGCGCCCCCGTCTTCTGTGCCCTGACAGCGGCAAGGTGGACGCAGACCGCGAGGATGTTGGTCAGAATCGTGAAATAGCTGAAGAACCAGACGATGGCGCCGCCGACGCTCCAGCCCATGTCGATCGTGGCGGGAACCGAGATGGAGAACTGCACCGTCAGGCCGAAGAGGCCGGCGACCAGACCGGCGAACTGCGCAATCGTCGCGAGCCGCGGTCTCATGCCGCCTTCTCGGTGTCTCCCGAAAACAGGCTCTGGAAAAGCCTGAACCCGTCCGTGCCGCCCTGCAGCGGGTCGATCATGTTCTCCGGATGCGGCATCATGCCGAGCACGTTCCCCGCCCTGTTGAGCACGCCGGCAATGTCGTTCATCGAGCCGTTGCAATTGGTGCCGTCGGCATAGCGCAGCAGCACCTGGCCCTCGCCCTCGATGCGGGCGAGCGTCTCGGCATCGGCGAAATAATTACCGTCGCCATGGGCGACGGGGGTGCGGAACACCTCGCCCTTCGCGTAGCGGCTGGTGAAGCGCGTATCGTTGCGCTCGACCCGCAGGCGCACATCGCGGCAGACGAATTTGAGACCGGCATTGCGCATCAGCGCGCCGGGCAACAGCCCCGCCTCGGTCAGGATCTGGAAGCCGTTGCAGACCCCGAGCACGGTCACGCCCGCGGCGGCCTTCTTCACCAGATCGGCCATGATCGGCGAACGGGCGGCGATCGCGCCGCAGCGCAGGTAGTCGCCATAGGAAAACCCGCCCGGTACGACGATGACGTCGGCGGCGGGAATTTCCCTTTCCGTGTGCCAGACCATCGCCGGCACACGGCCGGAGGCGCGGCGCAGGGCCGTCGCCATGTCGCGCTCGCGGTTGAGGCCGGGGAAGAGGATGATCGCGGATTTCATCGCTTCAAGGTCCGTCGGGCAGGTTCGGTGTCGGCGTGCAAATCAGAGAATGTCGACGTGGTAATTCTCGATGACCGTGTTGGCGAGCAGCTTCTCGCACATTGCGGTGAGGTCGGCCTCGGCCCTGGCGCGGTCGGCCCCTTCCAGTTCGATATCGAAGACCTTGCCCTGACGCACGCCGTCGACGCCGGCGAAGCCGAGCGAGGCCAGCGCACCCTCGATCGCCTTGCCCTGCGGATCGAGGACGCCGTTCTTGAGCGTTACGGTGACGCGCGCTTTCATGCCGGCAACCTTCTTCTTTTCCGTCACTTCACCAGAACCGGGCCGCGACCGGGAGGCGGCTCGAGTTCGTTCATGATGCCAAGGCGGCGGGCGACTTCCGTGTAGGCCTCCACCAGCCCGCCCATGTCGCGGCGGAACCGGTCCTTGTCGAGCTTGTCATTGGACTGGATATCCCACAGGCGGCAGGAATCCGGGCTGATCTCGTCGGCCAGCACCACGCGTACCATGTCGTTCTCGTAGAGACGCCCGAACTCGATCTTGAAATCGACGAGGCGGATGCCGACGCCGAGGAAAAGGCCGGTCAGGAAATCGTTGATCCTGAGCGCCAGCGCCATGATGTCGTCGATCTCCTGCGGGCTCGCCCAGCCGAAGCAGGTGATATGCTCCTCGGAGACCATCGGGTCCTCGAGCGCATCGCTCTTGTAGTAGAATTCGATGATCGAACGGGGCAGGGCGGTGCCTTCCTCGACCCCGATGCGCTTGGCGAGCGAGCCGGCGGCGACGTTGCGCACGACCACCTCGAGAGGGATGATCTCGACTTCGCGGATCAGCTGCTCGCGCATGTTGAGGCGGCGAATAAAGTGCGTAGGCACGCCGATCTGGTTGAGGTTCTGGTAGACGAACTCGCAGATGCGGTTGTTAAGGACGCCCTTGCCATCGATCAGCTCGTGCTTCTTGGCATTGAATGCGGTCGCATCGTCCTTGAAATGCTGGATCAGCGTCCCTGGCTCCGGCCCCTCATAGAGGACCTTGGCCTTGCCTTCGTAAATTCTGCGGCGGCGGTTCATGGAAGTTGAAATCCGTTCGTTCAAGAGTTGGGCAGGCAGGAAACAGACTTTCGACCGGCCTTGCCCAACAGCTATTGGCCCGGCGGGAATCGCTTCCCGCGCGCGGGCCGAGCCTATACGATTAGCCGTCGCCGCGAAATTGCTCTCTGCGAGCGGCAGATTCGCCTAGCACATGAGCTTACGGCGCGCAAAATTCAACCGGAATCTGCGCCCCGCGCCGCCCCATGGCGCGCGCCATAGCCGCGGAGGCGGATTTTTTGCCGCGACGGCTTGTTAAATCGGCCGCAGCAAGCCTATATCCGCAGGGAACAAGCGGGCCTTGGCAACGGGGTCAGTCTGTCAGCAGATGAAGTCGGGAGCTTCCGGATGAGCACATTTGACAAGCGCGAGGACAGTTTCGAGCGCAAGTATGCCCATGATGAGGAATTGCGCTTCAAGGCGGAAGCTCGGCGCAACAAGCTGCTTGGCGTTTGGGCGGCGGGGCTGCTCGGACTGTCCGGTACGGAAGCGCAGGATTACGCCAAATCCGTCGTGATGGCCGATTTCCAGGAAGCCGGCGATCATGACGTCTTCCGCAAGGTGTTCGGCGATCTTCAGGCCGCCGGCGTCGACCAGTCCGAGCATCAGGTGCGCCGGACGATGGACGAGCTGATGGCCGAGGCGATCAACCAGATCAAGACCGAGGTCTGAGGCGGCGGATTTTCTTCACCCCTTCAGCCGCGTCAGCAGTCTAGCAAACATCATCATGCCTTCGGGCCATGGGCCGTGGCCGCTGTCGATATTGATGTGGCCGGCATTGCCGGCATCCGCCAGTTCCGAGCCCCAGTCCAGTGCCATGTCGGCGGCGGTTTCGAAATCGCAATAGGGATCGTCGCGGCTGGCGATCAGGATCGACGGGAAGGGCAATGGCCCGGTCGGTGTGGGTTGAAACGCCTTCAGCGCCGGGGCCAGCGCCTCTCCGCCGTGGGGGTCGGCCGGCGCGACGATCAGCGCGCCGACGACATTGCCGCCGACCCGCGCGTTACAGAACGCGCGCGCGATGGTCAGCGCGCCCGCGGAATGGCCGACCAAGACGACCGGCTTCTTCGCCGCCGCGATCTGCCCGTGCAGCGAAGCGACCCAGGAGGCCGGATCGGGAAACTCCCACTCCTCCTGCTCGACGAGACGGGCCGTCTCCATGCGTTCGCGCCAGCGCCAGTACCAGTAGTCCGGGCTGGAGCGTCCGCCGCCGATACCCGGCAGGATGAGGATTTCGGCTTCGGCGGCTTTCATGGCCCTTCAATCTGGAGATGTCCGGCGCGGTGGGCACGCCCGAGCCAGAAGCCATACGCGGAATCGTTACGCAACGGAAGATCGAAGAGCGGAATGAATCGAGCACGGGACGGAGGGGCAATTTGCCGTCCGTCACATGCCGTTTCCTATTGCGTCACGGTCAGCAGCGACCACATGCCGAGCATGTAGTGGCCGGGGATATTGCAGTAGAGAATATAGGTGCCCGGTTTGAGCGTGAGTGTAAGCGCGCCAGACTGTCCGGGTTCGAGCTCGGCGACTTCGCCCAGGTGTCCGGCCGCGTCCTCATCAACGCGCTCTTCGTTCTTGATATAGGGCAGGGGCTTGGCGGTATCGGCGACCGGGGCAACAACCATTTCATGGACCATGGTCTTTGAATCGTTGACCGCCTTGAAGGTCACTTCACCGGCCGGAACGGTTTCGCGGTCCAGTGAAATACCCATCGGCCCGCGCTGGCCGGCACCACGCATCATGCCCTTGCCCTGAGGGGCCATGTTGCCGGGGCCGGCACCCATGGCCATCCCCATTGGCGGGGCGGAGCCCAGCATTTCCGTCGCATGGTCTCCCTTATCCCACAGCGAGACGTTGACGGTGGTGCCCGCGGCATTCGCAGCGCCGATGGCCGAGAGGGAAAGGCCTGCTGCGATCAATGCAATCGTGACGCGTCTTGTGATGTTCATTGTCATGTTCTCCATTGGGAAACGCTGCCCCGACAGCATCGTCAGCGTAACCGACGATCCCTGCTCAACATTGATCATGATCAAGACGTGATGAAGGCGCCGGCTGGTACGGCTGACCATCGCATATGCGATTGATGTTGCGCGCGTTCATGCCCAATGGCAGAGAGCGTCGATTGTCAACGCAGGGCCGATAGCCCTCAGCAAGGGTGCCTCCGCGATGCCGTTACTCGATCTATCCAGCTATCTTGAGAGGATCGGCATGAAGGATGTGCCGCTATCCCTCGAAGGGCTAAGCCGGCTGCAGTCCGCGCAGACGCGCGCCATTCCCTTCGAGAATATAGACCCGCTTCTCGGTTTGGAGCCGGATGTTTCGTCAGAGGCCGTGTTTGCCAAGCTATTGAATGACTTCCGCGGCGGCTACTGCTTCGAGTTGAACATGCTTTATCAGTCCGCGCTCGACGCGTTCGGATTCCAGCCTGTCCGCCGTTTGGCTCGCGTGCGCATGGGTGCCGCGGCAGGCGGGCCGCGAACGCATCTAACGATGGTCTGCACGATCGATGGGGCATCGTATCTGACTGATGCCGGGTTCGGAGGCCCCGGCCCGATCGGCCCGCTTTTGCTTGACGAGGATGCCGTGCAGAACGCCCCCAATGGACAGTTTCGCCTCTGGACGGATGCGGTGTCGGGTGAGCGGGTTCTCAGCAGACTTGAAGGGGAGAGCGAGTTTCCGCTCTACGGATTCGACAACGCCTATGTCGGCGATCCGGACATCGAGGCGGCCAATTTTCTCTGCGCAACCTGGCCTGGGTCTCCATTTCCGACACATCTGATGGTCAACGGATATGACGGTGATACGCGTATAGGACTGTTCGATACCCACATGACGATGGAAAGCGGCGGGAAGAATGAGCGCCGAGAAATTTCTGGCGCGGTTGAACTTTGGGAAGTTCTGCGCAACCGCCTCGGGATCAATATCGATTCAGCGCAGGCAGACAGGGTTTGGGCACGGATTACGCCCGCGCCGGGCGAGCGCGAAGGCTAACGGGTTGGCGATCCCAAACCGGGCGGCGCTAACCCATCGCCCATTTGATCGAAGTTATCGCAAAAAAAGAAAGGCCGACGCGAAGCCGGCCCTGGAGAGTCAGGATATCTGTCGAATGCGCAGGCGCTATTGCCCCGGTTTCGGAGCGTCGATCTTGGGCGGATCGACATTGATGGTCAGACTTTTGCCGCCGCCATCGAAATAGCCATTTGCAAACAGCACCGCACCGCCGATCAAAGCCACGACGAGGATGCCGGCAACAAACCAACCGGCGCCTGAGCCGGATGAGGTTTCAATAACTTCGCGTGCCATCTTCTGTTCCCTTGCATCGTTGCGATCGGGATTTCAACGCGTCAGGCGCGGAGCGGTTCCCCATCCGATGCGTGGATCGCGGCATCAGCCGCCGAAGACGCGGGCGAAGATCGTGTCCACATGCTTGAGGTGATAGGCGTCGTCGAACATGGCTTCCAGCTCGGAAGCGGGAATCTTCTGAATCACTTCCGGGTCGTTCTTGAGTTCCTGGAGGAAGTCGGCGCCATGTTCCCAGGTCTTCATCGCGTTGCGCTGGACGAGCCGGTAGGAATCCTCGCGGGAGGCGCCGGCCTGCGTCAGCGCGAGGAGGACGCGCTGCGAATTATGCAGTCCGCCGAGACGATCGAGATTGGCCTTCATGCGGTCCGGATAGACAAGCAGCTTCTCGATGACGCCGGCCATGCGATGAATGGCGAAGTCGAGCGTGATCGTCGCGTCGGGGCCGATCATGCGCTCAACGGACGAATGCGAGATGTCGCGCTCATGCCATAGCGCCACGTTCTCCATCGCGGGCAGCGCGTAGGAGCGCACCATGCGGGCAAGGCCGGTCACGTTCTCCGTCAGAACGGGATTGCGCTTGTGTGGCATGGCCGAGGAGCCCTTCTGGCCGGGCGAGAAATATTCCTCCGCCTCCAGGACCTCGGTGCGCTGCAGATGGCGGATCTCGACGGCAAGGCGCTCCAGGGAGGAGGCGATGACGCCGAGCGTCGCGAAATACATGGCGTGGCGGTCGCGCGGGATGACCTGCGTGGACACCGGCTCCGGCTTCAGGCCCATCCGCGCGCCGACATATTCCTCGATCGACGGATCGATATTAGCGAAGGTGCCGACGGCGCCGGAAATGGCGCAGGTCGCGACCTCGGCGCGGGCCGCGGCGAGGCGGACGCGGCAGCGCTCGATTTCGGCATAGGCCTGGGCGAGCTTGACCCCGAAGGTCGTCGGTTCGGCATGGATGCCGTGGCTGCGGCCGATGGTGATCGTGTCCTTGTGCTCGTGGGCGCGCGTCTTCAGCGCGGCCAGCAGGCGATCAAGCCCTGCATCGAGCAGGTCGGCGGCGCGCACCAGCTGGACGTTGAGGCAGGTATCGAGCACGTCCGAGGAGGTCATGCCCTGGTGGACGAAGCGCGCTTCCGGGCCGACGATCTCGGCCAGATGGGTGAGGAAGGCGATGACGTCGTGCTTGACCTCGGCCTCGATCGCGTCGATGCGCGCGACGTCGAATTCGGCCTTCTCGCCCTTTTCCCAGACCTTCGCCGCGGCTTCCTTCGGGATGACGCCCTTTTCCGCCATCGCGGTCGCGGCATGGGCCTCGATCTCGAACCAGATGCGGAATTTCGTCTCGGGCGACCAGACGGCCACCATGTCGGGGCGGGAATAGCGCGGAATCATCGCGTGTCTCCGGTTTTGCTTGGCGCTCAGCTTCTATCTTTCAAGGCCGTCGATTTCCAGTGTCGCGGGCGCCCTTTTCCCCTCAATCGCCCTCGCGCTTGCCAATAGGGCCGGTTTGGCCGCAGAAAAGAGCAAAAAGGGAGGATGAGGGCATGTCAGGCTTCGCGCGCTACTTGCCGCATATCGCCGGGCTGCCGGCGACGGTGCCGTTCGTCGGACCGGAATCGCTGGAGCGGCAGTCGGGAAGGCGTTTTCGCGCCAGGCTGGGCGCAAACGAAAGCGCCTTCGGCCCCGCCCCCTCGGTCATCGAGGCGATCCGGGCCGAAGCGCCCCATGTCTGGAAATATCCCGATCCTGAGGCATATGAGCTGAGAACCGCGCTCAGCGCCCATCTTGGTGTTCCCCCAGGCCAGATCACGATCGGCGAGGGCATCGACGGGCTGCTCGGTCTGATCGTAAGAATGCTCGTCGAGCCGGGCACACCGGTCGTCACCTCGCTGGGTGCTTATCCGACGTTCCACTATCATGTGGCCGGTTTCGGTGGCCGGCTCGTCACCGTGCCGTACCGTGAAGACCGGGAAGATCTGGATGGTCTGCTCAAGGCGGCAAGGCGCGAAAAGGCCCCGCTGGTCTATCTCGCCAATCCCGACAATCCGATGGGTACGTGGTGGCCGGAGGAAGACATCCTGTCTTTCGCCCGGACACTTCCCGAAGAGACGATGCTCGTTCTCGATGAAGCCTATGGCGAGACTGCGCCAGCGACCGCGCTGCCGCCCGCCGGGGCGCTGCTCGATCTGCCCAATGTCATCCGCACGCGAACCTTCTCGAAGGCGTATGGGCTTGCCGGTATTCGCATCGGGTATGCGTTCGGAACGACGGAAACGATCGCCCTCTTCGACCGTATCAGGCACCACTTCGGGGTTGGCAGATTGCCGCTCGTTGCCGCGCAGGCCGCATTGAAAGACCAGGCGTGGCTTCAATGGGTCGTTGAAAGGATAGCGGCGGGCCGAGAACGCATTTACGCGACAGCGCGCGCCAACAACCTGGCGGCGCTGCCGTCGGTCACGAATTTTGTCGCCGTCGATTGCGGCGCGGACCGCACCTTCGCTGCCGCAGTCGTACGCGAGCTCGGCACGCTGGGTGTGTTCGTGCGCATGCCGATTGCGCCGCCGCTCGATCGCTGCATCCGCGTTTCGGTCGGTCTCGACAGCGATCTGGATGCCTTCGCCGAAGCGCTGCCGAAGGCGCTCAAGGCGGCTGGCCGCTAGCCGAACCTCTCCCGCCACGCCGGTTTGACCGACGCACCTTTTCCACCGTCACCGGCCTCGTAGACGCCGCGCGCAATGGCCCGGGCGAGGCAGTGCGCGGCGAGCGTGCCGATGGCGAGGATGTCGGCGAGGGGATCGGCAAGCTCCTTCTCCCCGGTGGCGACGACGAAGACCGTATCGCCGTCGAGCGGGCTGTGTACGGGATGCAGCGCGCGCGCCATGCCATCTTGCGCCATGATGGCGACGCGCAGCGCTTCGGCCTTGGTGAGCCTGGCGTCGGTCGCGACAACCGCAGGTGTGGTGGCCTCCATGGGCGTCATCTTGCTGCGCGGCAGAAGCGCGTAATCAGGAATTTGGCCGGGCATGCCGAGGCCGCCAAACTCCTCGCCGCGTTCATATGGCGCCGCCCAGAAATGCGGTCCGTCGCCGATGGTCGCGGAGCCGGCGGCGTTGACGGCGGCAAGCGCGCCGACGGTGAAGCCCGAGCCCGTTTGCGCGGAGACGGAGCCAAGACCGCCGCGCAGGGTCGCGGTCGTCGCGCCATAGCCCGCGCCTACGCTGCCGAGCGCGATGCCCCTGCCGGCGGCGAACGCGGCGTTATAGCCCATCTCGCGATAGGGCGGGAAACGGCCCCAGTCCTTGTTTCCGCCATTGACGAGATCGAACAGGATGACGCCGGGAACGATGGGCACCGTGACGGGGCCGACCTGAAAGCCGCGCCCGAGTTCCTTCAGCGCCGCCTGGACGCCGGATGCCGCGTCGAGCCCGAATGCCGAGCCGCCCGAGATCGCGATGGCATCTATCCCGGACACCGTATTCTGCGGCGCCAGCAGATCGGTTTCGCGAGTGCCGGGACCGCCACCGCGCACGTCGACGGCGGCGACCATCGGCCAGTCGCACATGACGACCGTGACACCTGAACACAGCTTCCCGTCGTGGACGCTGCCGACGCGGATGCCGGCGATGTCCGTGATGTCGTTGTTCGATTTCGGGTTCATCTCGCGACGATACCTCCTGGCATGGCAGCCGGCAAAGGAAAGCCCCGGCGGATTCCGCCGGGGCTCATGAATCGCAGGTTAAGCGAAAGCCTTACTGCATGTAGTCGTACTTGCCCTTGCTCCATTCGTAGAAAACGTAGCCGGGCAGGCTGACGTCGCCCTTGTCGTCAAAGGCGAGCTTGCCGATGACGGTGTTGAACTCGCCGTCGTCGAGCGCCTTCACCACGTCGTCATATTCGGTCGACTTCGCGGTCGCGACAGCCTGCGCCCAGGCCTGCACGGCGGCGTAGGTGTAGAGCACATAGCCTTCCGGTTCGATGCCCTTGGCGCGGAACTTCTCCACCACCGGGGCGGCTTCGGGGTTCTTGCGCGGGTCGGGCGAGAAGGTCATCAGCGTGCCTTCGCCCGCGTCGCCGGTGATCTGCCAGTATTCGTCCGTCACCAGCGCGTCACCGGAAACCAGCACCGTATCCATGCCCTGTTCGCGCATCTGGCGAACGATGAGCCCGCCTTCAGTGTGGTAGCCGCCCATATAGAGGACCTCGATGCCTTCGGCCTTCAGCTTCGACACGAGGGCGCTGTAGTCCTTTTCGCCGGCGGTATAGGCCTCGTACATGACCGGCTTGCCGCCCGCCGCCTCATAGGCGGCCTTGGTCTCGTCGGCGAGGCCTTTGCCGTAAGCGGTCTTGTCGTGGATGATGGCGACTTTCTTGCCAGCCATCTTCTCGGCCAGGAACTTGCCGGCAACGGCGCCCTGCTGATCGTCGCGGCCGCAGACGCGGTAGACGCCGGGGCCCGGACGCTCATCGGTGAACTTCGGATTGGTCGAGGCGGGAGAAATCTGGATGATGCCTTCTTCCGCGTAGACCGCCGAGGCAGGGATCGACGAACCCGAGCAGAAGTGGCCGGCAACGAAGACGACGCCGTCCTGCACCATCTTCTGGGCGACGGACACGGCCTGCTTGGGGTCGCAGGCATCGTCGCCGATCGTCAGCACCAGCTTTTCGCCGTTGACGCCGCCGGCGGCATTGATGTCGGCCACGGCCATCTCGGCGCCGGCCTTGAGCTGAGCGCCGAACGAGGCGTACTGGCCCGTCATCGGCCCGACCGACGCGATCGTGATGTCCGCATAGGCGGCGCCGGACATCATGAGCGAAAGTGCCAGACCGGATAGGATGGACTTTTTCATGGGTAACTCCCTGTAGTTGCCACGGGCAAAACGCCCGATCCCACACCGGCTCGGCGCCGGCTGAACGTTAGTAATGCATAATTTCGGGCCTCGCGTAAGAACCCGGAACCAGGAATTTGCCCTTGCTATGTCTGCGTTTTCTCGCCCGCCCGCCCGCGCCAGCCGAAGGGGCCGGAGCGGCTGTACAGCCAGCCATACTGCCGCGCCATCTGGGTCGCCCGGACGATGCGGTAGCCGAGGCCCGCAAGCGCAAGGATGACCGCGTAGTCGACGACATAATAGTGGAGCGACAGCAACGTGCCGCCGAACAACGCATAGTGGAAGAAGCGCACCGCGGCGGCCAGCGGCAGCATGTAGGCGGCGGCGACGGCGAACGAACGCCAGCTCTGGGCTATGGCACGGCCGGTCAGCATCGCGGCACCGCCGCCCAGAACGACGGTGACCAGAATGAAGATCCAGACCGAGTTTTCTTCCCAAAGCAGCCCGTTCATTCCCTCCTCCCGCCTTCCAGATAGGCCGCCCGCACTTCCTCGCGCGCGAGGAGTTCACGCCCGGTTCCGCTCATCGTCACCTGACCATTGACGAGAACATAGCCGCGATGGGCGAGGCGCAGCGCGTGAAACGCGTTCTGCTCGACAAGGAAGACCGTCAGCCCTTCCTCGCGGTTGAGTCGGCCGATCGCGTCGAATATCTGCTTGACCACCAGCGGGGCAAGGCCGAGCGAGGGCTCGTCGAGCAGCAGCAGGCGGGGCCGGCTCATCAGCGCGCGGGCGATCGCGAGCATCTGCTGTTCGCCGCCCGACAGCGTTCCGCCGCGCTGTTCGCGCCGGTTCCTGAGCACCGGAAACAGGGTGAAGACCTTGTCCAGATCTTCCCTGAAATGAATCGGGTCGGCGTCGTAGCCGCCCATCTGCAGGTTTTCCATCACCGTCATGCGCGGAAAGATACGGCGGCCTTCCGGAGACTGGGCGATCGACAGGCGCATGATCTGATGCGTCGGCATGCGGGTGATTTCGGTGCCGGCATAGACGATCGAGCCGTCGCGCGCCTGCGGCTCGCCGCAGATCGTCATCATCAGCGTCGATTTTCCGGCCCCGTTGGCGCCGATCAGCGTGACGATCTCGCCTTCGGCAACATCCACATCGACGCCACGCAGCGCGATGATCTTGCCGTAATAGGCGGTGACGCCACGGATCGTCAGGAGCGGCGTGCTCATCGTCCACCTCCATCCGGCTTGTCTTCCGCCTTGGCGGCAACCTCCGGCAGATCGGCCAGGATCTCGGGGATTTCGTCGATTTCCTCGTCCTCGACCCCAAGATAGGCCGCGATGACGGCAGGATCTGCGCGCACGGCTTCCGGTATGCCGTCGGCGATCTTGCGGCCGTAATCGAGCACGACGATGTGGTCGGAAATCTCCATCACAACGCCCATGTCATGCTCGATCAAAAGGATTGACGTGTCGTGCTCAGCGCGAATCTGGCGGAGCAGATCGTTGAGTTCGGCCGATTCGCGCGGGTTGAGGCCGGCCGCCGGCTCGTCGAGGCACAGCAGTTGCGGGCCGGTACACATCGCGCGGGCGATCTCCAGACGCCGCTGCGCGCCATAGGGAAGGTCGCCCGCCGGATCGTCGGCGCGGTCGATCAGGCCGACCGTCTCAAGCCAGTAGGTGGCAAGTTCCACCGCCTGCCGGTTGGACCGGCGATAGCCAGGAAGACCGAAAAGCCCGCCGATCGTATAGCCCGAGGCGACCATCAGGTTCTTGTGCTGGGCGACCATAAGATTTTCCAGCAGCGTCATGCCGCCGAACAGGCGGATGTTCTGGAACGTGCGCGCGACGCGGGCCCTGGCGGAAATCTGGAAATCGGGCATGCGCTCCAGCAGATGGACCGAGGCATCGCCGTTGCGCGCGGAACGCAGTCCCTTGCCGGTGGCGTCGGCAACGGCGGCATCGTGGTCGCCTTTGCCATGCCGCATGATGATGCGGCCCTCGGTCGGCTTGTAGAAGCCCGTGATGCAATTGAAGACCGTGGTCTTGCCAGCGCCGTTCGGGCCGATCAGGGCGGTGATGTCGCCCCTGCCGACATCGAAGCTGAGATCGTCGACGGCGACGAGGCCGCCGAAGCGCATCGTGAGATGCTCGACGCTCAGGACCGGTTCATCCTGCCAGCGCGCCGACGCCATCAGTGCCCTTCTCCCTGCGCGACCATGTCGGCGCCGATGCGCTTTCGTTTCTTCAGGGCGATAGACGGCGTTCTGCTGGAGATGAGACCGCGCGGGCGCCAGACCATGATCACCACCATGGCGAGGCCGAAGATCAGCATCCTGTACTGGTTGGGATCGAAATTGTCTCCGAGCACCGTGCGCAGCAGGTCGAGGTTACGCAGCATCTCGATACCGCCGATCATGACGACCGAGGCGATGACGACGCCGATCTGCGAACCCATGCCGCCGAGGACCACGATGGCGAGGATGATGGCGCTCTCGATGAAGGTGAAGCTTTCCGGCGAGACGAAGCCCTGACGGGTGGCGAAGAACGAGCCGGCGAAGCCGCCGAACATGGCGCCGGTGGCGAAGGCGGTGAGCTTCGTGTTGGTGGTGTTGATTCCCAGCGAACGGCAGGCGATCTCGTCTTCGCGCAGTGCCTCCCAGGCGCGCCCGACAGGCAGCTTGCGCAGCCGCATCGTCACCCAGTTGGTGATAAGGGCGAGGATGAAGATGATGTAGTAGAGGAAGATCAGGCGGTGCGAGGACGAGTAGTCGAGGCCGAAAATACTGGCGAAATCGCCTTCGCCGCGACCGAAATCGATGCCGAAGAGCGTCGGCTTGGGAATGCCGGATATGCCGTTCGGGCCGTTGGTGAATTCATACCAGTTGAGCAGAACGACGCGGATGATTTCGCCGAAAGCCAGTGTGACGATGGCGAGATAATCCCCTCTCAGCCGCAGCACCGGAAAGCCGAGGATGAGGCCCCAGAAGGCGGCCAGCAAGCCCGCGACGGGCAGGCAGGCCCAGAAGCCGAGCCCGGTATACTGGGCCAGCAGCGCGAATGAATAGGCGCCGACCGCATAGAAGGCGACGTAGCCGAGATCGAGAAGCCCGGCGAGGCCGACGACGATGTTGAGCCCCCAGCCGAGCATCACATAGGTCATGATCAGGATCGAAAGATCCAGATAGAGCCGCTGGCCGCGGCCGGCCGTACCGGTGATGATGAAGGGCAGGGCGATACCGAGCAGCAGCAGCGCGATGCCGGCATAGCGCATGACATCGCCGCGCGGCGCGATCGTCACCTTGTTCTTGGGCGCCCTGACGCGCCCGCCGGTCAGCATCAGCCACGCGAAGCGCAGAACGAACACCGCGCCCAGCAGCCAGAAATAGCGCTCCCAGCGCTCCTGCAGCACGAGGCCGATGCCGGTGACCAGCGTCGTCTTGTAGGCGACGAGGAAGAAGAAGAGCGCGGCGGCGATGAGAGTCGTGATCGCGGCGTCCTTGAGCGAGGAAACGAGGCGACCTGAGGCTGCATCACTCGCCATGTTCAGACTTTCTCCACTTCCGGTTTGCCGAGCAGCCCGGAGGGCAGGAAGATGAGGACGATGGCGAGGATGGAGAAGGCGGCCACATCCTTGTACTCGACGCTGAAATAGGCCGACCAGAAGACTTCGATGAGGCCGATCAGCAGCCCGCCGAGCATCGCGCCGGGCAGCGAACCGATGCCGCCAAGGACCGCGGCGGTGAAGGCTTTGATGCCGGCGAGAAAGCCGATGTAGAAATCGATAACGCCATAGTAGAGCAGGAACATCGTGCCGGCGACGGCGGCAAGGCCGGCGCCGGAGATGAAGGTGATGGCGATCGTCCGGTTGGTGTCGACGCCGAGGAGGCGCGCCATCTTCTGGTCCTGCTCGCAGGCGCGCTGGGCGCGGCCGAGCCTCGTGCGCGAAACCAGCAGCGAGAAGACGGTCATCAGCACCACGGTGACCACGATGATGAAGATCTGCATATAGGAGAGCTGGACGACGATCGCGCCGGTTTCGGTGTCGCCCTTCATCAGCGTCACCCCGCCGGTGATCTGCGGCGCCAGCGGTTTGACCCGCGCGTCCTGGGTCAGCTGGACGAAGTTCTGCAGCGCGATCGACATGCCGATGGCGCTGATCAAGGGGGCGAGGCGGAACGAGCCGCGCAGCGGCCGGTAGGCCATACGCTCCACCGCCCAGCCCCAGATGCCGGTGAAGACCATCGCGACCACGAACATGATGACCAGCACCAGCGGCAGCATCGTGATGCCGAGCGCGGCGAGGGCGAGGAAGGTGATGAGGGCGATGAAGGCGCTGATCATGAAAATGTCGCCATGGGCGAAGTTGATCATGCCGATGATGCCGTAGACCATCGTGTAGCCGATGGCGATGAGGCCGTAGATGGAGCCGAGCGTGACCCCGTTCACCAGTTGCTGCAGAAAATACTCCATTCGCAACTACCCCCGTCACTGCGCATCGCCGCTCAGCGCCGCCTCCGCGCATGCCTCGTATTGCAAATTGTTAACAGCGCAGGGGCACGGCGACAATGTCCGCATGCCCTGGTTTTTGTGGAAGGGGATGAGCGGGAATTTGCAGAATCGCCCTTGAGGCGCGGCGGCCGGGGCCATATCAATGAGCCGGCGAATGCGGGAGACATGACATCCATGGCCATGACGATGACCGACAGCTACGATCTGCCTGCCTCGCGCGAGGTGGTGTGGGAGGCGCTGAACGACCCCGAGGTGCTCAAGGGCTGCATTCCGGGCTGCGAGACATTCGAGCGCACCGAGCAGGGCGGCTTCGCGGCGACGGCGACGGTGAAGGTCGGGCCGGTCAAGGCGAAGTTCAAGGGCGACGTGACGCTCTCGGACATGGACCCGCCCAACGGCTACCGGATTTCCGGCCAGGGCAGCGGCGGCGTCGCGGGCTTCGCCAAGGGCGGGGCCGTGGTGAAGCTGACCGATGCGCCCGATGGCGGCACGACGCTGACTTATGACGTGGAGGCGAATGTCGGCGGCAAGCTGGCGCAGCTCGGCCAGCGCCTGATCAACGGCAGCGCCAAGAAGCTGGCCGACGAGTTCTTCGCCAATTTCCGCAAGGCGGTGGAGGCAAAGAGCGCCGCGTGAGGGCAAGCGCCGATGCTGGGCACGCGTCAGGTCGCTTGACCCGACAACCGGTTTGCGGCCAATCTTTCCTCTCCGCTACATCTTCACCCGCGCGCTTCGGCCCGGCCGGCTTCAGGATGCATTTGCCGGGATTATCGCAAGATCGGATACAGGAAGAATACTCAGCGCCGCAGCCCGACGGGCCGCTGGCGCACAAGGGAGAAACGAATGCCTAAAGTCTCTATGACGGTTAACGGGGAGCCGGTCTCCAAAATGGTGGAGACAAGGACCCTGCTGGTCGATTTCCTGCGCGATACGCTCAAGCTCACCGGCACGCATATCGGTTGCGACACCAGCCAGTGCGGCGCCTGCGTGGTGCATATCGACGGCGCGGCGGTGAAATCCTGCACGACGCTGGCCGTCGCCTGCCAGGGCTCGCAAGTACTGACGATCGAAGGGCTCGCGGACGGTGACACGCTGCATCCGATGCAGACCGCCTTCAACGACCATCACGGCCTGCAATGCGGCTATTGCACGCCGGGCATGATCATGACCGCCGTCGACATGGTGAAGCGGCTGGGCGTGCCCGACGAGGCGACGATCCGGCACGAGCTTGAGGGCAATCTGTGCCGCTGCACGGGCTATCACAATATCGTCAAGGCGATCGCCGCCGGCGCCGAGGTCATGACGAAGGCGAACGGGTAAGGGTGCAGCGATGTATGATTTCAATTTCCATCGGCCTAAATCGCTTCGCAAGGCGGCGGCGCTCCTGGCGGAAAACGAGGACGCCAAGCTGATCGCCGGCGGGCAGACCCTGCTGCCGACGATGAAACAGCGGCTGGCCGCGCCGAGCGACGTGATCGACCTTTCCGGTATCGCCGGCCTTTCCAGCATCGAATTGAAGGGACGCAGGCTTCATATTGGCGCGATGACAAAACACTATCAGGTTGCCACCTCCGCGGTCGTGCGCGAGGCGCTGCCTGCGCTGGCCGAACTCGCCGGCATGATCGGCGACCCGGCGGTGCGCAACCGCGGGACGATCGGCGGTTCGATCGCCAATAACGATCCGGCGGCCGACTATCCCGCCGCCTGCATCGCGCTCGGCGCGACGATCGTGACCAACAAGCGTCGTCTCAGCGCCGATGAATTCTTCACCGGCCTGTTCGACACCGCGCTGGAAGAAGGCGAGATCGTCACGAAGGTGATATTCCCGCTGCCAAGGCGCGCGGCCTATGCGAAGTTCCGCAACCCGGCCTCGCGCTACGCGATGGCGGGCGTCTTCGTCGCCAAGCGCGGCCGCGAGGTGCGCGTGGCGGTGACGGGCGCGGGCGCCGACGGCGTCTTCCGCCTGACCCAGGCGGAGGAGATGCTGTCCAGGCGGTTCTCCGAAAAGGCACTGAAGGATCTGACCGTCGATCCGGACGGGCTTGTCGGCGACATCCACGGCAGCGCCGAATACCGCGCCAATCTGGTCGCGGTGATGACGCGCCGGGCGGTTGCGGCCGCCTGAAAGAGGATACCCAGCGTTGGCCAGCATACCGGCGAGCATCGACGAGGCTTCGGCGCTTCTCGCCGACCACGGTTATATCGCCGACCGTTCGCTTGCGACGGTGCTGTTCCTTTCATTGAGGCTGCAGCGGCCACTGTTCCTTGAAGGCGAGGCCGGCGTCGGCAAGACCGAGATCGCCAAAGTCCTTGCCAGGGGGCTGGGGCGCCGCCTCATTCGCCTGCAATGCTATGAGGGGCTGGATGTCTCCAGCGCCCTTTACGAGTGGAACTATGCCGCGCAGATGATCGAGATCCGGCTGGCCGAGGCCGGGGGCGTCGACGACCGCGGCAGGCTTTCCGATGATGTCTTTGCCGAGAAGTTCCTGATCCGCCGGCCGTTGCTGGAGGCGCTGACGCCAGACGATCGAGGCGCACCGGTTCTCCTGATCGACGAACTCGACCGTACCGATGCGGCGTTCGAGGCTTTCCTGCTCGAAGTGCTCTCCGACTTTCAGGTGACGATACCTGAGATCGGCGTCGTCAAGGCTCCCGAGCCGCCCATCGTCCTCATCACGTCCAACCGGACGCGCGAGGTGCACGATGCGCTGAAGCGGCGATGCCTCTATCACTGGCTGGACTATCCGGACGCGGCACGCGAGCAGGCGATCCTGAAGAGCCGGCAACCCGGCATGCCGGAGGCGCTGACCGGCGCGGTGGTCGGTTTCGTGCAGGCTTTGCGAAACGAAGATCTCTTCAAGGCGCCGGGTATCGCCGAGACGCTGGATTGGGCTGCCGCGCTCAGCGAGCTCGATGCGGTGACGCTCGAACCGGCGCTGGTCGCCGACACGCTGGGCGTCCTGCTCAAGTACCAGGACGATATTGTCCGCATGAGCGAGGGCGAGACGGCCCGTATCCTCAAAGGGATCGGCGGCGGCAAGCGAAAGGCCTGAGCGATGGCGCGGACAAGCGGCAGGCTGGCGGAGAATATCGCCGTTTTCGCCCAGGCCCTGCGCGGCGCGGGGCTGAAGATCGGTCCGGCGGCGATCGCCGACGCGGTTGCGGCCGTGGCCGCCGGCGGCCTTTCCCGGCGCGAGGATTTCTACTGGATCCTGCACAGCAGCTTCGTTCGCCGGCGCGAGGACAGCGCCGTATTCAGGGAGGCGTTCGACCTGTTCTGGCGTCATCGGGGTCTGGCTCAAGGACTTTCGGGCCTGTCGGCGGCCGTGCCGGAGATCGAGCCGGAGGGCGAACCGAGGGCTGAGCGGCAAAGAGTGCGACAGCGAGTTGCCGAGGCTTTCGCCGTCCTCGACCAGCAGCGCCAGCAACACATCGAGACCGAATTCGACATGCGCGAGACGCAGTCGGCAGAGGAGGTGCTGCGCAGCAAGGACTTCGCCGAGATGAGCACGGCGGAACTGGACGAGGCGCGCAAGGCGGTTTCCCGGATGGTGCTGCCCGACGACCGGGTGCGCCAGCGCCGGCACATGGCGGCATCCAAGGGGCGTCGCATCGACATGCGCGCGACGATGCGCGGCGCGCTCGGCGCCGGCGGCGCGATGCGGCTGAAATGGCAGGCGCCCCGCGTTGCAGTGCCACCGCTCGTCGCGATCCTCGATATTTCCGGCTCGATGAGCGAATACAGCCGGATCATGCTGCACTTCCTGCATGCCATGTCGCAGCGACGCGAGGTGCATTCGTTCTTGTTCGGCACACGCTTTTCCAACGTGACGCGGGCCCTCTCGCGGCGCGATCCCGATGCGGCGCTTGCCGCCTGCGCGGCGCAGGTGCCCGACTGGTCGGGCGGCACGCGCATCGCCTCGGCGCTTCATGCCTTCAACCGCTTCTGGTCGCGGCGGGTGCTCGGGCGCGGCGCAATTGTCTTGCTTGTCACGGACGGGCTGGAGCGGGACGACGGGGCGCATCTGAGCTTCGAGATGGACAGGCTCGGCCGGTCCTGCCGCCGCCTGATATGGTTGAACCCGCTTCTGCGCTATGATGGGTTCGAGGCGAGGGCCGCCGGCATCAGGGCGATGCTGCCGCATGTCGACGATTTCCGTACCGTTCACAATCTCGCGGCCATCGCCGATATATGCAGGGCGCTTTCGGCCGATGCGCCGGGCCGCGCCGCCGCCTGAGGAGGCTCCATGGACACGCAAGCAGACCCGATAGAGATCGCCCGCAAATGGACCCGGGAGGGCCGCCGCGTCGCCATCGCGACGGTGGTGGAAACCTGGGGCTCGGCGCCGCGCCCCGTCGGTTCGCATCTCGTCATCGACGAGGAGGGGCGCTTCGAGGGTTCGGTCTCCGGCGGCTGCGTGGAGGGTGAAGTCATCGCGGAAGCTGCAGAAACGATTGCCAGCGGCAAGCGCAAGCTCCTTGAATTCGGCGTCGCCGACGAGACCGCCTGGCGCGTCGGCCTTTCCTGCGGCGGCCGCATCCGCGTCATGGTCGAGCCTGTAAGCTGATGCGCAAAGCCATGCTCGATGCGCTGGGGGCGGAGCGGCAGGCGCGGCGCGCGGTCTTTGTCGTCACGCCGCTGGCAGAGGGCGAGCCGCGGCTTGTGAAGGCCGCCGATATCGCCGGCGATCCTGACGCGGCGCTGCTGGAGGCCGCGCTGCGCGACGGCAGGAGCCGCCTCGTCGAGGACGAGAAGGGCGCGCGGTTCATCGACGCACATCTGCCCGAGGCGCGTATGATCGTCATCGGCGCGGTGCACATTTCACAAATGCTCTATCCGATGGCGATCGCGGCCGGATACGACGTGACGATCATCGACCCGCGCACCGCTTTCGCGACGCCCGAGCGCTTCGCCGGCGTCAGGCTCGTCGAACAATGGCCGCAGGACGCGCTGGAGGATGCGGGCCTCGACAGGCACACCGCGATGGTCGCGCTGACGCATGACCCGAAGATCGACGATCCGGCCCTGATCGCGGCGCTCAAGGCGGACTGCTTCTATGTCGGCGCGCTCGGCAGCCGCAAGACACATGGCCGGCGGGTCGAGCGCCTCAAGGCCGGCGGCATCGCCGACGACAGGATATCGTCCATCCACGCACCCGTGGGTCTCGATATCGGCGCGGTCTCGCCGGCCGAGATCGCCATCGCCATTCTCGCCGAGATCACCGCAGTCCGGCGCAAGGGCCTCCCGGCATGAAATTCGGTCCGGTGCCGTTGGAAGAGGCAGAAGGGACCATTCTCGCCCACGGCATCGTGGCGGGTTCGCTCCGGCTGAAGAAAGGGACAAGGCTCGACGAAACCCACATCGCGGCGCTGCGCGGGACCGGGCTCAGCGAAGTTACCGTCGCCCGTCTCGACGACGGCGACATGGGCGAGGACGAGGCGGCGGCCGCGCTGGCGGCGGGCGTCGCCGGCGCCGGGATCAGGATCGACCGCGCGGCGACGGGCCGGGTCAATCTCTTTGCCGAGCATGGCGGGCTTTTCGTGCCTGTCGCGGACGCGGTCCATGCGATGAACCGTATCGACCCCGGCATCACCATCGCGACGCTTCCCGCCTACAGGAAAGTCGTTGCCGGCGAGATGGTCGCGACGATCAAGATCATCCCATATGCGGTACCCGGAGCAGCGGTGCGCCGCGCGATCGCGGCGGGAGGTCGATGCCTTGCCGTCAGCGGCTGGCGGCCCGTGCGCGCCGCGCTCATCCAGACGGCCGGAGAGGGGACACCGGCCAAGATGCTCAACAAGACCCGTCGCGTCACCGAGGAACGGCTGAAGGTTTCCGGATCGACGCTCGTGGGCGAATGGCGTGTCGCCCATCGGGCAGCCGATGTCGCCGGCGCGATTGCAGAAGCGCGCGCGCGGAAGGCGGATTTCTTCCTGCTGTTCGGGCTGAGCGCCATCAGCGACGCGGACGACGTGATCCCGCAGGCCCTGCGCGAGGCGGGCGGCGAGGTCATCCATTTCGGCATGCCCGTCGATCCGGGCAATCTGCTGATGCTCGGCGGGCTGGACGGCATGCCCGTCCTGGGCGCGCCCGGCTGCGCGCGCAGCCCGCGCGAGAACGGCTTCGACTGGGTGCTGGATCGGCTGCTCGCAGGGCTCGCCGTGACGGCGGACGACGTGATGGGGCTCGGCGTCGGCGGCCTGCTGATGGAGATCGTCTCGCGCCCTCAGCCGCGCGAGGGTGCCGCCGCAGGCAGCGTCGCGGCCATTGTCCTCGCCGCCGGACGTTCCAGCCGGATGGAAGGCGGGTTCAAGCTGACCGAGACGGTGAACGGGGAAACGCTGGTCGGCCATGCGGCGCGGGCGGCGCTCGAGGGCAGTGCGGAAACGGTCATTGTCGTGACCGGCTATCGCGCCGAGGATGTGCGCGAGGCGCTCGCAGGCATTGATGTGCGTTTCGTGCATAACGACGCCTATGAAAGCGGGCTCGCCTCGTCGCTTCGCGCCGGGATACTGGCGGTGCCGGAAGGATTCGCCGGGGCGCTCGTCATGCTGGCCGACATGCCGGGCATTGGTGGCCGGCTGGTCTCCTCCATGATTGGCGCATTCCGAAACGCGCCAGGCCGCGTCACGGTCCCCGTGCACGGAGAACGGCGCGGCAATCCGGTACTGTTTCCGGCGCGGCTGTTTGCCGCGCTCGCAGGCCTCGAGGGCGATACGGGCGCGCGGGGTCTGGTCGCGGCAGAGAGCGAGGTCAATGAAGTTGCCGCCGAGGATGAGGGTATATTCCTGGATATCGACACGCCCTCCGCGCTGGCAGCCGCGCGACGGAAATAATCTGGCAGCACTCCTGACCGAATGCTGCTAATCCTATGATTTCTCAGTCATATTTTTATTTTCAAGTTGTCTTAAAGAATTATCATGGCATCATCGAAGCGTCATTCGTTCAGCGAGGTGATTAAATGGTTGCCATCGAGTTCGAGAAGCAGTTGCGCGGTTATGGTCTGACGACCGCCGAAATCCTCTATCGCATGCCGGACCATCTGCACCTGCTGCAGTCCTATCTGTGGCAGGAGTACGACACGGCGCCGGACTTTCCTGTTCTTCGCGGGTTTCTGACATTCTGGGAGCGCGAACTGGAAGGGCCGCTGCATACGGTGAAAGTCGCTCACCGCAAGCTGATCTCGCCTGCCGAATTCCGCCCTGTGGAGGGGATGTTCCGCCTCCACTGAGTGTGCGCCCGCGATGGCGGGGAGATCGGAAAAGGACTATATGAGCGTTGCCGTCGGAAAAGGCAGGACGCCATGAACGCACTCAACCATTCCATCGGCGAGGTTGCCGCCGCGACCGGGCTGCCCGCCAAGACCATCCGCTATTACGAGGATATCGGGCTCGTCAGCCCTGCGCGCGGCGAAAACGGCTATCGCGCCTTCGGGCCGCGCGATGTCGACATGCTCAAATTTCTGGGGCGCGCCCGCTCGCTTGGCTTTTCCATCGAGGATTGTCGCAAGCTCGTCTCGCTCTACGAGGACCGTGGGCGGTCCAGCGCCGACGTGCGCCGCCTCGCCCAGCAGCGGATCGCGGACATCGACCGGAAGCTCGCCGAATTGAAGGGGTTGCGCGCAACGCTCGCCACTCTGGCGAAGGCGTGCCACGGCGACGACAGGCCCGATTGTCCGATCCTCGACGATCTTTCAGGTCACGCCGACCAGTAGGGCGGGGTGGGAATATTCGCCTGGGCCTCACGCAGCGCGCGAGACCAGCGCTCGCGCAGATCGGCGAAATAGGGCTCTTCGCGTGTGATGCGGTAGTCGAGGTCGGCTTTCAGCGTGTCGCGGCGGTAGACCGCGACATCGATGGGCAATCCGACGGCGAGGTTGCTGCGCATCGTGGAATCCATCGAGATCAGCGCCAGCTTGAGCCCCTGGTCCAGCGAAGTGGTGAACTGGGCGGCGCGGTCGAGGATGGGCTTGCCGTATTTGTGCTCGCCGATCTGCAGGAACGGCGTATCGGCCGTCGCCTCGATGAAATTGCCGGCCGCGTAGAGCTGAAAGAGCCGGGTGCGCCCCTTGCGGATCTGGCCGCCGAGAAGAATCGAGACATCGAAACTCGCCTGCTGCTGCTGGAGCGAAGGGCCGTCGATGCGATAGACCTCGCGGATCGCCTTGCCGACGAGCTGGGCGCAATTGAACATCGAGCCGACCGTCCAGATCGTCTGTTCTTCGCCGCTGCGGGGGTCTGCCAGGCCCTCGGTCAGCAGGCTGAGGATTGCCTGACTGACGGCAAGGTTGCCGGCGGTCGCCATGGCGACGAAACGGTCGCCCGGCTTTTCGAAGATGTGCAGCTTGCGGAAGGTCGCGATGTTGTCGAGGCCGGCATTGGTGCGCGTATCGGCAATCATGACGAGGCCGTCCTGCAGCAACAGGCCTACGCAATAGGTCATGGTACCCCGACACCCCCTGGAACCCCGGTCAGCGCCATGATTAGCGTTCCGGGCCGATTCCGGCAATCGGATTTGGCGGGAGCGGCGCGATGCCGCATCGCCTATTGCTGTTGCTGACTGCCGGTGACATTGACGCCGACCGACATGGCCTCTTCAATCCCGCCGGCCTGGACGCCGCGAACCGGCGCCGCGTCGAGATAGTCGAGCCCGACCGCCACGCGCACATAGGATTCGCCCGGGCAGGTATTGTTGGCCGGATCGAAGGCGACCCAGCCGAGATCGGGCACGTAGACCTCCGCCCAGGCATGGCCGGCCTCGTGGTCGGTGACGCCGTCGCCGTGAACGAAATAACCGCTGACGTAACGGGCGGGAACGGCGAGGGCCCGCGCGGCGGCGATGAAGATATGCGCGAAATCCTGGCAGACACCCCGGCCGGCGGCGAGCGCTTCGGCCGCGCTGGTCGTGGTGTGGGTGGCCTTCTTCTGGAATTCGACGGCCTCGCCGACGGCGTGCATGAGCGCATGGGAGGCGTCGAGCGGATTGGGGCTTGAGCATTTGCGCGCGAGACGGCGTATGGCCGCGTCCGCTGTCGTCAGGCCTGTCTGGCGCAGGAACAGCGGCAGCGGCAAACGCTCGGCAGTGCCTGCGACCACGCCGTTGGTTTCCTCCGTTTCCACCGCCCCCTCGATCCTGACCGTGAGCGCTTCGATGGGGCCGCCGGCGGAGAAGGTGTGCGTGATGTTGCCGAAGGAGTCCTCGTGCTCGACGATGCGGCAATCCTGATCGAGATCGATGTTCCAGTGCTGGACGTATTGCCCGCGATGGTTGCGCGGCGTCAGGCGCAGGATCTGCACGACCTGCCTCGCCGGCTGGTCATAGGTGTAGCGCGTCTCGTGGACCACGTTGATATGCATCGCCTGATCCCAGTCCGCTCAGCTCAAATACTGGTCCGTGATCGCCTGGCCGAGCGCATTGTTGTCGTCGATGAAGCCGGACAGGAACTCGTGCATTCCGTTCTGGAACACGTCGTCAATGCGCACATTCAGCAACTGGCCGTGCGTACGCCGGGCAAGGCGCTGCGAAGGCCCCTGACGGCCGTAGGCGCGGGCGATCGCATCGAGCACATTGACCAGGTTCTCATAGCAGCGGGCCATGGAGCGCGGCATTTCGCGGCGCAGTATGAGCAGGTCGGCGACGTTCCAGGGTTTCACCGCGTCCCGATAAATCCAGTGATAGGCGGTATGGGCGGAAACCGCGCGCAGCAGCGACGACCATTGATAGTAGTCGACGCCGCCGCCGACCGGCTCCGATTCCGGCAACAGAATATGATACTTCACATCGAGAATGCGGGCGGTATTGTCGGCGCGCTCCAGATAGACGCCGAGCCGGGAGAAATAGAAGGCGTCGTTACGCAGCATCGTCCGGTAGGCGGAGCCGTCGACCCGAAGCGAGACCTCCTTCACCCAGTTGATGAAGCGTGAAAGATCGCGGGCGGCAAAGCCAGACCGCTCGAATTTGCGCAGTTCGATCCAGCTGCTGTTGATCGCTTCCCAGATCTCGATGGTGAGCGCGGTACGCACGGCGCGCGCGTTGATGCGGGCGCGTTCAAAGCACGAGCGGATCGAGCTCGGATTCTCCTGAGAAAAGGCGAGGAATTCCAGGACGTTGGATTCGTTTGCCTCGTCATAGATCGCATGGAATTCGTCCAGCACAGAAGCGGTGCGCAGTGCCGACTCCCATTCATTGGAGCCCTCACGCGTCAGGGTCGGCGTCGCGGCGATGCGCGAGGTGGCGTAGAGAATGCGCGCAAGGCTTTCCGCACGCTCCACATAGCGCGACATCCAGAACAGGTTTTCCGCCGTGCGGCTCAGCATAGGTCACTACCGATTCAGATATCGACGATCCAGGTATCCTTGGTGCCGCCGCCCTGGCTGGAATTGACCACGAGCGAGCCTTCCTTCAGCGCGACACGGGTGAGGCCGCCCGGCACGATCCGGACCTTGTCGGCCCCTGTCAGCACAAAAGGGCGCAGATCGACGTGGCGCGGCGCGATGCCCTGATCGATGAAGGTCGGCGTCGTCGTGAGGGAGAGGGTCGGCTGGGCGATGTAATTGTCGGGCTTCGCCTTCAGCCGTTTGGCGAACTCCTCGATCGTCTTCCTGTCGGCGGCGGGGCCGACGAGCATGCCGTAGCCGCCGGAGCCGTGAACTTCCTTGACGACCAACTCGGACAGATGGTCGATCACGTAAGCCAATGCTTCGGGCTCGCGGCAGCGCCATGTAGGCACGTTTTGCAGCAATGCGTCGGACCCGGTGTAGAAGCGGACGATCTCGGGCATGTAGGAATAAATCGCCTTGTCGTCGGCAATCCCGGTGCCGACAGCATTGGCGAGCGTCACGTTTCCGGCGCGATAGGCGGCGATCAGTCCCGGCACGCCGAGCGCCGAATCCGGCCGGAAGGCGAGGGGGTCGAGGAAGTCGTCGTCGAGCCGGCGGTAGATGACGTCCACCCGCTGCGGCCCCTGCGTGGTGCGCATGTAGACGATCTCGTTGTCCACGAAGAGGTCGCTCCCTTCTACGAGTTCGATGCCGAGTCTGTCGGCAAGGAAGGAGTGCTCGTAATAGGCCGAGTTGAAGGGGCCGGGCGTCAGCAGCGCCGCCGTCGGCACGCCGGGCGCGTTCGCCGGGGCGATCGAGGTGAGCGTCGCCAGCAGTTCGTCCGGATAGATGTCGACCGGGGCGACCTTCATGCGCGAGAACAGCTCCGGGAACAGGAGCATCATGATCTCCCGGTCCTCAAGCATGTAGGAGACGCCGGAAGGCGTGCGCGCATTATCTTCCAGCACGTAGAACGTATCCGCGTCGACCCGGACAATGTCGATGCCGGCGATCGGCACATAGATGTCGTGGGGGATCTTCATCCCCATCATTTCGGGCCGGAAGGCAGGGTTGGCGTAGATCAGCTCTTCGGGAACGATGCCGGCCTTGAGGATCTCGCGGGGGCCGTAGAGATCGGCGAGGAACGCGTTGATCGCCCGGGCCCGCTGTTCCAGACCGGCGGCAAGGCTGTCCCATTCCGGACGGGTGATGACGCGGGGGATGATGTCGAAGGGGATGATGCGCTCTTCAGCGTCAGCCTCGCCATAGACGGCGAAGGTGATGCCGATGCGGCGGAACAGAAGTTCGGCTTCCGCGCGGCGGCTTGCGAGAACTTCAGGCGTGGTCGATTGCAGGAATTCGTCGATGGCCTCGTATCCGGCCCGGCACCGGCCATCCTTCCCCCACATCTCGTCAAACGCCCTGGTTACCGGCAAACTGGACCTTCCATTCCTGATTTATTCCCGTTGTTTCAATCGTGACGGGCAGCAACGCAAATGTCGAGGGGATCGTTGCCAAAAATAGAGGCAATGATGGCGATTCGAGTGCCTAAGTTGGAGCAATGCACCGGCCGATGCACAACAATTAGGCGTTCGTGCGCGCGAGCCTCCGGGTCGGAATTGCGGGAAACGAACAGGCAGTTTTGGCCGCGGGAGAAAGAACAGCCGTCCTCCATTTCACCGGAGATGAGCGTTCGTCCGACGCATGGTTGCCCGATCCGCAACCGCGGCGATCGCGATGAACGCCGACAGACCCGTGACCGCGACGATGACGACGCTCCAGAGCGCGAATTCCGGCGAAGTCGCACCCATCAGCACCGAAAAAACGAAGGGTGCAAGCGCCGAACTGAACTGGCGCGCGCCGGCAACCCACCCCACGCGCGCGCCATAGCCGATGCGCCCGAAGAGCTCGAGCGGCAGCGTCCCGCCCACGATACTGGTGAGCCCGCTACCCAGCCCGAACAGGAAGACGAAGCCGGCAATGAGCAGGTGCCAGGGTGCGCCGAAGATCAACAGCAGCGGCGCCACAGCCATCAGGATTGCGGCGATGACGGCGAGGTGGCGTTGCGGCAGCCGGCCGCCGAAGACCATGTTGACGAGGCGGCTGGCGACCTGGGCAGGGCCGAAGAGCGTGGCGAGCGCGACGCCGGCGCCCGCTGGACCGAGCGTGTCGACCAGCGGAACCATGTGCAGAAGGATGGCGGCGAGCACGAAACCTTCCGCGGCGAAGCCGAACAGGAGCACCGGAAAGAACGCGCGGGCGCGCGTGGGATCGAGGGCGGGTTCATCGGGTTGGAAGTCAGGGAGCGGGTCGAGCGCGCGCGCGCGTTGGCGTCGGCGCGAAAGGCGCGTCAGCGCGGCATGGATCGGCAGGCAGAGGAAAAGATGTAGCGCCGCGAAGACCAGGAAAACGCCGCGCCATGAGAAGTGCCCGTGCAGAAAATCGGCGAACGGCCAGAAAATCGTGGACGCGAATCCGGCGATAAGGGTGAGGTAAACGATGGCTCGCTGGGCGCCATGCGGACCGATCTGCACGATGGCGACGAAGGCCGTTGCGTAGAGTACGAACGAGGCGGCCAGTTGCATGAAGACGAATGCCGCGCACAGCGATATGGCGCCGGGCGCCGCCGCTGCGGCGACCAGCGCGAGCGCTGCCGCGGCCGAGCCCGCGGCCATCAGCCGGGCCGCACCCAAGCGGTCAGCGAGGCGCCCGGCGGTCGGCGCCACCAGACTGCCCAGCAGCAACGCCGCAGAGAGCACCGCGAACACCCATTGCGGCGAAATCATCAGTTCCGATGCAATCGCAGGGACGACAATAGGAAAGCTGTAATAGAGCGTGCCGTAGCCGACGATCTGGGTCAGGCCGAGGCCGACGATCGCCAGCGGGGGCGCTGCGGTGTCAGTCATCTGCCCGTGCCGGTTGCGCATCCGCGCAGCACTCGTCCGCCAGGAAGCCGACGAGCGCGTTCATGCTGGTATAATCGGCACGGCAAATGAGGCTCGTTCCCCGCCTTTCGCGCGTGATGAGGCCGGCGGCCGCCAGGCACTTGCAATGGTGCGAAAGAGTCGAACCGGGAATGCCGACCCGTTGCTGAATCCTGCCGACGGAAAGGCCATCCTCTCCCGCCCGCACCAGCAGGCGGTAGATATCCAGCCGGGTCGGATTTCCCAGCGCTTCCAGTTGCGTGGCCGCTCTTTCCAGAATCATGGAAATAAATTGATCCCGTCGCGCCGCCGCGTCAACAGAATTTCGATTAAAGTCGAAATATGAAAGACGCTCCTCATGATTGCGATGCGCACAACCTATTGTAAAACATGAGATAATATTAAGAAATGTTAATGTTGGCGCCGCATTCGCGCCACATTTCGCGCCTCCCTTCGGTGCTCAACTTTTCTTTCGGGTTGTTTCGGGGCACCCGGCATCGTCATCGCAGACAGGCCGTACGACATCTGGAGGAAACCCATGAAGTTCGCGCCAGGATTTCCCATCCGCAGGCATGCATTCATTGTGCTCGTGGCAGCCGCCACGGTCGCCGGGGCAGCTATCTTACCGGCGCGGGCCCAGAACGCCGACAGCATGGCAGCGACCGCTACGGCTCCAAAGGGCCTGTGGCTGACGACGCCTTTCCCCGAATTTGCGACACAGGCGGGCAAGAAGGTCGATCTCGACCTGAAACTGGTCAACAACGGATTGCCGCCGCAACGGGTGCAACTGGCGGTCAACGGCCTGCCCGAAGGCTGGAAATGGGAGATCGTCGGCGACAGCCACGATGTCGTCGCGGCGATGGCCCAGACCGGGCAGAGCGTTGATCTGAAACTCAGCGTGACGCCGCCTGCAGACGCGGCCAAGAAGGGATATGCTTTCACGGTCGCGGCCGATACCGGAGAGCGCGTGCTGACACTGCCGGTGACGCTCCAGATCGCTGAGGTGCGGCCCGCGGAACTGACCCTGAAGCCGGAACTCCCGGCGCTTCGCGGCTCGGCAAAGTCGGCATTCGAATTCCAGGTCAAGGCGAGCAATGACGGGCAGGCGGACGCCGTCGTCAATCTGCTCTCCAAGGCGCCCGCCGGCTTTCAGGTGACGTTCAAGGAAGCCTATGGTTCGCAGGAGTTGACGAGCCTTCCCCTCGATGCCGGCAAGTCGAAGAGCCTGAAGGTCAGCGTGAAGCCGCCGGAGGATGTCGCGGCCGGGCAATATCCGATCCTGATCGCGGCGGCCGGCGACGAGGCGAAGGCCACCCAGCAACTGGTCCTCGACATTACCGGGCAGCCGGCGCTGGATCTGGCAGGGCCGGATGGTCGGGTCTCAGGCGATGCGACCGCCGGCAGGGAACGCACCTTCAACTTCACCCTCAAGAACACCGGCACGGCGGCCGCCGAAGGCATAGGATTCTCGGCCAATCCGCCGCAGGACTGGAAAGTGACCTTTTCTCCCGAGAAGATCGCGGAGATTGCGCCGGGCCAAAGCGAACAGGTCACCGTCTCGATCACGCCCTCGACCAAGTCGATCGCCGGCGACTATGTCGTGCAGATCCGAAGCCATGGCGACGGCGTTTCCGACAACTCCAATTTTCGCGTCACCGTGTCGACATCAACGCTCTGGGGCGTCGCCGGTCTCGGCGTGATCGCTGCCGCCTTCGTCGTGCTCGGCTTTTCCGTGTCAAGGTATGGCCGCAGATGAGCCCGGTCATCGAAACAAAGGGGCTGGTGAAACGCTATGGCGGCTTCACCGCCGTCGATCACGTCGACCTTTGCGTGGAAAAGGGTGAGGTGTTCGGACTGCTCGGTCCGAACGGATCGGGAAAGACAACGACCATCCTGCTGATGCTCGGCCTGACCGAGCCGACCGAGGGAGAAGTGCGGGTCAATGGACTGGATCCTCTTCGCCAGCCGCTCGCCGTCAAAAGCCGGGTTGGTTATTTGCCCGACCAAGTCGGCTTCTACGATGCCATGACGGCGCGGGAAAATCTCGCCTATACGGCGCGGCTGGCGGGGCTGCGGGGGACCGACGCGGCAGGGCGGATAATAACGGCGTTAAGCCGGGTCCGCCTTGCCGACGTCGCGGACAAGCGAGTCGGGACCTTTTCGCGCGGCATGCGGCAGCGGCTCGGCCTAGCGGAAGTCATTCTCAAGAATGCCGATATCGCCATTCTGGATGAGCCGACGGGCGGTCTCGATCCGCAGGCGACACAGGAACTGCTGGCGCTCATCGGCACGCTGGCCCAGGACGGCATGACGATCGTCCTGTCGTCGCATCTCCTCAGCATGGTGCAGGCCGTCTGCCACCGGGTGGCGCTGTTCAACAAGGGGCGCATCGGGCTGACCGGCCGTGTCAGCGACCTGACGAGTGCGGTGCTCGGCGGCGCCTATGAGGTCGAGGTCGAGGCCGGGGGCGTCGATGTAGCTTCCGTCCTGGAGGGCGCCGAACACATCACCGGCATCACCGCGGCCGGAGACGGCCTCTGGCGGGTCGACGCCGATGCGGATGTCAGGCCGCAGATCGCCAGGCGCATCGTGGAGGCCGGCGGGGCGTTGATGAACATGTCGATCCGGCGCACCACGCTGGACGAGGTCTATGTCCGCTATTTCCAGACTGCGGGCGACGTGCAGGAGAAGAAAGATGCCGAGGCAGCGTGAAGGCTCCCCGTTCACGGGTCTTTCCACCATCGCGCTGAAGGAAGCGGCTGATCACATGACCAGCGCGCGAATCCATCTCGTGCTGCTGCTCATCCTCTTGACCGCGATCGGCGCGGTCTACGCCGCTATCGGCCAGATCAAGGCGACCGTCAGCGAAGACCAGTTCCTGTTTCTCAGCCTGTTCACAACGGCGCGCGATCCGCTGCCGTCATTCGTCGCGTTTCTCGGCTTCCTGCTGCCGCTCGTCGCCATCGCGCTCGGCTTCGACGGGATCAACGGCGAATACAACAGGCGCACGCTCTCGCGGGTGCTGGCCCAACCGATCTACCGCGATGCGTTTCTGACGGGAAAATTCCTCGGCGGGCTTCTCGTCATCGCGATGTGCCTTTTGACGCTGTGGCTGCTTGTCACCGGCATGGGCATCCTGCTGCTCGGCCTGCCGCCGGGCGGCGAGGAGATCGTCCGCGGGCTCGCCTTCCTGCTGGCGTCCTTCGTCTATGCGGGCATCTGGCTGGCGGTTTCGCTGGTTTTCTCCACCCTGTTCCGGTCTCCCGCGACATCGGCGCTGGCCGCGCTCGCCCTTTGGCTGATCTTCACGATCTTCTGGTCGATGCTGGCGCCCCTGATCGCGAGCGCCTTCGTTCATGTGGATATCTACGACCCGGTGTCGCAACTGCGCTTCATCGAGCTGCAGCGCGGCATCGCCCGCGTCTCGCCGCAGACGCTCTATGACGAGATGACGCTGGGCCTGCTGAACCCGACGACGCGCGCCTTCGGCCCGATCTTCACCAGCCAGTTGAAGAACGCGCTGATGGGCTCGCCGCTGCCGCTGTCGGAAAGCCTGAGGCTGGTGTGGCCGCAGCTCGCCGGGATGATCGCGGCTGTGGTCCTGCTGTTCACCGTCGCCTATGTCTCGTTCCAGCGGCAGGAAATCAGGGCCTGACGGCGCCCCTGCGCGCTTTGCGTCTGATTGCCGCGGCCCGCGTCTGCTGATAGGCTGACCCCTGACGTAGGGGAAATCGCTCACGTCCTTTATCGGCATCAACCCTGGTGTTTTGGATCGTCCCATGGCTGCATTCAACGTCGTCCGGTTTCGTACGAAACCCGGCAAGGAAAAAGCATTTGTGGAAGCGCATGAGAAGGCCGACCTCAAAGTGGCCGGCTTCGTGAAAGGTTCGCTGGTGCAAACCGGCGAGCGCACTTTCTGCATGATCGGCGAATGGAAGGACATGGACAGTCTGGCCGCCGCGAGACCGGCCATGATCGGCTTGCTGAACACGTTCCGGGACCTGTTGGAGGATCTCGGCGGCGGGCTCGGTGTGACCGATCCGGTTTCCGGTCCGGTCGTCGTCGCGATCGACGCCTGAAGCGGCCTTCTCGTCAGATCAGCTTCATCGCCTTGAGCGAGGCGTGGCCTTCCTTGCCGACGATGATGTGGTCGTGCAGCGAGATGCCGAGCGGCTTTGCGATATCTGCGAGCTGGCGCGTCATCTCGATGTCGGCGCCGGAGGGCGCCGGATCGCCGCTCGGGTGATTGTGGAGCATGCAAGTGTGTCGTTTATGATGCTGATATTGCATAGAAATTATCGATGTCGTTCGCCACTGGTGCCGTGAAGTGGGGTATGTTCCTCATGAGCAATCGTGATCATCACGGCTAGTCA
>JBFWQA010000004.1:0-270053 GCA_050249695.1 Flavobacteriaceae bacterium | reverse complement strand
CAATCTCGTCAAACGGGTTCATCGACATCTTCACATTCGAAAGATCAACACCCGATCCGTCCGGCTTCACCCGAACCTTCACGTTGTAGTCAATCACCCGCTTCACAGGCACAAGTATCTTCATCTGATTCAATCCACTTCGTTTCGCGAGAGCGACCCGCCGATCTTACATGAACGCCTGAAGGCCGGTGATCGCCCGGCCAAGTATCAGCGCATGCACGTCGTGCGTTCCCTCATAAGTGTTGACCGTCTCCAGATTCATCGCGTGGCGCATCACGTGGTACTCGATCTGGATGCCGTTTCCGCCATGGATGTCGCGCGCCGCGCGGGCAATGTCCAGCGCCTTGCCGCAATTGTTGCGCTTGACGAGGGAAATCATCTCGGGCGCCATCCGGCCTTCGTCGAGCAGGCGGCCGACACGCAAGGAGCCATGCAGGCCGAGCGTGATCTCGGTCTCCATGTCGGCAAGCTTCTTCTGCACGAGCTGGGTCTGGGCAAGCGGCTTGTTGAACTGCTTGCGATCGAGCGCATAGGAACGCGCGCGGCGGAAGCAGTCTTCCGCGGCGCCCATGACGCCCCAGGAAATGCCGTAGCGCGCCCGGTTGAGGCATTCAAACGGCCCGCGCAGGCCCGACACCTCCGGAAACAGGTTCTCCTCCGGCACCTCGACGCCGTCCATGACGACCTCGCCCGTTATCGAGGCGCGCAGCGACAGCTTGCCGCCGATCTTGGGGGCCGAGAGGCCCTTCATGCCCTTTTCCAGCACGAAGCCGCGGATCTGGCCGCCATGCGCCTCCGATTTCGCCCAGACGACGAAGACGTCGGCGATGGGCGCGTTGGAAATCCACATCTTCGAGCCGGTCAGGCGGTAGCCGCCGTCCGTCTTGACTGCGCGCGTCTTCATCGAGCCGGGGTCGGACCCCGCATCCGGCTCGGTCAGGCCGAAACAGCCAACCATTTCGCCGGTCGCCAGCTTGGGAAGGAATTTCCTGCGCACAGCCTCGGTGCCGAACGCATGAATGGGAAACATCACGAGGGAGGACTGGACGCTCATCATCGAGCGGTAGCCGGAGTCGATGCGCTCGACCTCGCGCGCGACCAGCCCGTAGGATACATAGCTGGCCTCGGCTCCGCCGTAGGCCTCGGGAATGGTCACGCCCAGCAACCCGAGACTGCCCATCTCCGAGAAGATGCCGCGATCGGTCTCTTCGTCCATGAACGCCTTGTTGACGCGCGGCAGGAGCTTGTCCTGTGCGTAGTCGCGGGCGGTATCGCGGATGAGCCGCTCTTCTTCGCTGAGCAGATCCTCCAGCAGGAAAGGATCTTCCCAACTGAAGCTGTTTTCGGACGCAGCATGCGACTTGGTCTGGGCAGAGGGCATCGCCATTTTTCCTGTCGTTCACATATCGATATGGCCGCCACGTAGCCGGTAACAGACCGCGCGGTCAACCTTTCATGGTACCGGGCCGTTCGAGCGCATGGCTGCTACCCGCATTTGCATGCGTGCTCCTCGCGGCAGGCACGATTGACGGGGCGAGAGGTCTTTTCAGCGGCCCGCGAGTGGGCTAATCGATAGATTAACTGAATACTCAGTCACCCGCGAGCGATGTTGTCGGAGCCCAGCCCGCCCCAACCGGCCGGCGCACCCGACAACCCAATGAAGAGGATATCCAATGACCGAAGCCTATCTCTGTGAAGGCGTGCGCACCCCGATCGGCCGTTACGCCGGCAGCCTGAGCGCGGTACGCCCCGATGATCTGCTCGGCGGCGTTATCCGAAAACTCGTCGCCAGTGTGCCGAAGCTGGACGCGGCCGCGATCGACGACGTCATCATGGGCTGCGCCAACCAGGCCGGTGAAGACAATCGCAACGTGGCCCGTACGGGCCTTCTGATCGGCGGGCTCCCGCAGAGCGTTCCCGGCGCAACGGTGAACCGCTTGTGCGGGTCGGGCCTCGATGCGGTTGCCATCGCCGCCCGCAGCATCAAGGCCGGCGAAGCCGAACTGATCATGGCCGGCGGCGTAGAAAGCATGTCGCGCGCGCCTTTCGTCTTCGGCAAGGCGGACGCCCCCTTCTCGCGCAAGGCGGAAATCTACGACACCACCATCGGCTGGCGCTTCATCAACCCGATCCTGAAGGAGCAGTACGGCGTCGATTCGATGGGTGAAACGGCCGAGAACGTCGCCGCAGAAATGCAGATTTCACGCGAAGACCAGGACAAGTTCGCCGTCAATTCGCAGAACAGGGCCATCGCCGCGCGCGAGAGCGGGCGTCTGGCCAAGGAAATCGTTCCGGTGGAAATTGCCCAGCGCAAGGCCGACCCGATCATCGTGGAGCATGACGAGCACCCCCGCGCCACCTCGGTGGAGAAGCTGTCGCAGCTCAACGCGGCCTTCCGCAAAGGCGGTACGGTGACCGCCGGCAACGCGTCCGGCGTCAATGACGGCGCGGCCGCGCTGTTCGTTGCATCGGAAGCCGCGGTCAAAAAATACGGCCTCACTCCGCGTGCCCGCGTCGTCGGCGGCGCAACCGCCGGCATCGCACCGCGCGTGATGGGTCTCGGGCCGGTCCCCGCGACCAACAAGCTGCTCGGCCGTCTCGGCCTGAAGATCGGCGATGTCGACATCATCGAGCTGAACGAAGCCTTCGCCGCCCAGGCGCTCGGCGTGATCCGCCAGCTCGGCCTTCCCGACGATGCCGAGCACATCAATCCGAATGGCGGCGCCATCGCCCTGGGTCATCCGCTGGGCATGTCGGGCGCGCGCATCGCGATCTCGGCGAGCATCGAACTGGGAGAACGCGGCGCGAAGCGCGCGCTGTGCACGATGTGCATCGGCGTCGGACAGGGCATCGCCCTGATGCTGGAACGCGCATAGGACAGCCCGGCCGAAATTTTCAGGGAGACACGCCATGAGTCCCGTTTCGATGAAGGTCGAGGACGGCATCGTCACCGTCACCATCGACCATCCGCCCGTCAACGCGCTGTCCGGCAGGGTACGCAACGACCTGCACCGGTTGCTGGAGAGGGTCGGCAAGGACGCTTCGATACGCGCCGGATTGATGACGACGGCGGGCCGGACCTTCGTCGCCGGGGCCGACATCAGCGAAATGGACAACCGGCCCGAAGCGCCGGAGCTCTACGATACGTTCGACCTGATCGAGAATTCCGTCTTCCCCTGGGTGGCCGTGCTGCATGGCTATGCGCTTGGCGGCGGGCTGGAACTGGCGATGGCGTGTCACAAGCGGATTGCCGCGCCGGGAACGATGCTGGGGTTGCCCGAGGTCAATATCGGGCTGTTGCCGGGCGCTGCGGGCACCGTTCGCCTGCCGCGGCTGGTGCCGTTCAGAGAGGCCGTCGACATGGTCACGACGGGCAAGCCGGTCGATAGCCGAAAGGCGCTTGAGATCGGCCTCATCGATGCGGTTGCCGAAGGCGATCTGAACGCCGAGGCGCTGGCGCTTGCGGAAAAGGCGGCGGCGGAAGGGAGGCCGCGGCGGCTGATGGACCAGCCCGTCCGCGAAACGCCCGATGCGGAGACGATTGCGGCGGCGGAAGCCGAGGTGCGCAAGGCGGCACGCGGTCAGGAAGCCCCGATGGAGAATTTCGACTGCATCCGCGATGCCATCGCCCTGCCCGCGCGTCAGGCGCTCGCCAACGAACAGGTTCGTATCCACAAGCTGCTGGATTCCGAGCAGGCCAAGGCGCTGCGCTATATGTTCATGTCGGAGCGCCACACCGCGCGTCCCGAGGGCATGGAAGAACATCCCCCGGCCGAACTGAACCGGGTCGGCGTTGTAGGCGGCGGTCTGATGGGCGCGGGAATTGCGACCGCGCTGATGCTGGCCGGCATCGCCGTGACGCTGGTCGAGCGCGACGGGCAAGCCGCCGACGCGGCCCGCGAGCGCGTGGCATCGACGCTCGGCGCCAGCCTCAAGCGCGGGCTGATCGGCCAGGCCGGATATGACAAGGCGATGGCCGATTTCGTGACGTCCAGCGACTACAGCGCATTCGCCGATGCCGATCTCGTGATCGAGGCGGTCTTCGAAAACATGGACGTCAAGCGCGACGTCTTCCGTCAGCTCGATGCGGTGATGAAACCCGACGCCGTGTTGGCCTCCAACACGTCCTATCTCGACGTCAACAAGATCGCCGAAGTCGTGAAGGATCCCTCGCGTGTGATCGGCCTGCACTTCTTTTCCCCAGCCCATGTGATGAAGCTGCTGGAAATCGTGCGTACCGACACGTCGAGCCTGAAGACGCTGTCCACATCGTTCGCGCTCGCCAGGCGTCTGAAAAAAACGCCCGTCGTTGCCGGTGTCTGCGACGGCTTCATCGGCAACCGCACGATGTCGGCCTACCGGCGCGACGCTGACTTCATGCTGGAGGAAGGCGTCCTGCCGCAGGAAGTCGACGCGGCCATGAAGAAGTTCGGCTTTCCGATGGGCATCTACGAGATGCAGGACATGGCGGGTCTCGACATCAACTGGGCGCGCCGCAAGCGCGAGGCACCGACCCGCGACCCCTCCGTCCGCTATTCCTCGATCGCCGACCGGATCTGCGAGCTTGGTCGATACGGGCAGAAGACGGGCGCCGGCTGGTACAAGTATGAGGAAGGCTCGCGCAAGGGGACGCCTGACCCCGTCGTCGAGCAGATCATCCTCGAAGAATCGGAGCGTCACGGTTATACGCGCAAGCCGATGACAAGCGATGAAATCATGCAAAGAATCCTCGGCAACATGCAGGCCGAGGGGCAGAAGATTCTCGACGAGGGCATCGCCCTTCAACCTTCCGATATCGATGTCGTCATGGTGCTCGGATACGGCTTCCCGCGCTATCGCGGTGGCCCGATGTATCTGGCGGGCAACCGCTGAATCGTGCTCCATAGAAAAAGGCCCGCTGCCGAGAGGGAGCGGGCCTTTTGATTGTCCGGCAGCAGCGCGTCAGCTGCGAATATTGCGGAAGACGCGCCATCCAAGCGTGACGGTAGCCACCGCCAGCGCGATCTTGACCGCTTCGGCGAGCATGAACGGATACAGGCCCCATTCGAGAATGGGTTTATCCCAACCGAAAAGCGACCCCAGCCAATAAATGCCGAGCGCATACATGATCACCTGACCGACCAGCATTGCACCGGTGAGCATCACCGGGCGGCGGTCGAAGCCACGTTCAGCGAACCAGCCGACGATGAAGGCCAGCGCGACGAACCCGACCAGATAGCCGCCGGTCGAGCCCATCATATAGGCGATGCCGAGACCCTTGGCGGGCGTGCCGGTGAAGACCGGAAGACCCATCGCGCCCTCTGCCAGATAGGCCAGCACGGTCAGCGTGCCGAGCCGCCATCCATAGGCGGCGGCGATGATCATGATGACAGCCGTCTGCATCGTCATGTGAACGGGCCAGAAGGGCACCATGATTTTCGATGAGATGGCAATGAGCGCCGTGCCTGCCAGCACCAGCACCACATTGCGCAAGAGCCTCGCCGACGCTGATTCGGCTGGCCAAAGTTTATCCATGAGCGTGACCGAACCTGTTACGGGGGACGTCATATGGTATACCCTCCAAAAGTGAATGCGCTGCGATATCCGGGCTGACGCACGCAAATACCGGCCAGAGCCGGTATAGCCAGTTGACCGGATGGCGACAAGCCGCTTTACACCATCCATCAAGGGAGCAATGCGTGAGCGACGCGCTGGAGATGAATATGGATCTGGACTTCGTCCGGGGACGGGCGGACGAGGTGCAGCCGGGGGTGCGCCGCCTGATCGCCAACAACCCCTCGCCCTTCACCTATCAGGGCACGAATACCTATATCGTCGGGCGCGGCGAGGTGGCGATCATCGATCCCGGGCCGGACGATCCGGCGCATCTGGAAACGCTGCTGGAAGAAACGAAAGACGACAAGATCGCCGCTATCGTGGTCACCCACACCCATGGCGATCACGCCACGCTGGTCAATCCGCTGCAGGCGCGCACAGGCGCCCGGATCGTGGGCTGCGCTCCCTTCGTGCCCTCACGCAAATCACTGGTCGCATCGGGCATCGACAGCAGTCATTCGCGCGATTATGTCCCGGACCAGATACTCGCCGATAACGAGACCGTCGAGATCGGCGATTTCGCGCTCAAAGCCCTGGCCACGCCGGGGCATGCCTCAAACCATTTGTGCTACGAACTGGTCGGCACCGGAACGCTGTTCAGCGGCGACCACGTCATGGGCTGGTCCACGACTGTCGTGATCCCGCCCGATGGCGACATGGCCGACTACATGAAGTCGCTCGCGCGGCTGATTGGGGCGGAGCACAAGATCTACTGGCCGGGACATGGCGGATCGGTCAACGACCCGCAGCGCTTCACGCGCGCGCTGATGCACCACCGGCGCCAGCGCGAAGCTGCCATCGTCAACCGGCTGCGCAAGGGCGATCGCACGATCCCCGAAATCGTCACCGCGATCTACGAGGGACTCGATCCGAAGCTCGCCGGCGCGGCAGGAATGTCGGTACTCGCGCATCTGGAAGAACTGGTGGCCAGAGGGCAGGTCGTCAGCGAAGGGCCGGTATCGCGCGACAGCGCATTCCGGATAGCCTGAAACGGCCGGCTACTTCGCCTCGGGCCGGATCTCCATGGGCGACGCGGCCTCGATCAGTTCGCTGAGGAACGCGTAGATCCGATCCGCATTGCGGCCAAGATCGTGCCGGCCGTACCGTGAGGCGGACCGCATGTTGACGATCGAGCCGCCATCGCCGCGATCGGATACCGTGATGACCACGTCGTCGTCAAAGCCGAAGACAGGCGAGCTCGCCACCGCTTCCACGCGGCCTTCGAGCCCATTGACGGGCTCGCGCTCGTCGAGGATACGCCAGCGTTCCGCCAGGACCTTCTCGAGTACGAGGCGGTAGGCCTCCTCCACCGGCAGATCGAGTTCGACGGGGCCGATCCCCGGGTAGGCGCTGCGCTGCAGCGGTGCCTTGGCCTGATCGTAGGCGACCGTGTTCTCCCCTGCCGCGCGAACACGGGCCGCCGCGATGAAGGCGGGCGGGTTTTGCAGATCGGTGGAGACGTCGTTCAGCGCCGGCTTTTCGACGATGGAGATCAGCGCATAGCCGGGAAGCAGAAGAACGAGCGCGCCGACGACAAATCCGAGAAACGCGTTGCGAAATCCCCGATGGCCATGGCGCCATATCGACACGAATGCCCCGATCGCGAGCGCGACCGCGACCACCGCCAGCGCGACGGCGACGCTGATGACGGTCAGGGCGACCGGCGGATCGATATAGCCCGCCCGCGAAAGCAGGGCGGTCAGCAGCAGCAGCGGCACGGAGAAGAATGACAGCCGCCGGCTCCACAATGCCTGTCGCGAGCGAATGAGGCGGAACCGGGCTGTCATCATAGGTCGCGGTCAATCCCGATGGGCCGTCGGCAGGACATAGTCGGAGAATTTTTCCCGCAGCGCCATCTTCTGAATCTTACCCGTTGCCGTATGCGGTATTTCATCCACAAAGACAACCGCGTCTGGCATCCACCACTTGGCAACCTTGCCTTCCAGATGCGCAAGGATACTCTCGGCCTCGGGCGTCTCACCCTTCTTCGGCACGACGATGAGCAACGGCCGTTCATCCCATTTGGGATGGGCGATGCCGATCACCGCCGCTTCAGCGACCTGCGGGTGAGAGACCGCCAGGTTCTCCAGTTCGATCGACGAAATCCACTCGCCGCCGGACTTGATGACGTCCTTGGACCTGTCGGTGATGCGCATGTAGCCATGCTGGTCGATCGTCGCCACGTCGCCGGTGTCCATGTAACCGTCGTCGTCGAGAATATCCGTATCGTCACGGTAATACGCGCGGGCGATCGCGGGTCCGCGCACCTTGAGGCGTCCGAATGTCTTCCCGTCCCAGGGCAGGCTCTTGCCGGCATCGTCCGTGATCTTGATTTCGACGCCGAAGGGCGGGTGGCCCTGGGTTTCCTTGATATCCAGCAGCGCTGCGCCCTTGAGTGCGCCATATTCCGGCTTGATCGTGCAGACCGTGCCGAGCGGACTGAGCTCGGTCATGCCCCAGGCGTGGATGACCTGAACGTCGTAGTCGTTCTCGAACTTGTCGATGATGACTCTCGGGCAGGCGGCGCCACCGATGACGACACGCGTGAGATGCGGCAACTTCTTGCCCGTTTCCTCCATGTGCTGGAGCAGCATCATCCAGACCGTCGGGACTGCGGCGGAAAGCGTGACTTTCTCGCTGTCCAGCAGCTCCCAGATCGAGGCTCCATCCATCTTGGCGCCGGGCATGACGAGACTTGCCCCATTCATCGGCGCGGCGAAGGCCAGCGACCAGCAATTGGCATGAAACATCGGCACCACGGGAAGGACCGTGTCGTTGAACGAAAGCCCCATCATGTCGGTGGCCGCCGCCATCATCGCATGAAGGATATTGGACCTGTGCGAATAGACGACGCCCTTCGGATTGCCCGTGGTGCCGGAGGTGTAACACATGCCGGAAGCGGCATTCTCGTCGACGTCCTTCCAGGCGAAATCCCCGTCGCATTCGGCGATCCAGTCCTCGTAGCAGGCCACTTTCGGCAGTTTCGTTTCCGGCATATGCGCCGCGTCGGTCATGACGACCACCAGTTCCAGCGTCTTGAGATGTCCGGCCAACGCCTCCACGAGCGGCAGAAAGGTGATGTCCGTGAAAAGGATGCGGTCGGCCGCGTGGTTGACGATATAGGCGATCTGCTCAGGGAAAAGACGCGGATTGATGGTGTGGTAGATGGCGCCGACACCGTTGATGCCGTACCAGAGCTCAAGATGCCGCCAACTGTTCCAGGCCAGCGTCGCGATACGGTCCCCGGCAGCGATTCCGAATGAATCGAGCGCCTGAGCCACTTTCAGCGACCGTTGGCGCAATTCGCCGTAGCTGGTGCGATGGATCGGCCCTTCGATCGAGCGCGACACGACCTCGCGCCCGCCATGCTGAATTGCGGCGTGGTCGAGAATCTTGTGAACCAGCAGCGGCCAGTCCTGCATCAGTCCCTGCATAGCGAATTTGCTCCCTTAATTGCCGTTGTTCTTATGGCTCTGTCGGGAAGGCTAGCGCCGCATCCACCGCAAGTTCAATTAGCTTGAAGGCGGATGGCACGCGTTGCTAGGCTTTCGCACATCCTGCGGAGTTCCATCATGAGTGTAGCCAAATCACCTTTGAGCAATCTGGCGGCCCGCGATGTTGAAACGCTGCTTCATCCCTACACCAATCTGGTCAGGCACCGGGACAGCGGCCCGCTGATCCTGGAATCGGGCAGCGGCGTCCATGTCCGCGATGCGCAGGGGCGCGAGTATATCGACGGCATGTCGGGGCTCTGGTGCACATCGCTCGGCTACGGCAACGAGGAACTGGTCGAGGCCGCCGCTGGACAGATGCGAAAGCTCTCCTTTGCGCATCTGTTCGCCGGGAAATCGCATGACCCGGCAATCGAACTGGCGGAAAAGCTGAAAGAGATATCCCCTGTTCCAGCTTCAAAGGTCTTTTTCACCAATTCGGGATCGGAGGCCAACGACAGCCAGATCAAGCTCGTCTGGTACATGAACAATGCACTGGGCCGGCCGAAGAAAAAGAAGATTATCAGCCGCCAGCGCGCCTATCATGGCGTGACGATCGCGTCCGCCAGCCTGACGGGACTTGCGGCCAACCACGCCGATTTCGACCTTCCCATCGAGCGGATCCTTCATACCGATTGCCCGAGCCACTACCGCTACGGCGAACCGGGCGAGAGCGAAGAGGAATTCGCGACGCGGCTGGCCGGAAATCTCGAGGCGATGATACTGCGTGAGGGACCGGAAACGGTCGCGGCCTTCATCGCCGAACCGGTCATGGGCGCCGGCGGCGTCGTGGTTCCGCCGAAGGCCTACTTCCAGAAGATTGCAGCGGTGTGCCGCAACTACGACGTCTATATGATCGCGGACGAGGTGATCTGCGGGTTCGGCCGTCTCGGCACCATGTTCGGCAGCGAGGCTACCGGCTTCTCCCCCGACAGCATTTCCGTCGCCAAGGCCCTTTCCTCCGCCTACCAGCCGATCGGCGCCATCACCGTGCCGGAGGCGATGTATCAGGCGGCGCTGTCCGAAAGCGAAAAGATCGGTACGTTCGGCCACGGGTTCACTTATTCGGGCCATCCCGTCGCCGCAGCGGTCGCGCTGAAGACGCTTGAGATCTACGAACGCGACGACATCGTCGGCAAGGCGGCGGCGCGCTCGGTCCTGTTCCAGCAGCGACTGAAGGCGCTGGGCGATCATCCGCTTGTCGGCGAGGCGCGCGGCATCGGACTGATCGGGGGATTGGAACTCGTTTCGGACAAGTCAGACCGTACGCCCTTCGATCCCCAGCTGGGTGTCGGTCCGCGCGTCGCCCAGGAAGCCGAGCAGCGCGGCCTGATCGTCCGCTCGATGGCCGGCGACATCATTTCCCTCTGCCCGCCGCTGATCATCACGCGGGAAGAGACCGACATGCTCTTCGACCGGCTGGAAGCGGCGCTCGACGCGGCGGCACAGGCGATCGCAGCGGTGTGACATGAAGCCGCATTAGTTGACGATCGGGAAACCATTTCGCTCCAAACTTAATTGTTGCCGTGCGGCACGGAGACTTTCGGCCACGAATTCGCCCGAATACGGGTCTTGGTGTCGCGCCAGACATGGCCGACCACCGGACGCAGGGCGTTATCTGCGTCTTCGCCCGATGCGCCGACCACACGTTGTGGATCAGCAAGGCCGCCAAACGGAGTTCCGGCGGCTATGCCAACGGACGGAGAAGTGAGATGGGCCGCAAAGCCGACGAAGTTGAAACCAATCGTGCGCATGACGCACTTGCCGATCGCTACCATGAGGTCGGAATAGACGCGGTTAGCGCCGCAGCCCGCTATTGCGAACCGCTGAAGAAGCAGCGTCGCGAGCCGGCATATTACGACGTGCTGAACATGATCGAGCCGAAGACTCTTTAAGTCTCCGGCCTGCTACCGGTTTGGGACAACGAAAGTGACGGCGCGTTGTCCCAGTGCCGTCTGGACATCTGCGGTGCGACCGCTCAGACGGACGGGGCCGGAAATCGCCGATCCGACAGGCCGGGCGTCGAGAATCGCAGCTCTTCCGCCTCGAAGGGAAACGGCGACGAGCGAGGTTCGCGCCGCGTCCGGCAGAACGAGTTCAGGCGATCCATCGCCATCGATATCGCCCGCGGCCGCTTCCGAAAGATCGCGCGATCCGATGACGTGATTGCTGAAGCCGGAAAGGGAGGCGATCTGCCTGAGGCGCCCCTGCTCCAGCCGCCAGAATTCCAGCGTGCCGCCGATATGCGGTGTCGTCACCAGCGCCAGTTCCAATCTGCCGTCACTATCGAAATCGGCAATGCCCGCCGGGCAAAGCCAGCGGTGCGGACGTCCGAGAAAAGGCGTCGCCGCGAGGAGTTCGAGTTGACCGCCACGCAAGCCGTAGACGGCGAGGGATGCGCCGCGGGACACACTTGAGCGGATGGTGACGATCTCGGCACCGCCATCGCCGTCGAGATCGGCAAGGCGCGGAGTCAGATCCTCGAAAACCTCGCTCGCCGGCAGGACGACCCTGTGCTCGGCGCCCCCGGCGTCCCTCGCGGTCAGCGCACCGGCCTCCACGGTGTCTCCGAGAATGCCATGGTCGTAACGGGTCGTTGGATCCTCATATCTGGCGGAAACGATGCCCGTTCCCGCCGCGCGGGCCGTGCCGCCGTCGGGCAAACGCTCGGCCGCCGCAGGGACGGCGGCACACGCGGCCAGCAGAAAGATCGCGCCCGGCAGAAGCCGGTCAGACATGCTGACCGCCATTGATATGAATTTCCGCGCCGTTGACGTAGGAGCCCGTCTCCGAGCAAAGCACATAAATGATCTTGGCGACCTCGTCCGGCGTCCCGAGACGGCGCAACGGGATCTGCTCGACGAGCTTCTCGGTGCCGGGCGACAGGATGGAGGTGTCGATTTCACCCGGGGCGATGGCGTTGACGCGCACACCCCGCGGCCCGAAGTCATGTGCCATCTCGCGCGTCAGTGCCGCGAGCGCGGCCTTGGAGGTCGCATAGGCAGCGCCTGCAAAGGGGTGAACCCTGCTGCCGGCGATGGAGGTGACGTTCAACACCGCACCCCTTGCCGCCTCCAGTTCCGTGAGCAGGCCGCGGGCGAGCATGATGGACGAGAAGAAATTGACCTGAAAGACGTGCTGCCAGTCCTCGATGCCGGTGTCGAGCGTGCCCATGCGCGCGCCGCCGTCGAGCTTGGGCGAAATGGCCGCGTTATTGACCAGCGCGTTGAGACGGCCGCCATCGGCCTTCAGCCGGTCGCGCATCTCGACGATCGCATCGGCGGTGTTGGAGGGGTCGGCAAGGTCCACCTGGATGTGATCCTCCGGACCCGCCTCCCAGGGACAGTTCTCGGGAAAGCCGTGCCGCGAACAGGTGATGACCCGCCAGCCGGCACTTGAGAAGCGCTTCACGGTCGCATGACCGATCCCGCGCGAGGCGCCGGTGAGGATCAGCGTGCGTCTCGGCTCGTTGTGCTTCGACTCAAGGCTCGAGGACATATCGGCGGCTCCGGTCAATCGAACCAACTTCTATCACGGATAGAGGCGCTGCGCATGCCAGCCGCCGTCGCCGCCCGCAGTGAAGCGAATACGTTCGTGCAGGCGGAACGGCCGGTCTGCCCAGAACTCGATCTCTCGCGGAACGATGCGGAAACCGGACCACCAGACGGGACGCGGCACCCTGCCGATGGCGAATTCGGCGGTGTAGCGTGCTACCGCCCTTTCCAGCGCCCGCCTGCTCTCCAGAGGTGCCGACTGGCGAGAGGCCCATGCGCCCAGGCGGCTCAGACGATGACGGGAAGCAAAATATTCGTCCGCTTCGCTGTCGCTCACCGGCTCGACTTCGCCGCGCACCCTTATCTGCCGCCTCAGCGACTTCCAATGAAAGCACAGCGCCGCCTTAGGATTGGCCGCGAGTTCCCGCCCCTTGGCGCTGGCCAGATTGGTGTAGAAGGAAAATCCGCGCGCATCGAATCCCTTCAGGAGAACCATCCGCACGTCGGGCATGCCGTCAGCATCGACGGTCGCCAGCGCCATGGCGTTCGGATCGTTCGGTTCGCCCGCGCCTGCCTCCTCCAGCCACGCCGCAAAAAGCGCCATTGGATCGGCATCGGGCGAGAGCACACCTTTAGTTAACCCTTCCGGCGTTGAATCAGTCATGGACACCCGATCTCCAGGTCTGGCCCGACGCGTTGAGGCCGGGGATGGGAAACGACGCACCAGGGACCGCCCGGAGGGGCGTGGGGCAATGGGGACGAGCATATACCGGATCGGCCAGCGCATGGCGAGACGGGCGACGATTCGCCTGAAGGCGCCGCTTGGCCTGACGCTGGCGGCATCGCTGGCTCTGGCGGGCTGCTCGACGCCGCTCTCGACCGGGGGCGTCTCCGGCTTCTTCTCAAAGTCCGATGTCGAGACGACCGGTTCGATCCCCGATCGGATCGCCTCGACCACCCTGCCGGTGCTCGTCGGCGCGGCTCGCTGGCCTTCTGTGCGCGAGGCAATGCTGATCGTCCTGAGCGAAAGCGAAGACGGCAGCACCGTTTCCTGGAAAGACGGCGATAGCGGCGGATCGATCACCCCGACGGCAACCTTCGTGGCGGCGACCGGAGAGCCCTGCCGCCGGCTGTCGATCATCGACAACACGTCGGGTGCGGGCGAACTGATTTTCGATGCCTGCCGCGCGCCTACGGGTGTGTGGTCGGTTGAGCCGATGACGTCGGCCTGATCTCATTTCAGGCGCTTTTAAAACTTGCACAGGATTTGTGCTATCACCACATCATTGCAGGATTTCGGGCAATCGCGCCGGTGCCGCTTCCGGCCCGGCGTCTTTCGGGATGTTGGTAAACGTCAATGGCAAGGAACCCGTATGAGGTGCTGGGGATAAAGCGCGAAGCGAGCGATTCGGAGATCAAGTCCGCCTATCGCAAGCTGGCCAAGCGCTATCACCCCGACACCAACAAGGACGACCCCAAGGCGCAGGAGCGCTTCTCCGAGGCAACGCAGGCCTACGATCTGCTCGCCGACAAGGAAAAACGGCGCGCATTCGACGCCGGCGAGATCGACGCCGACGGCAATCCGCGCATGCAGGGTTTCGGCGGGGCTGGTTTCGACCCGCGCGGATTCGGCGGCGGGCCCCGTGGCGCCAGCCGCGGCGGCGGCTTTGAATGGCATTTCGGCAGCGGCGGCGGAGACGATATCCTCTCCGATATCCTGGGCGGCTTCGCGCAAGGGCGCGGTGGTCCGCGTCCCGGCGCGCGCGGCATGACTCCGGAGCCGACGCCGGTCAACGCCGCGATCACGGTCGAGGAGGCCGTGCATGGCAAGGCGCGGATCATCGTGCCAAGCGGCAAGACGGTGGAGATCAACGTTCCGCCGGGTCCGGTCGGCGGCAAGCAGGTACGGCTCAAGGGACAGGGACAGCAGACCCCCGTTGGCCCGGCGGACGCGGTCGTGACGCTGTCGCTCAGGCCGCACGCGCAATTCCGCGCGGAAGGAACCGATCTGCGCGCCGACCTTCCCATCCCGCTGGACCTCGCCGTGCTTGGCGGCAAGGCGCGTTTCTCGACCCCGGACGGCAATGTCGAGTTGAAGATCGCACCCGGCAGGAAGGCGACGAGCACGCTCAGATTGCGCGGACGGGGCCTGCACAAGGAAAAGGGCGGGCGTGGCGACATCTACGTCACGCCACGCATCGCGCTGCCCGAAAAGGACGACCCGACGCTGCAGTCGCTGATGCGCGAATGGCGGCATTCGAAAGTGAGTGAATAGCCCGTCGACGGCACCGCTCGGGCGCCTTGCGACTTGATGCCGACACCCGGCCCGTGGCATAGGACGGCGACACCCTTCCGCGGCGACAAGGCAACAGGCAGAACATGACGGGTACCAGCGGATTGATGGCCGGCAAGCGTGGCCTGATCTTCGGCATCGCGAACAATCGTTCGATCGCCTGGGGAATCGCCAAGGCCTGCGCCGATGCCGGCGCGAAGATGGCGCTGACATATCAAGGCGATGCGCTCAAAAAGCGGGTCGAACCCCTGGCGCAGGAACTGGAGGCGGACGTCGCCGGCCATTGCGATGTCACCGACCCCGGCACGATCGACGCGGTTTTCGAATTCTGCGCGAAGAAGTATGGCGGACTGGATTTCGTGGTCCACGCCATCGCCTTTTCCGACAAGGCGGAACTGGACGGACGCTACGTCGATACGTCTGCCGACAACTTTACCCGCAGCATGCTGATTTCCTGCTATTCGCTGACCGCCATCGCGCAGCGGGCGGAGAAGCTTATGAGCAATGGCGGATCGATCCTGACCCTGACCTATTACGGCGCTGAAAAAGTCATGCCGCATTACAATGTCATGGGCGTGGCCAAGGCCGCTCTGGAGGCGAGCGTGCGCTATCTGGCGGAGGATCTCGGAAAGCAGGCGATCCGCGTCAACGCAATTTCCGCCGGACCGATCAAGACGCTGGCGGCTTCGGGCATCGGCGACTTCCGGTACATTCTGAAATGGAACGAATACAATGCGCCCCTGAGGCGCACGGTTTCCATCGAGGATGTCGGCCAGTCGGCCCTCTATCTCATGTCCGACATGGGCCGCGGCGTGACCGGCGAGGTGCATCATGTCGACGCCGGCTATCACGCGATCGGCATGAAGGCGGTCGACGCTCCCGACATCGCTACGACCTGAGAGAGCAGCGCCTACGGGTCAGTCAGGAAGCCACCATGCCGGACCATCCCCGCTTCTGGTATGTCCGCCATGGCGAGACCGACTGGAACCTGAAGAGGCGCTATCAGGGACAGATCGAAAATCCGCTGAATGCGACCGGCCGCGCGCAGGCAAAGCGCAACGGGGACGTTCTGCGGAAGATATTCGAGACTGAGAAGATCGATCCGGACAGCATCGCCTTCATCGCCTCACCCTTTCTGCGGACCCGCGAGACGATGGAGATCATCCGCGAGACGATGGGGCTCGACCCCATGCGCTACACGACGGAGAAGCGTATCATCGAAACCAGCTATGGCGACTGGCAGGGCCTGCATTTCGACGAGGTGCAGGCGACCAGACGCGATGAGTGGGAGGCGCGCGAGGCCGATCCGATCGGCTATGTGGTGCCCGGCGGCGAAAGCTACCAGATGGTGATCGAACGGGTGAAACCCTGGCTCGACGGACTGGCCGGACCGGCGGTCGTTGTCGGCCATGGCGGCGTCATGCGGGTTGTCCACTATCTGCTCTGCGGGATCGCGCCGGAGGAGATGATGCAGGTTCCGGTGCGCCAGGATCGAGTGCGGCTCTTCCAGGCGGGCACTGTCGAACTGCTTTGACGCGCCGCCCCGGCTCGCCTAGAAAAGCCTCGAACCGTTTCCAGGGACGCAACGCCTTACCATGTCGCACAACAGCTTCGGACACCTGTTCCGCTTCACCAGCTGGGGCGAAAGCCATGGGCCGGCGATCGGCTGCGTGGTCGACGGCTGTCCGCCGCTGATCCCGCTTGCGGAAAGCGACATTCAGCCGTTTCTCGACCGCCGCCGTCCCGGCCAGTCGCGCTATACGACACAGCGGCAGGAAGCCGACCAGGTGCGCATCCTGTCGGGCGTCTATCCGGATCAGGACGGCGTGCAGGTGACCACGGGCACGCCCATTGCGTTGCAGATCGAGAACACGGACCAGCGCTCGAAAGACTATTCCGAGATTGCGAAGACCTACCGGCCGGGGCACGCGGACCTCACCTATGAGCGCAAATACGGCATTCGCGACCCGCGCGGCGGCGGCCGCTCCTCGGCCCGGGAAACCGCGATGCGGGTCGCGGCCGGCGCGGTCGCGCGAAAGGTCGTTCCGGGCCTGACCATCCGCGGATCGCTGGTGCAGATCGGCCCGCACGCGATCGATCGGGATCGCTTCGACTGGCAGGAGGTCGACCGCAATCCGTTCTTCTGCGCCGATATCGAAACCGCCGCCCGCTGGGCGGACTATCTGGACGACATCCGAAAGAGCGGCAATTCCGCCGGCGCCGTCGTCGAGATCGTCGCCGAAGGCGTTCCCGAAGGCCTCGGCGCACCGGTCTATGGCAAGCTCGACGGCGATATCGCGGCGGCAATGATGTCGATCAACGCGGTCAAGGGGGTCGAGATCGGCGCCGGTTTCAACGCGGCCGCGCTGACCGGGGAGCAGAACGCCGACGAGATGCGCATGGGCAATGACGGAAGAGTGCTCTACGGCTCCAACAACGCCGGGGGCATTCTGGGCGGTATCTCCACGGGACAGCCGATCGTCGCCCGCTTCGCGGTGAAACCGACGTCGTCGATCCTCATCCCGCGGAGCAGCGTCACGCGGGACGGAGAGAATACGGATGTCGTCACGAAGGGCCGTCATGATCCGTGCGTGGGAATCCGCGCGGTCCCCGTCGGTGAGGCCATGCTTGCGCTGGTGATCGCCGACCACTACCTCCGGCACAGGGCGCAGACGGGCGCGGGCGTCGGCAAATGAAGGAAAAGGCCACCATGCACGGCATGAGCGAGCAAATGACGCGGGTCGCCGAGGCGATCCGCGCGATCGAGGCCGGCGAAATGGTCGTCGTCACCGATGATGATGACCGCGAGAATGAAGGCGATCTGGTCCTCGCCGCGGTTCACGCGACACCACAGGCGCTCGCCTTCATCGTGCGTCATACTTCCGGCATCGTCTGCACGCCCATGACGCGCGAGGACGCGCGGCGGCTGCGGCTCGATCCGATGGTCGCCGACAATGACGCACCGCATTCGACGGCCTTCACCGTATCGGTCGATTTCAAGCATGGCACCACGACCGGCATTTCGGCCGAGGACCGCTGCAACACGGTAAGGGCGCTCGCCAACTCCAATATCGGCGCGCAGGACTTCGTGCGCCCCGGCCACATCTTTCCGCTGATCGCGCGCGAGGGCGGCGTACTGATGCGCTCAGGCCATACGGAGGCGGCCGTCGATCTGTGCAGGCTCGCCAATCTTCCACCGGTCGGCGTCATCTGCGAACTCGTCAACGACGACGGCACGGTCATGCGCGGCCCGCAGGTAACCGAGTTCAGCAGCCAACACGGGCTGAAAATGGTGTCCGTCGCCGATCTCATCGCCTATCGGCAGCAACAGGAAACGCTCGTGTCGCGTGTCGAAGACGCATTCATCGAGACGGCCGGCGGCCGGGCACGCGCGATCTCCTACTCCACGCCATGGGACGCCATGCAGCATCTGGCGCTCATCTTCGGCGATATCCGCGATGGAGTGGACGTCCCCGTCCGCCTGCATCTTGAAGACGTTGCGAGCGACGTCTTCGGATCGGGCCGCTACATCAACAGCATCGTCAAGGAGTTCGGCGGGATCGGACGCGGCATCGTCGTCTATCTGCGCGAAGGCTCGGTGGGCGTCCAGAGCGGCCGCAGCCGCCGCAGCCGCGAGGGAATCGAGGAAGAACACGGCACCGCGTTGAACCGGCAGGAACAATGGCGGGAAATCGGTCTCGGGGCGCAGATCCTGCGCGATCTCGGCGTGCGCTCCATCCGGCTCTACACGACCAGATCGCGCAATTATGTGGGCCTTGACGGTTTCGGCATCGAGATTACCTCGACCGAGATTATCAAACGCTGACACTGTCTTTTATCGGAACCGCCTGTCGCCTAAGTTGATTGTGGCGGCAAGGGGAGCGTTCCGATGAAGATTGGCGTACCCAGGGAGATCAAGAACCACGAATATCGGGTCGGCATGACGCCGGCTTCCGTATTGGAGGCGGTACGGGCCGGCCATCGTGTCATCGTCGAACACAACGCGGCGCATGCGATCGGCTTCGACGACCATGACTACGAGACCGCCGGCGCGACGATCGTCCCGGATGCCGCCGCCGTCTTTGCAGCCGCCGACATGATCGTGAAGGTCAAGGAACCGCAGGCCGGGGAACGGGCCATGCTGCGGGAAGGACAGATCCTCTTCACCTATCTGCATCTTGCGCCTGACGAAGCCCAGACCGAAGACCTGATCAGATCCGGGGCGGTCTGCATCGCCTACGAAACCGTCACGGATGCGCGCGGCGGACTGCCGCTGCTGGCGCCCATGAGCGAAGTCGCCGGACGCATGGCGATCCAGGCCGGCGCCCATTGCCTGGAGATGGAACAGGGCGGGCGCGGTATGCTGCTCGGCGGTGTGCCCGGCGTGCCCGCGGCGCGGGTCGTCATCATCGGCGGCGGGGTTGTGGGGGCGAACGCGGCGCGCATGGCGATGGGGCTCGAAGCGCATGTGACGGTGATCGACCGGTCGCTGTCGCGCCTTGCCGAACTCGACATGCAGTTCGGCGCCATGCTCAACACGATCTATTCCACCAGTGCCGCGATCGAGGAGTATGTGCTGGGGGCCGACCTCGTCGTCGGCGCCGTGCTCGTGCCCGGCGCGTCCGCGCCCAAACTTGTCACCGAGGACATGGTGAAACGGATGCGCCGCGGCTCGGTCCTTGTCGATGTCGCCATCGATCAGGGCGGCATGAGCGAGACATCGCACCCGACGACACATGCCGATCCGACCTACAGGGTACACGAAGTCGTTCACTATTGCGTGACGAACATGCCCGGAGCCGTCGCCCGCACCTCAACCTTCGCGCTCAACAACGCCACCCTGCCTTTCATTCTCGCCATCGCGGGCAAGGGCTACAGAGAGGCGCTGCTCGACGACCCCCACCTGATGAACGGGCTCAATGTCCATCGGGGCAAGGTAACGCACGAGGCCGTCGCCGCGGCGCGCGGTCTTGACTATACGCCCGCCCCGGATGTGTTGCGCTAGCGCTCCAGCAGCGCCACCGCCTCGACATGGGCGGCATGGCGGAACTGGTCGAGCGGCACGACACGCACAAGGCGATAGCCGCCGTCCAGGAGCATCCTGAGGTCGCGGGCCAGAGTGGCGGGATTGCACGAGATCGCCACCAGCTTCCGGACATGGGAAGCGGCGAGCTGAGCGGCCTGCGCGGCGGCGCCCGCCCTCGGCGGATCGAAGATCGCGCCGTCGAAGGCGCTGAGTTCGTTCGCCTGGAGCGGTACGCGGAACAGGTCGCGGCGCATCACCCGGACAGGCTTCAGCCCCGTCGCACCGCGCAGCGCCGCCTCAAGCGCCCCCATGGCGGCGGCATCCAGATCAAAAGCGGTGACCTGCATATTGCGGGCGAGCGACAGCGAGAGCGCGCCCATTCCGGAAAAGAGGTCCGCGACCATTGCGCAATCGCGGAGCCACTCGCCGGCGAGACGCGCCATTTCCGCCTCCGCTTCCGCGGACGCCTGCACGAAGGCAGCCGGCGGCGGCACGACGGCGATACCCGCCATGTCGAGAACCGGCGGTTCCAGCTGCAGCGCCAGCGCACCATCGAGCGACAGACGCACGACGCCCGCCGTCTGCATGCGTCCGGTGACGTCCGGCGGCAGGCGCTCCGTTCCGGCCGGCGAGATTGCGACATCCAGACCATTGCGCACCGCCAGGACATGCATCGCGGCCGCCCCGCTGCGGGGCGCGAAAGGCTCTCCCAGGCGTTTCAGCGCGGCAAGGCGCGTCGCGATCTGAGGGACGAGCACGGGGCATTCCGCGACGTCCAGAATACGGTTCGAGCGCGCTTCGTGGAATCCGAGCACGGACTTTCCGCCAAAGCGCGCAAGCGAAAAGACCGCGCGCCGGCGCGACGCGTCGGGTGCCGTCCACGTTTCGCCGGTCTCCGCCACTATGCCACGGCTCGCCAGCGCATCGGCGACCATCCGGTGCTTCCATTCGGCGGCGGCGCCCGGCGCCAGATGCTGCACCGCGCAGCCGCCGCAACGATCATAGTGCCGGCAGATCGGCAAGGTCCGGTCCGGCGACGCCGATACGATCCCGACCAAGCGGCGCCGCGCGCCCTCGCCCTGAAGCAGCACGCGCTCGCCGGGCAAGGCACCGGGTACGTAGATGTCGCCGGCGGCGCCCGCCGCGATTCCGTCGCCGCGATGGCCGAGCCGGTCTATCTTCGCCTCTTCAGCCATTGACGGCGCCAATCAGGAATTCGCGATTGCCGTCGCCGCCTTCAATCGGCGAGTCGATGCGTCCGCACGGCCGGAAGCCCAATGACCTGATCGTATCCTCCACCGCGAGGAGCGCGGCAGCGGCGGCCTCTTTGTCGCGAACGATCCCGCCCTTGCCGACATGCTCGCGCCCGACCTCGAACTGCGGCTTGACGAGCGACACCAGAAAGCTGCCGGGCGCGGCGAGCGCAAGCACGGCGGGAAGTACGAGACGCTGCGAGATGAAGCTGACATCGATGACGATGGCACCGGGCCTGTCGGGGATCTGCGAAGCATCGAGGTCGCGCGCGTTCACGCCCTCCATCATGACGACGCGGCTGTCGCCCGCGATGACCGGCGAAAGCTGATCGCGGCCGACATCCACCGCATAAACTACGGCCGCGCCACGCCTCAAAAGCACCTGCGTGAACCCGCCGGTGGACGCGCCAACATCGAGACAGACCCTACCGCCAGGGTCGAAGCCGAAAGCATCGAGCGCGGCGGCGAGTTTCAGGGCGGAGCGGGAGACGTAGGCGGCGGCCGGATCGTCGATGCCGATAACCTGTCCCGGGCCGACCGGCCTCGCAGGCTTGGTGATCACGACGCCGTCGACCTTCACCGCGCCGCGCAGCACGGAGTCGCGCGCCCGTGCCCGGCTTGCGCAAAGGCCACGGCGCACCAGCTCCTCATCGAGACGCATGCAAGAACGTCAGGCGCGGCGCGGCGCGACCGCCGCCTCACGGCCAAGGGCTGCGAAAACGGCGGTCACAATGCCGGTCCGGTCAAGTCCGGCCGCCGCATACATCGCCTCCGGCTTGTCCTGATCGACGAAAATATCGGGCATCGTCAGGGTGCGCACCTTCAAGCCGTGATCGAGAAGCCCTTCGCCGGCGAGGAATTGCATGACATGCGATCCGAATCCGCCGGCCGAGCCTTCCTCCACGGTGACGAGGACCTCATGCTCGCGCGCGAGGCGTCTGATGAGACCGGTGTCGAGCGGCTTGGCGAAGCGGGCGTCGGCAACCGTCGTCGACAGGCCAAGCGTCTGCAGTTCGTCGGCGGCCGCCAGGGCTTCGGCAAGCCGCGTACCGAACGACAGAAGCGCGATGCTGGTACCCTCGCGAACGATCCGGCCCTTGCCGACCTCCAGCGGCGAGCCCCGCTCGGGCAAGTCCATGCCGATCCCCTCGCCACGCGGATAGCGGAAGGCGATCGGCCCGCTGTCATGCGCAGCGGCGGTCGCGACCATGTGCATCAGTTCCAGTTCGTCGGCGGCGGCCATCACCGTCATGCCGGGCAGGCAGGAAAGATAGGCAACATCGAAGGAGCCGGCATGGGTCGCGCCATCGGCACCCACGAAGCCCGCGCGATCGATCGCAAAGCGGACCGGGAGCGACTGGATTGCCACGTCATGGACGATCTGGTCGTAGGCCCGCTGCAGGAACGTGGAGTAGATCGCGGTGAAGGGCTTGTAGCCCTCCGTCGCCAAGCCCGCCGCGAAGGTCACGGCGTGCTGTTCGGCAATGCCGACATCGAAGCATCGTTCCGGAAAGAGTCCCTCGAACTTGTCAAGGCCGGTACCCGAAGGCATGGCGGCGGTCACCGCCACGATCTTCTCGTCGCGCGCCGCCTCGGCGATGAGCGACTTGGCGAAGACGCTCGTATAGCTCGGCGCATTCGGCTTCGACTTCGCCTGCTCCCCGGTCAGCACGTTGAATTTCGAAACGCCGTGATACTTGTCGCTCGAGCTCTCGGCGGGATCGTAACCCTTGCCCTTCTGCGTCACGACGTGAACGAGGATCGGCCCTTCCCTCGCATCGCGCACATTGCGCAGCACGGGCAGCAGGTGATCGAGATTGTGGCCGTCGATCGGACCGACATAGTAGAAGCCGAGTTCCTCGAAAAGCGTGCCGCCGGTCACATAACCCCGCGCGTGCTCCACCGCGCGGGTAATCGCCCGGTCGACCTTCTTGGGCAGATGGGCGGTCAGCTGCTTGCCGAATTCGCGCAGCGACATGTAGGTCTTGCCCGAGCCCAGCCTTGCAAGATAGGCCGACATCGCGCCCACCGGCGGGGCGATCGACATGTCGTTGTCGTTGAGGATCACGATCAGCCGTGAATGGCTGGCGCCGGCATTGTTCATCGCCTCATAGGCCATGCCGGCCGACATCGCGCCGTCGCCGATGACCGCGATCACATTGTTGTCGCGCCCGTCGAGGTCGCGCGCCACGGCCATGCCGAGCGCGGAGGAGATGGAGGTGGAGGAATGGGCCGCGCCGAAGGGATCGTACTCGCTCTCGGCGCGCTTGGTGAAACCGGAAAGCCCGCCACCCTGTCGCAGCGTGCGGATGCGGTCGCGCCGGCCGGTGAGGATCTTGTGCGGATAGGCCTGATGCCCGACATCCCAGATCAGCCTGTCGTCGGGCGTATTGAACACATAGTGCAGCGCGACAGTCAGTTCGACGACGCCAAGCCCGGCGCCGAGATGGCCACCGGTCTGGGACACGGCGTCGATCATCTCCGCGCGCAACTCGTCCGCCACGGCGCGCAACTTCTCAACGGGCAGAGAACGCAAATCCGCCGGGATATCAATGAGGTCAAGTGTCGGTGTGTCGGGTCGGGTCAAAAAACGCTCCGGAGCGGCTTTCATCCGCTCAACTAAACCTATGTTCTCCCTGCTTAAAGGACAACGGGCGCGGGCGCAAAGGCTCACGCGCGAGGCGTGAAAGATTCTCCTCGCCCGATCCGGTCGGGAAAGCGCTCGCGGCCGGCGACGAACAGACAATAATCGTACCAATAGGGCAAATCATTGGCGAGAAGCGTCTGGATGTGGACGCGCATCTGATCGCGCCGGATGCGTCGATACTGCTCCGGCCGGATCATTCTCTTGATCTGGGCGATGAACACGCGCGGCTTGTCTCGGCGCACGGGGTTCGCGCCGAGCACGTCCAGAACCGAGGAACGGTAGATATTCATCGCGTCATGGCGCGATTGCACGTCGACCCAGTCGAGAAACGGGCAGTCCACGATCGCGGTCGCCGCTTCACGGATGGTCCGGTGCTGCGGGTGGCAGGCGAGCGGCAGGCCCGATCCTGGCGTCATCAGATAGGCCGGCCTGGGAAACGGGTTGCCCTGCCGGCGCCCGATCACTTCGCGGAGCGCCCTGACCAGCAAAATGACGCCGGAGCTGTGACCTACCAGCAAGGTTTCGTCGACGTCTTCACGATCGAGCAGGCCGGCGATCGTCGGCGCGATCGCCTGGATGCGCGCTTCCGTCGGCGCATGACCTGAGCCGGCCTTGTCGGTCCAGATCCAGCCCGAGCCGATCCACCGCGCATTTGCGACCATCTCGACCGCGTGGATCAGCGCCGGCACGATCAGCGCGGCAGCAACCAGTCCGGCCGGGAGCCCCATCCAGCCGCCCACGGCAAGGCCGATGGAAACCCCGCCGATCAATCCCGCCAGCAGCGCGAGAACGATCACGGCGAAAGGAAACAGCCAGATCAGCCCGAACCGGAAATAACCGCGGAAGATGCGCAGCATAGCCCCGCTGAACGCGTAACGGAGAAGCGTCCTGAGGCCGCCGAGAACGTATCGCGGCAAGGGCTGCTCGATCTCGGCGCGGATCACATCGTCCCAGGTGCAGACGACATAATCGGTCTCCACCTTGCCCGTGTCGTCGCCAAGCGTGAGCGTCTGCGACAGCACGAATGGATTGCCGTCGACCGGCGAATAAGGGCCGAGCTCGAATTCGAGATGGCGATCCTCGGCATATCGGCCGAACTCGCGCGCGATGCGCGGGCGGAAAAATTTGTCAAAAGGTGCGGGATTGATCCCGTGAAGAACGATGACCCGGCGGCGGCGGACCGGCCCGTCAGGCCAGTCGGCCTTTGCTGCAGGACTCATGAACTGCCTCAGTCGGGATCGAGCGGCTCGGTGCCTGTGGGCGTGCCGTCGCGCGACAGGGTGATCTTCTCGACCTTGGCCTCGGCGTTCTTCAGCAGCGTCTCGCAGCGAGCGCGCAGCGCCGCGCCGCGCTCATAGATGCGGATCGATTCCTCCAGCGGCACGCGGCCGCCTTCGAGCCGACCGACGATCGACTCGAGCTCGCCGATCGCCTGTTCGAAACTCATCGACGCGACATCGCCGTCGCTGCCGGATTTCCCGCCTTCGCTGTCGGCCAATTCCTGCTCCTTCCTCGCCGTGCCGCCGCTCATTCCGGCAGGGGCACGAATTCCTCTTCGTCGCCCGGCACGCTATCGAAACGGCCGGCCTTCCAGTCCGCCTTGGCCTGTTCGATTCGCTCCTTGCGACTGGAAACGAAATTCCACCAGATATAGCGTGGCCCGTCCATGGCCTCTCCGCCGATGATCATCAGCCGGCTGTCGTCGAGCGCGGTGAGCGCGACGCTTTCTCCGGGCTTGAGGATCAGCAGTCCGCCGGGCTCGAAAGTTTCGCCGCCGATCTCGATCCGGCCCGACAGCACGTAGACGGCCCTCTCCTCATGTTCGGCGTCGATCGGCAGACGCGCGCCGGCGTTCATCGTCGCATCGGCATAGACCATGGCGCTGGCCGTATGAACCGGGGCGCTCGCGCCGGCGAACGTCCCAGCGACGAGGCAGACCGAGTTGCCCTCCCCCTCGATCACCGGCAGTTCGCCGCGGCCCACATGCACGAAAGCCGGAGTGCCCTCCTCGCGATCCTTGGGCAGCGCCACCCAGGCCTGAAGACCGAGCAGCCTGCCACCGCGCGCCTTTGTCTCCGGCGCGGTTCGTTCAGAGTGGACGATCCCCTTGCCAGCCGTCATCCAGTTCACCTCGCCAGGCAGGATCGGCAGCGCCGTGCCAAGACTGTCGCGATGCATGATCTCGCCGTCGAGCAGGTAGGTCACCGTCGCCAGGCCGATATGCGGGTGGGGGCGCACGTCGAGGCCGTCGCCGACGAGAAACTCCGCCGGACCCATCTGGTCGAGAAAGATGAAGGGGCCGACCATGCGCCTGCGCGCCGAGGGCAGCACGCGCCTGACGTCGAAGCCGCCGATATCGCGGGCACGGCCGAGGATCACGGTTTCCACCGCGTCGCAGCTGCGCGCGTCGCCGAATTGCGGATCGGGTGCCGGTTGCCAGCTCATTCCTGTCCTTCCCGTGGAGCATGCGCGGCCTTCAGGCCCGCATCAGCTGTCCCACATGGGCGGCGACGCCGCCCGCAAGACCCTCAAGATCATAGCCGCCTTCGAGCAGCGAGACGATCCTGCCGTCGCAGCGCCTGTCGGCGATATCCATCAGGCGTCCGGTGATCCAGCCGAAATCCTCGTCCTGCAAATGGATATCGGCCAGCGGATCGCGCGTGTGGGCATCGAAGCCGGCGGAGACGACGATCAGATCGGGAGAGAAATTCTCCAGCGCGGGCAGAATGCGCTCCTCCATCGCCATGCGGAAATAGTCGCTGCCCGAACCGGGACGCAGCGGCGCGTTGAATATATTGCCGGCGCCGGTCTCGCGAATCGCGCCGGAGCCGGGATAGAGCGGCATCTGGTGCGTTGAGCCGTAAAAGACGTTGCGGTCGCTCCAGAAGATATCCTGCGTACCGTTGCCGTGGTGGACGTCGAAATCGATGATCGCCAGACGTTCCGCGCCATATTTGGCGCGCGCGTAGGACGCAGCGATAGCGGCATTGTTGAAGAAGCAGAAACCCATCGCCCTGTCATGTTCGGCATGGTGTCCGGGCGGGCGTATGGCGCAGAAGGCATTCGTTGCCTCGCCCGACATGACGGCGTCCACGGCGCGCTTCGCCGCGCCGACGGCCAGCAGCGCCGCGCGCCAGCTTCCCGGCGACATCGAAGTGTCAGCGTCGATCCCGATGATGCCTTCGGATGGGGCCAGCCCCGCGATCCGCTGGACATAGGATTCCGGGTGCGCCAGCGAAGCCTCTTCCGGGGCCGCGGCAACAGCATCCTCGCGCAGCAGAGCGGCGAAGCTTTCATCCTCCAGCTTCTTCCAGATCGCCTCCAGCCGCGCCGGCCGCTCCGGATGACCTTCGAACGGCGCATGCCCGAGACAGTCGGCATGGGTGAGATAGAGCGTCGACATGAAACGTTTCCTCGTTCCGTTCGGTCAGGCGAACGCGGCCGCATCGGGCAGCGTGTCGGCGGCCTCGGTGACGGTTCGGGCAAGACCGGCGCAGGCGGGCAGAAAATTGGCGGCAAAGAACGCCGCCGCGCGGCGCCGCTGACCTGCATCGGCGTCGTTCCCAGCGCTGGCCGCAAGCGCGCCCCGCAACAGATAGGCTCCGCCCGCGACCAGGCTGAACGACCGCAGATAGGGTGTTGCTCCGGCAAGAACGTCGTCCGGCGCCTCGTTTCCGGATCTGAGAATCCAGTCTGTCGCCTCGGTGAGATGCGCAACCGCGTCCGCGAGATAACCGCCGGCCTTCTTCAACACGGCGTCGTCGTCTTTTGCCGCCGCGTTCGCGATTGCGGCGATTTCCGCGATGTAGTCGCGGGCGACCGCGCCGCCGGCCATGGGCAGCTTGCGCGTCACCAGATCGATCGCCTGGATGCCGTTGGTCCCTTCGTAGATCGGCGTAATGCGGGCATCGCGCAGATGCTGGGCCGCACCTGTCTCCTCGATGAAGCCCATCCCGCCATGGACCTGGACGCCGATGGAGGCGACCTCCACGCCCATATCGGTGGAGAAAGCCTTGGCGAGCGGCGTCAACAGATCGGCTCGGGCCTTGGCGGCGCGACGGCCTTCATCGTCCTCGGCGCGTTCGGAAAGGTCGATCGCATGGGCGGTCGCGTAGCAGATGGCGCGCGAGGCGGCTGTCAGCGCCTCCATCTGGGCGAGCGAGCGGCGGATATCGGGATGGGCGACGATGGCGACCGTCTCGGTCGGCCCCATGCCCGGCAGGCGGCCCTGCCGGCGTTCGCCGGCATAGGCGCGGGCCTGTTGCCAAGCGCGCTCCGCGACCGCGACGCCCTGGATGCCGACGGCGAGACGGGCGTTGTTCATCATCGTGAACATGCAGTTCAGCCCCTTGTTCTCCTCGCCGATCAGCCAGCCCGTGGCGCCGCCCTTCTCTCCATAGATGAGGGTGCAGGTGGGGCTGCCATGCAGACCCATCTTGTGCTCGATGCCAGCGCAGGCGATGTCGTTGCGACTGCCGTCCGGCAGGATTTTCGGGACGAGAAACAGCGATATGCCGCGCGTGCCGGGGGGCGCATCCGGCAGACGCGCGAGGACCAGATGGATGATGTTGTCGGCAAGATCGTGCTCGCCATAGGTGATGAAGATCTTGGTCCCGGAGATGCGGTAGGTTCCATCGCCGTTTCGCTCCGCGCGCGATCTCAAGAGCGCAAGGTCGGAGCCGGCCTGCGGTTCGGTGAGATTCATCGTGCCCGTCCATTCGCCCGAGACGAGCTTGCCCAGATAACGCTGCTTGAGATCGTCGCTGCCATGGGCAGTCAGCGCCTCGACCGCTCCGGCCGTGAGGACCGGGTTGATGCCGAAGGAGAGCGCCGCCGAATTCCACAGTTCCTGCGCCGCCATGCCGATCGTCAGCGGCAGGTCCTGACCGCCGTACTCGGCAGGACAGGAAAGCGTCGCCCAGCCGCCCTCGACCCATGCCTTGTAAGCTTCTTTCCAGCCCGCCGGCGTGATGACTTCGCCATCCCTCCACACCGCGCCCTGCGTGTCGCCGACACGGTTGAGCGGCGCGATCTCGCTCGCCGCGAACCGGCCCGCCTCCTCCAGCACCGCTGAGAGAACATCATCCGTCAGATCGCCCATGCGGCCGGCGGCAATATCGTCTCCAAGACCGATGGCGCGGCGAAGGATATGGAGCATGTCTGCGACGGGCGCTTGAAAACTCATGGTGGCGGCGTTTCCCTGTTATCGGACGGGACCCTTGCGGTTCCTGTTGACGCGCCGTCCCCAAGCGGGCGACAACGGCAGCGCCGCTCATAATCTAGGGTCACGACCCATCAATGTCATCCATCCCCGCGCGAGCGCGCCGGTGATGGAAAGGAGGAGCAAGAGCGCCATCATGGTCGATATCCGTTTTCCGGGCGACGAAGGTGCCGTCGATGCGGTTGCCAACGCGTTGCGCGCGGGCAATCTCGCGGTGCTGCCGACGGAAACGGTCTATGGAATCGCCGCCGACGCCACCAATCCGCGCGCGGTCGCAGCGCTCTACGCCGCCAAGGGACGCCCCTCGTTCAACCCGCTCATCGCGCATGTCGATTCGCTTGAAATGGCGCACAAATGCGGGATATTCAGCGACCTTGCCGCACAGCTGGCCGCCCGCTTCTGGCCGGGGCCGCTGACGCTCGTCGTGCCGCAATCGCGCGACTGTCCGGTCGCCGCGCTGGCCACGGCAGGACTCGACACGATCGCAATCAGGCTTCCCGCCCATCCGGTGATGCGCGCCGTCATCGCCAGGCTGGGACGGCCGGTCGTCGCACCGAGCGCGAACCTTTCCGGCCGGCTGACCGCGACGCGGCTTCAGGACGCGCTGGGCGATCTCGGCGAGACGGTCGCCATCGGCATCGACGACGGCGCATGCCGGCTGGGCATCGAATCGACGATCGTCGCCTGCACGGGCGGTGCGGCCAAGCTGCTGCGCCCCGGCGCGCTGGCGCCGGAGGACATCGAGGCGGTCGCCGGACGAGTGGAGACGGCGAGCGGGATCAGCTCGGGAGCGCCCGTCGCGCCGGGCATGCTGACCTCGCATTACGCGCCGCATGCCCCGGTGCGCCTGAATGCCCGCCACGCAGGAGAGAATGAGGCCTTTGTCGATTTCGGGGGCTTCTACAGGCATCTCGCCGGACAGGTGAAGGCTTACGCCGACCTGTCGCCGGAGGGGGATGTCGGCGAGGCGGCGGCCTGCCTTTTTGAAACGCTGCGGCGGATGGACGCCGTCAAACCTTCGGCGATCGCCGTCGCCCGCATTCCAAACAGCGGCCTCGGCATCGCGATCAACGACCGGCTCCAGCGCGCCGCAGCGCCGCGGCCTGTCTAAGGTTCAATCGGCATGAACAGGCGATACGGCACGCTTACCGAACCGCTCAGGGCGGATTTCACGAGCATCGTCGGCGAGGCAAACGCGCTTTCGGCGGCTGAAGACACTTCCCGCTACCTGCAGGACTGGCGCGAGCACGGGGCGGTGGAAACACCGCTCGTCCTGCGGCCGGGAAACACGGACGACGTTTCGCGCATCATGGCCCTCGCCGACAGTCAGCGCATTCCGGTTGTGCCGCAGGGGGGCGCCACCGGGCTTGCCGGTGGACACTTGCCGACTGCGGGGCTTGGCGAAATCATCCTCTCGCTGGAACGCATGAACCGGCTGCGCGATATCGACGCCGCCGGCATGTCGCTCACCGCCGAAGCCGGCATGACGCTGCAGTCCGTGCAGGATGCGGCCGCGAATGCCAGACTCTATTTCGGGCTGAGGATCGCCTCGCAGGGTTCCTGCATGATCGGCGGCAATCTCTCCACCAATGCCGGGGGCATCGGCGTTATCGCATACGGAAGCGCCCGCGCACTTTGCCTCGGTCTGGAGGTCGTGCTGGCGGACGGCCGCGTCTGGCACGGGCTCGGCGCGCTTAAGAAGGACAATACGGGCTATGATCTGCGCGACCTCTTCATCGGCGCGGAAGGCACTCTCGGCGTCATCACGGCGGCTACGCTGAAGCTTCACGCAAGGCCCGTTCTCACGGTCACGGCGCTTGCGGGCATGGAATCGCCGGCCGCCGCCCTCGCCTTCCTCAACCGGCTGATTGGGGCGGCCGGACCGATGGTGACGGCGGCGGAACTGATGCCACGCCTCGCCATCGACTTCACCCTGCGCTACGCGGGCAAGCGCGATCCGATGGCCTCGCCCCATCCCTGGTATCTGCTCGTAGACCTCGCTACCGGCAGCGAGGATCCCGGTCTTGAAGCCATGCTGCAGCGCGTCCTCGCGCAGGCGATCGAAGCCGGTGAAGTTGCCGACGCCGTCGTCGCCGCCTCGCTGGCGCAGGCGCAGAGCCTGTGGGCGCTGCGCGAGACGATGTCGGAAGCCCAGAAGCCGGAAGGCGCATCGCTGAAACACGACGTGTCTGTCCCGGTGGCCCGCGTTCCAGCTTTCATCGAGGAAGCGGTCGCCACCGTCCTCGCGATCGATCCGGACTGCCGCCCGCTTCCTTTCGGCCATATCGGCGACGGCAATATCCACTTCAACATCAGCCAGCCAGCCGGCGGCGACGCCGATGCATTTCTGGCACGGAGCGAAAGACTGCACGCGGCCGTGCACGATCTGGTGATCCGGTTCGGCGGATCGATCTCCGCCGAACACGGTATCGGCCGCTACAAGCGGGAACTGCTCGCCAGAACAAAGGACCCGGTCGCGCTGGCGCTGATGAAAGACATCAAGCGGACGCTCGATCCGAACGGCATCCTCAATCCTGGAAAAGTGATCTAGAAAAGTTTGAGCTGCCTCGGCGGCGCTTCGTCCTCGGCGGGTTTTTCCCTTCGCTGCGGCGGTATCGGCTCGCCGCCCGCCGGCTCGACAAGCGAAGCGTTGTCGTTGGCCACCGAGTTGACAAGCGTGGAGACCGCGTAGGCGGAGAAAAAGCCGTCCGGCGGCGGCCGCAGGAGATCGGCGATCGATTCGACACGTTCGTCCGCGTGGTCCAGCCAGCGGGAGAAATACCCGTCGCCGATCACGACCGGGCAACGCGCGTGAATGGGCGCAAGATCGGCGTTCGCGTCTGTCGTCAGGATCGCCGCCGTCTCGATCTCGTTGCCATGAGTATCGATAAAGTGCTCCCAAAGGCCGCCAAATGCGAAGGGGCCGCCATCCGCGCGGTAGATCAGATAGGGCACTTTGCGCCCGCCGGTACCGGCGGGCGCCTGCCACTCGTAGAAGCCGTCTGCGGGGATGAGGCAGCGGCGCCGGCGCAGGGCCGCGCGAAAAGCGGGCTTTCCCGCCGCCTCCTCGGCACGGGCGTTGATGATCAGCGGAAATTTCGCGACGTCCTTCACCCAGGGCGGGATCAGGCCCCAGCGCAGCAGCGCAAAGTGGCGCGCACCCGGTTCGACGCCGGCCCGCACGACGGCGATCGGCTGGGTCGGCGCGATATTGTAGCGGGGCGGAAAATTGGGCTGCTCGGCATAGTTGAAATAGCTGCGCAGCTTGTCGGGCGGCGTGGTCAGCTTGAATCGCCCGCACATGAATCCGCGCCTTTGTTTCCGTTACGGTAACGGCAGTTTAACACCCCCTGTTCATGATGCCGAGAGCTGATTGGGGGGATGGCATTGCAGAAACCGCACGGGCAGGCGGGGCGGGACGATAGGGTCCGCGCATGGACGTGGTCGACCGTCAATGCGGCTACCGGCCTTTCCACGGATTATCTCAACCATTTCAATGAAGCCATCATGCTGTTCGGGCTGGCTCCGGACGTGCCGGAATGTTTCGAAGACCTGCAGAACTGGATGCCGATCGGCTATGAGGCCCACTTCGCCAAATCCGGTCTGAGGGAACGATTCCACGCAATTGAGGCCTACAGGGAGTGTGCCCGCGGGCGCCGCCAGATGTTCGATCTCACGATCGCCGAGCTTTCGGCCGTCCTCGTGGAGGGCATCGCGAGGCTCCGGCGGGAAATGGAAGCGGGCGAAACGAGCAGGGCTACGCTGCGCGCCGGCGAGTGCGTCGCACGTGCGCGCGATCTGATGGATCATGCCGCGGGAATCATCAACGGGAAAGGACGCTATCGCGACGATCCGGCGGATGCGTCGGAGGAGGATTCCCGCACCCTGGCGGACAGGCTTTTCGGCTGACCAGCCCATGGTGTTTTGATGACGACTGTTGCCCGGACAGCCTTGACGCGCGCGGGCCTTCATGTCGGACTGAAGGCCATGTCTGCTGCAGTGCAAAATACGCCGCCCCTGCCCCTTCTCGCCGTAAGCGCAGCGATTTTCGATGGCGATCGGGTTCTGCTTCAGCGCCGGGAGGCCGGTCCGTTTCCCGGCAGCTGGTCGCTGCCCGGCGGCAGGGTCGAGCCCGGAGAGCGGCTGGCCGAGGCCATACGCCGCGAAGTCCTGGAGGAGACGGGCCTGACCATCGGCCTGGCCGGGATCGCCGATATTGTGGAGGTCATCGACAAAGGCGAAGGCAGGCACGACCATTTCGTCATCATGGTCTTCGCCGCAGAACCGGACGGCGATTGCGATGCCGATGACGAGACGCTCCGCTGGATGCTGCCGGCGGAGATCGGGACGCTGGAGACGACGCCGCAACTGGCGCAGACCGTCGAACGGGCACGCGCGTTCCTGCGCGACGCGCTGGTCGCGCACTAAGGCAGAGACGGAAAGAGCGTCTTCCAATTGCCCCGATTTTGAAGCATGAGTGGCCGCAAACCGGGAACCCGCCGATAGCGAAGCGATGAGATTACGTGCCCTAGCCCTGCTCTTCCTCGCGCTGAGCGCTGCCGGCGGCGCGGTCGCGCAGCAAAACCTGCGTCCCGATCCGCCGTATGAGACGGACATCATGCGGTTGTCGGAGATACTCGGCGCGCTTCACTATCTGCGCGACCTCTGCGGTGCCGAGGAAGGGCAGGTATGGCGCGACAAGATGACCGAACTGCTCGATGCCGAAACGTCCGACGGTGCCCGGCGCGCCAAGCTGATCGACAGTTTCAACCGCGGCTATCGCGGCTTTCGCAACGCCTACACGCACTGCACGGATTCGGCGGTGTTCGTGATCGAACGCTATGTGAAGGAAGGCACCGACATCTCGGCTCGGATTGCCTCCCGATATGGAAACTGATGCCATGCGCGCGCGCCTACTCGCATTGCTGATCCTGGTCTGCGCGCCGTCCGGCGCCCTCGCCGCGGGCGAGAACCCGCCGCCCCGGCCGGTGCGGACCGAGACGATCACGCTGCCGGGACAGGGCGAGGACGGCGACAAGGCGCCAGACGGTTCCGGCGAAAGCGGTCAGGACGAAGGTGCCTCCGCCTCGGACGAACCGCCGCCCCCCATCTCCACCGATGTCGGGGCCCTGCCCGAGCCGGTCAGGCGGATGCGCGAACAGATACTGGAAGCTGCCCGGACAGGCGATGTCACTAAACTCAACATCGTCATCCAGAGCAACGAGATGCCGCCGAGCCTGCCGCCGATGGACGATGTAACCGACCCCATCGAAGTGCTGAAGGCGCTGTCAGGAGATCCGGACGGGCGCGAGATGCTCGCGATCATGAGCGAGGTGCTGGAAATGGGATACGCCCATACCGGCGTCGGCACGCCGCAGGAAATGTATGTCTGGCCCTATCTCGCCGCGCTCCCGTTCAAGGCGCTGACGCCGGCCCAGGAAGTCGACCTCTACCGCATCATCACGCCGGGTGACCGCGAGGGGATGGAGATATTCGGACAGTATGTCTTCTACAGGCTCGGCATCGGACCGGACGGGGTCTGGCACTTCTTCACGACTGGCGAATAGAGGCCGGTTCAGGCCGGCTGGAGCGTCTCCAGAAAGCGCACCGCCGCGCCCGAGGAAGGCGTTACCATCTCGCCTTCCCACATGACCTTCCGGCCGCGCACGATCGTGCCGACAGGCCAACCGTTCACCCGCTTGCCGTCGAAAGGCGTCCATCTGCTGCGCGAGGCGATCCAGTCGTTGGTGATCGCGCGGCTTTGCTTGAGATCGACGATGGTCAGGTCGGCGTCATAGCCGTTGGCGATGCGGCCCTTGCAGGCGATGTTGAAGAGGCGCGCCGGGCCGGCGCTCGTCATGTCCACGAGCCGTTCCAGCGACAGCCGGCCGGCCGCGACGTGGTCGAGCATGATCGGACACAGCGTCTGCACGCCCGTCATGCCGGAGGGCGAGGACGGATAGGGCTTCGCCTTCTCCTCCAGCGTATGCGGCGCGTGGTCGGAGCCTAGAATGTCGGCCGTCCCGTCGAAGACGGCCCGCCAGAGGGCGTCGCGATGGCGCTCGCCGCGCACCGGCGGGTTCATCTGCGCCTTCGAGCCGAGGCGCGGATAGGCCTCCTCGGCGGCCATCGTGAGATGGTTCGGCGTCACCTCGACGCTCGCGACATCCTTGGCGCCGGCGAGAAACACCATCTCCTCGGCGCTGGAGACATGCAGCACGTGAACGCGCTTGCCGAGCCGCCGGGCGATATCGACCAGCCTTGTCGTGGCGAGAAGCGCGGCTTCCTCGTCGCGCCAGACCGGGTGGGTCGAGGGATCGTTCGCGCCACGCAGGGCCGCGCGCTCGCGCAACCGGTACTCGTCCTCGCAATGAAAGGCCGCGCGGCGCGAAATCCTGGAAAGAATCGCCTCGATACCACCGTCATCCTCCACCAGCAGATCGCCGGTGGACGAGCCGATGAAAACCTTCACGCCCGGCACGCCGGGCAGGCGCTCAAGCTCGGGCAGGTCGCGCGCATTGTCGTGGGTACCGCCGACGAAGAAGGCGAAATCGCAGTGCATGCGGCCCTCCGCGCGGGCCAGCTTGTCTTCGAGCGCCGACGCCGTCACCGTCTGCGGACTGGTGTTGGGCATTTCGAAGACGGCGGTCACGCCGCCCATCACCGCGGCGCGCGAGCCGGTTTCCAGGTCTTCCTTGTGCTCAAGGCCCGGCTCGCGGAAATGAACCTGGGTGTCGATGAAGCCTGGCAGGAGGTGCAGACCCGTGCAATCGATACGTTCGCCGGCATCGGCGCGCGCCAGGTCGCCGAGGGCGGCGAAACGGCCGGCGCGGACGCCGATATCGGCCCTGATCGTTCCGTTGTGGTTGACGACTGTGCCGCCGGCAAAGATGGAATCGAATGTCTCGGGCATGGATGGCGGTTGCTCTTGTCCGGGAAAACGTCACCGCATACCTATGCGTCCGGAAGGCTTCGGGCAAGCCGGGGACGATCCGCAGGAGGGAGAAACGCATGACGGGCAAACCGGTCATCCTGGAAGACCGTTCGGTGATCTCGGTCTCGGGACCGGATGCGCGCTCGCTTCTGGAACGGCTGATCACCGTCGAAGCCGAAGGCATGACGGGGCCGCGTCACGGCGCTCTCCTGACGCCGCAGGGGAAAATTCTCTTTGAATTCATCGTACGGCCGGAAGGCGAGGATACGCTCCTGCTTGACGTCCACAACACGCTCGCGGCCGAGTTCGTCAAGCGTCTCGCCTTCTACAAGCTGCGGGCCAAGGCGGAGATCGCCGACCGGACGGACGATTACGCCGTCGTCGCGGCCTTCGACGGCGATACAGACCTGCCGGCAGATCCGCGCATTGCGGCACTGGGCGGGCGGGCCATCCTGCCGCGCGGCGAAACGCAAGGTCTGCGGCCCGGCGCCAAGGCCTATGCCCGGCACCGCATGACCCTCGGCGTGGCCGAACTCGTCCACGACTTCGCCTCCGGCGATGTGTTCCCGCATGAAGCATCCTACGACCGCCTGCGCGGCGTCGATTTCGACAAGGGCTGTTTCGTCGGCCAGGAAGTCGTTTCGCGCATGCAGCACAGAGGAACGGCGCGCAAGCGTTTCGTGCCCGTGAGCATTGCGGGCGATGTCGCCGAAGCGAGGGCGGACGTGACCGCCGGCGGGAAGGTCGTCGGGACGATGGGCGGGTCATCGGGAGACAGGGGCCTAGCGTTGCTCCGCCTCGACAGGCTGGATGAAGCCGGCTCGGTGCCGCTCGAATGCGGCGGGGCACGCCTTGCCGCGCATCCGCCCGAATGGCTGCCCGCTGCGAGCGGAGCGGAGCATTGACCTCGCAGAAGCCACCTCGCGTCTGGCAGCGGATGCTGAGCGGCAGGCGCCTCGACCTCATCGATCCATCGCCGCTCGACGTGGAACTCAGCGATATCGCGCACGGGCTGGCGCGGGTGGCGCGCTGGAACGGCCAGACGGCCGGCGATCATGCCTTCTCGGTCGCCCAGCATTCCCTCCTTGTCGAGGAGATCGTCCTGCTGATCGATCCGGAAGCCCATGCCCGCCTGCGGCTTGCCGCTTTGTTGCACGACGCGCCGGAATATGTGATCGGCGACATGATCTCGCCCTTCAAGGCGGTGATCGGCGGCGACTACAAACTGGTCGAGACGCGCCTGCTTGACGCCATTCACCTGCATTTCGGCCTCCCCGTGCCGCTGCCCGCCGAAGAGACGCGGATGATCAAGCGCGCCGACCGGATCGCCGCGTTTCTGGAGGCGACGCAGCTCGCCGGCTTTTCGGACAGGGAAGCGGCCGGATTCTTCGGACGCCCGGGCCGCCTGAAAGGCGGCAGTGTGGCGGCGCTTCACCCCCTCGCCCCGCTGCCGGCCGCCGCCATCGAATCGGCGTTCGCCGAGCGCGTGTCGCTCGCGGCGGCAGCGGCCGCGTCATGCAATCGGCAAAAAATGCGCTAGAATGACCTTCAAGACAGGGAGAAGGTCCAAATGATTCACGTCTGTTCACTCGCGCGCCTGCACGACACCGTCGCCGCATGCCGTGCCGAACATGTCGTGACGCTGATCAACGAGGCCACACCGGTGCGCCGCCCGGCAAGCGTCAGGGCGGAAAATCATCTCTATCTGGGCATGAACGACATCACCGAGCCGATGGAGGGAATGGTCCCGCCCGGCGAGACGCATATCGCAACGCTGCTCGATTTCGTCCGGCGCTGGCCGCGCGAAGCGCCGATCGTCATCCATTGCTGGGCCGGCATCAGTCGCTCGACGGCCGCCGGCTACATCACCCTCTGCGCGCTCTATCCCGAGATCGACGAAATGGGAGCCGCGGTGGCGCTGCGGCGGCGCGCGCCGACGGCGACGCCGAACGCGCGGCTGGTGCGACTGGCCGACGACATGCTGGGCCGTGGCGGGCGGATGGCCGACGCAATCGAGGCCATCGGTCGCGGCGACTTCTGCGCGGAAGGCACGCCCTTCATGCTTTCGCCGGACGACATCGGCAAGCGTGCATGAGTGTCGAAGCCGGCCCGGCCGGGATCGAAATCGAGCTCAATGCCGCCATCGTCTCCGTGCACGAGGAAACGCCCATCGTCGCCATCGTGGAGACCCCCGTTCGGAGCGCCGACCGAGGCGCCGACCTGTTGCCTTTCGGGCCGTTCGATCCGCTGCGTCACCGGACCATGGAGACCGGTCTGCGGAGCTGGGTGCTGGAACAGCGCGGGATCGAGCTCGGCTATGTCGAGCAGCTCTATTCCTTCGGCGACCGGGGCCGCCACGCCGAGCCCGGCGATATCGGCCCGCATGTGGTATCCATCGGCTATCTCGCGCTGACGCAGCTGCCGGCAGGCAAGAAGCCAAAAGCCGGCTGGCGCGCGATCTACGATTATTTCCCCTGGGAGGACTGGCGCGAGGGACGGCCGGAAATCCTCGACAGCGAAATCCTGCCGCGCCTCCGGCGCTGGGCTGGCGGGCGGGGCGGCAGCGAAGACCGCAATCCGCTGAGCCGCCGCGAAAGGCTGGCGCTCTGCTTCGGGGTCGGCCCCGCCGTATGGGACGACGAGCGAGTCCTGGAACGATACGAGCTTCTCTACGAGGCCGGGCTGATGGCCGAAGCGCTGCGCGACGGACGCGAGACGGCGAAAGCGTGGCAGCCGGCGCCGACGCTCGGCCGGCCGATGCGCTTCGACCATCGCCGCATCCTGGCGACCGCCATGGGACGGCTGCGCGCCAAGATCAAATACCGCCCGGTGATCTTCGAACTCATGCCTGCCGCCTTCACGCTGACGGAACTGCAAAGGACGGTGGAGTCGATCGCAGGCCGGCACCTGCACAAGCAGAATTTCCGACGCCTCGTCGAGCAGGGCCAGTTGGTGGAACCCACCGGGACCACGCGGCTGACGACGGGCGGCCGGCCGGCGCAGCTCTTCCGCTTCAGGCGCGAGGTCCTGCCCGAGCGGCCGGCGCCGGGTCTTCGCTACGCCGGACGCTGACCATCACCTCTTCCACCCGCTGGAGCAGGGAATAAAGCTCCTCAAGCTTTTCGGCGCCGAGACCACGCGCCATGTCCGCCTCGGCATCGCGCCACAGCCGGGCCGCCTCTGCATAGCGGGCCAGGCCCGCATCGGTCATGGAGACGGCGTGCACCCGCCGGTCGCCGGTTCTCTCCGGGGCGACAAGCTTTTCGCGCAGCAGTGGGCGGAGCGTGCGGGTCATGGTGGTGCGGTCGGTGCCGAGCCTGCGGGCCAGAACGCTCACCGGAACGGCACGCGCGCGGGAGAGTTCGGCAAGCAGGGCGAACTGCGTCGCGGTGAGCCCGGCATCGGCCAGCGCGGCATCGTAGCCCTGGGTCGCCATGCGCGCGGCGCGGCGCAGACGATAACAGGTACAGCGCAGAAGCTGATCGCTCATCCCTTCCCTCCGGGATTTACATGTATATACACTTGTACGATTCAAACGTTTCCAATATCGTAACAGGAAGTCAGGTGTATATACACTTATAGAGGAGTCGGCGCTATATGAGCAGCGAATACCGCCCGCTGGACATCGACAAGATCCGCGAAGCGCTGAAGCGCATGGACGGGCTCAGCCAGTTGCAGGCCTATATGCTCAACAAGGATCACGTCGTCCGCTCGATGCCGGAGACGCTGAACTTTCATCTCACCGAAGTGGAATCGGGCAGAGCCGTGTTCGAAGGGCGCCCCGGCAAGTACCACATCAATCTCCACGGCGTGGTTCACGGCGGGTGGGCCGGCGCCATCATGGATACGGCGATGGCCTGCGCCGTCCACACCACGCTGAAGATCGGGGAGACCTATTCGACGGTCGAGTACAAGCTGAACCTCGTAAGGCCGATCCTCCCCGACGCAGGACCGGTCTACTGTACCGGGACCCTGCTCAGCCGCGGCCGCAGGATCGCGACCAGCGAGGGACGGCTGGTGGACTCATCCGGCAAGCTGCTGGCGCACGGAACGGAAACCTGCCTGATCGTCCCGATCGAGCCGGAATAGCCGGAACCCGCCGAAGGCGCCGTCTCAGGCCGGCTGGAGCCTCGGCACGGCCTGCTCTCGGATCGGCCAGTGAACAGCTGCCGCGAAGAGGCCGAGCGCAACCCCGAGCCACCAGACGGCGTCATAGCTTCCATAAATGTCGTAGAGCGCACCGCCGGCCCACACGCCGAGGAACGAGCCGATCTGATGCGACAGGAAGACCAGCCCTCCGAGCATTCCCAGATGCCGCGTGCCGAAGAAGACGGCGACGAGCGCGTTGGTCAGCGGGACGGTGGACAGCCAGAGCAGGCCCATCACGACCGAGAAGACGATGACGCTCGTGCCCGACTGCGGCAGCAGCAGGAACGCGGTGACCGCGATCGAACGGCAGATATAGATGAATGCCAGTGAGCGGGGCTTGGAGTAGCGCTGCCCGACAAAGCCGGAAACGAGCGATCCGACGATATTGAACAGGCCGATCAGCGACAAAGCGAGAACCGCATAGGACGCATCGAGCCCGATATCGCCGATATAGGCGGGAAAATGGGCCGTGATGAATGCAACCTGGAAGCCGCAAACGAAGAAGCCCGAAATCAGCAGCAGATAGTTGCGGGTGCGCACCGCCTCGTTGAACGCCTGACCTGCCGACTGCTCGAGTTGTCTGGAGAAGGCGCCCATTCCGGCAGAACGCCCCTGAAGGGGGATGGCGAGCAGCGGAATCAGCAGCATGCCGGCGCCGAGCCAGACGAGCGCATCCGACCAGCCCAATGCGCTTATCAGTGCCTGCGAGAGCGGCGAGAAGGCGAACATGCCGAACGAACCCGAGGCGGTGGCAAGGCCGAAGATCAGCGTGCGCCGTTCGGCGGGAACCCGCCTGGCGAGCGCCGCCATGACGATCGTGAAGGAGCATGCGGCAACGCCGAGACCGACGAGCACGCCGCCGCCGACATGGAGCATTACCGGTGCGTCCGCGACCGCCATCATGTAAAGGCCCGCGGCGTATACCAGCCCGCCCGCCGCGAGGACTCGCGCCGAGCCGTATCGATCAGCCATGGCGCCGAAGACGGGCTGTCCCAGCCCCCATGCGAGGTTCTGGATGGCCATGGCAAGAGCGAACGTCGTGCGGTCCCAACCCGTATCGGTGAGCATAGGCAACTGGAAGAAGCCCATCGCCGAGCGCGGCCCGAAGCCGATCGCGGCAATCAGGCACCCTGCTAGGACTGCCACCCAGAGGTTCTGCATCAGCGGCTTTGGCGCCGCAGCTTCCGTCATCGCCGTCATCACTGCCTCGAATTCAGATGTGCCGCGCGCATTTACGTGCATATGCACGCTTATATCAATCCGTCCGTCCGGGCCATGCTGGAAATCGGGCCCGCGCGGCGTGTGCGATTTCCAACGCCCTCAGGCAGTATAGTCATCGGCAAACAATTTGGGAGAGGGATGAACGGTCGCTCATATGATTCCTTGGTCGCACTCGAAACTCCGTTCAAAGACGTGCCGGCTCCCCTCTACTGGACATGCTCGACAAGCCTCCCCATATCGCATATTGAATGAGCCAAGCGTATTTCGGCTGGCGTCGATCGCAAGCTGGCAGGGATGCCGGCTGTTTTAACGGCCATATTATACTCAAATTGAGTATAAGGAGGAAGACATGACCGAGCTTTCTGCAACCGTCCCGGCGGGGGAAAAGGCGCAGGCCGTCCTCTCGTCTGGCAAGAGCTACCGGAAGCTGCCCATGCCGGATCTGCAGTGGACGCCGGCGCTGGAGCGCGAAATGCGCCCGATCTACGAGAAGGTCGCCAACGTCATACCCTCGGTCGAGTGGCCGTTCCACGCGCCCTATATCAAGGCGATCAACGAGTTGAAAAAGGAGCGCAACGCGGTCATCCTCGCGCATAACTACATGACGCCGGAAATCTTTCATGGCGTCGCGGATTTCATGGGCGATTCCCTGCAACTCGCCCAGCAGGCCGCCAAGGTCGAGGCCGACGTCATCGTCCAGTGCGGCGTCCATTTCATGGCCGAGACGTCGAAGCTTCTGAGCCCGGAAAAGACCGTGCTCATTCCCGACATGGATGCCGGCTGCTCGCTCGCCGCTTCCATCACAGGCGCCGATCTCAGGGCGATGCGCGCCGCCTATCCCGGCGTGCCCGTCGTCGCCTATGTCAACACATCGGCCGACGTGAAGGCGGAGACCGATATCTGCTGCACCTCCTCCAACGCCGTCCAGGTCGTCGAGTCGCTCGGCACGGACCGGGTGATCTTCGTGCCGGACGAATATCTGGCGCATTACGTCCAGTCGCAGACGGACGTGAAGCTGATCGTCTGGAAGGGCCATTGCGAGGTGCATGAGCGCTTCACCGGCGAAGAGCTGCGCGCCTATCGCGAGGCCGATCCAGGCGTGAAGATCATCGCGCATCCGGAATGCCCGCCTGACGTGCTCGCCGAGGCCGATTTTACCGGCTCGACGGCGAAAATGATCGATTGGGTAAAGACCAACGAGCCGCCGCGCGTCGTCATGGTCACCGAATGCTCGATGGCCGACAACGTCGCCGCCGAAACGCCGAACGTCAATTTCGTGCGGCCTTGCAACCTGTGTCCGTACATGAAGCGGATCAGCCTGCCGAAGATCCTCGACTCGCTGCTGGAGATGAAGGAGGAAGTGATTATCGATCCGATGATCGCCGCAAGGGCCCGCCGCTCCGTGGAGCGCATGGTCAATCTCAAGTCCTGACGGGCGCGAAGCCAATGGAACTGGTGAAGAACGCCGCCTCCGAGGGGCCGCAACACGACGACATCGTGATCATCGGCGGCGGCCTCGCCGGGCTCTTCTGCGCGCTGAAGCTCGCGCCGCGCCGGGTGACGGTCCTCACCTCCGCCCCCATCGGCGAGGGCGCCTCCTCCGCCTGGGCGCAAGGCGGCATTGCCGCGGCCGTCAGCGAGGGCGACACGGCGGAAGCGCACACGGAAGACACGGTCATCGCCGGAGCGGGAATCGTCGACCGCAAGATAACGCTCGGCATGGCGCGCGAGGCGGGCGAGCGGATCGCCGACCTGCTGGCCTATGGCGTTCCCTTCGATCGCGATCTTGAAGGCAAGCTCGCCGTCTCGCGTGAGGCCGCGCATGGCGCGCGGCGCATCGTGCGCGTCGGCGGCGACATGGCCGGCAAGGCGATCATGGCCGCACTTACCCGGGCGGTGCGCGAGACGCCCTCGATCACGCTGATCGAGGGTTATTCGGCCGAAAGCCTGATCACGGACGGCAAGAAGGTCACGGGCGTCGTGGCGCGGCCCGTCGAAGCGGACGGGCGCCCGCAGCTTCAGCTTTCGACAAAGGCGCTGATCCTCGCCAGCGGCGGCAGCGGCCATCTCTATGCGGTCACCACCAATCCGGCCGAGGCCAATGGCGAGGGCATCGCGATTGCAGCGCGCGCAGGCGCCATCATCGCCGATCCCGAGTTCATCCAGTTTCATCCGACCGCCATCGCCATCGACCGCGATCCCGCGCCTCTGGCGACCGAGGCGTTGCGTGGCGAAGGCGCGATACTGGTCGATGCGGCAGGCAACCGCTTCATGCGCGAGATCGATCCGGCGGCCGAACTTGCACCGCGCGATGTCGTGGCGCGCGGCGTCTTCCGCATGCGCCGGGCCGGAAAGCCGGTGTTTCTCGATTGCCGCGAGGCGATTGGCAAGGCCTTCCCCGAACATTTCCAGAAGGTCTACCAGACCTGCATCGAAGCCGGGATCGACCCGGTCACACAACCTATCCCGGTGACGACAGCCGCGCATTACCACATGGGCGGCGTGCTGACCGACGCGATGGGCCGGACCAGTCTCGATGGACTTTGGGCCTGCGGCGAGGTCACCTCGACCGGCGTTCACGGCGCCAACCGGCTCGCCTCGAACTCGCTGCTGGAAGCGGTCGTCTTCGCCGCCCGCATCGCCGATGACGTCTCGACGGTCGTGACGCAGGACGGGCAGCGCAGGCACGCCGCCATCATCGCCGGGGCGCAGCGCGAGCTCTTCGACGACAACGCCGATATCCAGACGCTGCGGCAGACGATGAGCGAAGATGTCGGCGTCATCCGCAACGAGACCGGCCTCATGAAGGCGCTCGCCACCTTCGATGCGCTCGAACACGGCGGCAGTTCGTCCACGCGCTTCCGCAACATGCTGGTCACCGCGCGATTGATCACGACGGCGGCGCTCAACCGCCGCGAAAGCCGTGGCGGGCACTACCGCGACGACTGTCCCGAGAGCGATCCGGCGCAGGCGCACAGGACCTATGTGACGCTGCAGGGAACGCTCGATCGCATCGACGAACTGACCGGGAGCCGGCGCCATGCCAAAGCCGCGGCAGGCTGACGACGTCGTTGCGGGCCTCCCTGCCCTGCCGGCGCCTCTTGTCGACAAGGCGGTGCGGGCGGCGCTGGAGGAAGACCTCGGTCTTGCCGGCGACATCACGACAACGGCGACCGTCGCCGGGGACGCCCGCTCGTCCGCCGTCATCTCGGCGCGCAAGGAAGGCGTGATCGCCGGGCTCGATGTTGCAAGGGCGGCGTTTGCCGCGTGCGACCCGGCCATATCCTTCACGCCCCTGACGCAGGACGGCGATCTCGTCTCACCGGGCACAGTCGCAGCGCGGATCGAGGGACTCTCGAGGGGTATCCTCACCGGGGAACGGACGGCGCTGAACTTCATGTGCCATATGAGCGGGATCGCGACGCTGACCCGGCAATATGTCGAAAAGACCGCCGGCACGAAGGCGCGCATCTGCTGTACCCGCAAGACCAATCCGGGCCTAAGGGCGTTCGAGAAATATGCCGTCCGCGCGGGTGGCGGTTCATCCCATCGCTACGGCCTGTTCGACGCGGTGCTGATCAAGGACAATCACATCGTCGCCGCCGGCGGCATCGCCGCCGCGATCGGCCGCGCGCGCGCCCATATCGGACATCTGGTGAAAATAGAGATCGAGGTGGACGGTCTGGATCAGCTGCGCGAGGTGATGGCGATCGGCGCCGACGTGGTGCTGCTGGACAATATGAAGCCGGCGATGCTTGCCGAAGCGGTGGGCATTATCGCCGGACGCGCACTCGCCGAAGCCTCCGGCGGGGTCAATCTCGATACGGTGGAAGCCATCGCGAAATCGGGCGTCGATCTGATCTCGGTCGGGGCGCTGACGCATTCGGCCCCCGTGCTCGATCTCGGCCTCGATTTCGTGGCCTGACGCTTCCGCGGCCGCTCGGCCACGAACGGTGATAGGATTCGTGCGGATGCTGACACGCCGGATGCTTCTGAAAGGATTGGGCGCCGCCCTCCTGGGCAGCGTAGGGCTAGGCTCCTATGCGTTCGGCATAGAGCCAATGCGGCTACGCGTGCAACGCTACGCATTGCGGCCGGAAGGCTGGCCTGCCGGCCTGAAATTGCGAGTGGTCGCGCTTGCTGACATTCACGCGTGCCGTCCATGGATGTCACCAGAACGCATTCGTCACGTCGTCTCCGAGACAAACGCCCTCAAGCCGGATCTGATTGTACTGCTTGGCGACTATGCGGCAGGCCACCACTTCGTCACAGACTGGGTCAACTCGTCGGAATGGTCGGCGGCATTGTCGGATTTGACCGCCCCCTTGGGTGTTCATGCCGTTCTGGGAAATCACGACTGGTGGGAAGATCGGACCGCACAAAAGCAGGGACACGGCCCGACATTCGGTCACCTCGCTCTCGCGCGGGTTGGCATCAAGGTCTACGAGAACGATGTGCTTCGACTTGAGAAGGACGGCCAACCCTTCTGGCTTGCAGGACTCGGCGATCAGCTTGCCCTGCTTCCCGGCAAGCGCTGGGGCCGCACAACGTGGCAGGGCGTCGACGACCTGCAAGGCACGCTGGCCCTGATAGACGATGACGCGCCCATAATCCTGCTCGCACACGAACCCGACATCTTTCCCAAGGTACCGGAGCGCGTCAGTCTGACACTGTGCGGACACACACATGGCGGTCAGGTCAGGCTCTTCGGATATTCGCCGGTGGTCCCCTCGCGCTTCAAGAACCGATATGCCTACGGTCTCGTGTCCGAAGCCCGGGAGGGCGACGAGCGGCCGCGCCAGATGATTGTCTCCGGGGGGCTCGGCTGCGCGATCATGCCGGTTCGGTTCGGCGTTCCGCCCGAGATCGTGATGCTGGATCTCGGCTGAGCCGTCTCAGTATCGCTCTTCGAAGTAGAAGATGTGGCGGCCGATCTTGTCGATGCGGTCCATGCCGCGCGCCCAGCGCGGGTGGACATAGGTTGCATGATAGTGGGTCGCGTGACCGATCGCCTTCAGATAGCTGTCGCCAATCAGGGTCTGTTCGGCGATACGGTTTGCGAGTTCCCAGTTTTTCTGATCGCGGATGCGCTCCGGGATACCGTCGCAGGCGAAAGAGAACTGGCAGCGATTGTGCCATCGGACATTCTGGTAGACGACGCCGCAAACCGAATCGGGATAGGTCGGGTTCGACACCCGGTTCATGACGACCTGCGCGACGGCGCGCTGGCCGAGTTCCGGCTCGCCGCGGGCTTCGAAATAGATCGCGGTCGCGAGGCACTTCTGGTCGCGGCGGAAATCCTCGTCATAGATGTCGCGGCGCGCCAGCACGTTGAGGACGCCCGGCAACATGGCATTCTTGCCGGTCAGGCGGTCGGCCGGCAGCAGAGAGGCATAGCGCGCCTCGCTGCCCTGCTGGCGCAGGCTCGTGAAGCTGACGGGCGAAGGCGACACCGCGGCTCCCTTCATCAGCGCCGCGGGCAACTGGAAATTGGCGGCGGCGACCGTGCCGGCAGGCCGCGGCGCCATCAGCGGACGGAAGGTCGCGGCGGCATCAAGCCGGTCCGACTTCGCCGAGCGGTCGATGCCACGCGCGGCGCTTGGGATCGAACCGGTAATCGTCTCGCGGTCGACGGCGCCCTCGATCTTCGCGCCGATATCGGCGACACCGGTGATAAGGACGGGCATCTGGCTGTGACTGAGGAGCGAGTGACCGGCGAGCCTGAAGGCATCGAGCATGGCGTCGCGGTCGCCCGAACCGATCGGAAACGTCGCCTGGCTCGAGCCGGCGGCAAGAAACAGAAGGGCAAGGAGGTAAGACATGGTGGCCGGCAATTTCCGGCCCTGGCGGAACACGCCTACGCAACGCATACGCTACACCCCAACAACGCAACCCGACAAGACAGCATCCGCCGGCTTCCCCGTCCCCGAAGTCACCGGATGCACGCCCGCGTGCGGAAGTGCATACGATGAAGTATCCCGATAAAATGTTGACGGGTGATTAACCTTGAAAAGCGGTAAGGATTGGGCAATCCCGGGGCGTAAATCGGGAACGCTCAGGAGGGCCGCAGGGCTTTCGAGACCCGGGCGATCCGGGTGAAGGGGCCCTCGCGGGAAGCGTTCTCACCGCCATGTTGCATGCGGGCGAGACCATCGCGGCCGAAGCGTTCGCGGATCGCGTCGTTGACCCAGGCATCTTCCTGCATCGCGCGCCGCCGGGGTCTCTCACCGGCCGTCGCCGACAGCATGGCGTTCACCGCCTCGTCAAGCGCGTCGAAACCTTCCGCCGCCGTGGAGGAGACAACCAGCACCGGCGGCTTGCGGCCCGACGGCGCATTGAGGCCGAGCGCGCCTTCCACGTCGGCCCTGGCGCGCATCGCCGGCTTGCCGGTATCGCCCTTGGTGACGACGAAGATGTCGGGGAGTTCGGTTATGCCCGCCTTCATATATTGCAGGCTGTCGCCGGAACCGGGCTGGACGCACAGGATCACACAGTCGGCCACGAAACCGATATCGGCCTCCGATTGGCCGATACCGACGCTCTCGACGATCACCCGGTCGAACACGGCGCGCATCAGCACCATCGCCGCAACCGTTTCGGCGGACAGGCCACCGAGCCTGTCGCGAGCGGCCATGGAACGCACGAAGACGCCCGCGTCCTCAGGGTTGGTGCGAATGCGCGTCCGGTCGCCGAGCAAGGCGCCCCGCGTGTAGCGCGACGACGGGTCGACGGCGATCACGCCGACGGTCTTGCCCGCCATGCGCCAGCGCGAGATCAGCGCATTGGTGAGCGTCGACTTGCCGACGCCGGGCGGGCCGGTGATGCCGATCACCTCCCCCGCCGGCGCGGCGCAGGCAGCATCGAGCAGGGCGATGACCCCGCCTTCATTCGCGCGCGTTTCGGCAAGGGTCAGTCCCTCGGCAAGCCCGCGCTTGCCGGCGCTTATGAGCTGATCGAGCGTCGGTACCGCCATGAAGCCTCAGGATGTCGAACTCGAGCCACCGCCGAGCGCCGCCTGGGCGGCGGCGAGACGCGCGATCGGGACGCGGTAGGGAGAGCAGGACACATAGTCGAGCCCCACTTTCTCGCAAAAGCCGATCGAGGCGGGATCGCCGCCATGCTCGCCGCAAATGCCGAGTTTGATGGCTTTCCTGGTCTTGCGCCCGCGCTCGGCTGCGATGCTGACGAGTTCGCCGACACCATCCTGATCGAGGCTGACGAAGGGATCGACCTCAAGAATGCCGCGTTCCACATAGGTGCCGAGGAAACTGCCCGCGTCGTCGCGGCTGATCCCGAAAGTCGTCTGGGTCAGGTCATTCGTGCCGAAGGAGAAGAATTCGGCCGCTTCGGCGATCTCGCCGGCGCGAAGCGCCGCGCGCGGCAGCTCGATCATCGTGCCGACCTGATAGTCGACGCTTTTTCCCTTCTCATTGCGAACCTCTTCGGCAATGCCGGCGATCCGCTCCTTGAGAAGGGCGAGTTCCGCCTTGGTCGCGACCAGCGGAATCATGACTTCCGGCACGACCGGCGCGCCGGTGGCCTCGGCCGCTTCGATGGCGGCCTCGAAGATGGCGCGGGCCTGCATCTCGTAGATTTCGGGATAGGATATGCCGAGCCGGCATCCACGATGACCGAGCATCGGGTTGAATTCGTGCAGCGCCTGCACGCGTTCGCGCAGCTTCTGCGGCGATGCGCCGATGGCGGCCGCGACCTCGGCGATCTCGTCGTCCGCATGGGGCAGGAATTCATGCAGCGGCGGATCGAGCAGCCTGATCGTCACCGGCAGACCGGCCATGATCTCGAACAGCTCGGCAAAGTCCTTGCGCTGCATCGGCAAAATCTTGGCAAGCGCCTTGCGGCGCCCGGCGCTGTCGTCGGCGAGGATCATTTCGCGCACGGCGACGATCCGGTCCTCGTCGAAGAACATGTGCTCGGTGCGGCAAAGGCCGATACCTTCCGCGCCGAACTCGCGCGCGGTGCGCGCATCGTGGGGCGTCTCGGCATTGGTGCGCACTTTCATGCGGCGCGCGGCATCGGCCCACTCCATCAGCGCGGCGAACTCGCCGGACAGCTCCGGTTGCAGCATGTCGACCTTGCCGACGAGCACCTGGCCGGTCCCGCCGTCGATGGTGATGACGTCGCCTTTCCTCAGCGTGCGGCCGAGAGCCGTCAGCGTGCCGGCGGCGTAGTCGATACGGACAGTCCCGGCGCCGGAGACGCAAGGCTTGCCCATGCCGCGCGCGACGACCGCGGCATGGCTGGTCATGCCGCCGCGCGTCGTCAGAATGCCTTCGGCGGCGTGCATGCCGTGAATATCCTCAGGGCTCGTCTCGATGCGCACCAGCACGACCTTGCGCCCCTGCGCCTTCAGCGCTTCCGCCTCGTCGGAGGAAAAGACGATCTCGCCCTGCGCGGCGCCGGGCGAGGCCGGGAGCCCCGTCGCGATGACGTCTCGCTTTGCGGCCGGATCGATGGTCGGATGCAGCAGCTGATCGAGCGAGGCCGGCTCGACGCGGCCGATCGCCTCTTCCTTGCTGATGAGACCGTCGCGGACCAGATCGACGGCGATGCGCAGCGCCGCCTTGGCCGTCCGCTTGCCGGAACGGGTCTGCAGCATCCACAGCTTGCCCTGCTCGATGGTGAATTCGAGATCCTGCATGTCTCGGTAGTGACGCTCCAGCCTGTCGCAAATCGTCTGGAATTGCCCGAAGACCTCCGGCATCAGCGTTTCCAGCGAGGGCTTGTCGGAACCTGCCGCCTTGCGCGCCTTCTCGGTGATGTCCTGCGGGGTGCGGATGCCGGCGACGACATCCTCGCCCTGCGCGTTGACCAGGAACTCGCCGTAGAGCTCGTTCTCGCCGGTCGAGGGATTTCGGGTAAAGGCGACGCCCGTTGCCGAGGTCTCGCCGAGATTGCCGAACACCATGGCCTGGACATTGACCGCCGTGCCCCAGCTTTCCGGGATCATGTGCAGCCGCCGGTAGGTGATGGCGCGCTGGTTCATCCAGGATGAAAACACCGCGCCGATGGCGCCCTGAAGCTGTTGGTGGGGATCCTGCGGAAACGGCGCGCCGGTTTCTTCCTGAACCCGCTTCTTGTAGTCGGCGACGATCTTCTTCCAGTCGTCGGCCGTCAGATCGGTATCGAGGACGGCACCCTGCTCTTCCTTGTAGAATTCCAGGATATCCTCGAAATGATGATGATCGACGCCCAGCACGACGTCGGAATACATCTGGATGAAGCGGCGGTAGCTGTCATAGACGAAACGGGCATCGCCGGAGATGCGCACATAGGTTTCGACCGTCTCGTCGGTCAGGCCGAGATTGAGCACCGTATCCATCATCCCCGGCATCGAGGCGCGGGCGCCGGAGCGGACGGATACCAGCAACGGCTTTTCACGATCGCCGAACGTCCTGCCCGTCAGCTTCGCGATATGGGCGAGCGCGGCCTCGATCTGCGCGTCCAGCCCTTCCGGATATTTCCGGTCGTTGGCGTAAAACGCCGTGCACACTTCGGTCGTGATGGTGAAGCCGGGCGGAACGGGAAGACCGAGATTGCACATCTCGGCGAGGTTGGCGCCCTTGCCGCCGAGCAGATTGCGCATTTCGGCCGCGCCTTCCGCCTTGCCATCCCCAAACGTGTAGACCCATTTCGACATCGCGGCGAATCCATCTGTGTCCGAAAGGCAAAAGAGATGGGTCGGGTTTAGCGGGAATTAGCGGTCGAGAAAATGGCCACGCCGAAAAAACACCTACCCGTTGGCTCCAGCCGGAGCCTGCTGGCCAGCGATGCGCGAAAAATCGGCGACCGTGCGCGTCGCCGCGCGGAAGCGGCTTAGCAGTCTCAGGCGGTTGGCACGCAGCGCCGCGTCGTCCGCATTGACGAGAATCGCATCGAAAAACGCGTCGACCGGCGCGCGAAGCTTCGAGAGCGCGGTCATCGCCGCCTCGAAATCCTCATCGGCGACGGCGGCGGACGCATCCGAAACAGCAGCTTCAAGCGCCGCGTGCAGCGCATTTTCCGCCGGCTCTGTCAGGAGCGCGGCATCGGGGGCGGCATCGAAAGCGCCCTCGCCGTCCTTCTTCTCCTCCGCGCGCAATATGTTCGCGGCGCGGTTGTAGCCTGCCAGAAGGTTCACGCCGTCATCGGTCTTCAGGAACGCGCCCAGCGCCTCGACGCGGCGGACGATGGCCAGGAGATCGTCGGCGTCGGCTGAAATCACCGCATCGACGAGATCGTGGCGCGCGCCTTCCTCGCGAAGCTGTACCTTCAGCCGGTCGTGGAAGAAGGCCAAGAGGTCGGCGTTAACGGCCGCAAGGTCGCGAAGGGCGACCTTCAAATGGTTCGCCAGCACAATCCGGATCACGCCGAGCGCGGCGCGGCGAAGCGCGAAGGGGTCCTTCGAGCCGGTCGGCTTTTCGTCGATCGTCCAGAAGCCGGTGAGCATGTCGAGCTTGTCGGCCAGCGCGACCGCGATCGACACCGGGTTTTCCGGCACATGGTCGGACGGGCCCTGCGGTTTGTAATGTTCCTCGATGGCAAGGGCGACAGCTTCGTCCTCGCCCTGAAGCAGCGCGTAGGTGCGGCCCATCTGGCCCTGCACTTCAGGAAACTCGCCGACGACTTCGGTCATCAGGTCGGCTTTGGCCAGTTCCGCCGCGCGCGCGGCCTTTTCCGGATCGGCGCCGACTTTCGGGGCAATCTCGCGGGCGAGCTTGATAATACGGTCGATGCGCTCCCCTTGCGTGCCGAGCTTCTCGTGGAAGACGATATTCTGAGCGCGCAACTTGGCGAGGCGCTGATCCAGCGGCTTGCCCATGTCCTCATATCCGGGCAGGGCGCGCTGGTCGGTCTGCCAGAAATAGAGCGCGTCGGAGAGCCGCGCGGCGATGACGCGCTCGTTGCCGGCGATGATCTTCTTGCCGCCGTCCTCGGCTACGAGATTGGAGACGGTGATGAAGCGGTTGGCGAGATTGCCTGTCCTGGCGTCGCGCAGCACGAAGCATTTCTGGTTGGCGCGGATCGTCAGACGGATGACCTCGGCGGGGATTTCCAGGAAACTTTCGTCGAAAGACCCCATCAGCACGACCGGCCATTCGACGAGCCCGGCGACCTCTTCCAGAAGCCCGGCATCCTCGATCAGTTCAAAGCCCGATGCGAAGGCGAGATCCTTGGCATCATGCAGGATGATGTCCTGGCGGCGCGCCGGGTCGAGGACGACCTTCGCCCTCTCAAGCCCCGAAACGTAATCGTCAAAACGGCGCACGGCGAAGGATTCGGGCGCCATGAAGCGATGGCCGCGCGTCCGGTTGCCCGAAGCCAGCCCGTCGATCTCGAAAGGGACGACATCGGTTTCCTCGGTTTCCGGGCCGAAGGTGCAGAGCACCGACTGGAGCGGGCGCACCCAGCGCAGCGTCCCGGACCCCCAGCGCATGGATTTCGGCCAGGGGAAACCGCGCACCACAGTCGGCACGATGTCGGCGACGATGTCGATGGACGGGCGACCGGCCTTCTCGATCAGCGCGACATAGAAATCGCCCTTCTTCGGATCGGACTGTATGGTCGCCTGGTCGATGGATGTGAGCCCGGCGCCCTTGAGGAAACCGGCAAGCGCCTGGTCGGGGGCGCCGACGCGCGGACCCTTTCGCTCCTCGCGCATGTCCGGGCTTTTCGGCGGCAGGCCGGTCACGTTGAGCACCAGCCGGCGCGGGGTCGCGAAACCCTTCGCGGATTCGTAGGTCAGACCCGCCTCGACCAGCGCGTCGGTCACGAGCTTGCGCAGATCCTCGCTGGCGCGCGGCTGCATGCGCGCGGGGATTTCTTCGCTGAAAAGTTCAAGAAGCAGGTCGGGCATCGGGCTTCAAGGCGTCCGGTTGGAATTTTTCGGTCGCGCCGGGTTAGCAAAGCTCGGATGTAAAGTCACGCGCGCGCTTCACCAGCCGCCGCCACCGCCGCCACCGCCACCGCCACCGGAAAATCCTCCGCCGCCCGAGCCGGACGAACTCTTGGGCGCGGGCATGGCGGCGGCGATCGAACTCGACATCGCGGCCATCGCGCTTCCGGTGACGCGGCCGATACTGGCGCTCGACCAGTTGCGCCCGGTATACCAGGCCGGCTGATAGGTGTGCGCGGCTTCGCCCGGCGCAAATCTTGCCAGATAGGCGGAGAACGCATCCGACCAGGGCTTCTCGACGCCGAGCGCGACCGCATAGGGAAGATAGCGCTCGAAAAGCTCCTCCGACATTTCCGGCGCATCGCGCAGGTTGAGCCGGTCCGTCTCCGCCGTCGTCAGATAGAGCATGAAGCCCTCGATGCGGCTGAAGATCTTCGCGCCCAGCGGGGTCGGCGCGCGCAGGAGATAGCGGAATGCGATGATGCCCCCGACGCCGGCAAAGATGATCACCCCTCCTGTTCCGTACACCGCAAGACCGCTGACCTGACTGAGGCCGAGACCGATCAGCAGGAGGACCATCGCACCCGCCATAAGCGCCGCGCCCTTCAGGCGCTGGAAGCCGATCGGAAAGGACGCGGTCAGCATTGCGCCACCCTTGAACGCGCCGAACCAGCCGAGGGCGGAGAAGATCACCGGTGCGATGATGGCGACCCCGCCTTCATCCGGCGGCTGCTGAAGAATGAGGGAGAGGACCGTCACGACGGCCGCGGCGATCGCGCCGACCACGAACCAGGTGATATTGCTCCTGAAGAAGCGGTCGCCATATTCGCGCTTGATCGTCCGCTCAAGCGCTGCGTGGGCCGAGATGAGCCTGACGCCGGCGGCCTTGTTCATCGTAACCTTATCGCCGCCGCCGAACAGCCGCTCGATCAGGATCGCCTCGCCATTGGAGAGCGGTTCGGTGGAGCCACGCAACCGGTGAAAGGTGATGACGCCCTTGGCGTCTTCCTCGATGCGGATGTGCTTCTTGACGCCCAGCGACAGCAACGCGCCGATCAGCGGGCGGCTGGAGCCGCGGCGGATTTGCTTGAACTCCTGAAAATGCAGATAGGAGAGCGCCGCGGGCGAAAAGCCCTCCGGCGGATGGTAGAGCGGGATCACCGTTTCGCCCGGAGGGTCGCGGCCGATGCGGTACCAGGTCACGAGGAAGTAGGCGGCAACGCCGATCCAGCCGATGGCAAATACGAACACCCCGAAATTGTCGAGGAAGAAGGTCAGCCCATCGCCGATGCTTCGTTCCGGCACCACACCCTTGGTGAAGCCGACGGCAATTGTCAGGCCCTCGCCCGGCGCGAGTGCGCGCGTGGTGCTGAAGCTGACTGATTCGGTGCCGAGGCCATTCGAGCGGTAATTGCCCCCGCTGGCGCCATAGGCGCCGGTGTAGGCAGCGGCCTGCTCGGCAACCGCCCCCTCAGGCAAATGGACACGGGCCGTCGCGCCGCGGATCGGAAAGGTCCAGAAATTGCCGGTCGCGTTCCAGTAGATTTCGTCGAAGCCGGCGAAATACCGCAGCTGCCTGCTTGTCCTGTAGACGAGTGTGTAGGCGTAGTTGCCAGGGCTCAGATAGGTATCCGCATCCCCGATATAGATGCGCAGAAAGCGGATCTTTTCCTGGGAATATGTTTCCGTGTGATAGGGTGAATCCCTTCCGCCCTGCTGAATGCTGACGATGTCGAAACCCTTCTTCGACCAGAAGCCCCAGTCATCCAGCACGCCGATGGGAATATCGCGATAGATACCCCGACGTATCTCGTTGCCCTCGGCCCTGACGGTGATGTTCTCCTCAACCAGAAGATCGCCGTCCTTCCGGACGGTGACGTCGATATCGAAGGAGAGGATTTCCTCGCGCGCCAGCGCCGGCGACGAGCCGAAAGCCGCGAGACAAAAGAGCAGCGCTGTCAGAAGCAGGCGCATCGGCGATCCAAAAATGCATTCGGGGTTTGCCTGCGCTGTCGAGACATTTCGTCCGACACCTCTTCAGCCATCGCGATCCTCGCGCTTTCGAGCAGATTGGGGACCAGGTCGGCCCGGCGCCCCAACGTCATGACCACGCCCTTGGTGAAGCCTACCGCCACGGTCAGCCCTTCTCCCGGCGCAAGCACGCGGGTCGTCCGGAAGCTGACTGTCCGGGTGCCCTCGCCGCTCACATAATAGTCGCTGCCTTTTTCTCCTTGTGCGCCGGTATATGCGGCGACCTGCTGAGCCACCGCGCCTTCGGGAAGATGAACGCGAGCGCTCGTACTGAGGATCGGGAAGCTCCAGCCGTTGCCCGTAGCATTCCAGTAGACTTCGTCGAAGCCGTCGAAGAAGCGGAGTTCGCCGCTCATCCGGTAGACGATCGTGTAGGCGTAGACACCGGGGCTCAGATAGGTATCCGCATCGCCGATATAGATGCGCAGCAAGCGGCCCTGACTCACCGTATGATGTGGTGAATCCTTTCCGCCCTGCTGAACGCTGAGGAGGTGGAAGCCGTTCGTCGTCCACAAGCCCCTTTCATCCAGGACGCCAAACGGAATCTCGCGATAGATGCCGCGGCGGATCTGATTGCCCTCGGCCCTGACGGTGATGTTCTCCTCAACCAGAAGATCGCCGTCCTTCCGGACGGTGACGTCGATATCGAAGGCGAGGATTTCCTCGCGCGCCAGCGCCGGCGCGGCGGCGAGTACCGAAATGCAGAAAAGCAGCGCTGTGAAAAACAAGCGCATGGGCGATCAGGAGAACGAAACCTTGGGGACTTCGCGGTCGGCGGCGTTCTCGATCTCGAAATATTCAGCCGAGGCAAAACCGAACTGGCGCGCGATAAGGTTTGAGGGGAAGGACTCCACCGCCACATTGTTGTTGCGCACAGCGCCGTTGTAATAGCGGCGCGACAGCTGAATCTCGTTCTCGGTTTCCTCCAGCGCGTTCTGAAAGTCGAGGAAGTTCTGGTTGGCCTTCAGGTCGGGATAGTTCTCCACCACCGCCAGCAGCCGCCCGAGCGCCATGGAGAGCGCGCCCTCGACCTTGGCGCGTTCCTCCGGCGAGGCGTTCGAGGCCGCCTGCGCCTGACCGCGCAGCCGCGTGACTTCCTCAAGCACCCCGCGCTCGTGGGTCATGTAGCCCTTCACGCTTTCCAGAAGGTTGGGGATGAGGTCGGTGCGGCGCTTGAGCTGCACGTCGATGCCGCTCCAGCCCTCGCTGACCATCTGGCGCAGCTTGACGAGCCGATTGTAGAGGACGACGCCATAGAGCGCGACGACGACGACGATGACGAGCAGAATCATTCCGGTCATGACCTGACCCCCGCGGCTGGAATTCCGGTTGAGCGGATTATTGCGGAAAGCTTGAGCCGGGTCGACAGGAAAGGCGCGGTCAGGCCCCGCCCGCTTCCGTCTGCCGGAAGGCCTCGCCGCAGGCCTTGGCGAGTTCGCGCACGCGCAGGATGTAGTTCTGCCGTTCGGTGACGGAAATCGCGCCGCGCGCATCGAGCAGGTTGAAGGCATGGCTCGCCTTGATCGCCTGATCGTAGGCCGGCAGCACCAGCTGATGATGCCCGCCTTCGCTCACCGGCGCGCCGGCGCCGAGCAGCGCCCGGCACTCGGCCTCCGCGTCGGCGAAGCGGCGGAACAGCATCTCGGTATTGGCGAACTCGAAATTATGCCGGGAATATTCCTGCTCGGCCTGCAGGAATACATCGCCATAGGACACTTTTTCCGCGCCGTCGCGGCCGTTGAAATTCAGGTCGTAGACGTTGTCGACGCCCTGCACATACATGGCCAGGCGCTCCAGCCCGTAGGTCAGTTCGCCCGAAACCGGGTGGCAATCGATGCCGCAGACCTGCTGGAAGTAGGTGAACTGCGAGACTTCCATCCCGTCGCACCAGACTTCCCAGCCCAGTCCCCAGGCGCCCAGCGTCGGGCTTTCCCAATCGTCCTCGACAAAGCGGATGTCGTGGTTTTTCGGGTCGATGCCGATGGCATAGAGGCTCTTGAGGTAGAGATCTTGAATGTCGGACGGCGATGGCTTCAGGATCACCTGATACTGATAGTAGTGCTGGAGCCGGTTGGGGTTCTCGCCATACCGGCCGTCCTTCGGCCGCCGCGAGGGCTGCACATAGGCCGCCATCCAGTGTTTCGGTCCGAGCGAGCGCAGGGTCGTCGCCGGATGGAACGTGCCGGCGCCGACTTCCATGTCGTAGGGCTGGAGGATGACGCAGCCATAGTCGGCCCAATAGCGGTGCAGCGTCAGGATCAGCGCCTGAAAAGACCGCTTCGGGTCCATATGCGGGGCGAGGCTGGTATCGGCCATGATTTTCCTGATCGCGCGTAACGAGGCCCTTGCCTCTATCGGGCAAGACCGCCGGCGGTCAAGAGCCGTCGCTTTCCCCGCGCGGCCGGTATTCGCCGGTCTTCTCGTCATAGACGAGATCGACGCCGCCGCCGGGACGGCGCAGCCGATCCTGCCGGTCGAGCATCTTGCCGACACGCCGCTGTTCGGCACGCAGGAAGCGGAAGGCCCAGATCGCGATCACCGCGACGATGATGATGACGAGAAGCTGCGGCATGCCAGACCTAGAGCCCGTATCGCGACCACCAGCCGCGCTCTTCCAGCGCACCGATGAGGCCGGCGCCGACGGAGGCCGCCATGTCGCCTTCGATGCGCGGCGCGCGGCGCAGCAGACCGAGCAGACCGAGCCCGCGCTGCTGTATCAGCACCGGCTTCACCTTGTCGCCATAGCGGCGGCGCAGCGTGGATCGCATGTCGCCGATGGCGTCCACGAGGCCGAGTTCGACGCCCTTCATGCCCGTCCAGAACTCGCCGGTGAAGAGCCCCTTGCCGCCATCCTTGAGCTTGCCCGCGCGCCGATCCGCCACCATCCCGGCAAAGAGATCATGAATATCCTTCTGCAGCGCCTTCAGCCGCTTGATTTCGTCCGGCCTCTCCGGCTGGAACGCGTCGAGCATCATCTTCTTTTCGCCGGCGGTGTAGACGCGCCGGTCGATGCCGAGTTTCTCGATCGCCCGGTCGAAGCCGAACCCCGCCGAGATCACGCCGATCGAACCGACGATGGAACTCGGATCGACAACGATCTCGTCGCCGGCGAGCGCGATCATGTAGCCGCCGGACGCCGCCACATCCTCGACGAAAACGTGCACCGTCTTGCCGTGCTCCTCGGCCAGATCGCGCACGCGGCGGAAGATCAGATGCGACTGGACGGGCGAACCGCCGGGGGAATTGATGACCAGCGCCACCGCCGGCGCCTGCTTGATCTTGAACGCCTTTTCCAGCGGGCCTGCGAGCGAGGCCAGCGACACGGTCTGCCGCATCGGACTGGACGTGGCGATCACTCCGTCCATGCGGACGACCGGTACGATCGTGACATCGGACCGGTAGCGGGCGGGGACAAGATTTCTGAGGAAGTCGGCCATGCGGCTCCTTGTTTCATCCTTGCATTCGATCCTGAGCAAGATGGGGCCGGGAACCGCCGGCTGCAAGCGTCAGATCAATCGAGGCCCAGCGCCGCGCCACGCCGCAGGAGCGCTTCCGGCTCCTCCAGAAAACCATGCCCCTCGCCGCCGTGAAGAATGAGCGGTGGCAGGATATGCAGCGGGGCGCGCGATCCTTTCTCGCCGCGAACGAGAATGCGCGTCGCCGGCAAGCCGGAACGCGGATGCACCGGCTTCACCCTCAGCGCGCCGAAGCGGGGCCCAAGCGCCGTGAGGACGGCGCGGAGCGCATCGGTGCGATGAATGATCGTGAATGTTCCCTTCGGTTTGAGAATTGACGCGGCGAAGCGCGTCCAGTCTTCCAGCATGCCGGGATCTGCGGCATGGGCGCGCGCGCGGCTTTCAACCGGCGAGAGCCGCGTCCTGCCGACTTCCTCGAAGGGCGGGTTGGCGACAACATGATCGGCCCCCGGCCGCGCGAAACCGCATGCCGCCGCGGCGCCTCTGGCCGTCAGATCCTGATCGAAGACGAAGGCTCGATCCTGCATGGCGTTGAGCGCGACATTGGCGCGCGCGAGCGCGGCCGCCTCCGCGTCGATCTCAATCAACGTCGCCTTCGTACCTTCGATGCGCGAGAGGATGCAGAGCCCCGCAACGCCGGTGGCGGCGCCGAGATCGGCGATATGGTCACCGGGGCGTGCGGGACACGCCGCCGCCAGCAGGACCGCGTCGATGCCGGCGCGATGGCCGCGCCGCGGCTGCCGGATCGTCAGACGGCCGCCGAGGAAGGCGTCCACGCTGGTCGCCGGCCCTTCAGACGACATCGTTGATATCGGCGTCGCGCAATATCTTTCGAGCCTCTTCGGCGCGCGCGCGCTCCACCATCAGGCGGCGCGGCAGGACACCGAGCGACCCTTCCATGATGCTCATGTTCTGATCGGCCAGAAAATGGACGATGCCGGCTTCGGTCAGCAGCGACTGCGCCAGCGACAATTCGACGAAGTTGTTGCTGCGCATGATCTCAATCATGGCGCCATTCCGCCGCACGCGGGAACAAGGCCGCAGGCTTGCCGGACAGGCCTGCCGCTCCTAAAGTCGCCGCTAGCCCGAACCGGAGAAAGCTGAAATTGGCCGTCGTCATATCGTTCGAGAATCCTGCCAGTGCCGAAAGGGGGCTCAAGCCCCTCAGCGACATCGTCGCGCCCGGCATGGCGAGGGTCAATTCCCTTATCCTGGAAAAGGCCGGGTCCGATGTCGAACTGATCCCCGAACTCGCCAAACACCTGATCGATTCCGGCGGCAAGCGGCTGCGTCCCATGCTGACCATCGCCGCGGCGGAAATGTGCGCCTATGCCGGTGAGGGTCACGTCAAGCTCGCCGCGAGCGTCGAGTTCATGCACACGGCGACGCTGCTGCACGACGACGTGGTCGACGAGAGCGATCTGCGGCGCGGCAAGCCGTCCGCGCGCATGGTCTGGGGCAATCAGGCGAGCGTTCTGGTAGGCGACTTCCTGCTCGGACAGGCATTCCAGATGATGGTCGAGGTCGGCTCGCTCGACGCTCTCGCCGTCCTGTCCCAGGCCGCCTCCATCATCGCCGAGGGCGAGGTGATGCAGCTGACGACAGCGCAAAATCTCGCAACGACGGAGGACGAATATCTCGCGGTCATCCGCGCCAAGACGGCGGCGCTTTTTTCGGCGGCTTCGGAAGTCGGGCCGATCGTCGCCGGCAAGGGCGCGGAAGAGCGCGCCGCGATGCGGTCGTTCGGCACAAATCTCGGCCTTGCCTTCCAGCTGATCGACGACGCCCTCGACTATTCGGGCAAGCAGAAGCAGCTCGGAAAGCGGGTGGGCGACGATCTGCGCGAGGGCAAGGTGACGATGCCCGTCCTGCTCGCCTACCGGCGCGGCACTCCGGACGAGAGGCTCTTCTGGAAACGAACGCTCGTCGAACGGGACGTCAGCGACGAGGATCTGGATCGCGCCATAGCGGTGCTGCGGCGCCACAAGGCGATCGACGATACGGTGGAGCGCGCCCGTCACTACGGCGCGATCGCCGCCGACGCGCTGGCGATCTTCCCGGAAGGACCACATCGCGCCGCGCTGCTCGATGCGGTGGCATTCTGCGTCAGCCGCGTTCACTGATACCCTAAAAGTCCGGCGGATCTGCACCACCAGCCGGGCCTTGCCGCCGCCAGCCGCGCGGCGGCGCGTCCGGCGCTATCAGCATCGGCAAACAGCCCGAAGCATGTCGCGCCCGACCCGGTCATCCGGGACAGAAGGCAGCCATCGAGAGCGTCCAGCGCCTCGATTGCCTCGCCGACCCTTGGGGCGATGCGGGCCGCAGGGGCTTCAAGGTCGTTTCTCGTCTGGCGCAGCCAGTCGATCAGCGATTCCGCGCTCAGGGGGTCCGGCAGCGGCGGAAGCGGCGGATTTTCCCTGCGTTGCAGCGCGCGAAAGACGTCCGGCGTCGAAACGCCGACGCCGGGATTGACAAGCACCGCGCTCAGCGCCGGCAGGCCGGGCAGAAAGGAAAGGCGCTCCCCCCGCCCCCGGGCGATCGCCGGACGCGAGGCAAGGCACATGGGAACGTCGGCGCCCAGCTGACGCGCGCATTGCTGGAGCCGGGGGTCGTCAAGCGGCAGCCCTGTCCGCCGCGCCAGTGCCCTGAGGGTGGCGGCCGCATCCGCCGATCCGCCGCCCATGCCCGACGCTACGGGGAGGTTCTTTTCCAGCGAGAGCGAGAGCGGCGGCAGGTCGACCAGCTGCCGCATCGCCCGCAGGGCGGCAACGGCCAGATTGCCGCCGCCGGCGGGCACGTCGGCTGCGAAGGGGCCGCTGACGCCGAAAGTGTCGCCCGCGCCTTCGTGATCGACGACGCTCAGCCGGTCGCCGATATCGGCGAAGACGACGAGCGTTTCCAGTTCGTGATAGCCGTCGGCGATCTGACCTATGACATGAAGGGCGAGGTTGACCTTGGCGGCCGCGAACTCGCCGCCAAGACCTTTATTTCCCATCGCCGTTCTTGGCCGCGCGGGTTGCTCCCGGGTCATCGGGCAGGCCGGCTTCGATCTTCTTGAGAATCGCTGCCAGCGTATCTGCGTCAGGGTCGAGATCGCGCGCATGATTCCACTGGAACCGCGCCTCGACCCGCCTGCCGGCCCGCCAGTAGGCGTCGCCCAGATGATCGTTGAGGATCGGGTCCTGGGGACGAAGCTGCACCGCCCGCTCAAGCTGGGTGACCGCTTCCTCCCAACGGCCGAGCCGGTAGTAGGCCCAGCCGAGACTGTCGACGATATAACCGTCATTGGGCCGCAGTTCGACGGCCTTCTCGATCATCTTCAGCGCCTTGTCGAGGTGAAGCCCCTGATCGACCCAGGAATAGCCGAGATAGTTCAGGACGAAGGGGTGGTCCGGCTCCAGTTCGAGGGCCTTTTCAAGATCGGCCTCGGCTTTGGGCCAGTCCTTCGCGCGCTCGTAGGACATGCCCCGGAAATAGAACAGGACCCAGCTGCCCCGATCGATCGGCGCGGCCCGGTCGATGGCAGTCGAATAGGCGACGGCGGCTTCTCCGAAGCGCTCGGCATCGCGCAGAACATCGCCCAGCGCGACCGCCGCCTCGCGTTTGTCGGGCTCCGCCGAAGAGAGCTTCTTCAACGCATCCACCGCCTCGTCCACGCGGTCCAGATCAGCCAGATCGCGGGCGCGGGCAATCGCCACGCTGTAGGCGAGAGCCGAAGCCGGGGGCACACGGTCATAGACCTCGATGGCCCGCTCGTAATCCTCATTGCCCTCCAGGTAGTTGGCAAGCGTGAGCAGGGCGAGCGGAAACTCCGGCTTCAGCATCATGGACAGCTGCAGATAGATCATGCCGAGACCGTCGGCGGCATCATGGCCGAGCGCCGCGCCGAGACCGTAGAAGACCTCGGCCGCACCGTCCTGCGCGGTCAGTATATCGCTCTGCGGCACCCGGCCGGCCGCGACCGAGGCCAGCGCCTGCTCGATGAGCGGATGGCTCGGAACCACCTCGCTGAACCCGTTGAGGATGCCCCGGGCGGCCTCCGCCTTGCCGTTGGCCATGAGCGCGCGCGCATAGGCCTGGGCGACCCGCAATACCTTGTTCTCCGGATCATAGGCCTTGGCATATTGCGCTTCGGCCTTTTGCCGGTCGCCAAGCATCTCGGCGATGAGGCCGGCGTGGTAGGCCTTGAGCTTGGCAATGTCGTTGGAGCCATTCTCGGCGATCGCGTCGATCGCGGCGGCGACACCCTTGGCGTCGCGGGCACCGGCATAGGTCCATGCGGTGACGAGGCCGGCGGTAAGATCGGCCAGCGGGTTGCCCGAAGTCTCGGCGAGATGCTTGCGCACCTCGCCATATTGCCGGCTGCGCATCGCACGCACAGCAAGGACCACGCGGGCGAGCCGGTTCGTCTGATCGTTCTTGATCATCCGTTGCGCGAGCGCGGCGGCCTGCTCCTCGTGCCCGGCCTCCATCTCCAGCCGCAAGGTGTCGTCATAGAGCGCAGTGCTGTCGTCGAGCGACAGCGCGCTACGGAAAAAGGTCGCGGCGGCGACCGTATCCTTGACGCTGTAGGCGAGCCGGCCGGCGAGGTAATTGCCCGAAAAGGTGTGGCCGACGAGGGGCTCGACGGATTCTCCCGCCCCCGCCGGATGCAGAGGCAACAGCCCCGCCAGACTGATCAGCGCGGCCAAGGCCGTACGGCGAAGGACAGAATTCCGCATAGAGAACGATCGTCTCCCCAATCATCATCCCGAAGGCGCGCCGACGGCGACGCGGCGCCGAGCACGACTAGAATGAAGAAGCATGGCCCAATTGGGGCGGTGCCGCAACCGGCGTCGACAGACCCCGCATGTCCGCCGACCTGTTCGCCCTACATGTTCGGGTAGTTGGGTCCGCCGCCACCCTCCGGCACCGTCCAGTTGATGTTCTGGTTGGGGTCCTTGATGTCGCAGGTTTTGCAATGGACGCAGTTCTGCGCGTTGATCACGAATTTCGGATCGCCCTCCTCCACGCCGACCCACTCATACACGCCGGCCGGGCAATAGCGGCTGGAAGGTCCGGCATAGACCTCCCACTCGGACCTCTCCTGCAGCGCCATGTCCCTGACCTTGAGGTGGACCGGCTGATCCTCCTCATGATTGGTGTTGGACAGGAAGACGGAGGAGAGCTTGTCGAAGGTGAGCACGCCGTCGGGTTTGGGATAGTCGATCTTCTTCTGCGTATCGGCGGGCTTCAGCGTGGCGAAGTCCGCCTTGCCGTGTCCCATCGTGCCGAAAAACGAGAAGCCGAGCGTATTGGTCCACATGTCGAGCCCGCCGAGGATCACGCCGGCGAGCGTGCCGAATTTGGACCAGAGGGGCTTCACATTGCGGACCCTCTTGAGATCCTTGCCGATCTCGGAGGCGCGCCAGGCCTCGTCCAGGCCCATCAGTTCGTCATGGGCGCGGCCCTCGGCCAGCGCGGCGGCGACATGTTCGGCGGTCAGCATGCCCGACAGCACCGCGTTGTGGCTGCCCTTGATGCGCGGCACGTTGACGAAGCCGGCGGAACATCCGATCAGCGCGCCGCCCGGGAAGCTGACCTTCGGCACGGACTGCCAGCCGCCCTCGGTGATCGCGCGCCCGCCATAGGAAAGGCGCTTGCCGCCCTCGAACGTGCCGCGGATATCCGGGTGCATCTTGAAGCGCTGGAATTCCTGGAACGGCGAAAGCCAGGGGTTCTTGTAGTTGAGATGGACGACGAAGCCGACGACCACCTGGTTGTCCTCAAGGTGATAGAGGAACGAACCACCGCCGGTGGAATTGTCGAGCGGCCAGCCGAAGGAATGCTGGACGAGCCCCGGCTGATGCTTTGACGGGTCGACCTGCCAGAGCTCCTTGATGCCGAGGCCGAATTTCTGCGGTGACCGGCCCTCGGAAAGATTGAACTTTTCGATCAGCCCCTTGGCCAGCGAGCCGCGCACGCCCTCGCCGATGAGGGTGTATTTGGCGCGCAGCTCCATGCCCCGCATGTAGCCGTCCTTGTGCTCGCCGCTCTTGCCGACGCCCATGTCGCCGGTGGCGACGCCGAGCACCGCGCCATTCTCGTCATAGAGCACCTCGGCCGCCGCGAAGCCGGGGTAGATTTCGACGCCCAGCGCCTCGGCCTTGCCGGCGAGCCAGCGGCAAACATTGCCGAGGCTCACGACATAGTTGCCGTGGTTGTTCATCAGCGGCGGCATGGCGAAATTGGGAAGCCGGATCGAGCCGGATTGGCCGAGATAGAGGAACTTGTCGACCGTCACCTCGGTCTTGAAGGGGTGATCCTGCTCCTCGCGCCAGCCGGGCAGCAGGCGGTCGATGCCAACGGGATCGACGACCGCGCCGGACAGGATGTGCGCGCCGACTTCCGAGCCCTTCTCCAGCACGACGACGGAGATGTCCTCGCCCTTCTCGGCGGCAAGCTGCTTGAGCCGAATCGCCGCCGACAGGCCCGCGGGGCCGGCGCCGACGATGACGACGTCGAATTCCATCTGTTCGCGTTCGGCCATTGCGCCTTCTTCACTCATTGTTCTTCCTCGGACGTATCGGTCGAAACCGTATGTGTAACTAACCAAATTAGCCTTGGGCTATAGAATAGATTCAGAAAAAGAGCAAAATCGCCACGCGCGGGACGGGATTGCGCATGATGTCGGATGCTGGACGCCTGGCGGCGGCCATGCGAGAGTTCGCCTCTCCACCCGAATGAACGCGCGCGACGACCGCTTGCAGGACCAGCGATTGACTACGATGAACCGCAGCCAGGCCTATTCGGCCATCCTGCGCTGGCAGGCCGAAGCCGGCGCCGACGAGGCGATCGGCGAGGTCGCGCTCGATCGCCGGGCCGAGATGGCTGCGCCGAAGTCGAACCCTGCCGCGCCTGCCCGGGGGCCTGTCGAGGCTCCCGAAGATATCGAAGCCATTGCGGCGAGGGCCGGATCGATACCCGAACTCGCCCGGCTGCTTGAGGCGTTCGACGGATGCACGCTGAAGAAGACGGCAAGCCGGCTTTGCCTCAGCGACGGAGTCGCCACCGCCCGCCTCATGCTGATCGGCGAAGGACCGGGCCGCGAAGAGGACCTGCAGGGCAAGCCTTTCGTCGGCCGGGCCGGACAATTGCTCGACAGGATGCTGATGGCCATCGGCCACGACCGCACCTCGGTTTACATCACCAATTGCGTGTTCTGGCGCCCGCCGGGCAACCGCACGCCGACGCCGGAAGAAACCACCGCGTGCCGGCCGTTCCTGAACCGCCAGATCGAGATCGTCGCGCCCGACGTCATCGTGCTGCTCGGCGCCGTTGCCGCGCAGACCCTGACCGGCCGCAAAGAAGGGATAACCAAATTGCGCGGGCGGTGGTTCGAGATCGAGGCCGGAGGAAGGAGCATTCCCGCGATCGCGGCGCTGCATCCGGCATATCTGCTGCGGCAGCCGGGGCAGAAGAAATTCGCCTGGCGCGACATGCTGTCGGTTCGACGCAAGCTGGAAGAAGAGGCGAAGAGCGCATGAGCCGGATCGACGAGACGCGCCCCTTCATCCCCGTGCGCATCGCCGTGCTCACGGTCTCCGACACCCGTTCGCTGGAAGAGGATCGTTCAGGCGACACGCTCGCGGGAAGGATCGCGGAGGCCGGCCACCAGCTTGTCGACCGGCGCGTGTGCCGTGACGAGATCGAGGATATCCGGGCGGTGGTCAGAGAATGGATCGCCGCGCCGGACATCGACGTCGTCATCACCACCGGCGGCACCGGCTTTACCGGCCGCGACGTGACGCCGGAGGCCGTGGAGCCGCTCTTTGAGAAACGCATGGACGGATTTTCGGTCGTCTTTCACATGATCTCGCGCGAAAAGATCGGCATCTCGACCATCCAGAGCCGGGCGACGGCGGGCGTTGCCGGCGCGACCTACATCTTCGTTCTGCCGGGCTCGCCCGGCGCCTGCAGGGACGCCTGGGACGGCATTCTGCAGGCGCAGTTCGACTACCGGCACCGGCCCTGCAATTTCGTGGAGATCATGCCGCGGCTCGACGAACATCTGAAGCGCGGCAATTAGGGTCAGGACCCGGGCCGGCGGCCGCGCCACCGGCGGAAGGTCTCCAGATCATCGACGTCCTCGAGCGACCGCATCTGTGCGACCCTCAGCCCCGCGAGTGCCGACCGGGTATCCGCATAGGCAGCTTCGCTCGACATGCGCACGCCGCCGAATATCCGGGGGATTCTGGGAAAGCGCTTCAGGCCGATCAGCCAGAAGCCGCCGTCCGGCGAGGGACCGATGGCGGCGTCGTGGCCGCCGAGGACGCCAAAGGCCGCCACAATATCGGCCTGCCGGATACCGGGAATGTCGCTGCCGACGATCACGACCGGGCCGGGCGGCAGCGTATCGAACTGGCGCTGCATCCTTGCGCCGAGATCGCCCGGGCCCTGCCCCGCAAGAAGGTCGACGCCGAGAGCGGGCAGCGCGCCCTGATCGGCGTCGTCAGGTGTGACGGCAAGGACGGTCCGCCAACGCGGCGAGCTCAGTTGCCGCAGCATCGCGGCAAGATTGGCACGGTAGAAGCGCAGTGCCTCGGCCGCGCCGACAGCGCGTGCCAGCCGCGTCTTGACCCGGCCCATGACCGGCTCGCGCGCCATCACGACAAGGGAGGGCTTCATCTCAGCCATAGACGCGGCGGATCAGATCCGGCGAAATCCCCAGCGAAAAGAGCACCAGACACCCCGCGTTGCGGATCACCCGCCTGGCATAGCCCTTCTCGGCATAGCGTTCGGCGCTGGTGACCGCCTTCGTCTGCAGGCGCTTCATGCGGCGGCGCCCGACGCGGCGGACGAAATCGACATCTTCCATGATCGGCATGTCCGAAAAGCCGCCGATCCGGTCGTACAGACGGCGGCTGACGAGGAGCCCCTGATCGCCATAGGGCAACGCGAAGATCCGCACGCGCAGGGCGACGGCCCATTCGAGCAACCGCGCCCGCAAGCGATCATCGTCGAGGGCAAACCGGAACGCGGCCGCCTTTTCCGGCCCCTGCCGGCCGACAAAGCGACGCACCTCCGCTTCCCAGCCGGGCTGAAGCACAGTATCTGCGTGCAGGAACAGCAGCCAGTCGGCGCGCGCCTTCTGGGCACCGGCGGCAAGCTGCGTGCCCCTGCCCGGCCGCGATGAGACGACGTCGCAGCCGGCGTCGTCCGCGACTTTCAGGGTCGCATCAATGGAGCCGCCATCGGCGATGACGACCTGCCGCACCAGCCCGTCCAGCGCCGGTTCATACAGCGCCAGAAGGACGGACGGCAGACTCCCCGCGACGTTCAGTGTCGGAATGACAACGCTCAGCATGCGAGCTCCATAGCGCATTTGCCGGACGTTCACCATCGCGCGCGCCGGAAGCATGATGAGCCAGGTCATTTGTTCTTGTTTTGTTCTATTCGGCATGCTAGCTTCCGTTTCTCTCGAACTTGCAGCGGACACGGAACATGGCGCGGGTCGGACGCCTCGTCGGGCATCATGAGGATACCGCAAGGCCGACACGCGGCCGCGGCTCCGTGACGAACCGTTCCGGACGGTTCGAAACGAATACGCGAGTGCTGTTCGACGACGGATGGACCGATAGCGGCACGGATGCCGAGGGGAATGGGCAGATCCGAACGAGCGTCACGGACGAACCCGCGCGGACGATCATCACGCGCAACCAGTCGCCGGATATCGGCTTCGACCGCTCGATCAATCCATATCGCGGCTGCGAGCACGGATGCAGCTACTGTTTCGCGCGGCCTACCCACGCCTATATGGGGCTGTCGCCGGGCCTCGATTTCGAAACGCGCCTCTTCGCCAAGCCCGATGCGGCGCGGCTGCTGGAGCGCGAGCTTGCAGCGCCCGGCTACAAGGTGCGCTCGATCGCGATGGGCACCAATACCGACCCCTATCAGCCGATCGAGCGGGAACGGCGGATCACCAGACAGATCCTCGAGGTCCTGGCCCGATGCAACCACCCGGTCGGAATCGTCACCAAGAATGCGCTGATCGCCCGCGACATCGATATCCTCGGGCCGATGGCGGAGAAAGGACTTGCCCGCGTCGCGGTGTCGGTGACCACGCTCGACGGCCGGATCGCCCGCGCCATCGAACCGCGGGCATCGACACCGACGAAGCGCCTTTCGGCGATCAAGGCGCTGTCGGATGCGGGAATACCGACCGGTGTGAGCGTCGCGCCGGTCATTCCCGGCCTCACCGACAACGAGATGGAGGCGATACTCGAGGCCGCGCGCGATGCAGGCGCGAAGAGCGCCGGCTACATTGCGCTTCGCCTGCCTCTGGAAGTGCGCGACCTCTTTGTTGAGTCGCTGCTGACGCATTTCCCCGACCGCGCAGACAGGGTGATGTCGCTGATCGCGCAGATGAGGGAGGGCCGGCACTATCAGGCCGAGTTCGGCAAGCGCATGCGCGGCACCGGGCCGATCGCCGAACTCATGGCGAAGCGCTTTCGTCTGGCCATCGATCGTCTGGGGCTGAATCGCGAGCGCTTCGAAACGCGCTGCGATCTTTTCACGCCGCCAAGGAACAGCAGTCAACTCGGGCTCTTCGACGGCATGTGACGTTTCCCCCGACCGGTCCTGACCCTGCCCCCGGGTCTTCAAGACCGGTGAAGCCGGCAGGCGCCGCCCGCAAGGCGCCTGCCGGCGCCCGCCTTGCGCTGCCCACGCGATCCGGTCCAATAACCGGCATGGGCGGATTTTCGATTCTCCACCGGGGCGATGAAGAACTGGCGCTTCTGGCGCGAGGCCTCAGGCGCATTGCCGGGGTGGACGAGGCGGGGCGCGGGCCGCTCGCCGGTCCCGTCGTCGCGGCGGCGGTCGTCTTCGGTTCCGCCATTCCCGAAGGCATCGACGATTCCAAGAAGCTGACCGCACAGAAAAGGGAACGCCTGTACGACGAGATCACGGCCGGCGCGGATGTCGGCATCGCCATCGTGTCGCCCGCCACCATCGACAGGATCAATATTCTGCGCGCGTCGCTGGAGGCGATGCGGATGGCCGTCGAGGCGCTGGCCGCACCGCCCGACCATATCCTTGTCGACGGGCGCGATTGCCCGAACTGCGTGCATGACATGACGGCGCTGATCGGCGGCGATGCCCGTTCGCTGTCGATCGCGGCGGCCTCGATCGTCGCCAAGGTGACGCGCGACAGGATCATGGAAACGCTCTGCCCGCGCTTTCCCGAATACGGCTTCAGCAGCCACAAGGGCTATCCGACGCCCACGCATCGCGAAACGCTTCTGCGGCTCGGCCCCCTTGAGCATCACAGGCGCAGCTTCGCGCCGGTCACCGCGCAGGTGCTTTCCGTCTCGCGCAAAGATACGGAATATTTACGTTAACGGGCCACTCTCGACAGCGTTGTTGTAGCGTCAGTTGAGTAGAGTGATCCCGCAATGCGCAGTCAGGCCCTCGCGGCGAAAATGCCGGCCGCGAAATCTTCAGGCAAGCTTGCCGACCATATCGACCGCATCCTGATCGGCGACTGCGTCGCCAATATGGAAAAGCTGCCGGCCGGCAGCGTCGATGCGATCTTCGCCGACCCGCCCTATTTTCTGCAACTCGAGCAGGCGCTTTATCGGCCAGACAATTCCAAGGTCGACGCCGTCGACGACGCGTGGGACAAATTTTCCGGCTTCGAGGCCTATGACGCGTTCACCCGCGCCTGGCTGCTGGCGGCGCGGCGCGTCCTGAAGCCCGATGGAGCGATCTGGGTTATCGGCTCCTACCACAATATCTTCCGCGTCGGCGCGATCCTCCAGGATCTCGGCTTCTGGATGCTCAACGACGTCATCTGGCGCAAGACCAACCCGATGCCGAACTTTCGCGGCAAGCGGCTGACCAACGCCCACGAGACGCTTATCTGGGCAGCGCGCGACCAGCGGAGCAAATACACGTTCAACTATGATGCGCTGAAGGCGTTCAACGAAGACATCCAGATGCGCTCCGACTGGCTGATCCCGATCTGCACCGGTGCGGAGCGTCTGAAGGATTCGGAAGGCCGCAAGGTCCACCCGACACAGAAGCCCGAGCAGCTTCTCCACCGGATCCTGATCACTTCGACGCAACCGGGCGATGTCATCCTCGATCCGTTCTTCGGCTCCGGCACCACGGGCGCGGCGGCAAGGAGGCTCGGCCGTCACTTCATCGGGCTGGAGCGCGACGCCACCTATGCAAGCGCCGCCGAAGCCCGGATCGCCGCTGTCGAACCCTTCGCGCCGCAGGCGCTCGCGATGGCCAGCGGCAAGCGGGCGGAACAGCGCATTCCCTTCGGCGCCCTGATCGAGCGCGGCCTGCTGCGACCCGGCGTAACGCTCACCGATGCGAAGGGCGGACGCGGCGCGCTGGTCAGGATCGACGGTTCGCTGGTCCATGAGGGATTTTCCGGGTCGATCCACAAGGTCGGCGCGCATGTTCAGGGGCTCGAAGCCTGCAACGGCTGGACCTTCTGGCACATCGAACATGAGGGTCGGCGTCAGCCGATCGACGCGCTTCGAAGCATCGTCCGAGAGGAAATGGCGGGCGCGGCCTGACCGGCCGGTCAGACCGAAACCTTGCGCGCGTGCTCCAGCGCCTTGGCCATCACGGTCGGCAGTCCGGCTTCACCGAGCCGCGATAGCGGCTGCCACCACCAGCCTTCCGGCGGATTGACGCGAGGCCCGTGTGCGCGATGCACGGTCAGTTCCAGCGCAAAATGCGTGAACACATGGCGCACCGTGCCCGGCAGCTGCTGCCAGCGCGCATCGAGCGGGGCGTCGAATTTCGGCATCGAGCCCTCGGTCCAGTCCGATCCCGGCAATTCGCTCATGCCGCCGAGCAGCCCTCTCGGCGGCCGGCGACGCAGCAGCACATCGCCATCGCGCGAGAACAGGCAGTAGATCCGCCCGCGCCGTTCAGGACGGATCTTTCTTGCCTGCTTGACCGGCAGGTCCTCCTGCACCCCCGCGCGCCGCGCGGCGCACCCTTCCCTGAGCGGACAAACGAGACAATCCGGCTGACGCGGCCTGCAGACGGTGGCGCCCAGATCCATCAACGCCTGCGCGACATCGCCGGGCCTGTCAGGGTCAAGAAAGCCCTGTGCGGCCGCCGCGATTTCCGCCCGGCCAGCGGGCAGCGGAGCGGCGACGTTGAAGAAGCGCGCCGCGACCCGTTCGACATTTCCGTCGACGGGAACCACCGGAAAACCAAAGGCGATCGCCGCGATCGCACCGGCCGTGTAGGGACCGATGCCCGGCAGGCGCGACAGCGCCTCGGGCGTGCGGGGGAAGGCGCCACCATGAGCGCCCGCGACCTTGACCGCGCAAGCGTGCAGGTTGCGCGCCCTCGCGTAGTAGCCGAGGCCCGCCCATTCGGCGAGCACGGCCTCAAGCGGTGCGTCAGCCAGCGCCGCGACATCGGGCCAGCGATCGAGGAAGGCCCGATATCGCTCCTTCACGGTCGCGACCGTCGTCTGCTGCAGCATGATCTCGCTCAGCCATACCCGGTAGGGCTCGGCGCATGTTCCGGCGGCCGCGCGCCAGGGCAGGTCGCGGCGATGCCGGTCGTACCAGGCAAGCAGATCTGCGGCAGGCGATAGTGTCGTCATCTGAGGCCTGTCGTCAGGGGCATGGATTGCGGTGTCCGTCACGGGCATAATGCGCACATGAGCAAGGCACAAGACGAGGACGGCGGGAGAGAGGCGGCGCGCGCCGGCGCCCTGCGTCTACTTGGCGCGATCGTTCCATCGATCGTCGGCGCGGCGGCGAAACGGCACGGCATCGCGGCGAGCGATCTCGTCGCCGCGTGGCCGCAGATCGTCGGCGAGGACTGGGCCGCCAGATGCCGGCCGGTCAAGATATCCTCGGGCAGCGCGCCCGGTCGGCAGCAGGCGGGCGCGAAACGCGGTCGCATCCTCGTCGTCGCCGCAAGGCGCTCCGAGGCGGTGGACATCGAATATGCCGCCGATACGATCATCACACGGGTCAATTCCTATCTGGGTCCAGGTGCGATCGGGCGCATCAGCGTCGAACCGACCCTCCTGTCCGAACCGGCATCCACGCCCGAACGCCCGGCACCCGCTCCCATCGCGCCCGACATGACGGGGCTTTCGCGAATCACCGAGACGCCGCTTCGCGAAGCGCTCGGCCGGATGCAGGGAGCGATCAAGGCGGAGAATTCCCGCTGACGCGTGCGCCCCGCGGGCTGCATTCACGGCTATTTGTAAAGGTCCCCTCTTCCACCGCCACAATCAGGCTTCTATCTGACCCTATTGCGTTTACATTGCCGGCCGACGCATGTTGCGCCGAACCTAGAGAGTTATCAGGGAGCAGGACGAAAGTGATCCAGACGACACGCCGCATGATGCTTCAGATCGCCGCCATGTCCATCGCCGCACTTGTCATGGCGACTGGCAGCACCCTGGCCTTCACGATGGAAGAAATGGGCGTTGCCGGCCCGCTCGGCGACCGGACGCTGGGCGATCCGAACGCTCCGGTCACGATCGTCGAATACGCCTCGCTTACCTGCCCGCACTGCGCGAATTTTCACGAAACGGTCTACCCGAAGCTCAAGAGCGAATACATCGATACCGGGAAGGTCTATTTCATCTATCGCGATTTCCCGCTCGACGGTCGTGCCTTCGGCGCGGCGATGCTGACGCGTTGCGTTCCGGAAGACAAATATTTCGATATGGTCGGCCTGCTGTTCGACACCCAGCGCAAATGGGCGGCGGCCGAGCCGGCGCAGGCCGAACAGGCATTGCTGGACGTGGTGAAGCAGGCCGGATTCACACAGGAAAGTTTCTACGCCTGCTTGCAAAAACAGGACCTTGTTGATGGGATTCAATGGGTGCGACAGCGGGCCAAGGATCGATTCGGGGTCAATTCAACGCCGTCCGTCTTCATCAATGGCGAGTTGACTGAGGCTTTCAGCTTTGAGGACATCGCGAAGGAAATCGACGCGGCCATGTAACGCCGCCCCTCGCCGCACCCCCGCCGCATGCGGTCCGGGGGCGCCGTCGCGATGAAATTCACCCGCCTGAGGATCGCAGGATTCAAGACTTTCGTCGATCCGACCGAGTTCCTTATCGAGCCGGGTCTGACCGCCATTGTCGGACCGAACGGCTGCGGCAAGTCGAACCTCGTCGAAGCGCTGCGCTGGGTGATGGGCGAGAGCTCTCACAAGAGCCTGCGCGGGTCCGGGATGGACGACGTCATCTTCTCCGGCAGCGGCAACCGTCCGGCGCGCAACACGGCCGAAGTCGTCGTCACCGTCGATAATGCCGAACGCCTTGCACCCAGCGCGTTCAACGACGCCGATACACTCGAAATCAGCCGGCGCATCGAACGCGAGGCGGGGTCTTCCTATCGCATCAACGGACGCGACGTGCGCGCTCGCGATGTCCAGCTCCTGTTCGCCGACGCCTCGACCGGGGCGCATTCGCCCTCGATGGTGCGGCAGGGCCAGATCGGTGAACTGATCAGCGCCAAGCCAAAGGCGCGCCGCAAGATTCTCGAAGAGGCCGCAGGCATCGCCGGACTTCACACGCGCCGGCACGAGGCCGAATTGCGCCTGCGTGGCGCGGAGCAGAATCTGGAGCGTCTCAACGATGTCCTCACCGAGATCGAAGCGCGGCTGGAGGCGCTCAAGAAGCAGGCGCGCCAGGCGCAGCGCTACCGGCAGATGTCGGCGGAAATCCGCAAGATCGAAGCCATTCTCCTGCATCTGCGCTGGCGCGAGGCGGGCGAGCGCATCGCCGAGCGGGAAAGCGTCCTGAAGCAGCTGGCCGATCGCGTCGCTGCGGAAAGCGGCGAGGTGGCGCGGCTCGAGACGGAACGCGCGAAGGCGGCCGAAGCGCTGCCGGCGCTGCGCGAGGCGGAAACGCGGGCGGCCGCGGCGCTGCGGCATCTGGCGGTCACCCGGGACGGGCTCGATGCTGAACGGCGGCGGATCGAAACCCGCCAGGCGGAACTCAAGGGCCGGATCGAGCAGGCCAAGGGAGACAGCGAGCGCGAGGCGCGCACCGTCGCGACCGTCGAGGAGACGCTGCGCGGGCTGAAGGCGGAAGCGCAGGAGTTGATGCGCGAAATCGAGGGTGCGACGACGCACGGACAGGCATTGAACGCGAGCTTCGCGGAAGCCGAAGCGCGGCTTCAGAGCGTCGAGGCGCGGCTCGGCGAACTGACCCGCGAGCATGCCGAACGCAAGGCGCGGCGCGGCCAGGTCGAACGGACGATCCGCGAGCAAGGCGAGCGCATCGCCCGGCTGGAAGCGCAAATCAAGTCGGTGCGCGGGGATATCTCGGCCCTGACGACGGACGGCGATACCGGCAACGCGATCGGCGGTTTGGAGGCAGCGGTCGAGGCCGCACGGCGCGAGACGGAATCGGCCGAGGCAGCGCATGGCGAAACGCTTCAGGCCCTGGAACGGGCGCGCGAGGCCGAATCGGCGGCGCGTGAACCGCTGCGCGAGGCGGAAGCGGAACTCAATGCCCTGCAGGCAGAACAACGCACACTCGCAAACCTGATGGGATCAGGAGGCGAACTCTGGCCGCCTGTGCTGGAGCAGGTCCATGCGGAAGCCGGCTACGAACTCGCGCTGGGCGCGGCGATCGGCGACGATCTCGATCATCCCGCAGACAGCGCGGCGCCCGTCTTCTGGAGCGCGGCGGGAGCGCCGCAAGCCGGCGATGCCCCCCTGCCGGCAGGCACCGAGCCACTTTCGCGGCGGGTCAGGGCCCCGGCATTCCTCACCCGCCGGCTGACGCAGATCGGTGTGGTTGCGAGCCGGGCCGAAGGCGAACGGCTGCAAGGCGAACTGAAACCCGGTCAACGCCTCGTCACGCCGCAAGGCGATCTGTGGCGCTGGGACGGGCTTGTTGCGGCGGCCGATGCGCCTGGCGCGGCGGCGAAGCGGCTGGAACAGCGCAACCGGCTGGAGACGCTCGAGGGCCTCGTCGCCGCGGCCGAGCAGCGACGGGACACCCTGTCCGACGGGATCGCCGGCGCCGCGGGCATGGTCGCATCCGCCGGTCAGGCGGAGACTGCCGCCCGCGAGGAGCGGCGCAGGGCACAGTCCGCGCTCGACGCGGCGCAGCGGGCGCTGGCGGAAGCGCAGAAGGCGGCGGCGCGCGACACCGCAAAGCTCAGCGCCCTCGCCGAGGCTGAGGCACGGCTGAGCCAGTCGCTCGCCGAATCGCGGGATGCGCGGCAAGAGGCGGAGACGGCGCTAGCCGCCTTCGGGGACGAAAGCGGCGTAGAGCGTGAAGTCGAACAGCAGCGCGGGCTCGTGGCAACCGCACGGGTAAATTACGCCGAAGCGCGCGCGGCGCGCGACGGCCATGCCAATGCGCTGGCCGGGCGGCAGCGACGGGCGGGCGAAATCGCGCGCGACAGCGAGCGCTGGGATGGCCAGCGCAAGGCCGCGGCCGAGCAGATCGCAACGCTCGCACAGCGGCAGGCGACGCTGACGGCGGAACTGGATTCGCTGGCCGACGCCCCTGCGGAACTCGATATGCGCAAGGCCGCCCTGACCGTCGAAATGGAAGCCGCGGAAGCTCGGCGCAAAGAGGCTGCCGACGTGCTGGCCGTGGCGGAGACCGCGCTTGCGGAAAATGAACGCGCGCTCAAGGCCGCCCAGACCAGGGCCGGCGAGACGCGCGAGACGCGCGCCCGCGAGGAAGCAACGCTGGAAGGACTGCGGCAGCGGCTCGCGGATGTGGCGGAGACGATCGCAGAGACGCTTCAGTGCGCGCCGGCGGAGGCGCTTCGCGCCGCCGGCATCGGCGAAGACGAGACGCTGCCGGACGCCGAGCGGCTGGAAGGCAAGCTGGAACGGCTCAAGGGCGACCGCGAGCGGCTCGGCGGTGTCAATCTACGGGCGGAGGAGGAAGCGCGCGAGGAGCAGGAGCGCTTCGATGCACTGAGCGGGGAACGGCAGGACCTGGAACAGGCGGTCGGCCGCCTCAGGGGCGCCATCCAGAGCCTGAACCGGGAAGGCCGGGAGCGACTTATTGCCGCATTCGAAACGGTCAACGGCCACTTCCAGGCGCTGTTCACCAAACTGTTCGGCGGCGGCGCGGCGGAGCTTCAGTTCACCGAATCCGACGACCCCCTCGAGGCGGGTCTGGAAATCCTGGCGCGGCCTCCGGGCAAGCGGCCCGCGACGCTGACGCTGCTTTCGGGCGGCGAGCAGGCGCTGACGGCGATTGCCCTTATCTTCGCGGTTTTCCTGACGAATCCGGCGCCGATTTGTGTGCTGGACGAGGTCGACGCCCCTCTCGACGACGCCAATGTGGAGCGGTTCTGCGCGCTGCTGGAAGAGATGTCCCGTCTGACCGACACGCGGTTCATGGTGATCACCCACAACCCGATCACGATGAGCCGCATGAACCGGCTTTACGGCGTGACGATGGCCGAGCGTGGCGTGTCTCAGCTGGTGTCCGTCGACCTCGTTGATGCCGAACGGCTGCGCGAGGCCGTATAACGGCACTGCACAAATACATTTATTATATACATATCAATAATTTAACAATAGTGAGGCGATCCTTGACAGGGGTATGGGCGCAAATTATGGTGCGCCCGGTTTCGGCAGGCGCGGCCGCCTTTTCCGAAGCGTTGGGAGCCCCGGCAATGTCGGACAGTGACAAGCCCGGTTCGGATGCTGGAAAGGGCCGCGAGAGCGACGGCGGCGATGTCGATCTGAAGGCACGGTTAGACCGGCTGGGCGAAGCGATCGCCGGGGCACGTGCCGAAACGACGTCCGAGAAGGAGGCGAGGCCCCGCGACGGCAGGGCGAACTCCGGCATCGGACAGGCGGTGAAGCTGAGTTCGGAGTTCATCGCCGGAGTCGTGGTCGGGGGCGTTCTCGGGTATACCCTCGACTATTTCGCGGGCACGGCGCCGTTCGGGCTGATCGTGCTCGTCTTATTGGGTTTTGCTGCTGGCGTCCGCAATCTGGTGCGGGCATCTCAGCGGATGGGCGGCTCGCATGCCGGAAGCAACGGCGAAGCGGGCAGAGACAGTCGATAGAACAGGACACGGACAGCTTTGAGCAACGATCCCATCCATCAGTTTCACATCAACCGTCTCGTGCCGCTCGAGATCGGCGATCTCGATCTGTCCTTCACCAACTCTTCGCTGTTCATGCTGGCCACGGTCGCCGCGGGCGCCGGCTTCATGATCCTCGCCTCGGGCGGCCGCGGGCTGGTGCCGGGCCGCGCGCAGTCGGTGGCGGAGCTTCTCTACGAATTTGTCGCCAAAACGTTGCGCGACGCGGCGGGCCAATCGGGAATGGTATTCTTTCCGTTCGTGTTCTCGCTGTTCGGTTTCGTCCTTCTGGCCAATCTTTTCGGCATGTTCCCGTACTTCCTGACCGTGACAAGCCATATCGTCATCACGGGCATGCTGGCCCTTCTGGTGATCAGCGTCGTCGTCATCGTCGGCCTTGCCAAACACGGCTTCGGCTTCTTCAAGCTGTTCGTGCCGGACGGCGTGCCTGCCCTGCTGCTGCCTCTGGTGGTGCCGATCGAGGTGATCTCGTTCATTTCGCGCCCCGTCAGCCTCTCGGTGCGTCTGTTCGCCAACATGCTGGCGGGCCATATTACGCTGAAGGTCTTCGCCGGCTTCATCGTATCGATGACCGCCGTGGGCGTCGGCGGCATCGTCGGCGCGGTCCTGCCGATGATCATGACCGTGGCGCTGACCGCGCTGGAATTCCTGGTGGTGTTCCTCCAGGCCTATGTGTTCGCCCTTCTGACCTGCATGTATCTGAACGATGCATTGCATCCCAGCCACTAGGCGCAGAAGGCCGGCCGACAATCGTTCAACAACAGGTTTCGTGCTTATCCTAAGGAGCTAAAAATGGAAGCTGAAGCAGCAAAATACATTGGCGCAGGCATCGCCTGCATCGGCATGGCGGGCGCCGGTATCGGCCTCGGCCAAATCTTCGGTCAGTATCTCGCCGGCGCACTGCGCAATCCGTCGGCCGCCGACGGCCAGTTCGGCCGCCTGATCTTCGGCTTCGCCATTACCGAAGCGCTGGGCATCTTCTCGCTGCTCGTCGCGCTGATCCTGTTGTTCGTCGTCTAAGACAAGCGGCAGACAAGACCGAAATGGCCGTGACGGCTCCAGTGCGGAGCCGTCGGCTACCCTGTCAGACCTGACGGCCTGAAGCCGACGAAGTGAGATTCACATGGCAACCGAGGCAGCACACGGGGTTGGTGAAGCCGCGCATGGTGCGAGCGGCGTATTCCCGCCCTTCGATCCGTCTACTTTCGCCTCGCAGATCTTCTGGCTGGCGATTTCTTTCGGGCTTTTCTACTACCTGATGTCGCGAGTCGCCCTGCCGAGGCTCGCGCAGATCCTCGAAGGCCGTCAGGACCGGATCGCGACCGATCTGGCCGAGGCGGAAAGGCTCAAGGCCGAAACCGACGAGGCCATCGCGGCGTATGAGCAGGCGCTGGCGGAGGCGCGTGAGCGCGCCGGCGGCATCGCGCGCACCACGCGCGAGACCGTCGCCTCCGAAATCGAGGCGGAGCGCCACGCGGCGGAAAAAGACCTGTCCGCAAAGCTTTCCGAGGCCGACGGCCGCATCTCCGCCATCCGCGACCGGGCCATGGCGGAAGTGTCGGGTGTCGCCGCGGACGCGGCCGTGGCCGCCGTGCAGGCGGTCTCCGGCATCAAGATCACCAAGAGCGAGGCCGAGAAGGCCCTCGCCGGGGCCTGACGGGCAGAAAGGCTTAACGCAAATGGAACTCGATGCGACATTCTATGCCCTGATCGCGCTGCTGATCTTCCTGGCCATCGTGTTCTACATGAAGGTGCCGGGCATGATCACCAGCTCGCTCGACGGGCGGGCGGAGAACATCGCCCGCGAGATCGACGAGGCCAAGCGGTTGCGAGACGAAGCCCAGGGCCTGCTCGCCGAATATCAGCGCAAGCAGCGCGACGCAGAACGCGAGGCGGAAGACATCATCGCCCAGGCGCGCGAGGAAGCCGAGCGGATGACCCGCGAGGCCAAGGAAGCCCTCACCGAACTGATCGAGCGCCGGACCAAGGCTGCGGAAGCCAAGATTGCCCAGGCCGAGGTGCAGGCATTCAACGACGTGCGCGCCGCCGCCGCGGAAGCAGCCACGGTCGCCGCCGAGCGCGTTCTCAAACAGAAGGTGACGGGCAAAGCCGCCGACGACCTCATCACCCGGTCGATCGCCGATATCGGCAAGCAGCTTCAGTAACGCTCGCTCGACGGATAACGAAAAGCCCGGCCATCACGCCGGGCTTTTTTTGTCTGCGATATCCGCTTTACTCACAAATCGGCGAGATAGGCCTTGTACGCGGCCTCATCCATGAGCACCTCGATCTCGGAAGGGTTGGACAGGCGGACCTTCAGGAACCAGCCCGCGCCGGCAGGATCCTCGTTGACCAGCGCCGGATTGTCGGCAAGCGCCTCGTTCACTTCCACCACCTCGCCGCTTACCGGCGCGTAGACCTCGCTGGCAGCTTTAACCGATTCGACGACCGCCGCGTCGTCGCCAGGCTTCACCTTGCGGCCGGTTTCGGGCAATTCGACATAGACGACATCGCCGAGCTGTTCCTGCGCATAGTCGGTGATGCCGATGACGGCGACATCACCATCCATCCGAACCCACTCATGATCGCTGGAATATCTGGTGGTCATGGAACGACATCTCCCGAACGGTAGCGAACGGCCGCCCTTGGCTCACCGCGCATAGCGGTGGGGCACGAACGGCATCCTCACAATTCTTGCAGGTCTGGGCTGGCCACGCACAAGAAGGTCGACACGGCTGTCCACAGGCGCGACCTCGCTTTCCACGTAACCCATGGCGACCGGCCCGCCGAATGTCGGGCCGAAACCGCCGCTGGTGACCACGCCGACGGACTTTCCCCCGGCGGTGATCCCGGTACCTTCACGCGCCGGCGCGCGGCCTTCCGGCACGATGCCGACCCGCCTGCGGGCCGGGCCGTCGGCCAGTTCGGCGGCAATACGCTCAAAGCCTGGAAAGCCGCCATCGACGCGCCTGCGCCTGCCGATCGACCACGCAAGCCCGGCCTCGACCGGCGATGTCGTCTCGTCGATATCATGCCCGTACAGACACAGCCCCGCCTCCAGACGCAGGCTGTCGCGGGCGCCGAGGCCGATGGGGCGAACCCGGTCATCGGACAGCAAGGCGTCCCACAGATCTTCCGCCTCCTCGCCGGCCAGGGCGATTTCGAAGCCGTCCTCGCCTGTATATCCCGAACGCGAGACGTGGCAATCGATCCCCGCCAGGGGCATTGAAGCGGCGGCCATGAAGGGGAGGACCGACGACGCCTCGTTCATCGCGCCCAGCACCGCCGCGGCCGCGGGCCCCTGCAACGCCAGCAGGGCCCTTTCGGGCAATACGCGCAGGGTGACGCCGGACGGCAGGCGGGCCGCGATGTGTCCGTAATCCACATCCTTGCGGGCCGCGTTGACGACAAGAAGCAGAGATCCGTCCAGCGCCGGTTCGGACGGGCGCGTCACCATCAGGTCGTCGATGATGCCGCCGGTGTCGTTAAGAAGCTGGGTATAGCGCTGGGCGCCGGGTTCAAGGCCGATGATTTCCGCCGGAACCAGCGTTTCCAGCGCCGCGGCGACCGTTTCGTGCACCCGGTCGGCGGCGACGAGCATCGCCTGGCCCATATGCGAGACATCGAACAGCCCGGCCTTCGAGCGCGTCCAGTTGTGCTCGGCCAGTACGCCGTCCCGATACTGCACCGGCATGTCGTAGCCGGCGAAGCCGACCATGCGCGCGCCCAGCGCGACGTGACGCGCGTGCAGCGGAGTCTTCAGAGCGACCGCATCCATGTTCTACCTGCGGCGTTCTTTCTTGATCTCGTCGAAGCCGACATAGATTCGATAGCCGTAGACGGCCTCCGGCCGGGCCAGCGGCAAGGTCACGCCGTCACGGACCAGTTCGAACGGGGTGCTGCTTTCGCCGGGATTGACGGTCACCGGAACCTGCGCGATTTCGCTGAACAGCGGCTTTTCGTCGGATCCCAGCACGGCAATCCTGACGGGAAGCTGATAGCTGCCGGGCGTGCCCTTGGGGCCGAGAATCGCCCGTCCGGCGACACCGATCTTGATGGACACCTGGGTGACCTGAGGATCATAGGCGCATTCGCGCGCGGTCTCGGTGATCGAGGCCTGCATCGTAATGGCCTGCTCGTCGCCTTCGGAACCGCGCACATAGGTGCGGAACAGTTCGGTGCCGTCGAGAATTTGCGCGTCGGGACAGTAGGGTATTTCGCCGAGCGCCTGTTGCGCGGGATCGGGCTTGGGCAATTCGCGCTGGCGCGGCTCAAACATGCCGCCAAGCCGGTCGCCCACGGCGCCGGCGCGCGGCATGTTCTCCGATACGGGGCCGCCGCATGCGGCAAGCGCGAGGCAGAAAAATGTGGCTATCGTCCCGGCGATACGGGACGGCCGAGCCACGAAAGCATTTGAAATCATGCGAGTCACTTAGAGCAAATCCGAATGAGCATTCTGGGCCGCCGACGGCGGCGGCGCGCCGGGCGCGGACGTTATAACAGCCCGCGCGGTGATTGCCCACACTTGCGTGGAGGTCGCGGCCTGGCTGCGGCGACTTGACAAGACTTGCAGCCCGACCCGATTAAAGCCATCTATGCCCGAGATGACCAGCAAACCGCCGCTCAAGATCCTCCTGTGCTCGCCGCGCGGCTTCTGCGCCGGCGTCGACAGGGCGATTCAGATCGTCGAGCTGGCGCTCAAGACATACGGGCCGCCGATCTATGTCCGTCACGAAATCGTCCACAACCGTTTCGTGGTCGACGATCTGAAGCGCAAGGGCGCGGTATTCGTCGAGGAACTGGAACAGGTGCCCGACACCGATCGCCCGGTCATCTTCTCCGCGCACGGGGTTCCCAAACGCGTTCCCGAGGAAGCGGCGGGCCGGAACATGTTCTATCTCGATGCGACGTGTCCGCTCGTATCCAAGGTGCACAAGGAAGCCGAGCTGCATCACAGGCGCGGACGCGAGATCATCCTGATCGGTCATGCGGGCCATCCCGAGGTCGTCGGAACGATGGGCCAGCTGCCGCCCGGCTCGGTGCGGCTGGTGGAGACCGCCGCCGACGCGGAAGCCATATCGCCCGCCGATCCGTCGTGCCTTGCCTATATCACCCAGACCACGCTCAGCGTCGACGATACGGCGGAAATGGTCGCGATTCTCAAACGGCGCTTCCCCGAGATCGTCGGGCCGCACCGGGAGGATATCTGCTACGCGACGACCAACCGGCAGGACGCCGTAAAGGCGGTCGCGCCCCGGGTCGACGCGGTCGTCGTCGTCGGCGCGCCGAACAGCTCCAACTCGCAACGCCTCGTCGAGGTCGCCAAACGTGCCGGGTGCCCGGTGTCCTCGCTGATCCAGCATGCCGGCGACCTCGACTGGTCGCTCCTGTCGGATATCTCCTCGATCGGCATCACGGCCGGCGCCTCGGCCCCCGAAATGCTGGTGGAGGAAGTGATCGGCGCCTTCGCGGAGCGCTACGAAATCGACATCGAGACGGTCTCCACCGCCGAGGAAACGGTGTCCTTCAACCTTCCCCGCCCCTTGCGTGAAGCGATGGCCGCCGCCGAATGAGCGCCACGCCGACGCATGTGGAAATTTTCACCGATGGCGCCTGTTCGGGAAACCCCGGACCCGGTGGCTGGGGCGCCGTCCTGCGCTATGGGAAGCACGAGAAGGAACTCTCGGGCGGCGAGGCGCTGACGACCAACAACAGGATGGAAATGCGCGCGGCGATCGAGGCACTCAGCGCCCTGAAAAGGCCGAGCGTGGTCGAACTGCATACCGACAGCGCCTACCTGCGCAACGGTATCTTGGAATGGATCCACGCCTGGAAGCGCAGGCAGTGGCGTACCGCCGACAAGAAGCCTGTGAAGAACGTCGATCTATGGCAGGCGCTCGATGCGGCGATGGCCCGCCATGAGGTGCGCTGGCACTGGGTGAAGGGCCATGCCGGCCACCCCGAAAACGAACGTGCCGACGCGCTGGCGCGCGCCGGCATGGCGCCGTTCAAGCCGGCCTGATCCTACATCAGCCCGAGCAGCGTTCCGCCGTCGCTGATTTCCACAGCGGGCGTCTTTTCCAGATTGAAATGCTTGATGACGCCGTCGTCGATGAGCATCGAATAGCGGCGCGAACGTATGCCCATGCCACCCTTCGACATGTCGGCCTCCAACCCCATCTTGTGGGTAAGGTGGCCGGAGCCATCGGCGAGGAAGGTTATCTTTCCGTGGCTCCCGGTGCTCTTGGCCCAGGCTTCGAGGACGGAGGCGTCGTTGACGGCGAGACAGACGATCTGGTCGACGCCCTTGGCGACGAACTTGTCGATATTGTCCAGAAAGCTCGGCAGATGGGTTTCGGTGCACCCCTTGGTGAAGGCGCCGGGCACCGCAAAGAGAGCCGTTTGCTTGCCCCCGAAGAGTTCGGACGTCGTCGTCTTGTCGCGGCCCTCGCCGGTCACAATGATCAGTTCCATTTCGGGCAGGCGATCGCCAATGGCTATCATGATGATTCTTCCTCTTGCTTTGGATTGGTCTGGTTCAGCAGTGATAGACGCTGCACCCAGCTCTAGTCGAGCGTCAGCGTACGTTCGAACGCTCCCTTGTCGGAAACGCCGGTCAGCGTAAAACGCTCCCCGGCCACAAAGGCGCCTTCCTTGCGCCCCGCCAGCGAGAGCGTGAACCGGTAACGACCTCCCTCGTCGCGGCCCACCGGCCTGGGCAGGGAAAGGTACCACCCCTCCGGGGGCTCGGCGAACAGATCGACGTCGCGTGCCCCTTGCGGCGCGTCGAAGAGCAGGATGAGACTGTCACCCTCGCCACTCCTTGCCCGAAGGCGATCACCATCATCGCGAACCGGAACGGTCTTGAAGGCCGCAGCGACCTCGCCGGCCAGATCGGGGCGGCCCGGCGCAAGCCGAATCGACAGGCTGGCGCTGGCGGGCACGCAGATCTTCTCGCATACGGCGTAGTCGAACTTGACCGAGAGCCGCACAGGACGGCCGTCATCGGCGGGCGCAACCTCGATCGGAAACGCAACGGAGTCCTTGTAGCCGATGGAATCGCCATATGTGTCGCTGAATCTGTGCGGGCTCGGAAAGCGCACCTGAGCCCGTTCGACATTGTCCGAGCCGGCGAAATCGAAGCGCGGCGGGACACCCGAATCGCCCGGGTTGCGCCAGTAGGTCTTCCACCCTGCGTCGAGAGAGACCTGCAGGACAGCCGTCCAGACACTGCCGGTGGTATCACCGGCAATGAGGCGCAATTTGCTGCTCTCGCCCTTCTGCCATGCGGTGGCAAGCGGCGCGCCGGCGGACATCTGCGCCGCGGCGGGCTCCGCCGCCATCAGCACCATAGCGGCAAGCAGCAGGACGCCATCTCGTTTCATGCAGGTTTTCATATACCCTCCATAGCCAATCACGGGGCCGCGACGCCAGTCACGTGCGCCTGCTGAACTTCAAGCTTGCGTGATGGCTCGTGCACGACAATGGCTGGGTGGCGGTTTGTGCATTCCGCATCGCCGGGTTACCATACGGGTGTTCGCGAAGGAGACGCCGATGGACACGAGCGGCCACTATCTCGACGGACGCATGCTCGTCGCCATGCCGAGCATGGGCGACAGCCGTTTTGAACGGAGCGTGATCTACCTCTGCGCGCACTCCAAGGAAGGCGCGATGGGGATCATCGTCAACCACGTCGCGTCGAGCATCACCTTTCGGGAGCTGCTGGAGCAGCTGGATATCCTGCCGGTCGGCGACCAGATCCGGCTGCCTGCCGATTTTGTGAACCGCAAGGTCTTCATCGGCGGTCCGGTCGAAACCGGCCGGGGTTTCGTTCTCCACAGTCCGGACTATTTCGCCGAATCCAGTACGCTGCCGATCGCCAATGACGTCTGCCTGACCTCGACCATCGACATCCTGCGCGCGATGGTGGACGGACGGGGGCCGCGTCGCAGCCTGTTCGCGCTCGGCTATGCGGGCTGGGCGCCCGGGCAGCTCGAAACGGAAATCCGCGACAATGGCTGGCTGATGTGCGACGCGAGCCCGGAACTGGTCTTCGATACGCCGAACGAAGCCAAATACGAAATCGCGATGCGGTCCATGGGTATCGACCCGGCGATGCTGTCACCGAGCGCCGGCGAGGCCTGAGCCGTTTCACTGCGTCAGGCGTGGGCCTTCTTGGTTTCGTGCTGCAGCATGCGCCGCGCTTCATCGACATGCATCGGCGCCCCGAACAAGAAGCCCTGCGCATATTCGCAATCAAGCTGTTCCAGCCGGTAGCGGTCATGTTCGGTCTCGGCGCCCTCGGCAACGACCTGCATGCCCAGATCATGGGCCAGGGTGATGATCGCCTGCAGCACCACCGGTCCGTGCCCGTTCGAGCCTTCCTGCACGAACGTCTTGTCGACCTTGATGATGTCGAACGGAAAACGGTGCAGATAGCCGAGCGCCGAATAGCCGGTGCCGAAATCGTCGAGCGCGAGACCGGCGCCGAGCTCTCGGATTCGGGTCAGAACCTGAGCGCAATATTCCGGGTTCTCCATCACGAGCGATTCGGTGATTTCGAGCTTCAGCGTGCCCTTCTTCACCTCGCTGCGACCGAGGACAGCCTTCACATCGTTGATGAAATCATGGCGCAGCAGCTGTCTGCTCGAAATATTGACGCTCATGAAGAGCGTTTCGCGCCCGTCGCCCATGGAGCGCTGCCAGCTGCCCAACTGCCGCGCCGCCGTCTCCAGGACGAAAAGCCCGATATCCACGATCAGCCCGGTTTCCTCGGCGATCGAAATGAACTCGGCCGGATTGAGCCTGCCGAAACGCGGATGATCCCAGCGCACGAGCGCCTCGAAGCCGGCGATCATTCCGTTCTCCAGGCTTATGATCGGCTGGTAGAGGAGATGGATTTCGCCGCGTTCGATGGCGCGCCGCAAATCCGATTCCAGCGTCAGCCTGTCGCCGCCGACGGAACGCATGAGCGGCCTGTAGGCCTCGATGCGGTCCGGACCGTTTCGCTTGGCGTAGTACATGGCGATCTCGGCATCCTCGAGGATCTCGTCCTTGCGGCGCTGCTTGCCGTCATAGACGGCGAGGCCGAGACAGGCGGTCAGCACGATCTCCCGTCCGCCGAAGGCGATCGGCGTGCGCACCGTCTTGCGGACGGTTTCCGCGAACGCGGTGATCCGCTGCGGTTCCTTCTCGGAGATCACGATGATGCCGAACTGGTCGCCGGCGAGGCGGGCCAGCGTATCCTGCGGCTTCAGCAGGCGCTGCAGACGCCGTGCGACGGTGAGCAGCATGCTGTCGCCGATGGCGATGCCGGCGCTGTCGTTGACCTGCCGGAAGCGATCCAGATCGACGACGATGACGGTGGGTCGCTGGGCGCCCTCGGTCCGTGCGCGCATCATCGCGTTGTCCAGACGGTCGAGGAACAGTTCGCGGCCGGGCAGGCCGGTCAGATTGTCGTGCACCGCATCGTGCAGGATCCGTTCCTCGGAGGTGCGCGAGTCGGTCACGTCCACAAGTGTGCCGACGACGCGCGAGACTTCGCCATCGGTGCCGAGAATGGGCCGGGCGCGCATGCGCATCCACAGATAGTGCCCGTCATCGGCGCGCAGGCGGAAATCCTGGGCGATGCGCCCGCGCCGCTGCTCGACAACGGTGTCGAGCGTGGTGCGGAACCGGTCGCGGTCGCCGGCATGCAGCGCGTCGATCCAGTTCATGATCTGCCCTTCCAGCGTGCCGCGCGACAGGCCGAGTTTGGGCTCGAGCTCCGCTCCCACGCTGAGGCGGTCGCGCTGGACTTCCCAGTCCCATACCGTGTACCCCGCGCCGATCAGCGCCAGCGCCTTGCGGTTGACGTCCGGAATGATGCCGTGACTGATCGCTCCCGAAAAAGCGTGCTGCATGACGGTGAAGCCTATCAGCAGCACGAGGATCACCAGACCGCCATTAAGCGCGGGCGAAACCAGGTCATTGCCGAGACGGCCCGATACGATCAGCCATGCGCCGGCGAGCCATGCCAATAGCAAAAGCCAGGTCGGGATCAGCAGGAAGGCCCGGTCGAAGCCGCGGACAGTCAGAAAAAGGATCAGACCGAGGCCGACGACGACGATCGCCGCGATCGAAATGCGGGCAATGCCGGCGGCGAGCGGCGCGTCGGCGATCGCGACCCAGACGAGCCCGAGCAGACTGACGAACCACAGGCCCGCGACGGGCAAAAACCGGACATGCCACCGGTTCAGACTGAGGTAGGAGAAGAGGAACATCAGCAGGGTCGCGGCGAAGATCGCCTCGGCGCCCGCGCGATAGATCTGATCGTCCTCCACCCCGACCTTGACGAGTTTGTGCCAGAAGCCGAAATCGATGCAAAGATAGGCGAGAACCGCCCAGGCGACCGCGGCAGCGGCCGGAAACATCAGGGTGCCCCGCACCACGAACAGCACGGTCAGAAACAGCGCCAGAAGCCCGCTGATCCCGAGCACGATACCCTGATAGAGGGTGAAGCTGTTCGTCTTGTCCTTGTAGGCGTTCGGCTCCCACAAACGCAGCTGCGGAAGCCTGTCGGCCCTCAGTTCGGCGACGAACGTGACGACGGTGCCCGGATCGAGTGTCACGAGAAAGACGTCGGCATCCTGGCTTTCCTGCCGTTCCGGCCTGAACCCCTGGCTGGGCGTGATCGCGGCGATACGCGAGGCGCCCAGATCGGGGCGCAGAACGCCCGAGCCGACCAGCCGGAAATGCGGCGCGACGATCAGGCGGTCGATCTGCTCGTCGCTGTCGTTCTGCAGGGCGAATACCGCCCAGCTCGCGGTCCGCCCCGGCTCGCGCGTGCGCACCTCTATGCGGCGGACGATGCCGTCTGGACCCGGCGCGGTGGAGACCTGTATGCGGTCGCCGTAGCGAACATACATCTCGATTCCGCCCGAAAGGTCGATCGCGGCGTCCTCGGGCGCGACCTTGACGGCTTCGACCGCCGCAGCCGGCTGCACCGCGACCCAGAGGACGGCGAGCAGCACGCATAGCCGGCCGAGCCAGCCCATCGCGATAGAAAAGCCTGACGCCATCAGAGATGTCCGTCCGATTCCGGAAAGAGCGGTTCCGCGACGCCGGGCCGGGGATCATTCTGGAGGATGGCGAAAAGCAGATGGTCCTCCCAGACGCCGTCGATGCACAGGTAGCGCCGGGCAAGGCCCTCCCTGGCGAAGCCCACCTTCTGCAGGACGCGGATCGACGCCAGATTGGCGGGCATGCAGGCTGCTTCGACGCGGTTGAGCCGAAGATGATCGAACGCAAAACCGAGCGCGCCGGACAGGGCGCGACTCATGACGCCCCTGGCGGCGTAGGGCGCGCCGACCCAATAGCCGACGGTGCAGGCCTGGGTCACGCCACGCCGGACATTGCCCAAAGTCAGCCCGCCGAGGATTGCATCATCCGCGGCGCGGCATATGAAGAAGGGATAGGCGATATCGTCGCGCAGGTCCTGCAGATAGCGCCGGATCCGGCGGCGGAAGGCCGGCTTTGTCAGATCATCACGGGGCCATACCGGCTCCCAGGGTGTCAGGAAACGCCGGCTGCACTGGCGCAACTGCGCCCATTCCACGAAATCGTTGATTTCAGGCGTGCGCAAGTAGAGGTCGCCGGCCGGGATGACGGGCGGTATGTCGCTGCCTGCAAATGATTTCAAGAACGCCATTTCCCTGCCCGTCAGCGCATCTTCCCTGCTCAGCATAATTTTTCGCGGAAGGCTTCGGCGGTTTCAAGTTTGATCTTCGGCCCGACCGTCGCAAGCGAAACCTTGCCGCCGTCGAGAAGCCCGCCGATTTTCTCCCGAACGCCCGCAGCATCGATCGCGGCGAACTGGTCCAGAAGCTCTTCCATGGTCCGTACGCGATCATACATCAGCATCTGGCGGCCGAGTTGCTCGGCCCGCGCCGAAGCGCTTTCCAGACTCATGAGCATGCCTGCCTTGGCCTGAGCGCGCGCGCGATCGACCTCCTTCTCGGTCACATCCGCGGCGGCGCGCTTCAGTTCGACGGCGATCGCCGCCAGCATCTCCTGCGCGGTGTCCGGTTCGGTGGCGGCGGCCACGGTGAAGAGGCCGGCATCGTCATAGGCGGCGAGATAGGAAAAAACCGAATAGCACAGGCCGCGGCGCTCGCGGATTTCCTGAAACAGGCGCGACGACATGGCGCCACCGAGGATCGCCGCGGCGACGCGATAGGTGAAATAGCCGTCGTCGCGATAGCCCGGCGCAGGCAGCGCCAGCGCGACTTGATACTGTTCGGTGTCGCGCACGACGCGGCTGTCGCCACCGGTGTAACGGGCCCTTGGCGTTGCCGGCGCAGGCGCCGAGGAAAGACCCGCGAACCGCTTCTCGAATTCGCGGACGACGGCGCCGTGATCGACCGCGCCGGCCGCCGCGACGACAATGCCGGGAGCATGGTAGCGGGCGTCCAGATAATTGCGCAGATCTTCGGCGGAGGCGCCTCTGACGGAATCGGGCGTGCCGAGAATGCTGCGCCCCAGCGCCTGATCGGAAAAGGCCGCCTCCTGCAGCAGATCGTGCACGAGATCGTCAGGCGTATCGTGGGCGGCCCCGATCTCCTGGACGATGACGTTCTGCTCACGGGTGAGTTCGGCGGGATCGAAGGTGCTGTCAACAAGGATATCGGCGAGAATGTCGATGGCCAGCGGAACGTCTTCCTTGAGCACGCGGGCATAGTAGCCCGTCGTCTCGTGGCTCGTGGCCGCATTCAGATCACCCCCGACCGACTCGATCTCCTCGGCGATTGCCGCCGCGCTGCGGCGGCTCGTTCCCTTGAAGGCCATGTGTTCCAGCAAATGCGAGATGCCGTGCTGCGCGGGCGCCTCATCGCGCGCGCCGGTACCGACCCAGACCTGGACTGCCGCCGTCTCCAGATGCGGCATGGCATCGGTGACGATCCTCAAGCCGCCTGGAAGGTCGGTACGCTCGACGGCCATGCGCTAGTTCCGCCTTTGACGAAGATAGTCGGCGATGACCGCGCGGTCCGCCGGCATCACTTCGAAACGCTCGGGCCTGCCATGGAGGTCCGACAACCACGCCGGCAACGCCGCATCGACGCCGCACGCGGCCTTCACCGCATCGGGGAATTTCGCGGGATGGGCTGTGGAAAGCGTCACCATAGGGCGGGCGTGCGCATGCGACGCGGCAACGACGCGGCCGACTGCCGTATGCGGATCGAGAAGATAACCGGCCTTTCCAAGCGTATCGCGCATGCAGTCGGCGACATCCCTTTCACTCGCCCGCCCGGCCGCGAAATCTTTAGCGATCGCAGCCGCAGCAGCACTCCCGAGATCGAATCCGCCGGACTGGGCAAGACCTGCCATGGCGGCTCGGACCGCCGAGGCGTCCCGTCCGCCGGCCTCGAAAAGTAGGCGCTCGAAATTTGAGGAAATCTGTATGTCCATGGACGGGCTTGTCGTCGGCACCACGCCCGCCAACTGATACCGGCCGGTCTGGAGCGTACGGGCGAGAATGTCGTTCTCGTTTGTGGCGATGACAAGGCGGCCGACCGGCAGTCCCATGCGGGAGGCGACGTAACCGGCAAAGATGTCGCCGAAATTGCCCGTCGGCACCGTGAAGGAAACCGACCGTCCCGGCGCGCCGAGAGCGCTGGCGGCGGCGAAATAGTAGACGATTTGCGCCGCGATCCGAGCCCAGTTGATCGAATTGACGCCGGAAAGGCCGATTTCTTCACGCAAGGAGCGGTCGGAAAAGAGCTGCTTCAGGATCGTCTGGCAATCGTCGAAGGTCCCCTCGACGGCGAGCGCATGCACATTGGTGGCGGCGACGGTCGTCATCTGGCGGCGCTGCACGTCGCTGACGCGGCCGTGAGGGTAGAGAATCACGACGTCGACGCTATCCAGCCCCCGGAACGCCTCGATCGCGGCGCCGCCGGTATCGCCCGATGTCGCGCCGACGATGGTGGCGCGCCGGCCCTGACGCCGCAGCACGTGATCCATCATCCGTGCGAGCAACTGCATTGCGATATCCTTGAAGGCGAGCGTCGGTCCATGGAAGAGTTCCAGCACCCAGTCGCCCGGCCCCATCTGCACGAGCGGCGTCACGGCGGGATGGCGGAACGCGGCGTAAGCGTCCCTCGTCATCGCGGCCAGCGCGTCCATCTCGATATCGCCACCGGTGAAGGGAGCTACGATCGCGGCGGCGACATCGTGATAAGGCATGGCAGCAAAGCCGGCGATCGTCGCTGGATCGATCCGCGGATAGGTTTCGGGAACGTAGAGACCGCCGTCAGGCGCCAGACCGGACAGGAGAATGTCGGCAAACGGGGCGGGCGGCGCCTCGCCGCGGGTACTCACATAGCGCACTGAACCAAATTCCTCCCGAAAAGATGCCCGGGGCGTTCGCAAAGGCGGGGCGCCGCGACCCTATTCCCGATCGTCCGGCTCAGCAAGCCGCTGGGGACGTTGAGAACCGAGCCAGATCAGGAAGACCAGGGCCTGAATGACGGCGAAAGCGAACCAGGTGAAGGCGTATTGCAGGTGGTTGTTGGGGATGTCGAGACGTGTTGCGCCGGCGCGCGGCCAGCCGCCCGCATCGTCAGGCTCTGCGGCGAAGATGTATGCGGGAATCTCGGCCGGCGCGACGGCCGGCGCGTTCTTGCGCAACTGGGCCGTCATGGCCGGAATGTCGCGCCAGAACCACCGATTGCCGACAGGATCGTTGTCGGGGGTGAAGAGCGACTGGCTGCCCGGCCCACGGATCATGGCCACGATGGATCGCTCGCCTTCCGGCGTCGCAATCGCGCCTATACGATCAAGCGGTACGAAGCCGCGATTGACGATCACGGCGCGATCCGGGCCGGTGATCATCGGCGTCAGAACCTCGTAGCCCGCCGTGCCGCCCTGCCCGATGGAATAGAGGAGAAGGTTCGTTCCCTCGGCGTAGCGACCGGAAAGCGCGACCCTCAGATACTCCACATCCTCGCCCTCGCCGGCGCGGCGCAAGGCCTCGTCCAGCGGCACGGGCGCTGCCGAGAGACGGCCTTCGATCCGGGCGAGCAGGTCTTCCTTCCAGGCAAGGCGCTGCAACTGCCAGATGCCTAGCGTAACCGTCACGGCGATGCCGGTCAGCGCCATCATCGCTGCAATGACGACGGCGCGGCGCGACGCGGGCGCGGCCCTGCTCACCGGTCGCCCCTGTCGAGCTTTCCTTCCTCGGCGCGGTGTTTGTATTGCTGGACGATCATGAGGCCCTTCAGCGGCCGCAGGAGGCCGAGCGAGAGGATCAGTATCAGCGGAATCCAAACCACGAGATGCAGCCAATAGGGCGGCTGGAAGGCGAGTTCGACGACCGCGGCCGCGGCCACGACGATGAAGCCGACGATCAGGATGATGAACACCGCGGGACCATCCGCGGAGTCAGCGAAGCCGAGATCCAGGCCGCAGACGCCGCAGCGCGGAGCGACGCTCAGATACCCTGAGAACACCTTGCCGTCACCGCATCGCGGGCAACGGCCGGCAATACCGGTGGAGAACACCGGCTGTGGCGGATAGTCCTCGTCTCGCATGGGCGAATTCCTCTTCCGGAAACGCAATCGGGGCGACCTGTCGGCCGCCCCGGCTTTGTTTGTTCAGACAGGCGGCGCCGGTCAGTGCCCGACGGGCACCGCGCCGGCCGAGCCCCAGATATAGATGCAGGCAAACAGGAACAGCCAGACGACGTCGACGAAGTGCCAGTACCAGGCGGCAGCCTCGAAGCCGAAATGATGGGTCGGCGTGAAATGCCCGGCAAAAGCGCGGAACAGGCATACGATCAGGAAGATCGTACCGATCAGCACGTGCGCACCGTGGAAGCCGGTCGCCATGAAGAACGTCGCACCATAGATGTGGCCGCCATAGGAGAAGGCGGCATGGGCATATTCGTAGGCCTGAACGCAGGTGAACAGAACGCCCAGCGCAATGGTGCAGATCAGGCCCCATTTCAGGCCGTCGCGATCGTTATGCAGGAGCGCGTGATGGGCCCATGTGACTGTCGTGCCGGACGTCAGCAGGATCAGCGTGTTGATCAGCGGCAGATGCCAGGGGTCGAAGACCTCGATGCCCGCTGGCGGCCAGTGCCCGCCGGTCAGCTCCGCGCGCGTATACTGGATCGCCTCGCCGGGATAGAGCGCGGCATCGAAGAATGCCCAGAACCATGCCACGAAGAACATCACCTCCGAAGCGATGAACATCAGCATGCCGTAGCGCAGATGCAGTTGCACCACCGGCGTGTGATAGCCGCCCTTTTCGGCTTCGCGGATGACATCGCGCCACCAGGAGATCATCGTGTAGAAGATGCCGATGAAGCCGAGGACCAGGATCCATGGGCCCATGTCGTGCATGAACATCACCATGCCGATGGCCCAGATGAATCCGGATAATGCGCCGATGAACGGCCAGGGGCTCGGATCGACGAGATGATAGTCGTGGTTCTTGGCGTGGGCGTCGGCCATCGGTTCAGTGCTCCCCTATTGATCCGGCAGGCCGGACCGTCAAATCACTTCATAGCGGTTTGGAGTTGTCCGTGCCAGACAGGCCGACGACAGGCCCGGCGGGCTTGTCCGTCTTCTCGTCGCGCACGGGAAAAAACGTGTAGGACAGAGTGAGCGTGGTGACCCCTTCAAGGTCCTCCTCGTCCACCATCGCTGGGTCCAGGAAGAAGACCACCGGCATGTGGATTTCTTCACCCGGTTCCAGCCGCTGCTCGGTAAAGCAGAAGCACTCGATCTTGTTGAAATAGGCGCCGGCCGCCGGGGGCGAGACATTGAAGGTCGCCGTCGCCGTCATCGCCCTGTCACTGTCGTTGCGGGCGTAATAGTTGACGAGCGTGGAAGCGCCGATCCTGACGCGGACCGTCCGTTGCTCGGGACGGAACGTCCAGCCGAGCCCATTGGTATTGGCGTCGAAGCGCACCACGATTTCCTGGTCGAGCACCGAGGCGGCGGGACCATCCGCACGCTGGGTCGTGCCGCCGTAACCGGTGACGCTGCAGAAAAGATCGTAGAGCGGAACGGCTGCGAAGGCGAGGCCGAGCATGGCGGCGGCAACCACACCGCAGACCAGTGCGACCCGACCGTTACCCCTGTGCTGCCGCGCGTCCGTCATCGCCGCCTCACAGTGCCCGCTCGAACATCGCCGGACCGAACTTGACGACCGTCAGCACATAGAACAGCACTACGAGACCCGCCAGCACGAGCGCCAGTGCCACCGAGCGGCGGCGGCGCCGCCTTTTCTCCGCTTCAGTCAACCGGATACCGTCCTCGCTCACCGTCAGATCCACCATGGCGCAAATGTCGCAAGGCCGAGCAGCCGCTCCGCCAGCAATGCTGCGAAGAGCAGGAACAGGTAGAGAATGGAGAAGGCGAAGAGATTGCGCGCGTACCGTTCCACGGAGACGGGCGTGCGGGCGAGATAGAGCGCGCCGGCCAGACCCAGAAAGACGATGCCGAGTCCGGCCGAAAGGACCGCGTAGACATAGCCCGCGAAACCGAATGCCGCCGGCAAGACGGCCACCGGCACGAAGACAAGGGAATAGAGGAGGATCTGCCGCCGCGTCTCCCGCTCGCCGGCGACGACCGGAAGCATCGGCACGCCGGCGCGCTGGTAGTCGCCGGTCCTGTAGAGCGCGAGCGCCCAGAAATGAGGCGGCGTCCACAGGAAGATGATGGCGAAGAGAATGACCGGTTCGATGGTCACCCCGCCCGTCGCGGCCGCCCAGCCGATCATCGGCGGAAACGCGCCGGCGGCGCCGCCGATGACGATATTCTGCACGGTGGAGCGCTTCAGCCACATCGTGTAGACGACCGCGTAGAAGAAGATCGTGAAGGCGAGCAGCCCGGCGGCAAGCCAGTTGGCGGCGAGGCCGAGCAGCAGCACCGCACCGACGGACAGAGCCAGGCCGAAGGACAGCGCGTCACCCGGCGCGATGCGTCCGCGCGGCACGGGGCGCCCGCGCGTGCGCAACATGATCGCGTCGATGTCGGCGTCGTACCACATGTTGAGCGCCCCCGAGGCGCCCGCGCCGACGGCGATCGAAAGGAGCCAGATGAAGCCCAGGACAGGGTTCACCGGAACCGGCGCGGCGACGATGCCGACCAGCGCGGTAAACACCACCAGAGACATGACGCGCGGCTTCAGCAGCGCGACGAAATCGCCGACGTCGGCGCTGATCACCTCGGCCGTGCGGGCGGCCGGGGCGGCATCATGCGGCATTTCGACATCCATATGGGTCATTCGTCAAAGATCCGGTCCAAAAGGGAGCGGCGGCTCGCCGCCGCTCCGGTTCCAAACGCCGTCAGTTGATCTTCGGCAGCGTGTTGAACTGATGGAAAGGCGGCGGCGACGACAGCGTCCATTCCAGCGTCGTCGCGCTTTCGCCCCACGGGTTGTCGCCCGCGACACGCTTCTTCCTGAACGCCTCAAAGGTGCAGTAGAGGAAGACAAGCACACCGGCGGCCGAAATGTAGGAGCCGATCGAGGACACCATGTTCCAGCCCGCGAACGCATCAGGATAGTCGACATAGCGGCGGGGCATGCCGGCAAGTCCGAGGAAGTGCTGCGGGAAGAAGATGAGGTTCACGCCCACGAAGGTCAGCACGAAGTGGGTGCGGGCGAGGAACGAGTTGTACATGTAGCCGAACATCTTCGGGAACCAGTAGTACCAGGCGGCGAAAATACCGAACGTCGCGCCCAGCGACATCGTGTAGTGGAAGTGGGCGACGACATAGTAGGTGTCGTGCAGCGAACGGTCGACGCCCGCGTTGGCCAGCACGACGCCGGTGACGCCGCCGACGGTGAACAGGAAGATGAAGCCGAACGCCCAGAGCATCGGCGTGCGGAACGAGATGGACCCGCCCCACATCGTCGCGATCCAGGAGAAGATCTTCACGCCCGTCGGCACCGCGATGACCATCGTGGCCGCGACGAAATAGGCCTGCGTGTCGACGTCCAGACCGACGGTGAACATGTGGTGCGCCCACACGACGAAGCCGATCAAGCCGATCGCGACCATCGCGTAAGCCATGCCGAGATAGCCGAAGACGGGCTTGCGCGAGAAGGTCGACACGACGTGGCTGATCACGCCGAAGGCCGGCATGATGATGATGTACACTTCGGGGTGGCCGAAGAACCAGAAGAGATGCTGGTAGAGGATCGGATCCCCGCCGCCCGACGGATCGAAGAAGGTCGTGCCGAAATTGCGGTCGGTCAGCAACATCGTGATCGCGCCGGCCAGCACGGGAAGGGCAAGCAGCAGCAGGAACGCGGTGACCAGCGCCGACCAGACGAAGAGCGGCATCTTGTGCAGCGTCATGCCGGGCGCGCGCATGTTGAAGATCGTGGTGATGAAATTGATCGCGCCGAGGATCGACGAGGCACCCGCCAGATGGAGCGAGAAGATCGCGAAATCCATCGCCGGTCCGGGGCTGCCATAGGTCGACAGCGGCGCATAGACGGTCCAGCCATTGCCGGCGCCGTAGCCGCCGGCATCGCCGGGGACGAACAGGGAGATCACGAGGAGCATCATCGCCATGGCGAGCAGCCAGAACGAGATATTGTTCATGCGCGGAAAGGCCATGTCAGGCGCGCCGATCATCAGCGGCACGAACCAGTTGCCGAAGCCGCCCATGAGCGCCGGCATGACCATGAAGAACACCATGATCAGACCATGCGCGGTGACGAACACATTGAACAGATGACCGTCGGGGAAGAACTGCAGCCCCGGCTCCATCAGCTCCAGCCGCATTCCGACGGACAGGCTGCCGCCGATGATGCCGCCGATGATGGCGAGGATGAGATAGAGCGTTCCGATGTCCTTGTGGTTGGTGGACATGACCCAACGGCGCCAGCCCGTCGGCGTATGCTCGTCGTGACCTTCCGCATGCGCTCCGTAAGCCATATTTCCCTGATCCTTCCTCGCTTGAGTTCTTTCGTACCGTCGCCGGTGGCCGCCGCTTATTCAGCAGCGCCGGTCGCGGCGGCGACCATGTTGTCCTTGCCCCTGGGCGTGTGCGCGGCGAATTTCTGCTTCGCCTCCTCCACCCAGGCCGCATATTCCTGCTCCGACACGACATGCACCTCGATGGGCATGAAGGCGTGGTCGCGCCCGCACAGCTCGGAGCACTGTCCGTAGTAGACGCCTTCCTTCGTCGCCTCGAACCAGGTTTCGTTGAGGCGGCCCGGAATGGCGTCGATCTTCACGCCGAAGGCCGGCAGCGCCCAGGCGTGGATGACGTCGGCGGCGGTGATCTGCATCTTGACGATCTTGCCGACCGGGACGACGACGACATTGTCGACCGCCAGCAGGCGCGGCTGGTCGGGACCGCGCTCGTCGTCGGTCAGCATGATGGAATCAAACGAGACCCCCTCGATATCGGGATATTCATAGCCCCAGTACCACTGGTAGCCGGTCGCCTTGATGGTGATGTCGGCCTCTGGAATGGTGCGATCGAAATAGAGAAGGCGCAGCGACGGAATGGCGATGATCACCAGGATGATGATCGGCACAACCGTCCACAGAACCTCGATCAGCGTGTTGTGGGTTACCTTGGAGGGCGTCGGATTGGCCTTGGCGTTGTAGCGCACGGCCACCCAGACCATCAGCGCCAGGACGAAAACCGAGATCACCACGCACAGGATGACAAGCAGATAGTGAAACTCGTGAATCCACTCAGCGATGGGGCTGGCCGCCTCCTGAAAACCGAGCTGCCAAGGCTGCGCCGCCGCCATCGCCGGATCCGGCATCAGCCCCACGGCCAGAAGAGCCAGCCCGGCAATGCCGGAGAACGCTTTGAAAATGCTGCGCATCAAATTCCCTCACCCGAATTCAAAGGACGCGTCGGTCGGATTTCCAACCGGAACCCGCGATGCCGTTTTCACCCCGCCCATGTCCGGGCAGGGGGCGACCATGTCTAAAATCACATTTACGCCACGCTCGGCAATGACTTTGCACAATCAACGCGCATTTCCACCGCTGATTCCGGCCGGAAAGGCGGCCTCTTGCGGCAACATGTCGCGCTGGAGCGAAATCGCGCGCGGACGACGGTCTTCATTTCGCCGAATCGGAATGACAGGAGAGCGGCCATCCCGCCTTGACACAGGTACGCCGTCTGCTACGCAGCCGGACAGGGTCGCTGAACAAAGGTCCGAATCACCCATGTACACGCGCAACCTGCTGCTTGCGATCTTCATCTTCGTCGCGACAAGCTTCATTCCGACGCTGTTCGCATCGCCCGTCGCGGCGCAGGGCGCGCCGCGCGCGACCCATGGCGACTGGCAGATCCGCTGCGACACGCCGCCCGGCGCGAGCACGGAACAATGCGCGCTGGTGCAGAGCGTCGCCGCCGAAGACCGGCAGAATGTCGGCCTGACCGTGATCGTGCTGAAGACCGCCGACGGCAAGGACCGGATCATGCGCGTGCTGGCGCCGCTCGGCGTGCTGCTGCCGACGGGGCTCGGGCTCAAGATCGACGGGCAGGACGTCGGCACGGCCGGTTTCGTCAAATGCCTCGAGACCGGCTGCATCGCGGAAGTGGTGATCGAGGATACGCTGATCCAGAAACTCGAGAGCGGCGAGATCGCCGTCTTCATCATCTTCCAGACTCCCGAGGAGGGCATCGGCGTGCCGGTTTCCCTGAAGGGCTTCGCGGAAGGCTTCAAGGCGCTGCCATGAGGGACAGGGAAAGCGCCGGCGATCTGCTCGAACGCGGGGACGTCACCCTCGAGGAAGCCCGGCGCATTCTCGCAGACGGCCTGAGCGGCGCCGACGACGGCGACCTTTTCCTCCAGAGCGCACAGTCGGAATCGCTCGTCTTCGACAATGGGCGCCTGCGGCAATCCAGCTTCGACCGTTCCGGCGGGTTCGGCATACGCGCCATCGCCGGGTCCAGCGCCGGACAGGCGCATGGCAATGTCGTGACGCGAGAGGCGTTGCGGCGCGCGGCGGGTTCGGTGCGCGCGGCCGGCGCCGGGCACAGCGGCTCGGCGGCGCTGTCGCCGGCGCGGACCAACCGGCGACTGTATGAGGATGCCGATCCCATCAACAATCCGCAATTCGCCGAGCGCGTCGCCCTCGTGGAAGCCATCGACGCTTTCACCCGCAAATGCGATCCGCGCGTCCAGCAGGTGACCGTATCGCTCGCCGCCAGCCGCAGCGCGGTCGGAATCCTGCGCGCGGACGGCAACTGGTACGAGGACATCCGGCCGCTGGTCCGATTGAACGTCAGCGTCGTCGTATCGGACGGCACGCGGCGCGAGAGCGGATCGGCCGGACATGGCGGGCGGGCCGATTTTGAAACGCTGCTGAGCACGCATGCTTGGCAGGACATGGCGCGCGACGCCGTCCGGCAGGCGCTGGTCAATCTCGAAGCGCGCCCCGCCCCCGCCGGCACCTTCGATATCGCACTGGGACCGGGCTGGCCCGGCGTGCTGTTGCATGAGGCCGTCGGCCATGGGCTTGAAGGCGATTTCGTGCGCAAGAAGCAGAGCGCCTTTGCCGGGCTCATCGGCGAGCGCGTTGCCGCGCCGGGTGTCACCGTCGTCGATGACGGCACGCTGGCGGGCCGCCGCGGCTCGATCACCATCGACGATGAAGGCACGCCATCGGGCGAGACGGTCCTGATCGAGGACGGCATACTCGTCGGGTTCATGCAGGATCGCCAGAACGCGCGCCTGATGGGCGTGAAGCCGACCGGCAACGGCCGCCGCGAGAGCTACGCGCACGCCCTGATGCCGCGCATGACCAACACCTATATGCGCGCCGGCGAACATGACCCGAAGGAAATCGTCGCCTCTATCGACGGGGGTCTTTATGCCGTCGGATTCGGCGGCGGCCAGGTCGACATCACCTCGGGCAAGTTCGTCTTCGAATGCACCGAGGCCTACTGGGTGGAAAAGGGACGCATCATCCATCCGGTGAAGGGCGCCATGCTGATCGGGAACGGGCCCGACGCGTTGACGCGCGTGAGGATGGTCGGCAACGACATGAAGCTCGATCCGGGCATCGGCACCTGCGGCAAACAGGGGCAGAGCGTGCCCGTCGGCGTCGGCCAGCCCACCTTGCGGATAGACCGGATGACGGTCGGCGGCACGGAGCAGCGATCGTAACTGCCGCCGGGGCGGGCCGGATCAAAGGGGGATAGCGACACATGGCGGGCCAAGCCCCCGGACTTCTGGTCGAAACGGTGTCGCTTCTCGGCGCGGCCGTCGTGGCCGCGCCGTTGCTGCGCAGGCTCGGCATCGGCACCGTGCTCGCCTATCTCGCCGCCGGCATCGCCATCGGCCCGTGGGGCCTGCGTCTGTTCAACGACGCCGACCTGATTCTGCATTTCGCCGAGTTCGGCGTGGTGCTGCTGCTCTTCGTCATCGGACTTGAATTGCGACCGCAGCGACTATGGGCGATGCGTCATGACATCTTCCTGAACGGCACGGCCCAGCTGCTGATCACCGGTGCCATCTTCTTCGCCATCATTCTGGCAGCCACCAGCCAGCCGGTGTCGACGGCGGCGCTGATCGGTCTGTCGCTGGCGCTCTCGTCGACCGCATTCGGCATGCGCATCCTCGAGGAGCGGCACGAACTCGACGACCCCCACGGGCGCAAATCCTTCGCCATCCTGCTGCTGCAGGATCTCGCCATCGTCCCCCTCCTCGCCCTGGCAGCGCTCCTCGCGCCTTACGGTTCCGACATGGCACTGGCGCCGCTGGATATCGCGCTCATGGCCGGGGCGGTGGCCGGACTGACGATCGCCGGGCGCTTCCTGCTGAACCCGCTGTTCCGGGTGATCGCGCAGACCGGCGCGCGCGAACTCCTGACGGCGGCCGCCCTGCTGGTGGTCGCCGGCTCGGCGCTTCTGATGCAACTGGTCGGGCTGTCGATGGCGATGGGCGCGTTCCTGGCAGGCGTCCTGCTCGCCGATTCCTCCTACCGGCATCAGCTCGAAGCCGACATCGAGCCCTTCCGCGGACTGCTCCTCGGCTTGTTCTTCATAGCCGTGGGCATGTCGATCGATCTCGGCGTGATCTGGGACGGCTGGATCACGGTTCTCATCGCCGTCGCCGCTGTCGTCTCCATCAAGTCGGTGGTCATCTTCGCGATCCTGCGCATCAGGGGATCGAGCGCCTCCGACGCGCTGCGCGCCGCCGGCACGCTCGCACAGGTCGGCGAATTCTCGTTCGTCATGGTCACCGCCATGCGCGGCTTCGCGATGATCGACTATCGCGAAGCCGCCATCCTCACCGCCGTCATCGGCCTGACGATGGCGGCAACGCCGCTGACCCGGCTGGCGGCCGACCGGATGGCGCGGCGCCTTCGGACCGAGGCTGAACAAGCGCCGGACGAGGATTTCGATGGGGCCGAGGGGCGCATATTGCTGATCGGCTTCGGCCGGTTCGGCCAGCTCGCCGCCCAGCCGCTGCTCGCCCACGGCTGTGAGGTCACGATCGTCGACAGCAATCCGGCGCGCATCAAGACAGCGGCCAATTACGGCTTCAAGGTCTATTACGGCGACATGACCCGGCTTGGCGTATTGCGGGCGGCCGGCGCGGAGAACGCCGACATCATCGCCATCTGCCCGGATGGGAGGGCGACGATCGACCGCATCGTCGAACTGTGCAAGAAGCATTTTCCGACGGCCAAATTGCATGTGCGGGCGATCGACCGCGACCACGCCGTCGCGCTGAGACGCCTGAATGCGGATTTCATCATCCGCGAACTGGCCGAGTCGGCGTTCAAGTATGGCGAGGCAATCCTTACGACGCTCGGCGTGCCTGCCGCAGAGGTCGAAAACGTGATCTCGGAATCCCGTCGCCGCGATGCGGAACGGTTGGCGCTGCAGGAAGCAGGGGGCAGCACGGCGGGAATCGAACTCCTGCCTGCCCACAATTCGTCAAAGGGCGCGGCGAAGCCGTCGGGCAGGAAACAGAGCCGCCGCAGCAAGTCCCGAGCGGCCAAATGAATCGATGCGCAACGCGTCGACGTGCCGGCCGCTTGACCGGGAGCATGAAACCGTTGCTTGCTTCCAGAGGGCGTTGATTCACGGGAGTTGGCCATGTTCGATTTCGACGAGATCATGCGGCGGGCGCAGAACGGCGAAGCGGCGGACAATCTGGCCAGCAGTTTCAACCTCTCACAGAAGCAGATGAAGACCGCGCTGGACATGCTGCTGCCGGTGATCGCGGAGGGCTTCCGCCGCAACGCCCAGAACATGAACACGATGGCCGGATTCTTCGATTCCATGTCCGGCGGCCGGCATGCCAGCTATTTCACCAACCCGGCGGAGGCCTTCAGCGCCAGCGCTCGCGGCGACGGAAATGAGCTTCTCGGCATGCTCTTCGGCTCCAACGACATGATGCGCATGATCGCCGAGCAGACGGCCAAAGCCGCTGGCACCAACGCCGAAATCATCCGCAACATGATGCCCCACCTGGCTTCGATCCTCGCCGGCGGCATGGAACAACAGGCGCGCGACCGGAATCCGTTCGAGGCGATGATGAAGCAGATGTGCGGCGTCAATCCGTTCACGATGATGATGGAGAATTTCTTCAAGGTTCCCGCCGCTCCGGCGCAATCGGGCGAAGGGACCAAGGCCGCCGGCGGCGACGAGATCGCCGGTCTCTGGCAGGACATGTTCCAGGCCGGACGCAAGGTGCAGGACGCGCAGGCGCAGGCGCTCGAGCGTATCTTCGAAGAGTTCAAGAAGACCGAACAGAAATCGGGCAAGTAGGGCTCAGTAGGCTTCTTCCTCGAAGAGCCTGTCGATATTCCCCTGCCAGCGGGTTTCATAGGCGTCAAGCAGCGTTTCAGCCGGGCTTTTCCCGCTGTCGACGATATCCTGAAGCGGGTCGAGGAAAGACGATTCGTCGGGTTCGGCGCCCATGGCGCGGCCCCGCGCCTTCAGTCCCGCCCGCGAAATCGCAACCGCCTGGCGTGCGATCGCGAGTACGTCACGCCGCCGGAAAGGCGTGTGCAGACCCAGACGGGGCACCTCGTCGCGCAGCGCCTGACGTTCCTCGGCGGTCCAGTCGCGCACCAGATCCCAGGCAGCGTCGAGCGCCGTGCGGTCGTAGAGCAGGCCGACCCAGAACGCCGACAGCGCGCACAGGCGGCGCCACGGGCCGCCGTCGGCGCCGCGCATTTCGATGAAACGCTTGAGCCTGACCTCGGGGAAGATCGTGGTCAGGTGGTTGACCCAGTCCGAGCGGGTCGGCTTCTCGCCCGGCAGGGCCGGCAGCCGCCCTTCCATCAGGTCGCGGAACGACTGGCCGGCGGCATTGTGATAGGTGTCGCCGCGCTTGACGAAATACATCGGTACGCCGAGCGCGTAATCGACATAGCTCTCGAAGCCGAACCCATCGTCGAAGACGAAAGGCAGCATGCCGGCGCGCTGGTTGTCGGTATCGCGCCAGACTTCGCTGCGGAACGACATATAGCCGTTGGGCTTGCCCTCGGTGAAAGGCGAACTGGCAAACAGCGCCGTCGCAACAGGCTGAAGGGCAAGACCGACGCGCATCTTGCGCACCATGTCCGCCTCGCTCGAAAAGTCGAGATTCACCTGTACCGTCGCGGTCCGGTACATCATGTCGAGGCCATAACGGCCGACTTTCGGCATGTAGGCGCTCATGATGTCATATCGCGCCTTGGGCATGCGCGGCGTTTCGGCGAGCGTCCATTTGGGCGAGAAGCCGACCCCGAGGAATCCGATGCCGAGCGGACCGGCGATCTCGCGCACCTGCGCCAGATGCGCATTCACCTCGCGACAGGTCTGATGAAGCGTTTCCAGCGGCGCGCCCGAGAGTTCGAACTGTCCGCCCGGTTCCAGCGAGATCGCTCCGCCGCCGACCGGATCGTGCAGGCCGATGATGTTCTGCCCGTCGAAGATAGGGGTCCAGCCAAGCAACGCCTGCATATTGTCGAGGATGGCCCGCACGCCGCGCGGGCCGCCATAGGGGACGGGGGACTTGTCGGCGACGTAGAAACCGAACTTCTCGTGCTCGGTGCCGATACGCCAGTTCTCGGGCGGCTTGCATCCCGCCTGAAGATATTCGATCAGCGCGGCGCGGCTATCCAGCGGCGTGGCGTCTACTTCATCACGAGCCAATTCAGATTGCTCCACTATCGTCGCCGTCACGCCGCCGCGGGGCCGGTCAATAACGCGACCCGGCGGTGAAAGGCCGCATCAGTGACCACAGTTTCAGGCGCCGTTCAACCCGCATCGGCGTCACGACATCGCGACTTGCGCGAGGGCCCATGGAACCAGCCCTCACGTCAGCCTCGCCAGTCTCCTGCCGCGGCCTGGACGAGGGTCAGCGCAGCGACCGCGGCGGTGTCGGCGCGCATGATTCTGGGGCCGAGCGAAATGGCCACCGCCGAATCCAGCGCACGGATCGCGGCCGCTTCCTGCGGCGTGAACCCGCCTTCCGGTCCGATCAGAACGGTCTTCGGCCCCTCGCCCAGCGCCCTGAGGGCCTCAAGCGGACTGGCGGCGGCCTCAGTCTCGTCGCAGAAGATGAGCGTGCGCCCCGCAGGCCATGCCGCGAGCGCGTCGCCGAGCGTCACCGGATCGGAAACCTCGGGCACCCAGAGAAGGCCGCACTGCTCCGCAGCCTCCACGGCATTGGCGTGGAGCCGATCGGTCTTGACGCGTTCCGCGATCGTGCGGGCCGTTATAACGGGCGTCAGCCGCGAAACGCCGAGTTCCGTAGCCTTCTGCGCGGCATAGTCGGTTCGCGCTTTCTTCAACGGCGCGAACAGCAGTTCCAGATCGACGGGCACCGCCTGGTCTCTGGTCCTTTCGCGCGGCATCAGCAGGACATCGCGCCTGGACGCCGTTTCGACCGCATAGAGCCATTCGCCGTCGCGGCCGTTGAACAGAAGGACCGCGTCGCCGGGCTTGCGGCGCATGACATGGAGCAGGTAGTGCGCCTGCGGGCCGGAGACGCTCACTTCGCCGCCAAGCGCCGAATCGACGAAAAGTCGCGGGGTCGATTTCTCGCTCATCGCGGTGCCCGAACTCGTAATTTCATCTCTCCTCGTCTATCGTGCGGCGCCCTTGCTGGAAAGCATCTTTCAAGAATCGGACGCCTGTGCCGCACGAGCCTCAGACGACTTCGTCGACAAGTCAGCCGGACGCCCCGGCAGGCAATCTTTTCGACCGTTTCGCGCCGGCCGCGCTCAGGCCCTATGGGCGCCTTGCGCGGTGGGACCGCCCGATCGGCTGGTGGCTGCTGCTGCTCCCGTGCTGGTGGTCGGCGGCGCTCGCCGCGATACATGCCGGGCGGTCGTTTCCCGATATTTGGCATCTGATCCTCTTTCTCATCGGCGCCATCGCGATGCGCGGGGCCGGCTGCACCTATAACGATCTCGTCGATCGCGACATCGACGCGAAAGTGGCGCGAACGGCGACGCGCCCCCTGCCCTCCGGCGCGGTGAGCGCGCGCCAGGCGGCGGTCTTTCTCGCGCTGCAGGCGCTGACCGGTCTTGCCGTCCTGCTGCAGTTCAACAGCTTCGCCATCCTGACCGGCCTCGCCTCGCTGGTCGTGGTGGCGATCTATCCGCTGATGAAGCGCATCACCTGGTGGCCGCAGAGCGTGCTTGGCCTCGCTTTTTCCTGGGGCGCGCTGATGGGCTGGGCGGCGGCGCTCGGGCGGCTCGATGCGGCGCCCATCCTGCTCTATGCGGGCGGGATCGCCTGGACGATCGGCTACGACACGATCTACGCCGTGCAGGACAAGGAAGACGACGCGCTGATCGGCGTGAAGTCGACCGCCCGGCTTTTCGGCGACAGCGCGCCGCTTTGGATTTCCGTGTTCTTCGCCACCGCGACGCTTCTGTTCTCGGGAGCGGCGTGGCTCGCGGGCGGCGGCATCTTCGCCTTCGCCGGGCTCGCGGCCGGCGCGGCGCATATGGTGTGGCAGATGCGCCGTTTCGACCCGGCCAACGGAACCCTGGCACTCAGGCTCTTCCGCTCAAATCGCGATTACGGGCTGATCGTCTTCGCCGGATTCTGCCTCGACGCCCTTTTCTAAAGAGGAAAGAACAGCGAAATGGCGAATACGGCGGCGATGCCGACCAGGATATTCATCGGCACGCCGATCCTCACGAAATCGACGAAACGATAGTCGGCCGCGCCATAGACGAGCGTATTGGTCTGATAGCCGATGGGGGTTGCAAAACTCGCGCTCGCCCCGAACATGACGGCCACGACCACGGCACGCGGGTCCACCCCTATGCGTTCCGCAAGCCCTATCGCGATGGGTGTGAGCACGACGGCGACCGCGTTGTTGGTAACGAGTTCGGTCAGGACCGAAGCCAGCAGATATACGACCGCAACCAGCAGGATTGGCGGCAATCCGTCGAGGATGGGGAAGACATGCTCGACGATCAGGTCGAGCGCGCCCGCATTCTCAAGCCCCTCACCGATGATCAGCATGGAGAATATGAGCACGAGAATGGAGCCGTCGATCGTGTCCCATGCCTCGTCGGCATCGACACAGCGCATGAGAAGCAGCAGCGCCACCGCAACCATGGCGAGAATGCCGATATCGGCGACATTCAACGCCGCCAGCAGAACGACGCCGGCCAGTGCCAGCAGCACGAGCGGCGCGCGCGAACGCCGATAGGCTCGTCCGCTCGGACGGGAGACGGAGACAAGCGCCGCCTCGTCCGCGAGCCTGTCGAACCCCTCGCCTGTTCCCTCGAGCAGAAGCTTATCGGCCGGCTTCAGCCGCACGCTGCCGAGATCGGCGCCGGGTATGTGCCGATGCCGGTTGGCGCCGAGGATGCGGACGCCGTATCGCATGCCGAGCGACAGGTCGGCGATCCGTTCGCCGACATTGGGTTTGGACGGCGCGACGACGGCCTCGATGGTGAGGACGTCGCCCTCTGCCCTCTTGCCCCGGCCGACGGTAAGATATTCGTTGTCGTTGAGGGTCAGGAGTTCGGACGTCGTCGCCATGATGACGAGCACGTCGCCCTTCTCCAGCACCATCTCGTCGACTTCGCTACGTGTGATCGTGCCGCCCCGACGCAAGCCTAGAATGCGAAGGCCCGGTTGCCTGAACGTGGCGATGTCGGCAATGCGGCGCTCGGCGAACGGCGTGACGTCGCGGATCGTCACCTCCGACAGGAAAGCGGTCTCGCTTGCGAGCATATCTTCGCCCTGGACCTGTCTGTCGGGAAGCAGATGCCTGCCGAGAGCCAGCATGACGGCGATTCCGGCGAGCGCAGCGACAATGCCGACGGGCGTGATCTCAAAGATCGAAAAGGGTGCCAGACCGTGCTGTCTGGCCACGCCATCGACGAGGATGTTCGTCGACGTTCCGATCATCGTGCATGTTCCGCCGAGGATCGCGGCGTAGGAAAGCGGAATCAGGAGCCGGGTCGGGGCGATCTTCGCCGTTGCCGCAAGGCGCGTCACGATCGGGATGAGGATCAGGACGACGGGGGTGTTGTTGACGAAGGCGGAGGCGACGATCGCCGCCGCGAGGAACGTCGCGATCGCCAGCAGCGGTCGATCCCCCGCCCGGGCCGTGATCGCCGAGCCGAGGGCATCGAGAATCCCGGTGCGCACCAGCGCGCCCGAAATGACGAACATCGCGGCGATCGTGATCGGCGCCGAATTGGAGAAAACACCCAGAACCTCCTTCTGATCGAGGAAGCCGAGGAGGAAGAACGCCGCCGCGCCGACCGCGGCGGTGACCTCAGGAGGGTATTTCTCCCAAATGAAAGCGGCGAAGAGCAGCGACAGAATGCTGAGCGCGACAATCGGCTCGTATCCAGCGAAGACAGCCGGCAAGAAGACCTCCCGCGATACCACGGACCAGCCGCGACAATGCGCGCCGGCCCGCGGTGGTTCCCGCGGGGGATGGATTCTTCATGTCCGTGCGATGATCTCGCGCTCGCCCCGGTGTACCGGGCCGGCTTCGCCACCCACTTCGCGGAACATCAGCTTTTTGGGGCGGCGTTCGCGGAAGAACGCGTTGGCGCGGCGGGCGCGCGGGCGGTCGACCTTCAGTTCGCCATAACGCGGGAAGGGATCGACGAGCCCGCCGTCCTCGTCCTCGATCAGCGCCGGGCGCTCGAGCACGCGGGCCCAGGCCTGCCAGTCGGCGATGATGTCTTCGTCGCCCTCGGCTTCCAGCAGCGGCAGATCGAGATCACCGTTGCGGTGCCGGAGCACCAGTCGCAGCCCCTCGCCGCAGCGCGTCATGACGACGCCCTGGTAGCAGGAGACCGGCACCGTCACGTAGAGCGGCGGACGGCCGTCGCCCGCCCGGCGGAAGGTGACTCGGGAGGCTTCCAGGGTTGCGGTCATCGACCGCGCCGGGAGCGCGACCCGTGCCGGCAGGGCCATGGGATCGACCCGGCCCGCCGGCACGTCCTGCCTCGTCGACGGAGCAAACGCTCCGTTTGCGCATGAGTGCGCGTTCGCGGAATCATATCCGCGCAGATTTGCTTGACGCCCCATAATGTCCTCGTCTGTTCGTGCCCGTTTTTCAGTCCCCGGGCTTCGTAACGAGTGCCACCTTAGCGGCCGCCGGTTCGAAGCAGCTTAAGGAAGCTGGTTAACCGGGCCTTTCGACGCTACATCGTAAATGATTGCTTGCCGGGCCTTGCCACACCGGCCAGCAGGCCGCACATAGTCCGGTGGCCCGATACCTCTGGCTGTCCGGCCCCCATAGACATTCAGGAATCCCGCATGATCGACCCCAACGCCCTGTCCGAGCGCGCCGCCGACCTCGTAGAAAAGGCCGTCGCGGCGGGCGCCACGAGCGCCGACGCGATCGCGGTCGAAAGCACCTCGCTGTCCGCCTCGCTGCTCGACGGCCGGGTGGAGGCGACCGACCATTCGGAGGGTGTCGATATCGGCCTGCGCGTCTTCGTCGGCAAGCGCAGCGCGATCGTCTCGACGACCAGCATGGACCGGACGGGTTTCGGCGACCTCGCAGAGCGCGCACTGGCCATGGCAAGGCTCGCGCCCGAAAGCCCGTTTGAGGGAATAGATCCGGCGCCCAGGCCCGCGCGGGAACGGCAGCTCGACCTGGTCGATTCCGGCGCGGCGCCGGAGATGGAAGCGCTGAAGGAACGCGCCGCCGCCGCGGAAGAGGCGGGCCGCGCGATTGCCGGCGTCAGCCGGTCCGGCGGCGCCGGGGCCTCCTGGGGCCGAACGGCCGTCGCCCTCGTCACCTCGGCCGGGTTTTCCGGCGCCTACGAAGCGACGCGCCACGGGGTCGCGATGACGGCGATCAGCGGCGAGGGCGGCCATATGGAGCGCGAATATGACTGGAGCTCCGCGCGCCATCTATCCGATCTGCGCTCTCCCGAGGATGTCGGGCGTGTCGCGGGCAAGCGCGCCGCAGACCGGATCGGCGCCCGGCAGGGGCCCTCAGGCCGCGTTCCCGTCATCTTCGAGCCGCGCATGGCGCGCTCGCTGATCGGGCATCTGCTCGGCGCGATCAACGGCGCGGCGATCGCGCGCAAATCCTCTTTCCTGACCGGCCGGATGGACGAGCCGATCGCGAGCGCCGCGCTGTCGGTCACCGACGACCCGTTCATTCCGCGCGGCAGCGCCTCACGGCCCTTCGATGGCGACGGGCGCAGCGACGGGCGGCTGACGCTGCTGGAGGAAGGGGTCCTCAGGGCCTGGCTGCTCGACCTCGCCGCCGCGCGCGAACTTTCGCTCGCTCCCAACGGACGGGCCGTCCGGGGCACGGGCGGCCATCCTTCTCCGTCCGCCACGAACGTCCTTGTTTCGGGGGGAGCGGAAACGCCGGAGGCGCTGATGCAACGCGCCGGACGCGGATTGCTGGTGACGCAGCTGATGGGCCGCGGCGCCAATCTGGTCAATGGCGACTACAGCCGGGGCGCAAGCGGCTTCTGGTTCGAGAACGGCCGGATCCAGTATCCCGTCAACGAGATCACGATCGCCGGCAATCTCGGCGAGATGCTGGCGAGCATCATCCCCGCCAATGATGTCGACGAAAGCGACCGCATCGCCTGTCCGAGCCTGATGACCGGAGACATGACCATTGCAGGTACATGAGGCGCTGCGCGATCTCGAATTGCTGCGCGAGGCTGCGCGGGAAGCGGGCGAACTTGCGCTGCGCTACCATGGCAGCGCCCCCCGCTCATGGACCAAGGGCGACAACTCTCCCGTCAGCGAGGCCGACGTCGCCGTCGACAAGCTTCTGCGCAAGAGACTGACCGGGGAACGCCCGGACTATGGCTGGCTGTCGGAGGAAAGCGAAGACAGTGAGGACCGATTGACCCGGGAGCGCGTCTTCGTCGTCGATCCGATAGACGGAACGAGATCCTTCCTCGACGGCGACGACCAATGGGTGATCTCGCTCGCGGTCGTGTCGCGCGAGAGATCGCAATGCGGGGTGCTCTACAATCCGGCCCGCGACGAGATGTACGAGACCGCACGACGCGCCGGCACCCATATTCACGGCCGCCGGCTGCACATCTCGCCCCCCGGCCACGGCCTTCGTATTGCCGGCTCCAAACGGGCCGTGGAGGGTTTGAAACTGGACAGCGGCATCAGCATCATCGATCGTAGCCACGTGCCTTCGCTGGCCTATCGATTCGCCCTCGTCGCGGCCGGTCAGTTCGACGCTACGCTCACCTCCGGCAGGTGCCGCGACTGGGATCTGGCGGCGGCGATGCTGATCGTCGAGGAGGCCGGAGGGGTCGTGCGGCGTATCGATGGCGAACCCATCCGGCTGAACATGCGCGAGCCGGTGCAGCCGCCGCTGATCGCCGGCAGCATCGAGACAGTCAGCTTCCTGACCGGCGGGCGCCTGCCAGATGGCGCAAGCCGGAGACCAACGGAGACAAGATGAGCACCGCAGAACCAGCGCAGCAACTTCTCCATCTCGTTTTTGGCGGAGAACTCGAAAACGTCGACCGGATCACCTTCAAGGATCTGGGCAAGCTCGACATCGTGGGGATCTATCCCAATTACCGCACGGCCTATGATGCGTGGAAATCCGCCGCCCAGGGCAGTGTCGACAACGCCCAGATGCGTTACTTCATCGTCCACATGCACCGGCTCTTGGATCCCGACGCCAAGGGCGACTGAGAGCGGCGGGGACAGGTTCGCGAGGCGGGCATCCGGCAGGCGGCGCCTGCCGTCATGGCCGGGTTCAGGGTGACACAAGGCCGGCTTGCGGGTAAAGACAGGGCGGAATTGGCGGCCGCCAGGGAGCGCGCGTATTGCTGCAGAAAATCCTACGGAGCGGAACGGATATCGACCGTGCCGACGATCTGCTCGGCCGCGAGCGGATGACGACCGGCGCGCTGGTCCGCCTCATGATCCGCGACTATCTGTGGCCGAATCGCTGGCTGCTCACGGCGAGCCTCGTTTCCACGCTCGTGGTCGGCGCGTCGACCGGCGCGATTCCGCTGCTCCTGCAATTCACCGCCGACGAGATCATCGTCAACAGAAACCGCGCCATGCTGACGGTGGTGCCCGTCGCGATCATCGTCGTGCTCTTCGCCAAGGCGCTGTCCGAATATGTAGCGGCGGTTACCGAAAGCTATATCGGCATCTCGATCACCGCGGACCTGCGCAAGCGCGTGATCGGACGGCTGATGCACGCCGATCTTGCCTGGCTGCAGCTCAGCCATAGCGGCCGCTTCGTCATGACCTTCATGAACGATGTGAAGGAACTGACCGACGGCGCGACCATCAGCATCATTTCCTTCGTCAAGAACTTGCTGCGGTGCCTGTTCCTGATCGCGGCGATGTTCTACCTCGACTGGCGTCTTGCGCTCTTCGCCGTGGCCGCGATTCCGATCGCCGCGAAACTGCTGGGGCGGCATCGCGGCAAGAGTTTCAGATATTCGCGCCAGACCATGGCCGAGACGGGCGACATGGGCTCGCTGGTCTCGCAGGCCCTGTCGGGCATCCGTGTCGTGAAGGCCTATGATCGCGAGGATGCGGAAACCTCGAGGATCGGCAGGACGATCGAGCGAATGGCCGGTTATGCGATGCGCATGGTCAGGGTCCGACACGCCTCCGGCCCGATGACCGAGGCGCTGACGGGGCTCGGCTTCGCGGCGGCGATCATGTATGGCGGCTGGCGCGGCCAACAGGGCACCATGACGCTGGGCGAATTCACCGGCTTCGTCGGCGCGGCGATGCTGATCTATCAGCCGCTTCGCCAGATGGCGACGATCCAGACGACGCTGCAGACCGGCGTCGCCGCGGCGGGCCGCGTCTTCTCCGTGCTCAACCGCGAACACAAGGTCGTCGATGCGCCGGGGGCAAGGCCGATCGAAGCCGGCGGCGGCGACATCCGCTTCGAGAACGTTTCCTTCGCCTATGGCGACGGCAAGCCGGTGCTGCGCGGGATCGACTTCCACGTGCCCGCCGGCAGCCGCTTCGCCCTCGTCGGCGCGAGCGGATCCGGCAAGAGCACGATCATGAACCTGCTGCTCCGGTTCTACGATCCGGTCGAAGGCCGCATCCTGCTCGACGGTCAGGACATTTCCGGGGCGACGCTGGCGAGCGTGCGTCAGGCTTCGGCGCTCGTCACCCAGGACCCTTTCCTCTTCGACGACACGATCCGCGCCAACATCGCCTATGGCAGCGAAGGGGCAACGCAGGCCGAGATCGAGGCCGCGGCACGGGCGGCGGTCGCCGACGACTTCATCATGGAGCTGCCGGAGGGTTACGACACGGTCGCCGGCGAGGCGGGACAACGTCTTTCCGGCGGGCAGAAGCAGCGCATCGCGATCGCCCGCGCGATGCTGCGCAAGGCCCCCATCCTTCTGCTCGACGAACCGACAAGCGCGCTCGACAGCCAGTCGGAAGCGCAGATTCAGATCGCACTGGAACATCTCATCGAAGGCAAGACGGTGATCATGATCGCGCACCGGCTGTCGACGGTGCGAAACGCCGACTGCATCCTGGTGCTCGACGACGGCCGCATCGTCGAACAGGGCACGCATGAAGAGCTCATCGCGCGCAAAGGCGTCTACGCCCGGCTGCACAAGACCCAGCTTGCCGCGGATGCTCCTGTTGCGGAACGGGCGCGCAGGCGCACGCGAAAGACGGCCGAGGGCTGAGCGCGACATGCTGAGTATCAAGCGTTTCGCTGCCAAGCCAGGCGTCCAGCGGTTCCTCGGCCGCACGATTGCGCGATATCTCAAATTCGTCGATCGGACGACGCGCTATACGATCGAGCCGGCGGACATATTCGACCGTGTCGACCGGGACAGCCCGGCGATCATCGCCATGTGGCACGGGGAGCACTTCATGATGCCCTTCGTCAACCGGCGCAAATACCCGATCAAGGCGCTGATCTCGCGCCATCGCGACGGCGAGATCAACGCCATCGCGGCCGAGGCCATGGGCATCGGAACGGTGCGCGGCTCGGGCGATCACAACGGGCGCTATCTTGAAAAGGGCGGCGTCGGCGCGTTCCGGGCCATGCTGGAGGAACTGGAAGCGGGCACGCATATCGCGCTGACCGCGGATGTTCCGAAAGTCGCCAAAAAGACCGGCCTCGGTATCGTCAAGCTTGCCTCCCGCTCCGGACGGCCGATCATTCCGGCGGCGATCGCGACGCGGTGGCGCATCACTTTCAACAATTGGGACAGGAGCAAGCTGAACCTTCCCTTCTCGAAGGGGGCGATGGTGGCGGGGGAATGGGTGCGCGTGCCGGCGGATGCCGATGACGAGACCCTCGAGCGCTGCCGGCGTCTGGTTGAGGACAATCTCAACGCCGCCATGAAGCGGGCATATGAGATCGTCGATGGCTGAGCCGCTGCCCTTCTCGCTGAAAGTCTACCGCCTCGCGACGCGCGCGGTCGGTCCCTTCGTCGGGATATGGCTGCGCAAACGATTGAAGGACGGTAAGGAGATCGGCAACAGGCTGCAGGAGCGGTTGGGCCACAGCGACCTGGCGCGCCCCGAAGGAACGCTGATCTGGCTGCACTCGGCAAGCGTCGGCGAGACCAACGCCATCCTCCCGCTCATCCACCGGATCGCATTGCGGTTTCCGACCGTTTCGCTGCTGCTGACGACCGTGACGGTGACTTCCGCCGAGATTGCCGCCAAGAAGCTTCCCGAAGGGGCAAGGCACCAGTTCGCCGTCCTCGACACGCCGAGGGCCGTGCGCAGCTTTCTCGATCACTGGCAGCCCGATCTCGCGGTCTTCGCGGAGTCGGAGATCTGGCCGAACATGCTGCTGGACCTGAACCGGCGCGGCATCCCCGCGGTCATGATCAACGGGCGGATGTCGGACCGCTCCTTCACGCGCTGGAAATATGCGCCCAAGACGATCGGATGGCTCCTGAGCGCCTTTACCGTCTGTCTCGTCCAGTCCCAGACCGATCTGAGGCGTTTCAAGGCTCTCGGCGCAACCCACGCCGTGGCAACGGGCAATGTCAAATTCGACGTTCCCGCGCCGGATGCATCGCCGATGGACATGGCCGCTTTCCGCAACGCCATCGGCGACCGGCCCGTATGGGTCGCGGCGAGCACCCATCCCGGCGAGGAGGCGATCGTGCTCGAGGCGCACCAGCGGGTGCAGCGCGCCTTTCCGACGCTTCTGACGATGATCGTGCCGCGGCATCCCGAGCGCGGCCTTTCGGTACTGTCGCTTGCGCGCAAGCGGGGCCTCAGGGCGAGCCTGCGTTCGGCGCAGCGGCAACCCGGCAAGGGCGATCAGGTATTCGTGTTCGACAGCATCGGTGAACTGGGTCTTGCCTACCGGCTCTGCGACGTCGCCTTCATCGGCGGCTCGCTGGCCAAGCGGGGCGGACAGAACCCGATCGAGCCGGCGAAGCTGAAGACCGCCATCCTGCACGGGCCGGCGACCTTCAATTTCTCCGACGCCTACGCCGCGCTCGCCGATGGCGGCGGGGCCGAGCAGGTGGACGGTCCCCTGAAGATGGCGCAGAGTCTGGAGCGGCTGATTTCCAATCCGGCCGCGCGGCAGCTGCGGGCGAGCGCCGCGGCGAAAGCGATCGAACCTCTGGGCGGCGCGCTCGAAAAATCCTACGCGGTGCTGTCCACCTACATCACCGAAGCCAGCGGGAAGCACAGCTGATGCAGGCGCCGGCCTTCTGGTGGAATCCGAAGCCGGCGCCCCTCGCGCGGCTCCTGCAGCCGGCCGCCCTGCTTTATGCGGGCGCCGCAGCATTCCGGGCTGGCGTGACCCCGTCGCGGCGGGGGGGCGTTCCCGTGATCTGCATCGGCAATCCGACCGTCGGCGGCGCCGGCAAGACGCCGACGGCGATCGCCGTTGCGGCGATGCTCTCCGGCGCGGGGCGCAGGCCGGTCTTTCTGACGCGCGGCTATGGCGGCAGGCTCAAGGGACCGGTGCTGGTCGAAGTCGACCGACACGCAAGCTGCGATGTCGGCGACGAACCGCTGCTGCTTGCGCGGCACGGCCCGGTGATCGTCAGCGGCAATCGGGTCGCCGGCGCGAAAATCGCCCGCCAACACGGCGATGTCATCGTCATGGACGACGGCTTTCAGAACCCGTCGCTGGCGAAGGATTTCTCGTTACTCGTGATCGACGGTCACGTCGGGGTCGGCAACGGGCTGTGCCTGCCGGCCGGGCCGCTGCGTATGGGCGCGGCCCGGCAGTTCGCGGCAGCCGATGCCGTACTGATCGTCGGCGAGGATGAAACGCATCTCGCGGGGCAATTGCCGGACAGCGTGCTGCGGCTGGCCGGGGTAATCGGCGGCGAGCCCCCGGCGGCTCTTGCCGGCCGCACCCTGGTCGCATTCTCCGGTATCGGCCGGCCGTCGAAGTTCTTCGCGACCCTGGAGGGGGCCGGCCTTCATGTCGCCACGCGCATAGCCTTTCCCGACCACCACGTCTTCACCGAGAGCGAAGCGTCGGCGCTGCTCGACCATGCGGCGCGAGAAAAGGCGGTGCTGGTGTCGACGGAGAAGGACTGCGTTCGCTTGACGGCGGGCGGCGATACCCCGCTTGCAAGACTGGCCAGGCAAACGGTCCCCTATCCGGTGACGATGCAATTCGATGTCCCGAGCGCGAGAGCGCTTGAATCACGCCTCGCAGCCATCATCGGCTAGCGCTTGTTCAGCATTTCACGGTGACGGGCCGCGGCGATGGACGCGCTGGCATAGGGCTCCTGCCTGTCGACATTCCAGTAGCGCAGTTCATCGAGCGGTATGGCCTCGCCGGTTACCGCGCAGCGTACATACGCGCCCCTGCGTACGATCCTGTAATCGCCGTCGAGATAGCGCAGCTGCGCTTCGCCGCCCGTTCCGGGGAGTTCGATCCTGTTCATGTTCCTGCCTCGTCGTCGCCCATGAAATAGCCGCTGAGCGCGGCCATTTCCAGCCCCGTGCCGAGCGCGCATCCTATCCATCGTCGCCGAACAGATCCGGAGTGGCACCACTTTGCCGCTTCGATGCCCCCCGTGCGGCCTTTGGCGGCGGGGCGCCCCCGGCAACCGCGCGCACCTCGCCGTCGGCAAACTGGATCGTCAGCGCCGCCCCGCCGGCGACCCCGGCCGCCGATGTGACCGGCGCCTCGTCGGCATCGCGTACGAGAGCGAAGCCGCGCGCCAGCGTCGCGACATAGCTGAGGGCTTCAAGCAGCTTGCCCTGCTGCGCGAGCCGGTCGGCCTTGCGGTCGAAATCGACGCGGAGGCAGCGGCCCGCCTGATGCCAGAGGCCTGCGAGGCGCTCCGCCCCATTGGACAGAGGATGGCGAAGCAGGCCCGGCGACAGTCGCGCCGCCGCCTTGTCGAGCAGCGCCCGATGCGCCGCGACATTGGCGCCAAGCGCGCGCGAGAGGCGTGCCCCGGCATGATCGTGGCGCTGGCGGGCGAGCGCGATGATTTCGGCCGGGCGCGGCAGGCCGCGCACCGCCGCCTGAAGCAGAGAGCGGCTTTCCTTGATATGGCGGCTGAGCGAGGACAGCAGGCGGCTCTTCAGGTCGGCAACGCCTGCAAGAAGCTCGCTGCGTACGGGAACGGCCATCTCGGCGGCGGCGCTAGGAGTCGGCGCCCGCATGTCGGCGGCGTGATCGATCAGCGTCGTATCGGTCTCGTGGCCGACCGCGGAAATGAGCGGAATGCGGCTGGCCGCCGCGGCCCTGACGACAACCTCCTCGTTGAAAGCCCACAAATCCTCAAGGCTGCCGCCGCCGCGCGCGACGATGATGATATCGGGACGCGGAAGGGCGGGGCTGGCGCCGAAGGCGTTGAAGCCCGCAATGCCGCGCGCGACCTCCTCGGCCGCGCCCTCGCCCTGCACCCGCGCCGGCCAGACGAGGACGCGCACGGGAAAACGGTCGGCAATGCGGTGCAGGATATCGCGGATCACCGATCCGGTCGGCGAGGTGATGACGCCGATGACGCCGGGCAGCCGCGGCAGGGGCTGCTTGCGGGCGGGATCGAACAGGCCCTCGGCCTGCAACTGCCGCCGGCGCGCCTCCAGCAGCGCCATCAGCGCGCCCTCGCCCGCTGGCTCAAGCGACTCGATCACGATCTGATATTTGGACGAGCGCGGATAGGTGGTCACCTTTCCCGTCGCGATCACCTCCAGCCCTTCCTCGGGCTTGAAGCGCAGGCGCCCGTACGCGCCGCGCCAGATAACGGCGTCGATCACCGCGTCGGCGTCCTTGAGAGTGAAATAGGCATGCCCCGAGGAGTGCGGCCCGCGAAAGCCGGAAATCTCGCCGCGGAGGCGCACGAAGGCGAAATTCTCCTCAACGGTGCGCTTCAGCGCGCCAGCGAGTTCGCCGACCGTATATTCGGGGAGGTTGCTGTTCTCGGCCGACACGTCTTTCCATTCCGGCGGGTGCGATTTGCGATGCAAGGCGGTTCATGCGAATCCATGCCGATGCTACAACCCCCATGCTCCGCGTGGAAGAAGCGGGGCGGCAATCGAGGAGATCCAACCGCGCATGAATGTGCTTCTCATCGGATCGGGCGGACGCGAACACGCGCTGGCCTGGGCGATCTCACGCAGCCCCAAGCTGACGCGCCTTTACTGTGCTCCCGGCAATGCGGGCATCGGCGCCGTAGCCGAACTGGTGCCGCTCGACCCCGCCGACCATCGCACGGTCATCCGATTTGCGCGCGAAAAGCAGATCGATCTGGTCGTGATAGGTCCCGAGGCCCCGCTGGTTGCGGGCCTCGCGGACGATCTGCGGGCCGAGGGCGTCGCGACGTTCGGCCCGAGTGCGGCGGCGGCGCGACTGGAAGGCTCCAAACGTTTCACCAAGGATATCTGCCGCGATTATTCGATCCCGACCGCGGCGTATGAAAGCTTCACCGAGGCCAACGCCGCGAAGGCGTTCGTGGCCAGGACAGGCGTGCCCATCGTCATCAAGGCGGATGGCCTTGCCGCCGGCAAGGGCGTCGTCATCGCGGAAACACGGGAAGAGGCCGATGCCGCCATCGACGGCATTCTCGGCGGGGCCTTCGGCGATGCCGGAACCTCGATCGTCGTGGAACAGTTCCTGACGGGAGAGGAAGCGAGCTTCTTTGCCCTGTGCGACGGCGACAGGGCCCTGGCCCTTGCTTCCGCGCAGGACCACAAGCGCGCTTTCGACGGCGATACCGGGCCCAATACCGGCGGCATGGGCGCCTATTCCCCTGCGCCAGTCCTTAACGAGGCGATGAGCGCCCGCGTGATGGAGGAAATCATCGAGCCGACGCTCAAGGCGATGCGCGACAAGGGATGCCCTTTTTCGGGCGTCCTGTTCGCTGGGCTGATGATCAATGCCGAAGGCCCCAAACTGATTGAATACAATGTCCGCTTCGGCGATCCGGAATGCCAGGTTTTGATGATGCGGCTGAAGAGCGACCTTCTCGCACTGCTCAAAGCATCGGCCGAAGGCGATCTCGCCGGGAGCAATGCCGAATGGCACGCGGAAACCGCGCTGACGGTGGTGATGGCCGCGCGCGGTTATCCGGGCGCCTATGAGAGGAATACCGAGATCGGCGGGCTCGACGCGATCGACGAGCCCGATGTGAAGATCTTTCACGCCGGCACGGTCGAAAGGGACGGCAGGCTGCTCGCCTCCGGCGGGCGCGTTCTCAACGTCACAGCACTGGGCCGATCGGTCACCGAAGCCCAGCACCGCGCCTATAATGCCGTCGACCGGATCGACTGGCCCGGCGGCTTCTGCCGGCGCGACATCGGGTGGCGGGCGATCGAGCGCGAGAGGGTCGCAAGATGAGCGGGCCGCGCATCGGCCTTGCTCTGAGCGGCGGCGGCGCGCGCGGCCTTTCGCATGTCGCGGTGATGGAGGCGCTGGACGAACTGGGGCTTCGACCGGCCCATGTGACCGGCACCAGTATCGGGTCGATCCTCGGCGCGGCCTATTGCGCCGGCATGACCGGACGCGAGATCCGGCAGGAGATCCTTTCCATCTTCCGCACCCGCGCGCAGGTTCTCGGCAGGCTGATGCGATCGAACGGCACGGGCCTTGGAACGCTGGTGCGCCCGACGCTGGCCAATCCCCTGCAGATGAACGCCGAGCGCCTGCTCGCGGGTTTTCTGCCCGCTTCGGTGCCCGACCGCTTCGACGACCTCGAGATACCGATGACGATCGTCGCCACTGACTTCTACCGGGGGGTCTCGGTCGATTTCGAACGCGGCCCCCTGCGCAAGATCATCGCCGCTTCCATGGCGATCCCGGCGCTGTTCCGGCCGGTCGTCATCGATAAGACCGTCTATGTCGACGGCGGCGTCGTCGACCCGCTGCCGATGAGCCAGTTCGAGGGGCGGGCGGACGTCATCATCGCCGTCGACGTCGTGAAGGGTCCGACCTTCAAGCCGGGCCGGCTGCCGACGCCGTTCGAGGCCATTCTCGGTTCCTCGCAGATGATGATGCAGAACATCCTCAACGCGCGCGTCGCGCGCCATCCGCCGGACGTGCTCATCAAGCCGGACATCAGCGATTTCCGAATCCTGGAGTTCTACCGCGCGCGGGCAATCCTCAAGGCGTCCGAAGCCTTCATCGAAGAGGCAAAGCGGGATATCGACGCGGCCATCGAACGGTTCGAACACCGGCCCGTCAGCGACGCTCTTGAAAAAACGACCTGAGCAATGCCGCCGCCTCCCTCTCGCCAATGGCGCCGTAGACATCGGGAGCATGGTGGCAGGTAGGTTGGCTGAAGAATCGCGGTCCGCTCTCCACAGCGCCGCCCTTCGGGTCGGCCGCCCCGTAATAGAGCCTGCGGATACGGGCAAAGGAGATCGCCGCAGCGCACATCGCGCAAGGCTCCAGCGTGACGTAGAGATCGCAGCCGGTCAGCCGTTCGCTTCCCAGCAGGCGCGCCGCCTCCCGGATGACGACGATTTCCGCGTGCGCCGTCGGATCGGAATCGGCGCGGGTCCTGTTGCCGGCGCGGGCAATGATCCCGCCGTCGCGCACCAGCACCGCGCCGATGGGCACCTCGCCCCTTTCACCCGCGGCTTTCGCTTCTTCCAGCGCTATATGCATGAAGCCCTTCACCGGCTCTCGTTCCCCTCGTCTGGCGCCGCACTTCCTGCTATCACCGCCCGAGCATGAGGAAAACCTCCGACACGCCGACACCGGCCGAGAATGAAAATGCCGAGCGCATCGCCAAGGTGATCGCTCGCGCCGGGCTGTGCTCGCGCCGGGAGGCGGAAGTCTGGATCGCGGCGGGACGCGTCAGCGTCAACGGGAAAGTCCTCGATACTCCGGCTTTCACCGTGACGGCCGACGACACTGTCACGGTCGACGGCAATCCCCTGCCGAGCCGCGAGCCGACAAGGCTGTGGCTGCATCACAAAAGGCGGGGTCTGGTGACGACCAACCGCGACCCCCAAGGCCGCGCGACGGTGTTCGACGCCCTGCCCCGGGACATGCCGCGCGTCGTTTCGGTCGGGCGCCTCGACATCAATACCGAAGGACTTCTGCTGCTCACCAACGATGGCGGTCTTGCCCGGGTGCTGGAACTGCCGGCAACCGGCTGGCTGCGCCGTTACCGGGTGCGCGCGCACGGCACGCCGGATGCCGCCGCGCTCGCGGCGCTGGCGCGCGGGGTCGAGATCGACGGCATACGCTACGGGCCGGTGGAGGCAGCGATCGACCGCCAGCAGGGCGCGAATGCCTGGCTGACCGTGGCGCTGCGCGAAGGCAAGAACCGCGAGGTCAAGCGGATCCTTGAACATCTCGGTCTTGCCGTGACGCGGCTCATCCGCGTCTCATTCGGTCCGTTCCAGCTTGGCGACCTGGCGCCCGGCGGCGTCGAGGAAGTCCGGCCGAAGGTGCTTCGCGATCAGCTCGGCACGAAGCTCGCCGCAGCGGCCAATGCCGATCTCGCACCCGCGCCGCCGCGTCCGCAACGCACGGCAGCGAAGGAGCCGCCCAAAAAGGACAACCGCCGCCCTTCGGCCGGAAAGCCCCATGCGCGTCGTCGGCGGCCGCTTTAAGGGGTTGGCGCTCAACGCGCCGTCGGACAACAGCATCAGGCCGAGCTCCGACCGGCTGCGCGAGGCCGTGTTCAACGTGCTCGCGCACCGCTTCGACGATCCCGCCGACGGCGCCCGCGTGCTCGACCTCTTCGCCGGCACCGGTGCGCTCGGCGTCGAGTCCCTTTCGCGCGGGGCGCGCTCGGCGCTCTTCATCGACATGTCGGCGCAGGCGCGCGCGCTGGTCAGACGCAATCTGGAAGCGGCCGGCATCATGGGGCTCGCGCGCATCTCGAAACGCGATGCGACGCATCTCGGGCCGGCGAGCGGATCGGGCGGCTTCACGCTCGCCTTCCTCGATCCGCCTTATGGCAGAAAGCTCGCCGACAAGGCACTGGCGCAGCTCGGCAGAGGCGGCTGGCTGGCGCAAGGCGCCATCGTCGTGGTGGAGGAAAGGGCCGGCGTCGAGATCGCGCTCCCGGCCGCCTTCACGCTTCTCGACCGCCGCGACTACGGCGACAGTCAGGTGCTCTTCCTGCGATACTCGGCCGGATGATCAGCCGAGCATGGCGCGAAGTGCGTGGTAAAGAACGGCGGCGAGGATCGCCGCGACCGGCACCGTAATCACCCAGGCGGCGATGATCGTCAGGAAATGCGAGCGGCGGACCAGCAGGCGGCGCTTCTGCTCCTCGCGATTGCGCATGGGACGGATCGTCGTGCCGCCCTTCTTGCCGTGCTTGCGATTGACATATTCGATGCGCCGCTGAGAGCGGTCGGTATACCACTCGCGGAAGAAGCCGACGCCGAAGACGGCGCCGACGGCGATATGGGTCGAACTCACCGGCAGCCCCAGCCATGAGGCGACGATCACCGTCACCGCTGCCGACAGCGCGACGCAATAGGCGCGCATCGGGTTGAGACGTGTGATCTGCTCGCCGACCATACGGATGAGACGGGGCCCGAACAGCAGAAGGCCGAAGGAAATGCCGAGCGCGCCGACGGCCATCACCCAGAAGGGAATCGAAACCTCGGCCGCGACTTCGCCCAGCGCAACGGTGTGAACGATGGCGGCGAGCGGTCCGACCGCGTTCGCGACATCGTTCGCGCCATGGGCGAACGACAGGAGCGCGGCGGAGAAGACGAGCGGAATGCCGAACAGCTTGCGCAGCGACTGGTTGCGGTTCTCCATGCCACGCGACTGCCTGAGGATCACGGGCCGCGCCGCCAACCAGGCCAGCAATCCCGCGACGATGCCGATCAGCAATGCGGATGGCAGCCCCAGGGGCAACAGCCTGCTCAGTCCCTTGATCACCAGGTATGTGGAGAAAACGCCGGCCATGATGCCGATCAGAACCGGCACCCAGCGGCGGGCCGCCGCGATCTTGTTCTGCCGGTAAATGATGAAAACCTTGATGAAGGCGAGGCACGCAGCGGCGATGACGCCGCCCATCAGCGGCGAGATAACCCAGCTCGCCGCGATTCCGGCCATGGTCGGCCAGTTGACCGCCGAAAGCCCGGCGGCGGCGATGCCCGCGCCCATCACGCCACCGACGATGGCATGTGTCGTGGAGACCGGAGCGCCGAACCAGGTCGCGATGTTGATCCACAGCGCCGACGACACGAGCGCCGCCATCATCGCGGCGATAAAAACGTGGGATTCGCTGACGGTCGCCGGATCGATGATTCCCTTGGAGATCGTCTTGACCACGTCGCCACCCGCGATCATCGCGCCCGCCGCCTCGCAGACCGCCGCGATGACGAGCGCGCTCATCATGGTCAGCGCGCGCGAGCCGACAGCCGGACCCATATTGTTGGCGACGTCGTTGGCGCCGATGTTCAGCGCCATATAGGCGCCGATCACGACAGCGGCGACGGTCACCGCCGCACCGGACTGCCCCGTCACGTAGCCGGCGGCGACAAACGCGCTGACGACGACAAACAGCAATGCAAGACCTGGCGCGACCATGCCGCGGCCGAGTACGGTCGTCGCCTCCTCCATATAACCTAACTTGTCGAGATCCTTGTCGAGCGTCGGTTTGCGATAGGTCTTGCTTTCCTTTGCCAACGCCTGTTCCCTCTCCTCGCCGTGGAGGCGCGCCTCCCGACGGATTGTCATAAAACTGTCATGATCGGTTGGCGCGCTTGGCCCGGAAAATCAAGGGGTCACGCGCCTGACAGCATCTTTTTGCAAGGTTTTTATGCGTTTGCCCGGTCTGCCGCGAAACGCAGCAGGACATCCCGCAATCCGTCCTCGTCCACAATCGAGGCCGCCTTCTCGGGGGCAAGCCAACGCTTCCTGCGTTCGTCGGCTTCCGGAAACTTCGTGGTTTCGCTCTGCGCGTCCAACAGATAGACGACAACGCGCGTCGGCACGCTGAGATGCTCGGAAACGCCCTTGCGGGCGGCGTAGCTGGCATATGGAGCAGCCTCGACCTTCCCCTTCACGCCCGCTTCCTCATAAGCTTCGAGCGCTGCCGCCTCATGCGGCTTGCGGTCGGTCATCGGCCAGCCCTTCGGCAGGATCCAACGTTCCGTTCCGCGCGAGGTGATGATCAGGACCCTGAGGCCTGCCTTGGTGCGCTTGTGGCAGAGCGCGGCAACCTGCAGGCGCGGAGGGCGGCGCAGCAGCAGCCCCGCCTGCTCCAGCAGGGAACGGCCGAATCCGAGCCATTGCCGCCACATCGCTCAGCGCCTCCCGAACAGCCGCTCGATATCGGCGAGCTTCAGCTCGATGAAGGTCGGACGGCCGTGATTGCACTGACCGGCATTCGGCGTCGTCTCCATTTCCCTGAGCAGCGCGTTCATCTCGTCGGGCTTGAGGCGACGGCCCGATCGAACCGAACCATGGCACGCCATCGTCGAGGCGACGGCGTTCAGCCTTTCGGCAAGCCGCGTGGTGGAATCCATCTCCGCGATGTCTTCGGCGAGATCGCGCACGAGGGCTGCGACGTCGAAATCGCCCAGCAGCGCCGGTGTCTCGCGAACGGCGATAGAGCCCCGTCCGAAGCCCTCCAGCACGAGACCGAGTTCGGCCAGTTCGCCGGCCCGCTCGACAAGACGGTCGGCATCCCCGGGAGGCAGGTCCACCACTTCGGGGATCAGCAACAGCTGCCGCGCCGCACCGCCCGTCTCCAGCGCCTTCTTCAGCCGTTCGTAGACAAGGCGTTCGTGCGCCGCGTGCTGATCGACGATCACGAGTCCGTCGCCGGTCTGGGCAACGATATAGTTCTCGTGCAGTTGCGCGCGGGCGGCGCCGAGTGGCCAGGCCGGCGTCTCATCGGGCGTCTCGATCGGCGTGGCGGAGGCGGAAGGCGCCTGAAACTCGTCAAAGGGCCGTTGCGCCTCGGCAAATCCCTGTCTCGCCATCGTCGAGACACCGGGCCGCCAGGCCTGTTCCCCCCAACCGGTGCGCGAAGGCCCTGCGCTGAAGGCGGCGAGCGCGGCCTCGGCGTGACTGGCGGCGGATGCAGGCCCGCTGCCGGCGAAGGCGCGGCGCAGGGCCGAGACGACGAGCCCGCGGACCAGCCCGGCATCGCGGAAGCGGATTTCAGTCTTTGCCGGGTGCACGTTGACGTCGATGCTGCGCGGCGGCAGCGAGAGCCAGAGCGCGACGACCGGATGACGGTCTCTCGCCATGACGTCCATATAGCCGGCACGAATTGCCCCGGAGAGCGTCTTGTCGCGAACGGGGCGGCCATTGACGAACACATATTGCTGGCGCGCATTTGCACGGTGCCAGGTCGGCAGGCCAACGAAGCCGGACAGTTCCACCCCCTCGCGGATGGCATCGACCGGCAGCATGTTGTCCTCGATGTCGCTCCCGAGCACCGCGGCGATGCGCCGATAGCGCGCTTCTTCCGGTGCGCCCGTTTCGGCGGGCAGCGAGAGCAGGTTGCGCTCTCCAAGCGTCAACGCGAAGGCGACGCCGGGATGGGCGAGCGCGAGGCGGCGTACGATATCGGCGATGGCCTGGTTCTCGGCCGCCTCGCTTTTCAGGAATTTCAGGCGCGCCGGCGTCGCATGGAAGAGATCGGCCACCTCGACCCTCGTCCCGGTATTGGAAGCGGCGGGGACGGGCGGCGAGACGCGCCCGGCATCGACCTCGACGCGCCAGCCGTTCACCGCGTCCGCCGTCCTCGTCACGATCGACAGCCGCGCGACCGAACCTATCGAAGGCAGTGCCTCGCCGCGAAAGCCGAGCGTGCGGATATCGACGATATTATCGCCTTCGATCTTGGAGGTTGCGTGACGCTCGATGGCGAGCGCCACATCCTCGCGGGACATGCCGGACCCGTCGTCGACGACCCGGATGAGACGCTGGCCGCCTCCCTCGCACACGATGTCGACGGAACGCGCGCCGGCATCCAGGGCGTTTTCGACAAGTTCCTTGACGACGCTCGCCGGTCGTTCGACCACCTCGCCCGCGGCGATCCGGTCCACAACATGATCGGGCAGCCGGCGAACGCCCATCCCGCCTAGTCCTCCGCCAGATATTGCTTGGCCAGCACCTTGCCCTCTTCCACGGCGGGCTGGTCGAAGGCATCGATGCCGAGTAGCCCGGCGGCGATAATCGTCTCGAGCATGAAATGCATCAGCAACTCGCCGATGGCGGCGGCATCGATCCGGTCGAGCAGGAATGTGCGTACCGGGCGTCCGTTGCGCGCCAGCGTATCGGCGGTCGCCCGCTGCTGCGCCCAGACGAAATCGCCGACATGGCGTCCGGCAAAGCCCTTTTCACCCGCCCGAATGGCGAGATCGGCGGGCAGTTCTTGACCCTGCCCGCGCGTATCGCTCATCACCAGGGTGACCAGCTTGTCGGCGGGCCCATCGAGGAAGAGCTGCAACTGGCTGTGCTGGTCGACCGGCCCGACGGCCGCCACCGGCGTCGTACCGTTGCCGCCCTTGCCGAGGCTTTCGGCCCATAGTTGCACATACCAGCGCGTGAACCGTTCGAGCCGGTCGGCATAGGCCCAAAGAACCGAGATTGTCCTTCCATTGTCCGCAGCCGCCATGGAAAGCGCGGCGCCGAGCGCGGCGGGGCAATCTGCGGGGGCCGCACCGCCGAGAACGGGCGCGAGGGCGCGGGCGGCACCTTCCCGCACCCGGGTAGGATCAAGCCCGGCGAGGCTCGCCGGGATCAGCCCGACATTGGTCAGCGCGGAAAACCGCCCGCCGACGCCGGTATCGTGCTCCTGAAACGAGACGCCGTACGGGGAAAGCAGATCGCGCAGCTTGTTGGCGCCGCCCCCCTTCACCGGCTCGCTGAGCCCCCTGACATGCTCGGCGACGCGATCTGCGAGGCCCGCCTTCTTCAGCGCATCGAGCACGGCAATCGTCTGGATCAGCGTTTCGCCGGTGCCGCCGGATTTGGAGATTGCAAGGAAGCGCGTCTCGGCGAGCGGCAGCGACGCAAGCGCGTCGGCGAGACTGACCGGATCGAGATTGTCGAGGAAGGACAGCCGGGTTCCCCCGGAGACGACGCCGGCGATATTCCAGCCCGCCGCCTGGGCCAGCGTCTGGCCGCCGAGGCTGGAGCCGCCGGTGCCGAGAAAGACCGCATGCGAAGAGCGGGCAAGCCAGTTGGCCATCTCGCCGACGGCGGGAAGATCATCGCCGCGCGAAGGCAGGGAAAGCAGCGGCAGCGTGCCTCCGCGCGCCTTTTCGCGCAACGTCTCCAGCACCGGGCGCGCGCGCGACAGCCAGGCCTCGAGCGCCGCCGGCGAAACCCCGCCGGAAGCCCTGTCCTTCATGCACAATTCTATAGATTGACGCATCTGTTCGATCGCTCTCGTTTGAGCGGCGCCTCACGTCGGCCGGAAGCGGGCGAATCAGCCGGAGACGCCTGGAGGAAAGGATAAGGGGTATCACCCCGCCCGTCATGGGTTTGAGCCCCCTGCGACGACGGGAAAACGGAGAAAGGCGCGAAAGGATGCGTCAGCCGCCGGATCCCGCCATCGCGGCCTTGCTGCCGACGATGGTGACGTAGGGCGCGCCGGCGCCGAAAAGACGTTCCGCAACGCGCTTTACATCGTCGAGCGTAACCGCGTCGATCAGATCGTTCCGGCGGTCGAAATAGTCGATTCCCAGCCCATCCAGCTGGATTCCCAGCACCTGGCCGGCGATCTTGCTGGAGGTGTCGAAGCGCAGCGCATAGGAGCCTTTAAGAAACGCCTTGGCCTTGTCCAGTTCCTCCTGGGTCGGACCCGCCTTTGCCATTCGCGCGATCTCCTCCCTGATGATCGACAGCGACTGGGCGGCACGATCCGCGCGCGTCGCCACGCCGCCGGCATAGAGCGCTGAATGTTCGAGCGGGTAGAGATACGTGTAGACCGAATAGGCAAGGCCGCGCTTTTCGCGGATTTCGTCGTAGAGGCGTGAGGTGAACGTTCCCCCGCCAAGGATGTGGTTGAGCACGTATCCCGCCATGAAGTCGTCGTCGTCACGGTCGATGCCCGGTCCGCCGAACTGGATGACCGTCTGGGCGATATCGGTGTCTATCACCGTTTCGAACGCGGCGTCGGCAGGCTCGACATCGGCGACCGGCGTCAGTTGTGCTTTCTCCGGCAGATCGCCGAATACCCGGTCGAGCAGCGGGCCCAGCCGCTCCGCGTCGATCGCGCCGACGACGGCGATGTGCAAATTGTCCCGAGCGAAGTTTGCCTTGACGAAGGCGGCAAGGTCGGCGGGAGAGATCGCCGCCACGCTGTCGAGCGTGCCTTCCTGAGGTCTTCCATAGGGGTGATCGGGGTATATCGCTGCCATCCAGGCCCGCCCCGCGATCGTGTTCGGTTCGGAGAGGTCGTCGCGTAGCGACGACAAGATCTGACCCCTGATCCGCTCGACCGCATCCTCGTCGAAACGCGGCGCGGTCAGGGCGAGGCGGACGAGTTCGAAACCCTCGTCGATATTTTCCTCGACGACCCGGATGTCACCGAAGAACTCGTCGCGCCCGGCATTGAAGTCATAGCGGAGCGCCAGCTCGCCGGCGCGGCGCTGGAAGGCCTGCGCATCCATCTCGCCGGCGCCTTCGTCGAGGAGGGCCGAGGTCATGTTGGCGACGCCGAGCTTTTCCCGCGGGTCCTGGCTGCTGCCGCCGGCGAAGGCGAAATTCATCGCGACCAGCGGGACGGTGTGCTCTTCCACAAGCCACGCTTCGATTCCGCCCGGGCTGACGACGCGCTGGATTTCCGTCGCCGCTGACGGCTGGACCGCAAGCAGGAGGATCGCGAAAGTGGCGATGACCGCCGGGAGATGAACAGCAAGGCGTTTCATGACGGCTCCTTCGCGGTCTCGGCCGGCGCGGAGCGCAGATAGCCCGTTGCCGAATTCTCGATGCGGAAATAGCGACGCAGCGCAGTATTGACCGCTTCCGGCGTGACCTGCCGGATGCGATCGGGCCAGGTTTCGACCGCCTCGACGCTCGATCCCGTCGTCAGCGCAATTCCGAAGATATGCGCAAGGGAAGACTGGCTGTCCTGGGCATAGATCGCATCGGCGAGAACCGACTTCCTGGCGCGTTCGACCTCATCTGCGTCGACGCCGTTCTCCATCAGCGCAGCGAGTTCGTCATCGAACGCCTTTTCGACGGCTTCGAGGCTGACGCCGGCCGCCGGCACAAGAAAGAAATTGAATCCCGTATCGTCCAGCGCGGACCCCTGGTAGTAGCCGCCGGCGCTCGTCGCGACCTTCCGCTCCACGACAAGCCGGCGATAGAGCGTGCTCGTCGGACCACCGGCGATCACCTCTGCCAGGATATCCAGCGCCTCGGCTTCTCCGGGCTCGGCGGTCGCGTAGCTGGGCACGTGGTAGGCGCGGCGCAGACTCTCCTGCTCGACGCGAGGATCTGCGAGACTGACGCTGCGCGCGGCGTCGAGGTCGGGATCGCGATGGCGAATGCGCGGCGGCGCCTCGGCACGACGCTGGATGGGTCCGTAGAACTGTTGGGCCAGCTTGCGCACCTCGTCCGTTTCCACATCGCCCGCGACCACCAGGATCGCGTTGTTGGGCGTATAGTAACGGCGGTAGACATCAAGCGCGTCCTCGCGGTTGAGCGCTTCGATCTCGTCCCGCCAGCCGATGACCGGGCGGCCATAGGGATGCTCGACGTGGAAGACGGCATCCAGCGCCTCGCCGAGCCGGGTGCCCGGATCATTGTCGACCCGGCTGCGACGCTCCTCGAGGACGACGTCCCGTTCGGTCTTCACGATTTCGTCGGTCAGGATCAGATTGGTCATGCGATCGGCTTCCATCTCCATGACCATGGGCAGGTTCTCGCGCGCGACGCGCTGGAAATAGGCCGTGTAGTCCGAGGAGGTGAAGGCGTTTTCCTGTCCGCCGACCGCCGCGACCGCATTGGAGAACGTCTTTCCGGGGAACTTTTCGGTCCCCTTGAACATCAGGTGCTCGAGGAAATGGGCGACGCCCGCCTTGCCCGGCTCCTCGTCCGCCGAGCCGACCTTGTACCAGACCATATGGGTCACGACGGGACTGCGGTGATCTGGGATGACGACCACCTGCAGACCATTGTCGAGCGTGAACGTGTCCGCATCGAGCGCCTGCGCGGACGAGATCAGCAGAAGGCAGAACAGCGCGGCAAGGGCAGGTATCGGACGCAGACGGAACGGCATCTGGATTCTCCTCCGGCTCGGCGAAAACGATCGCAACGGATCATCCCGCCAACCGGCGAGGGATGACAAGAAATTAGCTGCGAGTTCGCCGGATTGTGATCGGCAAGCGATGAAAGACGGGACCGCGTCCACCGACCGAAGGTCAATAGGGCTTGAAGTCTTTTGTCGGGTCGTTGTTCGTGCCCGGGCGCTGGCCGGCCTCGGGTTCCGGCTTGATGACCGGCGCCCCCGCGGCGGCGGCGCGAACGCCGGTCGGCGGATCGGTCAGATACTCGCGTTCGGGCTCGACATAGCCTTCGGGCAGCACCTGCGAGGACGCGCCCGCGCGGAGCTGTTCGGGCGTCATGACCGGTGAACTGCCATTGGGCTGAGAGAAGATCGGCGTGTCGCCGGTGCGCGGCTTTGCACGGCCGCGCATGCCGGCGTTGGCGGCCCATTGGTCGAGCTCCTGCGGCGTCAGCACGCGGGAGGATTCCCCGCCCGGACCGCCAAGGCGCTCTTCGTAATTGCGCTTGATCGCTTCCTGACGGCGCTCGGCGAATTCGCGCATCTGCACGTCCGGATCGTTGGGCCAGCGCGGATCGTTGCCGCGCGCGATCTGATCCTGCGGCGGCGGCAGGCTGGAATCAGGCGGCATGACCAGCGGGGCGCGCGGCTTGTAGTCGATGTCCGGCTTCTCCGAGGAGGAAAAGCCAAGCAGCTTCAGCGGGTCGATCGCATAGGCCGCCGACCCCGACACCAGGGTCAGCGCCAGGGCGAGCCCGGTGCCTCGTGCTATCCAGATAAGCCTGTCAATCGCCATATACGTCTGTTCCGCCGTGCTTTTCCGAAACCCGCAGACCCGCCGGTCGGGTCAGTTTCCGTCCGGTCCGTCATTCTGCCGCGCATTCTTGGTCCCATTCTTGGCACCATTGTGGCCGACGCGGAAGGAGTCATACAGAAGACCGGCGACACCGGCAACGATGGCGGCATCGGCAAGGTTAAACACATACCACGAGAAGTCGCCCGCGTAAAAGTGGAAGAGGTCGACAACGGCGCCGCGCAGCAGCCGGTCGAGCGCATTGGCGAGCGCCCCGCCCGCGACAAGCCCGAGCGCCAGTGCCGGCAACATCGCGCGCACGCGCATCAGCCAGACAAGCATCAGGATCGCCGCAAGGACGCTGACGGCGATCAGAAAGTAACGCCCCGCCTCGCCATCCTGCTGGAACAGCCCGTAGCTGATGCCCCGGTTCCAGACGAGGAGGATCTCGAAGAAAGGCGTGATCTGGAGCGGTCCGCGCGCCGCGATATCGACCGGCCCCAGGAACCACCACTTGACGAACTGGTCGACGAGCAGCGTCGCGGCGGCGGCGGCAAGGCCGGCGGACAGGAAGGGCCTCGGCATCAGCCTTCCTATCCTTCGAGGCCGGCGGCGGCGCGTTCGCGCATCGCGGCCGCATCGCGCAGCGAAATGTCCGGATAGTCCGGATCGGACCCTACTTCCGGCAGGATTTTCCAGGAGCGCGCGCATTTGCGGCCCTCGGCGAGCGCCGGAACGACGGCGGCGGCGACGTCGGGCAGCCGGAACGCTTCGGCGGGCGCCTCGGCCAGCGGCTTCACCGTAAAGCCCGAGGTGATCGAGATATCCGCCATGTCGAGGCCCTCGATCGCCTTCAGCAGCGCCTCGTCGGAGAGGTACAGCACGGGGGCTGCCTCCAGCGAGGATCCGATGCGCTTGTCGCGGCGCTCGATCTCCAGCGCGCCGGTGACGACGCGGCGCACCTTGCGCACCTTTTCCCACCGTGCGGCGACGGCGTCGTCGCGCCATTCGGCAGGCAGGTCCGGGAAGAGTTCCAGATGGACCGACACGGCCTCGCCCGGGAAACGGTCGAGCCAGGCCTCCTCCATGGTGAAGGGCAGGAGCGGCGCCAGCCATGTCACGAAGGCGCGGAAGATGCGGTCGATCACCTGGAGCGCTGCCTTGCGCCGGATGCTGGAGATCGGATCGCAATAGAGCGCGTCCTTGCGGATGTCGAAATAGAACGCCGACAGATCGACGGTGGCGAAGTTGAAGAGAACCTGCCAGACCTTCTTGAACTCGTACTCGTCATAGGCGGCGCGGACCGCGACCGACAGCCGCGACAGGCGGTCGAGCATGTAGCGCTCAAGCTCGGGCATCTCGGCAGGCGACACATCCTCGCCCTCGTAGTGGGCCAGCGTGCCGAGCATCCAGCGGATCGTGTTGCGCAGCTTGCGGTAGGCTTCCGCGTTGCTTTTCAGGATTTCCGGGCCGATGCGCTGGTCGTCGGCATAGTCGCTGGACGCGACCCACAGGCGCAGGATATCGGCGCCGTACTGCTCGATGACCTTTTGCGGAAACACCTGGTTGTTCAGCGACTTCGACATCTTGCGGCCGTCCTCGGCCATTGTGAAGCCGTGCGTGATCACCTCGTCATAGGGCGCGCGGCCGCGCGTGCCGCAGCTTTCCAGCAGCGAGGAATGGAACCAGCCGCGATGCTGGTCGGAACCTTCCAGATAGATCACCGTGTCGCGCCCGCCGTCGATCTTGCGCCGGCATCTGAGATCGTCGCGCTTCTCCAGCACGAAAGCGTGGGTCGAGCCGGAATCGAACCAGACATCGAGAATGTCCATGACCTGTTCCCAGCGCGCCGGGTCGTGGTCGTTGCCGAGGAAGCGGGCCGCCGCCCCTTCCTCGAACCACGCATCGGCGCCCTCGCCGCGGAAGGCGTCGACGATCCGTGCGTTCACCTTTTCATCGCGCAGAATCTCGCCTGTCTCGCGGTCGACGAAGATCGCGATCGGCACGCCCCAGGCACGCTGGCGCGACAGCACCCAGTCGGGCCGCGCCTCGATCATGCCGCGCAGGCGGTTCTGGCCGGCCTTGGGTACGAAGCGCGTCGCATCGATGGCATCGAGCGCCCGTTTGCGCAGCGTGTCGCCCACGGCGGCGATATCGCGATCCATATGGACGAACCATTGCGGCGTGTTGCGGAAGATGACGGGTTTCTTCGAGCGCCATGAATGCGGGTACTGGTGCTTGAGCCGGCCGCGCGCGAACAGCATGCCGGCGTCGATCAGCGCCTTGATGACCGCCTCGTTGGCATCGCCCTTGTCACCCTCGTCGGTGATGACCTGACGGCCCTCGAAGCCCGGCGCATCCTTCGTGAAGCGCCCGTCCGGCCCGACGGTGAAGGGGATTTCCGTCGCGATGCCGCGCGCTTCCAGGGCGCGGGCATTGTCCATCCAGATATCGAAGTCCTCGCGGCCGTGACCGGGCGCGGTGTGGACGAAACCCGTGCCGGTCTCGTCGGTGACGTGCTCGCCTTCCAGCAGCGGCACGTCGAAGTCGTAGCCGCCGCTCAAGCCTGAAAGCGGATGCGAGCATACTAGGAATTCAAACACTTCATTTGGAACTCGCCTGACATCTTTCAGCGAGATCTTTGCCTTCTCGGCGCATTCCGATCGCAAAGTTTCAGCCAAGACAAACCGGTCGCCGGGCTGAGGCCCAAACGTGTTTTTCGCCTCTTCTACTTCATACAGCCAGTAACTAACTTTTCCAGAGTAAGAAATCGCCCGATTGCCGGGAATGGTCCAAGGTGTTGTTGTCCATATTACCACACTAGATTTCAACAGATCGTCTAACAAGGATCCGTCATTTCCGTGCGAGAATATATTATGTACTTGGCCTCCGACGAACCGGCTTATGGGAAATTTCACCCAGACCATGTCGGACTGGTAGTCGTGATACTCGACCTCCGCCTCGGCCAGCGCGGTACGCTCGACCACCGACCACATCACCGGCTTGGAGCCGCGATAGAGCTGGCCGTCGGCGGCGAACTTCATCAGTTCGGCCGCGATCGTCGCCTCGCCCTCGAAACTCATGGTGCGATAAGGATGGGCGAAATCGCCCTCCACGCCCATGCGGCGGAATTCCTCGCCCTGCACCTTCACCCAGTGGGCGGCGAATTCGCGGCACTGGGCGCGGAATTCGTTGACCGGCACCTCGTCCTTGTTCCTGCCCTCGGCGCGGTACTGTTCCTCGATCTTCCATTCGATCGGCAGACCATGGCAGTCCCAGCCGGGCACGTAATTGGATTCATATCCCGCCATCTGCTTGGAACGGACGACGATGTCCTTCAGGATCTTGTTGAGGGCGTGACCGATATGAAGGTGACCGTTCGCGTAGGGCGGGCCGTCATGCAGGATATAGCGGTCGCGGCCCTTGCCGGCTTCGCGCAGGCGCTCATAGAGGTGCATGGCATCCCAGCGGGCGATGATTTCCGGCTCCTTCTGCGGAAGGCCGGCGCGCATGGGGAAGTCCGTGCTGGGCAGGTAGAGCGTCTGCGAATAATCGCGCGCGCCCGTCTCGGAAGTCTTCTCGTTCATGGATGTCTTTTCGCTTGGCTCTCTTGCGGCGCCGGCCAGAACCGCACGCACACCGATTGTTCGTTCAGGTCACAAATATCCGCACCCGGCGCCCCATCGCTTCTTGGTCAGCGGGAGGCCGGGCGGATAATTCGCCGTATCGGTCGAGCGGCAATGCATTTCATGGGCGCGACTTCTAACAGCACAGGCGGCGGGAATAAAGCGCCAAGCGGCGCCGCGCCCATCCCGCTTCAACCGGCGGTGCCGGGCGCGGTGGCGGCGAGCGAGCGGTCGATGGGTGTCAGGGAAACGCCGGCCAGTTTCTCACGCGCCTTGCCGACATCCCGGTGCATCTGCTCGACCAGCGTCTCGACACTGTCGAATTTCGCTTCGTCGCGCAGGAAGGAAACCAGGACCACATCGATCTCCCGTCCGTAGAGGTTCTCGTTGAAGTCGAAGAAATAGGGCTCCAGAAGCGGCGCGCCATTGTCGAATTGCGGCCGGCGCCCGAAACTGGCGACACCCGGCACCATGCGCCCGCCGAACCGCCCGAGCACCGCGTAGATGCCGTGCCGCAGACCGCATTCGGGCGCGAGGCGGATATTGGCGGTGGGGAAGCCGAGATCGCGTCCGCGCTTTTCGCCGTGGATGACCTCGCCCGTGACGAACCAGTGATAGCCCAAAACTTCGTCGGCCGCCTCCACCTCGCCGGCATCCAGCAGGGATCGGATGGCGCTGGAGGAGAAAACGGAGCCGCCCTCGTCGCCATGAGCCTCCTCGACCGTCACGTCGAAGCCGCAGCGCGGCCCGGCTTCGGCCAGCATTTCGGGGGAGCCCCGCCTGCCTTTGCCGAAGTGAAAATCGAAGCCGACGACGACATGGGACGCGGCGAGACGCGAGCACATGATGCCGGAGATGAAATCCTTCGCTTCGACGCCGGCGAGTTCCTTGTTGAAATCCATCTCGACACAGCCGTCGAGGCCAACCGCCTGGAACAGCCGTCGCTTGGCAACACGCGGGCTGAGGCGAAAAATCGGCTTGTCGGGGACGAAGTGCGTGCGCGGATGAGGTTCGAAGGTCAGCGCGCATGCGCGCAAGCCGCGTTCGGCCGCGATACTCGTCGCGTGTCCGAGAACGGCCTGATGTCCGCGATGCACGCCATCGAAATTGCCGATGGCCACGACAGCGCCGCGCATCCGCTCCGGCACGTCGGCGGTGCCGAAGACCTGGAAGGCGCCCGTTCCACCGTGCTTCATCATGTCCTACTGGCCGCGCCTGGGAACATAGACCAGCGCTTCGCCTTCCAGAACGAGTTCATCCCCGACCTGACATTCACAGCGCAGCCGCGCCCGCTGTTTTTCCTCGATCAGTTCGATCACCTCAACCCGCGCACTGATCGTGCTGCCGACGAAAACCGGCGCCCTGAAGAACAAGGTTTGCGACATGTAGACGGCGCCCGGACCTGGCAGTCTGGTGCCGAGCAGCGCCGAAAACAGGCTGGCGGTGAACATGCCATGCGCGATCCGCCCGCCGAAAGGGGTCGTCTTCGCATAGGCCTCATCGAGATGTATGGGATTGTCGTCGCCGGAAATCTTCGCAAAGCCTGTCAGGTCGCTCTCCGCGACAGTATGGGTCAGGCTCTCGTTCATACCGACCGTCAGGTCCTCGAACCTGTATCCCAATACCTCGACCGCCACGCTGATCTCCTTCGATGACAAGGCGCGGAACCTAATGCGCGGGCTCAGGATTGGCAACCGTTGCCCGCGTGTGTCGAAGGGTGTTCTGACGCCCCCGTTAACCGAAGTTTCATCCGCCTTTCCTAGACTGCGCCACAATGTGAGTTGAGATACGGCCAAACCGGACCAAGAGCCGGAAAAAACGAAGAGCCGATACAGGCCCGCAGGGAAATGGACCGTTTAGGGAATTCAGACCATGGCCGTTGATCATTCGATGCCCATCCTGGTCGTCGACGACTACAAGACGATGATCAGGATCATCCGCAATCTTCTCAAGCAGCTCGGCTTCGAAGACATCGACGACGCCGCCGACGGAACCGAGGCGCTCGAGAAGATGAGAACACGCAAATACGGTCTCGTCATTTCCGACTGGAACATGGAACCGATGACCGGCTACGAACTGCTCAAGCAGGTGCGCGGAGACGACAGGCTCGGCCGGACGCCCTTCATTATGATCACCGCCGAATCCAAGACCGAAAACGTAATCGCGGCGAAGAAGGCGGGCGTGAACAATTACATCGTCAAGCCGTTCAACGCCGCCACGCTCAAAGCCAAGATCGAGACGGTCTTCGGCGAATAGCCGGGCCCTCCGCGGCGAGCGCGGCGTGGCTCCGTGGATGACAGTGCCTTGCGGGACGATATCGACGTCCTGGCTCAATGAACGGCAATCCTACCAGACCAGCAACGACATGACCCCACGGGGGCTGACGCCGGCGGCGGCAAAGGCGGCTTCCATGGGCGCCCGGTCGCCCGACCCGCGACCAATCTCGCTGCCGTGAATCCCGCCCGCGATGAACAGGCCGTCGATCCCGTAGCGCGAAGCGCCCGTCATGTCGGTGCGGATGGAATCGCCGATAGCCAGCATGCGCGCCCGTGCCATATCGCCGGCATCCAGCATCTCCAGCGCCCGATCATAGATCGGAGCATGCGGTTTGCCCGCCCACAGCACCTCGCCTCCGATTGCCTGGTAGAGTTCGGCCAGCGCGCCGGCACAGTGGACCAGCCTGTCTCCCCGCTCGACCACGATGTCGGGATTGGCGCAGACCATGGGCAACGCGCGCGCCCGGCATGCCGACAAGAGCTCACGATAGTCTTCCGGGGTCTCGCCTTCGTCGTCGAACAAGCCGGTATTGACGATGAGCTCGGCTTCATCGGCCTCGACCCTGCGCACCGTAAAGCCCTCAAAGAGCGACAAATCCCGGCCCGGCCCCAGATGGAAGACATTGGCGCCGTCGTGCCGGGCGATCTCGGCGCGCGTCAGATCGCCTGACGTGACGATCGCATCATAGGCCGCCACGGGCACCGCAAGCCGGTCGAGCATGGCCCGCACCGCGGACGCGGGACGGGGCGCGTTGGTTACGAGGGCAACCTTGCCGCCGTCCTCACGGAAGCGGACCAGCGCATCGCAGGCGCCCTGCCAGGCCCTGAGGCCGTTATGCACAACGCCCCAGATATCGCAGAACAGGACGTCGTAGTCGCCGGCGATGGCGCTGAAATGGTCCAGCCAGAGAAAGCCACCCCCCGCGGCTTCTTCGCGCGATTCATTCGTCATGGGAAATCAGCCGACCTTGGCCATCGTGGACAGGACGCCGGCTTCCTGCATCACGTCGGCGCGGACGGGACGAGGTGGCGAGAAGAGGTTACCCTGCGCCAGCGTGACATCGTAGTCGAGCAGGTCGACGACTTCGGATTCACGCTCGATCTGCGAGGCGATGAGCTCGATTCCGTAACGGGCGAGGAGATCGTGCAGATCGGCCGGATCGATATCGGCCCCGATGCGCGCCGCCTCGCTCAGCAGAAGCGGTGCGGGCACTTTGACGAAGCGGAAATGCTGTTCGAAGAGCGTTTTGGGATCGAAATCGAGATGCGTCACCTGATCCATCGAATAGCGGTAGCCGAGTTCGGAAAGACGGTCGAGGCTGGCAAGCTCGATCGGGCCGGCCGCTTCAACGGCTTCCTGCGAAAACTCGAAGACGATCTGCGGGGCGAGCGCCCTGTTGTGCTCCATGAATTCGACAAACTGGGCGAAGAACTCCGAATCCGTCAGTGATTGCGTGGAGATGTTGCAGAACAGGCCGAATTCGCGTTCGCGCGTCTGCAGGCGACGGACGATCTGCACCGCCCGGTAGAGCATCATGTTGTCGATGACCGGCATCAGCCGTTTGGCTTCCGCCACATCCTGAAACTCCTCGGATGTGATCAGCTTGCCTTCCTCGGTCTTCAGCCGGGTCAGCGCCTCATAAAAGCCGACCTTGCGCTGCGGCAGCGTAACGACCGGCTGAAGATGGATCTCCAGGCGGCTCTCGTTGACGCTGTCGGCCACGAGTTTTGCAAATGCGTCGTCGTCGAGGCCTGCGAAGGCACCGGTCCGGCGGGGCCCTGCGGGCTTGGCGGCGCTCCTGCCCGACGATTTTCTGGCCGCCTTGCCGGAGGTGCGGGCGGTCTCCTCCACAATGGGTTCAGGCGCGGCTTCAGCCGTTTCCGGCTGGCGTGCCGCCGCTTCGCGCACGGGGGCTTGCGCGATTCGCTCGCCGATCTGGCGAACCAGCGTCTCAAGCAGTCCGATCTCGGCCGACAGCGGCGAAATTTTTTCCGCGACCGTATCCTCGATGTTATTGAGCAGTCGGGCCTCATTGGCGCCGAGGCGCGCGTCCAGTTCGGCGACATCGCGCACGAGGCGGCTCGTCACGTTGCTGAGATCCTCCAGGCGCTCGTTGAAACCCGCGCGTTCACGAATGCGCCCGGCAACGAACTGGCCGAGGATCATGAGCAGCAAGATGGCCACACCAATCCAGCCGGCTTCGCCGACAGGCAGGCCGACCTTGATGTACAGCACCGCGGAAAACGACGCGGCCACCGCCATCATCGACAGCGCGATCACCCAGTTGATGATGCGATTCATGCGCTCCAGCTCCGTCCCGATTCGCGATTGTGCACATTGCCGCCTGCGGAAACAACATCGGGCGGCAAAGCTTTGTTTACCCTGTTTGTGGAAAGTGGTGCCAACGGAGAACAACAAGCTGCGGTGAGGTCGGACAACGCGCATGGAAAGCAGATCGGAACAGACGGCAACACGGACCATCGCGTTTGTCGGCGGCGACGGCGCTTTCGCGCGCCGCATGGCCGAAAAGCTGCCCGGCGCGCTCGATTTTCCGGTGAGGCCGGTCCTGGTCGAAACGCGGGAAGACTTCGATCGCCTGTCTGCGGCGAGCCAGGCCGACATCGTCATCATCGATCTCTCCTTCGACAGCAATCCAGCGAAGATGATCGCCCATGCGGCGGAACGGTTTCCCGTCGTGCTGGCGCTTTCCGACGGCGGTTCGGTACGCCAGGCCGTCAACGCCGTTCGTCACGGCGCGGCCGATTTCCTGATCAAGCCGCTCAGCGTCGGCCATCTCGCCGACCGGATCGCGGCCGCCTCCGAGACCTTCGCAAGACCGACACCGGTTATCGCCGAAAGCGGCGAGGCGACGGCTGTGACCGTCGATTTTGAGGGATTTATCGGAAACTCCCGGCAGATGGCCGCCGTCTACGACCAGATCCGCCGCGTCGCTCCGGCGCGCGGGCCCGTCTTCATCACCGGCGAAAGCGGCACCGGCAAGGAAGTCTGCGCCAACGCCATCCATGCGCGCTCCAACCGGGGCAAGGGACCGATGATCGCCATCAATTGTGCGGCGATCCCGCGCGACCTGATGGAATCCGAGCTGTTCGGCCATGTCCGCGGCGCATATACCGGCGCGCATGAAGACCGGCCGGGTGCGGCCGAACTGGCCGACGGTGGCACGCTGTTTCTCGACGAAATCTGCGAGATGGACCTCGCGCTGCAGACCAAGCTGCTTCGTTTCGTTCAATCGGGCACGCTGCGCCGCGTCGGCGACAACCGCGAGCGCAAGGTCGATGTGCGCATCGTCGCGGCGACCAATCGCGATCCCTTGCGCGAGATCCAGAAGGGAAATTTCCGCGAGGACCTCTACTACCGCCTGCATGTGCTGCCGATCCACCTGCCGCCGCTGCGCCTGCGCGAAAGCGATATCATGCCCCTGGCGACCGCTTTCCTTGCCCGCTACAGCGCCGAGGAAGGACGGGCCTTCACCGGCTTCGACCTCGAAGCCGAGTTCCAATTGATGAGGGCGCCCTGGCCCGGGAATGTGCGGCAACTGGAAAACACCATCCAGCGCATCGTCGTCATGAACGAGGGCGAGACGGTCAGCGCGGCCATGATGCCGGCGACGCTGATGCAGGGCGATATGTCGACACCCCACGAGCGCGAGGACGCCGCAGCCTTCTCCGCAGCCGAAGCCGTCGAGCCATTGTGGCGGCAGGAGAAGCGGATCATCGAGCAGGCGATCGGCCGGTTCGGCGGCAATATCGCCAAGGCGGCGGCCGCGCTCGAAGTCAGCCCCTCGACGATCTACCGCAAGCGGATGGGCTGGGCGCACGCCTGACGCCGATCATATCGGAACGTGCCAGGCGGTTTGGGCCGGGGACCGGCTCGCGCACGTTCCCCTTGTCATGTTGCCATGCGCGCTTCACACGGGACCCGGCCGCGGCACTCCGTGGCGGCCGCACCATTAACCAAAGCGAGCCGGTGACGGTGCCCCGCGGCGAGAAATTTCATCGCGGAGCCCTTGGCGGGACTTGACGGATCGGAGAGGGCAAACTATTTCCTCGCCCATCTGTTAGCACTCTCGTCAGTTGAGTGCCAACAGCCACTCAGATCAGTTGCAACTCAGTCAAGGGAGCTGCTCCATGCAATTCCGTCCTCTGCACGACCGCGTTGTCGTGAAGCGCATCGACGAAGAAGAAAAGACCGCCGGCGGCATCATCATTCCCGATACCGCCAAGGAAAAGCCGAGCCAGGGCGAAGTCGTGGCTGTGGGCCCCGGCGCCCGCGACGACAATGGCCAGCGCGTCGAACTCGACGTGCAGGTCGGTGATGTCGTCCTGTTCGGCAAATGGTCGGGCACCGAAGTGAAATTCGAGGGTACCGAATATCTGATCATGAAGGAATCCGACATCATGGGTGTCGTGTCCTCCAGGAAGAGCGGCAAGAAGGCTGCCTAAATCCTCCCAAGGGATTTAAGGCGGCTTTTTTCTTGCCCCCCGCAAAAGAACGATACTGAAGAAGGAAACAGGATATGTCTGCGAAAGAAGTAAAGTTTTCGCGCGACGCCCGTGAGAAGATGCTCCGGGGCGTCGACATCCTCGCCAATGCCGTGAAGGTGACGCTGGGTCCGAAGGGCCGCAATGTCGTCATCGAGAAGTCCTTCGGCGCCCCGCGCATCACCAAGGACGGCGTGACGGTCGCGAAGGAAATCGAACTTGAGGACAAGTTCGAGAACATGGGCGCACAGATGGTGCGCGAAGTCGCCTCCAAGACCAACGACATCGCCGGCGACGGCACTACGACCGCCACGGTTCTGGCTCAGGCGATCGTCAAGGAAGGCGCCAAGTCGGTTGCCGCCGGCATGAACCCGATGGATCTGAAGCGCGGCGTCGATATGGCCGTCGCAGAGGTCATCAAGGACCTGGAGAAGCGCTCCAAGAAGATCAAGTCTTCCGAGGAAGTCGCCCAGGTCGGCACGATCTCGGCCAATGGCGAGAAGGAAATCGGCGAGATGATCGCCAGCGCCATGCAGAAGGTCGGCAATGAAGGCGTGATCACGGTCGAAGAGGCCAAGAGCCTGGAGACCGAGCTGGAAGTCGTCGAAGGCATGCAGTTCGACCGCGGCTACCTCTCGCCCTATTTCATCACCAACGCGGAAAAGATGGTCGCGGATCTGGAAGATCCGTTCATCCTGCTGCACGAGAAGAAGCTCTCCAACCTGCAGGCGATGCTGCCGGTTCTGGAAGCCGTCGTTCAGTCTTCCCGTCCGCTCCTGATCATCGCCGAGGACGTCGAAGGCGAGGCGCTTGCCACGCTCGTCGTCAACAAGCTCCGTGGCGGCCTGAAGGTCGCGGCCGTCAAGGCACCGGGCTTCGGCGACCGCCGCAAGGCCATGCTCGAGGACATCGCGACCCTGACCGGCGGTCAGGTGATCTCCGAAGACCTCGGCATCAAGCTTGAGAATGTCTCTCTCGCCATGCTCGGCACCGCGAAGAAGGTCTCCATCACCAAGGAAGAGACCACGATCGTCGACGGCGCCGGCAAGAAGAAAGACATCGAAGCGCGCGTCAACCAGATCAAGGCGCAGATCGAGGAGACCACCTCCGACTACGATCGCGAGAAGCTCCAGGAACGTCTTGCCAAGCTCGCGGGCGGCGTCGCGGTGATCCGCGTCGGCGGTGCGACCGAGGTCGAGGTGAAGGAACGCAAAGACCGCGTCGATGATGCGCTCAACGCGACCCGCGCCGCGGTCGAGGAAGGCATCGTTCCGGGCGGCGGCACTGCGCTGCTGCGCGCCAAGAAGGCCGTTTCCAAGCTCTCCAGCGACAATGCCGACATTCAGGCCGGCATCAATATCGTGCTGAAGGCGCTTGAGGCCCCGATCCGCCAGATCGCCGAGAACGCCGGCGTGGAAGGCTCGATCGTCGTCGGCAAGCTGGCCGACCTGAAGGGCGATACGATGGGCTTCGACGCGCAGAACGAGGACTACAAGGATCTCGTGGCCGCGGGCATCATCGACCCGACCAAGGTCGTGCGCACGGCGCTGCAGGACGCGGCCTCCGTCGCCGGTCTGCTCATCACCACCGAGGCGATGGTTGCCGAACTGCCCAAGAAGGACGTCCCCGCGATGCCGGGCGGCGGCATGGGCGGCATGGGTGGCATGGGCGGCATGGACTTCTAAGGTCCGGGTCCGCCGAAAGTATCCGGAAAGGGCGGCTGCGGCCGCCCTTTCTTTTTGCCGCATGTCCGTGACGGCCGGGCGCCGTTCGGCTAGGGTGCCGCGCCATGATTTCGCAAAAGAGCCGCTACGCGCTGCGCGCGCTGATCTATCTCGCGCGTGAGGGTGATGCCAGCATCACCACGATCGCCGAACGCGAGAACATTCCGCGCAAATATCTGGAAGCGATCATGGCCGAGTTGAAGCTGCACGGATTCGTTGCCAGCAGGCGCGGCAAGGGCGGCGGCTACACGCTGGCGAAGCCGGCGAACACGATCTCGTTCGCGGATGTGCTCAGGGCTACCGACGGCCCGCTCGCGCTGGCCCCGTGCGCCAGCCGGACCGCATACAGGCGATGCGAAGACTGCGTGGATGTGGAAACCTGCAGCATCCGCCATGCGCTGATCGCGGCGCGCGATGCTACCGCCGCCGTCCTGGAATCGACCTTCCTCTCAAATCCGGAATCCCCAGACAACCGGACATAAGTCCCGCATCTTAGGTCCTGCATCTTAGGTCCTGCATCTTAGGTTCCGCATCTTAGGTTCCGCATCTTGCTTATTCCTATAATTCCGATAGGATTTATATGTTTTGCAAGGATGCCTCCATGGACACGACCACAATCATTGAGTTCCTGTTGTTTCTCCTTGTCGGTTTCGGCGCACAGCTCATCGACGGCGCGCTCGGCATGGCTTACGGCGTCGCCTCGACGACCTTCCTGATCTCGCTCGGCGTCACGCCGGCCCATGCATCGGCGAGCGTGCATTTCGCCGAACTCTTCACCACCGCCGCGTCGGGCGTCTCGCACTGGCTGAACGGCAATATCGACTGGCGTCTGTTCCGCCGCCTCGCCCCCGCCGGGATCGTCGGCGGGGCCATCGGCACCTTCGTCCTCACCGGCGTCGACGGCCAGGCCATCAGGCCCTATGTCGTCACCTATCTGGCGATCATGGGCCTGATCGTATTGTCGCGGGCATTCCTGCCGCGCCGGCAAAGCGGCAACCGCTGGCGGTTCGCGGCGCCTCTCGGTGTCGGCGGGGGCTTTGCCGACGCGGTCGGCGGCGGCGGCTGGGGCCCCATCGTCGCCTCCAGCCTTCTCGGCGCGGGCAACAGCACACGCTTCACCATCGGCACCGTCAACGCGGCCGAATTCCTCGTGACGGTCACCATTTCGGCGAGCTTCGTGATCGCCCTCTCGTCGGGCCACTGGGAAGAGGCGGAGGGACTGGCGGCCAGCGCACTGCCCGTCGCGGGGCTGATCGTCGGCGGCCTCTTCGCGGCACCCCTCGCCGGCTTCATCGCAAAGCGCGTGCCGCACCGGCCCATGCTCGCCGCCGTGGGTATGCTGATCCTGACCCTCGCAGGTGTGCAGATCGCCCAGATCATCGGGCGATAGAATCTCGAAAGATCTACACCAATCCGGAGAACAGTTTATTCCAGCAAGCCCCATTGTTCCTTTGACTCGAATAAAACACATCAGGAACCGCCATCCGATACATCGCCGGGTCCCAAGCCGGCGCAAACGAAAGGAACATGACATGGACCAGGCAAAATCTCTGGCGGCGCCGCTCGGCCGCGTGTTCATCGCGATCATCTTCGTGGTCAGCGGCTTCGGCAAACTGATGGGAATCGGCGGAACCCAGCAATATATGGAAGCGATGGGCGTGCCCGGCGTCCTGGTCTATCCGACGATCGTACTTGAACTGCTCGGCGGCATCGCCATCATCGTGGGCTGGCAGACCCGGATCGTCGCGCTCGCCCTGGCCGCCTTCACACTGGTGGCGGCGCTGATCTTCCACAATGATCTCGCCGACCAGATGCAGCAGATCATGTTCATGAAGAACCTGGCGATCACGGGCGGCCTTCTCTTTCTTGTCGCGTTCGGCGCCGGCAGGCTGTCGATCGACAATCGGGGCTGACCGGCGAAGCGACCGGCACATATGTGTCGATGAGAGGCATTGCAACGTTGCCGTGCCGTTGGTTCAATTGAACGGCATGCGGCGGATCTGAGCAGGCGGGCATGGCGGACGTTTCCGTCGGCCCGCCTGAGCTGCAAACGAGCCCCTCTTTCAAAAAAATTCAGCTGCCCCGGGCTTGCGATCCGGTCCGCCCGGGCGCATCTTCTCCCGCGCGCGGACCTGCCGCGTTCCAGCAACGAGACTGCCTTCGCAATGTCACAGAAATCGGAAATGATCGCTGACGCCGCCCGCAAGACGGCCAGCGTTTCGCCGCTGACGTTCGCCGTCGTGGCATCGGCCATCGGGGCGACGCTGCTTATCGCCTCGGAGTTCGTGGTCGTCGCGCTTGCCCTCGACTGGTCGGTTTCGGGCCTTCTGGGCCTCGGCCGCAACGGCATGATGACGGGCGCCGTCATCATGGCGCCGTTCCTGCTCTATGGCTGCTGGTGGACGTTCCGGCGAACGCTTGCGGTGGAGCGGCGCATGTCGGCCGACACCTAGTTGGCCTGACGTTTCTCCAACCGGGCGATGATCCGGTCGTAGAGAGGATTGGCGGCCGCGAAGACGTCCTCGGGCTGCGACACCGAGACCGCCGTCGCCCCCGCCGCGCGCAGCGCGACCGTCACCGCATGGACGCTGTCGGCGGGGCAATGCAGGACTGAAGGCGAGGCATCCGCGCCGAACGGCAGCGTGCAACCGTGCCGCCGGGCAATCGCCTCAGCCGCCGCGCCGCCGACGCTTGCACGAATTTCCCGCACACCGCGCGCATTCAACTCGGCCGCGATCCGGTCGAAGACGTTGCGAAGCGCGGCCTTCGCGCCCTGGTTCCAATCGGCTTTCAGGCTCGTCACCAGATGCGCCTCGCTTTCCAGCATCGTACCGTCGGCCAGCACCTTCAGCGCGTTGGCGGCGAGCGTCGCCCCGGTCGTCGTGATGTCCACGATGGCATCCGCCGCGCCCGATGACGGCGCGCCTTCAGTCGCTCCGAGGCTCTCCACGATCCGGTAGTCGACGATGCCGAACCGGGCAAAGAAGCCGCGCGTCAGGTTCACATATTTGGTCGCGATGCGGACCGGCCGCCCATGGCGGGTGCGGAAACTCTCGGCCACATCGTCCAGATCGGCCATCGTATCGACGTCGATCCACACCTGCGGTACCGCGACGACGACATTGGCAAAGCCGAATCCGAGCGGCACGGACAGATCGACAATACGGTCGGCGTCGGGGATCTTCTCGCGGATGAGGTCCTCGCCGGTGACGCCGAGATGGACATTGCCGGCGGCGAGTTCGCCGGCGATCTCGCTGGCGGAAAGAAACAGCACGTCGACATCGTCCACGCCGGCGAAGCGCCCCGTATAGCCCCGTGCGCCGCTGTCTCGCTTCAGCTTCAGCCCGGCGCGCGCGAAGAACGCCTCCGCGTTCTCCTGCAGCCGTCCCTTGGCCGGCACGGCGACGATCAGTTTCCCGTTCATGGCCGCGCCGCCTTTTCCGCGCGGTCCATCCAGATCGCAAAGCCGATCGCCGGCAGCGCCTCGGCGCCAAGCGCGGCGAGGAGGCCGTCATAGCGCCCGCCGCCCGCAAGCGGCAGTTCGGCACCGCGCGCGTGCACCTCGAAGACGAAGCCGGAATAGTAATCGAGCCGGCGGCCGAAGCCCGCCGTGAATGTCGCCGGCGCCTTCACATCCTTCAGCGCGTCGGCGCGGGCGGCGAACTGCCTAAGGCCATGATCGATATCGATGCCGGCTTCCCGGGCAGCGGCCTGAAACGCGTCCAGCGCCTCGGCCGGCGAACCCTCGATGGCGGCAAAGCGCGCAAGCTGCGCCTTGATCCCGGCCGAAAGCCGCGCGCCGCGCTCGAATTCGGCCTGTTCCAGCAGCCTTTCGGCGATCTCGGCGGCGCTGCGGCCGCCGACAGGCGTGATCCCGGCTACACCGACCAGTTCCTCCACCATCGCCGTCGCGGATGCGCGGTCGGCGCCCGCCAGCGCGTTGACGAGGCGGGCGCGCGTGCTGCCCTCGGCGCCGGTTTCCTGCGTCAGCATGGCGGCGATCCCGCCGGCCCGTGTGAAGCCGCGGCGCAGGCGTTTCAGCCAGACCGCCGGCAAGTTGAACGCTTCGATCGCCGCCATGACCAGACCCGGATCGCCCATGCGGATCGTCACGTCCTCAACGCCAAGCGTGCGCAGCGCTTCCAGCGCGACGAGTAGCGTATCGGCGTCGGCGGCGGCGCGGTCCTCCTTGCCGAAGGATTCGATGCCCGCCTGCTCGATCTCCACCGGACCGTCGCCGGCGCGGTAGCGGAAGACGGGACCGTGATACCAGTAGCCGCCCTCGCCCGCCCCGGCATCGAGATGCCGGCGCACCAGCGGGATCGTATATTCGGGCCTGAGGCACATGTCCGTGCCGTCGGGCGACTGGACAAGCAGCAGGCGGCGGCGGATATCCTCGCCCGACAGGTCGAGAAACAGCTCCGCCGACTGCAGGATCGCCGGTTCGGCGCGCGTAAGGCCGCGCCCGCCGAAGAGGGCCGCCAGTGCCGGATTCTGTCTGTCTGCGGTCATGTCGGATCAGACTTGATGCGAAGCGCGAAACGGATTTGCCGGGGTCATAGCAAGAGAAGCCCCGACTTGCGAGCGCAAAGCGCGCTTGCGGTTACCCGCCGGCATGATGGGTGACGATGGCGCGAACAGCTTCGACCATCTCGCCCTCGCTTACCGTCACCTGGGCCGGGCGCGCCTCGCGATACGCATCGCGGCTTTCGATCTGGCCGGCGATCCTCGCGCCCTCGATCAGATCCTTGATCTGGACGGTGCGGGCGGCGCGCTCGTCGGAGCCCTGAATGACGACGCAGGGGCTGCCGCGCCTGTCGGCATATTTCATCTGCGCCTTCATGCCGGATGTGCCGAGATAGAGTTCGGCGCGGATGCCGGCGGCGCGCAGCTTCGCCACCATCGCCTGATAGGCGGGGACCTGATCCTTGTCCATGACCAGCACGACCACCGGGCCGGGCGGTGGCGACATCTCGATCTTGCCGAGGTTGGAAAGCGCGGCCATCAGCCGGCTGACGCCGATGGAGAAACCTGTGGCCGGCACTTCCTCGCCGCGGAACCGGGCGACCAGCCCGTCATAGCGCCCGCCGCCGGCAACCGATCCGAAGATGACCTTCTGGCCCTTTTCGTTGACGGTCTCGAAGGTCAGTTCGGCCTCGAAGACGGGACCGGTGTAATATTCAAGGCCGCGCACGACGGACGGGTCGATGCGGATACGACCGTCGCCATAGCCGGCGGCGTCGATCAACGCCGAGATCGCTTCCAGTTCGATAACGCCCTCGCCCGGTGCGACATCGCCGAGCGAGGCGATCGTCTCGGCATTCGTATCCTTTCCCGCGCCGACAAGCGCGAGCACGTCGAAAATCTGTTCCGGCTCCAGCCCGGCGCCCCTCGTATAATCGCCGCTCTCGTCCTCGCGGCCCTCACCGAGCAGTTGACGCACGCCCTCGATGCCGAGACGGTCGAGCTTGTCGATCGCGCGCAGCACGGTCAGGCGCGTGACGGCGTGCGCATCGCCGCCGAGGCCTATACTCTCCATCAAACCGTCGAGCACCTTGCGGCTGTTGACGCGGATCACATAGTCGCCCCGGGCGATGCCGAGGGCTTCCAGCGTATCGGCCATCAGCATGCAGATTTCGGCGTCCGCCGCAGGGCTCGCCGTGCCGACCGTATCGGCGTCGAACTGCAGGAACTGGCGGAAGCGGCCGGGGCCCGGTTTCTCATTGCGGAAGACGTAACCCTGCCGATAGCTGCGGTAAGGCTTGGGCAGGCGGTCATAGTTCTCCGCCACATAGCGGGCGAGCGGCGCGGTCAGGTCGTAACGCAGCGACAGCCATTGCTCGTCATCGTCCTGAAAGGAGAACACGCCCTCGTTCGGCCGGTCGCTGTCGGGCAGGAACTTGCCGAGCGCCTGGGTGTATTCCACCGCCGGCGTCTCGACCGGATCGAAACCGTATCGCTCGAAGACGGCGGCGATCTTCGCCAGCATGTCGCGATAGGCCACCGCCTCGCCGGCATCGCGATCGGCGAAGCCGCGCGGCCTGGCCGCCTCGATGAGATTGTCCTTGTTCTTCGCCATGATCGTCCGAAACACGTCCGCCGGCGCAGGATGCGCGCAGCCAGCGGCCTACCTAGAGCCCTTCACGGGCAATTGGAAGCCTCTAACCAATGCGGCGGGGATGGGCAAGGCACGGGGACCGCCGGCGCCGATGCCGCGTCCAGGCAAATCGCGCCCCGCGAGGCGATACCTCCAGCGCCTTCAAGCGGGTCCGTGGAGCTGCGCCGCGCCCTTGTGCCCCCTCTTAAGGAAGGGTTCACCTTGTTCCTTGACGCGCCGTAAACCACACGGCGAGCTTTTGCCGTCAACCCTAACGCCCGTTAACCAGTTGGCCGTCTCTTGCACCTTAGTTTCGTGATCGATCCGGGCCTGGGGGTTGGGCCGTGCCCGGAGGGTGTAGCGTTCAAGTCTTGGGGCTTTTCTCGATGAAACCGATCACGCTTCTGCTCGCCGGGGCAGCCGTCGCACTGACGCTCCAGGGCGCCGCCGCGAACGATTATCACGCGGGCTCCTCAGGCGCGCGGCCGAGCCAGGACATGCCTTTTCCGCGTCTGATGAATTCGATCTTCGGAGACCCGGCGCCGGCGCGCGGCATGGCCCCGCGGACGCTCGAACATCAGGCCTATCCGCAGGGGCTGGAACCGCGGCGCGGCACCGAATCGCGCAGCCGGGCGGCCTACGCGCCCGCGCAGCAACAGACCCGGTATACCCCGGCACCCGCCGCACAGACGGGCGCGACCACGCCAGCCTTCGATCCGAAATACGCCCGGCAGACGGTATCCTATGATGGTGCCGAGGCGCCCGGCACTATCATCATCGATACCAACGAACGCTTCCTCTATCTTGTGGAGGACCAGGGCAAGGCACTGCGCTACGGCGTCGGCGTCGGGCGGCCGGGCTTCGAATGGGCCGGCACGCACAAGGTTTCGCGCAAGGCCGAATGGCCCGACTGGCGGCCGCCGGCGGAAATGCGCCAGCGTCAGCCGGGCTTGCCCGAGATGATGCCCGGCGGGCCGCACAATCCCCTGGGCGCGCGCGCCCTCTATCTGGGCTCGACGCTCTATCGCATCCACGGCTCCAACGAGCCGTGGACGATCGGACACGCCGTTTCGTCGGGCTGCATCCGCATGCGCAACGAGGACGTCATGGACCTTTACGAACGCGTTCCGGTCGGCGCTACCGTCAAAGTCATCTGAGAGCCGGGGGGCATCAGAGGCGAGAGGGGATGGCACGGATCGTGCCGTCCCCTTTCCGTTTCCGAGGGGCGGAACCATTGGAGGGGGTCTGCCGGGCCTCATCCCTTTTGCGATTGTCGCACTTGCCGCGCGCCATGTAACAATGGCGGCATGCAGGGAGGGAGGCACCGGACATGACGATGAGTGCTGGGGCGACGCCGCGCCGCGTCGCACTTTTCGTGACCTGCCTCGTCGACCTGATGCGACCCGTGGTCGGCTTCGCCGCGGTGAAGCTTCTGGAGGATGCCGGCTGCGTCGTCGAGGTTCCCGGCGACCAGACCTGCTGCGGGCAGCCGGCATGGAATTCGGGCGCCCGGCGCGATGCCGCGGCCATCGCCCGCAGGACGATCGCGCTTCTCGAGACATACGATCATGTCGTCGTGCCGTCCGGTTCGTGCGCCGGGATGATGGTGCGACACTATCCGGAACTGTTCAGCAACGACCTGCACTGGCGCGGGCGGGCCGAACGGCTTGCCGGCAAGACCCATGAGCTCACCAGCTTCCTCGCCGATGTTCTGGGAATCTCTCAGGTCGATGCTGCCTATGAAGGCACGGTGACCTATCACGATTCCTGCGCGGGTCTCAGGGAGTTGGCGATCCGCGAACAGCCGCGCCGGCTGCTTTCGGCCGTCCAGGGCCTCTCGCTGACGGAGCTTGCCGACAGCGAAGCCTGTTGCGGCTTCGGCGGCACGTTCTGCGTGAAGTACCCCGACATCTCCACCGCGATCGTCGACCGCAAGATCGGCGCGGTTGCCGCAAGTGGCGCCGACACACTGCTCGCCGGCGACCTCGGCTGCCTGATGAACATGGCGGGACGCCTCTCGCGCGAAGGCCATGCGGTCAAGGTCCGACACGTCGCCGAGGTGCTGGCGGGAATGACAGGCGGCCCGGCCATCGGCGAGGACAGCGGAGAGCCGTCGCGATGAAAATGCATTCGTCCGATTTTTCCGCCGACGCCGCCAAGGCGCTTGCGGACAGGCAGCTCCAGCGTGCACTCGGCAACGTGCAGCGGGGCTTTGTGGAGAAACGCCGCAAGGCGCGTGACAAGCTCCCGGAATTCGACGCCTTGAGGAACAATGCGAAGGCGATCAAGGATCATACGCTGGCGCATCTCGACCTCTACCTTGAAGCCTATGAGGCGCGGGTCAGGGAAAGCGGCGGCCATGTTCACTGGGCCGCCGACGGGGCGGAAGCGCGCGCCATCGTGCTCGACATCTGCCGCAGGGCGGGGGCGAGGACCGTCACCAAGGGAAAGTCGATGATCTCCGAGGAGATCGCGCTCAACCCGCATCTGGAAGCCAGCGGGCTGACCGTCGTCGAAACCGACCTTGGCGAATACATCATCCAGCTGCGGGGCGAGCATCCGAGTCACATCATCGCGCCGGCGGTGCATGTGAACCGCGACGAGGTGGAAGCGGACTTCCGGCGCCACCACGATTTCCTTTCCGCCTCGCGCGATCTCGACGCGCCCGAAAGTCTGCTGTCGGAGGCGCGCAGCGTGCTGCGCGAGAAGTTCCTCGCCGCCGATGTCGGTATCACCGGCGCCAATTTCCTCATCGCCGAGACCGGCTCCTCCATCATCGTCACCAATGAGGGCAATGGCGACCTGACGCAATTGCTGCCCCGGGTGCATATCGTGCTGGCGAGCCTTGAGAAGGTCGTGCCGACGCTCGAGGACGCCAGCCAGATCCTGCGGCTGCTCGCGCGATCGGCGTCGGGACAGGAGTTTTCCGTCTACACCACGCTTTCCACCGGGCCGCGCCGGCCCGGCGATCCGGACGGACCGGACGCCTATCACGTCGTGTTGCTCGACAATGGCCGGACGAAAATGCTCGGCACCGAATTCCAGGACATGCTGCGCTGCATCCGCTGCGGTGCCTGCCTAAACCATTGCCCGGTCTATCACGCGATCGGCGGCCATGCCTACGGATCGGTCTATCCCGGCCCGATGGGCGCGGTGCTGTCGCCGGCGCTCGCGGGGGTCGATAAGGCAGGCGCCCTGCCCAACGCCTCGACCTTCTGCGGACGCTGCGAGGAGGTCTGCCCGATGCGAATTCCGCTGCCGAGGATGATGCGGCAATGGCGCGAGCGCGAATTCGCGCAGCATCTGTCGCCGCCGGCGCAGCGTTACGGGATCAGGGTCTGGGCGTTCTTCGCCAAACGCCCGGGGCTCTACCGCATGATGGCCGGTACGGCGGCACGCATATTGAAATGGATGGGCCCGAATGGGCGCATTGCGCGCCTGCCGTTCGGCGGCGGCTGGACGGGGACCCGCGATTTTCCGGCCTCGCAGGGGCGCAGCTTCCAGGATTTGTGGCGGGCGCGCGGAAAGAAGGTTTCATGACCAGCCGCGAAGCAATCCTGGGCGCGCTTCGCCGGGCCATCGGCCGGACGGGCGAGGACGCGGTCCGAAAGGAGGCGGTTCGCGCGCGGCTTGCCGAACACGCGCGCGGCATCATTCCGAAGCGCGGCCAGCTTGCCGGCCCGGCGCGCGTCGCGCTGTTCAGGAAAATGCTGGAAGAGGTCAGCGCGAGCGTCGAGACGGTCAATGGCGAAGGCGAAATACCCGGCGCGGTGGCAAGGTGGCTTCGAGGCCGCAACGCGCCGCAAAGCCTCGTACACGGCGCCGACCCGCTGCTGGCCGACCTGCCCTGGGACCTTGAACCGGAACTGAAACGGCGCCAGGGCAAGGCGGTCGGCGACGACGTGAACGGTTTGTCGCGCGCTGTCTGCGGAGTTGCCGAGACGGGGACGCTCATGCTGCTGTCCGGCCCGGACAATCCCTCAACGATCAATTTCCTCCCCGAGAATCACGTGATCGTCGTCTCGGCGGCGGATATCGAAGGTGACTATGAGAGCGCCTGGGACCGTCTTCGCGCCCTTAATGGCGACAAGGGGATGCCGCGCACCGTCAATCTGGTAACGGGTCCTTCCCGCTCGGCCGATATCGAACAGACGCTGCTGCTCGGCGCGCACGGGCCGCGGGCGCTGCACGTGATCATCGTGGAAAACTAGGCACCCGGCCGGCGACGCCGCAAAAGGCGTCCGTCGATCGTGATCAGGCCGATCATGATCATCGTCATGCCGATCCCGTCGGTCAGGCTCAACCGTTCTCCGAGAATGGTCGTGCCGAGCAGGATCGCATTGACGGGCACGATGAAGGTGACCAGCGACGTATTCGTCGCGCCCGCCCGAGCCAGCAGGCGGAAGAAGAGCAGATAGGCAACCGCGGTTGAAAGGATGCCCAGCGCCAGCACCGAGAGGAGCGCCGGGGCCGGCGGCGCGGCGAGCGTCCATGGACGGTCGACGATCAGCATGACCGGCAGCAGGATGGAAGAGGACATGGTGACCTGCGCCGTCGCCGTGACCATGGGGCGCTCGCGGTGGAAGCGGCGGCCGTAGATCGCGGCGAAGCCATAGGAGAGCGTCGCGCCGATGACGGACAACTGGCCCCAGAAGGAATTGCCGATACCCGACAGCGCATCGAGGCCGATCATCACCGCAACGCCCCCGATGCCGAGCAGTATGCCGGCCGTCTTGCTGACGGTCAGCTTCTCGTCTCCGGTCAGCATGTGGGCGAGAAAAACCGTCCACAGAGGCGTCGTGGCATTGAGCACCGAGGTCAGCGCGCTGGAAATCTGCGTCTGCGCCAGCGCCAGCAGGGTAAAGGGCAGGGCGTTGTTGAGCAGGCCGAGCAGCAGATAGGGCGCCCAGCCGCGCAGGCCCCGTGGCAGCGGCCTGCCGGTAAGCCGGCAGAAGGTCTGCAGCAGGATCGCGGCGATGAAGACCCTTGCGAAGATGACCGTGAACGGCGGTAGGCCGCCATCGAGGGCGATCGCGGTAAAGAAGAAGGAGGCGCCCCAGATCGCGGACAGACCCAGCAGCATCGCCCATTCGCGCGGGCCAAAGATGATGGCCGGTGTGGGACTTGACACGTTCATGCCGGGCCTTGCTCGCAGGAAGCTCCGCCTCAACTAGCGCAGCGACAGATCGGGTGCCACCCGAAACCGGCGCGCGGCATGAAAGGAGCCGCCGGCCATGCTGGCGCGGCGGCTACCGCATCTGCAATTGGGGCGAACCGTCAGACGTTCTCGACAGTAACGACCTGAAAAGTGTGCATTTCGCCGTCCTCGTCCTTCACCGACACATACTCGCCGATATTGAAGGCATGCCGGCCGAAGCGGTAGCCCGCCTCATCGTCCTCGTCACCGGCGATATCGTACACGAAGGCCCACGAGCCACCCGGCCTGTGCACCAGATGGCCGACATCGTCGGCTTCCAACCCCCAGAAACGGCGAACGCGGCAATGCTGGCGCTCCCGCTTCCAGGCGACCGGGTCGATATGGCCTTCCGAATCAAGCGGCGCAGTGAACTCGTAGCCGTGCTGCGTGCTCCCGTTCGGATGCTCGGGGCTGCGCGCCAGATTCATGCGTATTTTCTTTAGATGCGCGGCGGCAGGTCCGCTCATGGCAAACTCCCTTGAAAGTCTCGTTCGCTCGGCAATATCCCGAGCTATCCAGTCGGTGCAACATAGCATGGCAAGAAACCATGCCTATCGCGCGGAGGAAACCGCGTTGACGAAGATCAAACCATTTTTCGCGACACTGGCCGCTTGAGACGAACCGCCGGCGGCGCGAGAGGGCCGCCGGTCTATGCCGGGGATGAATGGATGCCGAGATTCGCCGCCAATCTTTCGACACTCTTCACCGAGTTGCCGTTCCGATCGCGCTTCACCGCGGCGCGGATGGCCGGCTTCGACGCCGTGGAGATCACGTTCCCCTACGATCATCCCGCCGAAGCGCTCGCCGCCGAGCTCGGCATGCAGAACATGCAGCTTGTCATGTTCAATGCGCCCTGCGGCGACTGGGAGGCCGGCGACCGCGGCCTTGCCGCCCTGCCTGGCCGCGAAGCCCAGTTCGCAGCATCGATCGAAGCCGCGCTCGCCTATGCCGACGTGACCGGATGCGCGGTCGTAAATGTGATGACCGGCGTGCTGCCGCCCACGGTCGACCCGGACCATGCCCACTCCACCCTGCTCGCCAACCTGCGCCAGGCCGCCGATGCGGCGGCAGCGAAGAACGTGACGCTTGTCATCGAACCGGTCAGCATCCACGAGATACCGGGCTATTTTCTGAACGAGTTCCCGCTGGCGGTGCGCATACTGGAATCGCTTGCCCACCCCAATCTCGGCCTGCTGTTCGACATCTACAGCCGGCAGATCCTGCATGGAGACATCGCCGCCGCGATCCAGGAATGCGTACCGCTGACACGGCACTATCAGATCGCCAACGCCCCCTACCGCGCCGACCCCGTGCATGGCGAACTCAATTTCGACTATCTCTTCCGGCTGATCGACGAGAGCGGCTATGATGGCTGGATGGGTTGCGAATACAACCCCGTCAAGGGAACGAAGGCGAGCCTGGAGTGGTTCAAGCCCTACCGCACCAGGGTCACGCTCTAGCTTTTCGCCGTTCGCCCTGCAGGCGGAAAAGGTAATATTCGCTCGCGGCGGCATAGACGGCGCCGACGACTGCATAGCGTAATCCGGCAAAGCCATTGATGAAAAAGCGTCGCATCACATAGATGCGAAGGAAGCGCCCGAGCGGATAGAACAGCAGCCGAAGGACGCTCGCGCGACGGCCGTCGCGATATCGCATCGATGCCTTGAGCGCCGCATTGCGCAGGGCGCGATCACGATGAGGCCGCCAGTGCGTATCGGCAAAATGCAGAATCTCGCCAACGCCCCGGGAGGCGCGCAACACCCTGCCGTCCACGAGGGGCGCCTCGTGAACGATCCGTTGCGGATCGTAGGCCGCCTGCAACCGGCGGAAGAGGCGCAGGACGCGTCCGCGGCGCGTCCAGCGATGGGCAAGACCGTAGCCCGCAAGATAATCCCGCCGCGGCAGAATCCATCCCGCCACATCCCCCCGCGCGACAAGTGCCGGCAACGCTGCCGCGAGTTCAGCAGACAGGACCTCATCGGCGTCGAGGTTGAGACACCATTGCGTCGTGCAGCGTTCGAGCGCGAACTGCTTCTGGCCGGCAAATCCGCGCCAGGCCTCGCGGTAGAGGCGTATCGGCAGGCCCTGGGCCGCAAGATCTTCGATGATTGAAAGAGTGCGGTCTTTCGAACCGGAATCGACGACGACGATCTCATCGACAGCGGCCAAGCTTTCAAGACAGGGGCCAATCGTGGCTTCGGCATCCTTGCAGATGACGAATGCGCCGAGCGTGGCCCCTGTCCCGACGTCTTCATTCACCGTAGGGGTTCGGTCCGTACTGGTTCGCACCCGGTTGTGACGGCTGAACATAGAAATAAATCAGCACCAGCCAGCCGATCAGCGGAATCAGAACTAACAACAGCCACCACCCAGTGCGGCCGCTATCGTGCAGACGCCGAATGGCCACAGCGATTTCCGGAATCAGCGAAGCAAGAGAGAAGATGCCTCCAAGAATCCCGACCCCTCCCATCCCCATCCCGAAAATGGCGGAATCAATGATGTTCAGGACAACACCAATGACGATCACGAATAGTATGAAATACCAGAATTCCGATCGCGCGGCGCGGCCGGTAAACCCGAAATAATTGGTATAGACAGTCGTGACGGCTGATTTCATGTCCATTGCGGTTCCTTCCCCGAACAGTTGCCGACCATGGAATAGCGAGACTCGACCAGCTTTGCGCCCGGCCGTCAATCGGCATCGTCCTGACCCGCAGCCCACCACCTTCAGGCACGCGCGGTGCCAGATTTACAGCTTCGTAAGCCATGGTTATCGTGCGCACACACATAAAAACGGATGAGGGAGGAAAGCATGGCAAGTTCGCGAACCGTATTGCTCACCGGCGGCGGCCGCGGCCTTGGCCGCGTCATGGCGCTTTCGCTGCTCGGTGCAGGTCACAAGGTGATCCTGTCATCCACGGACAAGACGTCACTGGAGGAAGTGGCCAGGGAGAGCGGCGCCGGTGAGCGCGTCGCCACCATCACCGCCAACCTCTCGCAATCCGGAGAGGCCGAACGGCTCGCTGAAGAGGCCACGAAGTTCTTCGGACCCATCGAAGTCCTCGTCAACAATGCCGGCGTGAGCGCCGACTCGCTGCGCGACAATTATCTCGCCAATCCCCTCAAGTTCTGGGAGGCGACCCGCGAGCAGATCGAGAAATTCTTCGCCGTCAATTCCATCGCGCCGATGGTGCTGGCCGGCAAGCTCGCGCCGGCGATGATCGAACGCGGCTGGGGCCGGATCATCGGCAATACAACGAGCCTCGACACGATGCTGCGCATGCCGCTTTATGGTGGCTCGAAAGCGGCGCTCGAAGCCGAGCTTTCGGTCGCCGCACTGACGCTCGCGGGCACCGGCGTGACCGCGAACGTGCTCGTGCCGGGCGGCGCGACCGGCTCGCGCATGACCGACCGGACCGGCCTGTCGCGCGCCGATGTTTTTCCCGACACGATCATGGCCGCGCCTATCGCCTTCCTCGTCTCGGATGAGGCCAACGATTTCAACGCTCGGCGCGTCCTGGCCAATCTGTGGGATACTTCCCTGCCGCCAAAGGAAGCCGCCGCGAAGGCCAGCGACGTGATTGCCTGGACCGGTTTCGGTATCCAGGGCGTGCAACCGGCAAATGCCGGCGCGATCTTCCAACGCCGCTAGAGGTTCGTTCATGCGACTGAAAGAGCGAACCTGCGTGGTCGCGGGCGGCGCCACCGGCTGGGGACGGGCCGTCTCGGAGCGGCTCGCGGCTGAAGGCGCCACAGTGATCGTGCTCGATGCATCGCAAGCCGAGGTCGACAGCACCTCGGCAGCGATCGCCAAGGCCGGGGGCAGAGTCCGCGGTTTTGCCGTCGACATCGCCGATCAGAAGGCGATGGAAGAACTTGTCTCGGACAACCGACAAATATTCCAGCCGGCGAGCGGCCTGGTCACGCATTATGTCGCGATCGCCTGGGGCGCGTTCGAAGAGTGCGACATGGAAGAATTCGCGCGGATCGTCCGGCACAATCTCGTCGGGCCGGCGATCGCAACGAAGGTGTTGCTGCCCATACTGAAAGCCGCCGGCAAGGCCTCCATCGTGCATCTGGGCTCGGTGGACGGCATTCATGGCAATCCGCGCGTGCCGTCTTATTCGGCGGCCAAGGGCGGCCTCATTCCGCTCACCCGGGTCCACTCTTTCGAATTCGCCAAATACGATATCCGTGTCAACACGATCGCTTCGGCGCAAACGGTGCAGATCGCCCCGGAAGACATGCCGCCAACTGCGGAACTGGGATTTGCCGGTTTTCCCGGCGCCAGCTACATGCAACAACTCAACGACGCGACGCCGCTGAAACGGTACGGGCCGTTGACCGACTGGGCAGGCGCGGCGGCCTTTCTGCTGTCGGAGGATGCCGATTACATCACGGGCACGACGCTGGTGGTCGATTGCGGCCGCACGGCGATCACCGCCGGGACGCAATAAAGAGGACACGGCTCGCGGTTTGGGGTTTCGGCCCGCAACGGGCTTCCGCATCCGGGGGTGAAGGCGGGTGCAATTTTCCAGCGCTAGGGGCGGCCACCGGGGGACGGTTAGGCGGTCTTTTTCCGCGGAAATGCAACTGAACGATAAGCGACGACATGCCGGCTCATGCGCTTGAAGGCGCTTTCCCCGTCCTGCTGGCGGATCGCGTCCAGGATGACGCCATGCGCCTTGATCGCCTCTGCCCTAATGGCGGGCGTCGTGGTGTGCTTGTATTCCATCGCGTCCCGGATAGCCTCGGAAATCGCTTCCATGAAGGCGATGAGCGGCTCGTTGCCGCTGGCTCTGGCAACGCAGAGATGCCAGTCGAGATTAGCGGCCTTGTAGCGTTGAACATTGTCCGCGGCCGATGCGAACTCCGCGTGCAGTTCCGTCATCTCGGCCAATTGGCTTTCGGTCCGGTTTTCGGCGGCAAGCTGCGCGAGCGTCGGCTCCACGGCGACGCGACAGTCCAGCAAGGATTCCATCCGGATCCCATGCGTCCTGACAAAAAGCTCCACCGAACGCGCCACCGCTTCGCGCGCGGGAAGCGTGACGATCGAGCCGCCTGACCGCCCGACCTTCGTTGTGACTAGACCTTCCGATTCCAGAATGCGCAGCGCATCGCGCACCGACGTCCTGCTGATACCGGATTCGGCGACCAGTTGCCGCTCCGCGGGGAGAAAATCGCCCGGACGCAAATGTCCGTTCACGATCATGTCGCGAAGCTGCGACGCAAGGATATCCGACGCCTTCGGAATCAGGATGGGCGACAAGGATGGTCCGTTCTGCCCCTTCTGATTCCTCTGCATAGACTTGATCCTCCGTGGATGTTCCCGGAATCACCACCGGCGAAGAGATATCACAGGCCCATATAGGCTTCCTGTATTTGTCGGTCGCTGCGCAACTGCGCGGCTGCGCCAGATTTGACGACTCGACCGTGATCTAAAATATGCGCAAAATCGGCTATTTCCAGCACTTCCGTCACGCGCTGCTCGACGACCAGCACGGTAATTCCCTCTTCACGGACGAGGCGCTGCACCGTTTCCAGCACCTTGTGCGTCATGAGCGGCGACAGACCGACCGACGGCTCATCAAGCATCAGCAGACGCGGGCCTGCCATCAGAGCGCGGCCGATGGCGCACATCTGTCTCTCGCCGCCTGAAAGCTTGCCCGCAAACTGCGCCTGCCTGTCGGCGAGAACGGGAAACAGGGTCATCACTTCGTCTAGACGCCTGGCTAGGAGGCGACGCGCCGCCGGCAGATAGGCTCCGAGCTCCAGATTCTCGCGTACCGTCATGAAAGAAAACAGCCGTCCCCCTTCCGGGACAAGCGAGATGCCCTTGGCGACAATCTCCTCGGGCCGGCGGCCGGACAGCACTTCGCCGTCGAAGGCGATCCGGCCTTCGCGCGGTGCGACGAGACCCGCAATTGTGGAAAGAAGCGTCGTCTTGCCTGCGCCGTTGGCTCCGACGATGGCGGTGATGGCGGCGGGTTCCACCGAGAGGCTAACGCCATGCAGGACCGTTGCATCGCCATAACCGGCGACAAGATTTTCCACGGTCAGTGTTCCAGCCTGCTGCATCACTCCGCCTTCCCCAGATAAGCTTCAACGACCTGGGGATCGTTGAGGACGTCGGCGGCCACCCCTTCGGCAATAAGCCGGCCCTGGTCGAGCACCAGCACGCGGCGCGAGAACGCACGCACGACCTTGAGATTGTGTTCGATCACCAGGAATGTCGTCCCCCGCGCGTTGAGTTTCATGACGAGACCGAGGATTTCTCCGATCTCCGTCTCGTTGAGACCCGCCATCACTTCATCGAGCAGAACGATTTGCGGCGACATGGCCAGTGCACGGGCAACCTCGAGCCTTCGCCGCTGTCCAAGCGTGAGTTCCGATGCGCGCCTGTGGGCGTGTTCCTCAAGCCCGACCATCGCCAGCGTTTCTGCCGCCCGCTCTTCGGCAGCCCGCACCGACCGATGCCTGCGGAACGCACCGATCATGCCGTTTTCCAGAGCCGTCATCGACGGAAGGGTCTGGGAAATCTGGAACGTGCGGCCAAATCCCAGGCGTGCACGCCGATAGGGCTTTACCCGTCCGATGTCCTGCTGCTCGAAACGAATCTGTCCCGTGGTGAGATGCAACTGGCCCGTCAGAAGGTTGAAGAGCGTTGTCTTGCCCGCGCCATTGGGGCCGATGATGCTGACGATCTCGCCGGGGTGAACGTCAAAGCTCACAGAATCCACGGCGCGCAGTCCGCCGAAGACCTTCGAAACCGCCTGGACTTCCAACAGAGCCGCGCTCATGCCGCACTCCTGCGCAATCTGCCAAGCAGCGGCGTGAGCGTGCCGACAATTCCGCGTCTCAGTCGCAGCGCCGTCACGAGGAGGAGAAGACCGAGGACGATCAGGTTCGCTCCGGGCGTAGTACCGCCGAGTTCGGCCCGCAGGATGCTTTCAAGCGGCACGATCAGCAGGGCGCCGAAAAGCGGCCCGTAAGTCGTGCCTATCCCCCCGATCAAGGCGATGAGCGCGACCTTGACGCCGATATCGAACAGCGAGAAGAGCGACGGCGGATCGACGACCCGGACAAACATCAGATAGAGGCTTCCGCCGACCGCCATCAGCGCGGCGCTGATGCCCATACCGATAAGCTTGGTGCGCAGCACGTTGATCCCGACGGCTTCGGCCGTGCCCTCGCTGTCGCGAACCGCCTGCAGTTCATAACCGAGCCGGCTGTGACGCACCGCCAGCGTGACGATCAGCGTGAGCGCGGCGAAGCCAAGCATCAGGAGGGTGTAGTTGATCCTGCCGATGAAGATCATGTTCTCGAACCCCGTGCGAAACGGGATCGACAGTCCCTGGGCGCCGCCGGTGACGCTGTCGAAATAGATCGCCAGCGCCAGCGCAACCTCGGTCATCGCCATCGTGGCGATGGAAAAAAACGGCCCCTTCAGCCGGAAGACCGGCCACGAGACGAGCATCGCAAGCGCCGCGGCAAGCAATGAAGCCGGCACCAGTGACAACCACGGTGAAATGGCCGCATCGAGATAGAGACGGGCGGTGACATAGGCGCCGGTGGCAAAGAACACGCTGTGGCCGAGCGAAAACTGGCCGCCGAAACCGCCGATGATGTTCCACGACATCGATAGGCCCGCGTAAAGAAAGCTGACTGCCAGGATGTTCAGCAGGAAATTGTCGCCCGAAAGCGCGTAGACGAGCGCCAGCAGCCCGATCAGGACAGCCGCGGCGACCGGCAGGGCGGCGCTGAAAGTCTGGACGTGTCTAGTGTTCGGCATGGAGTCCGACCTCTTCCGCGCCGACTACGCCGAACAGGCCCGAGGGCCGGACGATCAGGACGGCAATGAATACCATGAAGAGAACCGCGTGCTTGAGCGCGGGGTCGAGATAGAAGCCGGCGGTCGCTTCCGTCAGCCCGACAATGAGGCCGCCGATGAAGGCCCCCTTCACGCTGCCAAGGCCACCAAGCACAACAACGGCGAAAGCGGGGAGGATGAAGCTGGTGCCAATCTGCGGAGACATGGAATAGAGCGGAGCGAGAAGGCAGCCGGCCAGCCCGGCCAGCGCCGCGCCGAAACCGAATGTGACGGTATAGATGCGGCCGATGCGAATGCCCATGAGCTGCGCCGCGCGGCGGTCCTGCGCCACGGCGCGGATCGCCTTGCCATGTATCGACAGACGCAGATAAAGACCCAGCCCCAGCGCAACGGCCGTCGCCACGACGAATACCAGCAGCCGGGACAGCGAAAGCGTGACGCCCGCGATGGTCAGGCTGTGCCCGGTCAGAACGGAATTGACGCTGAGGGCCGTGCCGCCCGTCAGCGCGAGCACGATATTCTCCAGAACGATCAGCAGGCCGAAAGTCGCGAAGACTTGCATCATCGGCATGCCCTGAAGGGGGCGCAGCAGGAACCAGTAGACGGCGGCGCCGAAGACGAAGAGCGCGGGCACGACGACGAAGGCGGCGAGATAGGGATCCACGCCGAGCACCGCATAGACGACATAGGTGCCGTACATGCCGAGCATGAGGAACTCGCCCTGGGCGAAATTCACGATGCGTATAACACCGAATATGAGATTGAGGCCGACGCTGACCAGAGCATAGGTGCCCCCCAGCAGCAGTCCGACCGCAATGATATTGGCAAGCTCGTTCATCAGTTTCAGGCCCTGTGATTGCGCTGCCGCGCCCTGAAGCACGGCAGCGTCGTCATTTTTGGAAGCGGTCAGGCCTTGCGCGGAAGGTTGACGATTTTCGAACCGTCCGCAGCTGCATCGGTGGGATAAACCGGCACCACCTTGCCACCCTGCCACTGCGCGATGATGGGGTTGGCCCGGACATTCTGCTTGGTCTCGTCGAGCTTCAGGCCATAGCCGGTCTCGTAGGAACCGTTCGGCTTGTCCATCTTCTGCGCGGCGTCGACGACAGCCTTGTAGTCGGTGCTGCCGGCAGCCTCGATCGCCTCAAAGAGCATCTTCATGCCGACGAACGCGTTCATGCCCTGCGGCGCGATCGGGTCGCGGTTATTGGCCTTGCGATACAGTTCCAGGAACTTGCCGGCACCCGGGCCGAAGCGCTCGCTGACGGAAGGTCTGGGATAGGAGACGACGAGCACGCCTTCCAGATATTCCGCGCCAACTGCCTCCAGCGTTTCAGGCGTATCGCCGACGCCAAGGAGCATGATCGCCGAAGGAGCAAATCCCTGTTCCCTTGCCGTCCTGAGAAGCAGATTGGTATCGACCACGTAACCGGTGGAGAGCCAGACATCGGGCGCAGCATTCTTGGCTCGCAGGATCGAATCCGAAACATCCACGGCCTTGAAGCTGTGCGACCCAACGCCGGTCTTGGCGCCCGCCTCGCCCAACAGCTTTACCTGCGCTTCCTGGATCGAGGTGCCGTAGGCGGAATCCTCATGCTCAATCCAGATCTTCATGTCAGAAACCTTCTTGCCGAGTTTCGCCGCAAGAATTTCCTTCACGCCTTCGACTGAACGCAGCGCGAATTCGTTGCTGCTCGGCCCGACACGTACGTAGTTGGGGAGATTTCGCTGGGTCAGTCCGAGGGCCAGCGCATTTGTTTCCCAATATAGCTTTTCATAGCCGAGAGCAGCTTCGCTCGCCGCATTGGATATCGAGCTGACATAGGTGCCGACAAGGATATCGGCCTTGTCGTTGTTGATCAGCTGTTCGGCGGCGGCAATTCCCTCCTGCGCAGAGGTGGCATTGCCGCGCACGATCTCGACCTTCCGGCCCTTGATCCCGCCAGCGTCGTTGATCCATTGCGCCGCCAGCTCGTAGCAGCGCGTGACTTCGTCGCCATAGGGCGCAAGGGGCCCGGTATAGGGATTTACCGCCCCAATGCGGATTGCGGCATTTTGCGCCCACCCCAGACGGGGCGCCATCGTCATGGCCGCGGCACCCGCGGCGAGCGATCCGAAATGTCTACGCGTCAGTTTCATTGTTTCCTCCTGTTGATGCGACTGCCCTTGAGTCTCAGGCGCCCGCGTCGCTTTTCCCTGTCGCCAGCGCCTGTCGATTGTGCCGGGATTCCTCCGGGCTCAATGTGTAGACGGGCCGGTCGAAGACGGTTCGCGTCTCCTGAACGACCACGCCGTAGATTTCCTGTGCCTGCTCCAGCGATACGATCCCGTCATTGAGATCGGCCTCGACGAGCAGGAGATCGCGATTGAGCGGGTCGCCGAACCCGCCGCCGCCGGGCGAGGCCAGATGGAAGCTGTCGCCGGGCGCGAACGGGACTTTTTCAGCCTTGCTGCGCATGGGCGGCGCCCAGCGCTTTCCGCCGGTTTCGAATTCGACGAAGTTGACGGCGCCGGGGCCGCCGCCCTGTACGCCGAACGGGGCGTGATCCACCCGGTCGCCGAGTATGGAAACCAGCGCCTTCGCCTTGGTGGAAATGCCATAGCGCGTACCGCAGCCGCCGCGGTGCTCGCCCGCGCCACCCGACGATTCCCGGATTCCGAAATAGGAAAAGCGCACCGGGTAGCGGTGCTCGGACATTTCGATGGACATGAACTTGGCCATTGACCCCGGCGGCGTGCCGTTGACCAGACCGTCGGAGCGGGCGCTGCCTCCATACCCGCCCGGATAGGGATAGACGGCAACGTAGAAACGTCCGGTTTCCGGATGGGTGCCGGCCACGGTCGCAACGCCCGTGGTGCCGAAGGGGGCCGCCGGGGTCCGCTCCGGTATCGCCTGCGAGAGCGTGCCGAACACCAGGTCGACCACGCGCTGGGTGACGTCCGTGGTGCCGCCCACCGCGGAAGGGTATTTTGCCGAGAAGACGCAGCCCTCCGGTATCGTGAAGCTGATGGGTCTGAACGCGCCGCCATTCACCGATACGTCGGGGAAAATGTGCTTGAGGGCAACGAAGCACAGGGATTTGGTCGTGCTCTCGGCGATGTTCATCGGGCCGACGGCCGCGCCGGCCGTGCCGGTGAAATCCATATGAAGGTCCGAGCCCCTCACCGTCACCGCCAGTTCCGTGCGAAGCGGACTGTCGACAACGCCGTCATTGTCGAACCAGTCGTGAATCCGGTAGGTGCCGTCCGGGATCTCAGAGATGTAGGAACGCATTTCGGCTTCCGAGCGCGCCGACATTTCCGCAATGCAGCTTCTGAGCGTGGCCATTCCGTATCGCTGCACCAGTTCGTCCAGGCCGCGCTTTCCAAGCGAGAACACGTTGGTCATGGCAACGAGGTCGCCCATGAGCTGCTGCGGCAGGCGGACATTCGCCATGATGAGCGCCACCACGGCCTCATTGCGCTTGCCGCCTTCGAACAGCCGCATCGGCGGAATGATGATCCCTTCCTGATGAATTTCCCGGGCGGTGGGCACCCAGCCTCCCGGGGCACTGCCGCCGACATCCATCCAATGGCCGGTATTTGCAAACAGCGTGAAGAGCTCGCCGTCCACGAAATAGGGCGACACGAGGACGACATCGTTGAGATGCGTGCCGGACAGATAAGGATCGTTGAGAATCCAGATGTCACCGGGCCTGAAGCCGCCCGCCTTCTCCACGAAAGGGATGAGGTTCTGAACGGTAAACTGCATGTTGGCGAGAAACTGCGGCAGGCCGATGCCGCCTTGCGCGATCGTCTCCCCGGTCACAGGATCGTACAGCCCGTGTGCGCAGTCGTTTGTCTCTGAAATGATCGGCGACATCGCCGCGCCGATCAGGTGGAGATCCATCTCGTCGGCAATCTGCTCAAGCGCGCCGCGCACCACGGCAAGGGTGACCGGATCCGTCATGCCAGCTCCACGAGAATGTTGTTGAACGCATCGACGCGCGCCTTCATGCCCGGCTCGATGACAGTGGTGGTATCGGGCTGTTCGACGATCGCGGGGCCGGTGAAACGGCTGCCCGGCGTCAGATCTTCGCGCGTATAGATGGGCGTCGAAATCCAACCGCCGAAGTAGACGTCCCGCCTTGCCCTTGGCGCGGGGGTGGACTCCCGCTCGACACTGGCCTTGGGAGCCGGCTTGGCCCTGATCCCGACAGCCGATGTGGTCAATCCCACCAGATTGAGCGGAATGTCGCCCAGCGAATTTCCGTATTCCTCGCGGTATTTCGCCTCGAAGGCGCGTGCCAGTTCATCGGTATCCCACGTCGCCTCGACCGGCACCCTCAACGTGTGAATCTGTCCGAGATAGGACATGTTGGCCGCGTGCGAGATCTCGAGCGTATCGATCATGCCCCTGCTTGCGGCGAACTGCTCCGTGGCGGCCTGACGGTGGGCGGCAAAGGCCCGGGCAATGAATCCCCTGTCGATGGCGCCGAGGGGCAGTTCGACGGTCTGCGAGACGTCGTGCCGCATATCGGCCACCGCACAGCCAAGCGCGCACAGTACGCCCGGATGGGGCGGGAGAAGCATGGTGCTGATCCCGACTTCCCGCATGATCGAAGCCCCATGAAGAGGCCCGGCGCCGCCGAAGGCGACGAACGCGAACTTGCGCGGATCGTGCCCCTTCTCCACGCTCAGCAGCCTTGTGCGCCTCGCCATGACATGATTGACGACGGTCAATATCGCCTCGGCCGTTTCCTCAACACCCAGCGAGAGAGGCGCTCCAAGCTCGCCTATGGCCCGCCGCGCGGCTTCGACATCCAGCCGCTCGATATGGGTCAGCCCGATCGGATGTTCGGGATTGATGCGGCCGAGGACCGCGTTGGCGTCCGTCACCGTGGGTGCCGTTCCGCCGCGACCAAAGCAGATCGGACCCGGTACCGCGCCGGCGCTCTGCGGGCCGACCTGCAGCACGCCGCCGCGATCGAGATAGGCTATGCTGCCCCCGCCCGCGCCGATGGTGTGCACGTCGATCATCGGCAGACGCAGGGGAATGCGAAAATCCAGTTCGGTCGTCTCGGCGATTTTCGGCTCGCCGTCGACCACGACCGCCACGTCGTAGCTGGTCCCGCCCATATCGCCCGTGATGACCGAACCGAACCCGGCCTCCTCGGCGATGCGGGCGGCCGCCATCACCCCGGCCGCCGGACCGGAGCGAACGATATTGGCCGCCTTGTCAGAGAGTTGTGCAAGAGGCACCAGTCCGCCATTGGACTGCATGACAAGGGTCTGCTGATCGAAACCGAGTTCGCCGAGCCGGCCGGAGAGCTGGCGGGTGTAGCGAGAGACGAGAGGCTGGAGATATCCCTGCACGACGGCCGTGCTGATGCGCTCGAATTCCATATATTCGCTGACGACATCGCTGGAGATCACGACCTCCCAACTGTTGCTGGCGGCGAGGAAAATGTCCTTCGCCCGCCGCTCATGGGCGGGATTGGCATAGGAATGCAGGAAGGCGACGACGACGGATTCGATACCCTCGCCGGCCAGTGCCTCTGCGAGACGGACGAGATACGGTTCGTCAAGCGGCGTGAGAACCTGGCCGCGGTGATCCATCCGCTCGGGGACCTCCCAACGCATCTGACGCGAGATGAGCGGACGATGCACACCGGTGAGACCGTACATGTGCTGCCGGTCACGCCTGCCCAGTTCCAGCACGTCGCGGAAGCCCGCCGTCGTGATCAGTGCCGCCCGCGCCCCCCGCCGCTCGATCACCGCGTTTGTGGCGATCGTCGTACCATGCAGGATCGCGTCGAGCGCGCCGGGCTTGATGTCGGCGGCCTGCAGCGCATCGATCAGGCCATGGCTCGGGTCGGACGGAGTGGACGGGACCTTGAGAACACAGGCGCGACCCGCGTCGGACCCGGCAAAATAAAGGTCGGTGAACGTGCCGCCCACATCGATGCCAACAATGCCGCCCATCGCCGTTCCCGCCCTCCCTAGCGTTTAGTACTGGCGCGGAACGCGCTGAGTATCTTCTCGGTATCTGCCCCCAGCGGCCGGCTTGGCGCCGGCGCCGGGCTGTCCGCGCCCTCAAATCTCAGCGGCGAGCGCTGCACCACGACGCGGCCGTATTCGGGATGGTCCTGCCACAGCAGGGAACCCCGCTCGTGCATGTTGGGATCGTTGACGACCTCTTCGAGATCGCGAACGGGCGCGCACGGAATGCGCGCCGCCATCAGTTCCCGGAAGATGTCTTCCTTGGCGCGGCTGCCCGTCCAGGCGCCGACGATCTCGTCCACGTCGTCCATCGCTTCCACGCGCGCCTTGAGCGAAGAATAGCGGGGATCGGACGCCAGTTCGGGCTGACCCATGACGGCCGCGAGGCGCTGCCAGTGCGCATCGCCCACGCAGATGATCGCCACCCACCCGTCGGCCGCGGGATATACGTTGTAGGGCGCCTCGGCCATGCCGGCATGCCGGTTGCCGGTACGCGGGGGCGGCGCATCGCTGCGTCCCGCCATCGCCCAGTGGAGTCCGAGGCTGGAACTTAGCGAGGCGTAAACCGCGTCCTGCATGGAGACCTCGACACGTCGGGCGACGCCCGTGCGTTCACGCTCGAACAGGGCAGTGGCGATGGCACCGTAGAGATGCACGCCTGCGAAAAAGTCCCCGACGGCTGGACCTGCCTTGACCGGCGGACGATCGGGATATCCGGTGACGGACATGATGCCCGACATCGCCTGGATGGTCAGATCCATGGCGGGGTATGAACGATACTGTCCGTCGCGGCCGAAGCCCGAACTCGACGCGTAGATGAGCTGCGGGTTCACCGATTTGAGGGTCTGCGCGCCGATCCCGAGCCGGTCCATCGTCCCGGGCGCGAAATTTTCAACGATCACATCGCCGATGCGGGCGAGCTCGAACAGCGCATCCCTGCCTTCCGGCGTCTTCAGATCGAGCGTCATGCACTCCTTGCCGCCATTGAGCATGGCGAACGGGAGAGACGCACCGCCGACCACACCGCGGCGGCGGAGCGGTTCGCCGCCCTCCGGTTCGATCTTGATGACCCGGGCACCCGCTTCGGCGAGCAGGAAGGTCGCATAGGGGCCATTATAGATCTGCGTCAGATCGATTATCGTGACGCCTTCCATGGGCCTGCGGGAAAGATCGGGAGGTGGCATCATCGGCGGCGCGCCTCCCGCCGCATCGCCGACCAGGCGTGGACCGGCCACATGTCCTGATCCTCGCCGTGACCGGTCTTGCCGTTGATATCCCACTCGATGAGGCCGTTGCTGTCGATGAAACTGTGACGGTTGAGGACAATGCCGCTGAGCCGGCGGCCACGCGCCACCAGCTTTCTGCCGAGTTCATCCCTCGCCTCGACCGTGATCTCGGAAACGAAGCCGGTCGCGGGATCGCGTTTGACGAAACGCTGTCCCGATACAATGTCCGAGATCACGCCGTCCTGCATGTGAAACCCGTAGGCGAGGTGATAGTCGGGATCGTTCCATCTGGTGACCGCGAGGAAGCAATCTCCTTGCGTCGCGATGCCCGTCACATAGGCGCTTCGACCGGGCCGGTGTTCGGGTCGCGGCCCCCAGCTTCTGTCGCGGATGGCGAGGCAGTCTATGTCGATCGTCTCCCCGTGCAGAACCAGAGAGCCCGAAACGCGGCCGAACTGGTCGAAATGGCTGAGCTTCTGGAAGGAGGAGCCCGGCTTGCGCAACGGTTTGGGGGGCATCACCGCCTCGAAGGTGAGGTCGGCGCTGATCAAGCCTTCGTCCTCGATGCCCAGACGGTAGCGGGTCAGCGGCTCGAGCACCTTCATGCTGACGCCCGTCGGAAGCGTGATATCGGTCAGATCCTGCCCTTCGGGAATTCGCAGGGCCGTATAGTTGGCCGAATAGGGGACTTCCCAGGGCAGACAAGCCGTATCGTCCCAGACCCATGCGCCGCCCGCAACGGTGCCGATGTTCGGGCGGAACATGCTGTAGAGCCATCCACCCAATTTGCGTTCCGGCTTGCAGAAGGAAAACCACGCGGTTTCGGTGATCCACCAGCGGTCGCTCATTTCGGCGAAATGGAAGCCGTCGTCGCGGGCGGTGATTGCAGGTTCGCTATTGGCGGCGTCGGTCATCGGTTCAGAACTCCGGAAATTGTCGGTTTGCGATACTGCCGGAAGCAAGAGCGGCCAGTTGCGCCTGCCTGGCGACGCTGCGGGAGAAAAAGGCCAGCGCGTCCGCGAACGGTATCGAACCATCGGCCAGACGGTCGACGAGGATGGCTCTGCCTTGCTCGACGTCGGCGGCACGCACTCCCGCAAGGGCCTCAAGATCGCCGCGTTCGGCCTCCTCCACGGCGCGCCCGAGCCGGTCAGCCTCCCGGAGGAATTTCAGAACCTTGGCGGCATTCTTCGTCGCCGAAACGATGCCGCTATCCGTCGTCCTGCCGGCGACATCGGATTTCAGCGTTTCCAGAACCTCGTCATACAGGTCGGTGCGGGGCGTCTCCGGGGCGTCGACAGGCGCCGGCGGGGCAAGGTCGATGCCATTTGCCTGCGCCAGCGCGGCGACAAGCAGGCGGCGGTTCAGTCCCTGCGAGACGATCGAATTGCCCGACAGCCCGGTCACGTTTCGATGACGGATGATAACGACCCGAGCCGACACCATGGCCCGGTGGTAGTAGAGCCGCCGGCGATCGACCGGCCTTCCGGCCTTTTCCTCGTAAAGCCGCAGACACGCGGCGAAATCCGGTACCGGCTCCATCACGCAGCGCATCGAAAACCAGGCAAGGTCTTCCATCGGATCGCCTGGATGGGCGAGTTCCCAGTCGATCAGCGCGGTCAGATGCCCCTCGTCAAAGAGGAAATTGCCGGGGCCGGCATCACCGTGAACCAGAACGGGCTTTTCCCCCGGGTCCGGCATGTTCTGCTTCAACCACAGCAGCGCGAAATCGATCAGCGCGTCACGCCGCCCGCTCTCCTCATACATGGCGCGCCAGATATCCAGTTCGCGCTCGACATATTGCCTGATCGTCATGCCGGGGCGGGTTTCGCTCAGGCGCAGCTGTTCAAGATCGAGATGGTGGAGCCGGGCGACTTCCGCGATGAACTCTTCTGCGATCGCGGCCTTCTCGCCTGCGTCTTCGATATATCTGTATTCGACACGCCCCGGCTTGAGTTCGGTCAGGATCGCGTCATAGACCTGATGGACGCCGACAAGCTTGGGCATCTTCAGGTCGGTCGGGGTGAGCGCTGCGTAGATTTCCGCTTCACGCCGGACGGTATAGGGCTCGACCGAGGGCGGCCGGGGCTTCTGATAACGCAGATAGAGATCGGCGCTTCCGCGAGGCGTGTCGAGATGGACCGCCCAGGACGAATAGCGGTTGCCGCCCGTCATCAGACGCCAGTCGGTGACGCGGCCGCGGGTAACCTCTTCGACCCATGCGCGCAGTTCCGCTTCGCTCGCAATGGAAGCGACGCGGCCACTGGCGTCGACGGCGCCCGTCGCCGAATTCGTCTTCGATGGTGACATTCATTCCTCCGGCGTGAAGACGTTAGGCCAAGATTTTTGGCAGATCAATAAATTATTAGACCAATTATTGTGCCGTCTGGCGACGGCGTTCGGAGCCCGGGGTGACCACACTCACGCCTCGCGGCCGATCCGGCACGCATAGGTCGGATACACCCAATCTCGGGGTCCACGAAACCGGGGGGGGGCAGCTCAAACCACAGAAGTTCGGGCCGGAACAGGCGGTGAGATCGGTGTCAGTCCAAAAGGACGGTGTTCAATGTGCCGCGCATGACGAATTCGCACATCTCGGTGGCGATCTCCTGCTTGTTCGCGGCTGTACCGTCGCGCGCAGGGCGAAACCACATCGGCATCCAGTTCAAGGCCCCGAGCATCGCTTTCACCATCCGTTTGGGATCGGCCTGGCGAAATTCACCCGAATTAATTCCGTCCGCAAGCACAGAAACGAAAAGAGCCTCATACTCGCGATGCATTCGAACGATCTCGGCCATCACCTTGCGTTGCGGTGGAGTGGAACTGCCGTGCATGTGCAGGTCAATGCCCATCACAGATACACGCTGATAAGGAAGGCGGTCGGTGATCGCCGCGACATGCGCTTCCACCATCTTGCGCAACTTGACCGTCGGCGAGTCGGAGCCTTCGCATATGGGCCTCAGGATCGCCAGATTCGTCTGCATCGTGACAAGATGCACTTCCAGAAAGAGATCCGTCTTGTTCTTGAATTGATAGTAGATGAATCCCTTTGTGCATCCCAACAGATCAGCGACCTTGTCCACGGTCGTGGACGCGAAGCCATCGGCCATAAACGCTTCAGCAGCGGCCTCTAGGATTCGCCCTCGGCGTATTTCATTCTTGTCGTCCTGTGCCAATGATACCAAACCGCTTTCCAGGCTGCCAAATCGCCACTACCGAAGCATTTTTCTCCGCGACCCATCGTATCTTTATTAAGGAACCGATGCCGTAACAAGACGGTGGCAAAACCGGGCGGCCGCCGTTGCCCCTGTCCGGGAAAATCGTTCGATCTCGACCATCACCGGCTTGCCCGAGAGCGGATCAGGACGCTGAAAAACCCTTCCCGACATATGCCTCCGTTGAATCGGAAGCGACAGCTTCCCTGTTACGACCCTGAGCCCGGTTTGAAGCACTTCGGTCGTTCCGCGTTTACCGCCTCGCGCCACTTCAGGGGTGTATGATCACTTTCCCGACCGCCTCCCGGCGATCAAACGCTTCCAGCATCTCTTTCATTCGCTCAAGCGGCAGCACGTGATGGATCGGCATTACCAGTCTGCCTTCGGCAACCCACTGCATCACCTGCCTGTCGCTCTCCGCGTTCGCTGCGGGATACCTGGCCTTCCAGTCGCCCCAATGAATTCCGAGGATGTCGCAGTTTTTCACGAGCGTCAGATTGAGCGGGACCGAGGGTATCGAGCCATTGGCAAATCCAATCACCAGATAGCGCGAGAACTTGCCGCACGCCCTCAATGCCTGTTCGGAATATTCCCCGCCAACCGGATCGTAGACGATATCGACGCCCTCACCACCAGTCGCTTCCTTCAGAGCACCCTTGAGCGGCTGCGCCGAATAGTTGACCAGAACGTCGGCACCCTGTCGTTCGCACAGGGCCAGTTTGTCCTGCGAGGAAGCGCAGGCGATTACCCTTGCTCCCAGCAATTTGGCCACGGAGATTGCGGCCAGACCGACCCCTCCGGAGGCACCCAGAACAGCCACAGTCTCTCCTGGCTTGAGATCCCCACGCACCTTCAGTGCATGATATGCCGTCCCGAATGTCGTCAGGCTGGCAGCCGCGGTGTCGAAATCCACATTGTCAGGGATGCGGACGAGTTCATCAGTGGCAATCGCAACCTTCTCTCTGGCTGAACCGAAAGCCGGCACCGACGCAACTCTGTCGCCAATATGATAGTCGACGACACCTTCCCCGAGGGCGCTTACCACACCCGCAAAGTCGGCGCCGGGTGAAAAAGGCATGGGTGGCCTGCCCTGATACAGCCCGCGAATGATCAACGTATCGGCAAAATTCAGTCCAACCGCTTTGACATCGACAATAACCTCCCCCGGCCCTGCCTGCGGCTCAGGGATCGATTCCAATACCAGGTCCGCCGGCGGACCGAACTTCTTGCACAGCAAAGCCTTCATTTTCTTTCTAACTCGCGGTTGTTACTCGTTGGTCGGCAAGGTCGTTGCACCCGAACCTGCGGGTGTCGGACCGTCTCAAATTCACAGGACATTGCGAAACAGTCGGGTCATGGCATCCCAAGAAAGGCGGTCCGCTTCCGGGTCGTAGCGAAACGCCTCCATCTGTCCCCGTTTGTCGGCCGCCGGGTCCGTGAAACTGTGAACCGCGCCGCCGTAAACGTTAAGCTGCCATTGCACACGGCTCGCCCGCATTTCCCTCTCAAAAGCTGCCCTTTGTTCGGGGGGAACTACCGGATCATCGCTGCCAATGCAGACCAGTATCCGGGCCTTGATGTTCGGCGCATCCTCGGGACGTGTCGTCGCCAAGCCGCAGTGGAACCCCACGACCGCTCGAAGGTCCGCGCCGCTGCGTGCGAGCTCAAGCGCCATCGTGCCTCCGAAACAGAACCCGACGGCTGCAACACAGTCTTTCGCCACCCCGTCCTGTGACAGCAGCGCGTTCAGCGCAGACGCGGCGCGCTTGCGAATCTCCGAGGCATCTTTGCTGAGCGGTCCGAGGACCCTGAACGCCTCGTCGGAACTTTCGATAACACGCGCATTTCCGTGCAGGTCGCAAGCCATGGCGACATAGCCGAGTTCTGCAATGCGCTTGGCCCGGGATCTTGCGTGCTCGCCCAACCCGAACCCTTCGGGGAACACCAGAACGGCAGGCCGGTCGGCGGTCAAATCCGGACGGAACAAGTCGCCTTCCATATGCATGTCACCGCAAGTGTAATTCACCGTCCGCGTCTGAATTCGCTGCCCCGTCATGACACTGCTTTTCCCCGCCAGGCTTGCGACGCATCCACCCTATCGCGTGGCACTGTCATAAAGGCGCTCCCCAAGCGGAAGCTCGGCGAGACGGTGCTTTTGTATCTTGGTCGCGGACGCAGGCCATTCGCTGATGAAAACGACATATCGAGGAATCTTGTAGCCGGCGATCCTGCCCCGGCAGAACTCGATCAATTCAACCGGATCGAGAGTCGAGCCGGGCTTGAGTTCGATAAACGCCGCCGGCACTTCCATCAGGCGAGGATCCTCCACGCCTATAACCTGCGCCAGAGCAACGGCCGGATGGGTGGTCAGGAAGCCTTCCACTTCGACCGCCGCGACATTTTCGCCGCCAACCTTCAGCATGTCCTTCAATCGTCCGGTAATGCGGATACGACCCTCGCTATCCAGCGAACCAAGGTCTCCCGTCTTGAACCAGCCATCCTCGGACAGCGCTTCCGCACTCTTTGCGGCATCCTTGTAGTAGCCGTCGAAAACCGTCGCACCTCTCAGCTGGATTTCTCCCATTTCATCGACAGCGAGAACTGTGCCGTCATCGGGGCTAACGATGCGCATTTCATTGCCTGGAAGCACATAGCCGGCGGTCGAAGCACGCGATTGGAAGTCGTCATCCGGATGCGACATCGTTATCGAACCAGCACTTTCGCTGGAGCCGTAGGTGTTGAGAATTTTTCCCCGCGGCAGCTTTTCCTCGGCAAGACGCAGCGCCTCCGTTGGACCGCTGCATATGACGGTATGGATGTGACTCAGGTCATACTGATCAAATTGAGGGTGATTGAGAACAGCGCTCCAGATTGTATAGAAGCCCGGATGAACATGAGTGACCTTCTCGCTCGACAGTAACTGGAGCGTCTCCAAGGCGTTGAAATGTTCCGTCGTTACTGTTGTGGCACCACGCGAGAGGGCGGCCATGAAGGGCATTAGGAAGCCGATATGGAATCCCGGCAACGGATTCCAGAACGCCGACGCAGGGGTCAAGCGGACACTGTCTGCCAGATCACTGGCTTTTCCCAGCATGGCGGATGCGCGCACCGGGCACGCTTTGGGATGCGATGTCGTTCCCGAGGTGAACAGAAGAGCAAGAGTGCCTTCCGGAGCGTGGTCGATCGGCGCATCGGGATCGAGCCCGAATGCAGAGGGACGGTTCAAAAAATCCTCATCGAACGAGAGGAACGGCGGAGCAAGATCGTCGCCGAGTGCAAAAACGCGCTCAAGCCTGGGAGCAGACTGAAGCCGGAGGCGGTCCGCTCGGTTGCGTTTCCTGAGTTCAGGAAAAGCATCCAGGACGATGTCGGTATGCCCTCTGAGCCCGTCCGTCTTGGCTGTGAACAGGACCCGCATATCGCCCTTGTTCACCGTATGCGGCAACTCTTCCGACTTGTACCTGGCGTTCAGAAACACCGCAACGGCGTTTGCGAGCAACGTCCCAAGATACATTTCAATCGATGTCCTGGAGTTGTTGAAAAGAAGGCCGACGTGATCGCCAGGGCGCACGCCGAGCGCCTTCAGCTTCGCGGCCATCCTGCGGCTGTTCGCCAACAGTTCGGCGTAGCTCAGGCGGAAATCCGGAAAGACGATCGCATCATGCGTGTCCGAGATCCGGGCGCCGTCTTCAAGCCACTTGGCGATTACAGATGGCCCATCCAGCCGGTCCGACGCAGGCTTTCCCGTTGTTGACTGCATAAGCTGACCTCCCCATACGCGGGCTCGCTCGATTTCCAAAATCGCGCGGCGCCTCATCGCCTACTTCCACCCGTCCGGCCGCAGGAGACGGCATCTATGAATCCGTTCGGAAGGCTTCCAGAACTCTCCAGAACCCATCGATATCCGCTGCATCCACGCCGCGTAGCTTTTCGATCTCATATGATCGCGTACGCCGCCGCAGTGCCGACAGTTTGTCCGCGCCCGCATCGCTGAGAACGGGATTTGCCGGATTGGCGAGCAGCCCTCGTTCGATCAAAGTGGCAACGACTTCGCTCGCCTCATCGATTGCGAGGAATGAACGGCGAGCCAGCGTGTCCATGGTCGCGCCCGGGATCAGACCGGCTTGCCACAGCACCCGCGTCTCGGTTGTATTCAACCCCTCGGCATGCCGATGCGCTCGCAACGCCGTGGACATGACCTGCAGCGTGTCGCGCATCTGCGTAAAGAACAAATTCTCCGTTGATTCTGACAGTGGTCTGGACTTCGGCGCCTTATCCGCTTCGACATATTCCGCAAGCAGCCCGTAACGGCCTTGAGCAAAAATCAGAAGCGGACGCTCGTAGCGCCTGAAGCGCTCCACTCTGCCTATGAAGATGATGTGGTCGCCAGCATCATGCTCGGCGAACCGGCTGCATTCGAAGCCGGCAACCGCTCCTGTAATCAGCGGAACGCCTTCAATCCCGGGTTCCCAATCCACGGCGGCATATTTGTCGCCACCCGACTTTGCAAAATTCGCTGCAACCTCAACCTGTCCGGCTGAAAGTACATTGATGGCGAAATGCCCTGATTTCAGGAATGTCGGCAGGCTGGTGGATTTCTTGTCCGCCGACCATAATATCAACGGAGGGTCGAGCGACACCGACGAAAACGAGTTCGCGGTTATTCCGACCCGCTGCTTTCCGTCGCTGGCGGTGATTACCGTTACCCCGGTAGCGAAATTGCCAAGGCTCTGCCTGAAGGCACGCGTGTCATCCTGCGGGTCTCCAATATCCGCCGTCCCTACGCCTCCTGATCTGCCAAGATCTCTCATTTGATAGCGGCCTCTTCATGATTGCAGTTCTCGAACGCGACGTGGCACTTTCGCCTGGGGCCGTTCCCGTTCAGTCGAGCAGTTCAAACCTCGGAAACTTGTCTGGTTCTTCCGGCGGGAGAACCACCTTCGCGCGCGCACCGATCCGCAATGCCTCCCAATTCCTGGCGACCAGCGCCGTATAGACTGCCGGACCCTCGTCAAGGACCACGTAGCCTCTCGCATGGACGGCACCGGCATCCCGCTGCGACAGCGTGAATGTGTATATCTCGCCCTCACCGCGGCTTTCTTCCCATACCGTGTCGCCAAGACAGAAAGGGCATAATTGCCGCGGATACCAATGAGGCTCCGCACATTCGGTACAGCGTTTGATCAGAAACCGTCCGTTGGCGGCGGCTTCCCAGAATGGCTTCGACTCCGGGTGGAAGCGTTCCTGGCTTTCCCTATCCATCGGCTAGACCCTTTCCAGTACGCATGTCGCCGATCCGTGCCGGAGGCCCAGCCAGCCACCGGTGCCGTGCACCAGTGCGATGTCGCAATTTGGAATCTGCACCGCAGGGATTGCTTCGCCCCGCAATTGCCGCACGGCTTCGATGATCTTTGTTATTCCGCCCCGGTTTGCAGGGTGATTGTTGCACAACCCGCCTCCATCCGTATTGATCGGCAGTCTGCCTACGCCGGCAACAAGATTGCCGTCCTCGACAAAGCGGCCGCCATCGCCCTTCCTGCAAAAGCCGATGTCCTCCAGCTGCATGAGAACCGTGATTGTGAAGCTGTCGTAGATTGACGCGTACTTGATATCGTTCACCGATACCCCAGCCTGCTCGAAAGCCGCGCGCGCAGATCTGACGGTCGCGGTCGAAGTCAGGTCGATATCCTTGCCGCCATTTTGTCCCTTGTACGCCTCACCCGCCCCAAGCACTCGCAACCGTGGGCGCGACAGGCTTTTTGCGATCTCGGGCGTCGTGACAACCACCGCGCCGCCACCGTCGGTCACGACACAACAGTCAAGGCGGTGCAATGGGTGGGAGACGAGAGGCGAATTGATGACATCTTCCACCGTCACGACGTCTCTGTGGACCGCATGGGGATTGTGCTGAGCGTGTTGGGATGCCGCCACCCGGATGGCCGCAAGCTGTTCAGCCGTCGTCCCGTATTCATACATGTGCCTCTGTGCGCACATTGCATAAAGATGCAGCGGTATGGCCGGCAGGCTGGCTTCGAACTCGCTATGCGGCTGGGCCGGCGTTCGCTGTGGCGGCGGCTCATGCCGCGGCCTCCCGGCAAGCGTAATCAGGGCAACGGAACATCGCCCGGCCGCTATCGATTCAGCAGCGTGGCCGATATGGGCGATATAGGACGAGCCGCCGGAATCCGTGCTGTCGAAATGTCGCAGCCTGCTGAGCCCGAGATAGTCGGGCATTTGGAAGAGCCCGCCAGGCGCATCGCCGCCACAAAAATAGCCGTCAACATCTTCCAGGCTCAATCCGGCGTCCGCCAGAGCACCCTTCGCAGCCTCCGCATGCAAGAGCGCCGACGATTTGTCCGGCGCGCTGCGGATCGGCAGTTCGTAGGCGCCGACGATATATGCTTTTCCCTTGATACTCATGCGAACTCCAGATCAGCCACGCCCAGGAATCTTAATGGTGCCGCCCGCTCCGCGCGCTCCAGAGCCAGCATCCCGGCGTCGACATTCCGACTTGGGAAGACCAGATCGAGCCAGCTCCGTTTGATTCCCGTCCTATGCATGACCCACATAGCCGGCTAAAAGCGCGGCCTCCACGCCTTCACCTGTCGTTGGGCCTTGATAGGCAGTCTTCCCGTGATCGAGCAGAATCATCGATGAGGCGAACTCGATCGCGTGCCCGGCCAATTGTTCAATAACGAGCACAGTAACGCCGTCGCGGTTCAAAACCTGCAGCGTCTCGTAAAAGAGATCCACCATGATCGGCGCCAGGCCAAGAGAGGGCTCGTCGACCACGAGGACGGTCGGCTTGGCCATCAATGCTCTGGCAAGGGCGACCATCTGCCTTTCGCCACCGCTGAGATTGCCGGCATATCTCGTTTTCATCGAGTCCCTGATCGCCTGTGGCAGCACCGCGCTCGCCTTTTCAAGCCGCTCGGCCCGTTCCACTCGATCTAACCTTGCGCCATAGCCACCGAGCGAAAGATTCTCATAGACGGAGAGTTGGCCGAACAGACGGCGTCCTTCAGGAACGAGGCAGATTCCGGCGTCCAGAAACGTCCTGCCCTTACGGATTTTTGGCGCGCCGCCAAAGAGACGGATTTCGCCGCCTGTCGGTGTGATGACCCCGCCGATGATCTGGGCCAGCGTCGATTTGCCCGCACCATTCGGACCAATGATGGCTGTGAAGGAGCCCGCCTCGACCGACAGGGAGATGCCATCCACCGCCAGCACGCCGTCATAGCGATGGACGACATCTCGAAGCTCGATGACCAGATCTGATCGATCGTTTGGACTACTCATTGGCCATTGGCTCCGCAATCTTCTTCGCAGACGAGCCGAAATAGGCCTTATGAACCTCTGGGCTCTCGCGTACTTCGCGGGGGGAGCCCGCCATGAGCACTTCGCCGAAGTTCAGGACGACGACTTGATCTGCAATATCCAGCACCTCTTTTACCGCGTGATCGATAATGATGAGCGAGGCGCCGGCACTCTTGATCCCGCCCAGGATCGCCCGCAGCTCCCGCACCTCCCCTTCATCGAGGCCTGCAAACGGCTCATCCAGCGCTATCAGCGAAGGTCTCAGCGCCAGCAGTCTTCCGACATCGACCACCTTCTGAATCCCGAAAGGCAATTCGCTGGGATAGCAATCCGCATAGACATGCAGGTTGAGGACATCGATAAGCCTGTCGGCCGTGTTCGATTCCGCATCCACGCGCAGGCGCGCGTCACCCGACCGGTTTGCGCTGGCGCAAGCAACAAGAAGGGTCTCCCGGACGGTCAGCTCGTCAAACAGTTCGGCGTGCTGAAACGACCGGCCGTATCCGAGACGCAACCGGTGATATGGTTTGCATCCGATCAGATCCCTGCCGCCGATCTCCATCTTGTCCACCGTCGTGGGACGCACGTATCCGCTGAGCACGTTCAGGAATGTGGTCTTGCCGGCGCCGTTTGGACCGATCAATCCCAGAACCTTTCCGGCGGGCAGCGTCAGGCTGATGTCTCGCAGGGCGGCTACGCCCCCAAAGCTGACGGACAGCCGCTCGACCTTCAGGTCACCCGTTGCAGTTCCCATCAGTTCCCGCACCAGCGTCGCAATTTTTTCCGGATCCAGAGTCTGCTTTGAGGTCGCGGGTGAGCGCTCTTCGCGACCTGCCCGAAACGATCGCAACAGGGTCACGACGCTGGGGAACAGCCCTTTCGGGAGGAAGAGCATGGTCACGACAATCGCCAGCCCCATTGCGAATTGACTTAGGCTCCAGAAATCGCGGGCAGCCTCGGGGACGCCCACCATGAAGGACGCGCCGAAGACCGCGCCGCCCAGGCTGGCCACGCCGCCCAGAACGGTGCCGACGATCAGTCTGACCGCCACATCGAGATTGAACATCCCCGGCTCAAGGAAGCCGACCACAATAGCCGCCACGACACCCGATATCCCGGCGAGGCCGGCGCTGAGCGCGAATGCGTTTGCGTTTTCACGATGCGGGACAAGACCGAGAGCCATCGCCGCTATCCTTTGCCCCTTGATCGCTCGCCACTTTCGTCCCGTCGGCCCATTGAAGAAGAAATTGCCGATCAACAATGCCACCGTTGCGATGACTATCGCGGCGGGAACGCTGCCATCCACGCTCAGAGTCCCGCCCGCTACGAGCGAGGAAACAGGCGGAACCAGCATGCCCTGATCGCCGCCGGTCAAGGGGCCCAGACGATCGACGAGTTCAACCGTGGTCATTGCAAGCGCGAGCGTGAGAAGTCCGAAATACAGGACCGAGAATCGGCCCGCGCTCAGTCCGATTACATATCCCGCCGCGCCTGTAGCAACGAACACCACCGGAAGGATGGCCTCCAGGGGAAGACCGCCGGCGGCCAGATGCGCGGTGAGATACCCTCCCACGGCCATGAAGGACGTTTGGCCGATCGACCAAATGCCACTTGATCCGGCAATGGCGGATAGCGAGTAGACCGCGACGGTGTTGAAGGCGATGACGGCAACAAGATACCGGCCATAGCTGCCAAGTATGGTCGTAGTCTCTACGAACAACAGGCTTAGCAAGCCGATTGCGACAAGAGCTGCGCTTGTGCGCACGACGGAACGGTCCAATCCCCACATATTTGCTCAGACCCTTTCCGTTGAACGTCTGCCCAGAATGCCCGAGGGCCGAATGAACAGAACGGCGACGATCAGTCCGAAGACGATTGTGTCGCGAAACGCCGCGGAGACATATCGGCCGGCTATGTTCTCAAGCACACCAATCACAAACCCCGCGACTGCGGCACCCGGCATGCTGGTAAGGCCGCCAAGGAATACGGCTGCGAAGGCGCGGAACAGTCCCTGGTGGGCGAGCGTCGGCGTTAGCGCCGTCTCGGCCGCGAGAATGAGCATCCCGATTGCGCTGAGGCCGCAACCGAGGAACCACGCGACCATTCTGATGCGGTTTCCATCCAAGCCGATGATCCGGCCTGCGAACGGGTCCTCGGCCGTCGCCCGCATCGCCGTGCCGAATGGCGTAAAGGCGAAGAACCATCCGATGAAAATCATCGCGACAACGGCCAGGCCGGTAGCGAAGATCTTGTTCCAGGATATGGTGACGCCAGCGACCTCAGTGTTGCCCGGCACCAGCGGTGGAAAGCTGACCATCTGGTGCCCCCACACAGCGCCGACCAGCGCTTGAATGAAAAGGCTGAGGCCGATCGTTACGACGAGCGCGAGAAAGACGAAATTCTTCCGCGTACCCAGCGGCCTCACCAGCAGGCGCTCGCTTGCCACACCGATGCTTCCGCTAACCCCGACCGCGAGCAGAAAAACCAGGAAAAACGGCACATTGTACGCCAGGGCGCTGGCGGCCACATAGACACCGAGAGTGCCGAGATCGCCGATCGCGAAATTCACAGTGTGAGTCGACCGAAAGATGACGACCAACCCCAGCGCGAGCAGAGCGTATGCCGAGCCGCTGGCAATCCCCGAGATCATCACGGGCATGAAGTCTATCATCTTCTATCCTATGGAAAAATGAGCGCGCCAAAAGGCCATCAGACATGCGACCGTTTTACCGGCCGCATGTCTTCAATGGTTGCAGCGTCAATACTTCTCGTTGACGATCGGCTCGCCCGCCGGCGTCCATTTGCCGCCCTTCGCGATAAGCGGAACGACGGAAAAGGCGCCTTGATGCCGCTTCTCGGAGAATGTGACAGGCGGGAAAATCCCGGTCTTGTACCCATCCATCGTATACAGTGCCTTGTGAAAGCTCTCCGGCGTAATCTCACCTTCAATGCGCGAGACCGCGTCGAAGAAAATCTTTGTCGAGCCATAGGCATAGAACGATATGTAGTCAGGCTTCTCGTTAGGCGCATACTTCTTCAGCGTATCGCGGTATTCCTTCGCTTCGGGCGTGTCGCCATCGGGCGGATACGTCCAGGATATGGCCTTGATCCCCTCGAACGCTTCGCCGCCGACGTCCAGCAGATTTTGGGTTTGGCTGCCTGCCCAGGAATAGATCGGGGCTTTCACGCCCTGTTTGCGCAGTTCCTTTGCCAGGCCGATCATGCCGCCTTCGGAGAGCATTATGATCACGGCATCCGGCTTTGCGTCCGCGATCTGCAGTGCAACCGGCGCATAGTCCAAAGTCGCGATCTTGGTGTCGATCGAAGTTATCGAGGCACCGGGAACGGCAGCCTTGAACGCGGCTTCGAACGCGGCCTTGCCGCGCATGAAGGACGCCGCATCGATGTTTATCTGGACAACTTTCTTGTGACCATCTTTCGCCGCCCAGCTGGCCAGGGCCTCGGCTTGAGGCTCGTAGAGGCTGTATAGTCCGAACAAACCTGTTTGGGGCGGGCTATACCAGGCGGTGTCTCCGCCGTAGGGAGCCCATATAATTGTCTTCGCCTGCTTGGCGCTCTCAAGGAACGCGGCGACGATATGGCCGCCGTTCACGTTGAGAAGTCCGAACACACCATCCCCGCCCTGCATACGGCGCCAGATCGCAAGGGCCTGTGCCGTTTGGTACGCGTGATCTTCGGAGATCAGTTCGACTTTTTTTCCGTGAACGCCACCAGCATCGTTGATTTTCGCAATATAGGCCTTCGTGCCGGCATCCAGGGAAATTCCATACTGCGCGAGCGGGCCCGACATGGAAGACATATGACCGAGGATCAGCTTGTCGGGAGTAACCCCTTTTACATCTTCAGCGCTCGCTGATGAGGCCGCCAGCATTCCACCAATTGCAATCGCAGCGAATTTGATCGCGCGTCGAAATACTACCTTTTTCAATTCACCCTCCCACATTTAACAGCACCATTGCTGTCAATTTTTTTAATGATAAATCGAATAAATATTTCACTATTTCAATAAATCACAGGCCATTTTTGATAGATCGCTCTTTTTTATTTTTCCGGTATCAGTTTTTGGAAACTCCTCCAAAAACACAAAGCCCTTCGGAACTTTGTATTTTGCAAGTCCTTCACGACAAAAAACAGTCAGTTGGTCGGCACTCGCCGTCAAACCGTTTTTCAACTGCACGAATGCGAAGGCGACTTCGCCCAAACGAGGATCGGGCGCCGCGACCACCGCGGCCGCGGCCACTGCCGGATGCCGCACCAGATACTGCTCGATCTCCATCGGCGATGTGTTTATTCCGCCGATGCGAAGGAGATCCTTTATGCGGCCGGTAACGGTCAGGTAACCCGCTTCATTGAATCGGCCCAAATCGCCCGTTCTCAGCCAACCTTCCTGAGTGATTGCCTGCGCAGTCGCCTCAGGGTTCTTGTAATAACCTCTCATCACCGTCGTTCCGCGGCACCATATTTCGCCTTCTTCGTTTGCGTTCAGGCGCTGATGGGTGTCGGGATCAACGACTATGACTTCGCAGTCCGCAAGTATCGGCGCGGTGTTTGAGCAGCAATATTCAATCGGATCGTCCTTGCGATTGAGCGTCGTGCAGAGAGTATTCTCGGTCATGCCGTAGGTGGACAGGAGCCACTGAAGTCCGAGCTTGCGCTTCATGGACTCAAACGTGGCCTCCATGATCGTCGTGCCGCCGATCACGCCGGTTCGCCAAGAGGAGGTGTCACGGGGTCGGCTATCAGCTGCGGCTGTCAAATCCTGGTAATGCGTGGGGACACCGACAAATGCGGTGACGCCGAGCCGCTCGATCAAATCGAGAGCTTCTCCAGCGTCCCATTTCGCCATAGGCGCAATCGATGCGCCGATCACGATTGCAGGGATGATTGCCATGATCATCCCACCGACGTGGCAGAACGGCATATGCCCCAACACAACGCCGCCGGGTGCCAGATCACTGGCCTCTCCGACCTTTCGGGCCTGCACAAGCACGGTGTGATCGTGCATGACGCCTTTTGGACGACCGGTCGTTCCGGACGTGTAACAGATTAACAGCAGATCGCTGACAGCCGTTTCCGCCTCTGCCGCTCGCGCTGTCGCAGGATCGCCGGCGACCTCAGCAAAGGGTATTGTTCCGCGCAGGCGATCGTCCCCGACGACGACAACGGTGCGCAATTGGCTCATCGCGGTGAGTTGAAGCGCACCAGCCTCCTGTTCCTGATTGGCAAGTTCCGGCGCTACGGATATAAGCGCCTCATAATAATCAGTGCCACCTGACTGGTGGGCTATGACCAGAAGCTTCGCGTCACTATGGCTGATGACATAGGCCGCCTCTTCGGCCTTGTAGCGAATGTTCACCGGTACGGTAACGGCCCCAATGCGGGCACAGGCGCAGAACAGCTCAATCCACTCCTGGCAATTTGGCAGCCACAGAGCCACATTGTCGCCCCGCGACACGCCGAGCTGGAGAAGACCGGCAGCCAGGCGGTCGACCCGCTGATCCAGTTCCCTGAAGGTGATCGCGCCGCTTGCCGAAACGATTGCATTCAGGTCCGGATAGCTCCGTGCCGATTTGCGAAGCGCGCTGCTGAGCGTATCCATGGTTTCAGCTCACGCGGGAACGAAAAAGCGACCTTCTGAATCGCTGCCGTTCTTTTGCAGCCCCGGCTTCGGCGGTTCGGACCTGAAAAGCATGTCGCGATGAATGACAGGAAGCGCGTTCTCGGCAAACATCCGCATGTTCTGCTCCGCTTCAGAAACCGGCATCGAACCGAAATTGAAGTCTACAATCAAATGGTCCATACCGGTGAGCCGCCGAAGCTCTTCGATCTGCTGGATGCATTCGTCAGGCGTACCCACAACCTGAATCTTGACATAGAAGTCCGCCGCCTTTTTCCGCTCCTCTTCAATCGCAAGCTTGGAGTACGTCTTGGCCATGTTGCCGTAGGACTCGTATCCCTTGACCTTGCCGAGGTGGCCATCGGAAAATTTGTAATGCGCATCCACATCATCCCACTTTTTGGGAAGGTATTTGAGCGCGCGGTCTTCTGCCTCGCTGGCCGATGCGCCGGTTGAAATGCAAACGAGGAGGATCGGCGCAGGCGGCGTGAATCCGTTCGCTGCCGCCATTTCGTTGTACTTGACGACATCCTGCGAAGCCTTGGTCCATTCGTTCTGCATGATCATGAGCATGCCGAAGCCGAGCTTGGCCATCATCTCCGCCGATTCAGGGCTTACCGAAGACGCATAGATGCGCTTTTCGGGGCTTGATATGGGACGCGGACGAATGCTGGTCCGGGGAATTTTGTAGAATTCGCCATCCCACTCAAACGACTCTTCCTTCAGACCCATGCGAATGATCTGGGCACACTCGGTGAAGCGCGGCCGGGCCTCTTCCATCGGGATACGGAATCCCTCGTATTCGACACTGCCTGAACCGCGTCCGACGCCGAACAGGCAGCGGCCGCCCGAAAGAATGTCCAGAAGGGCCATTTCCTCCGCCACCCGTATGGGATCATGCCAGGGCAGCACAACCACGGCGGAACCCAACTGGATCCGGCGTGTACGTCCAGCAAAATAATTCAGGAGCGCCAGAGGATTGGGAGACATCTGGTATCCGGTGAAATGATGCTCCAGCGCCCAAAGCGAATCGTAGCCTAAGGGCTCTACCAGATCCGCCAGGTACAACTCGCTCTTATAGATGTCGGCATCGAGTACGCCTGGCTGCTGGGTCATGCCCATGGTTACGCCGATTTTCATGTGACGGGTCCTCCAATAAAAACTGCGTGGCCGCCCGTCCGCGCGGGCACCCTTCTCATTGCCACCATCCTTATCAGGAGAAGTACGTACCAACAAGTATAATTATACTAACGGGTATAATTTTTTTGACCATGCTTTGGGGGAAACGGCCCGGCCGCACGCTCCTCCGGCGCTCGCTTGATGGACCGGGTCACATCCCAACAATCCATACGGGCTCATACTATGCGATGCACGCTGACGCCGGACAGGATTGCCGCTTCATGGCTATCCGCCGTCGCCCGCATGAGCAGCCCCAGCTTGGTAAAGCGGAAGAACACGAAGAAGCCGATCATGCAGACCCAGGACGTTACGGCGGCGGTGACATGGAGCATGGAAAGACGCACGCTGCCCATGATCAGCACGCCGGACGGCAAGGGAGTCGAGAGCGGCCGCGGCGACACCCCGTAGATGATCTCGATAAGCGCCTTGAGAATGATCGAGACGGCAATGGTGATCATTATGACCGGCAGCAGCGGCTGAGCTTACTGTCTTGATCAAAACTGATACTGGTCAGTATCTTTGGAGACAATCGCAGGGAACGGAGAGAAAATATGCAACCGATGATGAAGGACACCACGCAGCAAGGACGACGGGAATCGGTCGACGCTGTTGTGGTCGGCGCTGGTTTCGCCGGCCTCTATGCCATCCACAGGCTGCGCAAGCTCGGCTTGTCGGTACGCTGCTTCGAGACGGGGGACGGTGTAGGCGGCACCTGGTACTGGAACTGCTATCCGGGCGCCCGCTGCGACGTGGAGAGCATGCAGTATTCGTTTTCGTTCGACGATGCGCTGCAGCAGGAGTGGGTCTGGTCGGAGCGGTACCCGGCCCAGGCGGAAATCCAGCGTTACCTCGATCACGTCGCAGATCGGTTCGATCTGCGCAAAGACATCCGCTTTGCGACCACGGTTGCATCGGCGACATATGACGAGTCGGACGCAACCTGGCTGGTCGTTACGGACAGCGGCGATGAGATCCGCTGCCGTTTCTGCATCATGGCGACGGGGTGCCTTTCGGCGGCACGCGTGCCCGATATCTCAGGCCTGAGCGATTTCAGGGGCGAGTGGTACCATACCGGCCGCTGGCCGAAGACTCCCGTGTCGTTCAAAGGAAAGCGCGTCGGCGTCATCGGCACCGGTTCGTCGGGCATTCAGGCCATTCCTGTCATCGCAGCCGAGGCAGCCCATCTCTACGTCTTCCAGCGCACACCGAACTTCTCGATACCTGCCTGGAATGCACCGCTACCGAAAGAGGCCCAGGATGCCTGGAAGAAGGACTATCCGGCCCATCGAGAAAAGGCGCGAAATACGCGGTCAGGGATCCTCTACGAATACGCCACCCGTGGAACCTGGGAGGTCGACGACGCCGAGCGGCAGACGGAGTATGAACGGCGCTGGCAGCGCGGCGGGGCCAATTTCACGCATTGCTTCAACGATCTGTTCGTCGACAAGAAGGCAAATGACCTTGCCGCGGAATTCGTTCGCCAGAAAATTCGCTCGATCGTTCCCGACGCGGAGGTTGCAAGGCGGCTTGCGCCCACCGACCACGCGATCGGCACCAAACGGATATGCGTGGATACGGACTATTACGCGACCTACAACCGGCCGAACGTCACGCTGGTCGATCTGCGCGAAACGCCCATCAAGCGGATCGTGGGCAGCGGCATCCGAACATCCGCCGGAGACTATGAACTCGACACCATCGTCTTCGCGACCGGATACGACGCGGTCACGGGCGCGCTCGCCCGCATCGACATCAGGGGACGAGCCGGACAGAAGCTGTCAGACAAGTGGGTCGGCGGGCCGCGAAGCTATCTCGGCATCATGATGGCCGGCTTCCCCAATTTGTTCGTCATAACCGGTCCTGGAAGCCCGTCGATCCTGACCAATGTCGTCGTATCGATCGAACAGCATGTCGAATGGGTAACGCAATGCCTGTCGGACATGCTGAAGCGCGGTGCACGCGTTATCGAGCCGACCGAGGATGCCGAAAACGCCTGGGTCGAGGAAGTCAACAAGGTGGCGGCGGGCACGCTGTTTCCGCAAACGAAATCCTGGTACATGGGCGCCAATATTCCGGGCAAGCCCCGGGTATTTCTTCCCTATGTCGGCGGCTTCGGCAAGTATCGCGAAATATGCCGCGACGTCGCCAGCGATGGATACAGAGGGTTCATGATCGCATGACCTCACGTCCCCTCGCCATCATAACCGGCGGCGCCAACGGCATCGGTGCCGCGTGCGCGCAAAGGTTCAGCGAAGGCGGGTGATCCGTCGTGATTGCCGATTTCGACGCCGAAAGCGGCGCTTCAGTCGTCAGGGCCCTGACGGACGCAGGCGCCCGCGCATCCTTCGAACGGGTCGATGTCGGCGACGAGGCTCTCGTGGAGGCGTTCGCCGCGAAGGTGGCGGCGGAGCATGGAACGCCGGCGGCGCTGGTGAACTCGGCCGGAATTCTCCAGGGCGCCGTCAGGGTTACCGACATGCCCGTCGCCGAGTACGATGCCATCCTGAAAGTCAATCTGCGCGGCGCGATGCTCATGAGCCGCACAGTGGGCAGACTGATGATGGCGGCCGGGACCGGCGCGATCGTCAATCTGTGCTCGATCAGTTCGACGCGCCCCTCAGCGCAGCCCGCCTACGCCGCTTCCAAGGCGGGCCTCAAGATGATGACGGAGGTTATGGCCGCCGAGTTCGGGCAAGGGGCGTGCGCGTGAACGCCGTTGCTCCCGGCTATACGATGACCCCTTTGATGCGCAGGCTCGTCGATGAGGGAAAACGCGATCCGGCACTGATGATTGAAAGAGCCGCACTGGGACGGTTCGTCGAGCCGGCAGAAGTCGCCGAAGGAATCTGGTTTCTGTGTTCCGACGCGGCGCGCGCGATTACCGGTGTCACGCTGCCGATCGACTGCGGCTGGCTGGTGCGTTCTTCATACCTGCCCTATGCGACCACCCCGGAATAGGGCGGCGCGGCAACCGGCGTCAGTTCATCCACAGCCCGCCGGTAATGTTCACCGCCTGGCCGGTCATATAGCCTGACGCATCGGAGCAGAGAAAAACCACGACGGAGGCCACGTCCTGGGGAAGCCCTGGCCGTTGCAGAGGGACCGTCGTCTTCGTGCGCGTGCTGGCGTCCGGAAGTCCCTGCTCACGGTAGCTTCTCTCGGCGACGTCGCGCATGCCGGTATCGACGATAATGCCGGGACAGACCGCATTGACGCGAATGCCATGGCCGCCGAATTCACCGGCGAGCACCTGCGTCAGATTAATCAGGCCAGCCTTGGTCGCCCCATAGGCGGCATGGTTCGGAACGCCTTTCTTGCCGGTCCATGACGACATGTTCACGATCGCCCCGCCCTTGCGGGCGACCATATGCGGCAGTACTTCCTGACAAAAATGGAAGGCGCCATCCAGATTGACGGAAAAAGAGGTGCGCCAGTCGGCCTCCGAAACCTCCAGAAACGGGCTGGCGAGCAGAACGCCGGCATTGTTCACGAGAACGTCGATCCTGCCGAATTCCGCGGCGACCAGGCCTGTAAAGCGTGCGACGGCAGGTCGGTCGGCAACGCTGCCCGACCCGGCCATGGCGCGACGTCCCTTGTCGCGGACGAGCGCGGCGGTCTTCTCGGCACCTTCCGCATCGAGGTCGAAGGGCGCCACGTTGCATCCGCCGTCAGCGAGGGCCAGTGCGATGGCACGGCCTATCCCTCCGCCCGCACCGGTGACGATGGCGACACGATTGCTCAATTCCACGCTGAAACCTCCCGGTTGACCCGGTCGCGCCGTACGGACACGGGCTCGTCACTGCAGTTTTGATTGTAGCCAGTTGCAGGCGGCCTTCATCGCCTCCTCCGATCGGCCGATGACGCCGACCCAGGGAAAGAAGCCATGATGGACGTCGTCGTAGCGGACATGCACGGTATCGACGCCGGCCGCAGCCAGCCTGTCTGCATAGCTCCCGCCTTCGTCCCGCAACGGATCATATTCCGCCGTGATGACATAGGTCGGCGGCAGGCCCGACAGACTATCCGCCCTGTTGGGCGAGACCATCGGATCGTCAGGGCTGTGGTTCCGGTCAAGATAGTGGCTCCAGAACCAGACCATCGTCTCGCTTGTCAGACCGCATCCGGTCGCCCGCTCCGTGTAGGAAGGCCAGCCTGCCGAATGATGATCGGTCACCGGGTAAATCAGGAGTTGCGCTGCAAGTCTCGGGCCTCCCTCATCGCGAATCCGCATGGCGGTCACCGCGGCGAAATTACCGCCGGAACTGTCGCCGGCGAGAGCCATCCGGTCAGGGTCTCCGCCGATCTCACCTGCATTCTCAGCCACCCACCGGGTGGCCGCGAGGCATTCGTCGAGGCCTTTTGGAAACTTGTTCTCCGGGGCCAGGGCATAATCGACAGACACCACGATGGCGCCGGTTCGCGCGCAAATCTGCCGGCAAAGCCCGTCATGCGTCTCAACGCTGCAGATCACGAATCCGCCGCCGTGGAAAAACACCACGATCGGCCGTCCGGCCTGATCGTCGGGACGGTAAACGCGGATGCTGATGTCACCGTGCGGCCCGGGTATCACCCGATCCGTCACGCTGCCCACCTGCGGCTTCTGGACAAGCGCATAGCGGGCCAGATCGGTTGCCCGGACCTCCCCGGGCGTCAACGTATGCCAGGCCGGCTGCCCGGCGGCCTTCTCAAGCATTGCACTGATGACAGGATCGAGCGCCATTTTGCCCTCCGCTAATTGCCGGAAACGCGCTGCGAAGAGCGCCCGCTAGCGCTCCCGCTCAGTTGGAAACCGGGATATCCGGCTGCCGCCACCTCGTCGCACCTCTTGCGATAGTTCGCCAGGCCACCGGCGTAAGGCAGAAAGACACGAGGCGCATCAAAAGCGGCTCGAATCATCCGTGTTTCGAACGCAAAATGCTCACGCAGACGAAATCGATCCGCGACATGCTGAATGTAGGAGAGTATCTCAGGTTGCGCGGCATATCGCTCGGTCCACTGCCATTCCTGTTCGAGATCCGGGTCGAACCCGTAGGAATACTGCATGCTTTCGACATCGCAGCGGGCTCCCGGATAGCGGTTCCAGAACCACACCCCGCCGACATCTGATCCTGCTTCAAGGCCGCGGACGCTCAGCCCCATCCCGCGCAATTTGTAGATCGCGTAAAGCCCTGCGAAGCCTGCGCCGACCACGATCGCATCGCAGACGCTGCGCGTCTTTGACTGAATGGCCGATGCATGCATCGGATCCTCCCTGATGATCTTTTGCCCTGATCGTCCGCGCTCTTGGCAGAGTTGCAGAAAACCGGATGGCATTTAAATATACTCATTAGTGTCCGAAAACCTGACAATCGGTCAAGGTGCTGGCGACCGGACAGGCGCACGGGGATTAGGCGAGCGGCGCAAACCTGCGCTATCGAGGGCTGCGGCGAGCGGGCCGGACGGCTTCAGGAAGAGATCGAGGGTCTGGCGCGCGAAGCCGCGTATCTGGCCCACGCTTCGATCACCGTGATGCATTCCGACACCGGCGCGTTCCGGTCCCGGCGCCAACGCAAGACAATCGCCGGGCCAAGGCCGGGCTTTCCGACAGCGCTTTCGCGACTTCATCGCCTATCGAAATCGATCCAGCCCGGTCCTTCGACGAGCGTCGCGACGCCGAGGACGGGTCGCATCATGCGTTCATAAATATATGGAAGGTGGTGGCCGGGTGGTGGCCAGGATCCAAACCCGAGACAGCCCGTCAGCTAACTCTTTGAAATGATTGGTACAGCTGCCCCGGCTTGAACGGGGGACCTCCTGATCCACAATCAGGCGCTCTAACCAACTGAGCTACAGCTGCACATCAATCAAAGGATATGCGCGAGACAGATAACCGCCCTCAGCCTTTCAGGCAAGGGTGTCGGGGTGCTTAGCCGGGCAAAACGGGGGCCCGGCGAAAACCGCCGGGCCTCCTGTCGTGGCGTCGTGCCAGCGTTCAAATGTTCAGAAGGCGGCCTTCACGGTCGCCATCGTCTTGTTCATGTTGTCGCGCGCCGGGGACACGGTGTCCTCGATCGCCTTGCCTATCTTGCCCTGAAACGTCTTGGCCTGATTGGTCATCCCCTCGAACTGGCGACGGGCGAACCGGGTCTGCAGTTCCATGAATTCGGCCAGCGTGCGCACGCCCATCAGCGCTTCGAGGTGATCGAAGCCATCGGCCACGGAAGCCTTGGCGGCATGCAGCGCGGACTTGTTGATCTCGGCGGAGTTGCGGGAGATCGCGTCGAAGGTCGTCTCGACCATCGCGCTGGAATCGTTGGCAATCGTCTTGCAGGTCTCGTATGTGTCACGCGCGCGGGACATGCCGAGTTCGGCGAGGCTTCGTACCGGCTCGGGCACCGCAAGGCTGTCGAAGGCTGTTGCAGCGTTGGCGGACGCCTCGTCGGCGGCGCTTTCCATCTCCTGCCTGATCTCTTCCGCCTTGGGCTTCTTCGTCTTCGGGGTCGACGTCTCGCTCATGATGGAATCCTTTCCGTGTCAGATGCGGGTGCATATTTTGCGCCTCGCTGAAACAAATATAGGCGCGGATTTGTGCGTTGCAATATAACTATTGTGCACTGCGACATAAAAGTGCCGTCTTGCGCACGCAGGCCTACTTAACCAATTCTTAAGATAAGCGTTCCCGGCAGCGGGCCCGTTGTGGACGGAAAGCGCCCCCGATGCCTATAGTCCGGGTCCGATGGCGCGATCATTCCGGGACCGGGCGCCGTTGCGGAATTTTTGGCAGCGCCTCAGGACTCGCGATGAGGCCGGGGTGCGATCTGGATTGGACGGCAGTCTCTGAGCATGACCGGCATTTCACACAGCCTGCAGGCCGCGGCGGACCTGATTTCGGCACGGCCGGCCTGGGTCTGGGACCCGTCCGAGCATCGCGCCGACAACGCCAACGCCGCCGCCGCCGCGCTGTTCGGCGTTGCCGACATCGAGGCGCTTGAAGGCAGGCGTTTTGAAGCGGGCAGCCGCCTCGCGCGCCAGTGCGACGCCATTGCCGGGAGCCGGATTCGCGGTCGCCAGCCGGGAATCGAACGCATACGCGTCATACAGGGCGTGCGCGACGTGGCGGTGACCGTCCAATGCACGCCGCGTGACAACGGCACGATCGCTTTCCAGGTGCTGGATACGGGGCAGTTTCGCGTCCCGCCGCCAGCACGGCGCGTCGCGATGGCCAAAAAGGCACTGCCGACAGACCTCATCCTGATCGACGGTTCCGGGACAGTCCTCCGCGACAGTCCGTTCAAGGATGACGAAGTGGGAAAGCTCGCCCGCGATTTCCTGGCGGACGGCAAGATCGCCACCACGCGCGATGGCTGGCAGCTGACGCGGCTGGAAATCGGCGACGGACCCTTGGTTGCCGCGCGCCGCGAACGCGCGGCCGGAGCAGCCACCCTGGAAGCTTCGGACAATCCTCCCCGGGAACTGAAATCGGTTTCGGCCGGGCCCGTCGCGGAGACGGGCCGTGGCGGCGATCCGCTGTTCGGCCTGCGCTACCGGTTGCTGATCGATCTGGATGGAATCGTCAGCGATGCCGATCCTGCGCTTTCGACATTGCTCGGCTACGCCGGCGGCGACATTGCGGGCGTCGATCTGACGCAGGTTTGCGAAACGCGCGACGACGCCCTCGCCAACGCGCTGGCGGCCGGTCGCGCATTCCGCGATGTGCCTGCGGTATGGACCGGCCCGGCAAGCACCCGCGGCTTCATTTTTTCCGGCGCGCCGGTCTATGACGAGGATCTGGAGCTGGCAGGTTACCGCGCGCATGCGACCGGCGGCGTGGAGATTTCCGACGACGCATCCCCGGAGAAGGAAGTCGCCGTCGCCGAAGCCGACGAAGCGTTCATCGCCGCCGCCCGGGCAATCCTCGCGGACGAGGATGGCGACGCTGAGGATGACGATGCACTGACAGGCGGGGTAGCGCCCGTGGTTGGTGACGAAGAGCAACAGGCGCGGCTGCTGCCGCATGAGGCGCAGGCCTTTCAGGCGATCGGCCGGGCGCTCGCAGGCGATGACGCCGACTACCGGGCGGGCGGGCCCGTTGCCGCCGCGGCCGACGAGCCCGGTGTGGACGATGAGGCCGATCAGCCCGAAACCGGGATCGACGCCACACCGTCAGAAGACGTGCCGCTGCCGCCGGAAGCGGCCACACAGCAAACGGGCGAGCCGGCACTGTCCGATCTGGAATTCATCCCTCCCGAAGACGAGGTCGGGTCTCACACCGGCGAAAGCCGCGCGGCCGGGAAAGACGAGGAACGGCGGCTGCTCGACGAAGTGTCGGACGGCATCATCGTCTTCCGCGACGAGACGATCCTGCGGGCGAACCGGCCGCTGCTGGAAATGTTCGGTTACCCCGATGCCGCCGCAATCGAGCATGCGGGCGGCGTCGGCGCGCTCTTTGCAGAGCGGCTGGATCTTGCCGCGGAGCGCGGACGCCGGCTCGTCGGCGTGACCCGTGGCGGCGATTCCTTTCCGATCGACGCGCGCCTGCGCCGCGTCACGAGCGGTGGCAGGGCCGCGATGGCCTATTTCGTGCGCCCGATCGCAGCGCCGGCGGAAACCGCCGCGGCGGAATCGATATCGCAGCAGATCGACGCCACCTCGGAAATTGCCGAGTTGCGGGCGATCCTCGACACCGCCACGGAGGGTGTCGTCGTTCTCGACAGCGAGGGACGAATAGAGCGTCTCAATCAGAGCGCCGAAGCACTGTTCGGACATGACAGCCACGCGGTCACCGGCCGTGCCTTCACCACTCTCATCGCGCCCGAGAGTCGCGACTCGGTGCAGGACTATCTGGAAGGGCTGAAGCGCAACGGCGTCGCCAGCATCCTCAATGACGGCCGCGAGATCACCGGCCGCGTCGCCCAGGGCGGCGCGTTGCCGCTCTTCCTGACCATCGGAAGACTCGGCGACGGTCCGCAGACGAAATTCTGCGCGGTCATCCGCGACATCACGCAATGGAAGAAGGCCGAAGGCGAACTCGTCGAAGCGCGCCGGAAGGCGGAAACGCTGAGCGCCCAGAAGTCCGAATTCCTGGCCAAGATCAGCCACGAGATCCGCACGCCGCTCAACGCCATCATCGGTTTCTCCGAGGTCATGATCGAGGAGCGTTTCGGCCCGATCGGCAATGAACGCTATCGCGGCTATATTCACGATATCCGCACCAGCGGCGATCACGTCCTCAGCCTGATCAACGACCTTCTCGATCTGTCGAAGGTCGAAGCCGGCCACATGGAGCTGGAGTTCGGCTCGGTGCTGCTCAACGACATCGTCGAACAGTCGGTCGCCATCATGCAGCCGCAGGCCAACAAGGAACGCATCCTGATCCGCACGAACCTGACACTGGACCTGCCGCCCGTCGTCGCCGACCAGCGCAGCATGCGCCAGATCCTGCTCAATCTTCTTTCCAACGCGGTCAAGTTCACACCCCCCGGCGGGCAGATCATCGTATCGACGATTCATACCGCCGATGGCGACGTCCTGCTCAGGGTCCGCGACACCGGCGTCGGCATGAACGAAACCGATATTCGCACCGCCATGGAGCCGTTCCGTCAGGTCGGCCAGAACCGGCTCAACGCCAACCGGGGCACCGGCCTCGGCCTGCCTTTGACCAAGGCGCTGGTGGAAGCCAACCGAGCCAGTTTCGGCATCGAAAGCAAAGTCGATCATGGCACGCTGATTGAGGTTTCCTTTCCCCAGAACAGGGTGCTGGCGGAATAGAGGTCCGGAAAGATGACAATTGCGGTCGTCTTTTTTGGAATTATTCTAAGCTACTGATTTCAGGCGCAAAACGAATTGACATCACGCGCCCTATGCGGGACACGTCGGGCGTCGCGCGGATATTCCGCGCGCGCTCAACTCGCGATGATGGGGCCTTAACCCCCGTCGATTGGAGGAAGAACATGCTTTCCGCACATATTGCCCGGCGACCTCTCGCCGCGGTGGGCCTTTTCGCGTTTGCAACGCTCGCCACGCCCGGAATGGCCGCCGAGGTCAATATCTATTCCTATCGGCAGCCGGAACTGATTCAGCCGGTTCTCGACGCCTTCACCAAGGAGACAGGCATCGAGACCAATGTCCTGTTCCTCGACAAGGGCCTGGAACAGCGCATCAAATCGGAGGGCGCCAATTCACCGGCCGACCTCATCCTGACCGTCGACATCGGCCGGCTCGATGCGGCCAAGGCAGCCGGCGTGACCGAGGCGCTGAGCGACGAGACCATCGAGAAGAACATCCCCGCCCATTTCCGCGATCCGGACGGTCACTGGTTCGGCCTGACGATGCGCGGACGCGTCGTCTATGCCTCGCGGGACAGGGTTAAGCAGGATTCCATCACCTATGAGGAACTCGCCGATCCGAAGTGGAAAGGCAAGATCTGCCTTCGCGACGGACAGCATTTCTACAATATCGGGCTGTTCGCCTCGATGATCGCTCACAACGGCGCCGAAAAGGCCGAATCCTGGCTTGAGGGGCTTCGCGACAACCTCGCGCACAAGCCGGAAGGCAACGACCGTTCGCAGGCCAAGGCGATCCACGCCGGCGAATGCGATATCGCGCTCGGCAACACCTACTATGTCGGCCTGATGATGACGAACGAAAAGGAGCCCGAACAGAAGGAATGGGCCAAGTCGATCAAGGTGTTGTTTCCCAACGCCGATGGTCGCGGCACCCATGTCAACATTTCGGGTATGGCACTCGTGAAGTCGGCGCCGCACCGCGAAGAGGCAGTCAAGCTCATGGAGTTCCTGTCCAGCGGCGAAGCACAGGCGATCTATGCCGAACAGGTCTTCGAATATCCGTTGAAGCCCGGGGCCGAGGCTTCCGAAATCGTGAAGTCCTTCGGCAAACTCCACGCGGACGATCTGCCGCTCGCCGAGATCGCCGGCCACCGCAAGGAAGCTTCCGAACTGGTCGACAAGGTCGGCTTCAACGACGGACCGGCGATGTAGGCGGCCCAATTGGCAGCGACGGGACAGTTGCGACCGGCGAGAGGGCCGCGGGCCTTCTCGCCCGCAGTATCACGGGCGTCCACGCTGACGGCGCTCGCGGTCGTCATCGGTTTGCTCGTCGTCCTGCCGATCCTGTCGCTGTGCTGGATCGCGGCGGCAAGCGGCGGCGAGAGCCTTCTGAAGCTTTTCCGGACGGTCCTGCCGGGCGCCGCGCTGACAACCTCGCTGCTGATGGTCGGCGTCGCCGTGCTGACCGGCATGATGGGCGCCATGGGTGCCTGGCTCGTCACCTTCTTCGACTTTCCCGGACGACGAATCTTTTCGTGGGCGATGGTTCTGCCACTGGCCGTGCCGACCTATCTCGCCGCCTACGCCTTCGTCGAATTTTTTTCCTTCACCGGACCGGTCCAACACTTCATCCGCAGCCTTGGCGGTTTCGAGACGTCGCGGGACTACTTCTTTCCCAACATCCGCTCGCTCGTGGGTGCGGTGCTGATCCTGTCGCTGGTGCTCTATCCTTATGTCTATCTCGCCTGTCGCGCGCTTTTCGCGCTGCAGGGGCGGCGACTGGTCGAAGCTTCGCAGTTGCTGGGCGCCGGGCAGTGGCGCATCTTCCGTCGCATTCTTCTTCCCATGGCGCGCCCCGCGATCGCTCTCGGCATCACGCTGGCGCTCATGGAGGCCATCAACGACATCGGCGCGGTGGAATTTCTCGGCGTGCGGACGCTGACCTTCTCGGTCTTCTCGCTGTGGCTGAACCAGGGCGACCTGGCGGGCGCCGCGCAGCTCTCCCTGGTCCTTCTTCTCGTGGTCTTCGGCCTCATCCTGATCGAACGCAGGGCGCGGCGGGACCAGCGCTATTTCGAACTGCGCAGCAGTGGGCAAGGTACGTTCACGCTTCCTCGCCTGCGCGGCCCGACTGCCGTCGTCGCCTTCGCGGCGTGCCTTTTCCCGATCGCCACCGGTTTCGGAATTCCGGCTTATGTGCTCGGCGGCTATGCGATGAAGCGGCTTGAAGGCTTCGTCGAACCCAAGCTGCTGGAGGCCCTCACAACAAGTCTCATCTTCGCCGCCGCCGCCGCCGCTGTGACCGTCGCCGCAGGCTTCGTGCTTGCCTACTGGACAAGGCTGCGCGGCCAGCGGCGCGAATCGGCCCTCATCCGGCTCGCCACGATCGGTTACGCCATACCCGGCACGATCGTGGCGCTCGGCCTGTTCATCCCCATCGCGGCGTTCGACAACGCCGTGGACGGCTTCATGCGGGGCCGATTCGGCATCGCCACGGGCCTCCTCCTTTCCGGTTCCGGCGCGCTCATCCTCTATGCCTATGCGATCCGCTTCATGGCGATGGCCGAGGGCGCGCTGGACGGCGGGCTGAAGAAACTATCGCCGAACCTCGACATGGCGGCGCGCACGCTGGGACGAAATCATCTCCAGACGGTCAGACAGGTGCTGCTGCCATTGCTCTGGCCGCCGCTCGCGACAGGAGCGCTGCTGGTGTTCATCGACAGCCTGAAGGAGCTTTCCGCAACGATCCTGCTGCGTCCCTTCGGCGTCAATACGCTCTCAACCTATATCTACGAGTTCGCTTCCCGCGCCCGCGTCGAGGACGCCAGCCCCGCCGCTTTCGTCATCATCCTGGCCGGCATCACGCCGGTGTATCTGCTGTCGCACATGGCGCGGCGCGGCAATTGAGCCGCCTCGGGCGACGGCCCTTTACAAGTCGCCGGGCGGAATGCAGCCTCTTGCGGCAAAGAAGGCGGGGGAATGGAACGCGACAAGGAACTGCGCCTCGCGCTCGTGCTGTATGGCGGCGTGTCGCTGGCGATCTACATGTTCGGCGTGACGCGGGAGGTGCAGAAGCTCGCGCGCGCGTCGAGGCTGTATTTCGCCGAACCGGACGCCAACATCAGGCATAGCCAGTCCTTTCCCGCTGAGGGATTTGCGACGGCGCGCGAAACCGACACGGAAGGGGTCTATTTCGACCTGCTGCAGGCGCTCGCCGGGGACAGCGAGATCCGGGTCGTCTGCGACGTGATTTCCGGCGCTTCGGCAGGTGGCGTGACCGGGATGTTCCTGTCGCGCGCGCTCGCGCACGATCTTCCGCTCGACCCTTTGAGGGAGCTCTGGCTCACTCATGCCGACGTGCTGGAACTCGCCGACGAGAAAGCGCGCTATTCGCGCTGGATCAAGATGGTGATCAATCCGTTCCTGCGCATGGCGATGACCGGCAGGATGAACCTCGGCGATGACCCGGAGACGCGCGCCAAACTCGAGAAATTCATGAACCTGCGCTGGTTCAAGCCGCCCTTCTCGGGAGCAAAATTCACCCATTGGATGTTCGATGCCTGCGCACGGATGGACGAACACGATCTGGGCCATTCGCTCCTGCCGCACGGCCACCCGCTGGACCTGTTCATCTCGCTGACGGATTTCAACGGCCACCCAAGCCATCTGCAGCTTCACGATCCGTCCCATATCGCCGAACGCGAGCATCGCTTTCCCCTCACCTTCCGGTATCGACGGTCGCCGACCGGCCTGCACGATACGCTCGGGCGCCAAAGCGTTCCCGGCCTCGTGTTCGCAGCACGCGCCACGGCATCCTTTCCGGGGGCTTTCCCGCCGGCCACCATCCGCGAAATCGATCAGGCGCTCAGACGGCGCGGCCAGGCCTGGCCGGACCGCAAGCTCTTCCTGAACCAGAATTTTTCGGCCCAGGCGCGCAACGATCGCATCGTGGAGGACATTCCCTTCATCGACGGCAGCGTCGTCAACAACAAGCCATTCGCCTTCGCCATCGCCGCCCTCGGCAACCGCCCCGCGCAACGCGAGATCGCCCGCCGTATCGTCTATGTCGATCCCAACCCGGATTTCCATCCCGACCTGCCGTTCACGCTGACCGACGCGATGCCGGGCTTCTTCCGCGCCATCGTGGCATCGCTGGCGGAAATTCCACGCAACGAACCGATCGTGGACGATCTTGCGGTGGTCGAGCAGCACAACCGGCACGTTCATCTGGTGGCATCCGCCATCGATGCCGCCATTCCGCAGGTCGGACCGATGCTTGACACCATCATCGACCGCGAACGGCTGGAAGGCCCGTCATCGGGTGCGTTCGCAGAATGGCGGGACAAGGCCAACACCGCCGCGGCGGCGCAGTCCGGATTCGCCTTCCAAAGCTACCTGCGCCTGAAGACCCTGATGGTGCTTGGCCGGGTGAACACGCTCGTCGCCTCGCTCGCCGACGCCGCGCCATCCGAAATCCCGGTGAGCGATATCGAGGCCCTTCTTGCGAACGGCGATCCACGTGCGGCGACACCGGCGCGGGCGGTCCGCTTTCTGCGCGCCTTCGACGTCGATTTCCGCGTCCGCCGCCTGCGCTTCGTCATCTCCCGCCTCAACGTCCTCTACAAGGATGCGGGACGCCACGGCACCTCGGCCTATCTCGACGGCAAGCTACTCGACGAGTTGAAGAACGAACTCTATGCGCAGCTCGACAAGACCCGGCAGCTGTGGAAGCCCGAGACGCACGGCGATCCGCTGCGCAGCGTCGCGGCAGATATTCTGGCGGCCGGGCCGATACCCGATCCCGACGAGGCCGCCAAGCCGCTGGCGGAAGCTCTGGATCTGGAATCGGTCGATCGCCGGTCCGATGAACTCTTCAGCATCATGGTGCTCAACTATCTCCCCGAATGGGCGCGCTATCCGCTGATCGTCGCCTATGTCGGTTTTCCGTTCTTCGACGTCCTGACCCTGCCGATGACCCAGCAGACGGATCTCGCCGAGCTCGACCCGGTTCTGATCGACCGGATCAGCCCGGCGGATGCCAATGCGATCCGCGGCGGTGGCGCCGCCACGAAGCTCAAAGGCATCGCGCTCCACCATTTCGGCGCCTTTTTCAACAGGCGCTGGCGGGAAAACGATTATCTGTGGGGAAGGCTGACCGCCGCCGAAAGGCTTGTCGACATCCTGGTCGACGCTGCCGGCGCGGAGGCATTCGATACCGCGCCCTACAAGGACCGGCTGTTCGAGGCCATCCTCGATGCGGAAGCGCCACACCTGAAAGCCGATCCGGAGCTCATTCCTTCGATCCGGGCCGAGTGGCAAAAGCGCAGGAAGGCGGCGGGCTGAGGCTCCAGCCCGCCCCCACGGGCCGTCAGGAGACGATCGCCGCCTCGGTCTTCTCGCGGATTTCGGCCTCGGTGACCTCGGGCGCAAGCTCGACGATCTTCAGGCCGCCCTTGACGACATCGAAGACGCCGAGATTGGTGATGATGCGATCGACGACGCCGGTGCCGGTGAGCGGCAGCGAGCATTTCTTCAGAAGCTTGGGATTACCGGCCTTGTCGGTGTGATCCATGATCACGACCACGCGCTTGACGCCGGCAACGAGGTCCATCGCGCCTCCCATGCCCTTGACCAGCTTGCCGGGCACCATCCAGTTCGCCAGATCGCCGTTCTCGGCCACTTCCATCGCACCGAGGATCGCCATGGCGATCTTGCCGCCGCGGATCATGCTGAACGACGTGGCGCTGTCGAAATAGGAGGTGCGGGCGAGTTCGGTGATCGTCTGCTTGCCCGCATTGATGAGATCCGGGTCGATTTCGTCCTCGGTGGGGAACGGGCCCATGCCGAGCATCCCGTTCTCCGACTGCAGCGTGACGTCCACGCCTTCGGGAATGTAGTTGGAAACCAGCGTCGGAATGCCGATGCCAAGATTGACATACATGCCGTCTTCGAGTTCCTGCGCCGCCCGCGCGGCCATCTGATTGCGATCCCAAGCCATGATTGTTCTCCTCAGGCGGCGCGCACGGTGCGCTGCTCGATCCGCTTTTCGTGTTTGCCCTGGAGAATCCTGTGCACGAAGATTCCCGGTGTGTGGATGCTGTCGGGGTCGAGGCTGCCGCGCGGGACAAGTTCCTCGACCTCGGCGATGCAGACCTTGCCGCATGTCGCCGCATTCGGATTGAAGTTGCGCGCCGTCTTGCGGAACACGAGATTGCCCGTGTCATCGCCCTTCCACGCCTTGACGATGGAGATGTCGGCGACGATGCCGCGTTCCAGAATATAGGTTTCGCCGTCGAATTCCTTGTGTTCCTTGCCCTCGGCGATGATCGTGCCGACGCCCGTCTTGGTGTAGAAGCCGGGAATGCCGGCGCCGCCGGCGCGCATGCGCTCGGCCAGCGTACCCTGCGGGTTGAACTCCAGTTCCAGTTCGCCCGACAGATACTGCCGCATGAATTCCGCGTTCTCCCCGACATAGGAAGAGATCATCTTCTTGACCTGCTTGGATTGCAGCAGGATTCCGAGGCCGAAATCATCAACGCCGGCATTGTTGGAAGCCACCGTCAGATTCTTCGTGCCGGCCTTCCGTATGGCCGCAATGAGATTTTCGGGAATGCCGCAAAGGCCGAAACCGCCCGCCGCTATGAACATGCCGTCAAACAGAAGCCCATCAAGCGCTTCTTCGGCGGACTGATATACTTTCTTCATCGTCGCTCCCCATCTCTACGGGTCTGTCTATCACGGCCGTTCCGAGCCCTCGTCGCACATCATCTCGCCGCCGGAAGGCGGAGCAGCCACGCCTCCCGCATATGACAGAAAGAAAGCGGGATTGAAAAGATGCGCAAACGTACGTTTCTCGTTCGGCAGGAGATCATCCGGTCGCAAACCGGATTTCCCACGGGCAAAGGGTTACAACCCGGTGGTGTGCGATGCAACAGGCAGCGCACGGTTCGCACCGGGCAATACGGCAGATGCTGCCCCGAAACCGCCACAACTCCGCCGTGTGGGCAGGGCATCGAATGGTGGCGCCGAGCCGGAGAATCACCCAAACGATGTCTCCGTGCTGGCGCCGCTGCTTTCCGCCACCAATTGTGAAAAGCAGGCGGTGGCAGTTGTTTTTTGCCCTCAAACACCTATCGTCGCGGGCAACGGGCGATACCGGGCAGCTCAGGGGGAATTGGACCGGACATGCGGCGAATTCTGATCGCGCTGGCTGCGCTGGCCGTCATTGTGGTGGCGGGCTCGGTCCTGCTTGCCCAAACGGTTTCGACACGGACAATCCAGCAGGAAGTCGCGCGCCACGCGTCGCGGCTGACCGGATTTGACGTGCGGATAGACGGAGACACCCACTTTTCCCTTTGGCCCGCGCTCGGCTTCAACATCCGCAACGTCACCCTCACCGGGCGCGACGGCAGCACACCCGTTGCCGTCATGGACGAACTCGACGGGACCGTCGAACTCTTTCCGCTGCTGAGCGGCGACGTGGTGGTCAGCTCGTTCAAACTCGTACGTCCGAAGATCACGCTTCATCGCGGCACCGGCGGCACGAACTGGCAGACGACGGGCAAAGGGAGCGTGGAAACCGCGGTCGACAGGGCCGTGGGAACCCCCGGCGGCGAAGGCGGCACCGCCGTCCGGCTCGGCACGATCGAGGTCAGCGAAGGCACGCTGGTCTATCAGAACGCCGCGGCCGACCGTTTCAGCCTGACGAGCATCAATGGCAGCCTCACCTGGCCGAACGCGCAGGCGCCCGCGACCGCGGCGGGATCGTTCATCTGGAACGGCTCTGCGGTGGAATTCAGCGGCAGGGCTTCCGATCCGCTGGCGCTCATGGGAACCGGCAAGAGCGGGTTCACCGCCTCGCTGAACTCCAGCCTTGGCCAGCTCAAGCTCGAAGGCAGCGCCAACACCCAGGCCGAGTTCCAGTACAACGGCACGGCCGATCTGCGCTCCGGAAAATTGCGCGCCCTGCTGTCCTGGCTCCACGTTCCCGTGGGCGCAGGTCCCGGCCTGAACGACGTCGCTCTCACCGCCAACGTCAACCTCGTCGGGTCCAACGCCGCGCTTTCCAGTCTCAAGATGCGCGTCGACGAAACGAATGCGGAGGGTGCGCTCAAGATCGGACGCACCGGCGCGCTGACGATCGTCCAGGGCACGCTGGCGGCGGACGCGGTGGATCTCGACCGCTACAGGCCGGCCGCGCCGGAGGGCGCCGCATCGGGTGGCGGCCAGCCCGTCCGCGCAAACCGAACCGTCGACCTTTCGGCGCTGAAAGGTTTCGACATCGACCTGCGGCTTTCGGCAGCCAGCGTCAAACTCGGCAAGGCCGCCATCACGCGCTCGGCGATCAGCCTGACGGCTCGGGAAGGAAAGTTTCAGATCGCCGTCGGCGAAGCGGATGTCTTCGGCGGCAAGGCATCGGGAACGATCTCCGGCTCGACGGCCGGAAGCGGAAATCTCCCGATGACGACGAGTTTTCAGGCCAAGGGGCTGCTGGCCGCGCCGGTGCTCGAGGCGCTCGGTCTGCCGCCGCGCCTGACCGGCAAGATCGACGCGACGCTGAGCGCCGATGGCGACGGCGCCAACGGGGCGCGGTTCATGCGCAGCATGAACGGCCAGGCGAAGATCGATATTTCCGGCGCCACGCTGAGCGGGGTGGATCTGAAACGGGCCGTCGAACTGATCCTCAACCCCGCCAGGACCACGCAGACGCAGGCGAGCAACCAGACCGCGCTCACCAGCATCAACGGGACGTTCACAATCAGGGACGGCGTGTCCACGACAAACGATCTCGTTCTGGCGGGAAATCAGTTGAAGATCGGCGTCAACGGAAGCCACGACATTCCGAGCGGAAGGCTGGAGGGAAGCGGCTTGGCCGAAGTGGGCGCCGCTGGAGGGGCCGGGCAGACCCAACTCGCCATTCCCTTTCGTCTCGGCGGCACCATTTCCGCTCCCCAGATCGCCCCCGACGCGGCGTGGCTCCTCGACCTGAACAATCCGGAAAGCCGGCAGAAGCTTCAGGACACGGCGAAAACCCTTCTGAAGAACGGCATCGGCAAGCTTTTCGAGCGCAACAAGTAGCATCGCTCGCAGCGGGTTTCGCCTGCGGCCTCCTTTGCTGCTAAGGTTGTCCCGCATTTTGAAACGGCGCCATCGCGATAAAGGCCGACGGAACGGTCCCGGCGTCTCCCGGGGACGGGGTGCGCCAAGGCAACAGCAGAAGGGAGCGGCCCTCACGGCCCTCAATCCTTGATTTCATGAGAGAAACAACCAGTATCGAACCGACCGAACGCGGCAGCATCACGAATTTCGAGGACGCGCGCCGCTGGATTTCCGAACGGGGCATCGAGGAAATCGAGTGCATCGTGCCCGATCAGGCGGGGGTCGCGCGCGGCAAGATCGTGCCGGCGGCGAAGTTCTTCGAGGGCCGGGTGATGAACCTGCCGCAATCGATCTTCCTGCAGACGATCAGCGGCGACTATCCCGAAACCGACGACCTCCCCTTCTACGACCCGGCGGACAGCGACTATAATTTCGTGCCAGATTTCGCCACGCTTTCGCTGGTGCCGTGGGAGAACGAACCCACCGCACAAATCATCCACGACGCCTTTCACCGGGACGGGCGCGCCGTCGACGTCGCGCCGCGCAACGTGCTGCGGCGGGTGATCAAGCTCTTCGAAAGCCGGGGATGGGCGCCGATCGTCGCGCCGGAAATTGAATTCTATCTGGTCAAGCCGAATACCGATCCGGACTATCCGCTGGAGCCGCCTGTGGGCCGTTCCGGCCGGCCGGAGGCGGGGCGGAACTCGTTCTCGATCAGCGCGGTCAACGAATTCGATCCGCTGGTCGATCTGATCTACCACTATTCGGAAGCCCAGGGTCTGGAGATCGACACGCTCATCCACGAGGAGGGCGCCGCGCAGCTTGAGATCAATCTGAGACATGGCGCGCCGCTGGAACTGGCAGACCAGGTTTTCCTGTTCAAGCGGACGATCCGGGAGGCGGCGCTGGCGCAGAACGTCTATGCGACCTTCATGGCCAAGCCGATCGCCGGCGAGCCGGGCTCGGCGATGCATATCCACCAGTCGATCCAGGATATCGAGACCGGGCAGAACATCTTCAGCAACGCAGATGGCGACCCGACGCCCGAATTCCATTCGTTCATCGCCGGCATGCAGGCCTATCTTCCCGCCGTCATGGCGATGATGGCGCCCTACGTCAATTCCTACCGCCGGGTGGTACGCGGCACCGCGGCGCCGATCAACATCCAATGGGGCCACGACAACCGGACGGTCGGCATCCGCATACCCCACTCCAAGCCGGATTCCCGCCGTGTGGAGAACCGCGTCCCCTCGTCAGACGCCAACCCCTATCTCGCCATCGCCGGATCGCTCGCCGCGGGCTGGCTCGGCATCGAGGAAGGCCTGACCCCGACCACGCCGGTGACGGGCAGCGCGCACGGCTTCGACTACGACCTGCCGCGCGGGCTGCTGGAGGCCGTTGCGCTGCTGAGGGAGACCGAACCCCTGCGCGACACGCTCGGCGCCAATTTCGTAGATCTCTACGCCGCGGTGAAGACGGAAGAGTTCGAAACCTTCATGCAGGTGATCAGCCCGTGGGAGCGGGAATACCTGCTGCTCAATGTCTGAAACGGCGTCCGCCCCAAGACCCGGCGCTGCAACCGCGCTGCCGGATTCGCTTTACGCCGCCATGCCCTCGCGCGGCGAGACCTATCCGGCGCTCGCGGGCGACACGAAAGCCGATGTCTGCGTGGTCGGCGGCGGCTATACCGGCCTGTCGACGGCGCTGCATCTTGCCGAACGCGGTTATTCGGTCGTGCTGCTCGAGGGCCGGCGGGTCGGCTGGGGCGCTTCGGGAAGCAATGGCGGACAGGTCCATTCCGGCCAGCGGCGCGACCAGGAGGACCTGGAGCGGATCGCCGGGCGTGAGGCGGCGCGGATGCTCTGGGACATGGCCGAGGAAGCCAAGGCGCATCTGCACCAGCGGATCGAGCGGCACGTGATCGCCTGCGGATACCGGGCGGGCCTCATCTACGGGCTGCACAAGGCAAGCCATATCGGCGACTGGCAGCGGCATATCGAAAAGCTGCACCGGGACTACGGCTACGATCAGATGACCGCGCTCGACCGCGACTCGATGCGCAAAGCGGTCGCCAGCCCCTATTTCCACGGCGGCGCGCGGGACGCCGGCGGCGGCCATCTCGATCCGCTGGCGCTGGCGCGCGGCCTTGCGCGGGCGGCCGCGGCGGCCGGCGCGAGGCTGCACGAGCAAACGATGGTCACCGGCTTTGCCGGAGGCGACCGGGTGAGTATCCGGACGGCAGCGGGCACCGTCCGCGCAAACCAGCTCGTGCTCGCCTGCAACGGCTATCTCGGCCGCCTCAGCGGCGCGGTCGCCCGCCGGGTGATGCCGCTCAACAATTTCATCATTGCGACCGAACCGCTGGGCGAGCGGGCGAAAGCGTTGATCGCGGGCGGCGAAGCCGTCTCGGACACCCGTTTCGTGGTCAACTATTTCCGCCTGACGGGCGAGGGCCGCCTCGTCTTCGGGGGCGGCGAGACCTATGGCTACCGCTTCCCGCCCGACATCGCATCGTTCGTTCGGCCGAAGATGCTGCGGATATTCCCGCAGCTTGCCGATGCGCGGATCGACTATGCATGGGGCGCGACGCTGGCGATCACGCCGAGCCGCCTGCCCTATATCCGACGGATCGCTCCCAATATCTACAACGCGTCGGGCTATTGCGGGCATGGCGTCGCGATCGCGCCCTTCGCGGGACGTCTCTTGGCCGAAGCGATCGACGGGCAGATGAGCCGTTTCGACATATTTGCAAAGCTACCCGTGCCGCGCTTTCCCGGCGGCACGCTGCTGCGCTGGCCGATCCTCGTCTCGGCGATGACCTGGTATGGCTTGCGGGACCGGCTCTAGAGAAGCTTGCGCAATTCGGCGGCGGCCTCTTCGGGCGGTCGCTTTGCATTGAACGGCGCGACGAATTCGCCCTTCCGGTTGAACATGTAGACGACCGCGGTGTGATCGATCGTGTAGTCGCCGCCTTCAAGCGGGACCTTGCGGTAATAGACCTTGAAGTTCCTGGCGACGGCGTCGATTTCTTCCTTCGTGCCGGTCAGGCCGGTGAACTGCGGCCCGAAACTGCCTACGTAATCGGCCATGGATTCGGGCGTGTCGCGCTCCGGATCGACGGAGATGAACAGGACATCGAGCTTGTCCGCGTCGTCGCCGAGTTCCTCGAAAATCGCGGAGAGCTCGTAGAGGGTCGTCGGGCAGACATCCGGGCAATGCGTGAAGCCGAAGAAGACCAGATGCGGGCGGCCGGCGAAATCGGCTTCCGTCACGCGCTTGCCGGTGTCGTCGGTCAGGGAAAAATTCCCCTGGATGCTGGAGGCGGGGGCATTCTCCGGCGCATTGACGACCGAATACCAGGATATGCCGAGCGCCAGGACACCGATCACAAGCAGGACAATGGCCGGAAGCAGCGGACGCAATCTGGCATTCATCGTGAGGAACCGTCGATCAGAAACAGTTGAGGAACGCGTCGCCTGTCATCATCGCGAGCGCGACCGCGGCGCCGTGGCCGTACCAGAGGATGCCAGCCGCGCCGAGCAGCAGAACCGCGCCTGCGACGGCGACCGAAAGCGGCGCCGCAACGGCAATATCCGGATGGCTCGATTCATCTTTCATCCGTTGCACTATATCAAAGACGGCGGCGGGTGCCGATCACAATCTGTGCTCAAGGCCTGCGGCGTATGGTATCGACGGATGGTTGTCCTATACTGCCGCGCCGCCCTCATCGCGGCACGACGGCGATCGTTTGACGAAAAAGCTGCGGGAAACAGGCATGCGGAAATACGTGTCCAACAAGGACGAGCGCGTCCGGCTGTTCGACAATGATGTTCTCGAGTTCCTCTCGCGCGTCCATCCGGCGACGCCACTGGTGCTCTACCTGCCCGTCGGCGCCCTGCTGATCTGGCTCAACGCCGCCTATTTCGGCCTGAGCGCAGCGTCGTTCCTGCTGTTCGCCCTCGCCGGCTTCGCGATCTGGACGCTGACGGAATATCTGCTGCACCGCTATCTCTTCCATCTTGAGACGGACAGTCCGCAACTGCAGCGGATGATCTATGTCATTCACGGCATCCATCACGACTATCCCAACGATTCCAGACGGCTGGTGATGCCGCCCTCGATCAGCCTGCCGGTCGGCGCCCTTGTCTTCGCGGTGTTCTGGCTGTTCGCCGGCATCGGGCCGGCGCTGCCGCTGCTGTTCGGCTTCGGCATCGGCTATCTTTGCTACGACATGGGCCACTACGCGATGCACCATCTGCCGATGCGCAAAGGCTTCCTGAAGACGCTGCGCGACAATCATCTGCGCCATCACTATGAAACCTCCGACCACGCCTATGGCGTGTCATCGCCGCTGTGGGACTGGGTGTTCGGGACGCTGCTGCCCGGCAGGGCGCGGCAGAAGCGGGCGCGCGTCCCGGAGTAAGGGGAAGCCGATGACCGCCTTCGTCGCCCTGCTTCGCGCGGTCAATGTCGGCGGCACCGGCAAGCTTCCCATGAGCGAACTGAGAGCCATGTGCGAAGCGGAAGGCTTGGAGGGCGTTACCACCTATATCGCCAGCGGCAATGTCGTCTTCAGAACGGGCCTTGCCCGCAAGGCCGTGAGGACGGCCTTGGAAAAGCGGCTGGAATCATACGCGGGCAAACCGGTCGGCGTCATGCTGCGCACCGGCGAGGAGATGGCGCAGATCTTCAAGGCAAACCCTTTCCCCGATGCGCCGGGAAACAAGGTCGCCGTCATCTTCCTTGACGCAAGGCCGCCCGCCGATGCGCTGGAGCGGCTGAAAGGCAAGGCCGACGAGGAAGCCATACTGGGCGAGGCTGAAATCTATATCCACTACCCTTCGGGCCAGGGCCGCTCGAAGCTGGTGATCCCGGCGGCGAAGGCCGGCACCGCGCGCAACATGAACACGGTGGCGAAGCTGGCGGAGATGGCGGGGGATCGCTAGGAAGCCGGCGGCTGGATCGACTTCAGCGAACCTGGGACCCAACGCACCCCGTCGCCATTGTGCAGCGTTTTTTTACCGATTCCTGTTGTCCTTGCCCCTGACGAAAACATTCATGGGGTCTCGACGTGCCAGACAGCCGGCAATACTACCTGCCGCCAACAGTCAGCGATGACAGCATGCAGTTGAATGTGCTGCATTCCATTCCGGCCAACATTGCACTGATCGACCAGTTCGGAACCATCGCCTTTGTCAATGAGGCATGGCTCCACTTCGCATGCGAGAACGGAATGGCTGACGATGCTGCCGGCGTCGGGGCCAATTACCTTGCCGTTTGTGAGGGCGCGTTTGGGCCGGACGCACAAGATGCTCGTGAAACCGCTGAAAAACTTCGGGACGTTCTCGCAGGGAACCTCCCCGGGTTCAGCATGGAGTACCCGTGTCATTCACCGATGAAGCAACGCTGGTTTCAGATGACTGTGAGCGCCCTCAGGCGGGAGGACGGGGTGCGGGCGATCGCGATGCACATCGACGTTACTGATCGCAAGCTGGCCGAAATCGCCGCACGCGAGCGGGAGAACGAGCTTCGCAGAGTCTCCGACGAACTGTTGAAAGAGCGCAAGGCATTCGTCACCGCACAAGCGGTGGCAAATATCGGCAGCTGGGAGATTGATGCAGCGACATGGCAAGTCCGCTGCTCCGATCAGACCTATCGAATATTCGGTTTCGACGTACGAAGCCCCGAGCGCTCCTACGAGGATTTCCTGTCGCTGGTCCATCATGAGGATCAAGTTCAGCTGAACGTTGCCATCAAGTCGTCGTTCAGATCGGCCGGCCCCTTCGCCATCAAGTTCCGGATCGTCAGACCAGACGGTGAAACGCGCCATATATCGTCGCAATGGCAAGTCTTTCGCGGAAGCGATGGCCAATCGGACTACGCGGTCGGGACCTGCAGAGACGTGACGGACCTGGTGGCTTCAGAGCAGGAGGTTCGGCGCTATCAGGCCCTCGTGCGCATGGGCTCTTCCGTCGCGCGGCTCGGAGGATGGTCCTATGATTCCCGGAGCCGGGAGCTACGCTGGACGCAGGAGATCAGAGAGATCTTCCAGGTCCCTGGACGCTTCAGGCCGACCACCGAGAACACAATCCTGCTGTTTGCGCCACGCTGGCGCAAAGAGATTCTCGCGGCGGAGCGTCGCTGTCTGGAAGATGGAACCGGTTACGATCTTGAGGTTGAAATCGGCTCCACGGAGCGGGACAGGCGTTGGGTTCGACTGATCGGTGAAGCGGTTTACGATCGGATGGGGCAGATTTCCGGCCTGCAAGGCGCCGTGCAGGACATCGACCGGATTCATCAGCTGACCGAGCAGCTTCGGCAGGCTCAAAAACTCGAGGCGGTCGGCCAGCTGACCGGCGGCATCGCGCATGATTTCAACAATCTGCTGACGATCATCATCGGCAATCTGGAGATGCTGGATGCACGGCTTTTCAACCAGACCGAATTGCGGGAACTGATTGCGGTTACCAACCGCGCCGCAACGCGCGGCTCCGAACTCACGCAGCGCCTGCTCGCCTTCGCGCGCCGCCAACCGCTTCAGCCGACAACCGTCAATCTCAATCAGTTAATTGATGATTCCAAAGAGTTGCTGCGACGTAGCGTAATGCCCAAGAACATCGCGCTTGAATTCCTGAACGACAGCCAACTCTGGCTCGCCGAAGTCGACCCCCACCAGCTCGAGACCGCCCTTCTGAATCTGGTCATCAATAGTCGGGACGCCATCGAGGACAGCGGAACCATCAGCATCCAGACTTCGAACGAGAACCTCGACGAGCGCTACTGTGGCCTTCATGACGATCTGGCTCCAGGAGACTACGTGCGCATCCGCGTCACCGATACCGGGTGCGGCATGCCTGACGACGTCCGGGCCAGGGCTCTCGATCCTTTCTTCACGACCAAGCCCGGTGGTACTGGCAATGGCCTCGGATTGAGCATGGTTTACGGTTTCGTGAAGCAGTCCAGCGGTCACCTCGTCCTGCATTCCCGGCCAGGTAAAGGAACAGAAATATCCATCTACCTTCCGCGTGCCAGGGAGGAGCGCAAGACAACCGGACCGAACTTGCGAGCCGTTCCGGGTCGATCGATCCAGACCCGGCATATCCTTGTCGTCGAGGACGATCCGCTTCTTCGCCCGACGGTGGAAAGGCAGATTGTCGGCCTCGGCTATCGCGTCACCCCCGCCGCGTCGGGCGACGCTGCGCTAGAACTGCTCGATCGATTTTCCGACATCGATCTCCTGTTCACGGACGTCGTTATGCCCAACGGCATTTCCGGTCCCGAGCTTGCTCTGCGAGCGACATCATTGCGCCCGGATCTGAAGGTCCTGTTCACGTCAGGCTATCCGGATATGGCACAGGGGGCACAGCTTTCCCCAACCGCACAGCTTCTCCCAAAACCTTACCGGCTTCAGGATTTGGCGTCGAAGCTCGTCGAGGTCATGGATGGCTGAACGCCACGCTTCCCGGACTCGTCAGGCTGAACGACTAAATGAGGGCTGAACGCCCTGGCTTCCTTGCCGGCCCCGCCAGTCGACAAGCCATTTGACCAGGTCGTCAATGGGCCGCGGCCGGGCAAAATAGTAGCCTTGCGCTGCCCCAAATCGCGCTTTTGAGACAGCTGCAGCGTCAAGCGCCGTCTCCACCCCCTCCGCAACCGTTTCCATACCCAATTGCCGGGCCATCGCTGTCGCGGCGCAACAAACGGCATGCTTTGCGGGATCGCTTCCCGACCCCGTGACGTAGCTCTTGTCAAGCTTAAGCTGCTTGAATGGAAGGGTCCTCAGATGGGCAAAGGAAGAAAAGCCTGAACCGAAATCATCTATCGCGATATCGACATCGTGCAGGCCAAGTTGAATTGAGATTTCCTGTGCAATTTCAATGTCCGTGATCAATTCGTCTTCTGTTACTTCGACAATCAGACGCGGCTTCAATGAGCCCTCTGGCCAGGCATCGCGGATCATGTCGAGAAATGCGCGTTGCTGCAGCATCCGGATCGAAGCGTTGATCGAGATCGACAGCTGCCGGCCCTCGCTCACGAGGTTTGGCGTGTCGCGCGCGACGCTATCGATGACAAAGGCCGTCATCGCTTCATAGGCGTCCATCGGAGCGTTGGACAGGAACTGTCCCGGAGCGATGATCCCGAGTTGCGGATGCCGCAACCGAACGAGCGCTTCGGCCGCCCTTACGCCAAGTGAACCGGTGATAATCTGCGGCTGATACCACACTTCCAGCCAGCCGTTAGCAACCCCTTCCGAAAGCGAAGGGAGCGGAGGCGATCCCCGCGCAGCTGAAGCGATATCCACAGGACCCGACAGCGCATTCTTCAGATCGCGGAGCTGAATCGGCTTGCGGATTGGCGGAAGCATGTTCAACCCGCACCGTTCTCCGACGGCCTTGACTCCACTTAACGTCTCCGGGCTGCGGCCGCTGCACAGGATAACGCGGCCTGCATATCCTTTGTCAGCCAGCTTGTAGAGTATCTCGACTGCGTCCTTTCTGCCCAGCGAAAGGTCAAGGAGAATCATTTCCGGGCCGATATCGATGAGGATCGGCATGAGATCGAGTTTCGGATCCAGGCCGACAGTCTTGTGGCCGATGAGATTCATCATGCCCACCAGCGCATTTCGGACGTCGGGATCGTCCTCGATCACAACCGCTTCGGCAGTTTTTCTATAAGGGGAACGATCAAAAGGTGAAATATACATCAACGCAAACTTCCTCGACCAACTAACCAGTACCGCAAGGCCGGACGGCAACGCTAATGAGGAAATGAATAAGAAAGCGTATACGTTGACGCTGGATTCGTTCGCCTTCCTCCCGCGCGCGCGCCGTATCGTATTGGTCCTCAAGTGCGTAGCGTCAGGTCGTTCTTCAAAAAATTGCACCGTCGTCTCATGACCGGCACGCATTCCGGGCGTGTCATGGCAAGACAAGCCAGACTGCATCAATCATGCAAGGAAACCTGCATGTCGGCGAGCATCTGAGAAGGTATATGTCGCATTGAAAAACCGGCTGGAGCGGGTAGCGGGAATCGAACCCGCGCGTTCAGCTTGGGAAGCTGACAGGCTACCATTACATCATACCCGCGCGGGGCGCGGAGCGCCGCCGACGAAGCGCGACCATAATCCGACGCGCGCCTTCCCTCAAGCGAGAAGCGGCGGGCAAAGGGCGCGGGGGCCGATCAACCGAATGTGAGGGTCTTGTCATCGCCGTTGCCCTCGATACGGGCGCGCGGCGTGCTAAACAGGCTTCCGGCAATCGCCGGATGAAGGAAGCCTATGAACCGACATAGCAATATCGATGTGCCCGACGGATCGCCGGGCAAATTCCAGCACCCGGATATCACCGCCAAGGGCGAACAGCGCGCCCATGTCGGGCTCAAGGCGCTGGAGACCTTGTGGTTCAATACGGGCACGCTCTGCAACATCACGTGCCGCAACTGCTATATCGAATCGAGTCCGACCAACGACCGCCTGGAATATCTCACGCTTGCCGAGGTCGAGGCGTTTCTCGACGAGGTCGCGGCGCTCGGCCTTGCCACGCGGGAGATCGGGTTCACGGGCGGCGAGCCCTTCATGAATCCCGACTTCAACGCCATGCTGCGGCTGACGCTGGAGCGCGGCTTCGAGGCGCTGGTGCTGACCAACGCGATGCAGCCGATGCAGCGCCGCGGCGTCAGCGCCGGTTTGCTGGCGATCCGGCGAGCGCATGGCGCGAAGCTGACGGTGCGGGTCAGCCTCGACCATCACACGCGCGGGCTGCACGAGGAAGAACGCGGCGAAGGCACCTTCGACAAGGCGCTTGAGGGTATCGACTGGCTATGCGCGAACGGCTTCAACGTCACGATCGCCGGGCGTACCTGCTGGGGCGAGAGCGAGGCCGAGGCGCGGGCCGGTTTTGCGGCGCTGTTTCAACGTCGCGGCTGGAGGATCGACGCCGCGCATCCGGCCTCGCTGGTGCTGTTCCCGGAGATGGACGAAAAGGCGGACGTGCCGGAAATCACGGTCGATTGCTGGGGCATCCTGCACAAGAGCCCCGATGACGTGATGTGCGCCTCGAGCCGCATGGTGGTGAAGCGCAAGGGCGATGCGACGCCGACGGTCCTGCCCTGCACGCTGCTGCCCTATGACCGCGACTTCGGCATGGGCGCCACGCTGGCGGAGGCGGCGCGGGCGGACGGGCTGATGTTCGACGACGGAGCGGTGAAGCTCTGCCACCCGCACTGCGCGAAGTTCTGCGTCCTCGGCGGCGCGAGCTGTTCGGTCTGAAACCCGCTCAACGCCGCCGCACGTCGTGCCGATGGCGATCCATCCGCTCCTCTTCCCGGCGACGGGCGGCTGCGCTCTGCTTCCCCCGCTAGCCCGAATAGGCGCGGAAGTGTTTGGAAAGCTTCAGGCCCTGGGCCTGATAGTTGGAACCGATGCCGCTGCCGTAGAGTGCTTTGGGCTTTGCGGCGAGGCGTTCGTAGACCAGCCTTCCGACCGTCTGCCCGTCCTCCAAAATGAAGGGGACCTCGCGGCTTCGCACCTCCAGCACCGCCCGGCTGCCGGTGCCGCCGGCGGCGGAATGGCCGAAGCCGGGATCGAAGAAGCCCGCATAGTGGACGCGGAATTCGCCGACCAGCGGATCGAAGGGCACCATCTCGGCCGCGTGATCCGGCGGCACATGCACCGCTTCCTTGGACGCGAGGATATAGAATTCGTTGGGATCGAGGATCAGCGCGCCGCCCTTTTGCGGTTTCAGCACATCCCAGAAATCAAGCACGTCGCAGGCATCGCGCCTGTCCACGTCGATCACCGATGCATGCCTGCGGGCACGGAAGCCGACCGTTTCCCCGAAGCCCGTCAGGTCGACGCTGACCAGCAGGCCGGCATCGATGCGCGGCGCGGCGCCCACAGCAAGCACCTCGCGGGCGTGCAGGTCGCGCAGCGCCGTATCGTCGAGGCGCGCAAGGCCGCGCCGGAACCTGATCTGCGACAGGCGCGAGCCGGTGCGCACCAGGATGGGGAAGGTGCGCGGCGAGATTTCCAGGTAAAGCGGCCCCTCATAGCCCGGTTCGATCTTGTCGAAGGCACGGGCACGGTCGGCGATCACGCGGGTGAAGATGTCGAGCCTGCCGGTGGAGCTCTTCGGATTGGTGTCGGCGGCCAGATGATCGGGCAGGCGCAACGCCTCGAGCAGCGGCACGATATAGACGCAGCCCGTTTCCAGCACCGCGCCTTCGCGGATATCGACCTCGTGCAGCGAAAAGCCTTTCAGGCAGTCCTGAACGGTACGGCCCGCACCCGGCAGGAAGCTGGCGCGCACGCGATAGGCGGTGCGTCCGAGCCGAAGATCGAGACTGGCGGGCTGAATCTGATCATGGTCGGGATCGCGGCCCATCACGATCTGCCGGTTGGCGATCATTCGCCCGATCATGTGATCGGGAAGAATACCGTTCGGGCTCGTCCCGGCTTGCTTTTCGGCCAAGCTCAAACCTCCGGCCAGACAGAGTGCGCCAAAAGCTCTAGCCGAGCCGGCGCTTGACGCCAAGAGCGGCTTGGGGAAAGTATAGGCGATAATCACTGTGGTCATTTGAGCCGGCCGGCTTGCAGCCACACTAAAGGGAAGTCGCTAAAAGGCCGGGAGACCGGGATGCGTTGGTCATCCCGGCATTCCGGCATGCATGGCGACCCGGCTTCCCCAGAAGCCGGGATTTTTGTTGGAAGTGGAAGACACGAGATGACCGACGACACGCCCCCCCTCTCGCAGGACACGCTGCTGGTCCATGGCGGCACCGTGCGCAGCCAGCACGGCGAAACCTCCGAAGCGATCTACATGACCTCCGGCTTCACCTATAAGAGCGCCGAATCGGCGGAAGCGCGCTTCAAGGGCGAGGAAGAAGGCTTCGTCTACAGCCGCTACGCCAACCCCACGGTCGCCATGTTCGAAAAGCGCATGGCGCTGATGGAAGGGGCTGAAGGCGCGCGGGCGACCGGCAGCGGCATGGCCGCCGTCGCCGCGGCGCTGATCAGCCAGGTCAAGGCCGGCGATCACATCGTCGCCGCCAGGGCGCTGTTTTCCTCCTGCCGCTATATCATCGAGGATCTGCTGCCGCGCTTCGGCGTTCAGTCCACGCTCGTCGACGGCTGCGATCTGCGCGAATGGTCCTCCGCGATGCGCCCCAATACCGTTCTCACCTTCCTGGAATCCCCGACCAACCCGATGCTCGATGTCATCGACATCGAGGCGGTCGCGGATATCTCGCGAAAGGGCGGCGCCCGGCTGGTCGTCGACAACGTCTTCGCAACGCCGCTGGTGCAACGCCCGCTGAAGCTCGGCGCCTCGATCGTCGTCTATTCGGCGACCAAGCATATCGACGGCCAGGGCCGCTGCCTCGGCGGCGTGATCCTTTCCGATCAGGAGACGCTGGACGGCGCGCTGAAGGACTATCTGCGCCATACCGGGCCCGCGATCAGCCCCTTCAATGCGTGGCTCCTGCTCAAGGGTCTGGAAACGCTGCCCCTGCGCACCGAACGACATGCCGCGACCGCCGCGGCGCTCGCCGATCATCTGGCAGGGCACGACAAGGTTTCGAATGTCCGCTATCCGGGGCGCAGCGACCATCCGCATCACGCGCTGGCCATGAAGCAGATGACCAATGGCGGACCGATGGTGGCCTTCGACGTCAATGGCGGCAAGTCGGCAGCCTTCGCTTTCCTGAACGCGCTGCAGACGATCCGTATCTCCAACAATCTGGGCGACGCCAAGAGCCTGATCACACACCCGGCGACGACGACGCATCAGCGGATGGAAGAGCGCGAGCGCGAGCGGCTCGGAATCACCGGATCGACGGTGCGCATTTCATGCGGGCTGGAATCGGTGAATGATCTGGTGGCGGATATCGACCAGGCGCTCACCCGGGTCTAAAAGGAGAGCATGTACAGCGCCACGACACATGGAATAAGGGTCACGGTGACGCCGGAATACAGCGCGGAAAAATCCACGCCGGCCCAGCAGCATTACTTCTGGCACTACACGATCGAGATCGCCAATCTTGGCATGCCCGCGGTCCAACTCCTGACCCGGCACTGGCGCATTACCGATGCCCTCGGCCGCAATTCTGCCGTCGATGGCGAGGGTGTCGTTGGCGAGAAGCCTATCCTCAAGGCGGGCGAAAGCTTCACCTATACGAGCGGCGTCCCGCTGGCGACGCGTTCCGGCTTCATGCGCGGCCACTACGGCATGTGTGACGTCGACGGGGACCGGCGATTTCTCGTCGAGATCCCCGCCTTCTCGCTGGATACGCCCGATGACCAGCCTGTCTTCAATTGAGCCGGCGCCGCGCGGCCTGATCGACGTCCGGCCCGCGCTCTCGGTCGCTGGCGTGCTGCTGTCGCTGATGGGAACGGCGATGCTGGCGCCGGCCATGATCGATCTCTATTTCGAAAGTGACGACTGGGTCGTCTTCGCCGGCGCCGGCCTCATCACCGGGTTCGTCGGCGGCATGCTGTGGATCACGTGCCGCGGCAGCGCCCGTTCCATCACATTGCGCCAGGCGTTCGTCATGACGACGCTCTCCTGGCTGGCCCTGGTCGCCTTCGGCGCCCTTCCGCTCTATTGGTGCAATCTCGACCTCAGCCTGGCGGACGCGATCTTCGAGTCGATGTCCGGCCTGACGACAACCGGCGCAACCGTCATCAACGGCCTCGACTCGGCGCCGCCCGGCATCCTTTTCTGGCGCGCCCAGCTGCAGTGGCTGGGCGGCCTCGGCATCATCGTGATGGCTGTCGCGGTCCTGCCGCTGCTGCAGATCGGCGGCATGCAGATGTTCAAAACCGAAGCCTTCGAGACCGCTGACAAGATACTGCCTCGGGCGACCCAGATATCGGGCATGCTGACGCTGGTCTATGTCGGGCTGACGATTGCTTGCGCGCTGGCGTATTTCGTGGCCGGCATGCGCCTGTTCGATGCGACGACACACGCCATGACGACCGTCGCGACGGGCGGCTTTTCGACCCATGACGCCTCTTTCGGCTTTTTCGATTCGGCGGCCATCGAGATGATCGCCGTCGCCTTCATGATTCTCGGAAGCCTGCCCTTCCTGCTCTATGTGCGGATCATCCAGGGCAAGCCGATCGATCTTGTGCGCGACGCGCAGGTGCAGGTCTTTGTCGCCATCCTCGCCGTCTTCACGGGCCTCATCACCTTGCGCCTCCTGTTCAACGGCGTGCCGCTTGGCGAGGCGCTGCGCGATTCTGCCTTCAACCTGACCTCGATCATGACCGGCACGGGTTACGCCACCGACGGCTACCACCTCTGGGGGCCCTTCGCCGTCACGATCTTTTTCGTCGCGACTTTTCTGGGCGGGTGCGCGGGCTCCACCAGCTGCGGCATCAAGACCTTCCGTATCATCATCATCTGGGAAGACCTCAAGCAGCATCTGCGGCGGATCGTCTATCCCTCCGCCATCGCCATCAAGCGCTACAACGGCAGGCCGCTGTCGGACGAGGTTTCGGCCGCCGTCCAGAGCTTCATCTTTCTCTACATGGTGCTCTTCGCCGCGCTCGCCGTCGGCCTCAGCCTGACCGGGCTCGATACGCTGACCGCCCTTTCGGGGGCCGCGACGGCCATCTCCAATGTCGGACCCGGCCTCGGCGACACGATCGGACCCTCCACCACTTTCGCGGCGGTTCCGGATTCGGCAAAATGGCTTCTCTCGGCAGGTATGCTCATCGGCCGGCTGGAGATATTCACGATCCTCGTCCTCTTCATTCCGGCATTCTGGCGATGAACGGCCTCAGACCCATAGCGGCCCTGCCGCAGGAAGCGCGCCCCGGTCGCGTCGACTATTCGTCGGTCGGCTCGATCATCGGTCTCGTCGTGATGACGGTTGGCATCGCGATGCTCGTGCCCGCCGCCGTCGACATGCGGGCGGGCAATCCCGACTGGCAGGTCTTCGTCGTCGCCGGCTTCGTCACGATCCTGATGGGAGGTCTCAGCTGGCTCGCGACACGCAAGGCCGCGGCGCGCCTGGAGGTGCGCGAAGCCTTTCTGCTGACCACGCTGACCTGGATCATTCTTGCCGCCTTCGGCTGCCTGCCCTTCTACTTCTCCTCGCTGAAGCTCAGTTTCGCCGACGCCTATTTCGAGGCGATGAGCGGGATGACGACGACGGGCTCGACGACCATCGTCGGTCTCGACGGCGCGCCGCCCGGCATTCTTCTCTGGCGGGCCATTCTGCAATGGATCGGCGGCGTCGGCATTATCGTCATCGCGCTCGCCGTCATGCCGGGCCTGAGGGTCGGCGGGATGCAGCTGCTGCAGACGGAATCCTCCGACCGGTCGGAGAAGATCCTTCCTCGCGTGAGCGCGATGGCGGGCTCGATTGTCGCCATCTACTGCACGCTGACCTTCGCCTGTCTCGTCGCCTATTGGCTGGCCGGCATGACCCCATTCGAGGCCCTGGCGCACGCACTCACGACACTCGCGACCGGTGGCTTTTCAACCAGCGATTCCTCGATCGGCCATTTCCAGAGCCATGCGATCGAGTGGATATCCACGGCCTTCATGTTCGCCGCAAGCCTGCCTTTCCTGGCCTATATGCGCTATCTGCGCGGCGGCCTGAGAGCCCTCGGCGAGGATCCGCAGATCAGACTTTTCGCCATACTCGCGGGCGCGGCGGCGGCAGTCCAGGCGATCTATCTCATCGTCAGCGGCACGATGGGAGAGGCCGATGCCGTCAGGCTGTCGCTCTTCAACACCGCGACGATCCTCTCGACAACCGGCTACGCGGCTGCGGACTATTCGGTCTGGGGCCCCTTCTACAACGCCGTCATATTCCTGCTGATGTTCATCGGCGGCTGCGCAGGTTCCAGCGCGGGCGGCCTCAAGATCCTGCGCCTCGGCATCATCATCGCCGTCCTCAGGCAGCATCTTTCACGCATCATCAGGCCGCACGGCATCTTTCCTGTGCGCTTCGGCTCGCGGCGCGTTCATGATGACGTGGCGGTCGCGGTCAGCGGCTTTCTCTTTCTGTATCTTGCCGCCTTCGCCGTCGTGGCGCTTGCTCTCGACATGACCGGACTGGACGGCATCACATCGCTTTCCGCCGCGATCACCACGCTCGCGAATGTCGGGCCGGGCCTGGGTCCCACGATCGGTCCGGCGGGCACGTTCCAGAGCTTCACGGACCTGCAGAAATGGATATGCTCGGGAGCGATGCTGCTCGGCCGACTCGAATTGCTGACCGTGCTCGTGCTCTTCATTCCCCGCTTCTGGCGCTGACAAGGACCGACGTTTTGAACGGCAATACGATCGCCATTCTGGAAAGGCTCGTCTCCTTCGACACGACGAGCGAGCGCTCCAATCTGCCCCTCCTCGACTATGTCCGCGGCTATCTGGCCGAATACGGCGTCTCGTCGACGCTGATCCACGACGAGACCGGCGAGAAGGCCAATCTCGTCGCGACGATAGGTCCGGCGGGCAGGGGCGGGATCGCCCTCTCAGGTCACACCGATTGCGTGCCCGTGACGGGGCAGCCCTGGGAGAGCGATCCCTTCACATTGACGCGCAGGGGCGACCGGCTCTACGGGCGCGGCACCTGCGACATGAAGGGGTTCGACGCCGCCGTGCTCGCGGCGGTGCCGGCGATGGTCGAGGCCGAACTCAGGACGCCGATCCATATCATCCTGTCGCATGACGAGGAGATCGGCTGCGTGGGCGTGCGCAGCGCCATCGCAAGGCTCGGCGTGGACCTGCCGATGCCGCTCGCGGTGATCGTCGGCGAGCCCACGAATATGAGGGTCGTGGACGCCCACAAGGGCATCGCCGATTTCGAGACAACGGTGATCGGCCTGGAAGCGCATTCTTCCGTCCTCGACACCGGAGCCAACGCCATCCTCGCCGCCATCCCGCTGATCCACGAACTGCTCGACATCCGCGAGGAGGCCAAGGCGATCGGCGACTATACGGGCCGGTTCGATCCCCCCTATTCGTCGATCCATATCGGCAAGATCCAGGGCGGCACGGCGAGCAACATAGTGCCGCGCGAATGCCGGTTCGTGTGGGAAGTCAGGGCCATTCCCGGCTTTCACGCGCGCGATGTCTGCGACCGGCTGATGGGCTTTGCCGTAAGGGAGATCCTGCCCGGGCTGCACGCGATTTCCGAAGAGACGGACATCTCCACGGTGCAGCTTGTGTCCGCGCCCGCGCTCGCGCCCGATCCAGGCTCGCTCGCCGAACGGATCGCGCTGCGCGCCGCCGGGCTCAACGAAACGCAGACCGTTTCCTACATGACGGAGGCCGGACTGTTCCAGCGCGCCGGCGCACCGGCGATCGTGTGCGGGCCCGGCAGCATCGCCCAGGCGCACAAACCCAACGAATTCGTCGAAATCGCGCAGCTGGAAGCGTGCGGGACATTCCTCGGCAGGATCATCGATATCGCCCGAGAAGGCGTCTGAGGACGGCTACTCTCTGTCCTCCGCAGCGGCGGCCTGGGCGTAAGCCTCCACCTCGCCGGGATCGAGCCGGTAGGTGGTCGAGCAGAATTCGCACGTCACCTCGATCAGCCCGTCGGCATTGACATCGCCGCGCTCATCGGGCGGAAAGCTCGCCAGCATCGCCTTGACCTGCTGCTGCGAGCAGCGGCATTCCTCGCGCACCTTCACAGGGTCGAACACCGCCGTGTCGTGCTCGTTGAAGAGGCGCCGCAGCACCGTGCCCGCGGCGATGCCGGGATCGGTCAGTTCATGATCCTCCAGCGTGTCGACGAGGCTTACCGCTTCGACCCAGCGGTCGTCGTCGTCGCGCTCGATCTCTTCAAAGCCTTGCGGCGCGTCTCCCGGCGGCAGATCGCGCGGCGCGCCACCGCTTTCGGGGAAGTGCTGGACCATCAAGCCGCCCGCGCGCCAGTGCGAGCGGCCGGTCCCCTTGCCCATCAGCTCGCCGCCGGCAAGCCTGAGGCGCGTCGGTATCTGCTCTGACTGGCGGAAATAGGTATGCGCCGCCGCTTCGAGACCGTCGCCTTCGAGGGTGACGACGCCCTGGTAACGGTTCCCGCCGCCGCCCTGGTCGATGGTCATCGCGAGATGACCTGTACCGAGCAAGGCGGCACCGGTGGCGCCGGGCCCGAGGGCGCCGACGGCGGCATGATCGTACCGGACCGTCGCCCGCAGCCTGTCGGGCAGCCGATAGTCGACCACCATCAGGCTGACCGGACCGTCGGACTGGGTCTGGAGGATGAAGCGCCCCTCCGCCTTCAGCGAGGAGCCGAGCAGCAATGCCAGGGTCGCCGCCTCCCCCGCGAGGCGGGCGATCTGGGCCGGGAAGCCATGGCGGGCGACTATGGTGTCGATCGCCGGCCCGAGCCGGACAAGGCGGCCGCGCACGTCCAGGGCCTCGATCGCGAAGGGCAGGACACAGTCATCGAGCGCGGGATCGAAGATCAGGTCGGCGAGATTGGCTTCGCTCATCAGCTTGCGCCGTCGAAGCACCACGCCAGAATGCCCTTCTGGGCGTGCAGCCTGTTTTCCGCCTCGTCGAAGACGACCGATTGCGGGCCGTCCATCACTTCGTCGGTCACCTCCTCGCCGCGATGGGCGGGCAGGCAATGCATGAAGATCGCTTCCGGCTTGGCCGCGCTCATCAGGCGCGCATTGACCTGATAGGGCTTGAGCAGGTTGTGGCGGCGTTCGCGTTCGCTGTCGCCCATCGAGACCCACGTGTCTGTCACGACGCAATCGGCGCCATCGACCGCCTCGAAAGGATCGGTCGTCACATGCATGTCGGCGCCTTCGTGGGCGGCCCAGGCGAGGATTTCGGGTTCGGGCGCGAGCGGCGGGGGAGAAGCGATGTTCATGCGGAACCCGAACCGGGCCGCGGCATGAATCCACGATGTCGTGACATTGTTGCTGTCGCCGCAATAGGCGATCGTCCGGCCCGAAATGTCGCCGCGGTGTTCCTCGAAGGTGAGAACGTCGGCCATCACCTGGCAGGGATGGGAGACGCGAGTCAGTCCGTTGATCACCGGCACGGTCGCATGGGCGGCCAGTTCGGCAAGCGCGGCGTGATCGAGGATGCGGATCATGATGGCATCGACATAGCGAGAGAGCACGCGTGCGGTATCGGCGATGGACTCGCCGCGCCCCAGCTGCATCTCGCTGCCGGTCAGATTGATCGTCTCGCCGCCAAGCTCGCGCATCGCGATATCGAAGGAGACGCGTGTACGTGTCGAGGGACGTTCGAAGATCATCGCCAGGACCTTGCCCTTGAGCGGCTGGTGGCCGCGGCGGTTGGTCTTCATGGCGCGGGCGTTGGCGAGGATTCCCGCAAGGGTCGCCCCATCGAAAGATTCAAGATCGAGGAAATGGCGCGGTGTCTTGATCATGGCAAAACCTTAAGCGCCACGCGCGGCTTTCGCCTCGAGAGCAATGGCGGCCTGCTCGAGCGCTTCGAGCGCGGCGGCGACATCGCCCTCGGTGATGTTGAGCGGCGGCAGCAGACGCACGACGTTGTCGCCGGCTCCGACGAGCAGAAGATGGGCATCGCGCGACGCGGCGACGACTTCGGTATTGGGGACGACGCATTCCACCCCCAGCAGCAGGCCGCGGCCGCGCAGTCCCTTGAATATTGCCGGATGGCCGTCGACGATTGCCGCCAGACCCTGCTTGAAGCGCAGCGATATCTCCTGAACATGCTCCAGGAAGCCGGGCTCCAACACATGGTCGAGAACGGCATTGCCGACCGCCATGGCGAGCGGATTGCCGCCATAGGTGGAGCCGTGGGTGCCGGCCGTCATGCCCTGCGCCGCCGCCTCGGTCGCAAGGCACGCGCCGAGCGGAAAGCCGCCGCCGATCCCCTTGGCGACCGCCATGATATCAGGCGTCACGCCCGCCCATTCATGGGCGAACAGTCTCCCGGTCCTGCCCATGCCGCACTGGATTTCATCGAACACCAGCAGCAGCCCCTGCTCATCGCACAGGGCGCGCAACTGACGCAGGAACGCGTCGGGGACGACGCGCACGCCGCCCTCGCCCTGCACCGGTTCTATCAGCACACCTGCCGTCTCCGGCCCTATCGCGGCCTTCACCGCGTCGAGGTCGAAGCCTGATACCTGATCGAATCCCTCCACCTTCGGGCCGAACCCCTCCAGATATTTGGCCTGCCCGCCGGCGGCGATCGTCGCCAGCGTACGCCCGTGGAAGGCGCCTTCGAAGGTAATGAGCCGGTAGCGCTCCGGATGGCCGGTCGCGGCGTGATACTTGCGCGCGGTCTTGATGGCGCATTCCATCGCCTCGGCGCCCGAATTGGTGAAGAAAGCGCGGTCGGCGAAAGTCGCCTCGCACAGTCGTTGCGCCAGCCTTTCCTGCCCGGGAATCTGAAAGACGTTGGAGACATGCCAGACCTTCGCGGCCTGATCGGTGAGCGCCCTGATCAGGCCGGGATGCGCATGACCGAGAAGGCTGACCGCGATGCCGCCCGCGAAATCGAGATAGGCCTCACCGTCGGCAGTGAACAGACGCGCGCCTTCTCCCCGCTCAAAGGCGATGGGCGCGCGCGCATATGTCGGCAAAACGGCGGACATGATCACTTAATCCCGATACCCCGCAAGGCGGGCGCAAAATAGAAAGCGCCGCCTTGTCGGCGGCGTTGGCGAGTGATTTTAAAGACTTGCCCGGGCCTGTCAACGAGGCAGCGCGAATGCAGCGCGGCAAAAGCCTTGTGGAAAGCGCTTACAAGGCTTCCCGGACTCTTGCACGCGAGTCCGCGAAGGTCTAGTTTCAGACCAGTCAGATACGATATTTGGTGCGGCGGACCTGAGCACCCCCTAAATTTGGCGTTTTGTAACAACGGCTGCTTGCGGCCGAACGTCGAGGGATTCCGTGAATCGTCAGCCGCCGGAACAGCGAATACCAACGAATTGAGGGGATGCGGCGATGTCCTGGACCGACGAACGCGTTGAGATGCTCAAGAAGCTCTGGACGGAAGGCCTCAGCGCAAGCCAGATCGCGGCCAAGCTGGGCGACGTGACCCGCAACGCGGTGATCGGCAAGGTGCATCGCCTCGGTCTTTCCGGCCGGATGAAGACGGTGCGCACCAGCCAGCCGCGGCCGCGCAGACAGCGCCAGCCAAGCCCGCCGCGGCGTCCCACCGTCATCGGCAACACCGCGCTCAAGGCGCAGGTCGACGCGGTCGCCGAACCTGTCATGAGACCGCGTCCGGCGGTCGTTCAGGAACTGGTGATCCCCCCGAGCGAAAGGCTGTCGATCCTGCAGTTGTCGGAATACACCTGCAAATGGCCCATCGGCGATCCGAGCGCGGAGGATTTTCACTTCTGCGGGCGCAGGTCGCAGATGACGGGGCCCTATTGCGAGCATCACGCGAACGTCGCCTACCAGCCCGCCTCCGACAGGCGGCGAAAGAAAAGCAGCGACGGAGAGTGAAGCCGAACGCGGCGCCTCAGCGCACCGCCTGCCTTGCCGCGAAACGTTCGTCGAAGGCATATCCGGCGCCGCGCACGGTGCGTATCGGATCAACCCGGCGTCCGCGGTTGAGGACCTTGCGCAACCGTCCGACATGGACATCGATCGTGCGCTCGTCGACATAGACGTCGCGCCCCCAGACGCCATCGAGCAATTGTTCGCGCGAATAGACCCGCCCCGGCGTCTGCATGAAGAATTCAAGCAAACGGAATTCGGTCGGGCCGAGTTGCAGGTCGCGGCCGCCGCGGCTGACGCGGTGGGTCTCGCGGTCGAGCACGATGTCGCCGGCCCGCAGGACGGTCGAGATGAGTTCGGGGCGGGAACGGCGCAGCAAGGCCTTGATGCGCGCCATAAGCTCTGGCACCGAGAACGGCTTGACCACGTAGTCGTCCGCCCCGGTGGCAAGGCCCCTGACCCGCTCGCTCTCCTCGCCGCGCGCGGTCAGCATGACGACCGGCAGTCGCTCGGTTTCGCCGCGAAGCCGCAAGCGGCGACACAGCTCGATGCCGGAAATTCCCGGCAGCATCCAGTCGAGCACCAGCAGGTCCGGGACGGCTTCCTTGAGGCGGATCTCCGCCTCGTCGCCACGGCCTATGGTCTCGACGAGATAACCTTCAGCTTCCAGATTGTACCGCAGCAGCATGGCGAGAGGCTCTTCATCCTCGACCACCATGATATGGGCCTTGTTGGTCATTTGTCGGGCCTATTCGCGATGTTCAGTCGTCGTCGTCCATCGGCGGCTCGACATTGGCAAAACTCGTCGAGTCCTGCTTGGGCCGATCCGCGCCGATCAGGTGGCCCTTCACCAGATAGTGGACGTTTTCCGCGACATTCGTCGTGTGATCGCCGATGCGCTCGACATTCTTGGCCGCGAACAGCAGATGCGTGCACAGAGAGATGTTGCGCGGATCCTCCATCATGTAGGTCAGCAGTTCGCGGAAGATCGAATTATACATCGCATCGATCTCGCTGTCGCGGTTCCAGACATCGAGCGCCATCTCGACATCCCGGCGGGTAAAGGCATCGAGCACATCGTGCAGCTGGGCCATGGCGAGACGGCTCATATGTTCCACGCCGGTCATGATGCGCTTGGGCTGCATCTCGCCGCGGATCGCGACGACCCGCTTGGCGATATTCTTGGCAAGGTCGCCGATGCGCTCAAGATCGGAGGCGATCTTGATGCCGGTGACGATCTCACGCAGATCCGCCGCCATCGGCTGGCGCTTGGCGATGAGGACGATGGCGCTCTCCTCGACCTCCAGCTCCAGCTTGTCGATGGCATCGTCGGATCGGATGGTGGCGAGCGCCAGCGGCTCGTCCTGACGGGCGAGTGCGAGGACCGAGTCGGACAGCTGCCGTTCCGCGAGACCGCCCATACGGCCCAGCTTGGCGGAAAGATCCTTCAGTTCCGCATCGAAGGAACTCACAGTATGCTCTTGCAATGGACTTCTCCCGAGTGCTGCGAAGGCCGCCGTCTCAGCCGAACCGGCCGGTGATGTAGTCCTGCGTGCGCTGGTCGCGCGGCGCGGTGAAAATCTGGTTGGTCTCGTTGAATTCGATCAGTTCGCCGAGATACATGAACGTCGTGTAGTCGGATACGCGGGCTGCCTGCTGCATGTTGTGGGTGACGATGACGATCGTGTATTCGCTCTTCAACTCGTCGATCAGTTCCTCTATCTTCGCCGTCGAGATCGGGTCGAGCGCCGAGGCCGGTTCGTCGAGAAGGATCACCTCGGGCTTGATGGCGACCGTCCGTGCGATGCACAGACGCTGCTGCTGGCCGCCCGAGAGGCTGAGGCCATTGGAACCCAGCTTGTTCTTGACCTCGTCCCAGAGCGCGGCGCGGCGAAGCGCTGATTCAACGCGGACGTCCATTTCAGATCGCGAAAGGCGCTCATAAAGCCGGATGCCGAAGGCGATATTCTCGTAGATCGACATCGGAAACGGAGTCGGCTTCTGGAACACCATGCCGATGCGCGAACGAAGCAAATTGAGGTCCTGGTTCGGGGAAAGAATATTCTCGCCGTCGAACATCACCTCACCGGTCGCCCGCTGGCCCGGGTAGAGGTCGTACATACGGTTCAGAATACGCAGCAGGGTCGACTTGCCGCACCCGGAAGGGCCGATGAACGCGGTGGCCTTGTTGGCTGCCAGAGACAGGTTGATATCCTTCAGAGCGCGCGACTCACCATAGAAGAAATTGAGATTGCGGATCGCAATCTTCGTTTCGGTGCTGTCGTTGGAGTCGGGCATACGGTTATCCTCCGGAGCCGAAATCGATGCCATGTTCATGAGTGCTTCCTCGATGATACGAGAGCTCGCGCGCCGACGCTAAGGGCCAGCACCGCGAAGGTGATGATGAGCGCGCCCGTCCATGCGAGTTGCTGCCATTCCTTGTAGGGGCTCAACGCGAATTGGAATATCACGACCGGCAGACTGGCGATCGGCGCATTCATGTTACTGCTCCAGAACTGGTTGTTCAGCGCGGTGAAGAGCAGCGGGGCGGTTTCACCGCTGATGCGTGCAATGGAGAGCAGCACGCCGGTCAGCATCCCGGCGCCCGCAGCGCGGTAGCAGACGTGGCGAATGACATAGGCGCGCGGCAGGCCGAGCGCAGACGCCGCCTCGCGCAGCGGATCGGGCACCAGCGTCAACATGTCCTCAGTAGTGCGCACCACCACGGGGATAACGATCAGCGCAAGCGCGACCGAACCGGCCCATCCGGAGAAGTGGCCCATCGGATAAACCATGATTTCATAGACGAACAGGCCGATCACGATCGACGGCGCGCTCAACAGGATGTCGTTGATGAACCGCACGACGCTCGTCAGGCGGTCATAGCGGCCGTATTCGGCCATGTAGGTGCCGGCCAGAATACCAATGGGCGTGCCGATCAGGACGGCGATCCCGGTCAGCATCAGGCTGCCCAGAAGCGGGTTGAGCAGGCCGCCGGCAGAACCGGGCGGCGGCGTCATTTCGGTAAAGACCGCAAGCGACAGGCCGCTGAACCCGTTGTAGAGCAGAATGGCCAGAATGAGGACGAGCCAGCCCAGGCCAAAGAGTGTCGCGGCCAGCGACAGGCCTTTGGCGATCTGGTTGCGGCGGCGGCGGCGAGAGTGAAGACCAGCCATTATCACTTATCCGATCTTGCGCTCGACGCGCATCAGCATGTAGCGGGCCGCTGCGAGGACGAGGAACGTAATGACGAAGAGGATCAGACCGAGCGCGATCAGCGAAGAGGTGTAGAGGTCTCCGACGGCCTCGGTAAATTCGTTCGCGATCGTGGCTGATATGGTGGTCCCCGGCGCGAGGATCGAACCGGAAATGCGGTGCGCGTTACCGATGACGAAGGTCACGGCCATCGTCTCGCCGAGCGCGCGGCCGAGGCCGAGCATCACGCCGCCGATCACGCCGACACGCGTATAGGGCAGGACTACATATCGGAAAACTTCCCATGTCGTGCAACCGACGCCGTAGGCGGCTTCCTTGAGGACGGGCGGCACCGCTTGGAAGACGTCGCGGCAGACAGAGGTGACGAAGGGCAGAACCATGATCGCGAGGATCAACCCGGCGGTCAGGATTCCAATCCCGTATGGCGGTCCGGCGAAAAGCGTGGACAGCACGGGGATATTCCCGAAGACCTCGATCAGGAAAGGTTGCAGCGTCTGCTGCAGGAAAGGCGCGAAGACAAACAGGCCCCAGATGCCGTAGATAATGCTGGGAATGCCGGCGAGCAACTCGATGGCGATGCTGATCGGCCTGCGCAGCGGCGGCGGGCAGAGTTCGCTGAGAAACATCGCGATCAGAAGGCCGATGGGTACCGCGATCAGCATGGCAATCGCGGACGTCAGGATCGTACCGTAGATCGGCGCCAGCGCACCGAATTCCTCGGTGACGGGGTTCCATTTTTCCGTAAATACAAATCCCAAACCGAACTCGCGCAGGGCCGGAATGGAGCCATCTATCAAGGCTGCAATGACGGCGCCCAGAATGACCAGTACGGCGATCGCGGCAAAGCGCGTCATCAGGCGGAATAACGTATCGCGCTGACGCAGCCGCCGCAACAAGCGGCCTCTTTCGCTAGCTCTGGCAGCCGGTACGGTGCCACTGTCCTGAATAGTGAGATCGGCCACGGCGCGCTCCAAACTTGGTTTCGTCTTGGCCCCGCTCCCGGCCGCTGCCGGCGACCGGTCATAGCGAAGTTATTCCCGGTCCGAAGACCGGCTATCGCGGTGCAGGTTACTAAATTCAGTTCACGGACGCTGCGGGAACCATGCAGCGGCGATAATAGCGACAGACAAGCCGCGACCGGAAGAAGGTTCCCGAGGATCCCCTCTTCCGGCCTGCGGAATGCGATCAGTTGGTCATCATGTAGACGGATTTGCCGTCGCTGCCCTTGATCTCGCTGGACCAGGTCTTCTCGATCTGCGAGACCACGCTGTCGGGCATCGGCACGTAGTGGAGTTCTTCGGCCATCTTGGCGCCATTCTTGTAGGCCCAGTCGAAGAACTTCAGGGCTGCGGCGGTCGCTTCCGAATCCTGCGGATTCTTGTAGACGAGAATCCAGGTTGCCGCCGTCATCGGCCAGGAGGCATCGCCCGGCTGGTTTGCCAGGATCACGCCGTAGCCGGGCTGCGAGCTCCAATCAGCATTGGCAGCTGCGGCCGCGAACGCCTCCGAAGTCGGCGCGACGATCTTGCCGGCCTTGTTCTGCATCTTGGTGTAGACTAACTGGTTCTGCAGCGCGTAGGCATACTCTACGTAGCCGATCGAACCCTTGGTGTTCGCCACGTTGTTGGCGACGCCTTCATTGCCCTTGGCGCCGATTCCGACCGGCCATTCGACGGCCGTTTGAACACCCACCTTGGACTTCCAGTCGGCGCTGATGTCCGACAGGTAATAGGTGAAGTTGAAGGTCGTGCCCGAACCGTCGGAGCGGTGAACGACGGCAATCGCGTCGCCCGGCAGCTTGTGGCCAGGATTCAGTGCCTTGATCGCCGGATCGTCCCACTTGGTGATCGTGCCTAGGAAGATCTTGGCGAGCGTGTCGCCATCGAGCGTTAGCTCACCCGGCTTGATGCCTTCCAGATTTGCGACGGGAACGATACCGCCCATCACCATCGGGAACTGGACGAGGCCGGACGAGCTCAGATCGTCGCCGGTCAGCGGGGCGTCGGAAGCGCCGAAGGTCACTGTCTTAGCCTTGATCTGCTTGATGCCGCCGCCGGAGCCGATCGACTGGTAGTTCAGGCCGATGCCGGTCTCTTTCTTGTAGGCGTCGGCCCACTTGGCGTAGATCGGATAGGGGAAGGTAGCGCCCGCGCCGGATATGTCGGCCGCTGCCGCAGGAGCCATTGAAGCCATAAGCGAGAAGCCGGCGGCCGCGACGGCGCCAACCATAACGCTTGTCAGTTTTGTCAATTTCACGGGTATTCTCCCTGTTCGCGTAAACGAATGAGTGGGTTAAGGGTGTCAGAGGGGCGGTAAACGAAAATGCCAACGCTCTTGCCCGTGACGAAGCCACCTTATTGGGCGCACATCTAGTTTTTACGACGGTTATGTTGCGCTTTCGTGACACATTAATAGATTGTAACTATTAGTATATTTCTTATGCAATCGACGCTTGCGACGATTCGAGCGGCAGCCGAATGCTGAAGGTCGCGCCCTCGCCTTCCCGGCTATCCACCTTGAGCGTGCAGCGATGGCGGTTGAGGATATGCTTGACGATGGCAAGGCCAAGGCCCGTGCCGCCGGTTTCACGGCTCTGGGCGACATCGACGCGGTAGAAGCGCTCGGTCAGCCGCGGCAGGTGCTCGGCGGAAATGCCCGGGCCGTAGTCCCGTACCGTCACGATCGCCTCAGGACGCTTGGGCGAACCGCCGGCGGTCAGCGATACATCGACATAGCGCCCCTCGCGGCCGTATTTGACGGCGTTCTCGACGATGTTCTGAAAAACCTGCGTGATTTCATCGCGGTCCGCCAGCATGTGAAGCGGTTCGCTGGCGAGGCTCGCCCTGATCTCGACGCCATTGGCCGCCGCGATCGGCTGCAGCGCGTCGACAACGTGTCGCACGACGGGCACCAGATCGATTTCCGTTTCGGGCTGGACATGGGCTTTCAGTTCGATCCGGCTCAGCGACAGCAGATCGTCGATGAGCCGCGCCATGCGGCGCGCCTGTTCGGCCATGGTGGCGAGAAATTTGTCGCGTGCCTTCGGGTCATCGCGCGCCGGGCCCTGCAACGTTTCGATGAAGCCGGTCAACGAAGCCAGGGGCGTGCGCAGTTCATGGCTGGCGTTGGCGACGAAGTCGGCGCGCATCCGCTCCAGCCGCTGGGCGGGCGTGAGGTCGCGGATCGCCAGCATGACCATTTCCGGCCGGCCGGCCGCACCGCGCGCGCCCAGCGGCGAGACGGTGACCTCCAGCCAGCGCTCGACGGGAAACCGCTCGGTGAAGGCAACGGTCTCGCTGCCGCCGCCGCCCGTCACGCGGTCGAGCGCCTCCCCCAGTTCCGGCGCGCGCATGTAGGGGGTAATGGGGCGCCCCTTTTCGAGACCTGAGAAAATCCGGCTCGCCGCCGGGTTGATCGTGTGTACGTTGGCGTATCCATCGAGAAGAATGACCGGCTCGGGAAAGGCGCCGAGGAGCCCGACGATGACGACGTCGCGCTCCACGCGCTGCATCAAGGTGCCGGCCGAGGCCGTATCGCGGCGGGCGTTGCCCTGCGGACGGGCGGCGTAGACGAGCGCCGCGGCCATGACGCACAGCCCCAGGAGGGCCGGCACCGGACCGATCCCGCCCCATCCGATCGCCAGCATGCAGATCGCGAGCGCCACGAGAAGCGCGAGGGCAAGGCGCCGGCGGGGCGAGCGGCTGAAGGGATTGCCTGAAGTAAGAGCCATCGATTGTGTTCCCGAAATTTTCGCGCCGGGCTTATTGCGCACGGTCCGGCGCCTGATAGTTTACGTTAACGGGCGGGCTCGAAGCGACGGTTGATTTCGCGCGGGTGGCGGGCAAGTGATCTCATCAACTGCGTTTCGACGGCATCCGGGGGCGGGAATGGCGAAACAGCCGAGTTTCGACAGCATCAAGATCGACGATCCGACCCTGCCGGAATGGGTCCGCGAGAACGCGTTGACGTCCGGGGACTACCCCTACGACAAGCGCATGAAACGCAAGAAATATGAAAGGCAGTTGACGCTGCTGCAGATCGAACTGCTCAAGCTGCAGAACTGGCTGAAGGAAACCGGGACGCGCGCGGTGATCGTGTTCGAAGGCCGGGACGCCGCAGGCAAGGGCGGGACGATCCTGCGCCTGATGCAGCATCTCAATCCGCGTCACGCCCGCACCGTCGCGCTGACAAAGCCGACGGAGACCGAACAGGGGCAATGGTATTTCCAGCGCTATATCCCGTATCTGCCCACCGCCGGCGACATGACGGTGTTCGACCGCTCCTGGTACAACCGCGCCGGCGTCGAACCGGTCATGGGATTCTGCACGCCGGAACAGACGGCCACTTTCCTTGCGGAAGTCCCGCGCTTTGAAAAGCTGCTCGCGGACGACGGCATCGTACTGGTCAAGTTCTGGCTGAATGTCGGGCGCGAAATGCAGCTCAGGCGCTTTCACGACCGCCGCCACGACCCGCTCAAGCAGTGGAAGCTTTCCGACATCGACATCAAGGGTATGTCGCTGTGGGACGCCTATGGCGATGCGCGCGACAGGATGTTCGAGGCGACGCATACGGAAGCTGCGCCGTGGACCGTCGTCAAATCCAACGACAAGATGCGCACACGGCTGAACGTCATTCGCGCCCTTCTCAACCGCTTCGACTATGGCGGCGGCTCGCACGAAGTCGACAGCAACATCGTGGGTGGTCCGGAACTGGTGCTCGGCCAATGAACGAGATGGGGCGACAGCAGGGTGCGGCCGCCGGGGACGCGCCCATCCTCGTCATACCCTTCATGTGGATCGGCGACTTCGTGCGCTGCCAGTCCGTCTATCAGGTGCTGAAGGTGCGGTTTCCCGACCGGCCCATCGACGTCGTCTCCACATCGCTCTGCGCGCCGCTGACAAGGCTCATGCCGGAAGTGCGCGATACGGTCGTCGCGTCCTTTCCGCGGGGGAAAGTGGCCTTCGCGGCGAGACGCGCCTTCGCCCGCAGGCTCAAGGAGCGGGGCTACGGTTCGTCCTATCTGATGCTCGGCACGATGAAGGATGCGCTCGCGCCCTGGCTTGCCGGCATTCCCGAGCGGGTCGGCTGGGTCGGCGAATGGCGATACGGACTGCTCACCGACGCGCGGCGCGGGGAAAAGCAGATTGGCAATCTTACCGCCCGGTGCATCGCGCTCGCGCTGCCAAGAGGCATGCCGCTGCCGGAGGCGCTGCCGGCGCCCAGGCTTGCCGTCACGCGGCAGATGGCGGCCGAATGGCGCGAGCGGAACGGACTTGCCGGGCCGGGGGGACCGATCGTCGCCCTGGCGCCTGGCTGCAATGACCCGGAAAGGACGTGGCCGCTGGAGCGCTACGCCGCGCTCGCGCGCCTGCTGACCGCCAGCGGACACCGCGTGATCGTGATGGGCGGGCCGGCCGAGAAGCCCCTCGCCGAGCAAATTCTCGCCAGCGCCGGCAGAGGAGCCACCGACTGCACCGGCACCGATCTCTACGAAGCCGCGCTGCAGGCGGCCGCTTCCGACGTGCTCGTTGCAAACGATTCCGGCCTGCTGCATGTCGGCGCCGCGACAGGCACCCGCTCGATTGCGATCTATGGCGGGAGCAGCCATGGCCATACCGGCCCGCTGAACGCCAATGTCTGGCCGCTCGACGTCAGGCTGAGCGGAGAGGAAACGGACTGGCTGAAGGTCTTCACGCCGGCCCGCCTGTTCGACGAGGTGAAGGCACAACTGGGCGCCCTCTCAGCACATTGACGCCGCGCCTTGCCTCATGCCACACCCCCCGGGCAGCAACATCTTGAGGCCCGAGACATGAACCCGACCGCCGGCGATATCACCGCGCTGCAGGACGATCGAACCCGTCGCTGGCATGAGAGCGACCCGTCGATCGCCGGCGAAGGCCTGCTGCGGCTTGCCGAGGAGAACCACTGGCGCAACTTCGCGCTGTGGCACGAGGAGGACAAGGCGCGGCGCGACGACATGGGCGCCGACTATGTCTACAAGGCCAAGCGCGCCATCGACGGCTACAACCAGCAGCGCAACAACTTCATCGAGAAGATGGACGAATTGCTGTTTGGCGAACTCGGGCCCTTCGCCGACGATCTGCCGATGAACTCCGAGACGCCGGGCATGATCATCGACCGGCTGTCGATCCTTTCGCTGAAGCGTTTCCACATGTGGGAGGAGACGGTTCGCGAAGATGCGGACGAGGCGCATATCGCCGCCTGCGCGCACAAGCTGAAGGTGATCGAGAAGCAGCGCGGGGACCTTGCCGCCGCACTCGGCACGCTGCTGGCCGAAGCGAAGAATGGCAAACGCGGCTTTCGCGTCTATTATCAGTTCAAGATGTACAACGACCCGGCGCTCAATCCGGAACTCTACCGGAAAAGATGAAAACACCGGGCGCCCGGGACGCGTGCTCATAAAAGGGTTTCTGGCGTGGCGGAAGCGGCGGACATCTACGACTATATCGTCGTCGGCGCCGGCTCGGCGGGCGCCGTCCTCGCCAACCGGCTGAGCGCCGATCCGAAAACCCGCGTGCTCCTGCTGGAGGCGGGCGGGCGCGACAACTACCACTGGATCCATATCCCGATCGGCTATCTTTACTGCATCGGCAATCCGCGCACCGATTGGGGATTCAGGACCGGGCCGGAAAAGGGCCTGAACGGGCGCAGCCTGCTCTATCCGCGCGGCAAGGTGCTGGGCGGCTGCTCCTCGATCAACGGCATGCTCTATGTGCGCGGACAGGCGCGCGACTACGACCAGTGGCGGCAGATGGGCAATGCGGGCTGGGGCTGGGACGATGTCCTGCCCTATTTCAAAAAGTCAGAGGACTACTATGCCGGCGCCGACGATATGCACGGCGCGGGCGGCGAATGGCGCGTGGAGGAACAGCGGCTGCGCTGGGACATACTCGACGCCTTCCGCGACGCCTGCGAACAGGCCGGCATTCCGCGCACCGAGGATTTCAACAGGGGCGACAATTTCGGCTCGTCCTATTTCCGGGTGAACCAGAAGAACGGCTGGCGCTGGAACACCGCCAAGGGCTTCCTGCGCCCGGCTCGGGGCCGGAACAATCTCAGGATCGAGACCCATGCGACCTGCGAGGGATTGATCATCGAGGGACGGCGAGCGCGCGGCGTGCGCTACCGGCAGAACGGTGTCCTTCGCGAGGCGCGCGCGCGTGGCGAAACGATCCTCGCGGCGGGCGCCATCGGCTCGCCGCAGCTGCTGCAGCTTTCGGGCATCGGGCCGGCCGGGTTGCTCAGGGCGCACGGCATCGATGTCGTCCATGATCTCGCCGGCGTCGGGCAGAACCTGCAGGATCACCTTCAGCTGCGCACGATCTTCAGGTTGCAGAACGCCAGAACCCTCAACCAGCTGGCCGGCAACTGGCTGGGCCGCATGGCGATCGGGCTCGAATACGCGCTGAAGCGGACCGGCCCGATGTCGATGGCACCGAGCCAGCTCGGCGTCTTCGCAAGATCGGACAGCGCCCAGGAGACGCCCGATCTGGAATATCACGTGCAGCCGCTCTCTCTCGACAAGTTCGGCGACCCCTTGCACGACTTTCCGGCGATGACGGCGAGCGTCTGTCACCTGAGGCCGCAATCGCGCGGCACGGTCGCGATCCGCTCGACCGATCCGAAGGATCATCCGCTCATTGCCCCCAACTATCTATCCGCGCCAGGCGACGTGGCCGTGGCGGTGCGTGCCCTTCGTCTGACACGCCGGATCATGGAGCAGCCCGCCATGGCGGCCTACGCGCCCGAGGAATATCTGCCGGGCGCGGCGGCGCGGACCGAAGAGGAACTGGCGAAAGCTGCCGGCGATATCGGCACGACGATCTTCCATCCCGTCGGCACCGCGAAAATGGGCAGCGACGACATGGCGGTGGTCGACGGCAGGCTGAGGGTGCACGGCATTGAGGGCCTCAGGGTCGCCGACGCCTCGATCATGCCGACGATCACCTCAGGCAACACGAATTCGCCGACGATCATGATCGCGGAAAAGGCGGCGGACATGATCATCGCGGATGCGGCAACCAACACCCCCAGGAGAGTTGCATGAACAAGACCGGATCGCTCATCGTCTTTCTTGTGATCGTCATCGGCGGCGGTCTCACCATCGGCTATCTGACCGCGCCCGGCGAGTGGTATCAGGGGCTGGCGAAGCCCTCCTTCAATCCGCCGGCATGGGTCTTCGCGCCGGTCTGGACGCTGCTCTATATCCTCATCGCGATCGCCGGCTGGCGCGTCTTTCAGCGCGCGCCCTCGAGCACGGCCATGAAGCTCTGGTACGCCCAGATAGCCCTCAATTTCCTGTGGTCGCCGGTGTTCTTCTCCGCCCATATGACGGGCGCCGCGCTGGTCGTGATCGGGCTGCTGCTGGCAGCGATCCTCGGCTTCATTGTCACGGCACGGCGGGTGGACCGCGCCGCCGCATGGCTGTTCACGCCCTATGCGGCGTGGGTGGCGTTCGCGAGCGTGCTGAACGCTTCCATATTCGTGCTGAATTGACGGCACGGATTGGCGATTTCACCCGATTGGGCTAACCATTTCCCGATGGACCAGAAGGCAGCCTCCGACGCACTGGAAAAGCTGATCGCCGAGGCCAAGGCCTCGGGTGGGTCCGAACGCTCAAATTACCAGATTTTCATCACAGGACTGGCGCAAGATATTCTTGGCCTGGAGCGGCCGGTCATGGCCAGCGCGGAAAACCAGTTCAACGACTATGTCTACGAGCGTCGCGTGGATTTCAAACATCCGGATGGTTCGCGCACTGCCGGATTTATCGACTGCTATAAGCGCGGCTGCTTCATTCTTGAAGCCAAGCAGTCTATCAAAAGGGCGCTCAAGAAGGCTGCTCCCGACCAGGGCGATTTGTTGCCCGAGGACGCCTCGCAGATAAAAGCGGGGCATGCCAGGCAAGGCACCCGGCAATGGGACCAGGTGATGCAGGCGGCGCGCAAGCAGGCGGAGAACTATGCCCGCGCCCTGCCCGTCGAGCATGGCTACCCACCCTTCCTTCTGGTTTGCGATGTCGGCCATGTGATCGAGGTCTATGCCGATTTTTCCGGACAGGGGAAGAACTACGCCCATTTCCCGGACCGGCAGACCTACCGGATCGGCATCGACGATCTGCGCGACGAAGAGGTGCAGGCGCGCCTGCGGGCGATCTGGACCGACCCGCATTCGCTGGACCCGGCGAAGAAGTCGGCCGAGGTCACGCGCGATATCGCCGAGCGTCTGGCGAAGGTCGCCAAGCGGCTGGAGGGTCGGCACGACCCGAAGGATGTCGCGGAATTTCTCATGCGCTGCCTTTTCACGATGTTCGCCGAGGACGTGGACCTGATCCCCAAGGAAGGCTTCGCGGCGCTGCTGGAAGAGCTGAAGCAGAAGCCGGAGACGTTCGTCCCGGCCCTGGAAAGTCTTTGGCATACGATGGACAAGGGTGGCTACGAGCCACGCATGATGGTGCCGCTGAAGCGGTTCAACGGCTCGCTCTTCAAGAACCGCAAGGCGCTGCCGCTCGATGCCGACGGCATCCATGAATTGTGGGTGGCGGCGAAACGCGACTGGCGCGATGTGGAACCGGCCATCTTCGGCACTCTGCTGGAACGCGCCCTCGACCCGCAGGAGCGGTCCAAGCTCGGCGCGCATTACACGCCGCGAGCTTATGTGGAGCGGCTGGTCATCCCGACGATCATCGAGCCGCTGCGCGCCGAATGGGATGTGGTGCAGGGACGGGTGAAGGAGTTCATCGAGCAGAAAAAGCCCGCCGAGGCCATCCGCGCGGTCAAGGAATATCACCACCGGCTCTGCACGATCCGGATACTCGATCCGGCCTGCGGCACGGGAAATTTTCTCTATGTTTCGCTGGAGCTTCTGAAGAAGCTGGAGGGCGAGGTGCTGGAAGCGCTGGATGCGCTCGGCGAGGATGCGCCCAAATTCATGATGGAAGGAGAGACGGTCGGGCCGCGCCAGTTCCACGGGCTGGAGATCAATCCGCGCGCGGTGCCGATTGCCGATCTGGTGTTATGGATCGGCTTCATCAAATGGCAGCTCCGCACGAGCGGGCTGAGCGCAATCGCCGAACCCGTGCTGCACGCCTATGGGACGATCCGGCATCAGGACGCGATCCTTGCCTATGACCGGCAGGAAATGCTGCGCGATGAACACGGCAAGCCGCTGTCGCGCTGGGACGGGGTGACGACAAAGCTGCACCCGCTCACCGGCGAAGAAGTGCCGGATCCCGACGCGACGGTGCCGCTCTACGCCTATCACAACCCCCGCATCGCCAATTGGCCGGAAGCGGAGTTCATCGTCGGCAACCCCCCGTTCATCGGCGGAAAGGACATGCGCGCCGAACTGGGCGACGGTTATGCGGAAGCCTGCTGGAAGGCCCGTCCGCATATGCCGGGCGGGGCCGATTTCGTCATGCATTTCTGGGACGAGGCGGCGCGGCGGCTTGCCCGCAAGGGCACGGCGAAACAGCCGAACCCGCTTCTTCGCTTCGGCTTCATCACGACCAATTCGATCACCCAGACTTTCTCGCGCCGGGTGATCGAGAAACATCTATCCGGCAAGCCGCCGATCAGCCTCGTCTTCGCTGTGGCCGACCACCCGTGGCTCAAAGCATCCGACAAGGCCGCCGTGCGCATCGCCATGACGGTGGCGGAGAAGGGTGAGCATGAGGGCGTGCTGGCGGAGGTCGTCAGCGAGGACGGGCTGAACAGCGACACGCCGAAGGTGGAACTGGAAAAGCGCGAGGGGAAGATTACGGGTAAATTGGAGATCGGCGCGGACTTGGCGTTGGCTACCCAGTTGCAATCCAATATCGGGCTGGCGAGTCGCGGTGTAGCACTTCACGGGGCTGGCTTCATTGTTACTCCGCAACAAGCAGTAGCGCTAGGATTAGGCAAGATAGAAGGCTTGGAAAGACATATCCTTGATTATCGGCACGGACGCGATATCGCTCAGAGACCGCGTGGAGTAAAAGTAATTGATCTGTTTGAACTTTCTTCGCGTGAGGTTGAGAAGATGTTTCCGGCGGTCTATCAGCACGTTGCGACGCATGTGAAGCCAGAGAGAGAGAGAACAATCGAGAGGCTTTCCGGCGCGAGTATTGGTGGTGGTTTGGTCGTCGGCACACCGACCTGAGAGATTTCCTCTCGGGCCTCCCCCGTTACATCACGACCGTCGAAACCTCCAAGCACCGCTTTTTCCAGTTTCTCGATGCGAGCATCCGACCTGACAACATGCTGGTGAATGTCGGTATCGAGCGGGCGGAAATTCTGGCGGCGCTTTCCTCGCGCCTCCACGCTGTTTGGGCGCTGGCAGCAGGCGGCTGGCTCGGCGTTGGCAACGATCCCCGCTACAGCAAGAGCCGGACCTTCGACCCCTTCCCCTTCCCAGCCTGCCTGACCGACGACAGCGACCCGGCCTTGCGCGAGAAGCTTGCCGAACTCGGCGAGAGGCTCGACGCGTTCCGCAAGGAACGGCTGGCCGAGCACCAACACCTGACCATGACCGGCATGTACAATGTGCTGGAGCGGCTGCGCGAACTGGAAAACGGTTGCGACGTGCCGCCGCTGACCGATGCCGAACGAGACATTCACGATGCCGGCCTCATCTCTGTCTTGAAGGAAATCCATGACGAGATCGACCGGGCGGTCTTCACGGCCTATTGCTGGGAAGACCTCGGCGAACGGATCGTCGGCCGCCCCGGCGCGACGCTGCCCTCGTCCCACAAGAGCGAGGACCAGGAAGCGGCGGAGGAAGAACTGCTTTCGCGCCTCGTCGCGCTCAATCTGGAGCGACAGGCGGAAGAAGCCAGAGGTATCGTGCGGTGGCTGCGGCCCGACTACCAGATACCGAAGCTTGGCGGGAAAGTCGCAAAGAGCGGCGAGGCAGAACAGATCGAAGCCGATATCGCCGTCATCGGCGCCGCCGAAAAGCCGAAATGGCCATCGGACGGCATGGCGCAGATCCGCATCGTGCGGGACCTCCTCGCCAAAGCCGCCGCCCCGGTTCATTCCGACGAGGTCGCCGCTGCCTTCGACGGTCGCAACAGCGCCAGACGAAAGGACCGCGTGGCCGAGGCGCTGGAAACGCTGGCGGCAACAGGCGCGGCCCGCGCCGACGTGGCGGGTGGCGAAACGCGCTACTTCCTGCCGCGCTGAGCCGCCCTCACCCGAAGCTGTGCTTGCCGGAATTCAGCTTCGTCGGGGCGGAACCGCGCGGCAGCAGCATCTGGCCATCGAATGTTGCCGGGTAGCGAGCCACGCGCTTGCGGCCATCGGGCGTATCGATCTCGTGGAACACGCGGTTGTGGATGATCTGCGGTTCCTTGAGCATGTCCTCAGGGTTGTTGACCGGACCGCAAGGCAGGTCGAGTGCGGTGAAAATCTCGAGCCATTCCTTCGACGTCTTTTCGCGGATTGGACCGGCAATCCTGTCATAGAAGGTCCGCGACATTTCCTTCGGACTCTTGATCTGCTTCAGCTCTTCTTTCCACTCCGGATGGCCGATGCCTTCCAGCGTGCGGCCGAAATGCTTGCCGGTGACGGGCGACAGCGTGATGTAGCCGTCGCTCGTCTGGAACACGGGCTGCGGCAGCTTCGCCTGGTCGGCATCGTCATCGACGAAGGTGCGGTTATGCATCGCGTCGGGGAATGTGTAGTAGGCCATCATGTCGAGCATCGACGTCTCGACATGCAGCCCCTTGCCGGTGCGCTCTCGCTGAAAGAGCGCTGCCAGCATGAACTGGGCGATGAGCATGCCGGTCACCTTGTCGGCGACGAAATTGTTGGTCGCGCGCGGGAAGCCGCCATCCGCCTCGTAGGCGAAGAGCCCGACGCGACCCTGGATCAGCGCGTCATAGGCGGGTTGCGCGGCAAGTTCGCCGTCGGCACCGTAGCCGGTCATCGACACCTGGATCAGGCGAGGATTGAGCCTGGAAAGCTGCTCGTAGCCGAGCCCGAGCGCGGCGGAGACGCGCGGCCGCCACGTCTCGATGAAGATGTCCGTTTCGGCGATCAGCTCCTTCAGCTTCTTCATGCCCTCTTCCGACTTCAGATCGAGCGCCAGCGAACTCTTGCCGTTGTTGCAGTTGCCCCACATCACGCCGGTGCCGTTCCATCTGTGACCGACATTGCGGTAGGCATCGCCATGCGGCGGCTCGATCTTGATGACCTCGGCACCGAGCGTCCCCAGCATCTGGGCACTCAGCGGCCCCGACAAGTAGCCGGCCGCCTCGACAATCCTGATACCGTCCAGCGGACGCATTGCCTTGTTTTCTTTCGATTCAGCGCCCTGCATGGCTCGCTCCCTTCACTTTCCTGCGTTTCCTCGCCACCAAGATCCTAGTGCCCGGCGGCCTTGTCCGTTGACATCTGCATGGCGCGAAGCCGCGCAATCTTGAGAACCATTTCCAGGGTGGGCATATCCAGACCCGAAAGACGCCGGACCTCGCCAATGGAATTTTCCAGAATGTCGAGTTCCAAGGGCTTGCCCTTCTCCAGATCCTGAAGCATCGACATCTTGTGCGACGCACCGCTCGCGGTCAGAGCTATGCGCTTCGCGGGCGGCTGCGGCACCTCGACGCCGAGCACCCGCGCCGCCGAATCGGCCTCCTCCATCATCTTGTGCAATATATCGCCGCAGTGCTCGGCGATCTGACCGTTACGGGCGAGCGTGAGGATGCCGAGCGGATTCCAGCACAGGCTATTGACGAATTTGACCCAGATCGCGCCGCGCACATTGGCGTTCACCTTCGAGGGAATGCCGCTGCCGGTGAGCAGTTCGGCAAGCCGCGTCACGCGTGGCGACGGCGATCCGTCGAGTTCGCCGATCGGGCAACCGGCCTTCGCACCGTCCTGCGCAACGGTGCCCGGTGCGACCGTGCGGGCGCCGATCCAGTAGACGATACCGAGCACGTTCTTCGCAGGCATCAGCTCTGCCTGGCGCCCTGTCGGGTCGATGAGCGGCACGCCGGGGGTTTTCGTCGCCGATGCTCCGGTGAAAAAATAGTGCGGCAGCCCGGTCGTCGGCGGCAGCACGGCCGTGTCCGGTCCGATCAGGGTCGCGATCCCGTCCAGCGCCCGGTCCATCTGGTGGGCCTTGAGCGTCAGCAGGAGATAGTCCTGGACACCAAGTTCGGCGGGGTCGTCGGTTGCCCTGACCGGGACGGTGAACGTTTCATCGGGGAGAACGACGGTGAGGCCGCGTCGGCGTATCGCTTCAAGCGTCTGGCCGCGCGCGACCACGCTAACTTCGCAGAGGCCTGCCCTTGCAAGCTGACCCGCGATGATTCCGCCGATCGCGCCCGCGCCGAAGATACATATTTTCAATGGTTGAACCAATGCCATAAGGTGGCAGTTTATAGGACGCCGTCGGGCCTGTCAGTCTTTTTCGCGATCGGCATCGGCTGATATTCAGACCGGCTCATAACTCGTGGCGAGCGTGCCGGCGAGTTGCGCGGCGAAGCGCGCCGCCGCCACGGGGAGCGTGCGGCCGCGCAACTGTGCCATGTGTATCGTGCCGGCGGGAATGTCGCGGTCATCGACGGGGCGCGAGACCATGCGCCCCGTCTGTGTCGGCTCGGAAAGACCGACGGGTATCTGGAAGGTGAGAATGTTCTCCGCGACCGCGTGATAGCGCAGGAACTCGAAACTGTCCGATTCCACCACCGGGGCCATTTTCAGCGAGTGACGCCGGGCGGCGGCATCGAGCAGATGGCGCACGCCATATGAGCTTGTCGGTAACGCCAGCGGATAGCCAAGGCAATCGGCGAGCCGGACACTGCTTTTTTCCGCCAACGGGTGGCCCGGCGCCATCACCGCGTGGATCTGCTGGCGCACCGCCGCGAGCACATGGACTTCCGACATGCGGACAGGCTCGAAGACAATAGCGATATCGGCGGTGTAGTCCGCAAGCGCCCTTTCCGCGGCCTCGCGGTCGCGCAGATGCACGCCAAAGGTGACCTGGGGATGCTCCAGCCGGTATCTGGCGATTTCGCCGGGCAGGAAATAGGGCAGAAACGCCTGGCTGCAGGCGATCGAAACATGCCCGCGGCGGACGCCCGAAAGGTCCGCGATCTGCGATCTGACCCGCTCCATATCGGATAGCTGGTGGCGAATGTGGTGGATGAGGATTTCTCCGGCGCTGTTCAGGCGCACGCCGCGCGGCATGCGCTCGAAGATCGGTACGCCCAGTTCCTCCTCGATGGCGAGAATCCGGCGGTTCAACGCCGTCGACGTGATCGAAAGCGTCTCGGCCGCCTTCCGGATCGAACCGGTCCTGGCGACCACGTCGATATAGCGGGCGGAGGTGAGATGGCGCATCGGACAACCCTCACTGATGCATTTTTTGCAGCATAGCGCGATTTATTTAGCACAAGACAGATGCGCTACGCGCCCAATACGCTCTTGCGCCAAAGCCGGCGATCACGAGGTACGCCCGGCGCTTCACAGGGGCAAACAGGCAGGAGATTTGAAATGAAGACTCCCACACGCCGCCAATTTCTCAAGACAACCAGCCTGATCGCAGGCGCCGCAGCGCTGGGCAGCGCGCTGCCCTTTTCGGGCGCTCGCGCCGCAGGCCTGACCATCGGCTTCATCTATGTCGGCCCCAAGGACGACTATGGCTACAACCAGGCCCATGCCGAAGGCGCCGCCGCGGTCAAGGCGATGGAGGGCGTCACGGTCGTCGAGGAAGAGAACGTCGCCGAAACGGTCGACGTCCAGAAGTCGATGGAAAGCATGATCAGTTTCGACGGCGCAAGCCTGCTCTTCCCGACCTCGTTCGGTTATTTCGATCCGCATATCCTGGCGCTGGCGCCGAAATATCCGGATGTGCGCTTTGAACATTGCGGCGGCCTGTGGTCGGCCGACAAGCACCCGAAGAACACCGGCTCCTATTTCGGCTATATCGGCATGGGTCAGTTCCTGAACGGCATCGCCGCCGGTCACGCGACCAAATCGAAGAAGATCGGCTTCGTCGCCGCCAAACCGATCCCGCAGGTCCTGCTGAACATCAATTCCTTTCTGCTCGGCGCGCGCAGCGTCGATCCGGGCATCACCTGCCAGGTGATCTTCACGGGGGAATGGTCGCTCGCGGTCAAGGAAGCGGAAGCCACGAACGCGCTGGCCGACCAGGGCGTCGATGTCGTCACCTGCCATGTCGACGGACCGAAGGTGGTGATGGAAACCGCCGCCGGCCGCGGCATGTATCTTTGCGGCTATCACGCCAACCAGTCGCCGCTGGCGCCCGAGAAATATCTCACCGGCGCGGAGTGGAACTGGGCCAATGTCTATACCGGCATGGTCAAGACCGTGCAGTCGGGCGGCACGATTCCCAATTTCGTGCGCGGCGGCCTTGCCGAAGGTTTCATCAAGATGAGCCCGCTCGGACCTGCCGTTTCCGATGCCGCGCGCAAGCAGTTCACCGAAACCCACGCGGCCATCATGAAAGGCAATTACGCCGTCATCAGCGGCCCGATGAAAGACAACAAGGGCAACGTGATCGCAACGGCCGGCCAGAGCTTCGTTGAAACAGACGTCGCGCTGGAGAGCATGAACTACCTGGTCGATGGGGTGATCGGCTCAACGTCGTAGGAGCCAAGACGGGCGGGCGGCAACGATGGGCGCGGACATCACCGCAGGAACACCGGCAAGGGCCACAAACCCGCAACTCGGTCACCTTTTGCGGCGCGCCGAACCGATCGTCATTTCGCTTGTCGCGCTGCTCGCCGGCCTTGCGCTTTTCGGCTTCTTCCTGCTGGCGGTCGGCAAATCGCCGATCACGTTTTACGAGCTCGTCTACAAGGCCGGATTCGGATCCGCCTTCTCCTGGCAGAATACCCTGTCGCGCGCCGCGCCGCTTCTGCTGTCGGCGCTGTGCGTCGCGCTGCCGGCCCGCCTCGGCCTCGTCGTGATCGGCGGCGAAGGCGCGATCGTGCTGGGCGGGGTCGCGGCGGGGGCCGCCGGCATGTACCTGCCGGGCCTGCCGGGCGCCGTCGGCATCGCGGCAATGATGGTCGCGGCGGCGGTTGCCGGCGGCACATGGATCGGCGCGGTCGGCGCCATGCGCCATTACCGGGGCGTCAACGAGACGATCGCGAGCCTCTTGATGGCCTATATCGCGATTGCGCTCATGAACCATCTCGTGGAGGGGCCGCTGCGCGATCCGGCTAGCCTCAACAAACCGTCGACGGCGCCGATCGAGTCCGCCTACCGGATCGGCGAAATGCCGTTCCTCGGCACGCATTGGGGTCTCGCTCTCGGCGTTCTTGCCTGTATCGCATGCTGGGTTCTGATCGACAGGACCAGTTGGGGATTTGCCGCCCGGATCGCCGGCGGCAATACACGGGCCGCGGAAGTGCAGGGGCTTCCGGTCGGCAGGCTGGTAGTCGGCTTCACCGCGCTGGGGGGCGCGCTGGCCGGTATTGCCGGCATGATGGAGGTGGCGGCCGTGCATGGCTCGGCCAACGCTTCACTGGCGGCGGGTTATGGCTATACGGGGATCCTGATCGCCTTCCTCGCGCGTCATAACCCGCTCGCCATCATCCCCGTCGCCCTGCTGCTCGCCGGCTTCGAGGCCTCAAGCGGGCTCGTCCAGCGCCGGCTCGACCTGCCGGACGCAACGGTACTCGTGCTTCAGGGCTTCGTCTTCATCGCCATTCTCCTGTCCGAAACCGCCTATGGCCGGTTCAAGCTGTTCCGTCCCGACGAATGGAGGCGCAGATGACCGGCGCGGATATCGGCTGGTGGGGTGTGCCTCTCGCCATTCTCGGTGGCGCGATCCGCGTCTCCACACCCTTTCTGTTCGTCAGCCTCGGCGAATGTCTGACGGAGCGTTCCGGCCGCATCAATCTCGGCCTTGAAGGCACGCTCGTCTTCGGCGCGATGAGCGGCTACGCCATCGCATACGAGACCAATTCGGCCTGGCTCGGTGTTCTCGCCGCCGCCATCGCCGGCAGTCTGTTCGGCCTCTTCCACGGCTGGATCTGCAAATTGCCGCGGGTCAACGACATCGCCATCGGCATCGCCCTGATGCTGTTCGGCATGGGCCTCGCCTTCTTTTTCGGCAAGCCCTACATCCAGCCGGTCGCGCCGGACCTGCCCGCGTTCGAGTTGGGCGCCTGGTCATCGCTGCCGCAGGTGCAGGCCGCGCTGAAGGTCAACGTCCTCTTCCTCGTCGGCATCGTGCTCGCGATCGCCATGGCGTGGATGTTCCGGTCGACCCGTCTCGGGCTGACAATCAGGGTCGTCGGCGACAGTACGGATTCCGCCCGTGCGCTCGGCATCAATCCCGATCTCGTGCGCCTGCTGGCGACGGGCGCAGGCGGCGCTCTGGCCGGTGTCGCGGGCGCCTATCTCTCGCTTTACTATCCGGGCAGCTGGAACGAGGGCATTTCATCCGGCCAGGGCCTGATGGCCGTCGCGCTCGTCATCTTCGCGCGCTGGAACCCGATCAACTGCTTCTGGGCCGCGCTGATGTTCGGTGGCGCCGGGGCGCTGGGGCCGGCGCTGCAATCGGTCGGTGTCAGCCAGGGCTATTACCTGTTCTACGCCGCGCCTTACGTGCTGACCCTTGTCGTTCTCGTCGCGACCAGTTCCGGACGCGGGCTGCTTGCCTCGGCGCCCGGCAGCCTGAGCATCACAAAGTAGGAACCTTCAGACATGGCCGAAGTGCATACGATCACCGCCGATCCCTATCCCTGGCCCTACAATGGCGACCTGAGGCCAGAGAATACCGCGCTGATCATCATCGACATGCAGACGGACTTCTGCGGCAAGGGCGGTTATGTCGATACGATGGGATACGATCTCAGCCTGACGCGGGCACCGATCGAGCCGATCAAGAAGGTCCTCGGCGCGATGCGCGAGAAGGGCTACCACATCATCCATACCCGCGAAGGCCACCGTCCGGACCTCGCCGACCTGCCGCCCAACAAGCGCTGGCGCTCCCGCCGCATCGGCGCGGGGATCGGGGATGCGGGCCCGTGCGGCAAGATCCTTATTCGCGGCGAACCGGGCTGGAATATCATCGACGAACTGGCGCCGCTGCCGGACGAGCCGATCATCGACAAGCCCGGCAAGGGCAGCTTCTACGCAACCGACCTCGATCTGCTGCTGCATACGCGCGGCATCGAGAACATCATTTTGACCGGCATCACCACCGACGTCTGCGTGCACACGACGATGCGCGAGGCAAACGATCGCGGCTATGAGTGCCTCATCCTTGAGGATTGCTGCGGCGCGACGGACCCGGGCAATCACGCCGCGGCGATCAACATGGTCAAGATGCAGGGCGGCGTTTTCGGCAGCGTGTCGAACAGCACCGATTTCCTCAAGGGGCTGCCATGAGCGAACCCGAATACGGCCCCGATCACGCGCTCGCCGTCGAGACAGTGGGGCTGACCATGCGTTTCGGCGCCTTCACCGCGCTCGACAATGCGTCGCTGAAATTCCGGCCCGGCACGTTCCACGCGCTGCTCGGCGAAAACGGCGCGGGCAAATCGACGCTCGTCAAATGCATGATGGGCTTCTACCGGCCGACCGACGGTCAGATGATGATCGACGGCCGCGAGGTCGACATCCTGGACCCGCGCGCCGCCCACGCGCTGGGTCTCGGCATGGTCTACCAGCATTTCACGCTGGTGCCTTCGCTGACGGCGGCGGAAAATCTCGTCATCAGCCGCGAGGATGCACCGCGCGTCATCAACTGGCGCGCCGAGCGCGAGAAGCTCGACGCCTTCATGAAGACGATGCCGTTCAAGGTGCCGCTCGAGCAGCCGGTCAACCGGCTGGCGGCAGGCGAAAAGCAGAAGCTGGAACTACTCAAGCAGCTCTATCTTGGGCGCAAGTTCCTGATCCTCGACGAGCCGACCTCGGTGCTGACGCCGGCCGAGGCCGACGAGTTGCTGGGCATGGTACGCGGCATGACGCAGTCCGGCGCACTTACGGCGGTGATGATCACCCACAAGTTCCGCGAGGTTTCCGCCTTCGCCGACGATGTCTCGGTCCTTCGGCGGGGGGTTCATGTCGGCAGCGGCCGGGTCGGCGACTACACCCATGCCGATCTTGCCGCGATGATGATCGGCGAAAAGACAGTGCAGCAATCGGCCGAGCGCAAGGGCGAGCCCGGAGAGGCGATTCTCAGCGTCAGCAATGCGCTGGCGCCTGATCGCTCCGGCCTCAAGACGATCGACATTGAAAGCCTCAAGGTCCGCGCTGGCGAGATCGTCGGCATCGCCGGCGTCTCCGGCAACGGTCAGATGGAACTGATGGAAATACTGACCGGACAACGACCGCTGACGGGCGGCAGGATCGAGGTCGAAGGCAGGCCCTACCATGCGAGCCGGCGCGAGGCCCGCAACCTCAAGGTCCGCTATCTGCCCGAAGAACCGCTGCGCAATGCCTGCGCGCCGAAGATGAGCGTTGCGGAAAACATCGCCTTCCGCACGTTCGACGTTGACCGCGCCGGCAAGCCGCGTTTCTGGCTCGACAGGACGGCGATGACCGCGCGCGGCCGGGAACTCGTGGACGCGTTCAAGGTCAAGACGGCATCGATCGACAGCGAAATCGCCTCCCTTTCGGGCGGTAACGTGCAGCGCGCGGTCCTCGCGCGCGAACTGACCGGCGAGGTCGATCTGCTGATCATTTCCAATCCGTGCTTCGGTCTTGATTTTTCGGCAATCGCCGAAGTCCGCGCGCGCATCGTGGCGGCGCGCAACAGCGGAACGGCGGTGCTGCTCATCAGCGAAGATCTCGATGAGATTCTCGAACTTTCCGATCGTATCCTGGTGATGGCGGAAGGCCGTCTGGTCTATGAGACGACAGCGGCGGCTGCCGATACCAATGAGATCGGCGCGCATATGGCAGGGCATGAGTGATGAACGACGTCGCGGCCTCGCCATTCCCCTTTCCGCTTGAACGCGCTCGTGCCGCGCTCATCGTCATCGACATGCAGCGTGACTTCATCGAGCAAGGCGGCTTCGGCGCGAGCCTTGGCAATGACGTGACGCGTCTCCAGGCGATCGTTCCGACCGTTGCGCGACTGATCGAGGTTTGCCGCAAGGCCAAGATTCCGATCATTCACACACGCGAATGCCATATGCCCGACCTCTCCGACTGTCCGCCTGCAAAGCGCGGGCGGGGCGAGCCGACATTGCGCATCGGCGACGTGGGGCCGATGGGCCGCGTGCTGATCAAGGGCGAACCGGGTGCGGAAATCATCCCGGAAGTCTTTCCGATCGAAGGCGAGCATGTCATCGACAAGCCCGGAAAGGGCGCATTCTACGCGACCGGCCTGCAGCCGATTCTCGACGAACTCGGGATTACGCAACTCATCTTCGCAGGCGTCACGACGGAAGTCTGCGTCCAGACGACGATGCGCGAAGCCAATGACCGCGGCTATGAATGCCTGCTGGCAAGCGATGCGACAGAGAGCTATTTCCCGGAGTTCAAGAAAGCGGCGCTCGACATGATCGCGGCGCAGGGTGCCATCGTCGGATGGGTCGCGACGACGGAAGACATCGCCGGGGCGCTTGCATGACCAAACCCTTCTCTCTTGCGGGCCTGATCGACGGGGGCTGGCGCGACTGCGCTTTTGAACCATTCCGGCCAGGCATTGAAATCTGCACGCTGGTCGAAGGCGCGCCGACCGTTGCCTTGCTGAAATATGCGCCGGGCGGGCACGCGCCTTTGCACAGGCATACGGGACTTGAGACGGTGATCGTGCTGGAAGGCTCGCAGCGTGACGAACATGGCCTTTATGAAAAAGGCGCCGTCGTCTTCAATCCGGCCCAGTCGCAGCATTCCGTCACATCAGACGACGGCTGCATCGTGCTCATCCAATGGCACAGCCCCATCGAATTCCTCTGAGCTTCATTTCGCGCGCTCACGGCCATTTGACGGATCAGGCGAGCGATGATAATGAAACATGAATCACTTTTCATGTATTGTCATGACAATCGCGTTGCCGACCATGCCCGAACCCTCGACAAGACCGATGCAGACCAGCCTGCCAAAGACCAAGCGCGGCCGGGCGCGGCGCGAGCAGATATTGCGGGCGGCCGAACAGGTCTTCGCCGAACGCGGCTATTCGGAGACCTCCATCTCCGACATCACCCGCGTCGCGGGCACGGCGCAGGGCACGCTATACATTTATTTCAACAGCAAGGAAGACATCTTCCGCGAACTCGTCGCGGAGATGGGCCACCTGACGCGGACCGTCGTCGCCGAAGCGATCGGATCTGCCAAGGGCAGGCTGGAGGCAGAAAAGATCGGTCTTCGCACCTTTCTGGAGTTCGTCGCCGAGCGTCCGGCTCTCTACCGGATCGTCGAAGAGGCGCGGTTCGTCCATCCACCCTCCTATGAGGCCTATTTCGCCTCGTTCGCCGACGCCTACCGAAGACAACTGGATGCCGCCGCCAGTCGCGGCGACATCAAACCGGGCGACGCCGAAATCAGGGCGTGGGCGCTGATGGGCATGGCCAAGACGCTCGGCGAGCGTTTCGTCCTGTGGAAACGGGACCGGGATATCGACGAGGTTGCCGACTGTGCGTTCGACCTGATCGGCAAGGGTCTCGAACCGTGAACGCGAAGCGGGTTGTGAGCGAGCACCGCACCCTTCCTTCCGGCCGGCTTGTGGCCGATATCCGGCTCAACGCCCCTGCGCGCTGCAACAGCCTCGAACCGCAGATACTGGAAGAGCTTGAGGCCGCATTCGCCGAAGCCAGGGACGCCGCCTTCATCGCTCTCAGCGCCGACGGACGGCACTTCTCCACCGGCGGGGATGTCGCGGCATTCTACCAAAGCCGCGACAGGCGCGACTATGCGGGTCGCCTTGTCGGCCGGCTTCAGAAAATCGTCAGCGACATGCTGACGAGCGACGCGATCATTATCGCCGCCGCGCAGGGCGCGACGACAGGCGGCGCCGCCGGCCTGCTTTTCGCCGCCGATATCGTCATCATGTCCGAGGATGCCTTTCTGCAGCCCTATTATGCCGAAGTCGGGTTTGCGCCCGATGGCGGATGGTGCGCACTGCTTCCGGAACGGATCGGCGCCCCTCGCGCACTTGCGGTCCAGATCGAAAATCGGCGGATACAAGCAAAGGACGCACTCGCTTTCGGCATCGCCAATCGCGTGGTTCCGGCCAAGCAACTGCAAACCGCCCTGGCGGAAGCGATCGACCGGCTCGATGCGGATCACAGCGTCGACGCGATGGTCGCGGCCAAACGCCTTATCTGGGACGAGGCGCGGCTGGAGCGAATTGCCAACAGACTGGCTGCGGAACACGCGGCATTCTGCGCTGAAATCGTCAAACCCGGCACAGAACTGGGAATGGCCCGATTTCTGAACGCGCTTTGAGGAAACGAATACGATGTTCGAGCATCTGCCGGACATGGCGGCCAAACGCGCCGAACTGACCCCGGACGCCGTCGCCTTCGTGGAAGCCGAGACCGGGCGTCGCTGGTCTTTCGCCGACATCAACACAGCTGCCGACCGTCTCGGCGCCGGGTTCGCGGCACTGGGCCTTCATCGCGGTGAACGGCTTGCCATCCTCACCTGGAACCGCGTGGAATTCTTCATCGCTCTCTTCGCAAGCCAGAAGACGGGCATCATCCTGGCGCCGCTCAACTGGCGACAGCCGGTGGCAGAGCTCATGCCGGTCGTGGAATCGGTCGGTGCGTCGGCAATCCTGTTCGATGCGGAAAATGCCGACAGCGCGCGCGCCCTGGCGGTCAAAGCCGGATTGAAGGCACTGGCCATCGGCGGCGCGGAAAAGGGCGAGGCCGCGGTCGAAGCGCTGCTGGAAGCGGCGGCCACCCCTTTCACCGGTCCAGTCTCGGCGACGGAGCCGTGGTATCTGCTCTTCACCTCCGGCACGACCGGGCTGCCGAAAGCGGTGGTACAGACGGCGCGGATGTGCTGGGCGAACACCGTCAATATCGGGCAGGCGGTCGACCTTGTCAGCACCGACCGCAGCGTCAATTTCCTGCCCCTGTTCCACACCGCGGGCATCAATCTCTATACGCTTCCCGTTTTCCTGCATGGCGGCTCGTCGGTCATCGTCAAGCGGTTTGACCCCGATACGATTCTCGGCCTGATCGGCGCTGGAGAGATCACGCAGTTCTTCGGCGTGCCGACGATCTTTCAGGCTTTCAGCCTGCACCCCGATGTCGATTCCATCGACTGGAAAGAGGTGCGCTGCGCCTGTGGCGGCGCGCCGCTTTCCGAACCTCTCATCCGCTTCTTCGCCGCGCGCGGTGCAATGATCTGCAACGGCTTCGGGATGACCGAGACCGGACCGACCGCCTTCCTCGTCGACCGGGCCCATGCGGCCGAGAAGATCGGTTCCGTCGGCAAGCCGCAGAGCCTGACCGAGGTGCGGCTTGACGGTATCGGACCCGGCATGCCCGGCACGGGAGAAGTGCTGCTGCGCGGCCCCGCGATCACGCCGGGCTATTTTGAGAATGACGACGCGACTTCCAAGGCCTTCACCGAGGATGGATGGCTGCGCTCCGGCGATATCGCGCGGCGCGACGAGGATGGCTACTATTTCATCGTCGACCGCATCAAGGACATGTTCATTTCTGGCGGAGAGAACGTCTATCCCGCAGAGGTGGAGCGCGTGCTCGTGACCCATGAAGCGATTCTGGAAGCCGCCGTCGTTGGCGTCAGCGACGAGAAGTGGGGCGAGAGCGGCGCAGCCTTCATCATCGCGAGGCCGGGCCGCACGCTCGATACGGGCAGCCTGGCAGGCTGGTGCCGGGAGCGCCTTGCCGCCTACAAGGTGCCGCGCAGCTTCACGGTCGTTGAGGATTTTCCCCGTACCGCCGCCGGCAAGGTGCGTAAGCCCGAATTGAGGAAACTGGCATGACGAACCTGCGCGTCGAGCTCGTTTGGATCCCGACACAGGAGGAGTTCGACCTTTTCGCGCGCATTTCCGGCGACGACAATCCGATCCATGTCGACCCGGCATTTTCCGCGCGCACCCGGTTCGGCCGCACCGTCTCGCACGGCATGCTGATCTATTCGAAACTCTGGGGGCTCATCGTCGAGGCGATGCCGCATGCAAGGCAGGCATCGCAGGCGATGATGTTCCCCAACCCCTGCTTTGCCGGCGAACCGGTCAGCCTCGCCATCGAAGAGATTGCCGAAAGGCGCTTTTCGATGCGCGCGATACGGCGGGACGACGGCGCGGAACTGCTCGTCGGCGAAACGGAGCTGGCGTGATGAAGACCGGGGATTGCGCCGAGGTGCGGCGTAGCTTCGACCGTTCGGAAATGGCTGAATTTGCGGCGCTCGCCGGCATCTCGACGCTTCCCGAAGCCGTGCCCGAGCCGCTGATCGCGGCGATGTTTTCCTATCTTCTCGGCGTCAAACTCCCCGGACCGGGCACCAATTACCTCAAGCAGGAAATGCGATTTCTCAAAGCCGCGCCGCTGGGGGAGACGCTGACGGCCCGGGTGGAGGTTTCGCGCCTCAGGCCGGAAAAGCATCTCGTGGATCTGTGGGCGAGTTGTACCGCGCCCGATGGCACGGTCATCTGCGAGGGACGTTCGCTTGTGCTGGCAAAGGACGTCGGCGCGTGAACCTCAACTGCAGGCGAAGTCGCCGATAAGCGTTGCAAATGATTCAGGTTCCTCGAGGTGCGGCGCGTGGCCTGCGGCGGGGAAGCTGTGCAGGAGGGCGCGCGGCGCCGCCGCCACCAGCCATTCGGCAGTCCGAGGCGAATAGACACGGCTGCGCGCGCCATGGGTCACGAGGAAAGGAACCGAAATCCCCCCGACCATCGCGCGACAGTCGGCGCTGGACAAGGAAGCCCACATCGCATTCATCGCCTGTGGGTCGCTGGAGCGTATCTGCTCGACCGCGTCGTCGAAACCGAAAAGCGGCGGACCCTTGCGGTCGGCAAACATCCCGGCCGCGATGGCGGGCGCGGCAGCGGCCCAGTCCTTTTCAAATCGCGCCGCATTATGCCGCATCTTTTCGCGGGTCTGCCCCTTCATGCCGAGCGTCCAGCCGCCTTCGTTGACGATCTTCGGGCTCATGTCGACCGACACCAGACCGCGCACCCGCCTGTCGCCATAGCGATCCAGATAGGTCCAGGCGACGGTCGCGCCGAGTGACCAGCCGACCAGCGTGACGGCGGACAGATCGCGGTCCTCGATAAGCCGGTGGACGAGTTCGGCGGCGCTTGCGACGGTGGGCTCAATGCCCAGCGCCTCTCCGTGGCCCGGCAGATCGGGGGCGATGCAGTGGAACCTGCCGGAAAGCCGCGCAAACTGATCGCGGAACAGACCGCTCTCCATCGTCCAACCGTGGAGAAACAGCAGTGTCGGCCCCTGCCCGGCCTCCAGGGCGAAGGGCGTTGTCATGCTATCGGCCCTGCCGCAGGCGGCCGACGATGCCGGTGGGAAAGAAGTAAACCGACAGGACAAAGAGGACGCCGAGCCACAAGAGCCAGCGGTCCGGATCAAAAAAGAGCGGCAGGACGGGTACCTTGGCGGTGGCGCTCGCGGCGACGGCCATCAGTTCCTGAAGGTAGTTCTGCGCGACGATGAACACCACGGCGCCGATGACGGCGCCGTACATCGTGCCCATGCCGCCGATCACCACCATCAGCAGGATGTCTATCATGATCTCGAAACTGAGCGTCGTATCAGGACCGACATAGCGCAGCCAGATCGCAAAGAGGGATCCGGCAACGGCTGCAACGGCTGCCGAAATGCAGGTCGCGGCAGTGCGGTAATAGACGACGCGGTAGCCGATCGCCTCGGCCCTGAAGTCGTTCTCGCGGATCGCCTGGAGCACGCGCCCGAATGGCGAATTGACGACGCGCAGCAGCAGCAGAAAAAGAAAGAGCGCGCTGAAGAAGACCAGATAGTAGTTCAGCAGCTTGCCGTTGAGGGCGACATCAAAGAGCCGGCCTTCGGCGAACTTGAACGCCGGCGTGAGTGCGCGCGGTATCTGGTAGTTCAGCCCGTCCTCGCCGCCGGTGAGGCTGGAGAGCTGGCTGACCAGCACCGCCACGGCGGACGCCACGGCGAGCGTGATCATCGCGAAGAAGATCGCGCGGACCCGCAGGCTGAAGAGGCCGATGAGCAGGGCAAGCGCGGCGGCGGCGATGGCCCCGGCGAGGGTTCCCACGATCAGTGCGTCGAAGCCGCGCCCCATGTGCACCGATGCCAATGCGACCCCGTAAGCGCCCATGCCGAAGAACATGGTGTGGGCGAACGAAACGATGCCGCCGTAGCCGAGCATCAGATCGTAGCTGGCAACCAGGAGGATGAAGATGCAGATCCGCGCCGCCGTCTCCAGCGACCGGATGCCGGGAAACAGGAACGGCGCGAATGCGAGACCGACGACGATCGCGAGCAGGATCACGGTTAGGACGACGCTGCGCGGCCGATCGCCGGATATCAGGCTCATGAGCATGGTCATTTCGCCTTCACCACCGGCAGCATGCCCTGCGGCCGCCACATCAGGACGAGCACGAGCAGACCGATATTGGAAATGAGCGCAACCTTGGGCTCGATGAATCCGACATAGTTCTGCATCAGGCCGACGAGCAACGCGCCGATAAAGCACCCTTCGATCGAGCCGAGACCTCCAATGATGACCACGATGAACACTAGAACCATCATTTCCTGCCCCATATGGGCGGTGATGACCTCCTGATAGAGCGCCCACATGACGCCGCCGAGGCCGGCCAGCGCGGAGCCTGCGATGAACACCGCGACAAACACGATACGGAGGCGATAGCCGAGTGCCTCGACCATCTCACCGTTCTGCACGCCGGCGCGCACGATGAGGCCGATCTTCGTGGAACGCAGCACCCAGATCATCGCAAGGAAAAGGACAAGCCCGAAGCCGACCGCTAGCAGCCGGTATTTCTCGATCGCGGCTCCGGCGAAGGTGATTGCCCCTTTCAGCATCTCGGGCCGGGAGAAGAAAATCTCGTCCGGTCCCCAGACGATCAGGATCAGCTGCTCGACGATGATGAGCCCGCCCATCGTGACGAGGATCTGTTTGAGATGGGCGCCATAGACGGGCTTGACGATCACCCGTTCAAAGATCCAGCCTATCACCGCCGTCGCCGCCATTGCACCGGCAACGGCGACGAGTACGGCTGCAATGTTGAGCGCCAGCGAGGGGGCGCCGGTCATCGCGCCGAGGGCGAGCAGGACGCTCACCCCGACAAAGGCGCCAACCGAGATGAATGCGCCGTGGCCGAAATTGATGACGTCCATCAGGCCGAAGACCAGCGTGAGACCGGACGCCATGATGAAGATCATCATCCCCATGGCAAGGCCCGAAACCGTCAGTGTCAGCCATGAGCTTGTCGCGGGGATCGCCAGATAGCCGAGGATGACGAGAAGCGGTACGAGCAACAGCGGCAGATGACGCTGGAGGCGCTGCCAGTTGGAAAGCCCGGCGATCGTCGGGGCGTGGTCTGGTGCGGCGGTCATGCGCTCTCCATGCTAAGCCCCATGAGGCGTTCCTGCAGCGCGGTGTCGCCGGCGAGCGTCGCCATCTCGCCGGCCCAGACGACACGGCCGTCATCCATGACCGCGCAGGTGTCGCCGAGCGCCTTTGCGACGGAAAAGTTCTGCTCGACGAGGAGGATCGACGCGCCCTCCTGTTTCAACGCGCGCAAGGCCCCAGCGAGCGTCGCGACAATGGCCGGGGCAAGACCTTTCGTCGGCTCGTCGATAAGATAGAGCCGGCGCTTCTCGATCATCGCGCGGGCGACCGACAGCATCTGCTTCTGCCCGCCTGAAAGCGTTCCCGCCTCCTTCTTCCAGAAAGTCTTGAGCGGCGGAAATGCCGCGTGCAGCCACTCGAGCCGCGCCTGGTCGATGGGGCCGGTGACGGCGGCGAGCGTCATGTTCTCCTCAACCGAAAGATCGGAGAAAATCCCCATATCCTCCGGCACAAAGCCGATGCCGCGACGGGCGATGGCTGGCGTCGGCAGGGTGGTGATATCCTCACCGTCAAACAGCACTTGGCCCTGTCTGGCGCGCCACAGCCCCATGATCGTGCGCAGCGTCGTCGTCTTGCCGACGCCATTGCGGCCGAGCAGCATGGTGACGCCGCCAGCCGGGACTTCGAGATCGACGCCCCGAAGAATATGATACTGCGCGATATCGGTGCAGACGCCCTTCAGGCTGAGGACGGGATCAGACATTGTCCAGCCCCCGTCCAAGATAGGCTTCCTGCACCACGTCGGAGGCCATGACCTCGGCCGGCGGACCATCGGCGGCGAGCGCGCCGTTGTGAAGCACGACGATGCGATCCGCGAGGCTGCGGATGACGTCCATCTTGTGTTCCACAAGCAGGATCGCTCGGCTGCTGTCGGCCTTGAGTTCGGCTATCAGATCGAGGACCACCGGGGCATCGTCGACCGACATGCCGGCGGTCGGTTCGTCGAACATGTAGACGATCGGATCGAGCGCGATCAGCAATGCGACCTCGAGCTTGCGCTGATTGCCGTGCGAGAGTTCGCTGACCTTCTGCGCCGCAAGCCGGTCGAGCCGCACGCGGGAGAGGATGGCGGCTGCGGCGTCGGTTATGCCGGTATCGCTGTCGGCCATGGAGAAGAGCCGGAAGCCCCGATGGTGCTGCGCCTGGATGACGAGGCGGACATTCTCCAGCACAGTCAGATTGGGAAAGAGATTGGTGAGCTGGAAGGCGCGGCCGATGCCGCGGCGCGTGCGCTCGGCGACGGCCATGCGGGTGATGTCGTGCTGCCTCAGGAAGACGCGGCCCTCGCTGGCGCGGATCTGGCCAGAGATAAGGTTGAAATAGGTCGTCTTGCCGGCGCCGTTCGGACCGACGATCGCGGTGAGTTCGCCGGCGCGAAAAGCGCAGCTCACATGGTTGACGGCGACATGGCCGCCGAAGCGGACGGTCAGGTCGCTTGTCTGAAGGATCGCGTCCGACATGGCTGTTTCCGGGGATGGCCGCGGGAGGGAGCAGCCGGAGCCGCCCCCTTCCGACGAGGATCACTTGTTGCGGATCGGGATATCCATGTCCTCGATCTTCAACTCACGGACGAGCTCGGGGATGGCCCACGCGACATTCGGATCGACCTTGATCTTGAAGTGATACATGGACTGGAGGGCCTGATGGTCTTCGGGACGGAAGCGCATCGTGCCCTTCGGCGTTTCCCACTCCATGCCTTCCATTGCCTTGATCAGCGCTTCGGTATCGGTGGACCCGGCCTTCTTGATCGCCTCGACGATCGCGATGCCCGCCGCCATGCCGCCGGCGGTGAAGAAGTCGGGGGGCGAGTCGTAGCGTTTCTTGTGTTCGGCGACGAGCCAGTCGTTCACCGGGTTCTTCGGGATCTCGTAATAATAATAGGTCGCGCCTTCGAGACCCGGCAGCTCCTTATAGGCGGCGAGCGCTGCGAGGATGTTGCCGCCGGTTGCGATCTGGATGCCGTGACGGGACGGATCCATGGCGTTGATCTTGCCCATCGGGTTGCCGCCGCCGGCCCAGATGATGAAGAGCTTCTTGTCGCCCTTGACGTCCTTCATGGCGTTGAAGATGCGCTCCGCCGCGGCGGTGAAGTCGGTCGTGTCGGTGGGGACGTATTCCTCATGCACGATTTCCGCGCCCGTCGAGCCGAGCGCCTCCTTGAACGCGGCGACACCGTCGCGACCGAAGGCATAGTCCTGGGCAAGGGTGGCGATCTTCACGTCCTTGCCGCCGAGAGCGACGGCGTTGGCGATGGCGTCCTGGCTGGAGTTGCGCCCGGTGCGGAAGATGTAGCGGTTCCAGTCCTTGCCGGTGATGGAATCGGCGACGGCCGGTTCGACGATGAGGATCTTTTCGTATTCCTTGGCGATCGGCAACATGGCCAGAGCAACGCCGGAACTGACGGGACCGACGGCAATGACGGCATCGTCGTCGCCATAGGCTTCGGCGAGCATCGCCTTGCCGATATCGGGTTTCAGCTGCGTGTCCTTCTCGATCACGACGATCGGCTCGTCATTGATCTTCATGGTGCCGCCGGTGGCATATTCCAGCCCCAGCATCAGGCCTATGTGCGACTGCTTGGCGTAGGCCTCCAGCGCGCCGGTCTTGCCATAGACATGGGCAATCTTGATGTCGGCCGCGGCGGCGCCCGTGAGCGCGAGCAGGCCGGCAAACGTTAATGCGAGGGTGCGTTTCATCCTTTTCCTCCCTGGAAAATGCGGATTGCAGTTCAATTTATGAATTATGAGTCATTTGTCATGTTATGAGGATTTATGACCCGAGTCAATCGGCCCCACGCGTGGTCCTGCGCGTCTCTTCCACGAGCATGACAGCGGCTTGACTCAATGCGCGGCGGCGGATTTTAATAAGAACAAATAGTGAACATATGGGAGTGTCAGCGTTGGAACAGCTGGCTCAAGACATGCCGTCGCTGCCTGGCATGGCAGCACCTTTCATAACCCCGCCCCCGGAGGACGGCGCCCGTTTCGGATTCGGGGCAGCCGATATCGACGGCCATCTGGGCGGACTTATGCGCGGCACACTGCACGAAGTGCGCTGCGCGCAGACACGCGGGATCGGTATAGCAACAGGGCTTGTGCTCGGTCTTCTTGCCCGGCTGGAACGGAGCGACAGGCGTATCGTCTGGGTCGCCGATCCGGCCGCCGAACCTGAAGCCGGATGCCTCTATCCCGACGGACTTGCCCAGCTCGGCTTCGATCCGGCCCGGCTGATCGTCGTCACGCCAAAGGACATGAAGGATGCGCTTTGGGCCGGCGACCAGGCGGCAGGCTGCGAGGACATCGCCGCGCTTGTCCTGCATATCGCCGGCAATCCGGGAAAACTCGACCTCACCGCGACACGCCGGCTGATGCTGCGGGCGCGCGAAAGCAGGGTCACCGTCCTGATCCTGCGCCAGGGCGGCGAAGGCGAACCCAGCGCCGCGGCAACCCGCTGGGAAGTCGCGCCCCTTCCCTCTTTGTCCAACGAGGCTTTCCGGGAAGGCATCGGCCAACCCGCCCTGAGCGCAAGGCTTGAACGAAATCGCAACGGCCGCAACGGGGCATGGCGGCTGGCTTTCGATCCGGAACGGAAAGGTTTCCTCCATGTACCCGAGCCCAGCACCGCGCCGGAAGCCACGGCGGCGGATCGTGTCGATCTTCCTGCCGCATCTGGCAAGCGACCGGATCGCCCGGCTGAAATGGGGCAGGTCATGGCTTTCGAACGGGCGTCCTGAAGCCCCGCCCATCGTCGTCACGGCAAGGCAGAAAAACACGGTCCGCATCATCGCCCATGAAGCCGATGGCGCGCGCCACGGTTTCTTTTCCGGCCAGCCGCTGGGCGATGCGCGGGCATTGATGCCATCGCTGGAATGCCACGAACAGGATGTGGAGGCCGATGCCGCGCTGCTCGCGGCCATCGCAACGTGGTGCGACCGCTATACGCCGCTCGTCGCCATCGACGGGGGCGACGGGCTGCTGCTCGACATCAGCGGCTGCGCGCATCTTTTCGGCGGCGAAGCCCCTCTGCTGCAAGATATCGAGACCCGTCTCAGGCTGCAGGGCCTGCAGGCAAGGAGCTGCGTTGCCGATACGGCGGGCGCCGCCTGGGCGATGACGCATTACGGGAAGGCGCGGCAAGTCGCGCCGGGCGACAGCGAACCCGTCCTTTCCCTGCCGCTCGGATCCTTGCGCATCGACGCGGAAACCGTCGCGGGGCTGGCGCGGGTGGGCCTGCGCACCGTCGGCTGCATCGCCTATATGCCGCGCGCGCCGCTGGCGGCCCGCTTCGGCGAAGCATTGCTCGAACGGCTCGATCAGGCGCTCGGGCGCGAGGAGGAAGCGCTTTCGCCGCGTCTCCCCGTCCCCCCGCTGATGAGCGAGAAGCGCTTCAACGAGCCGATCGTTCACGAGGACGATATCCGCCGGACGATCCTGCTGCTGGCGCAGAATGCCGTGCCGCGCCTGGAGCAGCGCGGACTGGGCGCGCGCGTGCTCGCCCTCAAGCTCTTCCGCACAGACGGCGAGGTTCTTTCCCTCACCGTTCATGCCGCCAATCCCTTGCGGGCGCCGGAGCGGATGCGCGCGCTTTTCGACGAGCGGCTGGCGGCGCTCGCCGATGAATTCGATGCCGGTTTCGGTTTCGATCTCCTGCGCCTCGATATCGTCGAGGCCGATCCCTTCGATGCCGCGCAGGGCGACATGCTCTCCAGAACGGCCAATGGCGATGGGGCCGTCGCGCTGATCGACCGGCTCGGGGCGCGGCTCGGACCGGAGCGGGTGCGCGCCTTCGCCTATGCCGACACCCATATCCCCGAGCGCCGCTCCGGCCTCATTCCCGTCATCCGCCATCGCGGCGGCGACCCCGCGCCGCAGCCTGGGGGCGACACCGCGACGCGGCCGATCTTCCTGCTCGCCCGGCCCGAACCGCTGGAAGTGATCGCCGAGGTGCCGGACGGGCCGCCGATCCGCTTCCGCTGGCGCAAGGTGCCATATGCCGTCCTGCGCAGCGAAGGACCGGAGCGGATCGCCTGCGAATGGTGGTGCGACGGGCGCGGCGCGCTGACGCGGGACTATTTCCGCATCGAAGACGAGAACGGCTACCGCTTCTGGCTTTTCCGGCACGGGCTCTACGAGCGCGAGACGGCGCGGCCGCGCTGGTTCATGCACGGGCTTTTCGCATGATGGGCGGACGGGCAATCGTGGAACTGGCGGCGGCCAGCAATTTCTCCTTCCTGCGCGGGGCCTCGCACCCGGAGGAAATGGTGCTGGAAGCCGCCGCGCTCGGCCTTGCCGGCATCGCCATCTGCGACCGCAACTCGCTTGCCGGCGTGGTGCGCGCGCATATGGCGGCAAAGGAGACAGGCATCGGTTTTGCCGTCGGTTGCCGGCTCGTCTTCATGGACGGCACGCCCGATATCTTCGCGTGGCCCGAGGACCGGACAGCCTACGGCCATCTCTGCGAACTGCTGACGCTCGGCAAACGCCGCGCCCCCAAGGGCGAATGCCACCTGAGGCACGCCGACCTCATGGAGAAGGGCGAGGGGCTGCTGCTGGCGCTTATGCCACCCAAGACGATCGACGGCAGGCTGGCCGATATACTCAAGGCGCTTGCCGGCAGATTCGGCGATCATGTCCATCTCGCGCTCAGCCGCCACTACGGGCCGGGCGACCAGCGCCGCATGAAGATGCTGGCCTCGCTGGCCAAGGACAGCGGCGTTCCGCTCGTCGCCCTCGGCGACGCGCTCTATCACACGCCCGTCCGGCGGCCCTTGCAGGATGTCCTCACCTGCATCCGCGAACACGAGACGCTGCAGAGCATCGGCACACGGCTGGAGGCGAACGCCGAGCGGCATCTGCGGACGCCGAAACAGATGCGGCACCTCTTCAAGGGGCATGAAGCCGCCCTTGACCGGGCCACAAGTCTTTTCGGACGCATCGGGTTCTCGCTCGACGAACTGCGTCATCAATACCCCGAAGGCCCGGTCTTCGAGGAACTCGGCAACCGGCGGCTTTCCTCGCAGCAAGCGCTGGAGGGGCTTGTCGCGCTCGGCCTGAAGGAGCGCTATCCGGCCGGGCCGCCGGAAAAGGTGCTGAAGTCCATCGACCATGAAATGGCGCTGATCGCCAGGCTCGACTACGCGCCCTACTTTCTCACCGTGCGGGATATCGTCCGCTTCGCCCGCTCGCAGGGCATATTGTGCCAGGGGCGCGGTTCGGCGGCCAATTCCGTCGTCTGCTACTGTCTCGGCGTTACCGACGTGAACCCCGACAAGGTCGACCTGCTGTTTGAGCGCTTCATCTCCGAGGAGCGCGGCGAGCCGCCCGATATCGACGTCGATTTCGAGCATGAGCGGCGCGAGGAGGTGATCCAGTACATCTACGGCAAATACGGGCGTGACAGGGCCGGGCTCGCCGCCACCGTCATCACCTATCGCTCGCGCTCGGCGCTGCGCGAGGTCGCCAAGGTCTTCGGCTATTCGGACGATGCGATCAGCGCCATCAACGGCACCAAATGGGGAAGCTGGTCGGTGCAGATCGACGAGGAGGACGCCCGCCGCGCCGGCCTCGACCCGGCCGACCGGCACTTAAAGCAGATGCTCGATCTCGCCTCCGAGATCATCGGCTTTCCGCGTCACCTCTCGCAGCATGTCGGCGGCTTCGTCATCACCCGTGACAGGCTCTCGTCGCTGATCCCCATCGAGAACGCGGCGATGGAGGACCGCACGATCGTCGAATGGGACAAGGACGATCTGGAAAGTCTCGGCATGCTGAAGATCGACGTGCTGGCGCTGGGCATGCTGACCTGCATCCGCAAGGCCTTCGGCATTCTGGAACGCCATTACGGACGGCGCGAGACGCTCACCTCGCTGGAAGACGGCGATGAGCCGACCTACGATATGATCTGCCGCGCCGATACGATCGGCGTCTTCCAGATCGAAAGCCGGGCGCAGATGTCGATGCTGCCGCGGCTGAGGCCGCGCAAATATTACGACCTCGTCATCGAGGTCGCGATCGTCCGCCCGGGGCCGATACAGGGCAACATGGTTCATCCCTATCTGCGCCGCCGCCAGGGCAAGGAGCCGGTCGTCTACCCCAAGGAAGAACTCAAACGCGTGCTGCAAAAGACACTGGGCGTTCCTCTCTTCCAGGAGCAGGCGATGAACATCGCCATTGTCGCGGCAGGTTTCACCCCGGGCGAGGCCGACAAGCTGCGCCGGGCGATGGCGACTTTCCGGCGTGTCGGCACCATCGCCTCCTTCCAGAGCAAGATGGTGGAGGGCATGGTCGCCAATGGCTATGAGCGGGAATTCGCCGAGCACTGCTTCCGGCAGATCGAGGGCTTCGGCGAGTATGGATTCCCTGAAAGCCATGCGGCAAGCTTCGCTCTGCTTGTCTACGTTTCCTGCTGGCTCAAATGCCATTATCCGGACGTCTTCTGCGCGGCGATCCTCAATTCCCAGCCGATGGGTTTTTATGCACCGGCCCAGCTGATCCGCGACGCGCGCGAACACGGCGTCGAAGTGCGGCCGGTCGACATCAACCATTCCGGCTGGGACACGCTGCTTGAACCGGATGCTCAAGAACGCCCCATCGCCCCGCAGCACCGCGAGATGGCCGGCATCATGAAGAACAGCCACGCGGTCCGGCTCGGCTTGCGGCAGGTGAAGGGACTTGGCGAAGAAGACGCAAACCGGCTGATGGAGGCGCGCGGGGCCGGCTATGACAGCGTGCGCGATTTGTGGATGCGATCCGGCCTGACGCGGCGCGCGATCGAGAAGCTCGCCGAAGCGGACTGTTTCGGCTCGCTCGGCCTTTCACGGCGTGACGCGCTGTGGGCGGCACGCGCGCTCGACCCGCTGTCGAGCGCCGAACGGCTGCCGCTTTTCGCCGCCGCCGGCAAGGCGCGCCTTCAGGACGAGCCCGATATCGCCCTGCCGCCGATGCCGCTCGGCGAGGAAGTCGTCAACGACTACCAGTCGCTCTCCTTCTCGCTGAAGGCTCACCCCATGGCCTTTCTGCGCAAGCGTCTCGACAGGGCCCGGTGCACACCGAGCGTGGCGATGCAGACGATGCGGAACGGCGCCCGCGTCAAGGTGGCGGGGCTGGTGCTGGTGCGGCAGCGGCCGGGTTCGGCAAAGGGGGTCATCTTCGAGACGATCGAGGATGAGACAGGGATCACCAATCTCATCATCTGGCCGAAGACCTTCGAGAAATACCGCGCCATCGTGCTCGGCTCGCGCTGCGTCGGCGTCCTCGGCAAACTGCAGAAGGAGGAAGACGTCATCCATGTCGTGGTGGAGCATATGGAAGACCTGATGCCGATGCTCTCCACCCTGACCTCGCGCAGGATCGAGGAGCTCGGCCAGACCTCGAATGCCGACGAGGCGACAAAGCCCGGCATGGATGCCCGCGACAAGGAGCGCACGCCGGCGCGGCTGAAGCGGCTGATGCGCACCTATCCGTCGCGGCAGGACGGTACGGCCTCGGCCATGCCCAAGGGGCGCAATTTTCACTAGACCGGGATGGACTGAAGATCAGGATTTCCCCACCGCCGGCGACGGAGGCATGGCAACGCGGAATATCGCCTCGAAGCCATCCTCCCTGCCGCGGGCGGGCGAGCGAATCTCGAAACCGCCTTCCGCGCCGACCGCTACCGCCTGGACGATGGAAAGGCCCAGGCCGCTTCCCTCCGCCATCGTCTGGCCGCGCTCGAACTGCCGCACGATCGCTTCGAGGACCTCAGGCGCGACGACGGGCGATTCGTTGACCACATGCAACGTGCCCTCACGCGACAGCGCGACATCGACCCGGCCGTCGCCGGTACGATGCTTGATCGCGTTCTCGATCAGGTTGCGGCAGACGATGGAAAGAGCATCCGGATCGATATCGGCCATGACGGGCACTCCAGGCAGCGAAAGGCGCACAGGATTGCCTTCCCGCTGCGCCCCGGCATCCTGTACCGTCAACCGGATGACTTCCCGGATATCGTAAGGGGCAGGACTGCGCATGCGGCCGCTTTCGGCCCGCGCCAGTTGCATCAGCTTTTCCGACAGCCGGTTCAGCCTCTTCAATGACGATTCGATCTCGACGGCCCGGCGCTTCGCGGCATCCTCGCCCGTCTCGGCAATGAGGCGTTGGGTCTGCGCAAGAGCGGCCGCGACCGGCGTGCGCAGTTCATGGGCCGCATTGGCGGTAAAGCTACGTTCGGCATCCAGCGCCCGCCTGACGCGTTCGAGAAGGTTATCGACCGCAGTCGCGACGGGGACGATTTCCTGCGGCAGGTCACCCGCGCCGAGCGGCGACAGATCGCCGCTGCCGCGCGTCTCGATCGAGGCGCTGAACCGCCGGACCGGGGAAAGGGTGGTGCGCACCAAAACCCAAATGGCAACGAGGCTGAGCGGCAGCAGCCCGATCAGCGGCAGTGCGAGCGCCATGATGGTATCGTGCGCGACCTCGCGGCGGTGCTCCAGCGGTTCGGCGACAGAGATCGTGATCGATCCCTGAACCGCGGCGTCCTGATAGATGCGGTGGGTCGGCGTCATGCGAAAGCCGATGCCGTCGAAAGCAGGAAAATCAACCGTATCGGCATTTTGCGACCGGAGCAGCGTGCGGCCAAGATCATCGCGCACCACATAGACAAGATATTCCTCGTTGCCGGTCAGGGCGGCGATACGCTGGTTCACCCCCTCCTCCTCCCGGCTCATGATATCGGTAACGGCAAGCGGCAGAATGCGCTGCGCCGTCGCCTGCAGCGCACCGTCAAAAACCTCGCCGATCTCGTTGTCGAGAATTCGCGCCGTCATGAAAGCTGTCGCAATCCACGCGGCCGCCACCACGAGACCGATGGTCAGGGCGAGCCGCCAGAGCAGCGAGCCGGGCTTCGTCACGCCAGTTCCCCGAGCCTGTAGCCAAGCCCGCGGACGGTCTCGATACTTTCCCGTCCGAGCTTCTTGCGCAGCCGGCTGACATGCACCTCGATCGTGTTGCTTTCGATCTCGGTATCGAAGGAGTAGAGCCTCTCTTCCAGCTGTCCCTTTGACAGCAGCTGGCCAGGGCGCTGCACCAGCGATTCAAACAGAACCCATTCGCGGGCAGTCAGCGTGACCGGCTTGCCGTTCAACCGAACCGAACGTGCGGCAAGGTCAACCTGGAGATTGCCGATCGTCACGAGAGGATTTGGGTTACCCGCGTAGCGCCGGGAGACAGCGTTGAGCCTGGCGGACAGTTCCGACAGGTCGAACGGCTTGACCAGATAGTCATCGGCGCCCGCATTGAGCCCGTCGATGCGGTCGGTGATCTGGTCAAGCGCGGTGAGGATAATGACCGGCGTCACATCACCGGCGGAACGGATTGTCCGAAGAAATCCGATGCCGCGACCATCGGGAAGCATCAGGTCGAGCAGGATGAGATCATAGGCCGCAGCCTTCAGATGGTCCGCGGCATGATCGAGGCGCAGGACCCAGTCGACCGAATGCCCATCGGCTGCAACCTGGTCGCGCACCGCCGCGCCCAGAACCGTATCGTCTTCGATCAACAGAACACGCATGCCAGGGCCACCTCGATTGCTTTTGGCCATCTTCTGGTTTTGTAACCTGAAC
>JBFWQA010000003.1:0-537258 GCA_050249695.1 Flavobacteriaceae bacterium | reverse complement strand
TCCTGGGGCTGGAGCAGGTCCCAAGGGTTCGGCTGTTCGCCGATTAAAGTGGTACGTGAGCTGGGTTCAGAACGTCGTGAGACAGTTCGGTCCCTATCTGCCGTGGGTGTAGGAGAATTGAGAGGATTTGCCCCTAGTACGAGAGGACCGGGGTGAACGTACCTCTGGTGGACCTGTTGTCGCGCCAGCGGCATAGCAGGGTAGCTATGTACGGTCGGGATAACCGCTGAAAGCATCTAAGCGGGAAACCCACCTCAAAACCATTTCTCCCTTGAGAGTCGTGGAAGACCACCACGTTGATAGGCTGGGTGTGGAAGTGCAGCGATGCATGAAGCTTACCAGTACTAATAACTCGATTGGCTTGTTTATTCTCATTACCCGTTTCCATCCGGCGTTCGCGCCGAGTGGCATTGAAAAGACAAATCCAGATTGCATGTAAAGAAACTGCCTTTCGCCGGCCTGGTGGCCATAGCGAGGAGCCTGAACCCGATCCCATCCCGAACTCGGTCGTTAAACTCCTCAGCGCCGATGGTACTATGTCTCAAGACCTGGGAGAGTAGGTCGTCGCCAGGCCTGCCAAGGGCAGTTTCAATGAAATCCCTCTTATCACGATGTGCCTTTGCAAGGGCATCAACAGGCCGCTCGCAAGGGCGGCCTTTGCAGTTTGTAGAGGCTTCGGCCTTTTTCTCCGCCATGTTGATGAGCGAGAATAAGCCGGCAAGAGAATTGACGCGGGGTGGAGCAGCCCGGTAGCTCGTCAGGCTCATAACCTGAAGGTCGCAGGTTCAAATCCTGCCCCCGCAACCAACATTTTCAAGGGCTTAACCGATTTCGCGGTTGAGCCCTTTTTTATTGTGTCCGTGCGGTGTCCGTATTTTCAAGCCGCAGATACCCCCTTCCCAAAGGCTCACTTGCGGACGGGCAGCCGCTCTTCCTTGTCAAGGCGATCGAGCTTCTTCCAGTTCACCGTCCCGCCCTCCCGCCTCGGCAGAAGGTGCAGGGGGCGGCAGCCGAAGCGCCGGCGCTCCGCCGCCGGCATTGGGAATCCCCTCTCATCAATGGCCCGCGGGCGTCCTCCTCGAACCGGCCGTCAGAAATCTCTTGGCGAACCCTGAGCCTCTATTCCTGCCGCACAAGAAGACCCGCCGGTGTCAACGCAATCTCGCGAAGATCCGGCTTTCCCACTGGTCGCGCAGGCTGCGCGGGATATCGAGTGAAAGGAAGCCATGGACGAGCCCCGGCGCGGTCAAAAACTCCACGTCGACGCCGCTTTCCGCAAGCTCTGACGCAAATCTTTCGGCCTCGTCATGCAGCGGGTCAAACTCGGCGGCGAGGACGAAGGTCGGCGGGTAGCGACCAAGATTGCGATCCGTTCGCAAGTGGTGCTCGGGCGTCAGCCCATGTTTTGACCAGAACCATTTCATCGCCTCGCTTGTCAGTACGGGTCCTTGCGCATTGCGTATGTGGCTCGGAGCGCCGCAGCCAGGGTCGAGTGCCGGATACAAGAGAACCAGCCGGTTCAGTTCGTTGCCGGTGCGGATCAATTCTCCGGCGGCATGGCAGGCGAGATAGCCGCCTGCGCTGTCGCCGCAGAGGCTGACCGAACGCCCCGGGGAAATGCCATCGATCGCCCCATCGAAGGCCTCGCGCGCGACATGAACGACGTCGTCTTCGGCCGCGGGAAACGAAGCTTCCGGTGACAGGCGGTAGTCGACCGAGACGACGGCCTGTCCGGTGGCCACCGCCATACGGCGGCACAGGCCGTCATGCGTGTCGAGCGAGCCCCAGACAAAGCCGCCTCCGTGGACGAAGACGATCGCGCCTTCGGCGGGCCCCTCATCGGACCGGTAGACCCGGACTGGAACGTCTTTCTTCCCGTCGGAAAGCCGAATGTCCTTGATGGATGCCAGATCGGGCGAAGGTCCACGGGCCATGGCTTTGTTGGCGGCTTCCCGGATGCGTTCGAGCGGTATGTGAGGCGGCGGGACGCGCACCGTCATTCTCGGGTCTGCGACGAGCTGTGCAATGATCGGGTGCAGGTTCATGTTGTCTTAATACGGTAGAAAGGTCTACTTGTCAGTAGCCGCCTTCGCGGCCGGGCTAGGGAGGCGCAAGACGTGGCACGGTCCACCATGCAGAAGCAGAAGATTCGCGACGCAGTTGCTGACTTCAAGAGGCACCGGATCCTCGAGGCGGCGACCGACCTGTTCTACGAGCGCGGCTTCGCGAACACCACGCTCGACCAGGTAGCCGAGCAGCTCGGCGTCGCCAAGCCCTTCATCTACCTGAACTTCGGTTCGAAGAGAGCGCTTCTGGGCGAGATCTGCTCGCAAGGCGTCCAGCGGGCCATTGATGCGATCGATCACGCCCTCGCGCTCGACGTCGGCCCGGCGGAAACCATGACGCAGTTCGTGCCGATCTATGTGACCGCCGTTCTGCAATCGCAGAAGAGCATCGCCATCAACATCCGTGAAGAGAAGAACCTCGACGCCTCGGATGCGGCAAGGCTGGCGGGCATGCGTCAGCGCTTCATGTCGAAAGTGGAAGGACTGCTCGCAAAGGGCGTCGAGAGCGGAGACATATCCGTGCCGGACACGCGTGTTGCGGCATTCGCGCTGGTCGGTGCCGTAAGCTGGACGACGTTCTGGTTCAATTCCCAAGGACCGCTTTCGATCGACGAGATTTCCGAGCGGATGACCAAGACGCTCCTCAACTTGTCCAGGGCCAAAGCCGAGCCGACGACCTGACAGCTAGCCTTAAACCGCAAGTCTGCCTCCGGCTGAGCAGAAAAGTACCGATCTATCTTGAAATCTACTGACGGGTAGAATTATGATGATGCGGGTACTGGCTTTGGGAGGAGCTGGATGCGTGAGGTTGCGGTAATCGTCGTCGGCGCCGGCCTTGCCGGGCTGCGTGCCCTTTACAGCTTCCGCGAGGCGGGATTCGAAACGCTGGTGCTTGAGGCGTCGGACGAGATCGGCGGCGTCTGGAACCACAATCGCTATCCCGGCGCGCGTTGCGATGTCGAAAGCTACGACTATTCCTACAGCTTTTCGCGGGAGCTCGAGCAGGAGTGGCGGTGGTCTGAGCGCTATCCGACACAGCCGGAAATTCTCCGCTACATCAATCACGTCGCTGACCGGTTCGGGCTGCGGTCCGGGATCGAACTCCGCGCGCGGGTCGAATCGGCCGACTATGACGAGGCTTCCGCCACCTGGACGGTGCGGGTGCAGGACGGCCGCGCCTTCAGGTGCCGGACCCTCCTCCTGTGCCTTGGCCAGCTCTCCGCGCCGAAGCTTCCCTCCTACCCGGGCCAGGAAGATTTCGCGGGAGAGACGATCGTCAGCGCCAACTGGCCCAAGGAACGGAGCCACGACTTCTCGGGCAAGCGCGTCGGCATCCTGGGAACCGGATCCTCGGGCATGCAGATGATGCCCGTGATCGCTCGAACGGCTGAGCACGTCACTGTGTTTCAGAGGACGGCCAACTATTCCGTGCCGGCGGCCAACGCGCCGCTGACGGACGAGGAGGACCGCCAGGTCAAGGCGAACTATGACGAGCGCCGCCAGCTCATGCGGAATTCACCCACCGGGCTGGGTTTCCTGCCGGGAAAGACGAAGACCCTCGATGCGCCCGCTGAGGAGCGCGAAGCGGTGTTCGAGAAGGCCTACCATCGTCTCGGTTTCGGCTTCGCGCTCACCTATCCGGACATCCTCCTGGACGAAAAGGCCAACGATGTCGCGACGGCCTTCCTGAAAAGGAAGATCGCCGAGCGGATCGCCGAGCCTGCGCTCCGCGACAGCCTCGTGCCCAGCACGCACCGTTTCGCGACGCGGCGCCCTTCGGTCGATAGCGGCTACTTCGAAGCGTTCAGCCGCCCGAACGTGGAGTTGGCCGACATCAGGGCCGAGCCTATCACCGGCTTCACGACGGACGGCATAAACACGACCGCCAAGCATCATCGCCTCGACGTGCTGATCTATGCGACGGGGTTCGACGCTCTGACGGGATCCATCCTCAAGCCCGACATAAGGGGCCGGAACGGCCGGTTGCTGCGCGACAAGTGGCGCAACGGGCCCCTGACGCATCTTGGCGTCGGCACGGCCGGCTTCCCCAACATGTTTATTGTCGCCGGTCCTGGCAGCCCGTCCGTCCTGTCGAACGTGATGGTCTCCATCGAGGAGCAGGTCGATTGGTTCGTCCGGCTTCTGGAGCACCAATGCGACAAGGGGATCGACGAGGTCGAGGTGACGGAAGAGGCAGAGCGGGACTGGACGGCGCATGTCCAGGAACGGGCGAGGGAAACGCTCTACATGACCGCCGACAGCTTCTACAATGGCGGCGAGCTTCCCGGAAAGCCGCGCGTCTTCATGCCGTATTCGGGTGGCGTACGTCACTATCGGCGGCTGTTGCAGAGCGCTGCGAGCGACGGCTATCCGGGCTTTGCCCTGCGCACGCTCGGCCTCGCGGCTACGGCCAATGCACATGCTTGACGCCGGATCGATCGCCGTGGCCGGGGCCGGCACGATGGGGGCGGGCATTGCCTATGTTTTCGCAATGGCCGGTTTCCGGACGCATCTCGTGGAACCCGACGGGGGCAGGGCCCGCAGCGCTGTCGAGGCCATGAGGAGAGCCGGCGAAGACGCGGTGCGCCGTGGCAAGACGGATGCTGCGACCGCCGAGGAGCGCCTGGCCTCCGTTCTGTTCGTTGAGACGGTGTCCGACCTGCCGCAGGAACTCGACCTGATCATCGAGAGTGTGCCTGAACGATTTGACGTCAAGCGCACAGTGCTGGGCGAGATCGACGAACGCGCGCCGCGCCTGGTCGCCACCAACACGAGTTCGCTAAGCATCGACGCGCTGAGCGCGAGCGTCAGCGACCCTGCGCGCTTCCTGGGAATGCACTTCTTCAATCCGGTCTGGTCATTGATGCTCGTGGAGATCGTCCGCGGCAAGGCGACATCGGACACGGCCATCGAGCAGGCGAAGGCGTTCTCCGAAGCGATCGGCAAGAAGACAGCCGTGGTCGCCGATCACCCCGGCTTCGCCACAAGTCGGCTCGATCTCGTCCTGGCCATGGAGGCGATCCGGATGGTCGAGGCCGGCGTCTCCACGCCGGAAGATATCGACCGCGCGGTGACCACGGCATATCGCCACCCGATGGGTCCGCTGCGCTTGTCCGACGTCGTCGGGCTCGACGTCCGGCTCGACATTGCGCGGCATCTCGAAACGGCTCTCGGCCCCCATTTCGCACCGCCGAAGCTTCTCCAGGACATGGTGGCCCGGGGCCATCTCGGCCGAAAGGCCGGCAAGGGCTTCTACGACTGGCCCGACGCGTCGGCTCTCTAAAGCGGGAATTGCAATAAATGCGTTCGGTCTTCGCATCCACACTGGTCGACACGGCAGAGCATCACGCGATGCTCCGCGACAATGTCGGTAAGCTCGTTTCCGGCTTCGGCCGCAAGTATTTCCAGGACATTGTCAAGCGCAACGCAAAGCCCGACGAACTCTGGAGGGCGCTCGGACAGGCCGGTTTCCTCGGCGTCCACGTGTCGGAGGAGTTCGGCGGCGGCGGCGGCGGAATGGCGGACTACAACGTCATCGTGGAGGAGACCGCCGCACAGGGCTGTCCGATCCTGAGCCTCGTGATCGGCTCGATCTGCGCACCGATCATCCAGGAACACGGAAGCGAGGAGCAGAAGCGTGAGTGGCTGCCCGGCCTCGCCTCGGGCGAGCGCAGGCTTGCCTTCGCGATCACCGAACCGAACGCCGGGTCCAACACCCACAAGGTCTCCACCATAGCCCGCAAGGACGGCAATGGCTGGCGTCTGATCGGGCAGAAATACTGGACATCGGCGGTCGACGAGGTCGATGCGATCATGGTGGTGGCGCGGGCGCCGGAATTCGATGAGCGGGAAAGAGGGAAGCTCTCGCTATTCCTCGTGCCGGTCGACGCGCCCGGCATTCGCAGGACGCCCATCGAAACGGTGCTGCACGTGCCGGAGACCCAGTTCATGCTGTGGTTCGACGACGTCGCACTGCCTGCGGACGCCATCGTCGGCGAGGAAGGAAAAGGGCTGAAGCATTTGTTTGCCGGCCTCAATCCGGAGCGAATCTGCGCGGCGGCGATCAACAACGGCATCGCCCGCTATGCGATCGAAAGGGGCGCGCAATATGCCGGCGACCGCTCGGTCTGGGGCATCCCGATCGGTGCGCACCAGGGCGTTTCCCACCCGCTCGCCGAAGCCTATGTGGGCGTTCAGCAGGCGCGCCTGATGACCGCGCGGGCCGCCCAGCTCTACGACGGCGGGTCGGTCGAAGCCGGCGAGGCATCCAACATGGCCAAGTTCGCGGCCGCGGATTCCTCCCTCAAGGCGCTCGACCAGGCGATCCAGGTCCATGGCGGCAACGGACTGGCCATCGAGTACGGGCTTGCCGACCTCTGGTTCATCGCCCGCCTGCACAAGACGGCGCCGGTAAGCCGCGAGATGGTGCTCAATTATTTCGCCCAGCATTCATTGGGTCTGCCGAAAAGCTACTAGCGGAGCCTGGAGGGGAGGACATGGCCGTGGACACATTCGCAAGCACTCTTCGCCGCCATGCTCGCGACCGCCCCGACGCGCCTGCCCTGACTTTTGCGGCCAGAACCCAGACTTTCGCAGAACTCGACGCCGCAAGTTCTCGCGTCGCCAATCTCCTCATCGCGAACGGGATCGGCGCGGGCGACCGCGTTGCGGTCCTCGCCAAAAACTGTGCCGAGTATTTCGAGGTGCTGATCGGCGCCTCGAAGATGGGCGCCACGGTAGTCGGGCTGAACTGGCGGCTCTCCCCCCGCGAAATGAACGAAATCCTCCGCGACTGCGAGCCGTCGCTGCTCTTCCACGACGAACGCGGAGCGCAGCTGATACCCGACGGCCTGCCCTGCCGCACCATCGCGTTCGGGGAGGCTTTCGCGGCTGCCCGCGACGCCGCTTCAGCGTCGGATCCGCTGCACCGCAGCCGTCCCGATGAGACCGCGCTGATCCTTTACACGTCCGGTACGACCGGGCTGCCGAAGGGCGTGATGCTCAGCAACGAAGCCATGTCCTACACGGCCAGACTCGCCGCGGTCTGGGGCATGGGAACCACGAGCGTGAATCTCGTCGCGATGCCGCTCTTCCATATCGGCGGATGCGGCTACGGCACCTCGACGTTCATGGCAGGCGGGCACACGGTGCTGGTGCCGGAGGTGAACATTGACGAAATCCTCTCGCTGATCCCGCACTATCGCGTGACCCACACCTTCCTGGTGCCGGCCGTGGTGCAGATGATGCTCAATGCGCCCACCGTCAGGGATGCGGATCTCTCCAGCCTGGAGCTGTTGATGTACGGCGCGTCCCCCATGGGCGACGTGCTGCTGCGGCGCGCCATCCACGTGCTTGGCTGTAATTTGATGCACGCCTACGGGATGACCGAGACTGCGGGAACCGTCGCGATCCTACCACCGGACAAGCACGACCCCGACGGCCCCCGGCCCGACCTGCTCAACTCCTGCGGCAAACCTCTGCCCTGGGTCCAACTGCGCATCGTCGACCCGACCACGATGCGCGACGCTGCAACAGGCTCGATCGGCGAGATCTGGCTGCGATCGCCGATGACCATGACAGGCTACTGGCGCAACCCCGCGGCAACAAGCGAGGCCATCGTCGAAGATGGCTGGTTCCGCTCGGGGGACGCCGCCTATGCGGACGATGACGGCTACATAGTGCTGTTCGACCGTCTCAAGGACATGATCATTTCCGGCGGCGAGAACATCTATCCGGCCGAGATCGAAAACGTCCTGAACGGCCACGACGCCGTAGCGCAGGTCGGGGTCATCGGCGTGCCGCACGAAAAATGGGGCGAGACCCCAGCGGCCTTCGTGGTGCTGAAGCCGGGTTCGTCGGCGACGGAGGAAGAACTTCTCGCCTACACGCGCCGCAATCTCGCGACCTACAAGTGCCCGAGCGTCATCAGGCTCGTCTCGACCCTGCCGCGCAGCGCCACGGGCAAGCTCCTCAAGCCGGAGCTGCGGCGTCTGTATGGAGCCGCCGCATGACAGCCGCGCTCGCCCTCGCCCGCCGTTGGGTCAATGACTACTTCAACCGTCACGACGCGGAGGCGGCCCGCGACTTCTGCGCGCCCGACTACGTACTCGATATCGGCGATGTGACGCTGGCGGGCCGTGACGAAACATGGCTGCCAGCCGTCGACCGTCAGATGCGCGACTATCCCGGTCTGACGATGACCGTGCACGAGACGCTGGCAGGCGAGGGATGGGCTGCGGTCTGGTTCAGCGAACATGGCGCGCGCGACGGTGCCGAAGCCGTCTGGTCCGGGGTGGCGATCTACCGCGAGGACGAGGGCCTCCTGTCCGGCTGTGTCGCGCAGGAGGATTACATGACCCGTCGGCGCCAGCTCAAGGAAGGGCGCGGCGACCCTGTTGACCGTCCCTGCATCGCGCCGTGGGACATAGCGGCGCAGGCACCCGATCGCCGGGCCGAGTCCGTGGTGCTCAATTGGCTCGAAGGAGCGTGGCCCAAGAGCGCGTCGATCCCTTGCGACGACGAGCACCTCACACAGGTCCATCTGCACTTCGACATCGAGCGGACCGAGGTGAGACGCCTCCATTCCTCCGGAGACCGGGTGGCGTTCTCGGTCCGCCAGCATGGAACCTACCGCTCGGGCATTTTCGGGATGTCCGCGGCGGCCGACGACTTCCTGGATGTCAACGGCATGTTGCGGGTCGCGGACGGAGAGGTCGTTTCGGGCCGTATCATCCGCGACAGGGCGGGTCTCTGGACCCGGCTGATGGAGGCGAGATGAGCGTCCTGCGCACCGTCGACGGCGGCATTCTCGTCGTCACCATCAATCGGCCCGAATGCCGCAACGCGGTCGATCGGGCTGCCTCGGAAGCCATCGCCGAGGCCATGGACGCTCTCGATCGCGACCCGTCCCTTCGGGTGGGCATACTGACGGGCGCCGGTGGCCATTTCTCGGCCGGCATGGACCTGAAAGCGTTCCTCGCGGGCGAGCGCGTCGAACTGCCGGGAAGAGGATTGGGCGGCATCATCAAGACGCCGCCCCGCAAGCCCCTGATCGCGGCCGTTGAAGGCTATGCGCTTGCGGGAGGCTTCGAGATGGCGCTGGCCTGCGATCTGATTGTCGCCTCGACGACCGCAAGCTTCGGGCTGCCCGAGGCCCTGCGCGGACTGATCGCCGGTTCCGGCGGGCTGATCCGCCTGCCCGAACGGATGCCGCGGCAGGTCGCGATGGAATGCGCGCTGACGGGACGCATGATCCCGGCCGCCGAAGCAGAAAGGTGGGGCTTGATCAACCGTCTGGTCGAGCCGGGCGGATGCGTGGCCGCGGCCAAATCGCTGGCCGCCGAGATTATCAGGTGCGCCCCGGCCGCTCTGGAGGCGACCAAGCATATCGTCGCGACCGCGGGGCGCTGGCCCGAGGACGAGCTCTGGGACCGGCAGGACGCCCTGCTCGAAGACGTCATCACTTCACCGGACGCGCGCGAAGGAGCCGCCGCGTTCGCCGAAAAACGCGAACCGGTCTGGATGACCGGAGCGGGAAAGGACCGCGAGGACGCGGTCGAGTCGCCGGAGACGGCAAACTAGGGAGGAAAGCATGATACTGAAGAAAGCACTACTTGCCTGCACCGCCGCCGCAACGTTCGCGCTGACGTCGGTGCCGGCCACCGCGGAAACCGTTCGCATCGTCATCGGAGTCGGCGAAGGGTCGGCCGCCCACTACGGCGTCGCCGCCTTCTCGAAGGATCTGGCGGCGCGCACCAAGGGTGGACTTAACGTCAAGGTCTTCCCTTCGTCACTGCTCGATCTTCGTCAGACTTTCGGCGGCATCCGCGACCGCGTGGTCGATGGCGGCTACATGGTCCTCAACTTGTTCCCGGGCGAATTGCCCGAGGCTCAATTGCCCATCGAACTGGCCATGCTTGGCAAGAACCCCTATGCCATGGCCGGCGCGATGAGCGAATACATCCTGACCTGCGAGCCCTGTGTTCAGGAACGCTTCGCCGCCAATATGGTGCCGCTCGGCAATGCCTCGACCGGAACCTACGGTATCCTCGGCACCTCTTCGATGACGACTCCGGAGGAGTTGCAGGGCAAGAAGCTCCGGGCCGCGGGCGGCGCGTGGTCGCGCTGGGCGGCGGCCATGGGCGCTGTCGGCGTCAGCTTGTCAGGCAACGAGATCTTCGAGGCCGTTAGCCAGGGAACGATCGACGGTGCCATGAACGCCCCGTCGGAGCTGACGTCCATCCGGCTGATCGATGTCGCCAAATATGTGACGACGGACATGCCGGGAGGCACAGTCCACGGTCTGGACCTGATGAGCGTCAACCGCGACTTCTGGCGCGGACTGACCAATGAGCAGCGCCGTGCCTACATGGACGCCGCCGCGCTCGCCAACGCGGCGACCACGTGGAAATTCGCCGCCGATGTGGCTGCAAACCTGAAGTTGGCCAAAGACGCCGGCATCAAGGTTTCGCAAGCCAGTCCGGAGGCCAAGGCGAAGTCTGACGCTGCGATCGAGGCGGATCTCGCCAAGATCCTTCAGATCACGACCGAGACGCATAAAGTCAAGGACGCGGCGGCCAAGATCGCGCGCTTCCGCGAACTCGTCAGGAAGTGGGAAGGTCTGCTGCCGCTCGATCGCGAGTGGAGCGCCGAGCAGATCGCCGACGTATATCGGGCGGAGATCTTCTCAAAGCTCGACGAAAAGACTTACGGTCTCTGAGGTTGCCGATGTCAACGCCCCATCCGCTGGCATCACGCCTCGTACGGGGCGTTGACAGGCTGCTCGTCGCAATCGGAGCGGTCGGCCTCGTCGCGATGATGCTGCACATCAGCATCGATATCCTGTCGAGCCTTCTGCTGAATGCTCCGCTTGCGATCACCTCCGCGATCGTGACGAACTACTACATGATCGCGGTGGCGTTCCTGCCCATCATGGTTGCCGAGTATCGAGGCGCCCATATCGGCGTCTCGCTGATCACCGACGCGCTACCGCGCGGCGCGCGTCGGTGGGTCGACTTCCTGGTCAACGTCGTCATGGTCGCTGTGTATGTGCTCCTGACCTTCCAGGCATGGGGTGAGGCGGCCGACAAATACGCCGCCGGCGCCTTCGTGGTCGAGCAGACGACGCGCATCCTTATCTGGCCCGCATACTTCGTCATTCCGCTCGCCCTCGGTGCCATGGCGCTCTTCCTCGCGCTCAAGGTGGTCCTCCGCGCTTTCGGGCAGCACCCGCCCGCCGCCGAATACGGCGCCGAGTTTGTTCAAGGCGAGGGGGAATAAAATGTCTGACATCATGATAGGCGTTCTGGGCGTCCTCGGCCTTCTGCTCCTGATCGCCTCGAACATGCACATCGGAATCGCGTTGATCCTGGTGTCCTATTTGGGGTTGTGGGCGCTCGTCGGGGAAGCGGCCGCATGGGGAATGCTCCAGGTCGTGCCTTTCTCCTTCATCTCGAACTGGACTTTGAGTTCGGTGCCCATGTTCGTGCTGATGGGCTTCATCTGCTACAATGCAAACCTGACCAGAGGTCTTTTCGACGCCGCCCGCATCTGGTTGGCGCGATTGCCTGGTGGCCTCGCGATCGCGTCCGTGTTCGGTTGCTCGGGCTTCGCGGCAGTCACCGGTTCCTCTGTGGCTTGCGCTGCTGCGATGGGCAAGGTCGCCGTTCCCGAGATGCTGCGCCACCGGTATGAGCCGAGCCTGGCGACCGGGACCGTCGCGGCGGCGGGAACCGTTGGCGCGCTCATTCCGCCATCGATCCTGCTCATCGTGTTCGGCGTCGTCGCGCAGGTCTCGATCACCGATCTCTTTCTGGGCGGGATCGGCGCGGGTCTGGCGACGGCCGTCACCTACGTCCTCGTCATCCTCGTGCGGGTGAAACTCAAGCCTTCGCTAGCGCCCCACGTGGACGACGCGCCGACGCTGACAGAGAAAATCGCCGCCTTGCGGCAGACACTGCCCATCATCCTCCTCGTCGTCGGCGTGCTCGGAGGCCTGTTCGGCGGTTTCTTCACGGCCACTCAGGCGGGCGCGGTCGGCGCGCTCCTGTCGATCGTGGTAGCCGCACTGAAGGGATCGCTGACCTTCGGCGTGTTGCGCAGGTCGGTCGTGGAGACGCTGGTCACGTGCGGCAGCCTGTTTATCATCATCATCGGAGCGTCGATGCTAACCCGGTTCCTGACCCTGTCGGGGATCGGTTGGTCGATCTCGGATTCGGTCCTCGCATTTCACGCAGGTCCCATCGTTCTCCTCGTCGCGATCGCGGTGGTTTATCTCCTCCTGGGCATGTTTCTCGAGCCGATCGGCGCCATGCTCATCACACTGCCGATCTTTCTTCCGCTCATTCTACAAGCCGACATCGACCCGATCTGGTTCGGGGTCTTCGTCGCCAAGCTCCTGGAAATCGGCATGATCACGCCTCCGATCGGGCTGAACGTGTTCGTGCTCAGTTCAACGGTTGGTCGTGCCGCACCGACGGCGCTCGTCTTTCGCGGCGTCCTCTGGTTCTTCGTCGCCGACATAGCGCTTCTCGGGCTCTTGATCGCCGTGCCCGGTATCATTCTGTTCATCCCGAACCACTTCTAAAACTCTTGAGAGGGAGTACTTCCATGAAAGAAGCCGTTATCGTCTCGACCGCCCGCACCGGCATCGGCCGCGCGTTCCGCGGAGCACTCAACGACACGAAGTCTCCCACTATGATGGGGCATGCGATCCGCCATGCCGTCGAACGGGCGGGCGTCGAGGGAGGCGAGATCGACGACGCCGTCATCGGCACCGTCCTTGCCGCGGGCACCGCGGGTCTGAACGTCGCGCGCAACTCTGTCCTCGCCGCGGGACTGCCGGACAGCGTCGCCGCGCAGACCATTGATCGTCAGTGCGCTTCCGGCCTGATGGCGATCGCCACCGCAGCCAAGCAGATCATGTTCGACGGGCAATCGATCGTGATCGCCGGCGGCCAGGACAACATCTCGTCCGTCCAGGGGCCCTACTTTGACTGGGTGATGAATGAAAAGGACCCAACTGTCGTGAAGCACGCGCAGAATGCGTACATGCCCATGCTGAAAACGGCGGAGGTCGTCGCGGAGCGTTATTCGATCTCGCGTCAAGCACAGGACGAATACGCACTCCAGTCACAGCAGCGAACCGCCGCAGCCCAGCAGGCCGGGCGCTTCGACGCCGAGATCGTGCCCTTCGACGCCGCGATGAAGGTCAAGGACAAGGAAACCGGCGAAGTTTCAGTCCAGCACGTCCGCCTCGACCGGGATGAGGGCAACCGCCCTTCGACGACGCTGGAATCCCTCCAGGCGCTTGCCCCCGTCCTTGAAGGCGGAGTGGTCACGGCGGGCAATGCCAGCCAACTCTCCGACGGCGCGAGCGCCTGCGTCCTGATGGAGCGAGGGGAGGCCGAACGGCGCGGCCTTTCCGCGATGGGTGTCTATCGCGGCATGGCCGTAGCGGGGCTTGCGCCGGAAGAGATGGGCATCGGCCCCGTTCTCGCGGTGCCGAAGCTTTTGAAGCAGCACGGGTTGAGGGTCTCCGACATCGGCCTCTGGGAACTCAACGAAGCATTCGCGTGCCAGGCGATCTATTGCCGCGACACCCTCGGCATCGATCCCGAAATCTACAATGTCGATGGCGGCGGCATCTCGATCGGCCATCCGTACGGGATGACAGGCAGCCGGATTGTTGGTCACGCCCTCATCGAGGGGCGTCGACGTGGCGTCCGCTACGTCGTCACAACCATGTGCGTGGGCGGCGGCATGGGTGCGGCGGCGCTTTTCGAGCTATAGGGAATTCCGCCGCGGCCGGCATGTATTCTCCGCCCACGCCGGCGAGAACGACATCCGGTCGGCGGTCGGTCTGAGGATTGCATGATGAGCGATTTCACCAACCGGCACTTTGTCGTCACGGGCGGCGCGGGCGCGATCGGCAAGGCTTGCGCGCGCGATCTCTTGTCGCGTGGCGCACAGGTCACGCTGGTCGATGTGGATGATCAGCGACTTCTGGCGGCGCTGCGGGACCTGGGGGATTGGAAGGATGTGACGCTCGTCGCGTCGCGAATCGAATCCGCGGCTGATGCCGATAAGGCGTTGGGCGCAAGCGGGCGTCCCGTCCATGGTCTGATCAACATGGCGGGGCTTCTCGAACACGACGCGCTCGATCCTGCAGACCAGACTGTCTGGGAGCGAAGTCTGGCGGCGAACCTGACCAACGCCTACCTGCTCGCCGTCGCTTATCAGCATCATCGCGATCCCGGCACCGTCGGCCGGATCGTCATGTGCAGTTCACTGGCATTCCGGCGCGGGACGCCGGGCCATGTGCCCTATTCGTCGCACAAGGCGGGCATTGTCGGAATGGTGCGTGCGCTCTCGCGCGAGTATGCGCCGCATACTCTCGTCAACGCGGTTGCCCCGGGGCTGATTCACACGCCGATGTCGGATGAAATCGTTCGCAGCCGCGGTGAGCAATATCTGGCATCCATCCCGCTCAAGCGCTTTGGAACGCCCGAGGAGGTTTCAGCGGTCGTGACTTTCCTCTGCAGCAAAGGCGCCGCATACATCACCGGCCAGACGATCAACGTCGACGCGGGCATGTGGAATTCATGATCCCGCCCGATCCCGGCCTTGACGGTCCCCGCGGCAATCCCACTATCTCGCCGTTTGGGGCGGCGGCCCCGTATAGGTGGCACGCGGCCTGATCAGGCGGTTCTCCTCCGCCTGTTCGAGCGCATGCGCGATCCAGCCGATGGCGCGCCCGACGGTGAAGATGGCCAGAGCCGAACCGGGTGGAAGCTTCAGCTGCCGGCGGATGCATGCAAGTGCGAAGTCCACGCTTGGCAGTTTGCCCGTGATTTCGCCCATGGCCTCGATGAACGCCGTCCGTACGGGGTCCGGGGGCAGGAGGGATAAGAGGGCTGCCGCGCGGGGATCGCCCTGCGGGTAGAGCGGGTGGCCGAAGCCCGGCACGCCGTCACCCCGTCGAAGCCTGCCCTCGACGATGTCTGCCGGGTCCGTCCCTTTCCCGATGTCCTCCAGGAGTATTTCGACAAGGCTCGTCGTGCCGCCATGCAGCGGCCCGCTGAGCGCCGCGACGCCGGCACTGAGACAGGCGCCGAGAGAAGCGCCGGTGGAGGCAACGACGCGGACCGCAAAGGACGAGGCGTTCAGTTCATGATCGGCCAGCAGCACCAGCGCGCGCCTGACGATGTCGGCGCCGTTGCGGTTCAGACGCCAGGCGCGGGCGAGGTGCTCGTGCACCGGCAGGCCGGAAGGCTCCGTGGATGTCGCGGCCGCGGCGATGGCGCGCAGCAGAGCGGCCGCGCCCGGCCAGAGACGCGGCCGGTTGCGCTGCCATGTTGTCGCGTTCGCCGATGGAACGAAGGGCAACAGGGCAAGGCACCGCTCGGTCAGGGGCAGCGGCGCAGCCAGCCCCAGCATGCCGGCGGGCCAGGCCGCCGCGCCGTCAGGCCTGCTGGAAAACGGATCAAGATCGCCGCATTTCCAGAGCAGTCGCGCCGTATCCTCGGCCGAGGCCCGCTCGGACCAGTCGACCGCTTCGCGGCCCATATAGTAGAGGCGCCCGTCGTCGATCAGCGTGATCCCCGAGGGAAGGACCGGCTGTCCCCAGTCGAGGCTCTTGGCGGCGATATCGCGGGGACGTCTGCCCACCGATTTGCGTTCTTTCAGCACCTCGATGTCGCGCTCGCTATAGAGCCGCCGGCGAGGGTCGTCCGCTGCCGGGTGCACGCGGACAAGGCCGCGGCTGACATAGGCGTAAAGCGTCGCCCGGCTTACGCCGAGCGTGGCCGCCGCTTCCTGCGCCGTCATGAAGCCCGCCGACATCTCCACCTCATATACATTGATTTATATAATCAAGATTGACGATATATATTCAATCCCCATTCTCTTGGGCAAGTCAACCGAGAGGATCTGCCATGACCAAACATCTGAACACCGCGATTTCGGCAGGCGCCGTCGCATCCCCCTCCGGGCTTGAGAATGTCGTCGCCGCGAATACGGTGCTGAGCCATGTGGATGGCGCGGCCGGCCGGCTGATCGTGCGCGGACATGAACTGGGAGCGCTTTCCGATTGGCCCTTCGAGGCCGTCCTGGCGCTGCTCTGGAAGGACCTTGCCCGCGAGCCGATGAACGAACAGACGATCCGGGCTGCGCTCGGCGCGGCCAGAATGCGTGCCTTCACCTTGCTCGACGGCCTTCTGCCGGCAACGGACAGGCTGTCGCAAGTGGAGGCCCTGCGCCTGCTTCTCTCAGCGCTCGCGGATGAGGAAGCCGGGTCGCATCATATCCTCGCCGTCGCCGCGGTGCCCGTCTTCGCCTCGGCCATCATACGCCGCCGGGCGGGGCGGGAGCCGGTTTCGCCGGACCCCTCGATCGGGCAGTCGGCGGATTTCCTGCGGATGCTGCACGGGCAGCCGGCTGCCGCCGAAAGGATCAAGGCGCTCGACGCCTATCTGGTCACCGTCGCCGATCATGGCCTGAACGCCTCCACCTTTGCCGCGCGTGTCATCGCATCGACGAAGGCGGGATTGTTTTCCGCCGTCATCGGCGGCCTCTGCGCACTCAAGGGACCGCTTCACGGCGGTGCGCCCGGGCCGGTCCTCGACATGCTCGACGCGATCGGTTCGCAGGAGCGCATTCACGCGTGGCTGAGCGATGCCCTGGGGCGCGGCGAACGGCTCATGGGCTTCGGCCACAGGATCTACCGCGTCCGCGATCCCCGCGCCGATGTGCTGAAAGGCGCCGTGCAGCTGCTGCGCGACGGCGGCGGCCGTATCCGGTTTGCTGAAAAGGTGGAAGCGGCGGCGCTGGCGCTGCTTGCCGCAAGGAAGCCGCAGCGGCCGCTACAGACGAATGTGGAATTCTATACCGCACTCGTCCTGGAGGCTGTCGGCTTTCCGCGCGAGAGCTTCACCAACGTCTTCGCCGCAGGCCGCATGGCCGGGTGGACGGCGCATGTGCTGGAGCAGGAGCGCGACGGGCGCCTGATCCGCCCGCAGTCGCGCTATGTCGGACCGGCGCCGGCATAGGGCGGATGCGAGACGAAGGTCGGAGATGGCGGCGGCGTGAGGGCGCCGCCGCTACTCCATCGACAGGATCATGTTGCGCACGATGGGATAGATTTCCTTCTCCCAGCGCTTGCCGCTGAACACGCCGTAATGGCCGACATTGGCCTGCAGATGATGGCGCTTGAGGTGCGGGCGCAGCGAGCTGCACAGCTCGTGCGCGGCCGCCGTCTGGCCGAGCGCGCAAATGTCGTCGCGTCCGCCTTCGACCGTCAGCAGCGCGGTGTTGCGGATGGCGCCCGGGTCGACCTTGCGGCCGCGATAGGTGAAATTGCCCTCGGCGAGCTCGGCGCGCTGGAAAATCCGCCCGACCGTCTCCAGGTAGAATTCCTCGGTGAGGTCGAGGACGGCGAAATATTCATCGTAGAAATCCTTGATCCTGGTGGCCTCGGCCGTCTCTCCCCTGGACAGGTGCTCGTAAAGCTTGCGGTGTGCCTCGCGGTGACGGGGCATGTTCATCGCCATGAAGGCGGTGAGCTGCACGAAGCCGGGATAGACGCGGCGGCCGCCGCCCGGATGGCGCGAGGGAACGGTGGAAATCACGTTCTGCTCGAACCAGCTCAGCGGCCTTTCCGTCGCCAGCCTGTTGACCGCCGTCGGGCTTTCGCGCGTGTCGATCGGGCCGGCCATGAGGGTCATGGTGCGGGGCGTCGCGGGGTTGTTGTCCTGCGACATGACGGCAACCGCGATCAGCGCCTGAACGCAGGGCTGGCAGACCGCGAGCATGTTGCCGCCCGGACCGATCTTCTCCATGAACCGGATGAGATAGTCGACATAGTCCTCCACCCCGAAGCGTCCGGCCTCCACGGGCACGTCGCGCGCGTTCACCCAGTCGGTGATGTAGACGTCATGGTCGCGCAGCAGCACCTCGACAGTGTTGCGGAGCAGTGTCGCGAAATGTCCCGAAAGGGGGGCGACGACAAGAACCGGCGGCTGCGGCGTGTCGACGTCCTTGACAAAACGGAGAAGGCGGCCAAAGGGCAGGTCGAGCACGACCTGCTCGGTCACGGGCACGTCGCGATTGCCGACCCGAACCGTCCCGATCGCGAATTCGGGACGTTCATGCGTGAGACGGAAACGCGAGATCATTTCCATCGCGGCGGCGATGTGGTGGGCGGCGTCATTGGCCAATCGCACACCTGGCATCTCCTCGAGACGCAGCGTGCGGGCCAGCCGTCGCCAAGGCTCGATGAAGTCGTCCTGCAGCTGATAGATCTGGTAGAGCAACCCGAGGATCCCTTAACAGCCGGGCCGTTGCCTGCGGGAAACAACCGCAAGCGCAGCCTTTCACAAAAAATCTAGTGCATATTTTGTTGCAGTGCGACAGAATTATGTGCAGTGCGGCAGGGGATGTGGATCGGAGTAGGTTATGACGCGGGCGACATTGACGATTTCCTCCAAGAACTACTCTTCCTGGTCGCTGCGGGGCTGGCTGCTTTGCCGCATGGCCGGGCTGGACTTCGCCGAGAGCCATGTCGATCCGGACGATCCGGAGACACGCCAGGAACTGCTGCTCCTCTCGCCGTCCGTCCGCGTGCCGAGGCTTTCCCATGAAGGCGTGGATGTCTGGGATACGCTGGCGATTGCGGAGTATCTTCACGAGATCGCACCCGATGCCGGGCTGCTGCCGAAGGATCGCAGGGCGCGCGCGCATTGCCGGGCGGTCTCCGGCGAAATGCATTCAGGCTTTCACAATCTGCGCTCGGCGCTGCCGATGAACATCAAGGCGCGACACGAGCGCTTCAAAATCTTTTCAGGCGCGCGGCCTGACGTCCAGCGGATCAAGGAGATCTGGGAGGATTGTCTGAAAACCTATGGCGGCCCCTTCCTTTTCGGAAAGCCGACCATGGCCGATGCCATGTACGCACCTGTCTGCACCCGATTCCGCACCTACGCGGTCGAACTGGAACCGGAGCTTCAGGCGTATTGCGACACGATCTTCAACTGGGCGCCCATGAAGGAATGGAGCGAGGCGGCTCTGGCCGAGCCCGACGAGATCATCGAGCTTGAAGTGGAATTCTGAACCGGGCCGCAGGACTGCGGTGACGCCAAGGTGCGCCCGGCGGAATCCAGGTGCATGAATCAAAATGGCCGGCCCATCTTCGGGTCGGCCATTTCAGTCTTCGAGCCTTTTATCGGCCGGTGGCAGGTCTGGCATGGTCAGGCCTAGTTGCGCGTTACGCGATCGTTACGGATGATCGCTTCGTCGTGATACCAGGCACCACCCATTACGGTGGGAGCTTCAACCGGGGCTTCAGCGACACGCGCCGCGTTCCGTCCGGTCAGGCTCGCCCGTCCACCGACGGGAAACTGCAAGATCGTCGCCGATCTCTTCTCCTCTTCTCTCATCGTCATTCCTTTCTGCGACACCGCGCTGGCGCCCAACGCGTCAGCGTCAGATAATGTTCCTATATCAGAGTCGGAAGAGTCCATGCATAAAAAAACTGCAAAAAACGCCTATTTGCCAAACATTTGTGCATCAAGAACGCTGCTTCTTTGTGCAGCAATATTCCGGCCTCCAAGTGTTGCCGGCACGTTTACTTTTGGCGCAAGAGGGTCGGCTCCTGCGAAGTCCCCGGATTCGTGAAAGGAATCTTAACCGCTGCCTCTCCGCCATGGCGCAGCGGGCCGGTTTCCTCCTCGGACGGCGCAATTTGGCACGCTTGATGCAAGTAAAGGCTTAAGCTTCCGGCGCGGCGCGCCGCTGAAACCGGGGAAATTCCCGTCCGGAAAGTCCTCCCACCTAGCGCCAACAGGAGATGAGAGATCCGCCAATGATCAAGTATAAGCTCGAGTATATCTGGCTTGACGGTTACACGCCGGTGCCGAACCTGCGAGGCAAGACTCAGATCAAGGCCTTCGACAGCTTCCCCTCGCTGGACGAACTGCCGCTCTGGGGGTTCGACGGCAGCTCCACCAAACAGGCTGAAGGCAGCAGTTCGGACTGCGTCCTGAAGCCGGTTCGCGTATTTCCCGATCCGGCTCGCACCAACGGCGTCCTAGTCCTGTGCGAAGTGATGATGCCGGACGGCGTGACGCCCCATCCGTCCAACAAGCGCGCGACCATCCTTGATGACGACGGCGCATGGTTCGGATTCGAGCAGGAGTATTTCTTCTACAAGGATGGCCGTCCGCTCGGCTTCCCGGCCAGCGGATTTCCTGCGCCGCAAGGTCCCTACTACACCGGCGTTGGATACTCGAATGTCGGTTCGGTCGCGCGCGAGATCGTCGAGCAGCATCTCGACCTCTGCCTGGCCGCCGGCATCAACCACGAAGGCATCAATGCCGAGGTCGCAAAGGGACAGTGGGAATTCCAGATCTTCGGCAAGGGTTCGCGCCGCGCCGCCGACGAAATGTGGATGGCGCGCTACCTGTTGCAGCGTCTGACCGAGAAATACGAGATCGACGTCGAATATCATTGCAAGCCGCTCGGCGACACCGACTGGAACGGCTCGGGCATGCATGCCAACTTCTCCACCGAATACATGCGCACGGTGGGTGGCAAGGACTATTTCGAGAAGCTCATGGCGGCTTTCGAAAAGAACCGCGCGGACCATATCGCGGTTTACGGTCCGGACAACCACATGCGCCTTACCGGAAAGCACGAGACGCAGTCGATCCACACCTTCAGCTATGGCATCGCCGACCGCGGCGCCTCGATCCGGGTGCCGCACAGCTTTGCCAATAACGGTTACAGGGGATATCTGGAAGACCGCCGGCCGAACTCGCAGGGCGACCCCTATCAGATCGCTTCCCAGATCCTGAAGACGATCGAATCCGTCGACAAGGACGCCGCGAGCGCCGCCGCCTGAGGCATCAGCGCAGCAAGGCACAAAATCGGGGCGCCCCATTGCGGGCGCCCCTTTCCATTTTGCGTTATACTTCTTCTCAGAGAACGGCAAACGGCGGGCGTCACAGCCCTCGGATACACGCCGTCGGCGGGAGGAGTTCAGGACCTTGATACTCTATGCGCTCGCGCTGCTTGCCGGCTTGGTGCTCGGGCTCACGGCGACTGTCCGCGTTCTGATCTTCAGCCTTGCCCTTCTCGCGTGCGCCGTCATGGCGGGCTCGATCCTTGCCGGGCAAGGCCTCGGCGCCGGCGCGCTGCATACCATTGTCATGCTTGCTCTGTTTCAGGCCGGCTATTTCGGCGCCGTGCTCGTACGCGCCATGTCCGGTGCCGACATGGTCGATGAGGACAGCGCGCCGGGCAAGGCCGCAGACGCCCTCCCTCGCCCTCATGAACGCAACGCCGGCGCCGATCGGCCGCGTGAGCGGACGCCGGACGACGAAGGCCGGCCTCGCCGCCGCGAAGGAGCCGGCGGCCAGAGCAGCACCAAGCGATAAGGCGCGGAACCTTCCCAGGCGACGTGCGTTCCGGATTTCGATCCGGCTCATGCTGCAGTGCAAAATGCCCAAAATTTGACCTTGCCTGAATTAGCGGCTGGGAGCAAGATTTGAAGTCTTTCTGTGGCGATGGCTTCGCTTCACGGAATATTTCTACTCGTTTCTCGGATTTACTGCAAATATTGACGAAACTTGTCCTTTTTTGCACCGCCATACTTTGGCCTATTTTAGAGTTCCCGATAGGGTGAGTCGACGCATTATTACAATAAATGCATTGATGTCTCGTTTAAGACTTTCTGAAAGTTAAATCGAGGGCAGAATGATCAAATTGGAAAGCGCACTTGCTCGTTCCGAGATGACGCCGGTTTTGGCCTCCGGTCATATCAAGGTTTCCGACGCTTCTCTTGCGACTTTATCGGCGCTGTTCGATTTCATCGTCGTCGCGGCGCTAATGATCGCGGTCGATCTTGGCTATCATAACTATCTCGACGGTAGTTTCGCCGGCTCACATGAAGGGCGCTCGGCGACGATTCTGGTATCGAGCCTGTTCGTCGCCTTTCAATGCCTGCAGCGCGCCTATGGCGTTCAGGCGTTTCTGGATATGTCCAGGCAATTGAAGGTCCTTCTGCTCGGCTGGTGCGCGGTCTTCTTCGTGATCGGATGGGTCGGCTTCCTGCTCAAGATCACGCCCGATTATTCGCGCGCGGTCCTGACATTCTCGTTCGTGCTGGGCCTCGCCGTCATCGTGATGGCGCGGCTGGCGCTGACCGGCGTTCTTCGCCGCAGTCTCGCTCACGGCCAGCTCGCCTTGAGCAACGCGCATCTGATCTGCGCCGGCGAAGCTGGCCAGCGGGAACGGATCGTGCGCGAGGCCGCGCGCAACGGCGTCAATATTTCTTCGGTGACGGTGGTCGATCCCGACAGGCTCGAAGCGGCCGCTGCGGGCGATCATGGCGGAGCGGAAATATTGGAAACGATCCGCGCCGCCTACCAGTCCGTGCCGTTCAACGAGATCTACCTGTTTCTGCCGATGCAGAAATGGCGGCCGCTGAACGCGGTCACCCTCGCGCTCGGCCAGGTGCCGCTGCCGGTCTATCTATTCGCCGGTGAGGAGATGGGTCACGCGCTGCGCGGACGGCCTCTTCAGGTCGGCCGCCTTTCCGGTTTCGAGGTGCAGCGGCCGCCGCTTTCGGCGATGGAACTGCACGTCAAGCGGGCGATCGACGTCGCGATCGCGTCGCTCGCGCTGCTGGCCTTGTCGCCGCTTCTCGTTCTGACGGGCGCCGCGATCCTCGCCGAGTCGGGCCGCCCGGTCATTTTCCGGCAGTCGCGGAAAGGATTCGGCGAACGCTCGTTCACGATCTTCAAGTTCCGCACGATGCGGGTGTGCGAGGATGGCGAGACGATCCGGCAGGCGACGCGCAATGACGTTCGCGTCACCCGCCTGGGCGCGGTGCTCAGGCGCACGAGCATCGACGAGTTGCCGCAGCTCTTCAACGTGCTCAAGGGCGACATGTCGATTGTCGGGCCGCGGCCGCACGCGATCGCCCACGACCACTATTACGACGCGCTGATCGCGACCTACGCCTATCGCCACCACGTCAAACCGGGGCTTACCGGCTGGGCGCAGGTGAACGGCCTTCGCGGGGAGACGCGCGAACTCGTGTCCATGGAGGACAGGATCAAACACGACATCTGGTACATCAACAACTGGTCCATCTGGCTCGATCTCCAGATCATCGCCAGAACAGCGGCGACGTTGTTGTTGCACCGGCAGGCATATTGACGGCGCGGCGGCCCTCGGGCGGAGAGGGCCGATGCGGAAAGAAGAGGCCATAAACCGTCACGGGTAGAGACATCCATTCCTGAGGGCTTTCGCTTGCGGCCGCGGCATTCTGCGGCGGCCGGAGGAATGGATTTTCGCGCTTTGCGCGGCAATCCGCAGGCATCCGCGTCATATGGCGCGGACGGAACGGGCAACGGAACGAGGACAAGGAGGCGCGGCCTGCCGCTGAGGCAGGCCGGATTCGGGGGCATTGAGGATTGGACTGCCGCAGGTCGCGCATGTCGCGGCTCTTGCACGAATGGAGAGGTCGACCGAGATGCGAAGCAAACCTTCACGATCAGCGCCGCAAGGCGCTGCGGCGCGCAGCACGGACCGCTGGTACGTCGTGCATACCCATCCCCATCGCGAGCCAAACGCCGCACGGCATCTGGCTTACCAGGATTTCGGCGTCTTTCTGCCGCAGCGATTCCGGACCCGCCGTCACGCGCGGCGCATGGATACCGTGCTGACCGCCTATTTCCCCTGCTATCTCTTCGTCCAGTTCGATATCGGGCGCGACCGGTGGCGCGCCGTCAACGGCACGCATGGCGTGCGCCATCTCATCATGCGCGGCAATGTGCCCGACCCCGTGCCGGACGGTCTCGTCGAGACTCTCGTGGCGCGCACGGACGGCGCCGGGATTCTCTGCCTGCGCGACGATCTGAGGGACGGCGAACAGGTGCAGGTCACCGGCGGCCCGTTCGCCGATCTCATCGGAACGCTCGACGGCCTGACCGCGTCGGACCGCGTGCGCGTTCTGCTCGACATTCTCGGGGGCTCGCATGTGACGCTGCCCCGTAACCGCGTGGCGCCTGTCCTTCGATAGGCGCGCGCACCGGGGAATATCCCCGGCGGCCCGGATGCGGGTTGCCCGACAAATTCTTTCAAGGGCGGTTGACGCAAATTCGCGTCACCCGGACGGCGGTAGCATGGGCCGGGCCGGTCCCGGTTTCGCGCCCCAGCGACGAAAGGGAAAGTCATGAAGCTTGCGATGATAGGCACGGGCTATGTCGGCCTGGTTTCGGCCGCCTGCCTGGCCGATTTCGGACATGTGGTCACCTGCGTGGACAAGGACGTGGCCAAGCTCGACATGCTGCTGCGCGGCGAGATGCCGATCTACGAACCGGGCCTCGACGAACTGGTGAACCACAATGTCGCGGAGGGCAGACTCCGTTTCACGACAGATATCGACGCGGCGGTCGGCGGCGCCGATGCCGTCTTCATCGCGGTCGGAACCCCTTCGCGCAGGGAAGACGACCGGGCCGATCTCAGCTATGTCTTCGCGGCCGCAGAGGAGATCGCCCGGGCCATGACCGGCTTCACGGTCGTGGCGGTGAAGTCGACGGTGCCCGTCGGCACGGGCGACGAGATCGAGCGCATCATCCGCAGGGTCCGTCCCGAAGCCGATGCGGTGGTCGTCTCCAATCCCGAGTTCCTGCGGGAAGGCTTCGCAATCAGCGATTTCAAGCATCCCGACCGGATCGTGGTGGGCCTCGACGACCAACGCGGGCGCGTCGTCATGCACGAAATCTACCGCGTGCTCTATCTCGACGCCCTGCCCATCCTCTTCACGCGGCGGCGCACGGGCGAGTTGATCAAATGCGCCGCGAACGCCTTTCTCGCCACCAAGATCACCTTCATCAACGAGATCGCGGATATCTGCGAAATGGCCGACGCCGATGTCCAGGAAGTGGCGCGCGGAATCGGTCTGGACAATCGGATCGGCCCGAAATTCCTGCGCGCGGGGCCCGGATTCGGCGGCAGCTGCTTTCCCAAGGATATCCGCGCCCTGGCCGAGACGGCGCGCGATCTTCAGACGCCCAGCCGCATCGTCGAAGCCGTCAGAACCGCCAACGAGGAACGAAAGACCCGGATGTTCGAGCGGATCGTGGGCGCGTGCGGCGGCTCGGTGGAAGGTAAGACGATCGCGGTGCTGGGCCTGACCTTCAAGCCCGATACGGACGACATGCGCGAGTCGCCGTCAATCCCGATCATCTCCCAACTTCAACGGGCGGGGGCGAGGATATGCTGCTTCGATCCGGCGGGCATGGACCAGTCGCGCGCGGTGCTCGACGACGTGCGCTATGCGAGGGATCCCTATGAATGCGCCGAAGGCGCGCAGGCCGTCTGCATCCTCACCGAATGGAACGCTTTCAGGGCGCTGGACCTTGCCCGGCTGAAAGCCGTTCTCGCCGAGCCGCTCGTCATCGATCTGCGCAATATCTACCGGCTCGAAGACATGCAGCGCGAGGGCATCCGATACATCAGCATCGGCCGGCCCGATATCGAGATCCCCGTCCGGCTGCGTCTGGCGAAGGCCGGCTGAGCGCGGCCGCAGATTTCACGACGCCGACATTGTTCAACTGCCGCGCTGCCCGTCGGCGCGGGCCCTTCAGCGCGTCCCCGGACAGGAGAGACATATGCCATCATGCGTCATCATCGTTGAAAATCTGCCCGTGCCATTCGACCGCCGGGTGTGGCAGGAAGCCAGGGCGCTGTCCGACGCCGGCTGGGACGTCACGGTCATCTGCCCGCGCAGCGAACAATATTCGAGGTCGCGGGAGATGATCGACGGGATCGACATCTGGCGCCACAACCTGCCGCTGGAAGCAGAGGGCCGGTGGGCGTTCCTGATCGAATACGGCGCGGCGCTCTACCATCAGTCGCGGCTCCTCTTCGCCCTCTGGCGCTCCAAGGGGTTCGACGTCGTCCAGGCCTGCAACCCGCCCGATCTGATCTTCCTGGTCGCCGCGCCCTACAAGCTGCTCGGGAAGCGCTTCGTCTTCGACCATCATGACGTGTGTCCGGAACTGTTCGAGGCGAAGTTCGAGCGGCGGGGAATCTTTCACCGTCTGCTGCGCTTCGCCGAACGACGGACCTTCGCGGCGGCCGATCTGGTGATTTCGGCGAACGAGACCTATCGCCGGCTGGCGATCGAACGCGGCGGCAAGCGGCCTGAGGACGTGATCTCCGTCTACAGCGTGCCCGACCGAAACCGCATCAGGCGCGTCGCGCCCGATCCGGCGCTGCGCGGCGACGCCGCGGTCGTCCTCGGCTATGTCGGCATCATCGCGGACCAGGACGGGGTCGATCATCTGGTGCGGATGGTGCGACATCTCGCGACGGATCACGGGCACGGCGACGTCCGCGCGGTGGTCGTGGGGGACGGTCCCGCACTCGCCTCGGTGCGGGCGCTGGCGCGCGATCTCGGCGTCGCAGACCGGATCACCTTCACCGGCTATCTCAAGGGCGACGCGCTGCTGGCCGCGCTCAGCAGTTTCGACGTCGGCATCATTCCCGATCCGGTGAACCCCTATAACGACAAGATCAGCATGAACAAGGTGTTCGAATATTCCGCGCTCGGCATCCCGAGCGTCGCCTACAGCCTTTCGGAGACGCGGCGCCTGCTGGGCGAGGCCGGCGCCTATGCCGACGTGCCGACACCGGCCGGTCTGGCAAGGGCCTGTCTGCCGCTGCTCCGGGACGATGCCCTGAGACGGACCAAGGGGCGCGAGGCGCAGGCGCTCGCGGATCGGGTATTCAGCTGGGAACGGGAAGCGGCGAAGTTCACCGCGGCGTATGAGCGGCTTGCGCCGGCGCGGGCCGAGGTGCACCGCCATGCGTAGCCTGAACAGCCTGCTCTGGCTGCGGCGCGCCCTGGTCTGGGTCAAACGCTTCGGCTACACCCGCATCTGGGGAATGGATATCGACCCGACGGCGACCTTCTCGCTCAGCACGCGCTTCGACAAGACCTATCCGAAGGGGGTCCATGTCGGCCCGTACACCTATATCGCCTTCGAGGTGGCGATCCTCGCGCACGACATGTCGCGCGGCCTCTATCTCCACACGCGCATCGGCGCGCGCTGCTTCATCGGCGCGCGCAGCATGATCCTGCCGGGAATTGAAATCGGCGACGAATGCATCGTCGGCGCGGGGAGCGTCGTCACCCGCAGCGTGCCGCCGCGCTGTCTGGTGGCCGGCAATCCGGCTCAGGTCATCCGCCGGGATATCGAGGTCGGCCGCTATGGCCGTTTCGCCCATGCCGAGGCGACAAAGCTCAAGCTCGTGGCGGATGGCGCCTTCGACGGCCGCGGAGCGGCGGCGAGACACAGATCGGGGGAAGCACGATGATCGGAAACGACACAGGCGCGCTCTACCGCGACGCGGAATCGCGCAGTGCGGCATCCAACGGCGCCCCGCCGGCGCCGGACTCGAGGGTCACGGTCGTCATGCCCTGCTACAACGGCGAGGCCTTTGTCGGTGAGGCGATCGCCTCGGCTCTGGCGCAGAGCTACACCGATATCGAACTGATCGTCGTCGACGATGCCTCGACAGACGGTTCGGCGGAGATCATATGGACGGCGGCCGAGCGCGATCGGCGGCTGCGGCCGATCTTCCTGCGCGAGAACGGCGGCCCCGCCAATGCGCGCAATGCCGGCTTCGCGGCGGCGAGCGGCGAATGGATCACCTTGCTCGACGCCGACGATCTCTACGAACCCGACCGGGTCGAGAGGCTGCTGGCGCTGGCGCGGGTGACCGGGGCCGACGTGGTGGTCGACAATCAGGTCGTCTGGGACTTCCCCGACGGCGACGCGGCGATCGTCGCCTTCGACTTCCTGCGCGGCACGCTTCCAGTGCCGATCTCGCAGGATCTCTTCTTCGGCAGGAGCAGCCTTATCGGGACGATGGACCCCGGCTACATGAAGCCGATGTTCCGCCGCGCCTTCCTGCGCGAGGCTGGGATCGCCTATCGCCCGCGATACAAGATCGGGGAGGACTTCTTCCTGAGCGCGGAATGCTTCTGCCACGCGGCGTCGGTATACGGTACGTCCTACGCCGGCTACATCTATCGCCGCAGGGGCGACTCGATCTCGCGCTCGGGCGGGTGGGGCCTGCGCATGCTGGCCGCGATGTCTTCCGAAATTCTCGCCGAATACGGCTCGAACCTGTCGCCGTCGGCGAAGGCGGCGCTGAAACGGCGCCAGCGGGTCCTGGAGCGCTACGCGAAACTCGCCGACCTCAGGCACGGCGCTTCGCAGCGCGGACTGCGCGCGTCGCTGCGGACGGCGATGGCTCATCCGGACCTTCTGCTGCTGGCCCCCAGCATCCTGCGCAAGAAGTTTCCGCGCTCGGCGGGTTTGTGAGAGAGACATGACGAAGCTTCTCGCCGCAAGGGCGTCGGCCTGGACGGCGCTGGGCAACAGCGGCCAGCAGATTCTCAGCTTTCTGATCTTCGTCTATCTGGCGCGCGTCCTCTCGCCGGCCGAATTCGGCCTGATGGCGCTGGCCGCCGCCCTGATCGACCTGCTGACCGTCTTCGGCCGGTTCGGACAGGTGGAGGCGCTGATGCAGCGGGGCGAGGTCGGGGAGGCGCCGTGTTCGACGTCCTTCTGGCTCATCGTCGCGATCGGCGCCCTGCTGCTGCTCGGGGTGCTGGCGCTGGCGCGGCCGTTCGCGGATATCTTCGGCGAACCGGAGGTCGCGACGCTGCTTTTCATCCTCGCGCCGGTGCCGCTGCTGCAGAATCTCGGGCAGGTACACGAGGCGTTCATGCGTTCCGCCTTCGGCTATCGGGGCCTGGCCGCGCGCAACGCCGGCGCGACGCTGATCAGCGGGGCGGCTTCCGTGGCGGTCGCGGCTGGAGGATACGGGATCTACGCGCTGGTCGCCCAGAAGCTGATCTTCGCGATCGCCTATTCGGCGCTGGTCTGGGCCTCGTGGCGCTGGCGTCCGAGCATTGCTTTCGACATGGCCGAGGCCCGGCGGCTGCTCAAGGTCGGCTTCGACATCGTCCTCGCCAACCTGCTCAACATGCTCAATCCGCGGATCGTCGATCTTATGGTCGGGTGGTTCCTCGGGGTCGTCACGCTCGGCTATCTGCGCATCGCGTGGCGCATCTTCGATCTTGCCCACCAGCTTGTCATCCAGCCTGTGAGCGCGGTGTCGATGACATCGCTGACCCGGCCGGGCAGCGGCCGGCCGATGCTGGCGCCGCGGCTTACGCGCTATCTCGGCACGCTGGCGCTGGTCGCCATCCCTGCCATTGCCGGCATGGGGCTGCTTGCCGACGACGTGATCCGGCTCGCGGCGGGAGCGCAATGGGGTCCGTCGGCGCCGATGCTGGCGCTGCTCGCCATCGCGGGCGCGGCGCTGCCGGTCAATTTCCTGTTTCCGCCGGCGATGGTGGCCGCCGACCGGACGGACCTGATCGGCAAGCTCGCGCTGCTGCAACTCGTCGTGACCGTGGTCTCGATGGCGATCTCGGTCCGCTTCGGCATTCATGTGGTGCTGATGGTGCATGTCGCGCGGGTCTATCTGTTCGCCGCGATCAACATCCTTGTCCTCAGATCGGCGCTGGGGCTGGGCGTGCCGACTGTCCTCGGCTGCCTGGCGCCGCCGGTGCTGTCCTCGGTGGCGATGGTGGCCGCCGTACGGTTGCTCGAGCACGATGCGCTGCGCGCGGTCCATCCGCTGGTCGATATCGCCGCGGTCTGCGTCCTCGGCGCCGGTGTCTACGGCGCGGTTCTGCTGGGCGGCGGGGTCGCCGGCCTGTGGCGCGATTATCTGCTCGACAAGATCCAGCTCATCCGGGACATCGCGCGTCCGGCGAGCGTGAGGCCGGGGGGCGAATGAAGATCTATTACTACGAGGATCCGCTGGGCAATTTCGGCGACGATCTCAACCAATGGCTCTGGGAGCGATTGCTGCCGGGATGGCGTGGCGGTCCCGAAGGGACGCTCCTGAGCGTGATCGGCACGCTGATCGGACCGGCGATGCCGCACGCCGAACGCTGGGTCGTGTTTTCCAGCGGGGCCGGCTACGGTCCGCCGCCGCCCGATTTCAACGGCCCGCGCTGGAATATCGTCTGCGTCAGGGGGCCGCTCACCGCGCAGGTGCTCGATCTTCCGGCGGAAACGGCGGTGACCGACGGCGCCGCGCTGCTCGGGGCGCTGCCGGAGCTCGCGCCGCTTGCCTCGGACGCGCGGGAGGGCGTCGTCTTCATGCCGCATCACAAGGCGCTGCCCGCCGGCGCCTGGGAGATGGCGGCGCAACGGGCAGGGATCGGCTTCATCGATCCGCGCGGCGACAGCCGCGAGAGCATCGAGCGCATCCGCCGGTCCCGCCTCGTGATCGCGGACGCGATGCATGCGGCCATCGTCGCCGATACGTTGCGCGTGCCGTGGGTGCCGGTGAGGACGTCTCCGGAAATCAACGCGTTCAAATGGCTGGACTGGAGCCTGTCGATGTCCGTGCCCTACGAGCCGGTGGCGCTGCCGCCGAGTTCGGTGCTGGAGGCGGTGCGCAGCACGACGTTGCCGTTCTACGGAAATGTTCACGCGTTGGCCGAACCCACGGCGGCCGCGGCGCGCGAACACTATCGCCGCCACCGGCGCATGAAGACGCGGGCCTACTGGCCGCTTCGCAGGAAGCTCGGGCACGGCGCCTATACAAAACTGCTGCGTCCGCTCGTCACGTCGTACGCCCTGTCCTCCTGGCGCCGCGGCGAGGACGAAAGGCGCATCGATGGTGCGGCCGCAGCCCTGCAGGCGGCGGCGATGCGGCCGGGCTTCCTGAGCGACGACAACGTGCTCGCCCGCAGGCAGGACGAGTTGCTGAGCCGGCTTTACGCCTTCGCCGTCGAACATCGCGTCTTGCCGCTGGCCGGGTAACGTCGTGGCGTTCAGGATCCTTCTCGTCTTCTTCTTCGCGCTGGTGACGATCAATCTCGAGATCGTGCCGGGCGTGGCGAAGGCGAACCCGATCGAGAAAGGGCTGCTGCTGGTGTGCGGCCTGGCGTTTCTCGCGACGCGGCGGATCAACGGGGTCAACCTGCTGCTGCTCGGGCTGCTCGGCTTCGCCACCTTCGTCGCGGCGGCCGCCACGGGCTACAGCGGCTTTGAGACGGGACGCTATCTGCGCGGACTGGTCAGTCTCGTGGTGCCGTGGCTCTTTCTGGCCGCCGAACCGACGACGCGCGACCGGGATTTGCTGATCAGGATCTTCTCGTGGCTTCCGCTGTGCATCATCGGGCTGGGCGCGATCTATTCCGCGGCGGGCCTGCATCCGTTGTGGCATACGGATTTCCTAGGCGCCCCCCGGCTTCAGGGGTCGACCATACCCGCCGGCCTGGGGTCGGTCTGCTTCGTGGGCACGTTCGCCGCGATGCTGGGCGCGGCGCTCAACGGCGGGCGGCTCCATTTCGGCCTCGCCGCGTTGAATTTCGTCATTCTGATCCTGAGCGCCGCCCGGATGTCGCTTGCCCTCTCGCTCGTCCTTTGCGCGACAGTCTATCTCACGATGATGCGGAAGAACCCGGTGAGCCTGCTGGCGATGGCGGTTGCCGGTCCGGTCGTCGCCATCGGCATGCTGTTCACGATCGGACAACCGCTGCTGACGCGCTTTGAGAGCCAGTCGACCAGCGGGCGCGATCTGATCTGGGACTATCTGGCGGCCTGGCTCGACAAGTTTCCCGCCTTCGGCGTCGGCCTCGGCCACCAGATCGTGCTGCTGCCAGAGGATATCATGCAGAAGACCGGCACGATCGCGGCGCATAATGAATATCTGCGCCTGGCGGTGGAGACGGGCTATTTCGGCGTGACCGCGATCTTCGGGTGCCTGGCCCTCATGTGTCTCAACATTTGGTGTTCGCCGCGGGTGGCCTACCGGCCCGTGTTCCTGGTCGCCTGCCTCACCTTCTTTGTCTATTGCTGGACCGACAACGCGATCTCCTCGACCAACATCCCGTTCGTTCTGGTGCTTGCCTCCTTCGCCTTCGCGCGGCGCGAGGGCGCGGCCGCAATCCCTTCGCCCGTGCCGGCCGCCGCCGTGGCGCATCGCGGCTGGAAACACGAGGGTGCCTGACATGAAACCAGGCCGTCCGCTCGCCGCGTTTGTCCTCGCCGCTTCGATGCTGGCGGGACATCACGCGCTCGCCGCCTGTCCGCAGGGCGCGCTCGGCACTTCCCGGGTGATGGAGGTCGACGTTTCGCGAACGCCCGGCATCGGCACCTTCCAGTTCAAGACGCCCGTGCTCGAGCCCGGAGAGGTGATCCTGACCTTCGACGATGGACCGGTGCCCTCGACGACGCCGAAGATTCTCGATGCACTGGCGCAGCAATGCGTGCGGGCGAGCTTCTTCATGATCGGAAAGCGGGCCGCCGCCCATCCCGAACTGGTGCGCCGGATGGTCGAGGAGGGGCATACCGTCGCCAGCCACACCTTCTCCCATGCCGAGTTGAAGGCCTTGCCCGAGGCGGAGGCCGAAAGGGAGGTCGTCGAGGGTTACCGGGCGGTGGAGGAAGCTGCGTTCGGCGAAACCGACGGCGACAGGGCCCGGTTCTTCCGCTTTCCCGGTTTCAAATCGACGCCACAGCTCCTCGCATTCGCGCGGGCGCACCATATCGCCGTCGTCAGCGCCGACATGAGCGCGCAGGACTGGCGAGGCGGCCCGCCGGAAGAGACCATGCAGCGGCTGGAAGCGCTGCTCGACAAGAAGGGGCGCGGCATCATCGTCCTGCACGACAATCAGCAAAACACCGCCGCGCTTCTCCCCGCGCTCCTCGATGAACTGAAGGCGCGCGGCCTGCGCGTCGTCCATATGGAGCCGAAATGAATCGGCACCGGGCATGCGGACTCAGCCGCCGTTCGCTGATGGCGGGCGGATCGGCTGCCGCGGCGCTGGCCTTCATGCCCGATGCCGGCTTTGCGCAGGACGATCTTCCGTTGAAGGCGCGGGCGGCGCGCAAGGGGCTCGTCTTTGGTGCGGCGGTGCAGAAAGGGCAGCTTTCGAAGAATCGCCGGTTCGCCGATGCCGTTCTACGCGAGTGCGCGATCCTGACGCCCGAATGGGAGATGAAATGGGGCGCGATCGAACGCGACCGGGGAACGCGTGACTACGCTGGGGCAGATTTCATCGTCGACTACGCGCTGCGGCACGGACTGCATGCGCGCGGCCACACGGCGGTGTGGGCCAACAACCTGCCCGCATGGGCGCAAGACGCGCTGAAGGACGCCGATGCGCAGCAGATACTCGATGCGCATACCGTCACGGTTATCGACCATTTTCGCGGAAGGGTAGCGCAGTGGGATGTCGTGAACGAGGCGGTGGAGCCGAAGGAAGGGCGGATGGACGGCCTGCGCAATTCCATCCTGATGCGGCAACTCGGCCGCGACTTCATCGCGCACGCGTTTCACCTGGCCAAGGAAACCGATCCGGCGGCCGTGCGATATTACAATGACACCGGGTTCTGGGCCGATACCGCCGAGGACGAGTTGCGGCGGCGTGCCGTGCTGCGGTTGCTGGAACAGCTCAAGCGAGATGGCGCGCCGGTGCAGGGGCTGGGCATGCAGGCGCATCTGGAAGCCGACGAGGTACCCTTCGACCAGAAGACCTTCAGACGCTTCCTGGCGGATGTGGCTTCGCTCGGCCTGGAGATCATGGTCACGGAGCTGGACGTCAACGACCGTTATGTGAGCGGCGCGGAGCCGCTGGAGGTGCGGGACGGCAAGGTCGCCGACATGACGCGGCGCTATCTCGACGCGCTGCTCGACGAGCCGGCCGTCGCCGGGGTCGTCACCTGGGGGCTCAGCGATCGCTATACCTGGCTCAACGGCGACAATCGCTGGGCGCGAAAGGACAGGCGGCGGAACCGCTGCCTGCCGCTTGACGACGCGTTCCGGCGCAAGCCGATGTGGTACGCGATGGCAGCTGCTTTCGATGGCGCGCGCGACAGGCAGGGGTGAGGCGACATGCGCCGGCTTGCCAACGCTGTCGCCGGTTGTGTGCTTGCGATGACGGGCACCGGAGTCGCGGCACCCTCCGTCGATCCGGGAGCGATGACGGTTGCGGCTTTCGGGACGAGCCTGACGCGGCGCGGCGGCTGGCAGGAGGCCCTGGCAGCACGCCTTCAGACCTGCCTCGGCCGCCCCGTCACCGTCCTCAATCTGGCCAGGAGCGGCGCGACGTCCGAGTGGGGCCTCGGCGCCGTCGACAGCGTCGTGCGGCAACGCCCCGATGCGGTGCTGATCGAGTTTTCCGTCAACGACGCTTCGTTGCACCGGTTCGTCGGCTTGCAGGAAAGCGGCGCGAATGTGCGCGGGATCGTCGAACGGCTGAAACGGGAGCTGCCGGAGGCGCGGATCTATCTCATGACGATGAGCCCGGTGATCGGCATGCGCGGGCTGATCAGACCGTTCCTCGACGACTATTACGCGCTCTATCGGGATCTGTCGCAGGAATTGGGCACCGGCTTCATCGACAACCGCCCAGCCTGGGCAACGCTGTCGCCCGATGAACTGGAAGCCGCGTTGCCCGATGGCAGCCACCCCGACCCCGCGGTTGCCCGTCGCCTCATCGTGCCGGTGATCGCAGAGGCGCTCAGCGCCGGGCGATGCGGTGAAGCGGACGGAAGCTGATACCTGGCGGCCTGTCCGCCGCCTGAAGACAAACCGCCACCAGCCATGAAGGATCAACGCCATGAGCAGGAAGATCGCTCTCTATCCGTTCCGGACGTTCAAGCGCCTCTCGGCGCGGCGCGAAATAGGCCGCTATCTGGAGAGCGCCGCTGCGAAGCGGCTCAATGTCGGCGCCCAGACAAATGTCATAAGCGGGTGGATGAATGTCGACCTGCTGCCGTTTCCCGGGGTCACCTTCATGGATGCGACGAAGCGCTGGCTGTTCCCGGACGACACGTTCGAGGTCGTCCTGTGCGAGCACATGATCGAACACGTCCCCAAGCCGGCCGGGGAATTTCTGCTCGGCGAGGCCTTCAGGGTGATTGCGCCGGGCGGTCGCGTGCGCATCGTGACGCCGGACATGACGTCTTTCGCTCGGCTCGCGCTCGGCCAAGATACGCCCACGTCGCGCGCCTATCTGGAGGTGATCGGCCGCCGCCATCCGGGCGTCAGCCGCTGCGACGTCGTCAACATGATCTATTACGGCTACGGTCACCGCTACATCTTCTCGCCGGAAGAACTGTCGGCGATGATGGCGGAAGCCGGCTTTTCGGATATCAGCGAAACGCGCGCCGGCTATCCCGCCGATCCGGCCTTCGAGGGCGCGGAGGGACACCCGCAGTTGTTGGGCCGGGAGGAGAACGGTTTCGAGGCCTTCGCGCTGGAGGCGACGAAGCGCGCCTCAAGCGCTGCTGCGAAACCGCCGCGTGCGGCGCGCGCGGCAACGAAGGATCAGAATCAGGCGCTGGATGGCCGGCCGGCGGCAGCTGCCAAAGAGGCGCCGACCGCGCTGGCATATGCGCGCATACCGAGTTCGCCGCGGCAACCCAGATAGGCGCCGACGAGCAGCTTGCGGGCATATTCGTACCGTGCGCCGCCGATCTTCGGGGCGTGGCGGCCGAGCACGATCAGGCTGCCGCGATAGTAGCGGGCGCGAAGCTCGGTGTTCTTGTCGCGGTGTCCGACCAGCTTTGCATCGGCAAAAGCCGCGCGGCGCGCGAGCCGGAAGGCATGAAGGGCGAAATCGACATCCTCACCGCCGAAATTCGGCGTGCCGACACCCAGCGTCTCGTCGAACCGGCAGATTTGCTTCACCACGCTGCCGCGCACGACGATCGTGTTGGATGAGGCGTTTCGCACGACATCACGCGCCGTCGCGGCGCTGCCGGCGAAATGCGCCGCGCCGGGCGCGGTCGGCTCGGAACCATATCGGCAGAACCACAAATCGAGATCGGGATCGGCTGCAAATCGGCCGGCAATGGTTTCAAGGGCCCTCGGCGGATACCAGCAATCGTCGTCGGGGAAGGCGACGACGGTGTCATGCTCGACGGCTCCTCGCGCAAGCGCTTCTCCGAGCAGACGGTTTCGCGCGCGCGACAGCGAAATCGTGCCGTCGATAGAGAAGGGCGTCACAAAGGCCGGGAAGGCGCTTGCATCCGCGGCCGAAGCGCCCTGGAGCAGCAGCATGAGGCGGACGTCCGCGTCCGGAAGCCGCGACGCGGCTTCGGCGACAGAGGCGATCATGCGTTCCAGCGCCTCCGAACGACCTGATGACATATTGGACGTTGAGAATAGAACGATTCTCACTCTTCGCCTCCAGATTCTAATCACTGTATATCAATAATATACAATATGTACAAATAGTCACTATGCCAATTCGTCACTTTATATTTCGGCAAATAGCTCTGCTGAAATCACCTATCGCTATGCTTTTATCGATTTGATCGTTTGTTTATCTATCCAAGCGGAGGATTAGTTTTGATTTCTGAAATCCGGGTGGAGATGCAGCCCATGGGGGCAGGAGTGCCTTGTGGCCGGCTGAGCGGCATTTGGCGGCGGCAGATAAGGATGATTCCGGCGAATGCCCGGGCGATGCCGGTGCTGCTCGCCGCGTTGCTGCTGGCCGGATGCGCCAGTCTGCCCCGCTCCGGGCCGGACTCGCTGGCGATTTCAGCGGATGCCTCCGCGTCGCAGCGCGGCGAGGACGCCGATATCCGCCTGCAATACGCGCTTGTCGACATCAATGCGAAGGTGGTGGCTTTCGTCGGCGAGGAGGAGCCGGGCTCGATCTACCAGACCTTCGGCGGGGGGCGCGGCGCGGCGCCGGCGATCCGCGTCGGGGTCGGCGACGTGGTGCAGGTCACGGTGTTCGAGGCCGATCAGGGCGGCCTTTTCATTCCCGTCGAGGCCGGCAGCCGGCCCGGCAATTTCGTGACGCTGCCGCAGCAGACGGTCGATCAGAGCGGCGAAATCACCGTTCCCTATGCCGGCAAGGTCAAGGCGGCCGGCAGGAGCACCGCGGCGATCCAGAGCGATATCGAGGCACGGCTGAAGGACCGGGCCATCGAGCCGCAGGTCGTGGTCGCGGTTCTCGACCGGCAGGCAACGTCGGCTTCCGTGGTGGGCGACGTGAACGCGCCGAACACTTTTCCGGTCAACCCCTCCGGCGACCGTGTCCTCGACATGATCGCGCGCGCCGGCGGTCCCAAGCAGCCCGGCTATGAAACCTATGTCACGCTGCAGCGAAAGGGCTCCAAGAGCACGGTTTTCTTCGAAACGCTGGTCAGCAATCCGAAGGAGAACATCTATGTCGCGCCGGGCGATGCAATCTACGTCTTCCGCGATCCGCGCACCTTCATCGCCTTTGGCGCGGCGGGACTGAACGGACGCTACGACTTCGGCGACGACAAGCTCTCGCTGGCGGAGGGAGTGGGCAAGGCGGGAGGCGTGATCGACGGCCAGGCGGATCCAAGCCAGGTCTATCTCTATCGTATGGAGGACCGGCACGCGCTCGAGGGAATGGGAGTCGACCTCTCCGGATTTCCCGCAGAACAGAAAATTATCCCGACGATCTACCGGTCGAATTTCCGCATCCCTGAGAACTTCCTGGTCGCCCAGAACTTCCCGATGCGCGACAAGGACGTGATCTACATCTCCAACGCGAGATCCGTGGAGATCCTCAAATTCCTGACACTTGTCGATGCCATAGCCGGCACTGTCGGGTATGTCGGCGACGCCAAGACACAGGTCCGTCGAGCATTCTAGGACACAAGGCCAGGGCCCTTGCCCGCAAGGCCCGACATGCAAGGGACGCCGAACCGTCCCGCCGCAGGAGTTAAGACATGCAGCACATGGCCCCAGGGACAGAAATGATTGCAGCCAATCCACCGCCGGCGCGCGAGACCGGCGAGTTCAATCCCCTCGATCTGGAAATGCTTCTGGCCGCCGGCCGCCGGCAGTTCAAGCTGGTTCTGCTTTGCGTTCTGGTCGCCCTCGCCGTGGGGCTCCTCTATCTGCTGGCCGCGGCGCCGGTCTATACGGCCCGAGCGAAGGTGATCGTCGATCCCGGCAATACGCAGGTCGTCGGCGAGAGGGACCAGCGGCTGACGGAACTCGGGCTCGATGCAGGGCTCGTGGAAAGTCAGGTTGAGCTGATACTCTCCGAGGAGGTTCTGAAATCGGCGGCCGACAAGCTGCAGCTCGCGGACGATCCGTCATTCGCTGCTGGCGAGGGGTCGCTGCTGCGGCGATTGCGCATCGCGGCATCGGGCCTTCTGGACTTCCTGCGCGGGCCCTCGGGACCGGCGGTGGACCAGGATTACCTGCGGCAGCGGCAGATCATCGGAACCCTGCAGAAGCACCTCTCCGTCGAGCGCGTCGGGCAGACTTATATATTGCAGCTGTCGTACAGCGCCGGCTCTCCCGAAACCGCCGCGCGCGTCGTGAACGGAATTGCCGATGCATATATCTCAGACCAGTTGCAGGCGCGGTTCCAAGCCGCACAGCGCACCGGGCAATGGATGGAGCAGCGCATCGGGGCGCTCAAGGACAAGTCGCTCAAGACCGATCTTGCCGTTCAGCAGTACCGCGCCGAGCACGGCCTGATCACCGCCGACGGTCAACTGGTCGGCGACCAGCGGCTGGCGGAACTGAACAGCCAGCTCATGCTTGCCGGGGTGGAGCGCGCCAAGGCCCAGGCCCGCTACGATCGTATCCGCTCCATCATCGACGAGGGCGACATGGGCGCGGCGGTCTCGGAGTCGCTCAACAGTTCGCTGGTCAACGATTTGCGGGAAAAGTATCTCGACGCCGCCAAACGCGGGTCGGAGCTTGAAGGCAGGCTGGGCGCGGGCCATCAGCGCGTCGTCGCGTTGCACGAGGAGATGGCGCAATATCAAAAGCAGATATTCGGGGAACTCGGTCGCATCGCCGAGAGCTACAAGAGCGATCTGCAGGTCGCGGAACGCCGGGAAGCGGCGCTGCAGGACAACCTCGATTCCCTGGTTGGAACCGCAGCGAAGAACAACCAGACCATGGTGGGCCTGCGCGAGCTGGAGCGCGAGGCGCAAACCACGCGGCTGCTCTATGAGAGCTTCCTGCAGCGCTATCAGCAGGTCATACAGCAGCAATCCTTCCCCATGGCGGAGGCGAGGATCGTCACCGAGGCCGTGCCGCCGCTGAAACCCGGCGGCCCGCGAAAGAGCCTGATCCTGATGGCGTTCGTCATGGCCGGCGGCATTGCCGGCGTGGGGTTCGGCGCCCTCAGGGAATTCCGCGAGGACAGCTTCCGTTCCGGCGAGCAGATCATCCGGGAGCTCGGGCAGGAATATATCGGCACGCTCCCGATCGTCCACGAAAAGGTCGATGCGCCTCCTGCCTCCGGCGCGCGTGAGATTGCCACGGTGCAGCGCTCGCCGAGGCTGATCGCCGAGGACGGCACGATCATGCGCCACGTGCTGGACGAGCCCATGTCCTTCTATTCGGAAACGTTGCGCTCGGCGAAGGTCGCGGCGGATCTGATGCTCATGGAGCGCAAACCCAAGATCATCGGCATCGTGTCGGCGATGCCATCGGAAGGCAAATCCACGGTTGCGAAGAATTTCGGCTCGCTGCTTGCCCAGCACGGGATGCGGACGCTGCTTGTCGACGGCGACCTGCGCAATCCCGATCTCACGCGCAGGCTGGCGCCCAACGCCGATGCCGGGCTGCTGGATGCGCTGGAGCACGGCGTGCCGCTCAAAGACCTCTACCTGATGGAGGCCGATTCCAAACTCGTGGTGCTGCCGGCCGTGGTCCGCAACCGGATTTCCCATTCCGGCCTGTTGCTGTCGTCCGTGCGCATGCGTGAGGTACTGCAGGACGCCGGGCAGTTCTTCGACTACATCGTGGTCGATCTCCCCCCGCTCATGCCGCTGGCCGACGTGCGCGCCGCGGCCCATCTCTTCGACGGCTTCCTGATGGTGGTCGAATGGGGAAGAACACCGCGCAAGCTCGTCCGCACGACGCTGGCCAGGGAGCCGGCGGTGCGCGAGAAATGCCTGGGCGTCGTTCTCAACAAGGTCAACATGCGGCGTCAGCATCTTTATGAGGCCTACGGCGCGCAAACCTATTATGCGGCGCATCACTACATGGCGGGAAACGGCCAGTCGCCGGCATGATCTCGCGCCGGCCGCCCCCGGAGCGGTTAACTTTGGCTGGATGCGTGTTTGACGGGCCTAACGGCGATGACACCGCCTCTGCCCGCGCTCCCTGCCCCGACACGAAACACCGGCGTTCAAGCGATGCCAGCTTGAGGTGAGCTCTATCGCAAACCGATGCGATGATCGCCGGTTCGGTCGGCCGCGCTCTGCGGGCGGGCAAATGCAGCTCTCATGCTTCGCAGGAGAAGCGGCGGAATTTCCTCGATCGGGACTGGCGGACTGAACAGGAAGCCCTGACCGACGTCGCACCCGATCGTCGTCAGCATCTGCTGCTGCGCCGGCGTTTCAATTCCTTCCGCCGTCACGCGGGCCTGAATCTTGCGCGCGAGGATACGGACCGAACGGATGATCGTCATGTTCACCGGATCGGTCAGGGCCGAGGCGACGAGACTCCGGTCGATCTTCAGCTCGTCCCAGCGGAACTTGGTCAGGTGCGACAACGCGGAAAAGCCGGTTCCGAAATCGTCGAGGGCGATATGAACACCGAGCGCCTGGAGGCGGTTGAGCGTGATCAGGACCTTGTTCACGTCGGTCATCATCGCCGATTCGGTAATCTCCAGGCGCAATCTTGCAGGGTCCAGTCCGGTTATCTCCAGAACGTCGCGGACCGAGGCGTGAATATCGTCCTTGAGTATCTGGGTCACCGAGATGTTGACCGACAGACCGATATGTTCCGGCAGGAGAGTGGCGTCCCTGCAGGCGGTCTCGAGAATCCTGCGGCCGACACCGCCGACGTCGCCGCAACTCTCGGCGATCGGGATAAACTCGTCCGGCGCGATCCAACCAAGCTCTGGATGACGCCATCGGGCAAGCGCCTCCACACCGATTGCCCGCCCGGAGACAAGATCGAACTGGGGCTGGTAGTGAGGGAATATCTGCCCGTCTTCGACAGCGCCGGCGAGGTCGGCTTCGATCCTGAGGCGGCGCTGGAGGTCGGCTCGCATCTGAGGGTGAAACTCCAGCACCATCTGCTTGCCGCGTCCCTTGGCTTCGGTCAGGGCCAGGTCGGCGTTGACGATCAGTTCGTCTTCGGCCGGAGCATTGGAGCCGGACAGGGCGACACCGATGGTCGCGCCGATCGTCATCGATCCGTAAGACGTCTCGAGCGGACGCTGCAATATCAGGAGGAGTTCTTCCGCCAACTCCCTTGGGTGCGGACCGTTCGGCGCCGTCCATAGCAACGCCAGGAATTCATCACCGCCGACACGGGCGGCGGTATTGCGCTTGTCCCAGTCCAGCACGGTCTTGCGAAGGACTCCGGCGACGGCGACGAGCAGCGCATCGCCGGCACCGTGACCGAGCATGTCGTTGATCGTCTTGAAACCGTCCAGGTCGATGGCGAGGATGGCGATCCTGGCTTCCGATCCGCGTTGTGCCATCGCCGCGCGGTATGCCGCGTCGAAGGCGAAACGGTTGGGCAGGCGCGTCAGCGCGTCGTGCCGCGCCAGGAACGACATGTCGCTGGCGTTCTTGGCGACGATCTGTCCGGCACGGCGCAGCGAACGATTCTGGATGAGCATGTAGGCAAGAAGGCCGCTTACGCCGATCACCAGTGCCATCCCGAAGCCGAGGTGTCCGGCGTATAGCGCGCTGGCGATCGCTTTCGCGGTCAATTCCGCTTCTGTCCCGACAAGGCCGGCTCCGTCGTTCCAACTCACCTCATACTGCACGGGCTGATCGGCGGCGGCTTCCAGCAGCACCGCGCGCTGCAGCCACAGGCCGGCCAGCGCGATGAGGAGGCCGGCCAGAATGGCGGGCAGCGCGAAACGGTGGGCACGAGGCATGGAAATCGTTCCTATTACCGCACGCAAGCGGCGTTGAATGCGTGCGCCGCCGCCGGAACTGCTGAAAGAGCCGTCAAACCGCGCGGCTTTTCAGCATACGGACGCCATTCGAACGCAAAAGCGTCGAGGGAGGATAGGATCGTCATCAAGGGCTCCGGCAAATGATCGCCGGATGATGCACAGTAATTGTTAATTTCACCTGAAGTCGATGCAACATGACCGACTGAACTTAGTTACGATAATGTATTTTATTTTAACATTTAGAATTTTAAGTAAATTTATATTGGAATCTTTACTTGTGAACAAGTGATCAGGCGCCCGCCTTTGATACGAAGTGAAAGCGCCGCCACGGTCCCAATCGTGACGAAGGCGATTTTCGCCAGGAAAAGGCCGTTGGCGGCATATCCGTTCGCGCGCACCGAAAAGAGCAGGGTTCCTGCGAGTACTGCAAGAAACAGGCTGAACGCGGCTGCCGGCGCCAGCACCTGCGCGAGGTTCCATGGTTGCTGCGATGAAACCCAATCAAAATGTCGCGACACCGCCGGCGGCGGACCGTGAGATGTCATGCGGCGCGATGGCCGTCGATTTGATGATCGCATAGCATTCAAGGCCCGGCTCCAGCGCCAGTATCCGCACCGACCGGCGCGTAAGGCGGGCGACGAGCCGGTCGCCACGCGCATCCAGCCCGATCGCCGCGCCCGGTCCCTCGCCCTGATGTATCGCGGTGACGGTGACCGGGAGTATGTTCAGCGCGCTGATGGCGTGCGGCTTGTCACGCGCGATCACGATGTCATGCGCGCTGATCCGCAGACGCAGTCGCGTGCCCGGCGGCACGTCGACGAGAGGCAGAACGAGGCGGCCGGCGGCGACGGCGAGTTCCGTCAGCCCGTCCTGAGGGTCGTGGCCGGTCACCGTGGCAACCAACACCGCGCCCGCCTCGCGCTGTCCGAGCAGCGGCACGGCGGCCGGATCGGAAAGAATCTCGTCGACGGATCCCGTCCGCGCGACCTTGCCGCCTTCGATGGCCACGATGGTCGTCGCCAGCCGCGCCACTTCCGACGCCGAATGGCTGACATAGAGAATGGGAACGGTCGCCTCATCCCGCAGGCGTTCCAGATAGGGCAGGATTTCGGTCTTTCGCGGCTCGTCGAGCGAGGCCAGCGGTTCGTCCATCAGCAGCAGCATCGGATCTGCCAGCAGCGCGCGTCCGATCGCGACGCGCTGTCTTTCGCCGCCGGAAAGGGTGGCCGGCCGGCGCTGCAGCAGCGGCGCGATGCCGAGCATCCCGACGATCCGTTCGAACTTGGCCGGATCGGTGCGCGCGCCGCGCGCGTAGCGCAGGTTGCCTGCTACCGAAATGTGCGGAAACAGGCGGTCTTCCTGAAATACGTAGCCGACGCGCCGACGATGCGGCGGCAGCCACAGCCCCGATTTCGTATCGACAAGCGTACGGCCATTCAGAAGGATCCGTCCCTCCTCGGGCCGGAGCAGGCCGGCGACCGCCTTGACGATGCTCGTCTTGCCGGCGCCCGAATGGCCGAACAGCGCGGTGACGCCCGACGGCGCCTCGAAGGCGACATCGAGCGCAAAATCCGCAAAGCGGTGTTTGATGAAGACGTCGAGCGTCATGATCGCCCGATCCTGCCTGCCACACGGGTCGCGATCGCCTCCGCCGACAGCAGCGCCGCCATCGAAATGACGATGGACACCGCCACGAGGCGAAGCGCCGACGCCTCGCCGCCGGGCACCTGAAGAAAAGCGTAGATGGCCGAGGGCAGCGTTTGCGTCTGCCCGGGGATGTTGGAGACGAAGGTGATCGTCGCGCCAAATTCGCCCATGGCGCGCGCGAAGGCGAGGATCGACCCGGCGATGATGCCCGGCACGATCAGGGGCAAGGTGACCGTCAGGAAGATGCGCAGCGGTCCGGCACCGAGCGTGGCGGCCGCCTGTTCGAGCCGGGGGTCGACAGCCTCGATCGCCAGGCGGATCGCCCGAACCATCAGCGGAAAGGCCATGATCGCGGTGGCAAGTGCCGCCCCCGTCCAGCGAAACGCGAAGACGACGCCGCAGCACTGCTGAAGCACGCCGCCGACCGGCCCCTTCGTGCCGAAGGTCACGAGCAGCAGGTAGCCCGTCACGACCGGGGGCAGGATCAGGGGCAGGTGGACGAGCCCGTTGAGAAGCTGCCGGCCGGGAAAGCGGCCGCGCGCCAGCAGGAGCGATACGCCGACGGCCGGGGGCAGGCTGCACAATGTGGCCCAGAAGGCGACGCGCAGCGACAAAGCGACCGCCTGCCACTCCTCGGGACTGAGCACGTCCATTGGTCCACCTATCTGAGCACCTCAAAACCCTGTCTTGCGAAAGCCGCCGCCGCCGCGTCACCCTGCAGAAATTCCATAAACGCTTCCGCAAAGGCATCGTCGCGGCCGGCGAGCACAGCCGCCGGATAGACGATCGGCGGGTGACTGCCCGCAGGAAAGCGTCCGACGACCGTAACCTGATCCGATACGGCGGCATCCGTCGCGTAGACAATACCGAAAGGCGCCTCGCCGGAAGAGACCAGCGCAAGGGCGGCGCGGACATTGTCGGCCTGGGCGACCCGGGGCGCAATCTTCTCCCATACGCCCAGGCTTTGCAGCGCGGCCTTGCCGTATATGCCAGCGGGCACGGAATCGACGAGCGCCATCGCCAGATGCCCATTCCCCAGCATTGCCGCCAGGTCGAAATCCGGGGCGATCCGGACGGGCCGTGCGTTGGCGCCATGGGCGATCAGCACCAGCGTGTTGCCGAGGAGGTCGATACGGCTCCCCGGCCGAACGAGATTCTTCTTCTGTAGTCTATCCATCCAATCCGCGCTGGCGGAGATGAAGACGTTGGCGGGCGCGCCCTGTTCGATCTGCCGCGCCAGCGCCGAACTGCCGGCAAAGGAGAAAACCGCCTCGTTTCCGGTACTTTCCCTCCAGCGCGCGCCGATCTCTTCGAGCGCGGTCCGGGTGCTCGCCGCGGCAAAGACCAGAATTTCGCCCGCCTGCGCGCCCGACAGGATGCAGAGCGTCATGGAAAGCACAAGCGCAAGCGCACCGGCTTTCCTTCCGAGATGGCGGAACCGCAACATCAAAACCCCCAATCGATATTTCTCTTGGGACATATCGGTTCGAGGGGCGCACAGTCAATCCGTTATGTGCCGCTGGATATATCCGAAAGCATCGAGCGCAGTTCATTCACTTGCGAACGCGACGACGCGACGGCTCGTTCCTCCATTCCGCGATAGAGTTCCAGGACCCGGCGTCCGGTCTCGGTGAGCGCGGCGCCGCCGCCGCGTGAACCGCCGCGGCTGCTTTCGACCAGGGGCTCTCGAAAGTAGGAGTTGAGAACCTCAACCAGTCCCCATGCGCGCTTGTAGCTCATGCCCATGCGGCGTCCCGCCGCGGCAATCGAGCCGGTCTGCGCGATCCCTTCGAGCAGATCGGCCTTGCCGGGTCCGAATGCGACGCCCGGCTGCAGCACGATCCGCAGGCGGATCCCCGTTTTGAGGTTGGCGGCTTTCATTCGGGAGGTTTTAGCAGGCCGTGTCGCGATCTGTCACCGGCAACGGACGGCGGCGATAACTGTGGGAAATGCCGGTGGAGAGACGCTGTCCGATGTCCCACCGGACCATGAGCGCGGTGTGGGGGACGATCCGGTCTTCCTCCGATAAAAAAGGAGATGCCGGCGAACCGGCATCTCCCATGAAGGCATGCTGTCCAAGCCTGTCAGCGCAGCATCACCGAATCCTTGTCGGATTTGTAGGCTTCCTCGGAATAGGCCTTCTGCTTCTCCAGCCGGGCTTCCGTAAAGGATGTGTGAACCGTCAGGTCGCCATCCTCATCCTTGCTGATCTGGAGCTTGGCGGCATCCAGGGCAACGGGCTTCTCGCCAATGCCGAGGAATCCGCCGACGTCGACAATGAAAGCCTCGACCTGCTGCTTGCCGTCGAGCACGACGTCCGAAACCTCGCCGATCACCTCATTCTCGGCCCCGTAGACCTGGGTGCCGATCAGTTCTTCGGCGCTGAGCTTGGTGACATCGACCGTCTGGTTTTCTGCAGCCCGGTCGTCGGCTTTGGCCGCCGCCTTGTCGTTCTGCATCCTGTCATTCGCGTCGGCCGTCTTGTCCATCTTGTTGGTGTCAGTCGCGGCGCGCTCATTCATTGCCTGGCGCTGGGTGTTGTCGGAAGCTTCCGCCGTGCGGTCTTCCTCCGCCGTGAACTCGGGCGCGTTCTCCAGTTCCTCCTTGGAGGCTTCCAGCATCAGCCAGCGCTCGCCATCCTGCTCGACGGCGGAGATGCGGGAAATGTCCACCGCAACGGCCTTTTCGCCGATACCAAGGAAGCCGCCGACGCCGATGATAACGGCCTTGATGGTGCCGTCGCTGGCGAGCAGCAGGTCGTTGATGTCACCAAGCGATTCCGGCCCGTCATCGGCCATGGTTGCGTTGGCGTCACGATTGGCCTTGGCGTCCCGGTTGGCGTTTGCCGCCGCATTTTCTCGTGCGTCGGCACCGGTCGCCGTCTTGGCGCCGCTATTGGCTTCGGGCTTGGCGGCCATCCCGGAATTCGCGCCGCTGGCCGTATTCGCATCGGCTGCTCCCGAACTCTTCACCTTTGCGCTGCCTGCCGCGTAAACGGTCGATCCGATCAGATCGGAGGCGAGCATCTGATCCGCGGACGCGGAAAAATAGCCATTCTGACTGGACATCGTCGAGGGCGTCTCGGTCGAGAAGATCGCAGTCCCGCCTGCCGGCTTCTGGGCGTCGTTATTCATCGACTGGGCGATCGCGCCGGTGGAAACAACGGCGACAATGGCAGTCGTGGTTAAAAGCTTGCGAAACATAGTCTAACTCCCTTTTTCGGTGCGTGGTAACAGTTATTGTCCAAGCAAAGATACAATGTTTGCGGATCACTCTGAGCGAAGCCGCACTGCAAGGACAACGTATGTTGTGGTTTGAAGTTCCGGAGTCCAACCGTAAGATGATAAATTCTTTGATTCGGGTCTTTATCATCCGGTGATCGGAGACTTTTATTATATTCTGCCCATCAACAGCAGAATCAGCAGGACGATCACGATAACGCCGACGATGCCTGACGGTCCGTATCCCCAGCTTCGGGAATAAGGCCAGGCGGGCAATCCAGCGACCAGAATCACGATAAGGACGATTACAAGAAGTGTTGTCAGGCTCATTTGTTATGCTCCCATAATCGCGGCGCCGGCCGCTGCAAACATCAGCGTCAGGCCCACCACCACAAACAGCATGCGGTCGCGTGCGACAGGTGCCGACGATCCCGAGCCGGCCGCTTCAACGCAGGCAAACCCTATGCGGGAGGCCGTCTCCATCCTTTTCATTTGATCGAAGTCCATCGCGCATCTCCTCAGCAAGCGCAGAAGAAATGCCGTTGCCGGATATTGGTTCCTCGCGATGCGCTGTCTGTTGCGTAAGCGCGAGCTTTCGAAGCGCTCGCGGTCTCATACCGACAGGGGAACCGACATGCGCACGCACATCCCCTGCGGACGAAAGTCCACATCGATGCGGCTGCCGACGATCTTGTCGAGGCTGTGGCGAATCACCATCGATCCGAAGCCCTGCCGTTCCGGCGACGACACTTCGGGTCCGCCGGATTCGATCCATTTCAGGTTGAGCACCGGCGTATCCTGCCGCTCGTCGAGAGCGTAGTCGATCGCTACACTTCCGTTTTCCTGCGAGAGCGCGCCGTGCTGCGCTGCATTGGTGGCCAGTTCGTGGATGACAAGGCTGAGGGCCAGCGCCTGATCGGGCCCGAGCGATATCTTCGGGCCCCGGATCGCGACGTTCCTGGAGAACGAGGCCGCGTAGGGCAGGAGTTGCGATTCCAACAGTCTTGCGATGTCGACATCCTCCCACTCCTCGTCGGAGAGAAGGGTATGGGCTGCGGCCAGGGCCTGCAGCCTGCCCGAGAACGCTCGCGAGAACTCAGTCGGATTGCGGCTCCTGCGCAGGGTCTGCTGGGCAACGGACTGCAGGATCGCGAGCGTATTCTTCACCCGGTGATTGAGTTCCCGCAGCAGCAGGCGGGTCTTTCGCTCGGCCGCCTTGCGCTCGGTGATGTCGAGATAGATGCCGAACATGCTTCGCGCCGTGCCGTCTTCCGCGCGATCGTGAACACGGCCCAGCCCGAGCAGCCAGCGTCGCCCGTCGGCGGTACGGAATTCGCCGGAATATTCCTCGTCTCGATGGATCGCCGCGTAGAGCGATGCACGCATCCGCTCCCTGTCCGCCGGCAGGAGTGCGGAGATCAGATCCGCATTGCTGATATCGGGGTGCGGCGGCAGTGAGAATATTCTCAGCAATGTCTCGTCGCCCACAATCCGGTCGCTGCCGATATCCCAGCTCCAGGTTGCTATGTTCGCGGCGCGCAGCGCCAGCGCATGGCGGTCCCGCGCCTGATGAAAGGCCATATCGGTCTGGGCTTTGGCGCGGGACTCATGCTTGAGCCTCAGCAGCGAGCCGGCCATCCGCGCCAGCCGCACCAGCCCTCGCATCTGCGCGGCGTCGGGAGGGGGTCGTCCTGCTACGTCATAGACGGCGAGCGAACCGATGCGGCATCCCAGAACGGTGATGACCGCCCCCGCGTAGAAGCGCATCGGACTTCCCTGGTAGCGGATCGGAAAGTCGGCAAAGGCCTTCCGGTTCACAGTCGTTTCTGAGACGGAAAGATTTTCCGGCGCGCCGGGAGCAAAGAACCCGGTGCAGAAACTGGCCTCAACGGGTATCACGCACGCCCCCGCGCCGCTCGCCGCGTGAACCCGCTGTGCATCCGGATCGGTCGTGGAGACAGCGCCCACCGGCGCCTCCATGAGCTGCGCCGCCGTTTCGGCGATGGCCATGAGATCGGGATCGTCCTCGATGCCCGTGGCAAACCGGGAAAGAACGGCCAGACGCTCCTTGTCATCAAGGACTTCCCGGACAGTCTTCGGTACGGCGTTCACGGATACAAACCTCAGACGCATGCTGCCGGTTCTGGGAGGCACATGCGCCCACGCCTGCAGATTCTCAACTCGCACTTTCTCGACAAACTCGTCATCGAACCGTCAGTTCCACCCTGCCTTGAGGCCGAGGTCGGGGAACGGAAGCGGGCGCGCGGCGTTATAGCGGCAGCTATTCCAAGAGGATCAGGAGAGGAACATATGGCAACGGCACCGAGCGCCAAGACAGACAAGGCCGATATCGGGAGCGCCGACATTGAGGCGCAACTTGGACAGGTTCGCGACGACATCGCCATGCTGGCAAAGTCGATCGCGGCCTTGGGCGCCAACAAGAAAACAGCCCTAAAGGCGGATGCGCAGCGCCGCCTCGACAATCTGGGGACGGCGTCCGAAGAGGTTCTCCATTCACTGAACCGCCAGATCGGCGCGATCGAGAAGGAGATTTCCGGTCAGGTTCGCGACCGTCCGCTGACCACATTGGGCATAGCGGCGGGCGTGGGCTTCCTGCTTGCAATGGTCATGCGGCGCTAAAGGTCGGCCATGACGCTGGAAGAGACGAGTGGACGGCAACCGCTTGCACAGAGGGGATGCGCCCCGCCGTCCAGTGGTCTGGAGCGGCGTTCTTTTCGCGGCTCCCCTCATGATAGTCCGCTCGGGATCTAGGGGCCATGGTCGGCACGATTTTCAGATTGGCGCGTCTGGCCGTTCCAGATATCGCAGGCGTGTTGCGGCGAGCGAAGTGGCGGCTTGCCGCCTATCTCGCGATGGCGTGGCTTTTCGCCGTCGCCATCGCCTTTTCCCTCGTTGCTCTCTTTCAGTATCTGGCGATCGTCCATGGCCCGGTTGCAGCGGGTCTGATCATCGCGGCGGGGAGCCTGTCACTGGCGTTCCTGATCCTGCTGGCGGTGCACGTCTCGGATTATATTCAACGCCGCGCGCGTCGCCGGATAAATGCGCAACAGGCGTTGCAGGCAGCAGCCCTGCTCTCCCAGGTTTCGCTGCTGGCGCGCCGGAAGCCCACGCTCGCCGCACTGGCGGTCGGCGGGCTTGCTTTTCTCGTGCTTCGCGGGCGCCGGGACGACTGAGCGACGCCGGAACCGCTGCCGAGCGAGCGGCGTTGCTTCAAGCATACGGCGATCAACAAGAGGAGATAGCCATGCCAACCGAAAAGCTCAGCGCGCAGGAAGCCAGGCAGGGACGCGAAGGCCGGCCGGTCTTCTTCGTGCTCGCCGTCGGTACGATCGCCGCCGCGGTCGCACTGCTTGCCTATGCGTTTTTCACCGGCGAGGAAGATGTGCCGGCGCCTCGTGCGTCCGCCCCGCAAGAACAATCTGTCCCCGCCACCAATCAGTGAACCACCGAAGCGGAAGGGAAATACCATGACAAGGACTGCCAGCGTGCTGAAGCCGGTTGCCCATCCTTCAAAGAGCAATATCGGCCTGGAGCCTGCATATCTTGAGGATATGTCGGAAAGATTGTCCGACATTCTCGCAAAGACCTATCAACTGACGATCAAGAGCCACATCTATCACTGGAATGTCGTCGGGCCGCTCTTCAGGTCGCTGCACGAACTGACCGAAGAGCACTACAATGCGTTGTTCGAAGCGACCGACGTCATCGCGGAGCGTATTCGCGCTCTGGGCTATCTTGCTCCGGTCAATGTCGTCGATGCCTCCGCGTTCGCACCGAAGAAGGGCGAGGTCGATCACCTCAGCGCGGACGAAATGGTGCACGACCTGATCGAAACGCATGAGGCGGCCGTGCTGGTCATGCGCGAAGCGGCGGGCAGGGCCGGAGAGGTGGAAGACGTGGTGACCGAAGACATGCTGACGCAACGCCTGACATTTCATGAGAAGGCCTTGTGGATGCTCCGAGCCATCGTCGCAGAGTGATCTGGTACGGCTTTTCTCAGCCCGTTGTCGCGGGGGCCAGCACCTTGAGCGCCCCCGCATGCAGCCTGAAGTCGAGCTTGCGCTCGAGCGGTATGAGTTCGCCGTCGACGACGGCCTTGGCCGCGCGTGTGAGATCGGGAAAAGCAATCACCGCCCGCGATGCCAATTCTTTCCTGAGGTAAGGGCTCGCGTCCCAGCTTCCCAATGTCATATCCGCAGCGAGCTGAAGGCTCTGACGCCGGTCGAGCGGCCCGGTCACATAGATGCCGAGCTGGCCCGAATCGAGGCGATCGGCGTAAGGCAGGTGACCCGGCCCGTAAGGATTGTTTGAGATCGACAAGGCGCTCGTGGAGCCGGTCCAGGTGCCGGCGGACGTTTCGATCTCCACGCTGAAGACGGGCGGCCGTCCAATACTGGCCAGAAACGCCCGTGCGCTCGCCACGATCTTGCCGACGCGCGAGTTATAGGAGAATCCGCGACGGAGCCGCACGGTTCGCGGGTGAAGACCTACCGAGAGCTGATGGACAAAAGGCCGCCCATTGACAGTTGCGATGTCGACATCCGCCAGATGCCCGGCGGCGAGCGCCTCGGCCGCCTGATCGATGGCGAGCGGCACGCCGAGGGAGCGGGCGAAAAGGTTCATCGTCCCGGTTGGAAGAATGCCGAGCGCCTTTCCATGTTTCCAGGCGAGCCCTGCCGCCGCCGAGGCGGTTCCATCGCCGCCGCAGGCGATAATCGCATCGAGCGAGGAATCGGCAGCCAACCGCTCGATCGTCGCGAGCAGTTCGGAGCCATCCGGCGTCAGGTAGTCGAGTTCGTGACCTTGCGCGGCGAACAGGGACACCAGTCTCGTGCCGAGCCGATGGGGATCGTCCGATATCAAGGAGCCGCTTGTCGGGTTGAGTACAGCCATTATCCGCATGCATACACCTGTCGCGCCGGCGCCATCAGATCAACGGGCGCGCGGCTTCCACGATCCCGTCCCAGCCGGACAGCACAAGCAGCGCTTCCGGCTTGACGATCGTGCAGCCCCCCAATTCCCACCGGATATAGCCTCGCGCGGCCAGCTTGCGCAGCGTGCGGTTCGTGTGAACGCTGGACAGCCCCAGCGTGTCGGCAATATGCGTCTGGGTCACGGGGATACGCGTCGGGTTTCCTCCAAGGCCAAGCGCGTCCATGCGCTGGTGCAGGAACGACAGAAGATAGGCGGCTCTTTCCGCCGCGGTGCGCCGGCCCACGCTCAGCAGGTGATCGTCCAGCATGCTTTCCTCGCGTGCGGCAAGCCAGGTGACGTCGTAGGCGAGCGAAGGATGATTCTGAAACAGGCGATTCAGGCGATCACGCTCAAACACGCACAGCACGATCGGCTGAAGCGCTTCCACGGAATGCTGCATCTCGCCAAGGACCGGCCCCTGAAGCCCTATGAGGTCTCCGGGCAGCACGTAGTTCAGAATCTGCCGGCGGCCGTCCTCGAGCGTCTTGTAGCGAAAGCCCCACCCGGACAGAACCGTATAGAGATGGGCACTGTGAGCCCCCTCGACCAAGACCGTTGCGCCCGACTCCACGCGTAGCTCACCCCGCTTGAATTCCAGCATGAAGGCGAGTTCCTTGTCGGTGAACGGCCTGAATATCTCCAGCGCGCGCAACGGGCACTCGTCGCACGGCACACAGCCGAACTTCGTCGTCCTTGCGCTCATCGCCCGTTCCCCCCAACGGTCGTTGCCGTCGCGGCGGCCAGCACGTCCAGGTCGTGTACTCATAAAGGTTTGGCGCGCGTGGCATGCGCACAAATCGTTGAACCTCAGGAGAGAGGGCGCGGTCGCAGTGGCCTTACTCTCATGCGGCGAATATCTTGGAGACGACGGCGGCGGTGCCGGCATCGGGGCCGAAATCATCGTCGCCCCGCACGCTCAGAATTTCCTGCAGGCGGCTTCTCGCGCGACTGACGCGACTTTTGATGGTGCCCGTTGCGCACCCGCAGATTTCCGCTGCCTCCTCATAGGCAAAACCCGACGCGCCGACGAGAATGATGGCCTCCCGCTGATCGTCGGGAAGGGTTTCGAGCGCCTTGCGGAAATCCTGGAGGTCGAGCGCCCCATACTGGGAGGGGTGAGTCGACAGCTTCTCGGTCAGGATGCCGTCCGCATCGGACACTTCGCGACCGCGCTTGCGCATCTGGCTGTAGAACTCGTTGCGCAGGATCGTGAACAGCCACGCCTTCATGTTGGTGTCGGGCTGGTAGCTCGTCTGTTTCGCCCAGGCCTTCATGATCGTTTCCTGGACGAGATCGTCAGCCTTATCGTGCCGCCCGCACAATGACATCGCGAATGCGCGCAGTCCCGGCAGAAGACTGAGCATCTCCCGCTTGAAGGCATTCTGCCGCTGAGTTGAATCGTCGCCGACCCTATCGTTCATGATATTCTCTTCAGCCACGAGGCCCGGCCGACCGGCTGCCGCTGGCGCCCGACGCCTGTTCCGCCTCGTCCAGCTTCTCCAGCAGGTCAAGAAAACGCGGCGGAATCTCCTCCTGCTCAAGCGAAGAGTACAACGCCTGAAGCTTTCGGCTGATCGCGTCGTTCGGGTTTTCGGTCAAAGGCGTCCGGCGAGATTTCGACGAACCTGCCTTGTCTTGATCATCCATGAATCGCATTGTTCCGCGCAAAATGTTTCCAGGGCAGCATTAATGGCTCAAAATGCATCATCGACGCAAAAGTTCCAACCGTAAGGAACTTATTTTGAGGCCGCGCATTCTTGGTCCCATCAGGCGTATCACGTCCACGAGGGAGAATTGTGTATGACATTATCCGCCCGCATTGCCGCTCATCTGCCCTATCTTCGTCGATACGCTCGAGCGGTAGCCGGTTCCCAGACTTCCGGCGATGCCTATGTCGCGGCAACGCTCGAAGCGCTTATCGCCGACGTCTCGATCTTTCCCGAAACCGGCGACGACAGGGTGTCGCTCTACAAACTCTTCGCCACCTTGTTCGGTTCCACCTCGATCGATGTGAGCCCGACACCGTCGCCGTTCGCATGGGAGCAGAGGGCGGCGGCCAACCTGCAGACAATTCCGCCGATCGCCCGCCAGGCCTTCCTGCTGGTGTCGGTGGAAGGCTTCTCCGTAGATGAGACGGCGGCCATCCTCAACGTGTCGCCGGAACGGGTGAACCAGCTGCTGACGGAAGCCTCACAGGAAATCTCCCGCCAGGTGGCGACAGACATTCTGATCATCGAGGACGAGCCTCTCATCGCGATGGATATCGAGGCGATGGTGGAGAGCCTGGGTCATCGCGTGACCGGCATCGCACGCACCCATACCGAGGCGGTGAAGCTGTTCAATGCCGACCGGCCGAAGATGGTGCTGGCCGATATTCAGCTTGCCGACGGCAGTTCGGGCATCGATGCGGTGAACGACATTCTCAAGACGAGCGAAATTCCCGTCATCTTCATCACGGCCTTCCCGGAGCGGCTGCTGACAGGGGAGCGGCCGGAGCCGACGTTCCTCGTCACCAAGCCGTTCAACGCCGATATGGTGAAGGCGTTGATCAGCCAGGCCCTGTTCTTCAACGATACGTCCGAGCGGGCCGCGTGAGAAGGGACCACGCGGCGCAGCGTGCGGAAGCGTTCGCGGCGCACGCTGGGCCGGACAGGAAATCCTGACACGGCGCAGCTTATCTGCGGGACTTGCGAGCCTGACAGGTCGGGGAACCTTCGGCGACAAGGCCCGTTGTTTACCGTGATTGATTTCGTGAAGGAGGCAGAAATGCTTTATTACGCTCTTATCTTCCTTGTCGTGGCCATCGTGGCGGGCGTTCTCGGCTTTGGCGGTATCGCCGGTGCCTCGGCAGGTATCGCCCAGATTCTGTTCTATCTCTTCCTGCTGTTCCTGGTGATTTCGCTGGTCGTCGGATTTGTCCGGCGTGCCTAAGGGCGGATAGGATCGAGAAAAGGGCCGGCTCGCGGAGCCGGCCCTTGTTGCAGACCCCGTCGATTTTCGGCGGGGTTTTTCTTGGGCTGCCTGCGCCCCGAAAGAGCCCGGCGGACGCCAGGTTGCAAACATAAAGGGCCGGCCTTTTCAGCCGGTCCTTCGTTAGCACTCTGGCGTTAGCTTCAGTTTTTGGAGAGCCAGGCGTCGATTTCACGATCGGCTTCTTCCTGGGTCTTGCCGTACTGCTCCTGAATGCGGCCGGACAGCTGTTTGCGATTTCCGGCGACGACATCGAGATCGTCCCCGGTCAGCTTGCCCCATTGCTTCTGCACGCTGCCTTTGAATTGCTCCCAGTTTCCTTCGACCTGATTCCAGTTCATATGCTGTGGCCTCCTGCCTTGTGTTTGCCGGTTCGGCCTCGTTGGCCCATCCGGAATACCGCCGATAAAACGCAGGCCAGGGCCCGCCGTTCCCACCGACCCACCTTCTTCTTCTTCCAGACGGTCGCTTGCCGTGCAGGGAACATTGTGGGCTCCCGCCTCGTTTATCGGTCACTGGAGGCGAAGGAGACGAAGATGGAACCGGTCACAGCGATCATGTTGCTCATTGCCTGCAATGACGAGATGAGAGTCTGCCGCGAGGCAGTTCATTCCGCGAAGGAATATGTCAGTGTCGCAGCTTGCGAGGAGGGGCTGGAGCACGCTCTGAAGCGGGACGATTCCGGACCGCAGCGGATCGGTCAGTGTCTGCCGGTCGCAGCGGGTTACAGCCCGTCTGAGGTTTCCCTGATCTGGCACATGTCCACTCGCGGCGAACTCTATGCCGAACTGCGTCCGCTGAACGGCGCCAACTCCGCGCCGACAAGGCTTGCCGGAACGGTGGACGCCAACACCGCTTCGCAGTGAGCCGCGGCCTCGACCAAGGACACCTTCTCTGTTTCGGACCGCAGATTCGGAGCAGAGGCGAGAGTCCCCAACGTCCAATCGACCGTCCCGGAAAATGCCGGATCGCCGTTTCACGTGAGCGGCCGGCGGGGACAACCACCATGCACGCAGTGGATTTGGGGGCCCAACATGGCGCGGCGAGCCTATTTTGACTCTCGACTTCGTCCGAAGACGGATTTCGAGATCATTCTGGGCCGGGCCTCGCGGCTCGCGGTCGTCGGCATCGGCCTGACAGCGCTGGTCGGCGTTCTCTATTTCGCCAAGCTTGTCTTCGCGCCCATTGCCCTGGCGCTGGTCATCGGGCTGATGTTCGGCCCGCTGGCCACGCGAGTGGAACGGACGGGAATTCCGCCGGCGGCTTCCGCCAGCATCATCGTCATTCTCTTCATCACGATCATCGCCGCCTTCGTGATGGCGTTTGCCGTGCCGCTTTCGGACTGGGTGGAACGGCTGCCGGAAATCTGGCGGCGGTTGCAGGCGGTCGTGCGCGACTGGAAGGGCGTCATCTCGACGCTGGGCGCCGCTCAGGAAGAACTTCGCAACCTGACGGGCGGCGCAGGGGTGATGAGCGTGAAGGTTGATGACGGCGGCGCCGTCGAGAGCGTCGCGATTCTGGCCCCCTCGATCCTGGCTCAATTCATCGTCTTTCTTGCGAGCCTGTATTTTTATGTCGCGTCGCGCGAAGCGTTCCGCGTGGCCATCCTGCGGCTGTGTATCAACCGCCGGCTGCGCTGGCGTGTCGCGCATGTCTTCCGCGATGTCGAGCGGCTGGTCTCCCGGTACCTTCTTTCCATCACGCTGGTGAATATCGGACTGGGCGCCGTGGTCGCGATCGCCCTCTGGGCGGTCGGGGTTGAATCCGCCCTGCTCTGGGGCGTGCTCGCCGGCGTCCTGAACTATGTGATCTATGTGGGTCCGGCGATCATGGTCGTCATTCTCACCGGCGTCGGACTTGCCGGCTTCGACGGAGGGGCGGTCTTTCTCCCGCCGCTGATCTACCTCTTCTTCAACTTTCTCGAAGCGCAGTTCGTGACGCCCTATGTGATCGGCCGGAACGTCACGCTCAATCCCTTTATCGTCTTTCTGGCGATCGTGTTCTGGCTGTGGCTCTGGGGGCCTGTCGGCGGCTTCGTCGCCGTGCCGCTGGTCCTGATCTTCTACACGATCTTCATCAATATCGTGCCGATGGACCGCGCTACGGCTGGACGATGAAGTCGGTGCCCTTGCCGGTCTCGCGGCCCAGCCCCGCGTCGGAAACGATGAGGCTTGTACCGGGGGTCAGCAGCAGGGAGATGCGCCGGTAGATGTCCGCCGGGATGTCGATGCGCTCAAGCGCCTCGGCCGGCGTCGATTGCTCGCCTGCCGTCATCGTCAGCGCCGTCCAGGAGGCGCGTCTGGAGGCCGGGCTGAATGCACCCGCGGCAAAGACATGCGTCCCGAGCGGGGCGTCCGGCCTGCGAATGTCCACCGGCGCATCGAAAAGGTCGACGTAATCCTGGCGGACATAGATATGCCCGGCGATCTCCTCGCGCCCGACGGCCGCGTAAAGCTGGCCGAAAAGGTCCTCCGAGAGCATCCCCGTCGGCTGCAGTCCCAGGCTCTGCTGGAAAGCCCGGATGGCGCGGCCGGTGTCGGGGCCCATATAGCCGTCGATATCGCCGGGGCCGAAGCCCAGTTCGGCCAGCATGCCCTGCAGATCCTTCAGGCGCTCGCGGCCGGTGCGGCGGGTAATGAGGATGCGCAGCGGCGAATTCGACACCCGCAGGACGGGCGCGTCGAGCCGTCTGGCGCCGCTTGCCCCCTCGGCCGGAGAGGGCTTGTCGGCGGCCAGCTCGCCGGCGCCGCCGATGGAGGCGAAGACCGCCGCCTGAGAAGGCTGGAACAGGGCGGGATGCACGATGGATTGCGGCCTGGCGTCGCCGGCCACGACGATGACGTCGGTGCCGATGCCGGTCATCTGGAACAGGTCCATGGCGAACTGGCGGGGCAGCCTGATGCAGCCGTGCGAGGCATAGGGGCGCGAGACGTTACCCTCATGCAGCGCGATGCCCGACCAAGTCAGGCGCTGCATGAAGGGCATCGGCGCGGCGCTGTAGATGTTGGAACGGTGCCACTTGGATTTCTGCAGGATGGAATAGACGCCGCTCGGCGTGTCGTAGCCGTTCTGGCCGGTCGAAACATTGGAACTCGAAACGAGCGCGTCGCCGCGGTAAACGTCAATGCGCTGTTCGGCCAGCGAGACGATGAGGCGCAGGGGTTCGTCAGGCGCCGGCTGGGTATTGGCAAGTGGCTTGGCGCCTTCGGTTCCGGCCGCGCGCACGGGCCCGGCGAAGACAATCGTCGCCGCCGCGAGCACAACGGCCAGCAAACCGCGCAGCGGCGGCCTCTTTACGCTCTTGACCATCCGGCCGGCCCCCCTTAGGTCGGTTCAGTAGCGATGCGCCACGTGATCATAGCCGCAACGCGTAGCGTCAATGAAGATCAAACTAGTCGATTCGCGTTACATTACGCTTAATTTGCGGAGATTTCGGTTGGGAATATGGTTCCGGCGCGCGGGGACCACCGCCTGGCCCAATGAGCAGGGGAGAAAGACGATGGGCCTGATCAAAGCCGACAAATCCGTTCTGCTGATGATCGACTTCCAGACCCGACTGATGGCGGCGATCGATCGCAAGGACGACGTCATCGCGAATGCGCGCCGCCTCGCCGAGGCCGCGAAACTTCTCGGCGTCAGGACGCTCTATACGGAACAAAACCCCAAGGGGCTTGGCGGCACGGTGGATGAACTCCCGGCGCGGGACAGCCGCAATGTCATCGCCAAGACGAGCTTCGATTGTGCGCAAAGCGCCGAAGTCAGGTCGAAGCTGACCGCCGGCAAGGACATCGTGATCGCCGGGGTCGAAGCCCATATCTGCGTGCTGCAAACCGCGTTGGGACTGTCGGCGCTCGGTCACAAGGTCTTCGTGGTTGCCGACGCGTGCGGCTCGCGCAAGGCCGAGAACCGTCAGGCGGGCCTTGCCCGGATGGCCGATGCGGGCATCGAAATCGTTACGACGGAGATGGTCCTCTTCGAGTGGATCGGCGATTCCACGCACGAGCATTTCCGCCAGGTCTCCGCGCTGGTGAAGTAGACGACCGGGCGGTGTGGCAACGCCTGTCCGGATTGCTTCGGCAGCGCTGCGATCGGCAGGGCACGAGGCCGCCTTGGGCGTCGGTTGAGCCGACTATTGCAAATTACGGCTTTTTGTGAGCAAGCTTTCGCCGGATCACTGCGCGCGTGGATGCGACTATACTAGATCGCGGGTGAGGTGATCGCTGGAATTGACGGCCGAAGCCGATGGCCCTCAGAGAGGGCGGAGGCCTGGTACGAGGTTTCGGTACTTCCGGAGCTTGTCTCCGGACAAACTAAGGCAGTGGATCTACGCACGCTACCTACCAACGCTGGAGCGCGACAGAATATCGACATTGACGGGACGATCAGATCCTCCACGCATGTCAATCAAAGCGCCGGCACACCCCAACCCCACGATCAGTAGCGACAAGGAGATCCCTGAAAATGGCTACAGGTACAGTCAAGTGGTTCAACGCCACCAAAGGTTATGGCTTCATCCAGCCGGATGAGGGCGGCGCGGACGTATTCGTCCATATCAGCGCGGTCGAGCGCTCGGGCATGACAAGCCTCAACGAGGGCCAGAAAGTGTCCTACGAGCTGCAGATGGATCCGCGCAAGGGCAAGTCCGCAGCGGCCAATCTTGCGACGATCGGCTGATCGCGGCCGATCCCGAAATCTTTCCAGATGGCAAAACCCCGGTCTTTCGGCCGGGGTTTTGTTTTTTCGCCACTTTCCTGTGCGCTGAAGGGGAGGCGCACCGGGCATTGACGCGGGCGCAATCTGCTTGACGCGGAGGTGGCGGCTGATATTACATGCGGCCCCATGAACATGACGATTGTCATCGCCGGACGTTGGTGGGCCATCCTTTAGGGGTGGCCTGACGCATGTTCTGTCATGGCCGCCACCGCAGCGCGGCGGCCGGTTCCTCTGCTCTGCGGGTTTTTGCTGAAAGACCGAGGGAAAGATGAACCGCAATTTCTTTTCGATGCCCACCGACAGCACCTTCTCGACAGCCGCAGGCCTGGTCGTCAGGCGTCATGTCGAATTGACCGACATCGCCGCGCGCATGGAGCAGCTGGTCGCAGATCTCGACCATCATCCGGGTGTCCTCCTGTCGTCCGGCATGCAGGTTCCCGGCCGCTACGACAATTTCGACCTGGGATTTTCCAGTCCGCCCCTGATGGTGACCTCGCGCGGCCGCGAATTCGCCATCGAGGCGCTGAATCCGCGCGGTGAAATCCTCGTCGCATTCCTGAACGATGCGTTGCGTCGGGCGTCCGATCCGATGATCGTGGTCGAGGAATCGAGCGCGCGGCGGATCAGCGGCGCGGTGCCGGCCAGCGAAGCGCCCGTCGAGGAGGAGAACCGGACACGCCGGCCGACCATCTTCTCGCTGATGCGGCAGCTCATCGCGGCGCTGAAGATCGCCGATGACGGGCTGTTGGGCTTCTACGGCGCCTTCAGCTACGACCTCGTGTTTCAACTGGAAGATCTGGAGATGAAGATGGCCCGCGCGGACGACCAGCGCGATGTCGTCGTCTATCTGCCCGATCAGCTTTTCGCCTATGACCGCCGCGGTGAGCGTGGGCTGGTCGCGACCTATGAGTTCTCCTGGGCCGGACGGTCGACGGTCGGCCTTCCCCGGCAGACCAAGGAAAGCGCCTACAAGACGCAAGGCGGCAAGACATTCCGGGACATGAAGCCGGGCCACTACCGGGAGATCGTGGAGGAAGCGCGCCAGCATTTCGCGCGCGGCGATCTATTCGAAGCTGTTCCCGGCCAGCTCTTCGGTGAACCGTGTACCCGCACCCCGGCGGAAATCTTCCGGCGGCTCTCACGGATCAATCCGGCGCCGTTCGGCGCGCTGATCAATCTGGGCGAAGGCGAATTTCTGGTTTCCGCCTCGCCGGAAATGTTCGTTCGTTCGGATGGCGAGCGGATCGAGACCTGCCCGATCTCGGGCACGATCCGGCGCGGCAAGGACGCCATCGCCGACGCGGAGCAGATCCGCCTGCTGCTGAACTCCGACAAGGACGCCTTCGAGCTCAACATGTGCACCGATGTCGACCGCAACGACAAGGCGCGCATCTGCGAACCGGGTTCCATCAAGGTGATCGCGCGAAGGCAGGTGGAAACCTATTCCAAGCTGTTTCACACGGTCGATCACGTCGAAGCGGTGCTGCGGCCCGAATTCGACGCGCTCGATGCGTTTCTCTCGCATGCCTGGGCGGTGACCGTCACGGGCGCGCCGAAGCTGTGGGCGATGCAGTTCGTGGAAAATCACGAGGGGTCGCCCCGGCGCTGGTACGGCGGCGCGCTTGGCGTGCTCGGTCTCGACGGCCATATCAATACGGGCATCACGATCCGTACGGTGCGGATGAAGGACGGCACGGCGGAGGTTCGTGTCGGAGCGACACTGCTTTATGACAGCGACCCCGTTGCCGAGGAAGAGGAGTGCCAGACCAAGGCCGAAGCACTGCATCAGGCGCTGCGCGGAAGCGACAGCGATCTGGAGGCGCAGGCCGACAACCGGCCGAGCGCGGGCGCCGGAAAGAAGGTGCTGCTCGTCGACCACGACGACAGTTTCGTCCATATGCTCGCGGACTATTTCCGTCAGACCGGGGCGACGGTCAACGTCGTGCGTCATACCCATGCGCGCGAACGCCTGGAAGCGGGCGGATATGATCTGCTCGTGATGTCGCCCGGGCCGGGCAGGCCTTCCGATTTCAAGACCAACGAGACGATCGGCCTCGCGCTTGAGCGCAACCTGCCGGTTTTCGGCGTTTGTCTCGGACAGCAGGCGATCGGCGAATATTTCGGCGGCAAACTATCGCAACTGGCGACGCCCAGTCATGGCCGTCCGTCGCGCATCGCGATTCGCGGCGGCTCGATCTTCGCGGGCTTGCCCGTTGAGATAGCAGTGGGTCGATACCATTCGCTCTATATCGATCCGGAGAGCATGCCCGAGAACCTCTTCGTCTCGGCGATGACGGAGGACGGCATACCGATGGCGGTGGAGCACAAGGAGCTGCCGATCGCCGCGGTACAGTTTCATCCCGAGTCGCTGATGACGCTGGAAGGCGGGGCGGGAAACCGGATCGTCGAGAATGCGATGCGCCTCACCGAACGTGCGGCGTCCGGCGAGGCGGTGCGGACGGCGGATTAATCAGTCCAGCGTGCGGCGGAAGCGGGTAACCGCGATCGTCATGGCGATCAGCGTCAGAAAGAGCAGGGCCCCGGCTTCGCGGTAGACGTCGGGCATGCCCGCGCCCTTGAGCATGATCCCGCGGACGATCCTGAGATAATGCGTCATGGGCAGCGCCTCGCCGATCCACTGCGCCCAGCGGGGCATGCCGGCGAAGGGAAACATGAAGCCGGACAGGAGGATGCTCGGCAGGAAGAACATGAACGTCATCTGGATCGCCTGAAGCTGATTGCCGGCGACGGTGGAGAACGAATAGCCGATCGACAGATTGGTCGTGATGAAAAGCAGCGTGAGTCCGATCAGCAGAAGCGGATCGCCCTCCAGCGGCACGGAGAAGATGAACCAGCCGCAGGCGAAGATGATGGCCGCCTGGATCGCGCCGGCGAAGATATAGGGCGTGATCTTGCCGAGCATCAGTTCAAGCGGGCTGATGGGCATCGCCAGAAGGCTCTCCATGGTTCCGCGCTCCACCTCGCGCGTGACCGACAGGGCGGTGAAGACCAGCATGGTCATGGTCAGGATCGTGCCGAGCAGACCGGGCACGATGTTCAGCCTCGTCACGCCCGCCGGGTTGTAGCGGCGGTGCTGGCGGAACTCGAAAGGCTGAACGTCCTCGCGGTCGGGCGGGATCACCCGGTCACGCTCGAGCGACCGTTCGATCGTGCCCTCGAGCGCGGCGAGCGCGGTGCCGGAGGCGACGGGATCGGTCGCGTCTGCGACGACCAGGATCGCCGCCTTGTCGCCGCGCCGGATGGCGCGTTCGAATCCGGCTGGGATTTCAACCGCGAACAGCACGTCGCCCGAACGGATCAGATGATCCAGTTCCTCCTCGCTCGCAGCCTCCACGACGAACCGGAAATAAGAGGTATTGCGCAGCGCCGCGAGAACGGAACGCGTGATGTCGTTGTGTTCCTGCATCAGCACGGCGGCGGGCAGATTGGTCGGGGTCGTGTTGATGGCAAAGCCGAACAGGATGATCTGCAACAGCGGGATCATGATCATGGTGGCGAAGGTCACGCGGTCGCGGCGGAGCTGGATGAACTCCTTCACGAACATCGCCCTGAAACGTGTCAACGAGCCGGGGCGGGCCGTCCGGGACGGGGAGATGCCGGTCACTGGAATTGGCCTCCCGATACGGCTTCCTCGGCGAAGTTGTCGCGCGATCGCTGCATCAGGTCGATGAAGACGTCCTCGAGCGTCGGCTCGGACAGGCTCCAGCGATAGTCCCTATTGTCCTGAAACGACCGGATCGCGGTGCGCAGTCGCTCGTCGTCGCGGCCACTGACATGCAGGCTGGAGCCGAAGGGTGCCACCATATCGACGCCGTCCGCGGCCATCAGTTCTTGCGCCAGACGATGCAATTCGGGGCCGCTGACCGTCCAGGTCGAAAGCCCGGCCTTCTCGATGACTTCCTCGACGGTGCCATGCGAGAGAAGTTCGCCATAGGCGATATAGGCGATGCGCGTGCAGCGTTCGGCCTCGTCCATGTAGTGGGTGGAGACCAGGACCGTGAGGCCGCCCGCAGCAAGCCCGTGAATCTCGCTCCAGAAATCGCGCCGCGCCTGCGGGTCGACGCCGGCGGTCGGTTCGTCGAGCAGAAGCAGGTCCGGGCCGGGCAGGATGCAGGCGCCGAGGGCGAGCCGCTGCTTCCAGCCGCCGGAGAGCTGTCCTGCAAGCTGGCGTTCGCGGCCCTTCAGGCCGAGTTGTTCGATGGCCTCGGTGGCGGCCTCTCGCGGCCGGGAAAGGCCGTAGATGCGGGCGACGAATTCCAGGTTCTCGCGGATGGAGAGGTCTTCATAGAGACTGAAGCGCTGCGTCATGTAGCCGACGCGCGGCTTGATGAGTTCGGCCTGCGTCAGGATGTCGTAGCTAAGGCAGGTGCCCTTTCCGCCGTCCGGCGTGAGAAGCCCGCACAACATGCGTATCGTCGTCGTTTTGCCGGAGCCGTTCGGCCCGAGGAAGCCGTAGATCTCCCCGCGGCCGACCCGCATGGAGAGATTTCGAACGACGGCCCGCCCGCCGAAACGCTTCGTCAGGCCCTCCACGTCGATCACGTAGTCCTGCGGGCCCTCGCCCTTCACCGCGCATCCTCCTCATCGAGGCTGATATCGACGGGCTGGCCGATCCTGACCGCTTCAGGATCGTCGGGCCGCGCCTCGATGCGGAAGATAAGCTTGGCGCGTTCCTCCCGCGAGTAGATGACCGGCGGGGTGAATTCCGCTTCCCTCGCGATGAAGGTGACACGTGCCTTCATGCCATCCGGGCAGCCATCGCAATGCACGGAAACCGCCGTGCCGATGTCGATGCGAGGGAGAACATCCTGGGGAACGAAGAAGCGCACCTTCAGCTGTGCCGGCGGCAGGAGAGAGACGACCGGCCGGCCGAGCGGGACGACCTCGCCGGGCCGGTAGTAGATTTCCTGGACGCTCGCCGCGCCGCTCGCCTCGACCGTCGTGTTGCCGAGACGAACGCGGGCGGCGGCGAGCTGTGCCTGGGCGCGGTTAAGCGCCTGACGGGCGCCTTCTATATCCTCGGTGCGCGCGGCGAGGCCGGCGAGTTCGATCTGCCGGCGGACTTCCGAAAGCGTGGCGAGGTCGGCGTCATAGGCGGCCTTCGTCTGGTCGAGCCTGGAACGCGTGGAGATGCCCTTGTCGACCAGAGCGGTGACCCGCTCATACTCCGCCTTGGAGGCTGCGAGCGCCGCCATCGCGCGCGCCTCCTGCGCCTTCAGCACAGCGATCTCCTCGGGCCGCTTCTGCGCGCTTTCGGCGAGTTCCAGCGTGGCTTTCGACTGGGACACCGCCGCGGCAGCCGCTTCCATGTCGGCGCTTTGCAGGTCGCTTTCCATGACGAAGAGCGGTTGACCGGCGACGACGCGATCGCCTTCCTCGACTTTCAGCGCTTCAAGCCGTCCGGCCTCGTCGGCGCCTACGAAAAGCAGATCCGCTTCGATCCATCCCTGCCAGCGCTCTTCGCCGGCGTTCATCTCAAGATAGGCGTAGAGACCAGCGACAATCGCTATGACCGCGACGATGGCGGCGATAATTTTACGGTTCATCGATCCTCGCCCGTCGTCAGCAGGTCCACATGGGTATTGAACAGCGCTTCGATATCCAGCGTCTCGAAACGTCCGAACATGTCGTTCCACATCAGCGCCGCGATGGCTGGCGCCATCACCAGTTGCGGCGCTTCCAGCAGTTTTGCAGACCTGATTTCACCGCGCTGGTGTGCGCGTTCCAGAATCTGTCGTAGCAGCGGCACGGCACGGCTCAGGATTTCGCGGTAGTAGAAACTCGTCAGGGTAGGAAAGCGCGCGCCCTCGCAGAGGAGGAGGCGGACGAGGTGGCGCGCGTCGGTTTCAACGATCTCGCGGCGAAACGCGTCGAGCAGCCGTTTGATGGCCTCGCGGCCGGAAATTCGGGGGTCGGCCGCGATGCGCGCGAGGCGCCCGTAAATGGGCATCGCAGCTTCGCGCAACAGTTCCTCGAACAACGTCTCCTTGCTCTCGAAATAGAGATAGAGCGTCCCCTTGGCGACTCCGGCCCGCGCGGCGATATCGTCGAGGCGGGCCGCGGCGAAGCCCTGTTCGGAAAAGACCACGAGTGCGGCGCCCAGAATCTGATGCCGGCGCTGCGCCTTGCGGCCGGCCGGAGCACGCGCGGCGCTCCCATTCCTTTTCGGTGCGGACTGCCCGTCCGCCGGCTTTGCCGCCTTGGGTGCGGGCCGGGGAGCCCGAGAGGGCCTTCGTTCGGGGACAGGCGACATGAAAAAATCCATCCAGACAATGACTGACCGGGCAGTCAGTTATCATGAAGGAGGCCAGGTGCCAAGACCCGCGTTGGATCGCCGTTCGCCTAATCTTTGCTCAGCTGGACAATTAAAAGTCAGCCTTTCAGAAATTCTGCCGGATATGCACAAAGGACATGCGTTACGCTCAGCGTAATCCTTGGCCGATGCCTGAAAATGATGCATTAACGACGGGCGGCGCCGGAAGAGCGCCATGTGAGGAACGGGGGCATTCGATGGATAGCGGGAACACCGCCTGGATACTGACATCCACCGCACTGGTGCTTTTCATGACATTGCCGGGGCTGGCGCTGTTCTACGCCGGGCTGGTTCAGGCACGGAACGTGCTGTCGGTTCTGATGCACTGCATCGGCATCGCCTGTGCAATGTCGCTCGTATGGTTTGCGATCGGATACAGCCTGGCTTTCACGGAAGGTACAGGATGGGTCGGCGGACTGTCGAAACTCTGGCTTGGCGGGATCGGACGCGAGAGCGTCGTCGACGGGACCGGTATCCCGGAGATGCTGTTCGTCATGTTTCAGATGACCTTCGCGATCATCACGCCGGCGCTGATCGTCGGAGCGTTCGTGGAGCGCATCCGGTTCGGTGCGGTGATGCTCTTTTCGATCCTCTGGCTGATCGTCGTCTATGTGCCGGTCACGCACTGGGTCTGGGGCGGCGGCTGGCTGGCCGAGATGGGAATTATGGACTTCGCCGGCGGCATCGTGGTGCACGCGACTGCCGGCATTTCCGCGCTCGTCATCGCATGGATGCTGGGCGCGCGGCGGGGTTTTCCGGATTCCGTGCATCCGCCGCATGCGCCCTGGATGGTGATGGTCGGCGCGGCCATGCTCTGGGTCGGCTGGTTCGGGTTCAATGCAGGCAGTGCGCTGGCCGCCGGCGGCGATGCCGCCATGGCGATGATCGCCACGCATCTGTCGGCGGCGACTGCGTCGCTCGTGTGGGTCCTCATCGAACGGATCAGGTTCGGTCGGCCAAGCCTCATCGGGCTTGTCACCGGGACGATCGCGGGCCTCGCGACCGTGACGCCCGCTTCTGGTTTCGTCGGGCCGTCCGGGGGGGTCATCCTCGGACTTGTCGGCGGCATTTTCTGTTATTTCGCGGTCGATATCGTCAAGCGCGTCCTGCGTATCGACGATTCTCTCGACGTCATGGCGGTGCACGGCGTCGGCGGGATCACGGGAACGCTGCTCACGGGCTTTCTGGCATCCTCCGTCCTGGGCGGCGTGGGGCTTGCGGAAGGTCAGACAGCGGCCGGCCAGTTCCAGGTTCAGTTGATCGGCGTTGCCGTAACCCTCGTGTGGTCCGCGATCGCGACATGGGTGCTGGTGAAACTCATCACGCCGCTCGTCGGTTTCAGGGTGAGCGGTCAGGCGGAGCTGGAAGGCCTGGATCTGGCCGAACACGGCGAAGCCGGCTACCGCTTCCAGCCGTGACGAATGACGGCCGTCAGCATTATCAGGAGACAGATCATGAAATTCATCATTGCGATCGTGCAGCCGCATCGGCTTGACGACGTGCGCGAGGCGCTCGGCGCGCTCAACGTGCACGGACTGACGGTGAGCGAGGTACGCGGATACGGCCGCCAGCGTGGCCATACCGAGATTTACAGGGGCGCCGAGTACAAGATCAATTACGTGCCGAAGATCAAGCTCGAGCTTGCGGTGGACGACGGCGTGGCGGAAGACGCGGTGGCCGCGATCACCCGGGCCGCGCGTACCGGCAAGATCGGCGACGGCAAGATTTTCGTGCTCGAACTCGGCGAGGCGCAGCGCATCCGCACCGGCGAGACGGGTCCCGACGCGCTCTGATTGCACCGCCGTTACCTTCACCGCATGCCTTGTGTTAGGGAATGTCCGAGGGGGCCGATTCACGACGGTTCCGGCAGGGGATGCGATGCGAGGGCGTCATGAGCGATGTGCCGATCAAGATTTCACGCCGCGGCGCGGTGCTCGAGGTGGTCATCGACCGGCCCAAGGCAAATGCCATTGATTCCCGGACCAGCCGTATGCTCGGCGAGGTGTTTCTCGCCTTCCGCGACGACCCCGCTTTCCGCGTCGCGCTAATCACCGGTTCGGGCAATCAGTTCTTCAGCGCCGGACGCGAGGCGGCGGTCGACGGCGGCGACCTGCTGGTGCCGCCCGATGACGGGGTCGGCGGATTCGGCGGCCTGCAGGAACTTGCCGGCCTCAACAAGCCGGTCGTCGCCGCCGTCAACGGGATTGCCATCGGCGGGGGGATGGAAATGGTCCTGGCCTGCGACATGGTGCTGGCCGCGGAGCATACGCGCTTCGCGCTTCCCGAAATCAAGCTCGGCGGCATGCCCGATGCGGCGGCGGTCAGGCTGCCGCGACGCATACCCCATGCCGTCGCGATGGAAATGATGCTGACCGGGCGCTGGATGGATGCGCGCGAGGCCCTGCGCTGGGGCATCGTCAACGAGATCGTCCCGCCGAATGCCTTGCTGGAACGGGCGCGCGAGGTTTCGCGGATGATCGCGGAGGCACCGCCGCTCGCGGTGGCCGCGATCAAGGAAACGGTGCGCGAGACCGAAGCGCTCGCCCTGCAGGACGGGCTTTCGCGCGTCAGCAAGCGCCGGCTGCCCGCGGTCGCCAGGCTCTATGCCAGCGAGGACATCAAGGAGGGCCGCCGCGCCGCCGCGCAGAAGCGCAAGCCGGATTGGCGAGGTAGGTAATCGGCCGGATACCGACGCTTGCAGGTCGTGGCGTAGGGGAATATGGGATTTTCCGATCGGCCCCGTTTCAGAAGAGGCAGCAAATATGTCCGGATCGCATCGCCGCCACGCATCGGGCCTGGGGTTCGGCCTCGTCCACAATCGCCGCAAGCTGCTCCTTGGCGCAGCCGGGGTGCTTGCGCTGGCCGGGCTCGTCTTCAATGTCTCGCAATTCGCGCCCGACACGGCGGCGCATGAGTGGATAGAATATGCCGGTCTCGCGCTGATCGTCATCTGCATCGTGGGCCGGACATGGTCTTCCATGTATATCGGCGGACGCAAACTGAAAGGCATCGTTACCGACGGACCCTATTCGATCGTGCGCAATCCGCTCTATGTCTTTTCCGTCATCGGCGCCGCCGGGGTCGGCATGCAGCTGGGGAGTGTGACGGCCGGCGGGTTGCTGGGGACGGTGGTCTTTATTTTCTTCTACCTGCTCACGATTCAGGAGGAACGGGTGCTGGAGAAGCTGCACGGCGACGTTTACCGCGACTACTGCTCGCGGGTGCCGCGAATGGTCCCCGATCTCAGGCTATGGCATGATGCTGAGCGGATCGAGATTTCTCCCCGGGTCGTGCGCTCAACCTTCTTCGACGCGCTCATCTTCCTCGTCGCCGTGCCGGCCTTCGAGATGCTGGAGAATTTGCAAGTCGCCGGCTATGTGCCGACGCTATTCCACATCTACTGACCCGGCCGTCACATATCTTCGTCGGCGAGTGTCGGGATCTGTTCGCCCTGCAGGGAAACGGTGAGATGGCCGAGCAGCATGCCGAGACGCTTGGTGTCCTTGTCCGAAAGACCGGCGGTGAGCTTCTTCTCGATCCGGCGCCAGCGCTTCTTGAGCGCCCGTGCGCGTTCGCGACCTTCCTCGGTGAGATGAACGCGCGCACGTCGCGCGTCGCCATGATCGTTCTGGCGGTCGACCAGTCCTTCCGCGGCCATGCGCAGCACCATCTTGCTCATCGTCGGCGGGCGAACGCCGATAAGGTCGGCGAGCGTCCCCATCGTGCGCCCATCCTCGGTCGACAGCGCCTGCAGCAGCGCTTCCTGACCCGGGTGGATGCCGATTTCGCGCATCGCGGCGGCCACCTGCGTGCGATGGGCCCGGGCCGCTCTTGCAAGCTTGTAGCCAAGAGAATCTTCGTACCAGGTCTTCATGCGCAATATGCCCCCAATCGAGTTCGGCCCGGTGCGAAAGTGATCAAGTCCAACTGTCTCATTCCACCCCTCATGCACCTTCCGATCAATGCGCGAGACTTTCTGCAATCTGGCGGCATCGTTCGTTGAAGCCATTCGTATGTCTTGCGGCCTTGTCGCCCGCGAATGAGGAATTCCCGACCCTGTCGCTCACGCGAGCGGGCCGGCCGTTGAGCACGATTACACAATCGGCCAGAAAGACCGCTTCCGTCACCGAATGCGTGACGAATAGCGACGCCACCGCGAAGCGCTCAATGATCTGTCGCAAGTCCTCATCCAGTTTGGTTCTCGTCAATTCGTCTAACGCGCCGAAGGGCTCATCGAGCAACAGCATCTTCGGCTGCGTCACCAGCGCGCGGGCAACGGCAACCCGCATCTTCATGCCGCCCGAAAGTTCGCCGGGCCGCCTGCCGGCGTGCCCCTCCATGCCAACGGCGGCAAGCGCTTCCATCGCGGCGGCGCGCGCAGGCCGCCCTTTCCGCCCGAGCAGGCGCATCGGCAGCAGAACATTCTCGACCACGCTGGCCCAGGGCATCAGCGTGGCATCCTGGAACACGTAACCGATGTCGCCGGCTTCAAGTTCCACGCCACGCCGGATTGCCCCGGTGGTGGGTCTCAAGAGACCCGCCGCCAGCCGCAGCAGCGTCGTCTTGCCGATGCCGGAGGGTCCGATGACGGCGGTCAGCGAGCCGGCGGCAAGATCGAGATCGATGCCGTCGAGAACCGCCGTCCCATCCTCGTGAACGAAGCCTACATTCCGCAAACTCAATATCGGCTGCGTCCCCGGATCCTGACGCGGCGCTCCGTCCATTCCTCGTATCTCGTCGGTTGCCATCATCACTATTGCCGATAAACGGGCCCCTGGACTACGAAAGAAGAGAGCGGTCGGATCACCTCAGGGTCCGATCGGACGGTTTTGAGGGTCAGAATGGCAACACAGCAGCGATTTGTTGAGATGACAAGCGCCATGGTGGCGCGGGCCGCCGGCCGGATGGTCGCGGTGCTGCCGATCGCGGCTGTCGAACAACATGGCCCGCATCTCCCCGTCGGCACCGATCTGATGATCGCCGAAGGACTTCTGGCGATCGCGGCGGGCAAGCTGCCGGACGACGTGCCGCTGTCGGTCCTGCCGCCGATACCTTTCGGCAAGAGCGACGAGCATGGCGGTTTCGCCGGCACGTTGTCGCTGTCGGCGGAAACGCTGATCGCCCTCCTGACGGACATCGGCGGCTCTCTGGCGGCCAGTGGCGTCGGCAGGCTCGTGATCCTCAGCGGACACGGAGGCAATTCGGAATGCATGGGCATCGCCGCGCGCCGCCTGCGCGAGCGGTACGGAATGGCGGTCGTGGCCACCAACTTCATGCGGTTCGGTCTGCCCGGAGGCACGGTCGGCGATGACGAGGGGCGCTTCGGCATCCATGGCGGGATGGTCGAAACCTCATTGATGCTGCATCTGGCGCCGGATCTGGTCGACATGGAAAAGGCCGCCGATTTCGTCTCAGCGGACCAAACGATGGCGGACAACCATGACTTCCTTGGCTTTTCCGGTCCCGGCGGCCTCTCCTGGATGATTTCGGACCTGAACCCGACAGGTGCCGTCGGCAACGCGGCCGCCGCCAGCGCCGAAGCTGGCCGCCGCATCGCCGATTGGCAGGCGGCAAGGCTCGCCCGGCTGATCGAGGAACTCGCGGCCTTCGTTCCGGCGAACCCCTCGCGCTGATCAGCGCTCCAGCCGCTCCAGGAACCACCGCGCGATACCGGCCCAGACGGCTTCCTTCTCGGCGGCGTCCTCGACGCCATGTTCGATGTTGGGATTGTCGTTGACCTCGATGACGAACACGCCATCCGGGGTCTGCTTGATGTCCACGCCGTAGAGCCCGTCGCCGATCAGCCGGGCGGCCTGGACACCGGTCTCGATGACTTCCGGCGGCGCGTCGACGAGCCGGCACGTCTTGAAGCCGCCTTCCAGCGGCGCGCCGCCGGTGTCGTGCTTGACGATCTGCCAGTGCTGCTTGGCCATCAGATACTGGCAGACGAAGAGCGCCCGGCCGCCGAGCACCCCGACACGCCAGTCGAATTCGGTCGGCATGAATTTCTGGGCGATCAGCAGGTCGGTCTCGCGGAACAGATCGCGGGCGATCTGGACCAGCCTGTCCTTGCTCTCCACCTTGTGGACGCCGCGGCTGAAGGAGCCGTCGGGGATCTTGACGACGAGGGGAAGGCCCAGCTTTTCCACCGCGCCGTCGAGCTCGTCCTCGCTGGAAATAATCACGGTCGGCGGTACGGCGATCCCGTGCGAGGTCAGCAGTTCCTTCAGATAGACCTTGTTGGTGCAGCGGATCATCGACACCGGATCGTCGATGACCGGCATGGTTTCCTGCGTGGCCCGGCGGGCGAAACGGTATGTATGATTGTCGATCGATGTCGTTTCGCGAATGAACAGCGCGTCGTATTCGGCGAGCTGGTGATATTGCTTGCGGGTGATCAGATCGACCTCGATATCGTGCTTTTCCGCGACGCGGGCGAAATGCTTGAGGCTCGCGCGGCTGCTCGGAGCCAGCGTTTCGGCGGGATCGTGCAGCACGGCAAGAGAATATTTCAATGCCGGCCGTTGCCGGGGCGAGCGCCAGTCTCCGACCGTGTGACGATCAAGCGCCTTGCGGAAACGGGCCAGTTCGATTTCGTCCAGCCGGGTGTGGGAGCGCGGCTGGATCCGCTTGATCGACAACCAGTCGCCGGGTGCAATGGTCACTTCCAGCACGGGGCAGCGGAACCAGTCGAAAAGCAGTCGCCCGAATTTCTCCAGCGCCGGTTCGGCGCCTTCGCCGAAGTGAAAATAGAGCTGCGTTTCGGCAACCGGCGCGAAACCGACCTTGCGGGCCTGCCTGTTGAACGCATCCTCCAGTTCCGGCACCGCATGGGCATAGAGGTCGCGCTCCGAGAGATCGAGCATCGATTCCACCGTCGGCATGACCCGGTGGCCGCGTGCCTCCGCCAGCAGCGAGCAGTAATAGCCGCGGCTTTGATAGGTGTAGGAGCGCGCCAGATTGATGACCTTGGGACGGCGGCTGAAAAGTTGCGGGCGGGCGAGGTATTCGCGGGCCGTAATCACCTTGTGCGGCGTGTCGGCGTTGGGAAAATCCTTCTGCCGATCAACAATGATGACCCAACCGGTCATGGGCGGCGCTTCCTCCTGATGATGACGGCTGCCTGCAGCTTCTTGCGGCCATAACGCGCCATGCGGTCCAATTCGCCAAACGGGATGGGTAAATTCGCCGCCGCGGCGCGGGTTTCGAAATGCTTGTCCTCGACCCACGGGTCGTGGACGAAGGCGTGGGTCCTGTCGTGTCCGATAAGCAGCAGCCAGTGCGGCACTTTCTTGGCGAACATACGGTAGCCGCTGACGAGCAGCATCACGACCGCGCCGCTGTCCAGCGCCGCGCGCATCTCGCTGGGCGAAAGCCGGCTATGGTGGACCGGGATACCGAGTTCCGCCGCTTCCGACTGGAAGGTCGACTGCACGGCCTTCATGACCAGACGTTTTTCGCGGCCGCGCACGCTTTCCAGAAAGTATGGCGGCCGACGCGAGGCATGGATCTCGACGGCGAGACCCCGGCGGGCGAGCGCGACGGCGATGCCGTAAGGCTCGCAGCCGCCATGGCCGGAGGTCATGTAGACGGTCGTCGACTCGCGCCACAGTTTGAGTTCCGTCGGCAGATCGAACGGGATGTCCTGTCCGGCCCATTTCAGCGCCATCATCATGCAGACGGGCGCGCAGGTGAAATCGAGCGTCTGCTCGAAATAGGGCGGCTGATCGCTCCGGCCCGGCGACTTTCCGCTGTCGAGCAGCTTCTCGTAGCGCAATGCGTCGGCATGGTCCTGATAGTAGTCGAGATAGCGGCCGATGCGTCGGAAGTTGCGCCGTTCGTAGAGGCGGATGGCTCCGGCGTTGTCTTCGCGAACCTCCAGCCGCATGGCGATACACCCATGACGGTAGGCGCGCATTTCCGCCGCCGCCATCAGCGTTGCGGCAACGCCCTTTCCCGCGGCGCGGGGATCGACGGCGATCGAATAGAGGCGGGAGAGCGCCGTGCCGTGCCGGAAGAGCACCAGCGAATAGCCGACGGCGCTTCCGGCAATTTCCGCAATGACCAGATCGGCGGTATCAACGGCGATGAAGTGGCGGAAGCTGCGCCGGGAAATACGATCGGCCTCGAAGACGGAGGCTTCGAGTTGCTCGAGAAAATCCAGATCGCGTGTTTGGGCCGACCGCAGGCTAACCGTCTGTTTGCCGCGTTGGTCCGGTTCCGGTCCGCCAGACGCGGACTCCGCACCGGGATGTTCCATGGCGCTCTTAATGGATCCTCAGCCGCGCGCCCACGATTGGGCATCCTTCGGCGAAAGAGGCCTATATCACCGGGACCGGGCGCTGTCGAAGAAAATCGCGGCACCGGCAAGGCGGCCCTTGACCTTCCAGCAACGGGAAGGTCCACATTCCCTCCCATGGAACAGAAGATCACCGGCAAACCGGTCGTCCCGTCTTCGCCGGCGCAGGTGCATCTCCCCGTCGAGGGAATGCATTGCGGCAATTGCGCCTCCCGTCTGCAGGCGGCGCTCGGGAAGGTGAGGGGTGTCGCAGACATTTACGTGGAGCCGGCACTGGAGCGTGCGCATTTCTCGGCGCGCGACGCCGATGCCGTTCGCGCGGCGGAGGCGGCGGTCACCGGCGCCGGCTATGGCGTGCCGCACGAGACCATTCAGCTTCAGATCGGCGGGATGCATTGCGGCAACTGCGCCGGGCGGGTGGAAGCGGCGCTGCTTGCCGTGCCGGGCGTGCTGACCGCGAGCGTCAATGCCGCATCCGAATCTGCGCATATCGAAATCGCCCGGACCACCGTGTCCCCGCGCGCGCTGATCGCGGCCGTCGAGGTTGCCGGTTATCAGGCCTATCCGGCCCGCAGCGGCGCCAATGCCGCCGGTGCGCGGGACGGCGCGGACGCGGAGCGGTCGCGGGCACTGACCCGGGACACGATCCTGCTCGCCGGTGCGGCGTTGCTGACGCTCCCGCTGGTTGCGCCCATGGCGCTGCTGCCTTTCGGCTTGCATGCCAGCCTTTCCGCATGGTGGCAGTTCGCCCTTGCGGCCCCGGTGCAGGCTTTCGTCGGCTGGCGCTTCTATCGCGGTGCTTGGTCCGCGCTCAGGCACGGCGCGGCAAATATGGACGTCCTCGTCTCGCTCGGCACCAGCGCGGCATTTTTCTACAGCCTCGGCGTCACCTTCGCTGGCGGTGGCGGGCCCCTGTACTACGAAGCGTCGGCCGTGGTGCTGACGCTGGTGCTGGCCGGCAAGCTCCTGGAATCGCGCGCCAAGCGGGGCGCCTCCGCCGCCATCCGTGCGCTGATGGATATCAGACCGCGTGTCGCGACCCGTCTTGACGGCGAACGCCATGAAGAGGAAGTGCCGGTCGAAACCCTGGCTGTGGGCGACCGCATCCTGGTGCGGCCGGGCGAGCGCATTCCCGCCGACGGGGTCATTCGCGCGGGCGCAGGCGAGATCGACGAATCGCTGGTGACGGGCGAAAGCGTGCCCGTGGCGCGGGCCGAGGGCGACGTCGTCATCGAAGGCGCGATCAATGGCACGGGGAGGCTGGAAATCGAAGTCGGCGCGGTCGGTGCCGACACCACGCTGGCGCGCGTCATCCGGCTTGTCGAGCAGGCGCAGGCGGGAAAGGCACCGGTCCAGCGGCTGGTCGACCGGGTGGCTGCCATCTTTGTGCCGATCGTTCTTGTCGTCGGGCTCGTCACGTTCGGCGGCTGGCTGCTCGCGGGGGACAGTCTTGCAGAGGCGCTCTCCGCCGCCGTCGCGGTGCTGGTGATCGCCTGTCCCTGTGCGCTCGGGCTGGCCACGCCCGCCGCGCTGGTCGCGGGGACGGGCTCAGCGGCGCGCGCCGGCATCCTGATCAAGGATATCGACGCCCTGGAACACCTTGCCCGCGTCGACACGGTCGCCTTCGACAAGACCGGGACGTTGACCGAGGGTCGGCCGAAGGTCGTCAGCACCTATGCTTTCGGGCTGGAAGAGCCTGAATTGCTGTCACTGGCGGTTTCGCTGGTCGGCTCCAGCGAACACCCGCTGTCGCGCGCCATTCGCGATCTCGCCGGCGACCTATGTCCGACGGGCGGGCCCGCCGGCTTCAGGAACGTTCCCGGCGCGGGCGTGACGGGGGTTGTCGACGGGGTGGAGGTCGCCGTAGGCAAGCCCGCATGGCTGGAGGATTTCGGCGTGGACATCTCGGCGGCGGGAGCGAAGCTGGAGGTCCTTTCCGCGCGGGCCGAAACGCCCGTCGCCGTCGCCGTCGGCGGCCGGCTGGCCGGTCTTTTCGGCCTGACCGATACGTTGCGCGAGGGCGCGGCCGAAGCGGTACGCCAGCTCAAGGCTCAGGGCGCGGAGCCGATCCTGATGTCCGGTGACGCGGCCGCCGTCGCGAAGGCCATCGGCGACCGCGCCGGGATCGACAGGGTTGCGGCGGAGATGACGCCGGAAGGCAAGGCCCGGGAAGTCGCGCGTCTCGGCCGGGAAGGCCGCCACCCGGCGATGGTCGGCGACGGGGTCAACGACGCGGCGGCGCTGGCGGCCGCCGATGTCGGCATCGCGATGGGATCGGGCACGGACGTTGCGATGGAAGCGGCCTCGGTCACGCTGATGCGTCCCGAGCCGCTGCTGGTGCCGGCGGCGCGGCAGATCGCCAGACGCACGGTGCGAACGATACGGGAAAACCTCTTCTGGGCCTTCGCCTATAATGTCATCGGCATTCCGCTCGCCGCGCTGGGACTGCTCTCGCCGGCTTTCGCCGGCGCGGCGATGGCGCTGTCCTCGCTGACCGTCGTCGGCAACGCCCTGCGTCTGACGCGTTGGAAGCCCGACACGCGCCCCAGGGCGAGCGTTCGGCCCTAGTCCCCCGCCGCCTCGCCCTCGCGGCGCGGATCGCTACCGCCGAAGAGACCCTGATCCAGCACAATGATGTTGAGGCCGCTGGTCATGTCGGCCTCGCGAAGTTCGTGGCCCATCTCACGCAGCGCCGGGGTCACTGCGGCCGCAAGCGCGCCCGGCTCGATCTCGAAAGGACCGTTGCGCGAACCGAAATTGGCGAGCGTCGCCGCCGCCTGCGGATCCATATTCCAGTCTATCAGCGCCACGACCGCCTTGACGACATAGGGAATGATGCGGCTCCCGCCCGGCGATCCGAGCACGGCATGGAGGTCACCATTCGCGTCGAATATCATCGTCGGCGCCATGGAGGAGCGCGGCCGCCGCGTCGCGCCCACCGCATTGGCGACCGGCTTTCCTTCCGCATCGGTGGGGGAGAAGGAAAAATCCGTCAGTTCGTTGTTGAGCAGGAAGCCGCCCGTCATCAGGCGCGAGCCGAAAGCCGATTCGATCGTGGTGGTGATGGAGACGGCATTGCCATCGCCATCGACGATCGAAATGTGGCTCGTGCCGGGCGCCTCTTTCGTCCCGTCGGCGCCGGCGGGCGAAGCGTGCGGCGGCGTTCCGGGCATCGCCTTGCCCATGGCGGTCGCCGGATCGATGAGAGCCGCGCGCGCCTTCAGATAGTCCGGGTCGGCCAGTCCCGCAGGCACGGCCACATGATCGGGATCGGCGATGTAGGCGTCGCGATCGGCAAAGGCCAGCTTCTCGGCCTCGGCGATCAGATGCAGCGAACGCGCATCCGGGCCGGCACCGAGATCGAATCCTTCCAGCATCGCCAGCGACATGCCCACGGCAAGGCCGCCTGAGGAGGGCGGCCCCATGCCGCAGACGCGGAAGGTACGGTATGGAAAGCAGACCGGCGCGCGGTCTTTTGCCTCATATGATGCGATATCGGACCGGGTGAGATCGCCCGGATTGATCCAGGCGCCTTTGACGGTCTCGGCGATGCCGGCGGCGACCGCGCCGCGATAGAAGCCGTGCGCGCCCTCATCGGCGATCGCGCGCAGCGTCACCGCGTAGGCCGGGTTCTTCAGCACATGTCCGAGGGGCCGCGCCTCGCCGCCCGGATTGAAGAAGTAGGCGCGCGCGGCGGGCGAAAAGGCCTCCGCGCCCATGCCGGCCAGCAGGGTGGAGAGGCGCTGCGAGACGCCGAAGCCGTTGATCGAGAGCTCGATCGCGGGCGCAAAAAGCCGCTGCCAGGACAGGCGGCCGTGCTCGCGGTGCAATTTTTCAAGCAGCGCGACGGTGCCCGGCACCCCGACGGACCGCCCGCCGGGTACCATTTCCGGCCAGGGTTTCGGCTTGCCCGTTTCATCGAGAAAGCGTTCAGGCGTGGCGGCGGCGGGCGCCGTCTCACGCCCGTCGATGGTCGTCAGCTGCTTCGCGCCGGCATCCCAGTAGAGTGTGAATGCGCCGCCGCCGAGACCGGAAGATTGCGGCTCGACGAGCCCGAGCACGAGCTGGGCGGCGATGGCGGCATCGGCGGCGCTGCCGCCTTCGCGCAGGACCGTGCGCGCCGTTCGCGTCGCCAGCGGATGGGCCGTGACGACCATGAATTTTTCGGCCGCGGCCGGCGGTTCGGCCCTGAAGGCGAACGCGGTTGCCGCCTCGGGCGCGGCGCGTTCGCGCACCTGCGTCGAGGCCGGCGAGGCAAGAAAGAGGATGGCAACAAGGCAGGCGGTCAGTCGACGCATGGGACGGTGTCCGTTGGACATGATGTTTTCAACTCTAGCGCCCTGCCGGCGGGGAGACCAAGCCCCGCCCCGCAACCGCCGCATTTTCTGATAGTGTCAGACGATCAATTGGCAAGAGACGACCTGGTTGATGATTCGCTTCGTCCTCCCAATCCTCGCGGCACTCTTTTTCGCGCGTGATGCATCCGCCCATCCGCATGTCTGGGTGACGGTTTCCGGTTCCGTCGAACTCAACGCGGAGGGCGCCGTGAAGGCGGTGCACTACCACTGGACTTTCGACGAGGCGTATTCGGCCTTTGCGATCCAGGGGCTCGATACCAATGGCGACGGCAAATTGTCGCGTGAAGAGCTGCAGCCGCTGGCCGAGGTCAACGCGCAGTCGCTGAACGAATACGGCTATTTCACCAATCCGGTCCGGGGCGACGTGTCGCTGCTGAACGCCTTTAGCGATCCGGTCGACTTCTGGCTCGACTGGGACGGCAGCCGGTTGACGCTCAATTTCACGTTGCCTGCCGGCTCGCCCTTCGAGGTCAGGAGCGCGCCGATCGCCATCGAGGTCTTCGACCCCAGCTATTTCGTCAGTTTCGATTTCGCCGAGGGCGATGCGATGCCGCTGGCGCCCGGCGCGCCGGCGGGCTGCGAGGCGCATCTTGAACGCGCCGGCAGGCCCGACCAGGGGCTTTCCGCGCGACTGGCGGCCATAGGCGCGGACGAAGACGTGCCGCCCGAACTGCTGCAGCAGGTCGGCGGCTACGCCAACGCGGTGATCGTCAGATGCGATTAGGCGCGCAGGTGACGCTGATGGCCGGCATCGCCCTGATGCTCGGCGCCGGCACGATATATCAGGCGCATGCCGCCAGTCCTTTCGGTGTGGGCCAGCCGGAAGCCACGATCCCCGGCGCGAGCGGGCCCTTGGCGGCGTTCTTCCTCTGGGTCGGGCACTGGCAGAGCGTGGTGCGGGCCGATCTCGTCGCCGCATTGCACGATTTCAGGACCAGCCCGTCGGCGGCGTTCGTGATCATCGGCGGTGGCTTTGCGTATGGCGTCCTGCACGCGGCCGGTCCCGGCCATGGCAAGGCCGTCGTCGCCGCCTACGCGATGAGCGGCGCGGCCCGCGCGCGGAGGGCGATCCTGCTGTCCTTCGCGGCGTCCATGGTGCAAGGGCTGAGCGCGGTCGCGCTCGTCACCATACTGACGCTGATCGTCCGCGCGACCGCGATGACGATGACGCGCTATACCGCCTATCTGGAGCTGGCCAGCTATACGGCGATGACGCTGCTGGGCGTCTGGTTGCTGTGGCGCGTTTTCGCAACCCGGCCGGTAGCGGCGGCCCTTGCCGGCGGACACGATCATGGCGATCACCATCATCACGGTCACGGAGGCCACCACGCCGCTCACGACCATTCCCACGCCGAGGGCGAGGTGTGCGGCGCATGCGGTCATGCCCATTCGGTGACGCCCCGGAGCGTGGAAGGGAAGGGCGCGCTGGAAGCCTGGCAGGTCGTGCTGACGGTGGGCTTGAGGCCCTGCACGGGCGCCTTGATCCTGCTCGTTTTCTCGGCCTCGCAAGGGCTTTTCTGGCTCGGGGTCGCCGGAACGTTCGCGATGGCCCTGGGGACGGGACTGGCCGTTGCCATACTGGCGACGCTGGCGCTCTATGCCCGCGACACCGCCGTGCGGCTGGCCGGCGGGAACGGCCGTGCCGGGGCCGTCGTGCAGACCGTGATCGGGGCGGCTTGCGGTTTCATCGTGCTCGGATTCGGGATCACGCTGCTTGGCGGCGCACTCGCCGCGTCCTGACCCTTCAGAGCGCCGAAAGAGGCAAGAGCCGCCCTTCGCCATGGGCATGGACAGCCTTGCCGAAGGCTTCGAAGAGCCGGCGTGAAGGTCTGTCGGTCTCGGCCCAGAATTCCGGATGCCACTGGACACCGACGGCGTAGCCGGCGGCGTCCTTGACCGAGACGGCTTCGATCGTGCCATCCGGTGCGATCGCCTCCACAGCCAGACGGTCCGCCAACCGCCCGATGGCCTGCCGATGGAGCGAGTTCACCCGGACCTCGTCCTTCTGGAGAACACGACCGAGGCAGCCACCGGCGGTGACGCTGACAGCGTGTGCGAGGGCGAACCGGTCGGCCTGGGCCTCGGCGTCCGGCGCGCGGTGGTCCATGCGGCCCGGCAGCGTCTGGATCTCGGTCGCCAGCGTCCCGCCAAGGGCCACGTTGAGCTCCTGCATGCCGCGACAGATGCAGAAGAGGGGTATGCCGGCGCTGAGCGCCTTGTGGATGAGCGGCAGCGCGGTCGCGTCGCGGTCGCGGTCATAGGGCTCGAAGGCGGGGGACGGCTCGGCACCATAGAGCGAGGGATGCACGTTGGAGCGCGAACCGGTACACACAACGCCGTGGACGGAGTCCAGAAGCCCGTCGAGGTCGAGAAGCCCGCCCAGCGCCGGAACGATGACGGGCGCGACTCCGGCGACTGTCGCCAAAGGTGACAGATAGGCGTCCGGCGCGGCATGCCAGCGATAGTTGTCCTGCTCGCGCACATCGCCCGTAACGGCGACCAGCGGCCGGCGCGTGCCGGGCCGGCGCAGGCGCGTTTTTGCCATTTGCATCAAGCACTCCACAATGAAACCCTTCCGGCGGTGACCCGACGGCAACTTGCATTGCCGGAATTGCTGGTTTTATATCGACAATTAATGCTCGACTGAAGGCGAATAGAAACTTGGCGAGCATGTCTGCAATAAAGAGGTCAGTCCCCATAGACATGGGGGTCTACTGCACCGGGCAGAAACCATTTGGGAGGAAATCAGATATGGATCGTCGCTCTTTTCTGACTAAGGCCGGGCTTGCCTCCGGCGCCGTCGCGGCCAGTGCCCTCGCCACCCCTGCGATCTCGCAGGGCAAGATGGAACTCAAGATGGTGACGACCTGGCCGAAGAATTTTCCGGGCCTGGGCACCGGCGCCCAGCGCGTCGCCGATCGCATTACCGCCATGACCGAAGGCCGCATCACGGTGAAGCTCTTCGCCGCCGGCGAACTCGTGCCGCCGTTCGAATCCTTCGACGCCGTTTCGCAGGGCACCGCCGACATGTATCACGGCGCCGACTACTATTGGCAGGGCAAGCACAAGGGCTTCAATTTCTTTACGGCCGTGCCGCTCGGGCTGACGGCCAACGAACTCGACGCCTGGGTCAATCATGGCGGCGGGCAGGCGCTTTGGGACGAACTGGCGGGCGGGTTCAACGTCAAGCCGCTGATGGCCGGCAATACCGGCGTTCAGATGGGCGGCTGGTTTGCCAAGGAGATCAAGAGTCTCGAGGATCTCAAGGGTCTGAAGTTCCGCATGCCGGGGCTTGGCGGAGAAGTGATGCGCCAGCTAGGGGCCAGCGTCGTGGCGCTTCCCGGCGGTGAAATCTTCCCCGCGCTGCAGTCCGGCGCGATCGACGGCACCGAGTGGGTCGGCCCGTGGAACGATCTTGCCTTCGGCTTCTACAAGGTCGTCAAATATTACTACTGGCCGGGCTTCCACGAGCCGGGCTCCGGGCTTGCCTGCGGCGTCAACAAGGGGGTCTGGGAGAAGCTGACCAAGACCGACCAGGCGATGTTCACCGCCGCATGTCTGGCGGAAAACAACTACATGCTGTCGGAATTCTTCGCCAATAACGGCTCGGCGCTCGATACGCTGATCAATCAGCATGGCGTGCAGCTCAGGGAGTTCCCCGAAGAAGTGTTCACCGCGATCGGCAAGGCGTCGGAAGATGTCGTCACAGCGTCGGTCACCGATGATATCGGCAAGCGTATCCTCCAGAGCTACCAGAAGGCGCGCAAGAACGTCGGGGGATGGACCCGGATTTCCGATACCGCCTATACGCGGGCCCGCGACAAGGTGCTCGGAGCCTGATCAAGACAAAGCCCGGCCGGCACAACCGGCCGGGCTTTTCACTGCTTTCACCGGTCTTGAGGGGACCGGTCGGGGGATCGGATGCGTGCAATCGCCGACTTCATCGACGGCTTCAACATGACCGTCGGACGCTGGCTTTCATGGCTGGCGCTTCTCATCGTTCTGGTGCAGTTCGGGGTTGTGCTCGCCCGATACGTGTTCGGCCTGGGTTCCATCTGGGCGCAGGAATCGATCACCTATATGCACGGGTTCCTCTTCATGCTGGCGGCAGCCTACACGCTGAAGCTGGACGGCCATGTGCGCGTGGACATCTTCTATCGCGACGCCGCGCCGCGGACGAAGGCGAAAGTCAATCTCGGCGGCGCACTCCTCTTCCTCATCCCCGTCTGCATCCTCATCTTCTTCGTCGCCTATCCGTATGTGGCGCAGTCCTGGGCCATCCTGGAAGGATCGCAGGAGACCAGCGGCATCCAGGGCCGCTATCTGCAGAAGACCGCCATTCTCGCTTTTGCCGTCATGATGGCCATGCAGGGCATCGCGATCATCCTCCGCTCCGTCCTCGCTCTCCGGGGCGACGAAAGGGAGTTGGAAGCGCTCAAGACGCCGATGGTGTGAGGGCTGCATCATGGACAATATCGCTCACATCCTCGACATTCTCATGTTCGTTGCAGCCTGCGTCGTGCTGCTGCTGGGCTTTCCGGTGGCCTTCACGCTCGCCGGCATCGCGCTGGTCTTCGCCGTCCTCGGGCTGATCTTCGGCAATTTCGACTTTTCCTTCCTGTCGGCTTTTCCGCAGCGCATCTTCGGCACGATGACGAACGACGTGCTGATCGCCGTGCCGCTCTTCGTCTTCATGGGCGTGATGCTGGAACGCTCCAAGGTCGCCGAGGAACTGCTGGAAACGATGGGGCAGCTCTTCGGCACGATGCGGGGCGGGCTTGGCCTGTCGGTCTCCATCGTCGGCGCCCTGCTGGCAGCCTCTACCGGCATCGTCGGCGCGACCGTCGTGACGATGGGCCTGCTTTCGCTGCCGACGATGCTCAAGCGCGGCTACGATCCAAAGCTCGCCTGCGGCTCGATTGCCGCCGCGGGCACGCTCGGGCAGATCATTCCGCCGTCGATCGTGCTCGTCATCCTCGGCGACCAGATCTCGAATTCCTACCAGAAGGCGCAGCTGGAGATGGGGATATTCTCCCCCGAAACGGTGTCGGTCGGAGATCTGTTCGCCGGCGCCCTCGTTCCGGGCCTGCTGCTGGTCGCGATGTACATGATCTACCAGATGGGCATGGCGTGGCTGCGCCCGGAGACCTCGCCGGCGATGCCGGCCGAAGAAGGCCAGAAGGTCGGCCTCGGCAGAATAATGCACGCGCTGTTTCCGCCCGTCGTCCTGATCGTTGCCGTTCTCGGCTCGATCCTGGCAGGCGTCGCGACGCCGACGGAAGCTGCCGCGGTGGGTGCGGTCGGCGCCATCCTCCTCGGCGGCTACCGGCTGCGCGAGGACAGGCCCTGGCCGATCTACATAGCGGCGATATCGCTGATCGGCATCCTGGTCCTGACCGCCTTTGTCGATCTCAGGGTGGCGCGCGTCGTCATACCGACGAGCGATCAGGTCGGCATCTGGCTGGCGATCCTGTTTACCCTCGGGATCGGCTTCGGTCTTGTCGTGGCGCTGATGAGGGTCTTTCGCGTCGGCGTGCTGACCTCGGTCGTGGAATCGACCACGCAAATCACCTGCATGGTCTTCATCATCCTGATCGGGGCGGCGCTGTTCAGCCTCGTCTTCCGCGGGCTCGGCGGCGAGGAGATGGTGCATGAGGTCCTCAACAGCATCCCGGGCGGCGCGCTCGGCGCGATGCTGGGCGTCATGCTGCTGATGTTCGTCCTCGGCTTCTTCCTGGACTTTCTGGAGATCGTCTTCGTCGTTGTGCCGTTGGTCGCGCCCGTGCTTCTCAAGATGGAAATGCCGGACGGCAATCCGATGAACCCCATCTGGCTCGGCATCATGATGGCGGTCAACCTGCAGACTTCGTTCCTGACGCCGCCCTTCGGCTTTGCGTTGTTCTATCTGCGAGGGGTCGCGCCGCCGCAGGTGAAAACGATGGACATCTATCGCGGCATCGTCCCGTTCGTGCTGATCCAGCTGCTTTCGCTGGTCGTGCTGTGGTACTTCCCGGTATTCGCGACGGCGCTGCCGGAATGGGTCTATGGCTGACGGGCCGGCCTCAATCTGGACAGAAGAACAGCGCGCATGATCGTCGAGGAACGCATCTACACCGCCCATCCGGGCAAGCTGAACGCATTCCTGTCCGTCTACGAGACGCTGGGTCTGCCACTGCAGCTGAAGTATCTGGAAAACCTGATCGGCTATTTCACGAGCGAAATCGGGACGCTCAATCTGGCTGTTCACCTGTGGCGTTACGAGGATCTGGAGGATAGGCGCGCGCGGCGCGGCCGGATGGCCGCCGATCCGGCGTTCGCCGTCTATCTGGCCGAGGCGATGCCCCTGCTGCAGGCCATGGAAAACAGGATCTTGCTGCCGACATCCTTCTCACCGCTCCGGTAGGCGAAAAATTCCTCGTCCGTGGCGGAACCTGTTTTCACGCCGCGCGTTTTCCTCGGTCAATCTGGTGAATGGCCGGGGGTTCGGCGGCTGCGTGCGAAGCATACTCAGACAACATACACATCCCAAGCACCGCGACCTCGACGGCCTGATATCCCGGCTCAACCTTTCCACCGGCGATGGCTATGGCATGTTCCTGCGTCTGCACGCGCGAGTGCTTCCGGCCGCCGAGGACGCCCTGGAGAACCAGAGCGGGTTCCATGAATTGCCGAACGCCCTGGCGCGCCTGAGATCAGGCGATCTGGAACACGACCTTGCGGCGCTTGGACTGGAGCCTCCGCCGGCAGAGGCGTTGTCATTTGTTAATGACCGGGCGGTCGTGGCGGGCATAGCCTATGTGCTCGAAGGCTCGCGCCTGGGCGCGAGGCTTTTGCTGAAGGACGTGTTGAAATCCGACCGCGAACTGCCGGTTTCGTTCCTGCGGCATGGCGCCGGAACTCGCTTCTGGGGCTCGTTCATCGAATGGCTCGACGGACAGACCTGGTCCGACGCGGACATCGAACGCGCGTGTGGTGCCGCAGAGGCGATATTCGACGCGTATATTTCAGCAAGCCGCAACGAGACCGAAAGGCTGCCTCTTGAACATTGAAACCGGCGCCGCCGTCGATCTGACAAATTGCGACCGCGAGCCTATTCATCTTCTGGGAAAGGTGCAGAACTACGGCTTTCTCCTCGGTTTCGGCGATGACGGTGCGATCACCGAAATTTCCGACAATGCGGCCACGTTCCTGAACGGCGACATGCCCGCCCTCGGCGACGATGCCGGCCGGGTCATTCCTGCCGACACGATGCATCTTATCCGCAACCGGGTTCAGCACGTGCCGGCCAGCGGCGGCCATGAGCTGATCAGCGCGGTACCCCTCGGCGAGAAGAGCGATGTGTTCGATATTTCCGTCCATCGCAGCGACGCCAGGATCATCGTCGAGGCCGAGCCGCATGACTGGCAGGCGTCGCTGCAACAGGACATTTCCGACGTCCGCAATGCGGTGGCCCGGCTCAGTCAGGCTACTTCCTCGGGGCATCTGTGTCGCGACGCGGTGCGCATTGCCCGGATGATGAGTGGTTTTGACCGGGTGATGCTCTACAAGTTTCTGCCGGACGACAGCGGCGAGGTCGTCGCCGAGGCGGCGGGGGCGGAGCTGGAGCCTTTCCTCGGCCTGCGGTATCCCGCCAGCGATATCCCCAGGCAGGCGCGCGCGCTCTATGTGCGCAATCCAATCCGTATCATCTCGGACACCGGCTTTGGCGGTTCGCCCGTGCGATCGGCCGACTCGGACCGCGTCATCGATCTTTCCGACAGCGTGCTGCGCTCGGTTTCGGAAATCCATCTGGAGTATCTGCGCAACATGGGCGTCGCGGCGTCGATGTCGATCTCGATCGTCGTGGAAGGCAGGCTGTGGGGTCTGATCGCCTGCCATCACTATGCGCCGCGCGTTCTCAACGCGGGTCTGCGCAATGCGTTGCTGCTGTTCGGCCAGATGCTTTCGCTGCTGCTGCAATCGCGGCTCGACACGGAAGCGCGCGCGCATGACAACGCCGCGCAGAATATCGCTAGCCGGATTTCCCGTCTGGTATCGTCGAACCGGTCGGTCGGGGAACTGATCGAGCAGGCGGCGCGCGAATTCATGCCGCTGGTGCGAGCCGACGGCGTCGCCGTCATCCTCGACGGCGCCGTGCAGATGCTCGGTAGGACCCCGTCGCGGGACGAGTGCCTCGCGCTCTGCCGGCATATCGCCAACGCCCGGTCTTCGGAGATCTTTCATACGCACGATCTGGGCAGGGCGGTGCCTGTCGCTGCCGACTATGTGATGCGGGCGGCGGGATTGCTGTCGGTGCCGATCTCGCGGTCGCCGCGCGACTACATCCTATTCTTCCGCCGCGAGCTTGTGCGGACGATCAAGTGGGCGGGCAATCCCGGCAAACCTGCCGAGGTCGGATCGCACGGCATCCGCCTGACGCCCCGCAAGAGCTTCGAGGCATGGCAGGAGACGGTCGCGGGACAGTCGGAATACTGGTCCCCGTCAGACCTGCATGCGGCCTCGCTGCTCCGCGTCACCCTGCTGGAGGTCGTCCTCCGGTTGACCGACGAGGTCGCGCGGGAGCGCAAGACGGCCGGCGAACGCCAGGAACTGCTCATCGCGGAACTCAATCATCGGGTTCGCAACGTGCTGGGTCTCGTCCGGGGTCTCATCACGCAAAGCAATCAGGACGGCATCTCGACGGCGGATTTCGTCGATGTTCTGGACAGCCGTATCCAGGCATTGGCGCGTGCCCACGATCTGGTTACGCGGCATAATTGGCAGCCCTCATCGCTGATTGAAATGATCGAGCTGGAGGCCGAAAGCTACCTGCTGGAGAAGCGCGACCGCGTCATTATCGAGGGCGATGATGTCTTGCTGACGCCGGTCGCTTTCTCGTCCGTCGCGCTGGTGCTGCACGAGATGATGACGAACTCGGCCAAATACGGTGCCCTGACCGACCAGCACGGGTCGCTCTTCATCACGCTGACGACGGATCGGGACGGCGCGCTCGATATCGCCTGGCGCGAGGAAGGCGGGCCTATCGTCAGGGCGCCGAAGCGCCGCGGCTTCGGCTCGACGATCGTGGAACGGACCATCCCGTTCGAGCTCGGTGGGGAAGCCTCGATCGACTATCACTTGAGCGGGGTGCGGGCGCGCTTCGTCGTGCCGTCCATGCATGTCTCGCATGCGCAGGCCAACGCAACGGCTGCGGAAATCAGGGTCAAGCCCACCGAGCCGGAGACCGTTGCGCCGGAGCGGGTTCTCATAGTGGAGGATAATCTGGTCATCGGCATCGAGGCGGAGGATATTTTCACGACGCTGGGGGCAAAGAACTGCACCGTCGTTTCACGGTGCGCGGATGCGCTACGGCATCTTGAGCACGGGACGTTCGATTTCGGGTTTCTCGACTACAATCTCGGAGGAGAGACGAGCCTTCCAGTCGCCGAGGCGCTGGCCAGGAAGGGTATCCCCTTCGCGTTTGCCACCGGCTATGGGGAGGGCGTGGAACTGCCCGGGCATCTATCCGGCACGCCTTGCCTCGGCAAGCCATATGGTGCGGAGCAGATACGTCAGGTGCTCAGCGGCTTGCGCCCAGGCTCACCAGATCGCGGATGAGGGCGTCGTAGCGCGCCGGCTTGGTGACGACGCGCGACGGGTCGATGCCGGCGGCGGCGATTTCATCGGCTGGCGCGCCGGTAACGATCACGTAGCGAACGCCCTTTTCGCTCAGCTTGGACGCAACGTCGGTGGAATCGCCATCGGCGAGGTTGAAATCAACCAGCGCAGCGCAGAAGGAATCGCGTTCGATCAGGACGAGCGCGTCACGGCGGCTCTCGGTCGTCACGGCGACGAACCCCTGGCTTTGTGCCGCAGCTTCCGCATCCATCGCAACGAACACGTCATCTTCCACGATCAACAGCTTTTTCTGGTCTGTCATCATTGCAGTGTCCTCGGCAAAGCGCCTCTGGGCATCATTGCAGTCTCATCGCAAGGGCAACGGGTGACGGCACGGATTGGTTCAATTTTACGTATTCACCTGCTTGTTATGATGAACAAAGGGTGAATTCCCTGCCAAACGGGGCGCCAGGCCGCTGCTGCCGTTTGACGCTATCAACAAACGAGCGTGGCTGATAAACCGCCTCGGGCGAAGACGCGTAGAAGACGCAAAGCGAGCCAACCGACAACAACGATCAGGACAGCGGCATGAAGAAGACCTCCGCGACCCCTTTCTTCAGCGGCACACCCGCCGCGTTTCCAGCCGATCATCCGGCGATCAATTCAGGGCGGATCGGCGTGCTGCTGGTCAATCTTGGCACCCCGGACGGCACCAGCTACTGGCCGATGCGCCGCTATCTGGCGGAATTCCTGAAGGACAGGCGCGTCATCGAGTGGCCGCGGGCGCTGTGGTATCCGATCCTCTACGGGATCGTTCTCAATACCAGACCGAAAAAGTCGGGGGCGGCCTATGCGACGATCTGGAACCACGAGCGCGACGAGGGTCCGCTGCGCACGTTCACCCGCTCCCAGGCCGAGAAGCTGGCGGCAAGGCTGGGCGATGACGGCGCGGGCCTGATCGTCGACTGGGCAATGCGTTACGGCCGACCTTCCATCGAAAAGGGGCTCGAACGTCTTTCCAGGCAGGGGTGCGAGCGGGTACTCGTTTTCCCGCTCTATCCGCAATATTCGGCGTCGACCACGGCAACCGTGAACGACAAGGCCTTCGAGGCCCTGATGGCGATGCGGTGGCAGCCCGCACTTCGCATCGTGCCGCCCTATCACGACGATCCGGCCTATATCGATGCACTTGCCGCTTCGGTGGAAAAGCACCTCGCCACGCTCGATTTCGAACCCGAGGTCGTGCTCGCCTCGTTCCACGGCATTCCGCTATCCTATTTCCGCAAGGGCGATCCCTATCACTGCCATTGTCACAAGACGGCGCGTCTGTTGCGCGAACGTCTCGGTTGGCCGGTCGAAAGGTTGCGTGTGACCTTTCAATCGCGCTTCGGACCGGAAGAGTGGCTGCAGCCTTATACGGACAAGACGGTCGAACAACTGGCACGCGAGGGGGTGAAGTCCATCGCGGTGATGAATCCCGGTTTCGTCGCCGATTGTCTTGAGACGCTTGAGGAAATCGGCGAGCAGGCGAAGGAAAGCTTCCTGCACAATGGGGGAGAGCGCTTCTCGCATATTCCGTGTCTCAACGACAGTGAAGCTGGGCTGGATGTGATCGAGACGGTGGTCCGGCGGGAATTGTCAGGCTGGCGCTAGGAAATCCTGCTCACGGCTGGTGCGTCGTGGGCAGCGGTGGGGCCTCGCGGAGCAGGCGAATCGTGATGCGGCGGTTCGCGGCCAGGAAACTGTCCTCGGGAAACATGGGCTGCGTGTCGGCCTTGCCGGTGACGCCGGCGAAACGGTCCTGCGGCACGCCGAATTCCTGAAGGATCGTGCGCACCATGTTGGCGCGATCGGCAGACAGTTCCCAATGGCTATAGCCGGGCTTCTCGTCGGAGCGGTCGGAGCTGGTGTGGCCGACGATCTCGATGCGGTTGGGCAGGTCGCGCAGCACCGGCCCTATCTTTCCGATGATGGCGCGCGTGCGTTCGAACGGATATTTCGAGCCTTCGGGGAACATCGACCGGCCGTCCTGATCGACGATCTGGATATTGAGCGCTTCCTCGTCCTCTTCCACCAGGATCTGGTCCGAAAGCTGCAGAATTTCCGGCATTTCCTGCCAGGCCTGGCGAAGTGATTCGGCCGCCGCGGTGAACTCGCGCGGACGCTCCTCTTCGGCCTTTTCGATGTCGTGGGTATTCAGTTCCGGGCCCTGCTTGACGCGGTGCTCGTGACGCTCGTTGGCGAATTCGGAATCCAGTTCGTTCTGATCGACCGCGACATCGCGGATGTATTGGCGCACCGGCGTGCCTTCCATCTCGATCATGCCTGTGCGCCGGGTCGCATCACGGGTTCCGAACGCTTCGCGCATCGAGCCGGCGACCACCTGCAGCTTTTGCGTGTCCTGAATTGAAAAGGAGATAATCAGCACGAAGAAGCAGCAGAGCAGCGACATCAGATCGGCGAAAGTGACGATCCATTCGGGAGCTCCGGTGGGGGCGCTGGTTTTCCTGCGAGCCATCTGGCGCGTCTCGCTCAGGCCACCGCTTCCGCCGCGACCGGTTCAAGCCGGTGCTTTTCGGGCAGATAGGAGGTCAGCATTTCGCGGATGAGGTTGGGGCTCTTTGAATCGCGTATCTGCATGACGCCGTCGAGGATGAGCGTCTGGTTGACTTCCTCGATCTTCGACTTGTTCGAGAGCTTGTCGGAGATCGGCAAGGCCACGAGGTTGGCGATGAGCGCGCCATAAAGCGTGGTGAGCAGGGCGACGGCCATGGCCGGGCCGATGGCGGAAGGATCGTCCATCTTGGCCAGCATCTGCACCAGGCCGACGAGCGTGCCGATCATGCCGAATGCCGGCGCGGCATCGCCGATCGCCTTGAAGATCCGCTGGCCTTCGTCGAGCCTCTCAAGGTTAAGGTCACGCTCCTTTTCCAGCGTTTCCTGGATGAATTTCGGATCATAGCCATCGGCCACATACTGGATGCCCTTCGCCAGCAGGTCGTTGCTGACCTCGACATTCTCCAGTCCGAGGGGCCCCTGCTTGCGGATGATGTCGGCGAGATTGGCGATCTCGTCGATCAGCTCGCGCGGCTCGGTCTTGCGATGGGTGAACGCGACCTTGCCGCCAAGAACGATGGCGGTCGCCACATGGGTCAGCGGAAAGCGGATGAAGGTGGCAGCGATCGTGCCGCCGACGACGATGAAGATGGAGGGGACATCGAGAAATCCGCCGATATTGCCGCCGAGAAAGATGGCGACGCCGACGATGATGATGCCGGAAATGATCCCCGCGATTGTGGCGATATCCATCGTTGACGTGCGTCCCCAGCCAGTGCCCGGCTCGCTCACGAGCGGGCGATAGTCCCGTGCGATTCACCCTAGTTGGGGATTCTAACCAAAACGCTAAGGCCAAGACGGCGGAGAGGGATCGGGACGGCTTAAACGGTTGTTAACCATAAATTTTCTACCATCTCGCCAGCACGCGCGGAGATCCGGCGCCTGTTCTGACCAACGCGACCATGCGGGTGCGGCCTGTGCCACTCTTCGACAAGACCGGAATTGCGGCGGCAGGCCTCGCCTGTATCCTGACGCTGCCCTCGGCGGCGCAGCAGGCCGCCGATCCGCGAGTGGAAGGGCTGCGGCGGGAAAGCGCGTGGCAGGACGATACGCCACGGGACGATACGCTGCGGGAAGGAACGGAAGGGGACGTCACCGGCTCGGCGGCCGCGGCGAATCAGCAGGCCGATAGGCGCAATACCGAGCCCTCCGACGCGCTGGTGGAGGCCTATGGCCGGGACTATCTCGACCAGAACCCCCTGACGGCGACCGCGGCAGCGCCGGAGCAGGCGGAAACCGCCGCGGAAACGGCGCCGCCGCACCAGCCGGAGGAGAACCCGTTCGAGCCGATCGGCATCCGCGTGCACGGCTGGACGTTCCGCCCTTCGCTGGAATCCAGCCTTGGCTATACCGACAACGTGAATGCGACAGGCGTTGGCCCCGCTCGGCGGGGCAGCGCGCTGTGGCGGCTTCGGCCGCAACTTGAATTCGAGTCCGGCTGGAGCCGGCACAGCCTGTCGGGATCTGTCGGCCTGACGCACGAGGAATTCCGGCGGCCCGGCGTTGAGAACAGGGACGGAATCGATGCGTCGCTGAAGGGCCGCCTCGACATCCGCCGCGACCTGACGCTCGAAGGCGGTTTGACCTACAGCCGCACCCAGCAGTCATTCTCCGACCCGAACGTGCCGGCGACGGCGCTGAAGGAACCCAATGTCGATTCAATTGCGACCGAGGCCTCGCTGACGCGGCGGTTCGGGCGCTTCTTCGTCGCGCTTCTGGGGTCCATCGAACGCTCCATCTACGAATCGGTGCCGGCGCAGGGCGGCGGCATCGTGGACAATTCGGCGCGGGACTACACGGCCTATTCGGAAGGCCTGCGGCTCGGCTATGAGATATCCGACCGCACCAGCGTGTTCACCGATGTCAGCCTCAATCAGACCGTTCACGACCGGCGCATCGACGGCAACGGCAATCTGCGCGGATCGGACGGCTACACGGCGGCGGTGGGCGCCAAGCTCGCTGGAGATGTCCTGACGGGCGAGGGGCGCATCGGCTTCAGGGTCGCCGATCCGGACGATCCAAGCTTCACGCGGATCCGCGGCTTCGTGGCCGAGAGCAGCGTGACATGGCAGGCGACGCCCCTGACGAGTGTCTCGCTGCGCGCCTCCACCGACTTCGAAGAGACGGTCCTAGCCGGCACGTCGACAATCCGCCGCCACGAAGTCGGGATCGACATGGAACACGCGCTGCGGCGCAACCTCATTCTCACCGCCTCAGGCGGATGGACGCGGTCGGACTATGTGGGTTCGGCCCGTCTGATCAACGAATTCTCCGCTTCCGCGGGCCTGGAATACAAGCTCAACCGGCAGATGGCGCTACGTGGCCGATATGAATTCGTGTCCTCGCAATCGACCATCGCCGGCGAGAGCTACGACACAAGCACGGTCACGATCGGCGTCATCGTAAGGCGCTGAGGGCGCTCGCTACAGGTAGCGGCGCATTTCCTCGCGCAGGCCGGAAGCCAGATCCTCGCGTTCCATCGCATAGGCGATATTGGCCGCGAGAAAGCCGCTCTTGGAGCCGCAATCGAATGTCCGGCCGCGAAAGCGGTAGGCATAGAAGGGCTGCTGGCCCTTGAGGGTGATCATCGCGTCTGTGATCTGGATTTCGCCGCCGGCGCCCGGCGCCTGATTTTCCAGCAAATCGAAAATTTCAGGCTGCAGGATATAGCGTCCGGTGATGATCAGGTTGGAGGGAGCCGTGCCCCGGGGCGGCTTTTCGACCATGTCGGTCAGCGCGAAAGTACGTTCCGCACGCTCCTCGCCGATGCCGACGACGCCATATTGATGGGTCTGATCCTCCGGCACCTCCTCCACGGCGATCATGTTGGCATCCTCGCCAAGCTGCGCGTGCGCCTCGATCATCTGGGCAAGGCAGCTCTTCTGGTGTTTTACCAGCACGTCGGGGAGGAGCAGGGCGAAGGGTTCATTGCCGACCAGTTCGCGGGCGCACCAGACCGCGTGTCCAAGGCCGCGCGGTGCCTGCTGGCGGGTGAAACTCGTCTGGCCGGGCGTTGGCTGGTCATCATTCAGCGCCGTTAGTTCCTTCATTTTGCCGCGCTCGTTGAGCGTCGATTCCAGCTCGACCTGATTGTCGAAATGATCTTCGATCACGGCCTTGTTGCGTCCCGTTACGAAGATGAAATGCTCTATGCCGGCGGCGCGGGCCTCATCGAAGACGTGCTGAATCAGCGGACGGTCGACGACGGTCAGCATTTCCTTCGGCATGGCCTTGGTGGCCGGCAGAAAACGCGTGCCAAGGCCGGCGACGGGAAACACGGCCTTGCGGATCAGTCGGGGCATGGAGGTTCCTCTTTTCTTGGCAAACCATCTCGGCCTGCGCCTTCAGGTTCACATCCTAGTTACGATACCTAAAGGCTTTGTCCACTATCTTCCGGTCCAGGGACCCAATTCCGCCGGATTGGCAGGTCTCAATCGGGATGAATGCAATGAACCCCGGAGCTGGTTCCGGGAAATAATGCCGAGATTGGGCAAGAAGGTGGCCTCATGGCGATACTGGTGACGGGCGGCGCGGGCTATATCGGCAGCCACATGGTGCTGGCGCTGGCCGACGCGGGCCAGAAGGTCGTGGTGGTCGACAATCTTTCAACGGGAGTGAAGGAAAATGTCGACGACCGCGCGGAGCTGATCACGGCCGATGCCGGCGATCAGCCATTGATGGAGGCGCTGATGCGCCGGCGCGGCATCGAGGCCGTGATTCATTTCGCAGGCTCGATCGTCGTGCCTGATTCCATCGCCGATCCGCTCGGCTACTACCGCAACAACACGGTGACCTCTCGCGCGCTCATCGAGGCGGCGGTGCGCAGCGGCGTGAAACATTTCATCTTCTCCTCGACCGCCGCCGTCTACGGCATGCCGGACGTCAATCCGGTCGTCGAGACCGCGCCGACCCGGCCCATCTCGCCTTATGGAACCTCCAAGCTGATGACCGAGATGATGCTCGCCGATGCAGCGTTCGCGCATGAACTCACCTATGTGGCGCTGCGCTATTTCAACGTTGCCGGCGCCGATCCGGAAGGGCGTACCGGCCAGTCGACGCCGCAGGCGACGCATCTGATCAAGGTCGCCTGTCAGGCGGCGCTCGGCCAGCGCCCCGCGCTCAGCCTTTTCGGCACGGACTACGATACGCCGGACGGAACCTGCGTCCGCGACTATATCCATGTGAGCGATCTTGCGGACGCGCATCTGCTCGCGCTCGCCCATCTGACCGGGGGCGGCGCCTCCGGGATCTTCAATTGCGGCTACGGGCACGGCTATTCTGTGCGCGAGGTCATCGGCGCGGTCAAACGCGTTTCGGGCGTCGATTTTCCGGTTCACGAGGAGGCCCGGCGGCCGGGCGATCCGGCGTCCCTCGTCGCCGGCGCGGGGCGCATCCGGGAAACGCTCGGCTGGAAGCCGCAACACGACAATCTCGATGAGATCGTAAGACATGCCTTTTCGTGGGAGAGGCACGTGACGGAGACGCGAAAGGTCGCCTGAGAGCGAGGCGATCCGCGCGCGGTCCGCGACAGGACCGGTTTGTGGGGCGGGCCGTCTGATCGTCCTTTGCGACGAACCACACGGTCCGATATAGAAACGGGACGGAACCATGAGACAGCTTTTGCAGTCGATCGCGATCTGCTGCGCGCTGCCCTTCATCGCAGCGGCGCCGGCATCGGCGAGCTTCAATTCATTCGTCGACGGCGTGCGGTCGGAGGCTGCTCGCGCAGGCGTGCGAAAGGAGATTCTCGACCGGGCTCTCCACGGGATTTCGCCGGATGCCGAGGTGCTGGAGAAGGCCAACCGCCAGTCGGAATTCACCCTGACGGTCGGGCAGTATCTCGGCAAGACGGTGTCCGATGCGCGGGTCACTATGGGCCGCGAAAAATATCGCGAATACAAGCGCGTTCTGGACGCGATCGAGGCGCGGTTCGGCGTGGACGGCAATGTCGTCCTTGCCGTCTGGGGCATGGAAAGCAACTATGGCGACCGGCTCGGCGAATTCAACGTCATCCGCTCGCTGGCAACGCTTGCCTATCAGGGCCGCAGGCGCGACTTCTTCCGAAAGGAACTGATAACCGCGCTCGGCATCCTCAACCGCGGGCATATCGCACCCGAACGCATGAACGGCTCCTGGGCCGGCGCGATGGGGCACACGCAGTTCATGCCCACAAGCTTTCGGTCCTATTCGGCCGATTTCGACGGCGACGGACGTCACGATATCTGGACCAATATTCCCGACGCGCTGGCCTCGACCGCCAACTACCTCAAACGCCATGGCTGGCGGCACGGCGAGACATGGGGATACGAGGTGCGGCTGCCGCGCAATTTCAACTATCGGCTCGAGGGGCGCAGCCATGAGCGCACGCTGGCCGAATGGTCGCGGCTGGGGATCGCACGCGCCGGCGGCGGAAATTTTCCGCGGCCCTCCGACAAGGCCTGGCTGGAACTGCCCGGCGGGGCCAATGGGCCGGCATTTCTCATGCTGCCGAATTTCCGCGTGCTGCTGCGCTACAACAATGCGGTGCTTTACGGTCTCGGCGTCGGCCATCTCGCGGACCGGATCGTCGGCGGCGGCCCTTTGGAGCACGAATTCTCGCCCGACGAGCGGCCGCTGACCGGCGATCAGGTGGTCGAGCTGCAGACGCGTCTGGCGCGGCTCGGCTACGATGTCGGCGAGGCCGACGGCAAGGCCGGGCCGCAGACGATGACCGCCGTCCGCGCCTATCAGCAGCGCGCGGGACTACCGGCGGACGGGTTTCCCAGCTACACTGTGCTTGAAAGCCTGCGGGCGGGGCGGTAGGCAGCTTTCCGATCGAAACGAACCGACGCGGGTTTGCCGCGCCATGAAACGACAAACGCCGCCATGAACCAGCGCTCCCGCAGAATTGCCCTTCTGGTCCTGCTTGCCGGACTGGCGGTTGTTTTCGACAGCGGCGTATCCGTGGCGCAAGGCCGCGATCCGATCGGAAGTTTCTTCCGTTCGCTGTTCGGGGTCCGCGAAGCGCCGCCTCCTCGGTACCAGGAGGCGCCGCCCGAGACGCTCCGCAATGCCGTGCCTGCCGAACCCAGGCAGGCCGCGGTGCCCAAGGCGGACGATGCACGGGTCATCCGTGTCTTCGGAGATTCTCTTTCCGGCGGTTTGAAGAAGGGCCTTGAGGAAACGTTCGCCGACGTTCCGACGATCGTCGTCGAGGGGCTGGACAGGGCGACTTCCGGTCTCGTCCGCTACGATCACTACAACTGGTTCGAAGCCGCAAGCGAGGCGATCAGCCGGGAGGGCGAGCGCACCGATGCGGTCGTGATGATGATCGGCCTCAACGACCGTCAGGACATGAGAATGCCTGGCGGCGCGCTGCCGCTGTTTTCCGACGAGTGGGTCAGCACCTACAAGGTCCGGATCGCCGACCTCATCAATCTGTTCGTGCAGCGGGGCATCCGCGTCTACTGGGTCGGCCTCCCGCCGGTCGGCAACAGCCAGCTGACGCGCGACTTTGCTGTCTTCAACGAGTATTTCAAGGACGGGGCCATCACCGGCGGGGCCGTCTTCGTCGATGTCTGGACGCCGTTTCTCGACCCGGAGACGGGGAAATATTCAAGCTACGGCCCCGACATCGAGGGCACGCGCCGGCAATTGCGCGCGTCGGACGGTCTGCACTTCACGCGGGCGGGCAACCGGAAGCTGGCCTTCTTCGTGGAGCGGGATATCCGCCGCGATTTCCTGCGTGGCGGCTATATGTCGGCGTTGCCGGGCTCGAACGGACAGTCGCTGATGGACGAGATCGACCGCGAACTCGAGACCGGGGTGGGGCGCGTCGTCGCGCTGACCGGTCAGCAGCCGCTTCCCGCGGGACTGGATGGCGGCGAGCAGGAAGAGCTGAAGCCGCATGACGAGACCCACTATGAGCGGGTGATTCTGGAAGGGTCACCGCTGCCGGCTCAGCCCGGAAGGGCTGACGATTTCACCTGGTCCGGCCAGCTTACCTCGGCGTTGCCGGAACCTGACGCCCTGCCCGGCGCCGTTCCCATTCCGCCTCGGGTGCCCGACAACAGGACCGCCGTCGATAAGCAGTAGCAGGTTCGCGGGCTCCGGTCGCCGGGCTGTCGCCGCCCGGCAGCGGAATACCGAGGTCAGGAGGGCAGATCGGTGGAGCCCATCAGATCGAGATCGACGGCCCGGGCCGTCTGGCGTCCCTCCCGGATCGCCCATACGATGAGGGACTGTCCGCGCCGCATGTCGCCGCACGCATAAACATTGTCGACGCTCGATTTGTAGTGGCGGGTGTCGGCCTTCACGTTGCCGCGCTGGTCATATTCCACGCCTAGGCTCTCCAGCATCTCGTCATGCACGGGCTGAATGAAACCCATCGCGAGCAGGACGAGGTCAGCCTTCAGATCGAATTCCGAGCCCGGGATCGGCTGGAACCGGTCGTCGACGCGCACGCAGCGGAGCGCCTTTACGGCGCCGGTGCCGTTGTCGACGAACTCGACGGTGCTGACCGCGAATTCGCGTGTCGCGCCTTCCTCGTGGCTGGAGGACGTGCGCAGCTTCAGCGGCCAGTCCGGCCATGTCAGCAGCTTGTTCTCCTTGACCGGCGGCTGCGGCATGATTTCGAGCTGCGTCACCGACAGCGCGCCCTGACGCACGGAGGTGCCGATGCAGTCCGAACCGGTATCGCCGCCGCCGATGACCACGACATGCTTGCCGCTGGCCAGGATCGGCTCGTTGGTGCCGATCGGCTCGTGCGAGACGCGCCGGTTCTGCTGCGGCAGGAAATCCATGGCGTAGTGGATGCCGCGCAGATGTCGGCCCGGAACGGGCAGGTCGCGCGGCTTTTCCGCTCCGCCGGCGAGGACGACGGCGTCGTGATCGGCCAGAAGCTTTTCGGTCGTCACGTCGACGCCGACATTGACGTTGCAATGGAAGGTCACGCCCTCGGCGATCATCTGCTCGACGCGCCGGTCGATATGGCGCTTCTCCATCTTGAAGTCGGGGATACCGTAGCGCAGCAGCCCGCCGGGCTTGGCGTTCTTCTCGTAGACATGCACCTCATGGCCGGCGCGCGCGAGCTGCTGGGCGCAGGCGAGGCCGGCCGGGCCGGAGCCGACGACCGCGACCGAATGGCCCGTGCTCTTCGCCGCAGGCTGCGGCTTGATCCAGCCATTGTCCCATGCGCGGTCGACGATGGCGCATTCGATCGTCTTGATGGTGACGGGCGTGTCCTCGATGTTCAGCGTGCAGGAGGCCTCGCACGGCGCCGGGCAAAGCCGTCCGGTGAACTCGGGGAAATTGTTGGTCGAGTGCAGGTTTATCGAGGCTTCCTGCCAGTCGTCGTTGTAAACCAGATCGTTGAAGTCGGGGATCTGGTTGTTCACCGGGCAGCCATTGTGGCAGTAGGGGATACCGCAATCCATGCAGCGCGCGGCCTGGTCGCGGGTCGCCTCTTCCGATAGCGGGATGACGAATTCCTTGTAATGGCGTACGCGATCCGACGCCGGCGCATAGCGCCGGTCGCGGCGATCGATCTCCAGAAAGCCCGTTACCTTGCCCATATGTTACTCCCCTGCGGCGGCGAGCGCCTGCTGGTCCTCGCGCTGCATCAATTCATTCAGGGCGCGGCGATACTCGACCGGCATCACTTTCCTGAACTTGGCCTTGTACTCATCCCAGTTGGCGAGGATGTGCGCCGCGCGGGCCGAGCCCGTATAGCGCTGGTGGTTCTCGATCAGCTGGCGCAGACGCTCGGCGTCGAAACGCGTCATGTCGCTCATCACGTCGACCCTGCCGTGCGAGGCAAGATCGCCGCCCTGATGATGCAGCCGCTGATTCAGCTCCTCTTCCTCGGCGACCGGTTCCAGATCGACCATGGAAAGGTTGCAGCGGCTCTCGAACGTGCCGTCCTCGTCCAGCACATAAGCGATGCCGCCCGACATTCCGGCCGCGAAGTTGCGCCCGGTGGGGCCGATGACGACGACGATGCCGCCGGTCATATATTCGCAGCCATGATCTCCCGTGCCCTCGACGACGGCGATGGCGCCGGAGTTGCGAACGGCGAAGCGCTCGCCGGCGACCCCCCGGAAATAGCATTCGCCGGAGATGGCGCCGTACAGCACCGTGTTGCCGACGATGATCGATTCTTCGGGCACGATCGCCGTTTCCTTGGGCGGATAGACGACGATCCGCCCGCCCGACAGGCCCTTGCCGACATAGTCGTTGGCCTCACCTTCCAACTCCATCGTCACGCCATGGGCGAGCCACGCGCCAAAGCTCTGTCCGGCGGTGCCCTTCAGCTTGATGTAGATTGTGTCTTCCGGCAGGCCGGCGTGGCCGTACTTCATGGCGACCTCGCCCGACAGCATCGCGCCGGCGGACCGGTTCACGCTACGGATCGGCAACTCGATCGTCACCGCCTTGCGGTCTTCGAGCGCCGGCCTGGCCTTCTCGATGAAGGTGCGGTCGAGCACTTTCTCAAGATGATGGTTCTGAGACTCGGAATGATAGATGCCGACCTCCGGGCCGACCTGCGGCTTGTGGAATAGCCTGGAGAAGTCGAGGCCGCGGGCCTTCCAGTGTTCGATCACCTTGCGGCGGTCCAGCATCTGCATCTGGCCGACCATCTCATTGAAGGTCCGGTAGCCGAGTTCGGCCATCAGCTCGCGCACTTCCTGGGCGACGAAAAAGAAGAAGTTGATGACATGTTCGGGCGTGCCGACGAAGCGCTTGCGCAACACCGGATCCTGCGTGGCGACGCCGACGGGGCAGGTGTTGAGATGGCACTTGCGCATCATGATGCAGCCGGCCGCGATGAGCGGCGCGGTGGCAAAGCCGAACTCGTCCGCACCCAGAAGCGCGCCGATCACGACGTCGCGTCCGGTGCGCAGGCCGCCATCGACCTGCACCGCGATGCGCGACCGCAGCTTGTTTTCGACCAGCGTCTGATGCGTCTCGGCGAGGCCGATTTCCCAGGGCGAACCGGCATGCTTGATGGAGGTCAGCGGCGAAGCGCCGGTGCCGCCCTCGAAGCCGGAGATCGTCACATGATCGGCCCTGCCCTTGGAGACGCCCGCGGCGACGGTGCCGACGCCGACCTCGGAGACGAGCTTGACCGAGACGTCGCCAGCGGGGTTGACGTTCTTGAGGTCGTAGATGAGCTGCGCCAGATCCTCGATCGAATAGATGTCGTGATGCGGCGGCGGCGAGATCAGCCCGACGCCCTGGGTGGAGTGACGCACCTTGGCGATGACGGCGTCGACCTTGTGACCGGGCAGCTGACCGCCTTCGCCGGGCTTTGCGCCCTGCGCCATCTTGATCTGCATCATGTCGGAATTCACGAGGTATTCCGTCGTCACGCCGAAGCGGCCCGAAGCGACCTGCTTGATGGCGGAACGCATGGAATCGCCGTTCGGTTTGGGGACGAAACGGTCAGGCTCCTCGCCTCCCTCGCCGGTGTTCGACTTGCCGCCGATCCGGTTCATGGCGATCGCCAGCGTCGTATGCGCCTCACGGCTGATCGAGCCGAAGGACATCGCGCCGGTCGCGAAACGGCGGACGATGCTTTCGGCCGGCTCCACCTCGTCGATGGAGACGGGCTTGCGTCCGTCTTCCTCGGCGGTCCTGATCCGGAACAGGCCGCGGATGGTCAGCAGCTGTTCGTTCTGCTCGTTCAGCATCGCCGCATAGGCGCGGTACTGGTCCTCGGCATTGCCGCGCACGGCATGCTGCAGCGCGGCGACGGATTGCGGCGTCCATGCATGCGCCTCGCCACGGAAGCGGAACTGATAGTCGCCGCCGACGGCCAGCATCTGCCGGTAGATGGGCGCGTCGCCGAAGGCATCGGCATGGCGCATCACGGTTTCGGCCGCGATCTCCTCCAGCCCGGCGCCGCCGATGGTGGTCGCCGTGCCGGAAAAATATTTGTCGATCAGTTCCTGCGAAAGCCCGACCGCGTCGAAAATCTGCGCGCCGCAATAGGACTGGTAGGTCGAGATGCCCATCTTGGACATGACCTTCAGGAGCCCCTTGTCGATCGCCTTGATATAGCGCTCGACGACTTCCTGCTTGTCGACTTCCTCGGGGAACTCGCCCCCCTTGCGCATCGCTTCAAGCGTCTCGAAGGCGAGATACGGATTGATCGCCTCGGCGCCGTAGCCGGCGAGGCACGCGAAATGCTGCACCTCGCGCGCTTCGCCGGTCTCGACGACGAGGCCGACCGAGGTGCGCAGACCCTTGCGGATCAGGTGGTGGTGGACCGCCGCCGTCGCCAGCAGGGCGGGCATGGGCAGGCGGTCGGGGCCGACCAGACGGTCCGACAGGATAATGATGTTGTAGCCGCCCTTCACCGCGTCCTCGGCACGCTCGCAAAGGCGCTCCAGCATGATCTCCATCGCCTCCGCGCCGCGTTCGGCCGCATAGGTGATGTCGAGGGTCTTGGTGTCGAAGGAATCCTCGACATGACCGATGCAGCGGATCTTTTCCAGATCGTCATTGGTCAGGATCGGCTGGCGCACCTCGAGCCGCTTGCGGGTCGCCTGGCCCTTCAGATCGAGGATATTCGGCCGCGGCCCGATGAAGGAGACGAGACTCATCACCAGTTCCTCGCGGATCGGATCGATCGGCGGGTTGGTGACCTGGGCAAAGTTCTGCTTGAAATAGGTATAAAGCAGCTTGGAGCGCGCAGACATCGCCGAGATGGGCGTATCGGTGCCCATCGAGCCGATAGCCTCCTGGCCGGTGATCGCCATCGGCGCCAACAGCGTCTGCAGATCCTCCTTGGTGTATCCGAAGGCCTGCTGGCGGTCGAGGAGCGGCACGTCGGTGCGCGAGGCGCGCGCCTCCACGGGCTTGAGATCCTCAAGCACGATCTGCGTGCGGTCGAGCCACTCGCGATAGGGGTGGCTGGCGGAAAGCTCCGCCTTGACCTCTTCGTCGGAAATGATCCGGTGTTCGACGAGATCGACGAGCAGCATGCGTCCCGGCTGGAGCCGCCACTTGCGGACGATCTTTTCCTCCGGAATCGTCAGCACGCCCATTTCGGACGCCATGACGACGAGGCCGTCGTCGGTCACGAGATAGCGGGCAGGGCGCAGGCCGTTGCGGTCAAGCGTGGCGCCGATCTGGCGGCCGTCGGTGAAGGCCATCGCGGCCGGTCCGTCCCACGGCTCCATCAGGGCCGCGTGGTACTCGTAGAAGGCGCGGCGGTCCTCATCCATCAGCGGATTGCCCGCCCAGGCTTCCGGAATCAGCATCATCGCCGCATGGGCGAGCGAATAGCCGCCGAGGCGCAGCAGCTCCAGCGCGTTGTCGAAGCAGGCGGTATCGGACTGGCCCTCGTAGGAAATCGGCCAGATCTTGGAAATGTCGTCGCCGAACAGATCGGTCTTGATGGAAGCCTGACGCGCGGCCATCCAGTTCACGTTGCCGCGCAGCGTGTTGATCTCGCCGTTATGGGCAACCATCCGATAGGGATGGGCCAGCGGCCATGCCGGGAAGGTGTTGGTGGAGAAACGCTGATGGACCAGCGCCAGCGCCGACTTGAAGCGCGTATCGGCGAGGTCGGGATAATAGGGTCCCAGCTGATCGGCCAGGAACATGCCCTTGTAGACGATCGTGCGGCACGACAGCGAAACCGGATAATAGCCCTCGCTGAGCGCGCCGAGTTCGGCCACCCGGCGATTGGAGACGACCTTGCGAGCGAGATAGAGCTTACGTTCGAAGGCCGCTTCGTCGGCGAGACCCTCGGGCCGGGCGATGAAGATCTGCATATGCAGCGGTTCGGTATCGGTCGTGGTGCTGGTCAGACCGGAATTGTCGACCGGCACGTCGCGCCAGCCGATCAGGGTCAGCCCCTCTTCGACAAGAACCTCTTCCCACATCTTCTTCATCGCGGCGCGACCTTCCTCGGTGCGCGGCATGAAAAGGTGACCGACGCCATACTGCCCGGGCTCGGGCAGCGTGAAGCCGAGCTTCGCGGCCTCCTCGAGAAAGAATTCGTGCGGAATCTGGACGAGCATGCCGGCGCCGTCGCCGGCTTTCGGGTCGGCGCCCACCGCGCCGCGGTGCTCAAGATTGCAGAGAATCTGCAACCCTTTCTCGATGATGTCGTGTGAGGCTTCGCCCGACAGGCGCGCCACGAAACCGACACCGCAGGCGTCGTGATCGTTCTTCGGGTCATAGAGCCCGCGCGGCGCCGGCAGTCCGAAAGCGCGCGTGGTCGCAGCGTTGCCCGAATGCACTGGCTTGTCGACCGAAGCTGTCATCCCCGTCTCCTACTCGTCTCTCATTTGTCCGGGGCGCACATCCGCGTCCGGCTCGTCATCCTTAAACCGCAGCGGCGTTGTCGCGCAACAATCCCCCGGGGCGGCCGAAACCTCCGCGCCCCGAAGGAGAAAGGATTAAAGGGTCAGGATCACTGTCCTATTAGACCATGACAGATTTTGCCTACTCAGGCAAGACCCCGGCCACTTTATTGCGCCGGCGGCTTGTCAGACGACACAAACGGAATGTCCGACCTCACGAAAGATGCCGCAAGGGTCACACTGAGTTGACTTTCAGTTGATCCTGCCAACGCGCAGTCTCGCATCCCAGCAGGGCCGGGACAACCGGATGGAAGCCCGCCCCTGCCGCCCTTTTCGGGCTTTCAGAGACCAGAGGAGACTACCATGAACAGAGCCAAGACCTTTTCCACGCTCCTTGTGGCGGGCGCCATGGCGACGGCGCTGGGCGCCATCTCGTCCAGCCCGGCCCGCGCCGACGACAGCAAGGAGAAATGCTACGGCGTCGCTCTCAAGGGGCAGAACGACTGCAAGGCGGGTGCCGGGACGACCTGCGCCGGCACCTCGACCATGGACTACCAGGGCAATGCCTGGAAGCTGGTTCCCAAGGGCACCTGCACATCCATGATGACGCCGAAGGGCAAGGGCTCGCTGGAGCCGATGAAAAGCTGACAAGCGCAGGGGATCGCCGATGAACGCCCATCTCTTGCCCGGACGCTTCGCACCGCACGCCATCCCCGCGCGCGCAGGTGTCGGCCTCAAGCCGGACCATTACCGGCAGATTGCGGAAACCGGCCCCGACATCGGCTGGTTCGAGGTTCATCCGGAAAACTACATGGGCGCGGGCGGTCCCCCGCATCACTATCTGGAGCGCATACGCGCCGACTACCCCCTCTCGCTGCACGGCGTGGGGCTCTCGATAGGTTCGGACGGACCTCTCGACGAAGATCACCTCGCCCGGCTGAAGATGCTGGTGAAGCGCTACGAGCCGGGACTTTTCTCCGAGCATCTGGCGTGGTCGACGCATGACAACGTCTATCTCAACGATCTTCTGCCGATACCCTATACGAAGGCCGCCCAGGACCGGGTCTGCGAGCACGTGGATCAGGTGCAGGAGGCGATCGGGCGCCAGATGCTCCTGGAGAATCCTTCCACCTATGTCCGTTTCGCCGGCAGCGAGATGGACGAAACGGCATTTCTTGAAGGCATCGCCCGGCGGTCCGGCTGCGGTCTGCTGCTCGACGTCAACAATGTCTACGTGTCGGCGACCAATCACGCCTATGATGCGGATGACTATATCGACCGGTTTGCGATGGACATGGTCGGGGAAATCCATCTCGGCGGCCACTCCAGAGACGAAGACGATGCCGGCGCGCCGCTGCTCATCGACGACCACGGATCGGCGGTCGCCGATCCGGTGTGGGCGCTCTATGCCCGCACTGTCGCGCGCGCCGGTCCGGTCCCGACACTGATCGAATGGGACAACGATGTCCCCGAATGGCCGGTGCTCCAGGCCGAAGCGGCCGCCGCCGAAGCCCTGATGGGCCGTATGGCACGGCAGAGCATGGGCAGGAACCATGTGTCCGTTGGCTGATACGCAGGCGGCATTCGCCGCGGCGCTTCGCAATCCGCGCGCGCCGGTGCCGGCCGGCATCACCGCCTGGACGGGAGATGCGCCGAAGCGCCGCTTCGACGTCTATCGCAACAATGTCTATTCCAGCCTCGCCGAAGTGCTCGAAGGACGCTATCCGGCCGTTCGACGGCTGGTCGGCGAAGAGTTCTTCCGGGCGATGGCGCGCGTCTTCATCGATGCCCGCCCGCCCGCGACGCCGATGCTGATGGATTATGGCGAGGGCTTCGCCGAATTCCTCGACGGGTTCGCGCCCGTCGGCGAACTGCCCTATCTGGGAGACGTTGCCCGCATCGAATGGGCATGGAGCCGCGCCTATCACGCCATCGATGCAGTTCCCCTCGTTCCGGCAAGGCTTGGCACCGTTGCGCCGGAAGATCTCGACCACCTGCATCTGCGCCTCCACCCGTCACTGCATCTGCTGACGTCCGCCTATCCGGCTTTCGCCATCTGGCAAACCAATACGGACGACGGGGAAGTGATCCCCATCGATCTTGCGGGCGGCGGGCAGGAGACGATTGTCGTACGGCCGCGGCTGGCGGTGGAGGTCAGACAATTGCCGCCCGGCGCCTATCGCTTCCTCGACGCCATCGCGAGGAAAACGCCGCTTGGCGCGGCGGCGGCCGCGGCAAGCGCGGTTGAAGGGTTCGATCTTGAGATGAATCTGCGCGAGTTGCTGCGCCTCGGGGCGTTCTGCGACTTTGCCATCGACGAGGGAGGGGCAGATGACAGCTGTTGACGATGGTGCCGGGATCAGGCGGGGCGGCCTCGCGGCGTCGGCCGCCAGGGCGGTGCGGTTGGCGGATCGCTTTCCGCAATGGCCGCTTCAGCTTCTGGCAAGGCTGGTCATCGCGATTGTCTTCTGGCAATCGGGCCGCACCAAGGTCGAGGGGTTCATGCTCAAGGACTCCACCTTCTTCCTTTTCCGGGAAGAATTCCGCCTTCCCTTCATTCCGCCGGTGCCGGCGGCCTATATGGCAACGATCGCGGAACACGTGTTCCCGGTCTTGCTGGTCATCGGGCTGGCGAGCCGGCTTTCCGCCGCCGCTCTGCTGGTGATGACGCTGGTCATCCAGACCTTCGTCTATCCGGACGCCTATGTGACGCACGGGCTCTGGGCCGTGGCGTTGCTCTATATCATCCTGAACGGACCGGGACGGCTGTCGCTCGATCATCTGATCCGCCGGCGCCATATGGGCTGACTTCAAATCCGGTCGCGGCAGGGTTATGGGTTGCTTCCCGACAAAGGAGCAGCGCCATCCCCGCAGAAGCCGGCAAGCAGGAGACCCCGTTCGGCCTTTGGCCGTCCCCGCTGTCGGCGGCCGATTGCGCCGCCGGCTCCGCGCGGCTCGGCGACCTGACCGCGTGGCGCGGCCGCGCTGTCTGGGTCGAGGGCCGGCCATTGGAAGGCGGGCGCGGCGTGGTCGTCGCCGGGATGGACGATGGCCCGCACGATCTTATCCCGGCTCCCTATTCGGCGCGTTCGCGGGTCCACGAGTATGGCGGGGGCGCGCTGTTTGCGGGCGCGGGCCGGCTGTTCTTCGTCAATGCGGATGACGAGGACATATACGAAATCGCGGGGAGCGACGTTCGCAGGATCACCCAGGCGCCGGAATACAGGTTCGCCGACGGCGCCGTCGATGATGCCGGTACGATCGTCGCCGTCGCGGAGCAGGCCGAAAGCGGTCACTATCCGAGGAATCTGCTCGTCTCGATCGATGGGAGGGGCAATGTCTCGCCGATTGCGCAGGGGGCGGATTTCTATGCCGCGCCGCGCCTTTCGCCGGACGGCCGCTGGCTGGCATGGCTCTGCTGGAACCTGCCGCATATGCCCTGGGAAGGCGCCGCCCTGTGGCTGGGGCGCCGGGAAGAGGGCGGCATCGTCGATGCGCAGCGCCTTACCGACGCGGACGACATCGCCTTCCAGCCGGAATGGTCGTCGGGCGGCGTTCTTCATGCCGTCATCGAGCGCGATGGGCAAAGCGCGGTCTATGCGCATGCCGAAGGCCGGTGGACGCGGACGGGCAAGATCGAGGGTGAATGGCTGCGGCCGCTCTGGAGCCTCGGGGAACGCAGCTTCATGCTTGACGGGGAGGCGGTCGGCGGCATCGTCCTGCGAGACGGCGAGCCCATGCTGGCGGCGCCAGGCGAAAGAATAGCGGCGACGATGCCCGGCGATATCGCGGGCGCCGCCAATCCGTGCCGCATCGGGGGCGAAACCGTCGTCATCGCCACGCGCCATCATGGCGCACCCGCCATCATCGCCATCGGCGACAAGGGCGAGACGAGGCTGTGCGGCGATGCGGGGAAGGCACTGCCGACGGGGCTCGTCTCCGTCGCCCGCCGGCTCGATATCGACGCCGGCGGGGGTCTCCTGCACGCCCTCTACTATCCGCCGGCCAATCCCGCCCATAAGGGTCCCGGGGGCGCATTGCCGCCGTTGATCGTTTCCGCGCATGGCGGGCCCACCGGACAAGCGGACCGCGGGCTCAAATTCAAGATCCAGTTCTGGACCAGCCGCGGCTTTGCCTTTCTCGATGTCGATTATCGCGGCAGTTCCGGCTATGGCGCGCCCTACCGAAAGGCGCTCGACGGCAACTGGGGCATCCTCGATGCCGACGATCTGGCGGCCGCAGCGCTGGGGACGGCCGAACGGGGCCTTGCCGATCCGGCGCGGCTGGTGTGTTCGGGATCTTCGGCGGGCGGCTACAGCGTGCTTCAGGCGCTGGTACGTCACGACTGCTTCGCGGCCGGGACCAGCATCTACGGGATCGGCGATCCGCGCGCGCTGATGGCAACCACGCACAAATTCGAGGCGGGCTATTTCGACAGCCTGTTCGGGCTTTCCGGCGGCGCCGCTATCCCGACCGACCGCATTCCGCTCCTGCACGCCGATGCGATTTCCTGTCCCATGCTGTTTCTCCAGGGAACGGAAGACCGGGTCGTCGCACCCGAACAGTCGCGTGCGATGGCCGGCGTCCTCAAGGCGGCGGGCAGGCGGGTGGCGCTGCGCATGTTTGAAGGCGAGGCGCACGGCTTCCGGCGCGGCGACACGGTTTCGGCGGCGCTGAAAACCGAATATGCCTTCTATCTTGAGGTTTTAGGCATCGGCGAGCCCGGCGACCGGGCGGCGATCGAACCCTATTGGCTTTGATCAGGCGGAGGGCAGGACGTCTTGAGCTTCGGCAGCGACAACATGGCGCCCGTCTCGGATCGGGTGATGCAGGCGATCGCCAAAGCCAATACCGGGCAGGCGCGGTCCTACGGCAATGACGACTGGACGGCGCGCGCGGCGGAGGCGCTGGAAACATTGTTCGAAACCCGCTGCTCGGTCTTTTTTGTGGCGACCGGGACGGCGGCCAATACGCTCGCACTGGCAGCGGTCACGCCGCCCTGGGGCTCAACGGTGTGTCACGAGGTGTCGCATATCCGCACCGACGAATGCGGCGCGCACGGGCTGCAGACGGGCGGCGCGCAGCTTCTCGCGCTGCCGGGCGAAGGCGGCAAGCTTGACGCGGCGCGGCTGGGCGAGGTGCTCGCAGACTATGATTTCGACGATGTGCATCATCCAAGGCCGACATCGATCAGCATCAGCCAGCTGACCGAGCTCGGATGCCGGTACGAGGTGAACGAGGTCGCCGCCATCGGCAAGACCGCGCGCCGCCACGGCATGGCGCTGCACATGGACGGGGCGCGCTTCGCCAATGCCGTAGCGGCTGCCGGCTGCTCGCCAGCCGAGATGAGCTGGAAGGCCGGCGTCGACATATTGAGCTTCGGCGGCACCAAGAACGGATGTCTGGCGCTGGAAGCCGTCATTGTCTTCCAAGAAAGCCCTATCATCGCGCAGACGGCGGCCGGCGATCTTGCCCGGCGTCGGATGAGGGCCGGACAGCTTCTCTCAAAAGGGCGTTTCCTTGGCGCGCAATTGCTCGCCTATCTGGAAAACGGGCACTGGCTTGAACTTGCCGCGCACGCCAACCGAATGGCATGGGATCTTGCCGGCGTGCTGACGGCTTCGGGCAAGGCGCGGCTTGCCTGGCCGGTCGGGGGCAACGAGGTTTTCGCCGTACTGTCCAACGCCAATCGCGACAGGCTCGCCGGCGCCGGCATCGCGGCGTTCCAATGGCGCGGCGCGCCGCCGTCCGAGCCGCCGGGCCGGGACGAGGTTCTGCTGCGTTTCGTCTGCTCGTTCGCCACGACGCAGGACGAAATCCAGCGGGTCTCGTCGATCCTCGCATGAAACGAAGATGGCGCCGGCCGCCTCAGGGCGACCGACGCCATCCGTATCACCCGTCGATGGGACGGCTAGTGCTTCTTGGTGATCGCCTTGGTATTGCCGGCGGCCTCGATCTTGATCGAGCGGGGCTTCAGCGCCTCGGGAATCTCCCGCGCCAGATCGATGTGCAGAAGGCCGTTCTCAAGACGCGCGCCTTTCACCTCTACGTGGTCGGCGAGCTGGAACCGGCGTTCGAAATTGCGCTCGGCAATGCCGCGATAGAGCACTTCGCTCTTGTCGGCTTCGTCGCGGGGCGCGCGGTCGCCGCGCACCGAAAGCGTATGTTCCTTCACCTCGATGGAAAGATCGGCTTCGGAGAAGCCGGCGATCGCCATCGTGATCCGGTAGGAATGCTCGCCCGTGCGCTCGATATTGTAGGGCGGATAGCCCGGGGCCGAGCTTTCGACGCCGCCCATGTGGTCGAGCATCGAGAACAGACGGTCGAAACCGACGGTCGAGCGGTAAAGCGGGGAAAAATCAACAGTTCGCATCACATATCCTCCTTGAAGCGACATGTCTTCCGGTCCGCCAACTGGCCGGACCTTCCATGATTGCCGGCGCTCCATTCGGGTAGCGGCAACACCGGCGAGACTTATTTGGGAACGTCCCCGAAGGAGTTCAAGAACCCGCGCACGACGCGCGCGAGACCCCATTTTCACACCCTCTTCCCCGGGCGGAATCGGCTGAATGCAAGATGAACGCGCCATTCCGATCTCGTTCAGACGCGATTCGTCATTCTTCAGATCATTCCGGCGGCAAAGGGCAGCCGGGCCGATTGGAGAATGAGAAATGAAAACGAAACTGATCATCGCCGCAGCCCTGACAGCAGCGGCGTTCGCCGTGCCGCAGACCGCCAGCGCGGACAACCTCTCGGTGCAGCTCAGACTGCCGGGGGTCAACCTTGCCGCGGGCACCGGCGCCTACGGGCACCACCGCTGGGAGGACGATCGCCATGACCGTCACCGCCGGCATCACTACCGCTCGACGATCAGCGCGCGCGACGCCGTCGGCATCGTCTATCGCGCCGGTTACCGCCGCGCCTACGTCGTGGAAACCCGCGGCTCCCGTTACACGGTCAGCGCCGTCGATCTGCGCGGTCGCAGGGTCTTCGTCGAGGTCAGCGCCTATAGCGGCGCCATCACCGGCAAGCGCTACGCCTGGCGGTAGGCCCGCAAGAAGCTTCCCGGTTCCGGTCGTCCTAACGCCCCCGTGACGGCCGGTATACAGGGGCCGGAAGCGATGACGAGATCGCTTCCGGCCCCGCTTTTGTGCGGCAGGAGCGACGCCGCCCGGCTTGTGGCGGCCATGCGCCTATTGTATGGCCTGCCGGGGTCTCACCACGATCCAAGGACTCCTTCCAGGCGGCGGAAATGGAACTTGTCGATATCCCGGTAAATCCGGTTCCCAGCGGCGCGGTCAGCGGGATGATCGAAACGGCCGATGGCCGGCGGATTCGGTTTGCCCGCTGGCGGCCGACCGCGCGCAAGTCGCTGGGGACGGTGTGCCTGTTCACGGGCCGCGCCGAATTCATCGAGAAATATTTCGAGACGATCTCCGATCTCAGGCGGCGCGGGTTCCACGTCGTCGCCATGGACTGGCGCGGCCAGGGCGGTTCGGACCGGCTGTGCGCCGACCCCTTGCTGGGCCATATCGAAACGTTCGAGCATTACGAACGCGATGTCGAATGTCTGATGACGCAGGTCGCGTTGCCCGATTCGCCGCCTCCCTATTTCGCCCTTGCCCACTCCATGGGCGGAACGGTCATGCTGTCGCTTGCGACGCGGGCGGGCTGCTGGTTCGAGCGCATCGTACTTTCAGCCCCGATGATCCGGATATACGGTCACCACGGGCTGCTGACGGCAACGGCGGAGATTCTGAATTTCTTCGGATTCGGCGGTCTGCGGGTGCCGGGCGGGGGGCGGAAGGCGAGGGTCTCCGGGGCGTTTGCGGGAAATCCCTTCACCTCCGATCCCGCGCGCTTCGAGCGCACGGCTGCTGTGCTGGAAGCTGCGCCGCAACTCGGCCTCGGCGCACCTACCGTCGGCTGGTTCCACGCCGCCTGCAGGGTGACGGCGCGTCTCAACGACGCCGGATTTCCCTACAAGATCCGCACGCCGGTGCTTATCATCGCGGCGGGCAGCGACAAGGTCGTGTCAACGCCCGCGATCGAACGCTTCGCCCTGCATATGCGAAACGGCAAGCACCTGCTGATACCCGGTGCGCGGCATGAGGTGCTCATGGAGCGCGACGGCATCCGCGAACTGTTCTGGGCGGCGTTCGACAGTTTCATTCCCGGCCAACCCGTCTTCTGAGATTCAAGGACGAAGCCGTTCCATCGCCGCGGCGTGGATGGTCCTGTTAGCCGCGGCAAGCACGCGTCCGCCATGCGCCGCATCGCTTCCGTCCCAGCCCGTCACGACGCCGCCGGCGCCCTCGATGATCGGGATGAGGCCGACGATATCGTGCGGATGAAGCCCGGATTCGACGACCAGATCGATCTGGCCCGCCGCGAGCAGCGCATAGGCGTAGCCGTCGGCTCCATAGCGGGCAAGGCGCACCGATGCCTCCAGCCCGTCATAGATTTCGGCTTCCACGTCTGAAAAGAGACGCGGCGACGTCGTCATCATCAGCGCCTCGCTCAGGGCGGCGGTCCTGCGCGTTTCAAGCCGCCGGCGTTCGGCGCCGCGATGAAACCAGCTTTCGCCGCCATCGCCGTAGAAGCGCTCGCCCGAAAAAGGCTGATCGAACAGTCCCGCGCGGGGACGGCCGGCCTCGAGAAGGCCGATGATCGTACCGAACAGCGGCACCCCGCACAGAAACGAACGGGTGCCGTCGATCGGATCGATCACCCAGATGCGGTTGCTCGTTCCCTCGTGCGGAGGAAATTCCTCGCCCTGGATGCCGTCTGCGGGGCATGCGCGGCAAATGACCGAGCGTATCGCGTCCTCGGCGGCCCTGTCGGCTTCCGTCACCGGGTCGAACAGGCCGTTCGTCCCCTTGTCGCCGGTGGAAAACCGCGCGCGGAAGTAGGGTTTGATCGCCGCGCCCGCCGCGTCGGCGGCCTGTTGAAAGACGGATTCCAGTGCCGAGCGGTCCATTCCGGTTCTCCCGTAGTGCAGGTCAGCTATACGAAAGGCGCACTGGTGCCGCAATGGAGGGCGGCTAAGCTCGCCGGAAAGAAGCGGGAGGAAAGGCAAATTGACAGTATCCGGGTCGCCGGGCGAGCGGAGCGCGCGCGCCTATGCGCTGGTTGCAATCTTGTGCGCCGTCTACTTCTTCAGCCAGTTCCTGCGCAATTCCGTCGGCGTCATCGCGCCCGACATCGCCGACGAGCTTTCGCTGTCGCCGGAAATGCTCGGATTGGTCAGCAGCAGCTTCTTTCTTGCCTTCGCCGCGTTGCAGATTCCCGTCGGCATCGCCATCGACCACTATGGAGCGACCCGCACCATGGGCGCGCTGATGATGCTGGCCGTCGTCGGCTGCGTCCTTTTCGCGCGGGCGGAAGGGGCGGAAGGCCTGATCGCGGGACGGGTGGTGATGGGGCTGGGGTGCGGCGCCATCCTCATGGGCACCCTGACCATCTACACGCGCTGGTTTTCACCGCGACGCTTCACGATGCTGCTCGGCGCGACGATTGCGGTGGGGACGGTGGGCACCTTGACGGCGACCAGTCCGCTCGCCTGGATCAGCGACGTCTGGGGCTGGCGTTCAGCGTTTCTCGCCGTCGGAGCGGCGGCCTTCGTCGTCTTCACCGTCGCGCTGTTCGTCGTGCGCGACAGGCCGCCGGGAACGGAAGCGCCGCCGCGGCAGCACCAGAATCTCGGGGAGGCGTTGCGCGCCTATCCCGCCGTCATCAGGAGGCCGGGGGTCCTGCCCCTGTTTGCCATGCATTTCTGCTGCTACGCGGTGTTCGTGACCCTGCTCGGTCTGTGGGCCGGCCCCTATTTCACCGACGTGCATGGTCTCGATCTGGCGGAGCGGGGACGTGCCTTGTTCATCTTCGCGGTCGCGCAGATCCTCGGACTGTTTCTATGGGGACCTTCCGATCAGTTCTTCGGGAGCTTTCGCATACCCGTCAGGATCGGCGGCGTTTGTACGGTGGCAACGCTCGTGCTGCTGGCTTTTTCGGCGGCGCTCCCGGTCGGCTGGGTCATCGCCGAATTCTCGCTCCTCGGCCTGTTTTCCGGCTTCTCGACCGTGTTGACCTCGCATGGCCGGGCCATCTTTCCGCTCCACATGGTCGGTCGGGGCATCACGCTGATGAATATCGGGACGATGGGCGGTGCGTTCGTCTGGCAGGGGGTGTCCGGCGTGATCGTCGGCTGGCTGTCGGAGGGACAGGCCGTTCGCGAACCCGATTCATACCGCGCGGTTTTTCTGTTCCTCGCCGGCATTCTTGCCGTGGCACTGGTCCTGTACCGTCGCGCGCCCGATCCGGCTATTTCGGAATAACGCTGATTTTTCCGCTTCGATTTTGCGCGGCAATCCGCCGCATGTACGGCCGAAACCGCATATTTTACAGAGCGCTTCACATCGAGCGGATGAATTGACGGCGTTTTGCCCCGATTTTCTCACCACATACCGCTTGACTTTGTGCACCGCACATAGCATTTTTGCACTGCGGCAATTCTTTGCCGCTTGCCCTCCTTGGGCGTTTCCTCCCTAGACTCGGGCCGCCATTTTTGGCGGCCCTTTTTTCTTCTCGATTCAGCGCGTTATGAAGGTAAGCCGAGTTCCCCTAGGGAATGCGCCGGCTATCTATTCGGCCGCTGTGCGCTGCGGCAAAAGCTGGCCCGGGATGACCGTAACGAGGTGCCGCATCATGCGCGTGAGGTCGGCGCAGACCCAGCTGTAGCCGTTGGAGCGCGTGTAACGGGTTTCATCCATATAGAGCGCGCGGTTGATCTCGATCTGGACGGCATGGATGGAGGCGGAGGGATTGCCGTAGCGCTCGGTGATGAAGCCACCGGCGTAGGGCTTGTTGCGGCTCACGCGGTATCCCATCGCGGTCAGCGATTCCTGGACCGTGTTGGCGACGATATCGGAACAACTTGTGCCGTAACGGTCACCGATGACGAAATCCGGCCGAGGGCGGGTCTCGCCGGCGACCCGCGCCGACGGCATCGAATGGCAGTCGACCAGGATCGCCGCGCCGAAACTGCCGCGGATTTCGCTGAGAAGCCGCACCAGGGCGCGATGGTAGGGTTTGTAATGTCGTTCGATGCGGGAAAGGCCTTCATCGACGCCGAGGGCGCGCGCATAGATCTCTTTGCGCTCCGCGACGATGCGGGCGATCGTGCCCAGGCCGCCGGAGACGCGCACCGACCGGGTGTTGACGAATGCCGGCAGGGGCGCGTCGAACATGGACGGATCGAGTTCGTAAGGCTCGCGGTTCAGATCGACATAAGCGCGAGGCAAGCGGGCGCGCATGAGCACGGCGCCGAGGTCGAGCGATCCGGCGAACAGTTCGTCCACAAAGCAGTCCTCGGAACGTCTTAGATCGCTGATCGGCAGGCGCGCCGCGGCGATCAGATCCTCTGGATAATGGTTTCCGCTATGAGGCGAATTGAACAGAAACGGGACGTCGATACCGTCCTGCGGAATCAGGATGTCGAAGCTTTCCATTTCTTCCTGCTGCGCCCGCGTCCGAATGCGTTTCCTCGCGGTCCGATTGAACCGCATACTACTCTATCCGCGACATAAACGCGCTGTCGAGCATTTGCGTGTGGTGCTAGGATCGCGTTAACGCTCTCGATAGCCCTTGATGCTATCGAAGAAGGATGGATTGAGGGCGATTCGGGAACCTGCCTACATGACAAAAATTCTGCTTGCCGAAGACGACAACGACATGCGCCGCTTCCTCGTCAGGGCGCTGGAAAACGCCGGCCATGAGGTCGTCGATTTCGACAATGGAAAAAGCGCCTATTCGCGCCTTCAGGAAGAAACTTTCAGCCTTCTGCTGACCGATATCGTCATGCCGGAGATGGATGGCATCGAACTGGCGCGGCGGGCAAGCGAACTCGATCCCGATATCAAGGTGATGTTCATCACCGGCTTTGCCGCGGTGGCGCTCAATCCCGATTCGCAGGCGCCGCGCAACGCGAAGATCCTCTCCAAGCCCTTTCACCTGCGCGATCTGGTCGCCCAGGTTGAAAGAATGATCGCGGCCTGACCGCTTGGGGACCTAAGCCACCTTTTTCCTGTTCTTGCGGATGCCGCCCCAGCGGTTGTGCTGCCACAGCCATTGGCCGGGATTTTCGCGCACCCAGCCCTCGATGACGTCGGAGATGACCTGCGCGGCGGCCGGCAGGTCGATTTCGCCCCTGGCATCCCTCGGCATCGGGATTTCTTCGGTCAGTTCGATGCGAAAGCGGGTATCGGGCAGGCGGATCACCCGGCAGCCATGCACCGGTGCGTCGTATTTGCGAAGCAGTTTGGGAACGACCGGGTTCATCAGGGCCGGCCGGCCGAACATCCGGCCGATCGGCCCGCGCCAGTAGCGCTGGTCGACGAGCAGGCCGAGATGGCCATTTGCCTCCAGCGTTGCCGCCATGCCGAAGACGGCACTCGAACCGGTCGGCAGCATCGCGCCCATGATGTCGGCACGCACCCGCCGGATATAGTCGGCGATTCGGCGGTTGTTGGGCGTGCGGTAGAGCACCGTCACCTCAAGTCCGTGCCGGGCCGCCGCGATCGCGGGCAGTTCCCAGTTGCCAAGATGGGCCGAGAAGATGATCGCCGGTTTGCCGTCTGCGGCGAGGCGGTCGAAAATATCCGCGCCGACGATCTCGATATTGCCCTGGCGCCGGCCGTCGAAATCATAGATCGACGCCATATGCGGGTACTCGGCGGCGACACGGCCGAGATTGTCCCAAGAGTCGGCGACGATGGCGTCGATCTCCGCCTCGGACTTCTCCGGGAACGCGGCTTTCACGTTGGCACGGGCGAGCTTGTCCTGTTTCGTCAGGCGACCGAATGTGCGCGCGAGAAATCCGAACAGGTTGCCGGCGCGCCGCGGTCCGAGAAGCCGGATCAGGCCCAGCACCGAAAAGGCCGCCTGCGCGACCAGCCAGTCCGCCGCCTGCTTGATGCGCAGCCTGAACCGGTAGCTGAGAGGTGCCTTCCGCGATTTCATCGGTGTTCTGCGATCAGTCGAAGGTGACGACGATCTTGCCGAAGACCTTGCGGCTTTCCAGCCTTTCAAGGCCCGTCACGATATCGTCCAGCGTGATGACCGTGTCGATGACGGGCAGGATGCCGCGCTTCATCTTGCCCAGGCCATCGGCGATGTTGCGCATCGTGCAGCCGAAACTGCCGAACAGCCTGAGCTGCTGCTGGAAAAGCTGGAACAGGTTGATCTGCGCGGTGATCCCGGTCGTCGAGCCGCAGGTGACGAGCCGGCCGCCCTTCTTCATGGAAAACATCGAACCGCTCCAGGTATCGACGCCGACATGCTCGAAGACGACGTCGACGCCCTTCTTCTTCGTCAGCTTGCGCACCACGCCCTCGAAGCGCTCCTCGCGGTAGTTGATGACGTGGTCCGCACCGAGCGCCTTCGCCTTCGCCGCCTTCTCGTCGTCGCCGACCGTGGTGATGACGTGGGCGCCGACATCCTTGGAAAGGCGTATCGCAGCCGTGCCGATGCCACTGCCGCCGGCATGGACGAGGATCGTCTCGCCGGCCTTCAGCTTTGCGTTGTCGAACAGCATGTGCTCGACGGTGCCGAAGGTGACGGGCGCGCAGGCCGCGTCCGTTATGGCGACGCCATCGGGGATGGGGACGCAGTAACGGGCGCCGATATTCAGTCTTTCACGGGCGAAGCCGTCGAGATGGAAGCCCATGACCCCGCCGGGGTTCTCGCACAGATTGTCGCGTCCCTCGCGGCAGGCGGGGCAGGTGCCGCAGGTGACGGCGCCATAGAGCGCGACCCGCTCGCCGACCCTGCGGTCCGCAACGCCCTCGCCGAGCGCGACGATCTCGCCGACCGCCTCGGCGCCAACGGTCAGCGGCAGCTTGCGCCGGGCGAACGCCATGCCGCGGAAGCCCCAGACGTCGATATGATTCAGTGCCATCGCCTTGATCGCCACCTGCACCTCGCCCGGCGCCGGCGCCGGCGGCGCCTCGATGTCGGTGAGTTCGGCCCGGCGCTCGCCGGTGATCTGCAACGCCCGCATCAGGCCGGTTCCGCCGAAAGCACGACGCAGGCGTTCTGGCCGCCGAAGCCGAACGAGTTCGACAGGATATGGCGGACGCGGTGATTGCGTGCCTTGAAGGGCACGACGTCGAGTTCGATCGTCGGATCGGGCTCGTTGTAGTTGATCGTCGGCGGCAGGCACTGATGTTCGATCGTCATCAGGCTGATGACGGCTTCGATGGCCCCGGCCGCAGTCAGCGTATGGCCGATCATCGACTTGTTGGAACTGATCGGGATCTTGCCGATCCGCTCGCCGAAAACCGTGGAGACGCCGAGGCTTTCCATCTTATCGTTCTCAGGCGTGCCGGTGCCGTGGGCGTTGATGTAATCGATATCCTCCGGCGACACCCCGGAATCGGCGAGCGCCAGATTCATCGCCGCGATGATCGCCTTCCCGTCGGGATTTGAGCGCGTGCGGTGGAAACCGTCGGCGCGTTCGCCGACGCCGGCGATGTAGCCGAGGATGTTCGCGCCGCGCTTCTGCGCGTGTTCGGCGCTTTCCAGCACCAGGGCGGCCGCGCCCTCGGCCATGACGAAGCCGTCGCGGTTCTTGGAGAAGGGGCGCGAGGCGCCTTCGGGCTCGTCATTACGCGTCGAAAGGGCCGAAAGGAGCGAGAAGCGGATCATCGATTCGCTGGTCATGGAGGCGTCGGACGCGATGACCAGCGCAGCATCGGTTTCGCCGCGGCGGATGGCCTCGACGCCGAGCTGGATCGCGGTCGCGCCGGAAGCACAGGCGGTCGTGAGCGATATCGGCGCGCCCTTGGTCCCGAAGCGTTCGGCGGTGCGTTCGGCGATGCCGCCGAACATGAAGCGAGCGTGATGCTGGGGATAGCGGTCGGCGATCTCGAGGATTGCAGGATAGGTCACCGGACGGACATTGGTCGCGCGTGCCAATTCGGTGCGCTGCGGCCACTCGACCTCGATCGGCGGGATCGCCATGAAAAGGGGCCCCGGAAAATCGCCGACGCCGAGCCCGCTCTGGTGCAGCGCCTCCTCGCCCGTCATCGCAGCGAGACGTTCCGAAAGATCGGGCACCGTCATGGGATCCACCTCGACGAAGTCGATCGTGCCGCCGATGGTGGTGCGAAGTCCCTCCACGGGAAAGCGGGTGATGCGATGGATGCCGGATTTGCCCGCGGTGAGCGCGGCCCAGTTGTCGGCCTTGCCGGCGCCGAGCGAGGTGACGATGCCGGCGCCGGTGACGGCGATGAGCGGACGACCCTGGCTATCGGTATGGGAGCTGGACATATCGGTTCCTCAAATCGGTCGGCCGGATCAGACAGCTTCAACAAGCGCCATGGCCTCGCCGCGCCAGTGGCCCCAGCCGGTCACGATAGCATGCCGGACCTCGCCGGACAGCGGCTTCTCCAGCCCGCTCGCGTCGCGTGGCGGGAAGATGCGGCCATCGCTGACGGTCAGGGCGGCGAGTGCGAGGTTGAGCAGGAATTGCGGCTCCAGCCCATGGCCGAGCATCGTGCCCGTGGCGCGAACGGCGGTATCGGGGCGGGTCTCGCAGAGGGCTGCAAGAAATGCATGTTCCTCGGCTGTCGCGGGGCCGGCGCCGCTGGCGCCGGAAAGGATCGCGAGGGGTTTGCCTTCCGCGGCGGCCGCGAGCGTTTCCCACTGCCGGCGCGCGATTGCGGCTGCCGCCCCGGGACCGCGGCCGCAACGGTCCGCTTCAATCCCGGTCAGCTTGGCCAGCGGCGTTGCGCCGCGCGCCTTTGCGTGTTCGGGCGATTCCAGGACGAGGAACGCGCCCATGCTGCCGAGGACCGCGCCAGGGTTTTCCCCGCGTTCCCAGACGGGCTTCCATTCGCCGCGAAGGGCTGCCTCGGCGAAGGCGAGGACCAGCAGCATGTCGGGCCGGGCGGCGTTGAACGAGCCGCCGACGAGGCAGATCTCGCTCTGACCCGCCGCGATCCGCGCATGGCCGATCCGGGCGGCGTCGGCGCCGCAGGCTTCCTCGCCCATGAATGTGCGCGAGGTTCCCGTCACGCCGTGAACGATCGAGATATTGCCGGCGAGAAGATTTGGAAGCTGGGCGAGGAACAGGGTCGGGCGCAGATCGCCATTGAGCTGTTCGAGAATCGCGCGGTCGCCGAGCGATGCCCCTTCGGCGAGCCTCGTCATCACCGCTTCGTCGACGGATATGTCGCGTTCGCCGCCGCCGGCGGCGACGACCATGTCCATGGTCGCGAGCAGTTCGGCATTGTCCTTCACGCCCGCGTTCTCCAGCGCCATGCCTGCGGCGTAGACGCCATAACGCTGCCATGGCTCCATCTGGCGCTGGTCGCCGCGGCGCGGAATCTGCGCCGAGAGGTCGATCTCGCACATCGGATGGAACGGGTAGGGCGCCATCGTCTCGCGGTCCAGTGCCGGCACCGCGCCCGACAGATCGTTGAGGGCCGCGCGATGCGGCTCCATCCCCTCGCCGAGCGAGGAGACGATCCCGATTCCGGTAATCCAGACGTCGCGTCTTTTCTGGCTCATGTCCTGTCCGTTGTCCGGTTCATATCTAGTTCCGGGGTGGCCCGCCACTCAAGCGGCGGGTGCGGCGTTGAGAATGCGATCCTTCACTTCAAGCAGCGCGGTCTTCATCACCTCCGAAGGGAAGGGCGTGACCACATAGCTGAGCGAGGCGTTGGCGACCCGCTTGCCCTCATGGCTGATCTCCGCCTCGCCGACCGCGTATCCCTGGCCATCCTGGAGCAGCGCGGCGTCGATCAGCAGCGTCGTCTGGGGCTCGATGAAGCGGCGGATCTTGGCCTTGTTGACGCCGGTGAGAAGAGGTACGCGGCCCCAGTCCAGCACGTTGAGCGTCAGAAAGCCAAGCGACTGCGCCATCGCCTCGATCATCAGTGTGCCGGGCAGCAGCGGGTGACCCGGGAAATGCCCTTCGAAGACCGTGCTCTTTTCCGGAACGATGGCCTCGATGCGGATGGTGCGCCTGTCCAGATCCATCTCGACGACGCGGTCGATCATCTGGAAATATTCAAGCTGCATGTCGGATCACGGCCGTTCCGGCGCCGCCCCGTCGCGGCGCCTCGTTCGGTGCAGCGGTCAGGCGTTCTTCGCCTGAACCAGCTCGTCGATGCGGGCGCACAGATTCTTCATCACGAAGTAGTCTTCCGCCGTCGCATTGCCCTGGTTGACGTCCTCGGTCCATTGTTCATGCGGCACCTTGATCCCGAATGCCTTGTCGACGGCGAAGACGACATCGAGAAAGTCGAGGCTGTCGATGCCCAGATCGTCGATCACATGGCTCTCCGGTGTGATGTCGTCGCGCGGTATGTCGCAGGTGTCGGCGATGATATCGGCGACGGTATCGTAGGTAGACGCCATGCTTTACCTCCTGGGCGCTGCGCCTCGTTCGGCGCCGACGGACAGCGCGGCCGTGATGACACCGGTGCGCTCAAAGGCCGGCAGCCGCATATTCCGCGCCCGGTCTAGCCGAGGATGGCCGGGCTTGCAATGCCTTGTTGCAGCGCGGCGATTGACCATGGCGTCACGTCCGCGCACGGGGTGGCGGGCGCGATAGCGGCCGGGCTTGCACAGGGCGGCGCGTCCGGCTATATCGCCTTGTCTGACATCGGCGAACCGGGCCTTGCGGCCGTTCGCGCCGGATGACAAGGGCGGTTAGCTCAGCGGGAGAGCACTACGTTGACATCGTAGGGGTCACTGGTTCAATCCCAGTACCGCCCACCATTTCCTTCTCTGCGGTCCGTTGGAAGCGATGCGGCGGATATTCCCGCTCGGTGCGGCCGGAAAGTTCATCCGCCCGCGTTGACAATTCCCGGCGATTTTGGCTATCTGCGGCCTGAATTCGCCGGCAGACCAGCCGGCGTTGATGTTTCGGGTGCCGCAGCCGGCCAGGCGCGGCGCGAAAATCGAAGGGCCGGCAACGGTTTAGTGGCATGAAGATTCGCAACTCCCTGAAGTCGCTGCGTGGCCGCCATCGCGACAATCGCCTCGTCCGCCGCCGCGGCCGCGTCTATGTTATCAACAAGACGAACCGCCGCTTCAAGGCGCGCCAGGGCTGATTTCCCCGCCTTCATCGGCGATTGAAATTTCGACCATCCACGCGTAGCCTCGTCGATCATGACGAGGTTCGCGCAACTTCTGCTGTTCGTTGCCCTGGCGGTCGGCCAACCCGTTCATGCGGCCCAGCTGGCGGCCGACGATGCGCAGCGCCCGTCCGTTCCGCCGGCCGGCAAGCAGGCACATAAACCCCCCACCCTGACCGATCTGCTCGATGCTCTGTCGCAGGCGCAGGATGAGGCGCTGGGCCATGCGCTCCAGGCGCAGATTCTTGTGCGCTGGGGACAGTCGGGAAGCGAAACAATCGACCTTCTGATGAAATGGGCCCTTGCGGCGATGGAGGAGAAGGATTTCCCCCTGGCGCTGGAACTGCTCAGTGAGATCATCCTGCTCAAGCCCGACTACGCGGAAGGCTGGAACAAGCGCGCCACCGTCTATTACCTGATCGACGAATACGCATTGTCGATGTCCGACATCAACCACGTATTGCAGCTGGAGCCACGCCATTTCGGCGCGCTCAGCGGGCTCGGGCTGATCCTGAAGGAAACCGGCGACAAGAAGAACGCGCTCGCCGCGTTCCGGCGCGCCCTCGCGGTCAACCCTTTCCTCGACAATGCGCGAGAAGCCGCAGACGAACTGACCGTGCAGGTCGAAGGGCGCGGGATCTGAAAGCGGCCGCAGCAATCCGTCCGCGCGTCCCGCCCGTATAGCGTTGGATGACGCTCTTCCTGCTTGCCGCGGCGGTCGCGGTCGCCCTTTTTCTCTATACGCGCTGGCGTACCGGCGTCATCGAGGACAGGTATCCGCCGCAGGGACGGTTCCTCGATGTCGAGGGCGTGCGCGTGCACCTGCTCGAGGCGGGCGCGCCCGATGCGCCGCCGGTCGTGCTGCTGCACGGGGCGAGCGGCAATGCGCTCGATCAGATGCGCGGCCTCGGCGAAGTCCTGTCGCGCTCGTATCGGGTCATCGCCTTCGATCGCCCGGGTCTGGGATATAGCGCGCGGCCGCCGTCGGCGGAGCTGTCCACCCCTGCGGCACAGGCGCGGCTGTGCGTCGCGGCGCTCACCCGGATGGGCGTCGAAAAGGCTGTGGTCGTCGGACACTCATGGGGCGGGGCGATGGCGCTCGCACTGGCGCTCGATTACCCCGACCGCGTCGGCGGTCTGGTTCTGCTCGCGCCCGTCAGCCATCCCTGGCCGGGCGGCATCACCTGGTACTACCGCCTCGCCGGCCTGCCGTTCGTCGGCCGCGTCTTCTGCCACCTCGTCGTCCTGCCGGTCGGCGAGGTCGTTGTCGAAGGGTCGGCCGCCGGGGCGTTCCGGCCCGAACAGCCGCCCGCCGGCTATGCGGACAAGATCGCGGCCAGGCTGGTCCTGCGGCCGCAATCCTTTCGGGCGAACGGGCAGGACATGAGCGGTCTGAAGGCCGCCGTCACGATGCAGGCCAGGCGATACGGCTACATCGCCGTGCCGACGCTGATCGTAGCGGGCGAGCGGGACGGTTCGGTCTCTCCCGACATCCACGCGCGGACGCTGCAACGGCAGATAGAAGGCGCGCGTCTGGTCATGCTGCCGGGCGCCGGGCACATGCCGCACTGGACGGCGCGGGACCGCATTGCAGCAGAGATGGCGCAAATGTTTCCCTCAGTCTGAACCCAGACCTTCCGAACCGACGAAAGCGATCCGCAGCATGTTGGTCGCGCCGGGCGTGCCGAAAGGGACGCCGGCCGAGATGATGATCCGCTGCCCGGATCTGGCGAAGCCTTCCTGAAAGGCGATGCGCGATGCACGGTCGACCATGTCGGTCTCGTCATGGGCGTCTTCCGTCAGCACGGAATGGATTCCCCAGACGAGGGCGAGGCGGCGCGATGTCTCCGCCTTCGGCGTCAGTGCAATGATAGGCGGGCCGGGTCTTTCGCGCGCGGCGCGCAGGCCCGTGGCGCCGGACGACGTATAGCAGACGATCGCCGCGAGATTGAGCGTTTCGGCGACCTGGCGGGCCGCGGCACTGATGGCGTCCGGACCGGTCGCTTCCGGCTCGGCACGCTGGGCATTCAGAATATTGCGGTAATTCATGTCCCGCTCGACCTCCACGGCGATCCTGTTCATCGTCGCGACCGCTTCGACCGGATACTCGCCGACCGCGCTTTCCGCCGACAGCATGATCCCGTCGGCCCCCTCGAACACGGCCGTCGCCACGTCCGAGACCTCGGCGCGGGTGGGCACCGGGGCGCTGATCATCGATTCCAGCATCTGCGTCGCGACGATGACCGGCCGCCCGGCCTTGCGGCAGGCGCGGGTGATCTGCTTTTGCAGGCCGGGCACGCGCTCCAGCGGCATCTCCACGCCGAGATCGCCGCGCGCGACCATCAGCCCGTCCGCCATCTCGATGATCTCGTCGAGATACTGGATGGCGGAAGGCTTTTCTATCTTGGCCATGATGGCGGCGCGGCCGCGCGCCAGCTTGCGCGCCTCGGCCAGATCGTCGGGGCGCTGGACGAAGGAGAGAGCGATCCAGTCGACGCCGAGATTGACGGCGGCTTCAAGGTCGTTGCGGTCCTTCGACGTCATCGCGCCCATGGGCAGGATCGTGTCGGGGAAACTGACCCCCTTGCGGTCGCTGAGCGGTCCGCCGACCTCCACGGTGGAAATGATCCTCGCACCGTCGTTCGACCTGACCCTGAGGCGGAGCTTGCCGTCATCGAGGAGGATGGCGTGGCCTTTCTCCACCGCGCCGAAGATTTCCGGATGCGGCAGGGTCGCGGCCTCGGCCGTGCCGTCGACCTTCTTCTTCACCAGGGCGAAGTCCGCGCCGTTCTTCAGCATCACCTGGCCGTCGGCGAAGGTGCCGACCCGAAGCTTGGGGCCCTGCAGGTCCACGAGAATGGCGACCGGCCGGGCAAACTGCTGTTCCAGGTCGCGCACCATCGCGTGCAGTTCCTTGAGCTTTGCCGGCGATGTGTGGCTCATGTTGATGCGGAAACCGTCGGCGCCCGCGTCGAAGAGTTTCGCCAGCATCTCGGGGTTGGCGGTCTTCGGTCCGAGCGTCGCCAGAATCTTGGTGCAGCGAATCCGCCTCATTGTCCCTCTTCCCGTTTATCGTCGTCCAGTAGTTGTACGGTAAAAGAGGGGTTCTCCTCCGTATCAACCTCGTAGAAGCCGCTCGATGTATAACCACGCTGCTCGCAACGGCCGACGCCCCTGATGGTAAAGCTCGTGTTTCGCGTGCACATCAGCGCCTCGCCATTCCATTCGCCGCCCTGGTCATAGTCGACGGCGTGGACATAGTAATAGCGCGAGGCGAGCGGGCCGACGAGCACGCTGCGGCAATCGCCCGGCTCGATGTTCCACCAGCCTTCCGTGACCCACTCGTCCTCGTCCTTGTAACCGATGGCCACACCGACGCGGCTGGCCGTTCCGTTGCAGAAACGGAAATCGGCCTTTGCCGGCGTCGCCGGAGCGACAGCCGCGAAACCCAGGCCGAGAGAAAGGATGAAGGCCGCCCGTGAAATCGTCATGGCGTCGAATGTAACGGGCCGTCGGGCGCAACGTAAGGACCGGAAGCGGCCATTTCTAATTCCTGTCATCGCGCAATATGGCGCGAAAATCGTTGATGTTCGTCAGCGTGGGTCCGGTGAAGATCAAATCGCCGAGTGTGGCGAAAAGCCGGGTTGAGTCGTTGTCTGTCAGGATTGCGACGGGATCAAGACCCGCGGCCACGGCCCTGGCGAAGGTGCGCCCGTCCGCGATGGCGCCGGCAGGGTCGGTCCGGGCTCCCGTGCCCCCGTCTATTCCGTCAGTATCAGCGGCCGCGATCGAGATGCCCTCGGCGCCGTCCGCGGCGATGGCGGCGCCCAGGACGAATTCCTGGTTGGGGCCGCCACGGCCCTCGCCGCGCACCGTGACGGTGGCCTCGCCGCCGGACAGGAACACTGTCGGCGGGCCGGAAAAGGCCAGTGCCCGGCGCGCCTGATCGGCGCCCATGCGCCAGGCCTCGCCTTCAAGCGCGTCGCCCAGGATCACGGGCCGTATGCCTCGCGCCTCGGCAGCCGCGGCAGCGGCCCGGATCGCGTCGGCGGGCCGGGCGATGATCCGGAACTCGCTCCTGTCGAAGATGGAATCGCCTGGCTTCGGCGTCTCGTTCGCCGGATCGGCGAGGGCCCTTTCGGCGACGGATTCGCGGATCCGGTAGCGCTTCAAAATCGCGCGGGCATCCGCCAGCGTGGTCGGATCCGGCACGGTCGGACCCGAGGCGATCGTCTCGGGCCGGTCCCCCGGCACGTCGGAAATGGCGAGCGTCAGAATCGGCGCGGGTGCGGCAGCCGCGGCAAGGCGTCCGCCCTTGACGGCCGACAGGTGCCGGCGCACGCAGTTGAACTCGTCGATCGTCGCGCCGGCCGCAAGGAGCGCGCGTGTCAGGCGCTGCTTGGCCGCAAGATCGATGCCTTCAGCCGGCGCGATCCAGTTGGCCGAGCCACCACCGGACAGGAGCACCAGAACCAGATCGTCTGCACCGGCACCCGCAGCGAGGGCGAGGGCGCTTTGCGTCGCACCGAGCCCGGCGGCATCCGGCACCGGGTGCCCGGCCTCGATCACCGGCAGGTTGCCTGCCGGCATCCCATGCCCATGGCGGGTGACGGCAAGACCGATAAGCTTGCCGGGTGGCAGACCCTCGGCGGCATAGTGGGCGGCGGCGGTAGCCGACATCTTGCCGGCCCCCTTTCCGGCCGCCAGCACGATCAGCCGTCCAACGGGTGGCGGCGGAAGGTGCGGCGGCAGGCAATGGGCCGGGTCGGCCGCGGCGATGGCCGTGTCCAGCAAGGCAAGCAGGGTTTCGCGCCGGAAGCTCATGGCATCGGGATCGGTGTCTTGCGCGGCCGTGTCCAGAGCAGCGAGAGGACGATCAGGGCGCAGCCGGCGAACTGCAGCGCGCCGAGCCCCTCGCCGAGAAACAGCCAGCCGAGAAGAGCAGCGGCGACGCCTTCAAGGAAGATCACCAGCGACGAAAAACCGGCCGGCAGATGGCCGAGCGCATAGGCGAGCAGCCCCTGTCCGCCGGCATGGCTGACAAGGCCGAGCGCTAGGAGAAAGGCCGCGCCCTCAAGGCTCGCCGGCAACATGGGCTCGCCGGAGACCAGCGCGATCGCCAGAAGGATCGCGGCGGTGACGAGGCTCGACTGGAAGATGACAATGCCGGCCGGCAGACGCAGTCGGGCCGGGCGGACGACGAGGAAATAGGCGCCGAAGAAACAGGCCGTGACGAGACCGGATATGTCGCCGGGCAGATTCTCCGGCCTGAAGGAATAGCTCGACCCGAGCAGCAGGCCCGCGCCGGCCAGGCTCAGCCCCATGCTGATGAGGGTGCGCGCTCCGATCGATTCGCCGAGCAGGGCCCATGCGCCGATCACCACGGCGACCGGGGCGAGCGCCGCGAGGAAGGTCGCGTTCGCGACCGTCGTATTGAGGATCGCCAGATGCCAGAAGACGAGGTCGCCGGCAAAGAAGATGCCCGCCGCGATGACGAGTTTGTCGCGTGGCAGCATGGCACCCGACCGTTTTCGTCCGCGCCCATCCAGCCGCGCCCATACATAGAGCGCGGGAAGCGCCAGCGCGACGCGCCAGAACGCGCCGGCAAAGGGTCCGATTTCGGCAAGGCGCAGGAAAAGCGGGGAGGCACCCATCGCCGTCGCGCCGAACACCAGCGCGGCAAAGGCGAATGTGCCGGCATCGATCGCCGCTTGCGCGCTGCCTTGGCCGTCATTCATCGCGGGCCGGGCTTTCGTGTCACGCTGCTGCTTCCTCGTCGCATATGGCGGGGCTGCCCGGCATGAATTGCCGGCCGTGCCGTTCGTGCCTATGTTGCCCCTTGCATCAGCTTGTAGCCCGCCTTGCGAATCTTGGGAATCGGCTTTCCATCGCCGGGCGAAATCGCATCGGGGCAGGAATGAAGAAAGAGAGGGACGTCGCGGGCGCGGACGCCGGATATGAACCGGTCGAGCAGATCCCCGGCGATGCGGCCGGCGGCATGATCCTGCTCTGCGATCACGCGAGCAACATCTTTCCTCCCGGCTACGGGTCCCTCGGCATGGACGATGCCCAGCTCGTTCGCCATATCGCCTATGATATCGGTGTGGCGGCGCTGACCCGCGAACTGGCGCGGCGCACAGGCCTGCCGGCGGTGCTGTCGCGTTTCTCGCGCCTCCTCATCGACCCCAATCGGGGCGAGGACGATCCGACGCTCATCATGCAGCTTTCCGACGGGGCGGTCGTGCCCGGCAATGCGCGGCTCGACGAAGGCGAGCGCGAAAAGCGGCTCGCCCTTTGCTACCGTCCCTATCACGCGGCGATCGAGAGGGCGGTCGAGGCCGGGCTTGCCAGCGGCCGCCCACCCGCGCTGCTCTCCATTCATTCCTATACACCCGTCTGGCGCGGTACGCCTCGAATCTGGCATGCCGGGGTTCTCTGGGACCGCGATCCGAGGATGGCGCTGCCGATAATGGAAATGCTGGCGCGGGAAACGGATCTGATCGTCGGCGACAACGAGCCCTATTCGGGCAGTCTGAGGGGCGATACGATGTGGCGGCATGGCACGATGAGGGGCCTCGCACACGCGCTGGTGGAAATCCGTCAGGATCTGATCGCCGACGAGAAGGGCGTGCGGGCCTGGGGGGATCGGCTCGTGCCGGTTATCGAGGCGCTGCTGAGACTGCCGGACCTCAACGTGGTGCGTCATCACGGCGCCGCATGAGGCTTCCCGAAGGACCCTGAGACAAGGAGAGATATCATGGCCAGGCTGGACGACGAACAGCGCACGCAACTGGAAGCGGCGGTCTTCCGGCGCCTTGTCAGCCATCTGCGCGAACGGACCGATGTGCAGAATATCGACCTGATGAATCTGGCCGGTTTCTGCCGCAATTGTCTGGGCAACTGGATGGCGGAAGCGGCGGGCGAGGCGGGTGTCGATTTGGACCGCGACTCGGCGCGGGAAATCGTCTATGGCATGCCCTACGAGGCATGGAAGGCCCGCTACCAGAAGGAAGCGAGCCCCGCAAAACAGGCCGCTTTCGACAAGAATCGCGACGGACACTGACCCCCCGCTTTTGCAGGAGAAGAGCAGACGATGAATGACGCCAGCACCAGCTTTGCCAAAGAGCAGCTTCGCGCCTTCGTGGAGCGAATCGAGCGGCTGGAAGAGGAAAAGAAGTCGATCGCCGACGACATCAAGGATGTCTACGGCGAGGCAAAGGCCATGGGTTTCGACACCAAAGTGCTGCGCCAGGTCGTGCGGCTGCGCAAGCAGGAACCGCAGGAACGCCAGGAGCAGGAGGAAATTCTCACCGTCTACCTGCATGCGCTCGGCATGATCGCAGACGATCAGCTTTCATAAGGTCGCGGAAGAAGCCGCGCGGCCGCAACGATCAGCCGGCGCGGAAACTCATCACCTGAGAACGCTCGAAGACGCGAACCGCTGGACCGGTGAATCGGCTGGTGGTGAGACGGCCGGGCGCGCTTGCCCTGTAGCCGAACGCCTGGAAGGCATTGTCGATTCGCCAGGCCGCGACGGCGGCGTCGGCATTGCGGGTCTCGGCGGAATTGCGGATGAGCGCGGTGACCGATGCGCTGCCGTGATCGGGAGCCACCATTCTCTCGCCGGCCTCCGGCCGGTCGGCCGGCGGAGATGCTGCGAGGGCGGCGGTGATCGGATCCTGAATCGTCGAAGGCGGTATCAGCGCGGTCAGGCTGGATCGTCCATCGGCAACGTCGGCGGGCGATGTGGCGCGCAGCCCGAGGGCCGATGCCGTGAACGACGGCTTCGCCTCAGGCAAGTGAACGCGGTCGGGCGAGATGGCCATGGCGATGCGGACGGCCTCCTCGCCCTGCGTCCTGCCGCCGTCCTCGGATGCCAGGATCTGCGCGATCAAATCATTACCCGACTTCGCGGAGGGCTGCGCGCCGGGAACATCCGGGCGACCCGCCGGCGCGGGCATCGGCACCGCGGCAAGTGCAAGGCGCTGCGCGTCCAGCGTTCCCGGTACCGCAACATCTTCCGGACGCCGTGAAGGAAGCGGGACCGCCTGCGCGAGGGTCGCCGCCTGTTCGGACGGGCCTGGCGAGGCTTCGACGACCTGCTGGGCGGACGGGGCCGGCGAGGCTTCAGCGACCCGCTGGGCGGACGAGCCTGTCGACTCCTCCTCTTCGTCCTGACTGTTGCTGAAGAGCGAGGCGAGAAGCCCGCGACGCTGGCCGCCGCCACCGCGTGACAGACGCGCCGGATCGGATTCGGACGACGCGCTGGCGAGGGTGATACGAGGCTCGCTGCCCTTGGCGCGTTCGACACGTGCCTTGGCCAATTCATAGCCGGGCAGCGGGCCGCCATCGGCCGGCAGATGTGCGGTGTTGCCGTTCGGGAACAGGGCCAGCAATTGCTGGCGCGTCATCCGCGGCCAAGCCCGGACGCTCGCCACGTCCAGATGCACGAAGGGCGAGCCGGACGTCGGATAATAGCCGACCCCGCCATGCTCCATCTTCATGCCGACCGCGCGCAGCTTGGAGAGGGGCACGTCGGGCAAAAAGAAGTCCGTCGCCTTGCCGAGCATATGCTGGCTCTGCTTCGCAACGCCGTTGGAGCGGCTGCGCAGCATGGCGTTCGTAACCGGCGAACGATAGCCGGAAAGGACGTTGATGGGCTCACGCGAGCCGCTCAGCTTGTGGGCCTCCCAGAGCGTGTCGATCAACCTCGGGTCCATCCGGGTCGACTCATTGCGCCGCCAGTCACGCAGGATGTAATTGATCTTGGCCATCGCGGCGGCGTCGTAGCGGCCATTGCGCTTGTAGGTGACGGTCAGCGTCTCGCCGGTGTGGACCTGCTTGAAGGAGATGGTGCGGTCCTCAGCCCGGGCGTCAGCGCCGAAAAGGATGCAGGCGAAGGCGAATGCGGACAGGCATGCGAACCCGCGGCCCACTCCGGCCCGGCGCATCCGGTTCCCCCTCATCCATTGCGTCAGGCGCATCAGGCTCTGTCGTTTCTTCCGCGTTGATCCAAACTTGCGACCGGTTCGCCGGCAACCGTCCCCGTTAAAGGCCGAACCGGTCAGCGGGCGCCAAACAAGACACCGAAGAGGCCCGTCCGGCGCGGCGGCTCCACCTCGATGCGCGCCTGCTGCTCGGCTTCGCGCGCAGCTTGCGGGTCAAATTTGGCAACTTTTTGTGCACGATAGGTCGCAAGGCTGCGATCGTAATAGGAATAGTCACCTCGCATCGCGGCCTGCGTCGCGGCATCATGCTGATAAATGTCGGGCATGCGGCCGAGCGTGCCGTCGTCGTTCGCCCAGGCGGTGAAATACACCAGATGCACGGGAATCTTCGCCGACAGGCCGAGTTCGCCGGGCTGGCCGGTCTTCAGTCGTTGCTCGATCGTCGCGGCGGACACGGCGGTGTCACGCTTCAGCAGCGCCGTCGCGAAATCGATCGGGTTCTGCACCCGCACGCAGCCGTGGCTGTATGCGCGGCTTTCGCGGGCGAACAGGCTCTTTGACGGTGTGTCGTGCAGATAGACGTTGTGCTTGTTGGGGAACATGAACTTGATGCGCCCCAGCGCGTTGCCGTCGCCGGGCGGCTGACGGAAACGATACGGCAGTGAGGAGCCGTCATAGACCTGCCAGTTGATCTGCTCGGGATCGACGACACGACCGTCATCGGTCACGACCTGAAAATTGGTCTTGGAGAAATAGTCCGGATCGCGCTTGATCTCGGGCAGCATCTCCTTGACCGCGATGGAACGCGGAACGTTCCACGACGGATTGACGTCGATATATTCCATTTCGTCGTCGAAGATTGGTGTCTGGTTGCGTGGCGTACCGACGACGACACGCGTCGAGTACTGAACCTGACCGTTCTCGATGATGCGCACCAGAAATTCCGGCACGTTCACATAGACATAACGCTTGCCCAGCGAGCGCGGCATCCAGCGCCAGCGTTCCATGTTCGACTCGATCGAGGCGATATCCGCTGCGTGGCCGCGATTGAGGAATTCGAGCGTATTGGGGCCGATGATGCCGTCGCTGGTCAGGCCTTCCGCGGCCTGGAATTCCTTGACCGCCCCGACGACGGCCTCGTCATAGCGCCGCTCATCCCCTTCGGCGGGCGCGGCGAGCCCGAACCGCTCTCGCAGCAGTGGCACCCGGTCGTCGCTCATGCCGGGGCGCAGCATCTGCCCGGCGGGAATGGCGACCTGTTTTTCCCTGCCTTCCTCTTCGCGCATCTTCGCCAGCAGCGCGCGCAGGCCCTTGTAGCCCGCATGCGGCGGGTTCAGCGAAACGAGATAGGCGCCCGCATCTTCCGATCTGGTCAGACCGGCAAGGATCTCCTCGGTCGAAATCCGGGGCGGCTCGACGGTGACCAGCGGGTGGATGCGGCTAGCATCCACACGGCCGGAATAGGCCTGATGGCCATAGAGCACGGCGGCGCGGAGCATCGATATCTCCCGCGCGGCCTGCGTGTCGCCGGAAACCGCGTAGGCTTGGGGATCGAGGCCATCTTCATCGGCGTGCTGGAGGGCCGCGGCCACTGCCTCACCACGCGGGTTGAAGCCGTTTTCGCCGGAGAACAAGGGTTCGAAATTGCGGCTCTTGTAGAGGTCGGCGATGAGCGCGGCGGTCTCGTCTTTGGGGTTTTCGGCGCGGAGCGTCGCGATCGCCGATTCCAGCGATACCGAGAGGCTGTCGCGCAGCGCGGGTCCGGCCGCGGTGAACAGGCTTTCCGGTGCGGGCAACTGAGCCTTTTCCGGCTCGGCGGTGACCTGCGGCTCCGCCGGCTTGCGATCCGCAAGCGAACCCGTCGCCACGCCATCGTCGGACCCCGGCGCCGCTTCGGCCGCCGTCCGGACGTCGGGGGTTGCGGGTGCGGGCCGAGCCGCGCCCTGCTCGGCCAAGACGGGTTCGGCGGGCTTGTCGTCCGTGGCGGCGGTCATGTTGCCGCCGCCGGCTCCCTCGGTCTCGGCGCCGGCCGGCGCCGCATCCGCGCTTTCTTCGCTCATCGGCGCGCCGGCGGCTTCGCGCGCGGGCGCGCCATCCGCTGCGGCCGTTGCGGTTTCGGCCTTCACCTTTGCGACGATTTCGTCGAGAACCGGCGTCGCCGCCGTTTCCTCAACGCCGGTTCCGGCCGGCCTGTCCGCCGCCGGTTCGGATACGGCCGCCGGCGCCTGCAGCGGATCGGCATTGGCCGATGCCGTAGCCACGAGCAGCGATGCGGCGGCGAGAAGTGCAATTCGCGATACGGAATCGGTCGGTCGCATGATGTCCTGGAACCCGTTGAACCCTTCGGTTAGCTAAACAGTGGTTCGGCCGCATTTTCAAGGCGTAGAACGCCGAAAACGCCGTGTTTGCGGGCATAGTGGCTATTCGGCAGCATCGAGACCAAGTTCCCTGAGGCGGCGATAGAGCGTCGAACGGCCGATCCCGAGCCGGCGAGCGACTTCCGACATGTGACCGCGATAGTGATCGAGGGCGAAGCGGATCATCTCCTCTTCCAGCTCGGCCATCGGCCGGATTTCACCGTCACCGGCCAGCAGGCTGAGCTTGTCCGGCGTATCGGGCAGCGCATGGGGCTCGTACTGGAAGGCCGGCATCTGCACCACATTCTGCGGCGGCAGGTCGGCGGCGACCGGGATTCGGCGGGACGCCGGGGTCTCGGGACGCCCGGCGAGGCTTGCGGCGACCTGCGGGAATTCGCCGGCGCCCAGTTCGGGTCCGTCCGCCAGCACAACGGCGCGGAATACGGCGTTCTCGAGCTGCCTGATGTTACCGGGCCAGTCATGCGCGCACAGCATCTGCAGGGCTTCGGCGGTGATGCCGGTCACGGTCTTGCTTTCCTCCGCGGCGAAGCGCGTCATGAAATGGCGCACCAGCAGCGGGATGTCCTCGCGCCGGTCGCGAAGCGGCGGCACGTAGATCGGGAAGACGTTGAGCCGGTAGTAGAGATCCTCGCGGAAGGCGCCGGCCGTCACCATCTCGATCATGGAGCGGTTGGTGGCGGAAATCAGCCTGAAATCGACCTTCACCGGTTTCTTGGCGCCGACGGGGTCTATCTCGCCGTCCTGAAGGGCGCGCAGGAGTTTGACCTGCGCCTCCGCCGGCAGTTCGCCGACTTCGTCCAGAAAGAGCGTTCCGCCATGCGCTTCGGAGAATTTGCCCGTGCGCTTGTCCGTAGCGCCCGTGAAGGCCCCCTTCTCGTGGCCGAACAGGGTGCTTTCGACGAGGTTTTCCGGTATGGCGCCGCAATTGACGGGAACGAACGGCTTGCCGGCGCGGACGCTGGTGCCCTGGATGGCGCGGGCGACGAGTTCCTTGCCGACGCCGCTCTCACCCTCGATGATGATCGGGATATTGGAACGGGCGGCGCGGTCGCCAAGCGCGATGACGCGCTTCATGGCCGGGCTGCGGGTGACGATATCGGCAAAGGTCAGCCGGGAAGCGGCGTGGCGCTTGAGGCGGCTGATCTCTTCTTCCAGCGTATTCAGCTTGAGCGCGTTGCGGATCGAGACATCGAGCCGTTCGGCGCCGACCGGCTTGACGATGAAGTCGACGGCGCCGGCCCGCATGGCGCTCACCACCGTGTCGATGCCGCCATGCGCGGTCTGAACGATGACCGGCCGGCGGATTCCCGCCTTGGCCATGGCCGACAACACGCCCATGCCGTCCAGCTCCGGCATGACGAGATCGAGAATGACGAGACAGATCGTCTCGGCGTCGCCGCCGGAAAGTTCCGCCATCGCGGCATCGCCGCTACCGGCTTCGCAAGGCGTATATCCGAGACGCGTGACCGCTGCGGAGAGGATGCGGCGCTGTACGGGGTCGTCGTCGACAATGAGAATTCTGTCGGTCATCCGGTCTCCGGCGAAAGATTTCCGTGTGCCGATGCCGGATGGCATGCGGCGGAAGGCCCCTTCGTTGAATCGGGGCATGGGGCGCATGGTGGCGATGCAGGGTTAAAGGGGGATTAAGAAGCCCCCGGCCTTGTTTCACCGCGGGACAGAAGCGATATGGTCCTTGACGCCGCTGACACCGGCACCGAATGCTTCGGCGCACGCCACCCACGGATACGGGGAGACCGCATGAACATCCGCAGAGCCCGCCAGCCCGACATGAGCCTTGCCGCCTCCGGCCGATCGGCCGGGGCCGCCCCGGCCAAGCTGGGCGAATTGCCGGTATGGGATCTCAGCGATCTCTACCGCGGCCTCGACGATCCGGCGATCGCCAGGGACATGGCGGATGTGAGCGCGCGAGCCAAAGCCTTCGAGGATCGCTACAAGGGAAAGCTCGCCGGCCTTCTGAACGGGCAGGACGGGGCGGCGGCGCTGTGCGAGGCGATCGCCGCATTCGAGGCGATGCAGGACAAGGCGGGACGTCTCATTTCCTACGCCGGGCTGTTGCGCGCGCAGGATCTCAACGATCCGGCCCGGGCGAAATTCTTTGCCGACATTCAGGAGCAGCTTACCAGGCTCGGGCTCAACCTGTTGTTCTTCGAGCTGGAGCTGAACCGGCTCGACGACAAGGCGATGGATGCCGCGCTGGCCGATCCGGCGCTCGCCCACTACAGGCCCTGGGTGGAGGATATCCGCAAGGAAAAGCCCTATCAGCTCGACGACCGGCTCGAGCAACTCTTTCACGAAACCTCGCTGACCGGCCGGGGCGCGTGGAACCGGCTCTTCGACGAAACGGTCGCGGCGCTCACCTTCGATCTTTCGGGCGAGAAGGTTTCGCTCGAAGAGGCGCTCAATCGCCTGCAGGACAGCGACGAGGCCGTGCGTGGCGAGGCGGCGGCGGCGCTCTCGAAGGTCTTTGCGCAAAACGCACGCCAGTTCGCGCTCATCATGAATACGCTGGCCAAGGATAAGGAAATCTCCGACCGCTGGCGCGGCTTCGGGGACGTTGCCGATTCGCGTCATCTGGCCAACCGGGTCGAAGCGCCCGTGGTCGATGCGCTGGAAACGGCGGTGAGCGAGGCCTTTCCGCGGCTGTCGCATCGTTACTACGCGCTGAAGGCGAAATGGTTCGGCAAGGAACGGCTTGCCTACTGGGACCGGAACGCACCGTTGCCGAAAGTGGAGCAGAAGACCTATGACTGGGCAGAGGCCCGTCAGGTCGTGCTCGATGCCTATGGCGGCTTTTCGCCGAGGATGGCCGATATCGCACGGGAGTTTTTCGACAAGCGCTGGATCGACGCGCCCGCCCGGGCGGGCAAGTCTCCCGGGGCGTTTGCCCATCCGACGGTGCCGAGCGCGCATCCGTTCGTCCTGCTGAACTATCTCGGGCGCCCGCGCGACGTCATGACGCTTGCCCATGAACTCGGCCATGGCGTTCATCAGGTGCTGGCCGCGCCGAACGGCGCGTTGATGGCGCCGACGCCATTGACGCTGGCGGAGACGGCCAGCGTGTTCGGCGAGATGCTGACCTTCCGGGCGATCCTGAAGCGCACGACGGACCCGGCGGCGCGGCGCGCGCTGATTGCCTCCAAGGTGGAGGATATGCTCAACACCGTCGTTCGGCAGATCGCCTTCTATCGTTTCGAGCGCAAGGTCCACACCGAACGGCGGCTGGGGGAACTGCCGGTCGAGCGGCTGAACGAAATCTGGATGGAAGTGCAGCGCGAAAGCCTCGGCCCGGCCATTCATCTGTCAGAGGGCTACGAGACCTGGTGGGTCTATATCAGTCATTTCATCCACGCGCCGTTCTATGTCTACGCATACGCGTTCGGCGACTGCCTGGTGAACTCGCTGTATGCGATCTACGAAAATGCCAGCGAGGGGTTCGCCGAGCGCTATTTTGCGATGCTGGCGGCAGGCGGCACCAAACATCACAGCGAATTGCTGGCGCCGTTCGGTCTTGACGCGACGCGGCCGGACTTCTGGTCCATGGGCCTGAAACTGCTGGAGAGCCTGATCGACGAACTGGAAGCGGGGGAAGAGTAGGAATGGGGCCCCGGTCCGCGCGTTTCATGCGTTATAGAAAGCTAGCGAATTTTCTCGATCTTGCGTTGCCGTCGGGTACGCTATTGAGTTAGAAGCGTCGCATCCGAATTTCCGCATGGCGGGCCGCGGTCCGGCGGAACAGCATGAGCAGGGGCACCGACAATGGCTGAACACAAATCATCCGAGACTTCGCTTCCGGTCATGGACATCGAAGCGCACAACAGGACATTTCACGGTTTCGTCGAGATGTCGAAGATCGGAACCGTCCACTGCGCCAATTCGCTGGTTCTGCTCGCGCTCGTATACAAAGGCATGACCATCACCTCGGTCATCTATCTCATCATCATGTTCGTCACCGCCGGGATGGGGCTGGTGATGAAGTCGAATGGCTGGGTTCCGGGGGCGGTGATGACCGTTCTTGGCCTGCTTGCCGTCGCGGTCGGCTGAAACCAGCATTTTTCAAACAACCGGCGAGAGCCAGATCGGGCGCCGGTCCAGGCGCCCGAATTCGTGACCGGGGAGCTTCATGAAGATTACCGTCCTCAAGGAAACCGATGCGGGCGAGCCGAGGGTCGCGGCGACGCCGGAAACGGTGAAGAAATTCGCAGCGCTCGGCGCGGCCGTCACGGTCGAAGCCGGCGCGGGCGCGGGGTCGTCCATTTCGGATGCCGACTACAAGGACGCGGGAGCGACGGTCGCCAAGGGGCGAGCGGCGGCCGTCAAGGCCGCCGAAATCGTGCTCGCGGTGCGTCGGCCCGATTCCGATGGGATCAAGGGCGCTGCCAGCGACGCGCTGGTGATCGCGATCATGGACCCCTACGGCCATGAAGCCGAACTCGCCGAACTGGCCAAGACGGGCGCCTCGCTCTTTGCGATGGAACTGATGCCGCGCATCACCCGCGCGCAGGTGATGGACGTGCTGTCCAGCCAGGCGAACCTTGCCGGCTACCGCGCGGTGATCGATGCGGCCGAGGCCTATGGCCGGGCGCTGCCGATGATGATGACCGCGGCCGGCACGGTACCCGCAGCACGCGCATTCGTCATGGGCGCGGGCGTGGCCGGCCTGCAGGCCATCGCGACCGCGCGCCGCCTCGGCGCCGTCGTGACCGCGACCGACGTGCGTCCGGCGGCCAAGGAGCAGGTGGAATCCCTCGGCGCGAAATTCATCGCCGTGGAGGACGAGGAGTTCAAGCAGGCCGAAACCGCCGGCGGCTATGCCAAGGAGATGAGCAAGGAATACCAGGCCAAGCAGGCCGCGCTCGTCGCCGAGCACATCGCCAAACAGGATATCGTCATCACCACCGCGCTGATCCCCGGCCGTCCGGCGCCGAAGCTGATCAGCAAGGCGATGGTGGAATCGATGAAGGACGGCTCCGTCATCGTCGATCTCGCGGTCGAGCGCGGCGGCAATGTGGAGGGCGCCAAACCCGGCGGGGTCGCCAGGGTGAAGGGCGTCACGATCCTGGGGCATCTGAACGTCCCCGGCCGCATCGCGGCGACGGCTTCGAGCCTCTATGCGCGCAATCTCTATTCCTTCGTCGACACGCTGATCGACAAGGAAACGAAGGCGCTGAACGTCAAATGGGACGATGAGATCGTCACCGCGACACTGCTGACGCGCGGCGGCAAGACGGTCCATCCGGCATTTTCTGCGAAGGAGGGCAAGTAATGGCCAACATGGAACCTTCCGCGCTGGTTGAGAAATCGCGCCAGGCCGCCGAGGCGGCGAAGGCCGCGGCAGACGCGGCGGCAAATGCCGCCAGCGCGGCCGAAACCTTCGCGAACCAGGCCGCCGACGCGGCGGGCGCCGCGATCCACGCCGCGACCGGCGGGGCGATCGATCCGTTCATCTTCCGGCTGGCGATCTTCGTGCTGGCGATTTTCGTGGGCTATTACGTCGTGTGGTCGGTGACGCCGGCGCTGCACACGCCGCTGATGAGCGTGACCAACGCCATCTCGTCGGTCATCGTCGTCGGCGCGCTGCTGTCCGTCGGCGTCGATCTGGCGGCCGGCGAGGGCGCCGGCTGGGCGCGCGGCTTCGGCTTCGTCGCCCTGGTGCTCGCCTCCGTCAACATCTTCGGCGGCTTCCTCGTCACCCAGCGGATGCTGGCCATGTACAAGAAGAAGGTGAAATAGCCCATGAGCGCCAATCTCACCGCACTTCTTTACCTCGTCTCCGGCGTCCTGTTCATTCTTTCCCTGAGGGGATTGTCGTCGCCCGAAACGTCGCAGGCCGGCAATCGCTACGGCATGATCGGCATGGCGATCGCGATCGTCACCACGCTGTTTTCCATCACGCCTTCGGTTTCCGGCTACGGGCTGATCCTCGCAGGTCTGGTGCTCGGCGGCGGCGTCGGCGCGGTGGTCGCGCGACGTATCGCCATGACGGCAATGCCGCAGCTTGTGGCGGCGTTTCACAGCCTCGTCGGTCTGGCGGCCGTCCTGGTCGCGGCCGGCGCGCTCTATGCCCCGCAAGCCTTCGGCATCGGCCTTGAGGGCGAGATACACGGCGCGAGCCTTGTGGAAATGAGCCTTGGCGTCGCCATCGGCGCGATTACCTTCACCGGCTCGGTAATCGCGTTCCTGAAGCTGGACGGACGCATGAGCGGCAGGCCGATCATGCTGCCGGCGCGGCATATCATCAATATAGCGCTTGCGGCCGGAACGGTCGCGTTGATCGTCTTGTTCGTGATGACGGAAAACCACACGCTGTTCTGGCTGATCGTCGTCGCGTCGCTGGTGTTCGGCGTCCTGATCATCATCCCGATCGGCGGCGCCGACATGCCCGTCGTCGTGTCGATGCTCAATTCATATTCGGGCTGGGCGGCCGCGGGTATCGGCTTCACGCTCGGCAACACGGCGCTGATCATCACGGGCGCGCTGGTCGGTTCTTCGGGCGCGATCCTGTCCTACATCATGTGCAAGGGCATGAACCGCTCCTTCATCTCGGTCATTCTGGGCGGTTTCGGCGGCGAGACGGCGGCCGCCGGTGGCGGGGAACGGGAGGCGCGGCCGGTCAAGCAGGGCTCGGCGGAGGACGCCGCCTTCATCATGAAGAACGCCAGCAAGGTGATCATCGTGCCGGGTTACGGCATGGCTGTCGCGCAGGCACAGCATTCGCTGCGCGAAATGTGCGACAAGCTCAAGGCCGAGGGCGTGGAGATCAAATATGCGATCCATCCCGTCGCCGGCCGCATGCCCGGCCATATGAACGTGCTGCTGGCCGAGGCGCAGGTGCCCTATGACGAGGTGTTCGAACTGGAGGACATCAACTCCGAGTTCGCGACCGCCGACGTCGCCTATGTCATCGGCGCCAACGACGTGACCAATCCGGCCGCGCGCGACGATCCGACGTCGCCGATCTACGGCATGCCGATCCTCGACGTCGACAAGGCGGGCACGGTGCTCTTCGTCAAGCGCGGCATGGGCTCGGGCTATGCCGGCATCGAGAACGAGCTCTTCTTCCTCGACAAGACGATGATGCTCTTCGGCGACGCCAAGAAGATGACCGAGGCCATCGTCAAGTCGCTCTGAGCCATGTGCGTCAAACGCTATCGGCAAGGCCCGGACGATCCGCTCGTCCGGGCCTTTTCCTATCCCTATGCACAAGCGGATCTCGACGGCGCCCTCGACCTTGAGAGCGGTGAGCTGCGCGGCCTGGCGAATATGCGTGCACTCCTCACGGCGGATAGACGTGCCGCCGGCATCGAGCATTCCCTGCCAGGCTGCCGGATCGAGTGCGCGGACGCGCTGTTTGCCGAACCGAGGCACCTGCTGCTGGCGGCCGGCAGCAATGCCTCGCCGGAGCAGCTTCTGCGCAAGTTTCAGGGCCGCGCGGAAATGCGGCCGATCCTGCTGCTCAAAGTGTCGGTGACGAATGCGATCGCCGTCCATTCGGCCCATGTCACCGCCTATGGCGCCGTGGCCGGAACGCTGATGGCGTGGCCCGGCGCCCTGTCCCGTCTGACCGTGCTTGCGGTGACCGGCAGCCAGTTGCGGCGCATCAACGAAACGGAATCCCTGGGACGAAACTACCATCTCGGGGTGCTGCCGGCGGGTACGCTCATCGAGGCGCCGGAGTGTCCGGTGCTGTTTTACAGGTCGATGCGCGGCGTCTTCTCGCCAGAGGGACTTCCGCTTCGTCTCGACGCGTTCGAGGCCGGCGGCGATGTTCCGCCGGCCGTCAGTCAGCGGCGGGCAATTGAATACTCGGCCCGTGCGGTGGCCTTTCAGGGCGAGGGCGATGCATTCGTCGCACGGCTGATCGCGGAAGCTGATTTCAGGAGGCAGGTGACGGAAGCGTTGGCGCTACGGGCGGTGGCGGATGGTCTGGACGGCGCGCGAACGCTCGCGGTCAGGGCATGAACTTGCTGAGCCGGCGAGAGCCTTCACGGGCCGGCTTGTAGCCCGGATTGATCTCCAGCGCGCGCGAATAGGCCACCGCGGCCTGCTGCAGTTCGTTCTTTTGTTCCAGCATCTGTCCGCGCCCGGCCCATGCTTCAACATATCGGTTGTTGAGATCGACGGCGCGGGTGAAATCGGTCAGCGCGGCGTTGACATCGCCGGTCGCGGCATAGCTGACGCCGCGCCCGTAATGCGGTTCGGCGGCATTGGGATTGAGACCGATGGCAGCGCTGAAATCCTCGATCGCGAGGTCGTGCAGGCCCTGCTGCTGGTAGATCTGGCCGCGATTGTGGAAGGCAACCGGATTGTCGCGGCTGATTTCGATGGCGCGCTGGAAATCGGCCATCGCATATTCCGGCTGATTGGCGCTGCGATAGAGAATGCCGCGTCCGACAAGTGCCACCTCATAGTCCGGCTTGATGGTCAGCGAAGCGTTGTAGTCGGCAAGCGCGTCCTGGGCGCGGTTCATGCGCACCTTCACCAGTGCCCGGTTGGCAAAGGCCTGGTAGAAATTGGGGTCGATCCTGATCGCGGCGTCGAAATCGGCGAGCGCTTCCTGGAACCGTCCGGCATTGCCATAGGCGGAACCGCGCACATTGTAGGCCGAGGCGTCGTTGGGATTGCGCTTAATGACGTCGCTCAGCGACTCGATATTTGCCGCCGACGTGTTCTGACTGGTCAGGCTGGCCGAAGCGATGCTGCTATCGGGTGTCGTCTGGCAGCCGGTAAGCAACATGCCGAGCAAGGCTGCCGCACCCATCGCCCCGGCGACTCGGCTTGCGGCACTCCGATGTAAGCTCGAGCGGATGGCCCCGTCAGACTGCATGATCGATCCCGTTGGTGCTGCGGACGCGCATCATAGAGGAAAATGTGTCAAAAAGCGCGTTCACAGCACGTCTTGCGGCCATGCCGCTATAGCCGACGCCCGTCGCCGGACAGGGCTACCTGAGTTCAGCGGGTCTTGCCGCCGGGCAGCAGTCCCTCGCGCTGGGCGCGCTTGCGGGCCAGCTTGCGGGCGCGGCGGACGGCTTCGGCCTTCTCGCGGGCACGCTTGACGGACGGCTTTTCGTAATGACCGCGCAGCTTCATCTCACGGAAGATGCCTTCACGCTGCATCTTCTTCTTCAGCGCTCGCAGCGCCTGATCGACATTGTTATCGCGGACGATGACTTGCACGCGGGCCTACCTTTCTTCGATTCGTTTCAGCGGCGCGACCTGACGCGCCCAATTGACCAAAGGACCTTTTAACCGAATGTTATGTCGCCTTCGAACCTGAATCCGAAGCCCAAACAGCAGCGAGCGAGGAAAACCACCGCCACCACATTCGGTCGATATGGGGCGGGCTATTAGCAAAGAAATCCCGCAAAGTCCACCGTGCGGCGCGAAAACAGCGGGCGATTTCCGCGCCTATCGGGCGGGGCGCAGCAGTTGTGTCACATGACCCATCTTGCGTCCGGCGCGAACCTCCGACTTGCCGTAGAGATGCACATTCGTTTCGGCCCGGGCGGCCCAGTTTCCAGCTTCCAGCACCGCATCGCCGATCAGATTGGTCATGATGCAGTCGCTATGGCGTTGCGGCGAGCCCAGGGGCCAGCCGGCAATGGCGCGGATATGCATCTGGAACTGCGAGACGAGACAGGCATCCTGTGTCCAGTGGCCGGTATTGTGGACGCGCGGAGCGAATTCATTGACCAGCAGGCGCGCCTTGCCGTCGCCGCGCACCACGAAGAATTCGATGCCGATCACGCCGACATAATCCAGCGCCTCGAGGATTCGCGCCGCAATGGCCTTGGCCGCGGCGGCAACCGCCGGTTCGATATCGCCCGGCACAATGCTGGTATGAAGGATCTGGTCGCGATGTGTGTTCTCGGCCGGGTCGTAGGCGCAGGTCGCCCCGCCCGCGTCGCGCGCCGCGATGATCGAGATTTCCCGCTCGAACGGCACCACCGTTTCGAGCACGAAGGGGCCCTGTCCCGCTCTTGCGATGGCTGCCTGCGGGTCGTCGCCGGCTGAAACGCGCACCTGTCCCTTGCCGTCATAGCCGAAGCGGCGGGTCTTGAGCAGCGTGTCGGGGCCGATCTGCGCCAGCGCGCCGGCAAGGTCGGCGGGAGTCGTCACCGGCCGCCAGGGGGCAACCTCGATGCCGAGCGCGGTGAAGAACCGCTTCTCCTCCAGCCGGTCCTGCGACACGGCAAGCGCCCTGGTACCGGGATATACGGGCTTGAGTTCGGCAAGGTGCGCTGCGGTCGCTGCCGGCACGTTCTCGAACTCGTAGGTGACGATGTCGCAGTCCCGGGCAAAGCGCGTCAGCGCTTCGAGATCGTCATAAGCGGCAACCGTGTGCCGGGCGGCGACGTCGAAGGCGGGGCTGCCGGCCTCGGGGCAGAATATGTGGCAACGCATGCCCATCTCCGCCGCGGCGATCGCCAGCATGCGGCCGAGCTGGCCGCCGCCGAGAATGCCGATGGTCGAAAGCGGCGCGAGCGGACCGCGCAGGCGTTTCATGCGGGCCCCGACGGGCGCTCGGCAACAGCGTCCGTCTGCTCGCGGCGCCAGGTCTCAAGGCGGGACGCAAGCACGTCGTCTTCAAGGGCCAGGACGGCGGCGGCAAGGAGCGCCGCGTTGATTGCGCCGGCCTTGCCGATCGCCAGCGTGCCGACCGGCACGCCCGCCGGCATCTGCACGATGGACAGAAGGCTGTCCTGTCCCGAAAGCGCCTGCGATTCGACCGGAACACCGAAAACGGGCAGGCGCGTCAGCGACGCGGTCATGCCGGGAAGATGCGCCGCTCCGCCGGCGCCCGCGATGATGATCTTGAACCCCGCGCCCGCGGCGCCACGGGCAAAATCATATAGCCGTTGCGGCGTTCGGTGGGCGGAGACGATCCGCGTCTCGTGCCCGATGCCCAGCGCCTCGAGCGTCGCGGCGGCGTGACGCATGGTCTCCCAATCGGACTGGCTGCCCATGATGATGGCGACGGGCGTGCTTCCTGACATTTGCTGCGTTCCTGACGATGGCGTGGTGCGGCATGCGAAAGCGGCGGATTATATTCACACCCGCCGCAAGGGCAATGGCGCCGGACCTGAACCAGTTCAGGCGATGATATCGGGCGTCAGCGAATCTTCCAGAAGCGAGATCCGGTCTTTCAGGGCCAGCTTCTTCTTTTTCAGCCGCTTGATCTGAAGCGTGTCGGGCACGGCGGTCGACTCCAGGGCGCGTATCGCGCTGTCGAGGTCGCGATGTTCTTCCCGAAGCCTTGCCAGTTCGGCCTGGATCGTATCGAAATCCGCCTCGGTCACGCTTTACTTCCCCTGTAGCCCGCGGCCCCCCGGGAGAGGCGATGGTTCCCCCTTCCGGCCGGCGCCGGAAACCGCGCCGATTATCCGGTTGTCCACCATTTGTTGCAAGTGCGTAGCGGTCCGTTCGACAGCGACAGGCTCATGTGTCATCATTCGTTCATTCGCAACCGATGTGGATGAAGGAGGCTATATGTCTATCGTATCGCATCTGATCGAACTTGAATCGCGGCATCGCGTTCTGGATCGTTCGATTGATGAGGAGATGTCCAGGCCATTCGTCGATACAATGCGTATTGCGACACTGAAGAAAAAAAAGCTCCATCTGAAGGAAGAGATCGAACGCTTGAAAGCGCAGAATCACCTCCACTGAAGAATCGGCAGACCCTGCACGGGTAAAAAATCAGGCGGCCGCTGGCCACGCGGGTGGCCGCGCCCGCTGCGAACCGCAGGCCTCTCCGGCGTTTCGCCGCCGGAGAGCGTCTCAATGCGCTTGTCCGAAAGTCTGATGGCTCCCGTGCTTGCATCTTGATGCAGGGCAAGGACAGAGTTCCTCCCCACGAGCGATGAACTTTGCCTACCGGACATGCGCATCGGCGCGGGAACAGCAGGGAGGAAAGCATGACCAGCCGCTATCAGCAGGTCTACCAGTCGTGGAAAAGCGATCCGGAGGGCTTCTGGGCCGAGGCGGCAATGGCTGTCGACTGGATAAGGCCGTGGAAGAAGGTTTTCGACCGGGATGCGGGCCCCTATGGCCGCTGGTTTGCGGGCGCAACGTGCAATACGGCCGCCAATTGCCTCGACCGGCATGTTCAAGCCGGCAGGGGAGCGCAGGCGGCGCTGATCTATGACAGCCCCGTCACCGGCACAAAGAAGACCTACAGCTACGCCGAACTGACCGAAGAGGTCGCGACTTTGGCGCGTGTGATCGCCGATATGGGCGTCGCCAGGGGGGACCGCGTCATCATCTACATGCCGATGGTGCCCGAAGCGGCGATCGCGATGCTCGCCTGCGCGCGGATCGGCGCCGTCCATTCGGTGGTATTCGGCGGCTTTGCAGCGCATGAACTCGCCACCCGCATCGACGATGCCATGCCGAAGGCGATCCTTTCGGCCTCATGCGGCATAGAGGGCAGCAAGGTCGTCGCCTACAAGCCGCTTCTCGACGCGGCGATCGCGCAGGCCCGGCACAAGGTGAACGCCTGCCTTGTCCTGCAGCGTCCGATGGCCGAAGCGGCGATGACGGACGGGCGCGATGGCGACTGGCAAGAGGCGGTCGATGCGGCGCGCGAGGCGGGGCGCAAGGCCGATCCGGTCGAGGTCGCGGCGACCGATCCGCTCTACGTCCTCTACACCTCGGGCACCACGGGGCAGCCCAAGGGCGTCGTGCGCGACAATGGCGGGCACATGGTCGCGCTGAAATGGTCGATGGACGCCATTTACGGCATCAGGCCGGGCGAGGTGTTCTGGGCCGCATCGGATGTCGGCTGGGTCGTCGGCCATTCCTATATCGTCTATGCGCCGTTGCTGCATGGCGCGACGACGGTGCTTTTCGAGGGCAAGCCGGTCGGCACGCCCGACGCCGGCACGTTCTGGCGGGTGATCGGCGAACACAAGGTGCGAGCGCTGTTCACCGCGCCGACCGCCTTCCGGGCCATCAAGAAGGAGGATCCGGACGGGAAGCTCATCGGGAAGTACGATATCTCGTCGCTGCGCACGCTGTTCCTGGCAGGCGAGCGCGCCGATCCCGATACGATCCGCTGGGCGGAAAAAATGCTCTCGGTGCCGGTGATCGATCACTGGTGGCAGACCGAAACCGGCTGGACCATCGCCGGCAATCCGGTGGGGCTCGGGCAACTGCCGGTCAAATACGGCTCGCCGACGGTGGCCATGCCCGGATATGATATCCAGGTCCTGGACGACGCGGGCCATCCGGTGGCTGCCGGCAAGCTCGGCAACATCGTGGTCAAGCTGCCTCTGCCGCCCTCCTGCCTGCCGACGCTCTGGAACGCCGACGAGCGTTTCCGCAAGGCCTATCTCGACGAGTTCCCGGGTTACTACAAGACGGCGGATGCCGGCTTTGTCGATGAAGACGGCTATCTGTTCATCATGGCGCGCACAGACGATATCATCAACGTCGCCGGGCACCGGTTGTCGACCGGCGCGATGGAGGAAGTTCTCTCCGCGCATCGCGATGTCGCCGAATGCGCCGTGATCGGCGCCGCCGACAGCATGAAAGGTCAGGTTCCCTGCGGCTTCGTGGTGCTCAAGGCGGGCGTCAGCCGGCCGCATGAGGAGATCGAGAAGGAACTCATCCAGCTCGTGCGTCAGGAGATCGGTCCGGTTGCCGCCTTCAAGACGGCGATCGTGGTCGATCGCCTGCCGAAAACGCGGTCGGGCAAGATCCTGCGCGGCACCATGCGCCAGATCGCCGATGGCGAGGCATTCAAGATGCCGGCGACGATCGACGATCCGGCCATTCTCGATGAGATCGGGGCCGCGCTGAAGGTGCATCCGCGCGGCTGAAGCGGGCCAGTGGGAGGATTTTGGCGAGGGAATCCTGCGACTCTTCGGCCTGTCGAGCGTTAGACTCCGCATAGCGTTAGACTCCGCATATCGAGAACAGGGGATACGGACGAGATGCTTCTCAAAGACAGGGTCGCCGTCGTGACGGGCGGCGCGCAGGGAATAGGCCGCGCGGTGGTGGAGCGCTTCGTGTCCGAAGGCGCGCAGGTCGTCATAGCAGACATCGAAGACGAGGAAGGCGAGGCGCTGGAAAAGGCGATGGGGGGCGAAGCCGAGGCAAGGTTCGTTCACTGCGACGTCGCCGACAAGCTCGACATCCGCAATCTGGTGACGCAGGCGGTCGACGCTTTCGGGCGCATCGATATCCTCGTCAACAATGCGGGCATCCTTCACGCGGCGCCCTTCCTCGAGCTTGAGGAGAAGGATTTCGACCGCGTTCTCGCGGTCAATCTGAAGGGCGCCTTCCTCACCGGCCAGGCGGTGGCCAAGCAGATGGTCAAGCAGGTCGAGGAAGGCGGCCATCCCGGCGCCATCATCAATATGAGTTCGGTCAATGCCGTGCTCGCCATCGAAGATCAGGTCCCTTACACGGTATCCAAAGGCGGCATGACGCAGCTGACCAAGGTCATGGCGCTGGCGCTCGCGAAATACGGGATCAGGGTCAACGCCATCGGGCCTGGCAGCATTGCGACCCGGATGCTGGCTGCCGTCGCGACCGATCCGGAAGCGCGCCGCAAGGTGCTTTCGCGCACGCCGCTGGGGCGCACCGGCGAGCCTGCCGATATTGCGGGGATAGCGGTATTTCTTGCCGCGGACGATGCCGGCTACATCACCGCGCAGACGATCTATGCCGATGGCGGACGTCTCGGCCTCAACTACACGGTGCCTGTGATCGAACCGTGAGGACGCCTGCTAGCGTTCCTCGTCCTCGTCGCTCTGCTCGCTGGAGCCGGTGAACCGGGCGAAGACGTTCTCGGCGTCGACGGCGGGTTCCTTTTCCTGTCGCGAGGGCGAGAGCGGCTGGAAGGGCGATTCCGGCGCCTCCGCCGTTGTCACTTCCGCCGGCAGCAATGTCGGGCCTTCCGCATCCGCCGGCCGGGCGCGCGCCGCCTTCTTCACTTCCGCGTCAAGTTCGACCTGGCTGCATAGTCCGAGCGTCACCGGATCGGCCGGCGCGAGATTGGCGGCGTTCCAGTGGGTGCGCTCGCGAATCTGCTGGATGGTCGACTTCGTCGTGCCGACAAGGCGCATGATCTGCGCGTCCTTCAATTCGGGATGGTTGCGCACGAGCCACAGGATCGCGTTCGGGCGATCCTGCCGGCGCGAGACCGGCGTATAGCGCGGGCCCTTCTTGGCGCGTTGCGGCACGATGACCTTGGGCTTGGAAAGCTCCAGCTTCTTCTTCGGATCGGCCTCGGCGGCGCTGATCGCCTCGCGCGAAAGCTGCCCCGTCTGGACCGGATCCAGACCCTTGATGCCCTGCGCCGACTCACCATCCGCGATCGCCTTCACTTCCAGTTCGTGCAGCGCACAGAACTCGGCAATCTGGCGGAAGGTGAGGGCGGTATTGTCGACGAGCCACACGGCGGTCGCCTTGGGCATCAGAAGCGTATCAGACATGATTTTCTCCGTTCGTGCCCGCCTTGTCACCGGCGGGCCCCGGTCAGCGAGTTGGTGCATGAACTGGGATTGGCACCGTGTTTACCCGAAGCGGTGGCGCGATGCAAACGACATCGGCGGCGGGTATCAGGCGACCGTCAACACGATCTTGCCGACATGGGCGGAACTTTCCATCAGGGCGTGCGCACCGGCGGCCTCGACAAGCGGGAAGGTCGAGTCGATGAGTACCTTCACCCGGCCCTTTTCGATCAGCGGCCAGACGCGCTCCCCGAGTTCGCGGGCAATCCCGGCCTTGAAGGCCACGTCTCGTGCGCGCAGCGTGGAACCCGTGTGGGTCAGTCGCTTCATCATGATGCGCCGCAGGTCCACAGTCGCCTCGCCGCCGAGCAGGGTCGCGATCTGGACGATGCGTCCGTCGACAGCGGCGAGCTGGTAGTTTCGCTCGGCATAGCTGCCGCCGACCATGTCGAGAATGACGTCGATGCCCCTGCGGGACGTCGCTTCCTTGAGCACGGCGACGAAATCCTCCTCGCGGTAGTTGACGGCGCGTTCAGCGCCGAGCTCGGTACAGGCGGCGCACTTTTCCGCGCTGCCGGCGGTCGCGAAGGGACGGGCGCCGAAGGCGCGGGCGAGCTGGATCGCCGTCACGCCGATGCCGCTCGTGCCGCCGTGGACGAGGAATGTCTCGCCCGGCTGCAGCGCGGCGCGCTGGAACACGTTGTGCCAAACCGTGAAGAAGGTTTCGGGCAGGGCGGCCGCTTCGTTCATGGAAAGGCCCTTCGGCACCGGCAGCACGTTCGTCTCGTCGACGACGCAGTATTCGGCATAGCCGCCACCGGGCAGCAGCGCGCAGACGCTGTCGCCGACCGCGAATCGGCCGGCGCCGTCGCCACGCGCGGCAACGGTGCCGGAGACCTCAAGACCCGGCAGGTCGCTGGCGCCCGGCGGTGCGGGATAGTTGCCCTCGCGCTGGAACACGTCGGGGCGATTGACGCCGGCGGCCGCCACCCGGATCAGGATTTCACCGGCCTTCGGCGAGGGGACGGGCCGCTGCTCGGGCTTGAGTACGTCCGGAGCGCCGGGACGGGTTATGGCGACGGCGGTCATGGTCTTCGGGATCGGCGTCACGGCGGGCTCCTGTGCTTGGTGAATTTCCACAGGACTACCGGATCGGGCGAGGGCGGACAATCGCTGGCGGGTTTGCTAGTTTCTCTCACCGGAAAGTTGAACGCTCGAAGGAGGATGGCCGTGTTCGATGATGAAGCCAGGGTTAAGAAGCCCGCCGTCCATGAGGTCGGAGGCGACCTTTCAGCCATCTCCATTGAGGAACTCGGCGAGAGGATCGAACTGCTGCGCGCCGAGATCGAAAGGCTTACGAAAGCCAAGACCGACAAGGAGTTGAGCCGCGATGCGGCGGCCGCCCTCTTCAAGAGCTGACGGCAACGGCGCAAGTTCGCATGCTCAACAGACCCTTTCCGGGTTTGGTTGATATTTTCGCGGTTTTTTTAACCTGTTAACCGCGCCTTAAGCTTTCGCGTTTATCAATGAGCCTATCCAGTCTTCTGGATGACGAGTGGCTCCTGTCCACTCTGTTTGACGCCTCCCTGTTAACTCTCAGAGCCGCTTCTTCAGCGGCTCTTTTCTTTTCCTCTCCCATTCCCGGCCGCTCATGTTAGGGTTTGCGGGCTCGAAAGAGCCGCTCAGCGGGACGGCTGGCACAAGATTTGTTTCGTCATTGTTGAACCGCACAAGCCGGTGTCATTCTGACACCCGCCTGTGTCACGATGATGCAGTGAGTGGGATAGGCGTTCGAGATGACTATTGAACGGAAAGGCGGGATGGGAGGCGTGCCCGTCTCGATCGGCGAAAGGCTCGTCAATCGGGAAGGCTTCATGCCGCTGTTTCGTGAGGGCATGGGGCTTCTTGAGGAAACCGCCGATTATCTCGACGGCCCCGGGCGCGACGACTCGCGCGCTCTCGGCCGGCTCGCGAGCCTCGCCTATGCCACCGAGAGCATGAAGCTGACCACACGACTCATGCAGATCGCGTCCTGGCTGCTGCTACAGCGGGCGATCAACGACGGCGAGATTTCAGCCGAGCAGGGGGAGCTGGAAAAACGCAAGATCAAGCTCTCTTCCGTCACCGACGAATCCGCGACCACCTATCACGAACTGCCCGGCCGGCTGCGCGATCTGATTTCGCACAGCCACCGCATCCAGGACCGTGTACGCCATCTGGACGAACTGACGCGCGGCGGCGGCATGTCGCGCATGCGCCGGGCACCCGGCAATCCGGTCGAGGAGCAGATATCGGCGCTCAGATCGGCGCTGATGGAACAACGCTGACCCAGCTGGAAACGAAAAACCCCGCCGTCGAGGCGGGGTTCTTGTTCGTGCCGTCCGCGCGGTCCGCCGGACGCCCTACTTGTTGAGGAAGGCGTACTTCTTCTGGAACCGGCTGACGCGGCCGCCGCGGTCGATAAGGTGCTGACCGCCCCCCGTCCATGCCGGATGGGTCGACGGGTCGATGTCGAGCTGGAGAACGGCGCCCTCTTCACCATAGGTGGAGCGCGTCGTGAACTCGGTGCCGTCCGTCATCACGACCTTGATGGTGTGATAATCGGGGTGAGTATCTTTCTTCATCGTCGAATTCCTCGTGCGTTTCGGCCGCCCCGCCACGGGCCGCAGGCATGCCGGTCGCGTATCGGATTTAAAAGCCGGCGGTGCTATAGCCTGAAAGCCGGATCGGGGCAAGTGTGCCGGAAACGCCGGGAGGCGCTGCGATCCGCCACAGGTGCCAAGGGTTGCCAGATGCGTCCAGCATCGGCCAAATGCGCTGGTCGCAAGTGCCGATCTCGCAGGAAAGCCCCCCGACACGATGCCGTCAGCCGATCAGGAAAAGCTTCCCTCCCGCCGCCTGTCGCCGCTGAAGCGGTTATGGCCGTTCGTCAGCCGCTATCCCGGCAGGCTGTCGATCGCACTCGTCGCGCTCATCGTCGCGGCCATGGCAACCCTCGCCGTGCCGCTGGCGCTGCGGCGCGTGATCGATGCCGGTTTTGCGCAAGGCGACCCGGCGCTGGTCAACCGGTATTTCGCGGTGATGATCGCGGTCGTGGCCGTCCTAGCGCTGGCCAGCGCGAGCCGGTATTATTTCGTTACCTGGCTTGGCGAGCGGGTCGTCGCCGACATACGGAAGGGTGTTTTCACCCATATTCTGACGTTGTCGATGGATGTTTTCGACAGCGCCCGTTCGGGGGAAATCGTCTCCCGCCTGACCGCCGACACCACGCAGATCAAGGCCGCCGTCGGGGCATCCATGTCGATCGCGCTGCGCAATCTCGTGCTTGGCATCGGCGCGACGATCATGATGGTCATCACAAGTCCGGGGCTTTCGGCGCTGGTGCTGGCGGCGATCCCGTTCATCGTCCTGCCGCTCGTCGCCTTCGGCCGCGCCGTCAGGGTCAAGTCCCGGCTGGCCCAGGATACGCTGGCGGAAGCTGCGGCCCAGGCGGGCGAGGCCGTCAGCGCGATCCGCACGGTCCAGGCCTACTCGCAGGAGCGCTTCGCCGGCGCGCGGTTCGCGGGCGCGGTGGAGCACGCCTTCAACGCCGCGCGGGCCAGCACTCTCGCGCGTGCCCTGTTGACCGCGATCGCGCTCTTCATGGTCTTCGCAAGCGTCGTCGCCGTGCTCTGGTACGGCGCGCGCGATGTCCTCGGCGGCGAACTGACCGCCGGCACGCTCAGCCAGTTCGTGCTCTATTCGATCTTCGCCGCCGGCGCGCTCAGCGAGTTGAGCCAGGTCTGGGGCGAGGTGCAGCAGGCGGCGGGCGCGGCGGAACGCATCGCCGAGCTTCTCGACATGGAACCTGCCATCGCGGCGCCGGCCGCGTCGGGCAGTCCGGACATGTCGCGCGATCCGGCCATCGCTTTTGAGGATGTGCATTTTGCCTATCCGGCCGGGGCGGACGGGCCGGTGCTGCACGGGATCGATTTCACGGTCAGCCGCGGCGAGACGGTCGCGCTGGTCGGTCCTTCGGGAGCCGGCAAGAGCACCGTGATCCAGTTGCTCCTGCGCTTCTACGATACGACGTCCGGCGCGATCCGGATCGGCGGCGCCGATGTAAGCACGCTCGACCTTGACGCCCTGCGCGGCGTGATCGCGCTGGTGCCGCAGGACCCGGTCATCTTCGCAGGCACGATCGCGGAAAATATACGTTTCGGCCGGCCCGGCGCCGACGAGGCTGCGGTGCGCGCGGCCGCCGATGCAGCGCTCGTCAGCGAATTCGCCGACGCGCTGACCTCGGGGCTGGACACGCTTGTCGGTGAGCGCGGCGTCACGCTTTCAGGCGGCCAGCGTCAGCGCGTGGCGATCGCGCGGGCAATCCTGAAGGACGCGCCGATCCTGCTGCTCGACGAAGCGACCAGCGCGCTCGACGCCAACAGCGAAAGGCTGGTCCAGCAGGCGCTGGAAAAACTGATGAACGGCCGCACGACGCTCGTCGTCGCCCATCGTCTCGCGACAGTGAAAAACGCTGACCGCATTCTCGTCCTGGAGCATGGCAGGATCGTCGAGGAGGGGACGCACCGCTCCCTGATCGGGCGCAAGAACGGGCTTTACGCAGGCCTTGCGGCCCTGCAATTCGCGACGGCCTGAAAGGCCAGGCGGATCAGCGCTCTGTCAGCTTCAATTCGATGCGGCGGTTGCGCGCCAGGGTCGCCTCGTCGTCGCCCTGCTCGAGCGGCTGGTTGTCCGCAAAGCCCGCGGCGACGAGACGGTCCGCCGAGACCCCCTGCGCGATCAGAAACTGCACGACCGAGATCGCGCGGGCGGCGGAAAGCTCCCAGTTCGACTGGAAGCGGGCAGAGTTGATCGGCCGCTTGTCGGTATGGCCGTCGACACGCAGCACCCAGTTGATCTCGTCGGGAATCTCCGTCTCCAGCTCCTTGATGGCATCGGCGAGCTTGGTCATCTCGGCGCGGCCTTCCGGATTGATCACATCGCTGCCCGAGGCGAAAAGCACCTCCGCCTGAAAGACGAACCTGTCCCCGACGACGCGCACGTCGGAACGCTGAGAGAGGATTTCACGCAGCCGGCCGAAGAAATCCGACCGGTAGCGCGACAGTTCCTGCACCTTGGCGGCGAGCGCGACGTTCAGGCGTTTGCCGAGGTCGGCGATCTTGGCCTGGCTCTGACGGTCGCGCTGTTCGGAGGCGTCCAGCGCATCCTCGAGAGCCGCGATCTGCCGGCGAAGGGCAGCGATCTGCTGGTTGAGGAGTTCGACCTGCGAAAGCGCGCGCTGGCTGAGCTGCTTTTCGGCGTCGAGCTGATCGGTCAGGCTGTTGATGCGTCCGCCTGCCTCGTCCGCCGCCCCCGCGCCTTCATTGAGCATCGAGCGCAGCCGGTTTCGTTCCGATTCGGTGTCGGAGAGATTGTCCTGCAGCGCCGCCAACGTGTCCTGCAACGTGCGTTTGCCGGCGCGTTCCATCGCCAGCAGCTCCGTCAGTTCGGCGACCTGGGCGTTGAGACGCGAGAGCGCGGTATCGCGGCCGGATATCTCGCGCGTGAGGAAGAACTGCGCGAGCATGAAGACCACCAGCAGAAAGATGAAGACGAGCAGCAGGGTCGACATGGCGTCGACGAACCCGGGCCAGTAGTCCATCCGTCCTTCGCGGTTGCGCGCGCGCGAAAGGGCCATGGATCAGCTTTCCCTGCCGGCCCGGCCCGCGAGCACCTTCAGGACCTCGGTCAGCTCCGCCTGCTGGTCGGCCTGCGCCTCGATCCATTCGCGCATCTGCTTTTGTTCGGAGCGCATGTGCTGGACGAGGCCCTGAATGCCTTCGGCGAGGTCGGCCATGGCGGCGGTGGCGGCCTTGCTGGAGCCCCCCTCGGTCATGGAGCGGTTGAGACGGTCGAGCGCGGCCTGCACCGACGCGTTGATCGCGCCGCCTTCCGCGCCCGGGCTGCGCAACGGCATCTCGGCGGACAGGTCGGTCACGGTGGACAGCCAGTCCTCCAGATCGGTGTAGAAGCGGTTCTGCGCGGCGCCCGCCTGAAGATCGAGGAAACCGAGCACCAGCGAGCCCGCCAGCCCGAAGAGCGAGGAGGAAAAGGCGGTACCCATGCCGCCGAGCGGCGCGGCGAGTCCGGCCTTGAGATCCTCGAAGATGATGCCGAGGTCGGATGAGCCCACATCGAGATTGTTGATGATGTTGCCGACGGCGGCGACCGTGCCTGTGAGGCCCCAGAAGGTGCCGAGCAGGCCGAGGAAAACCAGAAGACCGGTCATGTAGCGGGAGATGTCGCGCGCCTCGTCGAGGCGGATGGCGATCGATTCCAGCAGCGAGCGCATCGTCTGGGTGGTGATCGCCATGCGGCCGATGCGGTCGCGAAGCATGACCGCCATCGGCGCCAGCAGCACCGGCGGGTTTTCCATCTCCAGTCCGGGATCGGCCAGGCGGAAATCGTTCACCCAGTTGACCTCCCTGAACAGACGGGCGACCTGCCGGATACAAAGCGCGATGCCGATGAGCAACACGGCGATGATGAGGCCGTTGAGGCCGGGATTGGCCATGAAGGCCCGGGATATCTGGGGGAAGAGAATCAACACCACGAAACCGGCGATGATCAGGAAAACGAGCATCCGCAGCAGAAAAACCCGCGGGCTCGAAAGTTTGTTCGGATCGACCTCGCGCGCCATGCGCAATCTCTGCTCCTCGCTTCAAGCCGATTGCGGCTTCCGGACCGAATGTTCACATATTCGGCGCGAGACGGTAACCCGGCAATTTGACTTTTGCGAGTCGCAGTATTGTCAGGCGTTGCCGGCCTGGAAGCGCTTCAGCAGCGCGGCGTGAAGATCGGGATTGCCGGCGACGATATTCCCGGTGGCGAGCGGGTTGGTATGACCGTCGAAATCGGTCACGTAACCGCCTGCCTCGCGGATCAGCAGGATGCCGGCGGCGATATCCCAGGGGCTGAGGCCGTGCTCGAAGAAGAGATCGAAACGGCCCGCCGCCGTCCAGGCGAGATCGAGCGCGGCCGAACCCGTCCGGCGGATGCCCGATACGGCGGGGATAACGGCCCGCATGTCGCGCAGGAATTGTCCCGCATCGCCCCGCCCGAGATGGGGAATGCCGCAGGTCACGACCGCGTCGGCGAGATCCTTGCGCGCCGCGACGCGGATGCGCCGGTTGTTGAAATAGGCGCCGACGCCGCGCTCTGCGCTGTAGGTTTCGTCCATGACCGGGTTGTAGACGACCCCGGCGATGATCTCGCCGTCGCGCTCAAGTGCCAGTGAAATGGAAAACAGCGGGATGCCGTGCATGAAGTTGGTCGTGCCGTCGAGCGGATCGATGATCCAGCGATGGCGCGCGTCGCGTCCCTCGATCGCGCCGCCCTCTTCCAGCAGGAAGCCGAAATCGGGGCGCGCGCGTTCCAGTTCGCGCCGCAGCACCGCCTCGGCCCGCAGGTCGGCGGCGGTGACGAAGTTGGACGGCCCCTTGACCGAGACCTGGAGATTTTCGACCTCGCCGAAGTCGCGGGCGAGGCCCCGTCCGGCCTTCTGGACGGCGCCGAGCATGACCGTCATGAGGGCCGAGCGCTGCATACGACTTGCTCCTGCTTCCGCGTCAGTCGGCGCGACGCAGATAGGCGATCTCGGCGGTGTCCACGACGATCTTCTCGCCCACCGAGACGAAGGGCGGCACCATGCAGCGAACGCCGTTCTCGAGGATCGCCGGCTTGTAGGAAGATGCCGCCGTCTGGCCCTTGACCACCGGTTCGGCCTCGGTCACCTCGAGGACGACTTGAGCGGGAAGGGTGATGCCGATGGGTGTGCCCTCATGCATTTCCACAGTCACCATCATGCCGTCCTGCAGGAAGGCGGCGCGCTCGCCGACGAAATCCTCGGCGAGATTGATCTGGTCGTAGGTTTCGGTGTCCATGAACACCAGCTGGTCGCCCTCGGCATAGAGGAACTGGAAGTCCTTCTGTTCGAGGCGGACCCGCTCAACGGTTTCGGAGGCGCGGAAGCGCTCGTTGAGCTTGGATCCGTTGAGCAGGTTCTTCAGTTCGACCTGATTATATGCGCCGCCCTTGCCCGGCTTGACCGCGTTGGCCTTGACCGCGACCCAGAGGGAATCGTTGTGCTGGATGACGTTGCCAGGACGGATTTCGTTGCCGTTGATCTTCATGGACTGCCTGCGATGTTCGGTTATGGCGCGGCGGGACTGGAGAAACCGCCGGAGGTTGCGGGCCTTCTAAACGTTTCGCGGGCGCGGTGCAATGGAGCGGCGGGCGCCGAAGGAGGGATCAGCGCTGTGCCGGCGCCACATAGTCCTGGGCGCGCTTGCGGGCCTCGGCCTCCTGCTCCTTGGAAAGCGAGGCGATGAAACCGTCGAGCCAGCCGTCCGCCAGACCGGCGCGCCGGGCGATCAGATGCCATTTGACAGCTTCGATCGGGTCGGCGTCGCCGCCCATGCCGACCGCGAGCATCCGGGCGAGCCGGTTCTGCGCGATGACGTTTCCGCGCTCGGCGGCGGACTTGAAGAGGGCGCGCGCCTTCTTCTCGTCCTTGGGCATGCCGTCGCCACGCAGCACCATCAGCGCGTGCTCGACTTCCGCCGCCGGCATGCGCTGCGCCGCGGCAAGGCCGATATAGTAGGCCGCGCGGTCGATATCCTTCCGCACGCCGCGTCCATCGGCGTAGAGCGCGCCGAGACTGTACTGGCTTTCGGCGTGGCCGCGCTCGGCGCCGAAGGTCAAGAGTTCGGCGGCTTTCTCCAGATCCTGCGGAACGCCGTCGCCGGCGACATAGATCAGCGCCAGATTGTAATGGGCCTCCAGATGGCCCTGATCGGCGGCGGCCTGGAACCAGCCGGCGGCCTTGGCGGGGTCCTTCGCGGTGCCTTCGCCACGGGCGATCATCAGACCGAGGGCGAACTGCGCCTCGCGGTCGCCGGCAAGCGCGGCCTTGGAATACCATTCGATGGCCATGGCGTCGTCGCGCTTGGTGCCGAGCCCCTGACGGTAGAGCAGGCCGAGCAGCGTCTGCGCGGCCGTATCGCCTTTCTGGGCAAGTTCGCTCGCCTTGGAGAAGGCGGACTTGAATTCGCCGCGCTGGTAGTCGGCATAGGCGTCGGCGCTGGCCGGCGCCTTCTCGGCCTGCGGGGTTTCGCTCTTTATTGAAATCGCCGCCGCCGGCGCGGACAAGGCAAGGCATGCGCCGAAGGCGAGAACGGCGCAAAGGAGAGGACGTATCATGCGTGAACCTCGCCAGCGCACAGCCTGCCCAGCCTCGCGACCGCATCGGCCGGACACTCCCTGGCCTGCCAGACGGCATTGCCCGCTGCGATGAAATCGGCTCCCGCCGCGACGAGCGATGCGGCGTCTTCCAGCCGGTCACCGATGATGGCGACGGAGGGAATCGTGAAAAGCTCGCTCCACCAGCCGACGAGATCGGCCGTCGCGGGCGCCGTGTCGGCGATCTTTCCGAACATCACATAGTCGGGCCCTTCTTCGCCGGCGAGCATCGCGGCATGGCGGTCCTCGATTCCGCCGACGCCGACACTGAGGCGCGGGTGCAGCCGCCTGACCGCCAGTTTCAGCGTCTTCGCGTCCGGCTGTTCCAGATGCAGCCCGTCCGCCTCGGCGGGCACGGAAAAACTGTCCGTGCCGGTGACGATCAGGGCGATGCCGGCGGGCGCGGTGATCGGCGCGCATGCGGCACAGAGGGCGGCTGTGTCGCTGCCGGGAGGAATGAGAAGCGCGGCGATATCGCCTCCTTCGGCGGCGGCGGCGATCGCATTGGCCGTCTCCCGCGGCGCAAGCCCGGGCGGCGCGATCAGGTAGAGACGGCAGGCCGTTTCGTTCATCGTGAAATCTGACTTGGACGGAACATCAGGGAATCAGCCGATTATGAGCGGGTGAATCCGGCAAAAAAAAGGGGGGCGTTTCGATGCCCCCCTTCATGTGCCGATCGGCTGCCAGCGAAAGCTCAGCTCGCTTCACGCTCGAGCGCGGGCGTCCATTCGCCCGTCGCGGCCAGCCCGTTCATCCGTGCCCGATGATCGAAGGCCTTCTGCGCGGCGGGAACGTTGTCAGGCTTGCCGCGCCACGCGGTGAGCGCTGCGGCCTGCAGCGCACGGCCATAGGAGAAGGTCAGCGCCCAGGGCAGCGGGCCGGCGGCGTTCATCAGCGAAAGATGGCGGGTTGCGTCCTCGTCGGACTGCCCGCCCGACAGAAAGGCGATGCCCGGGACCGCGGGTGGAACGGTCGACTTCAGGCAGCGGAGCGTCTTCTCGGCAACCTCTTCCGCGCTCGCCTGTTTCTTCGCGTTCTTGCCGGCGATGACCATGTTGGGCTTCAGCACCATGCCTTCAAGCATGACGCGGGCATCATAGAGCTCGGTGAAGACCGTCTTCAGCACCCACTCGGTGACTTCGTAGCAGCGGTCGATGTCATGGGCCGCAACCGGACCGTCCATCAGCACTTCCGGTTCGACGATGGGGACGATGCCCTGTTCCTGGCAAAGCGCCGCGTAGCGCGCCAGCGCCTGCGCGTTCTGCTTCACGCAGCCCCAGGTGGGCAGGCCTTCGGCGATATCGATGACGGCGCGCCATTTGGCAAAGCGCGCGCCGAGGCCGTAATACTCCTTCAGGCGCTCGCGCAGCCCGTCGAGGCCCTCGGTGATCTTCTCGCCGGGGAAGAACGGCATGTCCTTGGCGCCCGCGTCCACCTTGATGCCCGGCACCGCGCCTGCCGCGCGGATCAGTTCGGCCAGCGGCGTGCCGTCCTTGGCCTTCTGGCGCAGCGTCTCGTCATAGAGGATGACGCCAGAAATATAGCCGCTCATCGCGTTCTCGGTGCGGAACAGCATCTCGCGATAGTCGCGGCGGCTGTCCTCTGTGGAGGTCACGCCGATGGAATCGAAGCGCTTCTTGATCGTGCCGCTGCTCTCGTCGGCGGCAAGGATTCCCTTGCCCTTCGCGACCATGGCGGCCGCGATATCTTCAAGCCGTTCACTCATCTTGTTCTCGTTCTCCTGATTGGAGCACCGGGCTGCGGTCAGCCGATGCGCAATGCCTCGACCCCCGGCAGGGTCTTGCCTTCCAGCCATTCCAGGAAGGCGCCGCCCGCCGTGGACACATAGGTAAATCCGCCGGCCGCGCCCGCCTTGTTCAGCGCCGCGACCGTGTCGCCGCCGCCGGCGACGGAAATCATCCGGCCCGCCTTCGTCGCCGCCGCGACCTTGTTTGCGATCGCGTTCGTGCCGGCGTCGAACGGCTCCAGCTCGAAGGCGCCGAACGGGCCGTTCCATACGACGGTCCGCACCGTCTCCAGACGCGCCGTCAGAGACTGGACGGTCGCCGCACCGATGTCGAGAATCATCTCGTCCGCCGCGACCTCGTCGAGGCCGCAGATGCGGTGCGGCGCGTTGGCGGCGAATGCCTTCGCCGCCACGACATCGGTCGGCAGCACAATCTCGCAGTTGTTTGTCGCGGCCTCGTCCACGATCTTGCGCGCGGTATCGAGCAGATCATGCTCGCACAGGGACTTGCCGACATTGTGACCGAGGGCGGCCAGGAACGTATTGGCCATGCCGCCGCCGATCGCGATCATGTCCACCTTCGAGGACAAATTGCCCAGCAGGTCGAGCTTTGTCGAAACCTTGGCCCCGCCAACAACGGCGAGGACAGGGCGCTTCGGGCTGGTCAGCGCGGCGCCGAGCGCATCGAGTTCGGCCTGCATGGAACGCCCTGCGGCCGATGGCAGGAGATGCGCGACGCCTTCGGTGGAGGCATGGGCCCGGTGGGCGCAGGAAAAGGCGTCGTTGACATAGAAATCCATGCCGCGCGCCAGTTCGGCGGCAAAGGCGGGATCGTTCTTCTCCTCGCCGGGATGGAAACGGGTGTTGTCGAGAAGGAGGACATCGCCGTTCTTCATCGCATTGCTGGCGCTGCTTGCCTGTTCTCCGACGCAATCTTCGGCAAACGCAACATCGCGGCCCAGTACGCCGGACAGGGCGGGTACGACACGGAGCAGCGACATTTCCGGCACGACCTTGCCCTTGGGTCGGTCGAAATGGGCCAGCAAAACGACCTTCGCACCTTTGTCGGCGAGTTCGTTGATGGTGGGCGCGACCGCTCTCAGGCGCGTGTCGTCGGTAACGCGGTCGCCATCCATCGGAACGTTGAGATCGACGCGGACAAGGACGTGTTTGCCGGCCGGGGCGAGATTTTCGATGGTGTTGAACTTATCCATGGTGAGGCAATTTTCTTCGCGAAGCGAGATTATCGTTCAAGACCGGCAGGGCCATGATTACGCATAGTTTCCGCCTTGCGTTGATCCACGTCGGACTTCCATCCGCCGCGTCCCCTACGCCGCTGCGCCTCATTGCGCTTCGTGAGGATAAAGAATCCCAGCCCCAGCCCCGTGAGCGCCACGGCAACGATCAATATGCCCGGGATGCTGAAGCCGAATATCTCCATCAGACCTATATAAGCTTGCCAAAGGCGACGGCGGTGTCGCTCATGCGGTTGGAGAAGCCCCACTCATTATCGTACCAGGACAGGATGCGGCACATCGTGCCTGCCATCACCTTGGTCTGGTCCATGTGGAAAACCGAGGAATGGGGATCGTGGTTGAAGTCGCAGGAGACGAGCGGCTCGTTCGTGTAGCCGAGAATGCCCTTCAGCTTACCGTCGGCCGCTTCCTTGATCGCGGCGTTGATCTCTTCCGCGTTGGTCTTGCGCGAGGCGACGAAGGTCAGGTCGACGACCGAAACATTCGGGGTCGGCACGCGGATCGAAACGCCGTCGAGCTTGCCGTTGAGTTCCGGCAGGACGAGGCCGACCGCTTTGGCGGCACCGGTGGTGGTCGGGATCATGGAGAGCGCGGCGGCGCGGGCGCGGTAGAGATCCTTGTGCATCGTGTCGAGCGTCGGCTGATCGCCCGTATAGGAGTGGATCGTCGTCATGAAGCCGGTCTCGATGCCGATCGCCTTGTTGAGGACGTAGGCGACGGGGGCGAGGCAATTGGTCGTGCAGGACGCGTTGGAGATGACCTTGTCTTCCTTCGTCAGCGCGCCGTGATTGACACCGTAGACGATCGTCTTGTCGGCGCCCGCGGACGGGGCGGACACGACGATGCGCTTGGAGCCGTTCGCCAGATGGATCGCGGCCTTGTCGCGGTCGGTGAAGATGCCGGTGCATTCCAGCGCGACATCGACATCCTTCCAGGGGAGTTCCTTCGGATCGCGGACGGCGGTGACGCGGATCGGGCCGCGGCCGACATCGATCGTATCGCCGGTGACGGTGACCTTGCCGGGGAAACGGCCATGCACGCTGTCATAGCGGATCAGATGGGCGTTGGTCTCGACCGGACCGAGATCGTTGATGGCGACGACCTCGATGTCGGTACGGCCGGACTCGACGATCGCCCTGAGGACGTTGCGTCCTATCCTGCCAAAACCGTTGATGGCGACTTTCACGGTCATTCTCTCTGTCTCCTTAGCGTGGGCGTGCCTGGCCTTGCGGGCAACGGCGGATCAGTCTTCCAGTTCCGCGAGCTTCGCGCGTGCCATGTCGGCGACGGCCTGCGGGGTAATGCCGAAATGTCTGTAGAGGTCCTGGTAGGGGCCGCTGGCGCCGAACGAACTCATTCCGACGAAACCGCCCCGGTCGCCGATGAAACGCTCCCAGCCCATCTTGACGCCCGCTTCCACGGCGATCTTGACCGGCGACTTGCCGATGACGGCAGTCTGGTAGTCTGCGTCCTGCTCGGCGAAGAGTTCGAAGCAGGGAACGGAAACCACGCGGGTCGGGATGCCGTCGCCTTCGAGTATCTCGCGCGCCGCCGCCGCGATCTCGACCTCCGAGCCCGAAGCGAAGATCGTCACCTTCGACTGCTCGGACGCCTGGATGATGCGGTAGGCGCCGCGCGCCGCGCGGTTGTCCTCGGTATGGTCATTGCGCAGGTTCGGCAGGTTCTGGCGCGTCAGCGCAAGGACGGTCGGCGCGTTCTTCCTGTGCAGCGCCGCCTGCCAGCATTCGGCCGTCTCGACGGCATCCGCCGGGCGCATCACATAGACGTTCGGCATCGCCCTGAGGCTGGCGAGATGCTCAACCGGCTGATGTGTCGGGCCGTCCTCGCCAAGGCCGATGGAGTCGTGCGTCATCACATAGACGACGCGCTGGCCCATCAGCGCGGAAAGGCGAATGGCAGGACGACAGTAGTCCGTGAAGACGAGGAAGGTGCCGCCATAGGGAATGACGCCGCCATGCAGGGCAAGGCCGTTCATGCCGGCGCCCATGGCGTGCTCGCGTACGCCCCAATGGATGTAGCGGCCGCCGTAATTCTCCGCCGACATCGCCTCCATGCCCTTGGTGCGGGTGTTGTTGGAGCCGGTCAGGTCGGCGGAACCGCCGAGCGTCTCGGGGAGCTGCGCGTTGATGACCTCGAGCGCCATTTCGGACGCCTTGCGGGTCGCGACCTTCGGCGCGTCGTGGCTCAGCTTCTTCTTGTAGGCGACCATGGCGGCGTCGAAGCCGGCGGGCAGGTCGCCGCTCATGCGACGTTCGAACTCGGCCTTGCGTTCCGGCGGGAGTTCCGACAGGCGCTGTTTCCAGGCTTTGTAGGGCTTGCAGGCCTTGAGCCCGGCGAGCCGCCAGGAATCGCGGATGTCGGCGGGAATGTCGAAGGGTTCATGCTTCCAGCCGAGCGCCGCCTTGGCGCCGGCCAGTTCCTCATCGCCCAGCGGCGAGCCGTGGACACCGGCCGTGCCGGCCTTTTTGGGCGCGCCGAAGCCGATCGTCGTGCGGCAGGCGATCATGCTGGGACGGTCGGAGGCCCTGGCGCGCTCGAGAGCTGAGGCGATGGCCTCGGGATCATGCCCGTCGACCCGTTCGGCATGCCAGCCGGCGGCCTCGAACCGTTCGATCTGGTCGCCGCTCTCGGACAGCGACACCGGCCCGTCGATGGAAATGCCGTTGTCGTCGAACAGAACGATGAGCCTGGAAAGCTTCAGATGGCCGGCCAGCGAGATCGCCTCGTGACTGATCCCTTCCATCAGGCAGCCGTCGCCGGCCAGGACATAGGTATAGTGATCGACGACGCCGGCGCCGAACTCGGCGGCGAGGTGACGTTCCGCGATCGCCATGCCGACGGCGTTGGCGAGGCCCTGCCCGAGCGGCCCCGTCGTCGTCTCGATGCCGGCCGCGTGTCCGTATTCCGGATGCCCGGCCGTCGCGGCGCCGAGCTGACGGAAATTGCGAAGCTGATCGAGCGTCATGTCCTCGTAGCCGAGCAGGTGCAGAAGCGCATAGAGCAGCATCGACCCGTGCCCGGCGGATAGCACGAAGCGGTCGCGGTCCGGCCAGGCCGGGTCGGACGGATTGAACTTCATGAAGCGGGTGAACAGGACGGTCGCGACGTCGGCGGCGCCCATGGGCATGCCGGGATGACCGGAATTCGCGGCCTCGACCGCGTCCATGGCGAGGGCGCGGATGGCGTTGGCCATCTGCGTGTGGGATACCTTTTGATCTGAGTCGCTCATGCGGTGCTTCTTGGCGCCATCTGCAGTGTCGGTGAGGGGAAATCCCGGATCCGCCATGCGGGCGCAGAACTCTCCAAGTCGATTTTCTGGCCAATTGCCCGCCTAGGCCCGCCGGGCGGTCGGTCGGGCAACTGGCGCGGCACTCCAAAACACGACAAATCGGCCCGAGTCAATGTGTGCCGCCGGGACGCTGCCTTGAAGCGGACGCATAAACACTGGATGTCATCAGGCTCCGGTTGACCACGGGTTCGAGCGATCGTTAAAGTCGCGGGCCTAATGTGTTGCCTGCAAGACCGAATCCGCGCTGACGGAGGTTGTTGATGTCGGACGCCGCCAATACGCCATCGCCGATCGAAACGGCCAGCCGCCGGTTGAACCGCGCGCTGGACGCTCTCGAATCGGCGATTGTCCACAGGCTGGCGACCAGCGAGGAAGCGGAAAAGCTGCGGGGCGACATACAGAACCTGTCGGGGGACCGGTCGAGGCTGGCACAGGAGCTGGACGTGGCGCTGGCCGCGAACAGCGCGCTCGTCGCCGCGCGCGACGAGGTCGAAGCGCGGATCGACAAGGCGATGGGCGCCATCCGCGACGTTTTGGGGGCCGAGAACGCCTGAAAGGGCGTGCAGCGGGCTTGAGCGGGCGGGAAGCGCATGGCCGAAGTCACGGTGTCGATCAACAACAAGCTGTATCGCCTGGCGTGCGACGAGGGCGAGCAGCAGCACCTCATTTCTCTCGCGCGCGATATCGACGGCCGCATAGAACAGCTGAAATCCGGTTTCGGCGAAGTCGGCGACATGCGGCTGCTGCTGATGGCCTCGCTGACGATCGCCGACGAACTTTCGGAGGCGCAGCGCCAGATCCGCGGGCTGGAAGCCGAGGTCGTTTCGCTGCGCGAGGCACGCAGCGCCATCTCCAACAGACTGCATATGGCGCAGGACCAGATCGCCCGTACGATCATCATGGCGGCCGAACGCGTCGAACGGCTCAGCGAGCGGATTTCCAAAGACAATCCGGCCGCGCGCGGGTGAGGCGCCGGGGGCCGCGAGACCGCGGGAGATTGGCTCTGGCGAAGCGCCCGGAGCGGGACTACATTGTGCTTCGCGGAGCTGCCCGGTTCGGCAGGACACATTGCATCCCCGGGGCCTTATCGATCTCGAAGGGAGCTGTCCCTGGTTGGACCCGTGGGTCCTTTCAAACGGCGCCCACCTGTGCAAACAGGTTCCCGGGATCAAACCGTTCACCGGCCGGCGCGGCCCCGCACTCGCCTCTCCCCTTTTTTCCGGACCCCCGATATGACGGCCGCTGACCGCAAGGCCGATCTGAGACGTTTCGCGCTCGCGCGGCGGCGCATGGTGACACCCGAGGCGCGGCAGCGCGCCCGGCATGCGTTGCGGTCGCTGGCAATGTTGATCGAGAACGCGTCCGGCAGGCCCGCGATCGGCGGATTCATGCCCTTTGGCGGCGAACTCGATCCGCTTCCCCTGATGGCACGGCTCGCCCGGCGCGGATTTCGCGTGGGGATTCCGAGGGTCGTGGCGAAGAACGAAGCGCTTGCCTTTCACCGCTGGTCGCCGGGGGATGTCTGCCGGCGCGGCGCCTTCGGAATCCGGGAACCCTCGCCCGCGCGGGCGCCGCTCGATCCGGACATCTTCCTCGTCCCGCTCGCCGCCTTCGACCGGCGGGGCTACCGCATCGGCTATGGCGGGGGCTTCTACGATCGCACGCTGGAGGCGGCCGCGCGGGCGAGGTCGATCCTGACCATCGGTATCGGTTATAGTGTCCAGGAAATTGCTCAGGTGCCGGCCGAACCGCATGACGTGGCGCTCGATGCCATTCTGACTGAAAGAGGACTTCAGGGAGAGTTCTGATTGAGCGACACACGCATTCTCTTCATCGGCGATGTCGTCGGGCGCGCGGGGCGCGCGGCGCTCGAGGAGTATCTTCCCGAACTGGCGGAGCGGGCCCGCCCGGACGTGGTCATCGTGAATGGCGAGAACGCGGCGGGCGGCTTCGGCATCACCGAGCCGATCTTCGAGGCCTTCATGGATCTCGGCGTCGATTGCGTGACGCTCGGCAATCATTCCTTCGATCAGCGCGAGGCGCTGGTCTTCATCGATCGGCACGAAAGGCTGATCCGCCCGCTCAACATGCCCTCGGGGGTGCCGGGGCGCGGGGTTGCGATGATCGAGGCGCGCAACGACGCGCGGGTGCTGGTCATCAACGCCATGGGCCGCATCTTCATGCAACCGATCGACGATCCCTTCGCGGCGCTGGAGGAGGAGATCGCCTCCTGCGCGCTCGGCCTCGGCGCCGATGCGATCTTCGTCGATTTCCATGCCGAGGCGACGAGCGAGAAGCAGGCGGTCGGCCATTTCCTCGACGGCCGGGTGAGCGCCGTCGTCGGTACGCACACGCATGTCCCGACCGCCGATTGCCGCATTCTTCCCGGCGGCACCGCCTACATGACCGATGCCGGGATGACGGGCGACTACGATTCCATCATCGGCATGGACAAGGAGGAGCCCGTCAGCCGGTTCCTGACCGGGCTGACGCGCGCACGCTTCGAGGCCGCTTCAGGGCCCGGCACGCTGTCCGGCGTCATCATCGACGTGGACGAGCGAAGCGGTCTGGCGCTGAAGGTGGAACCGGTGAGGATGGGTCCCTGGCTCAGCGAGACAGCGCCGCCCCCGTGAAGCCGGACGATGCGGGCTCTTGAGATTCCGGCGTCTCAAATCTAGAACGTCGCCGATAGCCGAAAATCCACGAGGCAGCTTTCGGGAACGATACGAGGAGCGAGACTTGGCCGGTCATTCACAGTTCAAGAACATCATGCACCGCAAGGGGCGGCAGGATGCCGCGCGCTCCAAACTCTTCTCAAAGCTGGCGCGCGAGATCACCGTCGCGGCGAAGACGGGGATGCCGGATCCGGCGATGAATCCGCGTCTGAGGCTGGCGGTGCAGAACGCCAAGGCGCAGTCGATGCCCAAGGACAATATCGAGCGGGCGATCAAGAAGGCGACGGGCGGCGACGGCGAGAATTACGAGGAGATCCGCTATGAGGGCTACGGCCCCGGCGGCGTCGCCGTCATCGTCGAGGCGCTGACCGACAACCGCAACCGGACGGCGGGGGCGGTGCGCTCCTATTTCACCAAGTCGGGCGGCGCGCTCGGCGAGACCGGCTCGGTTTCCTTCATGTTCGACCGTGTCGGCGAAATCGTCTATCCGGCCGGGGCGGGGGACGCGGAGAAGGTGCTGGAGGCGGCGATCGAGGCGGGTGCGGAGGATTGTCAGAGCGACGAAAGCGGCCATGTGATCATCTGCGCGTTCGAGGATCTCGGCGAGGTTTCCGCAACGCTCGACAGCGCGCTGGGCGAGGCGGAATCGATCAAGGCGATCTGGCGCCCGCAGAACGGCACGCCGGTCGACGAGGACAAGGCGATGTCGATCATGAAGCTGATCGACACGCTTGAGGACGATGACGACGTCCAGAACGTCTACGCCAATTACGAGATCGACGACGAGACGCTGGCCAAGCTGACGGCGGCCTGAGGCAGAAATGGAAACGCCCGGTCCCCGCATCGCCATCCGCTACTGCACCTCATGCAACTGGATGCTGCGGGCGGCGTGGCTGGGCCAGGAACTGCTGTCGACCTTCGGGCCGGAAATCGGCGAGGTCGCGCTGATCCCCGATACGACCGGCGGAGTCTTCCGCGTCGCCGTCGACGACCGGGTGATCTGGGACCGCAAGAGCGAGGAGCGCTTCCCGGAAGCCAAGGAAGTCAAGCAGCGGCTGCGCGACATCATCGCGCCTGAACGCGATCTCGGCCACGCCGACCGCTAGCGGGCCGCCTCGCGCTCTGGCGCAAACCGCCCCCTTCCTTCACCCTCTGCGCCATGAGCGCAAAAACGATTCGCATCATCGGCATCGATCCGGGCCTGCGCCGTACCGGCTGGGGCGTGATCGAGCAGACCGGCAACGCGCTGGCCTTCGTCGCAGCCGGCACGATCGGCGCGCCGACCGATGGACCATTGGCGCACCGGCTGGTCGCGATCCATGACGGGCTTGCCGATGTGATCGGTTCGCTGAAGCCCGACGAGGCGGCGGTCGAGCAGACCTTCGTGAACATGAACGCGGCGGCCACGCTGAAGCTCGGGCAGGCGCGTGGCGTCGCCATGCTGGTGCCGGCGCTGGCGGGGTTGCCGGTCGGCGAGTATGCGCCCAATCAGGTCAAGAAGACTCTGGTCGGCGCGGGCCATGGCGACAAGCGGCAGATCCGCATGATGGTCAAGGTGCTGCTGCCGCGCGCAGACTTCGACAGCGACGATTCCGCCGACGCGCTGGCCATCGCCATCTGTCATGCCCATCACCGCACCGCCGTCAGGGCCTGAGCGTCATGTTCTTGACTTGTTCTCAACATTTCGGCAGTAAGCCTCAGACGGGTTGCCGGTTCCATTGCGGGCGGAACCGAAGGCGAACGGGGCGGGCATGATCGCGCTTTTGAAGGGGATCGTCGAGGACAAGGGGCCTGACTGGGCGATCATCGATGTCGGCGGCGTCGGCTACCGGGTCGCCTGTTCGGCAAAGACGCTCGATGCGCTGCCGGCGACCGGCGAGCCGGCTGTGCTGCATACCGAAATGCTGGTTTCCGAGAACGCCATCCGTCTCGTCGGTTTTGCAACGCGCGCGGAGCGCGAATGGTACGGGCTGCTCGATCAGGTCCAGGGCGTCGGCACGAAGGTGGCGCTGGCGATTCTCTCCACGCTCAGCCCGAAGGAGCTTGAAAGCGCGATCGCCTATGGCGACAAGGTGATGGTTTCGCGGGCGCCTGGCGTCGGGCCCAAGGTCGCGACCCGCATCGTCTCGGAACTGAAGGACAAGGCGCCCGCGCTGGCGCTGGCCTCGGCGGAGTTCTCGCCGACAGCTGCGGAGGCAGGCGAAACGGAGGTCCGCTCTGCGGGACGGGACGCCATCTCGGCGCTGGTCAATCTCGGCTACGGCCGGGCGCAGGCGGGTGCCGCGGTCGCCAGCGCGCTGACGAAATCGGGCGGCGAGGCCTCGACCGAGGAACTGATCCGGCAGGGGCTTAAGGAGCTGGCAAGTTGAGCGAGCGGCTGGTCGACGCACTGGAACGCGACGAGGATCTGGGGGCGAGCCTGCGGCCCCAGATGCTGGACGAATTCGTCGGCCAGAAGCAGGCGCGCGCCAATCTGAAGATCTTCATAGAGGCCGCGCGCTCGCGCGGGGAGGCGCTGGACCACACTTTGTTCGCCGGCCCGCCCGGGCTCGGCAAGACGACGCTGGCGCAAATCCTCGCCCGCGAACTCGGCGTCAATTTCCGCGCGACATCCGGCCCCGTGATCGCGAAGGCCGGCGATCTCGCCGCGCTGCTGACCAATCTTGAGGACCGCGACGTCCTCTTCATCGACGAAATTCACCGGCTCAATCCGGCGGTGGAAGAGGTGCTCTATCCGGCGATGGAGGATTTTCAGCTCGACCTCATCATCGGCGAGGGTCCGGCGGCGCGCTCGGTGAAGATCGATCTTGCCCGCTTCACGCTCGTCGCGGCGACGACACGCACCGGGCTGCTGACGACGCCGCTGCGCGACCGGTTCGGCATTCCGGTGCGGCTCAATTTCTACGACATTGACGAGCTGGAACTGATCGTCCGGCGCGGCGCGCGCGTCATGGGGGTTTCGATATCCGACGACGGGGCGCACGAGATCGCACGGCGCGCGCGCGGCACGCCGCGCGTGGCGGGAAGGCTGCTCCGGCGGGTGCGCGATTTCGCCGCCGTCGCCGGCGCCGAGACGATCGATTCGGCGATGGCCGACAAGGCACTGCTGGCGCTGGAAGTCGATCCGGAAGGGCTCGACGGGCTCGACCGGCGCTATCTCGGAACGGTCGCGGAAAAATTCGGCGGCGGGCCGGTCGGCATCGAGACGATCGCCGCGGCGCTGTCGGAACCGCGCGACGCCATCGAGGAAATCATCGAACCCTATCTGATCCAGAAGGGCTTCATCCAGCGCACGCCGCGCGGGCGGGTGCTGACGCCGCATGCCTTCCGCCATCTCGGGCTCGCCGAGCCGCAGCGCGATCCGGCGCAGTTCGGCCTGTTCAACGGAACGGACGAATAGCGGGCCTCGTCAGGTCAACTTGTCGGCGAAGAGCGCAATGGCACGGGCGTAGTTCTCCGACTTGTTCCACTGCTTGATGACCTCGAAATTCGCCGAGCCCGGCTGCCAGTTGCCGCCGCGCTGCCAGCCATAGGCCTTCAGATAGTTCGCGGTGGAGGCGAGCGCGTCGGGGACGGAACGGATGAGGTCGCGCCGCCGGTCGCCGTCGAAATCCACCGCCAGGCGCAGGTAATTGGAGGCGAGGAACTGGGTCTGCCCGAGTTCGCCCGCCCAGGCGCCGCGCATCTGGTCGGCGCTCATGTCGCCGCGTTCAAGGATCATCAGCGCGGCCATGAGTTCGCCCTGGAAGAGCTGCGTGCGGCGGCAGTCATGCGCCAGCGTCGCCAGCGAGCGAATGGACGACATGTTGCCGGTGTTGGTGCCGAAGTCGGTCTCCATCGCCCAGATGGCGACGATGACCTCGCGGGCGACGCCGAACCGCGCCTCGATGGAATCGAACAGCGTCGCGTGCTGCCGCAGCATTTTCCCCGCCTTGCTCAGGCGCGCGGCGGTGACGCGCTGGGCGACGAATTTTTCGAAACTGACCTTGAAGTGCTGCTGGTTGCGGTCAAGACGCAGCACGGCCGGGTTCGGGATGACGCCGGAAAGGGCATGGTCGATGGTACGCTGCGAAATGCCCTGGCGTCTCGCTTCGGCGGAAAACTCGGCGATGAACATGGTGAAGCCGCCCTGCGGATTGCACTGGGCGGCCTGCGCATTCGGGACGAGCGGAATAAAGAACCCCAGCGCAGCAGCGCCGGCGACGAGATGTTTCGCGATTCTCCTCACCATCAGAACTCCTTACGGCCCCGCCTCCGATTCCTCTCGCGGCGCAGCCTGCCACGGCAGTATTGCCGGCGGGTGAACGCCCGCATTCCGCACGGGTTGCACGCCGCCATCGCTTCGCTATGGTCTCGCAAATCCGTGCCGCGGGACAAGGGAGCTTCCGCACCCGATGAGCGAACACCGTATGACGATCCGCATCTATTATGAGGACACGGATTTCTCTGGCCTCGTCTACCACGCGAGCTATCTGCGCTTCATGGAGCGCGGACGCACCGAAATCCTGCGTGAAGCGGGTGTCGGGCAGCAGGAGATGCATGCCCAGATGGAAGGGCTCGCCTTCGTGGTGCGCCGGATGTCGATCGACTTCCGGCGTCCGGCGCGCATGGACGATCTGATTACGGTCGTCACCGTGCCGGCGGAAATACGCGGGGCATCGATGACCTTGCAGCAGCGGGTCGAGCGCGACGGCGAGCTTCTGGTTTCCGCCGATGTGCAGGTCGCCGTCGTCGATGCGCAGGGACAGGCCCAGCGCATTCCTCCCGGACTTCGCGAAAGGCTCGGCGGCGGCGCGGTTATCTGACGGGCCGGCAGTAACCGCAAATTAACCATGTTTTAGCATTTTGGATCGTGCCGACGGGGACGATTTTCCCATCGTTTCGCCCCAATCGGCAGGCAGTGGTGGCACGTTGCTCTTGGGGATGGGCCTTGGAATCCAGTTCGACCGGAAGGCGCGGTAACGCTTGCCGCTCCGGTTGTTTTCATTTGAGGGATCAGTACTGACATGAATCCGGTCGATGTTGCCGCGCCCGCGAGCGACGTTTCGCTGATCGCGCTGTTCCTCCAGGCGCATATCGTGGTCAAGCTCGTGATGATCGGGCTGCTCGCGGCCTCGGTCTGGAGCTGGGCGATCATTTTCGACAAATATGTGCTCTATCGCCGGACCGTCAGGCAGATGGACCGCTTCGAGAAGGTGTTCTGGTCGGGGCATTCGCTCGACGATCTCTACAAGACGCTGCAGGCGCGGGCGAATGCCGGACTGTCGGCCGTCTTCGTGGCGGCGATGCGCGAGTGGAAGCGCAGTCACGAAACCGGGGCCGCGCTCGGGCCGGGCCTGCAGATGCGCATCGAGAAGGTGATGGACGTCACCGCCAACCGCGAGGCCGACCGTCTGGAGTCGCGGCTCCTGTTTCTGGCCACTGTCGGGTCGACGGCGCCGTTCGTCGGGCTGTTCGGGACGGTCTGGGGCATCATGACGAGCTTCCAGGCGATAGCCGCTTCCAAGAGCACGAATCTGACGGTGGTCGCGCCGGGCATCGCCGAAGCGCTTTTCGCGACCGCGCTCGGCCTTCTCGCTGCCATCCCCGCGGTCGTCGCCTATAACAGGTTTTCGGGTCAGGCAGGCCGCCTCGTCGGCCGGATGGACAGCTTCGCGGACGAGTTCTCGGCCATACTTTCGCGGCAATTGGATGAGCGGAATTAAAGGGTCACGCACATGGGCATGAACATTCAGACAGCCAGACGGCGGGGCCGGCATCGCGGCCAGCCGATGAGCGAGATCAACGTCACGCCCATGGTCGATGTCATGCTGGTGCTGCTGATCATCTTCATGGTCACCGCGCCGCTGCTGACGGTCGGCGTGCCCATCGACCTGCCTGAGACGAAGGCCGCGCAGATCGATGCGGACAAGGAACCGCTGACGATCAGCATCAATCGCGAGGGCAAGGTTTTCCTGATGGAGACGGAAGTGCCGATCGACGAACTGGTTCCCAAGCTCATGGCGATCGCGGCGGCGGGCCTTGAGGAACGCGTCTTCGTGCGCGGCGACCAGGGTGTTGATTACGGCTCCGTGATGCAGGTGATGGGCCGGCTGAACGAAGCCGGCTTCCGCCGCATCGGCCTCGTGACGGAACAGCAGACGGACGGCTGACCGACATGAAGTTCGGCGTTTCGGTTTCGGCAGTCGCACACGCGGTCCTCATCCTCTGGGGGCTGCTGGTGTTTCCGTCGGCCGAAGTGTTGCAGACCCAGGAGTTGCCGGCCCTGCCTGTGGATCTGGTCTCCATTACCGATGTGACGAAGCTTTCCGCCGGCGAGACCAAATCGGAGGAAAAGAAGCCGCCGGCGGTGCGCAAGATCGAGGCGCCGGAAAAGGCGGAGGAAACGCCGAAGGAAGCGGCCAAGCCGGAAGCGAAGCCGGAACCCAAGCCCGAGGCGAAGCCGGAGCCGAAACCCGAGCCCGTGGCCAAGCCCGAACCCGCGCCCAAGCCGGAACCGGTGAAGGAAGCCGCGCCCGAACCGGAGCCGGCCCCTGAGGCAAAGCCGGAAGAACCCAAGCTGCTCGCCAATGCGCCATTGCCGGAGCGCCGGCCGAAGGTGCAACCGCAGGCGCGGCCGCAACGGCCGGCCGAACCGGAAAAACCCAAGCCGCAGACTTTCGATCCGGACCGGATCTCGGCCCTGCTCAACAAGCAGCCGGAACCGACCGGCGGGGCGAGCGCCGAGCAGAATACGGAACAGACGGCGGCGCTGGGCGCCAATGAAGGCACGGCCGACAGTCTTTCGCTCTCCGACATCGACGCGCTGCGCCAGCAGATTTCGCGCTGCTACAATCCGCCGCTGGCGGTGATCGAGGCACAGGGGCTGACGGTGAAGCTGAATGTGGGGCTGTCGGAGGACGGCAGCGTCCAGTCCGGTCCGCGGCTGATGAATTCCAGCGGCGATCCGCTCTTCCAGCTCGCGGCCGAGGCGGCCATGCGGGCGGTGACGGGTTGCCAGCCCTATACATTGCCGCCGGAGAAGTATCATCTCTGGCGCGACATCACGATGAATTTCGATCCGCGGGACATGCTGCGGTGAGACCTATGAGGGACAATTAGGTGCAGACGAGAAAGCCGAACTTCGCCGCGCGCCGCGGCATATTCGCGATGGCCATGCTTGCCGTGCTGGCGCTTGCCGGGCTCGGCACGGGCGCGCGCGCCGCGGTCGAGATCGACATCACGCGCGGCAGGATCCAGCCGGTGCCGATCGCGGTGACCGATTTCGTCGGCAGCGCCGCGGGCGATCCGGAGATCGCCCGGCAGATCAGCCAGGTGATCGAAGCCGATCTGAGACGGTCCGGCCTGTTTGCGCCGATCGACCGAAACGCCTTCATCGAGAAATCGCCGAATTTCGACAGCGTTCCGGATTTCCCCAGCTGGCGCGTGATTTCGGCCACCGCGCTGGTGACCGGCCGCGTCAACGTGCAGAGCGACGGCCGGCTCGGCGCGGAGTTCCGGCTCTGGGATGTCAACGGCCAGCAGCAGATGACCGGCCAGCGCTATTTCGCCAATCCGGAAAACTGGCGCCGCATCGCACACATCATCGCCGACGCCATCTATGAGCGCATGACCGGCGAGAAGGGCTATTTCGACACGCGCGTCGTGTTCATCGACGAGACCGGGCCGAAGGATTCGCGGATCAAGCGGCTCGCCATCATGGATCAGGACGGGGCAAACCTGCGCTATCTGACCGATGGCGGCAGCCTTGTCATCACACCGCGTTTCTCGCCGACCAATCAGGAAATCACCTATATGGATTTCGCCAACGGCCGGCCGCGCGTCTATCTGCTCAATATCGAGACTGGGCAGCGCGAGGCCGTGGGCGATTTCGCCGACATGACCTCGGCGCCGCGCTTCTCGCCCGACGGACGGCGGGTCGTCATGAGCCTGCAGCAGGGCGCCAACGCCAATATCTACGCGATGGACCTGCAGACGCGGGCGACGCAAAGGCTGACCGATTCGGCTGCGATCGACACTTCGCCATCCTATTCGCCGGACGGACGTTTCATCGTCTTCGAATCCGATCGCGGCGGCTCACCGCAGATCTACGTCATGCCGGCATCCGGCGGGCAGGCGACGCGCATCAGCTTCGGACAGGGCTCCTACCGACAGCCCGTATGGTCGCCGCGCGGCGACATGATCGCCTTCACGCGCGCCGCCGGCGGACAGTTCGCGATCGGCGTCATGGCGACCGACGGCTCGGGTGAGCGCATTCTCACCGAGGGCTATCTCAACGAGAGCTCGACCTGGGCCCCGAACGGGCGGGTCATCATGTTCACGAAGGAAACGCCCGGCGCCAACGGCGGACCGAAGCTGTGGAGCGTCGATCTCACCGGCTATAACGAGCAGCAGGTGCCGACGCCCTCCTGGGCATCCGACCCCGCCTGGTCGCCGTTGCGCAACTGACTTGCGAATGGCGCGCGCCATTCGCCGCGCCTCTGTCAGATGAGGCGCGCGCCATCGAAATGCGTCGGCGTCAGGGCATCTATTTCCAGGCCCTCGATACAGTTGAGGTTGACCATCACGGACTTTCGACCCTCGCGGTCGACGCGCGTGAATACGTGAATGCCGCAGGTGGAACAGAAAAAATGTTTGGAAAAATCCCGGTTTCCATAGGCGCGAACCCGGTCCTCGCCCTTCTTTAGACAGAATTCCTCGGTCATCACTCGGTGGAGCATCGCTCCGCGCCGCCGGCAGAACGAACAGTTGCACCGGACCGGCGCGGTGAGATCGTTCATCACGTCAAACGTCACCTCACCGCAATGACAGGAACCGGAGTATGTCGTCATCTTTGCGCGCCTTCGCGATCTGTTACCCGAGGGTGTGGGGGCAGGGTCAAAAAATATCGGATTAGCGTTTCGTTTACCAACTTTCTGAACCCGCCGTTAAGGGCGATCCGGTAAACCAACGGTATATCCGGTCTAGCAAATTTTAAGGAGTTGCCGGGATGTTGAGTGCAATTGGCAAGATCCGCGGCATGCGGGTCGCCGTCGTGTTGGCCGCCGCTCTTGCGGTGACAGCCTGCGCGCGTAACCAGTCCGGGCAGGACGGGTCCATCGCCGGCCAGGCAGTCCCTGGCAGCAGCCAGGATTTCGTCGTCAATGTCGGCGATCGTGTCTATTTCGAGGTCGATCAGACCGACCTCACGCCGCTGGCGCGGGACACGCTGAACAAGCAGGCGCAATGGCTGGCGCGCTATCCGAAATATACAGTGACGATCGAAGGTCATGCCGACGAGCGCGGCACGCGCGAGTACAACCTCGCCCTGAGCGCCCGCCGCGCGACGGTGACGCGTGATTATCTGATGAGCCTTGGCGTCCAGCCGAACCGTATGCGCACCGTCGCCTACGGCAAGGAACGTCCGGTCGCGGTGTGCAGTGACGACAGCTGCTTCAGCCAGAACCGTCGCGCCGTCACGGTGCTGAACACGAACTGATCCGCCTTCCAAGGACGGTATCTTTCACGACAAGGCCCGCATGTCCGCATGCGGGCCTTTCGCGTTGTCGCGCCGCAGTTTGGCCGAACTTATTGGCATAGTGCGCTGACGCATGCGATACAGAGGCTTTCGGGGAAAGTCATGTCACGGCGCATGCAAGACGCCAATAAATCGGGAGTTTGAGATGCCGCGCCTTGCCGGTCTGATCATCGCCGCGCTCTTTGCCACACTGGCGCCGGCCCTGGCCCAGCAGCCGGCCGAAGTCGGCCAGATGCGGCTGCGTATCCAGGAGCTCGAAAATCAGAACAGGCAGTTGCTCGGTCAGGTCGAGACGCTCTCCCATCAGGTGCGCATGCTGCAAAATCAGCTCGCCGGCGGCACTGCCGGCGCGCCGTCGGGATCGACAGCGCAAATGCAACCGCCGCAACCGGCGCAGACCGCTGGCGCCGCGGCCGGTCAGATCCAGCCGCCGCCTATGCCGCAGGGGACAATGCAACAGGGGGCGATCCAGCCGGGTACGATCCAGCCGGGTACGATGCAACCGGGCGGCGCGGGGCCTTCGGGCACTGGAAACAACAATCTCGCAGCCGGTGGATTCAATCAGCGGCAAACCCCGCAGCAGCCCGTTCCGGGCACGGCAGGTCCGGGCGCGCCGCCGCAGACGCTCGGGCAGGTTCCGGGCCGGCCGCTCGATCTCAATGCGCTGACGCAGGCCGGTCAGGCCATCACCGAACAGGGCCAGCCCTTCAGCGGGCGGATCGCGTCCGCGCCGAGCGACAGCCCAAAGGACGCCTATGATCTGTCCTATGGCTATATCCTGCGCGGCGACTATCAGTCGGCTCAGGCCAGCTTCACCGATTTCCTGCAGCGCTTCCCCGGCGATCCGCTGGTCGGCAATGCGCGCTACTGGCTGGGCGAGGCTTATTTCGCGCAACGCCAGTTCCGCGAGGCGGCCGAGAGCTTCCTGACCGCCTATACCGAACACAAGGACGGACCAAAGGCGCCCGATTCCCTGCTGAAGCTCGGCATGTCGCTCAACCAGCTGCAGCAGAAGGACGCCGCCTGCTCGACCTTCCAGCAGCTCGGCAAGGAATACCCGCATGCCAGCCGGACGGTGCTGGAGACGATGCGTGCTGAAGCCTCGCGAGCGGGATGCTGACGCCTCCGCAAGCCGCTTTCCACGACACGCCCGTCGGGCTCGAACGGATCCGGGGCGCCGGAACCCTTCTGCTGGCGGTCTCGGGCGGCCCGGACAGTATGGGAATGCTTCAGGCGCTTGCCGCGTTGCGCGGCGCGGAAGGCGCCCCTCTCATCGAGGTTGCAACGGTGGACCACGGCCTGCGGCCGGAATCGGCTGACGAAGCGGCGATGGTTTCCCGCGAGTGCGCCAGCTTCGGGCTGACCCATCATATCCTCCGCATCGCCGCGCCGCCGCATCGCGGCGTGCAGGCCAACGCTCGCTTCCTGCGCTACCGGCTGCTTGCGGCCTGCGCCCGCGAACGCTCGCTCGACACGATCGTGACCGCCCACCATGAGGGCGATCAGGCCGAGACCATTGCGATGCGTCTGGCGCATCGTAGCGGGCCGGAAGGACTGGCCGGCATTCGCCGCCATTCGATATTCGACGGCGTCCCGGTCCTGCGTCCCTTCCTTGATTGGCCGGCGGCCGGATTGCGCGCGCTCTCGGCCATGGGGCCATGCGTCGACGATCCTTCCAACCGGGACCTGCGCTATGAGCGGGTGAGGGTGCGCGAGGTGCTGGGCGCGGTCGCCGCCGAGCGTCTGCTGCGGCTCGGCGGGCGCGCGGAGCGGCTCAGATCGCGCCGCGAGGCCGCCCGCCACGCGGCCATTGCCGCGCATTGGCGGTTGCTGCCATCGGGGCATGCTTCCATTCCGCTTGCAACGCTCGCCGGCATGAGCGAGCCGCTTCGCGCAGGCGTGATGGGCGCGCTCGTCCCGGCCATCGCCGGCGGCCGGCACCGGCCCGCCCTGGCGGCGCGCAAGATCTTTCTGGAGCGGATCCTGAGCGGTCAGGGCGCGACGCTTGCCGGCTGCCGCGCCGTGGTGCGCGGGGGCGTGGTGTGGCTCGGCCGCGAGTGGGGGCGCGCGGGCCTGGCGCCGGTCGCCCTGGTGCCTGGCCGGGCAATCGTGTGGGACGAGCGGTTCGTCTGCCGGGCGCCGGAAAGCCTTCCTGCCGGATATGCCATCGCGCCGCTGGGCGAGGACAAGGACCTGCTGCCCGCAGACATCCCCTCCGTGCTGCGAAGAACGGCGCCGGCGATCCGCGATCCGCGCGGGGAACTGGCGCTCGAAACGCGCGTTCGAGCCGAATGGCTGGGCGGCTCACGCCTGGCGCTGCTCGTCGGCAGGGTGCCTGCTGCGGCCGGGCAGTCCGCGTTTACGCAGTTTGAAGATTGTCGCGGGACCATGCCTTTCCAACCGTCAACCGCGTGCCTATGTTATACTTCAAATTGACCCGGCGAATTTAACGACCCGCAACCTGTTGACCGAGGCGGCCCGAACTAGATGAACCCAAACTTCCGGAATTTTGCCCTGTGGGTGGTCATTGCCTTGTTGCTGATCGCCCTTTTCAACCTGTTCCAGAGCCCGAGCCAGCGGCCGACAGCCAATGAAGTGGCCTATTCGGAGTTGCTCAGCGAGGTCAATCAGGGTCGGGTGCGATCGGTCACGATCTCCGGGCGCCAGCTGACCGGGCAGCTCGATAGCGGGCAGAGTTTCCAGACCTACCTGCCGGACGATCCCAATCTCGTCGCCAAGCTTGAGGACAAGGGCGTGACGATCAATGCCCGCCCGCCGGCCGAGGACGTTCCCTCGCTGCTGGGCGTGCTTGTCTCCTGGTTCCCGATGCTGCTGCTGATCGCCGTGTGGATTTTCTTCATGCGGCAGATGCAGGGCGCGGGCGGCAAGGCGATGGGCTTCGGGAAGTCGAAGGCGAAGCTACTGACCGAGGCGCATGGCCGCGTCATGTTCGATGACGTCGCCGGCGTCGACGAGGCGAAGGTCGACCTTGAGGAGATCGTGGAGTTCCTGCGCGACCCACAGAAATTTCACCGGCTGGGCGGCAAGATTCCGCGCGGCGTGCTGCTCGTCGGCCCTCCCGGCACCGGCAAGACGCTGCTGGCGCGTGCCGTTGCGGGAGAGGCGAACGTGCCATTCTTCACCATCTCCGGCTCCGACTTCGTCGAGATGTTCGTGGGCGTCGGCGCAAGCCGCGTGCGCGACATGTTCGAGCAGGCCAAGAAGAATGCGCCCTGCATCATCTTCGTCGACGAAATCGACGCGGTCGGTCGCCATCGCGGCGCTGGTCTTGGCGGCGGCAATGACGAACGCGAGCAGACGCTGAACCAGCTGCTGGTCGAGATGGACGGTTTCGAGGCCAATGAGGGCATCATCCTCATCGCCGCTACGAACCGCCCGGATGTGCTCGATCCGGCATTGCTGCGTCCGGGTCGTTTCGACCGTCAGGTCGTGGTGCCCAATCCGGATGTCATCGGCCGCGAGAAGATCCTGAAGGTACATGTGCGCAAGGTGCCGCTGGCGCCGAATGTCGATCTGAAGGTCGTCGCGCGCGGCACGCCGGGGTTCTCCGGCGCCGATCTTGCCAACCTCGTCAATGAATCGGCGCTGCTGGCGGCCCGTCGCGGCAAACGCGTCGTGACCATGGCCGAATTCGAGGACGCCAAGGACAAAGTCCTGATGGGCGCGGAGCGGCGCTCCACAGCCATGACGCAGGAAGAGAAGGAAATGACCGCCTATCACGAGGCCGGCCACGCCATCGTCGCGATCAATGTGCCGAAGGCCGATCCCCTGCACAAGGCGACCATCATTCCGCGCGGCCGCGCCCTCGGCATGGTGATGCAGCTCCCGGAAGGAGACCGCTATTCGGTGAGCTATAAATGGATGGTGTCGCGCCTTGCGATCATGATGGGCGGCCGTGTTGCCGAGGAGCTGAAATTCGGCAAGGAGAACGTTTCGTCCGGCGCGGCCTCCGATATCCAGCAGGCCACCAAGCTCGCACGTTCGATGGTCACGCAATGGGGTTATTCGGACAAGCTCGGCAAGGTCGCCTATGGCGAAAACCAGGAGGAAGTGTTCCTCGGCCATTCGGTCGCGCGGCATCAGAACGTTTCCGAGCAGACCGCGCAGGTCATCGATGCGGAAGTCCGTCGCCTGATCGACGAGGCCTATGAATACGCGACGGATATCCTGAAGAAGAAGAAAAAGGATTGGGTGACGCTTGCCCAGGGCCTGCTCGAGTACGAGACGCTGTCGGGCGACGAAATCACGGATCTACTGAAGGGCAATCCGCCTTCCCGCGACCTTGGCGACGACGGCGAGGGCACTCCGGTGCGCGCCTCGGGCGTACCGAAGACCGGCCGCGCCAAACCGAAGAAGGATGGCGAGCCCGATACAGGCGGGATGGAGCCGCAGCCCCAGGGCTGATGCTTCCATTGCAGACCGATTTTCGGAAATGGCGGCTGAGGCCGCCATTTTCACATGAGCGAGGCCAAGGCGCGGCGGCAACAAACGCTCATCATTTTTGAACTTTTTTCCGCTAACATCCGGTCTAAGGTCCGTGCCGTGTCGAATCGGGGCGGTGTGAAGAGCGCCGAAAATACGGCGCAGGGGCTGGTCTCGGGGTACGGCGGAGACGATATGGCGCGTAAATATTTCGGCACCGACGGGATCAGGGGCCAGGCAAACAGCTATCCGATGACGGCTGAAGTCGCGCTCAAGGTCGGCATGGCGGCAGGCATCGTCTTCCGGCGCGGCAGTCATCGGCACCGCGTCGTGATAGGCAAGGATACGCGTCTGTCCGGCTACATGATCGAGAACGCGATGGTGGCCGGTTTCACCGCAGTCGGCATGGACGTGTTCCTCCTCGGACCGGTGCCGACACCGGGCGTCGCCATGTTGACCAAGTCGCTGCGCGCCGATCTCGGCGTCATGATTTCCGCATCGCACAACCCGTTCGAGGACAATGGCATCAAGCTGTTCGATCCGGACGGTTTCAAGCTCGGCGACGAGGTCGAGGAGCAGATCGAGACGCTGGTCGAATCCGATCTGACGGAATATCTGTCCGGCTCGACCGATCTCGGGCGGGCAAAGCGCATCGAATCGGCCAACGCCCGATATGTGGAGTTCGCCAAGCGGACGCTGCCGCGCGGCCTCAAGCTCGACGGTCTGCGCGTCGTCGTCGACTGCGCGAACGGCGCCGCCTACAAGGCCGCGCCGGAAGCGCTCTGGGAGCTTGGCGCGGAAGTGATTTCCATCGGCGATGAGCCGAACGGCCTCAACATCAACCGCGATTGCGGCTCCACTTCGCTCGACGCGGTCGCCCGCAAGGTGCATGAGGTGCGCGCGGATATCGGCATCGCCCTCGACGGCGACGCGGACCGGGTGATCATCATCGACGAAAAGGGCGAGGCGGTGGACGGCGACCAGCTGATGGCGGTCGTCGCCAAGTCCTGGGCCGACGACGCGCGCCTGACCGGCGGGGGCATCGTCGCCACCGTGATGAGCAATCTGGGGCTGGAGCGCTATCTTGAGTCGCTCGGGCTGACGCTGGAGCGCACGCCCGTCGGCGACCGCTATGTCGTCGAATGCATGCGTGCCAAGGGCTATAATGTCGGCGGCGAGCAGTCGGGCCACATTGTGCTGTCGGACTTCACCACGACCGGCGACGGCCTGGTTTCGGCGCTGCAAGTTCTTGCTGTGGTTGCAGCGTCCGGCAAGCCTGTTTCAGAAGTCTGTCAGCGTTTCGAGCCGTTCCCGCAGCTGCTGCGCAATGTGCGCTATCGTTCCGGTTCGCCGCTGACCGCCGAATCCGTCACCGCGGTGATCAGCGCGGCGGAGAAGCGTCTCGGCAAATCCGGACGTCTGGTGATCCGGCCGTCGGGAACCGAGCCTGTCATCCGCGTGATGGGCGAGGGCGAGGACAGCCGCCTTCTGGGGCTCGTTGTCGGCGATATCGTCGAAGCGCTGGAAGCCGCGTCGGTCGCCTGACCGAAGTCGGCGCGGCCGACGATTTCATCCCTGACGCCCTGTTGCTGAATTGCAACTTCAACGCGATGTATTCGCATAGTCCGCCATGTCCTCCCGCCATGGCGTTCGCGGCTCGGCTCCGGGCAAGCCCATGAAAGCGTTACAGAAAATGGATTCAGTGGACTTATTAACAAGATGTAAACGCAAAAAGATCATAGATAACAATGTTTTAATAAACGTACTTAAAGAATACGGTTAATTCGTCTTTAACCAAGGCAAGGCGATAGTCCCTCCCGGCATCAACAACACCGTCCGTCGCATGTCGCGGCCGGGCATTGTCAGACGAGGTCCTATCGATGAAGTACAGTTTCAAACCAATCCTCGCCGCGGTCGTGGCCCTGTCTGCGTTCGTCGGCGCGGCCAAGGCCGCAGACCTTCCCCCCATCGTTCCCCCGCCGCCGCCGCCCGTCGAGACGGTCGTCGAGTACGGCTCGGGCTGGTACCTGCGCGGCGACATCGGCTACGATATCGCAAAGGCCGATCCGAGCCTCTATCAGTCCGCGCCGGTGGTGAACCTGTTCGGCGAATCAATGGATTCCAGCTGGAGCTTCGGCATCGGCGCCGGCTACCAGTTCAATTCCTGGTTCCGTGCGGACCTGACGGCCGAATACCGCCTGCCGGAAAACATTCACGCCTGGGGCCCCTGCGCCTGCGTCGGCAACACCTCGCATAATGTCGACATCGAATCGTGGGTCTTCCTGGCCAACGGCTATGTCGATCTCGGCACGTGGCGCTCCATTACGCCCTATGTCGGCGCGGGTATCGGCTGGGCCCGTCATGAAGCGGGCACCTTCCTGAACGACGGCACGGTCATTCCGCCGTCGGGCGTCACCTCGCTGTCGGGCAACACGGACTGGACCTTCGTCTATGCGCTGATGGCCGGCGCCGCGGTCGACATCTCCCCGAACATGAAACTCGATTTCGGTTACCGCTATATCGATCTGGGGAGCGCAAGAAGCGGCACGCTGACCAATCTGGGCACCACGGCGCCGCGCATCGTCTATGACGACATGGCGGCCCACGAGCTCCGCATCGGCCTGCGCTACATGTTCGATACCGGCTACGACTACGCGCCGATCGCCGCCAAGTACTAGACGTATCACTATCCTCGAGACTCAGGCGGGCGGCCCTCGGGCCGCCCGTTTTCATTTGCGACAAATATTCCGGTTGACGGTTTCAGAGCCATTCTGTATCGCCGTCTGCGGGACACCCCTCCCCAACGAGGGGCAACTATCTGGAAGGGTAGACGCAAATGATGCGCAAAACGCCGGCCGTACGGCCGAACAATCCCCAATTCTCCTCAGGCCCCTGCGCCAAGCGACCCGACTGGTCCCTCGACGCGCTCGAGAACGCGCTGCTGGGCCGTTCCCATCGCTCCAAGCCCGGCAAGGCAAGGCTCAAGAAGGCCATCGACCTGACCCGCGAGGTTCTGCAGGTGCCTGCCGATTACCGGATCGGCATCGTGCCGGCTTCCGATACCGGCGCGGTCGAAATGGCGCTCTGGTCGATGCTCGGCGCGCGCGGCGTCGACATGCTGGCCTGGGAAAGCTTCGGCTCCGGCTGGGTCTCGGACGTGCGCAAGGAACTGAAGCTCGAAGACGTACGGGTGTTCGAAGCGCAGTACGGCGCGCTCCCCGATCTTGCCGCCGTGGATTTTTCCCGCGACGTCGTCTTCACCTGGAACGGGACGACTTCGGGCGTGCGCGTGCCGGATGCGAAATGGATCGCCGCCGACCGTAAGGGTCTGACGATCTGCGATGCGACATCGGCGGCCTTCGCGCAGCGCCTCGACTGGTCCAAGCTCGATGTGGTGACCTATTCCTGGCAGAAGGTGCTGGGCGGCGAGGCTGCCCACGGTATGATCGTGCTCAGCCCGCGCGCGGTCGAGCGGCTGGAAAGCTACAAGCCGAAATGGCCGATGCCGAAGATTTTCCGCATGACGAAGGGCGGCAAGATCAACGAGGGCATTTTCGAGGGCGAGACGATCAACACGCCGTCCATGCTGTGCGTGGAGGACTATATCGACGCGCTCGAATGGGCGAAGAGGATCGGCGGCCTCGACCAGCTGATCAAGCGGGCCGACACCAATCTCGCCGTGCTGGAACGCTGGGTGTCGGCGACGCCGTGGATCGACTTCCTGGCCAGGAGCCGGGCGACGCGGTCCAACACGTCCGTCTGCTTCGCCATCACCGACAAGGACGTCAGGGCGCTTGGACCGGACGGTGAGGCCGCGTTCGCCAAGGCGATGGTGGCGCTGCTGGAAAAGGAACATGTGGCCTACGACATCGGCGCCTATCGCGATGCACCGGCCGGCCTGAGAATCTGGGCCGGCGCGACGGTGGAGAGCGATGACATCGCGGCGCTGACGCCATGGCTCGAATGGGCCTATGAGACGGTCGCGGCCGAACTCAAGAAGCCGGCGGCGAAGTCTTCCTGATCTTCGCGCCGGCGACGGACACCTCTTCCCTCAAATGAGCGCGCCGCACCGACCGGCGCCTGGTTTTCGAAAGGATGACCAGCATGGCACCCCGTGTACTCGTTTCCGACCAGCTCAGCGAAGCTGCCGTGGATATCTTCAAACGCTATGGCGTCGAGGTCGACTACAAGCCCGATCTCGGCAAGGACAAGGACGCGCTGCTGGCCGCGATCCCCGACTATGACGGGCTGGCGATCCGCTCCGCGACCAAGGTGACCGAAAAGGTCATCGCCGCGGCGGGCAAGCTGAAGGTCATCGGCCGGGCCGGCATCGGCGTCGACAATGTCGACATTCCCGCCGCCACCCAGAAGGGCATCGTGGTGATGAACACGCCATTCGGCAATTCGATCACCACCGCCGAGCATGCGATCGCGCTGATGTTCGCCGCGGCGCGGCAGATCCCCGCCGCCGACGCGTCCACCCAAGCCGGCAAGTGGGAGAAGAACCGCTTCATGGGGACCGAGCTGACGGCCAAGACGCTCGGCATCATCGGCTGCGGCAATATCGGATCCATCGTCGCGGACCGGGCGCAGGGCCTCCGCATGAAGGTCATCGCCTTCGATCCGTTCCTGTCCGCCGAACGCGCGATGGAGATCGGCGTGGAGAAGGTCGATCTCGACCAGATCTTCGCGCGCGCCGACGTCATTTCGCTGCACACGCCCCTGACCGACAAGACGCGAAACGTGCTCTCGGCCGAATCGATCGCCAAGTGCCGCAAGGGCGTCATCATCATCAACTGCGCGCGCGGCGGTCTGGTCGACGAGGCGGCGTTGCGGGCGGCGCTGGAGAGCGGCCATGTCGCGGGGGCGGGCGTCGACGTTTTCACCGAGGAGCCGGCAAAGGAAAACGTGCTCTTCGGTGCGCCCAATCTCGTCTGCACGCCGCATCTGGGCGCGGCGACGAGCGAAGCGCAGGAGAATGTCGCGCTGCAGGTTGCCGAGCAGATGGCCGACTATCTCATCAACGGCGCGGTCACCAACGCGCTCAACATGCCGTCGATTTCGGCGGAGGAAGCACCCAAGCTGAAGCCCTTCTTCAATCTGGCGGAAATACTCGGCTCCTTCGCCGGCCAGCTGACAGAGACGGCGATCTCCGGCATCCGGATCGAGTATGAGGGTCCGGTTGCGGACATGAACACCAAGGCGCTGACGGCGGGGATCGTGAAGGGGGTGCTGCAGCCGATGCTGCAGGACGTCAATCTGGTCTCGGCGCCGGTCATGGCGCGCGAGCGGGGCATGGCGATCGAGGAGGTGAAGCGCGAACAGCGCGGCGCCTACGAGAATTATATCCGGCTGACGGTGAAGACAGAACGGCAGGAACGGTCGGTCGCCGGCACGGTCTTCGCCGACGGCAAGCCGCGTCTCATCCAGATCAAGGGCATCAACATGGAAGCCGAACTCGGCCCGCACATGCTCTACATCACCAATGAGGACAAGCCGGGTTTCATCGGCGCCATCGGTTCGCTCCTCGGCAATGCCGGCGTCAATATCGCGACGTTCAATCTCGGCCGCGACAAGCAGGGCGGCAATGCGATCTGCCTGATCGAGGTCGACGAGGCGATTTCCGAGGATCTCGCTGCAAAGGTGCGCGCGCTGCCGATGGTAACACAGGCGAAAGCACTGGCGTTCTAGCGTAAAAGGACAGGCCCGGCGCTGGCCCTGTCGGGCGCCGGGCCTGTCGATTCGAGCGTGTCGGCGCCGCTCAGCGTACCAGCACGTTGCGGAACTGCCAGGGATCCTTCGTATCGAGATCTTCCGGGAAAAGCCCCGGGCGGTCCTTCAGCGGCGTCCAGTCGGTATAATAGCCCTTCACCGGCCCGAGGTAGGGCATTTGCACTTCAAGGCAGCGCCGGTAGTCCATCTCGTCCGCCTCGACGATGCCCGCTTCCGGGTTCTCCAACGCCCAGACCATGCCGGCGAGCACGGCGGAAGTCACCTGCAGGCCGGTCGCGTTCTGGTAGGGTGCGAGCTTGCGCGTCTCCTCCAGCGAGAGCTGCGATCCGTACCAGTAGGCGTTCTTCCGGTGGCCGTAGACAAGGACGCCGAGCTCGTCGATCCCGTCGACCAGCTCGTTCTCGTCGAGGACGTGATGGGTGTCCTGAATCCTGCCGGCCGCGCCGAACAGTTCATGCAGCGAAAGCACGGCGTCGTTGCAGGGGTGATAGGCATAGTGGACGGTCGGACGGTAGATCACCTTGCCGTCCTTGCGCTGGGTGAAGTAGTCGGCGATCGAGACCGATTCATTGTGCGTGACGAGAAAGCCGTACTGCGCGCCGGGCGTCGGGCACCAGGTGCGCACGCGCGTGTTGGCGCCAGGCTGATCCAGATAGATCGCCGATTTGTGGCCCTTCTTCTGCTTGTGGGCATTCTTGGGCATCCATTTTTCATGCGTGCCCCAGCCGAGCTCGGCCGGCTGCATGCCCTCCGACAGGAAACCCTCCACGGACCAGGTATTCCAGAACGTGTTCGCGGGCTTGGGTGCCTTGGTGCGCTGGGTGTCGCGTTCGGCGATATGAACGCCCTTCACGCCGAGCCGCTTCATCAGCTTGCCCCAGCCCTCGCGGTCATCGGGGCCAGGTTCCTTGAACTTCACGCCGGTATCGGTCGCGATATCGACCAGCGCCTTCTTGACGAACCAGGACACCATGCCCGGATTGGCGCCGCAGCAGGAGACGGCGGTCGTGCCGCCGGGGCTCCTGCGCTTTTCCTCGCGCACGGTCTCGCGCAACGCATAGTTGGTGCGGTCGGCGTTGCCCATCCTGTCGTCGAAATAGAAGCCGAGCCACGGCTCGACGACGGTATCGATATAGAGCACGCCGAGCTTGCGGCAGAGCTTCATGATGTCGAGCGAACTGGTATCGACGGACAGGTTGACGCAGAAGCCCTGGCCTTCGCCTGCCGTCAGCAGCGGGGTGAGCAGCTTCTTGTAATTCTTCTTGGTGACAGCTTCCTGGACGTAGCGGACATTGTGCTTTTTCAGGATCGCGGCGTCATGGTTGTCAGGATCGATGACGACGAATCGCGAGGGATCGTATTCGAAGTGCCGTTCGATCAGCGGCAGCGTGCCGCGACCGATGGAGCCGAAGCCGATCATGACGATGGGGCCGGTTATGGTGGCGTGCTTGGTCCAGGACGTCATGCCGGGCTTTCCTTCTGTTCTTTGGGGAGGTCCTGCCTGAAAGGGTGATGGCTGAAAGATGTAACACAAAAGCCGCCGGCGATTGATCGCCGGCGGCTTCGCTTTTCAGATTCGCGTCAGGCGGCGATGGAGGCCGCGGCGGGTGCCGGCAGCGCGAAATCGCCGATGCCACGTACCATGCCGCGCGCCAGTTTCAGGCTGCCCTGGGTCAATTCGAGCCCGAGGAAGCGGGCCGGATCGACCGGGCCGGGCAGCGTCAGGTTGCGCGTGTGCTCGCGGTTGAAGCCGAAGCGCCCGTAATAGGGCGCATCGCCGACCAGGATCACCGCGCGGTAGGCGCGGCCGAGCGCGCGGGCCAGCGCCTGGCGGATCAGCTGCGCGCCGATGCCTTCGCCCTGTCGGGCGCAATCGACCGCGACGGGGCCAAGCAGCAGCGCGGGCACATTGCCGGCCGTCACATGCCACATGCGGATCGTTCCCACGACCTGGTCGCCGTCGACCGCGACGAGGGACAGACCCTCGGCCGGCAGGCGGCCTTCGCGCAGGCGCTGCGCCGTCTTGCGGTAGCGTTCCTCGCCGAATGCGGTATCGAGAATCGTCTCGATCGCGTTCCAGTCGGCCAGTTCCTCCTGGCGGATGGTGACTTTCGTCATCGTCGTCATTGTCCGGTCCTCCGTCAGATCACGTAAGAGGCCAGAGGAGGGAAGCCGTTGAACGCCACCGACGCGTAGGTCGTCGTATAGGCGCCGCAGGATTCGATGAAGATCTCGTCTCCCACCGTCAGTGACAGCGGCAGCGGATAGGGCGTCTTCTCATAGAGGACGTCGGCGGAATCGCAGGTCGGGCCGGCGATGACGCAATCCTCCATCGCATCGCCGTCGCGCGCCGTGCGGATCGGGTAGCGGATGGACTCGTCCATCGTTTCGGCCAGACCGCCGAACTTGCCGATGTCGAGAAAGACCCAGCGCTTGTCGTCATCTTCCGACTTGCGGGAGATGAGGACGACCTCGGCCTTCACGACGCCGGCATTGCCGACCATGCCGCGGCCCGGCTCGATGATGGTTTCCGGCAGACGGTTGCCAAAGGCCTCCAGCAGCGCGGTACGGATCGTGCCGGCATAGGCTTCGACCGCCGGCACGTCCTTGACGTAGCGGGTCGGAAAACCGCCGCCGAGATTGACCATGGAGAGCTGGATGCCCCGCTCTGCGAGGGTGCGGAAAATATCCGCCGCCTCGTTCAGCGCGGTGCGCCACGCACCCATACGGGTCTGCTGCGAACCGACATGGAAAGAGATGCCATAGGGCTTCAGGCCGAGATCGCGGGCATGCAGCAGGACGTCGACGGCCATCGCGGGGACGCAGCCGAACTTGCGCGACAACGGCCATTCGGCACCCTCGCCATCGGTCAGGATGCGGCAGAACACGCGCGCGCCGGGGGCGGCGCGAGCCACCTTCTGCACTTCCTCCACCGAATCGACGGCGAAGAGATCGATGCCATAGGCATGCGCCTTCTCGATGTCGCGCTCCTTCTTGATGGTATTGCCGAAGGAGATGCGGTCCGCCGATGCGCCGGCGTTCAGCGCCATCTCGATCTCCTGGACCGAGGCGGTGTCGAAGCACGAGCCGAGCGAGGCCAGCAGCGCCAGGATCTCCGGCGCCGGGTTGGCCTTGACGGCGTAGAAGATGCGCGTGTCCGGCATGGCGTTGCGGAACGTCATGTAGTTGTCGCGGACGACGTCGAGGTCGACGATGAGGCACGGACCTTCCGGACGTCGGGTGTCCAGAAAGGAGCGAATACGGTCTGTCATCATGGCGCGGGCCCTTTTCAACAGTTGAAAGCCAGCCGCCTGTTTCCCTTTGCCTCCGGCACCGCGCTGTGGAGACGCGGACGCCGGTTTCGCCGGAAACCAGACATACAGCTCCCTCAGGGGAGCCGGTGAGTTCGCCATGGATTGGAAGGGAATGATCCCCGCCGCACTTCCGGCAAAGAAGGTCAAGCCTCTCTAGTGTCCCCGGCCTTTGGAGGGCCGGCAGAGACCAAAAAAGCCCGCACCGTCGTTGCTTCAAGATGTCCGGTCGGGAGGATCCCGATATGCCTTTCCCGCAAAAAATGATTCGGCGGGGGACACCCACAGGCACGTGCGACTTTGGGCCCGATCTAGATAGGGTAGTTTGCCTTGCGGTTCAATTAATTTTTGGGCGGGCGCCCAAAAAATTTTCAGGCCCTTCTCGCGACGAATTCGGAAAGCGCGATGCCGGTGATGACGAGGGCCAACCCGATCCCGTGGAAGAGATGAAAGCGCTCGCCCAGGATCAGCACGGCAAGGCCCGCGCCGAAGACCGGCACGAGATTGATGAACAGGCCGGCGCGCCCCGCGCCGATCAGTTCGACCGCGCGCACGAAGAAGGTCTGCGATACGACTGAGGGAATCAGCACCGTGTAGGCCATGATCGCAAGGGCCGGCCAGCCCATGTCGATTCGATAGCCGAGCGCGAATTCCACCATAAAGGGCGGGATGCTGGCGATCGCCGCGCCGAGCGTCAGCGCGAACATCTGGACCTGCCATGGAAGGCTCGGCTTTGTCTTCAGTCCCACCGAATAGCCGGCATAGAGAAGCAGCGCGATCAGCATGATCGCGTCACCGACATTCAGATCGAGCGTCACGAGCCGGTGCGGATCGCCGCCGCTGGCGACGTAGAGCACCCCGAGTATGGCGATGATCGCGCCGACGATCTGCAGGGGATGCGCGCGTTCGCCGAAGACGATCACCATGCCGAGCATGATCATCATCGGCATGCCGGACTGGAGGATCGTGGCATTGATGGCGGTGGTGAAGTTCAGTGCTAGGTAAAGCACCATGTTGAAACCGGCAAATCCGGCCGCGCCAAGGATGAAAAGGTAACGCCAGCGCGCGCGAAGGACGGGCATTGCCGCCGGCAGCATCGGCCGCGAAATCATATAGAAGATGATCGCGGTCAGGACCCAGCGGACGGCCGTCAGCGTCATGGGCGGAACGGTACCCGCGGCAAGGCGGCCGGCGATGGCGTTGCCGCCCCATCCGAGCGTCGTGATCGTCAGCAGCAGATAGGCGCTGTGCCACCAGCGGCGGTCGGTCGGCTTGTCCATGCGAAGCGGTGCCCTGCCATTGGATAATGTATGCGTTAGTGGTCGTATCGCGGGGGTGCGGTCAAGACCAAACATCGCTATAAGTGCGCCGCCGGCCGGCGATGGGCGCCGGGGGCGAGGGACTTTTCAGGGAATATTTCATGTCGAATGTCGTCGTGGTCGGATCGCAGTGGGGCGATGAAGGCAAGGGCAAGATCGTCGACTGGCTGTCGGAGCGCGCCGATGTCGTCGTGCGCTTCCAGGGCGGGCACAATGCCGGCCATACGCTGGTCGTCGGCAACAAGACCTACAAGCTCAGCCTTCTGCCGTCCGGCGTTGTACGCGAGGGCAAGCTCGGCGTCATCGGCAACGGCGTCGTGATCGACCCTTGGGCGCTGCGCGACGAGATCGCGCGGCTCGGCGAACAGGGTGTGGCGATTACCCAGGGAAATTTGCGGATCGCCGAGAACGCAACGTTGATCCTGCCGCTGCACCGCGAACTCGACGCCATTCGCGAGGAAGCCGCCGGCGCCGGCAAGATCGGCACGACGAAGCGCGGCATCGGCCCGGCCTATGAAGACAAGGTCGGACGTCGCGCCATCCGGGTGATGGACCTTCAGAACCTGTCGACGCTCAAGGGCAAGGTCGAGCGCATCCTCACGCACCACAACGCGTTGCGCCGCGGTCTGGGACAGCCCGAAGTGAGCGCGGAGGAACTCTTCGAACAGCTCAGCGAGATCGCCCCGTCGATCCTGCCCTATATGGACACGGTCTGGTCGCTGCTCGACCAGTGCCGCCGCGAGGGCAAGCGCATCCTGTTCGAGGGTGCGCAGGGCGCGATGCTCGATATCGACCACGGAACCTATCCGTTCGTCACCAGTTCCAATACGATCGCCGGGCAGGCGGCCACGGGATCGGGCGTCGGTCCCGGCACGCTTGGATATGTGCTCGGCATCACCAAGGCCTATACGACACGCGTCGGGTCCGGTCCGTTTCCAACCGAGCAGGAAAACGAGATCGGCGAAAGGCTCGGTCAGCGGGGCCATGAATTCGGAACCGTCACAGGGCGCAAGCGGCGCTGCGGCTGGTTCGATGCCGTGATGGTGCGCCAGGCGATCCGGACCGGCGGGATCACCGCCATCGCGTTGACCAAGCTTGATGTCCTCGACGGGTTCGATGAACTCAGCGTCTGCGTCGGCTATGAACTCGACGGAAAGGCGCTCGACCGGTTGCCGGCATCGCAGGGCGCGCAGGCACGGGTCAAGCCGGTCTACGAGACGCTCGAAGGATGGCAGGGCACCACGCAAGGCGCCCGGAGCTGGGCGGATTTGCCGGCCCAGGCAGTCAAATATGTCCGTCGTCTGGAGGAGTTGATCGGCGCGCCGGTTGCTCTGCTGTCGACCAGCCCCGAGCGCGACGATACAATTCTTGTGCATGATCCTTTCGAGGATTAGGGTCACGGCCAATATGATGTCGCCGGCCGCAACCCGACGCCGCGGCAACTGAGAAGAGAAAAGAACCGGAATTCCATGGCGGATTATGTTGCAGTCCTGAATCGCGCGATTGCCTCGGTCGGCGCGACGACGCCGGAAGCGCGTCAGGCACTTTACGACAAGGCGCGCAAGGCACTGATCGCCCAGCTTGAATCGCGCGATCCGCCGTTGACGGCACTGCAGCTCTCCGAACAGAAGTCGTTGCTCGACAGGGCCGTGCGACAGGTCGAGGCGGAACAGACGGGCAGGGCCTTTACGCCCTCCACGCCGCCGGCACGGCCGACACCGCCCGCGTCTTCGCCTTCGATGCCTTCGCCGCCGCCCGCCGCAGCCGCGGCACCGCAGACCCCATCGCCTCCGCCTGCAACGCAGGTGCCGGGCGGCGATGCGTCCCAGGCGGCCGCGCGCGGTCAGGAAACGCTGCGGTCGGCCGTGGACGATTCCGGTCAGCTCGGCCATGCGGCAGCGTCGGCCAGCCGCGGCGCGCGCAACATGCTCGACGAGAGCGAGGAGCCCTCCGAATCGGACGAGATCGCGGCCATTGTCAGGCAGGTCGAGGATCGCGAGCATGCGCGCCTGTCCGCCTCGCGGGCCGGCACACCGCCGCCCTTCGTGCGGGCCGGCGGCGACCGCGACCGGCATCATGACGCCGATGAGGATATGGAAGGCTCCCGCGCCAGGAGCGGCAGAGGTCTGATGGGCTGGATCTGGCTGCTCGTCATTCTCGTCGTGCTGGCCGGCGTCGGCTATCTGGGCTGGAGCCAAAGAGAGACCCTCGGGAGCTGGGTGGCGCAGATGACCGGCGGCGAGGAAGGCTCCTCGACCGTGCCTGTCAAGAATGAGGACCGCCTTTCCGACACCCCCGTGCGACAGGCCGAGCAGCCGGCGCAACCCGCCCCGACCCAGCAACCGGCCCCGAGCGCGGAGTCGGCGGGGCCGCCCGCCACGCAGGCCGCGCTGATCGAAGAGAATCCCGACGATCCGAGCCGCGCCCAGATCCATCAGGGCAAGGTCCGGTGGACAGCCCGCCAGGATGGCGGCGAAACCGTGATCGACGGGCAGATCGACATTCCCGAGAAGCGGCTGGTGCTCGCCCTGACGATCCGCAAGAACGGCGACCAGACGCTGCCGGCAAGTCATGTCATCGAGCTCCTGTTCACAGTGCCCGCCGACTTCAGCGGCGGCGGCATTTCCAACGTGCCGGGTCTGTTGATGAAGGCGACGCCGCAGGCGCAGGGGGCCCCGCTGGCCGGCGAATCGGTCCGGGTGACCAACGGCTATTTCTGGATCGGCCTGTCGAACGCCGAAGTGGAACTGCGCCGCAATCTGAACGAGCTCAAGCAGCGCGACTTTATCGACATCCCGGTCGTTTACGACAACGGCCGCCGCGCCATCCTGTCGATCGCCAAGGGGCCCGACGGTGAAGCCGCCTTCGACGAAGCCTTCAAGGCATGGCAAGAGTAGACCCGGCAAGGGTAGACCCGGCAAGAGCAAACCCGAGATAGACGGTCGGCGGGAAACGCCCCGGCGACGGGCGCGATGGGTTGCAATCGTCGCGCCGAGACGCCATTGTCAGTCCCGTTCCGAGGGGTGTGGCGGGATTCCCGCTGCTGAGATGGCCAAGGCCGAACCCTTCGAACCTGATCCGGGTCATGCCGGCGAAGGGACGGAACGGCTGATGGCGCAACGGCGCCGCACCCTCTTCCACCTCCTTTGCCGACGCGGCCCGCCACGAGGGCGACGAAGACATGCGGCTGGGCAGGGCAGGCACTTGGATGGCGGGGCTGCTGCGCTGGCTGGCGCCGCTGGCCGTGCTGCTCGGCATCTGGGAATCGGCCGTGCGCATCTTCGGCATCGAACCCTTTATTCTGCCGGCGCCGACACGGGTCGCCCTCAGGCTTTACGGCGATGCCGGGCTGCTCCTCCACCATGGCATGATCACGGCGCTCGAGATCGTGCTGGGGCTCGCCGTCGGCGTCGCCGCCGGTGTCGCCACGGCGTTGGTCATGGCGATGGCGCGGGTCGCCGAAAGACTCGCCTGGCCGCTGGTCGTCGCCACACAGGCGCTCCCCGTTTTCGCCATCGCCCCGCTGCTTGTTCTCTGGTTCGGCTTCGGGCTTGGCTCCAAGATCGTGATGGCCGCGCTGATCATCTTCTTTCCCGTCGTCTCGGCGACGCATGACGGGCTGACGCGCACGGAGCAGGGGCTGATCGACATCGCACGCCTGACCAACGCGCCTCGGCTTCGCGTGCTCTGGCTGCTGCGGCTACCGGCGGCGCTTCCCGCGATGGTCTCCGGCATCCGCATCGCCGCCGCCATCGCCCCGATCGGCGCCGTGGTCGGCGAGTGGGTCGGCGCGTCGGCCGGGCTCGGATATCTCATGCTGCACGCAAATGCCCGGCTGCAGACCGATCTCGTCTTCGCCGCGCTCGTCATCCTCGCCCTCATCGCGATCCTCGTGCGCTCGCTCGCCGGTACGCTCACCCGCCGGATGATCCCGTGGGCCGAGGAGCGCGACATTCACGTGATCTGAACGGACAGAACCTCGAGAAAGGAAGCAAAGGAAATGTATCCCAGGTTGTCGGCCCTTCTGCTCGCCGCGCTGCTCTTTGCAGCACCCGCCCATGCGGCGGAAAAGCTCACCGTGCTCCTCGACTGGTTCGTCAACCCGGATCACGCGCCGCTGGTGATCGCCAGGGAGCGCGGCTATTTCGAGGAAGCCGGGCTGGATGTCGAACTCATCGCTCCCGCCGATCCGAGCGCGCCGCCGCGGCTTGTCGCAGCAGGCCAGGGCGACATCGCGATCTCCTACCAGCCGAACCTGCATCTGATGACCAAGGAGGCACTGCCGCTGGCGCGCATCGGCACGCTTGTCGAAACGCCGCTGAACTCTCTCGTCGTTCTGAAGGACGGACCGGTGAAGACGATCGCCGATCTCAAGGGGCGGACAGTCGGCTTCTCGGTCGGCGGATTCGAGGACGCTCTGCTGAAGAAGATGCTCGAGGGGGTCGGTCTGACGCTTGACGACATTACCCTGGTCAATGTCAATTTCGCCCTGTCGCCGGCGCTGATCGCCGGCAAGGTCGACGCGGTGATCGGCGCCTTCCGCAATTTCGAGCTCGCCCAGCTCGACATCGAGGGCAAGCCGGGCGTCGCATTCTATCCCGAAGAGCACGGCGTTCCGGCCTATGACGAACTCGTGTTCCTCGCCGCGCGCGACAAGCTCGAGGACGAGCGGTTCACCGCCTTCCTGCAGGCGGTGGAAAAGGCGACGATCTGGCTGACCAACCATCCCGACGAGGGGCTCGACATCTTCGTCAAGGCGTATCCCGATCTTGACGACGAACTGAACCGTCGCGCCTGGTTCGCGACGCTGCCCCGGTTCGCCAAGCGGCCGATGGCGCTCGACGAAGCGCGTTACGAGCGGTTCGCGGCGTTCATGAAGGCGCAGGGCCTGATCGACGACATCGCGCCGCTTGAAGACTATGCGGTGACATTGAAGCCCTGATACCGGCGGCGCCCGGTCACCCGGAAACAGAAAAAGGCCCGCCGGCGGGGCGGGCCTTCCTGTTACGGAACTGGAAGCTCAGCCGGCCATTGCAGGCTCAGCCGCCACGGCGGCCTTCTGCACGGCCTGCTGTACCTTCTCGAAGGCGCGGACCTCGATCTGGCGGACACGTTCGCGGCTGACGCCGAATTCCTCCGAAAGCGCTTCCAGCGTGATCGGATCTTCCGACAGGCGGCGGGCGGTGAAGATCCGCTTCTCGCGGTCATTCAGCCCCTTGATGGCATTGGCCAGCAATCCGCGTCGCATCTCGAGTTCCTCGCTCTCGGCAAGCTCGGTTTCCTGGTCGAGGCTTTCGTCGACCAGCCAGTCCTGCCATTCGCCACCGCCCTCGCCATCGTTGCGCAGGGGCGAGTTGAGCGAGGAATCGCCCGACAGGCGCCGGTTCATCGAGACGACATCGTCTTCGCTGACGCCGAGCTTGGTGGCGATGGTCGCGACCTGATCGGGGTGGAGGTCGCCTTCCTCGATGGCGGAAATCTGCCCCTTCACCTTCCGCAGGTTGAAGAACAGCTTCTTCTGGCTCGCCGTGGTGCCCATCTTCACCAGGCTCCACGAGCGCAGGATATATTCCTGAATCGAGGCGCGTATCCACCACATCGCATAGGTGGCGAGGCGGAAGCCCTTGTCCGGCTCGAAGCGCTTCACCGCCTGCATGAGGCCGACATTGCCTTCGGAAATGACCTCGCCGATGGGCAGGCCGTAGCCTCTATAGCCCATGGCGATCTTGGCCACGAGACGCAGATGGCTGGTGACGAGCTGATGGGCGGCGTCGCGATCCTCGTGTTCGCGCCAGCGCTTGGCGAGCATGAATTCCTCGTCCGGCTGCAGCATCGGATATTTCCGGATTTCCTGCAGGTAGCGGGACAGGCCGCCCTCGGCGGAAATTGTCGGCAAAGCGGCTGATGTTGCCATGATCGTTCTCCTCACTTCCAGCGGCATCCGCGGTCGCATCCCGAATTTTCGGCGACGCTTGCGGCGGACCCTTTGTGATGATCAACGCTTCGGATCGGGCATATGTTGCGATCCGGGCGCAAATCGGCGTCTATCATCGTCCTATTATATATGACGAAATGATGGTGATCTTGGATCACATTGCGGCGAGTGCGTTCTTCAATTTCGAATAATCAGGGGGGAGAGGGCTTTCGAAATGCATCGCTTCCCCCGTCAGCGGATGCTCGAATTCCAATAGATAGGCATGCAGGGCCTGTCTTCCAAGGGCTGCAAGCGCAGCGCGTGCGCTCTCGTCGAGAAGGGCCGATTTGGTGGCAAAACCGGTCGCATAGACGGGATCGGCGAGCAACGGATGGCCGATGGCGGCCATGTGCACCCTGATCTGATGGGTGCGGCCCGTTTCCAGCCGGCAGGTGACCTCGGCGGCGACGGGCGCGCCGGGTGACCCGAACCTTTCTTCAGTGAAGTAGTGGGTTACCGCCTCGCGGCCGTCCCGGCGGATCGCCATCTTCAGAGCGTTTCTCGGGTCGCGTCCGATCGGCTTGTCGATCGCGCCGGCGGAAGGAGCCGGCGCACCCCAGACGAGCGCGCGGTAGGCCCGGCGCAGGCCGCGCGTGCGGCCGTGATCGGCAAACTGCGCCGCAAGCTCGCGATGGGCGCGGTCGGTCTTGGCGACCACCATCACGCCGCTCGTCTCCTTGTCGAGCCTGTGGACGATGCCTGGCCGCTCCACGCCGCCAATGCCGGAAAGGCTCTTGCCGCAATGGTGGAGCAGGGCGTTGACCAGAGTGCCGTCGGGCGAGCCGGCGCCGGGATGAACGGTCAGGCCGGCCGGCTTGTCGATGACGATAAGGCTGTCGTCCTCAAACAGCACGTTGAGGGGAATATCCTGGGGCTGGGGCGTTGCCGGCGCGGGTGGCGGCACCCGCACCTCGATGTGCTGGCCCGAATTGACCCTTGCCGAAGGGTCCATTAGTTTCCGCCCGTCGACGGAGACTTCGCCCGCCTCGATCAATGCCCTCAGCCGGGTTCGGCTCAGGTCGTCGATAAGCGCGGCGAGCATCCGGTCGAGACGGTCCCCGGCGCTTTCTGCCGGCACATCCAGGGTAATCAATCTGCTCATGACGCCAAAGCCCGGCAACGCCCCGGATCCCGATAGCGACGAACTGACCCCGGAGCAGGAGCGTATCGTCAAGCGCGTAAGGCGGCTTTCCGTCATCAGCGCCATCATTTTCAGCATCGCGATGCCGGTGCTCTTGTCAGCCATCATCTACCGCATCGTCAAGTCGCCGGCGGCACCAGAAGGTGTGGTCGAAGCCAGTGCGGCGATGCCGGCAGGCGGCCGCGTGACCGGAACTTCGCTTGGCGAGGGACGGCTTGCGGTGACCGTGGAACATGCTGGCGGCACGCGGATCATCCTGTTCGACGCGGCAACGCTTGAGGTCGCCGGCACGCTCGATCTGGATTAGCGGCGGCAAGCCGCGCGGCAAACAGGCCGCTTGCACACGAGCCGTTTCTTCTCTATCTCCTGATCGCGCCGCTCCCTTCGTCTAGTGGCCCAGGACGTCGCCCTCTCACGGCGAAAACAGGGGTTCGAGTCCCCTAGGGAGCGCCAGTTTCTCAGGAGTTTAGGGGGCTGACCCGTATTCTCCCCAATAGCCTCCACCGTATCGGCGAATGACAGAAGCAACGGCGAGCGCCGTTCCAAAGGGCACAATTTGTTGTGCGTCCGACTGTCCCCCTCATAGACTACCCAAATCGTTTGAGAGTTGGCCCCGCTAAATCACCGCATTTGGCGAGCCGATGCAGGAAGATGCGATGTAATGGAAATAGACTCCATCCCGGCGGACTTTTTTACAGTCCCAGGCTTGGTTTTCGGCAAGTTGGTTTCGCCTGGAACCTTCGCATACGGTTTAGGAATTGCGCTTCTGGGACGTCGCTGGTGGCATTTTGTGCTCGGTCTGTTCTTCATCGTGGCTATTGAGGAAGCGCTGTACGCCTACAGTTATGAGTATTACTACCCGCCTTTCTGGTTTCTTCTCGCCGACATAATTGCAGGCTTGTTCTGGATAGGTTTGGGCTATTGTCTGACCGCGCTTTGGCGGGCCAGGAGAAAGCGGTCGAAGCGGATTGGCTGATCGGTTGGCTTCTCCGACCGAATTATTTGCCATCAGATCCCGAGCGCCTGTCTCAAACCATATCCCACCGCATAGGCGAGGCCGGCCGCGGCGCCGCCGGTCAGCAGGGTTTGCAGTCCGGACCGGAACAGCGGCCGCTTCAGCGCATATCCCTTGGCGATGCCGATCAGCGCGAAGGTGATGAGCGTGAGAACGGCCGCCAAAATCGGCGCATGATCCAGCGCGGCCATCGAAACAACGAAAGGGAGCAGCGGTATCGCGCCGACGCCGACGAAGGCGACGAAGGTGACGAGGCTGGCGGTGAGGGCGTCGGGCGCTTCGAGCGGCAGGCCGTATTCCTCCACCAGCATCGTATCGATCCAGCGACGGCGCTCGGCGGTGATCGTCCCGACGATCCGTTCGAGCGTCTCGCCGGAAAATCCCTTGGCGCGGAAGATCTGCCGGACCTCCTCGCGTTCGCCCTCGGGCACCGCGTCGATATGGGCCGTTTCCTCAATGCGCGCCTTCTCGATGAATTCCTCGCGGCTGCGGGCGTTCTGATAGTTGCTGACGGCCATGGAAAAGCCGTCGGCGATCAGATTGGCCGAGCCGAGGATGATGACGACGACCGGGCTGAAGCCGGCGCCGACCGCGCCGGCGACGACGGAGAAGGTGGTGATGCAGCCGTCGATGGCGCCGAGCACCGCGTCGCCGATATAGTTCTGGCGCGCCGGTCCGCCAAGGCGCCGTTCGATGGCTTCGGGTGTGTGCTGCTCGCGCAGCCTCGCCAGCGTCCTTTCATCCATTGGCGTCGTCCTCCCCTCCGTCCTTGCCGCCTCGCGAGCGCGTCAGCGGATCGGCATGCGAGACGATGCGGCGGACATCCGGCCAGTCGGTCCGAAGCGCACGTTCCAGCGCGTCGAGGCGGCCATGCGCCTCGCTGATCGTCATATCCCGCGGGAGGCGGCAGTGGAAGGCGACGAACAGCCCCGCCTCGAGCGTGCGGACCCTGAGCCGATGAATGTCGCTGATCCCGCCGATGGCGGCGGCATGCCGTTCGAGGTCGGACTGAATGCGTCGATGCGCGTCGGCGCCGGCGGTGCTGCTGCCGATCGGTTCGGCGCGTGCCGGTTCGATATGGATTTCGATCTCGGTCTCCTCGCCGAGTTCGGCGTGCAGGGCCGCTTCCAGGCGCATCGCCTCGTCATGGGCGGCGGCGAGGTTCAAACGCCCGTCGACTTCAAGGTCAAGCGCGAGGGCGGTGTGGCCCGACAGTTCCTGGCCCGACAGTTCCTGGATCGTCACATGGTGGACCGGCAGATGCGCCCGCGCGGCGGCAAGATGCACGCGTTCCAGAATGGTTTCGTCATCAAGCGGGACAGGACTCGGTTCGACCTGTATCGCGGCACCGGGCAGATCGCGCCGAACCGCCGCGCGCACCGCATCGACGATGCGGCCGATGCGTTCCGTCGGCAATGTGCGCGCCACGTCGATCGCGACTTCCACGAAATTGTCCGGGCCGACGCGCCGCATCCTCACCGCGCCGACGCGCAGGACACCCGGAACGCTGTCGACATCCGTGGCAATACGATCGACGAGACCGGCCGGCGCGGCGTCGACAAGCTGATCGAAGGTCCGCTTGCCGAGCTTCAGCGCGATATAGGCGATGATCGCGGCGACGGCGATTGTCGCGATCGCGTCGGCATCGGCAACCCCGTAGGCCGCCGCGACGAGGCCGCCGATGACGGCGATGGAGCTGCCGACATCAGAAGCAAAGTGCAGCGCGTTGCTGGCGAGCGCGGGGCTAGCCGTCTCGATCGCCAGCCGCCGCAGCGCCCATGCGCGCCAGCCGTTAACCGCCATTTCGACGGCCAGGACGGCATAGGCGATCACATGCTGGTCGGGCACATGGGCGCCGCTGCCGATGCGCGAGACGGCCTCGACGGTGACGCCGCCGGCGAGCAGCAGCAGCAGGGCCGTCTCGCCGAGGGCGGCGAGGTTCTCGAACTTGCCGTGACCGTAGGTGTGGATGTCGTCGGCGGGCTTGGCGGCCTGCCGCACCGCCAGCAGCGTCACGAAGCTGGCGAGGAAATCCGTCATCGAATGCAGCGCGTCGGTGACGAGGGCGAGCGAGCCGATCCACCAGCCGGCGGCGAGCTTGGCGAGCGCGAGCAGAATGCTGGCAGCGAGCGAAAGCAGTACCGCCCTGCTTTTCTGGCTGTGCATGCTCGTCATGTCGAAAGCCCTGTTCGTGCCGGACAAATCCATGGACCGGAGGGCAGCTCAATGCAAGCGGCCCTGCGTCACCAGATGAGGGCGGGTCGCTGGATCATCAGCCAGAGGATGGCGAGAACGGCGAAGAAGGCAGGAAAGCCGAAGGCGAACCATCGCCTGTAGAGCGTGACGTAGCGGGCGGGCAGCGCCGCGCCGGCCGCTGCCGCCTCCGCTGCGAGGCGGCGCATCTCCATCTGCATACCGACGACCGGCAGCCAGAACAGGCCGGTGACGACATAGAGGATCAGCGACAGCACGATCCAGTGATCGGAAAAGGAATAGCCAAGATAGAGAACAAGCGCGACGCCGGTGAGGGGCTGAACCACGATAGCGCTCGCGGTAAACAGGCAATCGGCAATCACCACGATGCGGGCAACGGCTGCGATGATGGCCGCATTGCCCGTGCGATGGGCCATCATCATGAAGAAGGCGATGCCGGCGCCGGTGCCGAGCAGGACCGCCGCGCCGACGACGTGGAGATATTTCAGCCAGAGAAAGAGCATCGGGGTCGCATCAGACCCGCTCCGAGGCGTCCTGCAGCGCGCGGATGCGTTCGGCGAGCGTCGCGGGGCCGCGGACGGCGCCGTTTCCGTTCATGGCGGCCTCGTCCTTCTCGCGGGTGACGGCATCGTCGATCATACGGTTGATCTCGCCGCTCTCATCGAGCGTCGCGGCAAGCCGTCCGACTTCGGCGGCGAGGTCGTTGAGCCGTTCGCGCAGCAGCGCGCCTTCGACGCGTTCCTTGTGCCAGTCGGTTTCGGTTTCGTCGCGTTGGCGCGCCGCCGAGGCGATCTGCGCTTCCAATTCGCCTCGCGCGGCATCGAGTTCCCTTTCGCGCTCCGCGAGCTCTTTCTCGCGGCGGGCGATCGCGTCGCCGATCTTGTGCTCGTTCTTTTCGGCCGCGCCCACCGCGGCGCGCATCTTCACGATCGTCGCCTCGGCGCCCTTGAGCGCCTTCTCGCTGTCCTTCACGCCGACGCGCGCCGCGTTCAGTTCGCGCTTGAGTTCGACAATCTCGTCCCTGCGCTTCTGCAGCTGCTGCTCAAGCCTTTCGTTCATTTCCGCCAGCCTGCGGCCCTCGCGCAGCAGTTTCTCGTTCGCGGCGGCCGCCTCGTCCTGCGTCTTGTCCAGCTCCTTGACGCGCGCTTCGAGCGAGGCAATCTCGGCATCGCGCCGCGTCATATGACGGTCGCCCGTGCTCAGCTTGTCCTCGAGATTCTGCAGACGCGTCTTGAGCGCGACGTTCTCGACCTTGCGGCTGTCGGCGGTAGAGGAGATCTCGTCGATCTGCGCACGCAGGGTTCTTTCCCGTTCCGCCGCCTCGCCGAGCAGGCGGTCCTTCTTGGCCATTTCGCCCTGCTGTTCGCGGATCTGACGTTCGGCTCCCGCGAGCGTGGCCTCGAGCTTTTCGATGCGGCGCGAAAGATCCGCGCCCACGTCGCGCTGGCTGCCCAGCTCGGTGCGAAGCCGGTCGAGCACGGCGTCCTTGCGGCCGATCTCGACGAGGCGCTGGGCGGCCTTCTGCTTGAGGTCCTCGATGCTCAGTTCGAGCTTGCGCGCGGACATGGCGAATTCGGCGCGCATCTGATCCTTGTCGGCCTGGATGTCAGCCATCTTGAGCGGCGTCGTGTTCTCGATCCGGCGGCGGGTCAGCCGCTCGGCGCGCCGCCACATGGAGGGCGCGACCAGAACGCTCAGAAGCCCGGCGACCAGAAATCCCAGGGCGAACAACATGATCGACTGGATCATGACCAAAGCTCTCCAACTGCGGGAAGGACAAAACTCTCGGCAACTGCGCCCCCAGCCGCCGATCCCAACCCTGGAACGCCATCATGCCACGGCGCCGGGCGCCGCGCCATATATACGCTTTCTTAACGTTAAGAAATCGGCTTGACGGCCGGCGGGATCAGAAGGGATTCCAGGTCGGGCGGTCGGAGAATTTGAGGTATCCGATGTTGGCGCCGAGGCGGGCGCCCACGCCAGAACGGATCGGCGCGATAATCACGTTGCCGGCGGCGAGAAACGAGACGCCTACGCCTGCGACGAGATAGGCCGAGCCGTCGATTCCGCCGAAGCGTGTGTACATCGCCTGCACCGCGGGCAGATCGTAGACGAGCATCATCACCTTGGTGCCCTCGGCGCCGAAGTCGATGCCGATGGAGGGTCCCTGCCAGAATATGCGATGGGTGCCCGCGTTCTTGGTGTAGAGCGTGCCTTCGCCGTAACGCAGGCCGGCGACGAAAGCGCCGCCGCCTTCCTCGCCCAGAATATAGCCGTTCGGCCTGCCCTGGCGCTGGAATGTCCACTCGACCGCACCCGCCAGGCCCTTCGAGACGGCGCCGAAGAACTGGTGTCCGGCCTGCAATATCTCGTTGGAGGAATAACCCGTGTCGACGCCGGGCTGAGGCTGCCCTTGCGCAAGGACGGAGGTGGCGAGCGAAGCGGGCAGCACCGAGGCCGCCGTCGTTGTCGCGATTGCCTTTACGATTTCGCGCCGGTTGGGCTGCATGTCTCGTCCTCCATCCGTCAAATCGGTGGCGCCGGCGCACCGGTACGGCCGGTCGCCGAACCGAACTGGCGCCTTGGCGCTTTGTTTACGCAAGTCATGGCAGAATCATGTCCGCGAACGGGGCGAGTATGGCAAAGAACTGGTTAAGAAAATGTCGCTGAAACGAAGATTGACAAGGGCTTTTGCGGGCGCGGCGGGGGCCGCGGCTCTCATCGTTGCGACCGCGCCGGGCGCGGGCGCGCAGGACGCCGCAGCGGCGGACCCGGTGCAGACCCTGACGTTCTACGCCGATCCGCTGACCGGCTATGCGATCAACGGGTTCGATCCGGTGAGCTTCTTTGTCGGGCCAGATGGCCGGCAGGGACGTTCGGGACTGGAAGTGCAGTATGGCGGTGCCTACTGGCGCTTCGCCAATGAGGGAAATCTGGCCGCATTCAACGAGAATCCGGCCGTGTTCACGCCCGCCTTCGGCGGCTACGGCGTCGTCGCGATGTCGCGCGGGGTCGCCAGCGCCGGCAATCCGGAACTGTTCTCCATTTTCGAAGGACGTCTCTATTTCTTCATTTCCGAAGGCAATCGCCAGGTCTTCCTGCGCGACCCGCACGGCGTTATCGCCGAGGCCGCCCGGCAATGGCCCACGCTGCAGGCAACCATATTGCGTTAGCGGCCCCGGGCGATGAAGCCGCCATTCCTGTAGCCGGCGGAGGCCTTACCGTAGACGAAGGGAGCGCCGTCCAGCCCGGTGACGGAACCGCCGGCCGCCCGCAACACGGCGTGACCGGCGGCCGTGTCCCATTCCATCGTCGGCCCGAAGCGGGGATAGATATCGGCCTGTCCCTCGGCCACCAGACAGAATTTAAGCGAAGAGCCGATTCCCACGACATCGGTGATGCCATGTCGGGCAAGAAACGCGTCGGTTTCGCTGTCGCGATGGCTGAGGCTGGCGACAGCGCATGGAGGCTGCGCGGCAACACGGGTCGAAATCGGCGTTCTCGCGCCGGGCAAACGGCCGCCGTCCAGATCGACCCGCCAGGCGCCCTTGTCCTTCTCTCCCCCATACAGCGCGTCCTTGGCGGGGGCGAGCACGACCCCGAGTATCGGCTCGCCGCTCTGCACCAGGGCGATATTGACGGTGAAACCGTCCTCGCCGCGAATGAACTCCTTGGTGCCGTCAAGCGGATCGACGAGGAAGAAGCGGTCTCCCGCCGCCGGAAGGACGCCCGCCGAGGCTGCCTCCTCGGCAATCACCGGGATGTCGGGCCATGCTTCCGAAAGGCGCGCAAGGATCAGATTCTCTGCGGCCCGGTCGGCCTCCGTCACCGGGCTCAAATCCGCCTTGACGCCGGGCCGCATCCCGCTCTCGCGCACGGCAAGGATCGCGCGACCGGCGGCACAGGCGATATCGGCGAGCGTTTCCAGCATGGCGCCGGCGGGTTGGGAGGCCAGATTCATGCGGTTCATTCTTTCCGTTCGGGAACTTGTCATGCGCGTTGTCGAGGGCCGCAGGCCAGCCGGCCGCAAGGCCATCCGCGACGGCCCGCCGTCCGCTTGGCACGCGTGTGACGTTTCGTGTATCAGGTCTAGAAGATTCGCCCAAGATAGACCCGACCGATTCGTTTCTGGGAGCCGCTTCCATCATGAATGAAGACCGTCGACCGGACGCGCTGGAGCTGGCAGCGCTGCTGTGCAGCAAGGTTTGCCACGACGTCATTTCCCCGGTTGGCGCGATCAACAACGGGATCGAGGTTCTCGAGGACGAAAAAAGTGCCGATATGCGCGAATTCGCGCTCGAACTCATCGCCAAAAGCGCCCGCCAGGCGTCAGCGAAGCTGCAGTTCGCGCGGATCGCTTTCGGGGCGGCCAGCTCGGCCGGCGCCCAGATCGATCTGACCGACGCCGCGCAGGTTCTGCGCGGATTCGTGGAAGCGGAGGGCAAGGTTCATCTCGATTTCAGGCCGGCCCCGGCCCTCATGGACAAGAGCGCGGTCAAGCTGCTGTTCAATCTGGCGATGATCGCGATGAACGCGATCCCGCGCGGCGGCAAAATGACAATCGAGACCGATCCGGGGAGCAATGTCATTTCGATCATAAGCGAAGGGCTTAACGCGAGGATCGCGGCCGGGGTGGCCGAAATCGCCTCCGGCAATACCGGCGAACATGGCGTCGATGCCCACTCGATCCAGCCCTACTACACCTCGCTCCTTGCTGAGGAACTCGGATTGACGGTCTCGTTTTCCAGCGAGGGCGAGATCATCCGCATCGAGGCCGCGCCGGCGGCCTGAAGAGCCCGGAAAGCTCCCGGCGCCCCGGGCGGGACTCGGCATCAGGCATCCCGCCCTCCTTGCGGATTGGTCAATAAATTCAAGCTATATTAACCAGGTTTCCAGCACCATCCGTGCAATATGGCGGCCCCTTCGGCCGACGAAGGATGTCAGAGGCTGGGGTTCTCGTTCGTGGACGACCTGTTAAACGAATTCCTGACGGAAACCGCCGAGAGCCTCGATGTCGTCGATCGGGAACTGGTAAAGTTCGAACAGGAGCCGAACAACGCTCGGATCCTCGACAATATCTTCCGTCTCGTACACACCATCAAGGGGACCTGCGGCTTTCTGGGCCTGCCGCGTCTCGAAGCGCTCGCCCATGCGGCGGAGACGCTCATGGGCCGGTTCCGGGACGGGCAGCCGGTAACCGGTGAAGCCGTCAGCGTCATTCTAGCCTCGCTGGACCGCATCAAGGAAATACTCACCGCACTTGGCGATACCGGGGTCGAACCGGAGGGAGGCGACGAGGATCTCGTGGCCACGCTCAGCGGCATGACCGACCTTGCCGCATCCGACGCAGCCACCGCGCCGCAGAACGTCCGGGAAAACGATCTCTGCTTCCAGGCTGTGGAACGGCCCCTCGATCCCGGCGAAGCCTCGCCGGACGATCTGGAGCTCGCGTTCCGCCAGGCCGCCGGTCCTGAAACTGACACGCATGCGTCAGATGCGATGCCGGCCATGGCGGAGAATTCCAGCGCTCCGACCGGGAAGCCTCTGCCGGCCGCGGCCGGAGCCGTCAGGGAAGACGACGGCCATAACGAGACGGGCAGGAACGAGGCGCCGAACAAGACCCAGTCGATCCGGGTCAATGTCGATACGCTCGAACATCTGATCACGATGGTCAGCGAACTCGTGCTGACGCGCAATCAATTGCTGGAAATCGCGCGGCGCAACGAGCACGGCGAATTCAAGGTGCCGTTGCAGCGCCTTTCCAACGTGACCGCCGAGCTTCAGGAAGGGATCATGCATGCGCGTATGCAGCCGATCGGCAATGCGTGGCAGAAGCTGCCGCGGATCGTTCGCGATCTTGCCCAGGAGCTGGGCAAGGATATCGAGCTGGAGATGCATGGCGAGGATACCGAACTCGACCGTCAGGTTCTCGAACTGATCAGAGACCCGCTGACCCATATGGTCCGCAACTCGGCCGATCACGGGCTGGAGCCGGCTGACGAACGCATTGCCGCCGGCAAGCCCGCCAAGGGCGTCATCCGTCTGCGCGCCTATCATGAGGGCGGCCACATCATCATCGAAGTGGCGGACGACGGCAGGGGTCTGAACGTTTCCAGGATCCGCGAGAAGGTTCTCGACCGAGGTCTCGTGACCGGGGACGATCTCGCCAAGATGACCGAAAGCCAGATTCACCGGTTCATCTTCAACGCAGGCTTTTCAACGGCGGCGCAGGTGACATCCGTGTCGGGACGCGGGGTCGGGATGGACGTCGTGCGTACCAATATCGAGGTGATCGGCGGTTCGATCGACCTGAAGTCCGTCCAGGGCGAGGGAACGACCTTCATCATCAAGATTCCGCTGACGCTGGCGATCATATCGGTGCTGATCGTCGCGGTCGCGGGGCAGCGTTTCGCCATCCCGCAGCTGTCCGTGGTGGAGCTCGTCAGGGCCAATTCCAGGTCCGGACATCGCATCGAGACGATCAACGGCGCCCCCGTGCTGCGGCTTCGCAACAGGCTGCTCCCGCTGGCCAGGATGCACGACCTGCTGCGCCTGCCCGCCAGGAAAGACGCGCCGGAGAGCGATTTCATCGTGGTCATGCGGGTCGGTTCGCAATCATTCGGCATCGTCGTCGACAGCGTGTTCCACACCGAGGAAATCGTAGTGAAGCCCATGTCTTCAAGGCTGCGCGACATCACGCTGTTTTCAGGCAACACGATCCTGGGCGACGGCACCGTCATCATGATCGTCGATCCCAACGGCATCGCACAGGAAGCAGGCTCGGGAGAAAGCGAATCCGACGGTGACGAGGAGGGCGGGGCGGCGGCGGCGCGTGGCAGCGACAAGACGGCCATGCTGCTGGTGAAGGCCGGCGCCGGCGCGCCGAAAGCTGTTCCGCTGTCGCTGGTAACCCGGCTGGAGGACATTCCGGTGGAGCGTATCGAAGCCGTGAACGGGCGCTCCCTCGTTCAGTATCGCGGCACTCTGATGCCGGTGATCCATCTCAATGACGAAGTGAACCGCCGCCGGGAAGGCGCCCAGCCCCTGCTCGTCTTCTCCGACGCGGGCCGGTCGGTCGGCCTTGCGGTCGATGCGATCATCGATATCGTCGAGGCCGACCTCGACATCGAGGTGAGGTCGGCGACAAAGGGCATTCTGGGCTCGGCCGTCATCAACGGCGCGGCGACGGAAATCATCGATGTCGCGCACTATCTGCCCATGGGTTTCGAAGACTGGTTTGAAGGGCGCGAGATGGAACGGACGGCGCCGGCGCGCCGCATCCTCTTCGTCGATGACAGCGCTTTCTTTCGCGACATGCTGACGCCGGTCTTCAAGGCGGCGGGATATCAGGTCGCGGTCTGCGACGGCGCCGCCAAGGCCCTCGACACGCTGGCAGCCGACACGCGGTTCGATGCCATCGTTACCGATATCGAGATGCCGGAGATGAACGGGTTCGAGCTCTGCGAAGCCGTTGGCGCGTCCGAGCGACTGAGGCACATTCCCGTCATCGCGCTGTCCTCGCACACGTCGGCGGCCGCCATCGAAAGAGGGCGGCAGGCGGGGTTTCACGATTTCGTCGCGAAATTCGACCGCCCCGGCCTTATCGCCTCGCTTCGGGAAATTGCCCGGGAGATCGGAGCGGCGGCATGAGCATGCATATGACAACGGCGCGCGACGACCATCGCGAGTACGTGACGGTGGAGGTCGGCGGACAGCTTTTCGGCCTCGCCATCGATCGCATCCACGACGTCTTTGCGCCGGTCAACATGACGCCGGTGCCGCTGGCGCCGCGCGAGATCGCCGGCATTCTCAACCTGCGCGGGCGGATCGTGACGGCCATTGACCTGCGGGTGCGGCTCGGCTTGCCCGACCGCGAGGACGCGGGGCGCAAGATGGCTGTCGGTATCGACGTCAATTCGGAATCGTTCGGACTGATCGTGGACAAAGTCGGTGAGGTGATGCGCCTGCCGCTCTCCGGGGTTGAAAGCGTGCCCGCCAACCTGGACAGGCCCTGGTCGGCGCTGACCGCCGGTATCTACCGCCTCGAGCGACGCCTTCTCGTCATCCTCAATATCGATCGGGTGCTGCGGCTCAGCAACGAGACCTCCGCGGCGGCATAAAGGATTCAGTAGGGGCTTCGACGTAAGATCGAAATCTGGTCGCGGTCCGACATTTCCAGAATGGGACATCGATATGAAACATTGTTTGGTCGTTGACGACTCGAGCGTGATCCGCAAAGTCGCGCGGCGCATCCTGGAGGATATGGGATTCACCATCCGCGAGGCCGAGGATGGCGCGCAGGCGTTGACCTTCTGTGTCGAGCAGATGCCGGATGCGATCCTTCTGGATTGGAACATGCCGGTCATGGACGGGCTGCAGTTCCTGCGGCAGTTGCGCTCCTCGCCGGGTGGCGCGTCGCCGAAAGTCGTCTTCTGCACCACCGAGAACGACGCCGGGCAGATCGCCAGGGCGCTCCGGGCGGGTGCGGACGAATATATCATGAAGCCCTTCGACAGAGAGATCATGGAAGCCAAGTTCAATGAGGCCGGCTTGATCTGACGGGCCCGCCGGCCGTTTCAGTTGCGTCTAGCGTTTAGTATTGCGTTGTGTGACAGGCCATGAATTTTCCTGCCCAGACAGTCGACCGCGCGGCGTCAACGCAAGACCGTATCCGCGTGCTCGTCGCGGACGACTCCGTCGTCGTGCGCAGCGCTCTGGTCCGGTGGATCGGCGAAGCCGAAGGCATGGTCGTCGCCGGTGTCGCCCGCAACGGCCGCGAGGCCGTCGAGCTGGTGGGTGAAGTCAATCCCGATGTCGTTGTTCTCGATGTCGGGATGCCCTCGATGGACGGGCTGACCGCCCTCCCGGAAATGCTGGGCATCAATCCCCAGCTGGTCGTCATCGTGACGTCCGCCCAGACCCGGCAAGATGCCGAGATCGGTATGAAGGCGCTGACGATGGGCGCCAAGGACTATGTCCCGAAGCCGGAACTCACGGCCGCCATATGGACTTCGGCCGAGTTCCGCAGGGCGCTGATCGACAAGATCGCGGAACTGGACAGACGTCGCAAACCCGTCAGACCTTCTCCACGCGGCCCCGCCGCAGGCGTCAGGGCGCGGCCGGGGGAGGGGCCGGCGATACGGCTCAGGACGCTTTCGCGGATCATGCCGCAGATTCTTGCGATCGGGTCCTCGACCGGCGGTCCGACGGCGCTGGTGAAGTTCTTCTCCGATCTTGGTCCCGCCGCGCAGCGCGTGCCCGTGGTGGTCGTGCAGCACATGCCCGCGACGTTCACGCCGATCTTCGCACAGCATCTGGCAAAGGCGGCGGGCGTGCCGGCGGCCGAAGGCGTCCAGGGCGAGGTTCTTGTGCCGGGGCGAATCTACGTCGCGCCGGGCGGCCGCCACATGATACTTGCCGGGCCGCGTTCGGCGCCGGTGATCGAACTCAACGATGACGCGCCGGTGCATTATTGCCGGCCCGCGGTCGATCCGCTGTTCAGCTCGGTTGCCGATCTCTACGGCAACTCGGCGCTGGCGGCGGTCTTCACGGGCATGGGGGCGGACGGGGCGGCAGGCAGCGTGCGAATCGCCGAAGCCGGCGGCAGCGTGATCGCTCAGGACGAGGCGACAAGCGTCGTGTGGGGCATGCCCGGCGCGACGGTGCAGGCCGGCGCGGCGGCCGCGGTACTGCCGCTCAACGAAATCGCACCGCAAGTGCGCGCCCTGTTGGCGGGGAGAACGACATGAACCCGACGGATTTCCAGTTTCTCGCGACGTTCCTGAAGGAGCGGTCGGGTCTGATCGTGACGGCCGACAAGCTATATCTGCTGGAGAGCCGGCTGCACCCCGTCGCGCGGAAGTTTCAGTTGAAGGGCATTGACGAGATCACCGCGATCCTGCGCAGCGGTCGCGATCCGATGCTGGCAACGGCCGTTACGGAAGCGATGGCCACCAACGAAACGTTCTTCTTCCGTGACAAGATCCCCTTCGAGCTCTTCAAGGACGTGATGCTGCCGAAGATGCTGGAGGCCCGCAGCAGCAGGAAGCAGATAAGAATATGGTGCGCGGCCGCCTCGACCGGCCAGGAGCCCTACTCGCTGTCGATCATCCTCCGGGAGATGATGGCGCGGCTCGCCGGCTGGCGGTTCGACATTCTCGGCACGGATATGAGCGGCGGGGTGATCGAAAAGGCAAAATCCGGAATCTATTCCCAGTTCGAAGTCCAGCGCGGGCTTCCGGTGCAACTGATGCTCAAATATTTCGAGCAGAAGGGGGATGTCTGGCAAATCCTCCCGGAAATCCGCGCGATGGTACAGTACCGCGTCTTCAATCTGCTCGACGACTACGCCGCGCTCGGCAAGTTCGACGTCGTGTTCTGCCGCAACGTCCTTATCTATTTCGATCAGCCGACGAAGAAAAGAATTCTCGAGCGTATCGCAGATACGCTGGCGCCGGACGGATATCTCGTCCTCGGGGCCGCCGAGACGGTAGTGGGCATCTGCGACGCCTTTGAGATCGTTCCGGAAAAGCGCGGCCTCTACAGGCTCCGCGGCGCGGCGGACGGCAACGATGTCGTGCGGCCGTTCGCGCCGCTGCGAGCCCAGGGCACGCTCGGCGACTTGCGCGCGGCGAACGACCGGCTCGTTTCCGTTCCCTCACTGTCCGGGCGCTAGAGTCTCCGTCTCAGGCAGGCGGACATGAAAAACCCGCCGGCGCATCGCACCGGCGGGCTTGTCTACCCGGTATCGGTGAGGGCCGTCAGGCCGCTTCCTCTTCAGGGTCGCGCAGGACATAGCCGCGGCCCCAGACGGTTTCGATGTAATTCTTGCCACCGGTCGCTGCCGCGAGCTTCTTGCGCAACTTGCAGATGAAGACGTCGATGATCTTCAGTTCCGGCTCGTCGATGCCGCCATACAGGTGATTGAGGAACATTTCCTTGGTCAGCGTCGTGCCCTTGCGTAGCGAGAGCAGCTCCAGCATCTGGTATTCCTTGCCGGTCAGATGGACGCGGTTTCCCTCAACCTCGACAGTCTTGGTGTCGAGGTTCACCTTGAGGTCGCCCGTCGTGATGACCGACTGCGCGTGACCCTTCGAGCGGCGCACGATCGCGTGGATGCGGGCGACAAGCTCGTCTTTGTGGAACGGCTTGGTCATGTAGTCGTCCGCGCCGACGCCCAGCCCGCGAACCTTGTCGTCAATCCCCGAATTGCCCGACAGGATCAGGATCGGCGTCTTGACCTTCGAGACGCGCAGCGTCTTGAGGACTTCGTATCCGCTCATGTCCGGCAGATTCAGATCGAGCAGAATGATGTCGTAGTCGTAGATCTTGCCGAGGTCGATGCCCTCTTCGCCCATATCCGTCGTATAGATATTGAAGTTCTCCGACTTGAGCATCAGTTCGATGCTCTGCGCGGTGGCGCTGTCGTCCTCAATCAGCAATACCCGCATACCAATCCCCTTTTTTGCCCTTCTAGGCACGGATCGCGCCACATGCGCTGCCGGCGCAATCCGGTAAAACCTACTGGTCCTTTGTGATTCGATACGCTAACGGCCATTGGTTAACAAATCCTGATTCACGTCAACCGATTTTCACACTTTGCGCATTCACGAATCGGCTCAATTCATTGAAATTAAGGTAGAAACCGGCAGTTCGATCCTTAATAAACAACTTTAAGAAAAAATTATAAGCGACTCTTTCGACTCGGATAGTGGTGCAAATTCGACAGGACGGATGCCAGCGTTAAGGTTTACCACCCCTTAAGGCCTTATCGGGCAGTATTCAGGAAGGCTCGTAAACGAATGGTTACGACGGACCCCACGGGAGAAGGCCCCGGCGACATGCACGCCCTGGCGCAGGATATCGAACTGACCCCCGACACGCTGGCCTATGGCCGCGTCGCCGGCGTGCGCGGTTTGCTGATCGAGATCACCGGTCCCCTGCGAAGGATGCATATCGGCACGCGTGTCATGATCCGCGACGGCGTGCGTACACCCGTCGCATGCGAGGTCGTCGGCTTTCGCGACGACCGCGCCATTGCACTGCCGCTCGGTTCGCTCGAGGGCGTCCGCATGGGATGCCAGGCGGAAATCAGCGCTTCGGAAGCTTCGCTGCGCCCGGGTCCTTCCTGGCTCGGCCGGGTGATCAACGCCCATGGCGAGCCGATCGACGGCAAGGGCACGCTGCCCGCCGGGCCGGCGCTCTATCCGCTGCGCAACCAGCCCCCGCCCGCGCACCGGCGCTCGCGGGTCGGTGAGCCGATCGATCTGGGCGTCAAGGCGCTCAACACATTCGCAACATGCTGCCGCGGCCAGCGGCTCGGGATATTCGCCGGATCGGGCGTGGGAAAGTCGGTCCTGTTCTCGATGCTGGCGCGCAACACGCGCTCCGATGTGGCCGTCATCGCCCTGATCGGCGAGCGTGGCCGAGAGGTGCAGGAGTTCCTGGAGGACGACCTGGGACCGGAGGGTCTGGCTCGCTCCATCGTGGTGGTCGCAACATCGGACGAGCCGGCGCTGCTCAGGCGTCAGGCGGCCTATACGGCGATGTGCGTCTCCGAATTCTTTCGCGATCGCGGCGACAGCGTTCTGCTGCTGATGGATTCGATCACCCGCTTCGCGATGGCCCAGCGTGAAATCGGCCTTGCCGGGGGCGAGCCGCCGACAACACGCGGCTACACGCCGACGGTCTTCTCGGAGCTGCCGCGGCTCCTGGAAAGGGCCGGTCCCGGCGTCGGCAAGGGGTCGATCACGGGGCTCTTCACGGTGCTGGTGGAGGGCGACGATCACAACGAGCCGATTTCGGACACGGTGCGATCCATCGTCGACGGCCACATCGTCATGGAGCGGCAGATCGCCGAACGCGGGCGCTATCCGGCGATCAACGTCCTGAGGTCGGTCTCGCGGACGATGCCGGCCTCGGCCGATCCGGAATACATGCCCGACATACAGCGGGCGAGGGCGCTGATGTCGACCTATGCCGACATGGAGGAACTCATACGGCTGGGCGCCTATCGCAAGGGCAGCGACCGGCTGGTCGACGAGGCTATCGCCATGAACGCGCCGCTGGAAGCGTTCCTTGCCCAGGAAAAAGGTAACGCAGTGTCAATCGCTGAGGGATACAAACAGCTGCGCGCCATTCTGGACGGCCAGCGGGGGCAGCAATGAGGTTTGCTAGAATGGGGGTACCGCAACGATGAAATCGCGTGAAAGCCTGATCAAGTTTCGCAGGTTCCAGGTTGATGAGAAGCGCCGGCAGGTCGCGCAGATCGAGGCGATGATCGCCGAGTTCGCGCGCATGGCCGCCGACCTCGACAAGCAGATCATGGAGGAGCAGGATCGGGCGGGCATCCACGATGTCAGTCATTTCGCCTACCCGACCTTCGCCAAGGCGGCGATGCAGCGGCGCGACAACCTGCTCCAGTCCGCCGCCAACCTTCAGGGACAGCTCGACGACGCCCAGCTGCGCCTGGCGGAAGCCTTCGAGGAGTTGAAGAAGGTGGAACTGCTCGAAGAGAAGACGCAGGAGCGCGACCGCCTGGAATCAGACCGGCGCGAGCAGGTCAACATGGACGAGATCGGCGGCAGGCTCGCCTATCACAGCTGACCAGCGTCGGCGACGGATGGAACGCGGCTTGCCGCGTGCGATCCGAGCGTGCCGTCTAGTCGCGGATCCCGCGTGACTTCGACCTGCCGCCGGTAGGGTCTGAACCCCCAGGACATGTAGAACTCGACCGCGCGCGGATGATCGGCGGTGCAGGTATGCAGCCATACGCGGTCCGTTCCGGAGCGCCATGCAAGGTGCAGCGCCCGGCCCATCATGAAAGCGCCGGCGCCGCGGCCGATAAGGCCGGCAGCCACCCCGAAGAATGAGATTTCCACCTGGCTCCCCTCCCGCAGATCGAGCTCCAGCAGGCCCAGCGCCTCGCCATCCCGCCTCAACTCATAGGTTTCATAGGCAGGATCATGAAGCAGGGCTGCAAGCGCCGCGTCCTTCTGGCGCAGCCTTGAGAACCACAGCCACTCCTCGCCTATCCGGCGGTAGAGTGCCCGGTTGGCCGCGATGTCCGGTTGCAGGACGCGGTCAAGAACCAGACCCTCGGGGGATCGAGGGGAGACGCGCGCGGGCGGCGTGGTCATATCCAGATAGGTGACGACCAGCGCGACGTCGCCGTCGTCGATATCGTGAAATCCGTGCGCCAAGGATACCACGGGGCTCTCCCGATCATTGAGGTTGGTAAGCTATATTGCCGGCACGCGGCCGAAGTGCGAGTTCAGACGCTGCCGACGGTCTTGAGCCGGACGCGTGCGTGCACCTCGTTCTGGCCCATGACGGTCGTCTGAGCCCGGAACCGTTCCACAATGGAACGGACGTAGGGCCGAACCGCCGCGCTCGTCATCAGAACCGGGATTTCGCCCTGCTGTGCCGCGCCCTCGAAGCGGTCGCGTACGGCAAGGACGAATTCCTGAAGTTTCGACGGCGCCATGGCGAGCTGCTTTTCCTCGCCCTCGCCGAGCAACGACTCGGCGAAGGCGTGCTCCCATTCGGGCGACAGGGTGATGATCGGCAGATAGCCGCCGGGCGCGGAATGCTGGGCGCAGATCTGGCGCGCGAGCCGGGCGCGGACATGTTCGGTGATCCAGCGCGCCGACCGCGTGAAACCCGTCGCCTCGGCGATGCCTTCCAGTATCGTCGCCAGATCGCGGATCGAAATGCGTTCGTCGAGCAAGGTCTGGAGAACGCGCTGGATGCCGCTCATCGAAATCTGCCCGGGGACGATGTCGTCGACCAGCTTCTGCGTCTCGGCCGGCAGTTCCTTCACTAGCTTGGCGACTTCGGCATAGGTCAGAAGCTCGGCCATGTTGGCCTTGAGGATCTCCGTCAGATGAGTGGAGACGACGGTCGCCGGATCGACGACGGTGTAGCCGCGCATCTCCGCGTCCTCGCGCAGTCCGGGCTCGATCCAGGTGGCGGGCAGGCCGAAGGTCGGCTCCGTGGTCTGGATGCCGGGCAGTGCGATTTCGGTTCCGGACGGATCCATGACCATGAGCTGTCCGGGGTAGACGCGGCCGGTGCCGGCCTCCACTTCCTTGACCTTGACGGCGTAGGCATTTGCATCGAGCTGAACATTGTCCAGCAGGCGGACGGAAGGCATGACGAAACCCATGTCGACGGCGAGTTGCCGGCGCAGCGCCTTGATCTGGCTGGTCAACCGGTCCTCGCCATAGTCGCCGTTGATCAGCGGCAGCAATGCGTAGCCGATCTCGATTTTGAGTTCGTCGATATGCAGTGCCGAGGTGATCGGCTCCTCGACCGCGGCGGCGGCCGCCTTCTCTTCCTCAACGACTTTGCGTTCCTGGCTGGCCTTGGCGTCCTTGCGCGTCTTGTCGCCGCGCCAGGCCAGCACACCCGCGCCGGCGGCAAGGCTGAGGAAGGGGATCATCGGAATCCCTGGCAGCAGCGCCATGATGCCCATGACGGCGGCCGACATGCCGAGCGCCTTGGGATAACCGGAAAGCTGGTCGACAAGCGCCCTGTCGGCGGCGCCGCTCACGCCCGCCTTGGAGACGAGCAGGCCTGCTGCGGTCGATACGATGAGGGCCGGCACCTGCGAGACGAGTCCGTCGCCGACGGTGAGCAGCGTATAGGTCTGCGCCGCCTCGCCGAAGGTCAGTCCCATCTGGGCGACGCCGACGATAATGCCGCCGATGACGTTGATGAAGGTGATCAGCAGGCCGGCGATCGCATCGCCGCGCACGAATTTCGAGGCGCCGTCCATGGCGCCGAAGAATGACGATTCGTCCTCCAGGTCCTTGCGGCGTTTGCGCGCCGTGTCTTCGTCGATCAGGCCGGCCGAAAGGTCGGCGTCGATCGCCATCTGCTTGCCGGGCATGGCATCCAGCGTGAAGCGCGCGGCGACCTCGGCGATGCGGCCGGAACCTTTGGTGATGACGACGAAGTTGACGATGACAAGGATGCCGAAAACGATGAGGCCGATGACGAAGTTGCCGCCCATCACGAAATTGCCGAAGGCCTCGATGACGTGACCTGCGGCGGCCGTGCCCTCATGACCCTCGGCGAGGATCAGGCGCGTTGAAGCCAGGTTGAGTGCGAGGCGCAGCATCGTCGCGATCAGCAGGACCGTCGGGAAGGCGGAGAATTCAAGCGGCGTGTGGATGAACAGCGCCGTCATGAGGATAAGGACGGAGAAGACGATCGATATGGCGAGAAACATGTCGAGCGCGAAGGGCGGCAGCGGCAGGATCAGGACGACGAGGATCGCGATCACGCCCGAGGCGAGGGCAAGATCTCCGCGCGAGGTCAGCGTGCGCAGCCATGAACCGATCCCGCCGCCGGCACCCCCGGAAGTCAAGGTGACGTCGCTCAAGACCGTTTTCTCCCCGTTAACGATGCCGTTCTCACCCGGCAATAATTGCCGGGTCCATGGTTAACAGCGGGTTAAGGAATTCAGGCGAGCTGTCGGCCAAGCGCTCATCAGCAGAACAATCTGTTGCTTCGCGGGCGCATGGCGGGAGGCAGGCGCCATCCTATATTCTCTCAACTTCCAATCGCAAAGGAGCGCCGTCATGTCGATCCGACCGGTCAAGAGCATTTCCCAGGCCCAGCCGACGCTGGAGGGGGCAGGCGTCCACCTGCATCGCGCCTTTGGGTTCACCGACCCCACGATGTGCGACCCCTTTCTGCTGTTCGACGATTTCCGAAACGACCGTCCGGAAGACTATCTGAAGGGCTTTCCCTGGCATCCGCATCGCGGCATCGAGACGATTACCTATGTTCTTGCCGGAACGGTGGAGCATGGCGACAGCCTGGGCAATCGCGGCAATCTCGGCGCGGGCGACATCCAGTGGATGACGGCCGGCAGCGGCATCCTTCATCAGGAGATGCCCAAGGGGGACGCCGCCGGTCGCATGCACGGGTTTCAGCTCTGGGCAAACCTGCCTTCGGGACTGAAGATGACAGACCCGCGCTATCAGGACATCAAGGGTGCCGAAATCCCGGAGATCATCGACGATGACGGGACGCGGGTGAAGGTCATCTGTGGTTCGTTCTGGGGCAAGAAAGGTCCGGTCGACGGCATCGCCGCAGACCCCTCCTATCTCGATATCTTCGTGCCGGCCGGCGTGAAGAAGACGCTGCCGGTCGACACCTACCGCAAGGCATTCGCCTATATCTTCGAGGGCGACGGCCGTTTCAGCAACGCCTCCGACCCTCGCGGCGTGCTGACGGAGAAGGAGTTTGCGGGCGAGGAACTCGTCCTGCGCGACAATAGCGGCGACAGGACGCTGGTGCTGTTCGGAACCGGAGACGAGATCACCGTGCAGGCAGGCGAGCGCGGCATCCGCTTCCTGTTGGTCTCGGGCAAGCCGATCGGCGAGCCCGTCGCGTGGCACGGTCCGATCGTGATGAACACGCGCGCCGAACTGATCCAGGCGATGAACGAACTGAACAATGGCAGCTTCATCCGCAATCGCGGGTGAGGCCGGGGTCTGCGCCGCTATCCCGCCATCCGGCTCTCGCCTGGCTGCGGCACCATCAGGCCCTCGTCGCTGTACTGGTTCAGCTTATTGCGGAGCGTGCGGATCGAGATGCCGAGTATATTGGCGGCGTGGGTCCGGTTGCCGAGGCAATGGTCCAGCGTGTCGAGGATCAGGTCGCGCTCGACCTCCGCCACCGTTTTGCCGACAAGGCCGCGGCTGACCGCTTCGGCGGTCAGCGCCGCATGCGAGGCGGCATCGGCGCCGCCGATCGGCTCGCCGTCGGGTTCGCGAATGGCTTCCGGTCCGATCTCGTCGCCGGTCGCCAGCAGCACCGCGCGGTGCATCGCGTTCTCCAGTTCGCGCACGTTGCCCGGCCAGGGGTTGGCCAGCAGCTGACGCATGGCCGCGTCCGACACGGGGCGCGGATCGATGCCGTTGGCGGCGGCGTATTTCTCCGCGAAATGCCGGGCGAGGGCATTGATGTCGGCCGGCCGCGCGCGCAGCGGGGGAATCTTGAGATTGACGACGTTGAGCCGATAGAGAAGATCCTCGCGGAAGGCGCCGGCCTTCACGTGCTCGGTCAGATTGCGGTTCGAAGTCGCGATGATGCGGATATTGACCGGGACCGGTTTGGAGCCGCCGACCCTGTCGATGACGCGTTCCTGGATCGCGCGGAGAAGTTTGGCCTGGAGGCGGATATCCATTTCGGAGATTTCGTCGAGCAGCAGCGTGCCCCCGTCGGCCTCCTCGAACTTGCCGATGCGGCGGGCGACGGCGCCGGTGAAGGCGCCCTTCTCGTGACCGAACAGCTCCGATTCCAGAAGGCTTTCAGGGATAGCGGCGCAGTTGACCGAGATGAACGGCCTGTCTGCGCGCTTCGACTGGCGGTGAATGTGGCGGGCCATCACCTCCTTGCCGGTGCCGCTTTCGCCTGTAATCAGGACGCTGGCGTCCGATTGCGAGATCTGGTCGGCGAGCTTCAGCACCTGGGCCATGGTTTCGTCGCGGTGGATGAGCGCGTGCCCTTCGTCGGCGACGGCCTGCAGGATGGCGGCGATCAGATCCGGATCAGGCGGCAGGGGAATATATTCCTTGGCGCCCGCGCGGATCGCAGCCACGGCGGCGCGCGCGTCGTTCTCCACGCCGCAGGCGACGACCGGAACGTGGATGCGTTCGTCCCCCAGCTGCCGGATCAACGCGGCGATGTCGATCCGCACGTCGGCCATGACGAGGTCGGCGCCCCGTCCCGACCGCAGTATGTTCAAGGCGGTCGCGATATCGTCGGCCTGCACGACCCTGGCGCCCCGATCCATCGCCATTCTGCTGGCGCTGGTCAGCTGTCCGTTGAGCGTTCCCACGATCAGAAGTCGCATGGTTCAAATTCCTTCCTGTCCGGCGCTGGGCCGCACATCATCCCCGGTCCTGCTTGATGATCTCGGTCATGGTGATGCCGAGCTTGTCGTCGACGAGCACGACCTCGCCGCGCGCGATCAGCCGGTCATTGACGAAAATCTCGATGGCCTCGCCAACCTTGCGGTCCAGTTCGACGACCGAGCCGTGGTCGAGCTTGAGCAGATCGGACACCTCCAGCTTGGCGCGTCCGAGCACGGCCGAAACGCGCACCGGGACGTCGAACAACGCTTCCAGGTCGGCGGCGCTGCGGGTGGCGGTGGCCTGATCCTCCCGGCCGCCGTCACGCGCATCGTCCGATACAGCCTCGAGCGTCTCGAACGGGCTTTCAGTAGGTTCGCTCATTGTGCCTCGTCTCCCCGATTCCGGGAATTGCCGGCGCCGAGAAAGCGCGACACCGCTTCCCCGATCGCCGCTTCGATACCCGCCATGTCGCGCACGATGCCGCCCTCCGCCCATTCGATGCGGGCATCGCCGGGCTTCACATTCGGCTCGCCCATGATGATCAGGCGGCCCTCAAAGCCGCTGATTCTCGCCTGGGCCTCTGCCTTGTCCTTGAGGGTTTCGGCCAGCGTCTCGTTGACCCTGACCACCAGATGCGGAACGCCCTGCAATTCGCCCAGTGTCTGCGCCAGCAGCGCCTCGATCTCGGCCATCGGTTCGCGCCGCACCAGTCCCGCGGCCAACTTGACGGCGATGGCGTGGCCGATGCGGCATGCGTCCGCCTGCATGCGCCGCGTTGCCGCTTCCGCCTGCTGCTGCAGGCCGGGCAGGGCGGCAACCAGCTTTTCCAGCGCGGCGGCCGTTCTGGCCGCCTGTTCGGCCGCAGCGGCGGCGCGCCCTTCATCAAAGCCATCCTGCCAGGCCTGTCTGGCCTGAGTTTCGGCGGCGACGACATCCATCTTGGGCGGCTCGGGCGTTTTCGCCGCGTCGAGCGCGAAGACCTTGTCGAACTGGTAGCGGACGGGCGCGCTCACCGGCGTTCTCCCGCGCTCGTCCCATAGATCCTGTCGGCGTCAGTAGACAAACTCGTCCTCTCCCTTGCTCTTGGAAATGACGATCTCGCCGCGCCCGGCCAGATCCTTGGCCAGATTGACCATCGAGGTCTGCGCCTCATCGACGTCCTTGAGGCGGACGGGGCCCATGACCTCCATGTCCTCGCGCAGCATCTTGGACGCGCGCTGGCTCATATTGGCGAAGAAGAATTCCCGCATCTGCTCGTTGGCGCCTTTCAGGGCGATCGCCAGCTTGTCCTTGTCGAACTGGCGCAGCAGGGTCTGGATCGCTGCGGAATCGAGCCGGCCGAGATCGTCAAAGACGAACATCAGCTGCTTGATCTTGTCGGCGGAGTCGCGGTTCTGCTCCTCAAGGGCCGTCATGAAGCGGGTCTCGGTCTGACGGTCGAAACTGTTGAAGATGTCGGCCATGACCTCATGGGCGTCGCGCCGGCTCGTCTGGGCGAGGCTCGACATGAACTCGGCCCTGAGGGTCTGCTCGACCTTCTCGAGAATATCCTTCTGCACGGCTTCCATCTGAAGCATCCGGTGCACCACATCGAGGGCCAGTTCCTCCGGCAGGATGGCGAGCACGCGCGAGGCGTGATCGGATCGGATCTTGGACAGGACCACAGCGATCGTCTGCGGATACTCGTTCTTGAGATAGCTGGCGAGGATACCTTCCTGCACGTTGGATAGCTTTTCCCACATGTTGCGTCCGGCAGGGCCGCGGATTTCCTCCATGATGGCGGAAACCCTTTCCTTGGGCAGGAACTGGTTCAGGAGCCGTTCGGTGGAATCGAAATTGCCCACCAGCGCGCCGGCCCGGTTCATCTCAAGAACGAAATCGACGATGAGCTTTTCCACCACCCCGACGTGAATCTTGCCGAGGCGGGACATGGTCAGCGACAGCTCGCGAATTTCCTCGTCGTCGAGCGACTTCCAGATGACGCCGCCATGTTCCTCGCCCAGCGACAGCATCAGCACGGCTGCCCGCTCCGCGCCGGTCAGCTGGTAGACATCGCGGATCTCGTTTGCGGCAAGGTTGCCGCCCGCGACCGCCATCGCCGTTGTGGGTTGGGCGTTCACGCCGCCTTCTCCTGCATCCACTGGCGCACAATGGCGACGGCTTCATTGGGGTGGTTGTCGACGATCTCGCCGACCTGGCGGACCGACGACTGGGCGATCTCGCCGGCGATCTTGGCCCGCTCGATCATCGGCTGGATGTCGCTGTTGGGCAGCTGCGGGGCGTGCGCGGCGACTGCCTGCGGCTCGGACCCCGCCTCGCCGGAGGCCGGGGCGGGCAGCGCCGGGGCGCCCTCGTCGGGCGTGACGATGCGGCGGACGAGCGGGCGCACGACGAAGAGGATCACCAGCAGGCCGAGCAGCAGGAGGACGGAGAGCTGCGCGAAATAGAGGTAATCCTGCCTGGTGAAGCTGAAGAGCGGTTCCTCGCCGAGATCGGCCGGCAGGGCAAGGGGGGGCTCGGCGAAGCGCAGATTGGCGATCTCCACCTGATCGCCGCGGCTTTCATCGAAGCCGATGGCGGTGCGCACGAGGGCGGCGATGCGGTCAAGCTCGTCCTGGGTGCGCGGCTGGTAGGTCAACGCGCCGTCAGCCGCCTTGGCATAGGTGCCATCGACGACGACGGCGACGGAGACCCGTCGGATGCTGCCGGGCTCAAGCACCTGCGTGCGGGTGGTCCGGGAAATCTCGTAGTTGGTGACCTCCTCGGTCTTGGAGGACTGATCGCTGCTGCGTCCGTCACCGTCGCCGTTCTGGCCGCCATTGGGAATCTGGTTGCCGACGCTGACCGCACCGTTGTTGGTTTTTTCCGACGACGAGCTTTCCTCTTCGCGCGTCTGCACGGAGCGCACGACCTTGCTGTCCGGGTCGTAGCTGTCGGTCGTCTCGGTGATGCGATTGCGTTGCAGATCGGCGGCGACGCTGACGCGGACGCGGCCGGTGCCGACGATGCTTTCGACCGTGCGGGCAACCGCTTCGCGCAGCGAGCTTTCGACGTTGTGGCGGCGCTGGTCCAGCATCTCGGCGGAGAGCGCGTCGTCGTCGCCGGTGCCGTCGGCGAGAAGCCGGCCCGTCTCGTCAACGACGGAGACGCGCCCCGGGCGCAGGCCTTCGACGGCGGCGGCGATGAGGTGCTGGACGGCGCGAATCTGCGTGGCGTCGAGTTCGCCGCGGACCTTCAGCATGATCGAGGCCGACGGTTCGATGCGCTCGCGCTGGAAAAGCTGCCTCTCGGGAATGACAAGATGGACACGGGCGGCAACGACCCGGTCGATGGTGCGCACCGAGCGCGACAATTCGCCTTCGAGCGCCCTGAGGTGGTTCACATTCTGGACGAAGCTGGTGGTGCCGAGCGCGTCCGACTTGTCGAAAATCTCGTAACCGACCCCGCCGCCGGAGGGCAGACCGTCGCGGGCCAGATCCATGCGCAGCCTCAGCACTTCGTCCTTCGGCGCCAGGATCGTCGAGCCGTCTCCGTTGATCTTGTAGGCAATGTTGCGGCTGTCCAGTTCGCGCAGGATCGCGGAGGAATCGTCAAAGGAAAGGTCGGTGTAGAGCGGCGACATAACGGGCGCCGTCATCTGAAGGATCAGAAAGGCGAAGAAGCCGATCAGCCCGGCGGCGACCGCGCCCATCGCCGCGAGCCGCGCGGCGCCGAATGATCTCAACAGTGCGATGATACCCTGCACGGCGTGTCCGGTTCCTGAATTTCCCTGACGGGAAGTCTCATGTCCGGATGCGTAGGTTCAACGTTGCGGAACCGGCAGTGAAGCCCGCCGGCCCGCTAAAGGAATCGTCCCCAGCACCCGGCAATAATTTCCTACCAGTATCGTAAACAACTTCTTAACGCGGCGGCGAGGAGTGCAAAAAAGGGTGCGCGGTCCGCCATGCGGGGACCGCGCACCCTGTAATTCCTAACGCTTCTTAACGACTCCGGCTCGCTCGGCTAGTGCCGGTATTGCTGGATCCGCGTCGTCCTCAGGCCTGCCAGACCGTAACGATCGATCGACGCCTGCCATCCGAGGAACTCCTCGACGGTCAGCGTATAGCGTTCGCAAGCTTCTTCCAGGCTGAGCAGGCCTCCACGCACGGCCGCCACGACTTCCGCCTTGCGGCGGATGACCCAGCGCCGCGTGTTCCCGGGGGGAAGGTCGGCAATGGTCAGCGGGCTGCCATCGGGGCCGATGACGTACTTTACTCTAGGCCGATGAGATTCAGGCATCGGGATACTCGCTACGCAACACTACACAAACAACTCAGCTAACCTAGCCGCGCTGCCTTAATTTTTGCCTAAGAGGAAAGGTGGCCTTTGCCGGCAATATCCGTTGCGCCTTCAAGGCACATGCGCCGCGGATATTCCGGTGGCCCGGCGGCGCGTTCCTGTAAGCACGCAAGCGCCCGACGGCGTCCCTTATATATTGACGCGCCTGACCGCGCGCACTTTACATGTTGACGCGCTTGACCGCGCTCATGGGAATGGAGATGCCGTCGACGATGAGATACGGCTCGTCGCCATCGAAGTCGATCGCCTCGACAATGCCGGACGTGCTGACGGTGCCGTACACGCTCTTGCCGTCCGCGTCGCGGGCGTCCACGGTGAGCGAATAGGTGCCCGCCGGCGCGTCGCTCCCGTCAAGCGTCGTTCCATTCCAAAGGAAAGTGCCGGAGCCCTGGCCGACGGATTTCGTCTCGCTGTAGACGACCGAACCGCTGGCATCGCGCACGGTGAAAGTCGTATTTGGCGCGTCGCCGGCCGCCGAATAGGTCCACTTGGCGCTCGTCCCGTCATAGTGCGACGCGGAGGTCTGCACATCGATGGACTTGCCGATGAAGCCGACGGCGGCGGTGGCCGTCGAAGCGGCCGACAGCTTCACCATGTTCTCCAGATTGGCATTTGTCTTGATCGCCTGTTCGACGGAGGAGAACTGCACCAGCTGTTCGGTGAACTGATTGGTGTCGAGCGGGTCGAGCGGGTTCTGGTTTCGGAGCTGCGTCGTCAGCAGTTGCAGGAAGGTATCGAAATTGTCGGCGATGCCCTGCCGGTCGGTGGCGGCGGTCGAGGATTGGGAAAGGCCCGATAGCGCGTCGAGATACATTGTCCTAGACCCTCATGTCCAAACCGCCCGAGGCGGGCGCGAGACGCCATGGCTCCACCACGGTTTCCTCCGCGCTCCAGTTGTCCCCACCATAGGCGGCGGCGGACTGTTCGAAGTTCTGGAAACGCGGATGGTCCTGCCCATGGCGCTGCATGAATCCGCCGGAATCGCGCAAGGAAACCTGAATCGAACCGTCGTCGACTTTCAGCCCGGCATTCTGCAGCGCGCGTTCAAGCGCGCGGGGGTCGCGCTGGATCGCGTCGTAGGTGTCGGGATTGTCGACCTTCAGATGGGTGTTCACGCGGCCGTCGCTTGAAAGGTCGAGGCGCACGTCGATCCGGCCGAGTTCGGGCGGATCAAGGCGGATCTGGAAGCGGCTGTTGCCGGCATTGGCTTGCCGGGTGATCGCGACGGCAATCATGTCGACCGGGACGCCTGCCGTCGCCGCGCCGTAGGGCGGGGCGGCCGCCGTGGACAGGCCCGCGATCGTCGTCGCTGCCGGAACCGCAATCGCCTGGGCGGAGATCGGCTGACCGCCGGCATCGACCTGCTGCAACTGCAAAAGGGCGGACCGGCCGTCGGCCGCCGCGGTCCCGACCGCCAACTGCGCGGCCTGCCGGGCGTCGCCATGCGCCTGCGCGCCGCTTTGTCCCCTGCCGCCCTGATCGGCATTCGCGTCGGATTTCCGCGAGGCTGCGTCGGCACTGGCCTGCGAGGCCGCGGCATCCATCGCCGGCGCATGGGCGGTCTGATTGCGCGCGCCGGATGCGTCGGCTGCATCGCCCCTGGCGGCAAGGCGGGCAAGCACGGTCTCGACGCCATTGGCGGACACGCCGTTTCCGTTCGCCTTTTCAGCCGACGGTCCTTGCCGGGTTACCTCTTCGCTCATCGCATCAAGGATTGCCGCCCTTGCGGCGGCCCCGGCATCGGCGGCAGCGGGGATGGTGGTTGGGGAAGCTGGGGGATCACCCGCGCTACCGCCGGCCGAACCGGATTGCAACGTACCGGCGTTCACGCTCGCGCCGGTGTTGATCTGCAGCGCCGCGGCGATCGCCGCGGCCAGATCGTCGTCCGTTATTTCCGCGCCCTCGGGCAGGGCGTCTTCACCGGCGATTGCGGCGTCGCCCGGGCTTTCGAGCAACGTCCGCAGAGACGCTTCGGCGCCACCCTCCAGCAGGGCTTTGGCCTGTTCGAGGAGCGCGGCGAGATCGCCTTGGCTGCCGGAACCGAGCAACTGCCGGGCGGCTTCCGACGTTTCCGCGCCGCCCGCGCCGGTCAGCTGAAGCAGAGCGGCAAAAAGCGATCCGTCACCGCTACCCCCGGCGGCGGACGCGCCTGTCCCGCCGCCGCTGGCGGCGGGTGCCGTTGCCTGAAATGACAGTGCGGGCGTCAACTTCTGCATGTTCCTTTGGCCTGGGGCGCTGCCCCGTGAAGGCCGGCGCACTCGTCCGGCGCTCGCGATGCATAAGGCGTGCCAGCAAGCGTTTCAGGAAAAATCTAGAAATATCAGTTGCTTGCCAGTTCCGGCCTCTGCCGTCCGCCGGCTCGATGCTTGCCCGGCGGCAAATTGTGCCCTAAATGCCGGGAGAATTGTGCCGGGTTGCGCACAACTGGTATAAGATCAGACCATGGCTGAAAAATCCAATTCGCTCGACCTGCCGGGTAATCCTGCGGACACGCGTGTCGTCGTCGCGATGTCGGGCGGCGTGGATTCGTCGGTTGTCGCCGGGCTGCTCAAGGCCGAGGGCTACGACGTCGTCGGCGTCACATTGCAGCTTTACGATCACGGCGCGGCGGTGCACCGCAAGGGAGCGTGCTGCGCAGGGCAGGATATCCACGACGCCCGACGTGTTGCCGAGCGGCTGGACATTCCCCATTATGTGCTCGATTACGAGAAGCGCTTCCGCGAAACCGTGATCGATGAATTCGCCGACAGCTATATGGCCGGCGAAACGCCGGTTCCCTGCATCGCCTGCAACCAGACGATCAAGTTTCACGATCTGCTGGGTACCGCGCGCCAGCTCGGCGCGCAGGCGATGGCGACCGGACACTATATCGCGTCGCGGCCGCTGGCCGGGGGTGGGCGCGGCCTGTTCCGCGCCGTCGATGCCGATCGCGACCAGAGCTATTTCCTCTTCACCACGACGCCGGCGCAGGCCGACTTCCTGCGCTTTCCGCTCGGCGCGATGACCAAGGCCGAGGTGCGCCGCCATGCCGCCGCGATGGGGCTCGCGGTTGCCGACAAGCCGGACAGCCAGGATATCTGCTTCGTGCCGACCGGCCACTATGCGCAGACCATCGAACGGTTGCGGCCGGAGGCCGGCGAGCCGGGGGAGATCGTTCATATCGACGGGCGGCGTCTGGGCACCCACAAGGGCATCATCCATTATACGATCGGCCAGCGGCGCGGGATTGGCGTTGCGACCGGCGAGCCGCTCTATGTGGTCGATCTCGATCCGGTGCGCCGGACGGTCATCGTCGGTCCGCGCGATGCGCTCAATACCAGCCGCATCCTGCTGAAATCGCTGAACTGGATCGGGCACGATGTGCCCGCGCTCGCCGAGGGCGAGGGGCTGGACGTGCTCGCGCGCGTGCGTTCGACGCGTGCGCCGGCGCCGGCGCGGCTGTTGCGCGAGGGCGGCGATACCGTCGTCGAGCTGGCAAGCGGCGAGGACGGCATTTCTCCCGGTCAGGCATGCGTCCTCTATGACGGCGACCGGCTGCTCGGCGGCGGCTATATCCGCGAAGCGGTCAACCGCTTCCTGTCCGAGCCGCGCCGCATGGCGGTCGGCCTTTCCTGAAAGACAGCCGAAGAAACACGGGAAAGACGCATCCGCCTTTCCTCAGCTCCGCTTGAAGTCAGGACAAGTGCTCGTTGAAGAACGCGGTCGTCCGCTCCCAGGCAAGCGTCGCGGCGGCCTCGTCGTAGCGCGGCGTCGTATCGTTGTGGAAGCCGTGATTGACGCCCGGATAGATGTGCGCCGTATAGGTCTTGCCGTGTTCCTTCAGCGCCGCCTCATAGGCCGGCCATCCCTCGTTGATCCGCGTGTCGAGCCCGGCATAGTGAAGCAATAGCGGGGCCTCGATCTTCGGCACGTCCTCTGTCTTCGGCTGGCGCCCGTAAAAAGGTACCGTGGCGCTCAGTTCCGGATAGGCGACGGCCAGCGCATTGCAGACCCCGCCGCCATAACAGAAGCCGACCGCGCCCACCTTGCCGCTCGAATCCTCCCGCGCCGCGAGATGTTCATAGCCGGCAAAGAAATCGTTCATCAGCTTTACCGGGTCGACCTGCTGCTGCAGTTCGCGTCCCTTGTCGTCATTGCCGGGATAGCCGCCGACGCTGGTCAGGCCGTCCGGCGCGAGCGCCATGAAACCGGCCTTGGCGACGCGGCGCGCGACATCCTCAATATAGGGATTGAGGCCGCGGTTCTCGTGCACGACGAGGACCGCGCCGATCCTGCCCGTCGCAGCGGCAGGACGCATCAGATAGGCGTTCACCTTGCCGTTGCCCTCGGGCGAATCGTATTCGATGCGGCTTGCCGCGATATCCGGATCTGAAGGCGCCACCTGCTGGGCGAGCGCATATTGCGGGCTCATCATTCTCAGCAGGGCCAGCGCGCTGACGCCGCCGACCGCGAACTTGCCGGCGCGGTCGAGAAACTCGCGCCTGGAGATGATGCCGTGAGCATAGAAGTCGTAAAGTTCGAGCAGTTCCTGGTCGAAGTCCTTCGCCGTCATGCGGTTCATTCGCTTGGTCTCCCTGACTTTTTCCCAGCCTCATACCGCAAGGCTAGCATGGGCAAGGCCGGGCGCCGGCAAACGAGTTCGTGATGGCGGAACGCGCAGAGCCACCCGCCGTTTAGCCTGCGAGGTGAGATGGCCGGGAGGGTGAGCGCAGTGGAGCCCAGCATTCTGATCGTCGGCGCCGGCCCCTCCGGGCTGACGGCGGCGATCGAACTCGCACGACGCGGCTTTCATCCGCGCGTGATCGACCGGGACGAGGGACCGACGCCGCTCAGCAAGGCGGTGGGCATCGCGCCGCGCAGCCTTCATCTGCTGGAGCCCTCTGGCGTCACCGGGGAACTGCTGCAGCGCGGAATCCGCATGCGCGCCGTCCAGGTTCACATGGACGGGGCGGTTCTGGCGACGATCGATCTCGGCAATATCCCCGACCGCTATGATTTCCTCCTCGCGCTGCCGCAGCATGAGACGGAGACGGTGATGGCACGGGTGCTCGCCGGTTTCGGCTTCGCGCCGGAATGGCGCACCGAACTGGTTTCCATGACCCCGGTGCCAGGCGGCTGGCGCGCCGTCTTGCGCGGCCCGGAGGAGGGCGGAGAGACCACATTCTCCCATGTCCTCGGCGCCGACGGCATGCATTCGGCCGTGCGCGAAAGCGCGGGCATCGCCTTTGAAGGCTACATTCACAAGCGGCAATGGAGCATCGCGGACGCGGTTATTCCCGACTGGCCCTACCGGCGCGAGGCCGGTCACGCGTTCCTCGCGCGAGGTGGCGATATCGGCTTCGTCGTTCCCATCGGCGAGGATGCCTACCGCGCGGTCTCCAACACACCCGACGCGCTCGCCCATGTGCCGGGAATCTATACGATACGGCAGATTCTCAGGACGGATGTCTTCGACCTGCCGATCCGCCAGGCGGCCCGCTATCACCGCGATGGCGCCTATCTGTGCGGCGACGCGGCGCATGTCCATTCGCCCATCGGCGCGCGCGGGATGAATCTCGGCATCGAGGATGCCGCCGCCTTCGCGCGGCGCTTTGCCGAAGGCACGCTGGACGGCTATGAGGCCGAGCGCAAACCGGTGGGCGCGCGATGGATCGATTTCAGCGAACGTCTGCTGCAGGCGGTAGAAAGCGACAGCGCACTGTTCGTGCCCGTACGCAATCTCGCCATCCGGACGGTCGGCGCGGTGCCGCTGCTGCAAAAGCGGATGTTGAGGCGGGTCGCCGGTCTTGTGGAGTAGAGGCACCGGCGGCGCTTCTCCGAAAGGCCAGGCCGGCGCCGCGGGCTTGCTTGACACCCGCAATCGCCTCACCTTATATCCCGCCCACATCCGGCAAGGACATGGCGAGCCGCAAGGCGCGAAACCGTCATTCCTCGTCCCTGGCGGCGGAGTAGCTCAGTTGGTTAGAGCAGCGGAATCATAATCCGCGTGTCGGCGGTTCAAGTCCGTCCTCCGCTACCACTTTCATCGTTCGCGCACTGTCTATTCCGAACGCTCTCAGCTGAACGCCAATCAGATGATCTCGCTATCACGGCGGGTTATCGCGGGCTGTAATCCTCTGCTACATCTGTTCTGCATTGAAGCGAGGGGCAACGATGTCGGATGCGTTTGCAGCAGGCCAGGTCTGGCGCGCCGTGGGCAGGCCGCAGGATCCCGAACCACTTCTCCTGATCCTCGCAGTGATCCCGAACGAAATCATCGGTCCGGTCTACTCCATCGCAATGACCGGCGTTCGTATTCGCAATCCGGCATTCGAGGGAGGCGTCCAGACAATATTGCCCCATGCGCCTGTCACCCAGGAGGTTCTGGCGGATGCCGTCATCGAGCTCGTTCGGGAGGATGGGCCGACATCCGCGCATCCGGATTTCGCGGAGGCATATTCGGATTTCCGCGAACTCTATGATGCGGGCGAGGGCGGCGTCTTCACGATATCCGTGCCTGAGATCCTCGATATGGTTGAGGCGGGGATAGCGTTCGCGCAATCGACATCGCATTGAGCCGGCGCCGCGCCCCTGCCAACCCCTGGGATCGGGTTCCCACATTACCAATCGTTCATGGAACAAAGAATGTTTCGTTCCGTTGCAGCCTCATGAATATCACCCACACTTGATGAACGTCGTCGGCGTTCATTGGCGATGAGCGCCGGTCGTCGCTGAGGAGGCGCATCATGTCCGACTATACCGCAACGCATCCCGCCGCATCCCGCCCCGTCCGGCCGCGGGCTTCCCGTTCCTATTCCGCCGGCGGGTGGCTGGTTATGATCTACGGCGTGGTCGTCGGCCTGCTCGGCTTGGCCATGCTGGCGGGCGGGGCGTACCTCATTTATCTCGGCGGCTCCATCTACTACGCGATTGCGGGTATCGGCCTTATCGTCGCCGGCGTGCTCCTGTTTCAGAGGCGCATGGCGGGCCTTTGGGTCTACACCCTCACGTTCTTCTTCACCCTCGCTTGGGGCATCGCCGAAGTTGGCTTCGATGGCTGGCGGCTCATTCCCTGGGTCGCCGGCCCGGCGATTCTGATGGTCATCACGCTGCTGCTGAGCCCGTTGCTGCACTCGACGCGGGTACGGCGGGAAGAGGAGGCGGCACGATGAATTGGAAAGCGAGAAATTTCATGAAACCGATCACCGAATTGCGCCACGGCCTCGTGCTGGGATCAGCGCTCCTGCTGATGTCCCTGCCAGTCCATGCGCAGGGAACTGACGCCTCCGATACCCAGCAGCCACCGCACGCGCAGCAGCCCGTGGAATCCGGCGCCGGCGCGGTCGCCGGCCAGATTACGGGCGGGGAGGCCGGCAGCGGGCAGGCTGGAGGCGAAACGGCCGCATCGGCCGCGCCGCAGGGCAAGGTTCCAGAGCATGATGCCAGCAACTGGGTCAATTACGGCGGCTCGAACGCGGCCGATCATTTCAGCCCGGCCGACCAGATCACGCCGCAAAACGTGGGCAAGCTGGAGAAGGTCTGGGAATATCATACCGGCGACACAGAACCGCCCGCCGACCAGGGCATCGAATATGCCTTCGAGAACGCGCCGCTGAAGGTCGGCTCTAACCTCTATATCTGCACGCCCTCGCAGATCGTCATCGATGTCGACCCGGCGACGGGCAAGGAGAAATGGCGCTTTGATCCGAAAGTGAAGAAGGAAGCGCTGCAGAACATCTATCACGCGGCCTGCCGCGGCGTCGCCTACTGGCAGGCGCCCGAAGGCACGCAGGAATGCAGGACGCGGATCATCTACGGCGTCTCTGACGGGCGGATGCTCGCCATCGACGCGGAAGACGGCAAGCCGTGCGCCTCGTTCGGCAACAACGGCGCCGTCGACATGCTCGCCGGCATCGGCGAACAGGTACCGGGCTTCTTCTCCCCCAATTCCGCCCCGACAATCGTGAACGGCGTGGTGGTCATGGGCCATCAGGTCGTCGATAACCAGAAGCTCGATGCTCCCTCGGGCGTCGTGCGTGGATGGGATGCGCTGACCGGAAAGATGCTCTGGGCGTGGGACATGAACCGCCCCGGCGAGTACGGCCCGCCGCCGGAGGGGAAGACCTATTCGCGCGGCACGCCGAACGTATGGTCGATGATCGCGGCCGATCAGAAGCTCGGCCTGATTTATCTGCCCATGGGCAACCGCGCCGACGACTATTGGGGCGGCGGCCGCACGCCTCAGGAGGAGAAATATACTGCGTCGCTGACAGCACTCGATGTGAAGACGGGCGAACCGCGCTGGACCTTCCAGACCGTCCATCACGACATCTGGGACTACGACCTCGGCTCGCAACCCACGCTGGTCGACTGGCCAGGAGAGAACGGTACCGTGCCGGCCGTCATTCAGGCCAGCAAGCAGGGCGAGCTTTTCGTGCTCGACCGGCGCACCGGCAAGCCGCTGATGCCGGTTGAGGAAAAGCCCGTACCGCAGGGCACCAGCGAGGGCGATTACACCGCGCCGACGCAGCCTTATTCGACGGCCATGCCCGCATTCTCGCAGGACCGGCTGACGGGCGCCGACACCTGGGGCATCTCGCCGATCGACCAGATGTGGTGCCGCATCAAGTTTCAGCAGGCGCGTTACGAGGGCACATTCACGCCGCCGGTCAAGGGCGAGAGCGGCTCGTGGATAGAATTCCCCGGTGACAATGGCGGCATGGACTGGGGCGGCATCTCCTATGATCCGGTCAGCAAGGTGCTGGTCGTCAACACCAACCGGATGCCGGACATGAAGACCAAGATCCCGCGCGACAAGGTGACGGCCAAGCCGATCGGCGAACGGCCGGAAAGCGAGAAGGGCTCGCTCGGCGGGCCGCAGGTCGGCGCCCCCTATGGCATCTCGTCGGACAAGTTCCTTTCGCCCCTCGGCGTGCCCTGCATCGCTCCGCCATGGGGCTATCTCAGCGGCATCGAGATTCCTTCCGGCAAGCTGCTGTGGAAGAAGCCACTTGGTACGCCGGCCGATCAGGGACCGTTCGGAATCCCGACCAATATCAAGATCCCGATCGGCACGCCCAACAATGGCGGCTCCGTCGTCACCAAGGGCGGCGTGACCTTCATCGCCGCGGCGCTGGACAATTATATCCGCGCCTTCGATACCAAAACCGGCGAGCAGCTCTGGGAGGCCCCGCTGCCGGCGGGCGGTCAGGCGAATCCGATCAGCTTCACCGAGGACGGACGGCAATACATCGTGCTGGCCGCGGGCGGTCATCATTTCATGCGCACCAAGCTCGGCGACAGCGTCGTTGCCTATGCGCTGCCGGCGAACGTCGCGGCGACGGCCGCTGCGAGGTGACGTTTCGCGCCCTTGCCGGGCAGGTGTTACTTGTCCTGGCCTTGCAAGGGCGCTTTTTCCAACACCCTCAAGCGGCGGATCGGGATCGCCGGGAATGGCCGAAGAATGCCGCCAGCGCGTCCCGCCATCCGAAACGTCTGCGTGCCTCAAGCGAGATATCGCCGATGCCGAGGCCGCGTCGGCCTGGCCTCGTTGTCTGTTCTTCGGCGAGATCGAACTCCAGAATCGTATAGTCGTCCTTCAGCAGACGTGTCTTCGCGGTCGCCGTCGCGACCCAGATTGCTTCCAGTTGGCGCGGTTCGCCCACGCGCATGGCGAGGGGGACGCCGTTGCATTTCAGCGCCAGCGACCGCAGCGCCCCCTTGTCCGAATGGGCAAGGAGGATCGACAGCTTCACCGTGCGATCGGTGGTGAAGGGGATGAGGAAGCGCGGCCTGGGATTGCGCAGATGCCAGCGGATGCCGTCTTCGGGCTCATCGTCCCAGTCCAGCGCGCAGGGTTCGTCACGCTGTTCGATCTTCCGGGCCTTTCCGAGCGGCAACAGAGGCGGCCGTTCGACGCCTTTGCGCCATCGGTTTTCTCTCGCCAGTTGCCCGGGCTCCAGGCCGGAAAAATCCCGGTAGACGACCACCATGTGGGAGCCGCCGGATTTGGCAGCTTCGACGATATCGGCCACCTCGCGGTCGAAGTCTGGACGCGCCATCCGTTCCAACATCGCGGCCTGCTCGTGCGACTCGTGACGCACATAGCTGAGATAGCGGTGGCCGGCGGCGAATTTGTGCACCGTGACGCGGCCGGTCGAAGCAAATCTGGTTCCCGCTTCGGCGGCGCGCAGCAGCAGTTCGGCGTCAACCGGGGGGCGGATCTCTCCGGGCGCCCGCCAAGGCCCGATCGCTGCTGTCAGCTCCTTTCGATGAGCAAAGGAACTTGGTGGAAAGAAATGCGTGAACTTGGCCTCGTCACTATCGAAAAGGCCGGTCACCTGGCTGCCCGCCATGCCGTTCGGGAAATGAAAGATCGCGCCGCTGACGGCGATGCCTGTCGCGGGGTCGGCGAGGAATACACCCAGCAGGGACTGGAGATGATCGGGCGCCCAGATGTCGTCGTGCCCGATATAGGCGATGAATTCGCCGCGCGCGGCCGCGATGCCGGCGTTGTTGGGAAAGGACTGGCTGCCGCAACGGGCTTCCAGATTGAGCCACCGGACCTTTCGGAAAGGGTGGGTCTGGACGATCTCCGCGGTGTCGTCGGTGCAGTGATCGCCGACGACGATAAGTTCCAGCTCGCTCAAGCTCTGCTGCTCGACGGATCTGATCGAAGGCAGGATGTGCCGGCCGCGGTTGTAGGTGGCCATGACCACCGAAAAGATCGGCGCGTCAGTCAAAGCAGGCGGGCACCCCCGGATGACGGGCGGAAAGACGCGCCTTGTCCGGGTGCGACGGATCATAGGCACGGGTCGGCATGTTGACGAAGCTGGCCGGCCCGCCGCCTCTGTTCTGCACGCCATGCGCGACGAAGGGCGGGATCGTCAGCAGGATCTTGTTGGCCGCGCCAACCTCGATCACGTTGAGAATTCCATATGTCGGGCTATCCGGCCGCAGATCGTAGAGACCGACACGGAAATCGCCCTGCGTGTAGGCGAGCCGGTCATGCTGGCGGCGGTGGAACACCCAGGCCCGCAACGAACCGGGCGCCGCGGTCACCAGGTAGACATGCGGGATAGGTTCCATGTCGCCATAATGGCTGGACAGGAGAACCGAAAGGTCGCCGCGGTCGTCGCCATGCGTCACGATGCGTTGCAGGTGAACGCCGGCGATCTGGTCGGGGATGCTCACGTCCGAAAGTGCCGGCTTGTCCTCATGCCAGGGCTCGTCGTCAATGAAATCCGCAATCGTGATCAACGGAATCTCCCTCTACTGCAGCCTGGATGTGACATGGTTTCGCCGGTGGGGAGGGATCTGAGACTCACCCCCCGTCGCCGTCGGTCGGAGCACGGTCCCGACTGGGAATCGGGCTTCCCGTTCGCCGCCCAGCATACGCGGTGCGGTCCAAATGTCACGGTCGAGAATTCCTTCTCGATCCTTGAAAGATAACGCTTTGGCAGGGGTGGCCCGTTGCGATAGAATAGTGTCCGACTCTGGCGGAAACCTTGCCATATGCAATTCTTCAACAGGGAATAAAATATGCCTATCGATGCGCCGCAGGAACAGGACCGCTTGAGGCTTGAGCTGGAAATCGAGAGCCTGCTGGGCTTCGACCAGCTTTGCAATCCGCATGCGGACGAGCGCGACGACGACATGAAGGCGGCCGGGAGGGTCTGGTGCAAGATCGGGGTCGGCGAGCCGGCCGCATGAGGCGGCGACAGGATTTGGCGCGACATCAAGCGTTTCAACAGAGATTTAGCGGGAATAAAGGTGCTTGAAATGGAGAAGTTCACACAGGCCGACCAGTCAGTGACGCTGGAGATGGACGGTTTGCTCGGTTTCGACCAGATGACGAAGGCCGCTGCGGCCGATATCAGCGGCGCGGGCAGGCTGCTGTCGAAGATCGGAGCGCCCGAGGCGGCGCCATTGATCGAGGTCGGCGACTTGCTCGGCTTCGACCAGCTGCCGAAAGTATCGTCGGAAGCCGACGGAGCGGACCCTGCCAAGACGGCGCGCCTGCTGACGAAGATCGGTCCCGAAATTCCCACGATCGATTGATCGCTGATCGGCGACCGGAAATATCTGACGAAGGAACACGGGATGAAAATGACAGATTTGGATACGGACGGCCTCCTGGGCTTTGACCAGATGGCGGATTTCGCCGCCGCCGGCGTCAAGGACGCGGGGAGACTGATGTCGAGGATCGGCGGCGGTGAACTTCCCGGGCCGAGCGATTTGGATACCGACGGACTGCTCGGCTTCGACCAGCTCCGTGATGTATCCACGGATGCGGATCTGACGACAAGCGCCCGTCTGCTCACCAAGATCGGTCCGGAAATTCCTCCGGCCTGAAATGGGTCGCAGCGATTCAGTCGCAAACGGCCGCCATCGGCCTGAATCTCCGGAGAGGATGATGAACATGGAAAATTTCAAGAAGACCGACGAAGCGATCGATATCGACGCCGCGAACCTCCTTGGCTTCGATCAGGTTCCGCAAGTGTCCACGCAAGAGGCCGACCTGACCACGACCGCCCGTTTGCTGACCAAGATCGGACCCGAACTTCCGGTCTGAGATGCGATGCTGCTGCGGCGCCGGCAGGCTGATGTCGAAGATGTGCGGCGAGGCGCCCCTGCCGGAACTTGCGGCGGGGCAACCGCTCGGGATCGGCCTGCTTCAGCAAGACGGCGAGTGAATTGCCGGGCCTTGAGTTGATGAACCGGCACGGTTCTTCGCCGTACATCCTCGCCAGCTGTGTCGGCGCGGTCGTCGCGCGTCCGGAATGACATCGCGGACGGACGGCCGTAAGCGAAATAGGGATTGTTGCGAATGCGCGTGCTGGCGCCCGACGAGAATGCGAAAGCGCTGGACGCGGCCATCCGGGAAAGGCTTGCCGACAGCCTTCAGTATGTTTTTGAAAGGGCCGGGAAGCCTCTCGGGCTGGACGGTGAACGGTGCGACGCGGCGGTGAAGAACGTCCGCCTGCACCGGCAGATGCCGCAAGTCTTCTCCAGCTACTATCAGCTTGTCTTCGCCATCAAGCAGAACCGCCTGGAAGAGGCGGCCACTCTCGCCCGGGAGTTGCTGGCGGCAACCGGCGAAGAGCCTGAATTCAAGATCGAACCCTATGACCGCGAGACGCTCGGCGAAGATTTCGAGCGGTTTCCTCGGCTGCTTTTCGCCGAGGATGGCGAGAATCTGCGGATGGGGCCGATAGGGCCGCAACTCTTTGCCGAAACGAAGGAGCGCTTGGCGACCGCGCTGGCGCTCCTGGCGGAGGTCGATGCGAAATCGCATCAGGAAATCCACGATCTGTGGGTGCGTCTCTACGTGGCGCGCGGGAGCGACAAACCCAATGCGTTGAGTTTCGGCGGCGTGACCTCGTTCATGGTCTGGGGCGGCGGGTTCATGAACGCGGATGCCTTCAAACCCGTCTGGACCGCCGCGCAGTTTCTCGTCCACGAGATCACGCACGCGCTCCTGTTCGCGATCTCCACATCAGATCCGCTTGTCCGAAATCCGCTGGACAAGAGTTACAAGTCTCCGCTCCGGCCTGAGCCCCGCCCGATGGACGGCATCTTCCATGCGACCGTTGTGTGCGCGCGCATGATCGACTTCAACCGGATGTGCATCGACCAGAACCGGCTCGACGCGCGTTCACGCGATGAAATGGCCAGGCAGATTCCCGACCTTGCGCGCCGCTTCCACGACGGGGTCGACGTGGTCCGGCGGGAGGGCATGCTTTCCGACCGGGCAAGCCTGCTGATCGAACAATCATGCGCGACCGTGTCGAAGGCGGCCTAGCCGGCCAGCTCACCGGCATCGATCTTCCCGTTCCCGACGACCTGCCGGGCGATATCGCGGGAAGCATCGAAGCGCTGGTGTTGCGTCGCCCCGCCGGCCGATATGTGGAAGTCGGTCATGACGGCGGCCGCCGCGAAGCGTGTTTCGGCGATCTGCTGGAACGCGCGCGGGACGTGCTCGGTCATTGCCAGCGCGCGGGTGTCGGACCGGGGTCGGAAATCATCCTGGGGTTTGACCGCTTCATCGAGTTCATACCCGCCTTGTGGGCATCGTTCCTCGGTGGGTTCTGGGCCATCCCCTGGCATATCACGGCGAGCGAAACGGCCGGCGTCGGACTGGAGGACCGTCTGTCGGTGATGGCAGATACCTTCAAGGCGCCTTTTCTGTTGTGTTCCGAGAAACACGCCGGCAAGTTGCGGGCCGCCGCCGGCGATATCGCCCCGTCCATCAGCGTTCTTGCCCTTCCGGATGCGATCCCGCGCGATGCCCGGCGCCCCGCCGCGGCCGCCGGATCGCCTGAAGGCGGCGGCCTGCTCGTGGCGACGTCGGGTACGACCGGGACGCCGAAATTCGCGCGGATCCCGGCCAGCGTCATGCTCAACCGGTTCTTCGCCAACCATACCCGGTACCGCGCCGTATCGCGGCTTGTTCCCTTTCCTTTCGACGGCGTGACCGGTCTGTGGCTGGCGCTGCCGGCCGACGACACCGAGGTCTATCTCAATCCGCAGCGCATGATGGCGCGACCGGCGGAATATCTCGATATCGTCAGCGAATACGGCGTTGGCTCCATGAGCCTGTCGTCTTCGATGCTGGAGAAAGTCGTCGAGGTGATCGAGGCGGGCGACCGGCGTTTCGACCTCTCCTGCGTGACCCGCATCGGCCTGGGCGCGGAGATGGTGGTGCCGCAGATCGTGTCGCGGCTTCTCGCATGCCTGGCGCGCGCCGGCGCCGACCATGCAGCCATCAATTTCGGCTACGGCTCCAGCGAGATGGGGACAATCTGCGCGACACGCTACAGCAGGGCCGAGGAAGCGCTCGCCGCCATCGGAGACGGGAGCGCGCCCGTCTCTGTGGGTGGGGTTCTGGAAAGCATTTCGCTGCGCATCGTCGACGACGAAAACCAACCCCTGCCCCTCGGCGAAACGGGCAATATCCAGGTCCGCTCGGACAAGAAGATGTTCTCCGGCTATGCCGGGCCGGGCGGTGACGATGTCAGCTGTTTCGTCGACGGCTGGCTGAAGACCGGCGATATGGGCTTCATCGAGAATGGCGAACTGCACGTTTCGGGGCGGCAGGAAAGCAAAATCATCGTCAACGGCAAGAACATCTCCCTGGAGCGGATCGAGGCGGCGTTGCGGCGCCTCAAGGGACTTCCGGTTTCAGCCGTGGTCGCCGCCGCCATCCGCATGCCGGGCGGCGCAACGGAGGAACTGGGGTTGTTCTTCGTGCCGGCGACGGCCGAAAATGCCGATCTGGATACCCTCGTCCGCCGTCTCAGGCGGGAGACGGCCAAGGCCGCCGGCATCACGGCGAAGCATGTCGTTCCGGTCAAGCAGGACGATATCGTCCGCACGCCGACCCAGAAGATCAAACGGCAATTGCTGGTGGACAACTTCCTCGCGGGGAAGCTGGCCCCGCATGTTCAGGCGCCGCGCCGCCGCAGGACCGTCGCGCCCGGCCGGGCGGAAGGCGTGCCGATGCCAGCCGATACCGAAGCATGGCTCGGGGAGCTCTGGCGGCGTGTGCTGAAACTGAATGCCGCGCCCGGCCCGGACGAGGACTTCTTCGAGCTTGGCGGAGATTCCCTGGCGACGGCGGAAATGATCTTCGCCGTCGAGGGCAAGTTCGGCATTTCGCTGCCGCTTGAAGCCTATTACAGCGATCCGACGCTGCGCGGGCTCGGCGCCCTGTTGTCCACGGCCACGCCGGACGCCGCCATGGCAACGGATGCTCGCACGGCCAGAATGTCCGGCACGGCCGTACTGCGCGAACTGGAACTGTTTCAAGGCAGCTGGAGCGGGGTGCGAAAATTCCCCGGCAGCCTGATCGCCGGGCACAATGTGACGGGAACGCGCATGCCCCTGTTCTGGGTATTCCAGGACGACGACGAAGCCAGCCGGCTGGCCCGCCGGCTCGATCCGAACCAGCCGCTCTACGCGATGCGCTCGCTCGTCGGCATCGTACCGGTTCGCGACTACACATCGGATATGCTCGATCGCGTCTGCGACCGGTATCTGTGGGAAATCCTCGCCATCGTCGGCAACCGACCGATCGCCATCGGCGGCAATTGCCAGGCGGCCATCATCGCCATGGCGCTGGCGCGCCGGCTGCGGCAACTGGGCCGCGCGCCGGCAGTGCTCGTGCTCATGGAATGGGCCTACAACCTCGGCGCCTATCAGGATTTCACCGGCATACTCTACAGCCGCGACGGCCACGTTGCGGACATCTATCTGAAGCCGGGCGAGACGGTCCCCGACTGGCGGCGGGACTTTCCGGACCGGAAGGTCTATGAGACCGCAGGGGAATATGGCGAAATCTTCTATGATGAAAACATCGACTCCGTCGTCGGCCCGTTGACGGAGCTGCTGCGCGAGGCGGCCACGCGGATGTCCTTCGGCAGGGTCCGTCCGTTGCTCTGGGAAATTGAGGCCCGGCTTCGCCGTACGAGCGGCCGCGTCGCGAAGGAGTATGACCGGTTCAAGCGCCGGCGGCTGTCGATGCCCGGTCGCGCCGGCCGGCGGCGAGGGCCGGATTGACGATTCGTTCGCGCCTGGGCGCGGCGTCGTGGCGGCGGATGCTCAACCAGAACTGACCGTCGAACGCCCGGCCCGGCAGCTGAGCGACGGAAAGCCCGCGCTCGGCGCACTGGCGCTCGATCCATGACAGCCCGTGGCGGACGATGCCGGGCGTGTCCGACTGGTGGCTGGTGCCGACCCAGACATCGCCGAGATAGTCTTCCTCGAAGGTGCGGGCAGGCAGATAGGAAGCGAGGAAGGTTGCATCCTCCAGCGCATTCTCCCTAAAGCCTTCGAGCATCGTCTGGATGTGGTGCTTTGCCGCGTGCGTCCAGATCGACCCGGCAAGGAAAAAATCGAACCGCTCCTGAAAGACGGACGTGTCGAACGTGTCGTTGAAGTCGAAGCGCGGCTGCTTGTCGGCGAGCATATCGCCGGTAAACAGCGTATCCAGCCCCCATGTGACGCGGTCGCGAAAGGGCTCGATACCGCAATATCGGCGAGGTTCGAGAAAGCGGATCAGCCAGTAGGCGGTGCGCAGGCAGCCGGCGCCGATCTCGCAGAGCCGGGATTCGGGAGAAAGGCCTTCGCAGAGCAGCGCGATGAACTGCCGGCGGCCGCCTTCGTCGAATGTGCGCGAGGGGACGCCGAGAAAGCCGTGCCGTGTTTCCATTTCCTCGCCCAGCGACTGGACCTTCGACATCGCGAAATTTCCTTGTTGGCCGGCAAGCGGCGGGGCCGATTTATCACAAGCCGGCGAATGCGCGCCAGACGAGCGGCAGGATGATCGCCGTCAGCAAGGCGTTCAACCCCATCGCGAGGCCGGAAAAAGCGCCGGCGGTGTCGCTGATCTGCAAGGCGCGAGCCGTTCCGATCCCGTGACTGGCCGTGCCGATCGCAAGGCCGGCCGCGGCATCCCCGCGGACCTTGAGGATGCGCAGGATGTAGGTGCCCGTCATGGCGCCGAATATGCCGGTCAGAATGACGAGGCCCGCGGTGAGGGAGGGAATGCCGCCGAGCACCTGCGTTATTCCCATGGCGACCGGCGCGGTGACGGACTTCGGCGCGAGCGAAATCAGGCTTACAGGCGATGCGCCGAGCCACCAGCCGATCGCGACCGCCGAACCGGCTGCCGTCAGCGATCCGGCGATCAGGCTGACGGCGATGGCGGCGGCGGAACGGCGCACGAGGGCGAAATGCCTGTAGAGCGGAATGGCGAGGGCGACGGTGGCAGGACCGAGGAGGAAATGGATGAATCGCGCCCCTTCAAAGTACGTGGCGTAAGACGTGCCGGTGAATGCAAGGAACGCGATCACCAGCAGGATGGATATGAGGACCGGATTGAGCAGGGGATTGCAGCCGCCGCGCCTGTAAGCCCAGAGCGCCAATGAATAGGCCGCCAGCGTGACCGTCAGATGCAGGAGCGGATCGGCGACGATACCGTTCCATGCCTGTCCCGCGCCGCTCACTTCCGTTCCTCCCGCGCGGCGCCCGCGCCCTCGGCCGGTCCCAGGCGCGACATGAGAAACCCGGTCACGGCGATGGCGAGGAGAGTGCTGACAATGAGCGCCGCGGCAAGCGCGAGCCCATCTCGCTGCAGAAGGGCGAGATGGGCGATGACGCCGACACCGGCGGGCACGAAAAGCAGCGAGAGATGATCGAGCAGCATGCCGCCCGCCACGGCGAGCGACGGCGGCAGCGAACCTTTGACGATCAGCACCGCAAACAGGATCGCCATCCCGACGACCGGTCCAGGCAATGGCAGGGCCAGCGCCGCCACCAGCAATTCGCCGGCAAGCTGACATGCAAGGATTGCCGCCAGATAGAAGATCACAGTCGGTCACTCCCCCTTTTTCGGCCGGCCTGCCAGCGGCGCGGCCTGCCCGTCATCCAATGGTTCGGCACGGATCGATAAATATCCACATGCCGCATGAGGTTCCTGCCAGTCTTTACGGTGAATCTCTGCTTTTCCGCGCGACGGCGTTGGATTCACCAAATGTCAACGTCGGATTTCTATGGTGGTCAATCAAACAGATAGTCTGCTGTGCTACTTGCTTTATATGACGGAGACTCCCATGTGGCGCGTTTCCACGACCAAGAGCCGTCAGTATATTTTTATTGGCCCGCTCGTTGGTCTGCTGATCCTGATCTGTGCTGTTGCCGGGTGGCACGTCGGACTGCTCGACCTTGTCGCCGCTTCGGCGGCGGGCTCCCTTTGCGTCATGTTCATGCTGATGCCGATTGTCATAAGACGGTTGACCGCGTTCGCCAATCTATATGCAGGAGGCCTGTTTGCCAGTCTTCATCTGGTCGCTCTCTATGTCGGACTGGCCGGCGATGGCTTGCTGCATCCGGCAGGCTATTTCTCGACGGTGTTTCCGATCATCAGCGCCGTATTCGTCGGCAGGGCAGCCGGGCTGATCAACGCCTCGATCGCGATTGTCTATGTGGCGACGGGATTATGGAAGTACCTTTATTTCCCCTCGCCGATGGAAGCTCAAATGACGTTCGGCGTCGCCATCGTCCAATGCATGAGCATGCTGACGACCATGGCGCTCGGCTACTGGGTTGCCCAGCTGTTCGTTCTTCATAGCCACGCAGCCGCCAGGCAGCAGGCGGAGACCAATGTCAGGCTCGAAAGGGCACAGGCTGACGCCGCCAAGGCGCTCGACAATATGTCAAACGGGCTGACCATGTTCGCGCCCGATGGAACGATTCAGCTCTATAACGATCGCGTTGTGGAACTTTGCGGCGCCGACCCTTCCCTGATCTATCTCGGCATGCATTTTGAGGATTATGTCCGGACGCTTTGCGCGGCTGTCGGCTGGGACGACATCCGGACGCAGCGTGTCATCGACAACTACGCCGTCTGGCTAAGCAGGGAAGAGACCACTCGTTTTGAAAACCTGATGCCCAACGGCAAGATTCTCAGCGTCGCCTGCCGTCCGCTGAAAGGCGGCGGCGCCATCTTCACCTACGACGATGTGACCGAGGTGCGAGAGGGACAAAAGAAGATTGCCCATATGGCGTTTCACGACGCGCTTACCGGCTTGCCGAACCGGCGCAGCTTCGCCGAGCAACTGGAGATCCTTGCGCAACGTGGCCCCTTCACGATGCTGATGATCGATCTGGATCGCTTCAAGGCGGTCAACGACATGCTCGGCCATGCGATCGGCGACAGGCTGCTCGTGGAAGCGAGCAAGAGGCTCAGCGATGTCTGCGGTGTGTCCGATCTTGCGTTCCGTCTCGGCGGGGACGAACTGGGCGTGCTGTCCAGATGCGGTGTCGAGCTTGCGGCCGCCCTCGCACGGGACATTGTGACGGCTCTTTCTGCGCCCTTTCATATCGGTGAGCACGTCATCTCCATCGGCTGCAGCATCGGTGTTGCCGGCGGCGAGGAGAACACACCGCCGCAACTTGTCCAGCAGATGGCCGATCTTGCACTTACGAGGCGAAGGGCGGCGGTCGCGGCCGCGTCGAAATCTATCGCGAGGGTATGATCGAAGAGGCTGCACGGCGTCGCCAGCTCGAAAAGGAACTCGCCCGCGCCGTCGAAGCCGGTCAGTTCGAACTGCATTACCAACCGCTGTTCAGCCTTCCCAATCGCATCCTGTCGGGGTTCGAAGCCCTGCTCAGATGGCGCCATCCCGAACGCGGCCTGGTCCCGCCGGCGGATTTCATACCGATCGCCGAGCAGACAGGTGCCATTGTCGAGATCGGCGCATGGGTCATCGACGAGGCCTGCCGCCAGGTGTCGCGCTGGCCGGGCGATATCTATATTTCCATCAACGTGTCGCCAGTGCAGTTGCGCTCCTTCGATATCCTGCGGCAGATCACCAACGCTTTGGCGCGGTACGGTCTGACCCCCAGGCGTATCGAGATCGAGATCACCGAAACCGCCATGCTGGACAATAGTGAGCAGATTTCCGCCGTGCTCGCGGGCCTGCGCGCGCTCGGGGTGCGCATCGCCATGGACGATTTCGGTACCGGCTATTCCTCGCTGGCGCATCTAAGGGAATTCGAACTCGACCGCATCAAGATCGACCGCAGCTTCATCGACGCCTCGCATGTCGACAGCGGCGCGGCCGCTGTGGTTCGGGCCGTCACCAGCATGGCGCGCGAACTTGCCATCGCCACGACCGGCGAGGGGGTGGAGAACGAGGAGCAACTTGCCAACCTCATCGCGCTGGGGTGCGGGACGGCGCAGGGGTACCTGCTCGGCCGGCCGATGAATGCCGACAGCGCAACGCGGTTGCTGGGCATGCATGTTCCCGATGAAGGACGCGCCGAAGACAGGAAGGCCGGCGCTGGCAGCTAGGTGCGAAACGCGGCCGTGTCCAGTCCGTGTTTCTTGATGCGGGAGGCGAGGGTGGTCGGCTTGATGCCGAGGATGGCCGCCGCGCCATCGTGGCCGGAAACCTTGCCGGCGGCGCGCTTCAGCGCCTCGACAATGTCTTCGCGTTCAGCCCGGCGGCGATCCGCGTCGGTGCGGATCAGGTGGACATCCGGCAGGTCGCGTCCGATCGATGTTGCCTCCGGCGCCGGCAGGTCGATCACGAGACGTTCGTCCTGGGAAAGAATCATGGCGCGCTCCAGCACGTTCTGCAGCTCGCGCACATTGCCCGGCCAGCCATAAGCCTGAAGCCGCTGGATGTCAGCCTCGCTGATACGGACATCGCGCGCCTGCCGCTTGCGGCCGGGGGAAGCAAGGAAATGGGCGACGAGCAGGGGAATGTCCTCCTTGCGTTCGCGCAATGGAGCCGACTGGACGGGGAAGACATTGAGCCGGAAATAGAGATCCTCGCGGAAACGGCCCGCCCTGACCTCGGTCTTGAGGTCGCGGTTCGTCGCCGCGACGATGCGCACATCGACGCTTCGGGTGCGGTCGTCGCCGACGCGTTCGAACTGGCTTTCCTGGAGGACGCGCAGGAGCTTGCCCTGGAGTTCGATCGGGATCTCGCCGACCTCGTCGAGGAACAGCGTGCCGCCGTCGGCCAGCTCGAACCGCCCGATCCTGTCGCGCAACGCGCCGGTGAAGGCGCCCTTCACATGGCCGAAGAATTCGGACTCGAAGAGGTCGCGCGGAATGGCGGCGCAGTTGACGCGGATCAGCGGGCCGCTGCCGCGCCCGCTCGCCTCGTGGATGGCGCGTGCTATCAGCTCCTTGCCGGTGCCCGATTCCCCGGTGATCAGCACGGTCGCGTCGGTGCCCGCGACAAGACCGATCTGCCGGCGTAGCGTCTCGATCGGCTGACTGCGGCCGATGATGCCGCGATCGTCGACACCGATGCGGATTTCTTCCTTCAGATAGGCGTTCTCGCGCTCCAGCCGGGCGCGCAGGTCCTGAACTTCGGCGAGGGCGCGGTGCAGGCCTTCCTCCGCCTCCTTACGTTGCGTGACATCCCTGAACACGATCACCGCACCAACCACAACTCCGCGGTCGCGTATGGGGGTGGAGGTATATTCCACCGGAATGGCCTTGCCGGCCTTGTGCCAGAATACCTCGTCGCCCACGGTGTGAACCGCGCCATCGCGAAAGGCGGCGTAGATCGGGCAGTCATGGTTGTGATAGGGGCGCCCGTCCTGGTGATGGTGATGGACGAGGGCGTGCATGTCCTGTCCGACGAGCTCTTCAGCGCTCCAGCCGAGGATGGCCTCGGCGGCCGGATTGACGAAGGTGGTCAGTCCTTGCGCGTTGACGCCGTAGATGCCTTCGCCTGCCGCCCTCAGGATCAACTGGTTTTCGCGCTCGATATCTCTAAAGACGCGCTCCACCCGCTGCCATTCGGCGATGCCGCTGGTCCAGAAGCGGTTGGCGGCGGTGTCCGTCGTGCGTCTCTCCTGCTCTTTCAGATCGATCATTGTGATCAGGATCAGCGGATCGCCCGCGGCATCCAATCTGTCGCCGCGATACTCCGCCTTGATATCCTCGTCCAGGCCGTGACGGGGTTTCAGGTCACGGGTCCAATAACTCCCCAGCGACAGCACCGCATCGCAAAAGACAATGAGCGCCGGCAACTGGCCGGGATGCAATCTGCTGAAAGGCGAGCCGACAAGGGCTTCACGCGCGAGCCCGAGATAGCGCCCCGCCGCCGCATTGGCCGCGACGACCCTGTCGCTTCGCGGATCGATCGTGATCATCGGCAGGGAAGATGCGTCCGCGAGCCCGGCGAGACTCTCGTCTTTGCGATTGCCCGTCATCATGAGGCGGACACTACGAAATTTCGTCAGAGCGGGCAACGAAATCTCGTCACTCACGAAAGATCGTAAGTGCGCGCGACCGACCAGTTGGGGATTTACGCGGGGAATGAGGCTTTCCCGGTTCTGGCACGCTCCGTGCATAGGTTTGTGCAACGCAGCAAGAAACCTCACGGAGACGTCATGACCACCTTCGACAATCCCTTCGATGCGAAGACGAAGCTTTCGGCCTGCTCTTGCGGACAGCACCGCAGCCAGGATGAACATGAGCGAGCGGTCCGCGCCGAAGCTCTGGAGACGGCGGCGCATGAGGAGAAGCGCCTGACCCGCGTGGTTGAGACCGGGCTGATGAAGGCCCTCTTTCCGCAGGATGCCTCACGGCGTGCCTTTCTGAAAGCGGTCGGCTCATCGACGGCGGCGGCCGCACTGGCGCAATTTCTGCCGGTCGGTCATATCGCCGAAGCACTGGCGGACACCGGGCCGCTGGAAAAGTCGAAACTCGCGGTCGGTTTCATTCCGATTACCTGCGCGACGCCGATCATCATGGCCAAGCCGATGGGCTTCTACGAGAAATACGGCCTCGACGTTGATGTCGTGAAGACGGCCGGCTGGGCGGTGGTCCGCGACAAGACGTTGAACGAGGAATATGACGCCGCGCATATGCTCTCGCCGATGCCGATCGCCATCACGATGGGTGCCGGCTCCAATCCAATTCCCTACACGATGCCCGCCGTGGAGAATATCAACGGACAGGCGATCACGCTGGCCATGAAGCACAAGGACAAGCGCGATCCGAAGGACTGGAAGGGCTTCAAGTTCGCCGTGCCGTTCGAATATTCGATGCACAATTATCTGCTGCGCTACTATCTGGCGGAAGCGGGCATCGACCCTGACACCGACGTGCAGATCCGCGTCGTGCCGCCGCCGGAGATGGTCGCCAACCTTCGCGCGGACAATCTCGACGGTTTCCTTGCGCCCGATCCGGTGAACCAGCGCGCGGTCTATGACGGCGTCGGCTTCATCCACATCCTCTCAAAGGAGATCTGGGACGGGCATCCGTGCTGCGCCTTCGCCGCATCGCAGAAATTCGTAACCGAGATGCCCAACACCTATTCGGCGCTCCTGAAGTCGATCATCGACGCGACGGCCTTCGCCACAAAGAAGGAAAACCGCAAGGAGATCGCCGCGGCGATCGCGCCTGCAAACTATCTCAACCAGCCCGTCACCGTCGTCGAGCAGGTGCTGACCGGCACCTATGCCGATGGGCTCGGCAAGGTGCAGAACGATCCGGAACGGATCGATTTCCAGCCCTTCCCCTGGGAATCGTTCGCCATATGGATCATGACGCAGATGAAGCGATGGGGGCAGGTGCAGGGCGACATCGACTACGCCGGCATCGCCAAGCAGGTCTATCTGGCGACCGACGCGACCCGCCTCATGACCGAGATCGGCATGACGGCGCCGGACAGCGTCTCGAAGGGCTTCGAGGTGATGGGCAAGCCGTTCGATCCCGCGATGCCCGAGGAGTACATCCAGTCCTTCGCCATCAAGCGGGCCTGACGCCATGGAGGTCGCCGAACGGCTCAGGCCGCTGCTGCTGTCGCTGGTCATCCTCGCGTGCTTTCTTGCCGGCTGGCATCTGGCAACGCGGTCGTCCGGCGGCGCCAGCGATCTCGATCCGGCCTATGCCGCGCTGATGGGCAAGCAGGTCACGGAAGGGGCATCGGCGATGCCCGGACCGCTCGGCGTCGGCCGGGAAATCTGGAAGCACGTCACGGATCCCTTCTACGATGCCGGGCCCAACGACAAGGGCATCGGCATCCAGCTGGGCTATTCCATCGCGCGGGTTCTGCTCGGCTACGGGATGGCCGTGCTGCTGGCGGTGCCGCTCGGCTTTCTCATCGGCATGTCCCAACTGATCTCGCGGGCGCTCGACCCCTTCATCCAGATCCTCAAGCCAATCTCGCCACTCGCCTGGATGCCGCTGGCGCTCTACACGATCAAGGATTCCAACGCCTCCGCGATATTCGTCATCTTCATCTGCTCGGTCTGGCCGATGCTGCTCAACACGGCATTCGGCGTGGCCACCGTCAGGCGCGAATGGCTCAACGTCGCGCGCACTCTGGAGGTGCCGGCCTGGAAGCGGGCGCTGACGATCATCCTGCCGGCGGCGGCGCCGACGATCCTGACGGGGATGCGCATTTCCATCGGCATCGCCTGGCTGGTCATCGTCGCGGCCGAGATGCTCGTGGGCGGAACAGGCATCGGCTATTTCGTCTGGAACGAGTGGAACAACCTGTCGATCGTCAACGTGATCGTCGCGATCCTCTTCATCGGCCTCGTCGGCATGGCGCTGGATCAGCTCCTCGCCCTCGCGGCCCGTCTGGTGACGTTCCCCGAATGAACACCGTTCTCAAAATCATTCCCAAACGGGCGGCCGAACCGCTCAAGGCGAGGCATTCCGTGACGAGCAAGCTCATCTCGATCGAAGGCATCTCGAGGCGCTACCCGAAGAAGGGCGGCGGCGAGGTCACGATCTTCGAGAATCTCTGGCTTCCCATCGAGCAGGGCGAGTTCGTTTGCATCATCGGCCATTCGGGCTGCGGCAAGACGACGGTCCTTAATATCCTCGCCGGCCTCGATGCCCCCAATGACGGGGTCGTCATCGTCGACGGCAAGGAGATTTCCGGGCCATCGCTCGACCGCGCGGTGATCTTTCAGGGCCATGCGCTCCTGCCCTGGATGAGCGTGCTCGGCAATGTCGCCTATGCGGTCAAGGCCCGCAACAAGCGCTGGCCGAAGGCGCGGGTGCGCGAGCACGCCCGCCGGTTCATCGAACTGGTCGGCCTCAAAGGATCAGAGGACAAACGCCCGGCGGAGCTTTCCGGCGGCATGAGGCAGCGTGTCGGCATCGCCAGGGCGCTGGCGATCGAGCCGAAGACGCTGCTGATGGACGAGCCGTTCTCAGCGCTCGACGCGCTGACCCGCGGCACGCTGCAGGACGAGGTCCGGCGCATCTGTCTGGAGACCCGGCAGACGGTGCTGATGATCACGCATGACGTCGACGAGGCAATCTATCTCGCCGACCGGATCGTGCTGATGACCAATGGCCCGGAGGCGCGGATCGCCGAGATCGTGCGGAACACGCTGCCGCGCGACCGGGATCGGCATCAGATGCACCGGCTCGACGGCTACTATCCGCTGCGCAATCACCTGATGGATTTCCTGATCACCCGCTCGCGCACCTTCGCGGAGGAACTCGCGGGCGGGCATGAATGGGACGCCCGGAACGTCCCCGTCGTCATGCCCGGCGCGGAGGCGCGGCCCGATGCCGGGCGTTTAAGTTCGACCGCGAAATAACAATCCCCGACCACAACTAAAGAGCAGATGAAGCCATGAAACGAGTCGATCTCACCGAAAAAATCCTCGACTACAAGCGGGACAAGGAACTGACCTGGAAGGCGATTGCGGAGGAGATCGGCGGCTACAGCCAGATCTTCATCATCACCGCGCTGCTCGGCAACATGCCGCTGCCGCCGGCACAGGCGAAGAAGGCGGCCAAGCTCTTCGGTCTCGGCCCGTCGGAGGAAAAGATGCTATCCGATATTCCCATGCGCGCGGAAGGAATCCAGGGGCCGCCGACCGATCCGACCCTCTACCGTTTCTATGAAGCGCTGCTGGTGTTCGGGCCGGCGCTCAAGGAACAGCTGCACGAGGAATTCGGCGACGGCATCATGTCGGCCATCGACTTCATTCTTCAGATGGACAGGGTCAGCGATCCGGCGGGAGACCGGATCAAGATCACCATGAACGGCAAATATCTGCCTTACAAATATCACGAGCCGCGCGACGGCGCGCCGGCGAGCGGCGCACGGCCGGTCTGATGACGGGGCAAGCGCGGGAGTGGCAGGGTCATGAGTGAAGAACGTCCGCCATTCCCGCCCTTCACCTATGAGACGGCCGTGGAAAAGGCCCGCAAGGCCGAGGATGCCTGGAACCGCCGGGATCCGGTCGCCGTGTCGCTTGCCTACACTGCCGACAGCTTCTGGCGGAACCGGTCGGAATTCTTCCGCGGGCGCGACGCCATCGTCGCGTTCCTGACCCGGAAATGGGAAAAGGAACTGGACTACCGGCTGATCAAAGAATTGTGGGCCTTCCACGAAAACCGGATCGCGGTGCGTTTCCAGTACGAGTATCACGACGCCGGCGGTCATTGGTTCCGGGCACACGGAAACGAACAGTGGGAATTCGACGAAATGGGCCTGATGCGTCGCCGCGAGGCGTCGATCAACGATGTGCCCATCGCCGAAAGTGACCGGAAGTTTCGCTGGGACCAGGGGCCGCGTCCTGCCGACTATCCTGGGCTGACGGCGCTCGGTCTATAGGGCCGCGGCCGTTGAAGTTCAGGCGCAGCGCCCCCCGTGCAGGATACAGGCGCTATCGGCTTCCGCGATTCCGGGAAGCCCTGAATGACGCAGTCCCTCCATCCCCTCCGCTCCGTGTAAAGAGGCGCTTCGTTCCACCACGCGCCACAAGCCGGAAGGCCGATGCGCCCTAGGCTTCCCGGCCCCAGACCTGTGCCGCAGGGCGCAGCCCGGGAAACCAGCCGATCAATAACTTGAATTTTTCACTCCAATATTGCACTGCACAATGGCGGGGCAGGGAGTCTATAACTGTCTATATTACGGGCAAATTTTCATCTGACCATTAATTATGCAAATTGTATAAAGTACTGAAATTTAGATGTAATTTTCTCATGTCGCTCTTGGCACGTCGCTTGCTTTCTCAGGAAACGTCACTCCAACGCGGGATGTGACGGGCAAAGCCGCCGATCCGTACGCGCATCTTCGAGCGCGTGCGTCCAGGCGGCTTTTTGCGTGCTCAGGGGAGGTTTCTGGTGAGCAGGACGGCCCGGTGGCGGGACATGAGGGACGGGGTTTGAATCTCGCCCGGCAGATTGACGAAGCGGCTGTCATGGCGGCGGAAACCGCGGCGCAGACCGTCCGGCCCGTCGTGATCGCAGGCGGCGGCCCCGTTGGAATCCGTGCGGCACAGGAACTGTCGCGTCTCGGCTTCCATGTGGTGCTGTTCAACGCCGAACGCTGGCGGCCGTATAACCGGGTCAAGCTGACGCCGCTGCTGGCCGGCGAGTCTCAGATCGGCCAGATCTATCTCGACAACGACTTTCCCGGCCCCGGCCGTGTCGACCGCTATGACGGGGTCTCCGTTGTCGACGTCCAGCGCGACGTGCGCAAGGTGCTGACGTCCACCGGCCGGGTCGTGCCCTACTCTTACCTTGTGCTGGCCCTCGGTTCGCGAGCCTTCGTCCCGACAATTCCCGGCGTCCACCTTTCCGGCATCTATGCGTTCCGTAACTTCGACGACGCGGAAGCGTTGCTCGCCCGGTCGATGTCGGCGCGGCGCGTGGTGGTGATCGGCGGCGGATTGCTTGGGCTTGAGGCCGCGCGCGGGATGAGCCGGCGCGGCGCGCAGGTGACGGTCGTCGAGCATGAGAACCGGCTGATGCCGAGACAGCTCGACGAAGCGGCCGGAGCGGCGCTGAGGGCACGGATCGAGGCGCTGGGGATCGCGGTGCTGCCGGGCGAGCGCGTGGCCTCGATCGATGGCACCTCCCGCGTCGAAGCCGTCTCGCTCGCCAGCGGCCCGATCTTGAAGGCGGATACGGTGATCCTGTGCACCGGCGTGAGGGCGAATATCCAGCTGCCTTCGGCCATCGGCCTTCAATTCGGGCGCGGCGTGAAAGTCGATGACGAGATGCGCTCGTCGGACCCGTTCATATATGCGGTCGGCGAATGCGCCGAGCATGAGGGGGTCGTGCAGGGCCTCGTGGGGCCCGGCTTCGAACAGGCGCTCGCCGCCGTCGCTTCAATCGCGGGCCGGCCGGTCCCCTACCGAGGGTCGACGCCGGCGACCAAGCTCAAGGTGCTGGGCGCGGACGTCTTTTCCATGGGCGATTTTGAATCGATGGCGCAGGCACCCGGCGTTCGCAACCATGTCTGGCGCGGCGGGGACGGCAGCTACCGGCGGATTTTCACCGAACGCGGCAAGCTGGTCGCGGCACTTGGCATCGGCGCATGGCCGGAAGCCTCGCAGCTTCAGGAACGGGTCCAGAGGCGGGCCCTGCTGCAGCCCTGGAACATCTGGTCCTTCCGGCGCAACGGGACGCTCTGGCGCGCGCAGGAAGCGAGCGTTTCCGCCTGGCCGCGCGAGGCGATCGTGTGCAACTGCACCGGCGTCAACAAGGGCGCCATCGCCGATGCGGTCACACTCGGCGCTCAGAGCCTTGAGGATGTGCGCGCGGCGACCAGCGCGAATTCGGTCTGCGGCACCTGCCAGCCGCTGGTGCTTGAATTGCTGGGGCAGGGCGCGGCGAAACCCGAGCCGGTGCGGTGGTGGAGGTGGCTCGTCGGAATCTCGCTCGTCGCGGCGCTGCTCGGCCTTGCGATGCTGCTTCTGCCGCCGGTACCGCTGTCGCAAGAGTTCCGGCCCGGGGAAGTGCTGCGCAGCATCTGGTTCGACTCGGTCTGGAAGCAATGGTCGGGCTTCTTTCTGCTGGGCGCGACGGCGCTGGCTGCGGCGCTCGGCCTGCGGCGGCGGATCGGCGCCCTTTCTCGGCTGGGAAGCTATCAGGCCTGGCGGCTCGTCCATCTGGCGGTCGGTCTCGCCGCTGCCCTGCTCCTCGTCTGGCATACGGGGTTCCGGCTCGGCGCCAATCTCAACCTGATGTTGATGATCAGCTTCATCGCGGCGCTGGTTTTCGGCGCGGTGACCGGCCTTGTCACCGGCGGCGAGCATGAGCTGCGCGCGCGCGAAATCGTCGGCGCCTCCGCCAAACCGCGCTCGCTTCCGTTCTGGGCTCATGTGCTGGCGCTGTGGCCGCTGCCGGTGCTGCTCATGATCCACATCCTTTCCGTCTACACCTACTAGGAGAGGACCGGGATTGAGCCTGACCAGCAACGCCCTTCTCTGGTTCATGTGGATCGGCCTGACGTTGGTCGCAGGGGCGGCGCTGGCCAGCGTGATGTATGTCGGCGGCAGGCGCGACCTGCTGCTGATCGGCGGGACGACGGGTGCGCATCACCAGATCGAGCTTGCCTGCGAGAGCTGCCACACCTCCGATTTTTTCGCCGGCGCCGGGACGATCGAAAAGGACATGAACAAGGCCTGCCTCAACTGTCACGAGGACGAGTTGAAGGTCTCCAACGATTTTCATCCGGTGAAGAAGTTCCGCGATCCGCGCAACGCCGACAGGCGTGAGAATCTCGATGCCCTCATGTGCGTGACATGCCATCTGGAACACCGGCCCGAAGTCACCAACGCGATGGCGGTGACCCTGCCGAACGACTACTGCCTCGCGTGTCATCAGGACGTCTACAAAGACCGTCCGACGCATGTGGGGTCCGGGTTCGAAACCTGCGCTTCGGCCGGATGCCACAACTATCACGACAATACCGCGCTCTATGAGGATTTCCTCGTCAAGCATGCGGGCGGCGAAGCCTTCGCCGAGCGCGCCGTGCTGCCGCTCGCCGCCGGGCGTGGAGCCGATCCCGTCCGACGCGCGCTTGGGCAAGCCGATCCGGTTGCGGCACTGACGGCATTTCTGCGCGATGCGGCCGGCGAGGACAAGAAGGAAGCCGCCGGGCCGGATGCCGTAGCGCGCCTCGCCAAGGTGCTGACCGCGGGCGATGCGATCGCGCCGGCTGGTTTCATGAACGAGGAGGCGGTTGCAGACTGGGCCGGTTCCGCGCACGCCCTCGCCGGCGTCAATTGCGCCGGTTGTCACGCGCCCAAGCATGCAGAAGGCGCAAAATCCTCGGTGCTCGAGGCCGCGTGGATCGAACGTCCGGGCATGGATGTCTGCCAGAGCTGCCACAAGCAGGAAGCGGCAACCTTCGTCGAAGGCAAGCACGGCATGCGCGCCCATCCCGAGCTTTCGGGTCTGCGCAAGGAGCCGAAGAACGCGATGCTGAAGATCGCCGCGATGCTCTTCCAGGACGAGCCGCTGCCGCCGCTGCCGGTGAGCGAGGCGTTGATCCCGATGAAGCCGGAAGCCGCGCAGCTGACGGTCGGCAGCTGCAATGCCTGCCACAGGCCGCATGAGCAGGATCTGAAGGCAGCCGCCGTCGCGGCATGCGCCGGTTGCCACGACGACGCGCACACGCAGGCTTATTTCTCCTCGCCGCATTTCCGGCTGTGGGAAGCCGAGCTTGCAGGGACCGGCGAGCCCGGTAGCGGGGTGACCTGCGCCGACTGCCACATGCCGAAGCTGGAAGCGCACGGCACGGCGTTCACGACGCACAACCAGAACGCCTATTTCCGGCCCAATGAAAAGATGATCCGGCCCGTCTGCTCGAACTGCCATTCGCTGGCATTCTCGATCGACTCACTGGCCGACCCCGAACTCGTTGAAAGCAACTTCAACGGGCGCCCGTCGAAGCACATTCCGAGCATTGACTGGGCATTGTCGCGCACGAGGAGGGCTGAATGACAGCCATCACCGCGCCCTCCTCGCGCACCCATCGCACATACCGTGCAACACGAAAGGAAATAGATATGAAACGCTTCGTCATCAAGGCAGCGGCGTTGGCGGCAATGGTCGCCGCGGTGCCTGCAACGGCGCTCAGGGCAGAGGGGCTTGAACCCAAGGATGTGGCCGACATGCTGCATGCGGTCATGGACTCCGACCGCACCATCTACACCAAGATGATCGTCGCCCGCCTCGTCAACGAGCACAAGCTGATCAAGGCGTCGGAATTCTTCGAAGACGAAAAGGCCGCTCCGCTGCCGGCCCAGATGTTCCGCTTCGGGGCCGAAATGGTCGCCGACAAGACCGACCTGTTCTCCTATTCCCTGCTCTCGCTGTGGCCGGTCAACAAGCAGAATGCGCCGCGTACCGATATCGAGAAGGAAGGCCTGCAATATGTCGCCGACAATCCGGGGGAGAATTTCTACGGCGAGGAAGAACTCGGAGGCACCAAATACTTCACCGCGGTCTATGCCGACATCGCTGTCGCGGCCGCCTGCTCCTCCTGCCACAACGGACACAAGGACAGCCCGAAGACCGATTTCAAGGTCGGCGACGTGATGGGTGGCGTCGTCATCCGCATTCCCGTGGATTGAGGGGGCAGCGATGGGCCAGTTTCCCTCGGTTCTCGCCCTCGCCGCCGCGCTGCTGCTGGGCGGGGCGCTTATCCCCGAACGGGCAGGCAGGGCGCTGGCGAACGAGCCGGAGATGCCGCCCTATCCGGAACGGGGGCTCAAGGGTCCCGTTTCGGCCGACCGTCTGCCGGTTCCCGAAAATGAAGTCCTGCGCCATGGCCGGGACGTCTGGGAAGGCACCTGCAAGGTGTGCCACGGAGCCGGCATCGCCGGCGCCCCAAAGATCACCGGCACGCGCTTCTGGTCCAAACGCATCGAGCAGGGCCTGCCGGTGCTTTTCGAACATGCCAGGAACGGGTTTTCCGGCTCGACCGGCACCATGCCGGCGCGTGGCGGCAAGCCCGAACTTTCCGACGCGGACATCGAGGCCGCCGTCCGCTTCATGGTTTTCAATTCCGGTGGCCACGACATCGCCCTTGACGGGCTTCAATGACGTATCCTATTGAAAAGGAATAATGAAATGACACCCGAACAAGTTAGCCTGGTGCAGGCAAGCTTCCAGAAGGTTGCCCCGATCGCCGATACGGCCGCCGATATATTCTATGACCGGCTGTTCGAAATCGGACCCGAACTCAGACCGCTCTTTCCCGCCGACATGGGCGATCAGAAGAGCAAGCTGATGAAGACGCTCGGCGTCGCCATCGCAAATCTGCACCAGGTCGGCACGATCCTGCCGGTGGTGCAGGAACTGGGCGCCAAACATGTCGCCTATGGCGTCAAGGACGAGCACTACGATACCGTCGGATCGGCGCTGCTCTACACGCTGGAGAAGGGACTGGGCGCCGACTGGACGCCGGAACTGAGGGATGCCTGGACGGAAACTTATGTTACCGTAGCCGGTGTCATGAAGGACGCCGCCCACAAGGCGGCGCCGGCGGAGAAGAAAGGTTTCTTCACCCGCATGTTCGGGTGAGTGGCCGATACGTTCCGCGTCGTCCGGCAAGGCGACGCGGGACATTCCGGTACCTGAAAGACGAAAGCGGAGCACGGAAAGCTCATGAGCTACAACGACATCTTCAAGGCCGCGGTGGACCAGTTGCACGCCGAAAAACGCTACCGCGTATTCGCGGACCTGCAACGGATCGCTGGACGATTTCCACGGGCGATCCTCCGGCGCGGCGATGACGTGCGCGAGATCACGGTGTGGTGCTCCAACGACTATCTCGGCATGGGACAGAATCCCATTGTCGTCGATGCGATGTGCAAGGCCGCGCGCGGACTTGGCAGCGGCGCCGGCGGCACGCGCAACATCTCGGGTACGAACCACCCCATCGTCGAGCTCGAGCGGGAGCTGGCCGACCTGCACGGCAAGGAGGCAGCGCTGGTCTTCACCTCCGGCTTCGTCTCCAACGAAGCGTCGCTGTCGACGATCGGTCTCATCATTCCCGATCTGCTTATCCTCTCGGACGAGTTCAACCATGCCTCGATGATCGAGGGCATCCGGCGCTCGGGCTGTCAGAAGAAGATATTCCGCCACAATGACCTTGAGCATCTCGAACAGCTCCTTGCCGACGCAGGACAAGACCGCGCGAAGCTCATCGCGTTCGAGAGTGTCTATTCGATGGACGGCGACATCGCGCCCGTCGCGGCGATCTGCGATCTTGCCGAGAAGTACAACGCCATGACCTATATCGACGAGGTTCATGCCGTCGGCATGTATGGTCCGCGCGGCGGCGGCAGCTGCGATCGCGAGGGGATCGCCGACAGGCTCGACGTGATCGAAGGCACGCTCGCCAAGGCCTTCGGCACGCTCGGCGGCTATATCGCAGCCTCGCGCGAGGTCGTCGATGCGGTCCGCTCCTACGCGCCGGGCTTCATCTTCACCACGGCGCTGCCGCCGGCGGTCGCGGCCGCCGCGGTTGCTTCGATCCGGCATCTCAAGGCGTCTTCGGCCGAGCGCGATCTGCATCAGGCGCGGGCCGCGGCGACCAAGCAGGCCCTTGTCCGGGCGGGGCTTCCGGTCATGGACACGCCGACGCACATCGTTCCCGTGCTCGTCGGCGATCCCGAACTGTGCAAGAGAGCCTCCGATCATCTGCTCGAAGCGCACGGAATCTATATCCAGCCTATCAACTATCCGACCGTACCGCGCGGAACGGAACGCCTGCGCATCACGCCGACGCCGCTGCACGGCGAGCGCGACATTCAGGATCTCGCCGCCGCATTGGCGCAGACCTGGAAGCTCCTCGGCATTCCCTTCAATCGGGACATCCAGGACGAGGAGCGGGTGGACGGGTCCGTGCCTCTGGTGGCCCACAAGGCCGGCGGCTGATCGCCGGCCGATCCGTTCCATGCGACATTCCTGACGCCGCCGCCGCCTCGGCGACCGCTCGCGCTTGCTCTTTTTCACAGAAGGGGCAAGGGACCGCCCTTGTGTAGAGCGAATTCAATAAGATAGGTTGAACCATTGATGTTCATCGCGGCGGCGTTCGTCATGCCGCGCGCGGCCAACGGAAGAAGATGAGAGAATCAATGGGATCAGGAAGCGTCGACTATCTCGCCAAGGACGGCAGAGGCTACATCACACTGAACCGGCCGGACAAGAAGAACGCCATGAGCAACGCCATGTGGCGCCAGCTCATGGAAGCGTACGACAAGGCCGAGGACGATGATGACGTCCGCGTCGTCGTGCTGCAGGGCGCTGGAGACGACTTCTGCGCGGGCCATGATTTCTCGGAAGTCGGCGACATGACCAAGGGGGGCGGCGCGAAGGCCGCGGATGGCGGCAACCGGCGTCCCAGCCAGCGCGCGAAACTGGCCTTCGACAAGGAATATGTGGAACGCTTCCAGCGTATCTTTTCCTCGCTCAAGCCGACGCTGGCGCTGACCAAGGGCTACTGCCTGGGCGGCGGCCTATACCTGTCGGAATCCTGCGATCTCGTCATCGCCGCGGATACGACGCGCATGGGCCATCCGGAGCAGCGCCTGGGTCTTTCCGGCGCGGCCTATTTCGATGCCTGGGAAATCATGACGCTGGGCGCGCGCAAGGCGCGCGAATTGCTCCTGATGGCCGAAGTCTGGACCGCAGAAGAAGCGTTGGCGGCAGGTCTCGTCAACCGGGTCGTGCCGCTCAAGGACCTCAACGAAGTCGGGGAGCAATGGGCCGAGAAGATCGTTCGACTGCCGCGCGACGGCATCGCGATGGGCAAGGCATCGACGTCGCTCGCGCTGGAAATGCTGGGGGTCAACGGCCAGTTCACCTACGGCCCGCTGCTGCACACGCTGGCGACGAACATCCGCTACGAGCCGGGCGAATTCAATTTCATGAAGGTCAAGCGCGACAGCGGCGTGAAGGCTTCCACGCACGGACGGGAGGAGTTCTACAAGAAGGACGGCGACGAGGCCGGCGGCGAATAGCGGCCGGCCGTGGCCGCTTCCCTCACTTCAGCGGAATGTCGACGACTTCGGTGATGACCATCTGCATCACCTTGTAGTCGATGACCGTGGAACTGGAAGCGCGGCGCTTGTCGTTCAGCCAGCCCGGGCCCTGCATCGATTTGTGCATGTCGGCGATGCTGTCGAAATGGAGTTCGACCACGAGGTCGCAATCGAGCACGTTGCCGCGGGTCTCCAGACCCCAGTTGTTCTCCTTGTCTTCCTCGATCGTGAAGTTCCCGACATATTTCTTCAGTGTCGGCAAAGCTTCGCGCACCAGCGGCGCGTGCACCTCTTCCCAGTAGCGGCGGAATTCCTCCCGCGAGACGTTGGCGTGCCTTTTGATGAAGCTGATATGTTTGATCACGGGTCGTTCCTTCTCTCCTGTGTGTCCGCAGAGGTTCGCGTCGTGGGCACCATAGGCTTGCGCCTGGGCGCTGCCCAATATGCAACGCAGCCGATGTCAGACCTTCGCCATATCGCCCGATGTAAGATAATTGACAGGTCGTATGGTCAGGCCTTTTACTCGCCGCCAGGGTGAGCGGAGGTTCATTCAGCCCGCGATTCGAGCACGTTCCGTTTCGACGAGCCGCCCGCCAGAGAAAGACCGGTGCTTGAAGGACAGGAGATTGCCCATGCTGCACATTGCGAATGAAGATGTGAAAAAGGCCATCGGCGATGCGGTGAAGCCACAGCTCATCGACGGCAAGTTCACGCTGTCGGAGGGCGGCAAGACCTTCAAGACCTACAATCCGGCGACCGGCAAGGTGCTGGCGGAAGTCACCGAATCCACCGCCGCCGACGTGGACATGGCGGTTGCCGCGGCGCGACGCGCGCTCAGCGGCGAGTGGGGCAGGTTCAAACCCTTTGACCGTCAGGCCGCGCTGCTGCGCCTCGCGGAACTGGTTGAGAAGCATTATGACGATCTGATCCTTCTGGATTCGCTGGATCTTGGCTGTCCGATCGCCAGCGGCGGACCGAAGAAGCAGCGCGCGATCGCGTGGCTGCGCTACTATGCAGGCATGGCCGTCGATATCCACGGCGACACGATCCAGAATTCGCAGCCGGGCGAAATCTTCAGCTATACGCTGAAGGAGCCGGTCGGGGTGGTGGGCTCCATCATTCCGTGGAACGGGCCTTCCGGCATGGCGCTCTGGAAGCTAGGGCCGGCACTCGCGGCCGGCTGCACGATCGTGCTCAAGCCGGCCGAACAAACGCCGCTCTCGGCGATCCGCATCGGCGAACTGTGCCTGGAGGCGGGGATTCCGGCAGGTGTCGTCAACATCGTCAACGGACCCGGCCACATCGTCGGCGCGGCGATGGCGAACCATCCCGGCATCGACAAGATTTCCTTCACCGGATCGACCGAGACGGGGCAGGCAATTCTCCGCGCCGCCGCCGGCAACATCAAGAAGGTCACGCTGGAGCTCGGCGGCAAGTCGCCGAATATCGTCTTCGACGACGCCGATCTTGACCTCGCCGCCAGGGGCGCGGCGATGGCGGTCTTCCCCAATTCGGGTCAGATCTGCTCGGCCGGCACGCGGCTCTTCGTCCAGCGCGGCATCGCGGACAAGTTCATCGAGAAAGTCGCCGAGGTCGGCAACTCGCTGAAGATCGGCAATCCGCTGGACACGGGCACCCAGATCGGCCCGCTCGTCTCCGAAGCGCAGCTGTCGCGGGTGATGGGCTATATCGAGAGCGGCAAGAGCCAGGGCGCGGTTGCCGTCAGCGGCGGAGAGCGCTTGACGAGCGGCGATCTGGCGGGCGGGTATTTCGTGCCGCCGACGGTCTTCGCAAATGTGCGGGACGACATGAAGATCGCCCGCGAGGAGATCTTCGGTCCGGTCATTTCCAGCTTCGTCTTCGACACGATCGAGGAGGTCGTCGAACGCGCCAATGCCACGACATACGGGCTGGGCAGCGGCGTTTGGACCACCAATCTCTCGACCGCGCACAAGGTTTCGCAGCGTCTGCAGGCAGGGTCGGTCTGGGTCAATTGCTACCAGGCAATGGACGCGGCGGTGCCTTTCGGCGGTTACAAGATGAGCGGCAACGGGCGCGAATCCGGCCGCGATCAGATTCAGGATTATCTGGAAACCAAGTCCGTCTGGATCTCGCTGTAACGCAGACAAGAATGCCGCCGCGCATATCGCGGCGGTTTTCGGGGTCAGTTGACGTGCCGAACGAAGGCAGGCTTCTCCGGCTCGGCCGGTGAGACAGGGTCGGCTACCGACCGCATGCGCAACGCCATGTGTTCCAGCTTCTCCACGAGCGGCGCCGGACCGTTGAGGAATTCCAGCTTCGCGGGAATGTTCAGCATGCCGTCGCCGGTGAAGTCCTCAAGGGGTGCCGGACGGCTGAAGTAGTAGCCCTGGATGACGTCGCAACCTTCGCCGGCGAGGAAGCGGATGTCGTTTTCGTTCTCCGCGCCCTCTGCGACGATCTGCATGCTGAACGCCTTGCCGAGGCGGATGATGGTCTGGATGATCGCCTGCGCGCCTTCCGATTCCGACAGGGCGCGCACGAAGGAGCGGTCGATCTTGATCTGGTCGAAGGGGAAGCGGGACAGGTAACTCAGAGACGAGTAGCCGGTGCCGAAATCGTCGAGCGCGATGCGGATTCCCTGGCGCTTGAGTTCATGCAGCATCTGCAACGCGCGCACGTCGTCGTCATGGATCAGCACGCTTTCGGTGATCTCGATCTCGAGGCGCTGGGGGTCGAGCCCTGTTTCGGCGAGCACGTCCTTGACCGACTGCACGAAGCCCTTGTCGCGGAACTGGACAGGGCTGACATTGACGCTGACGCGCCGCAGCCAGGGCGTTTGCGCGGCGGTCCGGCAGGCCTCGCGCAGCGCCCATTCGCCGATGCGGACGATCTTGCCCGATTCCTCTGCGAGCGAAATGAAATCGTCCGGACTGATCAATCCCTTCTCCGGGTGGCGCCAGCGCAGGAGTGCCTCGAAGCCCGTGATCGCCGCTTCCGACAGTGAGACCTGCGGCTGGTACCACAGCTCGAACTGGCTCGTCTCCAGCGCGAGCTCAAGGTCGGCATCCAGCATGCGGCGGCGCTTGAGTGCGATATCCATGCCCTTCTCGAAGACGAAATAGGCGTTCCGGCCGTTCTTCTTGGCCCTGTAGAGCGCGGTGTCGGCCTTGGTGACCAGTTCGTCCATGGACAGCGCGTGATCGGGGCTGATCGCGATGCCGATCGAACCGCCGCAGCGAAGGGAAATGCCGGGGGCGGCCTCGATGGGTTGCGACAGCGCCAGAACGAGGCGGTGCGCAAGGTCGGCGGCCTGGCTGTCGAACTGGATGTCACGCTGGATGATGGCGAATTCATCGCCTCCCAGCCGCGCCACGGTGTCGATGCTCCGGGCGATGGCCTTCAGACGCCGCGCGGTGACGCGGATGACCTCGTCGCCCGCGGGGTGGCCATGAAGGTCGTTGATATCCTTGAAGCGGTCCAGATCGACGAGAAGGAGCGCCATCTTGTTCTGCTGGCGCTGGGCGCGGGCGATCGCGTCGCTGAGGCGGTCCTGGAACACCGCGCGGTTGGGCAGGTCGGTCAGCGGATCGTGATGGGCGAGATGGCGGATGCGTTCCTCCGCCATCCTGCGCTCGCGCAGGTCGGAGATCGCCGAGACGCGCGTGCGGATGCCGCGATAGAGGATTTCCCGGCCGCGCACTTCGACGGGGATCGCGTTGCCGCCGCGGTCGATGGCGAAGGTTTCCAGGAGCGGCGACTCCGGATTGGCGAAATGGTGCCTGAGATTAGACTGGTCGTCGGGAATGAAAATGCCGGTCAGCGGGCGCCCCTTGAGTTCGGACAGGGGCGCGCCGATGAGCTGCTCAAGCGCATGGTTGCCGTCGACGATATGGCCGTTGACCGAAATGACGATCGCCTCGAACGTCGCATTGGCAAGGGCGGCCAGCCTTTCGGCCTCTTCGGCGGAGCGCCGGGCGTCGGCTTCGGTGACCTTGGAGTATTCCTCGGCCTGGATGTTGTCCATCAGAGAATTGAACAGGTATGTCAGCCGTTCGGCTTCATCGCCCGGAGCGACCGGCAGGCGCATGTTGAGGTCGGCATTGCCGCTGACAAGGTTCGTCAGCGCATCCTCGACATGGCCGATGCCGAGCCGGCTTCCGTGCTCGGCGAAGTTGAGACCGGCGTCCTCGCTGCCGGCGTCGACACGCAGACAATAAACCCTGTTGAGAGCGAGGAAGAAGATCAGGGCTAGGCCGAAGCTCCAGGCGAAATTGATGCCGATACCGGTCAGCTGCACGAGGAACTGGTCGTAACGGCTGTCGAGCGGGAGGTTCTCCAGCGGTGCGAAGAATACCAGCCCCAGCGTGCCGACCACACCGGCCGCGCCATGCACGCCGATGGCGCCGACGGCGTCATCGATCTTCAGGCGCCGCTCCAGCCAGATGTTGGCCCACACGGCAGCGCTGCCGCCGAGGATGCCGATCATCATGGCGCCATGCGGCTGCAGCACGTAGCAGCCGGCGGTGATGGCGACAAGGCCGCCGAGCATGCCGGATATCGTCTTGTCCGGGGACACCTGTCCACCGTCCTGGATCATGCTGATGATATAGGCCGCGGCTGAGCCCGTACCCGCGGCGATGACGGTGTTGGCGATGATGTGCGCGGTGCCGGTGTTGCCTGCCATGGTCGAGCCGCCATTGAATCCGATCCAGCCGACGAAGAGCAGGAGAGCGCCGGCCGTGGCGAGAACGGGGCTGTGTCCGTGGATGCGCACCGGACGGCCGTTCGCGTCGAAACGGCCGCGGCGGGCGCCGAGGACGATGCAGGCGGCAAGGGATATCCACGCACCGGTGGCATGCACGACCGTCGAGCCGGCGAAATCGACGAAGCCCATATGACTCAGAAAGGCGGAGGCATTGTCGTTCAGGCCGGCGCCCCATGCCCAGTGAACGAACACCGGATAGATCAGGCCCGCCGTCACGATGGAGCACAGGATATAGGCGGTCAGTTTCATCCGCTCGGCCACCGCGCCCGACACGATCGTAGCCGCCGTTCCGCAGAACATGACCTGGAAGACGAAGAACACCAGTTCCCACTGCGACAGGTCGCTCAGGAAGAAGGTGCGGCTGTCGCTGCCCACAGGCATGCCGCCCGAAACGCCGAAGGCGATCATGAACCCGACGGCGCCGAAGATCACGACGGAGACGACGAAATCGAGCAAGTTTTTCTGCGCGACGTTGATCGCGTTCTTGGAGCGGACCATGCCGGCTTCGAGCAGCAGGAATCCGACCTGCATCATCAGGACGAGCGCGGCTGCAACCAGTGTCCAGACGTAGTCGATATTCGCAGAGGCGCCCTCCAGCGCGGCGATACGCGCCTCCAGGGAGGCCGCGTCAGGGGCAGCCGCGTATCCCTCGGCTGCAAAAGACCCAAGGCAAATGCCGGCCAATGCAAGCCGTCGCAGATAAGCACCAACCATATGTGAGGCCGCCCCTGTCCCTATTTCGCACCCGCGAAGAAGATAGGGCTGAGATATTAAAAAGGCCTTGCCCGGGATCTTTCTAAACTGCTGATATATTAGGCAATCTGCCGTCAAAGCAGGCTTAACGGGCGTTTACTTTCGATAGCCGGCCAACATTTCTCCGACAGCATGGCCGAATGCTTCGTCTTCCCCCTCGCGGCCCCATGAAATCGCGCAGGGCGGCGGGGTCTGCGCAAAGAGACGCTGGAATATAGACGGGCTTTCCTCAGAATATATTTTTCCCCAGCCTGCGGGATGATCAAATTTATATATGTGCTAGGCCTGTCGGCGCTCGGAAGGCCGGGCGAACAATGATAAACCATCTCCTGAAACGAGGTGTGGAAATGTATAAGAAAATAATAGTGCCGGTCGATCTTGAACATCCAAAGACTCTTAGTAAATCTTTAGAAATAGCAAGTGATCTGTCAAAATACTATCAAGCCGATATTGTATATGTTGGAATTACAACCGAGGCGGCGAGCCCCATAGCGCATACGCCGGCTGAATTCGCAGCGAAGCTGGAAGCATTCGCAAAAGAGCGGGGCGCAGCGGGCGGGCATCCCGCCACGTCGAAGGCCTATGCAAGCCACGATCCGGCACGTGACCTTACGGAAACGCTGCTCAAGGCGGTGCAGGAGTCGGGCGCCGATCTCGTGGTCATGGCCTCGCACGTGCCGACATTCGCCGACCATCTGTTCGCTTCTCATGGCGGCGGCCTCGCCAGCCGGGCGGATGTTTCGGTCTTCGTCGTGCGCTGACGCGCCGACGCACATTTCAAGTACCGCGCGACGGGGCAAGCGCGACGAATTCATCGGAGGGCAGTAATGACAGAACAATCCGACGTGGCGATCGAAGCCATTCCGGCGCCTGAAGGGGCGACCCAGATCATCGAGACCGATTACGAAATCGGTCAGGACAACATCACGCCGTCGATCGGGCCGTTCGGCCTCGACATCCACAATCCGGTCTTTCTCGTTTCCGGGCTGACGATCGTCGCCTTCGTCGTGCTGACGCTGGCGTTCCAGTCGAGCCTCGATCCGGTCTTCGCCGATCTTCGCGCCTGGCTCACATCCACCTTCGACTGGTTCTTCCTGCTCGCCGGCAACATCTTCGTGCTGCTCTGCCTGTTCCTGATCGTCTCGCCTTACGGCAAGATCCGCATCGGCGGCAGCGAGGCGACGCCCGACTATTCATATAGCGGCTGGTTCGCGATGCTGTTCGCTGCCGGCATGGGCATCGGGCTCATGTTCTACGGCGTGTCGGAACCGATTTCGCATTTCAACTCCTCGCTCGGCGGGATCGCGCTGGAAAACGGGGCGCGGACCGACTGGGCGCCACTCGGAGCGGCCGCGGGCAACACGCTTGAAGCGGAACGGCTCGGCATGGCGGCGACGATCTTCCACTGGGGCCTGCACCCCTGGGCGGTCTACGCGGTCGTCGCGCTGGCGCTTGCCCTTTTCGCCTACAACAAGGGGCTGCCGCTGACGATCCGCTCGATCTTCTATCCGGTCTTCGGCGAGCGCGTCTGGGGCTGGACCGGCCATGTCATCGACATTCTGGCGGTGTTCGCGACGCTGTTCGGTCTTGCCACCTCGCTGGGTATCGGCGCCGAGCAGGCCAATGCGGGTCTCAACTTCCTTTTCGACATACCCGTTACCGAGACGACGAAGGTCATCCTGATCCTGTGCATCACCGCGGTTGCCCTGACCTCGGTCCTCGCCGGGCTCGATGCGGGGGTCAAGCGCCTGTCGGAAATCAACATGGTCCTGGCGCTCGTCCTGCTGCTGTTCGTGATCTTCGTCGGGCCGACCGCCGAGATTCTCGGCGGCTTCTTCAAGAACCTGGTCGCCTATGGCGAGTATCTGCCGGCACTGTCGATGCCCTTCGGGCGCGAGGACACGAATTTCAGCCAGGGTTGGACGTCGTTCTACTGGGCCTGGTGGATTTCCTGGTCGCCTTTCGTCGGCATGTTTATCGCCCGGGTCAGCCGGGGCCGCACGGTCCGGGAGTTCATGGTCTGCGTCCTGCTGATCCCGTCCATCGTCTCGGTGCTGTGGATGACCGCCTTCGGCGGAACGGCGATCCACCAGATCGTCAATGACGGCTACACGGCGGTCGCCGATGCCGCGCTGGAACTGAAGCTGTTCCAGATGCTGGCGGCGCTGCCGCTGGCGCAGATCACATCCTTCGTCGGCATCATTCTGGTGATCGTGTTCTTCGTGACCTCATCGGATTCCGGTTCGCTCGTCATCGACACCATCACGGCGGGTGGGAAGGTTCACGCGCCCGTGCCGCAGCGCATCTTCTGGGCGACCTTCGAGGGGCTGGTGGCGATCGCGCTGCTGCTCGGCGGCGGCCTGACGGCGCTGCAGGCGATGGCGGTCTCGACCGGCTTCCCGTTCGCGGTGATCCTGCTGCTGGCCTGCTATTCGATCATCAGGGGGCTTGCCAGCGAGCCGAGGTAACGCCGGCGCATCGCTTGTGCTCGAACCAGGGCCGCCGCGCCGGATCGGTGCGGCGGCTTTGTCATGCCGGCGCGCCGTCACCGGTCTGGACGATCAGTTCCACCCGGTCGGCGGCGCAACGCGCCCGGGAAAACTGAATCGGGTCGTGCGGGCCGAGGCCGTTCACGCTATCGATGATCAGAACGGGTTGCCCTTCGCGCAGGCCGAGCAGCCGCGCGTCGGCGGCGCCGGCGACATCGGCATAGATGCGGTTTTCAAGCCTTGCATAGTCGCCCGCCCCGTAGCGTGTCAGGGCGGCGGTCAGCGATCCCGTCTCGGCATAGGCGGCAACGAGATCGGGAAAACGGTCGGCGGAGAACCAGCTCGTCGTGACGCTGAAGGCGGTACCGTCGGCCATGTAGAGAGTCTCGATCTCGATCACATCGCTGCCGGCGGGAACGGCGAGCGTGCGGGCCAAAGCGCCGCCCGCGCGGATGCGCCCGCTCGAGATGAGCCGGCCCCTCGGCTCCCGGTTCTGCGACTGTATGATCTCGGAAAAGCGGGTGCGCTGGCCAATCGGGTAGCGAATCCGATCCGGCTGGGCGGTGACGAAGGTGCCGCGGCCCCGGAAGGATGCGATCAATCCTTCGCGCGCCAGCACGGCCAGCGCGCGCCGCACCGTATGGCGGTTGACGCCGAATGTTTCGGCGAGCGCCGTATCGGCGGGAATGCGCTGGCCCGCGGCGTAGCGGCCGCTGCGGATATCGGCGCGGATGGCATCGGCGATCTGGCGCCAGAGGGCAACGCCAAGCGGGTCGGCAGGGGACGGGGCCGGCGTCATAAGCCTGTCATTTCTCCAGACTATTCTCGATATATTCCTAATAGTCTATACAAATAGACTAACTATTCAACCGGGTTCTTTCCGTGAGGGCGGAGATGGTCAGCATGGCCGACGGCAAAGCGAACACATTACCGGAGGCGGCGCGGCAGGCGGCGATGCGGATCCTGTCGCTTGCACCGTCGAAGACCCTGGAAGACACGTTGCGCGACTTTCCGCCGCCCCAATACGAGCGGCTGCGCGGGCCGGAGACGGGGCTCGTGATGCTGCGCGGGCGCACGGGCGGCGGAGGCGAAGCCTTCAATCTCGGCGAGGCGACGGTCACCCGCTGCAGCGTTCGGCTGTCGACCGGCGAGGTGGGGCATTCCTATGTGCTGGGACGAGACGACGGCCGCGCCGAACGTGCCGCCTGGCTCGACGGCATGTGGCAACACCCCGCCACCCGCGAATTGGTCGAAACGCGCGTGTTGGCCCCCCTTGCCGATGCAATTGAAAAGGCGGACGGGGCGGTGTCCGCAAAGAGCGCCCGGACCAGGGTTGAATTCTTCACCATGGTCAGGGGAGAGGACTGATGGGCGCGCAAGGTACTGCGATCCGGCGCGGCTTCGACGACCCGGTACACGATTCGCAGCGGGCGTTCCGGGCGATCATGAGCGCCCTGGCAGAGCCGGGACGCGAGATCGAACTCGACGTTCCGGCCTTCGTGCCCGAGCCGCTGCATCCAGCCGCCGCCGCCATCCTTCTGACGCTCGCCGACCACGATACGCCGGTTCACCTTGAGGGAATTCTGGCAGCGCGGCAGGGCGTGCGCGATTTCCTCGGCTTCAACACCGGCGCGCCCCTGGCCGGCGCTCCCTCCGAAGCCACCTTCGCGGTCGCCGGCTATAATGGCGGCCTGCCCGATCCGACCCAGTTCGCGCAAGGCACCGCTGAGTATCCCGACCGCTCGACGACACTCATTCTGGCGCTTCCCGATGCCGAGCCTGGCGAGGAAATCATGCTGCGCGGTCCGGGGATCGCCGCGACGCGCCCTCTCGCTCTGCGGGGCATAGACATTGGATATTGGCGCGTCCTTTCGATCAATCGCGGGGCCTATCCGCTGGGCGTCGACGTGCTGTTCACGTCCGGCCGCCGGATCGTCGGCCTGCCGCGTTCCACCCGAATCGCCATTGGCGGAGACTAGACATGTATGTTGCGGTCAAAGGCGGCGAGAAAGCCATCGCGGAGGCCCACAGGCTGCTGGCGGAGGACAGGCGCGGCGATCCTGACGTGCCCGAAATCGGCACCGATCAGATCGCTTCCCAACTCACGCTTGCAGTCGACCGGGCGATGGCGGAAGGATCGCTCTACGACCGCGGCCTCGCGGCACTGGCGATCAAGCAGGCGCGGGGCGATCTGATCGAGGCCATCTTCCTGCTGCGGGCCTATCGCACCACGTTGCCGCGCTTCGGCTATTCGGTGCCGCTCGATACGCAGACGATGCTCCTCCGCCGCCGGGTCTCGGCGGTCTTCAAGGACCTGCCGGGCGGGCAGGTTCTGGGGCCGACGTTCGACTACACGCACAGGCTGCTCGATTTCGATCTTGAACGACCGGACGAGACCAGACCGGCGGAAGGCCAAGCACCGGCCGGCCGGGATCGCGAGCCCGTGCCGCGCATCGCCGACCTCATCAATAACGAGGACGGTCTGATCGAACCGGACGCGCGCGGCGAACCGGAGGCCGAGCCAGGCGACCTGACACGCGAACCGCTGTCCTTTCCCGCCGACCGTTCGCTGCGCCTACAGGCGCTGGCCCGCGGCGACGAAGGCTTCCTGCTGGCGCTCGGCTATTCCACCCAGCGCGGCTACGCGCGCACGCATCCCTTTGCCGGCGAAATAAGATTCGGCATGGTCGAGGTGGAGTTCTTTGCCGAGGAGCTCGGCTTTGCCGTGACGCTCGGCCGCGTCTCGCTGACCGAATGCCAGATGGTGACCCAGTTTCGCGGCACGCCGGCCCAGCCGGCGCAGTTCACGCGCGGCTACGGGCTGGTCTTCGGCCAGTCGGAGCGCAAGGCGATGTCGATGGCGCTGGTCGACCGGGCGCTGCGGCGCGAGGAGTTCGGGGAAGATCTGAAAGCGCCGGCGCAGGACGAGGAATTCGTCCTGTCGCACTGCGACAACATCCAGGCGACCGGCTTTATCGAACATCTCAAGCTGCCGCACTATGTCGACTTCCAGGCGGAGCTCGAGCTGCTTCGCAAGATCCGGCGCGGCGAGGAGAGCGGGCAGTCTGCACAGGAGGCCGCCGAATGAGGACGCAGCCCTATAACTTCGCCTATCTCGACGAGCAGACCAAGCGGATGATCCGCCGCGCGATCCTGAAAGGGATTGCCGTGCCGGGCTACCAGGTGCCCTTCGCCAGCCGTGAAATGCCGATGCCCTATGGCTGGGGCACCGGTGGCGTCCAGGTGACGGCGGCGGTGCTGGGCCGGGACGATGTCCTCAAGGTCATCGATCAGGGCAGCGACGATACGACGAACGCGGTCGCCATCCGCGGCTTCTTTCAAAAGACCGCCGGCGTCGCGACGACGACGCGTACAAGTGAGGCCACCGTCATCCAGACGCGCCACCGGATTCCCGAAGAGAGGCTGCAGGCGCATCAGATTCTCGTTTATCAGGTGCCCATCCCCGAACCGCTGCGCTTCCTTGAGCCGCGCGAGACGGAGACGCGCAAGATGCACGCGCTCGGCGAATACGGGCTGATGCATGTCAAGCTCTATGAGGACATCACGCGGCACGGCCATATCGCGACCACCTATGCCTATCCGGTGCAGGTCGACGGGCACTATGTGATGGATCCTTCCCCGACGCCGAAATTCGACAATCCGAAAATGCGGCGCATGGCCGCGCTGCAGCTCTTCGGGGCCGGCCGGGAAAAGCGCATCTACGCCATCCCGCCCCACACCGAGGTCGTCAGTCTGGATTTCGACGATCATCCCTTCTCGGTGCAACAGTGGGACACGCCCTGCGAACTCTGCGGCGCGCGCGACAGCTATCTCGACGAGATCGTTCTCGATGACCGGGGCAAGCGGATGTTCGTGTGCTCCGATACCGATCATTGCGAGCAGCGGCAGAACAAGGAAGCGGAGGCGCGGCATGGCTGAAGACGAGGTGCAGGACGGCCCGCTGCTGCGGGTCAACCGGCTGACCAAGTTCTATGGCGCGCGAACTGGCTGCCGCGACGTGTCGTTCGAGCTCTGGCCCGGCGAAGTGCTCGCCGTCGTGGGCGAGTCCGGTTCGGGCAAGACGACGCTGCTATCGTGCCTCTGGGGGGACCTGACGCCAACCGCCGGAAGCATCGAATACCGGATGCGCGATGGACGGATGCGCGACGTCATCCGCCTGTCGGAGGCTGAACGACGCCTGCTGATGCGCACCGACTGGGGTTTCGTGCGCCAGAACCCGGCGGACGGGCTGCGCATGAATGTCTCCGCCGGCGCCAATGTCGGCGAAAGGCTGATGGCCGTCGGCGCTCGCCACTATGGCAATATCCGCAGCCAGGCGACCGATTGGCTCGGCCGGGTCGAGATCGCCAACGACCGGATCGACGACATGCCGCGCCAGTTCTCCGGCGGCATGCGCCAGCGCCTGCAGATCGCGCGAAATCTCGTCACCGGACCGAGGCTGGTGTTCATGGACGAACCGACCGGCGGGCTCGACGTGTCGGTGCAGGCGCGCCTGCTCGATCTTCTGCGCGGCCTTGTCGCCGACCTTTCCATCGCGGTGGTGATCGTCACCCACGATCTCGCCGTGGCGCGGCTGCTGTCGCACCGGATGCTCGTGATGCGCGGCGGCACCGTCGTGGACGAAGGGCTGACCGACCAGGTGCTCGACGACCCGCAGGCCGAATATTCGCAGCTCCTCGTATCCTCCATCCTGCAGGCCTGATCTCATGCACGAACGTTTACGTATTTGCGGTCTCGACAAGTCTTTTACGCTGCATCTCCAGGACGGCGCCGTTATTCCGGTGACGAAGGGCGCCAGCCTTTCGGTCTGCGAGGGAGAATGCGTCGCGCTCGCCGGCCCTTCGGGGGCGGGAAAGAGCTCGCTGCTGCGCATGATCTACGCCAACTATCGTGCCAATGCGGGCGAAATCCTTATCCGCGAGAGGGATACGATGACCAACATCGTGACGGCCGACCCGCGCAAGATCATCGCATTGAGACGCGACACGATCGGCTATGTCAGCCAGTTCCTGAGGGTCATCCCGCGCGTCAGCGCCGTCGATATCGTCGCCGAGCCGGCCCTCGTGCAGGGCGGGGACAGGGACGAGGCAAGGGTTGCCGCACGCGCATTGCTGGCGCGTCTCAACCTGCCCGAGCGGCTCTGGGACCTGCCCCCTGCGACCTTCTCCGGGGGCGAGCAACAGCGGGTGAACATCGCGCGCGGCTTCCTGCCTTCCTACGATCTGCTGCTGCTCGACGAGCCGACCGCGTCGCTCGACGCGGCCAATCGGGAAATCGTCCTGAAGATGATCGGGGAGAAGAAGGCGGCCGGCGCCGCCATCGTCGCGATCTTCCATGACGAGGAGGTGCGCGACGCCATCGCCGACCGGATCATCGAGGTCGCGGATTTCACGGGCGCGGAGCGCGTCGCCTGATGACGCGGCTCAGCGAAACCCCTCTTGTCCATCCGAGCGCCGAGGTAAGCCACTCCGTTCTCGGCCGCTTTACGGAAGTCGCCGAACGCACGCGCATCAGCGAATGCGAGATCGGCGATTATTCCTATCTCATGCAGGATTGCTCAGCCTGGTGCGCGACGATCGGCAAGTTCGCCAACATCGCGGCGGCCGTGCGGATCAACGCCACCAATCATCCGGTATGGCGGGCAACGCTGCATCACTTCACCTACCGGGCCTCGGACTACTGGCCGGATGCAGAACACGAGGCCGGCTTCTTCGCCTGGCGCCGGGACCACAAGGTGACGATCGGGCACGATATCTGGATCGGTCACGGCGCGACGATCCTGCCCGGCATCACCGTCGGCAACGGCGCGGTGATCGGTGCGGGTGCGGTCGTAAGCAAAGATGTCGCGCCTTACACCATCGTCGGCGGCGTGCCGGCGCAGCCGATCCGCGAGCGCTTTCCCCGCGCGCTCGCAGAAAGGCTCGACGCGATGGCCTGGTGGAACTGGGACCATGCCAGGCTCCGCATCGCGCTCGACGATTTCAGGTCGCTTGAGGCCGAGGCGTTTGTCGCCAAATATGGCGGTTGACGGGCCGGGTCACCTGTCTTCCAGCCTCTCTTCCAGCAGTGTCGACAGCTCGACATCAGCCCGTTCGGTCAGCGAGACATAGGTGAACACCATCGTCTCGCGGCTGGTCACCATCTGACCGGGGAACGGCATGTAGACCAGTTCGCGGGTCGCAAATGCGGGCGAGGCCGTACCGATCTGCCAGTTCGCATTGATGGCGGCATCGACCAGATGCAGGGTCAGGCCGTCGCTGCCGAGACGTTGAAACGGAATGCCCGCGAGTCGCAGATAGCTCGTCTTGTCCTCGGCGGCGCGAAATCCGTCGATGAATGCCGTTGCGAGGACTTGAAGTTCCTCGACACGCTCGCGTTCCGACCCGCCGTGGACATGCGAATGAAGGTGATCGGCGCCACCCGGATGGTTATGGCCGGGGCCGTGCTCGTGATGATGGTGGTGAGCCCCCTCCGCGTGATCGTGGTCATGGTCATGATGATGATCGTGGGCGTGATGATGGTGGTGATGATGCCCGTGGCTCATGGCGCTACTCCACATCCGGCCCGTGCGGAATCGTCACGGGTTTGTCGATGATGCCTTTGTGGGAGCCCATCTTGCCGTGGGAGACGAGCGTGCCGAGCACGTCGACGATGACGCGGGTGGCGAGCAGGGCGGTGATGTCGGACGTGTCGTAAGGCGGCGAGACCTCGACGACCTCCAGCCCGCATATGCCCTCGGCGGCCACCAGCGAGACAAGTTCCAGCGCCTCGCGCGGCAGGAAGCCGCCGGGCTCGGGCCAGCCGGTGCCGGGCACGAAGCCGCAATCGACGCTGTCGATATCGAACGAGATATAGACGGCGTCGGCGTCCTTCCATGCAAGTTCGAGGGCGCGCGCCGCCGTCTCGGCAAGACCGAGTTCCTCGATGTCGCGGATGGTAAAGATGTTGGTGTTGCGCCGGCGTGCTTCCTCCACGCCTTCGCGCGGAACCTGCCAGCCGCCGATGCCGACCTGCACCAGATTGACCGCCGGAACATTGGCGAGATTGGTCGCGTGGAACCAGGGCGTCGTGTGCATCCGCTCGTCGAGGTCCTTTTCCTGGATGTCGATATGACGGTCGAAATGAACGATGCCGATGCGCTTCGAAGTGCATTGCGCGATGCCGCGCACGCAGGGAAAGCCGATCGAATGGTCGCCGCCGATCATGACCGGCAGCGCGCCCGACGAGAAGACATGGCTGACCGCGCGGCTGATCTGGTCGAAGGTCTTCTCGATATTGGCGGGGATGGTGAAGACATCGCCGACATCGCAGAGGGTCATCTGTTCACGCAGATCGATGCCCATCTCGTAATTGTAGGGATTGTAGAGGGCGGAGATCTTGCGCACGCCCTGCGGACCGAAACGGGTGCCGGGACGATAGGTGGTGCCGCCATCGAAGGGAATGCCGACGACCGCCGCGTCGTAATGGCCGACCTTCGTCACGTCCTCGATATAGGGCGCCTTCAGGAAGGTGTTGATGCCGGCATAATGCGGCAGTTCGCCGCGTGAGAAAGTCGGGATCGATTTGTCGGTCAGCGAGTCCGAGCCGGTCAGGCCCATACGCAGCGCCCACTGCTTCTCCTTCTGCCAGGCGGCGCGCGAAAGCGTGCCTTCCTTTTCCGCCGCTTTCCAGCCGCGCAGCTGCATCTTGTCGAAATCGGGATGGTGCGAATGGCCGCGGGGTTCGCGCATCAGCAATCCGGCCCTGCGGCTCTGCCTGTGCGGCTGGTGGATGAACGGATCGTGCATGGGAAGATTTCCTCTTTTCACACGGAGGCGGTGGTACCAGGCAGCAGCGCACCCATTGCGGGCGGCGGTTCACTGGCTCTGTCCTTGAGCCTTAAATCGTAGGTGATCGTCGCGCCATAGGCTTCCGGTGCGTCCGGATCATGGCGGACCTTGTCGAAGACGAGCATTCTGGTCCCCAGCCTGAATGCCTCCTGGATATCGTGGGTGACCATGAAGACGGTCATTTCCTGTTCGCGCCAGAGCTGCAGGAGGAGTTCCTGCATGTCGTTGCGGATACCCGGATCGAGCGCGCCGAAGGGTTCATCAAGCAAAAGGATGGCCGGCTTCTTGAGCAATGCCTGGGCGATGGCGAGGCGCTGCTGCATGCCGCCGGAAAGCTGCGCGGGATAGCGTTTCGCCGCGGGCGCCAGGCCGATCCGCTCCAGCGTTTCAGCCACGTTCGCGCGCGCCTTCCGGCGGGCGCCGCCGAAGAGCTTTCCCGTGAAGCGAGAGGCGGCGAATTCGTCGGCAAGGATGAGATTGTCCTCGACCGTCAGATGCGGAAAGACCGAATAGCGCTGAAAGACGATGCCACGGTCGGGCGTCGGTTCGTCGGGGAGAGGCGCGCCATCGAGTTCGATCTTGCCGCCGGTCGGCTTCGTGTTGGAAAGCAGCATCTGCAGGAACGTCGACTTGCCGCATCCCGACGCGCCGACGATGGTGCAGAAGGTTCCGGCGGCGATGTCGAGGTTGAGGCGCTCGAGCACCAGCACGTCGCCGAAGCGCATGGAGACGTTTCTGACGGAGACCTTGGGGGGCGTGGTCACAGGCTGTTGCCTCCCGCGTGGTGCCAGGCGAAGGCGCGTCTGGAAACGAGCAGAAGCAATCGGTCAATCAGATAGGCGAGCAGGGTGATCCAGAAGACATAGGGCAGGATCACGTCCATTGCGAGGTAACGGCGGACCAGAAATATCCGGTAGCCGAGGCCGGAGGTCGAGGCGATCGCTTCGGCCGATATCAGAAAGATCCAGGCCGGCACGAGGCCGAGGCGGATCGCGGTGATCAGGTGCGGCAGCATCTGCGGCAGCACGAGACGCGTCACCATCTGCCAGACGGAGGCGCCGAGCGTCTCGGCCTTGATGATGAGTTCACGCGGGATGTTCATCACCGACTGAGCGACCGAGCGCACCATCACCGGCGCGGTTCCGACGACGATGAGGGCGATCTTGGAGGCTTCGCCGAGCCCGAAAATGATGAAGAGAATGGGCAGGATCGTGATCGGGGGGATCAGCGAGAAACTGGCGATGAAGGGCGCGAGGCTGCCGCGCACATGCGGCACGAAGCCGATGGCGATGCCGAGGACCAGGGCGATCAGGGTGGCGGTGCCGACGCCCGCCCCAAGCCGCCAGAGGCTGTCGAGCGTATCGCCGAGCAGCAGGTAGTCTCCGCTGCGCTTGTCTGCGACGAAGGCCATCGACCAGAAGGTGGATGCCATGTCGCCGAGCGAGGGGAGCAGCTTGTCGGCAGGGTTATCCAGCCTGCGATAGTGGCTGCCGACCGCATAGGCGAGGATCGCGGCCGCGAAGGGCAGCAGGCCCAGCAAGACCGCGGTTCGGCGGGAGGGTGTGCGATTGATGATGCGCATGACGGTCCCGGAACAGGCAGCCGCGACCGGTCAGGGCCGCGGCTGCGCCAGTCTGTCAGAGGCCGCCGTCGGCCGCCATCTTCATGTACGTCGTATCGAAGCGAAGCTTGACATTGTTCTTGTCGCCGTAGATCGACCCGTCGGGGAATTCGACACCGACGAATTCCGGGCTCGGCGCGCCCTCGCCGAGAATGCCCTTGTCGAACAGGAACTCGGCGACGAACTGCATCGTCTTGGGCAGCTCGGCGGCGCTGGTGAAGGCGACCCCCTCGGCGGGCGTATAGAACATCTTGGTGGTCGAGAGCTGCGCGTCATAGCCGGCGAGATCGGTGCCCGACGCCTCGGCCATCGCCGTGCGCGCCTTTTTCCCCTCTTCGCTGTCGGAAGACATGATACCCATCAGCTCGTACCAGGCACCGACCAGTGCCTTGCCGAAATCGGGATTGTCCTTCAGCGTTTCGGTATTGACCATCATGATGTCGATGATCTCGCCGGGAATCCCGGAGCTGTTGAACACCTCGGTCGCGTTGTCCTGGGTCAGGATCTCCGAAAGGAGCGGATTCCAGGTCACGACGGCGGTGACGTCGGGCGTCGCGTAGGCGGCGATCATGTCGGCGTCGGACGTGTTGACTACGGTGATGTCCTTCTCGGACAGACCGACCGTCTCGAGCGCGCGGGCGAGCAGATAGTGCGAGACCGAGAGCTCGACCAGGTTGACCTTCTGGCCCTTGATGTCGGCCAGCGTCTTCTTGTCTTTCAGGATGATGCCGTCATTGCCGTTCGAATAGTCGCCCACGATCAGCGCCGTCGTGTCGACGCCCCCGCCGGCCGGAATTGAAAGAGCGTCCATATTGGTCATGGAGCAGCCGTCATATTCGCCTGCCGTGTACTGATTGATCGATTCCACATAGTCGTTGATCTGCACGATCTCGACGTCGATGCCGTATTTGTCGGCCCACTTTTTCATGATGCCGGAATCCTTGAGGTAGCCCCAGGGCATCCAGCCTACATAGATCGACCAGCAGACCTTGAATTTCGTCTTCTCCGCCGCCTGGACCGACAAGGGTGCGAGCGGCAGCGCGAGCGCCGCGGCGAGGCAGATCGATTTGAGGAAATTCCTGTTCATGCGTCTAAGCCCTTCCTGTGTTCGCGGCCGTCCCTCTTCTGCGAAGACGGCGATTTTCGTCAGGGTCTTGCCGAGCGCACGAAGCCGGGAGCCAAGTTTGCGCGCCGCAAACCCGTGCAGTTAACTCCCGGGATTTTGTCCCGCCGTGTCGCCGGCCGGTTGTCTGCGGCCCGCGTGCACCTCTCGGACCAGACATTTCCTTCGGAAACCGGAACCCTAGGCGCGCTGCACTTGAATCGAGTTAGCAACAGCCATGCCAACCTCCGCGCTGCGACTGGATCCGGTTGGAAAATCTCATTCATCACAATAGCTTGGCAGGAAGGTGGCGGCCTACGTCAGGATGTTCGCCCCGAGGTCGCTGTGACGGCAAAATGTGCAGCAAAGCCCATATGCCCCCAAAACAGGCAATCGCAGCGACCGCCCGGGCGCAGGTGAGCCTGCCCATCCCGGCATTTCATCAAACCGTCATCAAAACGCAAAGTTGGCGTTACCTGCCTGCGGTATCGCTGGGGTGAAATCAATGATGCGGGAGAGCGGCGATGGCTGCCATTTCGGTGGACAATCTCTGCAAGACATTTCGTAGCCGCAAGGCGCTCGACGATGTATCTCTAAGGATCGAACCGGGAGAGATGGTGGCGCTGATCGGCGCATCCGGCTCCGGCAAATCCACCCTGATCCGCCATATCGCCGGGCTCGTCACATCCGATGCCTCTCCATGCTGCATCGTCGTCAATGGCCGTATCATGCAGCAGAACGGAAAAATCGCCAGCGGTGCCCAGCATCTGCGGGGCGATATCGGCGTCATCTTCCAGCAGTTCAATCTTGTCGGCCGTCTCTCGGTCATGTCGAACGTCCTGGTCGGCCTGCTCAGCCGCGTTCCCGGATGGCGCGGCAATCTCGGCCTGTTCGGCCGCGACCACAAGCTGACGGCGATGAAAGCGCTGTCGCGCGTCGGTATCTCGGACAAGGCGCTGCAGCGCGCATCCACGCTTTCCGGCGGTCAGCAGCAGCGCGCTGCCATCGCCCGCACGCTCGTTCAGGGAGCCCGGGTCATCCTCGCCGACGAGCCGATCGCCTCTCTCGATCCCGCCTCGGCCAAACGGGTCATGGAAACGCTGTCGGCGATCAACGAGCAGGACGGCATCACCGTCGTCGTCTCGCTCCACCAGGTCGAATATGCGCGCCGCTTCTGCCCGCGCACGATCGCGCTCGCCGACGGCAGGATTGCGTTCGACGGGCCCAGCGAGCAACTGACCGCCGAGTTTCTGCGCGGCATCTATGGCGAAGCGAGCGAGGAACTCATCCTGCCCGACACGCCGCTGCGCGGAACGCGCCCGGTGCGGGAAGCTGCGTTGCGTAAGCCAGCCCTGGCCGGAGCGTAGGTCAACCGATCCGGGCTCTTTCATTATCCCGCGTAATCAACCGTTCAACAGGGAGACATATCCATGAACGCCTTTACGAAGACCATTGCGGTCGCCGCGCTCGCGGCCGGCCTTGCGAATGCTGCCCATGCCGAAATCAAGGAAATCAATTTCGGCATCATCTCCACCGAATCCCAGCAAAATCTGAAGCCCCAGTGGCTGCCCTTCCTTGAGGCCATGGAGAAAGACACCGGCCTCAAGGTGAACGCGTTCTTCGCCTCCGATTATGCCGGCATCATCGAGGGTATGCGCTTCGGCAAGGTGCAGGTTGCCTGGTATGGCAACAAGAGCGCCATGGAAGCGGTGGACCGCTCCGGCGGCGAAGTCTTCACCCAGACCGTCGACGTCAGCGGCAACCCCGGCTACTGGTCGCTGCTCGTTACCCACAAGGACAGCCCGCTGAATTCGCTTGACGATGTCCTCAAATGCGACGGCTCGCTGAATTTCGGCATCGGCGATCCCAACTCCACCTCCGGCTTCCTGGTGCCGACGACCTTCGTCTTCGCCAAGAACAATGTCGATCCGAAGACATGCTTCAAGACGGTGCGCAACGCCAACCACGAGACCAACGCGCTGGCCGCCGCGAACAAACAGGTGGATGTCGCGACAAACAACACCGAGAACATGTCGCGTCTGGAGTTGAGCAATCCGACAGCCTTCAAGAACCTGAAGATCATCTGGAAGTCGCCGCTGATCCCGTCCGACCCGATCGTCTGGAAGAAGGATCTCGACGAAGCGACCAAAGCGAAGATCTACAAGTTCTTCATGTCCTACGGACGTCTCGGCACGCCCGAGGAAGTCGCCAAGGCGCGTGAAGTGCTGGCCGGCCTGCAATGGGCACCGTTCCGGCCGTCCTCCGACGCGCAGCTCTATCCGATCCGCATCCTGGAAATCTCCAAGCAGATGTTCAAGATCAATGGTGACGAGCAACTGAGCGCCGCCGACAAGGCCGCCAAGATCAAGGAACTTGAAGCGCAGAAGGCCGAGATCGAAGGGCTGATGGCCCGCGTGCCGCAGTCGTAGACGCTGCCACGAAAGACCACCGCCGCCGGTTCCTCGTCGAAGGGGCCGGCGGCGGATCGACCAGACCCGTGTTTCTGGACCCCGCAGGACATTTGAATGACAGACACGACAGCAACGCATGCAAGCGTCGAACTGCCGCGTCGCTCGTTGCGCAGCACGCTGCTGACATATCTCGTGTGGCTCTGCGTCATCGGCGTCCTGGCCTGGGCCTACGATCCGGCCGAGGTCTACCGGTGGGTGAACCTGTTCACCGATGCCGACAACATGCTCGAATACGCCATGGGGTTCGCCGAGCCGAATTTCCACGAATGGCGGTACTATCTGAGCGAAATGGTGCTGACCGTGCAAATCGCGCTGTGGGGCACCGGGCTCGCCATCCTCGCCGCCATACCCTTCGGTATTCTGTCTTCGGCCAATATCACGCCCTGGTGGATCTACCAGCCGGTGCGGCGCCTGATGGACATGTTCCGCGCAATCAACGAACTCGTCTTCGCGGTGCTGTTCGTCGTGGCGGTCGGTCTTGGCCCGTTCGCGGGCGTGATGGCACTCTTCATTCACACGACCGGCATTCTGGCAAAGCTGTTTTCCGAGGCGGTCGAGGCAATCGATCACAGGCCCGTGGAAGGCATCAGGGCAACGGGTGCGAGCAGGTTCCAGGAAGTGATTTACGGCGTCATTCCGCAGGTCTTTCCGCTGTGGATATCCTTCTCGCTCTACCGCTTCGAATCGAATGTCCGTTCGGCCACCGTGCTGGGCCTGGTCGGCGCCGGCGGTATCGGCCAGATCCTGTTCGAGTCGATCCGGGGCTTCTACTACGCGGAGACCGCCGCGATCATGATCATCGTCGTCGTGACCGTGTCGCTGACCGACATCCTGTCGCAGCAATTGCGCCGGCTTGCCATCTGAGGACGAACATGCGGGTCGCCATCTATTTCGCGCCGGCTCCGGAAACAGCGCTCTGGCGGGCGGCATCGGCCTGGCTCGGCCGCGACGCCGCGCATGAGGGTCGGCAGCCGGCCGTGCTGGAAGCGGCGCTCGGCCGGGCGGCGGCGGATGAGATCCTCGCCGCGCCGCGACGCTACGGCTTCCATGCGACGCTGAAGGCGCCTTTCCACCTGCGTGATCCCTTTAGCCTTGAGGACGTGGTCGAGGCGGCCAAGGACACTGCGGCCCGGCTCGCAGCCTTTCCTGTCTCCTTGAAGGTCGGCACGCTGTCGGGCTTCCTGGCCCTTTTACCCAATCGCGACGAGGGTCGGTTGTCGGCCCTGGCCGAGGCCGTGCTGGAAGCGTTTGATCCCTATTGGGCACGGCTCGACGGCGCCGATTTCGCCCGCCGCGCCGCCGGTCTCAACGCCGCGCAGATGCGGCTCCTGGAACGGTGGGGATATCCGCATGTGAAGGACCATTTCCGGTTCCACATGACGCTGACCGACCGGCTGTCGCAGGAGGAAGCGGACCGCGTTACGCCGCTCGCAGAGGCGCATTTCGGTCCGTTGCTCGAGGCGCCCGTCCGAATCGACCGGATCGCGCTGTTCGTCGAGGCCGAGCCCGGCGCGGATTTCCTCATTCATCGGAGCCTGCCGCTGACGGGCCGGGCCGACGCATCCAGTACGCCCACAACAATGGAGAAGGCACCGTGAGTGCGCCCGAATACAGTTTTCGCAATGCCCGCATCGTCTGCGCCGATCAAGTCGTCGCCGGCAGCCTGAACACCGGTGGCGGGTTCATCAGGAAGATCGACGGAGGCGGTTCGTCCACAGGGGAGGACATGGAGGGCGATTTCCTGCTCCCCGGCCTCGTGGAATTGCACACGGACCATCTCGAAGGTCATTATTCGCCGCGTCCCGGGGTGGTGTGGAACGCCATCGCCGCGGTCCAGGCGCATGACGCGCAGATCGCGACATCCGGCATTACGACCGTGCTGGACGCCATCCGGGTCGGGACCGATGCCGACGTCAAGGCGTCGTCCTATGATCTCCATTCTCTGATCGGTGCGATCACCGCCGCGCGGGACGGGGGACGTCTGCGCGCCGATCATCTCATCCATCTGCGCTGCGAGATCGCGGCGCGGGACGCGGTGGAGAAGATGGATGAACTCGGCGAGCGCGGCGATATCAGGCTGGTGTCGGTGATGGACCATACGCCCGGGCAGCGGCAGTTCGTCAATCTCGACAAATACCGGGAGTACTATCAGGGCAAGTCCGGCATGGGCGACTCGGAGATGGATGCCTATATCCAGCGGTGTCTGGCCAATGGGGGTCTCTATGCCGACGCCAATCGCAGGGAAATCGTCGAGCGTTGCCGCCAGCGCGGCGTTGCGATCGCCAGCCATGACGACGCGACGCCCGAGCATGTCGCTGAAGCCGTCGCCGACGGCGCGACCATATCCGAGTTCCCGACAACGCATGCGGCGGCGGAGGCCGCCCGAGCGAACGGACTCTCGATCCTCATGGGGGCGCCCAATCTGGTGCGCGGCGGGTCTCATTCCGGAAACGTTTCCGCGGCCGATCTCGCCGGGGAGGGGCGCCTCGACATCCTCTCCTCCGACTATATCCCCTTCTCGCTGCTTCAGGGCGCGATGTTGCTTCCGAGGCGCATCGAGGGGTTCGACATGCCCAGAGCGGTCGCGCTGGTGACGCGCAATCCGGCCCGGGCGGTCGGTCTCGACGACCGGGGCGAGATCGCACCGGGCAAGCGCGCCGATCTCATCCGCGTCACGATGGACGGCGAAGTGCCGGTCGTGCGCGCCGTATGGCGCGAAGGGCGAAGGGTCGCATGAGCATCGTCGACGGCATCATGAGGACGCTCGCCGGCAAAGGAGACGAGATGTATGGCGGCGAGGCCGTGACGCAACTCGAGCATGCATTGCAATGCGCCATGCTGGCCCGGCGCAACGGCGCCGGACCGTCGCTTGTGACCGCCGCGCTGCTGCACGATTATGGCCATATGGTCGCCGAAGACGAAGGGGCGGCGGAACGGGGCGTCGATCTCATGCACGAAGATGTCGCGGCAGATCATCTGGGTCGGTGGTTCGGGCTGGAAGTCACCGAGCCGATCCGCCTGCACGTCGCCGCCAAGCGCTATCTCTGTGCCGTCGATCAGGCGTATATGTCGACGCTGTCGCCCGCCTCCGTCGCATCGCTGAAGGTGCAGGGCGGTCCGTTCGATAGCGGGGAGGTCGAGGCGTTCCGGCGCGGCCAGTACTGGCAGGATGCGGTGAACCTGCGGCTCTGGGACGACATGGCCAAGATCGTCGGCCTGCCGACACCACCGCTCGACGATTTCCGCGCTGACCTGCTTGCCGTCCTGCGAGGCGGCGCGCGATGAGGCCGCAGACCGCTTCCGATCCGCATGGATTCGTGTCTCATCTGCCCTCCGGCCTCGGCGCCATCGGTCGGGGGCTCTTCGTCGCCGTTGTCGGTGCGAGCGGGGCGGGAAAGGATACGCTGATCGCCCATGCCCGCCAGGCGCTTGAAGGCGAACCGGGCGTACGCTTTGCGCGGCGCGTCATCACGCGGCCTCCCGATGCCGGCGGCGAACCGCATGAAGGCGTGTCGCCGGCTGCTTTCGCCGGGATGCGCCAGTCGGGGGCCTTTGCGCTTTCCTGGGACGCAAACGGGCTGTCCTACGGCATATCTAGAAATGTCGACGAGTGGATCGCCGAAGGCGACGTGGTCGTTGCCAACGTTTCGCGGGCGGCGCTCGCCGATGCCGCAAGGCGGTACCGGCGCCTGCTGGTGGTCCACGTCGTGGCCGACAGCGTCGCGCTCAGGAGCCGCCTGAAGGCGCGCGGGCGGGAGAGCGAAACGGAGATCGAGGGCCGCATCGCCCGCGAGGTGAAGCTGGCCGTCGACCCCGCCTCGGTCTTCGTCATCGACAATTCCGGAGCGCCTGACGGTCCCTGCGCGTTGTTCGTCGATCTTCTGCTGGCTGCCGGCGCATCGGCCGCGCCCGATTGAGGATAACGACGGGCGGTTGGACTCCATTGCCGCCGCTGCTAGATTCGCGCGCCCTTCGTCATCGAAGAGACTGCATTCGGAGCGCTGCATCATGGCCATACCGGAAGGACTTGCGGGAAAACTCCGCATTCCCGCAATCGCCGCGCCGATGTTTCTGGTTTCGGGTCCCGACCTCGTGGTCGAGACGTGCCGGTCCGGTATCCTCGGCTCCTTTCCCGCGCTCAATCAGCGCGAATCGGCCGGTTTCGACGGCTGGCTGTCGGAGATCGCCGAACGGCTTTCGGCCCATCGCGGCGCGGCGCCGTTCGGCGTCAACCTGATCGTCCACAAGTCGAACGGCAGGCTCGAAGCCGATCTCGCCCTTTGCGTGAAACACAAGGTGCCGCTCGTGATCACCTCGCTGGGCGCGGTCAGGGAAGTGGTGGATGCCGTCCATTCCTATGGCGGCCTCGTCTTTCACGATGTGATTTCGGTCAAACACGCCCGCAAGGCCGCCGAAGCGGGTGTCGACGGGATCGTCGCCGTATGCGCCGGCGCAGGTGGACATGCGGGTCTGCTCAGCCCGTTCGCCCTCATCCCCGAAATCCGCGCCTTCTTCAACGGCACGATCATTCTGTCCGGCGCCATATCGACCGGCGCGCAGATCGCCGCCGCGCGGGTGATGGGCGCCGATCTCGGCTATCTGGGAACGCGCTTCATCAACACCAGGGAGTCGCTCGCCGATCCCGCCTACCGGCAGATGATCATCGAGGCGCGCGCGGAAGACATCGTCTACACGCCGAAGGTCTCCGGCGTGCCGGCGAATTTCCTGAGGGCGAGCCTCGCGGCCGCCGGGATCGACCCCGAACAGCGCGGCGGTGACGAGGGCGTGAAACTGCACGGCCTTTCCGATGAGGCGAAGGCGTGGAAGACTATCTGGTCGGCCGGTCAGGGCGTCGGTTCGGTCAGCGACATTCCCGGCGCGGCGGACCTCTGTGAGAGGCTTGTCGCCGAATATCAGGGGGCGATGAAGGCCTGCGCGGCGGATCCGTTTCTCCGGTGAGGCCCGCCGGAACAGCATTCCGTCTTGCAGTGGAACCCGAGGCGGACCTTGCACGTTCGCTCATTCGGTAATTTGACACCCGGTGCAGGCAGGGCTATGCCTTCAGAAGAATTGCGGGAGGCGCGGGCCATCAAAAGTCCGCGCCTTGTTTTTTGATCCGGGCGCTACGCCTGAACAAGACGAACGCCGGAGCAGCTTGAGATATGTGCGGAATCGCCGGAGAAATCCGGTTCGACGAAAAATTCGCCGATGCGGAAACGGTGGCAAGGATGGCCGGCGCGATGGCGCCGCGCGGTCCGGACGGCAGCGGAATGTTCGCGCAGGGGCGGATCGCCTTCGCGCACCGCCGCCTGAGAATCATCGACCTTTCGGACAATTCCGCGCAGCCGATGAGCGACCCGGAACTCGGCCTGACGGTCGTCTTCAACGGTTGCATCTACAACTATCCGGAACTGCGCGACGAGCTGACGGCGAAGGGCTACCGCTTCTTTTCCCATGGCGACACGGAGGTCATTCTCAAGGCCTATCACGCCTGGGGGGAAGCGTGCGTGGAGAGATTCCACGGCATGTTCGCCTTCGCCATCGCCGAACGGGGTACGGGCGATATCGTGCTGGCGCGCGACCGTTTCGGGATCAAGCCGCTCTATTACAGCGCCGACAAGCACCGCCTGCGGTTCGCCTCCTCGCTGCCCGCGCTGCTCCAGGCCGGCGATATCGATACCTCCATCGACCGCGTGGCGCTGCATCACTACATGAGCTTTCACGCCGTGGTGCCGCCGCCGCGGACCATCGTCAACGGCGTGCGCAAGCTGCCGCCGGCGACGACGCGACGGGTGCGGCTCGACGGTTCCACCCAGGATCGATGCTATTGGCAGCCATCCTATGAGCGCCGGGCCGAAGACAGCGGGCTGACGAGGCAGGACTGGCGCGACCGCGTGCTGGAGGCATTGCGGGTGGCGGTGCGCCGCCGCATGGTCGCCGATGTGCCGGTCGGCGTGCTGCTGTCGGGCGGCGTGGATTCCAGCGTGATCGTCGGACTGCTCGCCGAGCAAGGCCAGAAGGGGCTGATGAGCTTCTCCATCGGCTTTGAGGAAGCCAATGGCGAGAAGGGCGACGAGTTCGTCTATTCGGATCTGATCGCCGAACGCTTCCAGACCGACCATCACAAGATCTTCGTGCCGTCGGCGGAGCTGATGTCGGCGCTGCCGGACACGATCCACGCGATGTCGGAACCGATGGTTTCCTACGACAATATCGGTTTCTATCTGCTCTCCCGCGAAGTCTCCAAACACATCAAGGTCGTGCAGTCGGGGCAGGGTGCCGACGAAGTCTTCGGCGGCTATCACTGGTATCCGCCGCTTGCCGCCTCGAACGATGTCGTCGGCGACTATGCCAGGGTGTTCTTCGACCGCAGCCACGAGACACTCCAGACGCAATTGCGGCCCGAATGGCTGGCCGACGGGGACGCGAGCCGTGAATTCGTCGCCGAACATCTGATGCGCTCCGGCGCGGAAAGTCCGGTCGACCGCGCGCTCAGGCTCGACGCGCATGTAATGCTCGTCGACGACCCGGTGAAGCGCGTCGACAATATGACCATGGCCTGGGGTCTGGAGGCGCGCGTGCCCTTCCTCGACCACGAGTTGGTCGAACTGGCCGGACGTATCCCGCCCGAATTCAAGCTGGCCGATGGCGGCAAGGGCGTGCTGAAGGATGCCGCCCGCCTTGTCGTGCCGCACGAGGTGATCGACCGCAAAAAGGGGTATTTCCCCGTGCCGCAGCTGAAATATATCGAGGGCGACTATCTCGAGATGGTGCGTGATACGCTTTCCTCGCAGGCGGCGCGCGCGCGCGGCCTGTTCGAGCCGGCCTATCTTGAGCGGCTTTTCGACAAGCCGTCGGAGCACATCACACCGCTTCGCGGTTCGGAGCTCTGGCAGGTTGCGTTGCTGGAGATGTGGCTCCAGTCCCATCATCTTTGAAAGCGGGACGGACCGTGGGGCATCCGCGGACGAACCGGGAAAGAGAGTGGCGATGAGCGAAAAGAAGACCCGGAATACGGGCTTGCCGCGCGGCAGCCGCGACGGCCGCTCAAGAGACAGCGTCGGGCATCGGCTGAAGCAGATGCGCGACCAGACGCTGAAACCGCCGATAGGCCATCCGGCGCCGGGAGAGGAGCCGCTGCCGGACGTCGCGCTCGAATGCGGCTGGGGGCGGCTGATCTTCGCCCAGACCTTCAGCGATCCGGAACGGATCATCCAGAAGATCCAGGGCGAAAAGCCGGACCGGCGCGACATCGCCTTTTACGTGCGCGATCCGCACGTGCTGCTGGCGAACGCGCCGCAGGACGTCTTTCTCGATCCGTCTCATACCTACCGGCTAAATCTTGCGACGTATCGCGCCTCGTCGAGAACGCCGAAGAACTTTTTCATTCGCCGGCTGACGGTTCAGCACGACGCCGATGCGATCAACCGTCTCTATTCGGCGCGCGGCATGGTCACCATCCCGCCGGAATTCTTCTGGCAGAAGCGCGATGCGCGGGCGCTCTGCTATTTCGTCGCGGAGGACGAGAAGACCGGCGCGATCCTCGGCACCGTCACCGGGGTCGATCACATGCAGGCGTTCAACGATCCCGAACGCGGCTCATCGCTGTGGTGCCTGGCCGTCGATCCGCAGGCCTCGCAGCCCGGTCTCGGCGAAGCGCTGGTGCGCAGGCTGGCGGAATATTTCGCCGCGCGCGGGGCTGCCTATATGGATCTGTCCGTGCTGCATGACAACACGCAGGCGATCCGCCTTTACGAAAAGCTCGGCTTTCGCCGAGTGCCGTTCTTCACCGTCAAGCGCAAGAACACCTTCAATGAAACGCTCTATACCGCGCCCGACACCGACGAGAGCCTCAATGCCTATGCCAAGATCATCGTCAAGGAGGCGCGCCGGCGCGGAATCCATGTCGATGTGACGGACGCGGAAGGCGGCTTTTTCCGGCTTTCCTTCGGAGGACGCTCGGTCCATTGCCGCGAAAGCCTTTCCGAATTCACCACCGCCGTTGCGATGTCGATCTGCGATGACAAGTCTGTGACGAGACGCGTCGTCGAGAAGGCTGGCGTCGCCGTGCCGGAGCAGATATCCGCCGATGCCGAACGCGAGGAAATCGAGGCCTTCCTTGCGCGCCACGGCCGGGTGGTCGTCAAGCCGGCCAAGGGCGAGCAGGGACGGGGCGTCGCCGTCGGGCTCGCCGGCATCGGTGAAATCGAAGATGCGATCGAGGCCGCAAGACGCATCTCCGACGCGGTGCTGATCGAGGAACTTGTGGAAGGCCAGGACCTCCGGCTCGTGGTGATCAACTATCGCATGGTCGCCGCGGCGGTGCGCCGGCCCGCGACCATAGTCGGCGACGGGCAGAACACCATTGCGGATATGATCGCGCATCAGAGCCGCCGGCGCGAGGCGGCGACGGGCGGGGAGTCCACCATTCCGCTCGATGCGGAGACGCTTCGAACATTGCGCGAAGCCGGACACGGCCTGAAGGACGTGCTCAAAGAGGGCGAGGCTCTCGAAGTCCGCCGGACCGCCAATCTGCACACTGGCGGCACGATCCACGACGTAACCGATCAGGTGCATCCGAAGCTCGTTGACGCCGCGATCAAGGCCGCGCGGGCGATCGACATTCCCGTTGTCGGGATCGACCTGATGGTCAGGAGCCCGCGCGAGCCCGACTACGCCTTCATCGAGGCCAATGAGCGTCCGGGCCTTGCCAACCACGAGCCGCAGCCCACTGCGGAACGGTTCATTGACCTGCTGTTTCCGCTGTCGGTACCTTCTTCCGTTCGGCAGGCCCTGAGTGAACCGCCCGAAGCAAGAGCGATATGAATGACACGACTGGCCATTGATGCTGAATATCTGCAGCAGGTACTGCGCAAGCTGCTCGAGATCCCCAGTCCCACGGGCTACACCGACACGATCGTGCGATTTGTGTCCGCCGAAATATCGACGCTCGGCCTCGTGCCGGAGCTGACGCGGCGTGGCGCGATCCGCGCGGTCAGACCCGGCAGGAAGGAGCATGTCGGCGCTCGCGCCGTCGTCTCCCATGTCGATACGCTGGGCGCGCAGGTCAAGCTGCTGAAGGAAAACGGGCGTCTCGCGGTGGTGCCGATCGGGCACTGGTCTTCGCGGTTTGCCGAAGGCGCGCGGGTGACGATCTTCACGGAGAAGGGCGGCTATCGCGGCACGATCCTGCCCTTGAAGGCTTCCGGGCATACGTTCAACGAAGAGGTCGATGAACAGCCGGTGAGCTGGGGCAATGTCGAGATCCGCGTCGATGCCCTGGCGCGCGACAAGGCCGATCTGGAAAGGCTCGGCATCGACGTCGGCGATATCGTCGCGGTCGATCCGCAGCCGGAGTTTCTGAGCAACGGATTCATCAACTCGCGCCATCTCGACAACAAGGCCGGCGTCGCCGTGATGCTGGCGGCGCTCAAGGCGATGCAGGACGAGGACGCCCGGACGCCGGTCGATATCCACTGGCTGTTCACGATCGCCGAGGAAGTCGGTGTCGGGGCTTCGTCGGTCCTCAGCCCGGACGTCGTTTCGATGATCACCATCGACAACGGAACGACGGCGCCCGGGCAGAATTCCGACGAGTTCGGCGTGACGATCTCCATGGGCGATCAGACCGGGCCCTTCGACTATCATCTGACCAAGAAGCTGGTGGATCTATGCCGGGCAAACGACATCCGGCATCAGAAGGACGTCTTCCGCTACTACCGCTCGGATTCGGCGAGCGCCATCGAGGCGGGGGCGGATGTACGCACGGCGCTGATCACCTTCGGGGTCGACGCGTCGCACGGCTACGAGCGCATTCACCTTCATGCGCTGCGCTCGCTGTCGGAACTGATCACGGCGTTTGTCCAGAGCCCGGTCGAGATCAAACGCGACATGCGCGACCTTGGCGATATCCACGGCTTCACCCGGCAGCCGACCCGCAACGCGGTGCAGGATCTCAGTCCGGACTCGACCAGCGAGGAACTGGAGGGATCGTAAGCCGTGCCGGCGCCGCGCTACCCCCTTTGCAATGCACCCGTTGCATGGCATTTTTCCTGCGCTGCATAAATTGCATTGGACGAACAGGTCGGCTTTATGATGAATTCATCGCCGGCAAGGGGGCGCAGGGCTTTGGTCCTGCGGCCCTTTTCTTTGGCGGCGCCCGGTCGGTTGCCGGGCGGCTCGGGAACAGAGGCGACGGCACTGAACTATCTGCGGTTTCCAACGGGTCCGCGGCGAGCGGAAGATTGCGACCGACGGCTCGCGCCGCCAGCCGGTTCGGACTGTCATATTTTGGCCGGGTTCACACCGTCATGTAGGTGCCCAGCCACGGCCGGTCACGGCCTGCAGGGCAGGGAGAATCCATGAATCGCCGCGACTTTTTCGCTGGCGGGGCCGCCGCCACCGCCCTCATTCCGTTTGTCCGGCAGCTTGCCGAGAGCGGGCTGGGGTTCGTCGGCGCGGCGCAGGCGGCCGAAGAGGGAAGGCCGTTTGACCGCCAGTGGCTGATGGAACTGGCGCGCAAGCTGGCAACGGAGGAATTCAAGCCGCTGGAGGCCGGCCTTCCGGAACCGCTTCCCTCGCTGACCTACGACCAGTATCGCGCCATCCGCTTCAGGCCCGAAGCGGCGCTCTGGAAGGATGAAGGTCGCGGCTACACGATCGACCTGTTCCATGCCGGCTTTTACTACAAGATTCCGGTCCTGATGTACGTCGTCGACGGCGGGACGGCAACGCGCATTCACTTCTCTCCCGACATGTTCGATTACGGTCCGGAAGTGCCGGCGATACCGCAGGATCAGGATATTCCGTTCTCCGGCTTTCGGGTACGCCGGCCTATCAACAATGCCGACATATGGGACGAATTCCTCGTTTTTCAGGGGGCAAGCTATTTCCGCGCGGTCGGCAAAGGGCAGCAATATGGCCTGTCGGCGCGCGGTCTGGCGATCGGGACGGCGTCCCCCGGGGGAGAAGAGTTTCCGGCGTTCACGCGCTTCTATCTGGAGCGTCCGGCGCCGGGCGCCCGCGTGTTCGTGGTCCATGCATTGCTCCAAAGCGAGTCGGCGACGGGCGCCTACCGGTTCACCGTCCGGGCAGGCGACGAGACGGTCATGGACGTCGAGGCAACAATTTTCGCCCGCAAACCCATCGAGAATATCGGTCTTGCTCCGCTGACCTCGATGTTCATGTATGACAGCACCAATCGCGACCGCTTCGATGACTGGCGTAACGCGGTTCATGATTCCGACGGGCTGCTGATGATAAACTGGGCCGGGGAACGGTTGTGGAGGCCGCTCGCCAATCCCGAACTGCTGCAGATTTCGGCTTTCGTCGACCGCGGGCCGCAGGGCTTTGGGCTGATCCAGCGTCGGCATAACTTCGCCGACTTCCAGGATCTCGAGGCGCGCTATGATCTTCGCCCGAGCCTTTGGGTGGAGCCTGTCGGCGACTGGGGGGAGGGATCGGTCGTTCTGGTGGAGATTCCGACCGATCGCGAAGTCCATGACAACATCGTGGCCTACTGGCGGCCGGCGCGGCCGGTCACCGCCGAAGGACCGCTGCAATTCACCTATCGGCTGCGCTGGGGGCAGGGGCCCGCCGCCGACGGAATCGGCGTGGTTGCCGCAACGCGCATGGGGCGGAATTTCAACCAGGATCGCGAAATGGCCGTCATCGACTTCGAGGGTGCGACCATTGAGCCCGGCGCCACGGTGGAACTGACGAACTCCGCAGGGGTTGTATCCCGTCAGAACCTGCAACCCAATCCGTTCGCAGGCGGCATACGCGCCAGCTTCGAATTCGATCCGCAGGGAGCCGAACTCGTGGAGTTTCGGCTACGCGTGGTGGTCGGCGACCGGCCGTTGACCGAAACCTGGATTTACCGATGGACCGCATAGTCAGGCTGGAAACGCAAGCCGACGCGGGGCTGCAGCCGCCGCCCGCGCCCCTTGCCATGCCTGACCAGAATTTCAGGCATGCGCCGAGGCCCCTGGAAAAGCTCAATGCGCCGGTGGTTTTCTGGCAGCGTTTCCTGATCGCGACGGCGACGGCGCTGGCCACCGCCATCGGTCTCTATCAGATGATCAAGGTCGTCTCGCTGGGCGGCGTGACGACGCTGGAGGCGTTGTTCGTCCTGCTCTTCGTCCTGACCTTCGCCTGGGTCGTCTTCTCGGCGGTTTCAGCGATCGCCGGCCTGTTCGCCGGACGGCGGGTTCAAGCGGGCGAAAGCCTCGCAGGCGGCGGCAAGGTCGCGCTGGTCATGCCGGTCTACAACGAGGATCCGCAGCGGGTCTGCGCGGCGCTGGAGGCGATGGGCCACGGACTTGCCGCGGCCGGACAGGGTCAGCGTTTCGAGATTTTCATTCTCTCCGATACCCGCTCCGCCGACATCCTCGCGCGCGAGACGCAGGCCGCGATGCGGCTGTCGCGCGCGCTGGGCGCCGAACTGGCGGTATGGTACCGCCACCGGCCGCTCAACACCGGTAAGAAGGCCGGCAATGTGCGCGAATTCCTGGAGCGCTGGGGCGGTCGCTACGAAATGATGGTCGTGCTTGACGCCGACAGCCTGATGACGCCGGAAACGCTCATCGCTCTGGTCCGCAGGATGGACGGGGACCCGCGGCTCGGCATTCTGCAGAGCGTTCCGGCGCTGATCGGTGCGCGCACCCTGTTCGCGCGGCTGCAGCAATTCGCCGGCAGTCTCTATGGCCCCCTGATCGCGCGCGGCTACGGCCTGTGGCAGGGCAATGACGGCAACTATTGGGGGCACAACGCGGCGATCCGCTGTTTGGCGTTTGCCGAAAGCTGCGGACTTCCCGAACTGTCGCGGCGCCGTCCGTTCGGCGGGCACGTGCTCAGCCACGATTTCGTCGAAGCGGCGCTCATCCGGCGCGCGGGCTGGAAGGTGGCGATGGCGAGCGATCTGGACGGGTCGTTCGAGGCCGCGCCTCCCTCGCTCAGCGATATCGCGATCCGCGACAGACGCTGGGCGCAGGGCAATATTCAGCATAGCCGGATCATCGGCGCGGCTGGGCTGCATCCCGCGAGCAGGCTGCATTTCGCGATCGGTATATTGAGCTATGCCAGCGCCGTTCTCTGGCTTGTGCTGATCATCATCGGTGCTTTGCTGGCGGCGCAGGCCATCCTTGTGCGGCCGGAATATTTCTCCGACGAGTTCCAGCTTTTTCCGACATGGCCACGCTTCGATTCAGAGCGCATGCTGGCCGTTTTCGTGGTGTCGATGGGCGTTCTCTTCCTGCCGAAGATACTGTCGCTGCTGATAGCCTTGTTCGACGGGTCCCGTCGACGTGCCTTTGGGGGAACCGCCCCGCTTATCGCCGGCTTCATCGTCGAAGTGGTCCTGTCAGCGCTGTACGCCCCCGTGCTTATGCTGATCCAGTGCCGGCACATCTGGGACATCCTGCGCGGGCGCGACTCGGGTTGGAATGCGCAGCGGCGGGACGAAGGCGAAACACGCTGGGGAGAGGCAGTCCGTCACCACAGGATGCACATGATGGCGGGTGTCGTGGGTGCCGCGGCCGCTCTGCTCCTCGCGCCGCCGCTGGCGGCATGGCTTGCGCCGGTCACGGTCGGTCTCATCATTTCCATCCCGCTGAGCCGCTGGTCGGGTAGCCGGCGTGCCGGGAAGCTGTTCACGCGTGGGGGATTCCTGCTCAGCCCGGCGGAAATCGATCCGCCGGCGATTGCAAGGGAACGCGATGCGCTCCTTGAATCATACGCATCAGGGTACGAGGGCGATGTGCTCGATCAGCTCGCGACCGATCCGTCCGCGCGCCATGAACATTTTGCAGCCCTCGGCAAGCCCGCACCGATGCCCCGAGGGCGCCCTGACACACCGCGCCTCACCGCGGCCCGTAAGATCGTGGAGGCAACCGATCTGGAGGAATTGCGCGCGTGGTTGACGCCAGAGGAGCGCATGGCGATCGTTCGAGATCCGGCCCTTGTGGATCTGATGCAGCCTTTGCTGGGGGGCGCCCCGTCCAGGACTGCCGAGAATGCCGTCGCCGGATTCACCGGTGCCGCCGGCGCAGCGGAATAGCAACCCCGGATAGGATGCGAACCTCGGCGGGGACATCGTAGTCCGCGATCAGCCTCGCCGTTCCGGGAAGACCCAGACAGTCCCGCTGAACAACCAGCACCCACAAGGCATGAGCCGCCTCGCGCGTGCGTCGCTGTCGCGCCGGATCGTCATCGCTGCATTGCTTTAGCGCTTCAAGTGCGGCTTCGAACCGCCGGGTGATCCGAATGAGCGTACCCGCCTGCTCGGTGAACAGCTCGTGCTCAACCGCGGCAAAGGACGAATGGCCCTTTCCACTTCCGGCAGGCGCGGCACGCATGGCTGAAGGCGGTCTTACGGACATGAGGACACGTTAGCGAATTCTGCCGCGTGCGGAAAAGGCAATTCGCCCGCTGTCCATCAGCGCGTCGGATTGGTGCTCGCAGGAGGATCACTTGCGGGAAACGATTCCTCAAGCCCCTCTTCCAGTTCAGCCTCTTCCTCGCGATCCTTCCTGTGCTCAGGCTTTGTCTTGTCCTCGTCGGACCGCTTCTTACCGTCTACGCTTTCTTCTCGTTTGTGCTTGAGATGATCGAGACTGTTGCGCACGGTTTCTCGTGCGGCCTGCGCCGCGAGTGGCCTGGCGCCGAGCTCAGGGCCGACATTGTCCTGCCGGGGTACGGAAATGCTGGGTTCATCGGGCATTGTGAGGCTCTCCTTTCGGCACTGCTCTGGCACAGCGCCATCCACTTTTCTCGAAACGTTCAAAGGCGCCCGCGCGTTCCCCATGCCGGGAGGCGATGACGCTTTTCCCCCGCAGGGTTTTGGGAGAGGTTACCGCGTCCGCACGGGTATCCGCTGCGAGAGCAGGGAGGAGAGGTCTTTGGGGCAGCGTGCAACGGAAGACAACGGTCAGGCGGGAGAATCCGGATTATTCGTGCGCGGCTGGCGGCGATTGGACGCGGCGACCGGAGGTATCGCCGGCGACGTCGCCGACAGCGTATTCAACGCGCATAGCGGGCAGGCGGCGGCGGGCGTCACCTTCTACGTCATGCTTGCTCTTGTACCCGCGCTTGTCGTTTTCGTATCGGTTTACGGGCTGATCGCGGACCCGGCATCGATCAGGGAACATGTAGGCCTGCTGGCGGGTTTCGTTCCCCCTTCGGCCCTCGAACTGGTCACCGACCAGCTGGAGCGGATCATCTCGACAAGGCGGGATGCTCTCGGCCTGTCGGTTGTCGGGTCAGCGCTTTTTTCCCTGTGGAGCGCCAACAACGGCATGCGGGCACTTTTCAGCGCCATCAATCAGGCCTACGGCGATACGGAAGCCCGTGGCTTTCTGCGGCTTCTGGGCGTCAGTTTCGTATTCACGATCTGCGCCATACTTTTCGGCACGCTGATCGTCAACGTGCTCGTCGCGGTGCCGATCGTGCTCTCCGTGTTCGGGCTTGAAAGCGTCCCGGGCTATATCGGCGCTATTGGTTCACCCCTGCTGCTTTTCATCGTCATCAACATCGCCATCACAATGCTCTACCGCTGGGGGCCGAACCGCTCGCGGCGCAGCCTGCGCTGGCTGTCGGCAGGATCGGCGATCGCGACGCTTGCCTGGATGGTGGCTTCGGCGACGTTCGTGTTCTATCTGGCGAACTTTGCCAATTTCGGGGCCACCTACGGATCGCTGGGCACCATTCTCGGCGTCATGATGTGGATCTACGTCTCCGCCTACGTCGTCATCATCGGCGCCGAACTGAATGCGCGACTGGAGCGGCGCTTTGCCCGGCTGCACACCGGAACGCGACAGTCCGCCCCTTGATCTTTCGACCAAAGTCTTGGCAATGATGCGGCGCGGAACGCCGGCAAGCCCGCTCGGCAGACAGGTAAAGTGAAGGTATTTCCCATGTCCGAAGACGACATCATCCTGGCTGAACTCGACGACGAGGCGCTCGTCCAGCAGATGCAGGACGATCTTTACGACGGGCTCAAGGAGGAAATCGAGGAGGGTACGAATATCTTCCTCGAACGCGGCTGGAGCGCCTATGACATCCTCACCAAGGCGCTTGTGGAAGGCATGCGGATCGTCGGCGAAGACTTTCGCGACGGTATCCTGTTCGTGCCGGAGGTGCTGCTGTCGGCGAATGCCATGAAGGCGGGCATGGCGATCCTGCGGCCGCTGCTGACCGAAACCGGCGCGCCCAAGATGGGCAAGATGGTCATCGGCACCGTCAAGGGCGACATCCACGACATCGGCAAGAATTTGGTCGGCATGATGATGGAGGGGGCGGGTTTCGAGGTGATCGACCTCGGCATCAACAATCCGGTCGAGGACTATCTGGCCGCCATCGAAACCCATCAGCCGGACATTCTGGGCATGTCGGCGCTGCTGACGACAACGATGCCCTACATGAAGGTCGTCATCGACGAACTGAAGCAGAGGGGCATTCGCGAGGACATTATCGTTCTGGTCGGCGGCGCGCCCCTGAACGAGGAGTTCGGCAGGGCAATCGGCGCGGACGCCTATTGCAGGGACGCCGCGGTCGCCGTGGAAACCGCCAAGTCGCTGATGAAACGGAAGCACAATATTGCCGTGTGATCATCGATGCGGTGCGGCTGACCGGCGCGCGCGGCCTGTGGCAATGCGCGCGCGTCCCTCTATAGTGCCGGCATGCTGAACGCGACCGAAGCCATCGCCGCGGAGCGCACCAGGAGCGCCGAATCGCTGAGGACGATCCGGCGATACCTTCCTTCGATGCCGGTCGACAAGGCCGCGGCGCTGGCGGAGCATGCCGAACAGCGGGTCTTCAAGAGGGGCGATTATCTCTACTGCGCGGGCGAGCCGATCACCGGCTTGTGGATCGTCACCCAGGGAATCCTGAGCGGCCTCAAATTCCAGCGCGATGGCGAAGGGCGGCTCGTGACGCCGATCTTTCCCGGTCATTGCCTGCCCACAGCCCTGCGCGTGGCGGAGGTTAACTATTTCAATCTCTTCGCCTTGAGCGAAGGCAGCGCGCTCTTCATTCCCAAAGCGCCGGCGATGCGCATTCTCGATGACGTGGCATCGGCCGACGCGCTGCATCTCAATACCGTGAAGACGTTGTTCGGCTTCACCGACATGGTGGCAAACATGAACGAGACGAGCAGCCTGACCCGGCTGAAGCTCTTCATCGCGCACTATATCAGCTACGAGGAGTTCAGGCTCGAGGGCGGCCCGCAGCGGTATCGCTGGAACATGACGCTCGCAGACCTCGCCCAGTTCATCCGGGTGACGCGGCCGCATATCCAGGTGAATCTCAAGAAGCCCGAGATCGCCCGTCTGTTCAGCATCAACCGGCGTGTGCTCACGGTCCATTGCGCCGACGGCCTGCGACCCGATTGAGCAATCGAGGGCCGCGCCGGTTCTGGCCGGCGCGCAAGCGTGATACAAGCTTCCTCCCATGACACCGTACGCCGAAAAGATACTGGTGATCGCGTGCGGCATGCTTGCCCGGGAAATCCAGGCGGTGTGCGAACAGGCCGGGCTTGCCCATGTCGACCTGACCTGTCTCCCCGCGATGTTTCATCACCGACCCGAGCGCATCGCGCCGGCTGTCGAGGAGGCCATCGGCAGGGCAAGGTCGGAAGGTTACGATCGCATCTTCATCGGCTATGGCGACTGCGGCACGGGCGGCGCGCTCGACAAGGTCTGTGAAAGGCTCGGCGTCCAGCGAATCGAGGGTCCGCACTGCTTTGCCTTCTACCAGGGAAACGCGGCCTTCCAAGCCCTGGGCGATGGCGACATGCGGGCGTTCTACATGACCGATTTCCTGGCGCGCCAGGTAGATGCGTTTCTGATCGAGCCCCTCGGCCTCGACCGGCATCCCGAGCTGCTTGAAACCTATTTCGGCAATTACGAAAAGCTGGTCTTCCTCGCCCAGACCGACGATCCGGCGCTGACGCGGGTGGCGGAGGCGACTGCCCGCCGGCTGGGGCTTGCCTTCGAAAGGCGGAATACCGGCTATGGCGATCTGGCAAGCTCGCTCAAGGCGCTGGTTTGACCGTCCCCGGCGTCATCTCCGAGCCCACGTCCTAGGCGTGCCCCCCGGTTTCGGGTTAGCGTCCCTCTACGATTCTGTAATGCAAGGAGCGAGGCGCCCATGGCCGAATGCATTATCGTCTACTGGCGCGATATCCCGGCTCAAGTAACGGTGCAGTCGGGCCGGAAGCGTGCACGACGCGAGCTTTCAAAGCGCTTTATCGAAGCCATCGACATGGCCGCCATGCGGGTCGGCGCGCGCGATAGCGAAGCCTATCTGGCCGAGTGGCGGCGCGGGGCGCCGGAAGCCTGCGACGACGATCTTGAAGCCGAGGCGGACAAGGCGCTCGCGGAACTGGAAGCGGCGTATGATGATGCGCGCCTGAAAGCGCTGGTCGCAGCCGGCGGGCGGGAAAGCTGACGTTTCGGGCGCGGGCTTGAAGTGTCTCGACGCCTGATATAAAGATATAAAGACATATTTATATAGCAGGAGAGCGCATGAGCCGCACCATTGTCGCTTCGGCCAGCCGGGAGGTCGTGATCGGCTTCGATCAACCTTTCTGCGTGATCGGCGAACGCATCAATCCGACCGGCCGCAAGAAGCTCGCCGCCGAGATGGTGGCGGGGAATTTCGAGACGGTGATTGCGGACGCGCTGGCGCAGGTCGCCGCCGGCGCGACCATGCTCGACGTCAATGCCGGCGTCACCGCCGTCGATCCGAATGAGACCGAGCCGCCGCTGCTGGTGAAGACTATTCAGATCGTTCAGGATCTGGTCGATGTTCCCATCTCGATCGATTCTTCGGTCACCGCCGCGATCAAGGCCGCGCTCGAGGTCGCGAAAGGCCGTCCACTCGTCAATTCCGTCACAGGCGAGGAAGAGAAGCTGGAAGCGATCCTGCCGCTGGTGAAGAAATACGACGTGCCGGTCGTCGCCATTTCCAACGATGAAACCGGGATTTCCGAAGATCCTGACGTGCGTTTCGCCGTCGCCAGGAAGATCGTGGAACGCGCCGCCGATTTCGGTATCAAGGCGGAGGATATCGTGGTCGATCCGCTGGTCATGCCGATCGGTGCGATGGGCACTGCCGGACAGCAGGTGTTCAAGCTCGTCCGCCGGCTGCGCGACGAGTTGAAGGTCAACACGACCTGCGGCCTTTCCAACATTTCGTTCGGCATCCCGCATCGCCACGGCATCAATGCGGGATTCATTCCCATGGTGATCGGCGCGGGCATGACGAGCGCGATCATGAATCCTTGCCGGCCGCAGGAGATGGAGATGGTGCGGGCGGCGAACGTCCTGAACGGCACCGATCCGAACTGCGCGACCTGGATCAGGACTTATCGCGATCACCAGCCCTCCGCCGGTGGCGAAACGGCGCCCGTCGCCGCGCCCGGTTCCGCAGGCGGGCGGCGGCGCGGCGGACGCGCGGGTCGCGTCGGGCGCGGCTGAGCGGCCGGAAGGAGACTTCGTTTGAAGAAACCCCGCCGTTCCGGAAGGAAGCACAAGTCTTCTGGGGCGGCGCTCGCTCTTTGGAGTCTCGCGCCATTCGTCATGCAGAGGCGTCTGCTCGCGCTGGCGAGCGGCAGCAGCGCTACGGGACGCGCGGAATTCGACCGGATGATACGCGAGAAAATGGAGGCTGCCGGCGAAGCGGTGAGCGGCGCCGGGATGCAGATGCTGCGCGAAAGCATGAACCCGGCCCATGCCCTCAAGGGCACCGACCTCAAGGGCTACGCCGCTGCCGCGGACCGGATCGCCAACGAGGCGCTCGAGCCTTATGTGCGCCGCGTGCGGGCGAATGCCAAACGGCTTGGGAAGACGAAGTCTTTCCCGGGGAAAAGGTAAGGACAACGGGAGATGACGTCGGCCGAGGAACCACTGGTGCTGTTCATGCCGTCGGGCCGCCGCGGGCGGTTTCCCGTCGGCACGCCCGTGCTGGACGCAGCGCGCTCCCTCGGCGTCTATATCGAAAGCGTGTGCGGCGGCCGCGGTATCTGCGGGCGCTGCCAGATCGAGCAGACGACGGGAAAGTTCGCCAAACACGGCATCACCTCCGCGCCGGAAAACATTTCGCCGGCAAATGAAGTGGAGGCGCGCTATGCAAGCCTGCGCAGCCTTGCGCCGGAACGCCGGCTCTCCTGCCAAGCGAAGATCGAAGGCGATCTCGTCATCGACGTGCCGCAGGACGTTCAGGTCAACCGCCAGCTTGTGCGCAAGCGCGCTGAAACACGCCATATCGATCGCAAGCCCGCGACCCGTCTCTACTATGTGGAGGTCGAGGAGCCGGACATGGAAAAGCCCCTCGGCGATCTGGACCGGTTGTTCGCGGCGCTGAAACGAGAATGGAAACTCGAGGGGCTTGTCGCCGATTTCGCGCTGCTCGGCCACGTTCCCGACATTCTGCGTGAGGGCGAGTGGAAGGTCACGGTCGCGGTCCATGACGACGGCCGCCGACACCCACGCGTCATCGCGCTATGGCCGGGCTTCAACGGCGACGCCTATGGCGTTGCCGTCGACATCGGTTCCACCACGATCGCGGTGCATCTGTCCTCTCTGCTTTCCGGCCGCACGGTCGCTTCGTCGGGCACGTCTAACCCGCAGATCAGGTTCGGCGAGGATCTGATGAGCCGCGTCTCCTATGTCATGATGAATCCGGACGGGCGCGAGGCGCTGACGCGCACCGTGCGCGAGGCAATCAACACGCTGATCGAGCGGGTCTGCGGCGAAGGCGGCATCAGGCGCGAGCACGTGTTGGAGGCCGTCTTCGTCGCCAATCCGGTCATGCATCACCTCTTCCTCGGCCTTGATCCGGTGCCGCTCGGTTCCGCGCCTTTCGCGCTCACCGTATCCTCGGCCCTCGATATCGAGGCGAGGGAGATCGGCATTGAGATCAACCCCGGCGGCAGGGTCTATGTCCTGCCCTGCATCGCCGGGCATGTCGGCGCGGATGCCGCCGGTGCGACGCTCGCCGAAGGGCCGCAGAACAGCGACGAGATCGTTCTCCTCGTCGATGTCGGCACCAATGCGGAGATCGTTCTCGGCAATCGCGACCGGATCGTCGCTGCTTCCTCGCCCACGGGTCCCGCCTTCGAGGGGGCGGAGATATCCTGCGGCCAGCGCGCCGCGCCCGGCGCGATCGAGCGTGTGCGGATCGATCCGGAGACGCTGCGGGCGAAGATCAGGGTGATCGGCATCGATGCGTGGTCGGACGAGCCGGAATTCGCAGAGAAGATCGATCAGGTCGGCGTCACTGGTATATGCGGATCGGGAATCGTCGAAGCGATCGCCGAGATGTTTCTTGCCGGCGTTATCACGACCGATGGCGTGATCGACGGGTCGCGCGGCGATTTCGGCGGCCGGATCGTGCCTGAGCGACGGACCTTCACTTATATCCTGTGGCCGGGCGGCGAGGGGCAGGGCAGCCCGATCACCGTGACGCAGAACGATGTCAGGGCGATCCAGCTCGCCAAGGCGGCGCTCTATGCGGGGGTTCGGCTGCTGATGGACAAGCTGGGAATTTCGTCCGTCGACCGGATCAAGCTCGCCGGCGCATTCGGCTCCTATATCGACCCCAAATACGCCATGGTGCTCGGGCTCGTTCCCGATTGCGACCTGAAGAAGGTCGCGGCCGTGGGCAACGCGGCGGGAACGGGCGCGCGCATGGCGCTGCTCAATACCGATCACCGGCGCGAGATCGAGACGCTGGTGCGGCGGATCGAGAAGATCGAGACCGCGCTTGAGCCGAAGTTTCAGGAGCACTTCGTCAACGCGATGGCGCTGCCGAACAAGGCCGATCCCTTTCCCAGGCTCGCCGCCGAGGTGAGGCTGCCGGAAGTTCGCGTCTCTCCGTCGTCAGATGGAAGCGGGCGGCCCCTCAGGCGCGGTGGACGCCGCCGCGGCTGAACCCGCTCGCCTCAACTCTATCGAGGCATCCGGGGCGTGGGCAGAGCGGCGTTTCCTGCAGTGCCGGATAGCTTCAATTCTTCGGAAATCCGCTTGCCTGCCCGAACCGCCAGGGCCGTCAGTTCCCTGAGGTCTTCCTCGCTCGTGATATCGGCGCGCCGGACATAGCAGACGCTTGCCGAGACAGTACGCGTGTCGTGGAAAATCGGTGCGGCGACGCCCTTGACCAGCGGGTTCAGCCGGTAGCCAATGCAGTATCCGGCCTTGCGCATGGCGCGCATGGACCTGCGGAACGCCTCCAGGCTGTCGCCGAGCTGTGCCTGCGCGATCATCGGTGCATTCGACAGGTAGAACTTCCGCATCTGATACGGCGGCAGGTGGGCGAGAATGATCAGCGAGGGCGCGCCGTCGATCAGCGGGAAGGCTTCGCCACGCTCCATGCGGATCACGATGTCAGGGTCGCGTTTGTCGACGTAAACGGAAAGTACGTGCTGGCCATAGAAGCTGCTGATCACGGTGGAGCCGATCACCGGCGACGTGTCTTCCGCCAGGATGGGGATCGCGGCCTTGAGCAACGGACTGGTGACCTGCATCTGCCGGTCGAGCTGGATGATTCTCGGGCCGAGCACATAGGTGCCGCCCGCGCTCGGCGCGAGAAGGCCGGCATCGCAGAGTGCTTTGACGTAGCGGTAAGTCGTGGGACGCGTCGTCCCGAGCTGCTTCTTCAGCATCTCGACAGTCCAGGCGGGATGACCGGCATCGAAGAAATCGAGGATTCGCAGCAGCTTCTGCGTGCTGCTTTCCCTGCGCGCCGCGCCGGCCGGTTCGATCTTGCTTGTCTTCATGAAAAAACTGTTCCTGCCCCTGAACGGCCGCCCCCGGCAACCCGGATAGAAATCCCGGGGGGGGCGCCAATCAGCCCGCGGCGCTATCCCTCCAGCCGTTCCTGCCGCGCTTCCCGCTCGGCGAAGCTTGCCCGGAGGTGATCGGCGGCGGCGAGTACGGCGGCGCCCGCGCCTTCGGCGATGATCATGCCTAGCGCGTTGTCAGGCAGGGCCGGCAGATCGTATTGCGGATCGGCCTCGACGATCTGGCCGCCGAGGGTGGAAACGGGCAGCGGGGCGATGGCGAGGTCTGCGAGTATGGCGGCCTTCTGTCCGGAAACATAGGCGCTCTGGAATGCGATACGGTATTTCCGGCCGGCGCCCTCGAGCCCGTCCACTCCCGCCTTGCGCCAGATGCAGCCTTCGTCCCAGACGGAGATCGGCAGCGGATCATGCTCGGCCGCGATGCCGCCGCGCAGCATCGCCCAAACCAGCCGCTCGCGATAGAGAATTTCGCTCGACGGATCGTCCTCATGCCCCGCCTCGCAGGTGACGAGGGCGAGGTCGAGTCTCTTGCGTCTGATGCGCTCGATCAGCAGCTCGGTATTCTCAACGATTACATTCACCGTGATGCCGGGATGGCTCTCGTAGAACCGTCGCAGCATGTCCGGCAGGAAGCGTTCGGCCACCTCGTCGGGCGCCCCCATGCGTACCTCGCCGGCGATATCGCGGGCCACGAACTTGGTGACGATCTCGCGGTTGAGCGCCAGCATCCGCCGCGCATGCTCCAGCAGCATCTCGCCCTCGCGGGTCAGTTGAACGGAACGGCTGTCGCGCACCAGAACGGGCCGCCCCAGCGTTTCCTCCAGCTTCTTGATCTGCATGGAAATCGCCGAGGGAGTACGCAGGACGACATCGGCCGCGGCACGAAAGCTGCCGGTCTCCACAATGGCGACAAAGCTGCGCAGAACATCCGTTTCGAGCAGCGGCAGGCTCGGCGAGAACTGATTCATTGCAACCCCTTCATTGGGTTCGATCCCTCGAGCGAGGGTCAATTTAATTGAATGTAAAGCTCATTATATTTCGTTTTTCTGATCGTGTGAAGGGTGAGATGGTTTGCCTTGCACGCCGCCGTGACGGTGCCGGCACATAAAGAGGAAAGGCGAGAGAGATGATACGGTCGGATGCATATGACAGGGAGAGAAGGGAGCGCCCCGATGCAGCCGCTGATGTTCGGCGCGTCGTTGTCGACACGGTGGCTTCGGTCATCGAACCGCTGACGCGGGTGTGGCGGAACCGGAAACGCCGCGACGAACTGGCGGGGTTGCGTGAGCTCGACGAGCGCCTGCTTGCCGATATCGGCCTGACGCCCGGCGACGTAAGGGAGGCCTTCGAGCTGCCGCTTTCGGAGAACGCAAGCCGGCTTCTGGCCGGTCGGGCGTTACGGTCCCGGCAGGCATGGCGCTTCTTAGGCCGGCGTTAAGACAGGGGCTTCACGATGGCCCGATGGATGAAACGACGCTCAAACTGGTCCGCGACTGGGCAGATCAACGGCTTGCCGCGGGCCAGGAACCGCCCTGGGCATGGTACCAGCTGATGAAGCTGCGCGAGGCACTCGACGCGCTGAGCGGGCCGTTCGAGGTACCCGTGCCCGCTACCAGGGCGCGTTCGCCGCAAGCGGCATCACGAGCGGATAGCTGTCTCCGACTTGTGGATGGAACAGGTTTGCAAGATAGCGCTCCACCCCGTTCCTGAGCGGGGCGGGGACGGACGCCCAGGTCACCCGAAGTTCCCCGAAAATCCTGAACTTCAGGACCATCGGGCTGATCTGCTCAAGCTGCAACTGCCGTCCGATGTCGCCCTGGCTTACGCGGATCACCCTGCCGGGATTGCCATCGTGCCAGATCATGAAGATCCCGACCGTCCTGATCTTGCCGATATCGATGGAATCCAGAGCGTACCAGCCGCCGTCGGCCGGCCTTTCCCAGTGCAGAGAAATCATCGCGAGCTCCCCAGACAGCCCCTGTGCCACGCACGCGACAATCCGCAACTGATTCGTCCATTTGTAGCAGATTTGACGGAATCCTGACCAGAGTCCGGAAATGGCGATTGTCACGGCATGTCGAAACGCCAACCGCGCTCGCGCCACATTCGCTCCCCGACAAGACAATCGGGCGGCGGGCGGCTTTCGGTCTTCACTTGCGCCAGCAGGATTTCCGGCCGGTCGGGGCGCAGGGCGATTTCAAGCAGCAGCTTGCGGCGCACGGCAAGGGCGAATCCATCCCATCCGACCGCCGGCATGATGAAGCTCTGTGGGCCGCCGATAACGCACTGTTCGTAGTACCGGTCGAGATCGGCAATATCGAAAAACCCGGAGCCGGGCGCGCGGATCATCACCGGCAGGCCGTTGATCGTGATCCCCTGCCTGACGATCCGGTCGCGGGTCTCGGCGACCGGCGCGCCCTGGTTGTTGGGGCCGTCGCCGGAGACGTCGATAACCCGGCGCAGACCGCGAAATCCGTTGCCCTCAAAGAGCGCGGCGGAAAAATCGATCGCCGCGGAGATGGAGGTGCGGTGGAAGGCTCTCGAAGGCGTCTCGCTGATCCGGTCCGTAAAGCCCATCATCGTTCCGGCGCTGTCGATCAGCGTCCAGGGCACGACGATGTTCTGGCTGTCTTCGCCGGCCCACTCCACATAGGTCAGGGCGATCCGCCCCCAGCCGCCCTCGAGGATCGCGGCCAGCACCTCGGGGCTGTTGAGCGCCTGGATATAGCCTTCACGCTGAAACCGGCGTTCTTCATTGTCCATGGACAGCGAAACATCGACGGCCAGAACCAGTTCGACATCGACCTGCTCCCCGTCGTCGGCTGTCGACTGCTGGGCGCCCGCGGGCAATGCCGTCAGGCAATACAGAAACAGGCCGAAGATCATGAGGGCCAGCGCGCGCATCCGCGTCCGCCTCCTTGCGGATGCTGCAAGGCTATCACCGGCTTTGCACCGGTAACAAGGCGAGCAGGCCGTTGCGGACTCGCGTTGTGGTGACGCGTCGGGTAAAATTTAGGTTAACTGACAGTCAACGCGCCGGAGAATCACCGCATGAGCGACTACAACGTGATCGATGGCGGGCACGGGGGGGCGCCGCAGGACGGCAAGCGCGCCGACAACGTGATCCCGGCGCGCACGGCAACCGGCAACAGGCTGCGGGATGCCATCCGCCGCGCGCGCCTGTCGGATGTGGAACGCTCCGACGTCATCGTGGATCTGAGGGAAGCGGAACTGGCGCGGCTGCAACTGCTGCAGGACGCGCTTGCCGACATTGCAAGCGAACTGCCTGCGGGGTCGGACATGTTCGATTTCGAGATCCAGACCGGCGTGACGCCGCGGCTGTGGGTCGACATGCTGGCGCATGTTTCCATGGGGCGCGACAAACGGACCTATCGGCTGGTGCAGGAGACACGCTACGGACGCCAGCTCATGTTCGAGACGACCGCGCTCGACGAGATGGCGAACCGCGTGACCGACTATGTCGCACGCCGCATGCTGGAACGGGAGCGGGCGCTGGCCGGCGACACGCTGTCGGGGGAAACGCGCGCCAACGAGATACGCAAGGCCACTCCGCCCGGCGCGACGCCTTCGCCGGCGTCACCATCGACGGTGTCGCGCAGGGCGTTCGGATGGGCGGGCCTGGTTCTCGCCTTCATCGCCGGCGTCGTCGCCGGTGCCGCAGGCCTGTTCTTCGGCAGTCTCTGGTATCTGAGCCTCGCCGCTGCCTGACGCTTCAGGGCGTGAGCGTTCTTTCCTCCATCACATCGAGTGGCGTTCCGGGAGCTGCGACGTTGCGCCGCTGCATGTGGCAGCGCCATCCGTTCTCCTCGGAAGCAATGGTGAACAGCGTCCAGCCGGCGCCGGGCTTGCGGCCATGCGGCATCGCCGAGGCCGATGGTGCGCCGACCACGGGGATCGTCGCCCCGTCGCGGTGAATGGCGTTGAACGAGGCGAGGTGATCGTGGCCGTGCAGAACCAGTTCGGCGCCGTGCCGTGCGAGTGTTTCGCACAATTCAGTCGCGTCCCGCAGGCTGCGGTACTGCTTGCCGGGAAGGGGGCTGTGGTGAACCAGCACGACCCGGAAAGACCCGTCCCGTCCGGCCTCGTCGAGTACCGACGCCAGCCGCCGCAGCTGCCGGCGGCCGACCTTGCCGGCGGCCTGAAAGGGCAGCGTCGTGATTGCGGAGGAAAGACCGATGAGGATGATCCGTCCCTCGCGCCGCACCCAGGGAAAGCCGGCATCGGGCAGATGATCGCGGGCGAGCGTCTCGTCCCCGGTCATGTAGGGTCCCCATTCACGCCACATGGATTCGTTCCAGCTTCCCGCGTAGGCGTCATGATTGCCGGGTACGAGCGATACCCGTTCACGGGGGCCAAGACTTTCAAGGAATTTGCGCGCCGGCACGAATTCGGCGCGCGAGGCGACGTTGACCAGATCGCCGGTGCAGGCGATATGGTCGGGCGCGGCGGCGTGAATGTCCGCGACAAGCGTGGTCAGTATGTCGAAACGGTGAATCTCGTTGCGCGAGCGCAGCCAGTTCGAGTAGCCGATGAAACGTTTGGAGACGAGTTCCCGCAGACGCGGCCGCCCGGCGAGCGGCAGATGCGGATCGGTGATGTGGGCGAGACGATACATGTCCAGCCTTGATAGCAGGCGTCGCGCCGGCGGGCCATGCCTGAAGGCTGTGTGGTCATTTCGGGCCGAGCGACCCTGAAAGGCGGCGCATATCCGGTCGGCATATCTTTCAGCGATGACGGAGCATCGGAAGACCCCATGGACGGCGTTGCCAAGAAACTTCTCCTGCATCCGTGGTTCCGGCTGACGCGGGGCCTGACGCTCGGGGTGCGCGCGGCGCTGCGCGACGAGCATGGACGCTTCCTTCTGATCCGCCACGGCTACACGCCCGGCTGGCATCTGCCCGGCGGCGGCGTGGAGCGCGGCGAAACGATGCTGGCGGCGCTGCATCGCGAAGTCGAGGAAGAAACCGGGGCGCGCATCACCGGGCAGGCGCGACTGTTCGGCATCTATCACAATGGGAGCAGCTTCCCGGGCGACCATGTCGGCCTGTTCGTCATCGACGACTGGAATCGCGAAGCCGTGCCCAGGCCGAACGCGGAAATCGCCGAACAGGGCTTCTTTGAACCCGAGCGCCTGCCGGATGCGGTGACCATGGGCACGGCGCGGCGCATCGCCGAGATCGTCGGCGGCCTGCCGCCCTCGGCGGAGTGGTAGTCACAGCACCAGTTTGCCGCGATCGTGCGGCGCGGCCAGATCAAGCCTCGGGCCGACCGGGACGATGCCGTTCGGATTGATCATCCGGTGGCTGCCGTAATAATGCGTTTTGATGTGCTGGAAATCGACCGTCTCGGCGATGCCGGGCACCTGGTATAGCTGCCGCAGATAGTTGGAGAGGTTCGGGAAGTCGGCGATCCGCTTCCAGTTGCACTTGAAGTGGCCGACATAGACGGCGTCGAAGCGGATAAGCGTCGTGAAGAAGCGCCAGTCGGCCTCCGTGACCCTGTCGCCGGCAAGAAACTTCTGCGTGCCAAGGCGCCGTTCCATCTCCTCCAGCGCGTCGAACAGGGCTTTTGCCGCCTCCTCATAGGCATCCTGACGCGTGGCGAAGCCGGCCTTGTACACGCCGTTGTTGATCGCGTGGTAGACCCGCTCGTTCACCGCGTCGATCTCGCGGCGCAGATCGGACGGGTAGAAGTCGGGCGTGCCCGCGCTTTCAGCGGTGAAGGCGCTGTTGAACATGCGGATGATGTCGGCCGATTCATTGCTGACGATCGTCTTCTGCGCCTTGTCCCACAGGACTGGCACGGTGACCCGGCCGGTGTAGATGGGGTCTGCCTTCTGATAGATTTCGTAGAGGTTCCGGGCGCCGTTGATGCTGTCCGGCAGGCTGTCGGAGAAGGTCCAGCCGTTCTCCAGCATGAGCGGTTCGACGATGCTCACGTCGATGGCGTCGCCCAGGTTCTTCAGGCGCCGGAATATCAATGTGCGGTGGGCCCAGGGGCAGGCGAGCGACACATAGAGATGATAGCGTCCGGCCTCTGCCTTGAAGCCGGCCTGGCCGGTCGGTCCGGCAAGACCGTCGGCGGTGACCCAGTTACGGAAGGTCGAGTCCTGCCGCACGAAACGTCCTTCGGCGTTGGAGAATTTCGCCCGCGCCTGCCATTTGCCCTGAGCCAGAAGTCCCATCGCCTGTCTCCGCTCCGTATCGCGCCGTGTCGCGCAAAATCCTAACTATGGGGAGCTAGTGTCTCAGATCGTGCTATAAAGAGGCCGTTCTGGAATTAATTGTTGAGGTTTGAGGAACAATGGATCGGTGGGCCGAGATCGAAACCTTCGTCCGCATTGTCGATGCCGGGGGCATCGGTGCGGCGGCGGAGCGGATGGGCGTGACGAAATCGGCGGTCAGTCGCCGGCTGAAGGACCTGGAGTCGCGGCTGAACGTCAGGCTGATCAACCGGACGACGCGGCGGCTGAGCCTGACGGAAACCGGCCGGGCCTATCTGGAACGCTGCCAACGCATCATGGCCGATCTGGACGAGGCCGACGATTCCGCCAGCCAGACGCATGGGGCCCTGTCGGGAAGGCTGCGAATCGCCGCGCCGCTCTCGTTCGGCGTCAGACATCTGGCGCCGGCCGCCGCCTCTTTCATGCAGAAGCATCCCGACATCACGCTGGATCTCGACCTCAACGACCGGCGGATCGACCTCGTCGAGGACGGGTTCGACATGGCGGTGAGGGTCGGCGCGCTGGAGGATTCCAGCCTCATCGCGCGAAAGCTCGCGCCGGTACGGCATCTCATCTGCGCAAGTCCCGACTTCCTGGAGCGGCACGGCCCGATCCTTTCGCCGGCCGATATGAAGGGGCTCCCCGCCTTGCGCTATTCAAACGTTTCGCCCCGCCGCGCATGGCAGGTGGCCGATCCGGAAGGGCAGGAAGTGAAGCTGCAGGTGGTAGACCGGATGTTCTGCAACAATGGCGATTTCCTCATTGCCTCGGCCGAAGCGGGCGTCGGCATCGTCATCGAGCCTGTGTTTCTCATCGCGGAGTCCGTGCGCGAGGGCCGGCTGGTCCCGGTGCTGCGCGATTACGATATCCCCGGCGTCGCGGTCTATGCGCTCTATCCGCCCGGACGCCACCTTTCCCTGAAGGTGCGCGCCTTCATCGATCATCTGGTGACGGCGTTCGGCGATCCGCCTTACTGGGAAAGCTGTCTGGAGCAATGAGAAGGGCAAGTGGACGGAGGTCCGGCGGCGTGCTAGGAGCGCTGGAATCTTGAGCAGGAAGTCGGAAGAGATGTTCAGGCAAAGGCGACGACGAATGGCGTGCTGCGCGAAATCGCGCCGTGACGCATGCCCCGCTCCGGGCGGACTGGCCGGCTGACCGGCGGCAGTCTGCCTCGCCCTTCCCGAGGAACGACCGACTGCCATGACAATTGCCGATCTTCGCATCAGGCCGGAAACGCCTGACCTTGAACAAGCCATCGAACAGCTTGCCGACCGGGCCTTCGGACCAGGGCGCCATGCCAAGACTTCCTATCGCCTGCGCGAGGGCACATCGCCCATTCCCGCGCTCTGTCTCGTCGCCTGTCTGGGCGGAAGGCTCGTCGGCACGATCCGCTTCTCGCCCATTCTAGTTGGCAAAGCTCGGTGCCTCCTGCTCGGGCCACTGGCCGTCGAGCCGGAGCTGAAGGGCCGGGGCTGCGGTCTGGCCTTGATGCGCGAGGGGCTTTCGCGCGCCTATGGAAAGGGCTTTTCAAGGGTCATCCTCGTCGGCGACCTGCCCTATTACGCCCGCGCGGGCTTTTCGAGAGTGCCGGGCGGAAGGATCACGCTTCCCGGTCCGGTCGATCCGGCGCGGCTGCTGTGGCTGGAATTGCGCCAGGGCGCCTTTGACGGCGTCGCGGGCATGGCGGCGCCCGACGCGACCTAGCCGCGTTCGCGGTACCACATCGCCGACAGGACGGAGAGCAGGACGAGCAGGCCCGCAAGGCCGGCAAGCACCGGATAGGTGGAGGTGGAACGCAGAATGCTGGCGCGGCTCTCCCTTACGCCCATCCAGTCCCGGCCGCTCGCCAGCGTTCCGCGGACGGAGACGATGCGCGGAAGCCGGATGTCGCCGGCCTCGCCGATCCGGGCGATTCCGCCCCCTGTCGCCTCAGCCAGTGGCGAAAGCTTTTCTCGCGTGGAACGCGGATCTGCAAATTCACGCGGATTGATATTGCCGGCGTCGGCGATGGCGGTCAGCGCCCCGTCCGCGAACCGCCAAATGCCTGGCGAGGGATTGGAGATGCGCGTGCTCCAGCGCCCTTCAGCCTGTCGCTCCAGCTCCAGATCGATGGTCTGACCGTCCGGTGTCGTCGCCGTCACGGCCCCAGGCGCGTCGGCCATGGTGGAGCGCTCCACGAGGATCGAGCCGCCGCTCACCGAAGCGTGAAGCTGTTCTTCTTCCAGCGCGCTTTCGCGCATCAGCCAGTGGCCGAGGCGGCGCAGGAGATCGACATAGGGGCCGCCCCCTTCGAAACCGCGCGCCCAGAGCCATGCCTGATCGGACAGCATCACCGCGACCCGACCTTCGCCGGCCTCGGCGGTGACGAGAAGCGGGTGGCCGTCGGCGCCGTTCATCAGGACACGGCCGGTCTCGGCCCGTGTTTCCACCGTGCGGAACCAACGTCCCCAGCGCGGCGGCCTGTCGCCCGCGCCCTCGAGCCGGGCGGTGATCGGATGCTTGCGGCCATCCTCCGACAAAAGCGGATGAAAGCCGGACTCGACGACGCGGCCGGTCGGCGCCGCGGGAAGGACGTTGGCCAGCGGCGTCTGATAAAGGCTCTCGTTGCCGGCGAATTCCGGGCCGCTCGATACGAGGAGCGCGCCGCCCTTGCGCACATATTCCGCGATGTTCTCGAAATAGGCGCGCGGCAGCACGCCGAGCCGGGCATAGCGATCGAATATGATGAGATCGAATTCGTCGATCTTTTCGGAAAACAGTTCCCTTGTCGGGAAAGCGATCAGCGCCAGTTCGGAAATCGGCGTACCGTCCTGCTTGTCCGGCGGGCGCAGGATCGTGAAGTGCACGAGGTCGACGGCGGCGTCGGACTTCAGGATATTGCGCCAGGTCCGCTCGCCGGCATGAGGGGCGCCCGATACCAGCAAAACCCTGAGATTTTCCCTGATGCCGTCGGTCGCGATCACCGCGCGGTTGTTGAGTTCGGTCAACTCACCCTGCAGCGGCGCCACGGCAAGTTCGAAGAGGTTGCGGCCGCCATGGGCGATGTCGACATCGACCGTAGCCGTCTGGCCAATGAGCACGCGTCTCGATGTCAGAACCTCGCCATCGCGCGAAATGACGACATCGACCTGTTTGCCGGCATCGTGGGCAACACCCAGATCCTCCACCCGGAAGGTGATCGTCTGCTGGGAGCCGACGATCCCGAAACGCGGCTGTTCGATGATCCGGATGTGGCGGTCGATCTCGCCTTCCCGTCCCGAAAGGAGAACGTGAACGGGCGCGCCGAGCCCCTCGGTGCGTATTTCCCCGTCATGGGCCTGACCGTCGGTGATCATGAAGACGGCGGCGATCCGATCCGCCGGGACATCGGCGAGCGCCTGCTCCATCGGTGGCAGGAGGAGACTGCCGTCGGGCGTGTCACCGGCTTCCACGGAACGGACGTCCAGCCCCTGGATGGCGCGCAGCCTTTCCTCCAGCTGCGCTCGCGCCTGCTCGCTCGCCGCGTCGCGCCCGTCGATGTTCTGGCTCGCGCTCGTGTCGGTGACGATGAGCGCGACGCCGGGCAAAGGATCGCGTTCCTCCTGCCGCAGCACGGGATTGGCGATGGCCGCGACGACGAGAGCGAGGGCAAGGGCCCTGAGGATGGGGGCCGGACCCTTGCCGAGCAGAATGAGCAGGATGGCGAGCGCGGCTATGACGGCCGCGCCGGCGACGAGGGGCATGGGCAGGAGCGGCTGAAAGGCGAGCGTGAAATCCATCGCTACTGCCCAAGCCTTTCAAGCAGCGCCGGTATGTGGACCTGATCGGCCTTGTAATTGCCGGTCAGCGTGTACATGACGATGTTGATGCCGACACGATAGCTGATCTCGCGCTGGCGTTCGCCGCCCGGCGTCACCGGGTAGAGCGGCTGACCGCGCTGATCGGTCGCCCAGGCGGCGGCGAAATCGTTGCCCGTGACCAGCAGCGGCGACACGCCGTCGCCGCCGCGTGCCGGCCGGTCCGTGGGATCGTCCTGTCTGACCAGCCGCTCCACCCACAGCGGGGCGCCCTGATAGCGGCCTGGAAAATCCGAAAGCAGATAAAAGGCCTTGGTGAGAACGTGATCGGCGGGGACCGGCTCGAGTTCAGGGAGATCGAGGTCGCCCAGCAGTTCGGCAAGACGGCGCTGGTTGGGGCTGCTGTCCGATCTGTAAGCGGTCTGCAACTGGTCGCCGGTATCGAACAGAACCGTTCCGCCCTGCTTCATGAACGCGTCGACCCGCTGCACGGCGCGTTCAGTCACCGGCGGGCTGTCGGCGCGCACGGGCCAGTAGATCAATGTATAGAACGCCATCTCGTCCGTCGCCGGATCGATGGCGGCCGGCGGGCCGGGCTCGAAGGCGGTTCGCGTTGCCAGAATCCGCGACAGGCCTTCAAGTCCCGCCTTGCTGATGGCATCCAGACGGGAATCGCCGGTCACAACATAGGCAAGGCGCGTCTGCGAGACCGCGGCCAGTATCGCCTGGTCCGCCGGTTGCTGCTGCGCCTTGACGGGTGGGGGCACGAGAAAAATGGCGATCAGTGTCGCCGCCGTCGCGATCCGGCGAAGCACGCCGCGCATGCCACCGAGCAACAGCACCGCGAGCGTGTCGGCAAACAGCAGCACCAGCGCCGCAAGGAACGCCCAGGGCGCGAGATCGGTCGCGCTTCGATCGGGATAAAGTACCGAGGCGACGGACTGCATCCGCGGCAGGGGTTTGAGGGTTTCGTCGGCGGCGAGCGCGTTGAGCGCGCGCCAGGATTCGTTGTCGCCATAAAGGCCGGGAGGGTTTTCCCCCGTGCCGCGCGGCGGCGCCTTGACCGGCAGCGGCGCCGCGTCGCCCGCCGCATCGACGAGCACGCCGCTCGCGTCCAGCAGACGCAACGGACGCAAGGGAACGCTGCTTTCCGTCGCTGTTGCCGACGTCGCGCCGCCGCCACGGCCGGCAAGGTCGACAAGACGGCCCAGCATCTGGGCGAACAGACCGGTGAGCGGCAGGTTGGACCAGCGTGCATCGGCAGTGACGTGGAAGAGCACGATCTTGCCCTCGCCGAAGCCGGCACCGGTCACCAAAGGCGTGCCGTCGGCCAGCCACGCCCAGGTGGCATCTGCGAGGCCGGCGGACGGCTCGGCCAGAACCTGACGGTTCACCGTCACGTCGTCGGGCAGCTCAAGTCCGGCGAGCGGCGATTCTTCGCGCACGCCGCCGAGAGGCTGCGGCTCGCTCCAGGAAAGGGGGCCGCCGAGAACGCGCTCGCCGGCACGCAGCGTCACCGGCAACAAGGCGTCGCGGCCATTGGCAAGTCGCGGGCCCGCGAAACGGATCAGCAGGCCGCCATCGCGTACCCATTCGTCGAGGAGGCCGACGGTCTCGTCGGGCAGCGTGCCGATGTCCGCGAGCACGATGGCGTTGACCCTGGCCTTGATCAACTCGTCGACCTGCACGGCGATGTCGGCGCCGGAGGGCACGCGCAATTCAGCGATCGGCTGCAGCGCCTTGGCGATGTAGTGCAGCGGGTCGAGCAAAGGCTGGGCAATATCGCGCGTGGCACCCGATGCAAGGCCGACGGTGCGCCGGCGAAACCGGTCGTCGAGCAGACGGACCGCACCGGCATGGCGCGCGCCCGCGATCTCCAGCCGCGTCACCGCGTTGCGCAGTTCGACGGGCATTTCGAAGGTCGCGGTCGCTTGCGTCTCGCCGGCGCCGAACATCGCATCGGCCGAAGCGACCAGGCGGCCGCGTGCGTCACGTGCCTCGATCTTCTCCGTGGCGGCGCCACCGCCGTCGCGACGCAGGACACGGGCCGCAATACCGCCGCCTGCCCCTTCCGCGCTGCCGAGCGCGAGCGGCACCTCGGAGGCGGCAGGTTCGACCCGCATGAGCCGCGCCTCGGGAAACGCGCCTGCCAGCCCCTCGGCGAATGGCTGCGCCTCGCCATGGTCGAGCCCGTCGGACAACCAGACGATTTCGCCCGGGCGCTGATCGCCCTCCAGCTTGCGCAGCCTCTCCAGCGTGCCGATCCGCTCAGGCGCATGCGAGGCCGGGCGGATGGCGCGCAGACGGTCGAGCGCCTCGATGCCGTCCGCTGCCGGGGGCAGCGCGGCCGGTGTTCCGGTTGCCACGACGTGAATTGTCCGGTCGCCAGCTTCAGCCTCCTCGATCAGCGAGCGCGCCGCATTCTGCATCTTCGCCCAGAGCCGCGCCGACGCCCAGCCATTGTCGATCAGGACAAGGAGGGGCCCGGTTCCCGCGAGGCGGGCGGGGGTAGGGTTCAATGTCGGCCCGGCGAGCGCGAGGATGAGCAGCGTGGCGATCAGCATGCGCAGCGCGGTCAACCACCACGGGCTCGTGGCGCGCTCTTCGCGCGCCGGCTCGATCTCGCGCAGGATACGGGTCGGCGGAAAGGTCTCGCGCTGCGGCCTGGGCGGCGTGTAGCGCAGCAGCCACCAGATCGCGGGCAGCGCGATCAGCGCCGCGAGCACGAGCGGCTGGGCGAAACCGATGAGGCCGAGCGCGTTCACGTCAGTGCCTCGTCGAGCTGCGGCCGGGTTTCCCGATAGGTCGCCTTGCGAGTGTCGAAATGACCGGAAAGACGCGCGTGCAGGGCCATCAGCACGCGCGTCGGCGGCTGGTCTGTGTGGTGGACGAGGAGGCTCCACCCCGCATGGTTCAGCGCATCGCGCAGCGCGCCCCGGCGCGCGCGCATGCGGGTGACAAAGTGATCGCGCGCTTCGGCGGCGCTGCCGAAGGTGACCGGCGGGCCTCCCTCCGGATCGGTGAACTCGGTGCGCCCCTCGAAGGGGAAGCTCTCCTCGGCCGGATCGACGATCATAACCAGATGGCCGGCGATGCCTTCGCCGGCGGCGCGGGCGATCCGGTCGGCAAGATCCGAGATCGGATCGAGGAAATCGCCAATCACGACAAGATCGGAGAAACGGCGAATCGGCGCGATGTCCGGGAAGCCGGTGAAGCGCTCGGCACGCACCGCGATGGCGCGCGCGACAAGTTCCGCCGCACGGCGGCGCGCGCTCGGCGGCATCGACCCGGGAACGGCGACGCGTTCTCCGCCGCGCACCACGAGATCGGCGAGGGCGAGGGCGATAACGAGGGCCCGATCGCGCTTGCTGACGGGCGCGAGCCGCGAGCGATAGTCCATGGAAGGCGAGAGGTCCGGCCACAGCCAGACCGTATGCGCAGCCTCCCATTCGCGCTCGCGCACGTAGAGATGGTCGTCGCGCGCCGAGCGGCGCCAGTCGATACGGCGGGCGGGCTCGCCCGACTGGAACCGGCGGAACTGCCAGAACGTCTCGCCCTGTCCGGCGCGGCGGCGGCCGTGAAGGCCATGCGCGACGCTCGCGGAAATCTGCCGCGCGCTCATCAGGAGATCGGGCAAGGCGGCCGACAGGCCCAGCGCCTCGCTGGTGCGTCCCGTGATATCCGCGGCGGTTGGCAGGTCGGATCCTTTCTGCCGGTCAGAGTTTGGAAACGAGGCGACCGATGATGTCGCGCACGCCGATGCCGTCGGCATGGGCGGCGAAGCTGACCGCCATGCGGTGCTGAAGGACAGGCGTGGCGAGCGAGGCGACGTCGTCGAGCGAGGGCGAAAGGCGTCCGTCCAGCAACGCCCTGGCGCGGGCCGCCAATGTCAGCGCCTGGCTGGCGCGCGGACCCGGGCCCCAGGAAATTGTCCGGTTGACCTCGTCGTCGCCGCCGCCAGGGCGGGCGGTGCGGACGAGTTCGAGGATCGCTTCTACGATCTGCTCGCCGACCGGCAATCTGCGCACGAGGCGCTGGGCGGAGAGCAACTCTTCCACGGAGAGGATATTCTTCACCGCTGTCTGGGTCTCGCCGGTGGTCTCGAACAGCATGCGCCGTTCGGCGACGAGATCGGGATAGCCGACGTCGATCTGCATCATGAACCGGTCGAGCTGGGCTTCGGGCAACGGATAGGTGCCTTCCTGCTCGATGGGATTCTGGGTCGCCAGCACATGGAAGGGGTGCGGCAGATCGTGCCGCTGGCCGGCGACGGTCACATGGTTCTCCTGCATCGCCTGGAGCAGCGCGGACTGGGTGCGCGGGCTGGCGCGGTTGATCTCGTCAGCCATCAACAGCTGGGCAAAGATCGGCCCGGGCACGAACCGGAACTGTCTTGAGCCGCTGCGGCTCTCTTCCAGTATCTCCGAACCCAGAATGTCCGATGGCATGAGGTCCGGCGTGAACTGGATCCGGCTTTCCCTCAGCCCCAGGACGGTGCCGAGCGTTTCCACGAGCCGGGTCTTGGCGAGCCCAGGCAGGCCGACGAGAAGCGCGTGGCCACCCGACAGCAGCGTGACGAGCGCCTGATCGACCACCTCGTCCTGACCGAATATGACGGAACGGATGGCGTCTCGCGCCGCTACAAGCCGCTGGGCGGTGGCATCGGCGAGGCGGACGATGTCGTCCGCCGGTTGATTGTTCGTGCTCATATTCCGACTATATGTCCTTCAGGGTTCGTGCAGGAAGTAGAGATCGCACGACGCGGGCAGGCGAGAAGGCCACAAATACGTGATGAGTTTATGGCAGGCGTGAGCACAAACGAACCGACAGCATCCGCGGCCCCGATTCCGGCTGGCCGCGGGCTCAAGCATCTGGAACAGGTTGCCGCGGTCGAAGGCCGGCGAGGCCCACCGCCGGTGCATCTGTGGCATCCGGAAAATCATGGCGAACTCGATATCCGGATCGCCGCCGACGGGCAGTGGTTCTATCTCGGTACGCCGATCGAGCGGAAAAGGCTGGTTCGTCTGTTTTCAACAGTCCTCAGGCATGACGAGGACGGTCGTCACTATCTTGTCACACCGGTCGAAAAAATCGGCATCGTGGTGGATGACGCTCCGTTCCTGGCGGTGGAAATGGCCGTCGACGGGGAGGGGCGCGATCAGCGAATCAGCCTGCGCACCAATGTCGACGATGTTGTCAGCGTCGACGCGGATCACCCCTTGCGCTTTGCGCAAGAGGAATCGACTGGCGGGGTCAAGCCCTACGTGCTGGTGCGCGGACGTCTGGAAGCTCTTCTCGCCCGGCCGGTCGTCTACGATCTTGTGGCTGTCGGCTGCACGGAGATGCGCGACGGGGTAGAGATGTTCGGCGTCTGGTCGTCGGGCGAATTCTTCGTCATGGCGCGGGCCGAGGATATCGGAGCTTTGGATTGATGCTCGACAAGCCCGCAGACGAGTTGGCTGAATATTCCCCGAAGCGTTTCGTGGAGCGTGTTGCCGGGCGCCTCCTCGACGCGCCCCCGCCAGGCGATCTCGATCCGAATCTGCCGCCAGCCTATGACGACCACTTTCTCAATCCCGACACGTTCGAGCGGCTCAAAGGCATGCCGACGCGGCGCGCCGCGGTTCTCGGTCCGGTCGGCGCGCGCGACGAAGGGGCAACGGTGGTGTTGACGCAGCGGCCCGATCATATGCCCAACCAAGCCGGCCAGATCGCCGTTCCCGGCGGGAAGATCGAGGCCTCCGACGAGGGGCCCGCCCATGCCGCGCTGCGCGAAGCTGAGGAAGAGATCGGCCTCGATCCGTCACTGGTCAAGAAGCTCGGCTATCTCGACCTCTACATGACCGGCACCGGCTTCAGGATCGTGCCGCTCGTCGGGCTGGTGCGGCCCGACTACAAGCTGACGCTCGATCCGAGCGAAGTCTCCGATGCGTTCGAAGTCCCGCTGTCATTCCTGATGAGCGTCGCCAACCATCAGCAGGGCTCGCGCGTCTGGGAAGGCTCCGCGCGGCACTTCTACATCATGCAGTATGAGGAGCGATATATCTGGGGGGCGACCGCGGGTATCCTGCGCAACATGTACAATCGCCTCTACAGACCGGACTGAGCGCCAATGGCCCGCTTCATCCTGATCCAACTGGCTCTGTTCCTTCTGCCTTTCGCGGTTTTCTACCTGCTGGCGGTTCGGGCACGGCGTGGACAGGATGTTTCATGGCCCTGGCTGTGGCTTTCACTGGCGGGTCTCGTCATCACGACAGCGGCCTTCATCTGGTTTGCTTCCGTCGATGGTCAGAATCCGGGCGAGCAATACACGCCGGAAAAGGAACAGATTCCCTATCAGCTCTCGCCCGACCAACCGGCCTACCGGCAATAGGCTCGCTCATGGTCCGCCGGATATTCGCTCTGGAAGACTTCGGCTCGCAGGGCCTGCCCCGTCTGATGGCGGTGCTCAACGATGCGGATGTCGAGACGCGCGTGGTCGGCGGCGCCGTCCGCAACCTGCTGCTTGACGAACCGGTGAGCGACATCGACCTTGCAACGACAGCGCATCCGGACGAGGTCATGAAACGGGCGGCTGGCGCCGGTCTTCACGTGATTCCGACAGGAGTGGCACACGGCACCGTCACGATTGTCGTCCATGGCGCGCCGTTCGAGATCACGACGCTGCGCGAGGATGTCGAGACCGACGGGCGGCGGGCCGTCGTGGCATTCGGAACAGACTGGAAGGCGGACGCGATGCGCCGCGACTTCACGATCAACGCGCTCTATGTCGACGCCGCCGGCAAACTGCACGATCCGGTCGGCGGCCTTGCTGATATCGAAAGGCGCGCCGTACGGTTCATCGGCGATGCCGAACAGCGAATCCGGGAGGACAATCTTCGGATCCTGCGGTTCTTCCGTTTTCATGCCCGCTACGGCAAGGGGCGCCCGGATGCGGTGGGGCTGAAGGCCGCGTCGAAGCTGAAATCGGGCATTTCGCGCCTTTCGGCGGAACGGGTGTGGAAGGAGTTGAAGCTGCTCTTCGCCGCGCCCGACCCGGTCATCGCCGTTCGCTGGATGCGGGTCTCGGGCATTATGGATGCCGCGTTGCCCGAACAGTCGCGCTGGGGGATCGACTTCCTGGAACCGCTGATTGTCGCGGAACGCGTTTTCGGCTGGCCGGCCGATCCGATGCTGCGGCTGATGTCGATCGTACCGCCGCGTCCGGACGTGGTCGGAGGGCTGGCGGACCGGCTGAAAATATCCAACAGCGAGCGCGACAGGCTGCGCGGATTCGCGCTGGCCCATGACGCGGCGATGTCGGTAACGGCGGATACGATCGACAGGGTGCTCTATCGCCACGGCGCAGACGGCGTCGGCGACAATCTGCGGCTGCTTTGCGCCAAGCGTCACAATGAGGACGAGGCGGAGGCACACAGGCTGTCGCACCTGATCGAACATGGCGCCGCGTGGCAGCGGCCCGCGATGCCTGTCGCGGGGCGCGACCTTGTGAAGACGGGTCTGAAGGCGGGGCCGGCGATCGGCGAAACGCTGGAGCGGCTCGAAAAGGCCTGGGTGGAAAGCGGATTCAAGCTCACCAGGGACGAGTTGCTTGCCATGGTCTGAACGGCAGGGCCGGCGAACTACATGTCGAACCGGCCATATTCGGTGTTCTTGTTCAGTTGGCCGGCCTCGAAGACGCGCCCGTTCATGACGCCGTAAATGCCGTGCGGCAGGGTCTGCGCGGCGATCAGCGCGCCGCCGAGGTTGAACGGCCCGTCCGAGCGTCCGAGGGAAAAGGGCCGCATCGCCCCCGTCAGCACCACCGTCCGGTCTTCCACGCGACCGGCAAGATACCGCGCGGTTTGCCCCATCGTGCCTGTGCCGTGAGTGATCACCACGGCTTCCTCCGGCGCCGCTGCGGCGGCACGGGCGATCGCGTCGCGGTCTTCGTCGGTGAAATGCAGGCTGTCCTTGAGGAAAAGACGCTGGATGACCGGATAGTTGCAGCGTCCGTCGGTCAGGATTTCGGGGATCTGCGTGGCGCCGTCCGGCGCGAAGGCGAGCGCCTCGGTGAATGGATCGTGGATCTTGTCGATCGTGCCGCCGGTGACGATGATCCGCACGGGCTTCATCTGTCTGTCCTCGTCAGGGCCACCGGACGAGCGGCGGCATTGACGAGAGGATAGCGGGAACATGGCCGCCCGTCTTCAGCCCGAAGATCGTGCCCCGGTCGTAGAGCAGATTGAATTCGACGTAGCGGCCGCGCCGAACCAGCTGTTCCTCGCGCTGGGCCTCGCTCCAGCGCTTCTCGAAATTGCGCGCGACGAGTTCGGGGTAGATGCGGGCGAAGGCGCGGCCGACGTCCTGGGTGAACGCGAAGTCCGCCTCCCAGTCGCCGCTGGACAGGTGATCGTAGAAAATGCCGCCGATTCCGCGCGGCTCGCCGCGATGGGGGAGATAGAAATACTCGTCGCACCATCTTCGATAGTAACCGTAGTCGGCCACAGCATGAGCGTTGCAGGCCCTCTCCATCGCGGCATGAAAATCGCGCGTGTCGGGGTCGTCCTGGGTGCGGCGGGCGTTGAGCACCGGCGTCAGATCGGCGCCGCCGCCGAACCAGCTCTTCGTCGTCGATACGAAGCGCGTGTTCATGTGCACGGCGGGTACATTCGGATTGTGCGGATGGGCGATCAGGGAAATGCCGCTTGCCCAGAAGCGCGGATCCTCCTCCGCGCCCTGTATCTGCTTGCGGAACTCTTCCGAAAAGGTGCCGTGCACGGTCGAGCAGTGGACCCCGACCTTCTCGAAGACGCGACCGGTCATCATGCTCATGACCCCGCCGCCGCCCGGCGTTCCGGAACTGTCCGTGCGCTGCCACGGCGTCCTGGCGAAGCGGCCGGGTTCGGCCGCGCCCATCGGCGCGCCGGCAGGCAGGCCGTCCTCAAGGGCCTCGAACGCCGCGCAGATATCGTCCCGCAGCGTTTCGAACCAGCCCCGCGCGGCCGCCTTTTTCTTTTCGAGACCTGTCATGGGTTCAAGCGGTAGACCAGCGCGCACGGCCGATCAACGGGAAAGAAAAAGCCGCCCGTTTCCGGGCGGCTCGGGGGCAAGGGCCAGAGGAGATAGGGCCCTTTTTGGATGGCTTGCCTCAAGCGGCGGGCTGCGGGGCGTCGCCCTTGCCGTTCTTCAGCTCGTCCATGAACTCGTCGAATTCCTGCTTGTCCTTCGACTTGCGCAGCCGGTCCAGAAAATCGGTGAACGCCTTCTGCTCGTCTTCGAGACGACGGATCGTCTCCGCCTTGTATTCGTCGAAGGCGCTGTTGCCGGAAGAGCGCATATGCGTTCCCATTCCGTGCCAACGACCGCGCCAGTGATTATGCCTGCCTTTGCATCCCATCCGTCCGCTCCATATCAGAAAGAACAAAATCGCCAGACCGAGCGGCCAGAACAGGATAAAGCCAAGGATCATCGCGACGATCCACGCACCCTTGCCATAGCCGTCCATCTTTTCCACAACGCTCATGCGCTCGACCATTTCCATCGGTGTCTCCATACCTCCGTTCGGGCTCGCTGTCAGTGTTAATGTTACTAACATTCACATAGGTGGTCTGGCAAGGTGTCTTTTCAATAGGCGGCAGGAAATTTTTCTGCCCCGCGCCAAACGGGCGCGTTCGATGGAAATAGGGATGTGCCGCGCCGGCGGCAAGGCCGGTGGGACTTATTGCCCCGGCTCGTAGCCGAGCCCCCTGAGATATATCAGCGTGCCGGCTTCCAGGAGGTCTTCCGGTGGCACCGGAATGGCCCGGCGCCCCCGGTCGCCGCGCGCAAAGAGCGATGCGACGCCATGCGAGAGCGACCAGATATGCAGCGCCATCATCAGCGCGGGGGCGCGCTTGTCCTCCGGCAGCGTGGTTCTGATGCGCTCGCAGGCGGTCAGCAGAATCTCGAAGGCCCGATCCGCCTCGCGTCGCAACTCTCCGTCGGTGGCCGGCGATACGCCGCCTTCGAACATGGCCGAATAAAGCGCCGGCTCGTTGCGGGCAAAACCCATATAGGCGCGGCCGATTCCCATGAGCGATTCGACCGCGTCGGCGCCATCGGGGTGGCGTGCGGCGCGCATGCGGTCGGCGAAGCGCGAGAATCCGCGCTTTGCGACTTCCGTCATCAGGGCGTCGCGATCCTTGAAGTGCCGGTATGGCGCCGCCGTGCTGACGCCGGCCATCCGAGCGACCTCGGCCAGGGTGACGCCCTCCGGGCCGCGCTCCGCGATCAGTGCCATGGCCGCATCGACCAGCGCCTCGCGCAGGTTGCCGTGATGGTAGCCGCGCTTGCCTTCGTCGCGGTCCGGTCTTCGCCAGCTCATGTGACGCTCTCTTACATCATCGCGCGAGCGAGGGAAAAGAATTTGTCTGGCGAAGCGCCTCGGCAAGCACGATCCCGGCGCTGACCGCGACGTTGAGGGACCGCATGCCCGGCGCCATCGGGATGACGAGCCGGGCGTCCGCGTCGGCATGCACAGTCTCCGGGACGCCGGCGCTCTCACGACCCAGCATCAGCCAGTCGTCCGCGCTGAAATCATAGTCGAAATATGGCGTCGCTCCTGCCGTCGTGAGCAGAACGAGGCGGGCGCCGGCCCTGCGGCGGGCCGAATCGAACGCCGAGTAATCCTGGTGGCGGGTCAGGTCGACATTGTCCACATAGTCCATCCCGGCGCGCCGGAAGCGCGACTCGGACCAGGCAAAGCCGGCAGGTTCGACGATATCCGCGGATATGCCCAAACAGGCGCAAAGCCGCAATATCGAACCGGTGTTCTGCGCGATGTCGGGCTGGTAGAGCGCCAGTCGCATGAAGTCCCTGTGAGCGCGGGGGATTCGGCCGGCGGCCAAGTGTCCCAACTGCGCCAAAATTTCGCACTTCGCCCGTACGCGCAAGTCTGGACATTGTGCCGTAACGATGCCAATAACGGCGCTATTGTGGCTCAGGGGGCGCTGATGCCTTTCGCGTGGCAATCGCGGCGGGGAACCGGCGACCTGTGCTGGATCTGGCAGGTTCGAGAAGGATTACAGGACGTGGCAACTGCTGCTAGTAGCGAGCCGACCCGGCGGGATTTCCTCTACATAGCGACGGGAACGGCGGCGGCCGTGGGAGCCGCCGCGGCGGTCTGGCCGTTCATCGACCAGATGAATCCGGATGCCAGCGTCCAGGCGCTGGCGACGATCGAGGTCAATATCGGCGCCGTCGAGGAAGGCCAGTCGATCACCGTACTGTGGCGCGGCAAGCCCGTCTTCATCCGTCATCGCACGGCCAAGGAGATCGAGGAGGCCCGTGCCGTCCCGGTCGACCAGTTGCCCGATCCGACGGCCGAGAACGCGGCGCTGCCGGCGGATGCGCCTGCAACCGACGAAAATCGCGCCATCAAGCCGGAATGGCTGGTCATGATCGGCGTCTGCACGCATCTGGGCTGTGTGCCGCTGGGCCAGCAGGGCGATTTCGGCGGCTGGTTCTGCCCTTGCCACGGCTCGCACTACGACACGGCGGGCCGCATCCGAAAAGGACCGGCGCCGCGCAATCTCGATGTGCCGATCTACGATTACGTCAATGACACGACCCTGCGGGTCGGCTGACCTCAGCAGGTCAGGGTTTTAAGCGGGGAACACGCGCAAGATGAGCGGACATTCCACCTACGAGTTCCAGAACGGCTTCCTGCGCTGGCTCGACAGCCGGCTGCCGCTCCCGAGCATGCTCAAGGGGCAGGCGATGGATTTTCCAACGCCGAAGAACCTCAACTATTTCTGGACCTTCGGCGGCATCCTGCTGCTGTGCCTGGTCGTTCAGATTCTTTCGGGCATCGTGCTCGCCATGCATTACACCCCGCATGTCGATATGGCCTTCAACAGCGTCGAGCACATCATGCGCGACGTGAACTACGGATGGCTCATCCGCTACATGCATGCCAACGGCGCGTCGATGTTCTTCATCGCCGTCTATATCCATATGCTTCGCGGCCTCTATTATGGTTCCTACAAGGCGCCGCGCGAAGTGCTGTGGATCATCGGCGTGCTGATCTTCCTGATCATGATGGCAACCGCCTTCATGGGTTACGTGCTTCCCTGGGGCCAGATGAGCTTCTGGGGCGCGACCGTCATCACCAACCTGTTCAGCGCCATCCCGGTCGTCGGAAAGGGCATCGTGGAGTGGCTGTGGGGCGGTTTCGCCGTCGGCAACCCGACGCTCAACCGCTTCTTCTCGCTGCACTTCCTTTTGCCCTTCGTGCTCGCGGGCGTCGTCATCCTGCACCTCTGGGCACTGCACGTGCCGGGCAACAACAATCCGACCGGCGTCGATCCGAAGAGCCCGAAGGACACCGTTCCCTTCCACCCGTACTACACGGTGAAGGACGGCTTTGCGATCGTGCTTTTCCTGATCTTCTTCGCCATCTTCCTGTTCTATTTGCCGAACTATCTCGGCCACACGGACAACTACATCCCGGCCAACCCGCTGGTGACGCCCGCGCATATCGTGCCGGAGTGGTACTTCCTGCCCTTTTACGCGATCCTGCGCGCCATCCCCTCCAAGCTCGGCGGCGTGATCGCGATGTTCGGCGCCATCGCGGTGCTGTTCATCCTGCCGTGGCTGGATACGTCGCGGGTGCGTTCCGGTTCATTCCGGCCGCTGTTCAAGGTCTTCTTCATACTGTTTGTCATTGCCGGCGTCGTGCTTGGCTATTGCGGATCGCAGCCGCCGGAGGGAAAGCTCGTACTGATCGCGCGCGTCGCGACGGCATATTATTTCCTGTTCTTCCTCGTCATCCTGCCGCTGCTCGGCATTTTCGAGAAGACCAAGCCCTTGCCCGCCTCGATATCGGAATCGGTGCTGCCCAAGAAAAAGGCCGCAACCGCCGAGCCGGCTCAGGCGTGAGGGAGGCCGCGATGAGGAACTTCTCGATGAAACGCATGACGCTTGCCGCTCTGGCTGCAACCTTCGCCATGGGCCTTATGTCCGCCTCTCCGGCGACCGCCGCCCAGAGCGAGACCGAACTGAAGCATATTGACTGGTCTTTCGATGGGCCGTTCGGCACGTTCGACCGGGCTCAGTTGCAGCGGGGCTTCAAGATCTATCAGGAGGTCTGCTCGGCCTGCCACTCGATGAATCTCGTGGCCATTCGTACGCTCGGCCAGAAGGGCGGGCCGGAGTTTTCCGATGCAGCGGTTAAAGCGCTCGCCGCCGGCTACACGATCTCCAAGGATATCGACGAGAACGGCGATGTGATCGACCGGCCGGGCAAGCCATCCGATCATTTCCCGGCGCCTTTCGCCAACGAGAACGCAGCTCGCGCATCGAACGGCGGCGCCCTGCCACCGGATTTCTCCGTGCTTGCCAAAGCGCGCCACGGCAATGCGAACTACATCTACTCGATCCTGACCGGCTATGAAGAGCCGCCGGCCGATGTGACCATGCGGACGGGCATGCACTACAACACGGCCTTTCCGGGCCATCAGATTGCCATGGCGCAGCCGATCGACGACGGCATGGTGACCTATGATGACGGTACGGAGGAAACCCTCGACCAGTATGCACAGGACGTCGCGGCGTTCCTCTACTGGGCGGCCGAACCGAAGATGGAAGCGCGCAATCGCATGGGTTTCGTCGTTATGATCTTTCTAATCCTCTTTGCCGGTCTGCTCTACTTCACCAAGCAGAAGCTGTGGCGGAACGTCGAGCACTGAGCGTTGACGCGAAGTTGAACTGTGAAAGGCGCCTGAGGGCGCCTTTTTCGTATCTTCCCGCCGCGACGGGTTCCACGAGGATGAGCAGCGCCTTAGGATCACGGTGGCAGTGATCAGCAGGGGCACTCATGACAGCATCGGTACTCGGCATCATTGGCGGATCGGGGATTTACGATCTGCCGGGGCTGGAGAAGCGCGAATGGAGGCGGGTCGCCAGCCCCTGGGGAGAGCCCTCCGACGAAATCCTGTTCGCCGAGCTTGACGGCCTGCCGATGCGCTTCCTGCCGCGCCACGGCCGGGGCCATCCGCTGTCGCCGACCGGCATCAACTACCGGGCCAATATCGATGCGCTGAAGCGCGCGGGCGTGACCGATCTTGTGTCCGTATCGGCCTGCGGTTCGTTCCGCGAGGAACTCTCGCCCGGCACCTTCGTCATCGTCGACCAGTTCATCGACCGCACCTTCGCGCGCGAGAAGAGCTTCTTCGGCAACGGGCTCGTCGCCCATGTATCCATGGCCGATCCGGTTTCGCCATTGCTGGCTGCAAGGGCTTTCGCGGCGGCGGAAGCCGAGCGGATAAGGGCGAGGAAGGGCGGCACCTATCTGGCGATGGAGGGGCCGCAATTCTCCACCCGCGCGGAGTCGCACATGTACCGATCGTGGGGCTGCGACGTCATCGGCATGACCAATATGCCCGAAGCCAAACTCGCCCGCGAGGCGGAGATCTGCTACGCGAGCATCGCGATGGTCACCGACTACGACAGCTGGCGCTCGCATGACTCCGATGTCGATGTGACCGAAATCCTGAAGGTCTTGAAGGACAACGCCGACAATGCCGCGCGGCTTGTCTCGCGGCTGGCGCGGGATTTTCCGCGCGAGCACGAGCCATGTCCGGTGGGTTCCGACAGGGCACTCGAATTCGCCATGCTCACCGCGCCGGACCGGCGCGATCCGGCGCTCCTTGCCACCCTCGACGCCGTTGCGGGGCGGGTGCTGGGGCGCTAGTCGGAACAACATCGCGCCGCAGCCGCCGGAGATCACATGGACCTCAAGGACGCTATCCGCACCATTCCCGACTATCCCAGGAAGGGTATTCTCTTCCGCGACATCACGACGCTGATGGGGGACGCGCGCGCCTTCCGCCGGGCCGTGGACGAACTGGTTCAGCCCTGGCCCGGATCGAAGGTCGACAAGGTCGCCGGGATCGAGGCCCGCGGCTTCATTCTCGGCGGGGCGGTGGCGCACCAGCTTTCCGCGGGCTTCGTGCCGATCCGCAAGAAGGGCAAGCTGCCGCACGATACGGTGCGCATCGCTTACAGCCTTGAATACGGTGTCGACGAGATGGAGATGCACCGCGATGCGGTCCAGCCAGGCGAAAAAGTCATCCTCGTCGACGATCTCATCGCCACCGGGGGGACGGCGGAGGCCGCGGCCAGGCTGTTGCAGGACATGGGCGCGGATGTCGTGGCGGCCGTTTTCGTGATCGATCTGCCCGATCTCGGCGGGCGAAAGCGTCTCGAGGCGCGCGGCTTGCCGGTGCGCACGCTCGTCAGCTTCGAGGGGCACTGAGATGCAGTTCCAGCGCATCGAGATCGACTGCCCGGGCGATGTGCTGGACGATATCGACGAGCTCGAGGGCGTGTCTGCCGTCATCGATCGCCGGACATTGAAGGGCGAGGGCGATAGCAAGCGGGTCGTGCTGCTGGTCGGAGGGGGCGACCGCCAGAAGCTGCTCGACGCGATACAGGACCGGCTGGAAAGCGGCGATGACTGGCGCATTGCTGTGATGCCGGTCGATGCGCTGATGCCGATGCCGGATCTGGAGGACAATGCCGAGGAGCGCGTTTCGCGCGAGGAAATCTTCAATACGGTCAGCAGCGGCGTGGCCGCTTCCGCCGATTTCTTTATTCTGATCGCCGCTTCCGCGGTGGTCGCCTGCGTCGGGCTCGTCAACGACAGTATCGCCGTCATCATCGGCGGCATGCTGATTGCGCCGATGCTCAGCCCGATACTGGCGCTCGTCCTTGGGACCGCGCTGGGTGATCGCAAGCTGATCGTCCGCGCGACACTCGCGGCGGCCAGCGCGATCGCCATCGTGTTCGCGGTCGGCCTCGCCGCGGGACTGCTCTTCAGCCCCGATCCTGAAAATTCGCAGATGGTAAGCCGCACGGAACTCAGGTTCTCCACGCTCGTGCTCGCGCTGGCTTCGGGCGTTGCCGCGGCGCTTGCCGTCATCGCGCGCGAAACCGCTTCCCTGGTCGGTGTGATGGCCGCGACCGCGCTGGTGCCGCCGATTGCCGTGGCTGGTCTGTTCGCCGGGATCGGGGAATTCAGCGAAGCGGGCGCGGCGCTGGCGCTGGCGGTGGCGAACCTTCTGTGCATCAATCTCTCCGGTCAGGCCGTATTCATCTGGAAGGGTGTTCGGGCACGCAGCTGGTATGAGCGGGAAAAGGCAAAGCAATCCGTGACGATCAGCGTTGCGATGCTTCTGGTTTCTCTGGCCGCGATGGTGGGTGGCATATGGTTGACGACGAGGTGACCGGCGCCGCCGGTTCGGTCCGCCGCTGGCTGCGGCTGGAGGGGCTTGCCGTCCTTGTCGCGGCGCTCATTGCCTTTGCCCAGACGGGCGCATCCTGGTGGGTCGCGGCGGCGGTCGCGCTTGCGCCCGATATCAGCTTCGCCGCCTATCTCGCCGGTCCGCGCATCGGCGCGCTTGGCTACAATTTCGCACACAGCTATTTTGTCGCGATCGCGGCCGCGCTGACGGCATGGAGTCTCGATGCCGGGACGGCATATGCCGCGGCACTGATCTGGATCGCCCATATCGGCGCCGACAGGCTTCTTGGTTACGGTCTCAAATATCCTTCGGGATTCTCCGATACGCATCTTGGGCGAATCGGCAGGATCTGAGTCGCGCCGACCGGCGGAGCGCCGCGCGCGAGGGGCATCCTCACAAAGCTGCCCAATTCTAAGGCGTTGAGAGCCGGCAAAGGAAGATTGTGGACTCCGCGCCGGCGAATGCTACTTTCGTCTAGGATGCGGCCGAGTTCGGCATGGGGCCGTCGGGCCGGCATCCTTTCGGGGAGGAATAATCAATGTCACTCAGTGCACCGACGATGGTCGTGTTCATCATCTCGCTGATCGTCGCCATTATCGGCGTTCTCGCGGCGCTCGGCACGCTTTCGATGATACCGCTGGCGTCAGTCTGGATACTGACCATCGCCTATATCGTGCTGGCGGCAGGGTGCATTTTCAAAGGCCTCTGACACGCAGCATTGTCAGCGTCCAAGCGACAGGGTCGGCGATCTTCGGGCGCCGGCCCTTCTCTATTTCGATGGCATGCAGAAGATATCGTAGTGCTGCCAGTGCATTAGCTCCTCAGCGGAGAGTTCCTCCACCTGGAGCGTGTGCCAGGGCTCGGCCAGGAAGACCCGGTAACCGAGTTCCGCGGTCAGAAGGTGAAAGAATGCGCGCCGCGCGCCTTCGTCCATGTGCCGGTAGATTTCACAGACAAGGAAGGGCTTCTGCCTGAGGATGAACGGTTTCAGGCTGGCGATGACGTCGGCGTCATGGCCCTCCGTGTCCGATTTGACGAGGCGGATTCTCGGCATCCATTCAGGCGCCGTCGCGGACAACTCGGCGAGCATGTTCCGGCCCTCGACCCGCAGCGGATAAAAATGTCCGTGTCGCGTCGCCGCGATCTGGCCCAGGTCGCCGCCGTTGCAGAAGCCGGCATCCGAATAGTTGAAGGTGAGGGGTCCGGGTGTTTCCACCGCAGCGTAAGGCAGGATCGTGATGGGCGCTGCGGCGGGGTTGAGGCGCGTGTTCTCCTCAAGGACGGGCAGCACGTACCGGTTGGGCTCGGCGGCGAAGACCCTGCCGGCGGGGCCGACGGCGTGAGCGAAGAGCACCGAAGTGTCCCCGCCGTGGGCGCCGATATCGAGTACCGCGTCGCCGGGATTGAGGTACCGCCTCAGGCAGGCGATCTGGCCCGCGTCGAATCGGGTCGGCCGGTATTTGGGATGCAGCCACTGGGCAAAGCGCAGCGGTTCCGACGCGCCGACATCGAAACTGTCGATGCGCCAGCCATAGGTTTTCGGCCGCGAACGAAAGCCCAGCATGTTGAAGATGGCGCGGAGCTTCATCGTCAGCCGGCCTGAGCAGGCGCCTGAAGTTCGATGAACACATGGCTTTCGTGCCGCATGACCGGTTCGCCATCGAGGTTGTGGGCCTCGTGGAGAAAATGAACGAGGCCCCATTCCGGCCGCGAACCGCTCGGGCGTTTGCCGAGGATCGTGGTGGTGAAGCGAACGGTCGTGCCGACATAGACCGGCCTTAGCCATTTCATGTTTTTCAGTCCGGGTGCCGGGCCGAAGCGGGCAAAGGGCTCGCCCTTGGCCGCGGCTTCCTTCTGCAGCCGCTGCAGCGTCGTGGCGTAACGGTTCATCCATGCGCTGAGTGTGTGCCAGCCGCTGGCGGTCAGTGCGCCGAAGGGACCTTCTTTTGCGGCTTCCGGGTCGACGTGAAAATAATGAGGATCGTACTTCCTGGCGAACTCTATGATCTCGTTCTCGGTGAATAAGTAATCGCCGAGTTCGATAACTTCACTGACGGCCATTTCCTCGACGAACATCATGCCGCGCTCTCCTTGCGGGCGAACATGCTCGCCGCTTCCATCCACATGACGCGGCCGCTCTCGTTGAAGACCTCCACGAAAAGCGTGACGATACCCATGCGCGGATTTGACTTGGAGGCGCGAACGGCCTTGACGGTACGCCGCGCGCGCAGGCGATCGCCCGGCCTCACCGGCACCTCCCAACGCAATTCGTCCACACCGGGCGAACCGAGCGAGGCGGCGTGCAGTAGAAGGTCGTCGCAGAGCATCCGCATCATCAGCGAGGCGGTATGAATGCCGGACGCCGCGAGGCCGCCGAGAATGCTTGCCCTGCCGGCTTCCTCGTCGAGATGCATGGGCTGCGGATCGTATTTCTTCGCGTATTCGACGATCATCTCGCGCGAAACGGTGATATCGCCGAATTCCTTGGTGTCGCCCTCTGCGAAGTCTTCGAAATAAATCATTTCCTGCGTTCCCTGGATGATCCCCGAGGCCTTTACTTCACGCGTTGAAGCGGAAATGCATCACGTCGCCATCCTCGACGATATAATCCTTGCCTTCCAGCCGCATCTTGCCGGCTTCGCGCGCGCCGGTCTCGCCATTGCAGGCGATGTAGTCGCGATAGGCAATCGTTTCGGCCCGGATGAAGCCTTTCTCAAAATCACTGTGGATGACCCCTGCGGCCGCCGGCGCCGCTGTGCCCCTGGTGACGGTCCAGGCGCGCGCCTCCTTGGGGCCGACGGTGAAATAGGTGACGAGCCCGAGCAGATCGTAACCGGCACGGATCAGGCGGTCGAGGCCCGCTTCCTCTAGCCCCATCTCGGCTAGAAAGTCCCCGGCCTCCTCGCCGGAAAGCTGCGCAATCTCCGCTTCGATGGCGGCTGAGATGACGACGATCCCCGCACCTTCGGCTTCGGCCTTCGCCGCCACCTTTTCCGTCAGCGCGTTTCCCGCGCCGGCATCGCCCTCGGCGACGTTGCAGACATAGAGGACAGGCTTGGACGTGATGAGATTGAGTTGCTCGACGATCGACGCCGTTTCCGGGGCGGCGTCCTTCAGCATCACGCGGACCGGCCTGCCGTCCTGCAGCAGCTTCAGCGCCTCCTCCATCGCGGGAAGGAGCGTCATCGATTCCTTGTCCTTCGACGCGGCCTTCTTGCGTACATTCACGATGCGCCGCTCGAGGCTTTCCAGGTCGGCCAGCATGAGCTCGGTTTCGACCGTATCGGCGTCGGCCAGCGGATCTATGCGTCCTTCGACATGCGTGATGTCGTCATTCTCGAAGCAGCGCAGGACGTGGGCGATGGCATCGACCTCGCGGATATTGGCGAGAAACTGATTGCCGAGACCCTCACCCTTGGACGCGCCGCGCACGAGGCCTGCAATATCCACGAAGGTCAGGCGGGTTGGGATGATTTCCTTCGAGCCGGCGATGGCGGCCAGTCTGGCGAGCCGCTCGTCGGGCACTGCGACATCGCCCGTATTGGGTTCGATCGTGCAAAACGGATAGTTGGCCGCCTGCGCCGCCGCCGTCTTGGTCAACGCATTGAACAGGGTCGACTTGCCGACATTGGGCAGGCCGACGATACCGCACTTAAATCCCATTCTGGCTGCTTTCCGTTTTACTGCCGGTCGCCTTCCCGTCTTCCGCCTCGGGAGCGGTATCGAGATGGACCTTGTTCATGAAACTGGAGTCCTTGCCTTCGGCGAGGAGCGGGGCATGGCGCGCGATGGCGTCGAGCAGGGGGACGAGCCAATCGCTGTCGGCCTTGGCGAAGTCGGACAGGACATGTGGCTGAACCCTGTCCTTGTGGCCGGGATGGCCGATCCCGATCCGCGCGCGGCGGAACTCGCCGCCGATGTGGCCGGCGATCGACCGGATGCCGTTGTGGCCCGCCGCGCCGCCGCCGACCTTCATGCGCAGCTTGCCGGGCGCAAGGTCGAGCTCGTCATAGAAGACCACGATGTCGGCGGGAGTCAGGCGATAATAGTTCATCGCCTGTGCGACGGCGTTGCCGGATTCGTTCATGAAGGTCGTGGGCTTGAGCAGCAGGATCTTCTCGCCGCCCGCCTGTGCCTCGGCGGTCTGGCCCGAAAATCGGGAGCGCCAGGGTGTTGCGCCCAGACGCTCCGCGATCCGGTCGACGGCCATGAAGCCGACATTGTGGCGGTTGCCCGCGTAGCGGGCGCCCGGATTGCCCAGCCCGACAAGAATCAGCATAGGCTGGCCCTCCTGTCAGGCGGGAAGGAGGATCACTCCTCCTCGCCGGCTTCTTCCTGGGCTCCCTCGGCCTCTTCCCCGCCTTCGCTCTCCTCGCTGCGCAGGCCCGCCGGCGCGGCGATCGTCGCGACGGTGAAGTCACGGTCGGTGATCGTCGGAGTCGCGCCCGCCGGAAGCGTCACGGCGGAGATGTGCAGGGAATCGCCGACATCCAGTCCGCTCAGATCGCAGACGATCTCCTCGGGAATGTTGTCGGCGGCGCATTCGAGCTCGATCTCGTGGCGCACGATGTTGAGGACCCCGCCGCGGCGGATGCCGGGGCAGTCCTCTTCATTGATGAAGTGAACAGGCACGAACACCGCGATCTTGGTGTGGGCCCCCAGGCGCAGGAAATCCACATGCATGGGAAAGTCGCGAACGGGGTCGAGCTGAAAATCGCGTGGCAGCACGCGGGTCTTCTTGCCCCCGACCTCGATGTCGAGCACCTGGGTCAGGAAGTGACCGGAATGGATGCGCTTGTTGATTTCCTTGTAGGAAACGGCGATCGGCTCAGCCGGTTGCTTTTCGCCGTAGATGACGGCGGGAATCAGACCTTCGCGACGAAGTGCCCGGGCAGCCCCCTTGCCAACCCGATCACGCGCCGTGGCCTGCATGGTTTCTGCAGTCGCGGACATGTGTATCTCCTGATCGAAATGTCACCGCCGGTCGACGTGACCGGCGCGCCGGTCCCCAACGGCTTTCCTCCAGGGGTGTGAAGGCGTTGCTGCGGGACCAGCGCGGGCTTATACGCCTTTGAACGTGGTCCCGCAAGGGCGGGACGTGCGCGTCATGCGACCCAGGCCGCCAGCGTGTCGATGAAGCCGGAAAGGAATTCCCGCGTGCCCTCGTCCGTGAAGGTCAGGTCGTCGCCGATCAGGCCCGGCTTGGCCTGGAAGAACACTTCCGGGCGCCCGTGCAGCAGAACGCCGGTGCTCACCAGAATCGCGCGCAGATGCATCTGAGCGGCGGCCGTGCCGACGGCACCCGGGGTTGCGCCGGCGATGGCGCCGCGCTTGCCGGCGAAGACGTTTTCCTTGGGCGGGCGGGTTCCCCAATCGATGGCGCTCTTCATGAGCGCGGGAATGGAACGGTTGTACTCGGGCGTGACGAACAGCAGCCCGTCGGCCGCGGCGACCTTCTCCTTCAGCAGGCGCGCGGGCGCCGGCATGTCGGCGACCTGGTCGTCGTTGAACATCGGAATGGCGGCAAGATCGACGAAGTCGAATTTGAGCCGGCCTTCCGCGAGTTTCTCCAGCGCCCGGGCAAATTTAAGGTTGAGGGATTCCTTGCGGTTCGAACCGACGAGTACGGCTATGGTTTTCATGGGAGTTGGCCTCTCTTGCCTTGTTGGGTCTCTGACGCAAGATGGACATTGTTATTCCAGCAACAAAGCCGTCGCCGGACAATAGATCGTTCTGTACGGCGCAACACTGCGCGCTCCCTGCGTTTTTGCGTACGGGGGTTGAACGGTGAGGGAGCGTACCGGTTCCTGGCGAGACCGGTCAGTCGAAGAGGCTGGAAACCGATTCCTCGCTGGCCGTGCGGCCGATCGCCTCGCCCAGCAGCGGGGCGATGGAAAGAACGCGGATATTGCGCGAAACCCGAACCGCCTCGGTCGCCGAAATGGAATCGGTGATCACCAGTTCCTTGATCTTGGAGGCAGTGATGCGGGCGACGGCGCCGCCGGAAAGCACGCCGTGGGTGATATAGGCATAGACCTCCGTCGCGCCCTGTTCGATCAAGGCATCGGCGGCGTTGCAGAGCGTGCCGCCGGAATCGACGATGTCGTCGATGAGCACGCAGATGCGACCCGAAACATCGCCGATGATGTTCATCACCTCGGATTCGCCGGGCCGTTCCCGGCGCTTGTCGACGATGGCGAGCGGCGCGTCGATGCGCTTTGCAAGGCCGCGGGCGCGGACCACGCCGCCGACATCGGGAGAGACGACCATCACGCGGGAGGTATCCATCCGGTCGCGGATGTCGCGCACCATGACCGGGGCGGCGAAGAGGTTGTCCGTCGGGATATCGAAGAAGCCCTGAATCTGGCCGGCATGAAGATCGAGCGTGAGGACGCGGTCGGCGCCGGCGTTGGTGATGAGATTGGCGACCAGCTTGGCGGAGATCGGCGTGCGCGGACCGGCCTTGCGGTCCTGCCGGGCGTAGCCGAAATAGGGGATGACCGCGGTGATCCGGCGCGCCGAGGAACGTCGCAGCGCATCGATCAGGATCAGCAGTTCCATCAGATGGTCGTTGGCCGGAAACGAGGTCGACTGGATAACGAAGATGTCCTCGCCACGCACGTTCTCCTGAATCTCGACGAAAACCTCCATGTCCGCGAAACGCCGCACCTGCGCCTTGGTCATCGGCAGGTTCAGATAGGCGGCAATCGCTTCGGCGAGCGCCCGGTTGGAGTTGCCGCAGACGATTTTCATGGGCGCTCAGATCCTTGCTGGGGTCGGTAGGTCGGACGGCACGGCGCCGTGCCGGCGCGGCATTGTTTATCAATCACCGTGACGGATCGCAATTTGCGCCGCGTCACGGTTCAACTTCCAACGACAAGCTGAAGGAGGGCCGGCGCGGCGGCCTCGGCCGCCTGTTGCGCGGACACGCCCCAGCCGTGATCGAGTGTGTTGCCGAGCACGCGGCTGACCTGGCGGACGCTGCCCAGACCGCGGCCGCCGGCTTCTTCGGCAGTCCAGATGATCGCGACCGTCTGACGGCCCTTGTCTACGGGCGAGATGGTTGTTGCCGCGGAAACAATGATGTTGGCTTCCTCCGGCCGTTCCACCACCGTCGCGCCATGCGCGGAAAGGGCCGCGGCGAGTGCGGCGGGCAACGCTGTTTGCGCATCCGAGACGTTGCTTTCGGAGACGGAGATGAAGAAACGCGGCGCGACGGGCGCGTCTGGGGGTTGGGACGCGGCATATCCAAGCGCGGTGCCGGACGGCGGCTCGACCGACGCCTGGGCGCCGACGGAAGAGAGAAACCGTGCAAGCTCTGCGGTCGTCGCATCGGCGATGCTGTCGATCGCCTCCGGCGATACCGACCCCCAGGGGTCGCTCGCGCCCGTGGCTGGCGCCTGCTGCGTGCCCTCGAAGCGGTGGACGCGGGCGTCGTTCTTGTCGAACACGTCCCAGATGAAGGAGACGGAGCTGCGCTCGGTGGAGGCGTGGGCGGAGAAATAGCCCTTGATCTTGTAGCGCAGCTTCGGATCGTCGCGCGAGACTACAACGAGATTGCGGCTTGCCGCGCGCTGGCCGAGAGCGGCTGCCAGTTCGGCCGCTTTGGAATCGGGCAGGCCGGTCACCGGCTCGAAGGCGATGGGGCCTGCCGGCTGCCCGACGGACGGCGCCGGCGGCGCCACATCGGAGCAGGCACCGAGCGTTACCGCCAGAAGCAACGCGAAAACTGCAAGAATGCGGGCCGGAAAGGCATCCGCCTTGATGCGCATATCGACGAGTTCTCCCCGATGAAAACCGTTCGCTCTGTTGGCCCGGGCCGGGCCGCGGCGACCTGAAAGGCCGTTCCCCGTCGCGTGCCCGCAAGACTCCCTAACGCTATTTTCCGGCAACGTCCAGCGGGCCGATGGATGGCGCCTGACGCGGGATCAGGCGGTCAGCATGATGGCCGATATCTGGCGGCCGTAGTCCTTTTCTCCCCGGTGCGTGGTGCGGCGGTAGGAGAAATAGCCGTCTTCGTCGAGATAGGTGCATGTCGCCGTGTTCTCGATGGCGGCGAGCGAGAGCCGGGAAAGTCGCATCCCGACATATCCGGGGAGGTCGAACATGAAGTGTCCGGCCCGGCGCGAAGGGACGAAGAAGCGCTCATTAGTCCCGTCATCGGCCAAGAAGCGCGCGCGGAATTCGGAGCCCACCTCATAGGAGGGCTGGCTGATCGTCGGGCCGATTGCGGCAACGATATCGGCGCGCCTTGCGCCGGCTTCCTCCATGCGGGCCACTGTCGATTCAAGGATCCCGCCAATCGCTCCCTTCCACCCGGCATGGGCTGCGGCCACGACGCGGGCGTTCGGGTCGGCGAACAGGATCGGCGAGCAGTCGGCCGTCGAGACCGCGACGGCGAGTCCGGGCTTCGCCGTAACGATGCCATCGGCTCTCGCGCTCGGATAGTCCGGCCACGGGTCGGCGACGGTCACCGCGCTGTCGGAGTGAATCTGATACGGGGTGAGGAGAAAGCGCGGATCGATGCCCAGGGATGCCGCAATGCGCCTGCGGTTTTCGCGGATCAGCGCCGGATCATCCTTCGAGCCGAGGCCGATGTTGAGGCTCTTGTAGATTCCGTCCGAAACGCCGCCGCGGCGGCCGAAGAACCCGTGGGTGATGCCGCTCAGTGCGGTGAGCGCCCCTGCCTCCAGCTTCACTGTGTATTCTCCCTCGCGCCGGACAGAACCGGCTCGTCGCCCGTCAGCAGCCAGCGGAAATCGGAGTCGAACCGGCCGATCAGCCGCCGCACGCCTGCGGTGCTCAAATGATCGTCGTCGATATAGAGCATGACCTCCGACGCGTTCGGATAGCAATAGGCCGCGTCGCAGAGGGCGGCGCGGGGGTCGATGTAGCGCGCATTGGCGAAACGGGCCGTGGCGGCGGCCAGCGCTTTTGATGTCGGATCGTTCCTCGCGTCGATGGTCGCGCGTGGCGCTGCGCAGATGACGGTGTCGCGCCCGGCGCGAAGGGCCCGGGCGACGCAATCGGCCGGCTCGCGGTTGAATTCGGGCGACTGGCCGATGACCAGGACCCGCCTGATGCCATTGCTGAAGAGGTAATCGAGGGTTGCGGTGAGACGCTCCCGGAGGAAGGCGAACTGGTCGGCCGCGGGACCGGCGGCGCCCCGCGGGCCCATGCTGAAGCGTGCGACCCGCAGCGGGTCGGTCGCGGGGAGGCCCAGCGCCCGGTTCCAGCGCGCCTGCAGGATGACGAAATCGGCGGGCTTGCCCTTTGCCTCTTCGATCTCGCGGAAGGTACGCGCGAGAGCCGCATTGCATGGTGGATAGATCTCGCCGTCGGCGAACAGCGCCGTCTCGAAAAGCGCGGGGCAGCTGGCCGAATGGCGCAGCCGCAGCGCTACACGATCGGCAATCGCCCTCTCCTGCAGGGCAGGATGACTGACGAGCGCATGGGAATCGCCAAGCAGCAGGCCGGTCGCCGCAGGACCAACCGGCGGCTTGACCGAGGGAACCTCGAGTCCGGACAGCTGGACCTCGCCGACCAGACGCGGCGCATAGCGCGTGGCGAAACCGCAGGCGCCGACGAATACCGCGGCGGCGACCCCGGCGGCGATGATCCGGCGGCGGCTGAAACGGGCGAGGATCGCGCGGCGATGCCGGCGGATCGGTCTTTCCAGGAAGATGTAGGTCATGATCGCCAGAACGATCGCGAGGCCGGCGACGAGCGTATCGCCGGCGAGGTCGCGTTCGCCGAAGCGCAGCATGCGCGCGAAGGTGAGGAGCGGCCAGTGCCACAGATAGAGCGCGTAGGAAATCAGCCCGATCGCCGTCATGACCGGCAGCGAGAGGAGGCGCACGACGGCGTTTTCAGGCCGGCTCATGCCCGACGCGATCAGCATCACCGCGCCTGCGACGGGGATCATCGCACGCCAGGACGGATAGGTCGCATCGGCCGACAAGAACAGGATCGCATAGAGGACGAGGCCGGCGCCAGCCGTTCCGATCGCCGTCGCGGCCGGCTTCAGACGCGCCAGAGCCACGGCCGGTGTGGCGGCGAGCATGCCGCCGGCGATGAATTCCCACGCACGCAGCGGCATCACGTAGAAGGCGGGGTTGCGCTCCTTGTAGGACAGCAGGATGCAGCCGGCGAGCGAGAGCGCGAACAGCACGAACGCGGCAATCGACCAGAAGGCGGCGGGCCGTGCGTTCAGCCGCCGCGCAAGCCAGAAAAGGCCGATCAGCGCGAAGGGCGCGACGAGATAGAACTGCTCCTCGACGGAGAGCGTCCACATGTGAAGCAGGGGCTTTGAATCCTCGCCCGTGTCGAAATAGCCCTGCCGGCGCAGAAAATAATGATTGACCACCATCAGCGCCGACAGCGCAGCCGAGCGATGGAATTCCTTGTACTCGCCCGCGCCGACCAGCACGAAGGGCGCCGCGACGATCGTCGCGGCGAGCACCAGCAGCATTGGCGGCAATATGCGCAGGATGCGGCGGGCGAAGAAATCGGCGGTGCTGAAACGGCCGCCCGTCAGTCCGGTCGCGATCTGCCCGATGATCAGGTAGCCGGAGATGACGAAGAAGATGTCGACGCCGACGAAGCCGCCGGGAAACCCCGGAAGACCCACATGAAATCCGAGAACGGCGATGATGGACACGGCCCGCAGCCCGTCGACATAAGGCAAATATCTGTCGTGGGAAAAAGCGGCGGTCATCGGCGGGCCTGATCGTATGAATTCGGGAGCGATCTCTTCAGCCCGCGCGGCGGTTTGTCAATCGCCGGGGGCGAATGGCGGCGGCGTCGCGAGGGTCGCGGCGTGGATTGCCGCGACCCTGAACAGGGCGCCCATCGCGTCGGGCGAGACCAGACGGGCGAGGTCGGCCTCGATCGCCGCCGCCCGCGCCGGATTGGCAGCGGCGAGCTTCTGCGCCCGAAGACCGATGCCGAGGGCGGCAAGGAACTCACCCTGCGGGATGGAGCCCGAGAGTCGGGCGCCGGACCCGGTCGCGGCGGCGCGCAGCTGAGCGAAATCTACATGGGTGGTCAGGTCCGCGGTACCGGGATCGGCAAGCGGATCGGCGCGGCCATGGGCGCGCACCGCCTGCAGGGTGTCGCCGAGCGCCGGGCCCTCATAGCCATAGTCGACAACGAGCAACGCCCCGCCATCGGCCGCAAGGCGCGCGCCCAGCGCGCCGGCGATGGCCTGGCCCGCCTCGTGCCATTCGGCGACCGCGCCCTCCCGGGCGGGCGAGGGCAGTGCGGGCGGCAAGGATGCGGGTGCCATGTCGCAGAAGGCGAGCCGGTCTTCCTGCAGGCACACCGCACGCTCGCGCCACCGCCCGCCGGAGACGACGAACTGACGTACCGGCAGGGCATCGAAGAACTCATTGGCGATGACGATAGAGGGTCCCGCGGGCAGCGTGGAGATATCATCGTGCCATACGGCTTCGCGTCCTTTCAGGACGGTCGCCTGTGCCGCGCGGAGCCCGGGGCTGGTCTCCACCAGATGAAGGCGCATCGCGCTTGCCGTCTGCGGGCGAAGCGAGGCGACGCGCGTCATGTCGGCGGCGAGCGCGCCGCGTCCCGGCCCGAGCTCGACGAGGTTGAAGGGGTCGGGCGCGCCCATCATCTGGTGAACATGGAGAACCCAGGCGCCGACGATCTCGCCGAACATCTGGCTGATCTCCGGTGCGGTGGTAAAATCGCCAGCGGCGCCGATCGCGTTTCCGCCCGCGTAGTAGCGCGAGAGGCAACGGGCCATATAGGCTTCGACCGTCAGCGGCCCATGGCGGCGTATCTCGTCTTCAACGGAGGCCTTTTCGGTCATTTCGTGCGGGAGCGCCAGATGAGCCACAGGCCGATCAGCGCCATCGGCAGCGACAGCAGCATGCCCATCGTCAGGCCGCCCCAGAGGAAACCGATCTGCGGATCGGGCGTGCGCACCGTCTCCACGGCGATGCGGGAGAGGGCATACACCGCGAGGAACACGCCGGTGACGCGCCCTTCCCATTTGAGCGCCTGAAACCGGTAGATAAGCACCGCCAGGACAATGAACAGCAGCAGGCCTTCAAGGCCCGCCTCATAGAGCTGGCTGGGATGGCGCGGCTCGGGGCCGAGGGGCGGGTAGACGAAGCCCCAGGGTAGATCCGTCGGGCGGCCCCACAATTCGCCGTTGAGAAAATTGGCGAGGCGTCCGAGAAAGAGCCCGACGGGCGCGGCGGCGGCGGCAAGATCGCCGAGCGCCAGCGTCGGCAGCCCGTGTTTGCGGGCGACGAGAAACGTCGCGACAACCACGCCGACCAGTCCGCCATGAAAGCTCATCCCGCCTTCCCACAGGCGCAGGATGGCCATGGGCTCGGCCATATAGGCCGCAAGGTCGTAGAACAGAACATAGCCGAGGCGGCCGCCGAAGATGACGCCGAGCGTGGCCCAGAAGACCCAGTCGTCAATCGCCGCGCGGCCGGGATGATCACGGGCGCCCCACAGGCCAGGCCGCGACGCCAGACGCACGATGTACCACCAGCCGATCACGATGCCGGCGATATAGGCGAGCGCGTACCATCTGATCGCGACGGGACCGATCTCGACGGCGACGGGGTCGAACATCGGAAAGGCGATGGCGAGCGGCATGTTCGATCTCCTGCTGGGGAAGTGATCTGGCGTGCGGGCGCCGGGCCTGTCAAGCGGGCCCGGCTTGCCGGCCGCCTTGCGGGCTTGCTTGAACCGGCGCTGCCGTGCGACCACATCTTCAGGGCGATGAATAGGCGCCTGTCGCGCCATCATTAGGAGCAGAAGGCCATGACGCAGACATCCAACCGGTTGCTCGACGAATTCGCCAGGCTGATGACGGACGCGGCCGGTGTCGCGCAGGGCATGCGTTCGGAGGTCGAAACGGTCATGCGCGGTCAGATGGAACGGCTGCTGCGCGATCTGGACATCGTCCAGCGCGACGAATTCGAGGCGGTACGGCTTATGGCCGAGAAGGCCCGTATGGAAAACGAGGCGCTTTCGGCGCGTATCGCGGCGCTGGAGGCGTCAACGAAAGCCCCGGCGAGGAAGCCGGCAGCGAAGAAATAGGCTGGCTGCCCCGATTGCCGCGGCATCGCGGGGATTGCGGTGCTGCGCTGCACAAATATTAAAAGACCGATTAAGTTTCGTTAACAACCAATTAACCGGTTTGCTCCAATATCGGTAGTGTCCTTCGACTGGGCCACGATATATTGGGCCATGACGCGATTCGAACTGCATTCGCGGACAGAAATTCCGGACCCGGTCGGTCCGGCGGGAGGACATGCGCCGCAATCTTCACAATACGCCTCAGCGGCAATCGACTTTCAATCAACGCTTTGCGCGCCGTGGCCCGCCACGGCCGTCTTGTATCCCGTCGTCGCCACTTACTCCCAATCTCGTGAGGTAAGCTCCATGGACATCGTCGATTTCGAAACTGTTGTACGCGCGTCCAACCCGGTCGACACGATCGAACAGATCGCCTCCTTCAATGACTGGTCCTTCGACCGTACCGGGGATCACGAGATCACAATTTCGGTGAAGGGCACCGTCAGCGACTATCATGTCTCCTTCACATGGATGGACGAGATCGAGGCACTGCATCTTGCCTGTGCCTTCGATCTGAAGGTCCCGGCGAACCACCGTGCCGAAACGATCAAGCTGATCTGCCGCATCAATGAGCAGATGTGGCTCGGCCATTTCGATCTGTGGATCGAGGAAAGCGTCGTCATGTTCCGCCACGCGCTGCCGTTGACGGGCGGCGCGGAGGCCAACGAGGGGCAGTGTCAGACGATGCTGGAATGCGCGGTCGACGCATGCGAGCGCTACTATCAGGCCTTCCAGTTCGTGCTGTGGGCAGGCCGTACCGCCGAGCAGGCGCTCGAGGCGGTGCTGTTTGAAACCGTAGGCGAGGCATGAGCGGGCTGGACGGCCGCAGAATCCTTCTTGCAGGCGCGGGGAAGATGGGCGGGGCCCTGTTGCGGGGCTGGCTCGCCGCGGGCGTGTCGCCGCGCGACGTCACGGTCATCGACCCCACGCCGACGCAGGAGATGGCGTCCTATCTGATCGTCAAGAACGTTGCGCTCAATCCACCAGCGGTCACGCCGCCGGATGTTGCCGTCATCGCCGTCAAACCGCAGCTCATGGACGAGGCGCTTCCCGCGATCGCCGCCCGGTTCGGCCCCTTGACGATGGTCGTTTCGATCGCCGCCGGCACGACGATCGAGCGCCTTGCGACCCATGCCGGCGATCGTGCGATCGTCCGTGCGATGCCGAACACGCCGGCGGCGATCGGGCGCGGCATCAGCGTTCTCGTCGCCAATGACAAGACGAATGCGAAGCAGCGCGCGCTGGCCGAAAGCCTGCTGGCGGTCTGCGGCAAGGTGGAGTGGATCGGAGATGAGGGGCTGATGGACGCGGTCACCGCCGTCTCCGGCTCGGGTCCGGCCTATATCTTCCTGCTCGCCGAGTGTCTCGCCGCGGCCGGGGTCAAGGCGGGGCTCGAGCAGGGCCTCGCCACGCGCCTTGCCCGCGAGACGGTGGCCGGCGCGGGGGAATTGCTTCATCAGGCGGAGGAAGCCGCCGCGACTCTGCGGGAGAACGTCACCTCGCCGGGCGGGACGACGGCCGCGGCGCTTGAAGTTCTGATGGCGCCCGGCGACGGGCTGGGGCCGCTGATGGAGAAGGCCGTCGCGGCGGCGAAGAAAAGGGGCCGGGAACTCGCCGGCTGACGGATGAGGCCATGAGCGGCAAAGGCGACGAACAGGCGGCGACGATCGATTTTGCTGATTTCCTGAAGGTCGATGTCCGGGTCGGAACGGTGATCCGCGCCGAACCCTATCCGGAAGCGCGCAAGCCGGCGATCAAGCTGTGGATCGATTTCGGTCCGGCGATCGGCGAGCGCAAGACCTCCGCCCAGCTGACCCGCTACTACACGCCCGAGACGCTTGTCGGCAGGCAGGTCGCGGCGGTGGTGAATTTTCCGCCCCGGCAGATCGGCAAATTCATGTCGGAAGTGCTGACGCTCGGCTTTCCCGATCCCGACGGCGAGGTCGTTCTCGTCGCGGTGGAACGGCCCGTGCCGAATGGCGGGCGGCTCTTCTGAGCCTAAACCGGCACCCTGAGCGTCGCCCTGAGCCCGCCCGCCGGGCTTTCGCCCAGTTCCACGTCGCCGCCATGCGCCCTTGCGATATCGCGGGCGATGGAAAGGCCGAGACCGGTGCCTGAGCGGTCCTGGTTGCGGGCGTCGTCGAGGCGCAGGAAGGGCCGGAAAACCTCCTCGTGGCTTTCGGCCGGAATGCCCGGCCCGTCGTCGTCGACCGTGATGACCAGCATCTCGCCCTCGATGGCCGCCGTTATGTCGATCGTCTCGCCGAAGCTGCAGGCGTTTTCGACCAGGTTGGACAGGCATCGCTTGATGGCGCTGGCGCGCACCGTGGCGGTGAGATGCTTCGGCGCATGTACTTCGGTGTGGTGGCCGCTGCGCTCGGCGTCCAGGCGCAGCGATTCCAGCAGCGCGGCGATGTCGGTCTCGCTCGCCATCTCGCCGGTGTCGCCGCGCGCGAAGGAGAGATAGTCCTCGAGCATGTGCTGCATCTCGTCGACATCGCCGATCAGTTCCTTGGTGTCGGCATTGTCGCCGATCAGCGCCAGCTGAAGCTTGAAGCGGGTCAGGATGGTGCGCAGATCGTGGCTGACGCCGTTCAGCATCGTCGTGCGCTGTTCGATCTGACGCTCGATGCGCCGTCCCATCTCGATGAAGGCGAGGGAGGCCTGCCGCACCTCGCGCGCACCGCTCGGGTGAAATTCCGCCGGAATCGAGCGGCCCTTGCCGAATTCCTCCGCCGCGAGCGCGAGGCGCTGGATCGGCTTGATCTGATTGCGCAGGAAGGCTACCGCAACGGCGAGAACCACGAGCGAGGTCCCGACCATCCAGACGATGAAGATGTGCGAGTTCGAGGCATAGGCCGCGTTGCGCGGCGCGATCACCCGCAGCACGGCGTCCTTCAGCTGGATGCGGATTTCCACCAGATTGGAGCGGCCGACGGTGTCGATCCAGAAAGGCCGTCCGATCTGCCGCGTCACTTCCTGCGAGAGAGTGCGGTCCAGCAGCGAGAAGAACGGCTTGGGACCTGCCGGCGGCAAGGGTTGAGGCTCGAGAAAGGAGACCGTCAGCCCCATCCGCTCGGCGGCGATTCGCGTCAGCTGCTGCCGTTCCTTGTCCTGCGGATAGGTCTCGTAGACGTCGATCACGGCGGCGATCTGCTGGGTGACCGCGGCCGACAGGCGGCCGGTCACGCGGTCCCAGTGCCGCTCCATGAAGACGAAGGCGATGACGGCCTGCAGCAGCACGACCGGCGTCACGATGATGATCAGCGAACGGGCGTAGAGCCCCGTCGGCATGTGCCGGGAGAGCACCCGGCCGAGAAACTTCATCGTCCGCGTCGAGCGCAGCCGCCTGAGGCCCCGGTGCCAGCCGATCTGCCAGCCGCGCAGCGGGCGACGCATATTGTCGAGGATTGCCACGCCCGTCCCCGGTCCTAGTCGGTGTGAAGCCGGTAGCCGATGCCCCGGACGGTCTGCAGGCAGATCGGATTGGACGGGTCGGCCTCGATCTTGCGGCGCAGCCGGTTGACCTGGACGTCGACGGCGCGCTCGCTCCCATCGGTATCGCCCGCCAGCTCCATGCGCGCGACCGTTTCATTGGCGCGAGATGCGAAGAGGCGCAGCATGTCGCGTTCGCGTTCGGTCAGGCGGATCATCTCGTCGCCGCGCTTCAGTTCGCCGCGCGCGACGTGGAAGGTGAAGCCGCCGAAACGGACGTCGGTCACCGGAATCTCGGCCGGCGGCTGGCGACGGCGCAGGATATTGTTGATCCGCAGCAGCAGCTCTCGCGGCTCGAAGGGCTTGGGAAGATAATCGTCGGCGCCCAGCTCGAGACCCTTGATGCGATGTTCGGGTTCGGACCGGGCGGTCAGCATCAGGATCGGCACGTCCATGGTCTTGCGCAGATCCTCGGCCAGACTGAGACCGGTCTCGCCCGGCATCATCACATCGAGGATAAGCAGGTCGAAGGTCAGGCCCTGCATGCGTGCCCGGGCCTCAGCGGCGTTCTCCGCGGTCGAGATGCGGTAGCCCTGTTCGGAAAGATACCGGCGCAGCAATGTGCGGATACGGCGATCGTCGTCGACGATCAGCAGATGGGCGGCGTCGTCGGTCGCCTTGGTCGTGACCGGGCCGGCGTGTTCGATGATCATCTCGGCTGCTCGCTTTCGCCGCGCGCCGTCGTCAGTGCCGCGACGCGCGCCCGTTCATCAACATCCACAATCGCGAGCAGCGTATCATGAAAACGCGCCTTCGCGTCGGGACCCGCCTCCCGCAGCGCCCTCTCGATCCTCTCCGACTGGCGTGTGGCGAGTTCCAGCGCCAGCGCCTTGCCGCGCGGCGTGGTGAACAGCAACCGTTGACGCCGGTCGGAAGCGCCGGCGCGCTGTTCGATGAAGCCGTCTTCCACCAATTGCTTCAAGACCCTCGCGAGCGACTGTTTGGTGATCTTCAGGATATCCAGAAGATCGGCGACAGTGAGGCCGGGATTCCGGTTGACGAAATGAAGGACGCGGTGATGGGCGCGGCCGAAGCCGAACTGCGCGAGCACTTCGTCGGCATCCTTGGTGAAGTCCCGATAGGCGAAAAACAGCAGCTCTATCAGCGTCCAGTGCGGCGGCGCGGGTGGTTCATCCTGCCCGATCCCGGATGGCGTCTGATCGTTGCGGAACTTTATGTCAGTCATATTGACTTATTTTTGTTCGATTGTTACAAGATCGCTGTACCGGGCGACATTATCAAACCTTGTGCGACCTTTCTTATCGGGAGCACTATAGGATCGCTCTTGCCTGTCAGCTCAGCCTGTCGGACCATAATGCGACAGATGGATTAGACAAGTCACGTATAGCCGGCGGACGAAACCACCGGTCAGGACCTTGGGAGAAACTGCCATGAGCGGCGCACCATTCGACCAGCAGGATGGCTGGATCTGGTTCAACGGCGAATTCGTCGAGTGGAAGAACGCAAAGATCCATGTACTGACGCACGGACTGCACTATGCTTCCGCCGTGTTTGAGGGCGAACGCGCCTATGGCGGCGAAATCTTCAAGCTGAACGAGCATACGGAGCGGCTGCATGAATCGGCCCGCATCCTTGGCTTCAAAATCCCCTTCTCCGTCGAGCAGATCAATGATGCTTCGCGCGAGACGCTGGCCCGTCAGGGGTTCCAGGACGCCTATGTCCGCCCGATCGCGTGGCGCGGCAGCGAGATGATGGGCGTCTCGGCACAGAAGAACAAAATCAATGTGGCGATCGCGATATGGGAATGGCCGTCCTATTTCGCGCCCGAAGAGCGCCTGAAGGGCATCCGCCTCGATCTGGCGGAATACCGCCGGCCCGACCCGCGCACCGCGCCCTCCAAGTCGAAGGCGGCGGGCCTCTATATGATCTGCACGCTGTCCAAGCACGCCGCTGAAGCGAAAGGCTATGCCGACGCGCTGATGCTCGACTGGCGCGGCCAGGTTGCCGAGGCGACCGGCGCCAATGTCTTCTTCGTCAAGGAGGGCCGGCTTCATACGCCCAAGCCGGATTGCTTCCTCGACGGGATCACACGGCAGACGGTCATCGGCCTTGCCCGCGACAGGGGGATCGAAATCGTCGAACGCGCGATCCAGCCCGAGGAGATGGAAGGCTTCGAGCAGTGTTTCCTGACCGGCACGGCCGCTGAGGTGACGCCGGTCTCCGAGGTCGGCCCCTACAAGTTCTCGGTCGGCGAGATCACCCAGACGCTGATGGAAGACTACATGTCCGCCGTTCAGCCCAAGCGTAAGGCGGCCTGACGGCTCTTTGCTATCTGTCCATCACGGGCTTGCGCGCGATGAGCATGGCCATCCCATGCATGTGCGCTGCCCCATGGCCTTCGTCGCGTTCGGTGAATTCCCTGGATTCAACGATCTGCCACCTGCTGAACAGCCTTGCGAGTTCGCCGTGGGCGAAATAGTGGCGCACGGGCCTGCGCGTCTCGCTGGCACCGGTGGCGTCGCGATAACCCGGATCGCGGTCGGTAAAGCTTTCGACATAAATGCGGGCGCCCGGGTTAAGACCCATGCGCAGGGCGCTCTCGAGAGCATCGATGCGCGGGGGTGTGAGGTGGTCGAGGCTGGTCACCAGAACGGCGCCGTCAAATCCTGCGCCCGGGCCCGGCCAGCTTGACAGGTCCGCGACTTCCGTCGTGATCGGCAGGCGAGCTTGCGCGGCTTCGCGCGCCAGTTGCTCCAGGGCGACCGCGGACTGGTCGATGGCGTGCACGCGGATACCCCGAACCGCCGCAGCGAGCGCATGCCGTCCCTGTCCGCAGCCAAGGTCCAGGATGCGCTCGGCCGGTGCGAAAGTGCCCAGGAACCTCTCGAATTCCGGCCGGACCGCGCGACCGTAATAGTCCGGATTTTCCGAATAGAGGCGGTCAAAAAACGGCCGGGACATGCACCCCTCCCTCGTACCGCAGAAAATAGATCACGCCAGTGCCGTTACGGCCGCTTCGGTCTTGCCGGCTATATCGAACGGTGAAACGCCGCGACGAGCAATTTTGTTCAGTTTCACGGAAAATTAGGGCGATTCATTGTTAAATCCGTACGGAAAACCTGAATGAGGGTTGCGATGTTCGTAGCCAATATCATGCGCGCCTTCGGCGAGGGTAATGACGACCCGGCCCTGAACCGCGCGCGTTACATAGCGGTCTCGCGGCAGATTCCGGTGATGTATTGCATCATCGGCGTCTCGCTCATTGCCGTTGCCTACACCCATTACGGTGTCGCGGCGGACTATCTTTCGCTCTACATACCCGTCGCCCTGGTCGCGATGTTGCTCTACCGCGCGATCAACCTCCTGCGCTCAGATATTTCGAGCCTCACCGACGAGGATATCGCCCACCGCATGGTTGCGGCCGTGAAGCGCACGACCATGATCGCCGTCACCTTCGCGGCTTTGGAGATCGCCCTGTTCCATCAGGGCAACGCCTATACCCAGATGCACGTTGCGTTCTTCGCGACGATCACCGTCCTCGGCTGCATTGCGTGCATGATGCACCTGCGCCTGCAGTCCACCATTCTGGCCTTGTTCGTTGCCCTTCCGCCGGTCGTGCTGCTCATCCTGTCGGATGTCGTCGTGTTCAAGGCGATTGCCGTCAACACGTTCGTCGTCGTCGGCACCATGCTTTTCATGTGCTTTCGCTATGCTGGCGATTTCGCCGAACTCATCGCCAAACAGCAGCAATTGCAGGAACAGCGCAGCCGGCTGAGGGCACTCAACCGTCAGAACCGCTGGCTTGCCGATCACGACAGCCTGACCAACCTTCCCAATCGCCGTCATTTCTTCTCGCGGTTGGCCGAGTCCATCGGCGGCGATGCTGTCGAAGCCAGACCGCGAATCGTCGGCATTCTCGACCTGGACGGGTTCAAGGCGGTCAATGACGTTCTCGGCCATCTGGCCGGCGATCAACTGCTCGCCGACACGGCCAACCGGCTTCGCGACGTTCTCAATCAGGACGCGTTTCTGGCCCGTCTCGGCGGCGATGAATTCGGCGTCATCTTCAGCGCCTCGACCGATGCCGAAGGGGCGGTGAAAAAGTCGCACCAGATGTGCGAGGCGCTGCTGGCCGCGTTCGACGTGAAGGGCAGTTCCGTTCATATCGCCGCGACGGTGGGCCTTGCTTCCTTTCCCTCCGCGGGCCGTACCGGAGAAGAGGTCTATGAGCGCGCCGACTACGCGCTTTGCTATGCCAAGCAGCACAGCAGGGGCACGGTCGTGCTGTTTTCGGAGGAACACGAGACGATCATCCGCGAAGTCAGCCAGATTACACATCAGCTGCGCGAGGCCGAACTCGACGAAGAACTTTCCGTCGTCTATCAGCCGATCATCGATTCGCATGCCGGCGAGCTCATCGCCTTCGAGGCTCTGGCCCGATGGGACAGCCCCGTACTGGGGAGAATCTCGCCCGATACGTTCATCCGAACCGCCGAGCAGGCCGGCCTGATCGGCCAGTTGACCACGATCCTGTTCCGCAAGGCGCTGGCGGTGGCGCAGACCTGGCCGAAACATATCGGACTATCGTTCAATCTCTCGCCTTACGACCTCAACTCGTTCGAGACGATGGCGCGGCTGATCCAGGCCGTCGGGGATTCGACGATTCACCCGAGCCGCATCACTTTCGAGATCACCGAGTCAGCGCTCGTGCAGGATATCGGGCGTGCGACGGAGTCGCTGGAAGTGCTGCGCAACATGGGTGCAAGCATCGCGCTCGACGATTTCGGCACGGGCTTTTCCAGCCTCGGCCAGATCCAGCGCATGCCGGTGGACCGCATCAAGATCGATCGGAGTTTCATCAACGACATCGAGCAGGACAAGGCGGCGCGCGACATCGTACGCACGATCGTCGACCTTTGCCGGAACCTCGGTCTGGAATGCGTCGTGGAGGGCGTGGAAACGCTGGAGCAGCTCGAACTGCTGAATCGATGGGCTGCGGCCTGGTGCAGGGCTACTACTACAGCAAGCCGCTGCCCGCGGAAGGTGCCGCGGAATTCCTCAGCCGTTCAGTCGAGAAGCTGGCGCGCAACGCGGGCTGAAGTCTCAATCGCTGTCGCGTTCCCACCGAGCCGCATCCCGGTCGTCACTCTCGGCGGCGTCCACCCAGTTGCCTGTCGTCCCGTCGCTGAGATGTTCCTTCTTCCAGAAGGGCGCGCGCGTTTTCAGATAGTCCATCAGGTATTCGGCGGCCTGCAACGCCGCGCGCCGGTGGCTTGCCGCCGTGACGACGAGCACGATCGGTTCGCCCGGCGTCAGGCGCCCATGCCGGTGAATCACGGTGAGCCCCTTCAGCGCGAACCGCTCTTCCGTTTGACGGGCGATCCGGGCGATCTCGTCGCCCGCCATGCCGGGATAGTGTTCCAGTTCGAGCGCCGACAGGCGCCCGTCCTCGTCGCGGCAGATGCCGGTAAAGGCGACGACAGCGCCGATGTCAGCCCTGCCGGCAGTCAGCCGCGCGCTTTCGGTGCGTTCATCGAAAGGCTCGCGCTGAATGCTGACGGTCGCCATCGGGCTTGCTCATCCACCGGTCATCGGCGGAAAAAACGCAATTTCCTCGGCTCCGGCGACCGGCATGTCATGGGAGGCGTGCGTGCGATCGATGGCGGCGCGGATGACCTCCGGTTCCTGAAACGCGTATGCGCCGGCCTCGTCGCGCGCGGCAAGCCAGGCGATGAGGTCGGAGATCGTGTCGATTTCCGCCGGAAGCGCGATTTCCTCCTCGGCCTTTCCGATACGCTCGCGGACCCAGGCGAAGTAGAGCAGTTTCATGCGTCCGTCTCGATGATGTGGCGGATCCCGGCGCGCATGTAGTCCCAGCCGGTATAGAGCGTCAGGATCGCCGCCAGCCAGAAAAGCGCCAATCCCAGATCGGTCGCAAAACCGATGAGCTTGTCGCCCGCCGGTCCGGTCAGCAGGAAACCCAGCGCCAGCATCTGGGCAGTGGTTTTCCATTTCGCAAGCGTGGAGACCGGCACGGAGACCTGAAGCTCCGCAAGCAGTTCGCGAAGGCCGGATACGAGGATTTCACGGCACAGGATGACGATGGCGGCGATCAGCGACCAGCCGGCGAGCGTCCCTTCCGCGACCAGAATGAGGATGGTCGTGGCGACAAGCAGCTTGTCTGCGATGGGGTCGAGCATGCGGCCGAGCGCCGACTGCATGTGCCAGGCGCGGGCGAGATAGCCGTCGAAGAAGTCGGTGATGCTGGCGGCGGCGAATATCGCAAAGGCGATCCAGCGACCGAGATCGCCCTCCAGAAAGAAGCTTATGCCGATCGCCGGGACGGCAAGAATCCGCCCATATGTCAGGATGTTGGGCAGCGACGTGGCGTGTTTCGGCATCTGGACGGCACGCTGGTTCATATTGGTCATTGAGCATGCAGCCGCGATGCGGTCAATGCACTTGCTCGGGTACTCGGTCCCTCATTTGGCCCGGCGCCGCGCCAGATCCCGGTTCGGCCCCTGGCTCAGTGACATCAGCGCTTTTCGTGAAAGTGGTCATAGATCTGCCGCGCCATCCGCGCGCTGACCCCGGGGGCGGCCTCCAGATCGGCGATACCGGCGCGGCTGACAGCCTTTGCGGAGCCGAAATGCAGCAGGAGGGCGCGCTTGCGCGCCGGACCGATGCCGGCGATCTCGTCCAGCGGGTTCGCCTGGATCTGTCTGGCGCGCCGGGCCCGATGCGAGCCGATCGCGAAGCGATGTGCCTCGTCACGCAGCCGTTGCAGGAAATAGAGCACCGGGTCGCGCGGCGGCAGCATCGCCGGGGGGGCGCCGCGGCGGAAAAATTTCTCGCGCCCCGCCTCGCGTTCCTCGCCCTTGGCGATCGAGACGACGGGGATATCGGCAAGCCCGAGCTCGTCCATGACCTGCAACGCGGCGGAAAGCTGTCCCGCGCCGCCGTCGATCAGTACCAGATCCGGGGTGGGCGCGCCCGTTTCGCGTTCGCGCAGGAGACGCGTGAACCGCCGGGTCAGGACTTCCCGCATCATCGCGTAGTCGTCGCCCGGGGTCAGATCCTCGCTCTTGATGTTGAACTTGCGATACTGAGCCTTCTCGAAACCTTCAGGTCCCGCGACGATCATTCCGCCGACCGCGTTCGATCCCATGATGTGGCTGTTATCATAGACCTCGATCCGCTGCGGCGGTTCGTCGAGATCGAACAGCGAGGCCGTGCCCTCCAGGAGCGCGGCCTGCGAGCCGGTCTCGGCCAGGCGGCGCGCCAGCGCTTCGCGGGCGTTTGCCAGCGCATCGTCGACGAGCGCGCGCTTCTCGCCGCGCCGCGGTACCAGCACCCGCACCTTGTAGCCGGCGCGCGCACCCAGCGCCTCGCCGATCAGGCCGGCGTCCTCGGGCTCGTGGCTGAGATAGATCTCCCTCGGCGGCGGCTTGTCGTCGTAGAACTGGGTGACGAAGCTCTCCAGCACTTCGCCGGCCTCCACGCTCTTGTCGGCTTTCGGGAAATAGGCGCGATTGCCCCAGTTCTGACCGGTTCGGAAGAAGAAGACCTGGATGCAGGTCTGGCCGCCATCCTGATGGCAGGCGAACAGATCGGCCTCGCCGACCCCGCGCGGATTGATTCCCTGATGGGCCTGAACATGGCCAAGCGCCTGCAGGCGGTCGCGGTAGATGGCGGCGCGTTCGAAATCGAGCGCGTCGGAGGCATCTTCCATCTGGCGCGCCAACTCCTCGCGCACCGCCGAACTCTTGCCGGAAAGGAAGGCGACCGCCTCGCCGACCAGTTCGTCATAGGCGGCTTCGCCGATCTCGCCCGTGCACGGGGCGGAGCAACGCTTGATCTGATAGAGCAGGCAGGGGCGGGTGCGGCTTTCAAAAACCGTATCGGCGCAGGACCGCAGAAGAAACGCCCGTTCGAGCGCGTTCAGCGTGCGGTCGACGGCGCCGGCGGAGGCGAAGGGGCCGAAATAGTCGCCCTGCCGGCTTCGGGCACCGCGATGTTTCATGATGCGCGGCGCGCGGTGGTCGCGGGAGATGAGGATGTAAGGGAACGACTTGTCGTCCCGCATCAGCACGTTGTAGCGCGGCCGAAGCCGCTTGATCATGTTGGCTTCAAGCAGCAACGCCTCGGTTTCGGTGCCGGTCGACACGAATTCCATCGCCGCGGTTTCGGCAATCATGCGCTGGATCCGCAGCGGCAGGGTCGCCGGGCGGGTGTAGTTGGAAACGCGGGCCTTGAGCGAGCGGGCCTTGCCGACATAGAGCGGCTCGCCTGCGCCGTCGAGCATGCGGTAGACGCCCGGTCCGGCCGGCAGGCGCTTGACCTCGGAGGCGATGAGCTCCGCACCGCGCAAGGCGGAAGGTGTCGTCGTTGCGTTGCTGGAATCTGTCATCTGACTTGCGAATATGCGACCCGCCGCCGGTGGCGGCAAGGGCGGCCGACTCTCAGGAATAGCTGAACACGAAGACGGTGTAGGCGCCGTACATCGCGATGAAGGCTATTCCGGCGAAGCGCCCTATCCGATGTTCGCCGAGGACGAAGGGAAGCAGCAAGACGGAGGTGGCGACCATGATCCAGAGGTCGAAGTTCAGCATGCCCGGGGCGATGGGCACCGGCAGGATCAGCGCGGTCAGGCCCATGACCCCGGCGAGGTTGAAGATGTTGGAGCCGATGACGTTGCCGACCGCAAGCGCATGCTCGCGCCGGAGCGCAGCCATGAGGGAGGCGGCGATTTCCGGTAGCGATGTGCCGACCGCAACGACGGTGAGGCCGATGGCGGCTTCCGAAACGCCCCAGGACTGGGCGATCTGGCGCGCTCCCTGGACAGTGATCTCCGCGGCGATCGGCAGTCCGATCAGGCCGGCGGCGATGAAGCTGGCTATAAGCCATGCGCTTCTGGGTCTGGCACCCACTTCATCCTCGATCATGTCGCGTCGCGCCTTGCGGGCCTTGCGAAAGGAATACCAGATGAATAGCGCAAGCAGGGCGATCAGGACCGCGCCATGAGGCAGGGAGAGGGGGCCCAGCCAGCACAACGCGACGAAGATCACCGAGATCGCGATCATGAAAGCGGTATTGAGAGCGATGCCCCGCTCGTGCGTGTCGATGGCCCGGATCATCGCAGGCAGACCCAGGACAAGCAGGATGTTCGCGATGTTGGAGCCGACCGCATTGCCGACGGCGATTGCCGGCGCGCCATCGAAGACGGCCCCAACGCTCACGAACAGTTCCGGCGCCGACGTGCCGAACGCCACAACCGTCAGGCCGATGATCACCGGGGGCACGCACAGTCTTTCAGCGAGGGCCGCGGCTCCGCGGACGAGCAGATCTCCGGCGCCCACAAGCAGGACGAAGCCGAGGGCGAGAAGGAGATAGCTCATTGAACATCCTGCAGGAACGGGCTTGGTTGGAAGCCATATAGGATGCGGTTCCGGCAAGGCAAAGGGCGACTTTCGCCCGCGGGGCAGGTGTTGCGCGAATGCGACAGTCGCCCACGCCCTATTGTGGGCACGTTTTCGCCATGTTGGGGAACGCTTGGCGTCACAATCGCGTTGTCTATTCGCTCGCATCGGACGCCAGCTTTAACCAGTCTCCCGAGCGGGGGCGGCAGGCGTGTAAAGCAGTTCATAAAGGAGTTCCCAATGACCCTCGGCCGCAAGAGTATGATCGCCGCAGGCGCAATGTTTCTCGCCGTTCCGGCAATGGCGGCGGATATGCCGCAACCCCAAGCCAACAATCCGGTCTACCAGCAGGCACCGACTCAGGCGGCCTATCTCTGGTCGGGTCCCTATATCGGTCTGAACGCCGGCTATGGTTGGGGCAATGCCGATTCGGTCGTCGGCGGCGCTCCCATCACCGTGGATCCGGACGGGTTCATCGGCGGTATCCAGGGCGGCATCAATTTCCAGTCCGGCAATTTCGTCTACGGCGTTGAAGGTGACTTCAACTTCTCCGACGCGGATGCCGGCGCGCTCGGCTACGGCGTCGAGCAGAACTGGCTGGCCACGATTCGCGCCCGTCTCGGCGTGGCCTTCGACCGCTCGTTGATCTACGCCACCGGCGGTGCCGCGTTCACCGACGTCAATGTGCGTCTGGCGGGATCGGGTGCAACCTCCACGTCGCTCACCGGCTGGACGCTGGGTGCGGGTTGGGAATACGCCGTCAACGACCGCTTCACGGTCCGCGCAGAGTATCTCTACAACGATTTCTCGGATGAGAACCTGCTTCTCGGCGTGACCCCGGCGAATGTCGATCTGAACCAGTCCATCGCCCGCGTCGGCGTCAACTGGAAGTTCGGCGGCTTCTAAGCCGGGCGGATATTTTCGATTGCGAACGGGCCGGCTTTCAGCCGGCTCGTTTTCGTTGCGGCGTGAATCCTCTTCCCCCATTCGCGGCGGGCGTTAATATCCATGGCCTGACAACCAAACGGGAGATCCGGGTCATGGGAGTTTTCGATTTCATCAAGGACGTCGGCGAAAAGCTCGGTATTACTTCGGCCAGCCAGTCGCCCAGCGCGGATGCGCTCAAGAAGGAAGTCGAGAGTCACGGTCTCGACGCCAAAGATCTCGACGTGAAGGTCGAGGGCGATACCGTGAAGATCAGCGGCACCGCCGCGAGCAACTCCATCCGCGAAAAGCTTATCCTGGCGGCGGGCAACGTGCTCGGCATCGGCAAGGTCGAGGAAGATATCAAGGTCGAGGCCAAGGAACCCGACTCGAAGTTCTATACCGTCGTCAAGGGCGATACGCTCTGGAAGATCGCCGAAACCCACTACGGCAAGGGCAAAGGCGCGAAACATACGGTGATCTTCGAGGCCAACAAGCCGATGCTCAAACATCCCGACAAGATCTATCCGGGTCAAAAGCTGCGGATACCTCCGCTCGCCTGAGTCGTGCCGATGCCGCCTCGCTCAGGATGTGGGCGGCGCGGTCTTTTCGAAGGATGGAACGGCCGCTGCGAAGGCGGCCAGCCATTTTTCCAGCGCCGGATATGCCTTGCGCCAGGCGCCGTCGAAACGCAGGTCGAGATAGCCGAGCGCGCAGGCAAGCGCGATCGTGCCCATATCGACCCTCGGGGCAGGCGGGTTCCGATCAAGAACGGAGAGGCCCCGTGCGATCTTGCCCGCCTGCAGGTCGAGCCAGCGGGTGTTGTGCGTGCTTTCGTCGCGATAGCGCTTCTCGTAGACCTGCAGCAGAGCGGCATCCATGATGCCGTCCGCCAGGGCGTGAAGCGTCAACACGCGCCAGCGGTCCGCGCCATCGCGCGGGAGGATTTGACCGCCGCCGGCCAGCGCGTCCAGATATTCGAGGATCACCGGCGAATCGTAGAGGACGGTCCCGTCTTCCAGCACCAGCGCCGGGATCTTGCCGAGCGGGTTCTGGCGACGGATGGAATCCTCAGGATCGGTGGTGTCGGTCATCTCGACGCGGATGCGGTCGGCAAGACCCAGTTGGTGCATGGCGATCTTGACCTTGCGACCGAACGGCGAAAGCGGACTTGAACGCAGTATCATCATTTCTTTTCCTCCCCATAGACCTGCCGCCAGCTCTCCGGCGGGCCTCCTTTGCAGGCAATATCGATCCGGTAATCCTTAAGCGCGAACCGCCACCCCTCCCAGCGATGAACGGCGCGGCTCGCGCAGCCGCCGCCGGAGTCGCGCCCGGCGCGCATCGTCAAGGTTGCGTCCGCTTCGCTATAGGCGACATTCTCCAGAAGGTCAGTACCGGTCCAGCCGAAATCAGGCAGATACAGGGCGAAGTACAGCGTCTCCACCCCGCCGATTTCGCCTGTCTCGATGCGGTAAAGTCTGTACGTCACGCGCCCGCCGCTGTTGGTGCAGGGCAGGGCGAAAAGGCGGCTGCGCGCGTCCAGCCCGCCGGTGACGATCGCGGCATCCTTCAGCCCTTCGCCATCCAGCGCCTCGCAGGCGCTCTGCCGCACATGCTGTTCGTACACCCGGGCCGGGATGCCGCGCGGTCCCTTGCCGCCATCGGCGAGCGGCGTTGCGCCGGCCATCGAGGGATGGATCGCCAGACCTTCCGGGCCCGCGACTGTGCGGTCGCCGGCCGGCCGGCGCTGCGCCTCGCCGATATGGGCGAGGGCGGCGGCAAGTCCTTTGAGCGAGGCCGCGAACACATGGCTCGAACCATCTCCGGCGGCGAGCATCAGTTCCACCCGCCCGCCCTTTTCCATCCCGCGCAACACCTGCTCGGCAAGGGTGCCGTCGATAAGGTGGTATTCGGGTTTGTCCGTGCCGTAGGCGAGGAAGTCCTCGCCGGGATGGAAGCTGATCTTCGGTCCGCCATCGACGGAGACGGCAAGCGTCTGCGCGGGGTCGAATTGAAAACCGCCCGGCACGAAGGATATCTGCCACGGCCCCGCCGCCTTCCTGCCGATCCGCAGGACGACCTTGGCGTCGCGTTCGGCGGCAATCGAGGCTGCCGCGCAATAAAGATTGTCGTCACAGTCGACGAACCATGCGCCGGCACGCCTGGGCGCATTGCCGCCGGCGACAAGCGCCGCGACAAGCAAACCCAAGACCAGCCAGGCGCGCCTTTGCATCTAACGCACCGGCGGAACGGCGAGGCGGGGATTGCGGCACGCCCGACGGTCGATTTCCGGGCAAGGGTGGAAGCGCAGATCCTTCGACATGCAGATGCGCACCTCGCGAAGGCGGCGCTGGTCGCAGGTGACGGCGACCGCGTCCGCCGGCAGCCCGGGATTGGCCGCCAGGAAGCTTCGTTCGACATCCGTCGGGGCGACCGTGCGGTGGTCTTTCGGGCCGACAAAATCGGGCGGTATCGCGATGCGGGCGCGCGCGGCCCGGATCTGTGCGAAATAACCCTGCGGCGTCATTCCTGAGCAGCTTCCGTGCTTTTGCCATTCGTGCCGGACGAGGTCCGCGCTCGGCATGATGTCGAGCATGGTGCGCACGATCGTTTCGGGCGCCCGGCCGGGCAGCGCCTGACAGAATTCCGGGAAACCGCGATCATATTGCGGCCAGAGACCGTGAACGACGAAGGCGTAGGGCCGTCCCGCCGCGCATTGGCTGCGGTCCGCGCGGGGCCTTCCGCCTCGCAATAGGATGGCGACCATGACAGCGACAGCACGTAGAAATCGAAATCGCCCGCGACATTGATGCCACGCGCCGCGGCCGGCCCGACAAGCAGGAGGCCAAGCAGGCACAGTCCGAGGCCCAATCGGCTCGGAAGGGTTGGCCGCATGCGGGGCTAGAATTTCGGCCGCAACACCGAGCAGGCGGGGGCGTAGGTCAGGAAACGGTCGCGTCCGACAAGGCAGTACTGAACGCCCCAGCCAACCCCGGCGAAGCCCTGGTCGCTGCGCAGCCAGTAGACGAGTTCATGGATGCCGCCGTCGGAAAGGGTCGCGCGCGCCGAACAGTAGCGCCGGGCGATGATCGTGGGCTGCCAGTCCCGCGTGGCGTCCTCGCGCACATAGTCGATGCCGATAATCCGCGCGCCTTCCCAATAGGTCGTCTCGACCCGCGCGAAGCGCCTCTGGATCGCGGATAGCACCTGCGGTGCGTCGCAGGCCGGTCCTTCCCAAGGCCCGTCGCGATAGGGCGAGCCGTAGAAGAAGAAACCTGCCTCCGCGGACGCCGTCGGCGCCAGAAACAGTATCAGCACCAGCAGGCGTGCAAGCATGGTGTTCATTCCCTCGGTCGGCTTCATGGTGAGCAAAGCCTAGACGATTTCCTCGCCGGCCGGAAGCGCTCAGCCGGCCCGCCACAATGTCTCGTAGACATTGACGATCTCGCGCGCCTCGCGGGCGACGGCGAAATAGTTCCGGACATGCTCGCGCCCCGCGCGGCCCATGTCCTCGCACAATTGCGGATCGTCGATCAGCCGGCCGATCGCGGCGGTCATCGCATCGACGTCCTCCACATCGACCAGCAGGCCGGTCTTCCCGTCGAGGAGGAGCGCCGGCGCGGCGCCGCAGCGTGTCGCGACGACCGGGGTCTGCGAAGCCATCGCTTCCAGCGGCGTCAGACCGAAGCCTTCCCACCGCATCGGCGCGACATAGACGGAAATGGCGCGGAACCAGCCGGGCAGGGCGCCGGCGGGCTGTTCGCCAAGGATGAGGATACGGTCCGAAAGGCCGGCACCGGCGATCCGCGCCTTCAGGCCTTCGGTGAATGCCTGTTCCTGCGGGGTCGTCAGGCCGACGACGATCGCAGTCACGTCCGGCCGGGCCGGGAGCAGGCGGATCATTGCCTCGACGAACAGGTCGGTGCCCTTCTGATGGCGGACCCTGCCGAAAACGCCGATGCCCCTCTTGCCCGGCAGGCCGGTCGCCGCCCAGGCGGCAGCGCGATCCCGGGCCGGCGCGTAGAGGTCGGTGTCGATACCGTGCATGATCACTTCGGCCGGCCGGCGCAGATAGGTCGCCGCTTGCGGGCTGGTCGCGATCACGGCATCCATCCGCGCGATCAGCCAGCGGGTGAAGCGTTTGTGATGGCGCTGCGCGGCGGAGGTGAAAACGAGCCGAAAAGGCAGCCGGAAGACGTCACGCAGGATGACGGCCCAGACCATCTCGATGTTGCGGCGGGCGTGAAAGATCCGGAACGGGCGCCCCCTCGGCGGGCGCCTCAGCGTAAACAGCCGCCATTTGGAGATGACCGGAACACCCTGCGGCAGATGAGCCCCCGTTCCGACGATCCCGACCATGTGCTTCTGCACAGGCAGGAGCGTGCGGACGGTCGCTGTCACGCCCGAAAAGCGGCGGTTGAAGTTGGGAACGACCACCTCGATCGCGTCGGGTTCGATGGTCGCGTCTGGCGGGGTTTCGTTGCGCATGTTCTGTTGAAACCGGTTACCAGTCCCGTAACGGGAAGTCGATGGGTGACCGGGGTAATTCCATCTCAGCTGGTCGGGCAGCCGCGGCCGAGGAACTGCCAGCTCGTATTGTTGAGCGAAAAGCCGCAACGGGCGAGCTTTCCCTTCAGACAGACCAGACTGCCGGCGGCGTAGTTCACGCCGTTGGCGCGGCAGGAACAGGGGATATTCTCGCGCATCTGCACGGTGATGCCGTTTCCGGCCTTGGGCCGTTGCGCCGGCGTCGCGGGCTCGGACGCCAGGACAGGCCACCCCGCCGCGATGAGCCATGAGGCGATCACGATTCTGCCGACTACTCTCATGTCCGGCCCTCCGCGAGTGAGACGGCGGGCGGGCGGGAGCGGTTCCGGAACGTCTATTCCGCCATCTGGAGATTGACCGCCTGAGGCCCGCGCCCGCGCCGGTCGTCCTCCAGATCGAAAGTCACCTTCATACCCTTGTCGAGCGGGGGTAAGCCCGATCGCTCCACCGCCGTGACGTGCACGAACACATCCTTCGCGCCGCCTTCCGGGGCAATGAAGCCATAGCCCTTCTGGGTATTGAAGAACTTTACGGTACCATTCTGTCGCATTACGCGTCGTTCCCTAATGCTGTGAAAGTAAAAAGCCGCACGCGCAGCGTCCTGCGATGCGGCCAATCGGCGATGTCAATCCGGATCGGGAATTGCGATGCATTCATGCGAATGGTCAGCGTTGCTCCCGGGCCCTATTCAATGCTCGCCCGGTGCCGGTACCGTCATCCACGTCACCGGCCCTTGGCGAAAATTATGTGGCAGCACTTAAAAAGCCGCAACTGAAATTTATATGACGGTTGCGGCGGGTTACATTTCGGCCGGCATTGGGTTAGTCACGGACGGCGATGCAGCACGTCGCCAACCGCATGCAGGAGAAGGTCGTTTCATGGGTAGTCTTCGTGCCGCCGTCATTCCGGTGACCCCTTACCAGCAGAATTGCAGCCTGTTCTGGGACGAGGATACCAAGCGCGGCGTGGTGATCGACCCGGGCGGCGACGTCGATCAGATTCAGGCCGCGATCGAGGAGCAGGGAATCCAGCTCGACGGCATCCTGCTGACCCACGGCCATCTCGACCATGCCGGCGGCGCGGCGGACATGCGCGACAAGTACAACGTCAAGATCACCGGGCCGCACCTTGACGACAAGATGCTGCTGGACAATCTCGACCGGCAGGCGGCCAGCGCCGGCATCGGGCCGGCGCGCAACGTGACACCCGATACCTGGCTGAAGGAAGGCGACACGGTCGATATTGCGGGCCGCAGTTTCGAGGTGCTGCATTGCCCCGGCCATTCGCCCGGTTCGGTCGTCTTCGTCAGCAAGGAGCTCAACTTCGCCATCGTCGGGGATGTTCTCTTCGCCGGCTCGATCGGCCGGACGGACCTGCCGGGCGGCGATCATGCCGCGCTGATCAATGCCATCAAGACCAAGCTGCTGCCGCTCGACGACGAGATGGGCTTCCTGTGCGGGCACGGACCCGGCTCGACGATCGGACAGGAACGGGCCACGAATCCCTTTCTTCGCTGACGCCCGTCCGCCGAAGGCGCCGCGTTTTTCGCTTGACGGGGATGCCTGCACGCCGGACCCTCAGGCGAGGTGTCGACCTGCCCGGGGGCAAGGATGCGCGTTTGGAAATGGATCTTGTGCGTGGCGACGATGCTGGCGGCGGCGCCGGCCTTCGCGGGCGGTCTGAAGACAAGCCTTGAATATCAATACTATGCCATCGACGGGCAAACCTCCTTGCAGATCGTCGCGTCGATGCTCCAGCAGGGACCGAGGGTGAACCGCCGCCACGCCTATGCGACGACCCAGACGAAGATCAGCCACGATCTCGATTTCAACGGCGGCGGCAATTGCGAGGCACCGGACCTGACGCTGACCGCGCGCTTCACGGTCACGCTGCCCAGGCACCGTTCGCCCGCGTCGATGTCTCCCGCGGTGCGCGGCCAGTACAACCGGCTCATGAAGATCGTTCTCGATCACGAGAACGAGCATGTGCGCCTGCACAAGGCCTGCGTTCAGCGGATACAAGGCCGTATATCGCAGCTGAATAAGCCGCGCTCCTGCAACGAGTTCATGTGGCAGGCCAAGACCATCGTCAAAGAGGAATGGGCGCGCTGCGAAGAGCAGGACGAGGCGCTGGACAAGCGCGATGCCGACCGTCACGACCGCCTGCCGCTGATCGCGGATGCGCTGAAGGAAGTGGATCAGGTCAAGGCCCGCGCGGCGGCGAATAGCTCCAGCCGCGGCAGCGGCGGCGGCAGCCGCGCTTCCGCTTTCGCGCCCAGCGGCGATCCCTCGGATCTCGTTGTCAACCCGCGATAGGCGAACGCCCGTACTCTTGACGAATTGCTCCCGCCACGGGACGATCCCGCCATCTCGCCCTCGCGGCGAGCGGGAGGAATGAAGATGCGTGTGTTGAGACTTGCTGCCTGCGCGGCGGCGCTGTTGACGGTGGTGCCGGCAATGGCCGGCGGAGTGAAATCGCAGCTGAACTACGACTATTATGCCGTGGAAGGGCGCAGCCCGCTGGAGGTCATCAACTCCATGCTGAGCTCGGGGCCCCGCCATGGCGACGGCCATGCCTATGCGACGACGAAGGTCGATGTCGAGCCGCAGCTGAGCTATGCCGAGGGCGCGGGCTGCCGCGCCGGGGATCTGACGCTGCAGGCCGAATTCACCATCACGCTGCCGCGGCATCGCGCGCCGGCGATGATGACCTCGTCCACCCGAGCGCAATATGACCGGCTGCTGGCCATGCTGAAGACGCATGAACTGAAGCACGAGAAGATCTTCAATGACTGCATGCAGGCCATGCACCGGCAGATCATGGCGCTGCCGCCGGCGCCGTCCTGCGTGGCCTTCTCGCGGCAGGTCAAGGAGATCAGCGACCGGGAGTGGGCGCGATGCGGGGTGCTGAACCAGGCGCTCGACGAGCATGACGGCGCCCGTCATGACACCCTCCCGCTGATCGCGGATGCGCTGAAGGATGTCGCCAGGGCCGAGGCGAGCGTCGCCTTTTCACCCGATGGCGGAAAGGCAGGCCGCCGGAGCGAGCATCATGCACCCTCCGGCGAACCTTCAGACCTGGTGATCAGCCCGTCGACGCGCTAGCGGCACGCCCGGCGCACGCCGCGATAGGTCATGTAGGTGCCCGAACGCGGATCGAACGACCTGTATTTGCGGCGGCAGTAATCGTACCACGCCGACGTGCCGACCCAACCGGAATGGGCGCCGCTGTTGGCCAGCGCGGTGCCGACCATCGCGCCCATGATGCCGAGCGCGACCGCCGCGCTGTTGTCGCGGTAGTAATAGCCGTAGCGCGGATAGGAATAATAGCGCGGATAGTACCGATACCGCGGATAGGTATGGCGATAGCGGTAGTAGTGCGGATGATGATAGCCGCCGCCGACCTGATAATAGCCGTAGAAGCCGCCGGCCTTGGCCGGTTGCGGCGTCGCCACGACGAATACCGCCAGCAGCGCCGCGGCGCCCGCGACGAGGGCGGTCGGAAGTTTCAGTCTGGACAACATCTTTCAAGCCTCCGTTCGGCGCCGAAGGCGGGGGCGCTTCCTATCAGGGACGCGAGCGCCCGCGGCGCGTGTCTCATGCCCTTTATATAGGTGTACCCAGGGGCGGCACGGGCATCAGGGCCGCTTCACTTTTTCTTGCGCTTGCAGGGTTCCGTTACCATGCACGGGCATCGCAACCCCGACGGCGACCGTCTACTGGCACATCATCCGCACGCCGCTCTCGTGCATGAAGGTGCCCGAGACGGGGTCGAATGTGCGGTAGCGCGCGGTGCAGTAGTCGACCCATTCGCGCGAGCCGACCCACTCGCCGGTGCGCGAATTGTAGTAGGGCTCGTCGACCGGGCGGCTGGCCACGTAGTAATCCGGGTAGGGATCGTAAGGGGCGGGGCCGTAATAGGTGGTCGACGGCGCGGGTACCGCGCCGGGAGCGGTCAGGATCGCGGCGCCGAGCACGCCTGCGGCGAGGCCGATCGCCAGCGCATCGCCGGAACGGTCGCGATAGACATAGGCGGGGCGCGGGTGGTGATAGTGGTGGTGCACCACCGGCCCGGGTCCGTAGCCGGGGCCCCAGTGGCGCGGTCCGGCCTCGGCGGCGCCGGCAAGGCCGAGCGCGGCGGTGGATGCGACGAGCGTCGCGGCGACGATGGTTTTCACGCTTTTCATGGCCTCAAGGCCTCCTCGAAATCCCAAAGGGCGTCTCCAGACCCCATGCTGCCATGATATGTTCAGGAAGCTGAACGGAGCCTGAACGATCCCGTGATCGATGCCCATGGAAACGCCGATCCGGGCGCGCGGTTGCAATCGCCGGCCAAAAGGACTATCTATCGGCATCGACACTTTTGGCCATGCGACTTCGTGCCTACGCGCTTTTAAGCGCCTGCTGACGTCTCCCACTCCAGAACTCTCGATCGGAAGGCGGCCCGGATTGGCCGCATGTCAGCACGCGCAAGAAGGAAAACGCGACATGGCACAAGGTACTGTCAAATGGTTCAACGCCACCAAGGGTTTCGGTTTCATTGAGCCGACCGACGGCGGCGCCGACGTCTTCGTCCACATCTCCGCCGTCGAGCGGGCCGGCCTGACCGGTCTCGCCGAAGGGCAGAAGATCAACTACGAAATCGTCAAGGACAACCGTAGCGGCAAGTCCGCAGCGGACAATCTCTCCGCCGCCTAAGCAGCGGATCTTTCGGGGAACCTCCGGCCCGCTGTCACGTTAGTGACATGTTGCCGTGCGAGGTTTCCCAAGAGACTGGAGAGATATACCGCGCCTTCTCGTCAGGTCTGACCACGGAAGTACTGGCAGGCAGGACGATATGAGAAAGGCGCGGTGACGGAAGGCGGGGTGAAAGCCCCGTCTTTTTGTTTGTGCGGGTCTCCGCAGCCTGTTGCCGGCCTATTCGGCGATCCATTCCTCTGTCGGTTCGGCGGACTGTGCGGAACGTCAGTCGCAACGGCGCAGCTGACGCCCTATTCTGGCTCGGGCAGCGTGAGGCCGGGCGCGGGCGTCCGTCTTTCGTCCACCAGGGTGCGCAGGCCATCGGACGTTATCAGCGATATCGATCTGACAATGGTGCCGTCGGCGCGCGATACCTGATAGATCGTCCGCATTTCTGTTGGCTCCGGCAAACGGACCTTCATTTCGGCCTGGACCGTCTCGTAGTTTACGCCCTTGATTATCTTGTCGCGGCAGACCGCGTTCTGAATCGAGCCCACCTGCTCCTGATACTCCTTGAGCTCCGATGCCGCCGCCTCATCCATTTCCGCCTTGTCGAGGCTGCGAAGCCTTTTCCAGCTTTTCCCCTTGTCCAGCGATTGGTATAGCACGCCGCCGCGATACAGGGTCCAGGGATTGTCCGACATCGGCATGATCATATAGTCGCCGTCCGTCGCGTAGCGAAACTCGTCCTTGAGCGACGAGCCGTAATCCGGTAGCGCCGTCGTAACGACGACGACCAAGTTCTCGCGATGCATGGATTGCATGTGCAGCTCCGCCATGCGATCGGCGCAGTCATCGGCCCATGCGGCGGGCGCGGAGATAGCGAGCGCGAGGAGGGCGGGGAGGAGGGGTTTCATCGGATGAAGGCTCCAGTGGAGAACGGATCGAGGCCAGACGCTAGCGTTTTTTCTCCGTCCGGCCCACGGTCATCTCATCGAGAGAATTCTTCCGCACCTTATCTGAAGGCGCAAGCTTTGTTTCCTCGCGCTCGCGGCTATTCGGGCTACGCCCGGCCGGGGCGTGGTCACGCTTGCCTCGCTGTGTTCGGCTGCCCCGCCGTTTCCCGCCGTCCTCACCCGCTTCCATGCGCGCCATCGGGTCGTCGCTGATCGTCAGTTCCAGCGCTTCCAGCCGCTTCACCTCGTCGCGCAGGCGTGCGGCCTCCTCGAATTCCAGGTTGGCGGCGGCCTCGCGCATCCGCTTGGTCATGTCCTCGATGACCGCCTTCATGTTGTGGCCGTAGGTCGCGCCGGCCTCGGCGAGGCCGGAATCCACCGTCACGCGGTCCTTCTCGTACATGGAGTTCATCGCGTCGCCGATATGGGCGCGCACGCTTTCGGGCGTGATGCCGTTGGCCTCGTTCCAGGCGACCTGCTTCTCGCGGCGGCGGTCGGTCTCCTCCATCGCCCGTTCCATCGAGCCGGTGATGCGGTCGGCATAGAGGACGACGCGGCCGTCGACATTGCGGGCGGCGCGGCCGATGGTCTGGACGAGGCTGGTCTCGGAGCGCAGGAAGCCTTCCTTGTCGGCGTCGAGAATGGCGACGAGCGCGCATTCGGGAATATCCAGCCCCTCGCGTAAGAGGTTGATGCCGACCAGCACGTCGAAGGCGCCGAGCCGCAGGTCGCGGATGATCTCGATGCGCTCCAGCGTGTCGATGTCGGAATGCATGTAGCGCACGCGGATGCCCTGCTCGTGCAGATATTCGGTGAGGTCCTCGGCCATGCGCTTGGTGAGCACGGTGACGAGCGAGCGGTAGCCCTTCGCCGCGACCTGCCGCACCTCGTCGAGCAGATCGTCGACCTGGGTGGTGGCGGGACGCACCTCGACGACCGGGTCGGTGAGGCCGGTCGGGCGGATGACCTGTTCGGCGAAGACGCCGCCGGTCTGGTCCAGTTCCCAGCCGCCGGGGGTCGCCGAGACATAGACCGTCTGCGGCCGCATGGCGTTCCATTCCTCGAAGCGCAGCGGCCGGTTGTCCATGCAGGAGGGCAGGCGGAAGCCGTATTCGGCCAGCGTCGCCTTGCGGCGGAAGTCGCCGCGATACATGGCGCCGATCTGCGGCACGGTGACGTGGCTCTCGTCGACGAAGACGAGGGCGTTATCGGGCAGGTACTCGAAGAGGGTGGGGGGCGGCTCGCCCGGCTTGCGGCCGGTCAGGTAGCGCGAATAGTTCTCGATGCCGGCGCAGGAGCCGGTCGCCTCCATCATCTCCATGTCGAAGGTGGTGCGCTGCTCCAGCCGCTGGGCTTCCAGCAGGCGGCCGGCCTTGTGCAACTCGTCTAGGCGGGCTTTCAGTTCGGTCTTGATCGCCTTCACCGCCTGGTTGAGCGTCGGCTTGGGCGTCACGTAATGGGAGTTGGCGTAGAACTTCACCGAGGTGAATTCGTCGCTCTTGTGGCCGGTCAGCGGATCGAACTCGACGATCGATTCCACCTCGTCGCCGAACAGCGAGATACGCCAGGCGCGGTCCTCAAGATGGGCCGGGAAGACTTCCACCGTATCGCCGCGCACGCGGAATGTGCCGCGATAGAAGGCGCTGTCGTTGCGCTTGTACTGGAGGGCGACGAGATCGGCGAGCAGCTGGCGCTGGTCGATCCGCTCGCCGACCTTCAGCGCGAAGGTCATGGCGGTGTAGGTCTCCACCGAGCCGATACCGTAGATGCAGGACACCGAGGCGACGATGATGACATCATCGCGCTCCAGCAGGGCGCGGGTGGCGGAGTGGCGCATCCGGTCGATCTGCTCGTTGATCGAGCTTTCCTTCTCGATATAGGTGTCGGTGCGCGGGACGTAGGCCTCCGGCTGGTAGTAGTCGTAATAGGAGACGAAATACTCCACCGCGTTGTCGGGGAAGAAGTTCTTCATCTCGCTGTAGAGCTGGGCGGCCAGCGTCTTGTTGGGCGCCAGGATCAGCGCCGGGCGGCCGGTGCGGGCGATGACCTGCGCCATGGTGTAGGTCTTGCCCGAGCCCGTGACGCCGAGCAGCACCTGATCGCGCTCCGCCTCGGCGATGCCCTTGACCAGCTCGCCGATGGCGGTCGGCTGGTCGCCGCGCGGCTCGAACTGGCTGACGAGATCGAAGCGTATGCCGCCCTCGCTCTTTTCCGGCCGTGGCGGGCGATGCGGCACCCAATCGGGCTGGTCGTCGGAGACGTAGAAGGGCCGGCCGCGCGCCAGCAGCGCCTCAAGGTCGCGCTGGGCGGGAAGCGACATGGAGCCGTCGTCATGCAGGCGCTGCTCCGGCCCCATGATCTCCACGCCCTCGGTGCCGTCGATGCGCGGCGCGCGTTCGGGACGGTTGGCCTTTGAATTGGGCGTGCGGGGCTTTTTCGCCAGCACCTTGCGGCCGATCTCGGAATCGGTCTCGGCGGCCTCGAAGCCGGTCTGCGGCGCTTCCGCCATGCCGCCGCGTTCCGCGTCCGAGCGATGCTGCTCGAAGGCGTTGCCGAGGGAGGGGAGCTTGCTCTTTTTCGCGGGACCGGCCATCGCGGCAATATGGGACGAGTTGCGGCCTGTTGGAAGGGGCGTTCAGGACAGCAAAAAGCCCGGCCGTGAGAGACGGCCGGGCTGGTATCCGCTTTTCCGTCAGGTCGGACGATCAGAACTTGTAGTTCGCGTTGACCATGATCGTGTGGGTCTGGAGGTCCAGATTGTCGGTCACGCTGCCGCCGGCGCCGAGCGGGACGACGAAGGTCTCGCTGCCGTAATCGGCGAAGCGGTATTCCACGCCCAGGATCAGGTTGTTGGTCAGCGCATAGTCGACGCCGCCGCCGATCTGGTAGCCGCTCATCCACTGGCTGGCGGAGCCCGCGCCGATGGACGGGCCCACCGTATCGGTGACCGAGTAGTTCACATTGGCGCCGGCATAACCGCCCTTCACGTAGGCGAGCCAGCGATTCATCGCGTAGCCGACCTTCGCCGTGACGCCGGCCATCCAGTCGACCTCGACGCCGTAGATGTCGTCGGCGGCGCCGAAGACCGAGAGCGTCGTGCCGTCGGCGGTCGAGCCGGAGACGTAACCTTCAACGCCGAACACCCACGAGCCGAACTGCCAGTTGTAGCCGAGCTGGCCGCCGAACACGGCGCCGTCGACGTCGGTCGTGTAGAAATTACCCGGAACACGGTCGGTCGCGCCGCCGGTCGAAGCGATCGAGGTCACGTCGGCGTCGCCGGTGATGTAGCCGGCATGAAGGCCGGCATAGAAGCCGGCCCAGTTGAAGCCCGGCGCGCCGTAGGGGATCGGCGCCTGCGCCTGCGGCATGTCGGCCGCATAGGCCGCGGCGGTGCTGAGCGCCAGCGCGGCGACGGTGGAAAGAACAATCTTCTTCATCACGAATGACCTCCGGTACACCCAAACGGGCACCAATAAGATACTGAACTGCCGACTCCAGTATCATCGGCGAAAGTCCCCGGTCATCACCTTTCTCTCGTTTCGTATGCAATTTTTCGTCGTTTTTTCAGTGATGTGCCTTTACGGCCACAGCATTCCATCAGACCGGGAAGTGTCCGGCTTGAGCGCAACTGCCGGGCGCGGGCGGTCCGTTCCCGGCGGCCCTTGGTCTGCGGGCATGCGCAGACTCGGCGTTTCCGCAAAGGCTGGGGTATTGTCGGCGGCATGATTCCGACCCGCCGTCTCGTCATCCTCATCTGGATCCTCGCCGCGCTCGGCGCAGCCGCCTTCCTCGCGATGGCGGCCGCCGTCGGCGCCGGCGTGACGAAAGGGTTCGACAGCGCCGTCCTGCTGGGGCTCCGCGACGCTTCGGACCTGTCGAACCCGTGGGGGCCGCCCTGGTTCGAGAACACGATGGTGGAGCTCTCGGCGCTCGGCGGCTATCCGATCCTCGTTCCCGTCGCGCTGGTGTCGGTGGCAGTGCTTTTCCTGCTGGGCCACCGCGCGGCGGCGCTGTTTCTGCTGCTGGCGCTGGGCAGCGGCACGGCGCTCTCGACGGGGCTGAAGCTGTTCTTCGACCGGGCGCGTCCCGATCTTGTGATGCATCTGGACAAGATTTCCACCGCCAGCTTTCCGAGCGGGCACGCCACCGTCGGGATGCTCGCCTGGATGGTGCTGGCGGTCGTGGCGGTGCGCTTCGTGCCGTTGCACCGGGTGCGGGTGTTTCTGCTCGCCGCCGCCTTCGCGCTGGCCATCGTCATCGGCGCCAGCCGCGTCTATCTCGGCGTGCATTGGCCAAGCGACGTTCTGGCCGGCTGGTGTCTCGGGCTCAGCTGGGCTTGCCTGTGCTGGCTTGCGGCGCATCATCTCGGCTCACGGCGGAAAGGGCCGGATCTCGGGCGATCGGAAACGTGAAGCCGGCGCGGCGGGGAACGTTTTTCGGCATCCCGCTGTTTCCCGAACAAAGCAGGAAGGCGCCGAGCCCATGAGACGCCCGATCCTTTACGACGCGGTCTTTTTCGTCGCGCTGCTGTCGGCGGCGCTGGCGATGGGCGGCGCGCTTGCCCATCTGCTCGAACTGCCCAACAAGATCGGCCTGGCGCGAGAGGAATATTTCATCGTCCAGAAGGCCTATCGGGGCTGGAACCTTCTGGCTTTCCTGCTCCTTGTCGAACTTGCGTCGATGGTCGCGCTAGCGGTGCTGTCACGCCATGCCCCCCTCGTCCGCCGGTTCGCAATCGGCGCGATAGCCAGCCTGCTGGGCGCGCAGGGGGTATTCTGGCTCTGGACTTTTCCGGCCAACATGGCGACGCGGAACTGGACCTTCATCCCGCCGGATTGGGCGGCGTTGCGCGATCAGTGGGAATATTCACATGCCGCGGGCGCGCTGTTCCAGATTCTGGCTGTCAGCCTGCTCGTCGTCGCGTCCCTGCATCGCGCCCGCCGCGCCGAGAAGGCGGCGGGGTAGCCCCGCCGGGCCTGCCAATCGGTCTTGCGCAGAATTGCCGCAATCGGCTGCAAGCTGCTATGTAGCTGGCTCAAACGCATAGGGCGCGCCGGGCGCGCAGAGGAGTTTTCAACGTTGAACCCGTTCCCGTTCCGCAATTTCCCCCTGCCGGTGATCCTCGCCGCCGCCATTCTCGCCGCGCCGGTTGCCGCCGTGACGTCCGCCTTCGCGCAGAATGCCGGCGCGGCCGTCAGCCAGCCGCAGACGAAGACCGAACTCGCCGACGCGGTGGCCGACAGGCTTTTCCGCACCTCGGTCGAATATGAGATCTATGAGGCCTTCTGGCCGGCGATCGAGAAGCAGCTCAAGGAGGTCAAGCCCGATATCCCGACATGGGATCTGGCCAAGTCCCAGCTGATCGCCCGCAAGCTGGCCGGAGAGGTCTACAACCGCGCCAAGGCGCCATTGATCGAGGCGATCGCGGCAACCTTCAACGAAAAGGAAATGAAGCAGATCATCGCTATTCCGCCAGGCGAGGCGGCGGCCGAGGAATTCAGCCGCAGCGAGCTGGGCCAGAAGGTGAAGGGAAAAGGCTCCAAGGCCGCGAGCGAGGCGATCAACGGAAAGATGCTGAAACTCGTGCAGGGCGAGGGCGAGAACTACGCGATCGAGGTGATGCGGGTGGCGATCGCGGAGGGCATCCTGCCCCCGCCGCCCCAACAGCAGGAGAGCACACCGCAGCTGCCGCTGTCCTACGGGCCGGTTTCGCCGATGCCGCCCATTCCGATCACCCCGCCCAAGCGATGACGGAGGGCGCCATCCGGCGCCGCCCACATTCCTTCCCGAAAATGCCTTGATGATGCCACGCACGGCGCGGAACCGGATGGCCCGCGCGACGTTGGTGCGGCACGGGGGTCGTCACTTGAGGAGAAGAGAATGTTGAACCGCAAGCTGAAGTCCACCGTGGCCGGCATTGCAATCGCTGGCGCCGCGATGACGGCGCCGCTTGTCGCGCACGCGGCGACCGCCGTTGTGTATACCGACCTCAATGTCCGCGCCGGACCAGGTCCCCAGTATCAGGTCGTCGGCATGGTCAACACCAATACGCCGGTCGTGGTGAACGGCTGCACCGAGGGCGGCAACTGGTGTCAGATTTCGTATGGCGGCCAGCAGGGCTGGGCGTATTCGCGCTATATCGCGCTTGAGCAGGGCGGCCAGCAGGTGGTGCTGGCCGAACAGCCGGCCCAGGTTCCCGTCGTCACCTACGAACACCCGCCGCGCGCCGGCGGGGCCGTCAGCGGTGCGGTCGGCGGCGCTGTGGTCGGCGCCCTCGTCGGCGGACCCGTCGGCGCGGCCGTCGGCGGCGCGGCAGGTGCCGTCGCAGGCACCGCGGGCAGCGCCATCGTCAATCCGCCGCAGCGCGTCGTCACCTATGTGGAGCAGCAGCGGGTCGAGCCTGTCTATCTGGAAGGCGAGGTCGTGGTCGGCGCACGCGTGCCGCAGACGGTACAGCTTTATGAGGTGCCGGACTATGACTACCGCTATGCCTATGTGAACGGTCAGGCCGTGATCGTGAATCCGAACGACTACCAGATCGTGTCGGTGATCCGCTGATTCCTGGCCCCAGGGAAGGCGCCGGAGCCTGACGGCTTCGGCGCCTTTTTCATGCCGTTACGCTCAACGCGCCGTGGTGTTTTCGCTCGGATTGTGTTTATGACGCTCGATGAACGTCTCGACGCTGCCGTAGCTCTGCTTCACGCGCTTCTGCACCTGCCGCATCATCTGGCTGCCGGTTTCGGGCCAGCCGTGAAAGGCGAACATCTCCCGCAGACCGCCGTAATGGAGGCGGGCGATATCGTGGATGGCCTTTGCATCCCAGCCGGGACCACGCGGATCGTGCTCGAAATTCTCGCTGCGCCAGCTGTTGGCGAGCGCCAGCAGTTCGTCTTTCTTGGTGGCGGGCACCCGGACACTTACCTTCACGATCCGAGACGGCATCATTGATTTTCCAGTATAAACCAATATGCGCCAGATTTATACAAAAGGCCGTAAAGTCAATAGGGATTCTTTACGCTTATTTATTTGATAATAGAGCGTATCGTTGAATATATATTTCCGATATATTTTTTAACATAATAAAGAAAAGTTTTTACGACTTTTTCATTTCAGTGATGAATAGTTGTATGTGATCCGTTCATTTCGAATCCAGTGTATAGTTCGTTATTGCTATCTCGGGTTGCAATGATCTGTCGCCGCCATTTTTTGGCCCAAGATGCGCCGGGATCGTCGCCAGAATATTGGAATGATGTTCTGCGCGGGCTGGGGTTGCTGGCATCCCCGGCGCGTCTGGCAGATATCGAAGGAGTGCTCAGCCCGCCCGCCGCACGGTCTCAAGGTCGGGGAAGCAGGTGACGGGACGTCCGTTGGCCTGTTGCCATTCGCCGATAGCGATGCGCGTCTTGAAGCCGACCAGACCATCCGCGCCGCCGACATCCACGCCGCGCGCTTCCATGCGAAGCTGCATCTGCCTGACCTCGCCGCGACTGAAACCGGACGGCGCGCGCCATGAGGCGATGAAGGGACCTCCCTCGCGGCCGGCGATACGGTCGGCGGCATGGCCGACGAACGCGGCGTAAAGGTCGCTCTCGTTGTAGAGCTTGAGGACGTAGAAATTCCCCGAGACAATGAAGGCGGGCCCATGCCGGCCGGCCGGCTGCATGAGGTAGCCGGTCCTGCCGAGCCCCTTCTCCGACAGGCGGCCGCCGGAAACGGGCTTGACGCCGTCCCGCTCCCACTCGGCGACGGGGCGCGGCTTCTCGGGTCCCTCCAGCGTGCAGGAGATATCCTGCGGCAGGGAGACCTCGATCCCCCACCGGTTGCCCTCCTGCCAGCCATGGGCCTTCAGGTAGAAGCCGATGGACGCCAGCGTATCGGGCACCGAGCGCCAGATATCGCGTTTGCCGTCGCCGTCGAAATCGACGGCGAAGCCGAGATATTTTCCCGGCATGAACTGCGGCTGTCCGAGCGCGCCGGCCCAGGAACTCTTCATCTCGCCGCGCGCAATGTGGCCGTCTTCGAGGATCTTCAGGGCGGCGACGAGTTCACCCATGAACAGGACGGGGCGATCGCTCATGAAGGCCTTGGTCGCCAGTGTCCGCACCGCGTCCTTTGGCAGATCGACGCGGCCGAAGCCGCTCTCCCGGCCCCAGATGGCAACGACAACCGAGGCGGGCACGCCGTAGACGGTTTCGACACGCGACAGCGTCTGCGACCATTGGCGCATCAGGTCCCGGCCCGACCGGACGACCGGGGCCATATGCTTCTCCGCGAAATAGTCCGCGGGGCTCTTGAACTCGGCCTGATAGTTGGCCTCCGGCGGTTTGCCGCCGGGCGGGACGAGGCCGGGCAGGCTCCAGTCCGGCATCAATCCCGCGGTTTCGCGGCGGAAAGTCGCTTCCGACACGCCGCCAGCGCGCGCCGCCGGCCAGACCGACGTTGCGAGCCAGTCGGAAAACTGCCGTTCAACGGCGGCCCGGTCAGCGGCCGTGGCCGGCAGGGAGGCGAGGGTGAGTATCAGGAGAACGATTCGCAATCGGGTCATGACCGCAGTCTAGCAAATCGGAGGCCGCCTGATCACGGTTCCGGACGTTCGATGGCATCTGCGGCAACGCCCGCCGCAATCGAGGCGCCGTAGGGGCTCCAGTGCGTGTCGTAGGGCTGATAGACGTCCGGCGTTCCGTTCCTGCGCCCCTTGGCGGCATCAAGCGCGGGAAGCAGGTCTATCACCTCGACGCCGCGAGCGCGCAGGGCCGGCACGAGCTTCTTGAGAAAATCGCGGGTATAGGGATCGGCCTTGCCGTAGAGGGTCTGTTTGGCGGGTATCGGCATGAAGAAGAAGCGCTTTCCCGAACGCTCCACCTTTTGCGATACGCGCTCGATGATCGAGACGGTCTCATCGAAGTCGGCGGGATACATGGTGTGCGGGAGAAAGATGTAGGGCCGGTCGGTATCGCCCCGCCACTCCAGGCGCGCGTCGCGGAGCAGCGTCTGCAGACGGGCCCAGGCGATGGGAATGAGGGAGTAACGGCGCGGCGGAATTTCCGGCAGACGCTGCAGCAGCGTACGATTGTTCTTCGCCACCGGCCGGTAGACCGGGGTGTCCTCGCCGAGCGCATCGCGCAACCCGCGGGGTGTGATCAGGCGCTCGGTGCGGCCGAAAATGACGATGCCGGCATCCTGCGCGAGGGGGTGCCGGAGCCCGTTGTAGACGTCGGACCTGGCGACGTTCAGCACCGGCCGGCCGAGCATCTCGCTCAGACGCCAGGGAAAGGTCTCGTTGTCGTTGAAGCCGGAGCCGTAGAGCTGGGAATCGCCGGCGACAACCACGTCGTAATGATCGGAGGGTACCGAAACCCTCTCGCCTTCCTCCGTCGTCGTCACCACGACATGGCGCGGGTCCTGATACAGCCAAAAATGCTTCTGGGCGAGATCGGGCGTGTGATTGCCGCTCCAGCGATGATGGCCGGGGACGTGGTCGCCGATATCGAGGAAATACTCCCACTCGCGGCGATAGAAGGCGAGCGGATCGGAGAGGTACCAGAGCATGCCCGCGAGATGCAGTGCCATGAAGGGCACCACCAGGGCGAAGAACAGGATCAGGTAGCGGCGTGCGTTCATGACCTAGAACTGGTAATAGAGGAATTCGCTGTGCGCCATCAGCCGGAACAGGCACAGCAGCGCGACCACAGCCATCGCCACGCTCCACGGAATGCTCGGCCGCCAGGACAGAAGGCGCGGCAGCCTGTTGCCTATGGCCTCGCCATAGGTGTGGAGGGCGGGGCGGAAACGGCGGAATATCTGCTGCGTGGTAGGCGCCGCCCAGCTCAGGATCAGGCCGATCGCGATCCAGTTCAGCGCCTGAGATCCGGCGTGGATCGTGTCGTCCGCAAAACGTACGCCCTGCGTGGCGAGCCAGTCGCCGAGCCCGTCCATCCGGTTGAACTTGCCGAGATAGCGAATGTTGAAGGCGATGCCGTTCTGGCCGGTCATGCCGGCGAAGATACGGCCCGCGCCGGCGAGCGTTTCGGCGCGGAACAGTACCCAGGCGAAGACGACGGCGAGGAAGGTGACGAGAACGGAGACCCGGCGCCCGATCCATCCGAAACGGGGCCTGCCCGTCAAACGCCGCCAGAGATGGTTGATCACCAGATAGACGCCGTGCAGTCCGCCCCAAAGGACGAAGTTCCAGCTCGCTCCGTGCCAGAGCCCGCCGAGCAGCATCGTGATCATCAGGTTGATCTGCCGTCGGACCGGGCTCACCCGGCCGCCGCCCAAAGGAATGTAAAGATAGTCGCGCAGGAAGCGCGACAGGGTCATGTGCCAGCGGCGCCAGAACTCGATGATCCCCGTCGCCTTATAGGGCGCGTTGAAGTTCAGCGGCAGGCGGATGCCGAAGATGCGGGCCAGGCCGATCGCCATATCGGAATAGCCCGAAAAGTCGAAATAGAGCTGAAAGGTATAGGTGAGCGCACCCATCCAGGCATCGAGAAAGGTAATCGTCATGCCGGAATCGGCCGCGTGAAAGACCGGGGTCGCGAATTCCGCCATGCGGTCTGCGATCAGCACCTTCTTGGCGAGACCGAGAATGAAAATCGACAGGCCGACCGCGATGCGCAGCGCCTGCGGCCGATAGATCGCCGCGCGCGCGAATTGAGGCAGCATTTCGCGATGGTGCACGATCGGTCCGGCGATGAGCTGGGGAAAGAAGGTGACGAACAGGCAGTAGTGCAGAAAATTGTACTCGGCGGTTTCGCCGCGCGCCGCATCGACCAGATAGGCGATCTGCTGAAAGGTGAAGAACGAAATCGCCAGCGGCAGCACGAGGCCCTCGAACCCGTAGTCGCGACCCGTGAGCGCCTCCACGTTCTCCACGAAGAAGCCGGCATATTTGTAGTAGCCGATCAGCAGCAGATTGGCGGCGCAGGCCAGAACGAGAAGCCAGTATGCGGATATGCCTGCCGCATGGCGGCGGGCCAGTTCGCGGCCGGCCGCGTAGTTGAACAGGATCGAGCCGCCGATCAATATGAGATAGGCCGGATTCCACCAGCCGTAGAAGAAGAACGATGCCAGCACCAGAAGTGTGAGCGCGGCGCGAATGTGGCCGCGCGAGCCAAGAGCGTAGAAGGCGATCGCGGTTACGGGCAGGAAGCCGAGAATGAAGACGTAGGAATTGAACAGCATTCCCGGGAGCGCCCCCGCCCTTGCGATGGGAAACCCACGCAGCGTCGCGGGGCCGGGAGGTCTATTGGCACAAAGGCGGTGTCCGCGCAATCAGCGCGGTTCGTCCAGGGTCAGATGAGCGTGTTCACCCCGCCCGCATTGATCGCGTCGATGGTTCTCTGAAGCCGTTCGATCTTCAGTTTCTTGCCGCTGTCGAGAAGCAGTTCCTGGCCGGCATGGACGTTCACCTCACTGACCAGCCTGTCATGCTCGCGCTGCTCGTTGACGGAGAGTTCGGACATCTTGCGCGGCGTGGTGAGATTGGAGATCTGCTTGTTGACCGAGCGGATCTGGTTCAGCAGCGTCTCAGGTACTTTTTCGCCGCGGTCGGCGACCCTCGATTCCAGACGGGACTTGAGCTTCTTCAGGCTGGCGAAACGTCTGGCCGGTTCGCCCTTCAGATTCGGCGCCAGCAATTCGTCGATTGCTGCCGTCTTCTGCTTCAGGAATGCATCGGACTCGACGTCTACGTAGTTCTTGCCGAGCATCCCGTAAGACTGAATGTAGAGATCGGCGCGTTTCTTGATCTCCGGCGCGGTGAGGCGGCGTTCCTGCGCCAGCTTCTCTAGGTCCGTGATCTTGCCCTGCAGGTCGGCCAGCTGCTGCTTTTCCGCGACGGTCAGATCGGTGCGGAAGCCCATGGTGCGGTCGATCTCGTCCTGGAGTCCCTTCAGAATCATCTGGTTCTTGTCGACCGTGATCGAACTCGTCGACTGGATATTGGCGCTGAGGATCGTGTTGACGCCATTCGTCCCGAACAGATCGTCGGCGCCCTTGTTGCCAAGCTGCACGCCGAGCCGCCTGCCACCGATCGTGTAGCCGGTCGGGTTGTTCTTGCTGATGCCGCCGATCGCCATCGCCGCCGGTGCCGTCCGTCCTGCTTTTTGCCGAGTCGACCCATTGTCGACAAGCAGCATTAAGGATTGGTTAGGGACTGCCGATCCTGCGCCAGCTGCCGCATCGATGCCGCCTCTTGCTAGCCAAGCCTTCAGGCTGCAAGGAATCGTCTTCAGCGTTCGGCGCGGTGTCGACCGCCTTTCCGGAGCCCCAGTAAATGCCGTCATTCCAATTCGCGGAAGCCGGGCTGACCGCCCGCATCCTGCCAATCGTCCTCCTTGTCGGCTCGAATCTCTTCATGACGATCGCGTGGTATGGCCATCTCAAATACAAGGCGGCGCCGCTGGCGCTGGCGGTACTGGCGAGCTGGGGGATCGCCTTCTTCGAGTACTGGTTGGCCGTGCCGGCCAACCGCATCGGCCACGGCGCCTATAGCGCCGCGGAGCTCAAGACGATACAGGAGGTCATCACGCTTGCCGTCTTCGCGGGGTTCTCGGTGCTCTACCTGAAGGAGCCGATCGGCCTTCATCACCTGGCCGGCTTCGGGCTCATTGCCGCCGGGGCATTCGTGATTTTCAGAGGGGGGTGAGCGGCGGCTATACGCGGCGCACGGCGAGGACGCCGTTCAGCCCGCCGAAGGCGAAGGAATTGCTCAGCGCCACATTGATCCGGTGATCGCGCGCCTCGTTGGGCACACAATCGACGGGACATTCGGGATCGGGCTCGACGAAGTTGATCGTGGGCGGCACATAGTTGCCCGTGAGAGCGTTGATGAGGGCCGCCAATTCGATGGCGCCGGCGCCGCCGAGGGCGTGACCATGCATGGATTTGGTCGCGGAAACCGGAATCTTTCGTCCCCGGTCTCCGAACACGTTCAGAATGGCGGCTGCTTCCGTGCGGTCATTGGCGAGGGTGCCGGTACCGTGCGCATTGATGTGATCGACATCGCCCGAATCGATCCCGGCGTCGGCAAGCGCGCGCCGGATGGCCTTGGCCATGCCCTCCGCTTCCGGCGCCGTGAGGTCGCCTGCGTCGGCGCTCATGCCGGTGCCCGCAATCTCGCACAGAATCTTCGCGCCGCGGGCGGCCGCATCCTCATAGCGTTCCAGCACGAAGACCGCTGCGCCGTCGCCGAGAACCATGCCCTTGCGGCCCAGCGAAAACGGCCTGCACGCATCGTTTGCCATGACGCGCAGCGCCTCCCAGGCACGCAACGCGCCATATTGCAGGCACGCTTCCACACCGCCTGTCACCGCAGCCCGCGCGAGACCTGAACGCACCATCTGGAACGCGTTGCCGATGGCGTGCGTCGCCGACGCGCAGGCGCTGGATACCGCGTAGGCCGGTCCCTTCAGACCGAAGGTCATGGAAATCTGGCTGGCCGGCGCGTTCGGCATCATGCGCGGTACCGAAAAAGGGTGGGGACGCTTGTTCTCTATGAAAACGCGCCGATAGCCTTCTTCCTGCGTCGACTGGCCGCCGACACCGGTTCCGACGATGACGGCAGTCTCGTCGGCAAGCGCCTCGTCGAAATCGAGTCCCGAGCCGCTGATCGCCTCGCGGGCGGCATAGACGGCATATTGTGAGACGGTCTCCATGATGCCGAGCTGGCTCGCGTCGAAGTGATCTTCCGGGACAAAACCGGAGACCGGCGCGATGATTTTCTGATTGATCTTCTCGCTGTCGGTAAAGGTGAGATCGGCAACATTCCTCATGCCGGAGCGGCCGGCGCGCAGGGCGGCGTCCATCTCGGCCATCGAGGCACCCAGAGGGCAGATAACGCCCGCGCCGGTAATGACGACCCGATGCAACGGCGTCAGCCCCGCTCGGCCACCAGTTTGGCGATCGCGTCGACGACGTCGCCCACCGTCTGGAATTCCATTTCGGAAGAATTGGCGTTGTAGGGAATCTCGATCTCGAACTTGTCCTCCAGCTCGAAAATCAGTTCGACCATTTCGAGCGACTCGATGCCGAGTTCGGGGAGCTGGGTTCCTCTGTCGATAATCTCCAGGCCTTCCGACGATTTCCCCCGGATAATCTCTATCACATCGGATTCAACGCTCATCTTCGATTTCCCATTCACCTGTGGCCGGACGAGAATATCCGGTTTCATGCCTAGCGATCCTCGCCATCCCCGTCGGGCGCGGGTCCACCTTCCAGATTTGCCATGCGCTCCTTAAGACGTTTCACGTCCCGGAACAAGAAGCGCAATCGGCTCACATTCATAACCTGCTCCAGGGCTCGATCGCGGGGTACCGCGGGCGCTCCGCCATAGATCGAACGAGAGGGGACCCGGGACCCGACCGAGGATGAGGCCATGATGAGCACATCCTCGCCGATTTCCACGCGGTCGGCGACCCCGCTGTTGCCGCCCACCACCGTCCTGTCGCCGACGACGGCGCTGCCGGAAAGAGCCACGCATCCGCAGATTCTGCAGTCCCTGCCGATGGTCACGTTGTGTCCGATCTGCACCAGGTTGTCGATCTTGGTGCCGTTCCCGATTCTCGTGGCGGCGAAAGTGGCCCGGTCGATGCAGGTTCCCGCGCCGATCTCGACATCGTCGCCGATCTCCACCGTCCCAAGGGAAGCGATGCGCATCAACGCGCCCTGATTTCCGACAGTCTTGCCTGAGGTCTTCGCCGTCGCGACGACATCCGCATCCGCCGTCGCGAAGCCGAATCCGTCCGCGCCGATCACAGCGTTGCCGTGGATGATGGCGCGGGCGCCGACGCGGCACCTGTCACCGATACGCACGCCTGGATGCAGCAGGCCGCCTGAGCCGATTTCGACACCCGCGCCGATCGCGACGTGCGAAATCAGCCGGCTTCCATCGCCGATGCGCGCGTGTGCGCCGACGGTGCAGAAGGGGCCGATGAAGACGTCTTGTCCGAGTTCGGCGGTCGCATCGACCAGCGCGAGCGGATGCACGCCCCTTCCCAGGACGGAGGGCTCTGGCGCGAAGAGCGTGGTCAGACGGGAGAGGGTGCCGCGCGCCTCTGTGACGCGCAGGACGATCTCGAAGGCCGACAGATCGGCGTCGCAATCCTTCAGAACCACGACCGCGCGCGAACGGGCGTCCGGTAGTCGTCGCAGCGATTCCTTGTTCATCGCCAGCGCCAGATCATGCGCAAGCAGCGCCATGTTCGGCGGCATCAGACGGTCGATCCGCCAGTCGGCGTCGCCTGAAATGCTCGCGCCGGTCGCTTCGGCGATCTGTTCAATCGTGTGACTCATCTTCGGTTCCTCGCGAGCGGCCAGACAATACGGTCAGGTCCTGCCGCGGACAAGATGCGCCCGTGGCCCGTCAGCACCGCCGGACCCCTACTTCCACTGCCGTTCGATATAGGGAAACTCGGCTTCGTCCATCGGCTCGGTGAAACGTGCGGCGATGCTCTCGCAACTTTCACCGGCCAGGGTCGCGTCGACCATTTCCTGAAAGAATCCCGGCATCTTCTCCAGATAGGCGGCGCCGGAAATATGGAAGTGGCTGTCGACGAAGTGCGAAATGAAAGGGCCGCGGAAGCCGCGGTCGCGCAGATGCACCCAGCGCAATGTCGCAAAGCGCAATGAAGCAGCATCGAGATGCCGGTAAAGGATCGCGCTGTTGCGGCCGCCGGTATCCAGCTTTCGCGACAGGTCGGTGGAGAAGTTCAACCGGTAGCCGCCGACTGCGGAAAAATCGAAAAAGCAGTATCCCGCCCACAGATGCCATCCCCAGTCATTGCTGAGGCGTATGCCGTAGACCGGCTGCCCGGCGAGGGCTTCGGCCAGATCGACGGGCGCCAGCGGCAGCAGGTCGTGATCCCAAAGGGCAAAACGCGATGGCTTCAGCGGCGCGAGGATATTGCGCCATGCCCAATTGATCGCAACGCCGTGGTTGCGGCTGGGCTGGCGCACCGGGTTGGGCGGCAGCGGCAGATAGGGCAGGCCATGGTCGGCGGCGATCCGGGCGATCTCGCGCCGCGCCTCCAGCTTGCGGGAATTGTCCGCCACGATCAGCGCGGGACCGCCGGGATGGTCCATATGCCTGGCGGCGGCGCGCGCCAGATGACGGATCGCTTCCGGCATGTTGTAGGCAATGGTGACCAACAGGTCGCTGCCGGCAAGATAAGCGTGGCGTGAGAGGAACGCGTCCGCCGCCGCATGCCCGGTGGCGCTGTAATAGCGATCCGCGACGTCGTTGCGCACTTCCTTGAAGCCGTGGCCGACAGGCAGGCCGTGCAGCCAATCGCGAAGCGTATAGCCGGACAATTCGCGCAAGCGGCTCTCCCAGTCTGCAGCGGGGTGGCGGCGCGAAATAGGCACGCCGCGCCTGAGCGCGTCAATAGCGCAACCGCGTGCAACATGCGCATTCACACGCATATACCAGCGAGCGGGATTGTACTATATGGCTGGAATGTTGTCCTGCAACGAAGCAGGACGAGGATGCTCTCGCTGCGGCACCGCCGCCGAGACCAATGCAACCATCGGGAAGCACAAACGTTATTTCCCGCTGGAAGCGCGAACCAGCAACGAATCGATTGAAGGGGAAGACGCATGGCGTTTGCAATGCGCAATCATCGCGCCGCGTATTCGGGCGAGCGAATCCTGGTTGTCGGCCTGGCCGCCCACCGGGCTGCCCTGCGGTTGCGCGCGGGGGTGAGGCCCGGGTATCGCGTCGAGCTTGAAAGCGTCTTTTCCGAGGAATTTGAGACGGCGGTGAGCAACGGCCCGTTCGACGAAATTCACTATTTCGCGCTTCGCCGCGATCATTTCGAGGCCGCTTTGGAGTGGCTGGTTGCCGCATGCCGTCCGGAAGGCGCTCTCGCTGTCTACTGGCCGGTCGATGACGCCCCGGTCCACACCGATCTGACCGAGCCGTATGTCGCCAAGATCATCAAAGAAAGCCGCTCGACGGTTGTGTCTCGTGAGCGATCCGCGGGATGGCATCGCCTGCAGGTCGCCCCGGCAGCCTGAGACTTCAACGCCTGCGCCTGGCTTTGCCATCGAGGCCGAGCCGCGCGCCGGTATCACGCCACATCAGTCGCGTGAGCCACCCGCCACCTGCGAACATCCCCGCCAACGATACAAGGCCTAAATCGCGATGCGCCGAAGCGGCGGCCGCGCCATGTTCCGAGCCGAGATTGCCAAAAGCTAGTATCAGCCCGATCAGCCCCAAGGCGGCGAATACGAGAGCCGCTATCCGATAGGCGGCGTGGCGATCCGACTTTTTGTGATTGTCGATGCGACCGATATGGTCCGAAGCCCATGTTCCCATCTGTCCTGATCCCCTCTGTCGTGTTGTAAGGACAATTCGACACGGGCTAAGGTCGGGATGAAACGGGGCGCCAGCGGGGATACATTCGGGCGGGGCGGGGCTCTTTTCGTGGCATTTTGGTGGTTATGCGGATGCTTCGATTTTCCTCTGCGCTTCCAAGATGCCTCGAAAGCCCCTAAAGAGTGGTCTTTGCCGATTCCAACGGGGGGTATTGGCGGCACATGGCGGGCAATTCGATGAATCGGCGGACATGCATCGCCGTGCTCGGCATGCATCGCTCCGGCACGAGCGCGCTGACGCGGATGCTGAACATTCTGGGCGCCGGCCTTCCGCGCACGCTCATCGGACCCAGCGAGGGAAACGACACCGGGCATTGGGAGCCGCTTCGGCTGGTGTTGCTGCACGACGACATGCTGAAGGAAGCGGGCAGCAACTGGGATGACTGGCGACCATTCGATCCCTCCCGCCTGGGCGCTAGGCGTTACGACTGGTATCGCGGGGAGGCCGCCCGGATCTTCCGGGAGGATTTCAACGACGATGAACTCGTCGTCCTCAAAGATCCCCGGATCTGCCGTTTCGTGCCTTTCATCGGCGAGGTCTGTGCCGATTGCGGTCTCGATATGAAGGCTGTGCTGATGACCCGCGATCCTCTCGAGGTCAGCGCGTCTCTGGAGCGCCGGAACGGAATGAGCCGACCGCAGGCGTTGCTGCTCTATCTGCGGCACATGCTCGATGCGGAGAAGGAAACCCGGAGTCTGCACCGCGCCTTCATCGACTATGCGGACCTGCTGGCCGACTGGAGGAGCGTACGCGACACTATCGTCGCCCAGACCGGTGCGGTGCTGGCCGCGGGCGATTCAGCTGCCGGTCCGACGGTGGATGCGTTTCTTTCGCCGGATCGACGCCACCACAACGCCGGCGACGGGCATCTCGGTGTCGCCGGCGAATTCGGCGACTGGATGGAAACCGTCGCCGAACAATTCCGTCTGCTTGCGATTGCGGGCGAACAGGAGGGCGCATCGCGCGAGCTTGATCGCGTGAGCATGGAACTGGAACATGCCACGCCATTTCTGGCAGGCATCGAAGCGCACTACAGCAAGCGGTATTCCTCAACCGTCGATGCGCGCGTGTCGCGCGGAGTGCGGCTGGCCAAAACCTATCTTCGGCCGCTTGGACGGCGGCGCCCAAAACCCTAGACGCGAGCGCCGGCCAGCACGATTTTGCCGACAAGACGATAGAATGCCAGTTTCAGGGCTGGCGTGCGATTATAGTTGTAATCGGTTTCATCCGTCACCGGTTGTTGCAGGTCTCCGGCGCCGATCAGCTTGAGAAAGGGTCCGATCGCATCATGCTTCACGTCGTCATAGGAGACGATGTGCAGGTCCGCGCCGGCGAATGCGTCCGCGAAATCCTCCACCCGGAAATAGAAAACATGCCCGTCAGCGCTCCGGTATCTGCCGGTCCGGCGGATCTGGGACAGGTAGCGCAAGTAGCCGCTTGTATAGCCGAGCTTGCGGATGACGAGATAAAGCGAGGGCACGTAGTCGAAGATTGCGCGGTGAAAGAGGATGTAGCGCACCGCGTAGCCGGCGCGCGCCGCGGCGGCCTCAAGTCTTGCGCGGGCCTCGGGCGCATCCGCCAGGTTGGTGAAATCTTCCGAGCTGATGACGGCGCGCGGCAGGGCGGACGCCGCCAGTTCCGCTTCAAGATCGCCAAGGCCGCTCACATCCGGCCGGTAACACGCATCGCCGCTCAACTGCCAGGCGATATTGTGATGCCCGCTCTTGAGGAAGACGGTACCCGCAGTCGGAACCAGCACGCCAAGCTCGGCCAGAAGTTCGGCGTTGCGCCGAAGGAACACCTGTATCGACGTCGTTCCGGTCTTGTGAAAGCCGACATGGACGAAGAGAGTCCTGGCCAAGGCGGTGGTGTTGCCTGACGGCATCTGCGTTCCGTTGCGGTTGGGCCGGCGGGTCTTTCGCCGCCGGCATGGTGTACTGACGCCGCCGGCCCTGCACAAGGCTTGCATCGCGGGGGGCGCGGCACTAAACCCGAAGCGCCGTGAAGAGGCGGCCGATGCCGCTCTGCAAACTCGTCTCAGGGAGATTTCACATGGGTTTCCTCGCCGCTTCGCTCGACCGCGTGCAGCCGTCAGCCACCATCGCGGTGACGAACAAGGCCCGCGAACTGAAAGCAGCCGGCCGCGACGTGATCGGTCTCGGCGCCGGAGAGCCGGATTTCGATACGCCCGACAATATCAAGGAAGCTGCGATCAAGGCGATCCGCGACGGGCAGACGAAATATACGGCCGTCGACGGCATCCCCGAACTGAAGGCGGCCATCGCCTCCAAGTTCAAGCGCGAGAACGGGCTGACCTATGACGCCGCGCAGATCAGTGTCGGCACCGGCGGCAAGCAGGTGCTCTACAACGCGCTGCTGGCGACGCTCAACCCCGGCGACGAGGTGCTGATCCCGGCGCCCTACTGGGTGAGCTATCCCGATATCGTGCTGCTCGGCGGCGGCGAGCCGGTCGCCATCCCGACGGCGCAGGCGAACGGCTTCAAGCTGGCGCCCGCGGCGCTCGAAAAGGCGATCACGCCGAAAACCAAATGGCTGATCCTCAATTCGCCGTCCAATCCGTCCGGTGCGGCCTATACGCGCGCCGAGATCGAGGGGCTCGCCGAAGTGCTGCGCCGGCATCCCCATGTCTGGATCCTGACGGACGACATGTACGAGCATCTCGTCTATGACGATTTCGAGTTCACCACGATCGCCCAGGTCGCACCCGATCTCTACGAGCGCACGCTGACGATGAACGGCGTGTCCAAGGCCTATTGCATGACCGGCTGGCGCATCGGCTACGGGGCGGGGCCGGTGCCGCTGATCAAGGCGATGGCCAAGCTGCAGTCGCAGTCGACCTCCAACCCCTGTTCGATATCGCAATATGCCGCTGTCGAGGCGCTGAACGGGCCGCAGGATTTCATCGCCGCCAACAACAAGGTGTTCAAGCAGCGGCGCGATCTGGTCGTGTCGATGCTCAATCAGGCGCGCGGCATTTCCTGTCCGGTGCCGGAAGGGGCCTTCTATGTCTATCCGTCCTGCGAAGGTGTGATCGGCCGGACTTCGGCCGGCGGCGTGAAGCTTGAGACGGACGAGGATTTCGTCACCGCCCTGCTCGAGGAGCAGGGGGTCGCGGTCGTGCAAGGGTCGGCTTTCGGGCTCGGGCCCAACTTCCGGATTTCCTACGCGACCGCAACCCAGGCGCTTGAGGAAGCCTGCGAACGGATACAGCGGTTCTGCGCATCGCTTCGCTAAGCAGCTGACTTATCAATAGATAGAAGCCCGCCGCGACGAAAGTCGCGGCGGGCTTTCTGCTGTCGGTCTTGCCAATGTCGGGTTCTGTTGAGACGATCCGGGGCGAACGGCAACGAAATCCCGAAGGGGGCCAGCCTCCGGCCGGGACAGGTAGAGGAAGCGCATTTTGTAGATCGTCATCGACAAGCAAGGGAGCGGAAGATGAATGCCATTGGAGCGCAATCTGGTGCGAGAGCCGGCGGGGCGACCCGCGCCATTGCTCTGGTAGGGCCCTATCAGAGCGGCAAGACAACGCTTTTGGAGGCCATTCTCGCGCGAACGGGCGCCATCTCGCGCCAGGGCCGGGTCGCCGACGGCAATACGGTAGGCGATGCCGCTCCCGAGGCCCGTGCGCATGCGATGAGCGTCGAACTGAACGCCGCAACCTGCGATTTCATGGGGGACCGCTACACGTTCGTCGACTGCCCGGGTTCGGTCGAATTCCTGCATGAGATGCGCAACGTGCTTCCTGCCTGCGACCTCGCGATCGTGGTGTGCGAGGCGGACGAGAAGAAGATTCCCGCGCTGCAGCTGATCCTTCGCGAGATCGAGGATGCGGGTCTCCCGCACATCATGTTCCTCAACAAGATCGACAAGACGCACGGAAGCGTGCGCGAGATGCTGAAAGTCCTGCAGCGGGCATCATCGGTGCCGCTGCTGCTGCGTCAGATTCCGATCCGGGAGAATGGTGTCGCAACGGGCTTCATCGACCTTGCGCGCGAGCGCGCCCATATCTACCGGCCGCACGCCGAAAGCCAGGTGATCGACCTCGGCGATGCGGAGAAGGCGCGCGAGACGGAGGCGCGCTTTTCCATGCTGGAGCGGTTGGCCGACTATGACGACCATCTGATGGAAGAGCTGCTGGAGGATATCGAACCGCCTCGCGAAGAGGTTTTCGCGGATCTTTCCCGCGAGATGCGCGAGGGCTTGATCGTCCCCGTCTTCATCGGCGCCGCGGAGAACGGCAACGGCATCCTGCGATTGCTCAAGGCGGTGCGCCACGAAACTCCGCTGGTCGCCGACGCGGCCGCGCGTCTCGGCGCGGCCGACAGCCAGACGCTGGCGCAGATCGTCAAGACGATCCATACGCCGCATGGCGGCAAGCTTTCGCTGGCGCGCGTTCTCGCCGGCCGCATCGCGGAAGGCGATACGCTCTACAATGCCGAGGGGGCCGAAGCGCGCGTCGGCGGTGTCTTCACCATGCTCGGCCAGGAAGCGCGAAAGGTGGATGTGGCGGAAACCGGCGATCTTGTCGCGCTCGGTCGGCTCGATCCCTTCGCGACCGGGCAGACTATCGGGGCCGCCAAGGGCGTTTCAGACCTGAGTGCGGTCGCAGCGCCGCCGGCCGTCTTCAGCCAGACCGTGCGCGCCGGCGCGCGCAAGGATGAGGTGCGTCTCTCCTCGGCGCTTTCCAAGGTCATCGATGAGGATCCGTCGCTGTCGCTTGTCCACGATGCCGATAGCGGCGCCATGGTGCTCGCCGGACAGGGCGAAATGCATCTGCGCGTCGCATGCGAGCGACTGACCGGGAAATACGGCATCGCGCTGGAGACCGCGAGGACGCGCATCGGCTATCGCGAGACGATACGCCGGGGCAAGACACAACGCGGCCGCCACAAGAAGCAGTCCGGCGGGCATGGCCAGTTCGGCGACGTCGTTCTCGACATCGCGCCGCTTGCGCGCGGCGAAGGCTTCCGCTTCACCGAGAAGATATCCGGCGGAGTGGTGCCGAAGCAGTATTTCTCCGCCGTGGAACAGGGTATCCGCGACTATCTCAATCACGGTCCCCTCGGCTTTCCCGTGGTCGATGTCGGCGTCGCCCTGACCGACGGCAGTTATCACAGCGTGGACAGCAACGACATGGCGTTCAGGATGGCCGCGATCCTGGCTATGAAGGAAGCCATGCCCGACTGCTCGCCCGTGCTGCTGGAACCGGTCATGCATGTCGATATCAGCGTGCCGAACGACGCGACGGCCGCGGTCAACGGGATCGTCGCGTCGCGGCGCGGGCAAATTCTCGGATTCGACGCCCGGCCGGGCTGGCCAGGGTGGGACACGGTGTCGGCCCGCATTCCGCAAGCGGAACTTGCCGATCTGATTGTCGAATTGCGCTCGGCGACAGCCGGCGTCGGGACCTATGTCGCTCGTTTCGACCATCTTGCCGAGTTGTCGGGACGGCTCGCCGATCAGGCGATTGAATCGCAGGGCGCGCGCGCCGCCTGAGGCAGCACGCCGGCGGTGATCCGCCGGCGCGATCCACCGATCTGAAAAAGAAAAAGCCGGATTGCAGGGGACGATCCGGCTGATTAGATCACCGGTTTGAAGCGGGGGATGCCCAAACCGGTGCCCAGAGGGGACAGTTGCCACTCGCTTGCTCGTCGGGAGGAGGTTAACGATCAAGGTGTTCAACTGTATGTAAGCAATATTTATGACTTGCCCCGATGTTGCAATGCAACAAACTGCATATTAGCTATGCGCCTATCGCATGCGTGCAGTCTAGGCAGGGCATTCGATCGGTTTACACCGCGCAATCAGAAGGCCCAGCTCTTGGCCTTGGCGACGATAAAGTCGCGAAAGACGCGCAATCTGGCCGTGTCCTTCATTTCTCCCGCATAGACGAGGAAGCTGTCGAAGGACGGCAGATCCTCGCTCATATGGATGCGGACAAGGCCGGAACTGGCGTCGATCAGATAGTCGGGCAGCACCGCGATTCCGGCGCCGGCCTGAACTGCGCGCTTGAGCGCGTGGATCGAGTTGATGCGCAGGGCCGAGCGCCGCGGCTCGCCTTCCTCGCGACCCACTTTCAGCAGCCAGTTGACGTCCCTCAGATAGGAGGGCGCGGGGGTGCCGAAGCTGAGTATCGCATGGTTTTCCAACTCGCTGATATCGGCCGGCGCGCCGTGTTCCTTCAGATAGCTTCCCGAAGCGTAAGCATGGAAGTGAACGGTGAAAAGCCGTCGCTGGATCAGATCGGGCTGAACCGGCTGACGCAAACGGATGGCGACATCGGCTTCGCGCATGGAGAGGTCGAGTTCCTCGTCCTTGAGAATGATCTGGACGTTGATCTCCGGATAAAGATCCATGAATTCCTTGATCCGGGGTGTCAGCCAGCTGATGCCGAGGCCGAGCGTCGTGGTGATCTTGAGATCGCCATGCGGCCGGTCGCGCGAATCGGAAAGGCGCGTGGTGACGCTTTCAAGCTGCATATGAACCTGATGCGCGGTCCGGTAGAGCATCTCGCCCTGTTCGGTCAGAATGAGGCCCCGGGCATGGCGGTGGAACAGCGGGGTCCGCAATTCCTGCTCGAGCGCGCTGACCTGTCGGCTGACGGCGGACTGGCTGAGGCCAAGGGTTTCGCCGGCATGGGTGAAGCTGCCCGCATCGGCGGCCGCATGGAAGATTCTCAGTTTATCCCAGTCGAGATCCATTGCTGCCCCCCGCTGCAGCTGAAATAGCAAGTCATTCGCAGAAATCTGCCGGTTCGACGCCGGCAGGGCAGCCTACTCGGCTGCTTCTCTCGTCGCAGCATGGGCGAGGAATCGCTCCGCGTCGAGAGCGGCCATGCAGCCCATGCCGGCGGCCGTTACCGCCTGCCTGTAGGTTTCATCCGTCACATCGCCCGCCGCGAACACGCCGGGCACCGACGTATTCGCCGTACCCGGTTCGGTGACGATATAGCCGTTGGGACGGATATCCACCTGTCCCGCGAAAGCCGAAGTCGCGGGCGCGTGGCCGATCGCGACGAAGACGCCGTCGACGGCAAGTTCGGTCATCTCTCCGGTTTTGACGTTGCGCAGCTTCGCGCCGGTAACGCCGAGCGGGCTTTCAGACCCGGTGACCTCCGCCAGTTCGCTGTCCCAGATCACCTTGACCTTTGGGTTGGCGAACAGCCGGTTCTGCAGGATGCGCTCGGCGCGGAACTCGTCGCGGCGGTGGACGACCGTCACCTCGCTTGCGAAATTGGTCAGGAACAATGCTTCCTCGACAGCGGTATTGCCGCCGCCGACGACGATCACCTTGCGATTGCGGTAGAAAAAACCGTCGCAGGTGGCGCAGGCGGAGACGCCGAAGCCCTTGAATTTGTCTTCGGACGGCAGGCCGAGCCAGCGCGCCTGCGCGCCTGTGGCGATGATCACGCTGTCGGCGAGATAGACGTCGCCGCTGTCGCAGGTCAGGCGGAAGGGCCGCTGCTTGAAATCGACCGAGACAACATGGTCACGTACCAGTCTGGTGCCGACATGTTCGGCCTGCGCCTGCATCTGCTCCATCAGCCACGGGCCCTGAATGGCCTCGGCAAAGCCGGGATAGTTCTCGACGTCCGTCGTGATGGTGAGCTGGCCGCCGACCTCGAGCCCCTGGATCATCACCGGTTCGAGCATCGCGCGCGCGGCATAGATCGCGGCCGTGTATCCGGCCGGCCCGGAGCCGATAATGACCAACCTGTGGTGCTTCGTCGTCATGGTCTTCCAGCTTTCTTCCTGTTCATCCGCAGAATAGGGGGCGAGATCAATGTACATCAAGCTCTCCGCATGACGACGCTGTGAGCAATCGACCGTCCCGCGGGTACGTTGAAGTCGTTGTTGCGCACGAAGATGTCAAGCAGGCAACGCAAAGTTGCCATATGCACCGATCCGTGCAGTGATCGGCGTCGCTTCCCTTGGCGCCCGAAGAGTTGATGACGGAAGACATATGAAGGCACGTCTTGATCGCATCGACTGGCAGATACTGAAGGAGCTCCAGGGCGAGGGCCGCATGACCAATGTCGAGCTGGCGCAACGCGTCGGGATTTCCGCGCCGCCCTGCCTGCGACGGGTGCGCGCGCTTGAGGAAGCCGGTCTCATCAAGGGCTACCGCGCGATTCTGGACGGTCGGCAGCTCGGCTTCGAGATCACCGCATTCGTGATGGTTTCGCTGCATTCGCAGGCCGAAAGCGATCTCGTTGCCTTCGAGGAACGGGTGAAGGCATGGAACATCGTGCGCGAGAGCTACATGGTGTCCGGCGAAGTGGACTTTCTTCTCGTATGCGTTTCGCCGGACCTGCGCAGCTTTCAGAACTTCATCATCGAGGATCTGACTTCGACGGCCAATGTGGGCAGCGTCAGGACAGCGCTGACGATACGCAAATGCAAGGATGAAGGCGGTCTGCCGATCTGAGCGGAGTGCGCGCTTGTCCGCCGGTCCTCACGGCATCGGGATCGGACCGACGTCCTTGGGCACCCTGAAGCCCCTCTGCACGGCGGGACGTTCCGCCAGCCGGCGGTACCAGCCCAGAACGTTCGGGAAGTCGGCCAGATCGATGCGCTGCCACTCGAAGCGGTTGCACCAGGGCCAGACCGCCATGTCCGCGATGGTGTAGTCGCCGGCGATGAAGTCCTTGCCCTGCAACCGGGTGTCGAGCACCTTGTAGAGCCGCTGCGCCTCCTTGGCGTAGCGGTCCTCCGCATAAGGAGCCTTGTCCCTGGCGAAATGCAGGAAATGATGGGCTTGGCCCAGCATCGGGCCAAAGCCCCCCATCTGCCACATCAGCCACTCCATGACCTTCCAGTAGCCGTCTCCCTCGGGCAGGAACCTGCCGGATTTTTTCGCCAGATAGATCAAGATCGCGCCGGATTCAAAAATGCTCAGGCCGGTGTCGCGGTCGACGATCGCGGGGATCTTGTTGTTGGGCGAAATCGCCAGGAAGTCGGACGAGAACTGCTCGTTCTTGGTTATGTCGACGGGGTGCGTCTCATAGGCCAGCCCCATCTCCTCCAGCGCAATGGACACCTTGCGTCCGTTTGGCGTGATCCAGGTATAGAGGTCGATCATGGCCGTTCTCCTTGTCGCGGCCGCCCTTCGGTTGTCACGTGCGCCAAGGCGCAGGCCATCGGCTGCGGCACCGGCGGTGCAGGTCGCTCAGCGGTATTTGATATCAATGATCTCGTAGGCGCGCGCGCCGCCCGGCGCGGCGACTTCGACCGAATCCCCGACCGACTTGCCGATGAGGGCGCGCGCGATGGGCGAGGAGATGGAGATCTTGCTCTGCTTCACATCGGCCTCGGCGTCGCCGACGATCTGATACACCTTCTCCTCGTCTGTATCTTCATCGACGAGCGCGACCGTGGCGCCGAACTTGATCGTATCGCCGGAAAGCTTGGATACGTCGATCACGTCGGCGCGCGAAAGCTTGTCCTCGAGCTCGGCGACGCGCGCCTCGTTGAGGCCCTGCGCCTCCTTGGCGGCGTGATACTCGGCATTCTCCGACAGATCCCCATGCGCGCGCGCTTCCGCGATCGCCTGAATGATGCGCGGGCGCTCAACGCTCTTGAGACGCTTCAGTTCTTCTTCCAGAGCCAAATGACCTGCGGCGGTCATCGGTACTTTTTCCATTTTTACTTCACTCTTCCTCATTCGCTCCGCAACAGGATCAAGCTGGCCGCGCCGCCGGGACAAGTCCGGCGTCACATGATCGGCGGATCCAGGAAAATCTTCCGATGCGAGTTTGCGTGCGCCGGGAACGTCGGTCAAGCGGGATGTCGCTTCCGGCCGGTCGTCCCGCGCAGCCGGTCATATGGGGACGCGAAGGGAACAATGCGACAGATCGGGCATTGAGGTGCCAGAGACCGCGGCGGAGTTGCTGCCGCCACGCGATCGTCGGAAAGACATGAGAGGAACGAAAATGTTGATGTTTCGGACAACGCTCGCCGCTGCCGCCGTGGCGCTGATCGCGATGGCACCGGGGATTGCGAAGGCCCAGGCGGGGGGTGTCGAACTCGGCCGGCTGACCTGCGAGGTCGAGGGCGGGGCAGGCTTCGTCTTCGGCTCGACGAAGAATCTGCTCTGCACCTTCAAACATGCCGGCAACGCATTTCCGAGCGAAGTCTATACCGGCCAGATCCAGAAATTCGGCATCGACATCGGCGTGACCGGCAAATCGGTGATCGTCTGGGGCGTCGTCGCGGCCGAGCCCGACATCTACGCGCCCGGCTCGCTGGCCGGAACCTATGGCGGCGCGGGCGCGTCGGCGGCATTCGCCGTGGGCCTTGGCGCCAACGTACTGGTCGGCGGCTCGCGCGATTCCTTTGCCCTGCAGCCTCTCAGCGTTTCGGGCGAGACCGGTGTGAACGTCGCCGCCGGCATCACCCGGATCACGCTGGTCAGGGCGCAATAAGAATTCCGGTCAGGCTGCCGCCCGCATCCTTGCCAGATAGGCCTGCAGCGGTTCAACCTCGAGCGAGCCGGCGCGCAGGCCGGCGATGCCGCGCGCGGCGGCCAGCGCTCCGGCGAGCGTCGTGTAGTAGGGCACCTTGTGGAGCAGGGCCGAACGGCGGAGTGAGCGGGAATCCTCCAGCGCCTTGGCGCCTTCCGTCGTGTTGAACACGATATCGATATCGCCGTTGGTGATGGCGTCGACGATATGCGGACGACCCTCCAGCACCTTGTTGATCTTCGCACAGTCGATGTCGTTCTCAGCCAGAAACCGCTGGGTGCCGCTCGTCGCCACGAGCTTGAAGCCGATCCCCTGCAACGTGCGCATCGCGGGCAGGATGCGCGGCTTGTCGGCATCGCGGACGGAGACGAAGACCGTGCCCTTCACCGGCACGCGCGTGCCCGAGCCGAGCTGGCTCTTAGCGAAGGCCAGGGCGAAATCGTGATCAAGGCCCATGACCTCGCCGGTCGAGCGCATTTCCGGGCCGAGCACCGTATCGACACCGGGGAAGCGGGCAAACGGGAAGACCGCTTCCTTGACCGCGATATGATCGAAGCTGCGCTTCCTCAGCCCGAACGAGGCGAGGCTCTCGCCGGCCATGATGCGGGCGGCGATCTTGGCGATCGGCTCGCCGATGGTCTTGGCGACGAAGGGGACGGTGCGCGACGCGCGCGGATTGACCTCGAGGACGTAGATGACGCCGTCCTTGATGGCATACTGGACATTCATCAGACCGCCCACTTCCAGCGCCAGGGCGAGCGCGGAGGTCTGGCGCTCCAGTTCGGCGATCGTTGCCGCATCCAGCGAGTGGGGCGGCAGCGAGCAGGCGCTGTCGCCGGAATGGATGCCGGCCTCCTCGATATGCTCCATGATGCCGCAAACGAAGCTGTCCTTGCCGTCGGCGAGACAATCGACATCCACCTCGACGGCGTCGGCCAGATAGGAATCGATCAGCACCGGGCTCTTGCCCGAAACCACGACCGCCTCGGAAATGTAGCGCTCCAGATGATCGCCGTCGCGGACGATTTCCATCGCCCGCCCGCCCAGTACATAGGAGGGACGGATGACGACCGGATAGCCGATCTCGTCGGCGATGCGCCGTGCCTCGGCGGCCGATTTCGCGATGCCGTTTTCCGGCTGCTTGAGATCGAGCTTGACCAGCAGCTTCTGGAACCGGTCGCGGTCCTCGGCGAGGTCGATCATGTCGGGCGAGGTGCCGAGGATCGGAATGCCGGCCTTCTGCAGCGAATCGGCGAGCTTGAGCGGCGTCTGTCCGCCGAACTGGACGATGACGCCGTGCAGCGTGCCGTTGGACTGCTCGACGCGCAGGATTTCCAAGACGTCCTCGGCCGTCAGCGGTTCGAAATACAGCCGGTCGGACGTGTCGTAATCGGTGGAGACCGTCTCCGGGTTGCAGTTGACCATGATCGATTCGTAGCCCGCATCCGCGAGCGCGAAGGCTGCGTGGCAGCAGCAATAGTCGAATTCGATTCCCTGGCCGATCCGGTTGGGTCCGCCGCCGAGGATGACGACTTTCCTCGCGGCCGACGGCTTTGCCTCGCAGGCCGCGGGCAGGGTGCCGAAGGCGCCTTCATAGGTCGAATACATATACGCCGTGGGGGCGGCGAATTCGGCCGCGCAGGTATCGATGCGCTTGTAGACCGGATGGACGTCGAGGCTGCGGCGCAGTTCGGCGACGGCCGCCTCCTCGGTGCCGGCGAGCTTTGCCAGGCGCGCGTCGGAGAAGCCGAGCGCCTTGAGACGGCGCAGCGACGCCGCGTTCCGGGGAAGGCCGAGGGAGCGGATCCTGGCTTCCATGTCGACGATGTGCTGGAGCTGTTCGATGAACCATGGATCATAGGCGCAGGAGGCGTGGATCTGCGCGTGATCCATGCCGTGCCGCAGCGCCTGGGCGACCTTCAGTATACGATCGGGCGTCGGCTTGCCGAGGGCGGCGCGGATGGCGTTCTTGTCGTCACCCTGGCCGAGGCCGGGGATATCGACCTCGTCGAGGCCGTCGAGACCCGTTTCCAGACCGCGCAACGCTTTCTGAAGGCTTTCCGCGAAGGTACGGCCGATGGCCATGACCTCTCCGACCGACTTCATGGCCGTGGTCAGGATCGGCTCGGCGCCCGGGAATTTCTCGAAGGCGAAACGGGGTATCTTGGTGACGACATAATCTATCGTCGGCTCGAAGCTGGCAGGCGTCGCGCCGCCGGTGATGTCGTTCTCAAGCTCGTCCAGCGTGTAGCCGACCGCGAGCCGTGCCGCGACCTTGGCGATGGGGAAGCCGGTCGCCTTCGAGGCGAGGGCAGACGAGCGCGACACGCGCGGATTCATCTCGATGACGACCAGCCGTCCGTCCTTGGGGTTGACCGCGAACTGGACGTTGGAGCCGCCCGTCTCCACCCCGATCTCGCGCAGCACCGCAATCGAGGCGTTGCGCATGATCTGGTATTCCTTGTCGGTCAGCGTCAGCGCCGGGGCGACGGTAATGGAATCGCCTGTGTGGACGCCCATCGGGTCGATGTTCTCAATCGAGCAGACGATGATGCAGTTGTCCGCCTTGTCGCGGACAACCTCCATCTCATACTCCTTCCAGCCGAGCACCGATTCCTCAATCAGCACCTCAGTCGTGGGGGAGGCGTCGAGCCCGCGTTCGACGATTTCCATATATTCGCTGCGATTGTAGGCGATGCCGCCGCCGGTGCCGCCGAGCGTGAAGGACGGGCGGATGATGGCCGGCAGACCGATGTCGGAAAGCGCCTCGAAGGCTTCCAGAAGCGCCTTCTCCTTGTAGCTGTCCTTGCGTTCGTTTTCGCCGGCGTCCCAGTCCCGCTGAAAGGATTCCAGGGTTTCGCCGCGCAGATCCGCGTCCATGTCGGCCTGCAGGATGGAGGCGCGTTCGCGCTTGTAGCGTTCCTTGTCGGCGTGTTTGAGGTCGGAGGCGTTGGCCAGGCGGGAGCGCGGCGTCGCAAGCCCGATGCGCCCCATGGCCTCGCGGAAGAGCTGCCGGTCCTCCGCCATGTCAATGGCGTCGGCGTCCGCGCCGATCATCTCGACGCCGTATTTTTCCAGCACGCCCATCCGCCGCAGCGACAGGGCGGTGTTGAGCGCGGTCTGCCCACCCATCGTCGGCAGCAGCGCGTCGGGCCTTTCGCGCTCGATGATACGCGCAACGACTTCCGGCGTGATCGGCTCGATATAGGTCGCGTCGGCGATTTCCGGATCGGTCATGATCGTCGCCGGGTTCGAATTCACCAGAATGATCCGGTAGCCTTCCTCCCGCAGCGCCTTGCACGCCTGAGTTCCGGAATAGTCGAACTCGCAGGCCTGGCCGATAATGATCGGCCCCGCGCCGATGATGAGGATCGAGGAGATGTCGGTGCGTTTTGGCATCGGTTTTCTTTAATCGACTTCTTGCGCGCCTGCACAAAACCCGGCCCGCGTCCTTACGCGACCGGGTGCCCAAGCGAATCCGTCTGAATTGGTGCTAGGCCGGCCTTATAGGGCAAAAACCGGAGCCGTGTAACCCCGCAAAATGCACGTCCCCGGCGTTTCGTGCATCGGCGGCCGGCGGGCCGCTTGCGCGTTGCGGAAGGTACCCGGTCAATCTAGATTGAGCGAAACGAAAACAGTCAGCACTGGAGTTGGCAGGATGCGGTGGCGCGGACGCAGGCAAAGCCAGAATGTCGAAGACCGCCGCGGCGAGGGCGGCGGGTTCGGCCGCGGCGGTTTCCGCTTTCCCTCCGGTGGCGGCCGGGTCAACATCCCGATGGGCGGCGGGACCCGCAGGGCCGGCTTTGGCGGGATCGGGGCAATTCTGGTCATCCTGCTGATTTCCTGGGTGCTCGGCATCAATCCGCTGACGCTTCTCGGCGGCGGCGAGATGGGCATTCAGCCCCAGCAACAGCAGGAGGAGGCCAAACGGCCGCCCGCCGACGACGAGAAGGCGTCGTTCGTCTCGGTCGTCCTGGCCGATACGGAAGATACCTGGAGCAAGATCTTTCAGTCCAAGGGCGCCGAATATGCCGAGCCGACGCTCGTATTGTTCGAGAACCGGGTTCAGTCCGCCTGCGGTTTTGCACAGTCGGCATCAGGTCCCTTCTACTGCCCCAACGACCAGAAGCTCTATATCGACCTCGCCTTCTATGACGAGTTGCGGCGCCAGTTCGATGCGCCCGGAGATTTCGCCCAGGCCTATGTGATCGCCCACGAGGTTGGCCACCACGTGCAGAATCTGATGGGCGTGCTGCAGAAATTTCACGAGGCGCGGCAGCGCATGTCGGCGGCCGACGGCAATGCGCTGTCGGTTCGGGTCGAACTGCAGGCCGACTGTCTGGCCGGCATCTGGGCCCACTACACCGAGCGGCGCGGATTGCTTGAAGAGGGCGATATCGACGAGGCGATGAACGCCGCCCGGCAGATCGGCGATGACGCGATTCAAAAGCGGGCCCAGGGTTATGTCGTGCCTGAGAGTTTCAACCACGGTACGTCCGCGCAGCGGATGCGCTGGTTCCGCAGGGGAATGACAGAGGGCGATATTGCGGCCTGCGACACGTTCGGCGCCAGTGAGCCCTAAAGAGACGTTAATTATTTATCAGCAAATCGCATGTTTTCTGTCCTTTGAATGTTCTTACGCTTTTTTAATGCCGTAACGTCATAAGTCCTCCGGTAGCGATCCTTGTAGTTTCGGACGGCAACCGGCGTGTCGCGCCTGGGTTTACGTTCGGGGGAGATTACGTGCAGCCGGGGCTAAACAGCTCGATAAAAATCCTGCTGGTGAGCGGCAATCCGTTCCTGCGTGGACTGATGCGGGGCATGCTGCGCGATGCCGGAGCGACGGGCATCGAGGATATTGCGACGCTGCGCGAGTTCACGTCCCGCCTCAACACTGCCCATTTCGATCTCGTGATCGGCGATTTCGAGTTCGAGGACGGTACCGGCGTCGATCTTTTGAGGTCCATCCGGGGGCATGCGGACGCCGGGACGGCGAAGATGCCCGTCATACTGCTATGTTCGACCGTGTCGCGCCGCATGCTGATGCAGGCCGTGCGGGAAGGTGTCAACGACTTGCTGGTCAAGCCTTTTTCGCAGCGCACGCTGGTCGCGCACGTGACGACCGCGCTGAGGGACGAGCGCCCGTTCGTCCGGCGACAGAAATATGTGGGGCCGCTGCCGCGTCCGGCATTGCTGAACTATCTGCAACAGAATCTCGGCCAGGCGGCGAAATCCGGTCAGAAGGCGCGCCTCATGGAACTGATCGCCAAACCGGACGAGGACGAACCGGTCCTCGTGTGAACGCCGGGACGGAGCCTGTGTCGTTGCTTACGCGGCAAACGCTTTCGCCTGATCGCGAAGCGCGAACTTCTGGATCTTGCCCGTCGGCGTGCGGGGCAGGTCTCCTTCGACGATTTCCAGCCGCTCGGGCCAATACTGTTTGGCGACCTTGCATTCAGCCAGATATCGCTGGATTTCGCGCAGGTCGAGCGTTTGGCCGCGGCGCAGCGTGACAAAGACGCATCCACGTTCTCCGAGCCGCGCGTCGGGGAAGCCGACCAATGCGCAATCCATGATCGCAGGATGTTTGTAGAGCAGGTTTTCGATGTCGCTGACGGGCACGTTCTCGCCGCCGCGGATAATCATGTCCTTGGTGCGCCCGTCGATCCGGATATAACCCTCCTCGTCCATGTAGGCGAGATCGCCGGTCTGGAACCAGCCCTCGTCGTCGAAGAGTTCGATATCGTCGCGCTTGTAGTAGCCGAGCAGCATCTGCGAGCCGCGCACGAGGAGGTTGCCGGTCTTGCCGAGGGGCATCGTGTTGCCCTGGTCGTCGACAACCTTGACCTCCATGCCGTCGACGGCGCGCCCATCGGTTCGCGGCGACTTTTCGGCCGCCCGTTCCGGTTCGGTGATGGTGCTGGCGATCGACTCGGTCATGCCCCATACCGAGCAGACCGTCAGGCCGAGTTCCTCTGCCGCCCGCTCGACGAGGGCCGAAGGGATGGGCGCGCCCGCGCACAGAAACAGGCGCAAGCCCGGCTTGGGGCCGCCGGCGGCGACAGCCTCGCAGATATCGGCGAGGAACGGGGTCGAGCCGGCCATGAAAGTCACGCCTTCCTCCGCCATCAGACGCACGCCGTAGTTGCGATCCCAGATATCCTGCAGGACCACGGTGGAGCCGTTGCGGATGCCGATAAGGAGTCCGGCGATCAAGCCGGTGAGATGGCCAAGAGGCGAACAGGCGAGAATGACATCATCCGGCCGCAGGCCGAACCTTGCGATAAACGCGTTGACCCCGGTGACGGCGGTGTTGGTGGAATGCATCACGCCCTTGGGCGAACCGGTCGTGCCCGAGGTATAGGTCATCAGCGCGAAATTGTCCGGATGATGGCCCTCGTGGAAACCGGAAGGCGCCGCAGCGAGCCGCTTTTCGCCGCCCAGCAGGACATTGTCCATCGAGTCCGGTCCATCGCCATCCACGATGATGAGATGCTCGATGCTGGGGATGCTGTCTTTCAGGGCGCGCGCCATGCTTTCATGGTCGAAACCGCGGAAAGTCTTCGGCGATATGAACACCTTCGCGCCGGCGAAGCCGAGCATGTAGGTGAGTTCATGCTCGCGGAATATCGGAATGAGCGGATTGGCGACGGCGCCGACGCGCTGGATGGCCAGGAAGCAGACGGCGAACTGCCACCAGTTGGGCAACTGCATCGCAACGATGTCGCCAGGTCCGATTCCCATCGCCTTCAGTGAGGCGGCGGCCCGGGCGACCATGTCATCCAACTCGCGCCAGGTCAGTCGGGTGCGTTTTCCGTCGCGGTCGGCGACGATGGCGGGGCCGTCGGGATTTTCTGCGAGCGTTCGCGTCAGATACTGGTCGAAACTCGTGTCTATCCAGTATCCGCCGGCGCGCATCGCGGCGGCATGCGCCGCGGGATCGAACTTGCTGGCCATTCCGTTTCCCCTCCCGATCACCTGAGCCGTCCGACGAACGCCGTCCTGCCCCGGCCGTCCCGGACCCTGAGCGCGGCAGGCAGCGTCGGGGCTTAGCCGTGAGCGGCCGTGGATCTTTCCGGCAGAAGCGCTTCGCCCCTGCGGCTTCTTATCAGATTGATGAAGCGCGTGAAGAGGTAGTGGCTGTCCTGCGGCCCGGGAGAAGCCTCGGGATGATACTGGACGGAGAATACCGGCTTCCCCTCCACCGACAGACCGCAATTGGACCCGTCGAACAACGATATGTGGGTTTCCGAAACCCCCGGCGGCAACGTTGCCCTGTCCACGGAAAACCCATGGTTCATCGAGGTGATCTCGACCTTTCCGGTGGTGTAATCCTTAACCGGATGATTGGCGCCGTGATGCCCCTGCATCATCTTCATCGTCTTGGCGCCGAGCGCCAGCGCCAGCATCTGATGTCCCAGGCATATGCCGAAGACGGGAAGGCCGCTGTCGACAAGGGCGCGAATGACGGGCACGGCGTATCCGCCCGTCGCCGCGGGATCGCCGGGGCCGTTGGATAGGAAAACGCCGTCGGGACCGAGCGCCAGAATCTCGTCCGCCGTCATCGTTGCGGGAACGACGGTGACACGACAGCCAAGGCCCGCCAGCTGACGGAGAATGTTGCGCTTGACCCCGTAGTCGATCGCGACGACGTGGCAGGTCGGGCTTTCCAGCCGTCCGTATCCTTCGCCCAGCCGCCAGGGCGTCTCGGTCCATTCGTGACGCTGCGTGGCGCCGACCATCGGCACGAGATCCATGCCTTCAAGTCCCGGCCATGCCTTTGCCTCGCCGATCATCGCATCGGCGTCGAAAGCCCCCTTGGGATCGTGCGCGATGACGCCGTGGGGTGGGCCGTTGTCGCGGATATAGGCCGTCAATGCGCGCGTATCCATGCCCGCAAAGCCGATGATGCCGCGCGCGCGCAGCCATTCGTCGAGCCGCCGCGCGGCCCGCCAGTTGGACGGATCGGTGATGTCGGCCCTGAGGATGCAGCCGCGCACTTCGGACGCCGCGGCCATATTGACCGTTTCGATATCCTCGTCATTCGTGCCGACATTGCCGATATGGGGAAAGGTGAAGCAGATGATCTGGCCGGCATAGGACGGATCGGTCAGGATTTCCTGATAGCCGGTCATCGCGGTATTGAAACAGACCTCACCAACGGCCCTGCCGGTGGCGCCGAGCCCGGTGCCGTAGAAGATGGTGCCGTCGGTGAGAACCAGCATGCCGGTGGGAACCGGTTCAGACCAGCCGCCGTTGTCTTCGGTCCGCGTTGCCGCTTGCGAACTGCTTGTCATGCGCTATATAGCCGCCAGTTGGATTGCAGGTCCGGCCCATGCCCGCAGAAGATTGCGGAGGCGCGGAGTGTCTGGCGCGGTGATAGCGGAATGTACGCCATCGGTCAAGATGGATGGATAATATAAATCCGTTATAGTTCAACAACTTAGTATTTTTTACACGCTTGCTTCGAGGTCGCGGGTTGGATAGGCTGACCCCTCTCGGACGGTTTTTGTGGGACTCACAGAATGCTTCGCGAAGAGATCAATCAGGCATTGAATTTGGCGACAAAGGCGCAGGAAAAGCGTCGGATGCAGACGCTGCGGCTGATCAGCGCGGCGCTGAAGGATCGCGATATCGCGGCGCGCACCGCCGGCAAGGACAAGGTCGGCGACGACGACATTCGCCTGATGATGCAGAAGATGATCAAGCAGCGCGAGGAATCGGCGCAGATCTACGAGGAAGCCGGCCGGCTGGAACTGGCCGGGCAGGAGCGCGAGGAAATCGAGATCATCCGCTCGTTCCTGCCCAAGCAGATGTCGGACGAGGAAATCGCCGCGGTCTGCAAGGGCGTCGTCTCGGAGGTCGGCGCGACGGGCCTGCGCGACATGGGCAAATGCATGGGCATGATCAAGTCGCGCTATCCCGGCCAGATGGATTTCTCGCGCGCCAACCAGCTGATCAAGAACCTGATCGGCTGACGCCGAGGCCCGTTCTTCACGGGCACCCGCCGCCGGCGAAATAGTGGATAAGCCGCCTTTTTGAAAGCGGCCGAATCGCTTTCGTGCGGTTTGCGGCGTAAACTCGTTCCTTCCGACGCGGACGGCACTGCGATGCGATTCACGCCACAATTCCTCGATGAGATCAGGGCGCGGCTTCCCGTGTCGCAGGTCGTGGGCAAGCGCGTGAAGCTGCGGCGGCAGGGCAGGGAGTTCATCGGCCTGTCGCCCTTCAATCAGGAAAAATCACCTTCCTTCACGGTCAATGATCAGAAGGGCTTCTACCACTGCTTCTCCAGCAGCAAGCACGGCGACATTTTCTCGTTCGTGATGGAAACGGAGGGGCTTTCCTTCGCCGAGGCGGTGGAGCGGCTGGCCGGCGAGGCGGGGCTTTCGCTGCCCGCACCCGATCCCGCATGGCGCGAGCGCGAGGAAAAGCGCGCCGGCCTCCACGAGGTCATGGAGATGGCGGCGGCATGGTTTCAGGCGCAACTTCAGGGGCAGGCGGGCAGGGAGGCACGCGCCTATCTGCAGCGGCGCGGCGTCAGCAGCGGGATGATCGCGCTGTTCAGGATCGGCTATGCGCCTTCCTCCAGGACGGCGCTCAAGGAGCATCTCGCCGCGCGCGGTGTCGCCGCCGACGATATGATCCGGGCCGGATTGCTGATCGCCGGGGAGGACATACCGACGCCCTATGACCGATTCCGCGACCGGCTGATGTTTCCGATCATGGATCTGAAGAACCGCGTCATCGCCTTCGGCGGCCGCGCGCTTTCGGCTGAGGCGAAGGCGAAATACATGAATTCGCCGGAAACGCCGCTGTTCCACAAGGGCGACGTGCTGTTCAACGCCTATGCGGCGCGGTCCGCGGCGACGGAAAAAGGCGCTGTCTATGTGACCGAGGGCTATATGGACGTCGTGGCGATGACCGCGGGCGGCTTCGCCAACACGGTGGCGCCGCTCGGGACGGCGCTGACGGAGAACCAGTTGCACCTGCTCTGGCGGATGGCGGACGAGCCCATCCTGTGCTTCGACGGCGACAATGCGGGGCTGAAAGCGGCCTTCAGGGCGGTGGACACGGCGCTGCCGATGCTGGTGCCGGGAAAATCGCTGCGATTTGCGATGCTGCCCGAAGGACGCGACCCGGACGATATCCTGCGCGACAGCGGCGCGGCGGCCCTGGCCGATGCGCTGTCCGCGCCAAGAGGGCTTGCCGACATGCTCTGGGCGCGCGAGGCGGAAGCGGCCCTGCTCGATACGCCCGAACGGCGTGCCGCCTTCGAAGCGCGGATCGGGGATGCGATCAGGTCCATCAAGGACGATACGGTGCGGCGCTATTACGGGCAGGACATGCGTGCGCGGATCAACGGGCTGCTGGGTGCGCAGCTGCCGCAGCGGCGCGGGACAAGCGGCGGCAGAGGGGACTGGCGCGAGGCTCGCGGCCGTGGCGGCTGGCGGGTCAGCGACGGAAGAGCCCAGGTGCAACAGGCGAGCGAGCGTCTCATCCGGCAGGTACGCGCGCGGGCCTTGCCTCGCCGCGAGGCGCTGCTGCTGATGACCGCCATCAACCATCCCGAGATCATCGCCGAACGCGCGGAGGAACTGGCGGCGTTCGACTTTGCCGCTCCCGAACTCGGCGCGGTGGCGGCGCGGCTGATCGACATGGCGATGGAAGGAACGGCTGGCGATGCCGGCGCCGTCCGCGCCGCCCTGAAGGGCGCGGGACAGGGAGATCTTGTGACCCGGCTGGACAGCGTGGCGGCGGATGCGGGTGACTGGTTCGCCCGGCCCGAGGCGGACGGGGCCGACGCGCTGATCGGCTTTGACCACATCCTGGCCTTGCACCACCGGCAAGTCACGCTACATAAGGAACTCAAGGCTGCCGAAGACAGTTTTCGGGCGGACCCGAGCGAAACGAACTGGGAGCGGATCGTGGAGCTGAGGAACGATCTGGCCGGAACGAGCGGGTCGGAAGTCGAGGTGGAAGGTTTCGGTCTGGCCTCCCGGCATGTGCGGCGATCGGTTTGACAATGGCGCCGGAGATGACAGCAGGCTTTCGATTCGGGTCGCGATGGTTTATTGAGCCGCGCGGGCGCTGTTGGTTAATCACTGGTTAGGAGCATTCCGCCTATCCTTTCGAGGGCAGGAACGGACCAGCCAGCTTGACGCCCGGGGCGAAATCGCAAGTTCGCCGTTGCCGGGCGTTTGGTGATGCATTCCTCGCCGGTGAGGGCCGGCACGGTCGACACGGAGTAAGCATGGCGCAAAGCGCGAAAATCGAAAAGACGGCGGAAGCGGCAAAGCCGGCGGCGGACGGACCTCTGCTCGACCTGTCGGATGCCGCGGTCAAGCGGATGATCAAGCTCGCCAAGAAGCGCGGCTATGTCACCTATGACGAACTCAACGAAGTCATGCAGTCCGACGACGTGTCCTCCGAGCAGATCGAAGACACGCTGGCGATGCTGTCTGAGATGGGCATCACGGTGATCGAGGCCGAGGAGGCGGAGGACAAGGAAGCCGAGGACAGCGACAGCGAGGAAGACTCCGGCGGCGCGCTGGCCGAAGCCAGCACCCGGCAGGTAGCCAAGACCACCACGAAAGAACCCGGCGACCGCACCGACGATCCGGTGCGCATGTATCTGCGCGAGATGGGCTCGGTGGAACTGCTGTCGCGCGAGGGCGAAATCGCCATCGCCAAGCGCATCGAGGCAGGGCGCGAGGCGATGATCGCGGGCCTTTGCGAGAGCCCGCTGACCTTTCAGGCGATCATCATCTGGCGCGACGAGCTGAATCTGGGAAATATCCTCCTCCGCGACGTCATCGATCTGGAAGCGACCTATGCCGGTCCGGACGCCAAGGCGGCCCCGACGGCGCCCGCGCGCGAAGATGACGAGGACGAGGAAGAAAAGCCCGCTCGCCGCGGCGGCGACGATGAGGACGAGGAGCGCCCCGACGGCGAAGGCGAGGGGGACAGTGACGAGGATTTCGACGACGAGGCCAATCTGTCGCTCGCCGCGATGGAAGCGGAACTGAAGCCCCAGGTGCTGGAGACCTTCGACGCGGTGGCCGGCAACTACAAGAAGCTGCGCCGCCTGCAGGACCAGCTGGTCGACAACCGGATGGAAGGCAACAAAGGCCTCTCGCCGGCGCAGGAGCGCAAGTACAAGAAGCTCAAGGAAGAGATCGTCGCCTCGGTCAAGTCGCTGTCGCTCAACCAACACCGCATCGAGGCGCTGGTCGCGCAGCTTTACGAGATCAATCGCAAGCTGATGGGCTATGAGGGCCGGCTGCTGCGTCTGGCCGAATCCCACAACGTGCAGCGAGAGAACTTTCTGGAGGAGTATCAGGGCCACGAACTGGACCCGAACTGGGTCCGGCGCATCGCCAATCTGAAGGCCAAGGGCTGGAAGAATTTCGTCGCCCAGGAGCGCGACACGATCAAGGCGATCCGGACCGAAATCCAGAATCTGGCTTCCGAGACCGGCCTTGAGATCACCGAGTACCGGCGCATCGTGCACATGGTGCAGAAGGGTGAACGCGAGGCGCGGATCGCCAAGAAGGAGATGGTGGAGGCCAACCTTCGCCTCGTCATCTCGATCGCCAAGAAATACACAAATCGCGGCCTGCAGTTCCTCGACCTGATCCAGGAAGGCAATATCGGCCTGATGAAGGCGGTCGACAAATTCGAGTACCGCCGCGGCTACAAGTTCTCCACCTATGCGACATGGTGGATCCGGCAGGCGATCACCCGTTCGATCGCCGACCAGGCGCGCACCATCCGCATCCCCGTGCACATGATCGAGACGATCAACAAGATCGTCCGGACCAGCCGCCAGATGCTGCATGAGATCGGCCGCGAGCCGACCCCGGAGGAACTGGCCGAGAAGCTCGCCATGCCGCTGGAAAAGGTGCGCAAGGTGCTGAAGATCGCCAAGGAACCGATCAGCCTCGAAACGCCGATCGGCGACGAGGAAGATTCGCATCTGGGCGATTTCATCGAGGACAAGAACGCGATCCTGCCGATCGACGCGGCGATCCAGGCCAATCTGCGCGAGACCACAACCCGGGTGCTTGCCAGCCTGACCCCGCGCGAGGAGCGCGTGCTGCGCATGCGGTTCGGCATCGGCATGAATACCGACCACACGCTGGAGGAGGTCGGGCAACAGTTCTCGGTGACGCGCGAGCGTATCCGCCAGATCGAGGCCAAGGCGCTGCGCAAGCTCAAGCATCCGAGCCGCAGCCGCAAGCTCAGAAGCTTCCTCGACAACTAGGCGTCCGGCAGAAACCGATATGGCAAGGCCGCCTTCGGGCGGCCTTTTTGCGACGGGCCGCCGAAGGGCGCAGTCGTTCCTTGTGCTCACATCGCACTGCGGTTTACAATAAGCATGTATTATAAATGACTCCCAACCTGAGAAAGAAGCCAGCCTCATGATCTATCCCGATGCCGAGGTGCCGCTGGGTTTCCTTGTCGCCGATACCTCCCGTCTGATGCGGCGGCATTTCCATCGCCGCCTGGGTGAGTTGGGACTGTCGCTGGCCCAGGGACGGGCGCTCGCCGTTCTGGCACTTGAAGAGGGCATCAAGCAGGTGACTCTGGCCGAGAAACTGGAGATCCAGCCGATGACGGTCGCAAGGCTTGTCGACGGGCTGCAGGAAATGGGCATGGTCGAACGCCGCGCCGATCCCAAAGACCGCCGTGCGTTCCGCATCCATCTGACGGCGCAAGGCACGACGCTTGCCAAGAAGGTCTGGCCGCTCGTGGTGGAAGCCGGGAACATGGCCATCGCCGGCTTCACCGAAAAGGCGGCGGAGGATTTCTACAGGTCGCTGGCCAAGATCAAGAACAACCTTCAGGCGCTGGAATCCGACGAAACGGCGGAACGCCAGGCGGCCAGCTAGGTTCCGGCTCCGCGTACCGCGCGCTCGAGGGCGCGGCTATCGGTATGGCCGGTTCGCGGCCTCCGCACGCCGTGGGGGCCGTTTTTCCAGACACGCTTTTGAGAATGTAAACGCGCCTTGCGCATTCCTCGTGCCGCCCTTATACCGTAATCAATAATTATTATCATTAGTACTGATCGGATGAACCGGGATGACGGATATCGATCCGGACACCTCTTTGGGCTTTCTCATTGGCGATCTCTCACGTCTCATGCGGCACAACTTCAACCGCCGCGCGCAGATGTTGGGGCTGTCGCTGGCGCAGGCGCGCGCGCTGGTCTTTCTCTCTCGGGAAGAGGGCATCCGCCAGGTCGTCCTGGCCGAGAAGCTTGAGATTCATCCGATGACCCTGGCGCGCCTTCTCGACGGATTGCAGGCGCTCAGGCTCATCACGCGCACCGCCGATCCGGCCGACCGCCGCGCGTTCAGAATCAACCTCACGCCGGAGGGACGCCTGATGATCGGCCGCATGTGGTCCATGGCCGCCGAGACCCGGCAGGAGACCGTTGGCGACATTCCAGAAGCGGCGGTCGCCCAGGCGATCGAGACGCTGAGGCGGATGAAACACAATCTATTGCTTGCCGAAAACTGCGGCCAGAGGCCGGGGGCGGGCGAAAAGGCAAAAGGAAAAGCCGAAAATGACTGACGCAAGGCAACAAGGACAGGCGTCGCAGGATGATGCGGAGGCCGCGCCGCCGGCCGCCTCGCGCCGCCGCCGGCTGCGCCGCGTACTGCTGGTTGCGGGGCCGCTGCTCGTCCTCGTCGTGGGGGCCTATATCTATTTCACCGGCGGCCGCTTCGTCGAGACCGACAACGCCTATCTGAAGACCGACAAGGTGATGATTGCCGCGGAAGTCTCCGGGCTGGTGGAAGCGGTTCCGGTGCACGAAAATCAGTTTGTGCAGAAGGGCGACGTGCTGTTCCGCATCGATCAGCGGCCCTATGAGATCGCGCTGGCCGCTGCGGAAGCCGGGCTGCGGAATGTCCGCGACGAGGTCCTGAGCCTCAAGGCTTCCTATCGCCAGAAGCGCGAGGAACTGACGCTCGCGCGCGCCAATCTCGACTATGCCAAGAAGGCCTATGAGCGACAGTCCAAGCTGGCGGAGACCCGCTCCGTCGCGCTGACCCGGCTCGACGAGGTCCAGCACGACCTCGATGTCGCAAAGTCCAAGATCGATGTCGCCGAGCAGGAGATGGCACAGATCCGCGCCCAACTCGGCGGTGATCCGGACATTCCGGTCGAGCAGCATCCGCGCTATCTGGCGGCGAAGGCCGCCCGTGACCGCGCCGATCTCGACCTGCAGCGCACGACGGTGCGCGCGCCGCTGAACGGCATTGCCAGCAACATCCCCGATATCGGCACACAGGTCGTCGGCAACGGCGCGCTGAGCAGCCCGGTGATGAGCCTCGTCGGTACCGACAGGGTCTGGATCGAGGCGAATTTCAAGGAGACCGACCTGACCTATCTGCGCCGCGGCCAACCGGTGACGATCCGGGTCGATACCTATCCGGGCCGCGAATGGACCGGCGAGGTGGAGAGCATCGCACAGGCGACGGCCGCCGAATTTTCCGTCATCCCCGCGCAGAATGGGACCGGGAATTGGATCAAGGTGGTTCAGCGCGTCCCCGTGCGCATCTCCATGACAGTGCAGCCGGACGATGCGCCGCTACGCGCCGGGATGAGCAGCACGGTCGAAGTCGATACCGGCCATCGCCGGGCGCTTCCCGGATTCGTCCGTACGGCGCTCGGCTGGTTCGGTGGCGACAGCAAGATGGCCGCCAATGCCGCCGAGGCTGATCAACGTTGAGCCCGATCGACCCGGCGACGATCACGCCCGGCAGACGGGCGCTGATCACCTTCACGATCATGCTGGCGACCATCGTCTATGCGGTGGACACCACGATCGCGGTGGTCGCGCTGCCGCATATGCAGGGCAGCATGTCGGCAACGACCGACCAGATCGCCTGGGTCCTCACATCCTATATCGTTGCCTCCGCCATCATGACTCCGCCGACGGGCTTTCTGGCCGCGCGGCTCGGGCGACGCCGGCTTTTCGCGACGATGGTCGGCGGTTTCACACTGACGTCGATGCTGTGCGGCGCGGCGACGTCGCTGGAGCAGATCGTGCTGTTCCGCATCCTGCAAGGCGCTTTCGGCGCGGGTCTGATCCCGCTTTCGCAGGCGGTCCTGCTCGACATCAATCCGCGCGAACGGCACGGTCAGGCCATCGCCATGTGGGGGCTGGGCGTCATGGTGGGGCCGATCATCGGTCCGACGCTCGGCGGCTATCTGACCGAATATTTCAGCTGGCGCTGGGTGTTCTACGTCAATCTGCCGGTAGGGGCCCTGGCGCTCGCGGGAATTCTCGCCTTCGTGCCGGAGACCGATCGCATCCGGCGGCGGTTCGACTGGTTCGGGTTCGCCTTGCTCAGCCTTGCCATCGGTTCGCTCCAGATGATGCTCGACCGGGGCGAATCCCAGGACTGGTTCTCATCGCCCGAAATCGTCCTGGAAGCGGTGATGGCTGGGCTTTGTCTCTACCTGTTCCTGGTGCACATGTTCACCGCTGATGAACCGTTCATCGAGCCGGCATTGTTCAGGGACCGCAACTTCGCCGCAGGCCTCGTCTTCATGACCGTGATCGGCATGGTGCTGTTCTCGTCGCTGACCCTGCTGCCCACCTTCCTGCAGAACGTCCTCGGCTACCCGGTGCTCGACGCGGGGTTCATCCTCGCCCCACGCGGTTTTGGGACGGGGCTTGCGATGTTTCTCGTCGGGCGGCTGCTTGCGCGCTTCGATGCAAGGTGGTTCATTTTCATCGGGCTGGCGCTCACCGCCGCCTCGCTCTGGGAGATGTCGCAATTCACCGTCGACGTGACGATGCAGCGCTTCATCCTCGTCAGCATCGCTCAGGGCTTCGGCCTCGGCTTCGTCTTCGTGCCGCTTTCCACGATTGCGTTTTCGACAATGGATCCGCGACTCCGCAGCGAGGGCACGGCGATGTTCAGCCTTCTGCGCAATATCGGCAGCAGCATCGGCATCTCGCTCGTCGTGAGCCTGCTGGCCCAGAACATGCAGCGGGCGCATGCCGGCCTTGCCGGCATCATGTCGCCCTTCCGCGATACGATGAACGCGCCGTTCCTGCCGCAGACATGGAACTGGCACCTGCCGACCGGCGTCATGGCGCTGAATGGCGAAATCGCCAAGCAGGCGGTCATGGTCGCCTATCTCAACGACTTCCTGATGCTGGTGGTGCTTTCGCTGATCCCCATGGTTTTGCTGCCGCTGATGCGCGGGACGCGCGCTTCCGCTTAAGGGCATGGGGGTTACGGCTGCGAACCTCCTGCACGTGACCTATCAACGCGTTGGCCTTGTGCAGATCGTCTGCGGGTCCTTCGCCGAATACGGTTTGTGTCGCGTTGCGATAGACTGGGCATCGGCTGCGGCGGGCCGCGTCGGCGCGAAGCGTCGATCGTTTGCGGGGCCGCCATCTTCGTCCCTCATTTCCCGCCGGCCATTTCGCTCCAAAAGCTAGGCGCGGCCGGCCAACTCTGATCAAATCCCGGCCGAGCCATCTTGTTCCCACGCCGCCGGGGGCAAAGGCATTGCGCGGCGGATGCGAGGTCACCTCCATGCTGACGACAATCGAGATCACAACGGACGGACCCGGCCTCTACGAGTTCACCGACCGTGCGCGGGAATTTCTCGCGGATGCGCGGGGCGACGGACTGCTGACGGTGTTCGTCAGGCATACCTCCTGTTCCCTGCTGATTCAGGAAAACGCCGATCCCGACGTGCAGCGCGATCTTCAGGCCTTCTTCAGCCGGCTGGCGCCGCCGGCCGACGATCCGGCCATGAGCTTCCTGAGACATCGCGCCGAGGGTCCCGACGACATGCCCGCGCATATCAGGTCGGCGCTCACGCAGGTTTCACTCGGTATTCCCGTCTCGGCAGGACGCATGATGCTGGGTGCCTGGCAGGGCCTTTACCTGTTCGAGCACCGACTTAGCCCGCACCGGCGAAGCGTGGTGCTGCATTTTTCAGGGTAGGGCGGGTTTTGACTTTTGCATTTAAGCAATCTCTCACCGTTCGATGATCTAGCTGGCGCCCCAAATATGGGAGGCACAGCATGGTCAAAATTATTGTTGCCGTCGCTTTTCTGCTTTCGGCCAGTCTTTGGGCATGGCCGGCCATCGCCGAGAAAGTGGAAGTTGCGGAGGGCATTTTCGTCTCACGCCACACCTTCCAGGCCCCGGCAAACGAGCAACCTTTCTATGGATTTGTCAGCAAGACCAACGAGCAAAGCCAGGCGGACGAAGCGATGCTGCGTGCCGTCAAAGGGTTGGGTCAGTCGGATCGGGAAGCCTTCGATCACGCCGTTAAGCTCGGATGGCGCGCCATCAACGCCGGCGACGCGGCAACGGCGGCGCGGCGGTTCAATCAGGCGAACCTCATCTGGCCCGGACAGGCGAGGGTGTTTCATGGTTTCGCCATCGTCGCGCATATGCGTTTTCATGATCTCCAATACGCCGAGGAACTCTTTGAGGTAGGGTCGCGTCTGGCGCGGTATCCCGGCTACATGGCTGATTACGGCAGATTTCTGCTTATCGCCGAGAAGAAAAAGGAGGCGCTCGCGGTCCTCGAAATCGCCGTTGAGGAGGCGCCGGATCATGCGACGGCATGGTCCAATCTAGGGTTCGCGAGGTTCTATGACGGCGACAAAGAGGGAGCGTGCGCGGCAGTCGAGAAGAGCGTCAGCCTGCGTTCCGGCAACCCGCTTCCCAGCGACATCCAGCTGCTGCGGGAATGGGCAGGCTGCAGCTGACGCCGTAAATTCCCATGATGGTCACGGCGCGACCAGTTCAACCCGACGATTGAGCGTGCGGCCCTCTTCGGTGGCGTTCGTCCCGACCGGCGCGAGATAGCCGACGCCGGCGCTGCGCAGCCGTTTTGCGTCGATCCCGTAGGTCTTCGTCAAGTCGGTTGCGACCGCCTTGGCGCGCTGCTGCGAGAGATTCATGTTGTAGTCGTAGCTGCCCTGGCTGTCGGTGTGGCCGACGATCACCACGGCGAGCGCGGGTTGCGATTTCAGGAGCTTGGCCATTTCGTCGAGCGTAGGCCGGCTCTCCTGTTTCAGGACCGCCTTGTCGGTGTCGAAATAGATGCCATAGAGCGCGATGTGACCGCTTTCCCCAAGGCCCTTGGCCATCGCGGCGGCGTCGACCATCCTGTTTTCCATCGCACCGAGTTGCGCGACGACCAGCTGGGCGTAGACCTCCCCGTTGTTCTCGCTGACAAGAACGCTGGAATAAGTCTCGCCGCCGCTGCCCGCCTTGCGCGCCGCATAGTAGCGGTAGTTGAAGCCGTCCGCCCACATTTGCGGGATAGGCAGGACATCGACGGCTTCGATGAAGGGAATGCCCCCGCAGGCGTCCGTCTCGCAGGTAAGCAGCGTTTCGAATCCCGCCTTCTGCAACTGCTGCTCGAAATTGCGTGACACCTCCAGGATCGAAGGGCCGGGTTCGGTCCTGTAGGCGATCCGCGTGATGCGGCCCTCAAGGCGGCGGGCGTCGGCGGGCTGGCCATTGGCGAATGGCGCGGCCTGCAGCCTTGCCGCATCGAAATCCTTCACCGAATAGCCGGTGATGACGCTTCCGGCGAAACGGCCTATCCCGGCATAGTCTTTCGCCCCGTCGACATCGCCCGGCTCGGCGTGAAGGGGAGAGGCGATTGCGCCAAGGAGAAGAACGACTGCCACGCAGGCGCGGCCGGCGGAAGTTGATAAGGACATTTCTAAACCTCTCGGCAAATCCCCGCGTCCCGGCGCACTAAAGGCCAAGTCGCTTTTGCCAAGAAGGCGATATCAGCGCTCCCGCGTCAATGCCCGGTCGGGCTTTCGACGACCATCCCGACCACGCGCCTGACGAAGGGCAATACGACCAGCAGCGCGGGGAAGGCGACCATCCAGGACAGCAGCCATGCCTGCGGCCAGAGCAGCAGGAAATTCTCCGACAAGCCGATGGAGCGGAGCGTCGAAACGCCGGAAATCACCAGCGTCATGAATATCGACAGCACGAGCGGCATGACGATGTGCTGATAACGGGCGGGCAGTTTGCGCCGCGCGGCAACGGTGGTCATGGATGTCCCCTTGAGCCAGAATATTATATAAATCTAATATAATGGCGAGGCCGTTATGCGCAATAGGCCGCGTGCAGTCGGCCATGCGCCGATTCTGCCAAGGGGAGAGGGGAAGCCCCGCCCGGGCCGCTGACCAGATCCGTCGTTCGGGGGGTGGCGGACGGATCTGATGCCGGTGCGGGCCGGACGGGACGACTTGCCGCGGCGCTATTGCGCCTGGGCGAGCGGTGTAACCAGCGGGGTAATCCGCCGGACGGCGACGCGACGGTTTTCGCGTTCCGGTTCTTCGGTGTCGACCTTCAGATAAGCCTCGCCATAGCCCTGCGTGACGAGATTTTCCGCCGGAATGCCGAAGACATTCGTCAGCGCCGCCGCGACCGCCTCTGCCCGCGCGTCCGAGAGCGCGAGATTGGCATAGTCCGAGCCGACGGCGTCCGTGTGCCCCTCGATGAGGAAGGTTTCCGCCGGATTCTCATCGAGAACCTCAAGCATCGCCTCGGCAAGGCCCTGCAGCAGCGGAATCTGCGATTCGCCGATCGAGGAACTGCCGAAATCGAACGTGACCATGTCGAGGTCGATGCGCGGCATCACGTCGCGCAGCCGAGCCGAGCGCCGGACTTCGTCGACCGAATAGAGACGATCGATCTGTTCGATCGGCGGCTTGTCGAGGAAGCGATAATAGTCGCGCGGCTGTGCCTGCTGAGCGTCGAGAATGTACTCATCGACCGGCACGGTCAGTTGCAGCGGGGGCAGGTAGAGCGCCGGATCGCGCCAGCGGCCGCTGTCGCCGTAGTAGATATCGGGCGCGTAGACGAGGACGATCTCGCGGCCCTGCGGCGTGAAGCGCGAGCGCCGGATGATGTCGCCATGGCGGTTGTAGACGGTGACGACGCGCGTCCCGTCCGGCCGGACCACGACCTCGCGGTAGCGGCCTTCCTGCATCTGCTCCACATAGTAGTCACGGCTGTCGCGGGCCCAGCGCGGCCGTTCGCGCTTTTCCTCCACGCTCACGCGGCCGTCCGAATAACGGAACACGACGCGATCACCGAAGGTGGCGATGATCTCGGCGTCCTTGTCGTCACGATGGCGCTCGGGACGGCGGTCAACGCGACGCCCCTGCTCGTCCAGCCGCAGCGGCTCGATCTTCTGCGGCTGCATCTTCTGGGCGGCGCGATCGCTTTGCGGCGGCGGACCCGCCTCGCGGCGCCGGCCTTCCGGACGATCCTCGCGCGGGCGCTCGGCATTGTCGCGGCGACGCTCGCGGTCCTTCTCATCGGCGGCGCGTTCGCGCTGGATCTGCTGCGTTTCCGTTTGCTTGGCGCTGTCGAGCGCGGGCGCGGCGTTGGGCGGAAGCGGATTCTTGTCGTCCGCGTTCCGGGTTGCACCGCCATTGTCCGGCCTGTCGGCCCGCTGCGGACGGTTTTCCTCGCGCGGCCGTTCGCCCTGCTGCCTATCCTGCTCGCGTTCGGCGCGCTGCGGGGTCCGCGGCGTCTCGGCAGGCTTTTCCTCGGCCGGCGCCGCCTGTTGCGGCTTCGTTATGCTCGGCGGCTGCTGCTTCTGCTCGGCGCGCTCGCGCTCCTGCATGCGCTCGCGGTCGCGCGCGTTCTCGCGTTCCTGCTGCGGCTTTTCCCGTGCGTTTCCGTTCTGCGGCGGGGTCGCGTTCTGAGGAGCGGCCTCCCGCTTCTGGGGCGCCTCGCGCTTCTCGGGCGCGGCCTGCTGCTCCTGCCTTTGAGGCTTGCGCTCGGGAGCGTTCGTGATGCCGCCCTGGCCCTGCGCATTGTCGCGGCGTTGCTCCTGTTTCTGCTGGACCTGATCGCGCTTCTGTTCGCGATCCTGCTGAACCTGGTCCCGCTTCTGCTGAACCTGCTCCCGCTTGTCTTCCTGCTTCTGCTGAACCTGCTCGCGCCTTTCCTCACGCTGCTGCTGATTCTGCAGGCGCTGCTCCTGCGCCTTTTTCTGCTGCTCCTCAAGTTTCCTGCGGATTTCCTCCTGGCTCATCTGTCCAGGCTGAGTGACTTGCGCGAACTGCATCTTTTCAGCGGCGAACGAAGGCGCGACCGGCGCGCCCATGGCAAAGACCGCGACAGCGGTCGAGGTAATCAGTCGAAGCTTCAGATTGGTCATCTTTTCCATCCCAGTCTCTTCAAGCCCCCTTGAAGAAATGCCTCTTGTTGCGCCGGCGGGCTATAAATCGACGAGGCCGGCTACGGTTGCGACCAGACCCGATCATCATGGCGACATCCGGGCCTGATTGCGGCGCTTTTGGCGGATATGACCAACTTTTCAAAGCCGGTCCGTCACGCCATCAGACGCCTGCGGAACGAGGGCGTTCGCGCAGGCGCCTATCTCAGTTCAGAACTGGTTCAATCACTCGCTCGCAGGCGCGGTCGGCGAAGGGGTCGATTGACCGGTTGAATTATTGTCCGGTGCCGCCTGCGGCGCCGACTGTGAGGGTTCAGACTGCGGCGTCGTCTGCGCCGGCGCGTTCGGCTGCATGTTCACGGTCGTGTCGGCACCATTGAAGCCAAGCTCGTCGCCGAAGACGAAAATGCCTCCGACCACCACGACGACGACGGCGAGGCCGGCAATGAACCAGCTTGCGCCGCTCGATGAACGCACTTCACGCACATTGCGCTCGTCTGCCGGGGGCATTTCATTGGGGGGAGTTCGGTCTATCATCATAGTCCTCCTGGCGATGTTCGGTCCCGCCGAATTGTCGGGTTGGAAACGTCGGCCGGGCGGCTTGGTTCCGCGTTAGGGGATAATTCATGCCGTGGGGCTACGAGAAAGCCGGGGCATTCGACCGAATGGAGGGTGAGGAAATGGCGCTCAGGGCCTTAATTGCCATCGCGATGCTGACGGCGGCACTGGCTGCCGGCGGTTGCGCGGCGGGGGTGGCGGCGGGCGCCGTCGCGGGCACCGCAGCGGTGGTCAAGACCACGGCAAAGGCCGGGCGCGGCGCGGTCCGCGTTACCGCCAGGGCCGGCAAGGGTGCAGTCGGAATCCTGCGGCGTGACCGCGAGGAAGACGAGGTTCCGAACGGCAATCAGTGACGCATGTTCCTGTTGGCGGCAACCGGCGGCTGCCTGGCTCGTTGTAGCGACGACGGCGGTTGAAACGCGGGATGAAGGACAGCTCATGCAGGATCAAATAAAGGGCGCGGCCCTGGCGCGGCAGAAGATCGATGCGTTTCTCAGCGCCTACAGCAGACGCGACATCGCCGCCGTTCTCGGCCTTCTCGATGAGGAGGCCGTGCTGGAGGACGACAAAGGAAACCGGCAGATCGGCCGCGAGGCATTCGAGCGCTTTTTCGTCGCGCGTTTCGCCCATGGACGTGAAACCATTGGCGACAAAGCGCTGATGGCGAGCGAAGATGGCAGCCGTGGCGCCGCGGAATTCACCTTACGCGGCGAGCGCGAAGACGGCAGGTCGTTCAGCTTGAACAAGGGCCTCTTCTTCGCGCTCGACGCCGGGACGATCACACGGGTCAGCGGCCTTCCGGCCTGATGGGCTTTTTACATCGTCAGCCGCAAATGCCGGTTGATGATGTCGGCGGCCAGCTGCTGGAAGGTCGCATTGAGATCGCTCGCATTCTGGATGTCTGTGTACATCCAGGTATCCGTCGCGCAGTTGCGCAGCAGACTGGCGTCTCCGTTGACCACGCGGACCGTATAGACCAGCACGTCTTTCGCCTTGACGGCGTTACAGGCCGATTGGGTGCGCGCGTCGATACTGTTGGTATAGGTGGTCCAGCGGTTCTGGGTGTTCTCGCCGTCCGTCAGCACGATCATGATCTTGACGGTCTCGGCGTCACTCCAGGAAACGCCCTCGGTGAACGGCACGCCGTTGGACAACAGGTGCAGACCCCAGATGACGCCCAGCGTGATGTTGGTATTGCCGCTGGCGGCCATCTGATCGACGCGCGAACGCAGGCCGGTGAAGTCGGTGGACAGTTCGTGTACGCGGGCCATGGCGCATTTCGATGATGAGAAGCCGTTATAGGGATCGGGATCGAACAACGTGTTGGCGTTGCCCGCAGACGGCGGCGTATCATCGATGTCATAGGGCTGGCGGCGGTCGTAGAAGCAGCCGCGCCAGCTGTTCTTGTCGAGCCCGGACATATTGATCCAGGAGGCGTTCCTGTACGTGTTCGCGTCGACACGAACCATCGTCGTGAACGGTACCAGCCCGATCTTGATGCTCTTGCCGGGGATCGCCGCGGCCGCCTCCATCATGTCGATGAAGTTCTTCGCCGATTGCTTGAGAATGCTGATCTTGTTGTTCGATGACATCGACCCGGTATTGTCGAGCACCAGAACGACCTCGATCGAAGCGGCGGGCGAGACCGCCTCGGCGTCCACGGCAATCTGTATGTGCTCGATGCCCATCAGTCCCATCATCGAGGTCTCAACGGTCGCCGATGCATCCACATGGTGGGCCTGGCCGGTATCGACGACGGAAAACTGGACATTGCCGGCGTTCGGGACGCTCTGCAGGTTGCCATTGAAGGTGCTGGTCGCGATCTGCTGGCGTGTCGCCCAGTTCTTTCCGTAGTTGCGCGTGGCTGCGAGGGCGGCGGCGTCAGCGGCGGCCTGCAACTTGATCTTCACGTTGTGGGCGGCTGTAAAATCGATCGCGGCGCCGGTAAGCGCGATGACCGGGACGATGGTTGCCCCGAAAATAATACTGATATTGCCGCGGTGATCGCGGCTGAACCTCCTGCACAGGCCGAGCAGGCCGTGCAGCGCCGAGGCGAGAACGCGCATGATTGCTATACTCCGTCGTCAAGAACCGGGGGGTGGTCAGAACGGCCGGAAGCTAACAACTCTACGTTGCGTAAGTCCTCGCAAGCGCACGAAAACGCAGAGGAATTAATTCATCGGAAATTGACGAAGAATGCGCCGGATTTTAGAGAAGACCGGTCTACTGAACGAGTTCCCAGGTTACCGAAACCGTCACCGAGAGCTCCAGTTCGCCGGCTTCGATCGGCACGGCCTTGTCGGCGGCCATGGACGCCTCGCGCATCATCATGGGACGCGGCGGCTGATAATGGCTGTTCTCGTTGATGGTGAGCACGCGTCCGAGCCGGGTTCCAGCGGCGGTCGAGAGGATTTCGGCGCGGCGCATCGCGTCCGCGACGGCTTCCTTGCGGGCCTTGTCGAGCAGCGCCCCCTTGTTCTCGACATCGAAGGAGATGCCGGAAATCTGGTTGGAGCCGAGTGAAACGGCGCGGTCGAGCACGCCGCCCAACGCGCCGAGATCGCGAACGCGAACGGTCAGCATGTTGCGCACGCGATAGGCATCGATCCGCGGCGCCTCCTGGTCGCCGGAAGAGGAAGATGCGGAAGGCCGGGTGTAGACCGGTTCGACGGAAAAGCCGGAAGTCTGGAGATCCCTCGATTCGATCCCGGCCTTCTTCATGGCATCGGTGATCTTCTCCATGGCGGCGGTATTCTGCTCCAGCGCTTCCGCCGCCGTCTTTGCCTGGGTGACGACGCCTGTCGTGACGGTCGCCATATCGGGCGCGGCGGTGACGGAGGCCTCGCCGGTCAAAGAGATCTGCGGGTGGGGGGCTTCCTGCGCCATCGCGTTGCGGGCAGCCAGTACGGCAAAGAGCGAAAGAAGCGCGATCAGTCCCGTACGCAGCACCACCATGATCGGCATATCATCTCCCCGGAAAGCGCAGTGATTTCTTAGCCCTAGCTGATGACGCCCAAATAAGGCTGCAATGGGGCGGAATCGCCCCTCGCGCCAGTTGCCTTGGCGAACCGGCAGCGGCTATAAGCGCAGCGCGTGTTCCATTGGCGCAGGGCCTGTAGCTCAATGGTTAGAGCCGGCCGCTCATAACGGTCTGGTTGCAGGTTCGAGTCCTGCCGGGCCCACCAGCCACACCCCTAAGTTGTGTGCATGCGCCAATACACGTAAAGGTATAAATAATTCATGGGGTTAGAGCGGCGCCCGCGGGTTCGGATACGAATTTGAGCCGAATTTTGGTGCCTTCTTGGTGGAAAATCTGCGCGCGTCTCCGAGGGTTGAATCCGATTTTCCGGAAATATTTCAACTTCTTCGTATGAGACCCCGTTTTTTTGCTTGCAGCGACGCTGGTGCTGCGCGGATTTACGCTGTGGTTTCCGATGATCCCGGGTCTTTTGCTTAGTCGGCGGCAGATGCGTCAGCCCGACTTGCGCTGAAGCTTCGTTCCGGTCTCCGGTATCAGCACCATGGCGCCATTGACCTCGCCGGCGCGAAGCGCAGCGAGCGCGGCGTTCGCCTCTCTCAAGGGCATGGTACGGACCGATGTGTGGATATGAACCCTTCCCGCGATCTGCATGAATTCGCGCGCGTCGCAGCGCGTCAGATTCGCGATGGAACGGACAACCCGTTCACCCCAGAGAATGCGATAAGGCATGGCGGGGATGTCGCTCATATGTATGCCGCCCAGAACGACGGTGCCTCCCTTTTCGACGGCCTGCAGCGCCATCGGCAGTAACGGTCCAACCGGTGCGAAGATGATCGCGGCTTCCAGCAAAACTGGCGGGAGGACATTTGAGCTGCCGGCCCATGTGCAGCCGAGAGAACGAGCGAATTCCTGGGCTTGTTTGTCGCCTGGGCTCGTAAAGGCATAGATTTCCCTGCCTTCTGCGATCGCCACCTGCGAGATGATATGCGCGGCGGCCCCGAAGCCGTAGATGCCGATCCGTCGCGAGCTGCCAAGTGCTTTCAGGCAACGGTGACCGATCAGCCCGGCGCACAACAGGGGCGCCGCGTGGGCGTCATCATAGAGGTCGGGCAGGGTGAAGCAGAATTCCGAATCCGCGAGCATGTGGGTGGCGTACCCGCCATCGATCTGATAGCCGGTGAACTTGGCTTCGTCGCACAGGTTCTCCCGCCCGCTCTCGCAGAAGCGGCAGTGCCCGCAGACATGACCCAGCCAGGGAATGCCAACCCGTTCGCCAATGTTGAATGAGGTTACGCCGGCGCCGAGCATCCGGATGCGACCGACGACCTCGTGGCCGGGAACAACCGGAATCTTCGGATCAGGCAGATCGCCGTCGATCAGATGCAGGTCCGTTCGGCAAACGGCGCAGGCTGTGATTTCAACCAATACTTGACCTCGCCCGGGAATGGGGAGGACGCGTTCGACCATCCGCAGCGGTCTGTTCCGCCCTTCAAACTGCATGGCCTGCATCATCTGACCTTCCTCCATGTCATTTCACATCAAGCCGCTTTCAGGCCGCCCGCTCACAGCCGAAATTGGTCGCGCCACAATGACTTTGCCGCTTCCAGAAACACGAGCACGCAGGCTGCCGCCAGGAACGCGGTGGCGAAGGCAACCCAGTGCAGCGGGCCGAATTGAAAGAGTCCGCGCATGGCGGGGATTGCAAGGCTTGCCAAAAGGAGCGTTGCCACCGCAGCCAGAATAAGGAAGAGCATGATATTGCGGCGTCGGAATGCAACCAGCAGTGAGGTACTGAAAGACCTGTTCACGAATATGAGGCTGGTGATCGAAAGGATGAGGGCCAGGAAGGTCAGCGTCCGGACTTCGCCTTCGGGCTGACCAAGTTCAGACGTGACCAGGAACGTCCCGCCCACGATTGCAAAGACCAGCGTTCCCTGAAGAAGTCCCCAGCCTATCAGCGACAGCGAAAACAGCGGTTCATCCGGCGGTCGCGGTGGTCGCTGCATGACATCGCTTTCTTCGCCTTCCGCTTCGAAGGCAAGGGCGCAAACAGGATCGATGATCATTTCAAGAACGGCGATATGTATGGGGCTGAAGATGATCGGATAGCCGAGGATCAGGGGTAGCAGCGCCAGGCCGGCGATCGGCACGTGGACGGCGAATATGAACCCCATCGCCTTTCGGAGGTTGTCGTAGATGCGTCGGCCTGATCGTATCGCGGCGACGATCGTGCCGAAATCGTCATCGAGAAGCACGATCGACGATGCTTCCCGTGCCACATCGGTGCCCCTGCCACCCATCGCGATGCCGATATGGGCCGCCTTCAGGGAGGGCGCATCATTGACCCCGTCGCCCGTCATTGCAACGATCTCGCCCTGTGCCTTGAGCGCCTGTACAATGCGCAGCTTCTGCTCCGGCATCACCCGGGCGAAGATGCTCGACGTTCGCACCGACCTGTACAGCTCGGGGTCGTCCATGGCGGCAATTTCCTCACCGCTAAGGAGATGGCCGTCGCCGTGTATTCCTGCCTGTATGGCAATGGCTCGGGCGGTTGCGGGGTAGTCCCCGGTGATCATGATCACCCGGATGCCAGCGTTGCGGCAGTCGCGAACGGCCGCGGGCACATCCGGCCGTAAAGGATCGGCGAGACCGACGACACCGAGAATGCGGAAGGCGAATACCGTCGGCGAGTCGGGAAGCGTTTCCTCTCGGCTTTCTGCGCTGGCCACAGCCAGCACACGCAGGCCCTTCGACGCCATGGCATCCGTCGCCGCTCTAAGGGCCGCACGCTCTTCCGCTCCGAGGGAACAAAGATCGGCTATAGCTTCGGGCGCTCCTTTCGCCGCGACAACATATCCGCGGTCCTTGGCGTTCGTCTGCCAGACCTGCGTGACGGCGAGCAGATCGACCGAAAGGCCGTATGTGCGCGCAGGCGAAACCGTGGAATGCAGAATTGAAGATGCGTCGATTTCATGATCGCGGGCAAAATCGTGGAAGGCCCTTTCCATGGGATCGAATGGCTCAGATGCGCTTGCAAGCAGACCATGGAGCGCGAGATTTCGAGCCTCGGGAGATAGAGGCTCGTTCGGAAGCTCGCAGCGTGCGGGCCCCTTGTCGTTGAGCGGACAAAGCTCGGCTATGGTCATTCGATTTTCCGTCAGTGTTCCGGTCTTGTCCACGCAAAGCACCGTCGCAGAACCCATGGCTTCGATGGCGGTGATCCGACGGGTCAGGACGCGCTGTCGGGAAATGCGCCATGCGCCCATCGCCATGAATACCGTGAGAACGACGGGAAACTCCTCCGGCAACATGGACATGCCGATGGTGATCGCAGCGAGCAATGCCGCAATCCAGTCTCCATGGGCCATGCCGTAGAGCGCCAGAACGAGAAGGCTGACCAGTCCTCCGGCAATTGCCGACAGACGCACGATCTGACCGGTCTGCTTGCGCAAGTGGGGCTGTTCCGTTTCCAGGCTCCGAAGCGATAGTCCAATCTTGCCGATCTCGGTCGACGGACCGATTGCGAATGTCTCGGCAAGGCCGGTTCCACGCACAATCAAAGTACCTGAGTAGACAAATGGAAGATCGTCTCCGCCGGGCCTCGCATTCCGTTCCGGACGACTGTCGGCGCTTTTTCGAACAGGGGCGGATTCGCCGGTCAGCAACGATTCATCGACCTGCAGATCCTGTGATTCAAAAAGCCTCCCGTCGGCCGGGATCCTGTCGCCCTCCACCAACACCATAATATCGCCGCGGACGACTTCGCGGCCCGGAATGCGGCGGCGGTTACCGTCACGAATGACAAGCGCGCGCGGGCTCGTGAGATCCTGTAGTGCCTCCAGGACCCGCTCCGTACGCGTTTCCTGAACGATGGTGATGACGATCGACATCATCGCGAAGGCGAGAAGGAGCAGCGCCTCCTGCAGGCTTCCAAGAAGGAGGTAGATGCCGCCTCCCGCCATCAATAGGGCCAGCATCGGTTCGCGAAGCACTTCTCCCGCAATCCGCCATGAACTACGCCTGTCCGGGCGCGGCAATTCGTTGAAGCCGTCGAGCCGTTGCCGCGCGGCGGCTTCCACTTCGCTGACCCCAATCAGCAAGGACGTCTTCATACGAAAGGCCCGTGAGCATGGCCTGGCACCGGACCGGCGGACGTGCGCTCAGCCGGTCGCCACTGTTCGTCGTCATACTCAAACCGCGTGGCACCCATCATGGCGTCTTCGCCGGTCTTGTGATCGGTGTCCGTCGCCGTCCGCGGATGATATTGTGACTGAAGAGCAGGTGCTTCAGGGATTCCGAAACGGCGAGGTAGGCGAGCGCTATGGCGGCGACGCCGATAATGACCACCCCCGGGAGTGGGACGAAGCCGAACGATGCCGCGATCGGCAGCCAGGGGAATGCTACCGCGACGATCATGACCATCCCCGAGACAATCGCCAGCAGGCCATCCGGGCGGCTGGTCCAGCACTTTCGGCGTGTCCGCAATACAAAGACGATGCCGAGTTCGCTGACGAGAGAGAGGACGAACCAACCCGTCTGAAACAAGGGCTCGGACGCATGCAGCCAGTAATAGAGAAAGCCGAAAGTGACGAAATCGAATGCTGAACTGACCAGCCCGAAAGCGATCATGAAGCGGCGTACGTAACCAATGTCCCAATGTCGCGGTCGACGCATCTGCTCACCGTCCACGCTGTCGCCGGCAATCGCCAGGGCGGGAATGTCGGAAAGGAAATTGTTGAGCAGGATCTGCTTGGCGAGCAGCGGCAGGAACGGCAGCAGGACCGACGCGAGCGCCATGCTGATCATATTGCCGAAATTGGCGCTCATGGTGATTGAAATGTATTTCATTGTGTTCTCGAAGGTCCGGCGGCCATCACGTATTCCAGCGAGCAGAACCGCAAGGTCCTTGCGCAGAAGCACGATATCAGCGGCCTCCCGCGCGACATCGACGGCCGAATCCACCGTGATGCCGACATCCGCGTCTCGCAGCGCCGGCGCATCGTTGATTCCGTCGCCCAGAAAGCCGACCACGTGCCCGCGCTGCTTCAGCGCACCGACGATCAATTCCTTCTGGTTGGGATCGATCTCGGCGAAGATGTCGGTTCGAGGTGCGATGGCGGAGAGGGCGTCGCGTGACATGCGCATCATTTGCGAGCCTGTCACAATGTGCCGCGCGGGAAGACCGATCTGCTGCGCAAGATGCGCAGCCGCGTATCGATTGTCTCCCGTGATCACGCGGATACGCACGCCCGCATGGGAGAGCTTCGAGATTGCTTCTTCGACACCTTGCTTCGGCGTATCCTGAAACAGAAGAAAGCCGACAAAGGTAAGATCGACCTCGTCATCGCGCGCGTAGTCCTCACGCACGTCAAGCGAGCGGATTGCCAGGCCAAGGACGCGATAACCGTTCTGACTCCAATGCTTGAACAGGATATCGAATTGCTCGCGGCTTTCATCCGATAGGGGCTTCTTCCCCGAACCGGCAGCAACGGAAGTGCAGATTTCGAGCACGTTTTCCAGCGCCCCCTTGCAGATCAGAAGAGGCGAGCCACCGCTGCGACGGCACACGATCGAAAGGCGCTTTCGGGAAAAATCGTAGGGAATTTCATCAATCTTGCTGTACTGCGATGCTGCCAGCGCAGGAAAGCGGTCGCTATTGCGGATGGCGTCGTCGAGCGGGTTGTCCAATCCGCTCTGCATCGTCGCATTGAGCGTTGCCCATAGCCGGACGTCCTCCGATTCTGAGCCGCCGGGATCGACCGCGCCATCAAGGCGGATGACGCCCTCGGTCAGCGTTCCGGTCTTGTCCGTGCAGAGCACATCCATACTGCCCAGATTTTCGATTGAAGCGAGACGTCGGACGAGAACGCCGTTCGTCTCCATTGTCCTGGCCCCGCGTGCCAGCGTGACCGAAACGATTGCGGGCAACAATTCCGGGGTAAGCCCAACACCGAGCGCGATGGAAAACAGCAGGGAGTCGACGAATGGCCGCTCCAGCAGCATGTTTAGTGCAAGAACCGCGATGACCATCACCAGCATGATCTGCGTCATCATGGTTCCGAAACGACGGATCCCACGTGCGAAGTCGGTTTCAGGCGGACGGCGTTCCACAGCGGACGCAATATGGGCAAATTCGGTTCGGGCGCCCGTCCTTACCGCGAGCACAAGGGCGGCTCCCGTGCGGACTGATGTACCGGCGAAGACGACGTTGCGGCGTTCCGATACCGATGCATCGGCCGGGGAAGGATCGGTCGTTTTCGCAGCCGGAAAGGCCTCTCCCGTGAGGATCGATTGGCTAACATCGAAATCGGTGCCTTCGAGCACGACAGCGTCGGCCGGTGCCAGCTTGCCGGCGGAAAGACAAATGACATCGCCGGGGACGATCTGAGATGCGGGTATTTCCAGCCGCTGCCCGTCGCGGATCACCGTGGAGCGGTGTGCAATGCTCTGACGCAGCCGTTCCATCGACCGAGACGCCCGGTATTCCTGAGCAAATGACAGTATGCAACTGGCGAGGACCACCAGCCAGATGATTACGGCTTCCTGAAATTCGCCCACCGTGACGGCGATCATCGCAGCCCCGATCAGGATGAGGACGAGCGGGCTTCGAAACTGGGCCGCCAACACAAGAATAGCGGATGCAGGATGAAGCTGGTCGAGGGTGTTGGCGCCGTATTGCTCGAGACGGCGCGCCGCTTCCTTTCCGGACAGGCCATTGGCACTGGTCTTCAGGAGGGAAAAGAGAATGGCCGTTTCACACGACCAGTACGCCGCCAATGGGTCAGCGCCGCTCGGGCTATTCTGGGCCTGGATCATCTGATGGCGGCTTCCCCGATGGACGGTATACCCGCCATGAACGATGCGGCACTATATGATCGGCCAGGGCGCGCCGAAATGTTGTAGCGCGCCCTGTCTTCTGGACTAGCCGGCCTTGATGCCGATTTTCTTCTCGGCTTTCTTCGTTTCGGCACTCTTCGGCAATTTCACGGTCAACAACCCCTTCGCGAATTTGGCCTCGATCTTGTCGGCATCGACACCGTCGGGAAGGCGGAAGGACCGCTGAAAGGAACCGTATCGCCGTTCGGAGAGGAAGTAGTCCTTTTGCTCTTCCTTCTTTTCTTCGCTTTTCTCGCCTTTGATGGTCAGAATATTATTGGCCAGTTTGATCTCGATGTCCTTTTCGTCCATCCCGGCCAGTTCGGCGGTTATTTCATATTCTCCATCCTTTTCGATCAGGTCCATTGCGGGTGCGACCTGCCACGAAGAGCCAGCGGGCCAGTTGATCTCCATGCCGCGCGACGGGCGGCGGAACGGAAGATGCCAATTGGCGGAACGGAAATCGTCGAACAGACGATCGACTTCCTGATGCAGGCCCTCCAGGGACCAGAAATTTTCCTTGGCGGGTGAGGCCTTGTCCGTTTGAATCGGCAGTTTACTGGCGGATTTGGTCATGATTCATCTCCTCGTATGAAGGCAATTCATGCCTTTGAGACTGCTCTCAGGTATTTATGCCGAGGCCTTCGATGAGTCGTTACGAGCGGTTGATCGAGCAATTCGGACAGAGCCAATGTGCTTTCGCAGCATTTCCCGCGTCATAGCCAAACGACAGCCGGCCCAGCATACCTTTCGGCAGCAACGAAATATTGAAACCGCATCACGGGAAGCAGGCTTTGATACGTGTCAAACGGCAGCGGACTCAGGCCGTCGAGGAAGCGGATGGCATGATCCTGGTCCCGCATTCGCCTCTAACGATGCCCAACGCTTCTTCCATCTTGCCGATTGCGGCGGGGTTCCGGGTGGAAGTTGCGAACTCGATGGCGGCGCCGACTTTCGGGCCCATGGATCCGGAAGCAAAATCGGCGCTCGAGATCGTATCCGCTGCTATTGTCTTCAATGCGCGCTGGCGGGGTGTTCCAAAGCCTGAATAGACCGCGTCGACATCTGTCAGCAACAAGAGCATGTCGGCGGCGATCTGGCTTGCCAGCAGGGCGCTCGAATAGTCCTTGTCGACAACGGCCTCCACGCCAGTCAACGTTCCATCGGCAAGCTCGGACACCGGTATGCCCCCGCCTCCCGCACAGATGACGATGACATTCCGCTCGATCAGGCCTTTGATGACGGGTGCTTCGAGGATCGAAACGGGCTTGGGCGAAGGAACGACGCGGCGCCAACCTTTTCCGTCAGGGGCGATCTTCCACCCTCGCTCGGCGGAATGACGGCGAGCGGCGCTCTCATCATAGACCGGCCCAATCGGTTTGGTCGGCTTGATGAACGCCGGGTCCTTCCGGTCGACCGTCACCTGAGTGATCAAGGTGGCGAAATGCCGTTGCGGCTGCCGGTTGCGCATTTCCAGTTCGATCACATAACCGATCATGCCGGCGCTCTCAGCGTCGAGAACATCAAGCGGAAATGCCGAATTCTCGATTGAGGAGGCTTGGAGAGCCAGCAGCCCTACCTGCGGCCCATTGCCATGGGTGATGACAAGAGTGTGCCCTTCATCGACGAGTTCACTGAGTACCCGGGCAGCGTGACGTATGTTGGTGCGCTGATTGTGATCCGTCAGCGGTTCGTTCCTCCGCAACAATGCGTTGCCACCCAGCGCCACCACAATGCGCATGTCAGTTGCCAATCGTCGCGACGAGCAGGGCCTTAATCGTATGCATCCGATTTTCCGCCTGCTGAAAGACGATCGAGGCGTCCGATTCAAACACCTCGTCGGTGACTTCCATACATTCGATTCCGTATTGCTCGAAGATGCGCGCACCCACCTCGGTGCTGGTATCGTGGAAAGCCGGCAGGCAATGCATGAACTTGGTGAAGGGATTGCCCGTCGCCGCCATGATGTCGGCGGTGACCCGATAGGGGGTCAGCAATTCGATCCTTTCGGACCACCCGGCCTCGTCTTCTCCCATGGACAGCCAGACGTCCGTGTAGATGAAGTCGGCGCTTGCAACGCAAGTCATCGCATCTTCATCTATTCTGAAGCTTCCGCCATTTGCGGCGGCCATTTCGGTGACGTGGCCACAGAAATCCGTTTGCGGCCATAATGCCTTCGGCGAGGCAATGCTGATATCCATGCCGACCTTTGCGGCGCCAATGGCCAAGGACATCGCAACATTGTCGCGCCCCTCGCCGAGAAAGGCGACCTTCATGTCGGAGAGATGTTTGTGCGTGAACTCGCGCATCGTCAGAAAATCCGCGAGGATCTGTGTGGGATGGGATTCGTCAGTCAGCCCGTTATAGACGGGGACGCCGGCATGTGCGGCAAGGACTTCGGCGCTGTGCTGGGAAAAGCCTCTGTATTCGATGGCATCATACATCCGCCCGAGCACACGTGCGGTATCCTTCATCGACTCCTTGTGCCCGATATGGCTCCCGCCTGGCCCGAAATAGGTGACGTGCGCGCCCTGATCGTAGGCCGCCACCTCAAATCCCGTGCGGGTCCGGGTCGAGTCCTTCTCGAAAATCAGAGCGATGTTCTTCCGCACGAGGCGGGGAACCTCATAACCCCCGTACTTGGCTGCCTTCAGATCGGCCGCGAGTTTCAGCAGAAAGCGGATTTCGTCCGGTGACAAGGCATCCAGCGTGAGGACCGATCGTCCGTGCAGGTTTGTGGGCATCGCCCGTTCTCCTCAAAGCGGTTCACGAACCAGCGGGCACGTCATGCAGTGTCCACCGCCGCGGCCCCGGCTCAGCTCTGCGCTCTCAACGGTGATGACTTCGACGCCGGCGCGCCGAAGAAGCGTGTTGGTGTATACGTTGCGGTCATACCCGATCACGACGCCCGGGCTCAGCGCCACCACATTGTTGCCGTCGTCCCACTGCTCACGTTCGGCTTCGTAGGCATCGCCGCCGGTTGCCACAACGCGCAAGAATTTTGCGCCCAGGGCATCCGCGACGACGTCGACGAAGGCATGGGCCTCTTCTCTGACGTCGATCGTGTCCGACGCTTCGCCCGGCCGGATGGAAAAAACACGCAAACGATCCACGACGGGTGGATAAAGCGTCACGAGGTCGCGGTCGCAAAAAGTGAAGACCGTATCGAGATGCATGAAGGACCTGTCACGCGGCATCAGCGCGGCGATAATGCGAGTGACTTCGCCAGCGGCAAAGAGTTTCCTGGCAAGGAGGCCAACGGCTTGAGGCGTGGTGCGCTCGCCCATTCCGACGAGAACGGTTCCATTGCCGATCGGCATGACGTCTCCGCCTTCCAGGCTGATACTAGGACCATCGCCGGGTGAGACGAAGCGCATTGCGTGACTGCTGAATCTTGGGTGAAAGCGATAGATGGCTTCCGCATTCACGGCTTCCGGACGGCGTGCTTGCCAGAACATCGGATTGACGGACACGGTGCTGTAGATCCAGCAGGACGTATCCCGGGTAAACAGCTGGTTGGGGAGCGGAGGAAGCACAAAGTCCTGAGGTTCCATCGTCCGCGCCGTGAGGCCCGCGGGTTCGAACGGAAGCTCCGCCCGTGCTATTCCACCGATGAGGAGCGTTGCCAGCTCTCGGGCAGGCATCTCCTCCAGCCACGCCCGCATTTCGTTGGCGACGCCGATGCCGATCGTTGATCCATCCAGTCGCCTGTCGAGCACCCAGTTTCTCGCGTCAGACGATTCCAGGACTTGGGTGAGCAGGTCGGCGAACAGGTGAACAACTACGCCCCGTTCCCTGAGCGCGTCCACGAAGATGTCATGCTCCTGACGGGCCTTCTTCACCCATAGGACATCGTCAAAAAGAAGCGACCTGCAGTTCGCCGGAGTCAGTCGGCGCAGGCTGAGATCGGGCCGATGAACCATTACCTCATGTAGTGACCCGACTTCCGAATGAACGCCGAGCTGTCGCATGGCCTTGACCTTCACAGCGCGCTGATCGCGCCTATCCACATCTGATAGCCGGCAAAGCAGGCAACCGCCACCAAGCCAATCGCCAGGATGGCCTCGACGGGGTGAAACATTCTCATCGACGATTCACGCCGCGCCCACATGTAGAAGATGATGCCCGGTGCATAGAGGATGGCGCACATGAACAGGTAGACGGGACCTGCTGCGTACACCAGCCAGAGGCCATAGGCCGTTGCCACCAGACCAACCAGCAATGGCCAGGAACGGCCTGCTCCCGCCTCGTAGCTTTCTCCGGTGATCGCCAATTTGGCGGCATACGCACCGGAGAAAATGTAAGGCACAAGGATCGCCGCCGAGGCGATGTAGAAGAGCGCCTGATAAGTGCTTTGCGCAAAAAGGGTAATGATGAGGAAGGCCTGTACCAGAAGATTGGTGACCAACAATGAAGTCGACGGCACACCGCGACCGCTCTCCCGGCCAAAGAAGGAGGGCATGATGCTATCCCTAGCAGCGACGTGAGGAATTTCCGCCGCGAGCATGGTCCAGCTCAGGAAGGCGCCTATGACGGAGACAACCAGCGCGATGTTGATGACGATCGCGCCCCACGGCCCAACGACCGCTTCAAGTACCCCGGCCATTGACGGATTCTTCAGGTCTGCAAGGACCGGCTGGCTCAAAATGCCGAGAGAAAGCAGGGATACCAGTGCGTAGAGGGCAAGACATGTGAAGAAGCCGATCGCTGTCGCCGTGGCAATGTCCTTTCGGCGCTCGGCGCGCGCCGAATAGACACTGGCGCCTTCGATCCCGATGAATACCCACAAGGTGACGAGCATCGTGCTCTTGACCTGATTTGTCACCGATCCGAGATCAGCGTTGCCAAGACCGGTGAAATCCAGGCGCCAGACATCGAGCTTGAAGGCGACTGCGACGACGGCGATGAACAGAACGATGGGTGCAATCTTTGCGATGGTCACGATCAGGTTCGTCAGCGCCGCCTGTCTTATCCCCGCAAGGATCAGAAAATGGACGACCCAGAGGAGAACTGACGCACCAACGATTGCCTGCCACGTATTGCCGTCGCCGAACGCGGGAAAGAAATAGGATAGCGCGCTGAACACGATGACAGCGTATGAAACGTTGCCGATCCAGGCGCTGAGCCAATAGCCCCACGCGCTATTGAAACCAATGAAGGGGCCAAATCCGGCTCTGGCGTAGGCGTACGGTCCAGCGTCCAGTGTCGGCTTGCGCACGGCCAGCGACTGATAGACGAAGACCAGTGCCAGCATGCCGACTGCCGTGATCCCCCAACCGATGATGATCGCGAGTGGCCCGGCGCCGGCTGCCATGTTCTGGGGCAGGCTGAATACGCCCGAGCCGACCATGGAACCGATAACCAATGCGGAAAGTGCGCCCACGCGCAGCTTTCTCGATGCAGTTCCGCTTACGCCGCCTTTTTGCCTGGCAGGCACACCGACATCCGCAGTTGTCATCATAATCTCCCTGAATAGCTTTATTTACAGAAAAGCCCCGGTCTAAGATCAGAGCGTTGATCCTGATCAATTGTCGATCGATCGAGTAAATCGTGGCCCAGCCAGGGAGCGAAGCCTCCAGCAATAGACAGACAATAGCCCCGGCAGCGAATTGATCTTTGACAATGTCTGCTGTTGCCGCTTCGTCTAGGTGAAGAATCTGTCCCTGAGGAGCGAACGGCATGATCTCGGCCAAGCAGGACATCAAGACGGTACTTGGGGTCACGCCGAGGCGCGGTGCGATCTGGCGGTGGATTGTCTTTGCGCTCGTTGTTCTCACGCTGGGCTTAGTTGCCTGGTACTGGCTTGCGCAGTCGGGGCGAGGTGACCAGGCCATTTATGCGACCACGCCTGCGGCGATCGGCGATTTGACGGTTGCCGTGACGGCGACAGGAACGGTCGAGCCCACGAACCAGGTCGACATATCCAGCGAACTTTCCGGGATTGTCCGGGCGGTGAAGGTCAACTTCAACGACAAGGTGGTTGTTGGTCAGGAACTGGCACAGCTGGACACCGACAAGCTTGAGGCGTCGGCCGCGCGCAGCCGGGCAGTGTTGAGCGCGCGTCAGGCCCAGGTCGCCCAGGCGGAAGCAACAGTCCAGGAAACCCTTGCGCAACTTGAGCGATCCCAGGAACTTGCCGAACGGAATGTGACCGCGGCGCAGACCCTCCAGAGTTCGGTCGCGACCCATGCGCGTGCGATGGCCGCGCTAGCCGTTGCCCGCGCTGAAGTGGAGGTGGCGGAAGCCGATCTTCGCTCCGATGAAACCAACCTGGCGAAGGCCTGCATCTGCTCGCCCATAAATGGCGTTGTCCTGGAGAGAAACGTGGAAGTCGGACAGGTCGTGGCATCGACGCTGCAAGCGCCCGTTCTTTTCACAATCGCAGAAGACTTGGCCGAGATGGAGTTGCGCGTCGATATCGATGAAGCCGATGTTGGGAAAGTCCATCTGAATCAACCCGCCACATTTACTGTCGAGGCATATCAAGGGCGCACATTTCCGGCAAAAATCGCAGAATTGCGCTACGCACCGCAGACCGTCGAGGGTGTGGTCACTTACAAGGCCATTCTCAGCATTGACAATGCGCAACTCTTGCTGCGGCCCGGCATGACGGCAACGGCAGATATCATCGTGGATGAGGTTACCCAAGCTCTCATCGTGCCAAACGCCGCATTGCGCTTTACGCCGCCGGTCGAGGAACAGGGTACGGGTGGCGGCGGCCTGCTCGGGCTGCTCATGCCGCGGAGGCCGAGCAGTCAGTCGACCTCGACGACCGAGCCATCCGGCCAGGGCATGCATACGATCTGGGTATTGCGTGACGGCCGTCCCGCGCCCGTTACCGTCAGGACCGGTTCGACGGATGGCTTGATGACAGTCATCGTCGAAGGAACCCTCGCTCCGGGCGACCCGGTGATCACCGATCTGGCAGGCGAGTGATGGCGGAAGCGGCACAGTCCCCGCCGCTGATTTCGCTGAGCGGCATCACCAAGCTCTACGGAACAGGCGACGCCGAAGTACGCGCGCTCGATCACGTGTCCATGACAATCACGGAAGGCGAATTCGTTGCAATCATGGGGCCGAGCGGATCGGGCAAGTCGACGGCCATGAACATCCTCGGTTGTCTCGATACTCCGACGGAAGGCTCCTACAGGTTCATGGGCGTGGATGTGGGCGGCTTGTCGCGCAACCAGCGAGCTTTGCTGAGGCGCAACTACATTGGCTTCGTGTTCCAGGGCTACAATCTCCTTGGCCGGACCCCGGCATTGGAGAATGTAGAACTGCCGCTGATCTACAAGGGATTGGGCCGCGCAGAGCGCCGGGCGCTCGCGATGGATGCGCTCGCCAAGGTCGGCCTGCAGGGGCGTGAACATCACACTTCCGCACAACTTTCCGGCGGGCAGCAGCAGCGGGTGGCAATCGCCCGCGCCCTCGTAGGTTCGCCTGCCGTGATCATGGCGGACGAACCGACCGGCAATCTCGACACTGCGCGCGGTGTCGAAATCATGGATCTGCTGACGCGCTTCAACCGCGAAGATGGCATGACCATCATCATGGTGACACATGAGCCCGACATGGCCGCCTATGCACAGCGAACGATCCATTTCCTCGATGGAAGAATAGAAAGCGACACTTCTGTTCGGGGAGCGGGCTGACATGCTTCTGGAAACCATCCGGCTCGCGCTGCAGGCAATATTCCGGAATGCCTTGCGATCGTTTCTGACGGTGCTCGGCGTCGTTATCGGCGTCGCGGCCGTCATCGCCATGGTGACGGTTGGCCAGGGCTCGACGGAGCAGGTCACGCAGGACGTCGCCAAGCTTGGCACCAATCTCCTTATGGTCCGGCCCGGTCAGGCCCAGCAGGGACCTCAGACCGCCGGCACCGCCGCAGCGCCCCTGACCATGAAAGACGTGGAAGCAATCCAGATGCAGATCGCCAGCGTCCGCGTTTCCGCCCCCGCGAACACGCGGACGATGAGGGCTATTCTTGGCAATGACAGCCATTCCACCAGCGTCATCGGCGTGGACAACCGGTACCTTGAGGCGCGCGACATGCCGGTCGCGATTGGCCGCGCATTCTACGAGAGCGAGTTGCGCACGGGCGCGGCCGTTTGCATGCTCGGGCAGACCGTTCGGAAAGAGCTTTTCGGCACCGGTGACCCGATCGGCCAGCAACTGCGCCTGAAGTCGATCTCCTGTCGGGTCGTCGGCATGATCGAGGAACAGGGCGTTTCGAGTTTCGGAACCGATCAGGACGACTTTGTGCTGATTCCGATCAAGGCATTCCAGAGACGCATCGCCGGCAACAGCAATGTTTCTCTGATCTACGTTGCCGTTCGGAACGGCTTTTCGACGGAGAGAGCCAAGGGAGAGATCGAGAGGCTCATGCGCGAACGGCGGCGGATCGAGCCTGGTGAGGAGGATGACTTCAACGTTTTTGACATGAAGCAGATCGCCTCCGTTCTGACAGGCATCACAAATGTGCTCACCGGCCTGCTCTCAGCGGTTGCGGCCGTCAGCCTTTTGGTGGGCGGGATTGGCATCATGAACATCATGCTGGTGTCGGTCACCGAAAGAACACGCGAGATCGGCATACGCCTTGCAGTCGGCGCGAAGGAAGATCAGGTCCTGCTGCAGTTCCTGGTAGAGGCGATCGTCCTGTCACTGCTTGGCGGGCTGATCGGCATTCTGCTGGGGCTGGCGCTCGGACTTCTCGGTGCGAACCTTTTACGCGTCCCCTTTACGCCCGATCCGTTCGTGATCTTGCTGGCCTTCTTCTTTTCAGCGGTCGTCGGTATCCTTTTTGGGTACGTGCCGGCTAGGCGGGCAGCGCGCATGAATCCAATTGACGCGCTGCGCCATCAGTGAAGTCCATGGAGTGTGGTCGCGGCCGTCCCTTGGCCGAACGGGCGGACGGGCAAAGCATTCTTGAGAGGCTTGCCTCGTTCTCGTCTTGTCGCTCGCTCCTGCGCCGGCTCAGCCAAGCAGAACAAGTCTATCGGGCAGAAGGCTGCTGGCGAGCATGACGGCATTGATGTCTTCATGTTCGCGCCAACTGGCTGCCTGGCGATTGCTTTCGTCCAGCCAGAAATTCTCGATCGCCGACGCGAGTTCTCGCGGCGGGACCGGCAATCCGCGTGAGAGCTGCAATGCCGGGGTTGCGCCTTCGGCCAGCAGAAGACCCCGCAGACCCAGCGACAGGCCAAGCTCGCGAAATGCCAGACGCTGTTCGCGCCCGCGGTGGAGCGGTCTATGGGACAGCCACGACGAAAGGCCTCTTTTGAGAGCGTCCGAGATTTCACTAATCCCAGGCGCTTCGGGCACGTATCCACCTGGCCGGCCAAGCTGCGCGAGGCGAGACACATCGAACAGCAGTCCACCCAGCCCGAGCGGATCTTCTGTCGCCAACTCCATGCCGGAGGCCATGCGGGCGAATGTTGCAATCGGACGGCTGAGGTCGCCGCGGTCGCCGACTGTCTCCCATCGCATCAAAGCCGTCGCAATCTGCGTTGCCGTCACGTAGCCATCGAGCGGATCGTGCTGTCCCATTGACGGAACGAGGGGGCGGGAGAGATCGATGCTCATCTTCCAGTACATGCGGGCCGCGCCGGTCGCTGCCTCATGGTGTACGAATGCCCTGAACGCGACTTGTGCGAGTTCTGCTGCCCACCGGAGATATTTTGTGTCTCGCGTTGCCGTGCTGGCCTGACAGAGGGCATGCATCCATTTCGTGAGATAGTGGAAGTATTGGCCATCCCGGTCCCACTCAAGATTATCGTCATAGGGGATGCCGATCGGCCTTTCGCCGAGTTTCTTCCCGATGCGCAGGCCGCCAGCTGTCGGGTGATCGCGCCCTTCGTCTTCGTCCATACCGCTGATCCACCCGGTCCGGCCTGTATCCGCACGGTGGCGTCCAAGAACCTGATGGACCTGATCTATCAGGTCGCGGGCGAGTTCAAGAAATCGCTTTTCGCCGGTCTTTTCGTGAAGGCTCAGGAAATTGCAGACGGCAAAGGCGTCGGTCCAGAGATAGCGCCGCGGACGCTCAATCGACGGAGCAATGCCGGTTCGGGCGGCGAAGCTCTGCATGATGTCCGCGGCGATTTCGGTCCGGCGCTCCTTCGAATTCCGACTTTCGCTCGACATGGGATCCTTCCCAGAAGTTTGAAGTGTCATTCTGCGTGACCGATTCATCTGGTCTTTGACCTCGATTAAAGTCGCGAAGCCAGATTCACTGTTCTTATAGTGCTACTTTCATGGGCAACCTGCACTGACGAGGCAGATGCAATGACGGATTTCGCAGCACAACGAACTGCAATGGTATGGACCCAGATTCATGGCCGCGGTGTGCGCGATCAGAAGGTTCTGGCCGCCATGGATAAGGTCAGGCGGGAAGCATTCGTGCCGGCGCCATATAGGGACCATGCATATGACGACAGCCCTCTTCCCATCGCGGCAGGGCAGACGATTTCTCAGCCATATATCGTTGCCTATATGGTCGAGGCGCTCAATCTGAAGGGCGGCGAGAAGGTTCTGGAGATCGGCGCCGGCTCCGGCTACGCCGCAGCCGTGCTCGCGGAGATCGCCGGCGAGGTCTACACGATCGAGCGCATCGGGGAACTTGCTGAAAAAGCCGCTTCGGCACTCATGGACGAGGGGTATGAGAACGTCCATGTGCTGCATTCCGACGGAACGCGCGGATGGGATGAGTATGCGCCGTTTGACGCAATCCTTGTCTCTGCCGGGGCGCCGGAAATCCCCGAGAATCTGAAAAGTCAGCTTGCGACGGGCGGACGCATGGTCATTCCCGTCGGCACCGATCCGCGGGCGCAGGAACTGATCCGGGTAACGCGAAGAGAGAAGGGGCAGTTCGATCGCGAGGATCTTGCCGATGTCCGTTTCGTTCCGCTCATCGGCGAGGCCGGATGGGAGGCTCCTGAAGGAGAAAAGCAGGCAGCCCCGCGCCTCATACAGACCCGCCCGCGGATCAGCGAGCCTCTGCCGGGGCTGATTTCAAAACATGCGGAAGTCTTCTACTCGGTTGAAGACGCCGGGCTGGACAAGCTGCTGGAACGGATTGGCGATGCTCGCGTCGTCTTAATCGGCGAAGCAAGTCACGGGACATCCGAATTCTACCGGATGCGTGCAAGGATCACGCAGAAGCTGATCGAGGAGAAGGGCTTCTCGATCGTCGCGGCGGAGGCGGATTGGCCGGACGCGGCCCGCATCGATCACTATGTCCGGCATCGCGATGCGCCAAAGAGCGATTGGGAGGCCTTTGCGCGCTTTCCGACATGGATGTGGCGCAACGAGGAAACGCGGAGCTTCGTCGATTGGCTACACGAACGTAACAAGGGCCGCTCGCACGACAGGCAGTGCGGCTTTTATGGCCTCGACCTCTACAGCCTCTATATCTCCGCGCGTGCCGTGGTCGACTATCTCGACGATGTGGACCCAGATCTCGGTGAAATCGCTCGCCAGCGCTATGGCTGTCTCAGCCCCTGGGAAGCTGATCCGGCCGCCTATGGCCGCGCGGCGCTAAGCGGTGCGTATCGGAAATGCGAGCAGGATGTCACGAAAATGCTCGCCGACCTCTACAAGCGACGGCAGGACTATCTATCGGCCGACGGCGAGCGTTTCCTGGACGCCAGCCAGAATGCCCACCTGGTCGCCGACGCAGAGCGCTACTATCGGTCGATGTACTATGGTTCGAGGGCATCGTGGAACCTGCGGGATTCACACATGTTCCAAACGCTTCAGGCTGTGCTCGATCATCGGGGCGCGGACTCCAGAGCCGTCGTCTGGGCACACAACTCGCATATCGGCGATGCGTCGGCGACGGAAATGAGCCGGCGCGGCGAACACAATATCGGCCAACTCTGCCGCGAAGCCTATCCGGGGCTGACCTATCACATAGGCATTGGTACGGACCACGGTACAGTCGCCGCCGCGTCCAACTGGGACGGCCCCATGGAGGTGAAGCGCGTTCAGCCCTCGCACGCACAGAGCTACGAACGGCTCTTCCATATGACGCGCCTTCCCGCGCTTCTCCTTCCCTTGCGCTCCGGCCGGGAACTGGATGTGACGACGGAACTGGCTCGCCCGCGGCTCGAACGTGCGATCGGCGTCATCTATCGGCCGGAAACGGAACTGGCGAGCCACTATTTCGAGGCGGTGCTCCCGCAGCAATTCGACGAATATATCTGGATCGATGAGACCACGGCAGTGACGCCGTTGAAAACCGGCCGCGCGAGCGGCCTGCCGGATACCTATCCGTTCGGATTGTAGGGCAAGCGACTTCCCTTAAACCCGTCCAACGGCTCATTTTCTCGAGCGTCGCGGGCGATTGGATGCAGCGGGCATGGTGTACTGAACAGGCAACTCGCCGGGATGCGGCAGGGACCGTTCAGCCGCGTCCTGGCTTTCTGCGTCTGCGATGCACCGGCTCAAGGATAGCGACCGGATCGCTTGCGGGAAAAGTCTCTTCGAGACCTTCCTCAAGCAACTCTTCATCATGAGCCTTTTTCCGTTCAGCAGCAGTCCGCTTGGCAGGTGGGGCGTTCTGTAGCTTCCCGGCTGTCGCGCGCACGCCCGGCTGTTTGTTCTTTGCTGTCATCCTCTTTCTCCCGTCGGGGTGGTTTCGCAATGCCAAGAGAATGGTCCAACATCCGGCCGCTCTCTTTTGCGGCCCGCAGTCAATGCGCGAACAAGACCGGCCGATCAGCCGCCTCCATGAGAGAGAGGGTAACGCCGCCAAAAACAAACTCCCGCAACCGGGAATGGCCGTAAGCACCCGCAACGATGAGGTCCGCATCAACATCATTGGCATGACGCAGAATCGTATGTCCGACGCCTCGCCCTTCGGAGGGAAGTCTGTCGACGACGATCGAGATGCCATGACGGGCAAGATAGGCGCCAATGTCATTACCGGGCTCCTCGCCCAGCCGTTCCTCCTCCGCGACAGGATCAACCATCGTCACATGGACGGTCCGGGCGCTCTTGAGAAAATCGATCGAAGCGTAGACCGCCGCCGCCGCTTCCTTGCTGCCGTTCCACGCAACCAGGACCCGCTCCGGACTTAGATTTGGCGTCCTGCCTTCCGCGGGGAGCAGCATGGGACGCCCGCTATGGAACAGGAGGCCCGGCATTGCCGATCCCCAGATGCGTCCTTCTCTCAATGTCTTTGGCAAGCCCAAGGAAATGTCCGCATACCGCGCATGGGTTGCAGCCACGGACATGACGGATTCCTCGCCGACATGGTGCGGCACGACCTCACCGGATATGTTCTCGCGGGAGAATCGTTCGCCGAGTTCTCTGCCCACGGCCGCTAGCTGGTCGATCACCTTTTCGTTTTCCTGGGTCCACCACTCGACGGGCGCACTGCCATTGATGTCGACCGGCAGCATCGGTCTGATACCGATAAGAGCAACAACCAGATGCGCTCCGGCCTTTGCCGCCGTAGTGACGGCGTATTCCACCGATTTGGGATCGTCAACAACATCGCAAATGGAAAAAATTGTCCTTGGCGTACTCATGGCCAATCCTCTCAATATGTTCCAGGGCCAAATCGAAGAAAACCAATTGTGTTGTTCATACTACCTTTCTGAATGCGCATTGTTGAGCTGCATCAACAACAGCGACGCAAAGTTCACGTAGAAGAATTCAGATATCAGTTGGAGATCATTCCGATGGTTCGGCGCGCGCATCACCAGACGACATCAACCGTGCTCGACCCCTTGGCACCCGAAGCGCTAGTGACCACCGCCGGTTCGGCGTTTCAGTTGCAGGGGGCGATGATTTCGGCATTGCTCGCCACCGGCGTCGAGTGGCTCGACTTCCTGAAATCGCGCCTTGCTGAAAATCATGCTCTTGTCGAGGGCCTTCGACAGGCCGACGATGCGGGGGAAGCATTCGATGCCTGGCTTGAATTTCTTCGCGCCATGCAAATCGCCTATGCAGACGAGTCTGCCCGGCTGGTGCTGCTCAATGCCCGCCAATTCCGCGAGCTCGGAAATCGTTTGAAAGCCGGCTCGGAAGAAATCAAGGAAGCTTTCGCGCTTGCAAGCGTGGCTGCCTGACAAATGACCGGTGACGGGTCGAAATGAGTAATCGGGTTTCATCGCTCGTCGCGCAGATCGTCGAGCTGCAGGAGGAACTCGAGCGCGAGTTTGCCAAGCGGCGTGACGCGGTTCATTTTTCGCTGGAACATGGCCGGATTACATTCACCCGGGATGTGCTTTCCCGCCACAAACGGCTCAAAACCAGCTTGCTGGCCTATCTCAGGACTGCTCGACCTCTGGTATTGCTGACGGCGCCGGTCATTTATTCCGTCGGCATTCCGCTCCTTCTGCTGGATCTGTTCGTCACCATTTATCAGGCGGCTTGTTTCCCGGTATACGGTATCCCCAAAGTATCGCGCCGCGATCATTTCGCTTACGACAGGCACCGTCTGGGCTATCTCAATCTCATCGAGAAACTGAACTGCCTTTACTGTTCCTATGCAAACGGGCTGATCAGCTATGTCCGCGAGATAGCCGCACGCACCGAGCAATACTGGTGCCCCATCAAGCACGCGCGCAAGCTTGAAGGCATTCATTCCCGGTATCCGTTGTTCGTCGATTATGGCGACGCTGACGATTTTGCGAAGAGGCAGGAAGAACTGCGTGTTGCGCTCCGTGAGAATGCGGGCAAGTCGCACCAGTAGCGCAGGCCGGTCTCTGGAGCAGGCACTATTTCTGCCACAAATCCTGCAATTCGCGCGGAAGCGAATAGCGAACCTGACGGATTTCTCCTTCGGACACGTATTTCTTCAGTACCGCGAAGACGGCGCCTGCCGCTGTGAGCGGATCGGGAAAGGCTCCGGCGGCATATCGTTCTACCAAGCGCTTAAGAAATGCTTCGCGCGTGCGGGGACGCATCGGTGTGGCGGACGGATCCCAGCCCTCATAGTAGATGCCCCGGATGAGTACCGGGAGCTGTGCCGCAAGATCGGCAGCTTCATCGACCGTGAGCCAGTCGCGCAACGTGTGAAGGGTTGCGCGTAGCAGATGATAGTTTTTCTGTGCATCCTTCCAGTGAAGCTGCTGTTCGATCTCGTCAAGCCACTTGGCGACCACTTCAGGAGAGTGGTCAATTGTCGAAAATCCGGTCGGGTTCATTTCAGTCTCTCCATTGATCGCGCTCTGAGCGCGGGCGCGCGACTATGAGGGGCAGCGATTGATGCCGCTGCCCCCGCCGCGCGAAGACTCACGCGTCAACGATGCGAAAGGCGATCACCGGCAGATCGTCCATCTTCAGCGTCTCTGCCCGGGCTTTCAGCGGGCCTCTCTCGAAGAGCGATTTCAATGCGTCCGGCGTCGCATCGACACCGAGAATGATCGCCTGCACGATCGGACCTTCCTTCAATTTGAGGTGGCCGTAGACATAGGGTGCGATTTTTTCGAAGCGAGGATGGCAGGCCGGGGTGATGTTATGCGTGGCAAACAGAAGGGTGGCTTCTCCGCTCACCTCGGTCAGGTCCACGTTCCAACTCCCGCAATGCTCGCAACAGCCGGTTGGCGGAAAGGTGAAGTCACCGCAATCGCGGCATTTGATCGCGCTGAACACGCCCTGATTCAGGCCATCGTAATAGGTGCGAATGGCGTTTCGCTGTTCGATCCGAGCTTGCATCTCACATCCCTCCGAGAACAATTACGGTGCCGATCATGGCGTAGCCGTGCGTGTGGATCACCGAGATCTCCGGTGCCTTGCGAATTTGTCTGGCACCCGCGGCGCCGCGCATCTGCAGCACAGCTTCATAGGTATCGGTGCCGGCGCTCGCGCCCCATGCATGCCCGAACGCATGGCGACCCCCATGGGTTGACATCGGCCGGTCACCGTCAAACCGCAACCGGCCGTCCCGGGCCGCCTTTAGACCTTTGCCGGCTTGCAAATAGCCGATCGTCTCCGCCGTGCAGATTCCCGAAATGTGCGAGCAGTCATGCGTGTGGAGGTATTCAATGTCAGCGGGTTTGATTTTCGCCATCTCGAAGGCCGCATCCGTCGCCCGCTTGTCGAATTCCCAAAAAGTTGGATCTTCACCATACCAGGGAAGGTCGCTGTAATTGATTCCGAACCCTTTGAATTCGACAGGCTGCGACTTGCCCTTTTTCGCGATGTCGGCCCGGGTCAGAACCATTGCGGATGCGCCGTCGGCGGTGGTGACGAGACTGAGCAGGCGCGACGGCCAGGCGACAAAGGGGTTGTGCTCATTTGACCGCCAATAGTCGTATGGGTCGGAGAACCCCTTGTCCTTTGCAGCCTGCTCCAGAGTTGTCTGGATATTGGCCTTGGGATTCATCGAACCGTGCAGCCGGCGCGTCCGGCACAGATCAAACATCGAGCGATCATAGTCCTCGATGGACATGCCGTATTTGCGGCAGTAACCGAGGCCAACAAGGCCGTTATAGGTGGAAAAAATATCGTAGCCTTGGGGAACGCCGTAGGCCTGGTTGACCGCCATATCCGTCCATAGCCAGGTTTGCTGGTGGGATATCGGTTCCCGTTCATACGGACTGAATCCCTTCACTTTGGTGCGGGTGGTTTCGAGGCCGTAAACCAGGACGGTGTCGTAGACGCCGGCAGCTATGGCCGTGGCCGCAAGTGAGGCGCCCACATTGGTTGTGGAGCATTGCGCTTCGAAATGGACGCCGGCCTTGAACTGGGTGCCAGTCCATTTTGAAAGTTGGGAATAGGTGCCCGGCACCTGCGAACTGTGCACCATCGCATTGCCGGCAAAGACGGCATCCACGTCTTGGCCGGTTATACCGGCATCGCTCAGTGCTTCCTTAACGGCGGCAGCGGTCAGCTCTTGGATGCTCAAACCCTTGAGTTCCGGCGTCTCAAGGAGATCACCGAACCTTGAGCAGCCGACGCCAGTGATCGCGACTTTCTCGCGTAGCTGATTTCTCATGATTTGCCTCCCGGGCAACGCAAGACTCTGACCTGCATCGGGTGGCGCTTCACGCAATTGTACGACCCGTACAAACAGGTTGGCTGCACATGCAGCCTCTCGCGTCCTGTCAAACTACGGTTGCTGAGAGGGAGGTCTTTGATGCTGATCAATCGGCGCTGAATCTCTCTCGGCGCTCGTGAGTGTCAGGATCTGCTCTCGGCGGAGGAGTAATAGCGGGCAGGGAAGACGTTCGGCGTATCGAGCTGTGTCCTTGGCATCGGTTGCGATCGGACCCCCGATCCGGGCGACGACCATACCCGCTTTCGTCCGGCTGGCCAGCGCCGCGAGCGTTTGAGGGGACAGATCATGGCCGCGCAGAATACGGCCGTTCTTCAACATCGTGAGTGTCTCGAGCCGGTGCTTCATCTCGGCAAATCCGAATTCGTCGAACCCGGTCAGGAGCAAGGTTATTTCGCCGGCCGTCCCGCTGAGGCGGTGGGCCGTGTCCATGATCTCCTGCCCGTCGGATTCGCGGTCGAGAACGAGGAGCAACTTGCCAAGTGCGTATCGGGCGTTGCGGCCCGCGACGAGCAGCCCCGCCATATGTTCGGCCTTCGCGAAGGCGGCAAGCAGGTTCGCCGAGGCCATGAGCGTCAACGGCTCTGCCAGTGCGAGGATTCCGGATTCTTCCGCTTCTTCCCGCGTTTCTCCCGCTGCTTCCGGGGATCGAAACAGGACAGGAACTTCGTGGCTGCGGGCGACCAACTCTATCCGACGGCTCATCATGAGCGAGGCCAGGCGCATCTCGTTGCGCACAAGATCGATCGAAAGCGTGCGTGTGCGTCCGCTGCGAAAGACTTCGCGGGCGTCCGGAAGTTGCGCCAGCGCCAGGAGATCGCGATCTTCCTCAAAGACGCCGTGTATCTCGCCCTTGAAGGCGCTCGCAATTCGCGCCGCCGCTTCAAGAACGACATCGTTGATCGTCCCGCCGCACATTCGCAGGACCACCTGACCACGGATATCCCGCTCTGCTCGTGCCGACGTCATCAATCGGCGTCTCCGCGCCGGCCAGTGACCGCGGCCGAGCCGCTGAGGCCAAACTGCTGTCGCGCATGGGCGAACGCTATCAGTCGATCCTCCACCAGCCGATTGAAGCTCCCCTCGGAGAACAGCCCGCCGCCCTCCCTCCTGCCAGCGGACAATCCCGAAAGCAGCTCTATGCCTTCCTCGACCGTTGCCACGGCATAGACGTTGAACTTCCCCTGTGTCGCTGCATCAACGACATCTTCGCGCAGCATCAGATGGTCGATGTTCGACTTGGGGATCATCACTCCCTGCCTGCCTGTCAGCCCTCGTTCGGCGCAGATGTCGAAAAAGCCTTCGATCTTTTCATTCACGCCGCCGATCGCCTGAACCCGGCCATGCTGGTCGACCGATCCCGTGACGGCGATGGATTGCCTGAGCGGCACACCTGCGATTGCCGAGAGGAGCGCATAAAGTTCCGCCGACGAAGCACTGTCGCCATCGACCATGCCGTAGGACTGTTCGAAAACGAGGTTGGCAGAAAGCGACAGGGGCACATCATGCGCATAGCGTCCTTCGAGGAAGCCGCGAAGGATCATCATGCCCTTGGAGTGTGTGGGGCCTCCCAACTCGACTTCCCGTTCTATGTCCACGACCTTTCCGGAACCCATGCGCACCGTGGCGGTGATGCGGCTGGGACGGCCGAAAGCGTAGTCGCCGATCCCCAGCACGCTCAGCCCGTTCACCTGTCCGATCTTCTCACCATCAGTATCGATCTGCATGATGTCGCGGGTAATTGCCTCCTGAACCCGCTCGCGTATCCGGTCCAGCCGAAATATGCGCTCTTTCACGGCCCGTGCAACATGGGGGGCAGCTATGAGCGTGGCGCTCTCCTTGCCGGCCCAGTAGTCTGCCTCACGCAGGATATCTCCGATGATCTCGGTCCGAAGTGTCAGTTTCTTCGTGTCTTCGGCGAGGCGAACGCATTCATCCACAAGGCGAGCCACACCGCTCGGATCGACGTGCCTCAGTTCGCAACGTTCGACGATTGAGGCGGCCAGCCTTGCGTAGAGTTGGGCATTTTCCGGCGTCCGGTCGATCACTTCATCGAAGTCGACCGCTACCTTGAAAAGTCCCGCGAAATCAGGGTCAAAGGCGTTGAGCAGATAGTATATTTCGCGGTCGCCAAACAGCACCACCTTCACCTGCAAGGGAATTCTGTCGGGTTCGAGAGACACTGTCGAAATCAGACTGTACTGCTCCGCGGGAGACTCGATCGTGATCTCGCGCGCTTTCAATGCTCGCTTGAGGGCCTCCCAGGCAAAAGGCTGCATGAGCACTTTCCGCGCATCGAGCAGGAGATATCCGCCGTTTGCCCGGTGCAGTACGCCTGGCTTGATGAGCATGAAGTCGGTGAGCAGCGCGCCCATCTGAGCGATGTGCTCGATCCGACCGATCAGATTGCCGACGGTTGGGTTGTCTTCCCTTAGAACCGGCGCGCTCTTATTTTCGGTCTCGCCGATCATGACGTTGATCATGTATCGCCGGAAGCGAGTGTCCTTGCTCGTGTCGAGAACCGGCGCGTGTTCTTCCTCGCCGCGCTCGCTTTCTCCGTCCCGGAACAGGCTCGCATTTGCGATGAGGTCGGTCTTGACCATCTGCAAATGGCCCATGACATCGGGAACATCCGAGAAGTCGGCCTCCACATCGTCCAGTGCAGCGTTGACGACAACTTCGGCAAGCTCGCTCTCCAACTCGCGAATGCGGCGACGACGTTCCTTTTCGGTTTGCGGAAACCGCTTCAGTATTGTTGTCAGCTGTTCCTGAAATTTTTCGATCTTCTTCTGGATATTTTCGCGTTCCGGAGCGGGCAAGTTGTTGAAGACGTCCGGCTCGACGATCTTGCCGTCCCGCAGTGGTGCAAGCGCAAAACCGAAAGGTGTCTGGAGAAGTCTTATGTTCTCTTGCTGGGCCTTTGCATTGAGTGCATCCAACGCTTCGGCCTGTGCGCCTCTCGTTGCCTCTTCAATTGAGTGTCTGCGGCCCTGATACTCCTCGCCTTCGAAGATCGCGGGCATCGCCGAGCGGATCTCATCGATCACTTCGATCATCGATTTCGACAGTTGCTGTGCCCGGCCGCCCGGCAGGCGAAGCGCTCGTGGTTTGTGCGGCGTTTCAAAATTATAGACATAGACCCAGTCGTCGGGGCCGCGCTCATTCGCCGCTTTCTCTTCAAGGAAGGCTTTGACCGCAGCGGTCTTGCCCGCTCCGGGCGGGCCAAGAACGAACATGTCGAAGGACGGCTGCGCAATCTCGGTTCCGAATTGAAGGGCGGTGAGCGCTCTGTCCTGCCCGATGAGCCCGAACACGGGTTGAACGTCCTCGGTGGACGCGAAACCAAATGTCGCCGGATCAGTCGCTCGCCTGAGCTCCGATGCGGGTATCGCTGCGAGCCGCGCGTGCGGGTGGTCGTCGCCAAGGTGGTCCATGGCTGAAAGCTTAGATCATGAAAGACCTACGACTAGAGCGGGATATTCCTTATTCGCGTTGCGCTCAAAGCCGATTGCTTCCCTGTATCCGATGACACATTCCCTGTGAGGCAGGCTGGGGAAATCTGACGTAAGCCAATTGTTTTTTCGAGACGCGTTTTCACGCAATACTCGAAATGATAGGCCTTTGGTGCCCATTTCCCTGTATTTTCCCCGTCTTCAGGGAATGGTGATGCGGAGACGCGTTTGCAGGGACGGGCGACACCACCAGCCATTTCCCACGAAATCTCTGTTTTACGCCTAGGCGAGAGAGGCGCGTTCTTTCCGTGGGTTGGCGAGCGGAGGGGCGTGTCGGAAGGCCTCGGCCTGTCTCCCATCGCCTGTTTTCAGGTCAGGTTGTGGGCCCTGGTGTCCGCCCCGGCGCTCGTGCGCCGACGGGACAATCTGGCGCATTGCCATGGCCTTGGTCCTGTCTCTAATTTCTCTGTGGGCGAGGCGCGCTGCATGGCAGGCTGACCGCCCTCCCGCGCAAGCCCAGCAAGGAGAAGTGCCAGATGAAGGGACGTCCCGACACTGATCGAACGATCATCCTTGACGGCAAACCGCTTCCCGATGCGCTTGATGAAGCGATGATCCATGACGTCGTGCACGGCTTTTATGATCGCATCCGAGAGGACGATCTTCTCGGCCCGATCTTCAATGCCCGCATTGGCGCCGAGGACTGGCCCGTTCATCTGGCCAGGATGTGCGATTTCTGGTCGGCTACACTGTTGCGAACCGGCCGATATCAGGGGCGCCCCCTACCGCCGCATCTTTCCATACCGAAACTTGGGGAGGATCATTTCCGGCGCTGGCTGTCGTTGTTTCGCCAGACCGTAGGGAGACTATGCCCGCCGGAAGTGGAGGCTCTGTTCATGAGCCGGGCCCTGCGCATTGCGCATTCGTTCAGACTGGCGATTGCGTTCAATCGTCAAGAGGACTCGTTGGCCGTTGTGCCGATCTCAGAGGAAAGCCTTTAGGATCACTTCGAGCGATTTCGACAGTTGCTGTGCCCGGCCGCTCGGCAGGTGAAGCGCTCGTGGTTTGTGCGGCGTTCCAAAATTGTAGACATAGACCCAGTCGTCTGGGCCAGGCTCATTCGCCGCTTTCTCTTCGAGGAAGGCTTTGACCGCTGCGGTCTTGCCTGCATTTTGTTGGCCGCGGAGAACGTGTTGAGTTGCTCTGCGGCAAACGATAATAACGACCGTTATGTTCGTGTGATTTGCGTCTCATGAATCAAGTATGACATCCCTCGCCAGGTACAAATCCTGCGCTGAGCCGGAGAAGCGCCCGCATGCAATGGAATCAGGACAGAAGCTTCGGCTTCCTGCTCAAGGAAGTCAGTCGTCGTTACGAGATACGCTTCGAAAGGCGGGCGCGGACTCTTTCGCTTACACTCTCGGCAAGTCGCGCTTTGGCAGTGCTGATCCGCAATCAGGGTGTTAGCCAATCAGGTCTGTCAGAGCTGACGAATATTGAGCCAATGGCAATGGTGAGGGTCCTCGATCGCTTGGAGCGCATGGGATACATCACGCGCAAACCCGACCCTAAAGATCGCCGCGCCCGCATTCTCAAGACGACGCCGGCTGCGGAGGAAGTCGTCAAGCGCATTTGGGAAATGTCAGATCAGACACGTGCGCAAGCGTTTGACGGAATCTCGGATGAGGAACGCGAGCGCTTCATTGCAACGCTCATCCGAATAGGCCGCAATCTCGAATCCTGAGCGCGCATACGCCTCGTTCGATGGCGTTCGAGATTTGCGCTTGTCAAAATAATATCGGTCGTTAATATAAACACCGATGATATCGGTTTGCCGGATGGCGCGATGTCTATCCGGGCCTGATGCTCGAGAACCTATAAGCCTATGAAAAAATAGGCAGTTTCGACACATGGGAGGATTTAATGAGGAAGCTGATTCAATTTGGAACGTGTGCGTTGGCAATTGGCATTACTGCCGTCAGCGCCGGTCTGCCTGTACTCTCGAAAGCGCGGGCCGCCGAAGTGGAAGGCCCGCAAGTCAAGTGGCTTGTGTCGCTTTGGGGAAACAGGCGCGGTGCCACGGAGGGTATAGAAAAGATTGCTGAATATGTTGGTGCAAAGACTGACGGCAAATTCAACATCTCTCCGCAATATGGCGAGGTCCTGTCGAACCACGCCGAAAACCTCGATGGCCTGAAGATCGGCGCATTTGAGTCAGCGATGTTCTGCCCGTTCCAGCAGCCGGATAAGACGTCCGTGCTCAATGGGCTCGATCTTGCGCTGCTTCCGATCGATACCTTGCGTCAGCGCGAATATGTGACGGAAGCCTACTACAAGCAGCAGGCCGTCCTGGACGAGTTCGCCAAATGGGGCGCAGTGCCGATCATGGGTTCTATCCTGCCCAATTGGGAGGTTATGGGAACCGGAACGCCACCGACGTCGCTGGAGGATTGGAAGGGCAAGCGCATTCTGGCGGGCGGCGGTGTTGGCGACGTGCTGCGCGGTATTGGCGTTGTGGTCACCTACGTACCGGGCCCCGAGGCATATCAGGCACTCGAGCGGAATGTCATCGATGGGGTCGCCTATCCTTACACGTATGCATTCGGCGCCTATAAGCTCCAGGACATATCGACCTGGGTGACCGATCGGTGGAGTTTGGGCTCAACCGTTTGCCACTTCGCCGCAGCCAAGAGCGCTTACGAGGCGCTTCCGCAACAATATAAGGATCTTCTCAACGAGGCCAAAGGCGTTGCCTATGATGATATGATCTCCAAATACGAGACCACAGATCAGGCCAACGAGAAGAAATTTAAAGAGGCCAAGCTTACACGGGTCGAGAAAACGCCTGCGATCAAGGAAGCGATCGAGGTCGCAGCAAAGCCGAGTTGGGAAGCCTGGGCCGTTTCCCTGGAAAAGCAGGGTTTGCCTGGCAAGGATTTGCTCGCATTTATCCTGAAGACCGCCGCGGACGCCAAGACATCCAACTGAGTTGACTTGGTTCGGAAAAAGCGATGCCGGAAATCCGGCGCAAGCCAATAAAAATAGGCGAATGGCGGCTCCCCGCTTGTCTAGCGAGAGCCGCCGGCCGGCGGGGAGGATTTCATGAGTGCAATAATCGAGGCTCTCGACAGAATATTGCGACCGGTCGAAACTGGATTTGCGCTGGTTGGTGCTGCGACGGTCATGGCGCTGATGGTGTTGGGTTGCGCCGAAGTCGTGACGCGCTCGGCGCTCAACTATCCGATCCGCGGCAATATCGAGATTATCGAGCAACTGATGGTCTTGGTCGCGACGCTGGCAGGCGCCTATTGCCAGCGCAGCTTCGGCAACGTGCGTATGACACTGTTCATAATGCGGCTTTCAGGACGCCGGAAGTGGTTCATGGAAGTGCTCGCCCTGCTCGCCGGCGGCGGCCTGTTGATGGCCTACACCTGGGGTTGCTTCTTATATGTCCAGCGGTCCTACGAACTGGGCGGTCGCACGACAGAACTGGGTTTTCCACTTTGGATCGTAATCCTGATTGCGGCAGTTTCGCTGACCCTCTTGCTGGCGCGCATCCTGCTCCAGCTCGCTGAGGCATTGCGGCTCGTCGTGCGACCGCAATCGCCATCATCGATCTTTCCAACAGAGGCCGAAACGGCTGGGGCCTGACGGTCAAGACCGGGAGATCTGAACCCTTGGATCCAATAGCAATCGGATGTGTGGGCGTTGTGGTTCTGATCGTGCTCGTGATGATCGGCGCCCCAGTCGCATTCGCCGCTGGCATAACCGGGTTCTTAGGCCTGGTGTACATGCGCGGGTTCGATGTGGCCGTGAATCTTGCGGGCTTCATCCCTTACTCTGGTTCGGCCCATTATTCATTCTCCGTCCTCCCGCTTTTTGTAGCGATCGGCTTCCTGGCCATGCACGCGGGGATCACGACCTCAACTTATGATGCGGCGCGAGTGCTGGCCGGACGCTTGCCAGGAGGGCTTGCGACGGCGACGATCTTTGCCAGTGCGGGATTTGCGGCCGTCTCCGGTGCCAGCACGGCCAGCACCGCAGTATTCACTCGCATGGCCCTGCCGGAGATGGAGCAGCGCGGTTATAATCGCAGCCTTGCTGCCGGCGTCGTCGCGATCGGTGGCACGCTGGCCGCTCTGATTCCACCAAGCGGCATCCTCGTCATTTATGGGATCATCGTCGAGCAATCGATCGGCGCGCTGCTGTTGGCCGGTGTCCTGCCAGGCCTCATATCGATGGTCGTTTATGTAATCGTGATCACCGTCCTGGTGCAGGTGAAACCATCACTGGCACCACGTATGGAAAAGACCTCTCTGATCGACAAGATCAGCGCTCTGCCACAGCTGTTTGGCGTGTTCAGCGTGGTCGGGATTATTCTCGGCGGGATTTACTTCGGCTTCATGACGCCGACGGAATCCGCTGCGGTCGCAACGGCGATCATCTTTGGCATGGCACTCTACAAGGGAATTACCGCGAGGCAGCTCCGCGATGGCCTGCTTGAGACGGTCAGGACATCCGTCTTCATCCTGATGGTGATCTGGGGCGTCCTGATCTTCATCCGGTTCCTTGCCTACACCGGACTGCCGGCGGCGCTTACAGATGCGATCGTGCACATGGATGTGCCGCGCTGGGTCATCCTGTTCGCTATCATCGTCTTGTATCTGCTGCTCGGCATGATGCTCGATGGCATCGGGATGATGATGCTGACCCTGCCGATCGTTTATCCCACTATTATCGGGCTTGGCTACGATCCGATCTGGTTCGGCGTGCTGCTCGTCAAACTTATCGAGATCGGAGTCGTGACGCCGCCCGTCGGGCTGAATTGCTACGTTGTCAACGGCCTCAGACCGGATATTCCGCTACAGGAAGTGTTCAAAGGGGTTTCGCCTTTTCTTGTTGGCGAAATCTTCATCGTAGCGTTCATCGTTTTGTTTCCGGACATCGTGCTGCTCCTCCCCAAGATCATGTGAGACCATGAGATGTCCACGACCAAACACCCGAAATGACAGCAGTCTTCAATGCCGGCCAACCTCGTCTGGTTGTAGCGGAAATGCCCGATTTCGCGCCGAAACAAGTAACTATCGATGTTCGAGAGAGGAATTCTTGATGAAATACAAATCTGGAAAAGTGAAGGTTCAGCAGGAGGGCGCTGTCCTCTATCTGACGCTCAACAATCCTGCGAAGCTCAATCCGCTGGACCTGGAGGTGATGGACGAGATCAACACCTGCCTCGACGAAAGCGTGTCAGATGACGGTGTCAATGTACTTGTCATTCGCGGCGAAGGCCGCAGCTTCTGCGCCGGGCAGAATGTGAACCAGGGTCACAACTGGTTCCTGGAGGGCAAGGCCGGCACCTATCTTCAAGGTTGGCGCGAGAAGATGCAAAAGATGCGTCACTACCCCAAGACGATCATTTTTCAGGTACAGGGCTGGTGCGTTGGCGGTGCGGTGGAACTGGCGCTCTGCGGCGATTTCATCATCTGCGCGGACGATGCGAAATTCATGCTGCCACAGGTCAATATCGGCATCGCCGCCATGCTTGAGGGCGCCATCCTGCCGCAGGCTGTGGGCATCATGCGGGCCAAGCGCATCGTTATGACCGGTGAGCCCGTTGAAGGCGCGGAAGCCGCTCGAATCGGGCTTGCCAGCGAGTCCGTCCCGGCAGATCGGCTTGAGGCGCGAGTCAAGGAACTCGCCGAATCCATGGCGGCCAAGCTGCCCGCCGCGATCGCGACGCAGAAGGATATTGTGCACGGCTGGATGACGACCGATTTGGAAAGCAGCATCGAGCATTCGGTCCTGGCGATCTGCAAGCACATGACCAACGACTCGGTGATGGATTCCATGCGCAAGATCGCAGGCGATTACGAACACCCCTGAGACACTGGATTTGTCTCGACCGGGCGCCGGTATTTTAAGCGCGCGATCGGAGACGCCTCGCACCAATTCTTCGAGGAGTGAAGACATGGCCATCGCCCGGCAAGCCGTTCCCTGTTTCTACGAAGACTTCGAGGTCGGACAGAAGTTCGACACGCTCGGCCGCACGATCACCGAAGGCGATCTGATGCAGTTCGCCGGCATGACCGGCGACAACGCCGCGCTTCACACCGACGAAGCCTATTCAAGCGCATCCGTCTATGGCGGGCGCCTCGTGCATGGAATGCTCACCGTTTCCATCGCAATGGGTCTCATCGGGCGGACTCTCGTCTTTGAGGGAACCGGCGTTGCCATCCTGTCGATCGACAAGATCAGCTTTCTAAGACCTGTCAGGATCGGCGACACGATCAGGGCCCGCTTCGCGATCACCTCGCTCAGACCAACGAAGAAGTCGGATCGGGGCGTCGTGGTGCGTGAAGTCAGCGTGTTCAACCAGAACGAAGAAGCCGTCGCAGAATTCAGCGTTACCGGCCTCGTGCTCAGCCGCGACGCAAAAGGGATTTCGTGACGAGATGAACCGCACCGACCAAATAGCAGCCGTCGATGCGCTAGCCGGCATACGTATCGTGGATCTGACGCAGGTCGCTGCGGGCCCGTATGCGACGTCGCTCTTGGGGGATTTCGGCGCCGAAGTCGTGAAGGTCGAACCGGTAACGGGCGAGCCATTTCGTGTCGTGGACAATATGTACGGCCCGACGGACAGCGGATATTTCTTCGGTCTGAACCGTTCCAAGCGCGCCGTCGCGGTCGACCTGAAAGCGGAGGAGGGGCGCGACATTGTCGATCGTCTGCTCGCGCAGGCGGATGTTGTGGCGGTCTCTATGCGACCTCGTACGCTGGCTGGCATTGGTCTCGACTACGAGGACATCCGGCGCCGCTTTCCTCGTCTCATATATTGTTCGATTACCGCTTTTGGTGATACCGGACCGCGCGCCAATCAGCCCGGCATGGATATCCTCGCGCAAGCTGTTGGCGGTATCATGGGATTGACCGGAGAACCCGGTGGTCCGCCGGTCAAGGTTGGGCCGCCGATAACCGATTTTGCGACATCGTTTCTTGCCTGCTTCGGCATATTGGCGGCGCTGCGGTCGCGCGACATGACCGGGCAGGGCCAGAGGGTGAGCGTGAACCTGCTCGACACATCCATAGCTATGCTGGCCAACTTCGTGACCCCGTATCTGAAGTCAAATGTTCCGGTGCGACCGGTCGGCGGCGGCCATCCGCAGATGGTGCCATATCAGACATTTCTGACCCGCGACGGTGCCCGCATCGTCGTGGCCTGCCTGACGGAGACATTCTGGCGAAACCTGTGCGTTGCACTCGGCCGAGAAGAGCTGTCGATCGAAGACGGCTTCAAGACCAACTCCGCAAGGCTGGTAAACCGTGATCGGTTGATCGGGATCCTGGACGGGATTTTCGTCGAACGCGACGCGTCCGAATGGGAAGAAATTCTCAACCGACATGACGTGCCGGTCGCCAAGGTCAATCGGCTGGAGGATGCCATCGAAGACGCCCAGACGATTCACAACGGAATGATCACGACGCTACGCCATCCGCGATATGGCGACATCCCCGTGGTGAACAACCCGGTGCACCTGGACGGAACGCCGCCGCACCCCCGACGATACCCACCCGGCATCGGCGAGAATACGGACGAGGTTCTGGGGGAGTTGGGTTTGTCGGAGGACGACATTCATCACCTGAGAGTGCGCGGCATCATTCGCTGACACGCATTCGCGTGAACGACCGAGGCAGGATCGAGAAACAGGATGAAAGTAAGCAAACTAGAGGAGAGCACGGCATTGCTGACCGGTGCGACCTCAAGCATCGGACTGGAATGCGCCGTGCAATTGGCTGAGGCCGGCGTGCCGCGCATCGTCATCAACGGCCGCAACGAGGATCGCGGAAAGCGCGCTGTTGAAATAATCAGCGCGCGTGCCCCCGGAGCGGACATACGCTTCGTTGCGGCGGATCCGACCAGCTATGCCGGGGCGCGGCAGGTCGTTGAAGGCGCCATCGCTGCATTCGGCGCGATCGACATCCTCGTCAACTCGATACCCGGACCCAGCGCTGGAACGCCCGCCCCCTTCGACCGCAAGGATCCCGAAATCCTCGATGCGCATATCCGCCATCACTTCGCAGCGAACGTCTACATGTGCAGAGCCGCATTGCCGCACATGATTGAGCGGCAATGCGGCTCGATCATCAATTTTGCCTCCGATGCAGCCAAGATCGCTACGCCCGGAGAAGCCGTGATCGGCGGTGCCAAGGCCGGGACAACAATGTTCTCCCGGACTATTGCCCTTGAGCAGGCCCGCAATGGAATTCGCGTGAATATCGTAACCCCGTCCATTGTCGGCGATACAGATAGCTGGGACCGCGTGATGGCGAGCGAATTCAGTCGGAAGCTTTTCGAGAAGGCTGCCAAGAAAGCAAAGCTTGGCCTTGTCACGCCGAAAGATATCGCGCCAGTTGTCGTGTTCCTCGCGGGGCCGGGCTCAGCCAAGATCACGGGCCAGGCGATCAGCGTGAATGGCGCAATATCAGCCGCGTGATTGTCCGACCGGGATTGGAGTGGCAAACGGCTCCGCGCGCTCTTCCGCAGTCTTCCGCTGCGTCAGCGCGGCCGTTGCGGCATCCCATCAGCCATTCCGGTTGAGCTGGTTGACATATTTGTAATGCAAATACCCCTCAAGGCCCCACGAACCTCCTTCGTATCCATAGCCGCTGCTCTTGACACCGGAGAACGGCGCTTCGGGATTGGCAAGTTCGAAGGAGTTAATTCCGACCACGCCGACGTCCAGACCGTCGGCGATGCGCGCGGCAATGTCGCCGGACCGCGAGAACACGTAAGCTGCCAGGCCGACCGTCGAGCGATTGGAAATCGCCACCGCCTCGTCAAGCTCGTCATAGCGCTCAAGAGTGGCGATCGGCCCGAAGGGTTCGGTCGCGGTGACGGCCATATCCGCTGTGACATTGGCGAGCAAGGTCGGTTGCCAGAAATAGCCGCTATTGCCGATGCGCTTTCCGCCGGTCAGCAGATCGGCTCCCTTGTCCAAAGCATCCCGGGTCAATTCGTCCATTGCGTCCAGCCTGCGCTGGTTTGCCAACGGCCCCATGCGGCTGTCGGCATCCATGCCGTCACCGATACGGGTCCGCTCGAGATTTCCGGCCAGCGATTTTGCGAAGCTCTCGAAAACGCTTGAATGAACGAAAAACCTGGTTGGCGATGTGCATACCTGGCCGGCATTGTATGTCTTGCTGACCGCGGCGAGTTTTGCTGAAAAGTCGATGTCGGCGTCGGGCAGGACGAAAACCGGTGCATGCCCGCCAAGTTCCATCGTGCAGGGCTTTGGACCTTGCGCGGCCAGTGCAGCCACGGCGCGCCCCGCGGCGATCGATCCGGTCAGCGAGACTTTGCGGATGGTCGGCGAGGGTATCAAATGCGCCGCGATGCTGGAGGGATCGCCATACACGACATTTAGAACACCCGGCGGCAAACCGGCATCCCTGAGAGCATCCGCGAGGGTTGCCACGGCGGCGGGGGTCTCCTCAGACGGCTTTAAGATGCAGCTGCAGCCGGCGGCGAGCGCCGCCGATATCTTTCGGCTCGTGAGGAGGACCGGAAAATTCCAAGGGGTGAAGGCGGCGACCGGGCCGATTGGTTCGGCAAAAACGCTTTGACGCGCACCGGACTTTCGCGGCGGCAGGAGCGTGCCGGTGATGCGGCCCGCTTCGCTTGCATACCATTCCATGATCTCGGCTGCATCAAGCACTTCAGTCAAAGCATGCCGGAAGGGTTTGCCCTGTTCCAGCGTCAGTAGACGTGCGGTTTGCGGCGCTCGCTCTCGAACAAGGCTCGCTGCGCGCATCAGGATGGCGCCGCGTGACACAGCATCCGTGCGCCTCCATACCTCAAAGCCCTGTTGAGCGGAGGCCAGTGCCGCTTCCAGATGCCGGGACTGCGCCACTGCCACTGTGCCAATGCGCTGCTGGTCGGCCGGGTTGATCACTTCAAGCCGCCGGTCGGTGTCGCGGACCCATTCATTGTCGATAAAAAGCGAGATATCGCCGATCTCGCGCCCCACGGATGCGGTCATTTTTCCCCTCCAAGAGGCAGATGATGCTCTGCCCATTGCCAACGATCAAAATCTACTCATCCAGGTGCCGCTGAACATGCTGCCGCCCTTTCAATGGGGAGGACTGTTGTCGGCATCCATAAAGCCAGACGCGCAACTCATTGCCCTTCGGAGAAACGGGTGAGTGCGGCCCGTTACCTGCCCTGCTCAGCACTAGCCGATTGACATAAATCAAAAACTGAGTCAATTTTCGAAAATAGGGAGGGTGGCGCTGAAGCTCGCTTGCCTAAAGCTAATAGGCCTGTAGAATCAATTGCTGCCAACAGAATGACAGGGCGAGGCGAGAGCCGGCACGGAAGTGTGCGGGTCCGCAAATTCGCTGTCTGCGGAACCCGCAGGGGGAGGGAACTTCAGGTGCAAGCTTGGGCCGTGGTCGAAAATGGCGCGCCACTGGATCTGATCGAGATCGAGACACCCCTGCCCCACGATGAAGAGGTGGTCGTCAAGGTCAGCCACTGTGGGGTGTGCCACTCCGATCTGCATTTCTGGAAGGGCGCATATAATTTAGGCGGGGGCAAGGTCCTGAAGGTACAGGATACCGGCGTGGTATTGCCACGCGCCCCTGGTCACGAAATCGTTGGTGTCGTCTCCAACGTCGGGCCTCGTGCGTCCAATGTGAAAATCGGCGATCGGGTCATCGTATATCCTTGGGTGGGATGCGGCCAATGCGAATATTGCAAAGACGAGCTGGACAATTTGTGCTCGCGCCAGCAAAGCCTCGGCGTCGTGCAACACGGTGGGTTCGCGCAATACGTCAAAGTTCCGTCGTCGCGATACGTTGTTCCGCTCGGTGACCTCGATCCCGCAGCCGCCTCGGTTCTCAGTTGCTCGGGCATTACCGTCTATGGAGCAATCAAGCGTGCTTTCCCGCTTGCGCCGGAGGAGCCGATCGTACTTTTCGGTGCCGGCGGATTGGGGCTGCTGGCAGTGGGCATGCTGAAGGCGTTTGGTCACAAAAATATTGTTTCGATAGATATCGACGAAGACAAACGCATTGCAGCCACTCACGCCGGCGCAACGGCCACCATCGATGGCGCCGCACCGGAGCTTGCCCGAAAGATCATTGACGCCGGCGGCACTCGCCCCAAGGCAGTCATCGATTTCGTCAACAACGACACCACCGCGAGCGTCGGGTTTCAAGTCCTGGCCAAGGGCGGCAGACTTGTACTCGTGGGCATGAGCGGCGGCGAACTGACGATTTCGCTCGCTACGACAATATTTCGCCGGACCTCGATACAGGCTGTGCTGACCGGAGGCATAGGCGAGCTGAGAGAGCTTGTCGATTTGGCCAAACAAGGAAAAGTGCCCGTGCCGGCGATCACGACCATGCCAATGAGCAAGGCCAACGACGCGCTGAACCTGCTCGCGCAGGGCAAGATTGTGGGCAGGGCGGTGCTGACCGCTTAAGGGCTTCTTCCATCGGCGATGGATGAAGAGAGGAAATGTTACAACTCTGGGAGGAGAACAAAAATGCATAAATTGAACATTGGTTCCGTCAGGCTGGCCGCAAGTCTCGCCGCCATGCTCTTAGCTTCAGGAATTCCGGGTGCCGCTCTTGCGCAGGGCAAAACGATAACGCTGGGTGCAGCGGGGCCGCTCAGTGGTACCTACGCGGCGCTGGCGCCCGTGTTCGACGGCATGAAGGCCGCCTTCAATATGGTCAACGACCAGGGCGGTATCGACGGCTACAAAATCGAATTCATCGTCCGTGACGATCAGTTCAATCCCGCTAATACTCCGGGGGTCACCCGCGACCTGGTGGAAACTGTGAACGTCGCCATGATTTGCGGAACCACCGGTTCGCGCAACAATGCTGCGGTCAAAGACTATCTTGCCGCCCGCGGTGTTCCTGTCATTCCCACGTCTGGATCCGACACACTGCTGAATGACAATACGTTCGAGGTTATCTCCACCTACACGCAGCTTGGCACCGCGATCGCCGGTTTTGCTGTCAACAATCTGAAACTCAAAAAGATCGCCAATCTGTATAGCGATGACGCTACGGGAAAGCCCGCGGCTGAGGCTGTGGATGCCTATCTGAAGTCCAAGGGGATGACGGTGGCGGCCTCCCAGATATTCGATCAGGCGGCGACCGACTTCACCTCTCAACTCGCCGCGATCAAAGCGTCCGGTGCCGAGATGGTTATTGCAAACGCATCGGCGCCCACTCTTGCGCGCCTGATCAATGCCGGCAAGCAGATCGGTTATGAACCTTTGTGGGGTTCGACCTTCGCTGGCGCCAATACGTCTTTGGTGGATTTGACCAATGGCAGCGCAAAGGGGAAGGTTTATTTCTCGACCCCGTTCCAGCTGAGTTCCAGCGACTCTGCCAAATCCTACCGGGATGCGATGGCAAAGTATTTCCCCAAGACGAACATTAACGATCCGCTCGTCATTCAGGGTTGGACTGTGGCTCTTGGCTGTACGGAAGCTGTCAAAGCAGCGGTTGGCGCCAGTAAAGGTGGCGATATCACCCGGGATCTGCTGTTGAAGTCGATGGTCGGTCTGAAGATCGACAACGACTATATTCAAGGGCTGGAGTGGACCGCTACGGACCACTCGGGTGCGAAGAAAGCCCAGATACTGGTGCTGAGCGATAGCGGTGCCTTCGAGAGGGCTGCTGATTTCGTTCAGTTCTAGGCTAGCCGCGGGCAAGGGCGTTTCATATGGACATCCTTATTTCTGCGATTGTGGTCGGCACAATCACAGGCTTGTTATACGCCCTTGCCGGCGCTGGGCTGGTCGTGATCTTCCGTACTTCCGGTTATATCAGTTTCGCGCAGGGAGACATCGCGGCGGTCGCGCTGTATTTCGGATACTGGATCTATCAGCTCGGAGCTCCGTACCCGGTGGTCGCAGTGGCTGTCGTGCTGGCAGGAGCGGTTCTCGGGGGACTGATCGGCACGTTCCTGGTCGTTCCCATGGAACGTTTCGGCCTGCTCACGGCGGCGTTGACGACGATTGCCGTGGGCACAACCATCCAGGGCATCGAGAACGTTACCGTGGGGGCAACGGCCAGAGCATTTCCCTCTTTCGGCGACAATGTTGTATTCAACATCGGGCCGGTAGGTCTGACCGCCCAGAATACGCTGGCGATGGTTTGCAGCGTCGCTATTTTCGCCTTGCTTGGTCTGGTCTTCAACAAATGGCGCGCAGGTATCGCCATGCGGGCGCTCAGCGACTCGCCCGAGGCGGCTGAACTGCTGGGTGTCCCGACAGTGCTTTTGCGCCGCCTCAGCTGGGCGATAGCAGGCGGGCTGGCGGGAGTTGCAGGATTGTTCGTTGCACCGCTCTTCGCCCTCACGCCCAGCTCGGTCAATTCGCTTCTGATTTTCAGTTTCTGCGCGGTGGTGGTGGGCGGTTTCGAAAGTATCTTCGGCGCGATGATCGCGGGGGTTATCGTAGGTATCGCCAGCAATCTGACAGCGGCATATCTCAATCCCAGCCTCGTGCCGACGGTAATCTTCATCATCCTGATCTCGGTGCTGCTTGTCCGTCCGGCCGGACTATTCGGTCGGCGGAGGATCATAAGAGTATGAGGTCGGGGATGTTCAGTCGGATGAGTATCGGCACGGTCACAACCTCGATTCAGACCGGGCGGGGGGTGCTTTTGCCTCTGCGTCAGCTTGTTCTGATTTTGGCGACCCTGGCTGTTGTCATCTATGCTGCAAACAGCACGGCGTCGATGCGCTACGCGCTTATTCTTGGCATCGTGTACGCCATCGTCATCGTTGGAAACAATCCGATCACCGCCATTCTGGGCGAGATCAATATCGGCATGAGCGCCATAATGGCGTTTGGATCCTATGCTGTGGCCTATGCCTTGAAAATCGGTCTGCCCTTACCGGTCTCAATGCTTTTCGGGGTAGGCTTCACCACGCTTTCGGGGGCGCTGCTGGCGATACCCACGGTGCGCCTGAACGGCATTTTCACCGCTCTGTCCACCATCGCTCTGGCGTTTGCAGTTCCAGGCCTTGCAGTTGCACTCCAGCCGTTCACAGGAGGGGCGGAGGGCGCCGGCTTGCCGATTGATCCAAAGCTTTTCGGCGTGGTCGTCGGCGGTTCATCTATGGGAATGCTTATACTGTGTGCCGGGCTTTTCCTGATTATCGGGCTGATATCGGCATGGCTGTTCAATGGTCGTGTGGGACGGCTGGCTCTGATCGTTGGTGAAAGCCCGCCGGCTGCGACGGTATTTGGCCTTAATGTACGCTATACGCAAATTCTGGTGTGGACCTGGGCGTCGTTTGTCGGCGGCGTCGGCGGCGTGCTTTTCGCGCTGGTCGTCGGTTACGTCAGCCCTCAGCAGTTCGAGCCCTTGCTAAGCGTCGCCTTGCTGACAGGAGGCATTATCGGCGGGGTGCGAAGCTCCACCGGTGCGCTGTTGGGGGGGATTCTTGTTGGAACCTTCCCGCTGCAACTTCAAATGATCGTGCCGGCGGCCGGCACAGGAATTCTATACGGAGTCATATTGTTTGTAGCGCTTCTGGTGCGCGGTCGAGGAATCGCGGAAGGGGTGGAACGCGTTCTGCTCAGGACGTGGGCGGCGGGGGCGCGACGATGACGTTATTGCGTGCCGAAGGAATAGGCATAATGTTCGGCGGCATCAAGGCCCTCACCGATGTCAATATCAGCCTGATGTCCGGGGAATGGTTGGGCATTATCGGTCCGAACGGCTCCGGCAAGACAACTTTTCTCAATGTGTTGAGCGGTGTGTACCGACCCAGCAGCGGGCATGTCGCTGTCGCAGGAAAGAATATCAATGCGCTCGCACCCTCTAAACGGGGGATGCACGGAATCGTACGCACCTTCCAACACCCGCAATTGGCCGGTTCGCTGACGATTTTGGAAAACATAATGATCGGGCAACGTCTTTCCGCAGGCGGTGACAGGATCAATGAAGCCCAGTTGCGCAAACGGGCATTGGCAGCGGCGGAACAATTCGGTTGCGCTGCCCACTGCCACCAATTGCCTGACGAAGCGCCCTATGGTGTGCGCAAAATCGCGGAGATCGCACGTGCCTCAATCGCGCATGCGAAGATTCTGTTGCTTGACGAGCCTGCGGCGGGCTTAAGCCAGGATGAGCGCAGTGAACTTAAAGAAGCGCTCCGCACGTTTGCCAAACACCAGCCGGAAACAGGCGTTTTCCTGATCGAGCACGACGTCAGTTTTGTCGCCGCGCTATGTCAAAACATCGTCGTTCTCACTTCCGGCGCCGTACTTGCCTCAGGTCCAACAGAGGCAATCCTGGCCGATGAGGCCGTGAAGCTTGCCTATCTCGGGCGCAGCGGAGGAAAAAAGGGGGACGGCGCGCGTGTTTGAAATCTCCGGCCTTTCCGCTGGATACCGGCCCCGGAGTTCTGTGGTCACCGCGATCGACATCGCTGTGGATGCGGGACAGGCGGTGGGAATGATCGGCCGCAATGGCGCCGGTAAAACATGTCTTGCGCTCACGATGATCGGCAAGCTCCTTCCGCACGCCGGGACAATCAAAATCGCCGGTACGGATATCACCGGCCTTGGATCGCGGGAGCGTATCAAGCGCGGCATATCGCTGGTGCCGGAAGGACGCATGATATTCGGGCAATTGACCGTTGATGAAAACCTTGCCGTTGCGGCTTATGGGGCAGGGGTCGTTCCGCTCGCTGCGGACCTCGAGCATGTGCGCGATATGTTCCCGGTGCTGCGCAAGAAGGCGAGGCATCAGGCAGCGTCGATGAGTGGCGGAGAGCAGCAAATGCTCGCGATCGCGCGCGCGTTGCTGCAAAGGCCGCAGTTCATGATTTTGGATGAACCCTCGCTTGGACTGGCGCCGGTGGCGATTGACGGATTGATCGAGGTCTTGGCCAGCATTCGAACACAAGGGGTGGGTCTAGTGCTGATGGAGCAGAACAAGCAGATATTGCGGGACCTCTGCGATACCGTGCAGGTGCTCGATCAGGGAAAGGTCAGCCGCGTGTTAAGCGCCAGCGATCTCGACGACGACAATGCGGTTGCCGAAGTCTTTTTGAGTTAACCGCGCACCGTCGCCAAGCCTCTTGTCATCGAAGCAAAAAGCCATAGTGGGACGCAATGCTGGTCTACGAAATTCTGGATCACAAATCCCATGCCGCGAATGATCGCCCCGCTATAGTCTTTCACGGCCTTGAGCGAACTTTCGGTCAATTGCGCACGCGCAGTTGTCAGTTAGCCAACGCGCTGCTGGCGCTGGCCGAGCCTGGTGATCGGGTCGCGGTGCTTTCCTATAATTCGCTGGAATATGCAGAAGCATATTATGGCATTCCCAGAGCGGGAATGACCATGGTTGTCATCAATTACCGTTTGACGCCGGCGGAGATGGCGAGTGTTTTATCCAGCGTCAGTCCATGCGTGCTCATTGTGGAGCCGGATTTCCTTGATGTCGTGGACTATCTTCGCGCCACCGTGGGCAGCGTGCGTCACATATTGATCACCGGTGCAACGGCGGCCGGAGGTTATGAAGATCTGGTCGGCAATGCCAGCGCGCATCCGCCTGCAATAGTGCCGTCCGTGGACGATGTGGCTTGGTTGCTCTTTACCAGCGGAACCACCGGCCTGCCAAAGTCGGCGATGCTGACGCACCGCAACATCGTCGCGGGGGTGGTGAATTCGTCGCTGTGCTGGGGTACGGGCCAGTACAAAAGCCTGCTGCTGCCCTGGCCCATGTATCATATCGCCGGCTACGCAATGCTGGAAATGCATCTGCACGGCAACACGGTGCACCTCTTGCGCAAATTCGATCGCGAGGAATTTCTGACCCAGATACAAGAAAGACGGATCACCGACATCACGCTCGCGCCCACCATGATCAGCATGCTGTTGGAGGCCGATGCGAAAGACATCGACCTGAGTTCGATCGAGCATGTCTATTACGGCTCGGCCCCAATGCCGTTGACGACGTTGCGCGAGGCGATGAAACGCCTGCCCGGCGCGCGCTTCCGTTGCGGTTATGGCATGACCGAGGCGGCCGGCCTTGTCATGTATCTAAGCGATACCGACCACGAACTTGCCGCCCGAACCGGAGATCCGCTTTTGGGATCGGTGGGCCGGGCGATGCCGCTGACAGCGATAAAGGTCGTGGACGGACAAGGCAAAGAAGTCCCCACCGGAGAGGTCGGAGAAATCCTGATCAAGGGCGATCAGGTGATCACAGCAATCTGGCAAGGGGGCGATATTCCGCCCCAACCGGTCCCGGGCGGCTGGTTTGCGACCGGCGATCTCGGCCGGTTCGATGATCGGGGATACATGTATATTGTAGACCGGTCCAAGGACATGATCATTTCGGGCGGCGAGAACATATTCTCCAAGGAGATAGAGGATATTCTATACCAGCTCCCCGAAGTCGCCCAGGCAGCTGTCTTCGGCGTGCCTGACGAATACTGGGGGGAGAACGTTGTCGCGGCGTTGCGGCTCAAGCCCGGAAGTCAGCTGACGCGCGATGCGGTGCTCGCGCATTGCCGGATACATCTGGCGGGATACAAAAAGCCCAAACTGATCCTGTTTGTGGACGAAATGCCCCTCAACCCCTCCGGCAAGATCCTCAAACGTGTCTTGCGGGAGTGGGTCAGTACCGAAAATTTCGACGATTTGCAGCAAAGCCAGTCAGGACACGGCACATGACCATCACTTCATGGGATGATTATTTTATCCACCAGACCCCCTATCCGATCATCAAGCCCTTCGTGGATACGCCGCATTGGATTGACAGGCTTTATTGGAACATCCACGCCGAGAAAGGCAATCTGATGTTCGGAATCGGCCTTGGATCCTATCGTACCACCGCCCGGATGGATTCCATCAGCTACCTGCTTCACGACAAAGAGCAACGCATATTGCGGCTTGCCCGTCGGACGACAGACGATGACTATGCAGATCCCCAAATCGGGCCGCTCAGGCTGGAAATTATCAAGCCGCAAGAGACTTGGCGGCTTATCATGGAAGAAAATCCGGCGGGGATTGCCTGGGATCTCACCTTCAATGCGCGATGGTCGCCGGTCGAATATGACCAGTTCGAGTTCGGCAATGAAAATGGGGAGGGCACCAATCACGCGCATTATGTCCAGCTCGGCAAAGCCGAGGGCATCGTTGAAATTGACGGCAGGGCATTGGACACCGGCCGGTTGCTGGTTTCCCGAGACCGCTCCTGGGGGGTTCGGCGTCCGCGCGAGGGGCAGGGGCTCTTGCTTTGGCTCCAGCATCAATTCGAAAATGTAGAAATCTGCTTCATCATGGTGGAGTCCCGTGACGGCTCCATCGCCTATTTTGACGGTGCTGTGACGAGTGCCGAGGGGCGGCGAAAGCTCGTTGCGGTGGGGCATGACCTGAAAATGGCGCCAGGTACGCGCGACATGTTGGGAGGTGAGGTGCAGGTCGCTGATACCGAGGGCCGTGTCTATAAGATCGAGTATGTGGAACGCCGGCTGCGTGGCTATCTGGGTGGTATCGGCTATGGCGGCTGGCAGGGGCGCGACCGGGGTGACATGTTCATCGAGGCGGACAGGATCGATATGAATCAGCCCACCGAGGAGATTCTGGCCAAGCAGTCCATGCATCTGTTCGGCCACCTGATGCGGGTGCGCTTGAACGGTGGCGAAGAATGTTTTGCCGACCTCGAAGGCGGCATCACCCGCAGCAGCAAATATGATTATCGGCCAAGAAAACTGGCGCCCGCCGGCTCGACCGCCTGAGAGCGCCTTCCGTCGTGCCAAGTGTCTCCGTTGAACTTGAATCTGCCCTCGCCGAATTTCTGGCTGGCAGGCTGGGATTGGCCGAAGTCGATATTACCGACTTGCGCAAGATGGCGGGCGGCGCTTCGCGTGAGATATGGTCTTTCACCCTGGGTCTGCCCGGGGGCGTCAAGAGGGATCTCATTGTCCGGCGCGATCCACCCTCGGCCGAGCCGGGGGTCATGGAGCGTGAAGCCTTCCTGATGCGCCGTGCGGCGGGGCTGGGTGTGCCGGTGCCCGAAATTGTCGCCACCAGCTTCGACAGCGCCGCGTTGGGAGCGAGCGCCATCGTGATGGCGCGCGTTCAAGGCAATGCCGAGCCGCAATATGTGTTGACCCATCCCGCACTCGATAACGTCAGGGGCGCGCTGGCCTTTGAATGCGGACAGATACTTGCCCGCATTCATTCAATCGAGGTGCCGCCTGGCGATATGCCCGGCTATCGCGATCCCCTCGAATATTATCGCGGCGTGCTCGACCGCATCGGGGAGTCGCGGCCCGCCTTTGAGCTCGCAATGGATTGGCTCCACCACAACCGTCCGGCCGCGACCGCTGGCGGTCCTGCGGTTCTTCACGGTGATTTCCGTCTCGGGAACTTTCTGGTCAGTGCCGAAGGCATTGCCGCGGTGCTGGATTGGGAAATGGCCAAGCTCGGCGATCCGCTTGAGGATTTGGCGTGGCTATGTCTGGAGGACTGGCGTTTCGGCGGCGAAAAGCCGGTGGGGGGCTTTGGCAGCCTCGATGATTTTTTTGCGGGGTACGAGGCTGCGGGCGGGCGTCCGCTCGAGCGCGGAGCGCTGCGCTGGTGGAATGTCCTCAGCACGCTGAAATGGGGCGTCATCTGTCTGGAGCAGGCAGATCTGCATATCAGCGGCAAAGAGAAGTCGATCGAATTGGCGGTTCTTGGGCGGCGCGCATGCGAACTGGAATGGCAATTGCTTCATCTGCTTTACGGTTCTCCCCCATCTCAAATGCAAATGTCGGACGATCTATCGGAAAGCATGATTCATGGGCGGGCCAGCGCAGGCGTTCTTGCCGACGCCGTCCGGTCGACGGTCAGAGATCTGACTGCCGTCACCTCGCCCAAGCAACAGCTTGAGCTCAAGATCGCGGCGAGAATCGTCGGAATGATTCTGCGGCAGGCCCAATTTGAACCTGCTCAGATGGAGCTGGAAAAGCGATTGCGGGAACCCATAGGTGCGGCGGAAAGCGAGGATGTCCATCGCCTTATTCGCAGTGGTCTGTGGCGTGAAGCCGAAGATCAGATCAAGCTATATGCTTGGAGTACCGCGAGAATGCGTCTCTCAGTCGCCAATCCGAAATTTCTGTTTAGCTGGCGTCCGTGCGAACCGCTTTAGGCGTGCCCGCGGGGCCGTCGGCGGGCAGGGCGAGAGCGGTTCCCGAGGCGCCGTGTCGCCAATACGGCCTACTCTTCCTTGAAGATGCCTTCCACCAGAAACTGAGCATAGATTCGGCGCATACGTTTCAAGGCCGCTTCCCGATCCCCGTGTGCGGCGTTGAGCATTTGGCTTGCATAGTTTCGTATGCCGGCCAGCATAAAGGCGAGTGTTTCGTAGTCCTCCTTCTCGACCTTGAGCGAGCCGTATTTGCTTTGATCCTCGAGATTGTGGATGTAATTTTTCACGATCCATTTCAGGAGGCGCTCATAGGCGCCTGGCACATAAACTTGCGCCTCGGTAAATACCCTGTAGAACTCGGGGTATTCATTGAGATAGTCGAAATATGCATCGAATCCCGCAAGCTCGCGAGCGGACCCCCAGGGAAGATGCGACACGCGGTCCTGGATGTAGCGGATCAAGTCCCTTCCCAAAGTCGGCAGAAGTTCGCTGAGCAATTCCTCCCGGTTGGCGTAGTAATAATATATCGATCCCGAAGCGATCCTCGCTTCGGCGGCAATTTTCGAGATCGACGTTTTCTGATAGCCGTCCCTGGCGACAACTTTGGCGGCGGCAGCAATGATCCGCTCGCGGGTCATTTGCGATTTCGTTGGTTTCTTGGACGCGGTCAACGGCTGCTTTTTTCGTTAGATTTCAGGGGACATTTTGCGAGAAACATACCGCGTTCTCTCGGCCAATCGGCACACTTTAACGCCAAACGGGTATAACGAAATTCGTGCCGCGAAGCAAAATCCGCGCGCGCGAAGAGATTTGAGGCGTTTTCGTTACATATATTAAATATAGAGTCAATTTTCGAAAACACGGGTTCGGGGCGCGGCGTTGGTAAGATGATTTCGGTGCCGCCCCGCAGCAGCAAGCCGGTTCCGACCGCTCCAAGAACCGGCCGGAGGAGTAAGATCGGAGGACCTCGGGAAGCTGCAAATGACTTGACCTAAATCGAAATTCGAGTCAATTTTCAAAAATAAGTTTGGCGGTCTGATTTGTTCGCGCGGCGATCTCGGAATCCGGTTGCGCTATCCAATCTTGCCGCGGTTCCGGGGGGGCTATCATTGCAGGCGTGGATCATCCCGAAAATCCGGCGGGTGGCGCCGAAACGACCCGAGAAGAGGGTCACAACCGCCAGTTGGTCGCCGTTGGATGCGGACAAACCCCTCGGTTCGGCGTGACCTTATAGGCATTGGGTGAATCTGGATGTGATCGGCCTGTTCGGCGGCGCTGCAGGATGCGGGTGCCGGCCTTCTCCTTGGGGCGGCGGAAATCGATGAGTTTGTCGGGGAGCTTACGGATTTGAGGACATCCGCAGACCTGGCCGGAAGCACCGGCATGCCAGATGTCGCCATGACATTGGCGCGCCTTCGGAAGCCAATGAGGCGACTGGCCAATTGCAGCAGGGCCGCGTTGGCGGCCCGCACGCTGTGGGTGGCTTAGAGGTAAACTGAAATGACTGGAATGGAACAAGACGTCATACAACTCGATGTGGCAGTTGTTGGCGCAGGATTTGCGGGACTTTATCTGGTCAAGAAACTGCGCGACCTGAGCTTTTCGGTGAAGGCCTTCGATGCCGAGAGCGATATCGGCGGCACGTGGTTGCGCAACCGCTATCCCGGATTGCGGTGCGACGTGGAGAGTCTTCAATATTGCTATTCTTTCTCTGAAGATCTGGAAGAGGAATGGGACTGGACGGAACGCTTTTCGCCTCGGGACGATATCCTGCACTACATCAATTACGTCGCAGACAGGTTCGACCTGCGCCGTGACGTGCAATTGAACACCCGTATCGTTTCAGCCCATTTTCAAGATCAGGACGATCACTGGCTGTTGCGAACAGAGCAGGGCGGCAAGATCCGCAGCCGCTTCTGCATCATGGCGACGGGCTGCCTGTCGGACGCTCACCTGCCCAAAATCGCGGGCATGCAGAGCTTCGACGGAACGACATTGCATACCGCGAACTGGCCCAGCAATCGTCCCGACCTCAAAGGAAAAAAAGTGGGCGTGTTGGGCACTGGCTCCTCGGGTGTTCAGATTATTCCAGAGCTCGCCGAGGAAGCTGGGCAGCTTTATGTGTTTCAAAGGACGCCAGCTTATGTTGTTCCGGCGCGCAACGCGGCGATCAGCGACGAACAAAAGCTGCATTGGAAAGCCAATTTCCGCGATTTCCGGCGTATCGCAAAAGAAAAATCGGCCACCGGTTCATTCATGAAAGTTCCGCAGAAATCGGCGCTGGCGGTTTCCCCGACGGAGCGCGAGGAAATCTACGCCAAGGCGTGGGAACGGGGCGGGCCGGAATTCACCTGGGTCTTCAGTGACTTGGTGACCAGTGACGATGCCAACGAAACGGCGGGTGCTTTTGTACGGCAACGAATTCGGGAAACGGTCAGGAATCCCGAAGTCGCCGAAAGACTGACGCCGCGGAGCTATCCTATCTTTTCCAAGCGTATATGCGTTGGCACCAATTATTATGAAACGTTCAATCGCGAAAATGTGACGCTTGTGGATCTGAGGGAAGCGCCGATTGTTGAAATGACCGCCGCCGGTTTACGAACAGAGAATGCCTTTTATGATCTGGATGTCATGGTATTCGCCACGGGTTATGACGCGTTCACCGGTGCTCTAAAGCATATCGATATTCGAGGCGCCGGCAGACGATCCCTATCAGAGGCATGGCAAAACGGCCCCACATGCTATCTCGGAATCATGGCTGCCAACTTCCCAAATTTATTCTTCATAACCGGGCCCGGCAGTCCGTCGGTCTTAAGCAATGTGGTGATTTCGATCGAGCAACACGTGGAATGGATTGCAGATTGTCTGACGAAGCTGCGGGAGATGGGTGTCTCGAAAATGGAGGCTACCAAAGAAGCCGAGGCTGAATGGCAATTGGAAGTGCAGCGCGCCGCTGCAGAGACTGTGTATACCCGTGCCCAATCCTGGTACTCTGGTGCAAATGTCGAAGGAAAGCCAAATATTTTTCTGCCATATGCCGGGGGAGTTGGTCGCTATCGAGCGATTTGCAATGACGTCGTTAGAAATAATTTTCAGGGATTTGTTCTAACGAAAAAGTAAAAGAGACTCGTTTGCAGTTTATATTTCTTTTTGTATTTTGAAGATAGACAACTGAGTGAAATGAATGATTCATTCGCGCTCCTGTGCGCATAAATCGCCGGCCTTTTTATTCGATCTACGGTTGCGTCCGCCCCCACCCAATCTTCGCCGCGAGGGCTATTTGAAGTACCCCGTCAATTTGACCGGGTATCGTTGTGGCCGGGCGCTCCTTCAGTCTCAATGCTTGCGCAGTGGTCTTACGAGGGCTCGGGCGATCCTGCGCAGCGGCCGTTGGCGCTTCCTTACGGGGACCGCCTCCGCCTCCTCCGCCAAAGGAGGGAAATGGACGGCGTTTCTGTTCAGCGACTCCTTAAGATCCGCCTCCAAGCGGTTGATGCGTTTCCAAGCATGTCGGACAGCCTCCTCAAGGGTCCAATGTTCGGGATATTTTCTGTAGATCGCGATTCGGTCGTCGATCGTTTCGTCAAGAGCGTCCACGGTCGTCCGTGTCTTCAGTAATCTGTATTCGCAACTCACGCCGCTGATCTTGTGAAACCCTTCTCGGGCTGATAGCCGAATCCAGAAGTCCCAGTCCTCGAAATGGTCCAAGGACTCGTCGAAGCCACCAATCTCCTGGGCGCATTCGCTGGCAAACATCACCGACATGATCGGGATGTAATTGTCGTTGAGCAACAGATCACGCGAGAAGTCCTCGCGCGAGAAAACCCTCCTTTCGCCCAACAGATGGAGCCGCTTGCCGTCGGTCTCATAAATACCGATTTCGCACTCCGTGAAGGCGACTTTGCGCGCGTTGCCTTCCTCAAGGGCGGCGACCAGCCGTTCCACATGATTGGGATGCAGCAGATCGTCATCATCGAGTAAGCAGATATATTTTCCCGACGCTCTGGATAGTCCGGCATTGGCTGCTGCGGCACGCCCCGGTCCTGTCGGTTTGATGAGACCCACGGACAGTTCCCCAGCGGGCAGAGCAGCGCTGGCGCTACCATCATGGCTGCCGTCAACCACGACGATTTCAATGTTGCGATAGGTCTGCGCCTCGATGCTTAGCACAGCCTCGGCCAGCAATTCGGGCCTGTCCAAGGTGCGGACGACGATGCTCACCAGAGGTGCCTTGGCACGGTCGCCATTTGTTCGCTCTGACAGGAATTGATCCAGCAGCCATTTGTCGATTGAGGTTCCCGTGACTTGGTCGTGTTCGACGACATCGAAGGCTTCCACATGCGTTGCGTTGCTGGAGACGGTCAGCGCGCGAAAGCGGTTCAGCGCCAGGCTGATATCGTCATAGGGAATGTTCCGTAGTTGGCTTACATAAGCTTCGCAGGCCTTCTGCTTAATGCCGGCTACATCCGAGATATCGATCAGCGTGTTAGTCTTGAATGGCCTGTTCACCTCATAAAAGACCAGCTTGCACGGCCCGGGGACGCGCGCCAGCGCCGCCCATGCGAGGTCGGCGCAGATCCGATGATCGGGGTGAAATTCGTGCGGCGAGGTTGCATAAAGCAAGGTCGGCGCAAACTCTGTGATCGCCGATACCAGCTTCGCCACGCTTTCTTCGGTGCACGACAATTCGCGGTCCGGGTGCATCCAGAAGTCAATGTCCTTGACGCCGAGTACGTGCGCCGCGTGTATCGCTTCTGCTTTTCGTTGATCGGCAAGCTTGTGTCGTGAAGTGTCTGTGTCGGCCTGACTTGCCGCGCCGTCGGTGAGGACCAAGACCTTGACATCATCGCCTGCCGCGACGTGCTTTAAAATAGCGCCGCCGCAACCGAAAGTTTCGTCATCGGGATGCGGAGCAAGCACCATGACACGCGCGCCTGTCAGCGTGGCGAGCGCGTATGGTGTGTAAGCATCCTCGAAACGGCGTGCTGTCATACTATAAAGTGCTTTGTGGCTGGCTGACCGTGAACGACGACGGCAGTATAACTTGGCACGGCGCCAAAAGTTCATTTTTTCCCAACGGTAACGTCATCTTGATACGGCGCTTTTGGTCATCGATTTCTGTACCGATCTGCGTCTAGTGCGTTCAGGCAAGATCGGAATCGCCAAATGCGTAATGAAAACCTTTGGAGATCAGTTTGGGTTCAATGGAGGGATTGAAGGAACGAATTCCGACATGACATCCGCGCGGCTCAATCTCATTCGTCCATTTCAAATGGCGCAGTGCATTGGCCAGGTAGCCGGATGTGGGAGCCCACAATTGGATTCTGCTCGGTCGGCCGTCAATCGTCCTGCCGGCAACGTGTTCGAGCAACGCTCGCAGGCAGTCAACGCTCTCGCCATCCCAAAGCAAATCCACAATATGCGTGGCAGCGGCCGTATGTTCGAATATCGCCCAGGCTGACAGTAGGTCTCGTCTGAAGTGCGTCGCGATCCGATAGACCTTCCCGCCGATGCCCACGCGCCTTTGCTCGATCCATTTCCGATCGCGGATAAGGCCAGGCGAATAGAGCCCGTGCGCTCTTGCCCACAATGTGTCGGCCTGACCGAGATCATCGGTGCGCAGGTCCCTTTTGCGGTCAACTAAATTTCGCCACAGGTTTGTCGCGAGGCCGGAGGATCCAGGGCCGTGCCACACGTTGACGGGCCAGGTGTGGTCATATCCGAGTTTCAATCTGCCCAGACGAAGAGCCCTCAGGCCAGGGAACCCATAGATGATGTCTAGTCGCCCTGGACCGCAGAAGTGTTCGAAGAAAGCATGGGCCGTCCTGATGAAGGCTCGGCCGGTTACGACGTCAGTTCTGCGCACCGCATAAGAATCGACAATTTGGCCCGCGGCAACCCCGCGCCCGTCAATCCGGAATGCGGACACCGTCGCGCCATAGTGTGCGACGACATCGCCGGCTTCATCCAGGCAAACCATGATCCGGGGACTCGAGGATTCGTCCAGAAATTTCCGACGCCATTCGTCGATGGACCTGCTCTGTCCAAATACCGCGTTGAACCCGGCGTTGATCGCATCTTCGTCGCCAGCTTTGAATGGACGGATCGTGAAATCACCGCCGAGGGACCTGCGTTGTCGTCTAGAGGAGATCATGCGGGTGATCACAATTTGAACCATTCACCGGGTAGGCCGCCGAGAGTTCATTGCCGTGCCGGTCTGTGATGGTAATCCTGCAATCACCACCCAGCGAAGCGGCAAGATCCGCGGCCTGCAGCCGGCGGGCGGGGAGTGCCTGAAGACTACATCTGCAGGACGCTGCCGGAAATCCCATCGGAGATGCGGCGATCTCGACCCAGCATTCGTCTTCCGTCCCAAGGCTCCGGGCGATCTCCTTGACCGGTTTGCCGGCAAGCTTTTCTGGTCGACCGCGGGGGCGAACACGTTCATCGAGAAGGTCGAGAACCCGAGACGGCAGAGCGCCGTATTGCTTCCGCCGAAAGCGTCGGCGCGACTCGTTGAACCATTCGCGCGCCCGGGGCTCGGACTGAGCGCTCTTGTTATAGAAATGGACGGCCCTCGCCATCGGGATATGAAGACTGGTAACACCGGCGCGCTCGGCGCGCTTCAGCCAGTCCGTTTCCTCGTAGTACAGCTTGTATCCTTCGTCGAATGGTCCCACCCGTTGCATGGCGGCCGCCGAAAGAGCGAGCATCGCGCCGGAAAGGTCGTAGGCTGTGAAAGGCCTGTCGGTAGCGAGATATTGACGCGCATATCGACGCCACTGCCGGCGCGCCAGGCGCTCCCAAAAGCCGCCCCGCCTCGCGAAGATCCGCAGAAGTTCGCTGAAGATTGATCGATGCTCTGTCGGAGGCAGCATGAAGTTCATCGCGCTGTCGAGGTACAATCTCGGGCCGGCGACGCCCTCGCATTGCACTGCAGCGGTTGCCAGCAGAGCGATGCAGTCGCCAGTGATCTCCATATCGGGATTCATGACCACGTAGACGCTTGCAATGTCATTTGTCAGTGCGCGATTGATGGCCGCGGCATATCCCAGATTTAAACCCGGGCGGATAATGGTGGCCGGCAACGCGTCGATATGTGCCCGATCAGCGACAATGCTTCCGTTGTCGACGATGGTAACAGATACCGAATGGGGCGAATCCTTCGTAGTTGAGGCGATGGACTCCATACACTTGAACAGCAGGTCCGGCGTGAAGTAATGAACCAGGATCACGCGAATTTTAAGCGAACTCATTCTTCTTTCCGAGAGATGAGGCGTTTTTTCCTTTAAGGAAGCATGCAAGCATGTCGCCGAAAGCCGAAAACATAAGTCGGTTCCTTGCCCTGTCAATTCCCGGTGTCGCGAGATTGGAACGTTCGCTTGCGTAGTGACGAGTCAAATGACCCTCCAGCCTTGTACCTTTCGCCGTTCGTTCGAAAGACGAAACAGGTGATTGCCAGTATCGTTTCAGACAAGCGTTACATGCTGGCTGATGAGCCTGGACGATCCTTGGCGAATTTGGAACCTGGAGGGCTTCTCACCGCAGCGACGATGAAGTCCTTGGCGCCGTTCATCGAGGAATTGCTCGCGAATGGCTGGCTCTTCACCGACCGGCATTCCATGTTCAGATCGTATCGTCTTCGCTATGTGTCGCTCGAGACCAACACGCAGTGCAATCAGCGTTGTTTCTTTTGTCCCGTATCGGAACATCTTCGCCCGGACCACACGATGAGCGATGCCTTGCTGGAATCCGTGCTCTGCGAGATGGAAACGCAACCCGATCTGGCCGGTGTATTCCTGAACAACTACAACGAACCCTTCCTCGACAAACGCGCCGGTTCCATCATCTCCCGTCTGCATGCACGCAATATCAAGGTCGCTGTGAATTCGAACGGTACGGTGCCGCTGAAAAGCATAAAGCCGGAACTGACGAAGGGATCAATATTTCTTCTCACATTCAACATCCACACTGCTGACCGCGAAAAATACAGACGGGAGAGGGGGCGTGATCACCTGACGTTGGTGTTGCGCAACATCGCTGACTATGCGCGCGCGGGAGTTGCGCAAACTACGCGCGTCGCGGTTCTCGGCGACCTGTCGGACGCCCACGAACAGGAATTCGAAGCGATCAGGCAAGCCTTTAAGGACGTACCGGTGACGTTCGAGAAATATCGGTTGATGGATCGCGCAGGCAATCTGATGGCAGATGTGTCAGGTGCCGTCGACAGAGACATTCTGTGGGGGTGCGAGCAGACCGGTTCGCGGCCGCTGGAGCATCTGCACATTCTTCCCGACGGTCGCTGCGTGCTCTGCTGCGAGGACTACTACGAGACACATGTTGTCGGCGATGTATCACGGCAGTCATTTCACGAGGTGATGTCGGGCGACGAGATGGCCCGCTATCGACGGACGATCTATGGCTTCGACCGCCCTGATGAGAATTTCATGTGCCGACACTGCGAATTTTCAATCCCTGGACATCGTCTGCGCGGATGCGCGGTGTCCCCTGGACCGACCCCGCGGTAGGCCGGTGGCTGACGGGCATCATGTCGCGATCGTCGCTCCGCCCCTCGAACTCGGTGGCGGGACCAAGGAGTTGTTGCTCTTCGCCAGGGCGCTGGCCTCGGCCGGTCACAGAGTCGATCTCGTAACCGCAGACGCAACCAAACGGAAAACCTTCGATTATCAGGGCCTTACGCTAACGCCAGACGAGGCTCTTCTAGGCAAGAAATACGACGTCGCGATCGCCACCTGGTACGAAACGATCGCACTTGCAGAACGTCTTGCGCCGGTCGCTATCCATTTCTGCCAGGGCTACGAAGCCGATCTCATCCATCTGTCGGACAAGTTCGAGGCCATCGCGGAGGCTTATTCACGGGCACTGCCGGCGTTGGTCGTGTCTCCGCACCTGGCTGCGCGCCTTGCGGATAGGTTTGCGACACGATGCGTTGTCATGCCGCCTCTTCTGGATCCGGATTTTCGCCCACGCCGCTTCGCCCGCGGGCCTGGCAAGCGACCGCGCATCATTCTGCAGGGTATCTTTGAGGCCGAGGTCAAACGCGTCCGTCTTGGTCTTGAAGCGTTCGCCCTCTTGCAGAAGCGTTTGCCAAGCGACCTCGTTCGCGTATCCGTGTTGCCGCTCTCCAAAGGCGAGCGCGATTGCGGCGTTTCAAGTGAATTTTACAGCGACGTTCGCCCGGTCGAGGTGGCAGCACTTACCGCCCGCAGCAGCCTGACTTTGTTTACATCGACGTCTGCGGAGGGATTCGGCCTGCCGGTGCTTGAGGGTCTGGCGGCGGGGACGCCCGTCGTGGCGGTGCGAATTCCGTCGCTCGCCGTGTTCGAATCCATGCGCGTCGTCGAAGTAGCCGCTGAACCCGATCCCGCCATGCTCGCAGATATCATGTTCAGATTGCTTACGGATCCACGGCGATGGCGGCTCGCGCGAAGGCGGGGAATGGAGTTTGCGGGCTTTTGGCGCAAGGATCAATTCGCTCTCGCGGCCGGCGCCTTTGACCACCTCTTGGCCGGTGTACGCCCGTTTCGCGGGGACCGAGCGAGCGGGCCCGCTTTAGGCCCAGGTTAGACTCGATACGGGCGGAGGGGAGCAGTGCTTTTCAATTCTTTACAGTTCCTGTTCGCTTTCCTGCCGAGCGTTCTCGTGTTGACATGGCTGGCGAGCCGATGGTTCGGGGACAAGGGCGTCGCACTCGTCCTTATCGCCGCTTCCGCCGTTTTCCTGGGAGCGGGCTCTCTTTACGATCTCTTCCTGCTGGTGCTCAGCATCGTGGTCAATTTCGCGCTCGTCTCGGCCATATGGAGAGCGGGCGAAACGACACTGCTTCGTCGCACCGCGCTCGTCGTCGGCATCGCCTTCAATGTCTTCCTACTCACCTATTTCAAGGTTTACGGCGAGGCATGGAGCACGGAATCCGTGCACGGTCCCGCGGGCACGCTCGGCACGCTTCCGCTTGCGATTTCCTTTTACACCTTTCATCAGATCGCCTTCCTCGTCGACATGTCGGCGCCGGACGCGAAACGTGTTCCCTTCGAAAGATATGCGCTGTTCGTCGGGTTCTTCCCTCAGCTTGTTTCCGGGCCAATCGTTCGATGGGATGAGGTAAAGGATCAACTATCATCTCTCGCCCCGCGATTGCTCAAGGGGCCATATGTTGCTCTGGGGACTATGCTCCTCATTGCGGGCCTGGCAAAGAAAACGCTCATTGCCGACCGCATCGGCTCGGTGATCGCACCTGTCTACGCAGGGGCAGGGGATGCCTTGCCGACGATGGGGGAGGCATGGTCGGCGGCTTTCGGTTTTGCCTTCCAGGTCTATTTCGACTTCTCGGCATATTCCGATATCGCGATCGGCGTCGGGCTGATGTTCGGGATCTTTCTTCCCGTCAACTTTCTTTCGCCCTTCAAGGCGTCGAGCATCAGGGTATTCTGGATCACGTGGCACATCACGTTTTCGCGCTTCCTGCGCGACTATGTCTACAATCCCCTCGGCGGCCGATCCAGGTTTGCGGCAATGAGGCTGCCCGCGCTCTCAGTAGCGATGCTGATATCGGGGGTCTGGCACGGTCTTGGCTGGACGTTCACGATATTCGGATTGCTCAGCGGCTTGTTCATCGTCCTCAGCCAGCTTCGCAAGCGCCGGTTTGACAACGCGGCCGTGCCCAACGGTGTTTACACCTGGATCGGGCGGACAATCGTGATGTTCGCGTTTGCCGTCACCATCATCCTTTTCCGATCTCCCGATATAGCGACCGCCGGCACGATTTATTATGCACTTTTCAGCGGGGCGCCGACGCTTGGCCTGATCCCCCTGTGGTTTGCAATCGCTTTGCCGTGCCTTGCCATATTCCTGTGGCTTCTACCCAACACCGCGGAACTGTTCGGCCAACTCGGCACGCCATTAGAAAGGCAGGCACGTTCACAAACGTTGCATGTGCCTGTGCCGCTTGCGCTCAGCTTGGGGGTTCTCTTCGGAGTTGTGCTACTGCAGCTTTGGGGTAGCGATCAAAGTTCGGAATTCATCTATTTTGCCTTCTGAAGAAACAAGAAGCAGCTACCGCAGAACGCTGCAGTGCGTCGCGCTCGCCGCAGCGGCTGTCGTTGTCGCTTTTGCCGGGCTAGCGCTGGCATTGCGCGGACATGCCAGATCGCCGGAGGCGCTGGTTCACCGTATCGCCGACATCAAGGCTGAAGCCGCCGCAGCAATGACATCACCCAAACTGATCCTGGTATCCGGTTCCGGCGGGCTATTCGGCATTCGCGCTGACATGATCAGCAAGCGCATCGGCATGCCCGCGGTCAATGCGGGGCTCCACGGGGCCCTCGGAGCGGCCTACATCGCCTATTATGGCGCCTCACTCGCCAGGCCCGGCGATGTCGTGCTCATCGCCATAGAGGATCCGCTATATACACGGAACGAACTTGTGACCGCCGAAGCAGTCCATTTGTCGTGGGCGCGGGGCGACCGGTTCTTTGAAACATTGTCATGGCCCCAGCGCTTCGACTACTTCCGCGGGGTTTCCCTCAGCTTCGTATGGGCCCTGGTGAGAAACAGCATCAAACCACCGCCGTTGCGCGCGGGGAACTGGCGCCTGTCGATGATGAGTGCCTTTGGGGATTTCGACACTGGCCCCTCCACGATGCGCTCCGCTCGAGAACTGACGCAAAACCGCGCTTTGGACGAGATGGCGTTCGCACGCCGCGATCTGCCATATGAGCTTGACAGATTTGAGATAACGACCGGTGCCGTCCGAGACACGATATTGTCCCTTGAGCACAAGGGCGTACGGGTGATTGCGACATGGGGAGCATTGCTCGACGCGCCTCTTTACGACAGGGCATTTGGCAATATTCGGCGAGCGTTACCCGCTTTCTATGAGACGGCCGGCGTGCAATTCATCCGACCACAGGGCGAAGCCAGACTGTCTGAAGCCCAGGCGTTCGATACGGTGTTTCACGCCAACTCCGATGGTGCTGTCGTGCGGACTGCGCGCCTGATCGAAGCGCTCTGTCAGCAGACTGATATCTGCCGCGAGACTGTTGAGAGAGATGAACGCGGCTTGGAGTGATTGCAGAAGGCGTCCTCTTGCGGCGGTTGGAGCATCTGACCGCGCAGCCATGGATTTCAGACGGCGAGCGCTCAACCGCCGGATGGTCAATCGCTCGTCCCTTTGCCGTATTGATCTCGTGGAACATCGCGAGTGCGGATTCAACGGCGACTAAGGCAAATTCGAGGTCGCAGACGAATACATGGGCCGATCGCCTGATACCAAAAGGCCCGATTCGAGAGCGGTCAGGATGATCTGTTTGCGCGCAGGGCTATCGCTTGTCGCCGGCCCGGGTCGCCTGCCGGATCTGGTTCCAGGATTCGTCTCCAAGCCCGGCTAGCGCCATGAACGTGCCGCCATTGGCCAGATAAGCACCGCCATCGATGGCGACTGTCTGTCCGGTCATGAAGCTCACTCCCTTCGCCATCAGGAATACGCCCAGATTGGCGATCTCCTGCAGGTCGCCCATTCTTGATTGAGGATTGTTGGTCGGGCTCCAGCCGCTTTCGGCGAGGGGGTCCAGGCGTGTTGCCGAACCTTCGGTGCGGAAGACACCTGGTGCAAGGGCATTCAATCTTATTCCGTGACGTCCCCATTCCGCCGCAAGCGACTGCGTCATGCAGTTGACGCCGGCCTTCGCCATCGTCGCGGGCGTGACAAACGCGCCGCCGTTCCAGACCCCGGTTGCTACGACGGAAACCACATTGCCGCGATGGCTGTTTGCGATCCAACGGCGGCCGCAGGCATTCGTCACATAGAAGGCACCGCGAAACTGGATGTCCGTTATGACGTCGAAGGCATGGTTCGAAATCGTTTCTGTGCGCGCAAGGAAATTGCCGGCGGCGCTGTTCACAAGGCCCGTGAGAGGACCGCCGTCCGACCATATGTCATCAAGCAGATTTTCAACCGCCTTGCCGTCGCGGACATCGCACGACAGGCCTGTGACCTTCGCGCCGGTCTTGTCCGCCAATTCGGTTGCGGTGGCGCGCGTCACTTCGAGCCTGCGGCCGGCCAGATACACATCGCTGCCGAGTTGCGCATAGGCAGTGGCGAGTGCGCGGCCGATACCGGTGCCACCGCCCGTGACCAATACCCTTTCGCCCTTCATCAGGTCCTGCCGGAACATCAAATCAAACATCGTGGTTCTCCTCGATCGCTGATTGTCTGGGGCGCGTTCTTGAGAACGCATACGCCTCTAGCTGGATATATTTAGCCGGCAATTTATCCGAAGGCACGGGCGCGGCTGCCCCTCGGCGTCCCCGCTTTCCTTGGGCCATTTCATCCAATAGCATCCGGCGATCGTCCGGGGCGTGGCCGGAAGTCTGGAGGAATAGCATGGAGATCGGCTGGCTTGGTATCGGCAACATGGGGATGCCGATGGCGGAGCGACTGGTTGCGGGAAACGTGAACCTTATGACGTTCGATATCAGAGCTGAAGCCATGGAAACGCTGGCGAAGCTCGGTGCATCAACCGCGCGGAGCGCACGCGATCTGGCCGACTGCACGGACATCCTTTTCTTCTGCCTTCCGAGCCTTGAGGCGACACGAGCGGCGATATTGGGGCCGGACGGCGCCATGCATGGCAAACGCGCGAAGATCCTCGTCAATACGGGTACAGTCGGGACCGCACTTATCGACGAAATCAACGAAGCGGCAACGGCGCGGGGAAAGATGCTGGTCGATTGTCCCGTTTCAGGAGGCGCGGAGGGGGCGCGGGCAGGGCGGCTGTCCGTCATGGTGTCCGGTGCGCCGGAAGGTGTCGCAGCGATCCGGCCGTATATCGAACAACTGGGCTCGGCGGTGACCGTGGCGGGGGAGAAGCCGGGTGCAGCACAGATGCTGAAGCTCGTGAACAATCTGATTTTCCTGTCAGCCTATGTCAGCACGCTGGAAGCTTTCGTTCTGGGAGCGAAGTCCGGGCTTGATCCTCAGGTCATGCTCAATGCCATAAATGCCGGAAGTCTGGCGCCCAACGGTACGACGAAAAGCTGGCTGCCCGACTTCGTTCTCCGCGATCTGCCCGTCGGCGCAACCCTGGAGATGATGGTCAAGGACATGGGCGCCGCGCTGGACGAGGCACATCGCTTCGGTGTACCCGCGCCGGTATGCGAGGCAACCGGCACGGTTGCAAAGACAGCTGTGACGGCAGGGATGGCCAAACGGGACGTCACCGAACTCATCCGCATGATCGAAGATGCCGCGGGGTTCCAGGTTCCGCGGACGCCTCGGTAGGCGCCGTATCGCGGGCCGGGCCCTTTTCCGACGAACTGGTGCTCAACTGACGAGAAAGCCGCCATCGACCGCCAGGCTGTGGCCCGTGATGTAGGAGGCGGCGGGGCTTGCCAGAAACAGGACCGCACGCGCGATCTCTATCGGATCGGCATAGCCGAACATCAACCGCCCGGGCTGGGTTGCCGGCCCGCGAAAATTGATGCTGGTCTGGATGTTGGATAGCCCCTCGGTCTTCATGCCGGCCGGAAGAACCGAATTCGCCCGAATGGCATCTCCATGAAATTCGACGGCAACGCCACGCGTCAGGGCATCGACGCCGGCTTTTGCCGCGTCGTAGTGGATATTGGCGAAGATCGACGTCTTCTGCGAACAGACGGACGAAATGTTCACGATGCTGCCGCCGCGCTTGCCCGCCTGCATCTGCTTGACCGCGGCGCGCATGCAATAAAACGTGCCACGGGTCGTCACGGCAAACATGTCGTCCCATTGCTTCTGCGTGATGTCGAAGAATTCGGCCTTGCCGCGATAGGCGGCGCAATTGACGAGCACGTCCAGCGTGCCGTGCGCTTTTTCCACCTCGTCGAATGCGGCAATCACGTCCGGTTCGTGTGATACGTCGCATTTGCGGGCCATCGCCCTGCCGCCGGCTTTCCTTATCTGATCGGCCGTCGCTTCCGCCGCTTTCGGGTCAAGGTCCAGGATTGCGACGGTCGCGCCGACTTCGGCAAACAGCAGGCTGGTGGTGCGGCCAAGCCCGGAACCGCCGCCGGTTACGATCGCCACCTTGCCATCCAGCCTGTAAGCCGACAGCGCCTCGTCGCTCTTTGCGTTGTTGTTCATCTAATTTCCTCCTTTTGATCCATGTTCTCTTAAAGCCGAAAGCCGTCATCTGCCGGTCACAGCGGCGAGCGCCGGTTGAATCTCGGCGTTCTCTTCTCGACGTGCGAGGCCATGCCCTCGGCGAGGTCCGGTCCGAAAAATCCCAGGGTTTCATATGCCACCGACGACTCGAAAATAGGCCAGGCCTGCCTCAGCCATCCATTCATCGTCTGCTTGGTCCAACGCACGCCGGTCGGCGGTCCATCCCTGATCTCGCGCGCGATCTCGAGCGCGGTTTCCATGCTCTTGCCGTCGTCGACGCAGACAGACACGAGGCCGATGCGTTCCGCCTCTTCACCCGATATCGGCCGTCCGGTCATGATGTAGAACTTCGCTTTCGCCATGCCGCACAGAAGCGGCCAGATCAGCGCGGCATGATCGCCGGCCGCCACGCCGAGCCGCGTGTGACCTTCGACAATCTTCGCGGAGCGCTCGGCGACGGTGATGTCCGCCATCAACGCCGCCGCCAGCCCGCCCCCGGCTGCGGGCCCGTGGATCGCGGAGATGATGGGCTTGTTGCAAAGCATCATGTTTTCGACGAGTTCGCGCGTGTCCTTCAGCATCTCAAGCATGAAGTTGAAGTCCTTCGACACCTGACCATCGGTGGCAAAGTCTCCGCCGGCCGAAAAGTACTTTCCGGCGCCTGTGAGAACGACGACGCTGACATCCTGATCCCTGTCCACCAGACGCCAGATCTGTCCCAGATCATGATGCAACCGGTAGTCCATCGCGTTGACTTTCCCGCGCGAGATCGTCACCCGCAATATGCCTTCGTCCGGCCAGTCAAGCTTCAGGTTCTTGTAGTCCGGATACCGGATTTCGGCCGGTCTGTATTCTTCGCTCACGTTTCGTTTCTCCCTGGGTCGCGTCCCCGAAAAGCGGGTCTTGTGATGACTTTACAGGCCGGCAAGCGCGCCGAAAGCCTCCAGACGCCGGCTCCTTGACAGTGCCATATAGTACTGCATTATACTTTAATACATAGTACTTTTATGCGGTAGCGTACTGACTCCGTCAATGAAACGACAAGGGCCAGTTCGACCATGCAAACTCCGGTACCGGCGCCGTTCTGGCGCTGTTGTCACCAAGAGCCAGCACGGTTGGGGATGTTACCGAACGACAATGAAAAATCGTAGGGAGGAGACAAGAATGGGACGTTCCAGCGGACTTGGATATTCGGATTTGAGGACCGTGTTCGGTCGCGCAGCAGGGGTTGCGGCGCTCATAGCGACAGGTCTGGTCGCCTTTGCCGGGCAAGCGGCCGCTCAAGGCGACCCGATAAAGATCGGCCTGGTGTATGCGAAGCAGGGGCCGTTCGCCTTGTTCGGCAATTCTCAGGCCGAGGGTGCAAAATTTGCCGCCCAGCAGGCGGGCATGAAAGTCATGGGCAGGCCGATTGAGGTCATCTGGTACGATGAGGCCGATCCCAATGATGCGCAACAGAACTTCACCAAGCTCGTCGAGCAGGACGGGGTCGTCGCGGTCATCGGGGGAACGAACAGCGCCACCGCCCTCGCGCTCTCCGCGACCGCGGGACGTCTCAAGACGCCGCTGGTGCTTGGCGCGGGCTCTGCCACCGACATCACCGGATCCAAATGCAACCGGTACACGTTCCGGTCTTCCTATTCGCTGACCGTCGCCAACAAGGCTATCGGCGAGTATATCTACGGCCTGGGAAAAAAGTGGTATTTCGTCGTTGCCGGCTATGCCTTCGGGCAGAGCACCTACAAGGAGCTCAAGGCGTTCTATGAGAGCAAGGGCGGCGGCGAGAGCAATGTTGACGAAATTCCCCTCGGCACGACAGACTACAGCTCCTACCTGCTGAAACTGCGTCAGGCGCAGCCCGATGTCGTCGTGGCCGCTCTCGGTGGCGGCGACTTCACAAACTTCCTGAAGCAGTTCTCCGAGGCGGGCTTCGGTGACAGCATGAAGGTCGCCAACCCCTTCGCCAGCGACGACTATCTGTGGTCGTTGACGCCCGATGCCCAGATCGGCCTCTATACCAAGGTCTGGCATTATGACGACGAGACAAATCCTCCGGAGGACGTGGCGTTCGCCAAGGCCTGGCAGGAAAAATACAACAAGCCGGCATCCGTCGAAGCATGGGAAGGGTGGATTTCCATGCGGGCCATCCTGCAGGCAATCGAAAAGTCGGGATCGACAGAACCGCGCGCCATCGTCACCGGGATCGAGCAGAATACCGTCGGCGGCTACGACTACCGCGACTGGGACCACCAGCTGATCAAGACGGTGCCTATCATGGAGGCGCATCCCGCTCCTGCGAACGACAAATGGGACGTTATGGATGTTGTCGCCCATGTACCGGCCGGTACCGCCAACATGAGCGACGTCGAGCGGTTCTACGGCGACAAGGCGAGCGTCGGTTGCGTGATGGGCGACTTCTGAGCCCTGACGCGAGAACGTACTCGAATCTGACCCTTGCCGGCCCGGAGACTCCGGGCCGGATCTTACCCTGAAGGGCCTGACGCGAGCTCCGGACAAGAGAGCGACCAGGCCCTGAATGGTGCTGCAGGCGGGGGACACCATGCTCGACATCGTTATTTCCCAGATCGCCAACGGCCTGGCGTTGGGAATGCTTTTCGTTCTGATCGCCCTCGGGCTCTCGATCATCTTCGGGATGCTCGGCATCGTGAATTTCACGCACGGCGCCTTCGTCGCTCTGGGGGCTCATTTCGCTCTATCGCTTCAGCTCAAGTTTGGCTGGGGCGCGGTGATCTTCGCGCCGTTGCTTGCCGGCTTTGTCGGCGCTGTCGTCGAAGTCGTTCTCATCCGCAGACTCTATGGGCGCGAACCACTGCAGGCGCTCGTGCTCACTTTTGCCCTTGCGATGTTTTGTGAGGCGCTCCTGCAGATGATCTACGGCGCCGGCGGTCAGCCGTTCAATGTGCCGCCGTTCCTTTCCGGGGTGGTCATCGCCGGGCCGATATTCATCACCAAGTACCGGGTCGCGGTGATCATTCTGACCGTCTGCATCCTGATCGCGATCTGGGCGCTGTTGAGACTGACCCCCTTCGGCCGCGTCCTGCGAGCCGGCAGCCGTGATGCGCAGATGGTCGAACTTCTCGGAATACGAATTTCCGCCTATCTGACCGGAGCATTCGCATTCGGGTGCCTGCTGGCCGGTACTGCGGGCGTCATGGCGGCCCCGCTGTGGACGGTGACGCCGACCATGGGTGCTTCCGCGATCCTGCCTGCCTTCGTCATCGTGACGATTGGCGGCCTCGGCTCTTACGCCGGCGCCGTCATCGCCGGTCTGCTGGTCGGCGTCGTTACCGCGCTCGCGGTGCAGTTCGCGCCACAATTTTCGATGATCTCCATGTATGCCCTGATGGCTGTGGTTCTGCTGGTACGACCGCGTGGTCTGCTCGGCGAGCGTTGGGAGCAGTTTGAATGAACAGAACACTGCTCGCCCATCCGGTTCTGATATTCGCCAGCGTAGTCGCTTTCGTCACGATCAGCGCGCCGTTCGTCGGCATACCGCTTGGTCGCGTCACAGAAATCTCAGTCTATTCTCTTTATGCCGCGGCGGTCGGTATTCTGGTCAGCTATGCGGGGCTTGTGCCTTTCGGCGCCAGCCTGTTCTTCGGCGTAGCCTCCTACACTTGCGCGATCCTTATCCTGCGCGTGACCGGGGAACCCCTGTCGGCACTCCTGGCGGGCGCTGCTTCCTCCGGACTCATCGCCATCATCCTCGGCCCACTGATCCTGCGCCGCCGCGGTCTCTATTTTTCTCTGCTCACCCTTGCGGCGTCCCAGATCGCTTTCGAAATCGCCTTCCGCTGGACAGACCTGACCGGTGGTGACAACGGGCTGCAAATCCACTTCGGCAAATCGGTCATCATCGACAATCCGATGGTGCTGCATATCACGGCGTCCGCGGTCGCAGTGCTCGTCGTCGCCCTCATCTGGCGCGTGGCACACTCTCCCTTCGGCCGCGTGCTGCAGGGCATCAGGGAGAACGAGGTCCGCGCCGCGAGCATCGGCTATTCCACATTCGCCTACAAGTATGGCGCGTTCGTCCTTTCGGGCACGCTCGTGGGCGTCGCCGGCGGCCTTCACACCTGGCTCATTCACGGCGCCTACGCCAACTATCTGGGATGGGAGCATGCAGGCGACTCGCTGCTTATGCTCCTCCTGGGCGGTGCGCATCACTTCCTTGGGGGGCTGTGGGGCGCGATCGCCTTCATCGTGCTTCAGGACTATCTCAGCGCGATGTTTGATCACTGGTGGCTTGTCTTTGCTCCGATCATCATCGTCTTCACGCTGATTTCTCCGAACGGAATCCATGGCCTGCTGTTCAGCCGCAAGGTCAACTCCTGGACGCTCGTGCGTTCCGGCGTGCCAGAGCGCTCCGGCGCGCAGGCGGACGCGAGAGCCGATCCACAGCAATACAGTCCCGACCAACCGGCCCTGTCGTTGCGAAATGTATCCAAGAGCTTTGGCTCCGTCGTCACCGCGGACAATATCAACTTGGACATCTATCCGCATCAATTGCATTCCCTGATCGGCCCCAACGGTGCCGGAAAGACGACGCTTTTCAACCTGATCAGCGGCGAAATGCGCGCCAACGGCGGCACCATTTCCCTGTTTGGAAGAGACATCACGAGACAGCCGTCTCACCGGCGGGTGCGGCAGGGCCTTTCCCGGTCGTTCCAGATCGTCAACGCTTTCAGGGAGCTGACCGCTTTCGAAAACGTCCGTCTTGCCGTCCAGGCCGCGGAGGGCCGCGGCAAGCGCGTCGGGTTCTGGCGGGATGCCTATGACGACGAAGCGATCAATGCGCGCACCTGGGGTGTGCTTGAGCGGGTGGGACTGGCAGAACATGGAGCCCAGGTGTGCGAGCACATGGCGCACGGTGAGCGGCGGCTTCTTGAGATCGCCATCACGCTGGCGACAGATGCGAAAGTCCTGTTGCTGGACGAGCCGCTCGCCGGCCTGACGGAAAGCGACAGGATATCGGTGTCGAATCTTATCCGCGACCTTTCGCGCACCCATACGGTGTTTCTGGTCGAGCACGATATTGACCGCGTTCTGGCCCTTTCGGACAGAATCAGCGTGCTGCACCAGGGAAGGATCATCGCCGACGGAAAGCCGGCCGACATTGCCGCAAACCCGGATGTGGTGACAGCCTATCTCGGCAAGCCGCATCAGACTGCCGCGGAAGCAGGCGCGGCTCGCCGCGCTGCCGGGGTGAATACGGCGCCTGCGACAATCCAGTCTGACGCAGAGCCCATCTTCGAAATGTCCGGTATTGCATCCGGATATGCGGGCAGCCGCATCCTTGAGGGCATCAATCTCAAGATTCGAAAGAACGAAGTCGTGGGTGTGCTTGGCCGCAACGGTGCGGGCAAGAGCACGCTGCTCTACACGATCATGGGGGCGGTGCCGACCGTTGAGGGGCAGATCGCCATGAATGGTGACCCGCTTCCGCGTCGTCGTCCCTCCGACGTCAACCGGGCGGGCATCTCGATCGTTCCGGAAGGTCGCCGCCTGTTTCCCAATCTGACGGTTGCGGAAAACCTCAGCCTGGCCTCGCGTCCCGGCGGAGCCACGCTTGAAGAGGTCTTCGAGCTCTTTCCCAAGATCAAGACCGTCTACCGTCGTAAGGCGGAATTCCTATCCGGCGGTGAAAGGCAGATGGTGGCGATCGCCCGCGCTCTGATGGCGCCGAGCCGTCTGATGCTTCTCGACGAGCCGTTCGAAGGCCTCGCGCCGGCGGTCATTGATGACGTGACGGCGGCGCTTCATCGGCTCAAGGGTTCACGGGCTATGATGCTCGTTGAGCACGATTCCGAAAAAATCCTTTCGCTCGCCGACCGCATCTATGTGCTGGTCAACGGCCGGATCGCCTTCGAAGGCACATCGGCGGCGTTTGAACAGGACGACCAGCTGCGCGAGACTTTGCTTGGACTGGGCCATGTTGAAAATGCCTAGCCAGGTCGAACGCAAACGACGTTGTCGACCAGCGCCCCGCAGCTCCCGGCCGGCATTTGATCTACCGTGCAAAGCAGGAGGCGGCGCTGAAGGCGCCGTTACGAGATGAACATGAAATTCAGCATTCCAGACGAACTGAAGGGCATGACCCTGGCCTCCATGCTCGAAGACCGCGCCGCAGCGCATCCCAACAGGGTGGCGATAGCCGGCATGTCTGCCATCGGCATCGAAACGCGTGTCACCTACGCGCAACTTCTCTGGCAGGGCAAGAAGTTCGGTTCGGCTCTGGCGGCGCTCGGCATCAAGCCGGGCGACCGGGTAGGGGCGATGCTGGCGAATGACGCGGTGATCGAATTCGCCCAGACCATCGCCGGCATTCATGCGCTAGGCGGCGTATTCGTGCCGGTGAATGCCCGGTTCGCCGTGGAGGAAGTCGTCTACGTGGTCAACAAGTCGGGCGCCCGCGCGCTGGTCGTGCGTCCAGACCAGGCCGCAAAGCTCAGCGTCGTGCGCGACCGAATGCCGGACCTCCACGCGCTGATCGTTCTGGGCAGCGGCAAAGGCTCCGGCGAACACGCCGGAAGCCATGACTGGCACACCATCGTGGAAGCAGCGGATGTCGGCGCGCTCAAGCCTTCCGAACGCGGCCCGGAGGATATGGCGGAAATCCTGTTCACGTCAGGCACGACGGCGCATCCCAAGGGGGCGGTCCATACGCACAGATCGGCGGTGTGCAGCTCCTATTCCATGGCGAAGTCCTTTGCATTGAAGCCTGACGACACGCTGCAGACCTTCATGCCGATGTTCACGTCCGGCGGCGCCCGGTTCTTTACCTGCGTCGTCTATGCCGGCTGCTCGATGGTGTTCGATCCGGTCCTTGACGTCGATCAGGTCGTCGCACGGATGCTGCGCGAAAGAACCACGCGCTATGTCGGCACTTCGGCGTTTTATATTTTTCTCATCGAACGGGCGGCCGAAGTCGATATCGACCTCTCAAATCTCGACGCACTGATGTTCGGCGGCTCGCCGACGACCGCGGAAGTCGTCAGGAGGCTCACAAAGACCTTTCCCCATGTCGAACTCAGGAATCTGTTTGCCCCCACAGAGACCGGACCGGCGGGCACACTGATCGTCAGTCCGGAAATTCTCGACAAACCGACCTCGGTCGGAGTTCCGTGGCCCTTGGTGGAGGTCGCGATCGTGGACGACGACAACAATCTGCTGCCGGCAAACCGGAACGGCGAGATTTGCACTCGCGGCCCTTGCGTGATGACTGGCTATTTCGGTGATCCCGAACTGAGCGCTGAGGCGCTCAAGGGCGGATGGCACCATACCGGCGACGTTGGCTATCTCGATGAAGACGGCTATCTCTACATCATGGACCGCAAGAAGGACATGGTCATTCGCGGCGGCCACAACATCGCCTCGCTCGAGGTCGAGCAGGTCCTGAGCCAGCACGACGCCGTCGCAGAGGCCGCTATCGTCGGCGTTCCCCACCCGAAGCTTGGCGAGGATATTCATGCCTTCGTGATCGCGCGTGGCGACCTGAAGCCCAGCGCGGAAGAACTGCGGGCATTCTGCGCGGACAAGTTGGCCGACTATAAAATTCCGCGCAAAATCTCGATTGTGAAAGAGCTGCCTCGCGGGCCGTTGGGGAAAGTCCTGAAGACCGAGCTGCGCGAAATCGCCGCCCGGTCTCAATCAGGCGTGTGATCGCGGCTCACCCCGCGTTTCTCTCCTGCGCCGACGACGCAACCTCGCGTGCCAACTGGTCACGCAACACGCGCCTCAGCGTCTTGCCGGCCTCAGACCGCGGAAGATCCCCGACAACGCGGATCTGATAGGGCTGTTTCGTCTTGCCCAGCGTCTCCGCGCAGCCTCGTCGGACAATTTCGATGAGTGCCTCCTCTGTTAGAGGGACGTCGGCGGACGGCACGACAAAGGCCACCGGCCGCTCACCGAAATCATCATCGGGTATCTGCACGACGCAGCACTCGGAAACGCCGGGGAACGTCTCGATCGTCTGTTCGATCTCCTGGGGGTAGATGTTGACACCGCCGGAAATGATCATGTCGTCCTGCCGGTCGGTCAGGTAGAGATACCCATCCTGATCGACGTAGCCGACTTCTCCGACCGTCTGCCAGCCCTGCGGTGACGTCTTCTTGGCGGTCTTTTCCGGGTCTCCATAATATTGAAATTGTGAGGGAGGATCGAAGTAGACGTTGCCGGCCTCGCCCGGCGGCAATTCGTTCCAGTCATCGTCGACGATATGCAGCTTGCCCTTGACGGCACGTCCGACCGAACCTGGATGCGCGAGCCACTCCTGCGTATCGAGCATTGTCAGGCCGACACTTTCCGAACCTGAATAATATTCGTGGATGATGGGTCCCCACCAATCGATCATCTGCCGCTTGAGCGCAGGAGGACAGGGGGCCGCGGCATGCCACGCGCATCGATGCGCCGGTGCGGAAAACGAACGTCTGCGCTCCTCGGGCAGCGCAAGCATCCGCCGGAACATCGTCGGCACCCATTGCGACATCGTGATCGCTTCGCCTTGCAGAATGTCGAGCGCGCGCTCCGCATCGAAGCGATCCATGATGTAAGCGGTGCCGCCGGCGGCGATGATCGCAAGCGACCAGCGCAGCGGCGCTGCGTGATAGAGCGGGGCGGGGGAGAGATAGCGGGTGTCGGCGGCGAAGTTGAAGATCTCGATCAGATCGCGCGCGAAACTCGGTGGCCCGTCGCTGTAACGCTCCGGGTCCGGCAGCGGGCGCCAAATGCCCTTCGGCGCGCCCGTCGTGCCCGAGGAGTACATCATCAGCATGCCTGGGGACTCGTCGGCTATCGGTGTGGCGGGTTGTTCCTCAAGCGCGTCTGCGAGGCTTATCCACCCCGGGTGGCTGCCGAAAATGAACTTGTGCTCCAGCTTGCCGCAACCGGAATCGATCGCGCCCAGCTTGGCTGAGAATGCATCCGTGGTGAGAACGAGGCGGCTGTCGGAGTTGTCGACCACATAAGCCAGTTCCTTCGGAGAAAACGTGTGGGCGACCGGCGTCATATAGAGCCCGCAGCGATACGCGCCCCACGTTGCGGCTATAATCTCGGGGCCGTTTGGAAGAATGACGCTGATATGGTCGCCGCGTCTCAGACCGGAACTGCGGAACAGTTGCGCGAAGCGGTTCGCATCGGCTTCCAGTGACGCGTAGCTGACGGGCGGTTGTGATTCGAATTCCAGCGCGATGCGATCCGGTTCGTCTCGCGCCCACTGGCGTACACCATAATCCATTCGTCTTCTCCTCGCCGCTTCAGCTCGCGGCGGCTTATGCCTCAGACCGATAGCAATGTAACGAAATAAAGTATTGCAGCATATCATAGTTCAACGTACTAAATGAGCATATCCCAATCCAGCAAGAGACGGTCAAGGGGGCGCAATGGGCATCAATGACGGACGGGTTGCAATTGTCACCGGGGCAGGGCGTGGCCTGGGACGGGCGCACGCTCTGGCGCTTGCCAAGCAGGGAACGAAGGTCGTCGTGAATGACCTGGGCTCAGCGGCGACAGGGGAAGGCTCGGACTCCACACCCGCCGAGCAGGTCGTCGCGGAGATCAAGGCGATGGGCGGCAGCGCCGTCGTCGATACGTCCGACGCGGCAAGCTGGGCCGGCGCCCAGAAAATGGTCGACACCGCCATCAACGAACTCGGCGGGCTCGACATCGTGGTCAACAACGCCGGCATTCTGCGCGATCGTATGCTCATCAACATGACGGAAGACGAATGGGACTCGGTCACGCGCGTTCACATGAAGTCCACTTTCGCCGTTACCAATCGCGCCGCCCAGTATTGGCGCGAGCAATCCAAGGCCGGCAACCAGCCCGACGCGCGCGTGATCAACACGACATCCCATTCCGGTCTCTACTGCAATATCGGACAGGCAAACTACGCCGCCGCGAAGGCCGGCATTGCGAGCTTCTCCATCGTCGCCGCGCGGGAACTCAGCCGCTATGGCGTGACCGTGAACGCGATCGCGCCACGGGCGACGACGCGCATGACCGAGGGTCTGCGTGAGTGGGATGAGGAAGCCCTTCGCATGCGCGACCCCGCGTGGGTTGCCGCGCTCGTGACGTGGCTGTCCAGCCCGCAGGCCAAAGGCATTTCCGGCCGCGTATTTGAAGTCTGGGGCTTCGGTATCACTATCGCGGAGAGCTGGCAGCACGGCGCGACGGCCGAGGCTTCTTTGGATCCAGCGGAACTTGGAGACAGGATTTTCGAGATCCATGAAAAGTCCCGCAAGAACGCTGGTATCAATCTGGGGGAAGAGCTCGATCCGTAACCCGGTTCCGCCAAACCCGATCGTTGCCTTGGCACAGGGTGAAGCCATGAGACTGACGGCGCCGGACGAATATTTCAATCATCAGGTAGCGCTGCCTCACGCCGTTGTCGGCAGCAGTGACCCGGCGTGGCGCGAACGATACTGGGTGAGCGTTCAGGATACGACGCGCGACGATTTCATCGTTTCATTGGGCTTCGGGAAGTATCCGAACCACGACGTCGTCGAGGCCTTTGCGGTCCTGCGTCACGGCGACACTCAGCACAATCTCGTGCTATCGCGGGAAATGGGCGCACAGAGCGACAGGATTGCGGTCGGTCCATTGCGCGCGGATGTCGTGGAGCCGCTTCGACGTCTGCGTTTTGTCCTGGAGGATGGCAGCAAGGCCGACTTTGCCTTCGATCTCGAATGGACCGGCGCAGGCCCGTGCCTTCTTGAAGAAAGGCATTTCGAGATCAATCGCGCCCGCGTCACGCACGACATCGTCCGTTATGTCCAACTCGGACGGATTGGCGGGACGGTAAGACTGCCGGGCGGGGGGAAGATAGAGCTGACCCCTGATACGGGTGTGGGGCAACGCGATCACTCATGGGGGACGCGTCCACTCGCGCCACCTCCGGGCGCGCCACCGACGAAATCGGTCGCGTGGAATTTTCTGATGTTCATGCCCTGCCTTTTTCCGTCGTTCTCGATGCACCTCTATCTGTTCGAGATCGAGCCGGGACGGCCAACCCATCTTTCGGCGCTGGTCGGATTTCCGGACGGTGCGACGGCGACGGTGCACCAGGTCGAACATGATCTGGACTGGGATGTCGCGGCGCCGACCATGACGCTCAGGCGCGGTCGGCTCTCCGTCATCCTGACCGATGGCCGCAGGTTCGACATCGAGATGAGGGCGCTGAAACCCAGGGCCTTCCTCAGCGGCGGCGGATACGGCCACGATCAGGGGCTCTACAAGGGCGAATATGCCGAGGAGGCGAGCACTTACGATCTCACCGACGCGGCGAAGCTTCGCGACTATTCCGTTGGCTCCAGTGATCACATGGTCGAGCTCACATGCAATGGCGAGACCGGCCACGGCATCATCGAATACATCGTGCGCCGCGCGCATCCCTATTATGCCGGGCGGGAGACACGGAAGCGGTGAGCGAAGCGGGAGACATTTCCGACGAGCTCAAGGTCTTCATCGAGGCCCAAGCGCCTGAACGTGGGCGCGTTTCGATTGCCAATCTGCGGCCAGCGCCAGCAGGGTCTTCTACCGAGAACTGGTTTTTCGACGCCGACTGGGGCGATGGCCCCGAGCCGCTCTTGCTGCGGCGAGCGCCGAAGACCGAGGTGGTTCTTGTCGACCGATCCGCCGAATTTGCCGTTCTGCAGCGTTTGAACGGCTCCGGCATTCCCAGCCCGCGGGCGTGGTGGCAGGGGATGCTAGGCGGCCGCTTCGCGATGATCATGCAACGCTGCAAGGGCCGCGCGGAACGCATGGTGCTGACCGACCGGAATAGGATGGGGCTGAACGAGGAAGCTCGCGTCGGTCTGGCGCGGGAGATCGCTGCCGTTCTGGCCGACCTCCATTCGTTGCCGGCGCAATCGGATGAGGAAGATCCGGTAGAGGGAGCGCTCGCTCCCTATCGGGCCAAGGCGGCCGCGCTTCCCGACGAGGCGGCTGCCGAGTTGCGGCTTGGCCTCTGGTGGCTGGAAGCGAACAAGCCGGCCGCGACAGCGCGGGCGATCGTGCATGGTGATTACAGACCGGCGAACATCCTGATCCATGACGGGCGCATCAGCGCCGTTCTCGACTGGGAATTCGCCCATACCGGCGATCCGGCGGAAGACATAGGCTGGTACTTCGCCGCCATCTATCGCGGCCAGCATTTTGTTGAAGGCCGCTTCGGCCCGGATGATTTTCTGAAAGCCTATGAGGCACGCCGAGGCACAACCGTGGATCGGGCGGCGGTTGCCTGGTGGTCTGTCTTCGCGCTGCAGAAACTTGCAACGATCGCGATTGAGACTTTGCGTGCATTCCTCGATGGAGACGACAGCCGGATGATCCAGTCGCCTGATCGCCATCTGTCGGCGCTGATGCGCGCGGTGGCACGGAACGGTGAACTGGATGGTCTCCAATGAGACCTGATCCCAATCAGTTGGCTCAGGGAATGATCCGCCTGCTGAAGTCGCATATTGCGCCCCACATGCAGCCCGGCACGGAGGCCATGGCCTATCGGATCGCGGCGATCCTGCGCGATACCGACTGGAGCGGGGCAAGGGAGATCGCCGCAGCGGAGTCAGCGCGGCTGCGACTCGTCCTGACAAGCCTGTCCGAGCGCGGTCTACTCGACGAAAGTGTTCCCGATCTGCCGGCTCGCGACGATTATCAGACGCTTGCGGCGGACGTTGTCGCGTTGCGCGGCATCGTCGGGCGTTTGGCTGCGCGGTTGGCCGGCCAGCGCGAGCCGGCGCTCGATACTATCCGCCTAGAATTGGCCGAAGCTCTGATCGATTGCGCGGCGTACGGACTGAGCCAGACGAGCGCGCCAGCCTCGCAGCGCCAAAGAAGCGCTGAAACGCGTGGCCGTAGACCAGAAAAAAAGTAGTATCGCGTATCGTACTATGGACTACCATATGCCAAATATCATAGTGTCCGCAGGGCGAAGGCGGATTGGCCACGAAACCCGGTGATAAGGGGAGTGCGACCGGTCATGCAGGCATTTCCGAGCAGTCGGGGTGCCCAGGGGGGAGCCGACATTGAAATACCGGAAGGCAAAATGATCATCATGAACGGGTGCGCCGGTCAGCGGGCCGCGGCATCGTGTGGGAGACAGCCGGCGAAGGCCGGACCGACAGTCGATGATCGACCGGGCCATTTGCGGACTGGAGTCGTGTTTCGCAAGTCGGCCACTTCCGATGAAGTGCCCAACGGATACTCGGTTTGAATCAAGGTCTGTAATGAAGATTGGAGGAAAAGTAATGAAATCTTATCTGAAATTAGCGGTAGCACTGCTGGTCCTGGCACCCGCGGCTGCATCCGCAGAGACTGTTCTGCGCTACGCCGACTACGGCGGCAACCGCGGCATCAGGGCGGAATTCGTCACGCAGTTTCTCGACGAAGTGGAGAAACGCAGCGAAGGGCGCATCAAGATCGAGCGGCACTGGGCACAGGCCCTGCTCCCGGCCAAGGAAATTCTGGACGGCCTGAAGAATGGCGTCGCGTCTCTCGGCACGGTGACGGCGGGCTATACGCCGGAAGATCTGTTCGTCTACCGGGTGGGCGACCTGCCGATCAACAACCCTCACGAGGTTGCCGGATCGATGGCCCTGTATGAACTGGCCACCACGCATCCTGCGATGAAGAAGGAGTTCGAGGAACAGGGAGTCGTCTATCTGCTGAACTATTCGGTCGGCCCCATCCAAATGATCTGCAGCGGCGATCCGATCAGCAGCGTGGAGGGTTTCAAGGGCGTCAAGGTCCGGGCCACTGCCGACTACGGCAAGATCTACGGCAAGTTCGGCGCCATCCATGTTCCGCTGGCGCTGCCCGAGGCCTATCAGGCGCTGGACACCGGGCTGATCGACTGTTCCCAGGCCTATGGCTATGTGATCGAGAGCTACAAGCTGCAAGAGGTCTCGAAAGGCCTCACGGTCATCGACGGCGCCACCATCCAGTCCAATGCGATGTTCATGTCACAACGTGAGTACGACGCGCTGGAGCCGAAGGACCAGGAGATGATCGTCAGCCTCGGGAAGGAATATACGCGCAAGCTTGCCGAGGCGATGCGCAAGCGGAATCAGGAGGTCATCGAGCAATTGGGCGGAAGCGGGTTCAACGGAAAGGTCCTCAAGGTGGTCCGTTTCACCGACGAAGATCGCGCCAAGCTTGAAGAGGCGGGTCAGGAATTCGTCGATTCCTATATCGCCGAAGGCGAAAAGCGGGGAGTTGATGCCAAGGGCCTCGTCGCCGATTACAAGGCCGCTCTCAAGAAGCATCTGATGGAAGTGTCGAAATAACCTGGCACTGCTCCGCGCCGGCATCGGTCGGCGCGGACGCGGCCTCCCGAAGGAGACCGGCATGGCTAATGCGACGCATGCGAACGGCATTCTGTCTCGCCTGGAACAAATTTTTTTGTGGATCTCCGTCGCCGCGCTGGTGCTGGCCGGCGGTCTGGTACTCCTGGCCGTTCCCTCGCGGAGCTTTCCGGCCATCGCCGTGCCGGACAACGTCTTGTTCGTTCAACTACTGTTGCTGACGTCCATCGCTCTCGGCCTCGGCCATGCGACGGGGAAGGGCCAGCACATCGCGGTCGATCTGCTGTATGAGCGCTTCGGCCCAACGGGCAAGAAGGCTGCCCGTTTCCTCGCTCTTGCCGCGGGATTGCTTTTCTTTGTTCCCCTTGCCTGGTGGTACGCCGGACTGGCCTGGGAGCACTTCGAAAGCGGCAGGAGCCAATACGGACAGCTCCGCATGCCCAAATGGCCGCCCTATGCGATACTCTCACTGGGCCTCTGGCTTGTCTCGCTGAGACTGCTGCTCTTCATGGTTCAGGGCGCGCCCGAAATCGAGGCAGATGCCGCCGAGACGGAGGCCTGAACCGTGGATCCGTTCCTCATCGGCATCCTTGGCATGCTCGCCGCGCTTCTGCTGATCGGCTTGCGTACCCCCATCGCATTCGCGCTTGGTTCCGTTGCCACCATTTGCATTTATTGCTTCTTTGCGCTTCCCAATGGCGGGACGCCCCGCTTCGACGCTGCGATCACGCCAACGCTTTCGCTCGCGACGACGACGGTCTTCGAGCTCTTTTACGCCTATGATCTGGCCGCGATACCGATGTTCATCGCTCTGGGGCATGTGTGCTACCGGGCCGGTATCACTTCCGATATCTATTTCGTTGCGCGTGCGTGGCTCACGCGCATACCCGGCGGGCTTGCGATGGCATCAGTCCTGGGATGCGGCGGCTTCGCGGCGATTTCCGGGTCGTCGCTGGCCTGCGCGGCCACCATGGGACGGGTCGCGGTTCCCGAGATGCTGCGCTACGGTTATTCCGATCGCCTGGCCACGGGCGCGGTGGCTGCCGGCGGCACTCTGGGCGCGCTCATCCCGCCGAGCATCATTTTCATTCTCTACGGCATTTTCGCCGAACAATCGATCAGCAAGCTCTTCATGGCCGGAGTCCTGCCGGGTCTTATTTCAATGGTCGGCTACTGGGTGGTGATCGGGGTTTGGGCGAAGCTGCGCGTTGCAGACGCCCCGCCGACGGAGAGGTCCTATACCGCGTCGGAACGCTGGGCCGCGGTACTGGCGGCATGGCCCGCTCTTCTGATCTTTGCAATCATCATAGGCGGAATCTACGGTGGACTCTTCACCGCCACCGAAGCGGCCGCGGTCAGTCTTGCCGTCGCCGTTGTCATCGCGGCCGTGACGCGTCGCATAACCCTGGACGGCATCGTCACGTCGCTTCGCGAAACCGCGTCACAATCGGCGGCGATATTCATTATCGCGGCGGCGGCCAAGCTCTTTGTGTCTTTTGTCTCGCTGACGGGTGTTGCCAATTCGCTTGTCGCCTTTGTTGCGGCGACCGATCCGGGGACATTTGCACTCTTCGTCGGCATCGTGCTGATCTATCTCGTACTCGGGATGTTCCTGGATCCGTTGGGCATCCTGCTTCTGACGCTGCCTTTCGTCCTGCCGCTGGTCGAGGGGCAAGGGCTAAACCTCATCTGGTTCGGCGTTATCGTCGTCAAGCTGCTCGAGATGGGATTGGTCACGCCGCCGGTCGGCCTGAATGTCTTCGTCCTGAACTCGGTGACGGAACCGAAGGTGCCGGTGGGGCGGATTTTCTACGGCGTGGCGCCGTTCTTTGCGATGGACGTTCTGGTGCTGATCCTGCTGCTCTTCTTTCCGATCATCTCGCTGGCAATTCCGAACGGGCTTTGACCGGCGCGCCAGCAAAGATCCCGTCAGGCGAATCTGGGCCGCCGTTTCTCCATGAACGCGGCAACGCCTTCGGCAAAGTCGCCCGTGCCGACGGAAGCAACGATACCGTCGCGTTCAGCGATCAGTTGCTCCGGCAGTGAGGCTGACATCGACTGACGGAGCAGGGCTTTTGTGCGGGCGGCCGCGTGGCGGGACGTGGATGCGAACTGGGCCGCCGCCTTCTCGACCTCCAGGTCCAGCGCATCTGCCGGCACGACGCGATCGACGAGGCCGAGCCGCAGCGCTTCGTCCGCGTCGACCGTGGCGGCGCTCAGCAGAAGACGCCTGGCCTGCCTTGGCCCCGTCACCCGCGGCAACAACCATGACACCCCGCCGTCCGGCGTCAGTCCGATCCGATTGTAAGCGAAAACGAAGAGCGCGGATTCGTCGGCGATGACCAGATCGGCGGCGAGGGGGATCAGCATTCCCGCACCGGCGACCGCGCCGCGCATCCGCACGAGGACCGGCTTGTCGAGCGCAATGAGATTCTCGGCCATCGTTTTGGCCCGCATCAGCCGTTCGTGGAAATGCGCCTGCAATTCCTCCTTCGGCATTTCAAGGGAGCGCTGGAAATTCGCGATGTCTCCGCCCGAGGTGAGATGGTCGCCCGCGCCGCGGAAAAGAAGGCATCGCACCTGCGGATCGGCACGTGCCTCCTCGAATATGGCCGCGAAATCCGCCGCCATGTTCGGGCGGAACGGATTTCGCGCCTCCGGTGCGTTGAAGGTGAGCGTCAGAACGCCGTCGGCCAGCCTTGAGAGGTAGCCATCGCCCGTACGGTCCCAGCCGCCCACTACGAGACCTCCGCCCGGCCGCGATCCAGCACGACCACGTCGCGCTCGGGGATCAGGCACCGGAACCGGATGGTGTCGCCCGTGCGGAATATCTCGACGGCCAGAGTCTCGCCGGGGAAGACCGGACGTGAAAAACGCAGCGAGAGCGACTTGAGGCGCGCCGGATCATTGTCGGCGCAGGCCATCAGGATTGCCCGGGTGGCGATGCCGAGGGAGCATAGTCCGTGCAGAATCGGGGCGTGAAAGCCGGCCTTCTTGGCCGGCGCCGGGTCAGCGTGAATGGGGTTGTAGTCGCCAGACAGGCGATAGATGAGCGCCTGTTGCGGCAAAGTGGGAATCTCGATCACCTCATCAGGCGCCGCATCGGGCAGGGGTTCGGGCTGGGCGGGAATGTCGCCAAAGCCGCCCTGGCCGCCATCGCCGCGCATGAACAGCGTCGTCAGCACCGTACCGATGAGGTCACCGGTTGCTGCGTCGTACAGTTTCTTCGTCTGATAGAGTTTGGCGCCTCGGTCCTCGCCCATGTCCTCGACGGCATCGATCGAATATTCGCCGCGCACACACCCTTCGGGAGGCAACGGCCGCCGGAGTTCGAAGCTTTGCTCACCGTGGAGCAGTTTGACCCAGTCTATGCCGAATTTCGGATCTTTTGCCCAGAACCCGGGATGGGCGAGCACGTTGATCATAGAGGGCACCGCGACGAGCCCTTCCTCGTAAACGAATTTAAGCTGTTCGGCATCGAGCGGCGCGCTGCCATAGCCCAGACCAAGGGCGTAAAGCATCGTATCGCGCGCCGTATATGTGTGCTCGACTGGGGCAAACCGATGATTTCGGACGGCGTTCAGATCCACGTTCAATTCCTTGCTTCTTGGCTTCGGCTTATAGGACTATCGGGCCAGTATCGCTGGCGAAGTTGTTTCTTCAGTATCTTGCCCGTTTCGCTGCGGGGGAGGGCGTCCGCATATTCGAACGACCGCGGGCTCTTGATCTTGCCGATCTCGTCCCGGCAGAACGCGATGAGCCGTTCCGTCAACGCGTCATCGGCGGCAACGCCCTCTCGCGGGACGACAAGGGCGTGGACCTGCTCTCCGAATACGGCATGGGGAATGCCGAAAACGGCGACGTCGGCGACGTCGGGATGACCGGCGAGGACATTCTCCGCCTCCTGGGGATAAATGTTGACGCCCCCCGAAATGATCAGATTGGATGCCCGGTCGGTAAGGTACAGATATCCCTCCTCGTCCAGATATCCGATGTCGCCGAGCGTTCCCCAGTGGTCGGGCCTTGTGGCTTCGGCGGTCTTGACCGGATCGCCGAAATATTCGAACGGCTTGCCTTGCGTCATCAGGACAAGACCCGGAACGCCCGCAGGGCAGTCCTTGCCGTCAGGCCCCTCGATGCGGATACGGGTGATGGAGGAAGGTCTGCCGACCGAGCCGCGATGTGTCTTCCACTCCGACGCACTGATAATCGTCGTACCGATACTTTCCGTGCCGCCATACATCTCCGTGATGCAGTCGCCCCACCAGGCGATCATTTTGTCTTTCACCGCCGGAGGCATCGGCGCGGCGCCGTGCAGCGCCACTTGCATGGTGCTCAAGTCCACGCTCTCCCGGACGGCCTCCGGCAGGTCGAGCATGCGGATGAACATCGTCGGGACGAACATGCCGCAGGTCGCGCCGAAGGTCTCAATCGCCCGCAGCACCGTCTCCGCGTCGAACCGGCGAAAGGCGATCGCGGTGGCGCCCTCGCGCTGGGCGTGAATCATCATCCGCAACGGGGCCGTGTGATAGAAAGGACCCGGATTCAGGAAAACGGTGTCGCGCGAAAACCGGAAGAGTTCCCGAAGATAGAGATGGCGGGGAGGAGCGATCTGCGGCGGTACGTTCTCGATCGGGTGACGTATTCCCTTGGGGCGTCCGGTGGTGCCCGACGAGTAAAGCATAGAGGAACCGCGCGGCCGGCCCTCGACCATCTCGTCCGGCATGCCTTCAAGCGCGCCTTCGTAGGGGCGAAAGGCGCCGCGCGCCTCGCCGATCATGTATCCGGCGCGCAAAGTCGGCACGGTTTCCAGCAGGGTCTCGGCAACCTCGCCGATCGTGTCGGATGTGATCAGAACCTTGGCGCCGCTGTTGCGCAGGATGTATTCCGCGTCATTCCGCGTCAGGTCGCGCGGCAGACAGACATAGTAGGCGCCGAGTTGCTTGGCGGCCCAGACCGCCTCGACATACTCAACTCGGTTCTCAAGGAAGATTGCGACGCAGTCCCCGACCTCAACCCCGTCGGCCACGAGGCGGTGGGCCAAACGGTTGGCCGTGCCGATCATCTGCGCGTAGGAGCGCCTTTCGCCCGTGTCGGCGAAAATGACCGCAGGATGGTCCGGACGTTCTCGCGCATGGTCCCAGGGACTGGCCCACAACTCGTCCACCACCTGTTTCCTCCGCCTTTTTCTTCTCAGGTTACCGTCTCGGGGATGCGGCTATCTCATGCAACTTGTTGTTCGCGGGCACGCTGGTGCGTCACGCATTGCGCCGCGCCATATCGCGCCAGATGATCTGCTTCATGACCTCGATCGCGCCGCCGGCGATCTTGACAATCCGGGCGTCGATATAGGCGCGCGCGATCGGGTACTCGAGCATGTAGCCATAGCCGCCGTAGAATTGCAGGCAATGGTCCACGACCTTGCAATGGAGGTTGGAGGCGACGAGCTTGACCTTGGCCGCCATGACCGGGCTGAGATCGCCTTTGATATGACTTTGGATGCAGTGGTCGACGAAGAACCGCAACTGGGTCGTTTCCGCTTCAAGCTCGGCGAGCACGAACTGGGTGTTCTGGAAGTCCCCGATCGTATGTTCGAAAGCCTTCCGGTCCTTGACGTAGGCGACCGTGTCGGCGAGCGTCTGTTCGCACACCGCGCATGACCTGACCGCCTGAGTCAGACGCTCCTGCGGCAGCTTGGTCATCAGCATCGCGAAACCCGAGCCTTCTTCACCCATGCGGTTTGCGACGGGAACACGGACGTCCGCGTAGAAAAGTTCGCTGGTGTCCTGCGCCTTGAGGCCGAGCTTCTCTAGGTTCCTTCCGCGTTTGAACCCCGGTGCATTCGTCGGCACAACGATCAGCGTCACGCCCTTCGCGCCGGCAGCCGGGTCTGTCTTCGAGGCCGTCATCACAATGTCGGCGTTCTGGCCGTTCGAGATATAAACCTTCTGACCGTTGAGAACGTAGTGATCGCCGTCACGCTCGGCACGCAGGGAAATGTTCTTGAGGTCGCTGCCCGCGCCCGGCTCCGTCAGTGCGATCGCCCCTATGGCCTCGCCGGTGACCATCTTCGGCAGCCATTCGCGCTTTACCTCTTCTGAGGCATATTCGAGAATATAGGGGGCGCACATCTCCGAATGCACCATGAAGCCCGGCCCGGTCAGGCCCGCGCGGCTAAGCTCCTCGATCACGACCACGTTGTAGAGCCAGTCCCCGCCGGCGCCGCCATAGGCCTCGGGCATGTTGGGGCACAGCAGACCCATCTCGCCGGCCTTGCGCCAGATCTCGCGCGGCACGACCTTGTCGCGTTCCCATTGAGCGTGATGAGGCACCAGCTCGGTATGGAGGAATCGGCGAACCGTGTCGCGAAACTGCTCGTGTTCCGGCGAGAACATTGGTCGATCCATGCGCATTTCAGCCTCCCGTTACTGTATTGCTCCTGGCTGGCTTTCGGCCTGCAGCTTCAGCCCATGAGCCCGAGAATCGAAATCGCGGCGATGCCCTGGTAGGGTACGCCTCCCAGATTGTGGCTCAGCCCGATCGAGGCATTCTTGATCTGGCGCTCACCGGCGCGGCCGAGAAGCTGATTGTAGTTTTCGTACGCCATGCGCAGGCCCGAAGCGCCGATCGGATGACCGAAGCACTTCAGTCCGCCGTCGACCTGGCAGGGCACGCCGCCGTCGCGATCGTAAAAGCCGTTCATGATGTCCCTGACCGCCTCGCCTTCGCCGGAGACGAACAGATCTTCCATCGTCACGAGTTCCGTGATCGAGAAGCAGTCATGAACCTCCATAAGGCTGAGCTGCTCGCGCGGATTGGTGATGCCGGCTTCCTCATAGGCCTTCTTGGCCGCCCTTCTTGTATTCCAGACCTGGCTGCCGTCCCACCGGTCGGTAGTCGACTCGATTCCCGAGCTGATCGACAGTTGCAGAGCCTTGACGGTGACAAGATCCTTCTTGCCGAGCGAGCGGGCGATTTCGGGTGTCGTTACGATGGCACAGGCGGCCCCGTCGCTGACGCCGCAGCAATCGTAAAGGCCCAGTGGATCGGCGATCATCGGCGCATTCAGGATCGTCTCCATGTCGACCGCCTTGCGCAGATGCGCCTTGGGGCTGAGCGTGCCGTTCTGGTGACTCTTCCACGAAACATGGGCAAGCGCCTTCTTCAGATCCTCTTTGGATATCTGATGCTTGGTGCGGTAGCCCGCCGCGAGCTGGGCAAAGCCGGCCGGAGCTGAACCAATGGTGAGCCACAGGTCGTTGAAGGTTCCCTTGAACCCGTTCGGCAGGCCGCCGAAGCCCGTGTCCTTAAGCTTCTCCGCGCCAATCGCCAGCGCGATGTCGCAGGCGCCTGCCGCCACCGCGTATACCGCGCCGCGCAGGGCCTCGGTTCCGGTGGCGCACATGTTTTCCATGCGGCTGAATGGAATGCCATCCAGGCGAAGCGCGGTCGATGCAGGAATGGCGGAGTTGCCGACATTGGCGGCATCCAGCCCTGACCCGTACCAGGCGGCGTCGATCTGCGCGCGCTCGATACCGGCGTCGCCCAGCGCCTCATTGAACGCTTCGACCATCAGGTCGTCCGCGCCCGCGTCCCACCGCTCGCCGAATTTCGAGCATCCCATCCCGATGATGGCGACCTTATCCTTGATTCCAGTGGCCATAGTCCGGGCCTCCTATAGTTTTTCCGGCGTCGCTTTCCAGAAATAGCGCCGGAATCCGTTGCGGGGGTCGATTCTCTTGATGCGAAATACGATGCGAAGCGGCAGCCCCACATCCAGCGCCTCGCTGGTTGTGTCGCAGGTCTCCATGTAGAGCCGCGCGCCGTTCCGGAACTGGACGAAGCCGATATGGAGCGGGGGCGCGGGGTGATAGGAGAGATAGTCTGCCGTATAGGTCAGTTGCCGTGCCGGCTCGTCCGCGAGCGAGACCTGTTCGAAATCGTCGCGCGAGGCGCCGCAGCCCGCGCTCACGCATACCGGCAGTTGCGGAAACTGAACGGTGCCGCATTTCGGGCATTTGCCGGCCTTGAAGGCGGAGAGCTGCGGGGCGGCTCGCCAGACATTGGTGAGCGCGGCCTTCTCGGCGCCCTCGGCACGCATGCCCCATTCCAGATCGATCCGGCCATAGAAGGACAGGAACCGCATATAGTCATGGGTGACGAGCTTGTCGGTGAGCGCGCCTGACACGCCACGCCCTTGCGAGCGCCTGCCGGTGGCTTCCAGCACGATCGCGTCGGCGCCCTGACCGAACCCGACGATCAGGATCTTCTGGCCCTTCTCCGCCGTCTCAAGGACCAGGCCGAGCATCAGCAATGCATGCGCAGCACCGGTATCACCGCAATTGGCGGAAAGATCGTCCGCGACCGTGCCCTTGAAGCCGAGCCTGCGGGCAACCGCATCGGCCCCTTTACGGATCGATGCCGGCATGACGAAGTGGTCCATGGCCTCGATCCCGACGCCGGCATCGGCCAGGGCAGCCTCCACTGCCGGCGGGATCAGCTTCTCGTAGCCTTCGTCGCGGATCCAGCGCTCTTCCCAATAATAGGCGTCCTGGTTCTCCGAGGCGCGCACATGGTCGGGAAAATTCATCGAGACGCTGCCAGCGCCGAGGAATTTGGCGACCGGCTCTCCCATGCCGATCCGGACGGCCGCCGCGCCCGCGCCGTTCGCCACCTCCTGTGCGCTGGCGGGTTTGGCCTGAAGGCGATCCGACGCGACGACGACGCTTTCCTCCTTCGTGTTCCTGAGAGCGGGGATCAGTGCCGACGTCGCGGCGCGTTGCGAGCCGGTGCTTTCCGAGCAGCGAACGGACGCGGGAAGGTCGCACGCTCCAGCCACGATCGCCGCATTCGACATGTCTGAATAGGGCAGGGTCGTCGACGCGAGCGTCAAGGTCTCGATACCGGCGCGCGCAGCTGGAGCAACGCAATCGCGCAGCGCTTCGACCGCCATCGTCACGCTGTCCTCGTCGTGGCTGCAGAACGACCGTTCGCCCTTGCCGTTCAGCGAAGGCGCCATCCAGCGATGTGCATCGGCGATCGCCTTCCGCGAAAGCCTGAGGCGAGGCACATATGCGCCCAACGACAAAATTCCGAACTCCATGGCCGCTCTCATTTCTTATGGTCCCTAGCAAACGATATAGTTATATGCAGTTCGATACTGAAGCAAACTATAATCGGCGATTCTCTGTGCTATTTCAGAGGCAATCGGGAGGAAATCCAACCGGCATCTGTGGAAAATGCGTATGAAACCGGATCGCTTATGGGGCGCGGCTCGCGCAAGATCGGCGAATAGACCGGGGATGTTCCGGTCGGTTCGCGCGGCCGTCCAGCGTCGATACGCCTTATAACCGCCATGGAAAGACGGTCACGGCGTTGCACTGCGCGCCGGGTAGGCACGAACGTTACGCCCTTGCGAGCGCGTTCGCGCGCTTCAGGCTTACTCTTCGTTCAGGATGTCCACGATGTTCGCGCGCATCCTGGACAGCACGTCCTCGGCGATCTTCACATGCTCCGGCGGAATTCCGTCCAGCACCTGACGATTCAATCGTTGACCCACCTTCTTCATCTTTGCGAGCGCCTTGTGGCCGTTCTCGGTGATGTGAACGCGTTTGGCGCGCCGGTCGTGCGGATCAGGGCGCCGTTCCACGAGTCCGGCCGCCTCCAGGTGATCCATCAATCCCCCGACCGTCACCTTGCCGACATCCATGATTTCGGCAAGCTCCGTCTGCAGCATGCCGTCAACGCCATTGTAGCTGAGCGACCTCGACAGTTGGGCGAGCGCCCACCAGCGCGAACGGGTCATGCCAAGCGGTTTCATCTGGCTGTCGAAAAGTGTGCTGCGAACGCGGGACACGTCGTGAACGAGAAATCCGATGCGAAAGTCCTTGGGACCCGAAGGCTGGCTTGATGGTGCGCCCCTCTTGCTCATTCTGGCCTCTCGTCAGCAGGGGTAACGGGTTGTGGCCAACCCTGATTTTTTCAGATGCATAACCGATTCTCAGTCTGACGCGCTCAACAACGATCGCGTGCCTAACGCATTGATCATTTCAACAAGTACTATCCCATAAAGAATGCCGCAGTACTATCACGGATGAAGCGCAAAGTCCGCGAACTCGGGCCATGAGACGTCCGATGAGGGAGTGAGGGTTCCTGTGGCGTCCGCCGGTATCTGGAATGCGGCAAACCGCACCCCCAACTTCATTCCGGACCGCGATTTGCAGCCGCGGCAGGTCGTCACTCCGAATGACAAGCAGGCCTCGTCCCTGAGTTCGCGCAAGCGGCCGCAAGACTTGTCCTGGTATCTTTCCGGAGGCCGGACCGAGGTGCTTTTCCAATTCGTCACCCAAAGCGGGTCAGCGGTGGGTACTTATCGGTGCGCAAGAGTCCGGTGGGTCATCACCTTACAGGACGCCACGCTCGATAAGCCGCCGGACTCCTGGGACGCGCACCAAAATTCGTCTGAATTTATACCAAAGGGAATTTTTTTATACTCTATATTTCATATATGCGACCAGTCCGTATTATCTTACTATTTAAATGGTTGTTCATATGATACAGTAGGTTAGGTCGGAAAACGGCCGCTGATAAAAAGGGAGGCTATGACGATGAAATTTATGAAGAAGATCGCGCTCTTGGCCACGGCTATGCTGCTTGCTGCGCCCGCCTTCGCCAAGGTCGACGGACCGAGCGTCAACTGGCGCTTCGCCACGTTCGGCAAGCCGCGCGCCGCCACGACACTCCTCGAAGAGATGAAGAAATACGTCGAAGCCGAAACTGATGGCAAATTTACAATCACCATCGGTTACGGCACGTTCGGCGAGCCCAAGGAGTTTCTAGACCTGCTGAAGATCGGTTCCGTGCAGGGGGCGCTCGTCTCGGCTTCCTACACGCCGGCGCGCCTGCCGCTCTATACCGTGCTGGATCTGCCGTTTCTGCCGCTCGGCGATATCAATACGCAGCGCAAGGTACATGACAAGCTGCACGCCGATCCGCGCGTGAAGGCGGAGTTTGCGGCCTGGAACGGCGTGCCGTTCATGTCGAGCCTGTTGCCGCAGTACGAACTTGTCGGCAAGGGAGAGGCCCCGACGAGTCTGGACGTCATGAAGGGCAAGCGCGTCCGCGCGCTGGGCGGCATGGGTCAGGCACTTGAGAAGATTGGCGCTGTTGCAACCAGTGTTCCGGCGCCGGAGATCTACAACGCGTTCGACCGAGGCCTGCTCGATGTCGTCGCGTTGCCGTTCTACGCGCACGACTCCTTCAAGACCTACGAGATCGGCGCTTGGATGACGACCAATCTGGGGCTCGGCACGATCGGTTATCCGCTGGTGCTCAGCATCAGTGACTACGAGGCCCTGCCGGCGCAGTACAAGGAACTGTTGCAGAAGGCGCGCGAGGTTGCCTACGAAGCCCAGATCAAGGCGATCACCGAAGGCGATAAGAAATCGCTGGAGAAGCTCGGCAGCAACGATAAGTTGAAACTCGTCAAACTCGATGAAAGTCAGTTGAACCAGTTCCGTCAGGCAGCCGGCAAGCCGGTTTGGGACGAATGGGCCGAAGCGCGTGAGAAGGACGGCGTGCCGGGCAAGGAAATTCTCCAGTTCGTTCTCGATGCCGCCAAAGCCGGCTCAAACTAGACCGGCAGGCATGTCCTATGCGGGCCGCGGTCAGCCTTGGCTGGTTGCGGCCCGATACTGAACGCCTAAAGTTTGACGGCGCTCTCTTGCCAGCCGGGGGAATGGTCCGGCAGGCGATCGAAAATGCGGGGGACCCACGATGGCGCAAGATCACGCAGTCGACGAGTATGAATCGCTGCCGCCGCCGACCGGCATCGTCGATCTCGTTCTGTCACGGATCGAACAGGCTTTCATCGTCGTTGGCGCACTGGCGATTTTCACGCTGATGATGACGGCCGTATATCAGGTGCTGTCCCGCCTTTTGTTCAATGCGCCGATCCGCGGCTACATCGACTATGTGGAGCAATCATCGGCGCTGCTTGCGTTCATGGGCATCGCCTACGCCGAACATATCGGCGCCCACATACGCATGGAATTCGTACCCCAACTTCTGTCCAGACGTTGGCGCGATGCGATCGAGATATTCGGGATCATCGTCGCGCTCGTCGTGATCGGCATACTCGTCTACGCGACCTGGTTCAGCTTCTATCGTGCCCTGACGCTCGGCGACTCGACGATGGACATCGAGCTGCCGGTCTGGCCGAGCAAGCTGGTCGTCCCGGTCTCGCTGGCGCTGCTGTGGCTGCGATTGCTGCTCGGTCTGGTGCGATATGCAAGCGGCATCCTGTCCGAATCTGCCAAGACGGATCCAGCCACATGAGTGCATTTCTTTCGAATAGCTGCGCGTCCTCAAGGGGCCGGTGCAGGGGGGGATACGATGGCCTGGTCGCCTCTTGAGATCGGCGCTACGGGCGCACTGACACTGCTGATCCTCGGATTCCTAGGGGTACGCATCGCGTATGCGGCGGGGTTCGTCGGGCTCTTCGGGCTGATCTGGATGCTCGGCTGGGACATCGGCCTTCGTACCGCCGGCACCATTCCTCATTCCAAGGGTGTGAGCTATTCGCTCTCCGTGCTGCCGATGTTCATACTCATCGGCTATCTCGCCCACTACGCGGGCATCACGCAGGCGGCCTTCGAAGCCTGCCGCCGATGGTTCGGCTGGTTGCCAGGCGGGCTTGCGACGGCAACCGTGATTGCGGTGGCCGCGTTCGGGGCGGTATCGGGGTCCAGCGCGGCCGCCGCGGCCGTATTCTCGCGCGTCGCGATCCCGGAAATGCTCAAGGAGGGTTACAGCAAGGCTCTGGCCAGCGGCTCCGTTGCTGCCGGTTCCGTTCTGGATTCCCTGATCCCGCCTTCGACGCTGCTGGTCGTCTACGCGATCCTAACGGACCAGTCGGTCGGCAAATTGCTGGTGGCGGGATTTGTGCCGGGTATCTTTTCGGCATTCGTCTACGTGCTTCTCATCACCTTCATGGCATCGGTGAAACCCGAAATGGGTCCGAGGACGAGGGCCTATAGCTGGAGCGAACGCTTTCGCAGCGTGCCCGGTGTCATCCCCGTTCTGCTCGTTATCATGACGGTGTTCACCGCAATGCTTTTCGGTTGGGCAACGCCAACCGAGGCGGGAGCGCTTGCCGCGTTCTTCGTGTTCCTGCTCGCGATCGTCAACCGGACGCGGCTTGCCGAGTTCCGTCAGGCGCTGCTCGAAACGGCAAAGCTCACCGTCGTCGTGTTCACGCTGGTCTGGAGCATCATGATCTTCGTGCTGTTCCTGGGATTCGCCAACCTCCCGACCTTCATCGCCGACTGGGTGAACAGCCTGAACATGTCACCGCTGATGGTGATGATCTGCATCTACATACTCTACCTCATCCTCGGCATGTTCGTGGACGCGCTGGGGATGATGCTGCTGACCCTGCCGGTCGTTTTCCCGCTTGTGGTTTCGCTGGGATACGATCCGATCTGGTTCGGCGTGGTGCTGGTAAAACTGTGCGGCATCGGGCTGCTCTCGCCGCCTTTCGGACTGCTTTGCTTCATCGTCAATGGGGTGCGGCCGGACATTCCGGTCCAGACGGTGTTCAAGGGAGTGATGCCGTTCATCGCCGCGGACCTGATCGTGCTGGGTATCCTTACGGCCTATCCGGAAATCGTGACCTTCATCGTCGATATCGCGCGATAGACCGATGGCCTGTTCAGGACCAAGAACCGTCCCGTGCCACGCCCGAACCCTTATCGGTGCGACCTAGCTGCCGGCCAACCAGCGGCTCACGATGTCCTCTTCGGACATGTCGTCCCATGCATAGACGGGTCTCGGGGTGTCGGGAACGCTGCGCGAAAAGCGCGGGGCAGGGGCCGGTTGCACCACGCCATCCAGATCGACATAGGTCCGCCTCGCCACGAGATGCTCGTTTAGGATAGCTTCGTCCAGCGTCAGCACGGGTGCGAAACAGGCGTCCGATCCGCTGAATATCGCGGCCCATTCATCGCGCGTGCGGGTTCTGACGCGCGCGGCGATCCTGTCCTTGGCTTCCGGCCAGCGCTCCCTGTCCCATTGCGCCGGCAGTTCCGAAGGATCGAGCTCCAGACCCTCAAGCATGAGCCTGTAGAATTTCGGTTCGACCGGCGCGAAGGAGACGTAGCGGCCGTCCGCGCATTCATAGACTTCGTAGAAGGGCGCGCCGGAATCGGTGTGGTTGGTGCCGCGTTCATGTTTCATCATGCCCGCGCCGAGCGTACCCTGCGTCTGCGTCATCAGCGACGCGACGCCGTCGACGATTGCGGCATCCACGACCTGTCCCTTGCCGGACGCCTGCGCCTCGTGGAGCGCGGCGAGCATTCCCATCGCCAGATAAAGAGCACCGCCGCCAATATCGCCCACGATGTTCAATGGGACCGTCGGCGCCTGCCCCTTGCGGCCGAGCGCGTGAAGCGCGCCGGTAATCGCGATATAATTGAGATCGTGGCCCGCGGACTGCGCCAGGGGGCCGGCCTGACCCCAGCCGGTCATGCGGCCGTAGATCAGCTTCGGATTGCGCGCGAGGCAGTCATCCGGGCCGAGACCCAGCCGTTCGGCGACGCCCGGCCGAAATCCCTCGATCAGCATGTCGGCCTCCGCGATCAGGTCAAGGACCCGTTCACGGTCGTGCTCGTCCTTGAGGTCGACATGGATCGCCGGCCGGTTGCGCAGCAGCAGGTCATATTTGCGCGGGCGCTGGACACCCAGTTCGGCGGGCTGCCGGCGATCGACGCGGATTACCGAGGCGCCGAGATCGGCCAGCAGCATCGCGCACATGGGAGCAGGGCCAACGCCAGCCAGCTCGATGATCTTGAGTTTCTTCAGCGGACCCAATCAGACCTCCGTCATCTGCCGGCCCCGCATGTTCTCCCGTTTGCGGACGCGCCACGCTTGCACTTGCCGGACAGGGGAAATACCAAGACCGCTAATTGTATTACTATTTAGGATGCCGGAACCGGTCAACGGAGGCGGAAAGCCCCTTAGATCGCCGGGCGCCGGCCGAGCGGAGCGGAGTGACGATGGACGAAACCGCGATGATCGCGCAGCTGGATGACGGCGGATGGTGCGCGATGCCCTTGCATGACAATTATTCACGGCTGATCGGTCCCTTCCTGCAGCGGGCTGACGGGTCGGGAGGCCGCTACGCGCTGCGGATCGACGAGCGGCATCGCAACCGGAATGGCAAGGCGCATGGCGGGGTCATCCTGTCGCTCGCCGACAAGGCCGTCGGCATGACGGCAAGGCATGGGCGCGAAGACTGGCTGATGGCGACGGTCCAGCTCAACCACCAGTTCATAAAGGGAGTAGAGATCGGTGCTTTCCTCGAGGCGCGTTGCGAGGTCGTTCAGACAAACAAGACGCTGATCTTCGTCAACGCGCTGCTCCTCGTCGGCGATCAGACCGTTGGAAACGCATCGGGTGTCTTCAGTCATCGTGGCGAGTCCGGCAAGGCGGGCCGCTAGCACCGGTCAGTCCTTTTTCTCCACGCCGGTGACGATCACGGCGGGCGGCACCGGGCCGATCGTGTGCATGTCGACTTCCACCAGCGACGGGCCCGTTCGGGATATTGCCTCTGCTATCGCCTCGCCGAATTCCTCGGCGCGGCTTACCCGCCTTGCCGGCAGGCCGGCGACGGCAGCGAGTTGGATCAGATCCGGCTGCTCAAGCCGGTCGTAGAACCGGCGCCCCCCCGCGACGGCGTCCTGGATATGCGCGATCTGCGAATAGAGACCGTCGTTCATGACGACGATGGTGAGATCCACCTTTTCCTGAATCGCTGTCCAGAGTTCGCTCAGGGCCAGCGCGAAACCGCCGTCGCCCACAAGCGCCACGGCCTTGCGGCCCTGCCGGGCGGCCGCGAGCGCCGCACCGATGCCGAAGGGAAGACCAAGTCCGATCGCCGCACCGACCGAATGGACCGAGTCCCGTTCGCCATAGAGCGGGACGAGGCGGTGACCCCATGTGCTGCCCGCGACCGTCGCATCGCGAACGAAAATCGTGTCGCGGGGCATGGCTGCACGCAGTTGTTCGGGAAAACTTTTGTAGGGGCCCAGGGTCGCGCGGTATTGCTCGGCCGCTTCGCGCCGGGCTTCCGCCAAGTCCTTTGCGAGCCCGGGGTCGGCACGGTAACCGACCCGCTCGAGCCTGTCGGCGAGCCCTTCGAGCGCGAGGCTCGCATCTGCGCAGACGAACATCTCCGACGCGTAGGTTCGCCCATCGGCGAGGGGGTCGACGTCGATCCGGATGCGCCGCGCCGGAAGTCTGAGCTGGTTGTCGAGCGTCTCATGGCCGCGCAGCCGCGAGCCCGTGACGATCATCAGGTCGACAGTATCATAAAACGCTTCGATCCGCGGTACGCCCGAACCGTGCATGGCGCCGAGGGTGGCGGGATGGTCATCGGGCACGATCGCCCGCCCGCGCCATGAATTGACCATTCCGAAGCCGAGATCGAGGAGGCGCCGGGCAGCAGGGCCGGCGCCTCTGGCGCCATTGCCGAGCCAGAGCATGGGTCTCTTCACGTCACGCACGCGAGATGCCAGATCATCGAGATCGGCTGTCCCGGGCTGTACCGGCGGGCGGACGGGAAGGCGCAGATCATCGAGCGCTGAGGGTCTTTGCACGGGCGCGCGCTGCACATCGATCGGGATTTCGACGCTTACCGGTCCCATGGGAGCCGACAGGGCGCTGCCGGCGGCGGCCATGAGCACGCCGAATGCCTCCTCGGCGCGGCTGATCCGCATGCAGGCCTTGCCGGTCGCCCGCAGCATTTCGGATTGGCCGGGCACGTCATGAACCGTGCCGGCGTCCCGTCCCAGAAACCGCGTGGCGGTCTGTCCGGTGATGTGCAGGAGCGGCGAGCCGGCAAAGCGTGCTTCGACAAGGGCAGGGACCGCGTTGGCGGCGGCAGGCCCCGTACTCGTGATGACGACGCCCAGTCCTCCGATCACCCTTGCATATGCATCCGCCATATGTCCGCCGCCCGTCTCGCCGCGGGCCGGCACGAAACGTATCGCATTGCGGCGACCGATGGCGTCAAGCAGCGGAACGTTGTGAACCGAGACAATCCCGAATGCGGTGCGGACACCGCAGGCGGACAGGAACTCGGCGACAAGATCACTGACGGTGTAGTCCGGCATGCCGGTTGTTCCTCCTGCATTCGCACACCCGGTGCCGGCGTTGGCCGCGTGATGCTTCTCTGGCCTCTTACGACCTGCCGTCTCGTACGAAAAACCGTTGACGGATAGTATCTTGAACCATAATAGTTATACAAATAAAAAGCGCGGCCGCGGTCGTGCAGTTCGGGGAGTTTTCCGTGCGCTGGCCCACGGTCATTTACAACGAAGAGGTGATGCGCGAGGGCTTCGGCATCGAAGACCCGGCGATCGATGTCGATACAAAGGCGGCCTTTCTCGACGAGCTTTCCGAAACCGGACTCAAGCGGCTGACGATCGGCGCATTCGTCAGCCCGCGCTTTGTGCCCCAGATGGCCGACTTTGAGGAATTGCTGAAGCGGTTCCGCCCCAAGGAGGGCGTTACCTACCTGCCGTTCATTCACAATCAGAAGGCCAAGCAGCAGGCCGAGGCCTATTCCCCGCCGCTGACGATCGAGGAAGAATGGTGCAGTCTTTTCCTCGATATCTGCGACATCCATCAGCGTCGGAATGTCAATCGCTCCATCGAACAGATCATGGCCATATGGCCGGAGGCGATCGTGGGGGACGCGGTGCGCCGCGGTATTACCAAAGGCCGGGTCGCCATCGCCTCAGCCTGGGGCTCCAATTTCGCCGGAAAGTTCTCCCGCGAATACAGATTCTCCTTCCTCGAACGCGAGATCGATCTGCTCCAGAGCGCGGGCATCGAAGTCATGGAGATCGGCCTTCACGACTCACAGAGCTGGTGCCTGCCGCACGAGATGGAGGAGGATCTGGCGGAGATCCGCCAACGCTGGCCGAAGGTCAGGCAGTTCCATCTTCATATCCACAATGCGCGCGGCATGGCCCTGCCGGTGATATACGCGGCGCTGCGGACGCTGGACGCTGACGATACCGTCCTGATCGACGGCACGCTCGGCGGCATCGGCGGCGGCCAGTATGGCGGCAACGGCCGGGCCTGCGGCATGGCCGCGACCGAGGATCTGATGCACATGCTCGAAGGCATGGGGATTGAGACCGGTGTCGATTTCGACAGGCTCATCCGATGCGTATGGCGTCTTGAAGAGATCATCGGCCGCCCGTCGAACGGGCACGTATCGAAGGCGGGCCCGCGGCCATCCGGCCCCGGCCAATACTACGATCCGAATATGCCAGGCGTCGAAAGCATCGAAGCGGCCAGGCATTTTCTGCTCGGGCCGGAAGCCTATCGCAATGAAACGTTGCGTCCGTGGCGGGAGCCGATTTCAGGCCCCTACTACCACGACACCCACAAGCAATAGCCAGACAGTACGGAGAAGCTCGATGGAATTTGGTTTGACGGAAGATCAGGAAATGCTTCGCGCTTCGGTGCGCAAATATGCCGAGGCCGAGCTTCTCCCCAACTATCAGCGCTGGGACGTGACGGGCGAGTTTCCCGATCAGGCATTCATGCAAAAGATGATCGACATGGGGCTGCTCAACCTGCGACTGCCGCCGGAATATGGCGGGCAGGGGGCGTCGTTCGTCGATTGCGGCATCGTCTGCGAGGAGATCGGCCGCGCCGACCACAATATCCGCTACATCATCAGCAACGCGATCCATCTGGGTGAGATGGCGTCTGCAATGGCGCCCGAACTCAAGGAAGAGTGGATTCCGCGCATCGCCAATGGCGAGATGATGTCCCTTGCCTTCACCGAGCCGCGCGGCGGCGCGGATGCCGGCGGCATCATCACCAAGGCCGTTCGCGACGGCGATGACTACGTGATCTCCGGCGAGAAGACGAGCATCACGTTCTGCAGCGTTTCGAAGGTCGTATTCGTGTCGGCGCGGACCGGCGGCGCAGGTCCGCGCGGCCTCTCCTTCTTCTGCGTGCCGACGGACCTTCCGGGCGTCAAGGCCGTTCCGTTCGAACGGATGGGTCAGCGACTCGACCGTGCCGGCAGCTTCTTCTTCGACGAGGTCCGCGTTCCGGCGCGAAACATGATAGGCGAGGAGAACACCGGCTTCATCTGGGCGATGACGATCATCGGCTACAACCGATGCTTTGTGCCGCTCGCCTGCATCGGCGCGGCCCAGAAATCCCTCGATGAGACGATCGAATACGTCAAGCAGCGCGAGGTCATGGGCAAGCCGCTTTCCAAATGGCAGGCCGTTGCGACCGAACTCGCCACCGAGGCGACGAAGCTCGAGGCTGCGCGTATGCTTTGCTACAAGGCGCTCTCGCTCAAGGATCAGGGTCTGCGTCACGATGCAGAGTCTTCGATGGCCAAATGGTGGGGTGTGAAGGTCGCCAATGAAGCGCTGTACACCTGTATGCGGCTTCATGGTCACTATGGCTGGGCGAAGTCATTCCCGTTCGAGCAGCGCCTGCGGGATTGTCTCGGGATGGAATCGGCGGACGGCCCGCGTGAGGTCCACCACGGGATCATCGCGCGTGATCTTCTCGGTCGGCAGCACGCACCGTTCTGATGCGAGCGCGACCGCGCGTCGCTCAGAGCAAGGCGTCGTCCAACCGCCAAGGCGCGGCCCGTCCGCGACCAGATGAGCGATCCGCGCGGATGGCGTGCATTGTGGTAGAGTCCATCCGTCCCGGATAGATTGAGTCGCGGCAATGCGGGCCGGCAGGATCTGGATGCGAGACGATGAGCGCCTTTCTTGGTTGAAACTCCATCACGGATAGCGGGCCACAAGCGCCCCAAGGCGTCGGTCAGCGTTGCTGCGGAGCTCCGCCGCCAGATCGCCAGCGGACGCCTGAAACCAGGCGACAAGCTGCAGCCGGAGAATGTCCTGCAGGCCACGTTCTCGATCTCCCGGCCGACGATGCGCGAAGCGCTGCGTCTGCTGGAGTCGGAGTCGCTCATCACCATCACGCGTGGCAAGCACGGCGGGGCACGGGTCAATGCTGTCGATCTCGGCGCCGTGTCGCGGCAGGTGGGGGTGCTCCTGCAGATCGGCGGAACGACGCTCGAGGATGTCTGGTTCGCACGCACGGTCCTCGAGCCGCCAGCGGCCGCGCTGCTGGCGCAAAGCGGCGATGCGACAGCTTTCGCCGCGCTCGAAGCCAATCTGGCCGAAATGCGCATCGCCGCGCAGAACGATCTCATCCGCTATGCCGATCTTGCCGCCGATTTCTCACTGCTGATCACGCGGTATTGCGGCAACAGGACGATCCACCTGCTGGCGTCCCTGATCTACGACATCATCCGCCGCCAGCACGAACACGTCACCGAGCGCACGATCACCAGGTCGAGTGTCGACGAATTGCGTCAGGGTAGCATTCGGGAACGTGAGACGTCGCTGGAGATGATGCGGGACGGCAGGGCTGCCGACGTCGAGACGTTCTGGCGCGCGCATCTTGTGCGGATGCGCGATCTCGTTCTGGCCGCCTATGAGGGTCCGGCGACCATTGACGTACTGAGCGAGCCGACTGGCCGCTCGCGGGCTCCCCGTCTTGATGCAAAGCGCGTTCGGCTCGTAAAGTGAAGGCGGCGTCGCCGTATTCCATCGCCAAGGCGATGCTTTAGCCTCATGATCAGATCTTGATGATCCCGCGTTTTGCCAACCCGTCGATTTCATCGTCGTCGAGGCCGAGTTCGCTTCGCAGAATTTCGCTGCTCGCTTCGCCGAGATCCTGACCGGCCCAGCGGATGGTGGCGGCCATTTGCTTCAGCCTCGGCACCGGGGCGGAGACACAAACGTCACCTCGATCGTGATCGGGAATATCCACGAAATTGCCGCGCGCGATGACTTGCGGATGCTTCATCAGGTCCGCGATGCTCTGGATCTTCATCGCGGGCACGTCCTCGCGCGCGAACGCCTCCAGCGCTTCTTCGGTGGTGCGTTCGCCGAGCCAGGCGTTAATGACGTCATCGAGCTGTTTGCGGTTGATGACGCGGTCCTTGTTCTCGCGGAAAATCTCCATGTCGGCCATGTCGGGCCGTCCAACCGCGGTCATGAACCGGCGAAATACACGATCTCCCGTGCCGCTTATGAAAATCCAGTCGCCCGACCCGGTCATGTAGGCACCGCCCGGCGCGACATAATCGGGCGTGTTGCCGGTGCGCTCGGTGATGCGTCCCTGATGCCGGTACTTCATCGGGATGTCCTTCAGGAAAGGGATCATCGTTTCATAGAGCGCCATGTCGATCTCGTTGCCGTGACGCAGATTGTGCCTGGCCTTGCCCAGCAGGGCGACGACGGCGCCGAATGCGGCCCAAAGTCCGGCGTTGAAATCGCAGACAGGCAATCCTGCCTGCTGCGGCGCGGTTTCCTTTTCGCCCGTAACATAGGCCAGCCCGGAAAAGGCCTGAGCATTGCGGTCAAAGCCCGGCACATCGCGCCACGGGCCATCCTGACCATAGCCGCTGATCCGCACGAGGATCAGATCGGGCCGGCGCGCCTTCAGCCAATCGGCGGTGACGCCCCATCTCTCGAGCGTACCCGGCCGGAAGTTTTCGATCAGCAGGTCGGCCGTCTCAACAAGTCTGCCCAGAATCTCAAGGCCCTCCGGGGTGCGAATGTCCATCGCCAGAGAGCGCTTGTTGCGGCCGATGAAGGACCACCAGTAGCCGCTGGATCCGCCCTCGGGATACTCGCCGAGCGTGCGCATCGGATCGCCGCCCTCGGGAAGTTCGATCTTTATGACGTCGGCACCGAAATCGGCGAGAAGCATGGCCGCGAAGGGCGCGGACAGAAACGTGCCGATTTCGAGAACCCGCAGTCCCTGAAGCGCGGCGGGCGGATTGGCGGTGCTGGTCGTGTCTTGTGGCGTCATCGAAATCCGCTCGCCCTATATGTCGATTGTATTGACCTGGCTGGACGTTTCCCAGCCACGTCCCCGTTCCTTCTTATTGTATATATATTATGGAATTTCATGCAACTTCCTAAATGTTTATCCGCCGATGACCGCTTGCCTCCGGTGCCATTGTTGCGTAGCGGACTGACGAAAATATCACACTGGCATCGCGGGGCATCTCCGCGATATTCAAGAAGCCGTGGAGAGGATCGCGATGCTTGAAAGACACCGGAACTTTTCCGAAACATATGAGAGGTTTGTCTGGGAGATACCTGATCTCTTCAACCTCGGCGTCGATGTCTGCGACAAATGGGCCGACAGGGAACCGGCGCGGCTGGCGATCATCGATATAGGTGCGGACGGCGTTGCGAATGAAATCTCATTTGCCGATCTCAAGGCAATATCCAACAAGCTGGCCAACGCCCTTCGGCGGCGCGGTGTGGGCCGCGGCGAGGGCGCCTTCGGCGATCGGGTCGGGGTCCTGCTTGCGCAGCGTGTCGAAACGGCCGCTGCCCACATTGCGGTCTCCAAGCTGGGCTGCATATCGATCCCGCTCTTTACCCTGTTCGGGGCCGAAGCGCTCTGCCACCGGCTGAAGGATTCAGGGGCCAAGGCCATCCTCACCGACAGGGCCGGCGCAGAGAAGATCGAGCCGCTGCGGGCCGAACTGCCCGATCTGAAGGTCATCATGTCGGTCGATGGCGCGTCCGGGTCTGCGGAAGATTTCAAGCGTGCCTGCGAGCCGGAATCGGACCGGTTCGATCCGGTTGTCACAAAGGCCGATGATCCGGCGGTTCTCATCTATACCTCGGGCACGACCGGCAATCCGAAAGGGGCCTTGCATGCGCACCGGGTCCTGATCGGCCATCTGCCGGGCGTCGAAATGAGCCACGACTTCTTTCCGCAGCCCGGCGACCGCATCTGGACGCCGGCGGACTGGGCCTGGATTGGCGGCCTGCTGGATGTCCTCATGCCCGCGCTCCACCATGGAGTGACGGTCGTGGCACATCGCTTCACGAAGTTCTCCCCCAGGGACGCGTTTGAACTGATCAGGTCCCACGGGGTCCGCAACGCTTTTCTGCCGCCAACCGCACTGAAGATGATGAAGATCGAATCGGAGAAGTCGGGGCTTGCGGTTCCGATGCGGTCCGTCGCCAGCGGCGGGGAATCGCTCGGAGCCGAATTGCTGAAATGGGGCAGGGCCGCCTTCGGCTGCACCATCAACGAGTTCTACGGCCAGACCGAATGCAACATGATCGTCTCGTCCTGCTCGGTCCTTGAAGCGCCGCTGCCGGGCGTCATGGGTCGCCCGGTCCCGGGGCATGTCGTGGAGGTTATCGATCCTGAAACCGGCAATCGGCAACCGGACAATGTGGAGGGAACAATCGCGGTTCTGGCGCCGGATCCGGTGATGTTCCTGGAATACTGGAACAATCGCGACGCGACCGAAGAGAAGTTTGTGAGGGGAGAGCAGGGAAAATGGCTGCTGACCGGCGATCGCGGCCAACGCGATGCCGGCGGGCGGATACGTTTCGTCGGTCGCGATGACGATGTGATCAATTCGGCCGGATATCGCATCGGCCCCGCCGAGATCGAAAGCTGCCTGATCGGCCACCCCGCCGTGCAGAACGCAGGCGTCATCGGCAAGCCGGACGCCTTGCGCGGTGAGATTGTTACCGCTTTTGTCGTGGTGGCCGAGGGTTACGAACCCTCGGACGAACTCGCCGGCGACATCGCGTCCTTCGTCAGATCCCGTCTGGCCGCACACGAGTATCCCCGGGAGCTTCACTTCCTCGATGAACTGCCGATGACGACTACCGGCAAGATCATCAGGAACAGGCTGCGTCAGATTTTGAAGGAGAATGAAGCAAGCCCAGGCTGACGATCCGGCATTCCGGCCTTCCGAGTGTGCCTTTCGGTTTCAAGAAGCGGTTCCCGGATGCGCGCCATCGCGACGACGATGGTCCGACCGCGCCATTCTGCCCCTTGGTGTGACCTTTGATGTGTGCAACATGAGCCGCGTTTTGGAAATTCGGCGCCCGCGAGCCGGGAAGGAATGAGTGCGATGTACGCTTTGGAAGGCATCCGCGTGCTGGATCTGTCGCGCGTTCTGGCGGGGCCGATCTGCGGACAGATCCTGGGTGATCTCGGCGCGGAGGTCATCAAGGTCGAAAACCCTGGCAAGGGCGATGATACGCGCGGCTGGGGAGTGCCGATCGGCGGTGGCGATACCAGCTATTACTACTCCGCGAACCGCAACAAGGAGAGCGTCGCGATCGATCTGGCGAGCGAGGAGGGCCAGCGCCTGTGCGCCGAGCTTGCCATGCAAGCCGACGTGGTGATCGAGAATTTCAAGCTCGGCGGGGCGGCACGGTTCGGCCTGGACTACGAGACGCTGTCGGCGCGGAAGCCAGCGCTCGTCTATTGCTCGATTTCCGGCTACGGGCGCGAAGGGCCGTTCGCGGCGCGTCTCGGCTATGATGCACTGATCCAGGCTGAAACCGGATTGATGAGCGTCAACGGTGTGGAGGGCGAGCCGCCGATGAAGGTGGGCGTCGCCATCGCCGATATCTCGACCGGCTATTATGCGGCCCATGCGGTGCTGGCGGCGCTCTTCGCGCGCGAGCGCTCCGGCCGCGGCCAGTTCATCGATCTGTCGCTCTTCGATTGCGGCCTGTCGCTGCTTTCCTTCGTTGCCAACTCTTCCCTTCTTACCGGCAACGAACCGGCGCGTTTCGGCAACGACCACCCCTTTGTCGTGCCATACGGCGTCTTCAATGTGGCAGATGGACCGATCATCATTGCGGTCGGAAACGACCGGCAGTTCCAGCGGCTGTGCGAGAAGGTGCTGGGCTGTCCGGAACTCGCGTCGGACCCCCGTTTCATCAAGAACGCCGACCGATGCGCCAACCGTCAGGCGCTCTTTCCGCTGCTGCAACCATATCTGGACCGGTTCAACAGGGCAGATCTTGCAGGAAAATTGTCTGAGAACGGCATTCCTGGCGGCGAGGTCCGTTCCGTGCTGGAGGCGGTGCGTTCCGCCGAAGCGCGGGCGCGGCACATGGTGCATGAGGTGCAGCATCCGCAGGCGGGACCGGTCAGCCTGCTCGGTTCTCCTCTGCGCTTGTCCGATTCCGGCCTTCGGCCGGTCAGCCGGCCGCCGCAGCTCGGCGAACATTCGCGGCAGGTGCTCAGCCGCGTGCTCTCCATGAGCGACGCCGCAATCGACGCCCTCATTGGCAAGGGCGTCGTTCAGGATGGACCGCAGATTTAGCATGTTCTGCTCCCCGCCCGCCCGGAGCGGTGGTGAGGAAGCGGATGCGCCCACCGAGGGCGAAAGAACGACAACGAATCTTGCAGTTTAGCGTATTGGACCAACCAATACGCATGCATATCTTCCGTATCAGCTTGGTCGTTAATATATTGAAATTATAGATGTAATTGACGGATTTTCTACGCAATCGACGTATATTGCTCTGAACTCGCCATTTTGCTGTAATGGTTCAACCAACAACACATGTTGTTGGTTGTGCTGACCGGCATCGCAAGAAATGCCGTCAGGTTCAGTGGAGGAAGGTCCATCATGCACAATTCGGTAAAGCTATTTCTACGCCCGGCGCTGGCCGTCGCGTTTGGGTGCCTCGCCGTCTCCGGCCACGCCGAAGATGCCAAAGGTATCAAGATCGGTTTTCTTTCCAGCCTGACTGGCCCCGTTGCCGCCTATGCGGGGATGAGTTCGGTGGAGGCGATCAAGATGGCGATCGACGATTTCGGGGGGACTGCCCTCGGCATGCCGGTGGAGGTCATCTGGGGTGACCATCAGAACAAGCCGGATGTCGGCGTCACGCTGGCGCGAGAATGGCTCGACGTCGGCAATGTCGATGTCATCGTCGACAGCAATAATTCTGCCGTGGCCCTTGGTGTGAACGATCTCGTCAGACAGAAGAACAAGATTGCCCTTTGGGGCGCGACGGCAAATGCACTGGTGGGCGAAGGCTGCTCGATCAATACCAGCCAATGGGTACCCGACACCCATTCCATCGCGAATGGCGTGATGAATGTGGCGTTCGATCAGGGCAGCAAGAAGTTCTTCTTCATTTCCGTGGACTACATCTACGGCAAGGAAGTTCAGGAACTGTCGGAAGCGGTGATCAAGAGACGTGGCGGCGAGGTCGTGGGTTCGGCCAAGCATCCGTTCACGATCACCGACTTTTCGTCGTTCCTGGTCGAGGCTCAAGCCAAGGGCGCCGATACGTTGGCGCTGCCGACCTTCGGCTCGTTCATCGTGAACGCGATCAAACAGGCGCATGAATTCGGTCTGACGATGAAGATTGCGCCTTATTATTTCTCGCAGACCGATGTGGAGGCTATCGGGATGGAGAACCTGCAGAATGTCTTTGGCGTTACCCCGTTCTATTGGGATCGGAACGAAAAGGTTCGCGAATGGAGCGACCGGTTTGCCAAGCGCTACGGCCGTCCGCCATCCTGGGCTGACGCACAGCAGTACAGCGCGGTGACGCACTACCTCAAAGCGGTCAAGGCCGCGGGCACCAAGGATGCCGCAGAAGTCGGCAAGAAGATGCGCGAGCTTCCCATTGAAGATGCCAGCGGCACAACCGGCCGGATTCGCGAAGACGGCAGGGTGATCCGCGATCTCTACGCATTCCGAATCAAGAAGCCCGAAGAATCCAAGGGGAAATGGGACCACATGGAGATCGTCGCAACAGTCAAGGGGGACGACATCAACTTCCCCTTAAGCGAGAGCAAGTGCGCACTCGTGAAGAAGTAGCGATCAGCAAACGGGTGGGTTCCGGGATGGGCCATCGCGACACGACAGCCCATCCCGGCACTTGCCGGAGCATTCATTTCGCGCCATTGCGGACGCGACCATCTTGAACAAGACTGCGCATGACCGGCCCGATATCCGGCTGCGCATCATGTTCGGGCAAGAGCCCATAAATCCGACAGGGGAAGCCTGAATGTCCGAGGGCGAAGCACAATTCGACTATGTGATCGTCGGCGGCGGCGCGGCCGGATCGGTGCTTGCCTCGAGGCTGAGCGAAGACCCCTCATGCTCGGTCTGCGTGCTGGAAGCGGGGCCGGAAGCTTCGAGCATCAATTTCATCATGCCGGCGGGTTTTACCCGGACGCTGAACGACGAACGCTACACCTGGCCCTACTTGACCGAGCCCGGCGAGCATCTTGGCGGTCGGCGCGTGAAGCTCATTCAGGGCAAGGTGCTTGGCGGCGGCACCAGCGTCAACGGAATGGTCTTCACCCGCGGTCAGCAGCGCGATTTCGACGGCTGGGCGCAGAGGGGCAATGCGGGCTGGGACTATGAAAGCGTGCTGCCCTATTTTCGCAAGGTGGAGAAGACGAACGCTGGTGACGACGCGGTTCGCGGCCGATCAGGCCAGTATGCCGTCAATGAACTGAATGTGGATCTGCCCGTCGTCAAGGCCTTCGAGCAAGCCGCGATACGCTACGGGGTCGCTGCCAACGCCGACTACAACGGAAAATCTCAAGCGGGCATCGGATCAGTCCAAGCGTCGGTTCAATCGGGCAGGCGCGTCAGCGCCGCAACCGCCTATCTGAAGCCTGCTCGCACACGCCGCAACCTGACCGTCCTTTCCGGTGTGGCCGCAACCGGCATCAATTTCGACGGAACGCGTGCCCTGAGCATTTCCTGCGCCAGCGGCGGCGGGCCGAGGACGATCAACGCAAGACGAGAAATCATCCTGGCCGCCGGTGCCATTGGCACGCCTAAATTGCTCCAGCTTTCCGGCATCGGCGATCATGAGCATCTTGCACGCATCGGCGTGACCATGCTGAAACATCTGCCGGGCGTAGGGCAGAATTTCCATGACCACTATCTGGCGAGGATCGCCGTCCGCTGTCCCGCAGCCGCGACATTCAATCAGCTCGCGCGGTTTCCGCGCCTGCCATTGCAGGTACTGAAGTGGATTGTCGGGCGACCAAGCGTCGTTGCTGTTCCGCCGGCAACGCTGCAGTACTTCCTGAAAACCGGGCCTGACATGGAAGATGCGGACGTTCAGGGCATTTTCACGCCGGCCAGCGTAACGCAGAACGCCGTCTTGCGCGAACCCGATCCGTTTCCGGGAGTGACCTGCGCAGTCTGGCAGCATCGGCCGCAAAGTCGCGGTTTCGTGCGTGTTCGATCGCTCGATCCAAGCGAACTTCCGGCGGTTCAGCCGAACTATCTCCAAGATGCCACAGACAGGCATGTCCTGATTTCAGCCTGTCGGACAGTGCGCGGTATATTGAATACCGAGCCCTTCAAGGCAATGTGGGATGTCGAACTCGCCCCCGGCAAAGAGGTTCAGTCGAATGACGAGTGGCTGAGTTACGCCGCCAGCAGCGGCTCAACCGTTTTCCATCCGGTCGGTACGGCCAAGATGGGGCCGGCGTCGGATCCTTCAGCCGTCGTCGATGTCTCGCTGCGGGTTCACGGGCTGGAGCGGCTTCGCGTCGTGGATGCGTCGGTGATGCCGCAGATTCCATCTGGCAACACGGCCGCCGCGACGCTGATGATCGCGGAGAAGGCGGCCGACATCATCCGCAGCGGGAACTGACAGGATCGACTCTTTCAGATCGACACCGGATCAGGCGACCGAGGTTGCGCCGTCATAGACGCCAGCCGCCGCCGCCAGCGTCGAGCAAAGCCAGTTTAATGCCGGGTCGTTGTCCTGACGCTTGTGCCAGATGAGATGGATCGGCAATGCCTCCTCCTCGTAGGGAGGCGTGAAAAGCTCGAGCGCGAACATCTGCCTATAGCACTCGGCTACGCGTCGGATCACCAGCGACATCATGTCGGTCCGGCTGACGACGGCGAGTGCGCAAACCGTATCGGTGGTCACCAGCGCCACCTTCCGTTCCAGCCCCATCTGGTCCAGCACCGTCTTGAGCTTTTCGCGGCCCGTCGCCGCAATCTGGCGTTCCATTCCATTCATGACGTGGAAATTCTCTATGTGCTGGGTGCTTTCATCCTCGGTCTGGACGTCGATATGGGCGCAGCGCGCCAGATCCGCAGGAGCGAGGGCGCGGCCGGCCATCGGCCCTCCCTGCCGCATGACGATCACCATATCCTCGCGAAAGAGTTCGCGCGTCACCGCCCAGTCGGGAACGCGGGCGAAGGATCCGAACGCGCAGTCGAGCCTGCCGTTGTCGAGATCGCTGACCAACTGTTCTGTCACCGGCCAGGCTCGCAGCCGTATGTTCGGCGCCTCGGCCTGAAGCCGGTGCATTATTTCCGGCAGGAGGGTCTTGGCGATGTACGGGAAGCAGGCGATACGGAACTCCCTGGTCGATAGTGCCGGATCGAAATGTTGCTCGGCCAGCGAGGCCTCGAGCAGCCGCATCGCTTCGCTGAGCATGGGCGCGATCTCCAGCGCCCTCGCCGTGGGCAGCATGGCGTTCGCCGAGCGTATGAAGAGCTGATCCCCCGTGACGGTACGCAGCTTGGCCAGCGCGTGACTGATCGCGGATGGGGAGAGGCATAGTCGCTCGGCCGTCTGCCGGACGCTCTGTTCCTGCAGCATGGTGTCGAGGACGCGCAAATGCGTCAGATCAAGACCAGCGATCGGATTGGCACGCATCGTCAGGTCAGCTTCCTCCCATCGCTCGGACACGACGTCATTATGGTCCCACCAAATAGCATGAATGGCGGATTCAGTCGACGCCATACGAAATCCGTGCACGGGGTGAAAAGGCCCCAAAGTGAGCCAAACAGAATGGAGTCGTGAGGAACTTTCACTCGACGAGGGTTGCTGCGGCTGAGAGAGTTTTCGCCAAAAGAGGCTCGCGCCAAGCGGCTGCAATGGGAGGAACCACATGGCTACTGAAGCAGCACAATCGGCTGTGGACGGCACGCTTCCGCTGTTCCCGTTCGAACGGACGGAGATGGGACCGGCGCGGGAGTATCGCGAGCTGCGCGAAACAGAACCGTTCAAGAAGGTGAGGCTTTGGGACGGCAACGTGGCCTGGCTCGTCACCCGCTATGACGATGTGCGCAGACTGCTGGCCGACAACCGGTTCAGCGCCAATCCGCGCGCGCCCGGCTACCCCAACATCACTAAACTGCGCAAGGTGCTAACCGGGACGGAGCGCCCGTCGTTCATCAGGCAGGATCCGCCCGATCACACCAAGCTGCGACGAATGCTCACGAAAGAGTTCACCCACCAGAAGATCCAGACGATGCGGCCGCTGATCGAGGAGATCGTCGACGACCTTATCGAGGGTATGCTGTCCGGCCAGAAGCCGGTCGATTTCGTGGAGGCGTTCGCCCTGCCGCTGCCGACGCAGGTCATCATGAAGATGCTTGGGATTCCCCACAGCGATTCAGAATTCTTCGTTGAGCGCAGCACAACCAAGGTGCGCATCGACGTCGATCCTGAGGATGCCATTCAGGCTGGTGTCGACATGCGCAATTTCATGCGTGACCTGATTGCGGAGAAAAGCAAGGCGCCGGAGAAGTATGACGATATATTGGGGCGAATGATCGTTGATCAGATCCAGCCCGGGCATCTGGATATCGAGGATGCGGTGGTTTCGCTTGAACTGCTGATGATGGCCGGCCACGAAACAACCGCCAACATGACCGCCCTGGGAGTCCTGTCGCTCATACAAAATCCGGCAGACATGGAACGATTGCGCGTCAATCAGTCGGATGAAGTCGTCCAGTTGGCCGTTGAAGAGATGCTGCGGTATCACACGATCCTGCAGTTTGTCGGCACTCGAGTGGCGACGGAGGACGTCGAATATAACGGCATTGCGATCAAGGCGGGCGAAGGCATCCTGCCCATGATCAACGCCGCCAACCGGGACCCGCGCGTGTTCGACCAACCGGAAATTTTCGACATCGCCCGCAAGAGCACCTATCCGCACGTCGCCTTCGGCTTTGGCGTGCATCAGTGTCTGGGGCAGCCTCTGGCCCGTCTCGAGCTCAATGTGGTATTCAACAAGCTGCCCAAGCGGATCCCGCAGATCAGGCTCGCCGTACCGTTCGAAGAACTTGAATTCAAACGGAACGTCCTCGTTCACGGGCTGATATCGATGCCGGTCACCTGGTAGTGGGCGTCGTTTCAATTACAGGGAAAGAGCTTCGATGAAGATCGTATCCGACAGGTCTCTCTGCGTCGGCGCGGGTCAGTGCGTAATGTTTTCTCCCAGTCTGTTCGCGCAGGACGAAGACGAGGGGCTTGTGCTCGTGCTGGTTGCCGATATCGACAAGTCGATGGTCGAAGATGCGCGAAAGGCCGTCAGGGCGTGCCCCTCGGGCGCGATCAAGCTGGTCGACGACGACGGTCTTGAGGTCTTCTGATCCTAGCCGATCACCGCCTTGCCATTGCGCAGGACAACCGCCTTGCGTTCGGCGACCCGGGCCTCGAATGAAACGACTTGTCCGTCGCGCCAGGTTGCCAAGGTGATCTCATCTCCCGGCAGTACCGGTGCGGAGAACCGGGCATTGAGGACTTTCAGACCGGCTGGTTCGTAGTCGCAGTATGCCTCAAGGAGCATGCGACCTACGATGCCGTAGGTGCCCAGACCATGCAGGATCGGTCTGTCGAAGCCGGCCTTGCGGGCGGTAGCGGGATCAACATGAAGTGGATTTGCGTCGCCGCTCAATCGGTAAATGAGCGCCTGTTGCGGCAGAACCGACACCCTGATCTCCATATCCGGCGATCGTGCGGGTATCGCATGAGGCTCCGGGGCGCCGTTCGAGGGGCCGCCAAACCCGCCATCTGCGCGCGCGAAGCTGGTACGCCCGAGCGTCGCGAGCCGATGGCCGGTCGCGGCGTCGGCGATCTCGTATTCGTGAATGATGAGCGCGCCCTTGCCGGGCCCCTTGTCGACGATCTCCCTGATGGACCAACTGGCCGAGATCTCGCCGCATGGGGGCAGCGTGTCATGCAATTGCAATCTCTGCTCACCCGCGACGAGCATCGAAAAATCGATGCCAGTTCTTTCCATCTCGTCGGCACCCCACGCGACGACCGTCGCCATGGTCGGTGCGGCGAGGAGATTTTCCTCATAGACGAAGCGCAACTCCTTTTCGTTTGCGGGATCGCTCCCGAAGCCAACGCCGAGCGCGTAGATGATGGAATCCCGCTTCGAGTAGGAAAACTTTCTGCCGTCGACCCGGAGATTGATGGCTTTCTCATAATCGATCGTCATGAGCCACTGTCCCAGGCGGTCAATCCACGGAATCCCACGTCATCGTCGCGTCGGTGATCGGCGAGAAAGCCGCTTGGAATTTCGGCAGAACCTTGCCGAGTCCTTCAGGCGTCCAGCCGCCATCCCTGTGCACGGAACGGACAGGTCGGGGCTGGCTGAAGACGAAGACCTCGTTGCCGCGCGCGCCGAATATCTGACCGGTGATGCCCGAGCACGCGTCACCGGCAAGCGTTGCCGCAAGCACGCCCACGGACTCCGGTTTCCAGCCGGCGATCTTTGCAGCGCGCGCCGCCGCCTCGTCGGGCGATGCCGGCACGCTCTCCGTCATGCGCGTCCTGGCGAAGGGAGCGATGCAATTGGAACGGACATTGTAACGTGCCAGATCCATCGCGAGCGAGCGCGACAACCCGGCAATTCCAAGTTTCGCGGCCATGTAGTTGGCCTGGCCGACATTTCCGATGAGGCCGGCATTGGAGGTCATATGTATGTAGCAGCCGCTATTCTGTTCCCGGAACAGAGGTGCCGCCGCCCGGCTGACATAGAAACTGCCGCGCAGGTGAACGTCGATCACCGCATCGAAATCTTCCGGCAGCATCTTGTGCACGATCGCGTCGCGGATGATGCCGGCATTATTGACGACGATGTCGAGTTTTCCGAAAGCGTCCTTTGCCGCAGCGACAATGCGGCTTGCGCTCTCCCAATTCGCCACGGAATCGCCATTCGCGATCGCCTCGCCGCCGGCCGCCTCGATTGCGGAGACAACTTCCGAGGCTGGATTGTCTTCGCTTTCGCTGCCCCACAGAGCCGCGCCTATATCGTTCACGACAACCTTCGCGCCTTCGGCCGCGAGGGCCATCGCGACGCTGCGGCCTATGCCGCGACCCGCGCCCGTGACCAGGGCGACGCGCCCCTTAAGCATTCCGTGTGTCATTGAGTCTTGTCCTTCAAAGCGTATCTGCGCTGCCGAGCACGACGGTGCTCTGCGATGAAAGCGTTCCGCCATTGCCATGCGCGACAGCGATCTTGGCGTCAGCCACCTGGCGCTCGCCGCATTCGCCGCGGACCTGTCGCACCGCTTCGACGAGCAGTTGCAGCCCGTACATGCCCGGATGGCCGTAGGACAGACCGCCGCCGTTTGTGTTGACCGGCAGGCTTCCGCCCGGCGCGATCCGTCCGTCGGAAACGAAGGCGCCGCCTTCGCCTTTCCCGCAAAAGCCCATATCCTCAAGGAAGAGGATCGTATTGATGGTAAAGGCGTCGTAGAGCTCGACCACATCGACGTCTTTTGCCGTGATCCCAGCCATCGAGAAGGCGTTCGCGCTGGACTGGATCGCCGCGGTGCGGGTCAGATCATCCATCGAATGAATTTCATAATGTGTGATCCCGTCTCCCACGCCGAGTACGTAAACAGGCGCTTTGCACAGCGAGGCTGCTCGCTCGGCGGAAACCAGCACGACAGCCCCGCCGCCATCGGTCACGAGACAGCAATCGAACTTGGTGAAGGGCGAACTGATGATGCGTGCGCCGAGAACCTGATCGACCGACAGGGGCTCTTTCTCCCACGCCGCCGGGTTTTTCAGGGCCCATTTGCGGGCGGAGACCGCGACTTCTGCCAGTTGTTCGCGGGTGGTGCCGAATTCGTGCATGTGACGCGACGCCGCCATGGCATAGGAACTCATCGGCATTCTTGGTCCAAATGGCGTGATCAGCGGATCATAGGTCCTGATGCCAACAAGGCGCGCGGAACCCGCCCCTGACATGGATGCAGAGCGCTGGGTGCTCCCATAGGCGATGAGCGCGACGCTGCAAAGGCCGGCTTGAATCGCCGCGACAGCGTCGCCCACCATCGTTTCGAAAACCGACCCGCCACTGAAGGAGCCGTTGTGATAGCGGGGGCTGATCTTGAGGTACTCGGCCAGATGCACACCCGCCATGCGCGTTTGCACGCCGGAGGCGAAGATTCCATCGACCTCACGCACCGAGATGCCCGCGTCGTTCAGTGCGCGTAGGCTTGCCTGCGCCATGAGATCCATCGGCGTCAGGCCAGGCGCAACTTCGCCGAGATCGGACTCCGCCGCGCCCACAATCGCGACCTTGCCGCGGTTGATATGCGGATGGACCATTATTTGCCCTCCAGTACAAAGAATGGACAGGCATCGCCGTTCTCACCCGGCCTTATGGACAGCGTGACGCGATCGCCGATCTCGACATCGTCAGCGCTCGCATCGACGATCCTGGTCATCAACCGGAAGCCTTCCAGCATGTCGACAAGAGCGACCGCGTAAGGCTGCGCACCGGCGGGATAGAGTCTGGTCAGCGTGTAAATGGTGCCGCGTCCTGCGCTCTTGCGCCATTCCAGATCGGCTGACCCGGTGTATGGACAGGCAATGCGCGGATAGAAGATCGCCCGACGGGCGCCCGGGCTGAACTGATAGAACAGTTCTCCCGCCTGGAGCCGCTTCTGGTAGTGCGCCATGGGCGCCTCGGCTATCCGGTCATCCATACCCATAGCGTTTGCCTCAGCAATTGTCATTGCGTCGGTCCTACCAAATCGATCTATGGGGCGTCCATTATATTTCTTATGTTTTTCTTGATAGTAGAATCATCGGGTCTGTGTAGGTGGATATTGGTCTGACAAATGGCGGTTGTCGCGCTCCCGGATGGAAGCGGCGCATTTCGGAGACTGCGGGATGGTTTCCGGTATCAGACGGCCCGAACGATCTTTGCGGTATCGGGCGGCGGGCAGGGTTGGACGTGCCTAACCCTCATTCTCCGGCATGTCATAGAGGCTACGCATGCTGGCGCGGGCGGTGCGGAAGTAATTTCTGATCTCGGCCGCCGCGAGTTCGCCTTCGCGCGCCCTTACATGTTTGACCGTCTTGCGCCGCGATTCGATGACGAACTGGTTGGGCATCGTTGAGACCACTTGAACGAAGTCCAGCGTGACGTCGATCAGTGCGTCGGTGATCACCATCAGAACGGCGTTGTGACTGGCGCGGGCCAACACTTTGCCAAACTCGAGATTGAGCGCTGCGCGTTGTCTGAAGTCGCCCGCCAGCGCGGCTGCGGTCATCCTGTCGACATTCTCGGTTAGTGCGGCAATATCTTCTTCGGTGCGATATTCGCATGCCAGAACAGCAACTTCGCTGCCGATAGCGGTTCGCGCTTCAGCGAGCTTCTTGCTGTCGATCAGGCCGAGATGAAAGAGATCGCCGAAGGTCGTGCGGACGACCTCGGTGCTGTTGTTGCGAATGAAGGCGCCACCAGCGACGCCCGGTTTCTGTTCGATGACGCCGGAATGTTCGAGCGCGCGCAGCGCTTCTCGCACCGTGTTGCGGCTGACCCCAAGGGCGGCGGAAAGCTCACGCTCGGGCGGCAACCGGTCGCCCTCGCGCAATTCACCGGACGCGATCTTGGCGCGAATCTGGGCGATGACGTCCTCGAACGTCCGTCGTGCCGGGACTTTCACGAATGTGACCGTCATCGGGGATCTCATTAATACGCCTGCTTATCAATCCGTTTTCAAGACTGCCAAATGCACGATGAATCGACAAGGTGCAAGCCGTTGCTCAATGGCACGACCGACAGTCGTATGGAATCTGGTCCACGATCAACACGATATCAATGGTTGCGCGCGTGAACGAGTACGCTGAACAGGCCCTCCTGGCAGATGTCGCCTTTCTGATTGATCAGCTTCAGCTTCCGCTTGACCAGGCCCCGGCCGGGCTTGGAGGTGGGGCGCGCTTCGGTGGTCTCGACAACAAGATGAACGGTGTCGCCCGCGATGATCGGGTTGAGGAAGCGCCAGTCCTCGATGCCCAGAAATGCAATCGCCGAACCGGCCATGTCGCCGATACGCGCGCTGAGGCCGGTGACGACCGAGAGGCCGAGCATGCCGTGCGCGATGCGCGTGCCGAAGGGGCTGTTTTTCTTGCAGAACTCTTCGTCGGTGTGGATGGGATTGACGTCGCCCGACAATCCGGCAAACAGCACGACGTCGGTTTCGGTAATCGTGCGGGCAGGGCTGGTCGATGTTTCGCCGATCACGAAGTCTTCGAGATATTTTGTCATTTTTTCAGGTTCTTGTGGGTTTCAATCAATGTTGTGGGATGGGCGCGATGCATCATACCGGGTCCCAGGTGATGAGCTCCGTGCTCGCCTTGAGCGGCGGCAAACTGTCCCGCAGCGCCGGCATGCCGACATCCGCAATGAGTTGTGGAGTCCAGCCGTCAGACAGATGCACGCTTCGCGCAATCCTCGTCTGATTGAATACATATAGCTCGTTCAGGCGGGCGCCGAACACCTGGCCGGATATATCTTTGGCGGCATCGGAAGCGAGGAACACGGCAAGCGGCGCGTTCTTGTCGGGCGTGGCGCGCTGCAATTTCGCCACCAGTGCCTTCTTCTCGGGCGTGTCCGTAGGGATGGAACTCGTCATCCGCCCCCAGGCAAAGGGGGAGATACAGTTGGAGCGGATGTTGTAGCGTTTCATGTCGAGCGCGATGCATTTGGATAGTCCGACGATGCCGGCCTTCGCGGCGCCGTAGTTGGCCTGACCGACATTCCCGGCCAAGCCCGAACCGCTTGTCATGTGGACGTAGGCCCCGGACTGCTGCTCACGGAAATGACCGGCGGCGGCCCGGCTGACAAGAAAGCTGCCGTTGAGATGGACATCGATGACCGCCTTCCAATCGGCAAAGCTCATCTTGTGGAACATGGAGTCCCTGAGGATGCCGGCGTTGTTCACGACGATGTCGATGCGACCGAAATTGTCCAGCGCGGTTTCGATGATCCGCTGGGCGCCCTGCGGATCAGCCACGCTGTCCGGATTGACGACGGCTTCGCCGCCCGCGTCCTTGATCGCCTGCACCGTTTCATTGCCCGGCTCCGACGATCCGCCGGCGCCATCGAGCGAGACGCCCAGATCGTTGACGACGACCCTGGCGCCATGAGCGGCCATCATGATCGCTATCGCACGACCAATTCCGTTGCCGGCCCCGGTGACAACCGCAACCTTACCTTCAAGCATTCTTTCCGTCCCTAGATTGGTGTGCTGAGAAATTTCGAACCAAAGATCCGATTGGTTCAACCCTTGACACATTATGGCTATCGGTTCTACCGTTCAAGCACTTCGCCTCGATATTCCGGCGCTGACAACTTAATGTGTTGTTATATAGTGGAAATGTTCTTGAAATTTCGGCATCGTCCGAAACTGAATGAACACTCACTAGATTTCGGTCGGTCCATATTTTGAGGGCCATCGCAGCGGGGGCTGTTCTGATGAGGGGCAGTTGCGAACGAAAGTCGGGGCGGGGTGCGAAATGGCAGTCTTAGCCTGTCGTCACCAGGGAGGAAACGACGTGACATATAAAGCAAATATCAACCGGATCGCGGCTGCCGCGATTGCCGTTACCGCGATCTGCGGCACGGGATATGCCGGCATCGGCAAGGCGAATGCAGCCGAAGTCGAAGGACCGAAGGTCAAATGGCTCTTTTCGCTGTGGGGTAATAGACGCGCCATGTCGGAAGGTGTCGAGGGTCTCGCCGAATATGTGGCGAAAAAGACCGACGGCAATTTCGAGATATCGATCCAGTATGGCGAAGCCCTGTCGTCGCCCAAAGAAAATATTGACGGGCTCTATCTCAAGGCATTCGATGCCGCGACGGTCTGCACCGTCTACACGCCTGACAAGCTTCCCGTCCTCAGCCTGCTCGACATCGGCAACCTGCCGATCCAGTCCCTTGAGGAAAATCGCCGGGTCATAGAGGCTTATTACAAGGAAAAGGCCGTTCAGGACGAATTCGCCAAATGGAATACCGTCCCCATCATGGGCGTCGTCTTCCCGGCCTATGAAATCATGGGCAAGGGCGAGAAGCCGACGAGCCTGGAAAAGCTGAAGGCGATGCGGATGCACGCCTCGGGTGGCAATGGTCGGTTGTTGAAAAACATGGGGATCAGCACTCAGGTCGTGAGTGCCCCTGACATGTATCAGGCGGTCGAGCGCGGTCTGATCGATGCGGCACTGCAGCCCTACACTTACACGTTTTCTGCCTACCGTTTGCAGGAGGTGTCGAATTGGGTCACGGATGGCTGGGCATTGACCGGGCCGGTGTGCCACGTGATGGCGACGAAGGATTCCTACGACGCGCTCCCCGACCAGTATAAGCAGCTTCTGAAAGAAGGTGCGGATTACGGCTACAAGCACCAGATCGCGACCTATGACGAGGTCGAAAAGAAGGACGTCGTAACCTTCAAGGCAGCTGGGCTGGAATGGGTTCCGATGTCTCCCGACATCCGCGCCGCGATGGATGCGGCGGTCAAGCCCGCCTGGGACGCACAGGTCAAGAAGCTCAATGACATGGGGCTGGACGGCCAGGCGCTTCTCGACTCGATCCTGAAGGCAGCCAGCGAATAGGTGCTCAGCCCCGGGGCGGCAGGTGTCGCTCCGGGCCTTTGCCTATTTGAGGGTGGCATGGGGTTCGGAGGTTGCGCCGCCTGTGCAGGGCGGCGCAACTTCTGACGGGCTCAAACGATCGGTATCTAAATGTCCCGCATGATATCTGCTGCCGATGCGCTACTCAGGCGTATCGAAAACACGATGGCCTACGCAGGAGCGTTGGTCGTCCTCGCAATGATGGCGCTACTTCTGGCTGAAATCGTCTCGCGCTCGATTTTGTCAACGGCGGAGTAAAAGTCGGCCATTGGGCGGCGCAAAAGTAGTCCACTTGGCGGCGCATTTGGGGAACGCCGGGAGGGCGTAGCCCGACCAGAGTTTCCCAAATGCGGCGTCGGCGTTCTTAT
>JBFWQA010000002.1:0-659803 GCA_050249695.1 Flavobacteriaceae bacterium | reverse complement strand
GCCGCTCCGCCTCGGGCTGGCCGAACAGCCCCCAGGGCCGCACCAGCAGCACGCCGATCATCATCAGGTAGACAAGCACGATCTCCCACTCACCGAAAATCAGCGTCCCGAAGACCGTGAGGAAGCCAAGGATCAGCGCGCCGATGAAGCTGCCCCAGAGGCTGCCGATCCCGCCGATGATCACGATGATGAAGCAGTCGATGATGACCAGCGAGTCCATGCCCGGATCGATCGCTATCCTCGGCGCCGCGAGCGCCCCGCCGATGGCGGCCATCGCCGCCCCGATCACGAACACCGCCGAGAACACCTTCGTGACGTCCGTGCCCAGCGCGCCTAGCATCTCCCGGTCGAGCCTCGCGGCGCGCAGGATGCGCCCCCACCGCGTCTTCTCAAGCCCGAGCCAGAGACCGATGGCAACCAGCGGTCCCAGAATGCAAAGAAATAGCGAATAGGTCGGATAAATCGCGATCCCCAGGTCCACAGCTCCCGATAGCATCGGAGGAACGGACACGCTGTACTGCAGCGGGCCCCAGATAATGACGACCACATCCTTGATGATCAGGACCAGCGCGAAGGTGAACAGCAGCTGTAGCAAGTGCTCCTTGTCGTAGAGCCGCGACAGCATGAAACGCTCCACCACATAGGCGACAGTTGCCATCACAACGCCCGCCGCCAGAACGCCGCCCACAAAACCCAGATTTGTCTCGCCGATCTCGCGCAAAACGCTGTACAGCACATAAGCGCCCACCATGTAGAACGCACCGTGCGCGAAGTTCACAATCCGCAGCACACCGAAAATCAGCGTCAGTGCAGACGCGATAATGAAAAGATTCATCGCAAGAGAAAGCGAGTTCAAAACCTGAATGGACATGAACATCGGATTGGTGAACATCGACCTCCCCCTGCTGGTGCTTGGCGCGTACCGTGTTTCACCCGGTACTTACACGCGCACCCTTATGTGTTCCCAACGGTGACATGCCCGCGAGCCGGCCACGATCAACGTGTCCGCGCCGGTGCGAGGGCCACGATCACTTCGTCTTCAACGACGGAAACTGGAAAGCGCAAAAGTTTGCCGCGCGTAATCCCGCCGACGGCTTCGCCGGTGTCGATGCTGAATTCCCATCGATGCCATGGGCAACGCACAACTAGGCTTCCGGTATCGACAGAATAGTCGAACGCTCTGGCTGTTCTCGTCGTATGCGTGACGTCCGTTCCGACGCAGATCGGCGCGCCCATATGAGGACAGCGGTTAAGCATCGCGAAGAAACCGCTTTGCGTACGCACAACGCCGATCGATCCTCGCGCCGTCTCAAAGATGCGGATCTTGTTCAGCTCATAATCGCTGACAGATCCGGCATTGACTTCATTCTTTTCGTTGCCGTGCGCCGTTGTCACGCGCCCCTCCCATTTACCCGGGTTCTGCCAAGAGCCCGGATCAAGGCTGATGGTTTTTTTCCAGAAACTCAGTAAGCCTCGCAGCAAACTCTTCCGGTTGCTCGCGGGGGATGTAGTGTCCGGTATTGAACTTCGCGACTTCTGACCGCCTGATGGCCTCGCGCATCCGCTCCAGCAATTCGTCGTCGAAGAACTCGCTATGTTCGCCAACCATGATGAGCGTCGGTACGTCGATCGCCTCGGCCATCTCCCACAAATAGGGAATCTCACGGACACCGGCACCACGCGTAATCCAGTAGAGCTCGGGATCCGATTTCAGAATTTTCTTGCCTGCCCAATTGTCCCTGACCTGAAACTCCGCATGCAGGTCGATGAACTCGGGCCGCCATTCCGGATGGGTTTTGCGATAGTGCTCCCAAACCTCTTCGCGGTCGCGGAACCCCTTGATGCTGTTCGTGTCGCCGATGAATCGGGAGGTCGACTGCGCCGCCGACTTGGGCATCTGCGGCCCTGTATCAGAAAGCGCCAGGCAATCGAGCCGGCTGGAATGCTCTCCGGCATAGGCGATCGAAACACGCGCGCCCAATGAGTGGCCCACGAGCGAGAATTTGCTGAATCCCAGATGGTCCGCCAGGTTGTTCAGATCCGCCACGAACCCGCCAACGGGATATCCTTCTCGCGCCCAATCGCTGTCGCCATGCCCGCGCAGGTCCGGGCAAATGATCCGCATGTCGCTGCTCAACAATGGCACGATCGGGTCCCAGGTATGCGCCTGCACGTTGAGGCCATGCAGCATGATCACCGGGTGAGAACCTTCGGGATTCCATTCCGTGTAGTGAAGCCTTAGGGAGCCGGATGAGAAATACCGGTCTGCGTAGCCGGCCTTTTCGACCGTCGCGTTCCTGCTCATCTGCATCCCCTTTCCCCGGCGCTGAACACCGGCTGCGGACGTAATGCCACGCCCGTGCCGATTGCCTTGCGCTTCCACCTTTGTACCCTGCTGAAGCGAATTGGGTTTGTTCCCCCTCGTATCTCGCGCCAGCATGCTTGGTCATGACATGCGGATAGCTGCATAGAAGACCTGGGAGAGACTAGCTGAGGGGCCAACCGACAGTCAACACATGTATACAAAAATCAACCGCCCAAACTGCACTCGCCTTGAGAAAAAATTTTTCTCTTGATAAAACAGTATCTTAATTGAGAACAAAGACCAGTGACCCGCTATGTTGGCTAATTTCAGATAATTTTGTATACCTTATAAAAATCAATACGTTCTATTCATTTGAACACAGACTGCCGGTCCCGGCTAATATAGAGATACCTATCGCGGGCAGCCGCGCGAAAGGCTGCAGGAGACGAGCTGTCCCGATTGCCATGTGCGTTGCGCATTCCACTACTGTATACAATGTATGCATTGAAACCGATTGGATGAAAGTCAGGCCAGCCGACCACAACGTTGACTGTCGGCGAACCTCTCGCGGCTAGTCAGAATTGGAAAGCTCAAAGAGATGAAGTCGAACCTCGCCACCAAGGAAATTCGCGAGCGCATTATGCGCAATGTCTACGAGCCCGGCACGCATCTGCAGGAGCATATGCTGGTTGAAGAGCTTGGGGTTTCTCGTACGCCCATCCGCTCAGCGCTTACCACGCTGCACAAGGAGGGCTTGCTGAACTACGTACCCAAATGCGGCTATTTCGTTCACTCGGCGTCGGCAAATGAAGTGTTCCAGGCCTGGGCGTTCCGCGGTGCCCTGGAGGGCTTTGCCTGTAAGATTGTGGCAAGCGGCGAGGCCGATTCAGAACTGCGGACAACGCTTGCTGACTGCCTGAATGCGGGAGACGAAATTCTTCGGCGTGACGATATCAACACGGCCGGCATTTGCGCCTACCGGTCTATGAACGCAGCTTTCCACGGGGCGATCGTCGAAGCCGCCGACAACATTTTCCTGAAAGAAGCGATGGAGCGGTTCAGAAACATTCCGGTCTATGTTCAGATGATGGACAACTACTACGAGCGCGAAAGCGCCAATCCGGATGAATTGATCGTCTGGCTTCGGCGGATGCATGACGACCATCACCGGATCGCCGACGCGCTATTCTCGCGGGAGCCCCAGCGCGCAGAAGCACTCATCATCGAGCACCACCATTATTCCAGCAAATACATTTCCAACCGGATGAGCTAGGGCCAGGGCACATCAATCTCAAGTCATCCGCATTGACCAAAGTGCGATCAGGTCAAAGATGCCGTCATGCCGCCATCGACCGGCAAGTGTATACCGGTAATAAAGCCGGCGTTTCTGGAGGCAAAATAAAGGACCGCTGAAGCGAGTTCTTCTGGTTTGCCCAGTCGCCGCATCGGCACCAGCTTCTTGCGCACTTCCGGATCCCAGTTTGCCAGGAACGTCTGCGTCCCGACTGACGCTGGCGCAATCATGTTGACGGTCACACCTGTCTCGGCGATTTCATTGGCCAAATGCTTCAAATACGCGGCAAGACCGGCACGGTAGATCGTCGACAGACCGTGGTGCGGCATGGGGTGCTTGATCGATGCAGACGTAATCGCGACGATCCTGCCATCTTTTTTTTCGATCATGGACGGCACGAGAGCGGCGACGACCCGCACGCCGCCGCGCAGCTGCACTTCATGCGCAGCGTCCCAGCGATCCCACTCATCCTCGTCAAGCACTTCGCGCAACCCTTTGGGCGGGCGGCCCGTATTCAGCACCAGCACATCGGCACCGCCGAAGCGGTCATTGACGATGTCGGCGAGACGGCGGACATCCTCGTCGCTCGTCATGTCGCCGGGAACGGCGACTGCCTCCGCGCCGAACCTGTCTCGCAGTCGCGAGGCAGCGTCCTCAAGCGTTTCCGCCGTTCTTGAAAACAACACCAAACGCGCGCCTTCAGCCGCAAAACCCTCAGCGCAAGTAAATCCGATATCGCCTGTAGCGCCGGTAATCACAACTGTCCGGCCTGCCAATCCCAAGTCCATTTCGCTCACCTCAACAATATGCCCCCGACAGGAAGCGCCAGGATCGATGCTGATCCTGGCGCAGCCACTTTACCCGCAGCAGTATCTCACTTCATCAAAGTGGCAGGCGACATCCGCTTGATGTCCGAGCCCTCTACGGTCACGATCGGCCCGTAGAATTCAGGTAGATCGGCACGATGGGACTTGGGATCGATCGTCGTTTCGCCGACCGGGGTCGATATGGTCATGCCTTCCAACGCAGCCACGATCTTGTCCGCGTCGACCTCACCGGCTTTTTCGATGGCAGCCACGGCGGTCTTGACGCCGATATAGCCGAGGATAGCGAAGCTCGCGGGCTCCTTTGTGCCTTTGTATTTCTCGAAGCTCTGCAGATAGGCCTGATGTTCGGCATTGCCATCCGCATACCAGAGATCGGGGGAATGGCTATAAAGGCCCTCGGGGAACGCGCCCTTGAGCGCAACGGCCGCCTCATAAGCACCCATGGTTCCGCCCCATACGAGCTTCTTGGACTTGAACAGACCGAACGGCTCGGCCTGCTTGGCGAAAGCGGTAAAGCCGCCGCCCCAGACGCCGCCGAAAATCGTATCGCAGGAATCGGCCATCAACTGGCTGACGATCGTGCTGAAGTCGGTGGCGCCCAATTTGATCATATACTGGCCGCCGGCTTCCATGGCCGGATCGGCTTCGACCAGCTTGCGCGCAGCATCGAAAAGATCCGTCGTGTAGGCATAATCGTAGCCGGCGAAGCAAACCTTCTTGGCGCCGACTTTCTGCGCAATGGCAAACAAGCGCTCTGCGTCGGTATCGGTCGTTGCCGACATCTGGAAAATGTATTTGTGAAGCTTTTCATCCGTCAGCTGCTTGGACTTGGCCGAAGGCAGAATCTGGACAATCTTCTCAGCCTTGGCGACTTCCGAAATCGCAAGCGCGGCGCCGGATGTCGAGGGGCCGAGGATAACCTTCACGCCTTCCTTGGAAATCAGCTCCTTGGCAGCAGCAACCGCCACATTCGGTGTCGCCTGCGTGTCGCGCGCAAGAAGTTCGATCTTCATGCCAAGCACGCCGCCGGCATCGTTGATCTCCTGAACCGCGACTTCGGCCCCTTCCAATTGCGGCACACCAACGGAAGCCGCCCCGCCCGATGTGGGCGACAGCCATCCGATCTTGATCGTGCCCTCAGCATATGAAGGTGCCGCGGCAACGACACCGGCTGCCAACAGCAGGGCAGACGCGCCGTATTTCACCAACTCTCTCATTTCCATTCCTCCCAGTTGCACTCTCTTTGAGCCCGTGGCGTTCGACGCTTTTTGCGCCCCTGCCCCCACGGGCGTTGCATTTCGGCAGGATTGCAGTTCAAACCCGCTCAGTGACCTCAACGAGCCCTCTGAAGGTGGCCGCCGCATTGGCGAAGGCGACCTTGTCTCTGACTTCTTCCGGAAACGCCCTGATCACATCGGCGCCTGCCGCTCTGTTGAACGGCCGGTTCGATCCGTAAATCAGCGTTGTCTCGGGAATACCCTTGAAAATGGCGCCCATCATCTCGGGGGGAACGACATCTATGGGGTCGACCATGACCCGCACGTTGTCGGCGATGTAGGCGGATGGCGGCTTGGTGACCCAGGGAATGTCGATCCGCAAGTTTCGCCACTCGGAATCCGCGCGCCAGATAAACGGCGGAAGCCATTCATAGCCGACACCGGAAAAAATTACCGTCAGATCCGGCAGGTCGACGAATGCGCCATCATAGACGAGGCTCGCGATGTTGATGGCGGCAACCTGTGAGATCAGGCAATCATACTCACCCTCAAAGCGCGGGCCTACGCCACCCAGCAGCGGCGTCCCCGGCACATTCCCCTCATAGCCGCTGGGATGGACAATCACCGGAAGCTTATGCCGCGCTGCGGCCTTGAGGATTGGCCGGTAGTGCCTTTGCCCCATATTGATACCGACCAGCGGCATGACAATGGCCGCCACCAGCGGGTTTGAGGCGTGCCGGGCGATCTCATCGACGGCCATTTCCGGCTCGTGCGGGGAAATCGCCAGCGCATAGCGAATATCGGGGGATTTCGGCAGACCGCGGTCGAGAAAATAGGCGTTCAACGCCGACGCGTAGATTGCCGTCAGGTAGGTCTCGCACCAGCCTGCCGTTGGTATGGCCTGATGCGGCACGCAGATCGTGAGGCCAACATCCGGGTCTTCGGAAATTGTCTCGAAGTCAGTCCACCTGGCACCAGTAGACTTGTCCACACTACCGCCCGGATGCCTTTCCGGTGCCGGCAATAGAAAGCCCGTTCGCCGGAATCGATCCACCCAGTCTGAAGACATGTACGGATAGAGATCTTCCAACCTCAGTACGGCGACATGCCTCTCACAGTCGACAATCCTGGACATTACTTCTCCCATTCAGCGGCGCTTATTTGCGGGTGCTAGTGCACAATCTTGGCGCCGAAGCACTCAAGCGCGGTCGATCGCCCGACACGCTCGCGCATCTGCGCAGGCAGCCGTGAACGGAGAACAGTGCGCGGATTGTCATTGTCCCAATGCGGATAGTCCGAGCTGAACATGAGCGTCCGCTCCGCCTGCATCGCATCCAGGATCGGGAACAAATCCTTCGGAATTCCAGGTTCGGCAAATGGCTGCGTGGTGAACCGCACCTGATCGACCAGATACTCGCTCGGTTTGCGGGGCAGCAGTTTTGACGGACCGCCATTGCGTTCCCAAACCTTGTCCATCCGCCACATCAGCGATGGCGCCCAGGCAAATCCGAACTCGACGAAAACAACCTTGAGATTGGGCACACGTTCAAACGTCCCACCAAGGACCAGCGAGGACAACGATGCCTGCCCTGCCTGCATCAGCGCTACATGATGCTCCGCATAGGTTCGGATGACGCCGCCGGCATGCGAAGGCGAAGTCCACAGATTCCCGTCTGCACCGTTGGGATGGATGCAGACGGGCAAATTATGTGCTGCCGCTGCCTCATATAGCTTTGTAAGGGAATGGCTGCCTGCGGTAACTTCTGCCAAGGCAAGATTGACGCCGACGACGCCGGGATGGTCTGCCAGACGCTCTATTTCCCTGATACCGGTTTCGGCGCAATGGGGCGAAACTGATACAAGAACCTTGAAGCGCGGGTCGCGCTTGAACCAGACCTCGATCATGGCATCGTTGAGAGCCGCCAGAAATTCGGCAACCGCTGACTCCACCGCCCAGGTCAGCACCATGTTCGCCTGTGTCGGCAGCATAATTGCCGCCTCCACATTGTTCGGATCCATATGGTGGCTGATGACATAGTCCGGATCGGACGCCGGGACGCCACCACCCGGCGGCGTGGCGTCGAGCCTCATGATACCGGACGGATGAAGGTTGCGGTTGTGCTCACGGCTCGTCGTCAGGCCGGAACCGACCTCCCGAACGTTTTCACGCGCGGCGGCCGACATCTGCGCAAGGATGTGATCCATCGAAACGACCGGATGAAAGTCACAGTCGATCAGCCGAAAATCACTCGCGCCGGCATTTCCGGTATCTTCCTCAGTGCTGGTCTGTCTTGCTACCGAATCCATTCTACCGCTCCAATGCTGCCAAATTCCGATCGACAGCCACCGCGCGCCGCCGCAAGCGATCACGCCGTCGCTAGATCAGTCCTTTGCTGGAAAGTTCGTCGTACTCTTCTTCACTCACGCCGAGCCAGTTCTTCAATACCTCTTCGGTGTCGGCCCCGAGGGACGGCCCCGTGCGCCAGACCGATCCTCCGTGATTGCTCAATTTGGGAACGACGTTCGGCATCTTCACCGAACCAAAATCCGCGTCGGGCATCTCCACGATGTTCTCGCGCATCGCGTAGGTGGGATCCTTCAGAATGTCCTTAACGCTGAAAATCCGCGATGCGACGACGTCAGCGCCCTCAAAGGCAGCCAGCGCCTCGTCCGCGTTCCTGGTCTTCAGCCATTCGCGCAGCTGCTGATCGAGAAAATCGGCTTTGCTGAATTGTTTCTCGGGGGTATCGTAGTCTTCAGCTGGCAGCCCCATTAGCCGGGCGATGTTGGAGACAGATTTCGGCGTGCCGGACGTCACCGTCAGCCATTCATTGCCGGCGGTCATATACGTGTTGATGACGGCAGCTGGCGCCACGGCGAGCCGGTTGCCATTGCGCTCCGGCAAGATTCCGAGTTGGTGGTACACCGGAACCTGCCAATCGAGCAGGCGGAAGAGGCCCTCATAGAGAGCCAGGTCGATCCACTCTCCTTGAAAGTTTTCGTCTCGCCAGCGCCGGTTCAAGGCCGCGGTGATGGCAAATGCGCCCATCAGTGCAGTAACGGTATCAGCGTGAGAAAATCCCGTATGGATCGGCGAACCCGCCTTCTCACCCGTCACGAATACGACGCCACTCTGGGCCTCGCCCACCTTGCCGAAACCCGGCGCGTTGGGATTGGGACTGTGCGCTCCCTGTCCGGAAATCTGCAGAATGACCGCCATCGGATTGACCGCCTGGATGCTCTCCCGGTCGATGCCGAATTCCTTGAGACTCTTCGCCCGCAGATTGACTATGACGACATCGGCCCAGGCGATAAGCCGCCGGATTACACCATCGACTTCGCGTCGCCGCAGGTCCAGTGTCACGGAGCGCTTGTTGCGCGCGATGACTTTCCACCAAATGCCTTTGCCATCTTTGGTCGGCCCCATGGCCCGGCCGGCTTCACCAGTACCGGGCGGCTCGACGTGAATGACGTCCGCACCGAGATCAGCAAGCAAGGTTCCGGCCATCGGACCGGCAATCACATGGGCAAATTCGACGACCTTGATGCCCGCCAGCGCGGCCGAATCAGAGCCAGCTCCCGACGTTGCGGAAGACCCTTCGGCGTTGGAATGGAACGCCTCACTCATGCGTCTTCGCTCCCCTAGGAACATGCCCGCGCCTGATGCGCCTCACTTCTTCACGGCCAGCGATCCGGCCTGGAAGCAGCGCACTGGCGGTGCTTTTGAATGCTGTCCGAATACATCACCGCACAAAAACGATGTCAACATTTATGTATACAATTTTTCCACGCGGCCTGCATCGGGCGTATTGGCAAGGCTCAAGCGACCGACATGACCGGTTACGGCCCTAGCCGCGCGACCTCACGCGAATTAGCCTTTCTTCCTTGGAATTCTGCAATATTGCTGATACGCGGCAGTGATCGGCGGCTGCCGGATTTGCCCGCTTTGCGATCAAGTTTTGTTTGACATCGCTGAATGCAACGAAATATTGTATACATATGACGTTGGCGATCTCATGCGCCAAATAAACAATGCGGGGAGGAATTCATGAAGATCGGGATGTTCATTCAACCACTGATGCTGTCAGACCGATCAGTGCCGGAAGCGCACGACTGGTGCCTGCAGTCTATCGTCTGGGCCGACCAGTATGGCCTGTCAGACGTCTTCATGGGCGAGCACCACACCGTCAAGATGGAGCCTATTCCCTGCCCCGATATCCTGATTGCTCAGGCGCTGAAGGCGACATCGCGCGTGCGTGTCGGCACAGCGGGCTTCGTCCTTCCCTTCCACCACCCTGCCGAGCTCGCCAACCGCGTTGCCTATCTCGATCACATCTCCGGCGGACGATTCAATTTCGGCATCGCCGCAGGCAGCGTGCCTTCGGACTGGGAAATGTTCGACATCGATGGCATCGGCGGTGACCAGCGCGACATGACGATCGAAGCGCTCACGCTGATCCGCAAACTTTGGGCTGCAGAGGAACCTGAGCGTTTCGAAGGCAAGTTCTGGACGATCGCCTGGCCGAAACAGTACTCCGACGTGCTCAAGCCCTGGCTCAAGCCGCTGCAGCAGCCCCATCCGCCCATTTCCATCGCCGGCGCTTCGCCCGGTTCCTCAACGCTGAAATTCGCCGGCGAGCTCGGCCTCTCGCCCATGAGCATCTTCATCAGCCAGGCGCTCGTTGAAACCCATTGGGCAGCCTACGAGGAAGGCTGCGCCAAATCCGGCATCTTTCCCGATCGCAACAAGTGGTCGATCGCACGTGAAGTCATTGTTGCAGACACAGATGAGGAAGCGTGGGAGGCTGCGCTCGCCGGGCCTGCCAACCGAATCTATCCCGAGTACCGTCTGCCCCTCTACAAGAAGCTCAACTGGCTCGACAACTTCAAATTGGACCCCTCCATGTCAGACGACGAAGTCACCGTCGAGTACTGCATGAAGCATCATTGGCTCATCGGTTCGCCCGAAACGGTTGCCGAGAAAATCCGCGATATGTACGAGAACGTCGGCGGCTTCGGTACACTGCTGATCATGAACCAGGACTATATCGACAGGCCGGAAGCCTGGCGCAAGACGGTCGAATTGCTGGGCACCAAGGTTCTGCCCCAACTCGCCGATCTGGAAGTCGGTGTCAGCGGCGGCAACAAAATGGCAGCTGCGCGGGGCTGATCGCGCTAGCCGCAGTTATTCCTGCGGCGAACGCGGCCCGGCTTTGGATGGCACATGAAACCGCTTAGCCAGCATGCGCAGTTTGTGCGCGGTCTCGTCAATCCGGAAGATTTGGCAGTCGTTCCTGGCACTGACTGGGTGATCACTTCGGGCCTTGCCGGCCCCTCCCATCCGCGCGGCAGACTCTATCTTGTGCACGCGCGAACGCGGCGCCATGAGGAGCTATTTCCGGCAAACGGGACATTCGCTTTGGACCGGGCGCAGTTCGGCGATGTGGACCGGCCCGACATGGACAGCTTTACCGCCCACGGGATCGGCTTGCGCGAAGAAGCCGGCGGCGTCCACACGCTCTACATGGTCAATCATGGCGGGCGGGAATCCGTTGAGGTGTTCACCGTAGATGCCAGAGACGAAAAACCGCGCCTTACCTGGATCGGGGCCGTGGTTTTCCCCTCGCTCTACCGTCTCAACGACGTCGCGGCGCATCCCCAGAAGGGCTTCGTCGTCTCCAACCTCTCAACCGGAAATGTCGAGAACTTCGGCAAGGTCTTTTCGGGCCAGCCCTCGGGCTGCGTCTTCAGATGGATAGACAAGGAACGTCCCTTCGAGATTGTCCTCGGCTCTGAGCTGAACGCGCCCAATGGCGTGGAAGTCTCCGCTGACGGAAGATGGTGCTTCGTAAATTCATGGGGTCGAAAAGAAATATGCCGGCTATCGCTCGTTGAGCCGACCACCGCGCCGCGCCATGCGTCTCTTGAGTTTCTGCCCGACAATCTGACCTGGACTCAGGACCGGTCCTATTTGCTGACGACCGGTCAGTTCGGCTCGGCGGAAACGGTGATGACCAGCTTCATGTCAGCCGACCGGCTCGGTTACGGCTTTCAGATCGCGCGCATCGATCCCGAAACGCTGGCTATCGAAATCCTGGTGACCTACGAAAATCCTGACGAGTTTGGCTGCGCATCGACAGCCTTGCTCGTGGGCGAGGAAGTCTGGGTTGGAACGGCACGCAACGATGGACTCGCGATCTTTGCGCCGGTTGCGTCTTCCGGCACCTGATGTTGGCGCTTCCTCTTCAGGATAAAATCGTCCTCGTGACGGGTGCGGGCTCGGGCCTCGGACGTGCGACGGCGCTGCTTGCCGCAGCACAAGGGGCGCGTCTGTTACTCGCCGATATCGACGAGGCAGGCGGCAACGAAACGCAGCGCAGGGTCAGCGAGACGGGCGCCGAGGCGCAATTCGTACGCGCTGATGTATCCATGGCCGAAGACGCGAAAGCCATGGTCGCATCGTGTATCCAAATTTTCGGCCGTCTCGATTGCGCTGTGAACAATGCAGGGGTGCTTGGGGCCAAAGCACCAATCGCCGAATATGACATCGACGAATGGCATCGCATTATCGCAATCAATCTGACAGGCGTCTTCCTGTCCATGCGGTACGAAATACCGGCGATGCTGCAAGGCGGCAGCGGATCGATCGTCAACATAGGCTCGACAGCGTCGCTCGGCGGGCGGCCTGAAATGGCCGCCTATGCCGCGACAAAACATGCCGTTGTCGGCCTGACGCGGAGTGCGGCCATGGAATACGGACCGCGGAATATTCGGGTCAACTGCATTATGCCCGGCTCCTTCGCAACACCGATGAGCGCCTCTGCCCTGGAAGGCGAAGGTGCCGAAAAAATGATGCAAAATACACCGCTACGCCGCATCGCGGCGGCTGACGAAATCGCGCAGTCCATAGTCTGGCTGTGCTCCGAGGCCGCCTCATTCGTGACCGGCGCCAGCCTGTCGGTCGATGGGGGCAAGCGCGCTGGATGACGGACCGCCGGCCACAGCTTATGCGCCGGCTCTTTAGAGGACGATGTATATGACGACGGCTTTTTCGCGCATCCGCAGCATCATGGAAGTGCCGATTCTGGATGAGAAGAAATGGATGAAGATACCCAACCTGGTATCCGACTCTTTCCTTGTGGATCTTGAGGACAGCGTACCGCCGGCGGAAAAGCCGCGCGCAAGAGAACTCGCCGCAGAGTATCTGAACAAGCCGGAATTTTTCGGCAACCGGATGATCATCGCGAGGTCAAACTCGCTGGCCACCGAATGGGGTCGTGAGGATCTCGTCGCACTCGGCAAGAGCGGCATCGAATATCTGTGCTATCCGAAGACCGAATCCGCAGCCGACCTGAGGGCCGCCCAGGCCATTCTGCGCGAGCATGGCGCCGATCCGGTCCTTCTGCCGATTGTCGAAACGGCTCGCGGCATGCTGGCGATCGAAGAGATCGCTTCCGTAGAGAATGTCGGCGGCCTGACACTCGGCATAATGGATCTCGCAACCGATGTCGGCATGACGGTGTTCGACGACGCTGGCGAGTATAATGCGGGTCTCATGAGCATGCTCGTAACCCCCGTTCTCGCAGCGCGGGCAAACGACATTGCTGTTTTCTCCGGCGCTTTCGTCCAGAACATGTCGGATTTCGAAGAGGTTCGGCGCCGCGTCCGGCTCTTCAGGCAGATGGGCTACACGGGCCTGTTTGCGATCTATCCGCCGCACCTGAAGATCATTCTGGAGGTGTTTTCGCCCTCTGAGAAGGAAATAGCCGAAGCGGAAGATGTCGTCGCCCGCTATGAGGCCGCCAGAGCCCGCGGCGAGCCCGCCGTATTGCGTGAAGACGGCACCACGATCCTGATCTTCGACTATACGCAGGCAAAAAAGCTGCTCGACCGCGTCAGTGACTTTGCCGACGGGAAAAAGACAGGTTAATGACCACATGACGGGGAAGGAGATTGAATCGGAAACGTTCGACTTCATCGTCATCGGTGGCGGCACAGCCGGCTGCGTGGTGGCAAGTCGTCTTTCCGAAGACCCGGGCACCAGCGTCTGCCTGATCGAGGCCGGGCCGCGCGATACAAACCCCTTCATCCGCATGCCTGCCGGTTTCTTCAAGACGCTGTTTAACCCGCGTATTACTTGGCAGTTCGCCGCCGAGCCGTCCCCCCGGAGCGGAAGGCGCGTGGAGGTGACGCAGGGACGGACGCTCGGCGGAAGCAGCGCGATCAACGGCATGATCATCAATCGCGGTCAGGCTCAGGACTTCGATGACTGGGCGGACATGGGCAATGCCGGCTGGAACTATGAAAGCGTCCTGCCCTATTTCAAGAAATTTGAACACTTCGCCGGCGAAGCAGGCAACTATCGGGGACATGGTGGCCCATTGCCGGTTGGCGAAACACCCTTCCCGTTGCCGGCCGCCGATGCGTTCACGCGCGCCGCGATGGCTATGGGCGTTCCCTACAACGCCGATTCCAACGGCCGGGAACATCACGGTGTCGGTCCCAATCAATTTGCCATTCACTCCGGCAGGCGGGTGAGCACGGCGCATGCCTATTTGCAGCCCGCCCGTTCCCGGCGCAATCTAGAGATACGCACCGGAGCATTGGTGTGCGGCATCGTGTTCGCGGGTGCACGCGCGACCGGGGTCGATTATTTGCGCGAGGGCTCGCCAGACCGCCGGCGGCTCTTAGCCCGCCGCGGTGTCATCGTCAGCGCCGGCACGATCGGAACACCCCGCCTATTGCAGCTTTCGGGCCTCGGCGCACCCGCAACGCTTGCGTCGGCTGGAGTCGAGACGGTGAGAGCACTTCCCGGAATCGGGCGCAATCTTCATGATCACTACAATGCGCGTCTGGTCGCCAGGGGCAGAAGCGACGACACGAGCATCAATCGCCGCGTCAAAGGCTGGCGGCTGCTGGTTGAAACGATGCGCTGGACCGCTCACCAGCCGAGCGTATTGGGCATCGGGCCGGGCGTTGCGCACCTCAATGGCTACAGCAAGTATGCCAATGGCCGCGCCGACTACTCCCTGCTGTTCATGCCGGGCAGCATGAAGAAGGGATTTGCCGGACGCCTTGATGATTTTCCCGGATTTACCTGCGGCGGCTGGACAATGAGGCCGCGCAGCGCGGGCTTTGTGGAGATCGCTTCTTCAGACCCGAGGGAGGCGCCGAAGATTCAGCTCAATCACCTTGCCGACGAACATGACCGCGCAATTGCCGTGGAATCCCTGAAGATGGCGCGGTCACTGTTAATGGCAAAAGAGATGGAGCCGTTCATCGCCGAGGAAATCTTTCCTGGACCGGACGTCCATTCGGATGACGATTGGTTGGCCTTCGCAATGGAGAATGGCGGAACGTCCTATCATTACTCCGGCACGGCGCGGATGGGTGCGGCCGACGATCCCGAAGCCGTCGTCGACAACCGGCTGCAGGTGCACGGTTTTGAAGGTCTGCATGTGGTCGATGCTTCGATCATGCCCTCCAGCGTCTCTGCCAATACCCAGGCCGCGACAATGATGATCGCCGAAAAAGGCGCCGATCTCATTCGCCAGCGGTGATTGCAGGCGGCTGGGCGAGGCGTGTCAGCGGGGCCCAAGCGCTTCCAGCTGCGGGACTTCATAAACCCAAAGGACCCGCGTCGGTTCAGGGCCGGGATTTCGCACAGCGTGGACCGCGCCGGCCGGGAAATAGGCCGCATCGCGCGCGACGCAGACGTCGGCGATGGCACCGGATTCGACTTCCAGCCTGCCGCTGATGACGGCATAAAGCTCTCCGTCCTGGTGATGATGCGGCAGGACCTTGCTGCCGGGCATCAATTCTAAAAGCCCGGTGGAAATGTTCTCACTGACAAGCGCTGCGCCCCTATTGAAATTGACATATCCGGGCGGTCCACCGACCCAGCTTGTCACCCATCGGACGAAGCCGGGTTCGCGGGCGCGAGGGCCGTTGCGGTTGGGTTCCAGATCTTCCAAGCGCACGATGGAAATGTCATGCGTCTTCCCGCCGCTCTTCGCCGTAGGCTTTTGAAGCCGGACGAATTCAACATCGCCGCCTGCGGTCGATTCGATCCGGCAACCGATACCGGGAGGTACATGGAGGCAGTCCATCTCGCCGGCACGGTGTACACTGCCGTCTTCTGGGTCCACGCACCTGATCTCGCCCCTGAGAACAATCCAGAATCGATCCTGGTCGTCCGGCGCTATATCTTCTGAATAGGCGGACTGGCGCAGCATTTGCACCTGCATGCCGTCGGCGCCGACAGCACCCTCGGCCGCGTTCGCCCCGGCGCCGATCCAATTGACCGCCCAGTCGTCCCATCCACCCGGTGCTGCGGTCTCACCGGCGCATTCGCGGAATTTCATGATCACCGCTTGCCGGCTTGTATTCCGATCCATTGAACTCCTCGTGAAGAACTGAATCACCCCGCCCGGGCTTTGCCCACCAGACCGACGCACAGTCATATTGTTCACGGCTGCTTCTGGCATCGCCATGAGGGATGCGCGAAGGCGAGCATGCCGGGGACCAAAGATAGCCACCGGCAACTTCCTGTCGCATCGTCTGCGCGTGATTAACCCACCAGAACCGCATCGCATGACTATGGAGTGCCAGGTAGATAAATGAAAAGAACTTTTGTCATGGCGTGACCGGCAGTTTCTAACAATATGTCTGCGATCGACGGATATTTTGTCGTTCATAGTGAAAGTCGTATGAGTTGGTGAGCCGCACATGGCGCGAAATTTTGCTGTCCAGCTGTTGAAGGAGCGGAACGGCTCACAAATCAAATATGGGCGCGGAGGGTCGCCTCAGTTTGAACGAGGGCCTCCTGAGCAACAATCGAGAGCCCGCCACAGGGCGCGCTCTACGATCTCTTGTCAGGGGGCCCAATCCGCGGCTCTTTGGTCATCGCTGCCACTGGAGCGACAAGCCGCTTAGATCACGGCACAACCATGGGAAAATACAGCCAACAAAAATGTGGGTTTCTACGTGGAGAAACGAGGCAAAAATTACTAAAAAAATTACTGTTTACAATAACATAGATGGGGCTACTGGCGGAGAGGGAGGGATTCGAACCCTCGGAACGCTTGCGCGCTCAACGGTTTTCGAGACCGCCCCGTTCGACCACTCCGGCACCTCTCCGCTAAAAAGACGTGGTGATCCCCGTCGGGGCGTCCTACCTAGCGACAGAGCGGGGGGCTGGCAAGGGGCAAGATGGGCGCCGATTGCGCCGGAAAGCTCAATCAACATTGACTTGAGCCGCTTTGTGCGTATAACACCCCGCCATTGTGCCGGTCCTGGCTCGAACAGGCTTGGATTTACGGCAATGAGGCGCTGCCCGAGGCTCCTTCACATCCGGTTCGTCCGGATAACCAAAGCCCGACAGGTTCTTTTCTGAAGGCATGTCGGCGCCACAGGGCGCGGAAAAGAAGGGTTAGAAAAGATGTTCGCAGTCATCAAGACGGGCGGCAAGCAGTATCGCGTTCAGCCCAACGACGTCATCCGCGTCGAGAAGCTCACCGGCGAAGCCGGCGATACGATTGCTTTTGAATCGGTACTCATGGTTTCCGGCGACGCCGGTGTCTCGGTCGGCGCGCCGCTGGTCGATGGCGCGACGGTCGCCGGCGAAGTGGTCGAGCAGCTTCGGGACCGCAAGGTCATCATCTTCAAGAAGCGCCGCCGCAAGCATTATCGCCGCCGCAACGGCCACCGCCAGCACCAGACCGCGGTGCGGATCACCGAGATCCTGACCGACGGCAGGAAGCCGGCCGAGAAGAAGGCCGCCGCCAAGCCGGCAGCTGAGAAGCCGGCAGCCGCGAAGGCCGACGGCGACAAGGCCGAAGAGAAGGCGCCGGCGAAGAAGGCAGCCGCCAAGCCCGCCGCGAAGAAGGCCGAAGCCAAATCCGCAGCGAAGCCGAAAGGGGCCGCCAAGCCGAAAAAGGCCGCTGAAGACAAACCCGCCGAGTGACGGCAGAGATATTCAAGGAGCTGACACATGGCCCACAAAAAAGCAGGCGGTTCGTCCCGTAACGGCCGCGATTCGGAAGGCCGCCGTCTCGGCGTGAAGAAGTTCGGCGGCGAAAGCGTGATCGCCGGCAACATCATCGTGCGCCAGCGCGGCACCAAGTGGCATCCCGGCGTCAATGTCGGCATGGGCAAGGATCACACGCTGTTCGCCCTGGTCGACGGCACGGTGACGTTCCACGCCACCCGCCATGGCCGCGCCTCCGTTTCCGTCGAGACGCAGCCGGCGCCGGCCGAGTAAGGCCCGGCGCTCTTAAAGGAACGCCGGCGGTTCTGAGCCCCGGTGAACCGTCAGATATGAGATTTCAAGCCGGGGAGACGGGAAACCGTCTCCCCGTTTGCTTGTCGGGACCAAAAGGAGAAGCGGGAAGCCCCGCGGAAAAGAGATGAACGCGAGCGCAGGGACAATGACGCAAGGAGAAACCGGCAGGCTCCGCCCGCTGGTGCCCGCCGACGCGCCCGCGATCCAGCGCCTCGCGGCCGACAAGGACGTGTCGCGCTTCACCGCCAACATTCCCCACCCCTATCCTGAGGGCGCGGCGGCGGACTTTCTGGCGAGGGCCGAAGGGCTGGAACGGCAGGGCGAGGGCCGGGTCTTCGCCATCGCCGGGCGCGACGGCGCGCTGATCGGCTGCGCCGGGTTCGAGACGCATGAGGACGGCGCCATCCATCTCGGCTACTGGCTGGGGAGCGCATGGTGGGGCGCGGGAATCATGACCGGCATCGTCGCCGATCTCGTCACCGCCGCGCGCGAGGCCTTTCCGCGACGCGATCTTGCGGCGCTCGTCTGCGTCGACAATCCGGCTTCCGCCCGCGTGCTGGAGAAGAACGGGTTTGAGGCCCGTGGCGAGGCGGTCTGCAAGGCGCCCGCCCGGTGCGCCGATCTTGCGGCCATTCGCTATGTATTGCCCGCCGGAGGCGCGTCATGAAATTCCTCGATCAGGCCCGCGTCTATATCAAGGCCGGCGATGGCGGCCCCGGCTGCGTCTCGTTCCGGCGCGAGAAGTTCATCGAGTTCGGCGGCCCCAATGGCGGCGACGGCGGCAAGGGCGGCGACGTCTGGGCCGAATGCGTGGAAGGGCTGAATACGCTGATCGACTACCGCTACCAGCAGCACTTCAAGGGCAAGAAGGGCGTTCACGGCATGGGCGCCAACCGTACCGGCGCCAATGGGGCGGACGCCATCCTCAAAGTGCCTGTCGGCACGCAGATCTTCCTTGAAGACAACGAGACCCTCCTTGCCGATCTGACCGAACCCGGCCAGCGCGCGCTGCTGGCGCGCGGCGGCAATGGCGGCTTCGGCAATGCCCGCTTCAAGACTTCCACCAACCGCGCCCCGCGGCACGCCAATCCGGGCGAGGAAGGCGAGGAACGGACGATCTGGCTGCGCCTCAAACTCATCGCGGACGCCGGTCTCGTCGGCCTGCCCAATGCCGGCAAGTCGACATTCCTGGCGCGCGTGACGGCGGCGAAGCCGAAAATCGCCGACTATCCCTTCACCACCCTCCATCCCAATCTCGGCGTCGTGCGCAGCGACACGCGCGAATTCGTGCTCGCCGATATTCCCGGCCTCATCGAGGGCGCGCATGAGGGCGCCGGAATCGGCGACCGCTTCCTCGGTCATATCGAGCGCACCAACGTCATCCTGCATCTTGTCGATGCGACGTCGGAAGACCCCGTGGCCGACTACCGTATCGTGCGCGGCGAGCTTGAAGCCTATGGCGCTGACCTTGAGGACAAGACGGAGATCGTCGCCCTGTCGAAGGCCGATGCGGTGAGCGCGGAAGACTTCACCAAGCGGAAGAAGGCGCTTGAGAAGGCAACGGGGAAGAAAGTGCTGAAGCTGTCTTCGGCGAGCGGCGCAGGCGTCGAGGAGACGCTCCGCGCCCTCAACGCGGCGATCCTCCAGCACCGCGACGAAGAGGCGGCGAGCGATCCGAGGCCGAAGGAGGCCTGGCGGCCATGAGCATGCGGACCAGATGGCGCGAGGATGGCTGCGCGACGGGTCTCGCCGGTTTCCGGCGCATCGTCATCAAGATCGGCTCCTCGCTTCTCGTCGACCAGACGGACGGGCTGAAGGAAGCCTGGCTGAACGCGCTCGCCGACGACGTCGCGATGCTGACCGCGCGCCGCACCGGCGTCCTTATCGTGTCCTCGGGCGCGATCGCGCTCGGCCGGTCGGTGCTGGGCCTGAAGGGGAAATTGAAGCTTGAGGAAAGCCAGGCTGCCGCCTCGGTCGGCCAGATCGCGCTCGCCCGCGCATGGTCGCAGGCGCTGTCGCGCCACGGCATCGTCGCCGGCCAGATTCTCGTCACGCCGGCCGATACCGAGGAGCGCCGCCGCTATCTCAACGCCCGCTCCACGCTCTCCACCCTGCTGAAGATGGGCGCGGTCCCCGTGATCAACGAGAACGACACGATCGCGACGACCGAGATACGCTATGGCGACAACGACCGGCTCGCCGCCCGTGTCGCGGCGATGGCGAGCGCCGACTGTCTCGTCCTGCTCTCCGATATCGACGGGCTCTATACCGCCCCGCCCGCATCCGGCCGCGAGGCACGTCACATTCCGCTGGTGCGCGCCATCACGCCTGAAATCGAGGGCATGGCGGGCGAGGCCGGCTCGGGCCTCTCGCGCGGCGGCATGATCACGAAGATCGCCGCCGGCCGCATCGCGCTTGCCTCCGGCATCGCCATGGCGATCGCCAGCGGCCATGATCTCAATCCGCTGAAGAAGCTGGATGACGGCGGCCGGGCGACCTGGTTCCAGCCGACGCTGGACCCGACCACCGCGCGCAAGCGCTGGATCGCCGGCACGCTCTCGCCCATGGGCATGCTGCAGGTCGACGAGGGCGCTGAAGCAGCGCTGAAGGCGGGCAAAAGCCTGCTGCCCGTCGGGGTGAGGAAGCTGCATGGCGCGTTCTCACGCGGTGACGCGGTAATCGTGCAGGCGCTTGACGGGCGCGAGCTGGCGCGCGGGCTCGTCGCGTTCGACTCCGCCGATGCGGCACGGATTCTCGGCTGTAACAGCGCCGGCATTGCGGATATTCTGGGTTATGGCGGCAGGACGGAGATGATCCATCGCGACGATCTGGTCCTTGCCACGAAGTTTGAAGGGGAATGAGATGGCGGGCGTAGCCGATGCGGGGCTGAGAAAGGCCCAGGCGACCGACATCGCCGCGCTGATGGCCGATATCGGCCGGCGCGCGCGCGCCGCCGCGCGCGTCATGGCCACCGTCTCCGGTGAACGCAAGAAGGCCGCGCTCCTCGCCATGGCAGACGCCATCGAGGCCGCCGCCGACACGATCCTCGCCGCCAACGCCATTGACATGGACAATGCCGCGACGGCCGGTATTTCGGGCTCTTTCCTCGACCGGCTGAAGCTAGATCCCGCGCGGATTTCCGCGATGGCCGCCGGCGTGCGTGATATCGCCGCGCTGACCGATCCCGTCGGCAGCGTGATCGCCGCCTGGGACCGTCCGAACGGGCTGAAGATCGAGCGCGTGCGCACGCCCCTCGGCGTCATCGGCGTCATTTATGAGAGCCGTCCGAACGTTACCGCCGATGCAGGCGCGCTCTGCCTCATGGCCGGAAATGCGGTGATCCTGCGCGGCGGCTCCGATTCGGTGAACTCCTCCGGCGCGATCCATGCCGCGATGATCGAGGGCCTGACCGGCGCCGGCCTCCCCGCCGATGCCATCCAGCGCGTACCCGTCACCGACCGCGAGGCCGTCGGCGAGATGCTGGCGGGCCTCGACGGGAACATCGATGTGATCATCCCGCGCGGCGGCAAGAGCCTTGTCGGGCGCGTGCAGACGGAAGCGCGTGTGCCCGTCTTCGCCCATCTGGAGGGCATCTGCCACGTCTACATCAGGGGGCCGGTCGATCTAGACATGGCACGAGATATCGTCGTCAATGCCAAGATGCGGCGCACCGGCATCTGCGGCGCGGCCGAATGCCTGCTGTTCGACCGCAACTGCGTCGACACGCACGCAAAACCGATCATCGAAGCCCTGATCGCGGCGGGCTGCGAGGTGCGCGCGGACGCGGACCTTCACAGGCTCGCGCCGCAGACGAAATCCGCCAAAGCGAATGATTTCGGCCACGAGTTTCTCGACAGCATCATCGCGGCGAAGATCGTCGACGGGCTGGACGCCGCGCTGGAGCATATCGCCGTGTTCGGCTCCGGCCACACAGAAGCGATCATCACCGACGATCAGTCTGCGGCCGAAGATTTCTTCGCCCGCTGCGACAGCGCGATCCTGCTCCACAACGCCTCCACCCAATTCGCCGATGGCGGCGAATTCGGCATGGGCGCGGAAATCGGCATCGCAACCGGCCGCATGCACGCGCGCGGGCCGGTCGGCGTGGAGCAGCTCACCAGCTTCAAATACCGCGTGCGCGGCAACGGCCAGACCCGGCCCTGATGACGCGGCTGCGCTGGCCAAACCTGCCGCCCGCACGCCAGGGAATGCGGATTGGTCTGCTCGGCGGCTCGTTCAACCCTCCGCATGACGGTCACCGGCATATCTCGCTTGTGGCGCTGCGCCGTTTGCGGCTTGACCGCGTCTGGTGGCTGGTGACGCCGGGCAACCCCTTGAAATCGCACGATGAGCTCGCGCCCCTGATCGAACGTATCGAAGAGGCCAAAGCCGTCAGCAATCACCCGCGGATCGACGTGACGGCCGTGGAGGCGGACGTTGGCCTCAGCCGGACAGCCGACACGCTGCACTATCTCGTCTCGCGCTGCCCCGATACGCGGTTCGTCTGGCTCATGGGCGCCGACAACCTTGCCGGTTTCCATCGCTGGCACCGCTATGAGGAAATCGCCGCAACCGTTCCCTTCGCGGTCGTCGACCGGCCCGGCGGCGATATGGCGGCGCTCAACGCCCCGGCGGCCCATCGCTTCCGCCGCTTTCAGCTCGCCGCGCGCGAAGCGGCCGTCCTGCCCGATCTGGCGCCGCCCGCATGGGTGTTCCTGCACGGCCGGCTGTCGCACCTTTCCTCCACGGCGTTGAGGTCCGCCCGGCGGGCGGCGGCAGGCCCTGTGTTGAAATCGTCATGATTTTCTGGGATCATCGATGCGTTGGTGGACATTGAGATGCCGCGCAACCATATTCGGATCTGGATGAACCGAGGAACCACTCCTGACACAAGCACAGCCTGTTAAGGGCGCGCCGACAGCCGCGCCCGATACGAAGCCGTTGTCCGGCGGAACGTCGGACCAGCTTCTCAACGCCGTCATAGAAGCCCTGGAAGACGCCAAGGCGGAAGACATCATCACCATCGAGCTTGAGGGCAAGTCATCGCTTGCCGACTATATGGTCATCGCCTCCGGGCGGTCCGACCGTCATGTCGGCGCGGTCGCGGACCGCGTGACGCGCATGCTCAAGGATCAGGGCCACGGCCGCGCCGCGGTCGAAGGTCTGGAAACCTGCGACTGGGTGCTGATCGACGCCGGCGACGTGATCGTCCATATCTTCCGTCCCGAAGTCAGGGGCTTCTATAATCTCGAGAAGATGTGGTCGGTCGACTCGCCTGTCGGCCAGGCTTGAACCGGCGCATCGGCCTGACGCGGCAGACAAGTGCGCGCGTGGACCTTCCCTGGGGTCCGTTGAAGCCCGGACGGCAGCGCGCCTATCGACGCGAGCCTTTGAGTGATGAAAATTTCCGTGTTTTCGGTAGGGCGCATCGGCGCCGGCCCTGAAGCTGCGCTCTGCGACGACTATGCAAAGCGCGCCGGGCCGCTTCTGCGCGGGCTTGGCATGCGCGGGCCGGAGCTCGCCGAAATGCGCGAAAGCCGCAAGGACAGTGCCGATCAGCGGCGCGACGAAGAGGCCGAGACGCTGCTGCGCCGCATTCCCGAGGGGGCCGCGATCATCGCGCTGGACGAAGGCGGCCGGCAGATGACCAGCCGCGAATTCGCCGGCCTGATCGAGAGTACCGCCGCCGCCGGACAGGCCGGGATGGCCTTCGTCATCGGCGGTCCCGACGGGCACGGGACTGCGCTGACGGCGCGCGCGGCCCGCACGATCGCATTCGGTGCCATGACATGGCCGCACAGGCTGGTGCGCGCCGCCCTGTGCGAACAGATCTATCGCGCCGCCACCATTCTGGCCGGTCACCCCTATCATCGCGATTGAAGGCGGTTCGTCCATCTTTGCGCCGCTTTCTTCTGGTTGATGAATGTTTAACAGTCGGCCCGATAGAGTCCGCATGATGCTTCTTGCTCGACATCTCAGAATCGGCGTCCTGCCAGCCTGCCTTCTCGTCATGTTCGTCGCGCTTTGCGGCGCGCCCGCGCCCGCTTGGCCGGCGGATGCCGACAAGACGCGGGCCGAGCTTGAGGACGTGCAGGACGATCTTGAGGAAAGCCGCGCCCGCGCCGCCGCGCTGAAAGCCGAGGCCGAGGCGCTTAGCCGGGATCGCAAGGGGCTTTCCGACCAGCTTGTCGATACGGCCGAACGCATCCGCGCGGCGGAGACGCGGCTGGTGGAAACCGAAGGCCGCCTCGCCGCCCTTTCCGACGAGCAGGCGAAGGTCGAAAGCGTCCTCGGCGAGCGCCGCGCCGAACTTGCGGTCCTGCTCGCCGGGCTTGAGCGGCTTGGCCGCAATCCCCCGCCCGCCGTCGTCGTGCGCCCCGAGGATGCCCTGTCGGCCGTCCGCTCCGCCATGGCGCTCGGCGCCGTGCTGCCCGAATTGCGCGGCCGTGCCGAGCGGGTCGCGGCCGATCTTGCCGAATTGCAGCGACTGCGCCGCGAGGCCGGGGCCGAACGCACGCGCATCGCCGCCCGATCGGAGATACTGGAAAACGAGCGCCAGCGCCTGTCGAGCCTTGTGAGCCTGCGTCAGCAGAGCGAGCAGGAAGCGCTCGGCAAGCTCGCCGAGGCGCAGGCGATGACCAACAATCTCGCCCGCCGCTCGCAGACGCTGCGCGATCTGCTTGCCGCCATCGAAAAAGCCGCCAGCGGCGCCGGCGCTCCGCTGCCGGACGAAAGCAAACTGGCCGCGCTGACCGATTCGCACCGGCTCGGCGCGCGCGTGCCCTTCGAACGCGCGATCGGCCGTCTGCGCTTGCCGGTGTCCGGCCCCGTGGAGACCGCCTACGGCACGCCCGACCGGTTTGGCGGAGAGGCCCATGGCATTTCCTTCGCCTCGCGCGACGGTGAAACCGTGACCTCTCCCTGCGATGCCTGGATCGTGTATTCGGGGCCGTTCCGCTCCTATGGTCAGCTATTGATACTGAATGCCGGCGACGGCTATCATGTCGTCCTTGCCGGCCTTGAGAGGATTTCGGTTTCGCTCGGTCAGTTCGTGCTCGCCGGTGAACCGGTCGGGACGATGGGATCGGCGGAAGCGGCGGCAGCGCGGAGCCCGGCGGAAAATGCCGCGCGCACGCCTTCTAACAAGCCCGGTCCTGTCTTATATGTTGAGTTTCGCAAAGACGGTTCGGCGATCGATCCGTCTCCATGGTGGGCCGCATCGCGGCAAGGGGTTCAAGGATGATTCGCAAGACCTCCGTTCTTATCGCTGGCGTCGCGATCGGCGCTGCCGGCATGGCTCTCGTTACCCAGCCGGGCATCAGTGCCGGGGCCGCGAACGCGTCCATTTCCGACACATATCGCCAGTTGAACCTGTTCGGCGATATCTTCGAGCGCATCCGCGCCGATTATGTCGAACAGCCCGCTGACGAAAAGCTGATCAAGGGCGCTATCGACGGCATGCTCGCCTCGCTCGATCCCCATTCCAGCTACATGGACCCGAAGGAATTCGAGGACATGGGCGTGCAGACACGCGGCGAGTTCGGCGGCCTCGGCATCGAGGTGACGCTGGACACCGAACAGGAGGTGGTGAAGGTCGTGGCGCCCATGGACGACACGCCCGCCGCCCGCGCCGGCGTTCTCGCCGGGGATCTGATCACCCATCTCGACGGCGAACCGATCCGCGGCCTTACCCTGCAGCAGGCCGTGGAGAAGATGCGCGGGCCGGTCAACACGCCGATCAAGCTGCGCATCGAGCGCGAAGGCGCCGAAAAGCCGATAGAGATCGAACTCGTTCGCGAGTTGATCCGCGTGCGTTCCGTGCGCTGGCGAACCGAAGGCGATGTCGGCTATGTCCGCATCACCAATTTCAGCGAACAGACCGATGACGGCCTCGCCGAGGCCATGGCATCGCTGACCAAGGACATCCCGGCCGACAAGCTCAAGGGCTTCATCATCGACCTGCGCAACAATCCCGGCGGCCTGTTCCCGCAGTCGGTCTACGTGTCCGACGCCTTCCTCGACCGTGGCGAGATCGTTTCCACCCGCGGCCGCGATCCCAACCAGTTCGAGCGCGAGGATGCGCGCCCCGGCGACCTTGCCAAGGGCAAGCCGGTGGTCGTCCTGATCAATGGCGGGTCGGCGAGCGCCTCGGAAATCGTCGCCGGCGCGCTGCAGGATCATCACCGCGCGACGATCGTCGGCACGCGGTCCTTCGGCAAGGGCTCGGTCCAGACCGTCATCCCGCTGGGCGGCCGCAATGGCGGCCTGCGGCTGACCACGGCGCGCTACTTCACGCCCTCCGGCCGCAGCATCCAGGCGATCGGCATCACGCCCGACATCCTCATCGAACAGGAACTGCCCGACGATCTCAAGGCGTCCATGGGCGAGACGCGCGGCGAATCCAGCCTGCGCGGGCACCTGACGAATGGCGAGACGGAAGACGAGAAAGCCGGTTCGTCGGCCTATGTGCCGCCGGAGAAGGAAAAGGACAAGCAGCTTCAGTACGCGCTGCGTCTGCTGCGCGGCGAGGAGACCCATGCGGCCTTCCCGCCCAAGACGGATGAGCAGAAGGCGAACTGAGGCGGGTCTTTCGATGGCGGCGGGGGATCATGGCCACTCAGCACACGCTCGGCGACCGGTCTGAGGGTCGGCTGGCGGCGTTAAGGCGCAGGCTTCCAGGTCCCCTGGCCCTTGTCAGCGGCCTTTGCCTCGCCACGGCCGCTTTCGTCGCCGGCTGGGCGCTGATCGTCGAGGACCCGCTGGGGGGCGAACCGCACGCTTCGCTGTCCCTGAATGCCGATGCGCCGGCCCCGGCCGCCGGCGATTCCTCGCCCCCGGCGTTGCGGGCACCGGTCTCCAGCGCCGAGAACGAAGCGCCGAACGCGGTGCCGAGCGAGCGGAATCTCCCCGGCGGCGCAAAGATCATATCGCTCGAGGATGACGGCGCCGATATGGGCGAACGCGCCGAACTGCGGGAGGAGTCACGTTACGGCGCGCTTCCGAAGATCGCGCTCGACGGAACCATGCCGTTCCGTGCCTATGCGCGTCCCGCCCCGCCGCTTGACCGCAGCACCCCCCGCATCGCCATCGTGGTCGGCGGTATGGGTCTGTCGTCGGTCGGCACCGAGAATGCGATCCACACCCTGCCGGAGGAGATCACGCTGGCCTTCGCCCCCTATGGGCGCGACCTGCAGCGGCTGACGGATCTGGCGCGGCAAGCGGGTCACGAGATGCTGCTGCAGATACCGATGGAGCCCTTCGACTACCCCAACAACGATCCCGGCCCGCACACGCTGCTCACCGGCCTTTCCCCGCGGCAGAACCTCGACCGCCTCTACTGGGTGATGGGACGCTTCACCGGATATACCGCCGTCGCCAACTATCAGGGCGCGCAGTTCAGCACCGTCGACACGGTGATGGAACCGCTGTTCCGGGAACTGCGCAATCGCGGGGTCGGCTATTTCGACGATGGCAGCGCGCCGCAAAGCCTGTCGGCGACGCTCGCCGACCGGCTGGGTCTCGGCTACGCGAAGGCCGACGTCGTGGTCGACGCGCAGGCGGACCCGGAAGCTATCGAGGCGGCGCTCGAACGGCTCGAGGACATCGCGAAGAATCGGGGAACGGCGATCGGTGCTGCCAGTGCGCTGCCTGTCACCGTCAGGGAACTCGGCACCTGGTCGAGGGCGCTCGCGGCGCAGGGCATCGCCCTCGTTCCGCTTTCGGCGGCGATGCGGGACATGCAATGACGGACAAGGCAAGCCTGCCCTACCGCCCCTGCGTGGGCGTGATGGTGCTCAACAGCGACAATCTCGTCTGGACCGGCTGCCGCGCCGACATGCCTGGCGAACCGGAAGGACCGGGCCAGTGGTGGCAGATGCCGCAGGGCGGCATCGACGAGGGCGAGGATCCCTTTGCCGGCGCGCTGCGCGAGCTCTACGAGGAAACCAGCATCCGCTCGGTGGAAAGGCTGGCCGAAAGCCGCGACTGGCTGACCTACGACCTGCCGGACGAACTGATCGGCACGGCCTGGAAGGGACGCTATCGCGGCCAGAAGCAGAAATGGTTCGTGCTGCGCTTCACCGGCGACGATTCCGAGGTCAACATCCTCGAGCCGGGCGGTGGCGGCCACAAGCCGGAATTCATGTCATGGAAATGGCAGCCGATGCGCGCCCTGCCCGAGTTGATCGTCCCCTTCAAGCGCCCGGTCTACGAGGCGCTGGTGGGCGAGTTCGGCCACTTTGCCGAGAAATAGCAGGGGCAAGAGGCACAGAGCCGCTTATGCAATGGCGGGCAGCAATTCTGGGACTGGGTAGTCTGACGCTTGCCATTATGTCGGCGGGCTGCAGTGAGGAATGCGAGAACACGCAGGTTTTCTCCAGGCAATCGCCAGACGGCCGCCACACGGCAATCCTCTTTGAGCGCAGCTGCGGCGCGACGAGCGGCTTTACGACACAGGTATCCATCGTCGGCGAGGGCCAGCATGAAGCCGCGGGCGCGGGAAACATATTCAGCGCCGACACCGATCACGGCCGTGCTGTGCCCGCCCCATGGGGCGGGCCTTTCGCATCCGTCAGGTGGGTTACGGGCCGCCACCTGATCGTCACCTACGATGCGGCCGCCCGCATCCTGGCGTCACGGACGCGCATAGGTGAGATAACCGTCAACTATGAGCCGGCCGCACCCGGCCGCTGAGCGCGCAAAACAAAAAGGCCGGCGCAGCGCCGGCCTTCACACCGTCCTGTCGAAACGCTGGCAGCTACCGGGCGCCCGCGAAGGGCAGCGAGGCCTTCAGGCGCTCCAGCCGGATTTCGGCCTTGGCGCGCGCCTTCTCGTCCTTGGCGTCGGCGATGTCTTCCTGCACGTTGCGCATTTCCGACGCGATCCTGTCGGCATCGAGTTCGCTGACCGGCAGCGCGTGCTCGGCCAGGATCGTCAGGTGGTTGTTGCTGAACTCCGCGATACCGCCCGCGACATAGATCGGCTCCGAAGCGGCATCGCCGCCGCGCACCCGGACGAGGCCGGGCCGCATGGTGGAGATGATCGGCGTGTGATCGGCCAGCACGCCGAATTCGCCTTCGGCGCCCGGAACGACGACTTCCTCCACTTGCGCGGAAAGCAGGAGCCGCTCGGGGCTGACGAGGTCGAACTGGAAATTCGCCATGGTTGGAATCTTTCGCTCTGGCCGGCTGCCTTAGGCTGCTTCCGCCGCCAGCTTCTGCGCCTTCTCGACGGCTTCCTCGATCGTGCCGACCATGTAGAACGCGACTTCCGGCAGATGATCGTAGTCGCCGTTGCAAAGACCCTTGAAGCCCTTGATCGTGTCGGCGAGGTCGACCAGCTTGCCCGGCGATCCGGTGAAGACTTCGGCGACGAAGAAGGGCTGCGAGAGGAAGCGCTCGATCTTGCGCGCGCGCGCCACCGTCAGCTTGTCCTCTTCTGAAAGTTCGTCCATGCCGAGAATGGCGATGATGTCCTGGAGCGCCTTGTAGCGCTGCAGGATTTCCTGCACGCGGCGGGCCGTCTCGTAATGTTCCTCGCCGATGACGCGCGGATCGAGCATGCGCGAGGTGGAATCGAGCGGATCGACCGCCGGATAGATACCCTTTTCAGCGATCGCGCGGTTGAGCACCGTCGTCGCGTCAAGATGGGCGAACGAGGTCGCCGGCGCCGGGTCGGTCAGATCGTCGGCGGGCACGTAGATCGCCTGCACGGAGGTGATCGAACCCTTGGTCGTGGTCGTGATGCGCTCCTGCATGGCGCCCATGTCGGTGGCCAGCGTCGGCTGGTAGCCCACCGCCGAGGGAATGCGCCCGAGCAGCGCCGACACTTCCGAACCGGCCTGCGTGAAGCGGAAGATGTTGTCGACGAAGAAGAGCACGTCCTGGCCCTGATCGCGGAAATGCTCCGCGACCGTCAGACCGCTGAGCGCGACACGCGCGCGCGCGCCGGGAGGCTCGTTCATCTGGCCGTAGACCAGCGCGGCCTTGGAGCCGCCGCCGCCGCCATGCTTGTTCACGCCGGACTCGATCATTTCGTGATAGAGGTCGTTGCCCTCGCGGGTGCGCTCGCCGACGCCGGCGAACACGGAATAGCCGCCATGCGCCTTCGCGACGTTGTTGATGAGCTCCATGATCAGCACGGTCTTGCCGACGCCGGCGCCACCGAACAGGCCGATCTTGCCGCCCTTGGCGTAAGGCGCGAGCAGGTCGACGACCTTGATGCCGGTGACCAGGATTTCCGCTTCCGTCGACTGGTCGACATAGGCCGGCGCCTCCTGATGGATCGCGCGCGTCGTCTTGGTCTTGATGGGGCCCGCTTCGTCGACGGGCTCGCCGATGACGTTCATGATGCGGCCGAGCGTCTCGTCGCCGACCGGCACCATGATCGGGGCGCCCGTATCGGTCACCTTCTGGCCGCGCACCAGACCCTCGGTGGAGTCCATCGCGATCGTGCGCACCGCGTTTTCGCCCAGATGCTGCGCCACCTCGAGCACCAGCCGGTTGCCGCCATTGTCGGTTTCCAGCGCGTTCAGGATGGGCGGCAGGTCGCCGCTGAAGCGCACGTCGACGACGGCGCCGGTGACCTGGGAAATCGTGCCCGTCCCCACGGAACCGGAAGCCGAGGGGGTCGCGGCGCTCTTCGGAGCCGCCTTGGCCGCGGGCTTCTTGGTCGCGGCTTTGGGAGTTGTCTGTCTCGCCATGGTCTCGTTCCTCGTCAAACAGGTTCTAGAGCGCTTCGGCGCCCGAAATGATCTCGATCAGTTCCTTGGTGATCTGCGCCTGGCGCTGCCTGTTGTAGGTGATCGTCAGCTTGTCGATCATCTCGCCGGCATTGCGCGTGGCGTTGTCCATCGCCGACATCTTCGCGCCCATCTCGCCGGCGACGTTTTCCAGCAGCGCCCGGAAAATCTGCACCGTCAGGTTGCGCGGCAGGATATCGGCGAGGATTTCTTCCTCCTCCGGCTCATATTCGTAGACGGTCGCCGTCTCAATGCCCTCCGGCACGGTCGCCGGAATGAGCTGATAGGCGGTCGGAATCTGGCTGATCACCGACTTGAACTGCGAATAGAACAGCGTCGCCACATCGAAGTCGCCATTGGCGAACATGAGCCGCAGCGTCTCGCTGATCGCTTCCGCCTCGCCGTAGCCGATCTGCTTCACCCCGCGCTGCGAGACGAACTCGACGATATGCTTGGGGAAGATCCGGCGCAGGATGTCATAGCCCTTCTGCCCGACGCAGAAGAACTTCACTTCCTTGCCTTCGGCCAGAAGCCTGTTGGCGTGATCGCGCGCCTTGCGGGCGATGGAGGAGTTGAACGCCCCGCACAGGCCGCGGTCCGCGGTGCAGACCAGCAGCAGATGAACCCTGTCGCGGCCGGTTCCCGCCAGCAGCACCGGCGCGCCTTCCTTGCCGACGAACGGCAGGGCCAGATTGGCCATCACCGTGCTCATCCGCTCCGCATAGGGACGGGCCGATTCCGCGGCCAGCTGGGCGCGGCGCAGCTTCGCCGCGGCCACCATCTGCATGGCCTTGGTGATCTTCTGCGTCGCCTTGACCGAGGCGATCCGGTTTCTCAAGTCCTTGAGAGACGCCATGCGTTCTGGTCCTGCCCCTTTGAGTCCTCAGCCGGTCCGCCGATCAGGCGAAATGCTTGGCGAAGGCGTCGATGGCCGCCTTCAGCTTCTCGCGAATTTCGTCGGTCAGTTCGCGCTTCTCGCGAATCGCGTCGAGAATGGCGCCGTGCTTGTCGTGCAGAAAGGCCAGGAGCCCTTCCTCGAACGCGCCGACGCGGTTGACCGGCAGCGGGTCGAGATAGCCGTTCACGCCGGCATAGATGACCGCCACCTGCTCCTCGACCTTCAGCGGCGAGAACTGCGGCTGCTTGAGGAGTTCGGTCAGGCGCGCGCCGCGGTTGAGCAGGCGCTGCGTGGCGGCATCGAGGTCGGAGCCGAACTGCGCGAAGGCCGCCATCTCGCGATACTGCGCGAGCTCGCCCTTGATCGTGCCGGCGACCTGCTTCATCGCCTTGATCTGTGCCGACGAGCCGACGCGGCTGACCGACAGGCCGACGTTCACCGCCGGCCGGATGCCCTGATAGAACAGGTCCGTTTCCAGGAAGATCTGGCCGTCCGTGATGGAAATCACGTTGGTGGGAATATAGGCCGACACGTCGTTGGCCTGCGTCTCGATGACCGGCAGCGCGGTCAGCGAGCCCTTGCCGTTGTCGTCGTTCAGCTTGGCCGCGCGCTCAAGCAGGCGCGAATGCAGATAGAAGACGTCGCCCGGATAGGCTTCGCGTCCGGGCGGGCGGCGCAGCAGCAGCGACATCTGGCGATAGGCGACGGCCTGCTTGGACAGATCGTCATAGACGATCAGCGCATGCATTGCATTGTCGCGGAAATATTCGCCCATCGTGCAGCCGGTGAAGGGAGCCAGGAACTGCATCGGCGCCGGGTCGGAAGCCGTCGCGGCGACGATGATGGAATATTCCAGCGCGCCATTGTCTTCCAGCGTCTTCACGAGCTGCGCGACGGTGGAGCGCTTCTGGCCGACGGCGACATAGACGCAGTAGAGCTTGCGGCTCTCGTCGCCGCTGTCGTTGACCGATTTCTGGTTCAGTATGGCGTCGAGCGCGACGGCCGTCTTGCCGGTCTGGCGGTCGCCGATGATGAGCTCGCGCTGGCCACGGCCGATCGGGATCAGCGCGTCGATGGCCTTCAGGCCCGTCTGCATCGGCTCGTGCACCGACTTGCGCGGAATGATGCCGGGCGCCTTGACGTCGACGCGGCGGCGCTCGGTCGCCTTGATCGGGCCCTTGCCGTCGATCGGGTTGCCGAGCGCGTCGACGACGCGGCCGAGCAGGCCCTTGCCGACAGGCGCATCCACGATGGCGCCGGTCCGCTTGACGGTGTCGCCTTCCTTGATGTCGCGGTCGGAGCCGAAGATAACGATGCCGACATTGTCGGTTTCCAGGTTCAGCGCCATGCCGCGGATGCCGCCGGGGAACTCGACCATCTCGCCCGCCTGGACGTTGTCGAGGCCGTAGACGCGCGCGATGCCGTCGCCGACGGACAGCACCTGCCCCACCTCGGAGACTTCCGCCTCCTTGCCGAAATTCTTGATCTGCTCCTTCAGGATCGAGGAGATTTCAGCGGCCCGAATGTCCATCAGCCGACCTCTTTCATTGCAAGCTTGAGTGAATCGAGTTTGGTGCGGATGGACGTGTCGATCATCCGGCTGCCGACCTTGACGATCAGCCCGCCGATCAGCGCGGCATCCACCCGTTCGTTAAGGGAAACGTCCTTGCCCATCGCCTTCTTCAGCGATTCCTTCAGCGCCTTCACCTGCGCGGCGCTGAGCGGCTCCGCCGAAGTCACTTCGGCACTGATCTCGCCACGGTGCTGGGAAACCAGCGCGGCAAAGCCGCGCACCATCTCCTGGAATACGAAAAGCCGCCTGTTGCGGGCGATGAGGCGGATAAAATTGGCGGCGATGCCGGAGATACCCGCCCGCTGCAAAAGCGCGTCGACGGCGCCCGCCTGCTCGCCGGCGCCGAACACGGGCGAGCGCACAAGGCGCTGAAGATCCTCGCTGCCCTCGATCAGCGCGTTGAAGCGGCCGAGATCCCTGGAAACTTCGTCGATCTTGCGCTCTTCGAGCGAGAGCTCGAAAAGTGCCGTGGCATACCGGCCTGCTACGCCGGAAACGATCGAATTATCGCCGCTCACCCGTGACGCTCTCTGTCCGTGTTGGCACATCGGCCTGCCGATCCTGACGGAACAAGCTAAGCCATTGATGTTTATTGTAAAATTATTCAGGGAAATCGGCTGCTAGAATGCGATGCCCCCATATTCGCGGCTTGACTAGCACAACCCTTTTTGCGGAGCAACACAGGCCCGCACCGGAATCGGGCCTAATTGGCCTATAGCTTCGCCTGACGCATTGCTCGCCGGGGACATCGTCAGCGGGACGCCGGACCGCTAGAGGAAGCTGACCGGGTCGACATCGACGGCCAGCCTGAGGCTGCCGCGCGGCGCCGGCGCCCCCGCGAGCCAGCCGCGCAGAAACTGCGGCAGATCGAACTGCCGCGGCGCCTTGACCAGCAGCCGGAAGCGGCTGCGTCCTCTGATGATCGCGAGCGCGGCTTCCGCCGGTCCCAGAACGCCAACATTTTCAACCCGCGGCGCTGCCCGCGCCAGCGCGCGGGCATAAGCCTCCGTCTCGCCCCGCTCCCTGCCCGAGACAATGATCGCGGCGAGGCGCCCGAAAGGCGCCAGCCGCGCCTCGCGCCTCAGCGCGATCTCGCTGGCGTAGAAGGCTTCCCGGTCCTGCGCGGCGATCGCCCGCATCACCGGATGATCGGGCTGATAGGTCTGGATGAGACCGTGCGACAAACCGCCGCGCCTTCCGGCCCGCCCGACGACCTGCTCCAGTGTCTGGAAGCTCCGCTCCGCCGCGCGCGGGTCGGAAGCGGCAAGGCCGATATCGCCGTCGACGACCACGACAGCGGTCATTCCCGGAAAATCATGGCCCTTGGCGACGATCTGCGTGCCGATGACGAGATCGACCTCGCCGCGCTGGATGGCTGCGAGCTTCTCTCTGAGAATGCGGATTCCCGGCGCCATGTCGCTGGAAAGGATTGTGTAGCGGAGCCCCGGAAAGCGCTCTGCGACCTCCTCGGCGATGCGCTCCACGCCCGGCCCGCAGGCAACGAGGGAATCTTCCGCGTCGCAGGAAGGGCAATGTCTGGGCACCTTGTGGCGGTGGCCGCAATGGTGACAGACCAGTTCGCCGCGGAAGCGGTGCTCCACCAGCCAGGCGGTGCAGTTCGGGCAGTCGAAGCGGAAGCCGCAGCGCCGGCAGAGCGTCAGCGGGGCATAGCCCCGCCGGTTCAGAAACAGGAGCCCCTGCTCGCCGCGCTGGACCGCCGCCGCCAGCGTCTCGACCGCCGGCTGCGACAGGAACCGGCCCGGATCGGGCGGATGCACGCGCAGGTCGATCGCCTGGATATCGGGCCGTTTCGCCTCGCCGAACCGTTCCGGCAGTTCCAGCCGCGTGTAACGGCCGAGCTCGCAATTGGCGCGGCTTTCCACCGACGGTGTCGCGGAGGAAAGGATCACCGGGAGTTCCTCGATCCGGGCCCTGACGACCGCCATGTCGCGGGCATGGTAGATGGCCTGCTCCTCCTGCTTGTAGGCGGCGTCATGTTCTTCATCGACGACGATCAGACCGAGATCGCGGAACGGCAGGAAAAGGGCGGAGCGGGCACCGACGACGACCCCGCTTTCCCCCTCCATCAGCGCGCGCCAGAGCTTCGCCCGCTTCTTCGGCGACACCTGGCTGTGCCACTCGCCCGGACGCACCCCGAAGCGTGCCTCGAACCGCTCGAGGAACTGCGCCGTCAGCGCGATCTCGGGCAGCAGGATCAGGACGGAGCGCCCCTGCGCCAACGCTTCGGCGACCGCTTCGAAATAGACCTCCGTCTTGCCCGAACCGGTCACGCCGTCGAGCAGCGAGACCGAAAAGCCTCCGCCCGGCAGCGCCCGCAGCTTCCTCGCGACCTCCTGCTGATCGTCGGAAAGCACTGGCGGCTCGTGGCCGGGATCGGGACGGGTCAGCGCCGGAGGCGGGGGCAGTTCCACCTCTTCAAGGGCGCCGGCCGCGACGAGCCCGTCGATCACCGAGCCTGTCACCTGCGCTTCCTTCGCCAGCGCCGCCTTCGGCCACGCAAGGCCTCCGTCGGCGGCCGCGAGCACCTTCTCGCGCGCCGGCGTCATCCGCGCCGGCACGGCGCCGGTGGCGCGATAGGCCCTGACCGCCGCCTCCGGCTCGAAATGCTCGATCCCGCGCAGCACCATGCGCAGGATCTGCCCGCGCGGCACCAGCGTGTAGTCGGCGACCCAGTTGACGAACGTGACCAACTTCCCGTCGAGCGGCGGGAGCGGCAGGACCTCGGCGATGGATTTCAGCTTTGCCGGATCGACGCGGTCGGTTCCGCCCGGCCAGACGGCGCCGGCGAGCAGCCGGTTGCCGAGCGGCGCTGCGACAAGCGTGCCCGGCGCCAGCGCGCCGCCGGCGGGCAGCGCGTAGGTGAAGGGCTGGTCGAAGAGGCTCGCCAGCAGCACCGGGACTGTCGCTGTCTCGTCCATCCGTTCCTTGTCCGTCCGTCATCCGAATCGGCGGACTGCCTTTCGCCATAAAAATAGGATAAAGGACTGGCAAGCGCGGCCGCCCATGGCAAGCGGCCATTGCTCGTCTTCAGGCAATTCAGGGATACCTCATGAAATTCTTCATCGACACCGCCGACACCGGGGCGATAGCCGAGCTCGCCGCTTCCGGCCTCATCGACGGCGTGACGACCAACCCGTCGCTGATTGCCAAGTCGGGCCGCGACTTCAAGGAAGTCATCGCCGAAATCTGCGGAATTGTCGACGGCCCGGTCAGCGCCGAGGTCGCCGCGACGGACGCCGGGCAGATGATCGCGGAAGGCCGTCATCTGGCGAAGATCGCCCAGAATGTCGCCGTGAAGGTGCCGCTGACCATGGACGGGCTGAAGGCATGCCGGACGCTGACGGACGAAGGCACGATGGTCAACGTCACGCTCTGCTTCTCGGCCAATCAGGCGCTGCTCGCCGCCAAGGCCGGAGCGACCTTCATTTCCCCGTTCATCGGGCGCCTCGACGATATCGGCCTCGACGGCATGGAACTCATCGAGGAGATCCGCACGATCTACGACAACTACGCCTTCTCCACCGAGATCCTAGCCGCCTCCATCCGCACGGTGAACCATGTGAAGCTGGCCGCGCTGGTCGGCGCCGACGTCGCGACGATCCCGCCGAACATCATTCCACAGCTCGCCGCCCATCCGCTGACCGACAAGGGGCTCGACGCCTTCCTCGCCGACTGGAAGAAGACCGGCCAGAGCATTCTGTAGGCCCGGACGATCAGGGTTTATCAATCCTTGACCGTGAGAATGTCGCCATGGGACGGGACACAAAGCGCAAGGACGATTTTCCCGCCGCGCCCGATTGCGCGGCCGCGGCCGAGGGCTGGCTGGCAAAGCTCGGCATCGAACGCCGCCTGTCGGCCAACACGACCGACGCCTATGGGCGCGATCTTTCGCAGTTCTGTTTCTTCCTGACCGATCACCTCGGCAGGCCGCCGGCGCTGAAGGACATGGCGGCGCTGAGCGCCCGCGACGTCCGCGCATTTCTCAGCCGGCGCCGGATGCAGGGCATCCAGCCGCGTTCGCTCTCCCGTGCCATTGCCGCGATCCGCTCCTTCTACCGCTATCTGCAGGTCGATCGCGGGCTTGCCTCCAACGCGCTTGCCGGCCTGCGCGGCCCCAAGAAGCCGAAAAGCCTGCCCAAGCCCCTGTCCGCACCGGCGGCCCGCAGCGTCGTCGACGCCGGAACCATCGCCGTGGATGGCGGCGAGCCCTGGGTGGTGGCGCGCGATGCCGCCGTGCTGGGCCTGCTTTACGGTTGCGGGCTGCGCATTTCCGAAGCCCTCTCCATCACGCTGCGCCAGGCCCCGAAGGCGGGCAGGAACGACATTCTCACCATCACCGGCAAGGGCGAAAAGACGCGGCTGGTGCCGGTGCTGCCGGCGGTACGGGCCGCGATCGCCGAGTATCTCGATCTCCTGCCGCACGCATTGGACGACGACGAGACCATCTTCCGCGGCGTGCGCGGCGGCCCGCTCGACGCGCGCACCGTGCAGCGGCGGATGGAAAGCCTGCGCGGCGCGCTCGGCCTGCCGGATTCGGCAACGCCGCATGCGCTGCGCCATTCCTTCGCGACCCACCTCCTCTCGCGCGGCGGCGACCTTCGCGCCATCCAGGAATTGCTGGGCCACGCCAGCCTGTCGACGACGCAGGTCTATACCGCCATCGACGAGGCGCGACTGCTCAGCGTCTACGAGACGGCCCATCCCAGGGCGAGGAAGTCGGCATAGGGCACGGCCAACGCACGCGCCCGTCCCCTTCGTCGCATCGTCACATGATGGCCGGTCATCGACAGGCTCGAACCCCGGCGATCCATTCCTCCACCGTTCGGGCTTACAAGGCGCGCGCGAGGGCGCGCCATGCGATGCCGGCGCACGCGAACCGCTCTTGGGGGAGGAAACGGAGCTGGCCTAGACGGTCAGATGCGCGCGCACTTCAGGTTTGTCGAGGTCTTCGGCGGGGCCGGTATGCATCACCTGCCCCCGGTCCATGATGTAGACCTTGTCTGCAAGCTCGCGGCAGAAATCGAGATATTGTTCGACGAGGACGATGGTCAGGCCGAACTCGGCTTTCAGAAACTGGATGGCCCGGCCGATGTCCTTGATGATCGAGGGCTGGATGCCCTCGGTCGGCTCGTCGAGCAGCAGCACCTTGGGCCGCATGGTCAGCGCGCGCCCGATGGCGAGTTGCTGCTGCTGGCCGCCGGAAAGGTCGCCGCCCCGCCGGTCCAGCATGTCCTTCAGGACGGGAAACAGCTCGAAGACATAGTCGGGGATCGTCTTGTCGCCCTTCAGCGGCGCGAAACCCGTCTGCAAATTCTCGCGCACCGTCAGCAGCGGGAAGATCTCGCGCCCCTGCGGCACCAGCGAGATGCCGAGCCGCGCCCGGTCATGCCCGGCCATGCGGGTGATCTCGTTGCCCGCGAGCATGATCTTGCCCGATGTGAGGGGCTGATGCCCGACGATGGAGCGGATGAGACTGGTCTTGCCGACGCCGTTCCGGCCGAGAATGCAGGTGATCATGCCGGTGTCGGCGGTCACGGAGACATCCCGCAGCGCCTCGGCGGCGCCATAGTGGAGATGGGCGTGTTCAACAGCGAGCATCTTACCGTCCCAGATAGACTTCGATGACGCGCTTGTCGGCGCTGACATGATCGAGCGTGCCTTCCGCCAGCACGCTGCCTTCATGCAGGCAGGTGACCTTGACGTCGAGCTCGCGCACGAAATGCATGTCGTGTTCGACGACGATGACGGAATGGGTCTTGGCGATTTCCTTCAGGAGTCGCGCCGTCTCTTCCGTCTCGGCATCCGTCATGCCGGCGACCGGCTCGTCGACGAGCAGGACCTTCGGATCCTGCGCCAGCAGCATCCCGATCTCCAGCCACTGCTTCTGCCCGTGGCTGAGATTGGCGGCCAGATCCCCGCGCCGCGCCTGCAGGCGGATGGTGCCGAGGATGTCGTCGATCGCCGCCGCGTCCTCCCTGCTCTTGCGATAGAACAGCGCCGGAAAGCCGCGCCGCTCGCCCTTCAGCGACAGAAGCAGATTGTCCTCCACCGTCTGGCTCTCGAAGACGGTCGGCTTCTGGAACTTGCGGCCGATACCGAACGTCGCGATTTCCGCTTCGTCGTGCCGCGTCAGGTCGATCGTACCGTTGAAGAACACCTCGCCTTCGTCGGGCCGGGTCTTGCCGGTGATGATGTCCATCATCGTCGTCTTGCCGGCGCCGTTCGGCCCGATGATCGCGCGCATTTCGCCGGGGTCCAGCGTCAGCGACAGATTGTTGATCGCCTTGAACCCGTCGAAGGACACAGACACGCCGTCCAGATAGAGGATGCTCGTCGCCTTGCTCATTGCTGCTGCTCCACGGCATTCGGGGCGATGTCGGCCCGCGCCTCGGGCGACATGTCGTCAAGGGGGGTATGTCTGCGCCGGCGCGCCAGACCCAGAACGCCCATGATGCCCTTGGGCATGAACAGCGTGACGAAGATGAAAAGCCCGCCGAGCGCGAACAGCCAGTATTCGGGCAGGACGCCGGTGAACCAGCTCTTGCCGGCATTGACCAGGAACGCCCCGACGATCGGCCCGACAAGCGTGCCGCGCCCGCCGACCGCCGTCCACACCACAATCTCGATGGAATTGGCAGGCTCGAACTCGCCCGGATTGATGATGCCGACCTGCGGTACGTAGAGCGCGCCGGCGATGCCCGCGACGATGGCCGAGAGGACGAAGGCGATGAGCTTGATGTTCTCCGGCCGGTAGCCGAGAAAGCGGGTTCGGCTTTCCGCGTCGCGCACGGCGGCGAGAATCTTGCCGTATTTGGAATTGATGACCGCCGAGGTGATGATCAGCCCGATGATGAGGGCCGCCGCGCTGATGACGAAAAGGCCGATGCGCGTCGATTGCGCGGCGATGTCGAAGCCGACGATATCCTTGAAGTCCGTCAGCCCGTTATTGCCGCCGAAGCCCATCTCGTTGCGGAAGAAGGCGAGCATCAGCGCGAAGGTCATCGCCTGGGTGATGATCGACAGATAGACGCCGGTGACGCGGCTGCGGAAGGCGAACCAGCCGAAGACCAGCGCGAGCAGTCCGGGGACCAGCACCACCATCAGCATCGCGAAGGCGAAACTGTCGAACCCGTACCAGTACCAGGGCAGTTCCTTCCAATTCAGGAACACCATGAAGTCGGGCAGTTCGGGGTTGCCGTAGACGCCGCGGGTGCCGATCTGGCGCATCAGATACATGCCCATCGCATAGCCGCCGAGCGCGAAGAACGCGGCGTGGCCAAGCGAGAGGATGCCGCAGAAGCCCCATACGAGATCGAGCGCCAGCGCCAGCAGCGCGTAACACAGATACTTGCCGATGAGCGGGACCAGGTAATCGGGCATGTGGAAGGCGTTGCCGCGCGGTACGGCGAGATTGAGCACCGGTACCAGAATGGCGAGCGCCAGGATGACCAGCATGCCGGCGACGACGAGCGGCGAACGGAACCCGCCGGCGAAGAAGCGCGCGAGGATCATTGTTCCACCGCCCTCCCGCGCATCGCGAACAGGCCGCGAGGCCGGCGCTGGATGAAGAGGATGATGAAGATCAGCACCAGAATCTTGCCGAAGACCGCGCCGGCGAAGGGTTCGAGGAACTTGTTGGCGATCCCCAGCGTCAGACCGCCGACCAGCGTGCCCCAGAGATTGCCCACGCCGCCGAACACGACGACCATGAAGCTGTCGATGATGTAGCCCTGTCCGAGATTGGGCGAAACATTGTCGATCTGGCTGAGCGCGACGCCCGCGATCCCGGCGATGCCTGACCCCAGCGCGAATGTCAGAGCGTCGACCCACGGCGTACGGATGCCCATGGCCGATGCCATGCGCCGGTTCTGCGTGACCGCCCGCATGAAGAGGCCGAGCCGCGTCCTGTTGATGACCAAGAGCAGCACGACGAAGACGCCGAGGGCGAAAACGACGATCCACATCCGGTTCCAGGTGATGGAGAGCTGGCCGAGTTCGAATGCGCCGGACATCCAGGACGGATTGGAGACCTCGCGGTTGGTGGGGCCGAAGATCGTCCGCACCGCCTGCTGGAGAATCAGCGACACGCCCCAGGTGGCGAGCAGGGTTTCCAGCGGCCGCCCGTAGAGAAACCGGATGATGCCGCGCTCGATGATGAGGCCGGCGAGCCCGGCGACCAGAAAGGCCGCTGGCAGCGCGATGGCAAGCGAATAGTCCAGCGCGTCGGGCGCGTAGTCGCGCATGATCTGCTGGACGACGAAAGTCGTGTAGGCGCCGAGCATGACCATCTCGCCATGCGCCATGTTGATGACGCCCATGACGCCGAAGGTGATGGCAAGACCGATGGCGGCGAGGAAAAGGACCGAGCCGAGCGAGATGCCGTACCAGACATTCTGCCCCATACTCCAGAAGGCCTGAACGTCCTGGATGCTGCCGATGCCCGCGTCGATCCGCTCGCGCAGCGCGCCTTCGGTCTGGCCGGCATAGCTGTTGAGCAGCGCCAGCGCATCGCGGTCGCCGCGCGAGACGATCGTGTCGACGGCCTTCATCCGCGCCGCCTCGTCGGACGAGGACTTGAGGATGATCGCCGCCCTCGCCTGCTCCATCCGCGTGCGGACTGTCGCGTTCTTCTCGTCGGCGAGCGCCGATTCGATCGCTTCGAGCTGGCTTTCGTCGGCGTTCTGGAAGATCGTGTTGGCGGCGCTGATGCGGACGTTCGGATTCTCGGCCCTCAGCGTCAGGCCGGAAAGCGCGTCGTTGATCAGGCGCCGGATCGAGTTCTTGATCCTGATCTTGTCGAGGGAAACGCCCTCGGTCGGCGCGATGATCTCGTCGGTGATCGGATCGACCATGACCTCCCGGCCGCCGCGCCGGGTGACGATGACGACGCTCTTGTCGTCGGCGCGCACCTGCAGATTGCCGTCGTTGAGCGCGCGGAGCGCGGGCGCGGCGTCGCTGTCGCCGGTCTTGCCCAGGGCCTCGATGACCTTCTCGACGTCGTTGAAATTGCGCGCCTGGGCGAAGCCGCCGAGGATTTCGCGTAGTTCGGCTTCATCCGCGTGGGCGGCTGTCAGGGGCAGCGCCAGAAGGAGGCCGAGCAGCAGCGTCTTCAGGAATGAAGGGAGTGCCATTGTCTTTGGGTCCGCCCGCAGAAAAATCCGGTGGAAACTGGGACCCGGCCATCGCAACTGGCGGATCTTGAAAGTCTTGGTGCGGCTTCCCGGGCGGGAGGGAGGAGCGTCCCGCCCGGGTTCAGCCGGCGTCGGCGCTGACTTAAGCGCCCTTGCCGCCGCACTTGCCTGTTGCGGTGTTGAAGTTGCCGCAGGACATGGGCTTGCGCCAATCGGAGATCAGGTCCTTGGAGTCGGGCAGGAAGTCCGACCAGGCGTCGCCCGGCACCAAGCCCGGGGTCTGCCACACGGTTTCGAACTGGCCGTCCGCCTGGATTTCGCCGATCAGCACGGGCTTGGTGATGTGGTGGTTCGGCATCATCGTCGAATAACCGCCCGACAGGTTGGGGACGGACACGCCGATGATGGCGTCGATGACCGCGTCCGGATCGGTGGTGCCGGCGGCCTCGACGGCCTTAACCCACATGTTGAAGCCGATATAGTGCGCTTCCATCGGGTCGTTGGTCACGCGCTTGTCGTTCTTGATGAACGCATGCCAGGACTTGATGAAGTCGGCGTTTTCCGGCGTGTCGACGGATTCGAAGTAGTTCCAGGCCGCCAGATGGCCGACGAGCGGACCGGTGTCGAGACCGGCGAGTTCCTCTTCACCGACCGAGAAGGCGACGACCGGAATGTCTTCGGCCTTGATGCCGGCATTGGCCAGTTCCTTGTAGAAGGGAACGTTGGCGTCGCCGTTGATGGTGGAGACCACCGCCGTCTTCTTGCCCGCCGAACCGAACTTCTTGATGTCGGCGACGATCGTCTGCCAGTCGGAATGGCCGAAAGGCGTGTAGTTGATCATGATGTCTGCGGCGGCGACGCCCTTGGCCTTCAGATAGGCCTCGAGGATCTTGTTGGTCGTGCGCGGGTAGACATAGTCGGTGCCGGCCAGGACCCAGCGCTTGACGCCTTCATTCATCAGGTAGTCGACGGCGGGAATAGCCTGCTGGTTCGGCGCCGCGCCCGTGTAGAACACGTTGCGCTGGCTTTCCTCGCCCTCGTACTGGACGGGGTAGAAGAGCAGCGAATTCAGCTCCTCGAAGACCGGCAGGACGGATTTGCGGGAGACCGAGGTCCAGCAGCCGAACACTGCGGCAACCTTGTCCTTCTCGATCAGTTCGCGTGCCTTTTCAGCAAACAGCGGCCAGTCCGAAGCCGGGTCGACCACGACGGCCTCGAGCTTCTTGCCGAGCAGGCCGCCCTTCTTGTTCTGCTCTTCGATGAGCATCAGCATGGCGTCCTTCAGCGTCGTCTCGGAAATCGCCATCGTGCCCGACAGCGAGTGCAGGATGCCGACCTTGATCGTATCTTCCGCTTTTGCGGCAGCTGAGAACAGCATGCCGGCGCCAACGACCGCTGCCGCGGCGACGTTGGTCATCGATTTGAAATTTACCCTCATGACAGAACTCCCGGTTGGAATTTTCGCATCGCAACAAAGACAGCAAGAGCCATGCCAACCGCCGTCGGCATTCGCCATGCCTTCATTTGGACACGATTCCAACGCCTTACCGCGCGCCCTCAGGCCGGGTGGTCATTTGGCCCATCCGGCGGGCATGATGACGTATTGCGCAACGCAAGCCACGGACGCTGTTTTTTTAGGCACTTTTTATATTGCACGGAAAATGTGCTCAAAGCCGCGTCACCGGAGGTGAGCACATCCCGCGGCCATTGCCTTGGCGGCGACGGGAATGGCTAAACGGGAGGCGTGCCGGTTAAGGCCCTGTTAACCCAGTCCGCCCTGGGTCTTCAGGAACGATACGATCTCCTCGACACCCTCCCGGCGCTTCAGATCGGTGAAGAGGAAAGGCCGTTCCGCGCGTGCCCGGCCGGCATCGGAGCGCATTCGCTCAAGGTCCGCCCCGACATGCGGCGCCAGATCGGCCTTGTTGATCAGCAGCAGGTCGGAGCGGGTGATTGCGGGGCCGCCCTTTCGGGGAATGTCCTCGCCCTGGCAGACGGAGATGACGTAGATCGTCAGGTCGGCAAGATCGGGCGAGAAGGTCGCGGCCAGATTGTCGCCGCCCGATTCGATGAAGACGATGTCGAGATCGGGGAAGCGTTCGTTGAGGCCCGCGATCGCCTGGAGATTGATCGAGGCGTCCTCCCGGATCGCCGTATGTGGGCATCCGCCGGTTTCCACGCCCGCGATCCGGTCGGACGAAAGCGCCTGCATCCGCACCAGCGCGTCGGCGTCCTCACGCGTATAGATGTCGTTGGTGACCACCGCGATGGAGTAATCGTCGCGCATGGCCCGGCACAGTTCCGCCGTCAGCGTCGTCTTGCCGCTGCCGACCGGGCCGCCGATGCCGACGCGCAACGGACCGTTGACGGAAGCCTTCATGAACGGAACAGCCTCGGCTCGAGCGTCTCGTGTTTCATGGAAACGATATCGGCGAGGATGGCGCTGTTGCCGAGATCGTCGAGCGTCGATGTCGCGGCCCGCTCCGCCGTTTCGGCGGCGACCGCCTCCAGGCTCGCCATGATCGCGACGCCGCCTTCCTGTCCGGTGACGGACAGGCGGATCGCCGCCTGCACGAGATTTCCGGCATAGGTGTTGAGCCATGCGGCGAGCGCCATCGGCAACCCGATGCCCCAGCTTCCGGCCACCGCGCCGACGGCGACCGGATAGGCGATGGGATTGGCGAGCTTCTCAACGACCGGATTGGGCCAGGCCCGCGCGGCCTCGATGAAGGCGCGTCCCTGCGCCATCGTCTCGGCATGCCTCTCCGCCGAACCCGCGCCTGCAAGCGCGAGCGCGTTGACCTCGCGCGGTATCCGGCCCTCGGCGGCCTCGCGCCAGGCGGCGGCGAACAGCACCGCGTCGTTCCAGCTGGAGCCGAGCGTCATCACATCGGCAATCCAGTCGCGCAAGGATTGGGTGTTGTGGACGAGGCCTTCGGCCACGGCCTGTTCGAGCCCGCCCGAGAAATTGAAAGAACCGACCGGGAAGCTGGGCGACATCCAGGTCATGATGCGGATGAATGCGGCCGTGTCAGTCATGGTGATGCACCCCCTCATGGTGATGATCGTGATGATGATGGCCCTCGTGACGTCCTCCGTATGCGCCCCCTTCCGGATCGAAAGGAGCATTTATGTCTGTGACCGATGCCCCGAGCCCTTCCAGCATCGCGGCGATCACATGGTCGCGGCGGATCAGGATGCGGTCTTCGAATATCTGTGCGGCGAGATGCCTGTTGCCGATCTGCCAGGCGAGCGCGGTGAGGTGCCGGGCATCGCGGCCGCGCACCTCGAGCAGTGGTTCGGGCGCGGCCAGAACCTCGATCACCCGCCCGTCCTCCAGCACCAGCCCGTCGCCATGACGCAGCAGCACGGCATGCGGCAGGTCGAGCAGGAAGGGAATGCCGTTGTCGGTGGTGAAAGCCATGCGCCGCCTGTGCCGCGCCGTCTCGTCCAGCGTGATCGTGCCGGCCCTGTCGTGGAAGTGACGCGTTACGGCGGTGGCTTTCATGGATCCCCTAAAAAAGAAAATACCTCTGCGCCATTGGCAGTATGCTCGCCGGCTCGCAGGTCAGCAACTCGCCATCGGCGCGCACCTCGTAGGTTTCCGGATCGACGTCGATCTTCGGCGTCGCGCTGTTCATGACCATCGCCGCCTTGCCGATGCCGCCGCGCGTATTTTCCACCGCGACCATTTCCTTCTCGACGCCGAGCCGGCCGCGAAGGCCGGTGTCGAGCGCCGCCTTCGAGACGAAGGTCACCGACGAGGCGGCGGCCGCCTTGCCATAGGCGCCGAACATGTAGCGGTAGTGGACCGGTTGCGGCGTCGGGATCGACGCGTTGGGATCGCCCATCGGGGCCGCCGCGATCATGCCGCCGAGCAGGATCATCTCCGGCTTCACCCCGAAGAAGGCCGGGTTCCACAGCACGAGGTCGGCGCGCTTGCCGACCTCCACCGAGCCGATCTCCCGCGACAGGCCATGCGCAATCGCCGGATTGATCGTGTATTTGGCGACATAGCGCCTGACCCGGAAATTGTCGTTGTCGCCTGTCTCTTCCGCCAGCCGGCCGCGCTGCCGCTTCATCTTGTCGGCGGTCTGCCATGTACGGATGATGACCTCGCCGACGCGCCCCATCGCCTGGCTGTCGGACGAGATGATCGAGAACGCGCCCATGTCGTGGAGGATGTCCTCGGCAGCGATGGTTTCCTTGCGGATGCGGCTTTCGGCAAAGGCGATGTCCTCCGGGATCGACGCATCGAGATGATGGCAGACCATCAGCATGTCGAGATGTTCGGCCAGCGTGTTGACCGTGTAGGGCCGCGTCGGATTGGTGGAGGAGGGTATGACGTTGGGCAGGCCGCAGACCTTGATGATGTCGGGCGCATGCCCGCCGCCGGCCCCTTCGGTATGGAAGGCGTGGATCGTCCGGCCCCTGATCGCGTCGACCGTCGATTCCACGAAGCCCGATTCGTTCAGCGTGTCGGTGTGGATCATCACCTGCACGTCATATTGATCCGCGACCGACAGGCAGCAGTCGATCGCCGCCGGCGTCGTGCCCCAGTCCTCATGCAGCTTGAGGCAAGAGGCGCCGCCCAGCACCATCTCCTCCAGCGCGCCGGGCAGCGAGGCATTGCCCTTGCCGGCGAAGGCGAGATTCATCGGGAAGGCATCGGCAGACTGGATCATGCGTCCCAGATGCCAGGGCCCGGGCGTGCAGGTCGTCGCCAGCGTGCCGTGCGCCGGACCGGTGCCGCCGCCGAGCATCGTCGTCAGCCCGCTCATCAGGGCCTCCTCGATCTGCTGCGGGCAGATGAAATGGATATGCGCGTCGAACCCGCCGGCCGTGACGATCTTGCCTTCCGCCGCGATCGCCTCTGTCCCTGGTCCGATCGGTATCGTCACCCCCCGCTGCGTGTCCGGGTTGCCGGCCTTGCCGATCGCGGCGATCCGTCCGTCCTTCAGCCCGATATCGGCCTTGTAGATGCCGGTCGCGTCGACGATCAGCGCATTGGTGATGACGGTATCGACCGCCCCGGCGGCGCGCGTCATCTGCGACTGGCCCATACCGTCGCGGATCACCTTGCCGCCGCCGAACTTCACCTCCTCGCCATAGACGGTGAAGTCCTTCTCCACCTCGATGAAGAGTTCGGTATCGGCGAGCCGCACCCTGTCGCCGGTCGTCGGCCCGAACATGTCGGCATAGGCGGAACGGGTGATCCTTGCCATCAGTCGAGCGCCCCCATGACTTCCTGTCTGAATCCATAGACCGTCCGTCCGCCCCCGAGCGGCACCAGCGTCACCTCGCGCGACTGCCCCGGCTCGAAGCGCACCGCCGTTCCCGCCGCGATGTCGAGCCGCATGCCGCGCGCCTTCACCCGGTCGAAATCGAGCGACGGATTGGTCTCGGCGAAATGATAGTGCGAGCCCACCTGAACCGGCCGGTCGCCCTTGTTGGCGACCATGATGGTGACGGCCCGAGCGCCGGCATTCAGTTCGATGGACTGGTCTGGCGTGATGATCTCGCCGGGGATCATGGCTTCACCCCTCAGCCGGCGATGGCGAGATAGAGACCCCCGATCGCCGTTGCGAGCCCTGCAACGCGCGAGGCCGTCCGGCCGGTCAGCCCCCCGAACAGCCGCGAAAGCCCGATCCCGGCCGCAAGACCGGCGCCATGGAGCAGCGCCGTCGCAATGGCAAAACCCGCCATGTAGGAAAGCCCGTTGCTTCCGGCCATCTCGGTCCCGTGGGCATAGCCGTGGAACAGGGCGAAGAAGCCCGCAACCGCCATGCCGACGCTGGCGGGAACGCGGGCCGCCAGCGCAACGAGGATGCCAAGCGTCACGACCGAAGCGAGGATGGTCGGTTCCACCAGCGGCAGCCCGCCGCCGCCCAGCGCAAAGGCGAAGCCAGCGACCATCGTCACGACGAAAGCCGCGGGCACCAGCCACATAGCCCGACCGCCGAGAAGCGATGCCCAAAGGCCGACCGCGACCATGGCGAGCACATGATCTGCCCCGGTCAGGGGGTGCAGGAGGCCCGACACCAGCGAGCCGTGTCCGGCATGGCCGTAATGGGCGAAGGCGGGCATTGTGGACGCCGCCAGAACGAGGCCGGTGAGAATGAGACGCTTCATGATTATTCTTCCTGCTTTCCTTGCGATGACCGTCTAGCGGATGGGTTCGTGAACGGTGACGAGCTTGGTGCCGTCGGGAAAGGTCGCCTCGACCTGTACATCGTGGATCATCTCGGCGACCCCCTCCATCACCTGCGCCCGGGTGACGACATGGGCGCCCGCCTCCATCAGCTCGGCGACTGAACGCCCGTCGCGCGCGCCTTCGACGACGAAATCGGAAATCAGCGCGATGGCTTCGGGATGGTTGAGCTTCACGCCGCGCTCCAGCCGCCTTCTTGCGACCATCGCGGCCATCGAAATCAGAAGCTTGTCTTTTTCCCTCGGCGTTAACTGCATCGTCAGATCTGCCCGCTGCTCATTGTTCTAACTTGTCCAAATTCTGGGCAGGCCTGCCTGCCGATTGAGCATTTCCGCGAGCGGCATGACAACGCGCCGCAACGAAAATCCGTCTTTGGCTAGAATTCTGGCAAGAAGCTTGCCAGTTCCCCCGCAGCGCCACGCATTGGCCGCGGCGCGCGCATCCGCCATGCCGGCGAGCAACGGGCGCACGGCCGCAAGCCGGTCCTGCGCGTCCGCGCCGACGTAAAGAAGGCTCGCCATCGCCGTCGCGCCGCCGCCGGTCGCGCCGCGTTCCATCAGCGCGCTGGCGTCTCCTTCGATGCGCAAATCCTCCGCATGGACGAGAGCCCCATCGCAAACGATACGCCAGCGGTCGCGGAGCGACACGTCGCGGACCGTTTCCCCCATCGCACCGCGACCGAAGATGATGGGCTCGAGAATGAGACAGGTGGCATCGGGCGCCATGTGCACATCGATCCGGCGGTTCAGCGCGCTTTCGTTGAACAATATCGTCTCCTGCGGCAGCCAGGCGAGATGCGCGCGCTCCCCGAGCGTCAGCCCTGTCGTGACCTCGGCAGTGCCGCTTGAGGCCCGGTAGACCTTCTCGCAGGCCTGCGTGGTCACCACGAGCGCGCTTCCCTTCGCCGCTTCCGCCTGCCATCCGATGATGTCGCCGCCCGTCAGGCCGCCGGCCGTGTTGATCAGCACCGCTTCGGCCCATGCGCGGCGGCGGTCGCGCGGCAGACGGATCTTCGCCGCGCCCTCCTGGTAGAGCACGTCGAGCCGGGTCACCCCCGCCGACAGCACGACACGCATACGGGCGGTGCCGCTGGCGCGCTGAAGTTTCATATGTGTCGAAGCGTCCATGCCGGTCCCGATAGTTTCAACCGGTTGGCATGGATGCAAGCATGATGCCGGCCGCGCGCGGCAAAGAAAAAAGGACGGCCGCGCCGCGACCGTCCTCTCCGTCTTGCGCGGGCTATTCCGCCCGATCAGCCCGCCGAAGCGCAGATGGCTGCCTTGAGGGCGGCATCCGCCTTGGCCTCGTCGTCCATATTCGCGCTGCCTCCGGCGCTCATGCTGGCGCACTCCTTCTTGAGCTGCGCACGCTGTTGCGGGCTCAGCGACTGAATCTGCGCGGCGATGGCCTGCTGGCTCTCGGCCGAGACGGTCGCGCTGGAGCTGCCAGCGGGAGCGACCGACGCGGCGATCGAATCGATCGCGCCGGTGCCGGCGGAAGCGCTGGCAGTGCCGGTACCCGAAGCGTTGGTGCCCGCCGACGCGCCGCCGGTGCCGGCGTTCGCATTGGCGCCGGCATTGGCGCCGACGCCCACGGAAGCACCGCCGGCCGAGACGCCGACGCCGGTGTCGGCGCCTGCGCCGACGCCGGCGCTCTGCGCGTTGGCCGAAAGAGCAAATACGCTGGTGGCAAGAGCCGCAGCGGCGACGAGGGCGGGCATTTTACGCGTAAAGGTCATTGTCGTGATCTCCTCAATGGATCTGTTGGGTTCGCCCCCGTTGACGCGTCTCTTTGCGATGCGCCATCGCTTTCTTCCAGTTGGGAGAAGCGATGGAGTATCAACGGCATATCGGTGAACAGGTTCCAGAGAATCTTGTATGGAGACACAATTTCTTCCGCTGTCTCTCAGCCGCGTCACTCGCCCGCCTTATTGGCTCTGTCGCAGACGGCAAGCTCCAGTTTGGTGAGATCCTGCGAATCCTCGGAGACCTCCGCGCATTCCTGCTCGAGACGCGCTTTCTCCGGCGCGCTGAGAAGGCCGATCGCGGTGCCGATCGCGCGTTCTGTCTCGCTGCTGACATCCGCATCGGGATTTGTGCTGCTGTCGGTGGTGATGCTGCCGGCAACGGCGCTGATCGCGGAATCTTCCTTCGGCGCACCGGATGATGGGCCATCTTTAGCCTGCGCGTGGGCGCTCTTGGTGAAAAGACCCGCAGCCGCAATCGTGATGACGAGCGTCATCATTACGACGCGCGCAATTCGCATCTGCGCCTTCATTCACAACTCTCCTTCCACCACCGGTATCGGATGCTCCCTCGCGAAACGGCCCAATGCGGCGCGGGTTCCGAAACCGATGGAGAGGTGAATGCCTACCGGCCCGTGTCGTTGCGGGCGCGCCGCACCAGAATTCCGAGCGCCGCGGCGGCGCCAGCGGTCAGCGCCAGCGTCGCCGACAGGGCCGCCGTCTCCGAGCCGGTCGCCCGCAGGACGAGTTCGTGAGCGATCATCGCCGCAGCGACGATGCAGGCGAGACAGAGGATGGAGACCAGGCTGATGACGACGCGGCGCATGTCCGCCCGTCAGATATGGATGGAACGTTTGGCAACGCCCATCGCGGCTTCCTTGACGGCTTCCGACATCGTCGGATGGGCATGGCATGTCCGGGCGAGATCTTCCGCCGAACCCCCGAATTCCATCAGCACCGCCGCTTCGTGGATCATTTCTCCGGCCCCGAAGCCGACGATGTGGACGCCGAGTACCCGGTCGGTCCTGGCGTCCGCCAGCACCTTCACGAAGCCTTCGGTCTGGTTCATCGCCCGGGCGCGGCCATTGGCGGTGAAGGGGAACCTGCCCGCATTGTACTCGATGCCGGCGGCCTTCAACTCTTCCTCCCCGCGCCCGACCCAGGCGACTTCGGGCGAGGTGTAGACGACGCCGGGGATCACCTCGTAGTTCACGTGTCCCGCCTGCCCGGCGAGGATTTCGGCGAGCGCGACGCCCTCGTCCTCGGCCTTGTGGGCGAGCATCGGGCCGGCGATGACGTCGCCGATGGCATAGATGCCCTGCACGCTGGTCTGGAAATGCCCGTCCGTCCTGACCCGCCCGCGCTCGTCCATCTCCACGCCGGCTTCCGACAGCCCGAGTCCGTCCGTGAACGGCTTGCGCCCGATGGCGACGAGCACGATATCGGCGTCCACCGTCTCCGCCGCCGCTTCTCCGGCGGCCGGCTCGACCGTGACCTTGAGGCCGGACTTGGCCTTCTCCACCGCCGTGACCTTGCTGCCGAGCCTGAATTCGATGCCCTGCTTCTTCAGCATGCGCTGGAACTGCTTGGCGACATCGGCGTCCACCCCCGGCAGGATCCGGTCGAGATATTCGATGACGACGACCTCGGCGCCGAGCCTGCGCCAGACCGATCCGAGTTCAAGACCGATGATGCCGGCGCCGATCACGGCGAGCTTCCTGGGCACCTTGGTGAGTTCCAGCGCGCCGGTGGAACTGACGACGGTCTTCTCGTCGATCTCGATTGCCGGCAGGGTCGCGACGTCCGAACCGGTCGCGATGGCGATCGACTTCGTCTCCAGAACGGTTTTCTCGCCTTTTTCCGGCGTGACCTCGACCTTGCCGGCGCCGAGGATCCTGCCCGTGCCGCGGATGCCCTCGATCTTGTTCTTCTTGAACAGGAACGCGACGCCGTCGACGTTCGATTTCACCGTCGCGTCCTTGTGCGCCAGCATGGCCTTCATGTCGAGCTTGGGCGCGGAGACCTTCACGCCAAGCGCCTCCAGCCCGTGACCGGCATGCTCGAAGGCTTCCGAGGCGTACAACATCGCCTTGGAGGGGATGCACCCGACATTGAGACAGGTGCCGCCATAGGTCGCGCGCTTTTCCACGACGGCGACCTTGAGCCCCAGCTGCGCGGCGCGGATCGCGCACACATAGCCGCCCGGACCGCTGCCGATGACGATGAGATCGTAGGCCATTGATGCCTCCTGTTTGCCGGGTGCCGGCCTAGAGATCGAGGATCAGACGTTGCGGGTCTTCAAGGCTTTCCTTGACGCGGACAAGGAACGTCACCGCCTCCTTGCCGTCGACGATCCGGTGATCGTAGGACAGCGCCAGATACATCATCGGACGGATGACGACCTGCCCGCCGATCGCCACCGGCCGCTCCTGGATCTTGTGCATGCCGAGAATGCCCGACTGCGGCGCGTTGAGGATCGGCGCCGACATCAGCGAACCGTAGACGCCGCCATTGGAGATGGTGAAAGTGCCGCCCTGCATGTCTTCAAGCTTCAGATCGCCGTCCCTGGCGCGCGTGCCCAGATCGGCGATGGCCGCCTCGATCTGCGCGATGGTCATCCGGTCGGCATCGCGCACCACCGGCACGACGAGGCCCTTGTCGGTGCCGACGGCCACGCCGATATGGGCGAAATTCTTGTAGACGACGTCGGTGCCGTCGATCTCCGCGTTGACGGCGGGAACCTCTTTGAGCGCGTGGCAGACGGCTTTGACGAAAAAGCCCATGAAGCCGAGCTTCACGCCGTGCTTCTTCTCGAACAGATCCTTGTAGGACGACCTCAGCTCCATCACCGCCTTCATGTCCACCTCGTTGAAGGTGGTGAGCATCGCGGCGGTGTTCTGCGCGTCCTTGAGCCGCCGCGCGATCGTCTGGCGCAGCTTGGTCATGCGCACGCGTTCCTCGCGCGCCTCGTCCTCCTGCGGCACCGGCCCGCGCGCCGCGGGCGCCGGCTGCGGCGCTGCCTTGCCGCCGCCGACCATCGCGTCGATGACATCGCCCTTGAGCACCTGCCCCCGCTTGCCCGATCCGGCGACGGAGGCCGGGTCGATGCCCTGTTCCTTCATCATCCTGGCCGCCGACGGCGCGGCCGGCATGGATGTGGCCCCTGCGGCAGCTTTGGGCGCCTCGGCCTTCTTCTCGGCGGGCTTTTCTTCCTTCCTGGTCTCCTTGGGGGCGGACTTCGCCGCCCCGCCGCCGGCCTGCAGCTGACCGAGCAGCGCGCCGACCTCGACCGTCTCGCCTTCGGCAACGAGGATTTCGGCGAGCGTGCCCGTCGCCGGCGCCGGCACCTCGACCGTCACCTTGTCGGTTTCCAGTTCGACGAGCGGCTCATCTTGCGTCACCGCCTCGCCGGCCTTCTTGAACCACTGCCCGACGGTCGCTTCGGTGACCGATTCGCCGAGGGTCGGTACGCGGATTTCCGTTGCCATCTTCTCTTCTCCGATCAGGTTCAGTCGGCGAGCGCTTCGTCGAGGAAGGCCTGCAATTGCGCGTTGTGCTTGGACATCAGACCGGTCGCGGTTGCGGCGGAGGCCTGCCGGCCGGCATAGCGCGCCCGGTGGTGCTTGGCGCCGATCTGCGTCAGGACCCATTCCAGGTTCGGCTCGATGAAGCTCCAGGCGCCCATATTCTTCGGCTCTTCCTGACACCAGACCATGTCGGCCGTCTTGAAGCGCGTCAGTTCCGCCATCAGCGCCTTGGCCGGGAACGGATAGAGCTGCTCGACGCGCAGCAGATAGATGTCGTTGATGCGCCGTTTCTCGCGTTCTTCGTAGAGGTCGTAATAGACCTTGCCCGTGCACATCACGACGCGTCGGATCTTGGCGTCCTTGACGAGGCGCACTTCCTGATCGGGAAGGTGCTCGGCGTCGTCCCACAGGACGCGGTGGAAGGAGGTGTCCGGGCCGAATTCGTCGAGCCGCGAGACCGCCCGCTTGTGACGCAGCAGCGATTTGGGCGTCATCAGGATCAGCGGCTTGCGGAAGTCGCGTTTGAGCTGTCGGCGCAGGATATGGAAATAGTTGGCCGACGTCGTGCAGTTGGCAACCTGCCAGTTGTCTTCCGCGCACGATTGCAGGAAGCGTTCCAGCCGTGCGGAGGAATGTTCGGGGCCCTGGCCCTCATAGCCATGCGGCAGCAGGCAGACGAGCCCGGACATGCGCAGCCATTTGCGCTCGCCTGACGACAGGAACTGGTCGAACACGACCTGCGCGCCGTTGGCGAAATCGCCGAACTGGCCTTCCCACAGGATCAGCCCCTTGGGCTCCTGCAGCGAATAGCCGTACTCGAACGCCAGCACCGCCTCTTCCGACAACAGCGAGTTGATGACGTCGTAGCGCGCGGCCTGGTCGTCGCGAACATGATTGAGCGGAATGTAGCGGCTCTCGTCTTCCTGATCGATGAGCACGCTGTGACGCTGCGAGAAGGTGCCGCGCTCCACGTCCTGACCGGAAAGCCGCACGGGATGGCCTTCGTCGAGCAATGTCGCGAAGGCGAGGGCTTCGCCGGTCGCCCAGTCCAGCCCCTCGCCGCTTTCCAGCATCGAACGGCGGTTGTCGAGGAAGCGGCGGATCGTCCGGTGCGCATGGAAGGTTTCCGGCACTTCGGTCATGCGCTTGCCGATCGCCTTCAGACGGTCGATCTCCACCCCGGTCTGGCCTCGGCGCGGGCCGTCGTCCTGCGCCACCGTCAGGCCGGCCCAGCGGCCGTCCAGCCAGTCGGCGCGGTTGGGCTTGTAGGCCTGACCCGCCTCGTATTCGGCGTCCAGCCGCGCCCGCCAGTCGGCCTTCATCCGGTCGACTTCCTCGGCCGTCACCAGCCCTTCGCCGATCAGCTTCTCGGCATAGATCTGCAGCGTCGTCGGATGCTCGCGGATCTTCTTGTACATCAGCGGCTGGGTGAAGGCCGGCTCGTCGCCCTCATTATGGCCGAAGCGCCGGTAGCAGAACATGTCAACCACGACCGGCTTTCCGAACTGCTGGCGGAACTCGATCGCGACCTTCGCGCAGAAGACGACCGCTTCCGGATCGTCGCCATTGCAATGAAGGATCGGCGCCTCGACCACCTTGGCGACATCCGAGGGGTAGGGCGAGGAGCGCGAGAAAAGCGGATAGGTCGTAAAGCCGATCTGGTTGTTGATGATGAAGTGGATCGAGCCGCCGGTACGGTGCCCCTTGAGCCCCGACAGCGCGAAACATTCGGCCACGACGCCCTGGCCGGCGAATGCGGCGTCGCCATGCAGCAGCAGCGGCAACACGCCGGACCGGTCGCGCGAACCCGTCTCAGGATCGGGCTCGACCATCTGGTCCTGCTTGGCGCGCGCCTTGCCCAGAACGACGGGATCGACGATTTCCAGATGCGAGGGGTTCGCCGTCAGCGACAGATGCACCTTGTTGTTGTCGAACTCGCGGTCCGACGACGCGCCGAGATGGTATTTGACGTCGCCCGAGCCTTCCACCTCGTCGGGCGCATAGGAGCCGCCCTTGAATTCGTGGAAGATCGCGCGGTGCGGCTTTCCCATCACCTGGCTGAGCACGTTGAGGCGGCCGCGATGGGCCATGCCCAGCACGATTTCCTCAACGCCGAGCGCGCCGCCACGCTTGATGATCTGCTCGAGCGCCGGGATCAGTGATTCAGCGCCATCCAGACCGAAACGCTTGGTGCCGGTGTAGCGCACGTCCAGGAACCGCTCGAAGCCTTCCGACTCCACGAGCTTGTTCAGGATCGCCTTCTTGCCTTCCGGCGTGAAGGCCACGCCCTTGTCCGGCCCCTCGATGCGCTCCTGGATCCACGCCTTGGCGGCCGGATCGGAGATGTGCATGAATTCCACGCCGATCGTCTCGCAATAGGTACGGCGCAGGATTGCCAGCATCTCGCGGATGGTCGCGAACTCAAGACCGAGAACATGATCGATGAAGATCGGCCGGTCCCAATCCTCGTCGCTGAAGCCATAGCTGGAAGGATGCAGCTCCTCGTGGTCCTTCGCCGGCTCCAGGCCGAGCGGATCGAGGTTGGCGTGCAGATGGCCGCGCATGCGATAGGCGCGGATCATCATCAGCGCGCGGACGGAATCGCGCGCGATCTGCTGCGCCGTTTCCTCGCTGAGGCCCGTCCCGGTTTCGGCAGCCTTGGCCTTGACCTTGCCCGTGACCGCCTTCTCAAGCGACGACCAGTCTCCGTCGAGCGCGGAAACGAGCTCGCCATTGGCGGCGATCGGCCAGTCCTTGCGCTTCCAGCTGGCGCCCCGCGCTTCCGTCTCGACCTGACTGGGATCGTCCTTGAGCTGGGCGAAGAATGCACGCCATTGCTCGTCCACCGACGCGGGATTCTGCGCGTAGCGTGCGTGCATCTGTTCAAGATAGGCGGCGTTGCCGCCATAGAGAAATGACGTCTGCGCGAAAAGTTCGTTCTGATCCTGTCGGGCCATAATGTTTCCCTGGCGTTACCGCGCCTGCGCGTAGCAGAGGGCGGCATCAGCCGCCCGTCCTGGCTGCCTTTTTGGAAAGCTGGCCGCTGCCGGCCGGCTATCCGTTCAACACGCTCGCCAAAGTCTTGCCGAGCGCCGCCGGCGACGGCGACACGCGGATACCCGCCGCCTCCATCGCCGCGATCTTGTCTTCCGCGCCGCCCTTGCCGCCCGCGATGATCGCGCCGGCATGGCCCATGCGGCGGCCGGGAGGCGCCGTGCGGCCGGCGATGAACCCGACCATGGGCTTGGCGCGTCCGCGCCTCGCCTCGTCGGCGATGAACTGCGCCGCGTCCTCTTCGGCCGAACCGCCGATCTCGCCGATCATGATGATCGACCTGGTCGCCTCGTCGGCAAGGAACATCTCCAGAATGTCGATGAACTCGGTGCCCTTGACCGGATCGCCGCCGATGCCGACGGCCGTCGTCTGGCCAAGGCCCGCCTGCGAGGTCTGGAAGACCGCTTCATAGGTCAACGTTCCCGAGCGCGAGACGATCCCGACCGAGCCCGGCTGGAAGATGTTGCCCGGCATGATGCCGATCTTGCAGGCTTCGGGCGTCAGGACGCCGGGGCAGTTAGGGCCGATCAGACGGCTTTTGGAGCCGCAGAGCGCGCGCTTCGCCGCCACCATATCGGTGACCGGAATGCCTTCGGTGATGCAGACGATGAGTTCGATTTCGGCCGCGATCGCCTCCTCGATGGAATCGGCGGCGAATGGCGGCGGCACATAGACGACCGACGCGGTCGCGCCGGTCGCGGCCTTGGCTTCCTCCACCGTATCGAAGATGGGCAGTTCGGCGGTCTTGCCGTCGGGCAGCGTGCCGTTCCAGACCGAGCCGCCCTTGCCCGGCGTCACGCCGCCGACCATCTGCGTGCCGTAATAGCCGAGCGCCTGCTCGGTATGGAACGAGCCGGTCTTGCCGGTCAGGCCCTGGACGATGACCTTCGTGTTCTTGTCTACCAGGATGGCCATTATTTCGTTCCCTTCACTGCGGCGACGATCTTCTGCGCCGCATCGTCCAGATCGTCGGCCGCGATGACATTGAGGCCGCTCTCGTTGATGATCTTCTTGCCCTTCTCGACATTGGTGCCTTCAAGCCGGACGACCAGCGGCACGGCGAGCCCGACATCCTTCACCGCCGTGACGACGCCGTCGGCGATCACGTCGCAGCGCATGATGCCGCCGAAGATATTGACCAGGATGCCTTTGACGTTCGGATCGGCGGTGATGATCTTGAAGGCCGCGGTGACCTTCTCGGTCGTCGCGCCGCCGCCGACATCGAGGAAGTTTGCCGGCTCTTCGCCATAGAGCTTGATGATGTCCATCGTCGCCATGGCAAGGCCTGCGCCATTGACCATGCAGCCGATCGTTCCGTCGAGCGCGACATAGGAAAGATCGTATTTGGACGCCTCGATCTCCTTGGAATCCTCTTCCGTCAGATCGCGCAGGTCGACGATTTCCTTGTGCCGGTACAGCGCGTTGGAATCGAAGCCGACCTTGGCGTCGAGACAGTGCAGGCGCTGGTCCTCGGTGATGATCAGCGGATTGATCTCCAGCATCGACATGTCCTTGGACAGGAACGCGCGATAGAGATTGCGCCCGAGCGATTCCGCCTGCTTGGCGAGATCGCCGCTGAGGCCGAAGGCGCGCGCCAGCGCGCGGCCGTGATGGGGCATGAAGCCGGTCGCCGGATCGATGGAGAAGGTGACGATTTTCTCCGGCGTGTCGTGGGCCACCTTCTCGATATCCATGCCGCCTTCCGTCGAGGCGACGAAGGCGATGCGGCTCGTCTCGCGATCGACCAGCAGGGACAGGTAGAGTTCCTTCTCGATGTCCGACCCGTCCTCGATATAGAGGCGGTTGACCACCTTGCCGGCCGGACCGGTCTGCACCGTCACCAGCGTGTTGCCGAGCATCTCGCGCGCGAAGGCCTCGACCTGATCGACCGAGCGGGCGAGCCTGACGCCGCCGCCGGCATCGGCCCCGAGCTCCTTGAACTTGCCCTTGCCGCGACCGCCGGCATGGATCTGGCTCTTGACCACCCAGAGCGGGCCGCCGAGCTTTTCGGCCGCCGCCTTCGCCTCGTCGGCGGCGAAGACGGGGACGCCCCTCGATACCGGTACGCCGAATTCCTTCAGCACAGCCTTGGCCTGATATTCATGAATGTTCACGGTCGGTCTGTCCTTGAAACGTGGCTCGGAAACATGGCTCTTCGGGTTTGCGCGCCGAACGCCTCGCGGGCGTCCGGCGGCAATGCTCTACTTGCCGAGGCTCGGCGCGATCTTCTTGCAGGCGCTGATCAGCCCCTGGACGGCGGCGATGGACTTGTCGAGCATCGCCTTCTCGCCTTTCTGCAACTCGATCTCGATGACGCGCTCGATACCCTTGGCGCCGATCACCGCCGGCACGCCGACATAGATGTCCTTCGCGCCGTACTCGCCCTTGAGGTAGGCCGCGCAGGGCAGTACGCGCTTCTTGTCCTTCAGGTAGGATTCGGCCATCGCGATGGCCGAGGCGGCCGGCGCGTAGAAGGCCGATCCGGTCTTCAGCAGGCCGACGATCTCGGCGCCGCCGTCGCGCGTGCGCTGGACGATCTCTTCCAGCCGCGCCTTGGTGATCCAGCCCATCTTGACCAGATCGGTCAGCGGAATGCCGGCAACCGTGGAATAGCGCACCAGCGGCACCATCGTGTCGCCATGGCCGCCGAGGACAAAGGCGGTCACATCCTCGACCGAGACATCGAATTCCTCGGCGAGGAAATGCCGGAAGCGGGCCGAATCGAGCACGCCGGCCATGCCGACAACCTTGTTCTTGGGCAGGCCGCTGGTCTTCTGCAACGCCCACACCATGGCGTCGAGCGGGTTGGTGATGCAGATGACGAAGGCCTCGGGGGCGTATTTCTTGATGCCCGCACCGACCTGCTCCATGACCTTCAGATTGATCTCCAGAAGATCGTCGCGGCTCATGCCCGGCTTGCGAGGTACGCCCGCGGTCACGATGACGACGTCGGCGCCCTTGATGGAGGCATAGGAATTCGTGCCGGTATATTTGGCGTCGAACCCGTCGACGGGCGCGGATTCGGCAATGTCGAGCCCCTTGCCCTGCGGGATGCCTTCCGCGATGTCGAAGAGAATGACGTCGCCCAGCTCCTTCAGCCCGATGAGATGCGCCAGCGTGCCGCCGATCTGGCCCGCACCGATCAAAGCAATCTTATGTCTTGCCATGAAGAATCCCTGCCCAATTCGTGAACGGCCGGACCACGCGGACCGACCTCGCATGCGTGGCTCGTTACCTTGAAAAACGGCGGGTTGCAAGCGCTTCCACCGGATATCTGACCTTAAGGGAAGGTATTAGCAACATTCTTTCGTCGCAATGTTCGGATCATTTGCCGGCATCCCGGTTTCAGGCGGCGATATAGGCGTCCGACTGCATCTCGCGGAGCCGCGAGGCCGTCCGGTGAAAGGCCTTGGCCGCGCGGCCCTCCACATGCAGCGCTTCCGGCTCGTCCTCGGCCGAGATCACGACCTTCACGCCCTTGTCGTAAAGCGCGTCGATGAAATTCACAAAACGCCGCGCCTCGTTCTGCTTGGCGACGGGCATGACCGGCACGTCATCGACCATGACCGTATGGAAACGATCGGCGATGGCGAGGTAATCGGAGGCCGCGAGCGGTCTCTCGCAAAGATCGCTGAAGTCGAAGCGGGCGACCCCGCCATGCGCCAGCGGCACATGAACCTTGCGGCCCTTGAGCGTGATGTCCATCGGCTCGCCGTGCCCCGCGCCGGCAAGTCCCTGCCAGATCCGGTCCATCTCGCGGCGCGCATCCTCACCCAGCGGCGTCAGATAGGTCCGGGAACCGACCAGCCGGCCCTGCCGGTAGTCGGTGCGGGCGTTGAGGGAGAATACGTCCATGCGCTGCTTGATCAGTGCGATGAAGGGGAGGAAGAGATCGCGGCTGAGCCCCTCTTCATAAAGCCGTTCCGGCTCGGTGTTGGATGTCGCGACGATCACCGTCCCTGCGTTGAGCAGCCGTTCGAAGAGCCGTCCGAGGATCATCGCATCCGCTATGTCCTCCACCTGAAACTCGTCGAAGCATAAAAGCCTCGCCTCGGCGGCGACCTGCGAGGCGACCGGCTGGATCGGATCGTCGCCCTTCACCTCGCCGGCCTTGAGTTTTCGCCGCCAGTCGTGGATGCGGCCGTGAATATCGTCCATGAAGGCGTGGAAATGTGCTCGCCGCTTTCGCGAGATCGTCGTCGTCTCGTAGAAGAGATCCATCATCGCGGTCTTGCCGCGCCCGACGGCGCCGTGGATATAAAGGCCTCGGATCGGCGCGCCGCCCCGGCGCCTGGCGAACAGCCAGCCAAGCGCGCTGTGCTTGTCGGCGAGCCGCTTGTCGACGACTTCCGCCTGCAGCTCGGCGAGCCTGACGACCAGTTGCGCCTGCGCCGGATCCTCCCGCAGGGCACCCGTTTGCAGCGCATCACGATAGGCGTCGGAGATCGAGGTGAAGGTCATGTCCTGGGCGCCCGCAAGGGTCGGCATGAGGGAATGTAATCGCTGGCTTTTAACGGTGGCTCGGCCTGACCGTTCCCGGCACAACGAAGGCTGGTGCGGTGATTAGCCCATTCGGGCGGACTTGGGGAGATTATCCCTTTCCCGGCAGCGGATGCCCCGGCATGAGGTCATAAGGATGCTTCCAGCCGGGCAGCGCGGCGATCCGTTCACGCCACGCGGCGACCGCCGGAAAGGCCTGGCGCAGATCCAGCCCTGCTTCTTCGGAGAAATAGATGTAGCCGGCGAGCGAGAAATCGGCGATCGAGGGCCCTTTCAGGGCGAAGAAATCGCGCTGCGCGATATGCTGTTCCATGATCTGGAGCGCGGTCTTCACGCGCTGTTCCAGAAAGGCGACCACTGCCGGATCGGCCGAGGGAGCGAGCACCTTCAGGAACCGCCAGACGCCCATCACCCCCGACACCTTGTGATTGTCGAACAGCGTCCAGCGCAGAATCTCGCGCCGCTCCTCGTCATTGCCGTAGCCGAATTTGCCGGTGATTTCCGCCAGATAGTCGAGAATGACGCCCGATTGCGAATAGCGTCGGTCCTTGTGGACCAGCAACGGCACCTCGCCCATGACGTTGAGTTCCCGATAGGTCGGCTGGCGCGTCTCACCGTTGAAGAAATCGACAAACTGCGGTGTCCAGTCGAGCCCGTTGAGCTCGAGCATCAGGGCCGCCTTGTAGGCGTTGCCCGACTGGGCAAAACAATAAAGCGTATATTCGCTCATCGATCCGGTTACCTCACGAGGGAAACGGGGGTGCCGTCGCTGAACTGGCCGTCGAAGCGGGTCGTGCCGGTCCGGTTCATCACCGCGATCGGCGCACCGTTGATGTCCTTCAGCACAACCTGGTTGTTCTCGATGTTCCAGGCGCCGAGCTTGCTGAGTTCAGGGTCGGAACAATTGCGGGTGGAGGCACGGAAACCGCCGTTCCAGCCCGTCAGGGTCACGGTCGCCGGGCAGCTTGTCGCCGCCCCCGCGATCGTCCACTGGCCGAGGACGTCGGTCTTCTCGATCGGTTGCCCGGTCGCCGGCAGCGGCGTCGGCTGGCCCGGCGTCGCACTGGCCATCTCCTGGCCCTGCTGTCCCGGAGGCGGCAGGTTTTCCTGGCCCGTCTGCGTTTGCGCGCCGGGCGGCGGGGGCAGGGTGGATTGCTCGACGGGCGCCGTCGGCGCAGGCCGAAGCGAGGGAAGTCCGTCGCGCTGGAACACCCGCGAGGAATTGGACGAGCTGCACGCTCCGAGTGTGAGGGCCAGCATCACCAGCCCCACCGCGAATCCGTGGCCTGCATACATGATAGATCTCCGCCGCCTTGTCTGCGCCGACCCTAGTCGCAACGGCCTGCGACCACAAGCCGCCGTTAAATTCATGCCACATCCATACCATATTGCAGTGCAGCATATGATTCGCTGCAATGCAGCACGATAGAATGGGACCAGAGACAATGCTTCACGAACACGTCCATCCCGGTGTGATGCGCCGGCTGAACGCGAGCGATGCCGGGGCATTTGCCGAACATCTGCTTCGTCTCGATCCGGAAAGCCGCCAGATGCGGTTTGAGGGCGCGCTCTCCGACGACACGGTGCGCAGATATGCGCTCGGTGCGTTCGATCGGCCGGGCATCCAGCTCGGCTATATCGAGCACGGGGTCATTCGCGCGGTCGGGGAGCTCGTGCCGGAGGCCGTGAAAGGCTTCGTGTGGCCCGCCGAGGCGGAAGCCGCCTTCAGCGTGGAACGCCCGCTGCAGGAAGGGCGCATCGGCACGAGGCTGGCCGAGCGCATCATCGGATACGCCCGGGTCTCCGGCATTCGCCGTATCGTGCTGAACTGCCTGCCCCAGAACGTCCGCATGCAGCGCATCGCATCCCATTTCGGCGGGCAATTGCGCTATATGGAAGGCGAGTATCAGGGCGTCATCGAACTCGGCGCGCCCAACCTCGCAACCTGCCTCAGGACCGGGCTGCACGAGGGCTTCGATCTCGTCGACCGCGCCATCAGCTTCGCCGAGCCCAGACCGGCGCAGCGCTGAAAGCCGCTTGTGCCTATTCGGTGAATTGATCGAAGGCTTCCAGCGCCTGCGAACCGTGGACCATCGCCGGTTCGCCGCCCATGTGGACGGCGACACCGATCGTCTCCAGCACCTCCTGGCGGCTGGCGCCGGCCTGGGCGGCGGCGCGGGCGTGATGGGCAAGACAGCCCTCGGAGCGTACCGCGATGGCGATGGCCAGCGCGATCAGCTCCTTTATCCTGCCGTCGAGGACGCCGTCGCCCGCCGCGCTCGGCGCCAGTCCGTCGAAACCCGCGGCAACGCCCGGAATGCCTGCGCGAAGCGCATCCAGCCTGTCAGTGGTGCTGACGAGGAATTTGCGCCAGTTCGTATCGACCATGTGTCACCTGTTCGGCGTGGATTTCGCAATGGCCCATTCCGGCAGGTGCCGCGAACGCCCGCCATGAGACAGATCAACATCCCGCCTCACGCGACTTCACAATGACGGGAGAAGCTGAAACCCCTGTGGCGGCAGGGACGTAACTGCGCCATATCTCATGCCAAAGATCGATGCCAAGGAGGGTGAAACCATGAAAAGACGCGGATTCCTGATGTCGACGGCAGCCGCCCTCGCCGGCTCCGTCGCCTTCCTCAAGACCGGGCGCGGCGCTGCCGCCGGGAAGTTCCCCTTCACGCTCACCGAGGCGGAGTGGAAGCAGCGCCTTTCGCCGGCCGCATATCGGGTGCTGCGCGAGGAGGGAACCGAGACCGCCGGTACGAGCCCGCTGAACGCCGAAAAGCGCGAGGGCGTCTTCCATTGCGCCGGATGCGACTGGCCGCTCTACTCATCAAAGACCAAATATGAGAGCGGCACCGGCTGGCCGAGCTTCTACGAGCCTTTGCCCGGCGGTATCGGCACCTCGACGGACTACAAGCTGATCTACCCGCGCACCGAAGTGCATTGCGCCAATTGCGGCGGCCATCTCGGCCATGTGTTCAACGATGGCCCGCCGCCCACCGGAAAACGCTATTGCATGAACGGCGTGGCGATGACCTTCAAGCCCGGCGACGCCCCCGCGCGGCGCGCCAGCTGACGCGGGCGCGGCTTGCCTAGAACGGCAGGGCCAACGCCCTGGCCAGCCAGGCGTTGAGAGGGGCGGCATCGCGGAAATAGCCGGCGGCGAGCGAAACGAAATCGCCGCTGCCGGCGTCATCCGTACCGTATTCACGCATCGCGACGAAGCTCTTGCGCTTCAGATCCTCGATATGCGGATGATCCTTCTGGAATCCGCGCGGCGGGTTCTTCAGCCGCTCCACCTCCATCCGCTCCATGTCCGCCGCCATGCCGGGCAGGTCGCGCAGGCTTTGCCAGCCCTTCGCGTCGCCCTCGATCCGCCGTCTTATTTTCTCAAGCGAAGGCGGCGACGGCATCCAGATACCGGCTCCGAGCCCGACATGGCTTGGCGCCAGATGGACGTAGAAGCCGGGCCCGTGCACGTCGTTCTCGCCTGCATGGCGGAAATGACAGGCGGCGTGCTCCTTGTAGGGCCGCTTGTCGCGCGAGAACCGCACGTCGCGATGGATGCGGAAGATCGTCTTGCCGTTCGGCCTCGGATCGGCGTTGAACCGCGGCGAGATGGCGTGGATATGCGGCGCCATGGCCTCCACGAAGGCGGACAGCGGCGCCTGCACCTCCTCGCGGTATCGGGTCCGGTTGGCCTCGAACCACTCTTTGGAGTTGTTCGCCGCAAGCTCGCGGAAGAACGAAAAGAAGCCCTGTCCGAATCCGTTGAAAGCGCCCATGCGAAAGCCCTCATTCATTCCTCTGACGGGAGAATGAACAAAAGCGAACGGATGGCAAGCGTGCGGCGGCGCCGCGCTTCAGACGCGGCGTTCCACCATCATCTTCTTGATTTCGGCGATCGCCCGGGCGGGATTGAGGCCCTTCGGGCAGGTCTGCGCGCAATTCATGATCGTGTGGCAGCGATAGAGCCGGAAGGGGTCTTCCAGATTGTCGAGCCGTTCGCCCGTCGCCTCGTCCCGCGAATCGATCAGCCAGCGATAGGCCTGCAGCAGCGCGGCGGGCCCAAGATAGCGGTCGCCGTTCCACCAGTAGCTCGGGCATGAGGTCGAACAGCAGGCGCACAGGATGCATTCGTAGAGCCCGTCGAGCTTGGCGCGGTCCTCGCGCGACTGCAGCCATTCGGTGCCCGGCGCCGGCGTCACCGTCTGAAGATAGGGCTCGATCGAGGCGTGCTGGGCAAAGAAATGCTTCAGGTCCGGGACGAGGTCCTTCACCACGGCCATGTGCGGCAGCGGATAGACCTTCACCGCGCCCTTGATCTCGTCCATGCCCTTGGTGCAGGCCAGCGTGTTCGTCCCGTCGATATTCATCGCGCAGGAGCCGCAGATGCCCTCCCGGCACGACCGGCGCAGCGTCAGCGTCGGGTCGATCTTGTTCTTGATGTAGAGCAGGCCGTCGAGCACCATCGGCCCGCAATCCTCCTCGTCGATATGGTAGGTATCGATCCGGGGGTTTTGCCCATCGTCGGGGTTCCAGCGATAGACGCGGTATTCGCGCGTCTTCTTCGCGCCCGCCGGCTTCGGCCAGACCTTGCCTTCTTTGATCTGCGAATTCTTCGGAAGTGCGATCTCAACCATGGGGCAGCCTCAATACACCCGCGCCTTGGGCGCGATCTTGTTCGGGTCGATCCCGCCCTCCTCGGGCGGCAGCATCGGTTCGGTGTGCACCGGCCGGTAGGACAGCGTCACCCGGCCCTCCTCGTCGACATGCGAAAGCGTGTGCTTGCGCCAGTTCCTGTCGTCGCGGTCGGGGAAATCCTCGCGCGCATGCGCGCCGCGGCTCTCGGTGCGCGCGGCCGCCGAATAGACCGTGGTGATGGCGTTGGCCATCAGGTTTTCAAGTTCCAGCGTCTCCACCAGATCGGAATTCCAGATCATCGAACGGTCGGTCACCTTGAGGTCGGACAGTTCGCGCCAGACTTCCGAAATCCGCTGGCAGCCCTGATCGAGCGATTGCTGGGTCCGGAACACCGCCGCGTCCTCCTGCATCGCCCGCTGCATCTTCTCTCGAAGATCGGCGGTGGGATGGGCGCCATTGGCGTGCCGCAGCCGGTCGAACCGGTCCATGATCCTTTCGGACGACGCCTCGTTGATGGCGGGGATCGCGCCGGCCCGGTCGATGACCTCGCCCGCGCGGATCGCCGCGGCGCGGCCGAAGACGACAAGGTCGATCAGCGAGTTGGAGCCGAGACGATTGGCGCCATGCACCGAAGCGCAGCCCGCCTCGCCGACGGCCATCAGCCCGGGTGACACGGCATCGGGCGACATCGCGTTCGGGTTCAGCACCTCGCCCCAGTAGTTGGTCGGGATGCCGCCCATATTGTAATGCACCGTCGGCAGCACCGGGATCGGCTCTTTGGTCAGATCCACGCCGGCGAAAATCTTCGCCGATTCGGTGATGCCGGGGAGCCGTTCGGCCAGCACCGCCGGATCCAGATGATCGAGATGCAGGAAGATGTGGTCCTTGTTGCGGCCCACGCCCCGGCCTTCGCGGATTTCCATCGTCATGCAGCGCGAAACGACGTCGCGGCTGGCTAGATCCTTGGCGTTCGGCGCATAGCGCTCCATGAAGCGCTCGCCTTCCGAATTGGTGAGGTAACCGCCCTCGCCGCGCGCGCCCTCGGTGATCAGGCAGCCGGCGCCGTAGATGCCGGTCGGATGGAACTGAACGAACTCCATGTCCTGCAGCGGCAGACCCGCGCGCGAGATCATGCCCGCGCCGTCGCCGGTGCAGGTATGCGCGGAGGTCGCCGAGAAATAGGTGCGTCCATACCCGCCTGTCGCGAGCACGACCATCTTGGCCGCGAAGCGGTGGATCGTGCCGTCGTCGAGATTCCAGGCGATCACGCCGGTGCACGTGCCGTCGTCGTCCATGATCAGGTCGAGCGCGAAATATTCGATGAAGAACTGCGCGTTGTTCTTCAGCGACTGGCCATAGAGCGTATGCAGGATGGCGTGTCCGGTGCGGTCGGCGGCGGCGCAGGTCCGCTGCACCGGCGGTCCGTCGCCGAAATTCATCATGTGGCCGCCGAAGGGGCGCTGATAGATCCTTCCCGCCTCGGTGCGGCTGAAGGGGACGCCGTAGTGCTCCAGCTCGTAGACGGCGGCCGGCGCCTCGCGCGCCAGATACTCCATCGCATCCGTATCGCCCAGCCAGTCCGATCCCTTGACGGTGTCGTACATGTGCCACTGCCACGAGTCGGCGCCCATATTGCCGAGCGACGCGGCGATGCCACCCTGGGCCGCGACCGTGTGCGAGCGGGTCGGGAACACTTTGGTGATGCAGGCGGTCTTCAGCCCCTGCTCGGCCATGCCGAGCGTCGCGCGGAGCCCCGATCCTCCCGCGCCGACGACGACCACATCGAACTTGTGGTCGACATACTGATAGGCGCCCTGCCGGATTGCCGGCGCGGCACTCTTGCTTTCTTTCATGCGGGCCATGCCGGTCACGCTCCGAACGCTAGCTTGAGAATGGCGAAGATCGCGGCGAGCGCGATCGCCACGCTGAACAGGGTGTTGGCGATGAGCGACACGATCTTGAGGCCCTCGCCATGGACATAGTCCTCGATGATCACCTGCATGCCGATCCGCATGTGGATGGTCGCGCTGATGATCACGCCGAGCAGGAAGATGGCCGAAAACGGATGGGACAGCGTCGCCTTCACGCTCTGATAGTCGTCGCCCGCCATGCAGGCGATGAGCCAGACGAAGCCGCTGAGAAGCGGGATGTTGGCGACAGCCGTGAGGCGCTGGCGCCAGAAATGGTCGGTGCCTTCCTTGGCCGAACCGAGGCCGCGGACGAGCTTTGTCGGGGTTATGATGTCCATCGTCGCCTTCCTAATTGCCCATCGCGGCATAGGCCGCGATCCAGATGAGAATGGTCAGGATGATGGAGCCGGCGATGTTGGCCCAGGCAAGCGTGTTCGCGTGCGACGGGGAAAAACCGTAGCCGAGATCCCAGATGAGGTGGCGGATGCCGCCGAGCATGTGATGGATCAGCACCCAGGTGTAGCCGAACAGCACCAGCCGGCCGATCCACGATCCGGCGAGACCGTTGACGAATTCGAAATAGGACGGGCCTGCGGCGGCGGCGACGAGCCACCACACGAGCAGGAGCGTGCCCGCATAGAGAATCATCCCGGTGATGCGGTGAACGATCGAGGTCACCATCGTCACATAGGGCTTGTAGATCGTCAGATGCGGCGAAAGCGGCCTTTCGCTCGCCAGCGTCCGGCTTGGGCGTTCCGTGCTCGCCATGTCTCTCCCCGTCGTCAGGCTTCGGCGCCGTCCGGGGGTGTTACCCGCACCCCCTCGGCCCGCACTCTTTAACCCGCCGCCTCGCCGCGTTGCAATGCTTGATCTGGAATCGTTCCAGATCAAGCGCAGGTGGCTAGCGCGGCAGCAGGGCCCAGTAGTCAAGTTCCAGAATCAGCGCCGGATCGGGCTTCCCGTCAGCCTGCTTCTCGGGAAAATCGGCGCAGGGCGCGTCCTTCGTCGCCATCAGCCGCAGCCGCAACGCCCCGACATCCTCGCGGCCGGGGAGAGCGGCCTTTTCCAGCACTTCCGACCAGGCGAAGACCGTGTTGCCGGCGAAAAGCGGCGCCACATGGCGCCCGCCATTGATCGCGGCGACATGGAACGCATTGCCGAGACCGTTGAAGGAAAGCGCGCGGGCGAGCGAGATCACGTGCCCGCCATAGATAAGCCGTTTGCCGAAACGTCCCTGCGATTCGCTGTGCAGGTTGAAATGCACCTTCGCGGTATTCTGATAGAGCCGGGTCGCGATCATGTGCTCGGCTTCCTCGACCGTCATGCCGTCGACATGGTCGATCCGCTCGCCCGCCTCATAGTCCTTCCAGCGGAACGGGCTGCCGGAAAGGGCATCGTCCCAGGCGGCGGGTTCGATGATCGGGCAGGCGTCGCCGAGCGAATCGGCGTTGAGCGCCTTGGGCAGGGTCGGCACGTTCGCTTCCGCCGGCGCTGAATTGCGGTCGCGCTTCCTGACCATCACCCAGCGCACATAGTCGAGCACCGTATCGCCGTCCTCGTCGATGCCGGCGCTGCGGACATAGACGACGCCGCTGTCGCCGCTGGAATTCTCCTTCAGGCCGATCACTTCGCTGACGGCGCGCAGCGTCGTCCCCGGATAGACCGCCTTCAGGAACCGGCAGCCGGCATAGCCCAGGTTGGCGACGGCGTTCAGCGAGATGTCCGGCACGGTCTTGCCGAAGACGACGTGAAAGACCAGCAGATCGTCGACCGGGCTGCGCTCATAGCCGATGGCTCGGGCGAAGGCGTCGGAGGACTGGACGGCGAAACGCGTGCCGTAGAGCGCCGTATAGAGGGATACGTCGCCGGTGGTGATCGTCCGCGGCGTGGCGTGATGGATCACCTGCCCGACCTGGAAGTCCTCGAAGTAATTGCCCGCGTTCGTCTTGATCATGCCGGAAGCGCCTCTAGTAATCGGAAAGCGTGATGTCGTCGGTGAAGTCGCCGGGCACTTCCTTCATGATCGCCTGGCCGCAGATCGCCCGGCCTTGCGCGGAATCGAAAGTCAGCGTCGGATTGCCGTAAAGCTGCCATCCGTTGTTGAGCGCCCTGGAGACGCGCTTGCAGAAGACGTTGTCGTCCGGCCCGGTCAGATAACGGTAGAGGATCATCGGCGTGTTGCCCTTTCAGCCCGCCATCGCGGCGATGGCTTCGGCCCGCTTGACGGTCTTTTTCGCCATTTCCGCATGCAGCAGCTCGACCATCCTGCCGTCGACGGTGATCGCGCCCTTGCCCTTGTTCTCCGGCAGCGAGAACGCTTCGATGATGCGCCGCGCCTGTTCCACTTCCGCCTCGCCCGGCGCGAAGGCCGAGTTCGCGCCCTCGATCTGCGTCGGGTGGATGAGCGTTTTGCCGTCCATCCCGAAATCGCGTCCCTGGGCGCATTCGGCGGCGAACCCTTCCAGATCGCGGAAATCGTTATACACGCCGTCGATGACCTCGATGCCGCAGGCGCGCCCCGCCGCCACCGCCATCGACAGCCAGGCGGCCATCGGCAACCGGCCGGGAACGAGGCGGGCCCCGGTTTCCTTCGCCAGGTCGTTCGTCCCCATGACGAAGACATCGATGCGCACGCCCCGCGCGCGGCGTTCGGCAATATCCTGCAGGTTGAGGATCGCGCGCGGCGTCTCGATCATCGCCCAGAGCGTGACGTTGCCCGTCCTGGAAGCGACCCGTTCCAGTTCGGCGCCGCTGCTGACCTTCGGGACGAGGATCGCGTCGGGGTTCATCGCGACGGCGGCCTCGATGTCGTCCGCGCCCCAGGGCGTATCGATCCCGTTGACCCGAACGACCCGCTCGCGCTGCCCATAGCCGCCCGCGGCAAGCGCCTCGCCGACAAGCCGCCGCGCCTCGCCCTTCTGGTCCGGTGCGACAGCGTCCTCCAGATCGAAGATGATGGAATCGCAGGCGAGCGCACGCGCCTTCTCCATCGCCCGCGCGTTCGAGCCTGGCATGTACAGCACGCTGCGCCTTGGCCGGATGTCCTGTGACATGATAGGTCCTTCGATTCTCAATTCCGGGTCGGTGTGGTCCGGGAAGTTATTCGCAGTGCAACATGATTGCCAAGCCCTCTTGTTCGGTTCTTCCCGCAGCTCGCAGCGATGACGGCGCGTCAGGCGCGGGCCGGGCGCGGCCATGAGCGCGCCGCCCGTCGCGGTCGTCGTCTCCTCGCTGGTGGCCAGCGGCAGGATCGGCGCCCGCGCCACCGCCTTCGCGCTGGAACAGTTCGGCATCGAAACGGCGGTCGTGCCGACGGTCGTCATGCCCTTCCATCCAGGCCACGGCGCCGCGCCCCGCTTCAACCCGCCCGTGGAGATGTTCCGCGACCAGCTCCTTGCCCTTGCGGCGCATCTGGAAGGTCCGGTCATCCTTGTCACCGGCTATCTCGGCGAAGCCGCACAGGTCGAGGCGATCGCCGCCTTCATCGATGCCGCAAGGCCCGCCCTCTATCTGTGCGACCCGGTTCTGGGCGACGACGACCGCCTGTACGTCGCCGAGGAAACGGCCGGCGCCATGCGCGACGTGCTCATGCCGCGCGCCGATATCGCGACGCCGAACCTCTTCGAGCTTTGCTGGCTGACCGGGCGGAACGGCGATACGCCCGCCACCATCGCCGGTATGGCGCGCGCGCTCGGTCCCGGGGAGATCGCCGTCACCTCCGTCCCTTCGATGCTGCGCGGCCATATCGGCACGCTGCTGGTGACCAAAGACGACGCGGTCATGGCCGAGAGCCGTTATTTCCCGCAGGCGCCGCATGGCGTCGGCGACGCCTTCGCAGGTCTCCTGCTCGGTTTCCGCCTGAAGAAGGGCAATATCGCCGACGCCCTTCCTGCCGCCGTCGGCGCGATCGGCGAGGCCATCGAAATGACGGCACGGCTGCGACTGCCTGAACTGGCGCTGGTGCCGGCAAGGCCCTTCCTCACCCAGCCGCGCGTGCCCGTGCCGACCCGCAGGATCGGCCGATGAGCATCACCCGCGACGATGTCCGCAAGGCCCATGCGCGGATCGTGACGCGCATCCGCCGCACCCCGGTGCTGGAGGCCGAGCCCGCCGCTTTCGACACGCAAAGGCCGGTCTCGCTGAAACTGGACTATCTCCAGCACGGCGGCTCGTTCAAGACGCGCGGCGCCTTCAACAGCCTGCTCTCGCAGCCGATCGGCAAGGCCGGCGTCGTCGCCGCGTCGGGCGGCAATCACGGCGTTTCGGTCGCCGTTGCGGCAGAGGCGCTCGGGGTCAGGGCGACGATCTTCGTCCCCGAGATCGCCTCGCCGGCGAAGATCGAGGCGATCCGCGAGCATGGCGCTGAGCTCGTGGTCGCCGGCGCGAATTACGGCGAGGCGGCGGCAGCCTGCGAAATCTATCGTCAGACGAGCGACGCGCGCTTCATCCACCCGTATGATCAGCCCGCCACGATCGCCGGCCAGGGCACCATCGGCGTCGAATGGGAACGCCAGGCCCCCGACCTCGATACGATTCTGCTCGCGGTCGGCGGCGGCGGCCTCGCCGCCGGCATGGCGGCGCACTATGACGGCGCCGTCCGCATTATCGGCGTCGAGCCGGAACGCGCCCCGACCCTGCATGCCGCCCTCGCCCGCGGCGGACCGGTGGATGTGGAAGTTGGCGGCATCGCCGCCGATTCGCTCGGCGCGCGCCGTATCGGCGATCTCGGCTTTAGCATCTGCAAGCGCCTTCTCGCCGGCCATGTGCTGGTCTCCGACGCGGCGATCGCCGATGCGCAGCGTCTCCTGTGGCGGCGCTTCCGCATCGCCGTGGAACCGGGCGGCGCTGCGGCGCTTGCCGCCCTGCTTACGGGCATCTATATGCCGGAGGATAACGAACGTGTCGGCGTGCTCCTGTGCGGCGGCAACGTCGATCCCGCCACCCTGGCGTCCTGAAAAAACAGCAAGAGGAGAAGCGATGTTCCCCAGTTCGCTGATCGACGGCCACCGCCGCTTCCGGGCGGGCCGGCTTGAACACGAGCGCGAGCGCTATCTGGAGCTTGCGGAAAGCGGCCAGCGTCCCGAGGTCATGATCATCGGCTGCTGCGACAGCCGGGCCGGCCCCGAGACGATCTTCGATTCCCGGCCGGGGGAAATCTTCGTGGTGCGAAACGTCGCCAATCTCGTGCCACCCTACGAGACCGGCGGCGAGTATCACGGCACCAGCGCGGCGCTGGAGTTCGCCGTGCAGGCACTGAAGGTCAAGCATATCGTGGTGCTCGGTCACGGCCGCTGCGGCGGCATCGCGGCCTCCTTGAACGAAGCAGCCGAACCGCTCTCGCCGGGCGATTTCATCGGCAAGTGGATCACCCTCATCGCCCCCGCGAAGGATCTCGCCGAAAGCGAAGCCTATTCCCATCATCACGCGCAGGGGCGCATGGAGAGGGCGTCGATCGCCAATTCGATCGAGAACCTGCGCACGTTCCCTTGCGTCAAGATCCTGGAAGATCGCGGCAAGCTGACCCTGCACGGCGCGTGGTTCGACATTTCCGAAGGCGCGCTGGAAATCCTCGACAAGGAAACGGGCCGGTTCCAGCGCCTGCCCTGAGGCGCTCGCGCCAAACAGACGGCTGTCTTCGCCGGACTTGATCCGGCGATCCATTCCGCCGCCGCTTTCGGCAGCGCGCAAGTCAGCGCCTGGCCCGCGGCCCTCAGGCTGCCTTCTTGAGCAATCCGCGATTGATGACGGTCTCGGCGATCTGCACGGTGTTCAGCGCCGCGCCCTTGCGCAGATTGTCGGAGACCACCCACAGGGCAAGACCGTTGTCGACGGTCGCATCCTCGCGGATACGCGATATGAAGGTCGCGAAATCGCCGACGCATTCGACCGGCGTCACATAGCCGCCGTCCTCACGCTTGTCGACGACCATGCAGCCGGGCGCCTCTCGCAGGATATCGCGTGCCTCGTCCGCCGTGATCGGGTTTTCAAACTCGATGTTCACGGCCTCGGAGTGGCCGACAAAAACCGGCACGCGCACACAGGTCGCGGTCAGCCTGATCTTCGGGTCGAGCATCTTCTTGGTCTCGGCCACCATCTTCCATTCTTCCTTGGTGTAGCCGTCTTCCATGAAGACATCGATATGCGGGATCACGTTGAACGCGATCTGCTTGGTGAACTTCTTCGGTTCCGGCTGGTCGGTGACGAAGATGCCGCGCGTCTGCGACCACAACTCGTCCATGCCTTCCTTGCCGGCGCCGGAAACGGACTGGTAGGTGGAAACCACCACGCGCTTGATCCTCGCATGGTCGTGCAATGGCTTCAGCGCGACGACGAGCTGCGCGGTCGAGCAGTTCGGATTGGCGATGATGTTCTTCTTGGAAAAGCCCGCCACCGCATCCGGATTGACCTCCGGGACGACCAGCGGCACGTCCGGGTCGTAACGCCAGCAGGACGAGTTGTCGATCACGAGGCATCCCGTCGCGCCGATCTTCGGCGACCATTCCTTGGAGACGGAGGAGCCGGCCGACATCAGGCAGAAATCGACCTTCGAGAAATCGAACTGCTCCAGATCCTGACACTTCAGCCGCTTCTCGCCATAGGAGACTTCCGTCCCGAGCGAACGGCGCGAGGCGATGGCGTGGACCTCGTCGGCGGGAAATCCGCGTTCCTCGAGGATGTTCAGCATCTCCCGGCCCACATTGCCGGTGGCGCCTACGACTGCGACCTTGTAACCCATGTCTGTCTCCTGAATTCCGGGTTTCGCTCCCCGGTTTTGGCGGCCCGGCTCTTCCGGGCGTCCCGCCCCTTGCCGGGGAGGGTGAGCAAGGACGAGAGGATGCGTCAGGCGGCGGTCTTCACCGCGCCCGTTTTGGTCTTCGCCGTCTTGGTCGTGACCTGCATCATGAAAGCCCGTTGCTCCTGCTGTCGTCCCGCCCGCTGTCCGGCACGAACGACGCCCCGCATTAAGCGGAAATTGCGCGCGATTGCAAGCGATCCCGTCAGGTCGCGCGGCGGTAGACGGCCGAATTGGACACCGGGCCCGTGCCGGGCACGTTCACGGTCTGCTCGATCATCATCATGCTCTGGCCCTCGATGAGCGTGCGGCGCGCGCTCATCAGCACCGCGCCGTCCTTGCTGGCTTCCGTCACCAGCGCGCCCTCGTCGTCGAGAAAATGCCGGAACCCGTCGGCAAGTCCGCTCTGCCTCAGCGGCATCGCGCGCCCGTCCGCACGGCCGGCGAAGGAAACCGCCTCCACCTTGCCCTCCGCGTCGGTCCAGCCGACGCGGAAGCTCAGGATATCGCCCTCGCGGGTGATCTCGTAGGTTCCGCCCGCCGGGGCCTCGCCCTGGTCGAACTCGCTTTCATCGAGATCGAGGATCCAGCGTCCGAGATAGGGATCGACCCGAAATTCCGACATGTGTCTCCTGCCTTGCGGCGGTGCAACGGACTAGCCGGCCCGCTTGCCCATCGCCTTGACGATGGCCTCGCCCATTTCACCGGTCGAGACGGCGTTCTGGCCCCTGGCTGCGATATCGGCGGTCACGATGCCATCCGCAAGGACGTCTGCGATCGCGCCTTCCACAAGATCGGCGCTTTCGCCCTGCCCGAAGGAATAACGCAGGCACATGGCAAGGCTCGCGATCATCGCGATCGGATTGGCCTTGCCCTGGCCTGCGATATCGGGCGCGGAGCCGTGCACGGGCTCATACATCGCCTTGCGCTTTCCGGTCGCCTCATCGGGCGCGCCGAGCGACGCGGACGGCAGCATGCCGAGCGAACCGGTCAGCATTGCCGCGACATCGGAGAGCATGTCGCCGAACAGATTGTCCGTCACGATCACGTCGAACTGCTTGGGCCATCGCACCAGCTGCATCCCGCCGGCATCGGCCAGCATGTGATCGAGCTTGACATCGGCATATTCCGCCTTGTGCACGGCGCTGACGACATCATGCCAGAGCACGCCGGAACGCATGACGTTGCGCTTCTCCATCGAGGTCACCCGATTGTTGCGCGTGCGCGCGATCTCGAAGGCGACGCGGGCGATACGCTCGATTTCGTGCGTCGTGTAGATCTGCGTGTCGACGGCACGTTTCTCCCCGTTCTCCAGCGTCACGATCTCCTTCGGCTCGCCGAAATAGACCCCGCCCGTCAGCTCGCGCAGGATCAGAATATCGAGCCCTTCGATGACTTCGGGCTTGAGCGAGGAACTGGAGGCCAGCGCCGGATAGCAGATCGCCGGCCTCAGATTCGCGAAGAGGTCGAGATCCTTGCGCAGCCGCAGGAGCCCGGCCTCGGGGCGCTTTTCGTAGGGAACCTTGTCCCATTTGGGGCCGCCGACGGCGCCGAACAGCACCGCGTCGGCCGCCATCGCCTTGTCCATCGCCGCGTCCGAGATCGCCTCGCCATGCGCGTCATAGGCCGAACCGCCGACGAGATCGGTTTCGGTCTCGAAGGAATGGCCTGTCTGGCCGTTCAGCCAGTCGATGACACGGCCGGTCTCGGCCATCACTTCCGGTCCGATGCCATCGCCCGGCAACATGAGAATCTTGTGCGTGCTCATGGGGTCTTACGTTTCCTCCGATCGCCCGTGGAAATTTTCCGGCACGTGCTTAGACCGTTTCCGTGCCGGCAACAACCGGGCGGCAGGATGCTTTCGCCCAGGCGGCGTCTTGGCTACACTCCGCGCCCATGACGCGCAGAACGAAAGACCGTCCGAAGGACCCCCGGCCCGCCCGCGAGGAAGAAGCGCGCGCCTCCCTCGGCCGTCTTGCCGCCGAAACCGAAACGATCGGGACGAGCCAGCTTGCAAGGCGCGGCGATCGCGCACGCGATCATTTCATCGCACCGGACAGCGAAGATGAGGATGCTACCGAGATATGGGGAAAACGGATCGCGCGCGGCCTCGCCCTCGTCGCGTTGATCGCGCTCGTCATCCATCTCTTCCGGACATATGTCGCCGCATGAGAGCGCCATGGGACAGATGAACCACAGCGGCCCCTGGCAGGATCTGGAGGCGCCGAGCCTTTCCGATATCGAGATGCTGGCGGTCACCGCCTTCGACCGGCTGCCCGCGCCGTTCCGTGGGCTGGCCGGCGACATCGTCATCCGCGTGGCGGAATTTCCCGATGACGACGTGCTCGACGAGATGGGCATCGAATCGCCCTACGATCTGCTCGGGCTCTTTCAGGGCATCGGTCTTGCCCATGCCGGCGGGGTGCCGGAAACCGGCCAGATGCCCAACATGATCTGGCTCTACCGCCGGCCGATCCTCGACTACTGGGCCGATGGCGACGAAACCCTCGGTCATCTCGTGGCGCATGTGCTCGTGCACGAGATCGGCCACCATTTCGGCCTCTCCGACGACGACATGGAGGCGCTCGAGGAGGCGGCGGCCGCGGACGGCTAGCCCGTCACCGCCATGTTGTCGAGGAGGCGCACCGGCCCGACGCGGGCGACGGAGACGACACGCTGCGGACGGCCCGCGACCGGCGCGCCCAGCGTCTCTGCATCGCGGATGACGAGATAGTCGACGGCGGCGACGCCCGCTTCCAGCAGTGCCTTCACCCCCTCCTCCGGGGTGATCGCCTTTTCGGCCACTTTCCGCACGATGACGTTGAACTGCCGCGCCACGGCGAGTTCGTCGGCGCTGAGATAGGCGTTGCGCGACGACAGCGCGAGCCCCTTTTCGTCGCGCACGATCGGCGCGCCGATGATCTCGACCGGAACGTTGAGGTCGCGCACCATCTGCCGGATGACGATCAGCTGCTGGTAGTCCTTTTCGCCGAAGACGGCGAGATCGGGCTGGACGAGATTGAAGAGCTTGGCGACGACCGTCGCGACGCCGGCGAAATGGGTCGGCCGGGCGGCGGCCTCCAGATCGGCGACGACCGGGCCTTGCGGCAGCACGGTCGTGTTGAAGCCGTGCGGATACATCGTCTCCACATCGGGGGTGAAGGCGGCATGAACGCCGAGCCTGCCCAGATCGGCAAGATCCTCGGCCACGCGCTTGGGATAGGTGTTGAAATCCTCGTTGGGGGCGAACTGCGTCGGATTGACGAAGATCGAGACGATCACGCGCGTCGCGCCGGCATCCTTCGCGTTCCGCACAAGCGAGAGATGCCCCTCATGCAGCGCGCCCATCGTCGGCACGAGGCCTATCTTCTCGCCGGCCCTGCGCCAGCCCGCGATCTGCTCGCGCAGAGACGCGACGTCCTTGAGCACGGTGATCGAATTCGCTGTCATGTCGTTCCTGAAGATGCGGTGGTGAAAAATGGCGGGGAACGCCTATCAGGTTGCAGTGCACAAGGGAATTGCCAAAGCGCGTCTCGTTATAGACCTGGCGCCTATGATCGATTAATAGAGCCCTGTTCGTTCGACCGGACGCGCGGTGGCGCTGCCGACAAGATGGGATGAGAATTGCCATGGAGAAATTCACCACGCTGACCGGGGTCGCCGCGCCGATGCCGATCACCAATATCGACACCGACATGATCATCCCCAAGCAGTTCCTCAAGACGATCCAGCGCACCGGCCTCGGCAAGAGCCTGTTCTTCGAGATGCGCTTCAACGAGGACGGCAGCGAAAACAAGGATTTCGTGCTCAATCAGCCAGCCTATCGCCAGGCGAAGATCCTCGTTGCCGGCGATAATTTCGGCTGCGGCTCGAGCCGCGAGCACGCGCCCTGGGCGTTGCTCGACTTCGGCATCCGCTGCGTCATTTCGACGAGCTTCGCCGACATTTTCTACAACAACTGCTTCCAGAACGGCATCCTGCCCATCCGCGTCTCGCAGACGGATCTGGACAAGCTGATGGACGACGCCGAGCGCGGCGCCAACGCCACGCTGACGGTCGATCTGGAAAGCCAGACCATCAAGGGCCCGGATGGCGGCAGCATCTCCTTCGACATCGACCCCTTCCGCAAGCATTGCCTGCTCAACGGGCTGGACGATATCGGTCTGACGATGGAGAAGATCGGGGCGATCGAAACCTTCGAATCAAGGCTCGCCGAAAGCCGTCCCTGGAGCTGACGCAAGGCCTTCCGGTCCGTTCATCGACATGAACCGCAGCTGAACGCCGGGCTCAGGCACGGTTCAGCGCACGCCGGCCATACTCCTTCTCATGGATTTCCATAAGGAGGACAGGTCATGATCAGCAATCGCATCGGCCGCAAGGCCCTCATGAGCATCGCTGCCGCGGGCCTCGCGGCTCTCGCCTTCACGGCGCCCGCGGAGGCCGGCTCGCGCGGGTCGGTTACGATCACCGGGCCGGGATACGGCCTTCATATCGGTTCGTCGGGCTGGCGCCATCACGGTCGCCACGCCTACCGCTATCGCGATTGCCGCCCGGTCTACAGGACCCAGCGCGTCTGGACCCGCTATGGCTGGACCTGGCAGCGCGTGAAGGTCGGCGTGACGTGTCACAACCGCTATGGCGGCCATGGTCATCACCGCCATTGGCGTTGATCGATGACCCCGAAATGAAAAAGGCCACCTGCTGCGGTGGCCTTTTTTGTCTTCTTTGCCGTTGATGAGGGCGTCAGTGGCGCTGCCACTCCCTGACATCGACAAACCGGCCGGCGATCGCCGCCGCCGCCGCCATCGCCGGCGAGACGAGATGCGTGCGCCCCTTGAAGCCCTGCCGGCCCTCGAAATTGCGGTTCGAGGTCGACGCGCAGCGCTCTTCCGGCGACAGCTTGTCGGCATTCATCGCAAGGCACATCGAGCAGCCCGGCTCGCGCCATTCAAAGCCCGCCTGCACGAAAATCTTGTCCAGCCCCTCGGCTTCGGCCTGTTCCTTCACGAGACCCGAACCGGGTACGACCATCGCATTGATCCGGTCCGCGACATGGTGCCCCTTCACGATCGCGGCGGCGGCGCGCAGATCCTCGATGCGGCCATTGGTGCACGAACCGATGAAGACCCGGTCGAGCGTGATGTCGGAGATCTTCTCGCCGCCATTCAGTCCCATATAGGCAAGAGCCCGCTTGATGGAGGCGCGTTTGGCCTCGGTTTCGCCGTCCTCGACGGTCGGCACGCGGCCGCTGATGGTGGCGACGTTTTCCGGGCTCGTGCCCCAGGTCACGATCGGCGGCAGGTTGGAGGCATCCAGCCTGATCTCGGAATCGAAATGCGCGCCCTCCTCGGAGAACAGCGTGTCCCAGTAGCGTACTGCCGCGTCCCATTCGGCGCCCTTGGGCGCGCGCGGACGGCCTTTCAGATATTCGTATGTCTTCTCGTCAGGCTGGATCAGACCGGCGCGGGCGCCGCCCTCGATCGACATGTTGCACACCGTCATCCGGCCTTCCATCGACAGCGCGCGGATCGCGTCGCCGGCATATTCCAGCACATGGCCGGTGCCGCCCGCCGTGCCGATCTCGCCGATGATGGCGAGGATGATGTCCTTGGCCGTCACGCCTTCGGGCAGGTGCCCGTCCACGGTGACGCGCATGTTCTTGGCCTTTTTCTGGATCAGGGTCTGGGTGGCGAGCACATGCTCCACCTCCGACGTACCGATCCCGTGCGCCAGCGCGCCGAACGCGCCATGGGTCGACGTATGGCTGTCGCCGCAGACGATCGTCGTGCCGGGCAGCGTGAAGCCCTGTTCCGGTCCGATGATGTGAACGATGCCCTGCCGCTTGTCGCGCTCGTTGAAGTAGTCGATGCCGAACTCGGCGGCGTTGTCGGCCAGCGTCTGCACCTGCAGCCGGCTCTCCGGGTCGTCGATTCCCTTGGAGCGGTCGGTTGTCGGCACGTTGTGATCGACGACGGCAAGCGTCTTCTGCGGCTGGCGCACCTTGCGCCCGCTCATGCGCAGTCCCTCGAACGCCTGCGGGCTGGTCACCTCGTGGACAAGATGGCGGTCGATATAGAGCACCGACGTGCCGTCCTCAGCCTGTTCCACCAGATGATCGTCCCAGATTTTGTCGTAGAGCGTACGCGCCATTGAACCTTCCTCGTCACACATCGCGGGTGAGGATATGGGGTATCCCCGCCTCCCCGGTCAAGCATTGCCGCCCCTATGTGCCGGTGCGGCATCCGTCCAAACAAAAACGCGGGGGCCTTCCGGACCCCGCGTTCGTCTGTTTCAGCTTTCCGGAGCGTCGCTCCGGCATGCGCCTGGCGGGTGTCAGGCCTTGTCTTCGCCTTCGGCCGGAGCCGCTTCCGCCGCAAGACCTTCTTCCTCGGCGGCAGCCTTCACGGCTTCGTCGGCCGTCGCTTCGGCGAGAAGCGCCTTGGCCTGGCCGATCCAGTCCTCGCGCTCGATGCGGCCCTTGAAGCTCAGCACCTCGTCGACGCGGGCGATGTCCTCGTCGGAAAAGTTGGCGATCTGCTCGAACTGGGTGATGCCGAGCGCATTGAGCTTCTCCACCAGCACCTCGCCGACGCCGTCGATCTTCGACAGATCGTCGGCCGGACCCTTCGGCTTGTCGAACAGCTTCACCGGCTTGGCCCCGGCCTTTTCCGGCGCAGCGTCGCGCTTGGTCGCGCGCTCGGCGATGCGGGCCGATTTGCCGCGGCGATCGCGCAGATAATACAGCTTGGCCCGGCGGACGCGTCCGCGGCGGACCACGTCGATCGATTCCAGCACCGGCGAATAGACCGGGAAGACGCGCTCCACGCCCTCGCCATAGGAGATCTTGCGAACGGTGAAGCTCTCCTGCAGCCCGGCGCCGTTGCGCGCGATGCAGACGCCCTCATAGGCCTGGACGCGGGTGCGCTCGCCTTCCGTCACGCGCACGTTCACGCGCAGCGTATCGCCGGGACGGAATTCGGGGATGGCACGCTTTTCGGCCAGTTCGGCGGCGTGCGCCTGTTCGATTTCCTGAATGATGTTCATCATCGTCACCATAAATCTCGTCAATCGCCAAAAGCGGCCGCTTGCTCTTCTGCAAAGGCCATGGCCGGCGCGGACATGTCTCGAAGTCGCGCGTTCTCTAGAATAAAAGTCACCGCTTGTCGATAGGGGACGGTTTCTTTTTTGCCCGGTTTTCAAGAAGATCGGGTCGCCGCTTCCGCGTGAGTTCCAGCGCCTGCGCCTCGCGCCAGCGCCGCACTGCCCCGTGATCGCCGCCGGTGAGCACGTCGGGGATCGTCCGGCCCTCGAAAACCGCCGGCCGGGTATATTGCGGGTATTCGAGGATTCCGGCCTCGAAACTCTCTTCCATTGCCGAATCCGCCGCCCCGAGAACACCTGGCAAAAGCCGCACCGAGGCCTCGATCATCGCCATCGCCGCGACCTCGCCGCCGGCGAGGACGAAATCGCCGAGCGAAACCTCCTTCAGGCCGCGCGCCTCGATCACCCGCTCGTCGACCCCTTCGAAGCGCCCGCAGACGATGACGCAGCCCGGCGCCTTGGCCAGATCGCGCGCCGCCTGCTGGTCGAAAGGCACGCCCCGCGGCGACATCAGCAGGCGCGGTCTGTCATCCCCTTCGGGCGAAACGGCGTCGATGGCGGCGGCGAGAATGTCGGCCCGCATCACCATGCCCGCACCGCCGCCCGAGGGCGTGTCGTCGACGCTTCTGTGCCGGTCGGTGGCAAAATCGCGGATATCGGTGGCGGCGAGCGCCCAGATGCCGTTCTCCATTCCGCGCCCGAGGATCGATGCGCCGAGCGGCCCCGGAAACAGGTCCGGGAAGAGGGTCAGAACGTCAGCCCTCCACATCGCTCGTCTCCGCGGCGTCCTCGTCGAGCAGTCCGGGCGGCGGATCGACGATCAGAAAGCCCTGATCGGGACGGATCTCCGGCACGGCGGCTCTAGTGAAGGGGATCAGGATCGTCCGCCGCACGCCGGTTTCGACTTCCAGCAGCTCTCCGGCACCGAAATCCTGCACGGCGATCACCTTGCCGAGCGCCGCTCCCGAAACATCGCGCGCGGCGAGCCCAACGAGATCGGCGTGGTAGAATTCGTCGTCTTCGGGTGCCGGCAGCAGGTCGCGGGGGATGAAGAGCCGCCGGTTCCGCAACGCTTCGGCGGCGTCGCGGTCGACGATACCGTCGACCTCCGCGACGAAAACGCCGGGCTTGCGCTCCGAAGTGAGCCGGAGGACGAACTGCCGTCCGTCCTCGCCCTTGAGCGGATTGTAGCGTTTCAGATCCGCCGGGTTTTCAAGGAAGCTGCGCACCGTCACCGCGCCGCGCACGCCATGGGCCTGGCCGATGGTGGCGACGTGGATGAGAGGGCGCGCCCCTTCCTTCATGGAGCCGGTACGGCCCGGACTTAGCCGGCCGTCTCTTCCTTGGCGGCTTCCTCGGCGGGAGCCTCGGCAGCGGGCGTCCCTTCGGCGGGGGCCGCCGCGGCCTCCTCGGCCTTGGCCTTGGCGTCTTCCTCGGCCTGCTTGCGGGCGTCGATGCGCTCCTGCGCCTTCTTGCCCGGCTTTGCCTTCTCCGGATTGTTGCGGGCTTCCCGCTTCAGAAGCCCTGCCTCATCCAGGAAGCGCAGCACGCGATCGGTCGGCTGGGCGCCATTGGCCAGCCAGTGCTTGGCGCGCTCGACGTCGAGCTTGATGCGCTCCCCGTCCTTGGGCAGCATCGGGTTGAACGTGCCGATCTTCTCGATGAAGCGGCCGTCGCGCGGCGAGCGGGCATCGGCGATCACGATCGAATAGTGCGGACGTTTCTTGGCGCCGCCGCGGGCGAGACGCATTTTCAAAGCCATGGTTGTCAGTCTTTCCTTGTCATGACGTGTTTAAAACGAAGGCGCCGATCGCGCCGGAGTATCTTCATTTCTTGCCCGGTCCCTTCGGCAGGCCGGGCAGGCCCGGAAAGCCGCCGCCGCCAAGGCCGGGAAGTCCTTTGGGAAGGCCCTGCGCAAGGCCCTGAGGCAGGCCCTTGGGCAACTGCCCCGATTTCTGCAGCTGCTCGAGCATCTTGGGATCGATGTCCGGCATGCCGCCGGGCAAACCCCCGCCGGACCCGAAGCCCGGACCGGCGCCGAGCGCGCCCATCATCCTGCCCATCAGGCCGGCGCCCTTCTTGCCGCCCATCGCCTTCATCATGTCGGCCATCTGGCGATGCATCTTCAGCAGCCGGTTGATCTCCTCGACCCTGGTGCCCGAACCGGCGGCGACGCGTTTCTTGCGGCTTGCCTTCAGCACGTCCGGCTTGCGGCGTTCCGTCGGGGTCATGGAGGAGATGATCGCCAGTTGGCGCTTGAAGACCGTCTTGTCGATATTGGCCGCGTCGAGCTGCTTCTTCATCTTGCCGATGCCGGGAAGCATGCCGAGCACGCCGCTCATGCCGCCCATCCGTTCCATCTGGCGCAGCTGTTCGGCAAGGTCGTTGAGGTCGAACTGGCCCTTGCGCATGCGCTCGGCGATCGCCTCGGCCTTTTCCTTGTCGATCGTTTCCGCCGCGCGTTCCACGAGGCTGACGACATCGCCCATGCCGAGAATGCGCGATGCGACCCGCTCGGGATGAAAATCCTCAAGCCCGTCGAGCTTCTCGCTCGTGCCGACGAGCTTGATCGGCTTGCCGGTGACCGCGCGCATGGAGAGTGCCGCGCCGCCGCGCCCGTCGCCGTCGGTTCGCGTCAGCACGATACCCGTCACGCCGACGCGCTCATCGAAGGAGCGGGCCAGATTGACCGCGTCCTGACCGGTCAGGGCGTCGGCGACAAGCAGCACTTCATGCGGGTTGGTGGCGGCCTTGATATCCGCCATCTCGCGCATCAGGCCTTCATCGACATGCAGGCGGCCGGCAGTATCGAGAATGACCACGTCATAGCCGCCGAGGCGGCCGGCTTCCATCGCGCGCTTTGCAATCTGCACCGGATCCTGCCCGGCGACGATCGGCAGTGTCGCGATACCGGCCTGTTCGCCGAGGATCTTCAGCTGCTCCTGGGCGGCGGGGCGGCGTGTGTCGAGCGAGGCCATCAGGACCTTCTTCTTCGACTTCTCCGTCAGCCGCTTGGCGATCTTCGCGCTGGTCGTCGTCTTGCCCGAGCCCTGGAGGCCGACCATCATCACCGGCACCGGCGGCGCGGCGTTGAGGCTGATACCCTCGCCCGATCCGCCGAGCGTCTCCACCAGCGCGTCATGGACGATCTTGACGACCATCTGGCCCGGCGTCACCGATTTGACGACGGCCGCGCCGACCGCACGCTCGCGGACCTTGTCGGTGAACTCGCGCACCACATCGAGCGCGACATCGGCCTCAAGCAGCGCCCGGCGAACCTCGCGCAGCGCCGCGGCGACATCGGCCTCCGACAGCGCGCCGCGCCGGGTCAGCCCGTCGAGAATGCCGGACAGGCGTGAGGAAAGGCTCTCAAACATGAGAGCCGCCTTTCGCGCGTGTGCGCCTTTCCGCCTTGAAAATCAGCATTCTTCCGACCATCTCAACCCAGCTCCAAATGCCTTTCGCGCCCGCGGGCGCAATCGCGCTGGCGGACGTTGACCTCCGGGATCATATGGCGTCCCGGTCGGCGGATCGAAAGACATTATTCTTCCGGTTTGGCCGCTGAGCTACCGGCAATGGCCGAGAATGTCAATTCGCCCTTGCCCCGCAAGCGGCTGGCAAGAAAGGGACGCGGGGCCTATAAGGGCCCCGTCAGGAAGTGTTGATTGAAGACTGGACCGAATGAGCCAGACACGCGCGATCCGCTACGCCAAGATGAACGGGGCCGGCAACGAGATCCTCGTCGTCGATGCGCGCCATGGCGCGCCCGGCGTCGACGCAGCTCTTGCGCGCGTCCTCGCGGCGCGGCCCGAAACTTCCTTCGACCAGCTCATGCTGATCGGCGATCCGACCCGTGACGGCGTCGACGCGGATATGACGATCTTCAACAGCGACGGCTCGCTGTCTGGCGCCTGCGGCAATGGCACGCGCTGCGTGGCGGCCCGCCTTTTCGACGAGACCGGAGACGACAGGCTGACGCTGCGCACCTCAGCCGGAATCCTGCCGGTCTGGCGCGCTGCGGATGGCCGCATCACCGTCGACATGGGCACGCCGAAGTTCCGCTGGGACCAGATCCCGCTCGCGGAGGAATTCGCCGACACCCGCGCGATCGAATTGCAGATCGGCCCGATCGACAATCCGGTCCTGCACTCCCCCTCGGTCGTCAATGTCGGCAACCCGCACGCGATCTTCTGGGTCGAGGATGCGGCTGCTTATGATCTGGCGCGGCTCGGGCCGATGCTGGAGAACCATCCGATCTTTCCAGAGCGCGCCAATATCTCGCTCGCCCAGATCGTCGACCGGGGACACATCATCCTGCGCGTCTGGGAACGCGGCGCCGGCCTGACGAAGGCCTGCGGCTCGGCCGCCTGCGCCGCCGCCGTGTCGGCCGCGCGCACAAAGCGCACCGACCGCACGGTCCGCGTCTCGCTGCCCGGCGGCGATCTGACCATCGAATGGCGCGAGGACGATCACATCCTGATGACCGGCCCCTGGGAGCTGGAGCATGAGGGCGTTTTCGATCCCGCGGGCGAAGCCGCCGCGATGGGGGTGTGATGACGCGCAAGGTCGACATCGTCACCTTCGGCTGCCGGCTCAATGCCTATGAGTCGGAAGTGATGCGCGCCGCCGCGGAAGAGGCCGGCAGCGACAACACGGTGCTCATCAATACCTGCGCGGTCACGGCCGAAGCCGTGCGCCAGGCGCGTCAGACGATCCGCCGCATCCGCCGCGAACGGCCGGACGCGCGGCTGATCGTCACCGGCTGCGCCGCCCAGACAGAAGCGGAAACCTTCGCCGCCATGCCCGAGGTCGACGCCGTCATCGGCAATGCGGAGAAGCTCGAGCCTTCCTCCTATCGGCCGCAGAATTTCGGCACGGATGAGACCGAGAAGGTCCGGGTCAACGACATCATGTCGGTGCGCGAGACGGCGACCCATCTGATCGACGGTCTGACCGAACGCGCCCGCGCTTTCGTCCAGGTGCAGAACGGCTGCGACCACCGCTGCACCTTCTGCATCATCCCCTATGGCCGTGGGCCCTCGCGCTCGGTGCCTATGGGCGTCGTCGTGGAACAGATCCGCCGGCTCGTCGGCAACGGCTATCGCGAAGTCGTGCTGACGGGCGTTGACATCACCGCCTACGGCGCCGACCTGCCTGGCGCGCCGAAGCTCGGCACGCTGGCAAGGGCGATCCTGCGCGGCGTGCCCGATCTTCCGCGCCTGCGCCTGTCCTCCATCGATTCCGTCGAAGCCGACCCCGCATTGCTCGACGTCATCGCCAGCGAGCCGCGCCTGATGCCGCATCTTCATCTCTCGCTGCAGGCCGGCGACGACATGATTCTCAAGCGCATGAAGCGCCGCCACCTGCGCGACGACACGATCCGCTTCTGCGAGGACATGCGCAGGAGCCGTCCGGACGTCGTCTTCGGCGCGGACATCATCGCCGGCTTTCCCACCGAGACTGAGGAGATGTTCCGCAATTCGCTCGCCATCGTCGACGAGTGCGGACTGACCTTCCTGCACGTCTTCCCCTTCTCGGCCCGCAAGGGGACGCCTGCCGCGCGCATGCCGCAGCTCGACCGCCAGCTGGTGAAGGAGCGGGCCAAGCGCCTGCGCGAAAAGGGCGAAGACGCCCTTCGGCGTCACCTTGAGAGCCAGCGCGGCGAGACGCGTCAGGTGCTGGTGGAAGCGGCCGGCAGCGGCCGCACGGAACATTTCACCCCCGTTCACTTCGAGCATGAGGCTGCGCCCGGCGCCATTGCCGCCATGGTCGTGAGCGGCCATGACGGCGCGCGGCTGACCGCCCGCGCGGCCTGAAGCAGCACGACTGAAGAAAAAGGACCGGCATGAGCAAGAAGCCTGGCCTGTTCAAGCGGCTTTTCGGCGGCAGCGAGAACGCCGCCGAAACCCTTGAAGAAGAAGCGCGCCGCACGGACGCCGTCGCGGAAGCGGAAACGACGCCCCCCGCGGCAGAACGCGTCGCAGCGCCGTCCGAACCCGAAGCCGTCGAACCGGCGGCCATCGATGCCGTCGAGGACGATCTGCGCCAGATGGCGGAAGCCGAGAGCGAGAACGACATCGCCGGGACGCTCGACCCGGAGACTATCGAGGCGCCGGCCGAGCCGGATGACGCGCCCGGACACGCGGCCGGATTCCCCGAAGAGGAATTCGCCGAAGAAGCACTGCCGGCGCCCTCGGCCCCGGTCCGCAGAAGCTGGTTCTCCCGCCTGCGGGACGGGCTGTCGAAATCCTCAAATGCGCTGAGCGAGGGCATCGCCAATATCGTCAGCCGCCGCAGGCTCGACGAGGAAACGATCCAGGACCTCGAGGATGTTCTGCTCCAGGCCGATCTCGGAGTGGAGACGGCGATGCGGATAACCGAGACGCTGGCCGCGAGCCGCTATGACAAGCAGATCGCACCCGAAGAGGTTCGCGCTGTGCTCGCGGCCGAGGTCGGCCGCGTGCTCGAGCCGGTCGCCCGCCCGCTTGTAATCGGCGCCGGCAAGCCGCATGTCATACTGGTCGTCGGCGTCAACGGCAGCGGCAAGACGACGACGATCGGCAAGCTGGCGCAGAAGTTCGCACAGGACGGCCGCAAGGTGATGCTGGCCGCCGGCGATACGTTCCGCGCCGCGGCCATCGAGCAGCTGAAGATCTGGGGCGAGCGCGCCGGCGCGCCCGTGGTCGCCGGCAAGACCGGCGCCGATGCCTCGGGACTGGCCTTCGACGCCATGGCGCGCGCAAGGCAGGAAGGCAGCGATGTTCTGCTGATCGACACCGCCGGGCGCCTCCAGAACAAGGCCGATCTGATGGCCGAACTGGAGAAGGTGATCCGCGTGATCCGCAAGCAGGAGCCGGAGGCGCCGCATTCGGTGCTGCTGGTGCTCGACGCGACGACCGGACAGAATGCGCTAACACAAGCGGAAATATTTACCAAAATTGCAGGTGTTACCGGTATCGTCATGACCAAATTGGACGGCACGGCGCGCGGCGGCATCCTTGTCGCGATCGCTGCGAAATACGCCCTGCCGGTGCATTTCATAGGAATTGGCGAGGGGATCGACGATCTCCAGCCGTTCAGGGCCGACGAATTCGCCGAGGCGATCGCGGGTCTTGCCGGCGAGTGAAGGGAAACCGAAAAAATGAGCCATCAACGCGAGCATGCCCAGGCCGATGAGGCCTTTGTCGAAGAAGATCAGCCGAGCTGGATGAAGCTCGCCATCGATCTCGGCCCGCTGGTCGTTTTCTTTATCGCGAACTGGAAGCTTGGCATCTATCAGGCCACGGCCGCCTTCATGGTCGCCGTGACGGCTGCGGTCGTCATTTCATGGCTGGTGCACCGCACGCTGCCGATCATGGCGCTGGTCACCATGGTCCTCGTGCTGCTGTTCGGCACGATGACGCTGTGGCTTCACGATGACATGTTCATCAAGATGAAGCCGACCTTCGCCAATCTGCTCATCGCGGCGTTCCTCGTCGGCGGCCTGCTGTTCCGCCAGCTCTTCATGAGGCGGATTTTCGGCAGCGCTTTCCGCGTTTCCGATCAGGGCTGGCGCATCCTGACCTATCGCTGGATCGGCTGGCTGCTCTTCTGCGCGGTGCTCAACGAACTGGTCTGGCGGAACTTCTCCACCGACTTCTGGGTGACCTTCAAGGTCTTCGGCACGATGCCGCTGACCATGGCCTTCATCATCGCCCAGATGCCGCTGATCAAGCGCTACCCGATGGACCGCGCGACGCCGGCCGAATAGGCCGCGTTCCGGAACGCTAGAGGCGGATATTTCCGGTTTCGCCGGGCGGATTGGCGAACGGCGCCGCCGCCCGGTTTTCTTCTATCGCCCGGTCATGGTCGAGCGCCCAGTGGACGCTGGGAAAGGCAATTTCGCCGCGCGGAACGTCGTCGAAGTCGAACAGCCTGACCTCGAGGCTTTCCGGTCCGGCGGAGAATTCCGGCTTCGCCAGCACCGCGCGATACATCAGCTGCACCTGCGAGAGCTTTTCGATCGTATAGACGGCGAGGAGGCTGCGGATATCGAGGGCGGCGTTCGCCTCCTCCATCGCCTCGCGGCGCGCGCCTGCTTCCGGCGTCTCGCCGAGTTCGAGGAATCCGGCCGGCAGCGTCCAGAACCCGCGCCGCGGTTCGATCGCCCTGCGGCAGAGCAGGATCTTTCCTTCATGCCTGACCACGGAGCCTACGACGACGCGCGGGTTCTCGTAGTGGATGAAGCTGCAATGGTCGCAGACCGCGCGTTCGACATTGTCGCCCTCGGGGACGCTGCGCGAAAAACTCGGCCTGACGTCGAAGTCGCTCATTGCGCCGCCAGCGCCTTCTCGATCTGCGGCATCAGATCGCCGGCGAGGCTCGATTCGCTGATCGGGCCGACATGCTTGTAGACGATGCGCCCGTCGGCCCCGACGACGAATGTCTCGGGGACGCCGTAAACCCCCCAGTCGATGCCGGTGCGCCCGCTCGTGTCGGCGCCGACCGCCTTGAAGGGGTTGCCGAAACGTCCCAGGAAGCGTCGCGCGTTCTGCGCCTCGTCCTTATAGTTGAGACCGTAGAGATCGAAGCGGCTATCGCTCGACAGCTCGACCAGAAGCGGATGTTCCTCGCGGCACGGCGCGCACCATGACGCCCAGACATTGACGACGCTGACCCGGCCCTGCTTCAGCGTCTCGTTGGAAAATCCCGGCACGGCGCCGTCCGGGCCCATCAGCCCTTCGATGCCGGCCAGATCGAATGCCGGCACCTCGCGGCCGATCAGCGCCGAGGGCACTTTGGAGGGATCGCCGTCGCCGAGCCTGAACACGAAGAGCAGCGCCAGCGCGCCGAACAGGATCAGCGGCAGCAGCAGGAAGATCGCCGGCCGCCGCCGGCGGGGCTCCTCGGGCTCCGCGCTCAACGCTTGCCGCTCCTCATGCTTTCGGCTTCCTCAAGGCGCTTCCTGAGCCGCGCGTGCTCGGCCGTCACCCATAGCACGAGGCCGGCGACAACGACGGCGCCGCACGCATAGGCCGCGAAAATGAAACCGGAATGAGTCATGACGCCCTCGCCGAACTCGTCGCGCCGGCCTGGCGGATCTGCAGCGACCGGATGCGCCGGCGCATGATCTCGTTGCGCATCGCGGCCAGCAGCAGGGTGAGGAAAAGGACGGTGAAGCCCGCCGTCGACACCAGGAGCGGGATCAGGATCGAGGAGTCGATGGTCGGCCCTCCCATCCGGAAGACGCTCGCCGGCTGGTGCAGCGTGTTCCACCAGTCGACCGAGAACTTGATGATCGGCACATTGACGAAGCCGACGAGCGCGAGGATCGCGACGAGCCGCGCCGCCCGGGCCGGCTCCTCGATCGCGCGCCACATCGCGATCAGCCCGAGATAGATAAGAAACAGGATCAGGACCGATGTCAGGCGGGCGTCCCAGACCCACCATGCGCCCCACATCGGCTTGCCCCAGAGCGAACCGGTGACGAGGGCGAGAAACGTGAACGCCGCGCCGATGGGCGCGGCCGCGCGCGCGGCGACATCGGCAAGCGGATGGCGCCAGACGAGGGTTCCGAGCGCTGCGCCGGCGATCAGCGTATAGGCGAACATCGATAGCCATGCCGCCGGCACATGCAGGAACATGATCCGCACCGTATCGCCCTGCTGGTAGTCGGGCGGGGCGGTAAAGAAGGCCATATAGGCCGCGACCGCCAGCAGGATCGCCGACAGGCCGCCGAGCCAGGGGATCAGCCGGGCCGCGAGCGCGGAGAACCGGGTCGGATTCGCAAGCGATCCGAACCATCCGCGCTTCGCCGTGGCCGTGCCGTCATATGCCATGCGCTTTTCACTATCGCGGCGGCGCGCCCATGCCAATAGGCCCTTGCCTTTCCCGGCGCTCATGGCAAAGCATTGCCGCGGCGCGACCAGACAAGGATCACCTGACCCCATATGACAAATGAGCTGCAAGGGCGCTTTCCGGGCGTGCGCTTCTACAATCCGGCCCTGACCGAAGTGCAGGACGACGTGGCGATCGGCGAAGGCTCGCGGGTCGGCTCGATGACCATCCTTCATGCCGGCGCCCGGGTCGGCACCGGAACGACCATCGGCTCGCATTGCAATATCTGCGCCTGCACCATCGGCAGCGGCGTCTCCATCCAGACCGGCTGCCACATCACGCGGGGAGTGGTCATCGAGGACGGCGTCTTCGTCGGGCCGCATGTCACCACCCTCAACGACAAGCTGCAGGGCGGGCCGCTCTCCTATCCGCGCATCGGCAAGGGCGCGCGCGTCGGCGGCGGCAGCACCATCCTGCCGGGCGTGACGATAGGGGCGAACGCGATCGTCGGGGCCGGCAGCGTGGTCACGAAGGATGTCCCGGCGGGCGCGGTCGTCGTCGGCAATCCCGCCCGCGTCGTCAGGCAGCCGTGATGGGCAATGCGATGCGGCCGCTGCGCATTCTCATCACCAACAACACGCTCGCCCAGCGCGCCGGATCGGAACTCTATGTCCGCGACATCGCGCTTGCCCTTCTCAAGCGCGGGCATTCCCCGATCGCCTACAGCACAAGCCTCGGCGACGTCGCACGCGAACTCAAGGCGCTGACGATTCCGGTCGTCGACGATCTTCGCGACATGGCCGCGGCGCCTGATCTCATTCACGGCCATCATCATCTGGAAACGATGACGGCGGTTCTGTCCTATCCCTCGACCCCCGCTCTGTTCGTCTGTCACGGCTGGAAGCCCTGGCAGGAGGCCCCGCCGGTCCATCCCAACATCCTGCGCCACGTCGCGGTGGACGATCTGTGTCGTGAACGGCTGCTGACGACACGCGGCATCGCGCCGGAAGCGACGGCGACGATCTACAATTTCGTCGACCCGGAGCGCTTCCCGCAACGGCGCGACCTGCCGCGCCGGCCATCGCGCGCCCTCGTCTTCAGCAACGGTCAGGATGACGTTCCCGAACCGGTTCGGCGGGCCTGCGCGGCGGCGGGCATCGGCACGGTCGATATCGTGGGCGCGAAGGCGCGCACGGCCGTGGCCGATCCTGGAACCGTCCTCGGCGGCTATGACCTCGTGTTCGCCAAGGCGCGCGCCGCGATCGAGGCCACGGCGAGCGGCTGCGCCGTCATCGTGATGGATCAGGACGGGCTTGCAGGAATGCTCACCTCGGCCAATTTCGACGAACTCCGCCGTCTCAATTTCGGCGTTCGCAGCCTCAAGACCCACGCGATCACCGAAGCGAACCTGGCAAGTCAGATCGCGCTCTACGATCGCAGCGACGCCCTGGCCGTCAGCGACCGGATGCGTGCGGAAGGCGACATCGATTCGGCCATCGACGCCTGGCTCAGGGTCTATGACGACGTCCTTCGCGACTGGGAACGGTCAGGCGCCGAAATCGACGACAGGTCGCGCATGCGGGCAGCGGCGGAATATGTCCGCACGCTCGGCGACGTGCTCAAATCCCGCGATAACGCCCTGGCCCGGCGCCAGCGCGCCGAACGGGAAAACCGGCAGCTGCGCCGGCAACTCGATGAGATGCTGGAATCGCGCGGCTGGAAGATCGCCGAAAGATACGAAAGGCTGCGGGCCAGGCTGACGCGGCGCTGACCTATTCGAGCCCCGCCCTGAGCGCCGCTGCCGCGGCGAAGGGCGCAAGCGCCAGCGAGGCCAGCGTCAGCGCCGTGAGCACCAGAAACGGCGTGAGCGCGGGAACGGTGCCGCCGGTCGCGGCCGCAGCGGCGCTGACGCCGAAAACGAGAACCGGGATCGTCACCGGCAGGACGATGACGGCGAGCAGCAGCCCGCCGCGCCTGAGCGAGGCGGTCAGCGCCGCGCCGACGGCCCCGATCATCGTCAGCGCCGGCGTGCCGATCATGAGGGTTCCCGTCACGCTGAGCAGCTGCATGCCGTCCATGTCGAGCATCAGCCCGAGCACCGGCGCGGCGACGACCAGCGGCAGGCCGGTCGTCAGCCAGTGAACAATGCATTTCACCAGCACAACGAGTTCCAGCGGCGTCGCCGACAGCATCAGGAGATCGAGCGAACCGTCGTCGGCGTCGGCCTGGAACAGCCGGTCGATGGACAGGAGGCTGGCGAGCAGCGCGCCGATCCACAGGAATGCCGGGCCGAGCCGGGCGAGGAGTTTGAGGTCGGGACCGACGGCGAAAGGCACGACCGTCACGACGATCAGGAAGAACAGCGTGCCGAGCAGCGCGCCGCCGCCTATCCTGACGGCAAGCCGCAATTCCCTGACGGCCAGCGCCAAGAGCGCGCGGCCCGTCATGCCGCCTCCAGATGCAGCGTGCGTGTGCCGGCCTCGATATCGGCATGGGTGGCGGCGATGACGATGCCGCCGTCGCCGAGATGGCGGCGCATGAGCGCGTTGAGCATCGCCGCGCCCTCCGCGTCGAGCGCGTTCAGCGGCTCGTCGAGCAGCCAGATCGCGCGCCGCGTCGCGACCAGCGCGGCGAGCGCCAGCCGCCGCTGCTGCCCGGCGGAAAGATACCGGGCGGGAAGGCCGGCCAGATTGCCGATGCCGACGGTATCGAGCGCCTCGGCCACGGACCCGCCGCCGCCCCCGTCCCCACCCTGGAAACGCAGCCAGAAATCGAGATTCTCCGCAACGGTCAACACCGGCTTGATGCCGCTGGAGGGTCCGACGAAATGGCATTGCTCGCCGATCGAGGCTTCCGCTTCGCCGCCTTCCAGGCGCAGCGTCCCTCCCGCGGCGGGGACGAGCCCGGCGATGACGCGCAGGAGCGATGTCTTTCCAGCGCCGTTGCGCCCGCGCAGCGCCAGCGCCTCGCCGCCGGACAGGGTGAATCCGAGGTCGCGGAACACGACCCGGCCGGCGCGGCGGCACGACAGCGAGGCGGCGGTCAGACGCATGGCGCGGTCACGACAATAAAAAAAGTTCCTCTCGCACGCGGCATGTCTTGAGTCGCTATGGTCACTGGCTTTCAATTTCACTATAACGCGCTACGATTATACGAATAACAATTGTTTGGCCGCTCCTTTACGAAAACCGCCACCGGTGGACGCGACGGCCCCTGTTGAATTCCTGTCCGGCGCCGGGCCGGCTTCCGCCAAAACCGGCCGCCTCTCGTCCAACCGCTACTCCACGGGAGATTTTCGTGACCTCGCTCGACAGCTTCAAATGCCGCAAGACCCTCAAGGTCGGCACCAAGTCGTATGAATATTACAGCCTGAAGGCGGCCGAGAAGAACGGTCTGAAGGGTATCGACAAGCTGCCCTTCTCCATGAAGGTACTGCTTGAAAACCTGCTGCGCGCCGAAGATGGCCGCTCGGTGACCAAGGCCGACATCAAGGCGGTCGCCGGCTGGGCAGGCAACAAGGGCAGGAAGGATCACGAGATCGCCTTCCGCCCCGCGCGCGTGCTGATGCAGGATTTCACCGGCGTTCCCGCCGTGGTCGATCTGGCCGCCATGCGCGACGCCATGGTGGCGCTGAAGGGCAACCCGCAGAAGATCAACCCGCTTGTCCCGGTCGATCTGGTCATCGACCATTCCGTCGTCGTCGATTTCTTCGGCTCGCGCGACTCGCTGAAGAAAAACGTCAAACGCGAATACGAGCAGAACGGCGAGCGCTACCGGTTCCTGAAATGGGGCCAGAGCGCGTTCAAGAACTTCCGCGTCGTCCCGCCCGGCACCGGCATCTGCCATCAGGTCAATCTTGAATATCTCGCCCAGACGGTCTGGACGAAGAAGGAAAAGCTCACCGACGCCAGGGGCAACAGGAAGACCGTCGAAATCGCCTATCCCGACACGCTGGTCGGCACCGACTCGCATACCACGATGGTCAACGGCCTCGGCGTGCTCGGCTGGGGCGTCGGCGGCATCGAGGCGGAAGCCGCCATGCTCGGCCAGCCGCTCACCATGCTGCTGCCGGAAGTCATCGGTTTCCGCCTGACCGGCAGGCTGAAGCCGGGCGTCACCGCCACCGATCTGGTGCTGACCGTGACCCAGATGCTGCGCAAGAAGGGCGTGGTCGGCAAGTTCGTCGAATTCTTCGGCCCGGGCCTCACCCACATGACGCTGGAGGACCGCGCGACGATCGCCAATATGGGTCCGGAATACGGCGCGACCTGCGGCTTCTTTCCCGTCGACAAGGCAACGCTCGCCTATCTCGACAAGACGGCGCGCGCCTCGCAGCGCGTGAAGCTCGTGGAGGCCTACTGCAAGGCGCAGGGCATGTTCCGCACCTCCTCCACGCCCGATCCCGTCTTCACCGACACGCTGGAGCTCGACCTCGGCTCGGTCGTCCCCTCGATGGCCGGTCCGAAGCGCCCCGAGGGCCGCATTCCGCTGGAGGAGATCGCCACCGGTTTCGCCGAAGCGATGGACAAGGAGTACCGCAAGGCCGCCGATATCGACAATCGCTACAAGGTCGAGGGCAGGAATTTCGATCTCGGCCATGGCGACGTGGTGATCGCCGCGATCACCTCCTGCACAAACACGTCCAACCCTTCCGTGCTGATCGGCGCCGGACTGCTTGCGCGCAACGCGCTGGCCAAGGGTCTGAAGACCCAGCCATGGGTAAAGACCTCGCTCGCGCCGGGCAGCCAGGTCGTCGCCGAATATCTGGCCGATTCCGGCCTGCAGAAGGATCTCGACAAGCTCGGCTTCAATCTTGTCGGCTTCGGCTGCACGACCTGCATCGGCAATTCCGGCCCGCTGCCCGCAGAAATCTCCAAATCGATCAACGACAACGGGATCGTCGCCGCCTCGGTCCTGTCCGGCAACCGCAACTTCGAGGGCCGCGTGTCGCCCGACGTTCAGGCGAACTACCTGGCCTCGCCGCCACTGGTCGTCGCCCACGCGCTTGCCGGCACGGTGCGCCGCGACCTGCACAAGGAACCGCTGGGCATCGGCAAGGACGGCAAGCCGGTCTATCTGAAGGATATCTGGCCCTCGCCCAAGGAGATCCAGGCTTTCATCGACAAGTTCGTCACCCGCAAGCTCTACAAGGCCAAATACGCCTCCGTCTTCGACGGCGACGCCAACTGGCGCAAGGTCAAGGCGCCCGTGGGCGAGACCTACGCCTGGGACAACAAATCGACCTATGTGCAGAACCCGCCCTATTTCGTCGGCATGAAGGCCGAGCCCACGGCCATCCGGGATATCGAGAATGCCCGTATTCTCGGGCTCTTCGGCGACAAGATCACGACCGACCACATCTCGCCGGCCGGTTCGATCAAGGCGGCCTCCCCGGCGGGCAAATATCTCACCGAGAACGGTGTCGCGATCGTCGACTTCAACCAGTACGGCACGCGGCGCGGCAATCACGAAGTCATGATGCGCGGGACCTTCGCCAACATCCGCATCAAGAACCAGATGGTGAAGGACGCTTCCGGCAATGTGAAGGAGGGCGGCCTTACGCTGCATCAGCCCGACGGCAAGGAAATGTCGATCTATGACGCGGCGATGAAATACGCCAGGGAGAAGGTGCCGCTCATCGTCCTCGGTGGCATCGAATACGGCAACGGCTCGTCGCGCGACTGGGCAGCCAAGGGCACGAACCTTCTGGGTGTGCGCGCCGTGGTCGTCGAATCCTACGAACGCATCCACCGGTCCAATCTGGTCGGCATGGGCGTTGTCCCCTTCACCTTCGAGGAGGGTACCAGCTGGGCCAAGCTCGGCATGAAGGGCGACGAGACGATCACCATCCGGGGCCTCGCCGACATCAAGCCGCGCCAGATGCTGGAGATGGAAGTCACCTTCGCCGACGGCAAGACGAAGAAGGTGCCGATCCTCTGCCGGATCGATACGCTAGACGAGATCGACTATTTCAAGAACGGCGGTATCCTGCCTTTCGTGCTGCGCCAGCTCGCTGCCTGAAAACGGTCCGATTGATCAGGAAGAGGCCGCCGGCTGCCGTCGGCGGCCTTTTTCGTGAACGCGGCGTCACCGGCTTGTGATTGGCCGGTGACCACCCCGCTGCCTTAGGACTTGCAGGACTAGGAAGTTTTCAGATGGCAGACCAATGACGCTTTCTCTTACCCGCCGCGGCACGCTTGCCGGTCTCGCCGCCGCGAGCGTCATACGCCCCGCCTTCGCGGCCTCGGCCTCCGTCGACGTGCTGGAACTCTTCACCAGCCAGGGATGCAGCTCCTGTCCGCCGGCGGACCGGCTGCTCGGGACCTATGCCGCCGACCGGGACGTTCTCGCACTGAGCTACAATGTCGATTACTGGGATTATCTCGGCTGGAAGGACACGCTCGCCAAGCATGCCTTCACGGAACGGCAATATGCCTACTCGCGCGTTCGCGGGGACAACCGGGTCTACACGCCGCAGGTCGTCGTCAATGGCGCCGAGCACGCGGTCGGCTCCGACAGAAGCGCGATCGAAAGCGCCAGGCGCCAGACCCGGCACAAGCTCGGTGACATCCAGCCCGCGATTACCCTTGCCATCGATGGCGGCTCGGTACGGGCCACCGTAGGGAGCGGACGCGCAAGTGGCCCGGCCACGCTTTTCATGGCCGCATTCGCGTCCGATGTGCAGGTGATGATCGAACGAGGCGAAAATGCCGGGCGCAGCGTGACCTACCACAATGTCGTCCGCACCGTGGTTTCCGCCGGAAGCTGGACCGGCCGCGAGGCCGACCTCGCCGTCGACAGGGCAAAACTGGGCGGCGGCGCCGACACGCTCGCCGCATTCGTCCAGAGCGGGGACGCCGCCCGCCCCGGTCCGATCCTCGCCGCGGCGACACTCGCCCTGCCCGGCTGAGCGGCCCATCCGCCACGCACAAAAAAACAGGCCCATTGCAAGGCCTGTCCTTTTCAGTTTGAACGGGGCAACCGATCTTGTCGCCGGCTGCGAAACGGGTCCGGTTCGCGGGAGAACCCCGGGGGCTGGGGGGCTAGAGACGATCCGAAGTCCCCGCATGAACCGGACCCTAGGCAACAGGGTCATTGGGCAATTTCAATAGGGCCGGCAAAGGGCTGAACTGGGGCGAAAGTGTGAAATCTCGCCGGGCAGCGCCACGCCCCCGCACGGGGGTTGCCAAAACCTCGAAAGAGGGGCGATCATGGAGGGCTTTGTCGCATCGGACATGAAGGAGGCGCTGTTGAGCGATACGCAGCCCATATCGCTGTTCGGCAACCGCATCGGAGGCTCTTCCGGCGCGGTCCGTCACCAAAGACCCCAGCAAGTGTCTTTCAACCGGCAGGAATTGTTCGAGATTCTCAACATATACGGGCGCATGGTCGCCGCTGGAGAATGGCGCGACTACGCCATCGATGCGCTGAAGGACCGCGCGGTGTTCTCCGTCTTCCGCCGCGCCACCGAGTTTCCGCTCTACCGGATCGAGAAGGATCCCAAGCTCACCCATCGCCAGGGCGCCTACAGCGTCGTCGCGGCATCCGGCCGGATTCTGCGGCGTGGCCATGACCTGTCGAATGTGCTGCGGGTGTTCGATCCGAAACTCCGGATCGTCGACGCGAACTGACCTCAGGCGCCTTCCGGCGGCGGCGTCTTGCCGCCGTCACCGAGCGCACGCTGCATTTCCACCGTGCCGCGCCAGGAGCCGTGCTTCCAGCCGACATCCTTCAGCACGCCCCGCAATTCGAAGCCGCAGGCGCGATGCAGCGCGATCGAGCCCGTATTGGCCTCATCGCCGATCACCGCGATCATCTGCCGGTAGCCCATTTCGGTGCAGCGCCCGATCAGTCTCTCCAGCAGCGCCCGCCCGGCGCCGCGCCCCTGGTGGGCCGGCGCCACATAGACGGAATTCTCCACGGTGAACCGGTAGGCGGGACGGGTACGGTAGAGTCCCGCATAGGCGTAGCCGATGACCCTCCCTGCCGATTCGGCGACGAGATAGGGAAAGCCGCCGCGAATGACCGTCTCGAAGCGGCGCTCCATCTCCGTTTCGTCCGGCGCCTGAAGTTCGAACGAAGCCGTGCCTTCGGTGACCGCCTGGCCGTAGATGGCCGCGATCGCGGGGATATCGGCGCGGCTGGCGTCACGGATGAGGATATCGCGCATGGTCTTCCACGAAAAGAAACGGCCCCGGAACGTTGCCGCACCGGGGCCGGTCACAAAATCTCCTGAGCGCCCTGCTATTCGCGGTTGCCGAACAGGCTCAGCAGCATGACGAAGAGGTTGATGAAGTCCAGATAGAGCCTCAGCGCGCCCATGATCGCCTTGCGGCCGGCCGTCGCGTTGTCGTCTGCCTCGTAATACATTTCCTTGATCTGCTGCGTGTCGTAGGCGGTGAGGCCGGCGAACACGAGAACGCCGATCACCGACACCGCGAATTGCAGCGCGCTGGAGGCGAGGAAGATGTTCACGATCGAGGCGATGATGATGCCGATCAGGCCCATGAACAGGAAAGAGCCCCAGCCCGACAGATCCTTCTTCGTGGTGTAGCCGTAAAGGCTGAGTCCTGCGAAGGACGCCGCCGTGATGAAGAATACGCGGCTGATCGAGGCGCCGGTGTAGACCATGAAGATCGACGACAGGGAAAGCCCCATCAGGCCGGCGAAGACCCAGAAGGCGATCTGCGCGCCCGATACCGACATGGAGGAAATCCGCGCCGACAGGTAAAAGACCATGCCGAGCGGCGCCAGCATGATGACCCATTTCAGCGGGCTGAGATAGATCGCCTGACCGAATGCGGTCAGCTGTCCGCCCGAAACCGCCATCGCCGCGGCCGCGAAGGCCACGATGCCCGTGATCCCGAGACCGATCGCCATGTAATTATATACCCGCAGCATATAGCTGCGCAGGCCCTCGTCGATGGCCGCCCCTGCGGCTACCGTCGGCCGGCCATAGGCCCGTCTGTCAAACTGTGCCATTTCGTCCCTCTCTGGTGGCGAAACCAACTGGCGACAATATGGGGATGTTTTCCCCTGCCAGCAAGGGCTTACCGCGCGTCGGCCAGCAGCGTGCTTTACAGGTTCCGCAGGACGCTCGCCGGCTTGCCGGCCAGCGCCCGCCGCGTGCCGAAAAGCCCGATCGCGATCGTCACCGCGAGGGCCGCCGCGACGGCCGCCCCCGAGAGCCCCCAATCGGGCGTGAACTCGACGTGCATCACATGGGTCAGAACGCCCCAGGCGATGGCGCTGCCCGCGACCACGGCGAAAAGCGCCGTGGCGACGCCGATGGCGAGAAACTCCAGGAAATAGGCTTGCAGGAGCTGGCCGCGCCTTGCCCCCAGCATCTTCAGGATCACCGCATCGGCGATCCGGTGGCTGTGGCTGGCAGCCAGCGCCCCGGCGAGCACAAGAACCGCGGCGATCAGCGCCACCCCGCTCGCCGCGCGAACCGCCCAGGCCAGCTTGCCGACAAGCGCGTTCACCGCATCGAGCGCTTCCTTCACGCGCACGCTCGTGATCGTGGGAAATTCCCGGGCCACCGCGCGCGCCAGCGCCGCTTCCTCCGCCAGCCCCGCATCGCCCGGCAGCGTCAGCGTCGCCAGCATCATGTGCGGCGCGCCGGCGAAGGTATTGGGTGAGAAGACCATGACGAAGTTGATGCCGAGCGAGGACCATTCGACCGAGCGCAGATTGGCGATCGTCGCCTCGATCTCGCGGCCGAGCACGTTCACCGTGACCTTGTCGCCGATCTTCAGGCCGAGCCCGGCGGCAATCTCGTCCTCGAATGAGACGAGCGGCGGACCGTCATAATTCTCCGGCCACCATTCTCCGCCGACCAGCCGCGAATTTTCCGGCACGTCCCGGCTGTAGGTGATGCCCCGGTCGCCGCGCAACGCCCATTCGGCGTCAGGCGATGGCTGGATCTCGTCCGGGCTGCGGCCAGCCAGCGTCACGAAGCGTCCGCGCAGCATCGGCACTTCCTCCACCTTGCCTTGCGGCGCCTTCTCGGCGATGAGGTCGGTCAGGGCGGCCACGCGCTCGCGCGGCACGTCGATGAAGAAGAAGCTCGGCGCACGCTCCGGCAGGGAAGTCGTCAATTGCCGGCTGATATTGCTGTCGATCAGCGCAAGGGTGACAAGCAGCGTCAGTCCGAGGCCAAGCGACAGGACGATCGAGGCGGTCAGCGCCCCGGGACGATGAATGTTGGCGAGCGCGAGCCGTCCGACGGCAGAGCGCGGCGAGGCGGCGCGGCGCGCGCCCGCCATCACGAGACGGCCGATCAGTTGCAGCAGGATGAACGACCCCGCGAGCGAGCCCATGAAGATGAGCGCGACCCGCTTGTCCTGCGAGACGGTCAGGACAAGCGCACCGAGAAGCAGCGCCACCACGGCGGAGGCGACGACAAAGCCCCATGGCGGGCGCGCCGCCATCGGCGCGACCCGGTCGCGATAGATGGCGCTGACGGGAATATTGTGGATGCGGCCGAGCGGCCAGAGCGTGAAGCCGAGCGCCGCGAGCAGGGAGAAGAGCCCCGCCAGGGCCAGTTCGGCCGGATAAATCCCTTCGCCCTTCACCGGAATCGGCAACAGCGCCTCCGCCAGGGATTGCGCGCCAAGGGGGGCGAGCGCGCCAAGCGCGGCGCCCGCGACGATGGCGCCGAGCGCGATGATGCCGATCTGGTAGAGATAGACCTGCGTGACGAACCCGTTGCTGGCGCCGAGCGCCTTGAGGGTCGCGATGGTCCGAAGCCGTCCGTCGAGATGAGACCTGACGGCATTGGCAATGCCGACGCCGCCGACCATCAGCGCCGTCAATCCGACCAGGGTCAGGAATTGCGAGAACAGTTCGATCTGCGACCTGAGGCCGGGCGCGGCATCGCTGCGTGAGGTCACGCGATAGCCCTGATCGCCGAGCTGCTCGTCCAGCGCCGCCTTTGCGACCGTGACAGCGGCATCGCTCGCCTCGCCCTCGAGCGCAACGCGATAGTGATAGCGCACGAGGCTGCCCGGCTGGATCAGCCCGCTCGCCGCCAGCGCCTCCCGCGACATCATCAGCCGCGGGCCAAAACCGATGCCGCCGGCCAGCCTGTCCGGTTCGCGCGCGATCACGCCGCGCAGCTGCAGCCGGATATTGCCGACCAGCACCGGGTCGCCGACCGCGATGCCGAGCCGGTCGATGAGGCCAGCTTCCGCATAGGCGCCGAATGTACCGGCCGACGGCGCCAGCCCGGCATCCAGCGCGCCGGGGTCCAGATCGAGCGAGCCGTAGAGCGGGTATGCGTCATCGACGGCCTTGATCTCGACCAGGGTCTGCGCGTCGCCGGCCGCGTTGCGCGCCATGCCGCGCACGGTCGCGATCGCGCTGACGCGTCCGAGGCTTTCGAGAAGCTTCGTTTCCGCCGGGCCGGCCTCGCGATGGATGACCGATGCCGACAGGTCGCCGCCGAGGATCAGCCCGCCATCGCTGAGAAGTCCGGTGACGAGCGCACGCGACACCGAACCGACCGCCGCGATCGCGGCGACACCCAGGATGATGCAGGCGATGAAGACGCCGAAGCCCTTCAACCCGCCGCGCAATTCGCGAAGGGCGAACCGGAAGGCGGTGGCGGCGCCGCTCATGCCCGCGCGGCCCGGAACGCTTCGGCGCTGCTGTCATCGGCGATCACGCCGCCGCCGATGGTGAGGACGCGCTCGCAGCGTCGCGCCAGCGACGGGTCGTGGGTGACGAGAATGAGCGTCGCGCCGCGCTCGTCCTTCAGCCTGAAGATCAGGTCGGCGATCTCCCTGCCGGTCTGCTCGTCCAGATTGCCGGTCGGCTCATCCGCAAAAAGGATCGGAGGCGCTGGGGCAATGGCCCGCGCGATGGCGACGCGCTGCTGCTCGCCGCCGGAAAGCTGCCCGGGATGATGCGACATGCGCGCTTCCAGGCCGACGAGCCGCAATTCCGCCGCCGCCGTCTCGAACGCGTCGCGGCGGCCCGCCAGTTCCAGCGGCACGGCGACATTCTCCAGCGCCGTCATCGTCGGAATGAGATTGAACGACTGAAAGACGATGCCGAGGTTGCGCCCTCTGAACGCTGCCAGCCCGTCCTCGCTCATCCGGTCGATCCGGCCGCCCGCCACCGTGATCGCGCCGCCGGTGATCCGTTCCAGCCCGGCCATCACCATGAGCAGCGTCGACTTGCCCGATCCGGATGGGCCGAGGATCGCAATCGCCTCGCCCTGTCCTATATTGAGGGTCAGTCCACGCAGAATATCGACGCGAGCCGCGCCCTCGCCGAGACTGACATGGACGTCGTCGAGGGAGATTGCCGTTTCAGTCATGCGTCCCCGCGTTCTTTTCGTTGGAAGGGCTATCAGGTGAACATCGTTTTTTTCCTCCCAGCATATGGGTTGTCGGGACAGGGACGCCAAGCCCGCGCGGTCGGCGGCGCGGTCCTCGCCCTGCTGGCCGCCATGACGTTTGTTCTCGCGGCGCCCGCGGTCCGCGCCGAACCGGTCAGGATCGTCGCGCTCGGCGACAGCCTCACCGCCGGCTACGGCCTGCCGCCGGGCGAGGGATTCGCCGAACAGCTGGAAAAGGCGCTGCGCCGGGCGGGCACCGACGCGACCATCGTCAATGCCGGGGTTTCCGGCGATACGGCGGCTGGCGGCCTTGAACGGCTCGACTGGGCCGTGCCGGAGGACACGCAGGGCGTGATCCTCGAACTCGGTGCCAACGACGCGCTGCGCGGCGTCGACCCGGAAAATACCTATGACGCGCTGAGCGCGATCCTCGACAAGCTCAACGCGCGCGACATTCCCGTCCTGATCGCCGGCATGCGCGCGCCGCCCAATATGGGCGCGGAATATGCAGCGGCCTTCGACGGCATGTTCGAACGCCTGGCCGACGAGCACGGGGCGCTGCTCTATCCGTTTTTTCTCGAAGGTGTCGCCGGCGATCCCGATCTCAACCAGCCGGACGGGCTGCATCCCAACAAAAAGGGGGTTGCGGAGATCGTCTCGCGCATGGTGCCATCGGTAACGGCGTTCATCGAAGCGATTCGCTGACCTGCTCGCCGGGGGCCGGGCCCCTCATGCGAGCCGGGAAGGGACGAATCGGGAAGGGACATCGCCATGCCGAGACTGTTCACCGGAATCCAGATCCCCGAAGAGACACGGCGCTTTCTGTCGATGCTGCGCGGCGGCCTTGCCGGCGCGCGCTGGGCAGACCCGCAGAATTATCATCTCACGCTGCGCTTCATCGGTGACGTCGACATGCGTACCGCCAACGAGGTCGTGCATCAGCTCTCCGCCATCAGCCGCTTCGGTTTCGATCTGCGTTTGTCCGGCGTCGGCGCCTTCGGCGGCAACAAGCCGCACACGATCTGGGCCGGGGTTGCCGCATCGCCGGCGCTGATGGAGCTTCAGGCCGAACAGGAACGGCTGCTGCAGCGCATGGGCCTTCGCGCCGAGGGCCGCAAGTTCCAGCCGCATGTGACGATTGCAAGGCTGCGCCATGTCGCCGCCTATGACGTCGCCCGCTATCTGGACCTTTACGGCGATTTCCGCGCGCCGGAATTTCCGGTGGAGAGTTTTGCCCTGTTCTCCGCCAGGGAGTTCGAGGGCGGCGGCCCCTATATCGCCGAGGAGACCTTCCCCCTCGCCGGCTTCGAATACGCCCATGAGAGCGACTACGGATGGCAGGGAAACTGAGCGACACGGCAATCGCCGACGCCCTCGCCGGACTCTCCGGCTGGTCGCTCTCAGCCGATGCGGCAGCCATCGAGAAGACCTTCCGGTTCAAGGATTTTTCCGCGGCGCTCGGCTTCATGGTCCGTGTCGGCCTCGCCGCCGAGGCGATGGATCATCACCCCGACTGGACGAATGTCTACAACCGGGTCGAGGTTCGCCTGACGACGCATTCGGCGCGCGCGCTGACCGAACTGGATTTCCGTCTCGCCGCGAAGATGGACGAGATTGCCGGCGCCTAGCGGGGCGTCAGCCGGATCGCGCCGTCGAGACGGATCGCCGTTCCGTTGAGCATTTCGTTCTCGCAGATGTGAACGACCAGCGCGGCATATTCGGACGGTTTGCCGGTGCGCGAGGGAAACGGCACCGTCGCGCCGACGCGCCTCTGCACCTCCTCGTCGAGCCCTTCCAGCATCGCCGTCTGGAAGAGCCCCGGCATGATCGCGTTGGCGCGGATGCCGTTTCGCGACAGATCGCGCGCCATCGGCAGCACCATGCCGGCGACCCCGCCCTTGGACGCCGAATAGGCCACCTGGCCGATCTGCCCTTCCACCGCCGCGATCGATGAGGTGAAGACGATCACGCCGCGCTCGCCATCGGCGGTCACAGGGTCGGCCGCGGCCATGCCCGCCGCCGATTGCGAGGCGACGATGAAGCTGCCGTTGAGGTTGACCGACACGACCTTTGCGAAGGCTTGCGGATCGTGCGGCGCGAAGGCGCCGGTCTCGCGGTCGCCGACGACCGTCTTCTCGCCGATCACGATGCCCGCGCAATTGACGCAGATGCGCTCCTGGCCATGCGCCGCGCGCGCCTTTTCAAGACCGGCGGCGACGCTTGCCGGATCGGCGACATTGACCTTGCAGAAGACCCCGCCGATTTCGCCGGCGATCTTCCCGCCGGCCGCCTCGGAAAGGTCGAAAACCGCGACCCTGACGCCTCTTGCCGCGAGCGCCCGCGCGGTCGCCGCGCCAAGTCCCGAAGCGCCGCCTGTCACGACGGCGGCCAGTGAAGCGTCGAGTTTCATGCCGTTTCTCCTCCCCGTTCCGGTGCAAGGATTTCTAAGCCGTTTTCCGCCTTACGCGCAAAGCGGTTTTTGCGGGACTTTTCTTGTCTGTTGCTGCCGCCCTTCCCATCTCAGGTCCCGTAACGCATGGGCGGAGCCGCTTGCAACACGAGGTGTGGGCATGGACGAAACGGAACAGCGCGCGCGCGACGTGCGCCGGAACTTCTGGCCGAAATGGCGCCGCTACGCGCGGGCGGTCCCCTTCTCTGAGGATCTGCTGGCCGCCTATTACGCAGCCTTCGATCCCGAAACCCCTATGCGGGTGAAGGCGGGCCTGCTTGGCGCACTCGCCTATTTCATCCTGCCGACCGACGCGATCCCCGACATCTTCACCCTCGTCGGCTTCACCGACGATGCCGCCGTGCTCTGGGCTTCCGTGCGCATGGCAGGCGCCCATGTGCGCGAACGTCACCGCGCGGCGGCGCGCGCGACCCTGAGCGACCGGGACACGGCCCCCGGACCGACGTCGCGCACGGACCCGTCCTATGGGTGAACGATGACCTTGCCGACGACCTGGCGGTTGTCGAACTCCTCCAGCGCCCGGGGCATGTCCTCAAGCGAGTAGACGCCGTGGATCGGCATCTTCAGCTTGCGTTCGACATGCCACTGCATGATCTGCCGGTCGTTCCCGGCATTGATCTCCTGGTGGTAGAGCTTCCACTTGCCCCATTCGACGCCGCGGATATCGCAGGATTTCAGCAAGGTCAGGTTGAGCGGAATCTTCGGGATATAGCCTGCGGCGAAACCGACGACGAGATAGCGCGAGAAGAACGCGCTGCCGCGCAGCGCCGGTTCGGCGAAATCGCCGCCGACCGCGTCGTAGACGACGTCGACTCCCTTGCCGCCTGTCGCATCGCGCAGCGCGTCCTTCAGGTTTTCCGGCGTGTAGCTGATGAGAATGTCCGCGCCCTTCTCCTTGCAGATGGCGAGTTTCTCGTCTGACGAGGCGCAGGCGATGACCGTCGCCCCCATCACCTTGCCGAGTTCGACCGCGGCGAGGCCGACGCCGCCCGACGCGCCGAGCACGGCAAGCGTCTCGCCGGGCTTCAGTTCGCCCCTGTCTTTCAGCGCGTGATAGCTGGTGCCATAGGCGATCACGCCCGATGCGGCGACGTCGAAATCGACCTCGTCTGGAACATGCACCAGCCCCTCGGCCTTGATGGCGAGCTTTTCGCGCGCGGCGCCCCAGCCGGAGATGCCGGCCACGCGGTCACCGACCTTGTAACCGGTAACGCCGTCGCCCAGCGCGCTGATCGTGCCGGCGAATTCGGCGCCCGGCGAGAACGGCATTTCGGGTTTCGCCTGGTACTTGCCCCGGATGATGAGCGTGTCGAGGAAATTCAGGCCCACGGCCGCGACATCGACGATCACCTGACCTTCCGCCGGCTTCGGTTCGGGAATGTCCTCGATGACGAGATCGCCGGGCGGGCCGAACTTCTTGCACAACAGGGCTTTCATCGCTGCTCCTCGACAGGCCTATTCGCTGATTTTTGGGGTTCCGACGGACACCGGAACCGCTCTTGCGGGGGACACAGATGTTGCCAATTGTTACGACTTGTCAAATTCTCGCCGCCATTATGGGACAAACGCTTTCACGGGGCAGGAGGTGGACAGGCTTGGCGGACATATCCCGCCACTCGCATGACGCGAAAGGTGTGAGGGTGTCGACAAGCGGCCACGCCTCCGGTTAGTAGTGCGTAACACGCAGGTTGGGGACTCATGGATTTCAGAAAACACGCAATCGCCGCCGTCGTTGCAATTGCCGCCGCGCCGGCTCTGGCGCAGACACCTGAGGGAATCGCCCAGTACAAGGACTGGGGTGTGTATGTGGCATCGACCGGCAGTTCGAAGGTCTGCTTCGCCCTGTCCAAGCCCAGGGAAACAAAGCCGGAAGGCGTGAAGCGCGGCGACATCTACGTGTTCGTGACATCGCGTCCGGGCGAGAACGTCACCAATGAGGTGACCATCGAGATCGGCTACCCGTTCAAGGAAGGCGGCCGGGCCCAGGCGAAGATCGGCGATGCCTCGTTTTCGCTCTATACCAAGGGCGAAAAGGCCTGGGTGGAGAACGCGGCGGAAGAACCCGGCATGGTCGCCGCCATGCGCGCCGGCGCCGACATGGTCGTCACCGGCACGTCGCAGCGCGGCACGAATACGACCGACACATATTCGCTTCAGGGCATCACGGATGCCTTGAACCGGGTCGCAAGCGAGTGCAAATAGGCTGAAAAGCCCGATCGGCCATCTGCCGCGCGGGCCATCGACGCCCGTACGGTCTGGAGCCGTGAACGCATGACGATGATCCTCGATTCGGCCGCGGGCCGGAACGCCGTGACGCAGGCGCGGCCTTGGCTCGCCGGCCTCGATCGCCCGGCGCTCGGCACGGCGCTCGCCGGGCTCGGCGTGCCGGAACGGCAGATCCGCATGCGCGCCGAGCAGCTCTGGCGCTGGATCTACGCGCGCGGCAGCGATGATTTCGGCGAGATGACCGATATCGCCCGCGATTTGCGCGACAGGCTCGCCGGGCAATTCGACGTCGGCCGCCCCGAGATCGTCAGCGAACAGGTCTCCGCCGACGGCACCCGCAAATGGCTGTTCCGGATGCCGGCGCGCGACGGCGCGCCCGCCGCCGACGTCGAGACGGTCTACATCCCCGAACACGACCGCGGCACGCTTTGCGTTTCCAGCCAGGTCGGCTGCACGCTGACCTGCACCTTCTGCCACACCGGCACGCAGAAATGGGTCCGCAACCTGACCTCGGGCGAGATCGCCGCGCAGATCCTCGCCGCGCGCGAACGCATCGGCGATTTTCCCGGCATGACCCGGCCGGACGACGGCCCGCTGCCCGACGCCGAGCGGATGGTCACCAATGTCGTGCTGATGGGCATGGGCGAGCCGCTCTATAATTTCGACGCGGTGCGCGACGCGATGCTGATCGCCGCCGATCCCGGCGGCCTTGCCTTCTCCAAGCGCCGTATCACGCTTTCAACCTCCGGCGTCGTTCCTGAAATCGCACGGTGGGGCGCCGAGACGGGCACGATGCTGGCGATCTCGCTGCATGCCGTGCGCGACGAGTTGCGCGATGTGCTCGTGCCGATCAACAAGCGCTGGCCGCTGAAGGATCTGCTGGATGCCTGCCGCGCCTATCCTTCGCTCTCCAACGCCCGCCGCATCACCTTCGAATATGTCATGCTGAAGGGCGTGAACGACAGCCCGGCGGAGGCGCGCGAGCTGGTCCGCCTGCTCAAGGGTATTCCGGCCAAGATCAACCTGATCCCCTTCAATCCCTGGCCGGGTACCGACTATGAATGTTCCGACTGGGAGACGATCGAGGCCTTCGCCGACATCGTCAACCGCGCCGGCTATGCCTCGCCCGTGCGCACGCCGCGCGGCCGCGACATCATGGCCGCCTGCGGCCAGCTCAAGTCGGCATCCGAGCGCGTGCCCGCCTGGAAGCAGCGAGAAGAGGCCGGGGAGCCCGCCCATTGACACAGGCCGGGCATCTTTTCTGGCGCGCTTTCGTCATCCTCGCCGGCCTTGTTCTCGGCCTCGCGATGGCGGGTCTGGTCACGCTCCTGATCATGATTCCCTCGACCGACGACATGCGCCACATGGCAAATCCCGGCATGTTGGTTGAGCGCTTCATGCTGGTCGGCTTTGCGGGCTTCTATGTCGTCAACGCGCTCAGCGGCCCGGCTGTCGCGATCGCCGTCGCCTTTGGCGAGATACGGCGCGTGCGCAGCTGGCTTTATTATGTGGCGGCCGGCGGCGTCTGCGGCGCGGCCGGTGTCGCGCTCTGGGAGCCGGGCCGGTTCGGCCAGCAGGAAATCGCGATCGTCATGGCGGCCGGCTTTGCCGCCGGCTTCGTCTACTGGCTGATCGCCGGCCGTTCCGCCGGACTGACACGCGATCCGGTTCCTCCGCCCGCTGTCTCGGCCAAGTCTAAACCGGCGGACGCGCCGCCAGCAGCCTGACGGCGAAGGCGCCCATCACGCCGGCGAAAAGCCAGTCGAAGATGCGCATCGCGCGCTTTGAACCCTTGAGCCACAGCGCGAGCCGGTCGGCCGCGAGAATCAGCGGGATGAGCACCGGCACCGAGACGACCATGAACCAGAGGCCGAGAAACAGCAGTTTCGATGCCGCATGCGGATCGCCCGGCGAGACGAACTGCGGCAGGAAGGTCACGAAGAAGACGATGATCTTCGGATTGAGCAGGTTGATCCAGAGCGCCTTGACATAGGCCCGCCGGACGGTCGCCTTCGCCGCCGTCATGCGCAGGCCGTCCATGCCCGATCCGTGCCGCAGCACATTGAAGGCGAGCCAGGCGAGATAGGCCGCGCCCACCCATTTCAGCAGGTTGAACAGGACCGGCGCGGCGACCAGAAGCGCCGCGAGCCCCGCCGCGATGGCCACTGAATGAATGATGAGCCCCGTCGACGCGCCGGCGAGCGCGGCAAAGCCGCAGCGCCGCCCGTTGCTGACCGACTGGGCGAGAAAGAACGTCATGTCCGGCCCCGGCGTCAGCGCCAGCACCACCGCGGCGATCGTATAGGCGCCGAGCGTTGTCCAGTGCGGAATGAATTCCATTGTGGTCAACCCTCCGCCGCCGCCCATTCGAGCGCCTGTTCCAGCCGAGCGTTGCCCCAGAACAGCTCGCCGCCGCCCGTGACGAAGGTGGGCGCGCCGAAAATGCCGAGGCCCGCGGCGCGCTCGGTTTCCTGCCGGAGCCGTGCCTTGTTGGCCTCGTCCAGCGCCTCGCTGAGGACCCATTGCGGGTCGAGATCGAGGTCTTTCAGAATCTTCTCGAGCGCGTATGCGTCATCGATCCGCCCGGCCCTTGTGAACTGGTGGGTGAAGACCGCCTTCGTGAAGGCGCCCGCCCAACCCTCGCGCGCGCCGACGAGGCCGATCCGCGCCGCGAGCACGCTGTGCTGCGGAAAGACCTCGCTCCGGCGCAGCGGCGGCAGGCCGTAGCGCATCGACAGCCGCTCCATGTCACGCCACATGTTCTCGCCCTTGGCGGGATAGATATTGAACGGCGAGGTATCCCAGCCGGAGGCGGCGAAGACAGGCCCCAGCAGGAAGGGCCGCCAGTGCACCTGCACGCCTGCCGCCTCGGCCAGGGCCTCGATGCGCATGGCGGAAAGATAGGAATAGGTGGAGGCGTAATCGAACCAGAAATCCAGCCGCGCCATTGCAATTCCCCGCCATCCGTATATGCAAACCGGCACCAAGGCGGGCTCTACCATGGGAGAAGCCAAGATGTCCAAGCATGGCAGCGTCAAAAGGGTCGTTCTGGCCTATTCCGGCGGTCTCGACACCTCCATCATCCTGAAATGGCTGCAGGAGATCTATGGCTGCGAGGTGGTCACCTTCACCGCCGATCTCGGCCAGGGCGAGGAGCTGGAACCGGCCCGCCGCAAGGCCGAGATGCTGGGTATCAAGCAGATCTATATCGAGGATCTGCGCGAGGAATTCGTGCGCGATTTCGTCTTCCCGATGTTCCGCATGAACGCGGTCTATGAGGGCACCTACCTGCTCGGCACCTCGATCGCCCGGCCGCTGATTTCCAAGCGGCTGGTGGAAATCGCCGCCGAAACCGGCGCGGATGCGATCGCCCATGGCGCGACCGGCAAGGGCAACGACCAGGTCCGCTTCGAGCTGTCGGCCTACGCGCTCAATCCCGACATCAAGATCATCGCGCCCTGGCGCGACTGGGAGTTCAAGTCGCGCACCGATCTTCTGGACTTTGCCGAAAAGCACCAGATCCCCGTGCCCAAGGACAAGCGCGGCGAAGCCCCCTTCTCGGTCGACGCCAATCTTCTGCACTCCTCCTCGGAGGGCAAGGTGCTGGAGGACCCCTGGGTCGAGCCGCCGGCCTATGTGTATCAGCGGACCGTCTCCCCAGAGGAAGCGCCCGACAAGCCGGTCGAGATCGAGATCGGCTTTGAAAAGGGCGACGCGGTGTCGCTGAACGGCAGGAAGGTGAGCCCGGCGACGCTGCTCGCCGCCCTCAACGATCTTGGCCGCGACAACGGTATCGGCCGGCTTGACCTCGTGGAAAACCGCTATGTGGGCATGAAGTCGCGCGGCATCTACGAGACGCCCGGCGGCACGATCCTGCTCGCCGCGCACCGCGCCATCGAATCCCTGACGCTCGACCGCGAGGCCGCCCATCTCAAGGATCAGCTGATGCCGCGCTATGCGGAACTGGTCTATTACGGCTTCTGGTTCTCGCCCGAGCGTGAGATGATCCAGGCGCTCGCCGACCGCGCCTCGCAGGATGTGGAAGGCACCGTCCGCCTGAAGCTCTACAAGGGCAACGTCATCGTCACCGGCCGCAAGTCGCCGAAATCGCTCTACTCGGACGCGCTCGTCACCTTCGAGGACGACCGCGGCGCCTATGACCAGAAGGACGCGGCCGGCTTCATCCGCCTCAACGCCCTGCGCCTTCGGACGCTGGCGGCGAGGAAGCGCGGCTCGCAATAAGCGATTGCCGTACACGGCGAGATCAGCGCATCATCACATTAGTTGGCGGCTAAGTCCGGGCACGTTGCGAGATCGACAGATCCCCGACCGACAGAATGTGACGGTATTTTGGTGCGCAACCGAACTTAAGAACGACCACTTTTCTCAAGAAGTGGAAGACCACACATTGAACGAGTAAGCACTCTCTAGTGCGAGCGGCCCTGATAAGCTGTTATTAACAGGAAGCTAATATAAGATATTCGATGGCACGAGCGGAAAACATAAACCCATCGATACTGACGTGGGCGCGAGAAACGGCGGGCCTTTCGATTGATGAGGCAGCTGAACGACTGGGATTATCGTCTTCTGAGCGAGCAAGTGCGTCGGACAAATTGGAGGCTTTTGAATCGGGCGAGACTAATCCTACGCGAATGCAACTACTTAAGATTGCGGCTGTTTACCGGAGGCCACTGACAACATTTTATAAAAACCGGCCACCCGCCATAGCAGACCGAGGAGAAGATTTTAGGACTTCCCAAGCGCAGTCTTCCCGAAAAGACAACGCTTTGCTCGATGCTCTGCTTCGAGACATTCGTGCCAGGCAGGACCTCGTCCGTTCGCTACTAGAGGATGACGAGGATACAGAGCAATTGGAGTTTATTGGATCACTGTCGATAAAGACCGAAATCCATGACGTCGCCAATATTCTACGCATCGCCTTGAATACAGACGAAGATGGGTGGACCACTCGGTTCAAATCTGCAGATTCGCTTTTTGCCGATCTTCGAGAGCGGGTTGAGAATCTAGGGGTATTCGTGCTTCTAATCGGCAATCTCGGCTCGCATCATTCGAATATAAGTGAAAGCGTATTCCGAGGGTTCGCTATAGCCGATGATATTGCACCATTCATTGTCATTAATGATCAGGATGCACGGACCGCGAGGTCGTTTACCCTGATTCACGAACTGGTTCACTTGTTCCTTGGTGCCAGCGGCGTCAGCGGCGCCCCTTCTGGCACAACTCCTCAGACACCAATTGCAAAAATCGAACGCTTCTGTAACGACGCAGCCAGTGAATTCTTGGTGCCTGCTGCAGAAATTACAAATCAAAGAGAAATTCTGGATATTCACGAAGCGTTCAAGATAATTTCTGACTTCGCGAGTGACCGCAATGTTAGCGAGCCCCTTATCGCTTACAGATTTCGTCGACTGGATAAAATTAGTGATAAAATATATTCAGAGCTGAGTGCTTTATATTCGGTCAGATGGCAGGCGCAACGGAAGCGAGAACGCGCTCAAGAGAAAGATAGCGCGCCGAGTTACTATGTTGTCAGGAAGCATAGGCTGGGAAGGGCGTTGCTACAGCTTGTCGGTCGAACGCTCAAAGAAAATCAACTTACGCACACCACTGCGGCTCGAATGCTGGGTGTAAAGCCCAGTTCAGTTGAGCCCCTACTTCAGCAGATAGAAAGCGTTAGTGGCACGTATGCCCCCAATAGGGGGGCTTGATAAGTGTTGTTTCTCCTTGACGCAAACGTCCTGATCCGTGCACACGGAGACTACTATCCAATCGACCGCGTACCTCAATTCTGGGTCTGGTTGGCCGAAAGAGGCAATGCAAAGCAGGTTAAAGTGCCGTTCGAAATTTACGACGAAATTGCGAATGGAAATGATCCACTCAAAGACTGGATAGTGCAAACTCAAATCCGCGACGCGCTCATCCTTGAGGAAGAAGTAGATAGGGATGTCTTTAATCTGGTCATGGATACGGCCTACGCACCCGATTTGACGGATACTGAATTGGTTGAAGCGGGGCGCGATCCATTCTTGGTGGCCTATGCGCGAATGGACAGCAATCGATGCGTTGTCACAAAAGAGGTCTCAAAGCCTTCCAAGCAAAGGGGGCGACGAAGGATTCCTGATGCGTGTAATTTGCTCGGTATCCCATGGATGACTGACTTTAATTTCTATGGCGCACTAGATTTTCGCATAACCTAGTAATCGCCGTCCAATGGAGCGGCGCGGGCGCTGGTCGAGCGTTGGCTCCGCCAGCGCTCGACCTCACAATTTGTTACAGTACGCTGTTTAACGCCAACGCTACGTAACAAATCACCGTGACGAGGCAGATCATGGTCGATATCGACATTCTCGATCTCCCTCTGCGATCAGTTAAACCTGATCTGGTCGCAGCGCACGAAATCGTGGCTACCCCTATATTTATCATTCGGAGAACTTCACAGACCGCGCTTTGCTAATTTCGCGCGCAACCGCGCTTCGTATCTGAGCCCCGATTGCCATTGTGCAGCGCAGCGACTATATGGGCGGCGCGGAACGGCCTGATGCCGGCCGCCGGGAAAGACGTAATGAACCTCAGAAACATCGCCATCATCGCCCATGTTGACCATGGGAAGACGACCCTCGTTGACCGCCTGCTGCAGCAGTCGGGCACCTTCCGCGAGAACGAGCGGGTGCAGGAACGCGCCATGGACTCCAACGATCTGGAGCGCGAGCGCGGCATCACCATCCTCGCCAAGGTAACGTCCGTCCTGTGGAAGGACACGCAGATCAACATCGTCGATACGCCGGGACATGCCGATTTCGGCGGCGAGGTGGAGCGCATCCTCAACATGGTCGACGGCGCGATCGTGCTGGTCGATGCCGCCGAAGGGCCGATGCCGCAGACCAAGTTCGTCGTCCAGAAGGCGCTGAAAGTGGGCCTGAAGCCGATTGTCGCGATCAACAAGATCGACAAGGCAGACGAGCGCCACCAGGAAGTGCTGAACGAGGTCTTCGACCTATTCGCCGCGCTCGATGCGACCGATGAGCAGCTCGATTTCCCGATCCTCTATGGCTCGGCCAAACAAGGCTGGATGGCGACCGACCCGTCCGGCCCGCAGGAGGACATGGCGCCGCTCTTCGATCTGGTGTGCAGCCATGTCCCGCCGCCGCTCACCGAGGAAGGCCCGCTGCGCCTGCTGGCGACGACCATCGAATCCAATCCCTATCTCGGCCGCATCCTGACCGGGCGCATCACTTCCGGCACGATCCGCCCGAACATGACGGTCAAGGCGCTGTCGCGCGACAACTCGCTGGTGGAGAACGGGCGCATCACCAAGGTGCTGGCGTTCCGCGGGCTCGAGCGCGTGCCTGTCGAGGAAGCCTCGGCCGGCGACATCGTCGCCATTGCCGGCCTGACGAAGGCGACCGTCGCCGACACGATCGTCGATCCGGCGGTGACCGAGGCGCTGCCGGCCCAGCCGATCGATCCGCCGACCCTCTCCATGACCTTCCTCGTCAACGATTCGCCGCTCGCCGGCACGGAAGGAGACAAGGTGCAGAGCCGCGTCATCCGCGAGCGCCTGATGCGCGAGGCGGAGGGCAATGTGGCGCTGAAAGTGGCCGATACGCCGGGCGGCGAGGCCTATGAGGTGTCAGGCCGCGGCGAATTGCAGCTTGCGATCCTGATCGAGACGATGCGCCGCGAGGGCTTCGAACTCGGCGTCTCGCGTCCGCGCGTGCTGTTCCAGCGCGGCGAGAACGGCGAGAGGCTGGAGCCGATCGAGGAAGTCATCATCGACGTCGACGAGGAACATGCCGGCGCCGTCGTGCAGAAGCTTTCAGAGCGCCGCGCCGAGATCGTCGAAATGCGGCCGTCCGGCGGCGGACGCCAGCGGCTCGTCTTCCACTGCCCGACGCGCGGCCTGATCGGCTATCAGGGCGAACTGATGACCGACACGCGCGGCACCGCGATCATGAACCGGCTGTTCCATTCCTATCAGCCCTGGCGCGGCGAGATCGCGGGGCGCCGCACCGGCGTCCTGATCTCCAACGACCAGGGCGAGGCCGTCGCCTATGCGCTGTGGAATCTTGAGGATCGCGGCCCGATGATGATCGAGCCGGGCTGGAAGGTCTATCGCGGCATGATCGTTGGCGAGCACACCCGCGACAACGATCTTGAGGTGAACATCCTCAAGGGCAAGAAGCTGACCAACATCCGCACCACGTCCAAGGACGAGGCGGTGCGGCTGACGCCGCCGATCCGCATGACGCTGGAACGGGCGATTTCCTACATCGCCGATGACGAACTGGTCGAGGTGACGCCGAAATCGATCCGGCTGCGCAAGGCGCTGCTCGACCCGAACGACCGCAAGAAGGCCGAACGCGAGCGCGAGGCCGCTTCGGCATAAAACCGCCCGATATCCGCTCGCCCGTCTTGCCGCCAGCGAAGGCGTATGGAGGGCGGATGGGTTGCCGTCGGCCCTCCCGGTCAGACTGCCCCGGCGGCGGCGTTCCCGGCCAGCGAGGCGCCGGGCCGGCGCGAAGCGCTCATCGGGTGAATGCTGACAGGCAGGTTGCTCATCATCGGCTGGCCCGAATAGCGGTCATAGCCGACGCTGACCGAAAGCAGGCTGGTCGTGTTCGCGCCGCTCTGCGCATTGCGCTTTTCCTCCGGCAATGCGCCGAAACCGAAGCTGCTGGAAACCGTCCCCGTCCGCAGGCTGTCGTCGGCATGGGCGATCACCGTGATCTTGCCGAAATCCGATTCGATCTCGATCACCTCGCCCTCGCCGATATCGAGGGCGGCCATGTCGTCCGGATTGAGGAAGGCCGGATTATAGGGCCGCGCCTTCGCCGGCAGCGCGTCCACGAAGCTTGAATTGTAGACATGCATCATGCGCCGGCAGAGCAGCCGGAAGGGCCGTTCGCTCGCCCGCGCCTTCGCTGAAGGCGCAAGGCCGGCAAGATCGCCCATCATTTCCGGCACGGCGAGCTTGAAGCGGTGCGGGCTCTTGCCGCTGGCCGGCTGCACATAAACCGGGTCACCGGGAAAAATCGCGCCGCGCGGGTGCTTCTTGACCTGCGAAAGCGGAATGCGCGCGTCGCGCGTCAGCCACTCCATCAGCTCGTCCGTTGTCGGTTCGCTTGCCATCGGCAGCGGCTCGGTCACGGGATTCGGCTGGATCAGCGTCATGACATTGAGCGGCAGGTCCATCGCTTTCGCCAGCCGGTAGAAAAACTGCCAGTCCTCGATGAGGTCGGAGCCCTCCGGCGGCTCGACCAGCGCCGGCGAATACTGACCGTACGGATCGACCTGGCCGTATCCCATGCCGGTGCGCGACAGCCAGTCCAGAAACTGGGTCGTGCTCGGCACTTCCAGCCACATCTTGGGGGCGATCACATAGTCGGCCAGTTTCGAGGTCGCCGACATCCAGGGATCGATCTGGACGAGAAGCTCGAGCGCCTTCATGGCCGCGATCGAATGGCCCTGTTCGGGCCAGGCGCCCGCGGGATTGCCGCCGCAGCTGATCAGCGCGCGGACCTGGCCCTCGCCGGGCATCAGGATTTCGTCGGCCAGCGCGCCGGTCGGCATGCCGGAGGCGGTGTTGGCGAGATCGCGCACGCGCAGCTTCTCCCCGAAGCCGTATGCCGGCATCGGTTCGATCACCTCGGCGGTGAAGGTCGCCGGATGCGCAAGGACGCCCGGATGCCGGACGCGGTCGCCGGCGCGCAGCCAATAGCCGCAGAGCGTGTGGATGTTGATCAGCATGTATTCGATCAGCGTTCCGAGCCCCGACATGTTCGGGCCCGTGCCGGCATTGATGTAGCCCCGCCGCGTGGAGGCCAGCAGGCGGGCGGCCTCGACGATTTCGTCGGCCGGGATGCCGGCCATCGCCGCGACGGCCTGCGGGGTGAATTCGGCGACGGCCTTGCGCAGCGTTTCGAGGCCCTCCGTGTTCGCCTCGGCGAATTCCCTGTCGTAGAGGTCTTCGGCGAAGAGAACATTGAGGATCGCGGCGGCGATCTGGGCGTCGAAACCGGGCTTGGCCTGGATATGCAGATGGGCGCGCTTTGCGACATCGCTGCGGCGTGGATCGATGACGATCAGCTTCGTGCCTGCCGACAGGCGCTCGTTCAGCCACTTGCCGGGATTGCCATAGGGAAAACCGGTGAAGGTGACGAGCGGATTGGAGCCGAGCAGCATGATGACTTCAGGATCGTCGAATCCGACAGGCGGCGCGCCCCATCTGCCGTGCAGCATCGGGCCGATCTTCTTGCTCGGCTTGTCGATCGTCGCCGACCAGAAGTTCATCGGCGTGCCGAGACCGGTCATGAAGGCGGTGTAGAGCGGCGCGGTCGCGGGCGAGTTGGTCAACGCGGTGCCGAGATAGCCGGCGATGGCGCGCAGTCCGTGCCGGTCCCTGATGCTCTTGAGTTTCTCGGCGATCTCGCCGATGGCGTCGTTCACCGGAATGGGATGGAGTTCGCCGTCCCTGCCGCGCTTCATGGAGTGGCGCAGGCGGCGCGGATCGGACAGCAGGCGCACCTGCTCGCGGCCCTTCACGCAGACGAAGCCCTGGTAAACCGGGTTCTCCTTGTCGCCGGAAACCCTCACAGCCCTGCCATCCTCGATCTCGACGCGGATCGCGCAGCCATTCAGGCATACGCGGCAAATAGACGAGTGTTCGGTCATGGTCGGCTCCTCCGGAGCGCCCCGTCATTGGCCTGCGGGGCGTCGCTCAAACCTAACATCTGCGTTGACGCTGTCCAGATGTCGGGTGAAGCCTACTCACTTATCGATTTGAGATAGGCCAGCAGCGAGCCGATCATGTCGGGTTCCAGTTCAAATTCCGGCATGCCTGCGTGGCCGGTGACGATCCCTTCGGCAAAGGCCTCCGCGAGGCTGTCGACCGGATAGCGCTTGCCCAGATCGCGCAGGGGCGGGGCCTCGGCCAGAGGGCTTTCGTCCTGCCGCCCGGTGGCATGACAGGAAGCGCAATTGGTCTCGGCGAAGGCGCGGCCTTCGGCGATATCGGCACTTTGCGCACGCGCCGGCGACGCGGCGACAACCAGACCGGCCGCGATCAGGACCGCGATGGCTGGCCGCCGCCCCCAAAGGGGGCGCATAGGATCATTCGAGTTCCCGGCCTGGTTCCGCATCGTTTCATCTCCCCCTTCCACTCCCCCGCGGCCGCCTCATGAGCTGCCGCGCGTTCCAAACATCGAGTTTATCACGACCGGCCGCGGCGTTCAGCGCCCATGCGCGGGGATGGACATGGAGCCGCCGTTTCGAAATGATCGGGGCAACCCAAGCAGAATCACGTTCCGAGGTCCTGATACATATGTCTTTCGTCAATGCGCTCCGCGGTTTCTTCGCCGGCCTGGGCAGCGATGAAGAGCAACGGCGCGATCCGCCGGACGCGCGTCTCGCCGCCGCCGCGCTCGCCGTCCATGCGATCGCCGTGGATGGTGAGATCAGCCCGAACGAAAAGCAGACGCTGCGCCGGGTGCTCAAGGCATCCTACAATCTCGACGAGAAGGAAGCCGAGGCGCTGATCCGTCAGGCGCGCGAACTCGATCAGGAAGCGGTCGACCTCTTCGCCTTCACCAGCCGGATCAAGCGCGCCCTCAGCATCGAGGAGCGGCGCGACGTCGTCACGATGCTCTGGGAACTGGTCTATGCCGATGGCGCGGTGCACGAGCTGGAAGACAATCTGGTCTGGCGCGTTGCCGAACTGCTGGACATCCCGACGCGCGACCGGGTGCTTCTGAGGCAGCGCTTTCTGGCCGGCGCCGAGGACGAACCGGGCAAGGACGAACCGGGCGAGGACGGCGATGGCGCGAAAGGCGACTGACGAGCCGTACGGCGTCAATTCCGACTTTGTCCGGGGGGGCGACAAACGCCCCGTCCTGATCGTCCTGCATCAGGAACATTCCACGCCGGGCCGGGTCGGTCAGACCCTGCTGAAGCACGGCGTCGCGCTCGATATCCGCCGCCCGCCGCTCGGCGATCCGCTGCCCGAGACGATGGAGGACCATCGCGGCGTCGTCATCTTCGGCGGCCCCATGAGCGCCAATGACGAGGAAGACCATGTCCGCCGCGAGATCGACTGGATCGCGGTCCCGCTGAAGGAAAGGGCACCGTTCTTCGGAATCTGCCTCGGCGGCCAGATGCTGGCCCGTCAGATCGGCGGCGAGGTCGGCGCGCATCCCGAAGGCAAGGCCGAGATCGGCTACTATCCTCTCCGGCCGACGGCGACCGGGGCGGCGCTGATCGACTGGCCGGAGCGGGTCTATCAATGGCACCGGGAAGGGTTCACCCTTCCCGCCTCCGCCGACGTGCTGGCAACCGGCGACATCTTCGAACAGCAGGCCTTCCGCTATGGCGAAAACGCCTTCGGCATCCAGTTCCACTGCGAACTGACGCTGGCGATGATGCATCGCTGGACGGTTCGCGGCCACCAGCGCCTCGACCTGCCCGGCGCGCAAGGACGGCGGGAACATTTCGCCGGACGCGCGATCCACGACGCGCCGCTGCGCGACTGGATGGAGCGCTTCCTCGCGCTGTGGCTGGCCAGCGACGCGCGCTAGGGTCCTGACCCCGGAATCCCTCCCCGATTGCAGGATGCATTGCAATTTGCAAAAGGCGCGGCGCGCGGCCTTCAACATTTCGCCCTGCCATGACAGCGAGCCACCAGATCAAGGGGTTTTGCGCTGAACTGAAACTGGCCCGCCGATTGCGAGAGACAGGGCAGGTTGGCATTCAGGTAGTGCGTAGCCAGCCGGATTCTGCATCGAACCGGACAGCGTCTGCCGCCGCGTGACCCCTTGGTCGGCGGCGCTGTCCGGGCAGATCTCCCGCGATCCTCAGGCCGGACGCTATTTCGCCTCGATCGAGACGCCGTTCTTGCCCATCTCGATCTGGATGCCGGACTTCTGGCTCTCCTGGTAATACTGGTAGCCGAGAATGACGAGGGCGACGGCGAGCACGCCGATAACCCCATAAAGCATGTTGCGGTTCATGATCGGTTCCGGCCTCGCCCTTGTTGCCCTGTCGCAAGGCGCGAGAATACAGATACCGGCGCCCTGCGCAATCGACGAGACGCGCTTCAGCCTTACCCGGCTTGCGGTCCGCGCCGTTCGGCAAACCGCATGAAGAGCCAGGCAAGCGTGCCAAGCAGGCCGAATCCCAGAACGACAGGCTTCAGCGTGCCGTCATAGGACTGTCCGATGATCGTCGCGAGCGCGATTGCGACGATGGTCGATACGGTGCCGATGATCGCGGAGGCCATCCCCGCGATATGCCCCATCGGCTGCATCGCCAGCGCCTGCAGATTGCCGAACATCAGGCCGAAGCAGAAGAGCAGCGTCACCCCATAGGCGAAGAACAGCGCAAACGGGACGGGCTGGACGAGCGCCAGGACGAACATCAGCGCCGACGTGCCGATCATGACCGCGAGGCCGAGATTGGAGACGAACCGCATGCCCAGCCGGTAAACGATCCGCGAATTGGTCATGGAAGCGAAACCGAAGCCGAAAGCCTGCACCGCGAAGAAGATCACGAAGGCGGCGCCCTTGTCGTACTGCACCTGATAGATCTGCTGGCAGGAGCTCAAGAACCCGACGAAGGCGCCGTAGATGCAGCTGAAGGCGAGCATGTAGCTCGCCGCCTGGCGGTGAGTGAGAACCTCGCGCGCGCCGGAAATGATCGTGGCGGCGCGCATGGGCACCCGGCGTTCCGGCGGCAGCGTCTCGGGCAGGCGGAACGCCATGTAGACGGCCACCAGCAGCGCGTAGACGAGATAGAAGACGAAGATCGCGTGCCATGAGGCGGCGAATAGAATCGCCTGGCCCAGCGCGGGCGCGATGATCGGCACCGCGACAAACACCATCATGACCAGCGACATCACCCGCGCCATTCCGGCGCCTTCATAGAGATCGCGAACCATGGAAATCGTCGTGACGCGCGGTCCGGCGATTGCGATTCCCTGAATCAGGCGTCCGGCGAGCATCACCTCGATGGATGAGGCAAGCAGACAGGTCGCCGTGCCCGCGAGGTACAGAAGGAAAGAAATGAAAAGGAGCGGTTTGCGGCCGAGCGCGTCGGAAAGCGGCCCGGAGAACAGCTGGCCGACCGCCATGCCGATGAAAATGAAGGAAATGATGAACTGTACGTGATTGGGGTCGGTGGTACCGAGATCGTGCCCGATGAAGCCGAGCGCGGGCAGCGCCGCGTCGATCGTGACCGCGACCGCAGACATGAGAATTGCCATCTGGGCAACGAACTCGCGCGAAACCGCGTGCGATTGCATGCCTTGACCTTCGGTCTGGCCGGCAAGTGCTGCGCACCGTTGTCGGCAGTCGTGATTTGGGTCTTTGGGCGGGATGGTGGAGCCGAGGGGAGTCGAACCCCTGACCTCGTCATTGCGAACGACGCGCTCTCCCAACTGAGCTACGGCCCCGCGCCATCGGCTGGCGTGGCGCATTTAGTGTCGCGGCACCTGTCATGTCAAGCGATGACGGGCTTGCGGGCGGGGGTTCGGGTCGCTAACTCTTAGCCCGCTGAAATTTCACGGGCCGTCGAAGCGCGCGCCCGGCAAGGCCGCGAAAAGAGGTGCACCTCATGTCCGCATTGTTCTCCGCGATCGTAGACGGCATCGTGCTGCTCATCGACGTCTACATCTGGGTGCTGATCGCGTCCGCGATCTTCTCCTGGCTGGTGGCGTTCAACGTGGTGAATACGCGCAATCAGGTGGTTCATACAATCGGCGAGACGTTGTGGCGGCTGACCGAACCGGCGCTCAGGCCGATCCGGCGGCTTCTGCCCAACCTCGGCGGTCTGGATATCTCGCCGGTCATTCTCATCATCATCCTGATCGTCATCCAGCGTTTCCTGATCCGGCTCGTCTACGGCTGACGGTCTTGGCCGGCTGGCTGGAAGACGCAAGGGGTGAATTCAGGATCGTCGTGCGCCTGACGCCGAAATCGGCGCGCGATTCGATCGATGGCGTCACGACATTGCCCGACGGACGCGCCGCGCTCGCCGCGCGTGTCCGCGCGGTACCCGAAAAGGGCAAGGCCAACAAGGCGCTGACAAGGCTTCTGGCCAAGGCCGCCGGCGTCGCGCCCTCGGCGATCACGCTGGTTTCCGGCGATACGTCCCGCGTCAAAGTGCTGCAGGTTGTGGGCGATCCGGGGCGCCTCATTGAACTGGCGGGCGAAACGGCGCAAAAGGACGGCTGATCGAATCCGGGGGCCGGTCCCATGAGCGCGACGATCATCGACGGCAAGGAGAGGGCTGCGGCCCTGCGCGCCCAGGTCGCGCGGGCGGTGCCGCGCTTCACCGAACGCACCGGCCGGGCGCCCGGCCTTGCGGTGGTTCTTGTCGGCGAGGACCCGGCCAGCCAAGTCTATGTCCGCTCCAAGGGCCGGCATACGATCGAGGCGGGGATGCAATCCTTCTCGTTCACCCTCGATGCCTCGGCAACGCAGGAAGAGCTTTTGGCGCTGGTCCGGCGGCTGAATGCGGACGATGCGGTTGACGGCATTCTCGTCCAGCTGCCATTGCCGCCGCAGATCGACGAGCACGCGGTGCTCGCCGCCATCGATCCGGCGAAGGATGTCGACGGTTTCCACGCCATCAATGCCGGCAGGCTGATGGCCGGCCTACCCTCGCTGGTGCCGTGCACGCCGCTCGGCTGCTCGATCCTCGTTCGCGAACAGCTCGGCGATCTGTCCGGCCGTCACGCCGTTGTCGTCGGCCGCTCCAACATCGTCGGCAAACCGGTCGCCATGCTGATGCTACATCTCAACTGCACGGTGACGATCGCCCATTCGCGGACGGTCGATCTGCCGGGCGTCTGCCGTTCCGCCGATATACTGATCGCCGCGGTCGGAAGGCCGGAGATGATCCGCGGCGAATGGATAAGGCCGGGCGCGACCGTCATCGATGTCGGCATCAACCGGCTGCCGGCGAATGGCGACGGCAAGACACGCCTTGTCGGCGACGTCGATTTTGCCTCCGCCGTCCAGGTTGCCGGTGCGATCACGCCGGTCCCGGGCGGCGTCGGGCCAATGACGATCGCCTGCCTGTTGCGCAACACGCTTCAGGCGGCTTCCGCGCGCTGCGGCATCGCCTTCGACGAACTCATGGGCTGAGCCGGCTATTTGGCCTTTGCCCGTTCGATCGATTCAATGATGAGCTGCTTGGCTTCTTCCGCCGAACCCCAGCGAACGACCTTCACCCATTTATCGGTCTCGAGATCCTTGTAATGGGCGAAGAAATGCTCGATCTGCTGCAGCGTGATCGCCGGCAGATCGTCATAGCTGTGAACCTTCTCGTAGCGCCGGGTGAGCTTGACGCTCGGCACCGCGATGACCTTCTCGTCGAGCCCGGCCTCATCCTCCATGAACAGGACGCCGACCGGCTTGCAGTTGATGATCGCGCCGGGGATGAGGGCACGCTGGCTGGCGACGAGGACGTCGATCGGATCGCCATCATCCGACAGCGTGTGCGGCACGAAGCCGTAATTGCCGGGATAGCGCATGGACGTATAGAGGAAGCGGTCGACGACCATGGCGCCGGCTTCCTTGTCCATCTCGTATTTGATCGGTTCGCCGCCGACCGGCACCTCGATGATGACGTTGACGTCCTCGGGCGGCCTGTTGCCGATCTTCACCGCGTCGATGCGCATGTCTTCGCTCCTCTGTCATCGCCGGCAATGCCAGCGGAAGCCGTTCCGCGCAATCGCGACTTTCGGCGGGTCGGACGGACCATAGCAACGGTTGCCGGCGGTCGCCACGCGCCGCATCAAGATGCCGCAACGGCAGAGGAATGGATCCTGACCCGGCAATCCATGCCGCCGGCCTGGCGCGCGCCCTCAGGTCCGTTCGCCCGCGCTCGACAGCATCAACACGCGTGTTAAACTCCTGCCCTGACGGGCCGCGCCGAAGACGGCCCGAGAGCGGAGAGAACGCCCCATGGAAAACCGGGCCGCGAGCGAGCACGCCTCCTATTGCCGCGTCTGCCTCAACGGCTGCGCGATCCGCGTCGGGATCGAGGACGGCAAGGCCGTCAGCGTCACCGGCGACAAGGACAACCCCATCTATCACGGCTTCATCTGCGTGAAGGGCCGCGAGCAGGTGCGGCTGCTCTCCGATCCGCGCCGGCTTCGTCATTCCCTCAAGCGCGGGCGCGACGGCAGGCTGCATCCGATCCCGGTCGACGAGGCGATCGGCGAGATCGCGGAACGGCTCGCCGCCATCCGTGACGCGCATGGCCCCCGCGCGATCGCCGGCTATCTCGGCACCGCGCAGACGAACGCCGCCGCGACCTGCTCCATCTACACCGCCTTCGTCCAGGCACTCGGCACGCCGATGAATTTCGGCGCCTCCACGATCGACAAGCCGGGCAAGAAGATCGGCCATGCCTTGCACGGTAAATGGGGCGCCCCGCCCGTCGGCTATGACGACCCGGAAGTGATCATGCTGGTCGGCTCCAACCCGCTGATCACCTTCACCGGCTTTCCCTATGGCAATCCGGGCCGCTGGCTGAACGAGCGGCTGGCCGGCGGCACGAAGCTGATCGTCATCGACCCGCGCCGCACGGACGTTGCCAAACGCGCCCATCTGCATATCCAGGCGGCGCCCGGCCATGACGCCGAGATCGCCGCCGCAATCCTCAACGTCATCATTGCCGACCGGCTCTATGACCGCGATTTCGTGGAATGCTACACCGACGGGCTCGAGGCGCTGGCGGAGAAGGTCAAGCCCTTCACCCCGGACGCCGTCGCGCAGATGGCCGGCATCGAGGCGCGCGAGATCGTCGAGGCCGCGCGCCTGCTCTCATCGACGCGCCGCGGCTATATCAATGCCGGCACGGGCCCGAACATGTCGGGCCTCGGCACGCTGATCGAATATCTGCTGATCGATATCCACACGCTCTGCGGCTACTGGCTGCGCGCCGGCGACAGGGTTCGCCAGCCCGGTGCGCTCGCCCAGCCGGCCGACGCCGTCGCCGAGGTGAAGAAGCCGGGCCGCGCCTACGGCTTCGGCGAAAGGCTGCGCGTGCGCGGCCTTGCCGGCACCGCCGCCGGCATGCCGACCGGCGCCCTCGCCGACGAGATCCTGACGGGAGGCGAGGGGCAGGTAAAGGCGCTCATCAGCTGCGCCGGCAATCCGGCGGGCTCGTGGCCCGATCAGGAGCAGGCCATCGCCGCGATGAAGTCGCTCGATCTTCTCGTTCAGGTCGATCCGTGGATGTCGTCCACGGCGAAGCTCGCCGATTACGTCATCGCGCCGAAGATCTGGCTGGAGGTGCCGAGCACGACCCAGATGCTCGACCAGCTCAGCCGGTTCGGCGTCGGCTACGGCCTTGCCGAACCCTACGCGCAGTATACCCCCGCGCTGGTCGAGCCGCCGGAGGGCTCGGACCTCATCGAGGACTGGCAGTTCTTCTACCGGCTGGCGAAGGCGATGGGTCTGCAGCTCAACGTTTCCACCCTCATCCTGCCCAATCCCGCGCGCGCGCCGCTGGACATGGAGAACGAGCCGACGAGCGACGAATTGCTGGAATGGCTGTCGCGCGACGCGCGCGTGCCCCTGTCCGAAGTCAAGAAGCATCCCGGCGGCGCGATCTTTGCCGAGCCGCCGGTCATCGTCCGGCCGGGCGATCCGCTCAACGAGCACCGCCTGCGGCTGGCCGTGCCGGAGATGATGGCGGATCTTGCCGCCCTCGCGCCGGGCAACCGCCGCGCCGAGGCGCGGCCCCTGCGGCTGCTCTGCCGGCGCATGATGCATGTCTACAATACCAATTTCATCGGCGCGCTGCCGGCGACGGCGAGGCCCTACAACCCGGCCTTCCTGAGCCCGGAGGACATGGCCGCCTACGATATCGGCGAGGGCGAGACGATCGCGATCGCCTCCGACTTCGGCGAGATCGAGGCCATCGCCCATACCGACGAGAGCCTGAGGGCCGGGACGGTCTCGATCAGCTTCGGGTTCGGGCAACTGCCGGGCGAGACCGCCGATCCGCATGACGCGGGCAGCAACACGACGCGGCTCTTGTCGATGAGCGCGATCTACGACCGCTATTCGGGCCAGCCGCGCATGAGCAACGTCCCCGTCTCCATCCGCCGCCTCGCGGGCAGGCGCAAGGCGCGGCCTGAAGCCGGTGTGGAGGATCGCCCGGGCGCCTGAGCGGCGCCGGCTTCACTGCGCGCAAGCGACGGAGGAATGGATCGTCGGGCTCGACCGGCCAATCCACACCAGGCAGCCAACACGGGCGGCGCGTATGGCTACCGGTACGCCCGGAAGAATTCCCGCACCTTGCGCACGAAAAGGTCGCCCTGCTCGAAGGCGAGGAAATGCCCGCCATCGGCGGCGATCTCATAGGAAGCGACATTGTAGCAGCGCTCGACGACCTCGCGCGGCGGCGGCAGGCTCAGATCCTTCGGGCAGAGCAGGAAGCCGGTCGGCACCGTCACCATCCCGCCTTCGGGCAGGCGCATCCCGTTGCCCTCGACGATGGAGATATAAAGCCAGCTCGACGCCGCCGGCCCGGGCAGCCAGTAGAGCATCACATTTGCCAGCAGGTGATCGAGGCTGAAGGGCGGGTCGCGCGTCTCGCCGGGGATCGTCCAGCCGTGGAACTTCTCGATCACCCAGGCGGCGAGCCCCATCGGCGAATCGGTCAAGCCCTGCGCCAGCGTCTGCGGCTTCGTGCCCTGCTCGATCCGGTAGCCCGATTCCGGCCCGCTGCGCGCCTTGACCTCCTTCAGCCATGCCGCCTCTTCATCGGAAGGCGCGCCCTTCGGCGGGCGGCGGAACGAGAGCATGTTGAGATGCATCGCGGCGACCGTCTCCGGGTGGTCGAAGGCCAGCCATGACGAGACGATCGCGCCCCAGTCGCCCCCTTGGGCGAAATAGGAGGCAAAGCCGAGCACCTCCGTCATCAGCGTATTCCACATGCGCGCGACATCGCGCGGGCCGATGGGCGCCGCCGGCGCCTGCGAGAAGCCATAGCCGGGGATCGACGGCACGACGACGGTGAAGGCGTCCGCCGCATCGCCGCCGAAGCGCTCCGGATGCGCCAGCTTCTCGATCACGTCGAGAAACTCGACGATCGAGCCCGGCCAGCCATGCGTCAGGATGAGGGGCCTCGGCGCGGGGCCGGAACCCTCCTCCATCAGAAAATGAACTTCAAGCCCCTCGATCTCGGCCTTGTAGCCGGGAAAGCGGTTGATCGCCGCTTCCGATTGGCGCCAGTCGTAACTGTTCAGCCAGTGATCATGGACCCGGCGCATATAGTCGCCCGGCACGCCATAGCGCCAGGGCGCGGCCTCCGGCTCCACCGGCCAGCGCGTCAGTTCAAGCCGCTTGCGCAGATCGGCGAGGACGGTGTCGGGGACGTTTGTGGTGAAGGGCTTGGCGTTGTTTGGCATGAACATTCCTCCCCAATTCTTGGGCCAGACTTCACGCAATTTTGTTCCAATCGTCAAATTCAACGAAAATAAGCCACATCTTTTTGTATATCGATGGGGCAGAAATCGATCGCGAAGCGCTTTGCGACTTCGAGAACAAGCCAATACGCAGCAGGTTAGCTCACCGCTTGTGAGTCAATCTGCTGAAGCATGGTTTCCAGAATTGCGGAAAAATTAGTTAGTTCTTGGTCAGATGCTTCGACATTCAAGTCGCCATGTATCAGTCTATTTCTCTTTTCAACGAGCACCCTCAATAGATCAGCTTCAGTAGGGGTTATATAACCTTCACTAGCAAGAATCTGAACGATGCGACCAGGAGTCTGGGGCCGAGCGAATTGCTGTGTCGAAATCGCCCGTGCAAGCGCCTCGAAAGTCGCCCACGCCAAAAGTACTGCCGGTTCGGTGTGACCAGTCGAAGCCAGTTCTCTTATTTCAGTTATCCGACGCCTAACCGTTTCGGAATTCTGTATTTGGAGAGATTCCGAATTATTGCTCGGCACAATCCAGACAATTCTCAGTTCCCAGTCTGGTTGGTCTTTAAAAAGCGCCGCTATGTGTTTCAGTTTCCTAGAAGCGTCTCGAGATTGTTTCCGGACCTCGATCGCAAGATTCTTACCCGGTCGTAAGGCCAACGCATCCGGCGAGAAGTTTCCGAAGAAATCGGGAATGAGCGGTCTGTTCGGGTGAACGTAGACATCATAACCCTCAGCCTCCAATTCTGGTACTAGGCGCTGCAATACCTCAAACTCCGTATCCTCTGACATTAGGAGAGCTCCTCAAAAGGGTCGTCGGATATTCGGATGTAAAGAAGTGGCTTTTCCCCGTCCAATGCCTCAGCAAGTCGCAGCGTTGGTTGCTTGAATGAGAACACGTTTCCGGACTCAAATTTCTGCACCACAACGCGTTCTACCTGACCGTCATCTAGGTAGATGTGCTTGGATAAAGCATCTAAAATTGGTTTCACGATATTGTCGACATCACCACCCATGCGCTCCGCCGGCAAGTAGTAAAGCGTCACCGCCATACGATCGCCGGAAGCGAAATGAGGGCTGGGTATTGCAGACGAACTCGCAGTTCTGACCCGCTCTTTCCATTCTGCAAGCGAAGCTGCGCGCTTGGCTTGGAGCGAAACCGGTGTCCCCTGAACCAAGAATTCTATCGGGAAGTCTATTTCTATCGGGAGCGCTCCTCGCCACTAGGCAACACCGGATGCATTCAACGTCTGCAAAGGCCATTTCTGATTTACAGAGACAGCATACAACCAATGAACTCTACGGCAGAAGAAATTTTCGGTGCCGTGGTGCCGCTTGCGTGACTCGAACACGCGACCCCATCATTACGAATGATGTGCTCTACCAACTGAGCTAAAGCGGCTTCACCGGCCGGCGGGCCTGGCCCGCCGCGGGAACTTCAACAGTTTTGGTCGCGATCCGCGTTCGGGCACCCCCTGCGGATCGGATGGCGGATGGGATACAATCAACCCGCCCGCGATGCAAGGCGTCATTGCGTGCGCATTCGCGCGCCCGCGCCTCCCCAGGGTCAGGCTCAGTGCAGGCGCAGCTTGCGCTTGCGCGGCGGCGTGCCGTCCTCGTCCGGCTCCACGCCCGGATCGTCGGGAATCGGCGGCTTGAAGGGCTCAGGCTCCTTCAGCTCGATTGGCTCCGGGGCGGGCCGCGCGGCGGCCGGTTCGGCAGCGGGTGCCACGGCCGGCGATGCCGGCGCGGTGCTCTTCTCCGGCTCGGCCTTTGGCGCCTCCCCGGCGGGGGAAACCTCGCGCGCGGCTTCCGGCTTTCCCATCTCGGCGGCGGGCTTGGGCGCGGGAATCTCGCGCCCCGGCACCGCCGTCGGCGGCTCGGGCGTCGCGAGCGGTTTGATTTCCTTCACCGGTTCCGGCTCGGAAACCGCGATGAGACCGCCCGAGGGCGGGATATCGGCGTCGGGGTCGACCGGCATGGAGAGAACCTGCACCGGCACCTTCCACTCGAAGGCGTCGAGTTCGCCGGTGATCGGCGAGACGGGGGCCCATTCGGCCGCCACATGGCCGTCGGCCGTCCAGGCCGGATCGCGCGGCGCGCGCACCGCGCGGGCGAGCCATTCGCGCGCCTTGCCACGGTCGCCATCCGCATGGTCCTCAAGCTCGGCCATCAGCAGGCAGACGCGCTGCGTCGGCATCTTCCGCAGCAGCGGCTCAAGCTCCTTGCGGGCCAGCGCATAATCCTGCGCTTCCAGCGCGGCGCGGGCGAGTGCGATGCGCGCTTCATCATGCCCCGGCGCCTTCTGCGCCAGTGCCTTCACCCGCTTCAGCCGGTCGCGCGCCGAATCGCCGGAGCGCGCATGCGCGTAGACCTCGGCGAGATCGGGGTGGGGGAAGAGCTTCCACGTCTTCTCGATCGCCTTCACCGCCTTCGCCGTCTGCCCGGTGGAGGCGAGATGCTGGCCGGCGATGAGCGCGGCGGGGACGAGGTCCGGCGCCAGCTTCTGCGCCTCGAGCGCCAGCGAGAGCGAGCGGTCCGGCTCGCGGTCGAAACAGTCCTGCGCCTGCGCGGTCAGGAGCACGGCCTTCAGCCTCTTGGCCTTCGCCTTGTCGATCAGCTTGTTGTCGGCATTGCGCTCGACGATCCTCAGCGTCTCGTCCCAGTGGCCGCGCCGCGTCTCGTAGGAAAGCAGCGCGTTCGCCGCCCAGGGCAGCGCGGGCGAACGGGCGAGCGCGCGGGCCGCATAGTGCCGGGCGGCTTCCTCGTCCTCGGCCCGCTCGGCCTCCACATAGAGCCCGCGCAGGCCGATCGGCTCCGTCGCCGGATCCTCCGCCATCGCCTCGAAGGCCTCGTGCGCGCCCTTGCGGTCGCCGGCAAGCTGGGCCGCCTGCGCCTTCAGAAGCAGCGCCAGCGGCTCGCGCTCCAAAAGCTTGTCGGCCTGCTTTGAATGCCGGCGGGCGGCGGCGACGTCGCCCGCATTCGCCGCGATCATGCCGGCCGAAAGCGCCCTGAAGCCGCGCGCCTCGCGGCGGCCTCTGAAGAAGCTGCCGATCGCCTCCGGCCCGTGCAGCACCCAGCGGACGATGCCCCAGACGAAGAGGATGAGGACGACCAGCACCACCGCGGCGATGGCGGCCAGCATCAGGCTGAGCTCGATGCGGTAGCCGAGCCAGTTGAAGACGACACGGCCGGGATGCTCGGCCACCCAGACGAATCCGGCGGCCAGCAGCAGCGTGACGAGAAGGAAGAAGAGAACCCTTGCCATGATGCGTTTCAGCCTCCGATCGCCTGACGCACCAGCGCATCGGCCGCGCCAAGCTGCGCCTCGCGCCGCTTCAGCAATTCGCCGAAATTGCCCGAAGCCGCCTGCGATTCGGCAGGCAGTTTCTGAAATTCGGCGCTGGCGAGGCCGCTGTCGCCGCGCTGCAGGGCGGCGTCGATGCGCGAGATGACCGCCTCGGGCGTATCGCCGGCCTGCGGCCCGGCGGCGCGGATGCTGATGAGCGAGCGAGCCCCTTCCGCGATCCGGCCCATAAGGCCGCTGGCGGGCGGGCGGGCCGCCTGGATCATCGCGCCGGCATTGTCGTTGAAGGCCGCCGTCAGCATGTCGAGCGAGACCGGCCCTGCCTGCAGCGCCTCCTCAAGCGGGGCGGTGGCCAGGCCGAGAGCGCCGGCATCCCTGATCGTCCCTTGCGGGACCGCGCCGCGCGCGACAGCTTCGCGCAAGGAGAGCGCCGCCTGGATCTGTCCGCTCTTCTGCGCGCCTTGCTGCTGTCCGGCGCCCGGGGCAGGCGTCTCCGCGCGCTGGCGGAGCGTCTGGAGCGCGCCCTGCACCTCGCGCTGCATCGATGCCAGATCCTCGCGCAGCGCCGCGATGTCGCCGCCCGAATCGCCGCCCTTGCCGCCGCCTTGCGCCAGCGTCGCCAGCCTGTCCTCCAGCGCCGCGAGCCGGCCCTCGACGGGCGTAAGATCGACGGTGGCGCCGCCGCCGGCCGAAAGGCCCGACATGCGCTCTTCCAGCGCCGCGATCCGCGTCTCCAGCGCGCCCGTATCGGCGGCGGGCGGCGGAGCCGATTCAAGTTTCGCTACTCTCTCCTCCAGCGGCTTCAGATCCGCCGGCTGCGCCGCCGGACGGTTCTCCAGCCGGTCGACCCGGCCCTGCAGGATCGTGATCGCCGACATGTCCGGCGCGCGGCCGGGCAGGAACCCCGCATAATAGGCGCCGTAGACGGCGCCGCCGCCGACCAGCCCGCCGAGAATGGCGGCGAGAATCCAGAACCCGGCGCCGCGTCCGGCGGGCGCGGCCTTGTTGCCTGCGCTGTCCGGCCTTGCCGTGCCGGCGCCCGCGGGCTTTGCGCCCGAAGGCGGAACCGAGGAGGACGCGGGAGACGAAGAGGCCGCGCCCGGGGCCCGGGTCTCCGCTTTCGGCGCGTCGGCGGCCTCGTCGGCCTTCGCATCCCCCGGCGCCGTTTCGGCCCCCGCGGGTTTCGCGCCGGCCTCCGGTCTGCCCGCGCCGGAGCCCTCCGTCCCCGGCGCATCCTCGACCCTGGAGGCCTTCAGATCGATCGTCGGAGGCTTCACCGCGCGGCGCTTGCCCTGTCCGGCGTCCTTTTTCCCGTCATCGCCTGCCGTCATGCGAAGCCTCTTCTCGTTTCATTCGTGGATTTGTCCGTTTCGCCCGGCCCGTTCCAGTTACACCCGGTTTGCGCCGACGGTGCAAGGTTCCCGAAATCTAAAGGATGGCGCGGACCTTATGGTTCCAGCACGGCGAGGAGCGCCGCCTCGTCGAGCGCAGCGGCGATCCTGACGTTCCATCCGCCGGCGTCGATGAAGGGCTTCGCCGCCCGCGCCGATATGGCCGCGATGCCCGGTCGCGCCAGCCATGCGGGGATCTTCGCATAGAGCGCCAGAACCGCCGCGGCGGCGCGTTCGGAATATACCAGCGCCATGTCGGGCTTGTGCCGCAGGACGGCGTCGCGCGCCGCCCTGGCGAGCTGTTCGTCGCTCACCGCCTCATAGGCGACGATCCGCCGCACCGTGAAGCCGGCCCGCCTCAGAGCGCCGGCGACGTCTCCGGCGACATGCGCGCCGGCGATGTGGAGCAGGACCCCCGTATGCGGCGAGATTTCCCGGCGCACGATCCTGACCAGCCCGACCGAATCGCCGGTCGCGCTCGTGACGTTTCGGAAACCGGCCTCGCGCGCCGCCCGGGCCGTCGCATCGCCGACCGCGAAAACGGCGAGCTTTGCGAGCATGGATAGCTCGTCCTTCGTCAGCGCCCTGATGCCATTGCGGCTGGTCAGCAGGACGCCGCTGGCGCCTGCCGCATCGACCCGCGCGCCCGTCGGGCGGATGGCGAAGAGCGGGGCGACGACGGGCTGGTGGCCGGCCTTCGCAAGCCGCGCGGCGGTGCGCGCTGCGTCCTCTTCCGGCCGGGTCACCAGCACGCGCATGGCGTCACCTAGACCCTGAGCGAGGCCAACAACTCCGCCCCGGCCTCGTCGAGAATCTTTTCCCCTGCCTGCCGTCCGATCGCGCCCGGATCGTCGCCCAATCCCTCGCCTTCCACCTCGAAGCTCTGCGTGCCGTCCGGCGAGAGGACCTGACCGCGAAAACGCAGCCTGTCGCCCGCAAGTTTCGCGTGCCCGGCGATCGGCGTGCGGCAGGAGCCGTCGAGCACGCCGAGGAACGCCCGTTCGCAGGTCAGCGCCGCCGCCGTTTCATGGTCGTGAATGGAAGCAAGCAAGGCTTCCGTCTTCGTATCGCCGAGGCGGCTTTCGATGCAGATCGCGCCCTGCCCGACCGCCGGCAGAAATGCATCGACCGGCAGCATCGCCCGGATTTCGGCCTCCAGCCCGAGCCGCCGAAGTCCGGCCGTCGCGAGGATCGCGCCGGCGAATTCCCCGGCCTTGACCTTCTCCAGCCGCGTGATCACGTTGCCGCGCAGCAGCGCCACCTTCAGATCGGGCCGCTGACGCCGCAGTTGCGCCTGCCGGCGCAGCGACGCGGTGCCGATCACCGCCCCCGCCGGCACCTCCGCGAGGCTTTCATGGGCATAGCAGATGAAGGCGTCGCGCACGTCCTCGCGCGGGAGAAAGGCGGCGATGCCGAGCCCTTCGGGCAGCACCGTCGGCATATCCTTGGCCGAATGGACGGCGAAATCGATCCGCCGGTCGAAGAGCGCCTCTTCCAGTTCCTTGGTGAAAAGCCCCTTGCCGCCGGCCTCCGACAGCGGCCGGTCGGTGATCCGGTCGCCGGTCGTCTTGATCTCGACGATCTCGATCGCGCCTTCGTCGGCGGCGCCGGTCGCGATCAGCCGGGCGCGAACCTCATGCGCCTGGGCGAGCGCGAGCGCGCTGCCGCGTGTGCCGATGCGAATCATGGTGCCGTACTTCCCCTCGCCGCCCATTTCGCGGGTGGCTGAACCTTCCCGTGCAAACTATAGAAGAGTCATGGCAGAAAGACGCAAGTGGTGACAAGCCGGCAGACGGCCCGCCACGCGAGGTGGCGAATGCAGGACGCGGCACTGGTTCTGGGGATCGAGACGAGCTGCGACGAGACCGCCGCGGCGGTCGTCGCGCGCGCGCCCAGCGGGCGGGGTGAAATTCTTTCCTCCGTCGTTCTCAGCCAGATCGAGGAACACGCGCCCTTCGGCGGCGTGGTGCCGGAGATCGCCGCGCGCGCCCATGTGGAAACGCTGGATGCGATCGTCGAGCGCGCGCTCGCCGAGGCAGGCGTTGCGGCAGAGAATCTTTCCGCCATCGCCGCGACCTGCGGGCCGGGCCTTCAGGGCGGGCTGCTCGTCGGCGCGATGACCGGCAAGGCGATGGCCTTCGCGCTCGGCAAGCCGTTTCTTGCCATAAACCATCTTGAGGCCCATGCGCTGACCGTGCGCCTCACGGACGCTCTTGCCTTCCCGTTCCTGATGCTGCTCGTTTCCGGCGGCCACACGCAGATCCTGCTGGTTGAGGGTGTCGGCCGTTACCGGCGCCTCGCCACCACGATCGACGATGCCGTTGGCGAAGCTTTCGACAAGGTCGCCAAACTGCTCGGCCTCCCCTATCCCGGTGGACCTGCGGTCGAACGCGAGGCGCGCACGGGCAATCCCGCCCGGTTCGATTTGCCGCGCCCGATGGTCGGCCGGGCAGAGCCGCATTTTTCATTTTCCGGGCTCAAGACCGCCGTGCGCCGCGCCGCAGAGCCGCTGCAGCCCCTGAATGACGTCGACATCGCCGACATCTGCGCCGGCTTCCAGGCCGCCGTCGCCGAATGTCTCGTCGACCGCGTGGACCATGCCTTGCGGCAATCCCCGAAGGGTCTGCCGCTGGTCGTCGCCGGCGGCGTCGCGGCCAATCAGGCGATCCGCGCGGCGCTGAAGGCGCTCGCCGAACGGCATGGCGGCCGCCTTGTCGCCCCGCCCCCTGCCCTGTGCGCCGACAACGGCGTCATGATTGCCTGGGCGGGCGCGGAGCGGTTAGCACTGGGCCTGACCGATTCGCTGGATGCTGCCGTCCGGCCGCGCTGGCCGCTCGATCCGGGGGCCGAGGCGGCGCGCGGCGCGGGCGCGAAGGCTTGAGCAGGGATTGGTTGGGGGGCACCTGACGTGACCGGGACATTCGATCGCTTTGCGGTGCTGGGCGCCGGCGCATGGGGAACGGCGCTCGCCATGCTGCTGGCCGGCAAGGGACGCGACGTCACGCTCTGGACGCATAGCCAAGAGAGCGCCGAGACGATCGCCCGGGCCGGCGAGAACAGGCGCCTGCCGGGAGTCCGGCTCGCGCCGCGTGTCGGCATTACCGCCGACATCGCCCGCGCCGCCGAAGCCGATGCGATCCTCATCGTCGTCCCCGCGCAGGCGGTGCGGACGCTCGCCAGGGGCCTGAAGCCGCATGTGAAGGCGGGCACGCCTCTCGTCATCTGCTCCAAGGGCATCGAACGGGGGTCGCTTTCGCTTTTGTCCGACGTGGTCGCGGCGGAAGTTCCGCAAGCGCGCGTCGCCGTGCTTTCCGGCCCGAGCTTCGCCGCCGATGTCGTGCGCGGGCTGCCCACGGCGGTCACGCTCGCCGCCACCGACATGGCGCTCGCCGAAAGCCTGACGGCGGCCATCGGCGAAACCCATTTCCGCCCTTACGCCAGCGACGACATCGCAGGCGCCGAGACCGGCGGCGCGGTGAAGAACGTGCTGGCGATCGCCTGCGGAATCGTCTCCGGTCGCGCCCTCGGCGCGAGTGCGGGCGCCGCATTGATCGCGCGCGGCTTTGCCGAGATGACCCGGCTCGGCACCGCGCTGGGCGGAAGGGCCGAGACGCTCGCCGGTCTGTCCGGCCTCGGCGACCTCGTCCTCACCTGCACCAGCCCGCAATCGCGTAACTTCGCGCTTGGGGCCGATCTCGGCGCGGGGCGGGGCATCGATGCCGCGCTGGCGGCGCGCGGGGCGATCAGCGAGGGCGCCTTCACGGCGGAGGCCGTCGCAGGTCTTGCCGCGCGGCACGGGATCGAGATGCCGATCTGCCGAGCGGTCCACGATATCGTCTCGGGCGCCCGCGACGTGGAGGCGGCGATCCGCCAGCTGCTCGCCCGGCCGTTCCGCAGCGAAGGGCTCTGAAGGCCCGCGATCCCTGAGAATAGAAAAGCGAAGATAACCGACATGAAATACTGGCTGTTCAAGTCCGAGCCCTTCAAATGGTCGTGGGACCACCAGAAGAAGGCCGGAAAGAAGGGGACGGAGTGGGACGGGGTGCGCAACTATCAGGCGCGCAACAACATGCGCGAGATGGCGCTCGGCGACAGGGGCTTCTTCTACCATTCCAACGAAGGGCTTGAGATTGTCGGCGTCGCCGAGGTCTGCGGGCTGGCCCATCCCGATTCCACGACCGAAGACGCACGCTGGGAATGCGTCGATATCCGCGCGCTCGCCGACGTGCCGAAGCCCGTGTCGCTGCAGGACGTGAAGGCCAATCCCAAACTCGCCGACATGGCGCTCGTCACCTCCATGCGGCTTTCCGTGCAGCCGGTGAAGGAATCCGAATGGGATGAGGTCTGCCGCATGGGCGGCCTCGACCCGCAAACGCTCAAACCCGTTTCCTGACCGCCGGGGCCAGCTTGGAGAGCCGCATCGGCGTGAATGACCGCTCCGCCTTCATCCGCGCCAATACGCGGCTGATGGAAGTGCCGCACGCGCCGGAAATCCGTCTTCATCTTGCCGACGAAGCCTTCGCGCTCTGGCACCGGACCGAGGACGAGCTTGAGGCGCTTGGGCTGCCGGCACCCTTCTGGGCCTTTGCCTGGGCGGGCGGCCAGGCGCTGGCCAGATACGTGCTGGACAACAAGACGCTCGCCGCCGGCCGCCGCGTCATCGACATCGGCGCCGGTTCCGGCCTCGTCGGCATCGCCGCCGCGCTGGCCGGCGCAAGCCATGTCCTCGCCGCCGACCCCGACCCGTTCACGCCGGCCGCGATCGCGCTGAACGCCAAGGCCAATGACGTGCGGATCGAAACGACGACGAACGATCTGCTTGACGCCCCGCCGCCGCCCTGCGACCTGCTGCTGATCGGCGACATGTTCTTCGACCGCGAGATCGCGCCGCGCATGGAACGCTTCGCGCGCGCGGCGGTGGCGGCCGGCGCCGACGTTCTCATCGGAGATCCGGGCCGGGCCTATCTGCCCAAGGACAAACTCGAACAGCTTGCCGTCTACGAAGTGCCGGTCAGCCGCGCGCTGGAGGACAGCGAGGTCAAGCGAACCCGCGTCTGGCGTCTCGCCGATTGATGCCGTTTTGAGCATCCCCCGCCCACCGGCTGCCCCGCCTCTTGCGGATGGACCCGTCAATCCGCCTGTGCCAACATCGCCCGCGCTCCAGCAGGAAAGGTCACGTTCATGGCGTTTGCGGGCATCAATTACCTTGCCGTGTTTCTCGCGGCCGTTGCCAGTTTCGTCTTCGGCGCGATCTGGTACATGGCGTTGTCAAGACAGTGGCAGAGGGCCGCGGGCCTTGAAGGCCGGTTGCCCGGCAGGAAGGGCTTTGCTGCTGCGCTTCCCTTTATCATCTCCTTTGTCGGCGAGCTGATCATGGCGCATGTGCTCGCCGGCGCGGTCGGTCACCTCTCCGCCGGCGTCACCCTGACGAACGCCCTGATCAGCGCCCTGATCCTCTGGGCCGGCTTCGTCGCGACGACGACGACGATCGCCCATCGCTACCAGATGGCGCCCTGGTCGCTGACCTTCATCGATGGCGGCCACTGGCTGGGTGTCATGCTGGTGCAGGGGCTGGTGATCGGCCTGTTCGGCGTTTGAGGACGTTGCGCCGACCTCGGGAAAACACATAGTCCGGAAGGTGGATTGTCCTGCCGCGTCCGGCTTGCCAATAATGCCGCCCGAGCAGGCGGCTGGCGTCGGGCGACCTGCCGCCGCAAATGCCGTTCTGGGGAGAAACCAATGTCGAGCGATAAAGTATTCAAGGTGTCGAAGGCCTGGGCGGCGCGCGCCCATGCCGACGAGGCGACCTATCGGAAGATGTACACGGCCAGCGTCCGCGATCCGGACAAGTTCTGGGCAAAGCACGGCAAGCGGATCGACTGGTTCAAGCCCTATACCAAGATCAAGAACACCAATTTCGGCCCCGGCAAGGTCTCCATCAAATGGTTCGAGGACGGCGTCACCAACGTTGCCCACAACTGCATCGACAGGCACCTGAAGGCGCGCGCCGACCAGGTTGCCATCATATGGGAAGGCGACAATCCTTATGACGATCGCAAGATCACCTATCGCGAACTCTACGAGAAGGTCTGCAAGCTCGCGAACGTCCTGAAATCGAACGGCGTGAAGAAGGGCGACCGCGTCACCATCTACCTGCCGATGATTCCGGAAGCCGCCTACGCGATGCTCGCCTGCGCGCGCATCGGCGCGGTCCATTCGGTCGTCTTCGGCGGCTTTTCCCCCGACGCGCTGGCCGGCCGCATCGTCGATGCGGAAACCGAATTCGTCATCACCGCCGATGAGGGCCTGCGCGGCGGACGCACCGTGCCGCTCAAGGAAAACACCGACAAGGCGCTGGATATCGCCGCCCGTGACGGGTTCCGGGTAAAGAAGGTGCTTGTCGTCCGGCGGACCGGCGGCAAGGTCGGCTGGGCGCCCGGACGCGACCTCTGGTATCATGACGAGATGGCGGCGGCGAAGGCCGAATGCCCGCCCGCGAAGATGAAGGCCGAGGACCCGCTCTTCATTCTCTATACGTCGGGGTCGACCGGCAAGCCGAAGGGCGTGCTGCACACGACCGGCGGCTATCTCGTCTATGCTTCGATGACGCACGAATACGTCTTCGACTATCACGATGGCGACATCTACTGGTGCACCGCCGATGTCGGCTGGGTCACCGGCCACAGCTACATCCTCTACGGTCCACTCGCCAATGGCGCGACGACGCTGATGTTCGAGGGCGTCCCCAACTACCCCTCGCCCTCGCGCTTCTGGGAAGTCGTCGACAAGCACAAGGTCAACATCTTCTACACCGCGCCGACCGCGATCCGCGCGCTGATGCAGGGCGGCGACGCCCCGGTGAAGAAGACGTCGCGCAAGTCGCTGAGGTTGCTCGGATCGGTCGGCGAGCCGATCAATCCGGAAGCCTGGCTGTGGTATTACAACGTGGTCGGCGACGGCAAATGTCCGATCGTCGATACATGGTGGCAGACCGAGACCGGCGGCATCCTCATCACCCCGCTGCCGGGCGCGACGGCCCTGAAGCCGGGCTCGGCGACGCTGCCCTTCTTCGGCGTGCAGCCGCAGATCGTCGATGCCGAGGGCAAGCCGTTGAAGGGCGCGACCGAAGGCAATCTCTGCATCGTCGATTCCTGGCCGGGCCAGATGCGCACCGTCTATGGCGACCACAAGCGATTCGTTGAGACCTACTTCTCCGCCTACAAGGGCAAGTATTTCACCGGCGACGGCTGCCGGCGCGACGAGGACGGCTATTACTGGATCACCGGCCGCGTCGACGACGTGATCAACGTTTCCGGTCACCGCATGGGAACCGCGGAAGTGGAATCGGCGCTGGTCTCGCACCACGCCGTTTCGGAAGCCGCCGTCGTCGGCTACCCGCACGACATCAAGGGTCAGGGCATTTACTGCTACGTGACGCTGATGCAGGGCGAGAAGGGCTCCGACGCGCTGCGCAAGGATCTCATCGCCCATGTCCGCAACGAGATCGGTCCGATCGCCGCGCCCGACAAGATCCAGTTCGCCCCCGGCCTGCCGAAGACCCGTTCGGGCAAGATCATGCGGCGTATCCTGCGCAAGATCGCGGAGGACGATTACGGCTCGCTCGGCGACACCTCGACGCTCGCCGATCCGGCCGTCGTCGACGATCTCATCGCCAACCGGCAGAACAAGAAATAGCGCTGATCGCGGTTTAGTGATCGAGGATTGAGCAGGCGGCGTCGGCCGCCTGTTCTATATTGGGGGAACATTCGACGCTTTCAGCAAGGTTGTCCCATGCGATATCGCCTCCAGATCCGCTCCCTCGTCGCCGGCGCCGCGCTGGTCGTGACGGCGGTTTTCTCAAGCCCGGTGCCCGCGGCGGCCGCCACGGCAGAAGCCATATTCGCCGCCGGCTGCTTCTGGTGTGTCGAAGCCGATTTCGACAAGGTCGGCGGCGTCGTCTCGACGACCTCCGGATATATCGGCGGCCATGTGCCCAATCCGACATATCAGATCGTGACGTCCGAGACCTCCGGCCACAAGGAAGCGGTGAAGATCGTCTACGATCCTGACAGGGTGAGCTACGAGCAGCTTCTCGACCACTACTGGCACAACGTCGATCCGTTCAACGCGCGCGGTCAGTTCTGCGACAATGGCGATTCCTACAAACCCGTGATCTACGCGACCACGCAGGAGCAGCGGCAGGCCGCCCTCGCTTCCAAGGTCGAGGTGGAGAAGACGCTGGGTCGCAAGACGGTCGTTCCCGTGGTGGACGCCCCCACCTTCTATCCGGCCGAGGACTACCATCAGGACTATTACAAGAAGAATCCGCTGCGCTACAATTACTATCGCAGCGCCTGCGGCCGCGATGCCCGGCTCAAGCAGATCTGGGGCGGCAACTGACCGGGCGCTGAGACAAGGCCGGTTACCATATCCCCCGTTTCCGCTCGGCAGCGTCCTTTCGACGCGCTATCTGTCGCGATGGAAATCTGGGTTCTGTATCATGCGTATCTGTTGCGGCATCCCTGCCGTCCTGCTGTCTCTCGTCGCTTGCCTGCTCGCGGCGGCTCCTGCCGCCGCCGCGCCGAGCCTCGTCGGCTTTTCCGGCTATCCAAAGGGTGCCATCGTCATAAGGACAGGCGAGAGGCGGCTTTATTTCGTGACCGGCCGCGACACGGCGATCGCCTATCCGGTCGCGCTGGGCAAGCCGGGGAAACTCTGGCACGGCGAAACGCGCATCCGCTCAAAGCACGTCCGGCCCTCCTGGTCGCCGCCCGAAGACGTCTGGCGCGACAACCCGAAACTTCCCGCCGTCATCCCGCCCGGCCCCTCCAATCCGATGGGCGAACGCGCGATGGTTCTCGCCCGCGACCAATATGCGATCCACGGCACCAACCGGCCCGAATCGATCGGCCGCTACGTCTCCTACGGCTGCATCCGCATGTACAACGCCGACATCATCGATCTGTTTGACCGCGTCCGCGTCGGCACGCCCGTGCTGGTGACGAACTGAGGGAAGCGTCTGCGCCACCGCTCAGAAGTCGCAGGCGATGCCCTTGATTTCCCAGTCGGCGTAGCGCGTCGGTTCGAGCCCGCCACGTCCGTTCAGTTCCTTCGGCATATCGTTCTGCAGGGCGTCGATTCCGGCGCGGCGCGCCTTCGCTTCTTCGAGCGCGCGCCGGGCCTGCGGGCTCAGCGTCTTCTGCGGGTTGGCGCCTTCGTTCATCGGCCGATTCCATCGTCGTTGCGCGCGCTCTGAAGCGCTACCATATGCACATTCTAGCCGGCATGGGCCGGGATGAAAACATGAGGCTCGGGCGGACCGATGAACGTTACCAAGACCGCGATCCTGCTGGCGGCGATGACGGCGCTCTTTCTCGGCATCGGCTATATGATCGGCGGCCAGTCGGGCATGCTCATCGCCTTTGTGATCGCGCTCGGCATGAACGCGTTCAGCTACTGGAATGCCGACAAGATGGTCTTGCGCATGTACAACGCGCGCGAGGCCGATGCGTCGAGCGCGCCCGAGCTCTACCGGATGGTCGAGAAGCTGGCCGGCAATGCCGGCCTGCCGATGCCGCGCGTCTATCTGATCGACAACCCGCAGCCCAACGCTTTCGCCACCGGCCGCGATCCGGAACACGCCGCCGTCGCCGCGACCACGGGAATCCTGCGCCTGCTGACGCATGAAGAGCTGGAAGGCGTCATGGCCCATGAGCTCGCCCATATCCGCAATCGCGACACGCTGACGATGACCGTCACCGCGACCATCGCCGGCGCCATATCGATGCTGGCGAATTTCGCGCTGTTCTTCGGCGGCGGCCGCAACAACAACAATCCCTTCGGCTTCATCGGCACGCTGGCGATGGTATTCCTCGCGCCGCTCGCCGCCGGGCTGGTTCAGATGGCCATCAGCCGCACCCGCGAATATGCCGCCGACCGTGCCGGCGCGGAAATCTGCGGCAATCCGATGGCCCTCGCCTCGGCGCTCAACAAGATTTCCGGCATGGCCCATGCCGTTCCCAATCCGGATGCGGAACGCAATCCGGCGACCGCGCACATGTTCATCATCAATCCGCTGTCCGGGGAGCGCATGGACAATCTCTTCTCCACCCATCCCAATACCGAGAACAGGATCGCCGCGCTGGCGGAGCTGGCCGAGACGATGGGGCGTTCTGGCGCCCCCTCGTCCGGCGGCCTCTCGTCCAGCGGCCCCTGGGGCACGTCGCAACGCGGACCCTGGGGCTGAACGGGTGCCCGCCTCGCCACCGCTCGAAGGCGCGCGCCGGGTCGGCCTTTCGCAGCGCCGCATCGCGGCGAAGATCACCGCGCGCGTATTGACCGAGGGGAAATCCCTCGACGAACAGCTCGATCGGCAGCATGGCGATGCCGTGTTGCGCCACCTGCCGCCCCGGGACCGCGCCTTCGTCAAGGCGGTGACGGCCACGACCTTCCGGCGCCTTGGCTCTTTGCGTTTCATCATGCGACGGGCGCTCGAGAAGGGTATGCCGAAGCGATCGGGTCTGTTCGAGCCGATCCTGCTGAACGCCGCCGCGCAGCTGCTCTTCCTCGACACCGCAGATCACGCCGCTGTCGATCAGGCCGTGGTCCTGATCGGCGAGGATCGCCACGCCAAACGCTATCAGTCGCTCGCCAACGCCGTGCTGCGGCGGATCGCGCGCGAGCGCGACGACCTTCTCGCCGCGCTTCCCGCGACGATCGACCTGCCGAAATGGCTGATGACGCGCTGGAAGGAGAACTGGGGGGAGGACAATCTGGCCGCGATGGCGGCATTGTTGCGCAAGGAGCCGCCGCTCGATCTGACGGCCCGAGACAGCAAGGCGGCGGCCGCACAGACGGGCGGTCTGTTGCTGCCAGGTGGGACGGTCAGGCTCTTCGACCATGGCGCCATAGACAGGATTCCCGGGTTCGCCGAAGGCGCCTGGTGGGTGCAGGATGCCGCCGCCGCCATGCCCGCGCGCCTGCTGCGGTTCGATGCCGGGGACCGGGTGGCGGATCTGTGCGCCGCGCCGGGCGGCAAGACGGCGCAGCTTTGCGCGCGCGGCGCGAAAGTGACGGCCTTCGACAGGTCGCCAGGCCGACTGGCCCGACTTGAAGGCAATCTGGAGAGGCTTCGTTTCGTAGCAGAAACAAAAGCCGTCGACATCATGAAGCTTGAGGCCTCCCCGACCTTCGACGCCATTCTTCTCGACGCTCCCTGTTCCGCGACCGGAACGATTCGCCGTCATCCCGATATCGCCTTCAGCCGGAAACCGGCCGATATAGCGGTCATGGCCGCGATCCAGTCGCAGATGCTCGATCTGGCCTGGCGCCTGCTGCGGCCCGGCGGTTCGCTGGTATTTTCGACCTGTTCCCTTGAGCCTGAGGAAGGCGAGGATCAGGTCAGCGCGTTTCTGGAGCGCAATCGCGACGCCGAACACGATCCCGTTTCACCGGCCGAGGCCGTCCCCTTCGCCAGTGCGATCGATCAGCGAGGCGATCTGAGGATTATGCCTCATCACCTGAGTGCGCCGGCCCCGGCCGAACAGGGCGCGGACGGTTTCTTCTGCGCAAGGTTCCGCAAACCTTCATGAGATGATTGGCATTTGAGCCACATCCTGTAGTTTCGAGCGGGGAATCACCGGCGCCGGAGAAAAGCTCCAGCAGTCGGAGAAGGACGCGGGAACGGGTGGCAGGCGTGGCCTTTGGCGATCGAACGGTGCTCGCAGGACTTGCGCTCCGGCAGGCGTTTCGCGGCCTGCATCTGGCCTTTCACACCGGCCCGCTCTATCGCTGGCGCTATTCGGGACGCGTGCCGCAGCGGCTGCTCGTCGCGCCGCAGGACATCCGCACCGCCGACCCCGTTGTCGCCAGCGAGATTTATGCCGGGATCTATGCCCTGGACGGCTCGACCGTCGAAACGGACGGCGCCTCGCCCTTCCAGATTGCCGCCCCCAACGATGCCTGGCATGTGGCGCTGCACGGCTTCGGCTGGCTGCGTCATTTGCGCGCCGCCGATCCGGGCCGCGCCCGCGACCAGGCCCGGGCGCTGGTCGATGAGTGGATCGGACTTTGCGGCCGCTATGAACCGCGGTCCTGGGGGCCGCATATCGTGTCCCGCCGGATCATTTCCTGGCTGTCGCACGCGCCGCTCCTGCTCAACGATTGCTCGCCCGATTTCCATCGCCGCTTCATGCGCTCGCTGTCGCGGCAGACACGCTATCTGGCCCGCACCTCGCCGGACGCGACCGATGGGGCCGCCCGGCTGACGGCGGCCATCGCCCTGACCCTGACAGGCCTGTGCATGGCCGGCCGCGAGCGCAGCCTGCGTCGGCACGCCCAATGGCTGGCCGAGGAGATCGACAAGCAGATCCTGCCCGACGGCGGCCATGTCAGCCGCAACCCGCAGGCGATCGTCGAGCTTCTTCTCGATCTGCTGCCGCTCGGCCAGACCTTCACCGCGCGCGACATGCCGCCCCCCAGCGCCCTGGTCCGGGCCATCGACCGGATGATGCCGATGCTGCGCTTCTTCCGCCTGGGTGACGGCGGCCTTACCCGCTTCAACGGGGCATCCTCCTCCGCGCCCGACCTCATCGCCACGCTGCTCGCCTATGACGAGAATCGCGGCAAGCCCGTGCCCAACGCACGTTTCTCAGGCTATCTGCGCATGGAAGCGGGGGACACCGTGCTCGTTGCCGATACCGGCGCGACGCCGCCGGTTCACGTTTCGGCGCGCGCCCATGCCGGGGCGCTCTCCTTCGAGATGTCGCATCGCCGGCAGCCGATCATCGTCAACTGCGGCGCACCCGCCTCCGCTTCCGCCGCGCCGCAATGGCGTGAAGCCTGCCGGGCGACCGCCGCCCATTCCACCGCTGTCGTCAACAACACGTCCTCGGCGCGGATGATCGGCCAGGGGCGCATCCGTGACTGGATCGGCCCGCTGGTCCTTTCCGGCCCCGCCAGGCGGGAAGGCAAGATCGACACCAACGAGACGATGACCATCGCCTCCATGGAGCATGACGGTTACCGCTCCGCCTTCGGGATCATCCATCACCGCCGCCTCGCACTGCTGCGCGACGGATCGATGCTGCAGGGCGAGGATCTTTTCACCGGTCCCAACAACCGGCAGTTGGCGATCAATGCCGCCGGTCGCTACGCCATCCGCTTTCACCTGCATCCGGCGATCAGCGCGACGCTGGACGAGGAGAACGGCAGGGTTCTGCTGTTCTCTCGCACGGACAGCGCCTTCTCGTGGATTTTCTCCGCCGACGGTGCCGAGATCGGGGTTGAGGAAAGCGTCTTCCTGACGGCACTGGCAGGCCCGCGCCGGACCGAGCAGATCGTGCTGACGGGCCGCTGCGGGCGGCACAACAGGGTGACGTGGTCGCTGGCGTCGAACCGCGCTTCGCAGTCCGGCTGACGCCGGAGGTGACGGGCCGGGACCCATGTGCTAACCCCGCTGGCGAATCGGCGCCCGCGGCCTGCCGCGCCGTTCCCATTTTGCATGTCTGGAGGTTTCCTTGGCCGACCACTCAATCGCCGTTTCCCGGGCGCTCATCTCGGTGTCGGACAAGACCGGCATCATCGAATTCGCCGCCAGCCTCGCCGGGATGGGCGTGGAGATCCTCTCCACCGGCGGCACCGCCCGGTCGCTGCGCGAGGCCGGCATCGAGGTGACCGACGTCTCTGAGGTTACCGGCTTTCCCGAGATCATGGACGGCAGGGTCAAGACCCTCCATCCGGCGATCCACGGCGCCCTGCTGGCCGACCGGGCCAGAAGCGAGCACATGCAGGCGATCGGAGCCCTCGGCATCCGGCCGATCGATCTGCTGGTGGTCAATCTCTATCCCTTCGAGGCGACGGTGGAGAAGGGCGCGGGCTTTGACGAGACCATCGAGAACATCGACATCGGCGGCCCCGCGATGATCCGGGCTGCGGCAAAGAACCATTCCGGTCTTGTCGTGATCGTCGATCCTGGGGACTACGCGACTGTCGGGGGCGAGATCGCAGGCGGCGGCGTCACCCTGTCGACGCGCCGCCGTCTCGCCGCAAAGGCCTTCTCGCGCACCGCCGCCTATGATGCGGCCATTTCCGGTTGGCTCAACCAGCAGGCCGGCGTCGAGGCGCCCGAATGGTTTGCGGTCGGCGGCAGGCTACTCCAGACGTTGCGCTATGGCGAAAATCCGCATCAGTCCGCCCGCTTCTACGCCAGCGCGCCCAAACGCCAGGGCGTCGCGTCGGCCCGCGTCGTTCAAGGCAAGGAGCTGTCCTACAACAATATCAACGACACCGACGCGGCCTTCGAACTGGTCGCCGAATTCGATCGGGACAAGCCCTCCATCGCCATCATCAAGCACGCCAATCCCTGCGGCGTCGCGACCGGTGCGTCGCTCGTCGAAGCCTATCACCGTGCCCATGCCTGCGATCCGGTCAGCGCCTTCGGCGGCATCGTCGCGGCCAATCGCCCGCTCGACGCGGCGGCCGCGGAAGCGATTACCGGCATCTTCACCGAAGTCGTGATCGCCCCCGGCGCCGACGAGGCGGCGCTCGCCATCTTCGCGGCCAAGAAGAACCTGCGCCTGCTGCTGACGGAGGGATTGCCGGACGCCGGCGCGCCGGGCCTTTCGATCCGCAACGTCGCCGGCGGCCTGCTGGTGCAGAGCCGCGACAGCGGCACGCTGACGGGTCTCGATCTCAAGGTGGCGACGAAACGCGCGCCCACGGATGCCGAGCGCGCCGACCTGCTGTTCGCCTGGCGCGTTGCCAAGCACGTCAAGTCCAACGCCATCGTCTATGCCAGGAACCTCGCGACGGTCGGCATCGGCGCGGGGCAGATGAGCCGCGTCGATTCCGCGCGGATCGCCGCCCGCAAGGCCGAGGATGCCGCCGGCGAAGGTGCGGTGCCCCTGACGCAGGGTTCCGTCGTCGCTTCCGACGCGTTCTTTCCCTTCGCCGACGGATTGATGGCCGCTGTCGCCGCAGGGGCGACGGCCGTCATCCAGCCCGGCGGCTCCATGCGTGACAGCGAAGTGATCGAGGCCGCCGACAAGGCCGGTATCGCGATGCTCTTCACCGGCATGCGGCATTTCCGGCACTGACGCAAGAAACGCCCCGGAGACGAATGGCGTCCCCGGGGCGATGTCTGAAAATCCGCAGCCGGCCTAGTTGGCCTTGGGCTCACCCCGCACCCACAGGCACAGCGTGTTGAACGCCTGATCGCGCTCCTTGGCGGCGTCGGCCGGGTTGATTTCCGTATTGGGCGCGGTCATGCATTCCTGCCGCACGCGCTCCTTCTGGGCATCCGACAGATTGGCGAAATTGCCCATCGCCTCTTCCTGCGGATAGAGCGTGTAGCTCTTCTGGTCCTTGAAGAACGAGCCGCGGACATCCTGATCCCAAGTGTCGATGACAGGGCTCTTCGCGGTCGCGTTGTCCGATGCCGCGCTCTGCGCGAGCGCCGGCGAGGCAAGGCCGGCCGCGAGCAGAATGGCCGTAAGGGTCTTGAAGGTCATGGGGGTTTCCTTTCTTGCAGGTTGTGACGCGCCGCTTTGCCGTCGCGCGCCTTGCAAGGGACAATCCCCGCCCCGGCGGGATGTTCCGGAAAGAATCGGCACCTCACGAAAACGTCAGAACGCTCGCGGCCGCTTCATCGCGAAGTCGCGATCGGTATCCTTGCAAACAGCGCCAGACCCGCAAGCAGGAACACGATGATGACGGCGATGCCCGTGCTCTGGCTGCCGCTCGCCGTCGTCACCGCCGCGACGAGGGCCGGCGCAAGAAACGCCGTCGCCTTGCCTGAGAACGCAAAAAGACCGAACGCCTCGGTCATGCGGCCGGGCTGGGCGAGCCTTGTCACCACATTGCGGCTCGCCGCCTGGACCGGACCGGCGAAAGCGCCGATCAGCGCGCCCACGATGAGATAGAACCGCTCCGCGGGGCCCGAGAACAGCCCTTCGCCCGCCGGCCGCACTTCGACGAGAAACAATATGTGACCGCGTCCCGCCGACAGGGCCAGCACGCCGAGCATCGCGAGTGCCGCAAGCGAGACAACGATCACACGGCGTGGCCCGAAACGTTCATCCGCACGTCCGCCCGCGATCGCGCCGCCCGCACCGGTGAGCGTCAGCAGGATGCCGAAGAGCCCGAGCTCGGTCGCGCCCCAGCCGAACACGGAAGCGGCATAGACGCCGCCGAAGGTGAAAAGCGCGGCAAGCCCGTCCGCATAGATCATGCGCGCGAACAGGAAGCGTATGTAGAGCGAGTGAAATCCATAGGACCTCAGACTTCGTCCGAGCGCCCCGAGCGCGGCGGCAAATCCGGCTGCCGCGGGCTGTCGGCGTGTGTCGCGGGGGGCGAATGCGAACAGCGGCAGCACGAAGATGAGATACCACAGACCGCTCAACGGACCGCTCGCCCGTTCCCCGGCGAAGGGGATGGTTTCAGGCAGCAACGGCGCAAGTCCCGCCAGCGTGCGCCCGCTCGAGGGCGCCGCGACAATGAAGGCGAGCATGATGAACAGGCTGACGAGGCCCCCGAGATAGCCGACGCCCCAGCCAAGGCCGCTCAGCCGGCCGACGCCGCCGGGCGGGGCGATGTCGGGCAGCATCGCGTTGGTGAAGACGGTTGCGAATTCCGCGCCCAGCATGGCGAGCACGAAGGCGCCGAGGACGAGATAGACGGTGCCTGCCGCGGCGTCCGGAACGGCGAACCAGAGACCGGCCGAGCCCGTAACCAGCGCCGCGGAAAAGAGCGCGATCCATCTCATGCGCCGCCCGCCCTGATCGGCAATGGCGCCGAGCACGGGGCTCAGGATCGCGATGACGATGCCGCCGGCGGCGGCGGCGGCGCCCCACAGGGCCTGACCTTCAACCGGATTGTCGGCGACGCGGGAGACGAAATAGGGACCGAAGATGAAGGTGAGTATCACCGTGTAGAAAGGTTGCGCCGCCCAGTCGAAGAGAACCCAGGCGCCCCGCATGCGCCGCGCCGCCGCCTCGCCCCCCGCCTTTGTCCTCATCGCACGATGTCACCGAGCAGTCCCGCGGCGACGGAGAGCCGCGACAGCGTCAGCGGCGAGCTGGCGATGTCGCCGATCATCCTGCGCGCGCGCTGGGCGTCGTGTCCGCAGGCCTCTATCCAGGCCTCCACCCCGGCGGCGCCCTTTCCCGCCCCCAACGATCGGGCGGTGATGGCGCGCTGCGCGGCCGCCAGCGAGTCGAGCGTCCGGTTCAGCGCGAGGCGGTCGTAATAGTCGGGCAGGTGCAGCGTGTGCGCCGCGTCGACGAGCCTGTCGACGGTGAAGGCCGCGCCGGCCGCGAAATAGGTCTCCGCGACCTGCGCCAGCGGCTTGTTCGCCGTATCGGCGGTCATGATGACGTTGCCGGCCTGGGACAGCGGCCCGAACAGCGCGACCCGCCGCGCCAATGCCGCCGGCACGCCCGCCGTCTCGTATCCGGATTGACGCTCCCGAAGCGACAGGAGCATGGCGTCGGGGATCACCTTGTCGATCGCTCGGGTCAATTCGGTGATGCCCTTCTTGTAGTGGGAGACATCCTCTTCCAGCGGCCCTTCCGGATCGTCGTTCGTGACATGCCAGGCGACCTGGCCGATCAACAGGCTCTGCACTTGCGTGTAGAGCTGCAGCTGGACGTCGCCGCCGATCTCGTTGTCGAGCGCATCGATAGCTGCGATGATGTCGCCGAGCTGAAAGCTGTCGCGCGCGACGGCGAAGGCGCGGGCGATCTCGTCCGAACTGGCGCCGGTCTGATCGGCTATCCTGGTTGCGAAACTCGGACCGCCGCGATTGATCATGCTGTTTGACAGCACCGTCGCGATAATCTCCCGCCGCAGCCGGTGGTCGCGGATCGCATTGGGAAATTTCTTCTGCAGGCGCTTCGGGAAATAGCGCATCAGCTCGCGGCCGAGATAGGGATCGTCCGGAACGGAGCTTTCCAGCAGCTTGTCGAAAAGGTCGATCTTCGCATAGGCGAGCAGCACGGCGAGTTCCGGCCGCGTGAAGCCTTCGCCGCGTGCCATGCGCTCCACGATCGCCGGATCGGCCGGCAGGAATTCGATCTGCCGGTCCAGCCGCCCGCCGGCCTCCAGCGTCCGCATGAGCCGGCGCAGAAATCCGGCTTCCTCCGCGCCGCGGCGTTCCGCAAGGCTGATCGCAAGGGTCTGAAGATAGTTGTTGCGCAGGACGAGTCCTGCCACTTCCCCGGTCATGTCGGCCAGCAATCTGTTGCGCTGCGCCGTGCTCAGCGAACCCTCGCGCACCACGGTGCCGAGCGCGATCTTGATGTTGACTTCCATGTCGGAGGAATTGACGCCTGCGGAGTTGTCGATGGCGTCGGTGTTGATGCGTCCGCCCGCCAGCGCGAATTCGATCCGCCCGCGCTGCGTCACCCCGAGATTGGCGCCCTCGCCGATGACGGTGACGTTAAGCTCGGATGCCGCGACGCGCAGGATATCGTTCGCCCTGTCGCCGACCTGATCGTCGCTCTCGCTGCTCGCGCGGACATATGTGCCGATCCCGCCGAACCACAGGAGGTCCGCCCTGGCCTTGAGGATTGCCGATATCAGCGCATATGGCGCCAGCGCGTCGCTGTCGATGCCGAGCAGTTCGCGGATCTGCGGCGTGAGCTTGATCGATTTCTCCTTCCGGCTGAAAACGCCGCCGCCTTTCGATATCAGCTTGCGGTCGTAGTCCTGCCAGCTGGAACGCGGCAGTTCGAAGAGCCGCTTGCGCTCCTCCCAGCTTCTTTCCTCGTCGGGCCTTGGGTCGATGAAGATGTCGCGATGATCGAAGGCGGCCACCAGCCGGATCTTCTTCGACAGCAGCATGCCGTTGCCGAAGACGTCGCCCGACATGTCGCCGACGCCGATGACGGAAAAGGGCGTCGTCTGGATGTCGACGTTCATTTCCCTGAAGTGCCGTTTCACCGCCTCCCAGCCGCCGCGCGCGGTGATGCCCATCTTCTTGTGGTCGTAGCCCGCCGATCCGCCGCTGGCGAAAGCATCGCCCAGCCAGAAGCCATGATCGAGCGAAATGCCGTTGGCGATGTCGGAAAAGCTTGCCGTACCCTTGTCCGCTGCGACCACGAGATAGGGATCGTCGCCATCGTGACGCACGACACGATCGGGCGGCAGGACCTTGTCGAGATCGAGATTGTCCGTGATGTCGAGCAGGCTGGAAACGAAAAGCCTGTAGCAGGCGATACCCTCGGCAAGCACGTCGTCGCGGTTGCCGGATGCCGGCGGTTGCTTGGGAACAAACCCGCCCTTGGAACCGACGGGTACGATCACGGCGTTCTTGACCTGCTGCGCCTTGACAAGACCCAGCACCTCGGTGCGGAAGTCCTGCGGCCTGTCCGACCAGCGGAGCCCGCCGCGGGCGATCTTGCCGAATCGCAGATGAACGCCCTCCACGCGCGGGCTGTAGACGAAAATCTCCCTGAAGCTGCGCGGCGCCGGCATGCCGTCGACCTTCGCGCCGTCGAATTTGAAGGCGATCGTGTTGCGTGGCTGCCCGTGCGCGTCGAGCTGGAAGAAATTCGTCCTGACCGTGGCGGTGATCAGATTGACGAAGCGCCTGAGGATCGAATCCTCGTCAAGGCTCGGCACGCCTTGCAGGCCGTCCTCGATCGCTCTGAGGATCGCGCCGCGATCCTCCGCGCCACGCGCCGGATCGTGCGATACGTGGAACAGCTCGATGAGCAGTTTCGCCAGCGAGCCATGCGCGGCCAGCGTCGTCCACATGTAATCCTGCGAATAGGGGACGCGGATCTGCCTGAGATAGCGGCTGTAGGCTCGGATCATCGCGACATCGCGCCAGCCCGCGCCTGCGACGGCGGTAAGCGCGTTGTAGCCATCGTTTTCGGCACGCCCCTCGGCCACGGCCATATAGCTCGCCTGTAGCGGCTCCGCGAGCGCATCGAGGTCGATCTCTCCGGACCGGGCCTCCAGCACCATGTCGTGCATCCATACCGGTTCGCTGCCGGTCTGGAGCGGCTTGTCGACGCTGAACGAGCGCTCGTCGATCACCCGGAAGCCGAGATTCTCCAGGATCGGCACGCGCTGCGACAGGGGGATCGGATGGCCGCGGTGAAAGAGTTTCAGGGCAATGCGCCTGTGTCCGTCCTCGAGGCGCTTGTGGAACCTGATGATCAGCGGCCGGTTCTCGGAAAGCTTTTCGACGAGCTCGATATCGTCGATGGCGCTTTCGGCCGCGAAGACACCCCGATACGCGGGAGAAAAGGCATCGCGATAGCGTTTGAATATATCGCCCGCGACGAGGGTCTCGTAGCGCTGCTCGAGCGCTTCCTCGAGCCTGTCGGCCCACGAACGGACGATCTCCGCAACGCGGTCCTCCAGCATCGCCGCGTCGGGCCTCGGCGTGTCGCCATGACGGCGGCCGATGATGAAATGGACGCGTGCCAGCGTTCCTTCGGGAAAGGCCGGATAGGCCGCCGAAACGTGGCCGCGATATTCCTCGGCGAGCATCTCGCCGATCCTGATGCGCACCTGCGTGTTGAAACGGTCGCGCGGCACGTAGACGAGAACGGACACGAAGCGGTCGAACTTGTCGATCCGCGGCAGCACGCGGATGCGCGGTCGCTCGTGCAGCTTGAGGATCGTCTGGGCCCAGTCGGCCAGGGTCTCTATATCGATCTGAAACAGCTCGTCGCGCGGAAACGTCTCCAGTACGTTCCACAGCGCCTTGCCCGTATGGCTGACCGGATCGTGGTCGGCCGCCTGCATCACCAGCTCCGCCTTGCGCCTGAGATAGGGAATGGAACGCACCGACCGGTTGTAGGCGCTGGAGGTCAGCAGACCGACAATTCTGAGTTCGCCGACGAGCACGCCCTCCTCGTCGAACGTCTTGACGCCGACATAGTCCAGATAGACCCGGCGGTGGATGGTGGATTTGACGTTCGCCTTCGTCACCAGCAGCGGCACGGGCTGCTTGAGGAATTCCCGCAGCTCCGGCGTATAGGTGACGAACTGGTCGCCGCGCCGCAGAATCCGCAATGACGGGTCGCGCAACAGGCCAAGACCCTTGACGCCCTTCTCCCCGATTGTCTCCAGCGTCTGCGAATTGACGCCGTTGCTGAAGACATATTCGCGCATGCCCAGAAAGGTGAAATTGTTGTCGGCGAGCCATTCGAGGAACTGGATCGCCTCTGCGATCTCTTCGACCGGAATGGGCGGCGGGGCCGATTTGTAGGTCTCGATGGTCTTCGCCAGACGCTCGCGCATCTTCTGCCAGTCTTCGACGGCAAGGCGCACGTCGGAGAACACCTTGGCGAGCCGCGCTTCGATCCCGCGGCGCTCCAGATCGCTGTCGATCCGGCGCACGTGAATATGAATGAGGCTCTCGCGCAGCGCTTCCGCGCCTGCGGCGCCGGCGCGTCCCAGAAACATCGTACGCTTGCCGGTCTTGCCGCGTTTCACAGCCTCGATCGGATGCACGACAAGCAGGACTTCCCGCCCCTCTTCGGCCAGTTCGGCCATGGCCGAATCCACGAGAAACGGCATGTTGTCGTTCAGGATTTCGACGACGCTGATATCGCGCAGGCGCGAGGTTTCCCCCTCGGCACGCGGATTGTAGACCCTGACCTTGGCTTTTCCCGCCTCGCGCGTCTGGCTGAACGCCCAGGCGCTCCCGGCAAGCTGCGCCAGTTCGGCGGGCGTGTAGGGCGCGACGTCCTCGTTCACGCCGTCGGCGAACATGAGCCGGGTGAAGTTCCTCAGCGCATCGAGCTCCGCGGCGGGGGCTTTCGCCTCTCTGGCGGCGGCCTCCGTCAGCGCTCGAAGAAGTTCCGCCTCGTGCTGGACCATCGATGCCTCCCCTCATAATCCGGCGGGCCGACCCGGCCTCGACGCGGCAGTTTCCGGCGATTGTCCGTGACTCGCCGGTCTGTGTCGAGAAGCCGGAAGCTCCGGCATCGTTCCCCGCGCTCGTGTCGCCGAGATGACCGGCGGGGAAACGATTCAGAGGTGAGGCCGGGCGCTCAGGCGTTGACCGCCCGCCACACCGATTCCGGGGTCATCGGCATGTCGATATGGGTGAGACCGTTGTGGCGGTGCAGGGCATCGACCACGGCGTTGATCACCGCGGGCGTCGCGCCGATCGTGCCCGCTTCGCCGGCGCCCTTCATGCCGAGCGCGTTCGTCTTGCAGGGCACGTTGCGTGTCTCGAAGCGGATGTCGGGAAAATCCTCCGCGCGCGGCATGCAGTAGTCCTGGAAGGATGCCGTCAGAAGCTGGCCGCTGTCGGGATCGTAATAGGTCCGCTCCAGCATCGCCTGGCCGAGCCCCTGCGCCACACCGCCCTGCACCTGGCCGAGCAGCAGAGTCGGGTTGAGCGTCATGCCGAAATCGTCGACGACGACATAGTTGACGATGTCGATATGGCCGGTATCGGGATCGATCTCGACCTCCACCGCATGCGTGCCGTTGGGAAACGTGAAGTGCGGCGGCGTCCATGCGTCCTTTTCGCTCAGACTGGCGGCGTCGCCGGCATCGATCGCGGCGGCCGCGACATCGGCGAGGCTGACCTCGCGGTCGGTGCCGACCACGCGGGCGACCCCGTCCTCAAGTTCGATATCTCCCGCGGCCGCTTCCAGCATGTCGCCGGCGCGCTTGCGCAATGTTTCGGCAAGACGGCCGGCAGCTATGTTCAGCGAGGCGCCGCCGACGGGAACGGAGCGCGACCCGCCGGTGCCGGTGCCGGTTTCGACCAGATCGGTATCTCCCTGGACGAGCCTGATCTGTTCGAGGGATACGCCGAGATGCTCGGCGGCGATCTGGCCGAAGGCGGTCCGGTGCCCCTGGCCGTTGTGCTGCGACCCGATGATGATCGTGACGCCGCCATCGCGCTCCAGCCGGACCTGGGCCGCTTCGGCGGCGCCGCCGGAACACGCCTCGATATAGGTCGCCAGGCTCAGACCCCTGAGCTTGCCGCGCTTCCTCGCCTCGCGATGGCGGCCGCCAAAGCCCTTCCAGTCGGCAATCTCCATGGCCTGTTTCATATGGCCGGCGAAATCGCCGCTGTCATAGGTGCGGTCCATCAGCGTCGTGTAGGGCATCTGCGAGGGCTTGATGAAGTTGCGCTGGCGGATCGCCTCGGGCTTCATGTCGATGTCGCGCGCGGCCTTGTCGATCAGCCGCTCGATCAGATAGGCCGCCTCCGGCCGGCCGGCGCCGCGATAGGCCGAAATCGTCACGGTATTGGTGAAGATGCCGCGCACGCGCGAATAGATTGTCGGAATGTCGTAGCAGCCCGGCAGCATGTGCGAACCGAGCGCCGGCACGAGAATGCCCGGCCCGGCCACCGTCGCCCCGAGATTGGCCAGCGTATCGACCTTGATGCCGAGAATTCTGCCACGTGCGTCGAGCGCCATTTCGGCATGGCTGAAATGATCGCGTCCCTGATAGTCGGCGAGGAAATGGTCGGTACGGTCGGCAATCCAGATGACAGGCTTGCCGAGGACTTTCGCGGCCAGAAGGACAAGCGGATATTCGCGGTAGATGGCGAACCGCGTGCCGAAACCGCCGCCGACATCGGGCGTGATAATATGGAAGTTCTCCGCCGGTTCCTTGAAGATCGCCTTGGCGAGCGTCGTGCGCAGGCTGTGAACGCCCTGCGACCCGGTGGTCAGCACGTAGCGCCCCTTGCGGTCGATCTCGCCGATCGCGGAGCGGATTTCCATGTAATTGGTGACGACGCGGCTGTTGATCAGATCCAGCGTGACGACGTGATCGGCTTTCTTGAAAACATCCGCGATCTCGTCCTCGTCGCCGACGATGTAATCGAAATCGGTGTTGTTCTTGTACTGATCATAGAGCTGTGGCGCCCCCGGCTTGACCGCCTCCCGCACGTCGACGACGGCGGGTTTCTCGTCATAGTCGACCATCAGCGCCTCGGCGGCGTCTCGCGCCTGCATCTGCGTATCCGCGACGACCATCGCGATGGCATCGCCGACATAGCGCACGGTATCTTCCTGCAGGATGGTGAAATCCGGGACCGTCGCGGTTTGACCGTCCGGGTTCTTCACGAAAAAGCCGCACGGAATCGGCCCGAGATGAGCGACGTCCCTGTAGGTGAATACCTTGTGGACGCCCTCCATCGCTTCCACATCGGCGATCGCTTCATCGGAGATCGTGAAGGTTGCATGCGCGACGGGCGAGCGCACCATGACGGCGCGCAGGCCGTTCGCCGGGAGAACATCGCTCGTATAATGGCCCTTGCCCGTTGTCAGGGCCCTGTCTTCCGTGCGTTTAGCCGCCGCGCCGATGCCGAATTTCATGGGGGAATGATCCGTCTCGTATGGGTGATCTTGATGTCGTGCGGCGCCTCGGCGGCGCGCGTCCGATCGCAAGGCTAGAGCAGCCCCGAAGCGATGACAATGCCGGTTTCGGAGATCGGCGGCGGACCGGCGGGCATTCAGCGCGCCGGGCGCAGCTTCCAGGCGAGGAACGCCAGCGCCAGCGCCAGCGCGCCGCCGGCATAGACGGTCGCGTCGAAGCTGACGAGCAGGATGAGGATCGAAGCGAGGGCCGCCGCCGGCAGGACGGGCAGGCGGCCGATCGCGAACGGCACCCGGAAGGGCCGCGCCAGCGCCGGCGCACGGTAGCGCAGCACGATCAGCGACACATTGACGGCGAGGAAGGCGAGCAGCGCGGCGAAGGAGGAAAGCTCCGCCAGCAGCCGGACATTCGCGATCGGCAGAAGCGCCGCCGCGAGGATCAGCATCGCGGCGGACGCGGCGATCGGTACGCCGCCGCCCGACAGCCTGCCGAAGAGGCCGGGAAGATCGCCGCTCCGGCCCATGGAGAAAATCATGCGCGCCCCCGCGATCAGGGTGATCAGAACGGTGTTGGCGGTTGCGAAAAGCGCAATTGCCGAAAGCACGCCTGAGACGCGCGGCCACACGCGTTCGACCGCCATCGCGAGCGGCGCCGCGCTTTCCGCCATCTCCGCCGGATCGGCCAGCGCGGCGACCGCGAGCGCCACGGCCACATAGATGAGCGTCGTCAGGGCCAGGCTGAGCAGGATCGCGCGCGGCAGATCGCGGCCGGGATCGCGCACTTCCTCTGCCAGATTGGCGATCTCCTCAAACCCGAGATAGACGAAGAAGATGAGCGCCGCGGCGGGCAACAGGCCCGCCGGCCCGGACGGCATCAGGGCCGGCACCCCGCCGCCATGCAGCCCCGCGGCGATCACGATCAGCAGTCCGCCGACCTCGATACTGGTGAATACGGCATTGGCGATACCCGCTTCGCGCAGCCCCGCCGCGGCAAGGGCCGTCATGCCGGCGAGCAGAACGAGGCCCGACAGGACCGGCGGCATGTCGAGAAAGCCCTGCAGATACCCGCCGAAAGCCATCGCGACGGTGGCCGCCGTCGCGGCGCCGCCGAAAATGAGGAGAATTCCCATCGCGAAGGGCGCCCAGGCGACGCCCGGGAACGCCCGCGACAGATACACATATTCGGCGCCGGCCAGGGGCAGACAGGTCGCCATTTCCGCGTAGGAGAGCGCCGTCAGCAGCGCGACCAGCGCGCCGATAAGAAAGCTGATCCAGAGCCCGTCGCCGACGATACCCGCCGCCGCGCCGATGACGGAATAGATGCCCGCCCCGACGATGACGCCGACGGCGTAGAAGACAAGTTGCGGCAACCCGAGAACTTTCTTGAGCCCTGTCGCTTCATTCATCGGTTTCTTCCGCCCGCCAACGCGGCGTGAACCGTCGCATCCTCGCCCGGACGCCGCAATGATGCAGATCATCCCGCCGCCCGCGCCGGACGGGCGTGGAACCAAACGACGCGTCACGTCATTCTAGTTGCAAATGACTTGCACTTGCATTCTAACTTGTCCCGTGCCATTTTTCAGCTGCCTCGCGAAGTGACGGCGCGGCCTTTCGGAAGGAGACACATGAGATCGGTCCGCAATTGGCTGGCGCTCGCGCTCGGGGTGCTCGCCCTGTCGACATCGGCCACGGCGGCGTCTGCCGGCAAACTCAAGGTCGTGACCACCTTCACCGTGATCGCCGACATGGCGGCGAACGTCGCCGGCGAGCATGCGGTCGTGGAATCGATCACCAAGCCCGGCGCCGAGATCCACAACTACCAGCCGACCCCCGGCGACATCCTGCGCGCGCAGGACGCCGACCTCGTCCTGTGGAACGGCCTCAATCTGGAACTCTGGTTCGAACGCTTCTTCCGCAATCTGCGCGACGTGGCCTCCGTCACGGTGTCCGACGGCGTGGACCCGATGAGCATCGGCGAGGGACCCTATACGGGCAAACCCAATCCGCACGCCTGGATGTCGCCGAAGAATGCGGAGATCTATGTCGACAACATCCGCGACGCCCTGATGAAGCACGACCCCGCCAACGCGTCTGCCTATGACGCCAACGCCGAGGCCTACAAGAAGAAGATCGAGGCGGCGATCGCACCCATCCGGGCGCGGCTGGACGGGCTGTCCGGCAATCGCCGCTGGCTGGTGACCAGCGAGGGCGCCTTCAGCTATCTCGCCCGCGATTTCGATCTGAACGAGCTTTATCTCTGGCCCATCAACGCCGACCAGCAGGGAACGCCGCAGCAGGTCCGCAAGGTGATCGACGCGGTGCGCGAGCACGAAATCCCCGCCGTTTTCTCCGAAAGCACCGTTTCCGCCAAGCCGGCCCAGCAGGTCGCCAGGGAAACCGGCGCCGCATATGGCGGCGTGCTCTATGTCGATTCGCTGAGCGAAAAGGACGGCCCGGTGCCGACCTATCTCGACCTGCTGCGCGTCACCACCGAGACGATCGCGAAAGGCCTGTCGCAATGAGAGACCAGCCGACCGCGGAGAGCCTCGCCGCAGCGGCGTCTTCCACCGTGCCCGGCATTGCCGTGCGCGACGCGACGGTGACCTACCGCAACGGCCATACCGCTCTCCGGCACGCCAGTTTCGAGGTGCCTCAAGGCTCCATCACCGCCCTCGTAGGCGTCAATGGCAGCGGCAAGTCGACCCTCTTCAAGGCGATCATGGGTTTCGTGCAGCTTGGCGGCGGCGACATCCGCATTCTCGGCGACGGCGTGCCGGTCGCGCTGAAGAAGAATGTCGTCGCCTATGTGCCGCAGAGCGAGGAGGTCGACTGGAACTTTCCCGTCCTCGTCCAGGATGTGGTCATGATGGGCCGGTACGGCCACATGAACTTCCTGAGGATTCCCGGCAGGGCCGACCGCGAGGCCGTCGACCAGGCGCTGGAGCGCGTCGGCATGGCCGACTTGCGCCTGCGCCAGATCGGTGAACTTTCCGGCGGCCAGCGCAAGCGCGTGTTTCTGGCGCGCGCGCTCGCCCAGAACGCCCGCGTCATCCTGCTCGACGAACCGTTCACCGGCGTCGACGTGAAGACCGAGGACGCGATCATCCGCCTGCTGAAGAGCCTGCGCGACGAGGGCCGGGTGATGCTGGTCTCCACGCACAATCTCGGCTCCGTCCCGGAATTCTGCGACCGCGCCGTCCTGCTGCTGCGCACCGTGCTGGCGGAAGGTCCGACGCGGGAGGTCTTCACCCGGCACAATCTGGAAAAGGCCTTCGGCGGCGTGCTCCGCCATTTCGCCTTCGATACCGCCACCGGCGGCACGGTCACCGGCGTCATCTCCGACGATGAGCGGCCCTTCGTCGTCTATGACGAGGTTGGCGACGAAATCCGCGAAGAGAATCGCTGAGGCGCGATGGAAACGCTGCTGGAGCCCTTCAGCTACGGTTACATGGTCAATGCCATGTGGGTGTCGGCGCTTGTCGGCGGCACCTGCGCCTTTCTTTCCGCCTATCTGATGCTGAAGGGCTGGTCGCTGATCGGCGACGCGCTCTCCCACTCCATCGTTCCGGGGGTCGCCGGGGCCTATATGCTCGGCCTGCCCTTCTCGCTCGGCGCCTTCCTTGCCGGCGGCATGGCGGCCGGCGCGATCCTTTTCCTCAACCAGCGCACGCGGCTGAAGGAAGACGCCGTCATCGGCCTCATCTTCACATCCTTCTTCGGCCTTGGCCTGTTCATGATCTCGCTGTCGCCGGCGTCGGTGAACATCCAGACCATCGTTCTCGGCAACATCCTCGCCATCACGCCGTTCGATACGCTTCAGCTGGTCATCATCTCGGGCGTCTCGCTGCTGCTGCTGACGCTCAAATGGAAGGACCTGCTGGTCGCCTTCTTCGACGAGAGCCATGCCCGCTCCGTCGGCATCAATCCGAACGCGCTGAAGGTGCTTTTCTTCACCCTGCTCAGCGCCTCGACGGTCGCCGCCATGCAGACGGTCGGCGCGTTTCTCGTCATCGCCATGGTGGTGACGCCCGGCGCCACCGCCTATCTCATCACCGACCGCTTCGCGCGCCTGATCCTCATTTCCGTCGCCATCGGCGCCCTGACCTGCCTCATCGGCGCCTATGCCAGCTATTTCCTCAACGGCGCGACGGGCGGCGTCATCATCTGCCTGCAGACGGCGATCTTCGGCATCGTCTTCATGCTCGCGCCGAAACACGGCTATCTCGCCGCGCGGCGCAAGGCGGCCGCGGCCCTGCGGGCGGACGCCGGACAGGAAAGCGCGGCTTAGAAATGCTCGAGCAGCTGACGCTTCCCTTCCAGTTCCCCTTCATGCGCGACGCGCTGCTGATCTCGGTCATCGTCGCGGTGCCGACCGCGCTGCTGTCATGCTTTCTGGTGCTGAAGGGCTGGGCGCTGATGGGCGACGCGGTATCCCACGCCGTCTTTCCCGGCGTCGTCCTTGCCTATATCGCCGGCATCCCGCTCGGTATCGGCGCCTTCGCCGCCGGCATGCTCTGCGCCATCCTCACCGGCTTTCTCGACGAGAACAGCCGCATCAAGCAGGACACCGTCATGGGGATCGTCTTCTCCGGCATGTTCGGCCTCGGGCTCGTGCTCTACACCAGCATCCAGACCGACGTGCATCTCGATCACATCCTCTTCGGCGACATGCTCGGCGTCTATCCGGCCGACCTGATCGAGGCCGCGATCATCGCCCTCCTCACAAGCGGGATCGTCGCGCTCAAATGGAAGGATTTCCTGCTCCATGCCTTCGATCCGCAGCAGGCCCGCGCCATCGGGCTGAAGGTTTCGCTGCTGCATTACGGCCTGCTGGCGATGCTGTCGCTGACCATTGTCGGCGCGCTGAAGGCGACCGGCATCATTCTCACCATCGCGCTGCTGATCGCGCCGGGCGCCATCGCCTTCCTGACGACGCGGCGCTTCGGCGCGATGCTGATCGTCGCCGCCACCGTCAGCGTCGCCGCCTCGTTTCTCGGCGTCTATCTCAGCTTCTTCATCGACAGCGCCCCGGCCCCGACCATCGTTCTGCTGCTGACGGCGGCGTTCATCGCGGCGTTTCTGGGGACGCGGATGAAGGTGGCAAGGGCGGGCAGACAGGAGACGGCGCAATAGCGTCTCGACGGAGAGTGTTCGACACCTACGACCGCCGTCACACCCTCGCATGGGCGTAGAACTGCCCGCCGAGCGGAACCCGCCCCATCCAGGGCTCTATCGGCCTCAAATTCCGCAGGAAGCCGGGAAAGAAAATGCGGTAGCGGACTTTCAAATCGTCAAATCCTGCCGAGCGTAGCCGGGATCGCATTTCCCGGGCCGTTATGAGCGTGACGCCGGCATCGAATTCACAATCATTCACGGCTTTCCGCGTCAGCGGATTGTAAGGGTTGTGCTCGAAGACAAACAGGCTTCCGCCCGGCCGCAACACGCGGCGAAGTTCGGACAGGAATTTCAGATGGGATGCGGCGGGAATATGGTGGAACACACAGGCAGCGAAGGCGATGTGGAAGGTTTCATCCTCAAAGGGGAGTTCATCGCCCGTCAGGTGACAAAAATTGCGTTCGGCCGGGAACCGCCCTCTGGCAATGTCGAGCGACCTGGACGACGGGTCGGCAACGACAATCTCGCTATCCGGGTAATACTGCCGGAAATGGCCAAGCGAGTTTCCGATTCCCCCGCCAAAATCCAGTATGCGGTGATCGTCGCCGGATGCAGGCGCCTCTTCCGAGACGATCGCGACCTTGTATGCCGCGAAGAATTCGGGATTCTCCCCGCTGAAGCGTATGCTGTGCGCGTGCTGCTTTCTGTACTCGTCGGCAAACCGATCAAACTCCGCTTCAAACATACTCGCAATTCACCTGCGCTTTCGAACCTCGCCGCCGCGGCACCTATTTCTGCTTCTGAATAAGTTCGAAGACCGAGCGGGCCTTCTCAATGGCAAGAAATTGCGGCGTTGCGGAAAGCGCTGGTATCCAGAAACCGAAGTCCCTGCTTGCAAAAATGCCGCGATCCGTTTCGCCGAATTTGATCGTTCCGCTGCCGTCTGGCCTTTCCTCCAGCTCAAGTGCCGGCAGCCGCGTGATGTCGAACGATCTCGACACCGACGCGCCATCGCCTTTCATGATCATGATACGGCGGTTCGTAACGGCGTAGCGGAGCCTGCGGCGAACCCACATATCGATCCAGAATCGTCCGACGAGTGCAAAAAACCCGGCGACGACAAAGGGCAGGCTGAACAGTTTCAGGAAGAAAGGGCTATCCGCTCTCCAGAATCCAATATCCCAGAATACGGCCACAAAGAACACTGCCCAGATCAGACTCATGCCGATGTGAAAGCCTTCGTTGCGCCGAAAGAGCAGGCCGGTCTTCGGCCGCCCTTCCCAGACGACCCGCTCTTCCGGCATCAACAGCCGCCCGATACCCTGCGCCAATGTTGCCCCATGACCTTGCATCGCGTCAGGCCATCGTGTGCGGACGTCCGCACTTTGTCGAGCAACCCTTCGAAGACAACGCATATGTGTAAGAACAAGGTTTGTGAAATGACCGCTCGGCGCTAGGCTTGATGAGTTGAAGGAGACGCTCCGATGACGACATCGCTCGGTTTGAACGGTGAATTCGCCGAAGAGTTGGTCCATGACCTCGCGGAGGCGTTCGGCTACTCCCCTGTGTTCAGTGAAGCACGTCCATGCGAAACGGTCGGCGATCTGTTCGAAGGATTCGCGGAGCCGTTGGGCGATGATGGATTCGATGGTCGATGCGCAACCGCCATATGCTTTTACAGATTGCGTGGCTTGTTGCAGCCAAAGCTAGACATTGAATTGCGACCCAAGACACCGATCAATGAGCTTTCCGGCCTTTCTGTACGCAAGATTTGCGCGATTATTCAAAAGGATGGCGGGATGAGGCCATTCGTTCCTAATCTTGGCTTTTGGGGCACCACCGCTTATTGCCTGCTATTTGCCCTGCCGATCGCGCTACTGACCTTGAGCCTGCTTGATGTTTTGAGCGTGCCCGGATGGGTTTTCCTCGCGTCAATGCCCGTGGCGGTCACGATATTCGTTCTGTCGCTCGTTTTCGCAGCGACGTTTCCGCCGGAAATAAAAACCTTTGGGGATATCGTGCGGATCGTCGCCTCTCAGAATATAGGCAAGTTGGCTGAACAGGGTGCCCGCCTTGGACGGAAGGAAGCGTGGACCGTTGTTGGGGATATTGCCAGCAAATATTCCATGGTCCCAAGGGACGCCATTTCGCCGGATATGTTGATTTTCAAGCAACAAGAGACGGCGGCCGCTTAGCGCGCCAGACGCCAAACGCATCGGAAATGCCGCGCGCCCCTTTGAGAGAAACGTCGAGCGATTCATTCCATAGGTATTTTGGGGAAAATCTGGAGCGGGCGATGGGATTCGAACCCACGACCCCAACCTTGGCAAGGTTGTGCTCTACCCCTGAGCTACACCCGCTCGATCCGCCTCGAAGGCGACGGCGCCTATATGGCGCAGCTTGGCGGCGATTGCAACAGGCGTTTTGCCCGCGTGGTTGATGCTTTGCCCGCCGCCCGCTAGAACCCGGCGCGAGACACCCTGCCACCCTTCGGAGCTGAGTTGCCCGTGCCCGCGACGATGGAAGACCTGCTCGCCCGGCTCGATGCGCTGGGCATCGCCCATACGACCGTCACCCATCCGCCGCTCTTCACGGTGGAGGAGTCGCAGGGGCTGCGCGGCGAGATCGAGGGCGCGCACGCCAAGAACCTCTTCCTGAAGGACAAGAAGGGCCGGCTCTGGCTCGTTGTCGCGCGCGAGGAACTTGCGGTCGATCTGAAGCGCCTCGACCGCGTGATCGGCTCGGCAAGGCTGAGCTTCGGGCGCGCCGAACTGCTGGAGGAGACGCTCGGCATAAAGCCGGGCTCCGTCACCCCCTTCGCGCTCATCAACGACCCGCAGAGAAAGGTGACGCCGGTGTTCGACCGCGGCCTTGTCGAATCCCGCCTCGTCAATTTCCATCCGCTGACCAACGAGGCGACGACGACGATCACCAGCGAGGCGCTGATGGCTTTCGTGAAAAGCTGCGGCCACGCGCCCCTGATCGTCGATCTGCCGGTGCGCGAGGACGGCGACGGCGGCGACTGATCCCGGCGCGCGTGAGGCGGGGCTTATATTCCGCGCCGCTTGCGCCTATCTTTTGACCAAATCTTTGGCCCAAGTGAAGACATCGAAGAGAAACCCGCCATGCAGATCGATCTCAACGGCGCCGGCCCCGCAGCGGGCGGCCTGATCAAGGACACCACCACCCAGACCTTCATGGCCGACGTCATCGAGGCGTCCAAGGACGTACCGGTGCTCGTCGATTTCTGGGCGCCCTGGTGCGGCCCGTGCAAGCAGCTGACGCCGGTGCTGGAGAAGGTCGTGCGCGACGCGCGCGGCGCGGTGAAGCTGGTGAAGATGAATATCGACGAATATCCCGAGATCGCCGGCCAGATGGGCGTGCAGTCCATTCCCGCCGTATTCGCCTTCAAGAACGGCCGCCCGGTCGACGGTTTCATGGGCGCGCAGGGCGAGACCCAGATCCGCGCCTTCATCCAGAAGCTCGCCGGCCCCGTCGGGAACCCGGTCGAGGACATGCTGGCCGCCGGTGACGAGGCGCTCGGCGCGGGCGACGTGAACGCCGCCGCCCAGGCCTATTCGACGGTGCTGCAGCAGGAACAGGAAAATCTCCATGCGATCGGCGGCCTGATCCGCTGCATGGTGAAGGCCGGCGACCTGGAGCGCGCGCGCCAGACGCTCTCCATCGTGCCCGCCGGCAAGGAAGGCGACAGCCACATCGCCGGTGCGGTCGCGGAACTGGAACTGGCCGAGATGGCCGGCAAGCTGGAGGATCTCGCCGATCTGGAAGCGGCCATCATCACGGATCCCAACAACCATCAGGCGCGTTTCGACATGGCGCTCGTGCTCAATGCCCGTGGCAAGCGCGAGGCGGCCGCCCGGGAGCTGATCGAGATCGTCCGCCGCAACCGCGCCTGGAACGATGAGGCGGCGCGTGTGCAACTGCTGAAGTTCTTCGACGCCTGGGGCCCCATGGACGAAGCCACCGTCGCCGGAAGACGGGCCTTGTCGTCGGTCCTGTTTTCCTGAGTGCAGAAGGGGGTGCAAGACACCTGAAGTGTATTATTCCGGACCCGAATCGCTGCCCTCCATCCTGCCGGTATTTCCGCTGGCCGGCGCGCTGCTGCTGCCGCGCGGCGACCTGCCGCTGAATATTTTCGAGCCGCGCTATCTGGCGATGATCGACCATGCGCTGGCCGGGCAGCGGCTGATCGGCATGATCCAGCCCGACGAGGCGGCCGCCGGCCCCAGGGGTTCTGCCGAGCCGCTGGAGCAGATCGGTTGCGCCGGGCGGCTGACGGCATTCATGGAAACCGGCGACGGACGCTATCTGATCACCCTGACGGGGATCACGCGGTTCCGCATCGTCGAGGAGATGGAAGTGGCGACGCCCTTCCGCCAGTGCCGCATCGATGCAAAGCCCTTCGCGCGCGATTTCACCGCCGACGCGGGCGGACGCATGTTCAACCGCGAACGCGTGCTGGAGGCGCTGCGGGCCTATCTTTCCGCCAACGACCTGACCATAGACTGGGACGAGATCAACCGCGCCGACAACGAGATCCTCGTCAATTCCCTGTCGATGGCGGCGCCATATGGCGTGCGCGAGAAACAGGCGCTGCTCGAAGCGGCGGACACCACCAAGCGCGCCGAACTGCTGATCGCGCTCACCGAGCGCGAGCTCGGCGCGACCATCGGCGACGATGCGATAAACCTGCAATAGGCTGACAAGGACCCTGCGGACATGAACGACAGGACGGCGGACAAGGGCGACGACGGCGCGATCGATCCCAAGCTTCTGGAGATTCTCGTCTGTCCCGTCACCAAGACGGTGCTCGAATATGACCGCGCCAATCAGGAGCTGATCAGCCGCGCGGCGCGGCTCGCCTTCCCCATCCGCAACGGCATTCCGATCATGCTGGCGGAAGAGGCCCGCCGGCTGGAAGATTAGGGGTCAGGCCGGCAGGCCGAGCAGCAGGCGCGGCACGTCGCCCGACAGGCCCGCCGCGTCGCGGGCGACGCGGCGCTTCAGCCCGGAGAACCGGTCGAAAAGCCCAAGGCCCGTGTCGCGCAGCGCCCGGACCAGCCCGATATCGTTGGAAAAGAGCCGGTTCAGCCCGTCGGTCACCACCGCGAACTGCACCGTGTCGAACCGGCGCCAGCGCTGGTAGCGTTCCAGCACGTCAAGTCCGCCGGGGTCCTGCCCGAGCCGGGCCGCCTCCAGCACCACCTGGGCCAGCGCCGCGACATCCCTCAGCCCCATGTTCTGCCCCTGGCCGGCGAGCGGATGCATCCGGTGCGCCGCATCGCCGGCGAGCGCGATGCGCGGGGCAACGAAGCTGCGCGCCAGATGCAGCCCGAGCGGAAACGCGACCGCCGGCGTCAGCGGCGTCAGCGGCCCGATTTCCGCGCCCGCGCGCATCTCCAGTTCCTCTTTTAGCATCTTCCGGCCGAGCGCGGCGAGCGCGTCCGCCTTCTTAGCGGGCATGCTGCATACCAGCGAATAGCGGTTCTGCGGCAGCGGCAGCAGCGCGAACGGCCCGTCAGGCAGAAAATGCTGGACCGCGCGGTTCTCGTGCGGGATTTCCGCCTGCAGCGTCGCGACGACCCCGCTCTGGCCGTAGTCCCAGCCGACCGTCCTGATCCCGGCCGCTTCGCGCACCACCGAACGCGCGCCGTCCGCGCCGACGATCAGTCCGCCGTCGATACTCGCCTTGCTGCCGACCAGCCGGGCGCTGCCGCCGTCCGTCTCCACCCCGGTGAAGACACCCGGGTCGATGCGCTCCGCGGCGCACCCCTCAAGGATGCTGTCTGTCGCCGCCGCGAGCGCCGCCGCGGGAACGATATGGGCCAGCGGCGCATCGCCATTCGCGCCTTCGCCCAGAGACAGAAACAGCGGCCGCACGACGTCCTCCAGACGCGAATCGGTAATCCGCATTTCCATGACCGGCGCGGCATCGGCCGCGACCTTCTCCCAGATGCCGAGCACCTCCAGCATCAGCCGCACGCCGGGCGCGATCGCATAGGCCCTCGGATCGTCGCGGTCCGCCCCCGCCCGCCCGCACAGGGCGACCCTCAGCCGTGGCCGGACGTCCTTCGTCAGCGCGGCCGCCAGGATCGAGCCCGTCAGGCCGCTGCCGGCGATCACGATGTCATGGTGGCGCCCGTCGGGCGCTGGCTGTCGGGTCTTGCCGTTCACGTTCTCACCTGCCAAGGAAAGGCGATTTTGAGTGCCGCAACGACCTTATACCCAAAGACCGCCGCCGAACAGGATGGCGGACAGTCTCCATAAGGCAAAGAGCAGGAAGCAGCCCGCGATGCAGAGCGCCGCCGAACATCGACTGACGATCTTCGACCTTGAGGAAGTCGCGCCGGACAGCTTCCGCGGACCCAACTGGAATATCGGCTGGCCGCGCGTCTTCGGCGGACAGGTGATGGCGCAGGCGCTCTACGCCGCCTCCAAGACCGTGGCGCCGGGACGGCCGCCGCATTCGCTGCATCTCTATTTCATCCTGGCCGGCGATCCCGATTTCCCTTTCATCTCCTATGAGGTGGAGCGCATCCGCGACGGCGGCAGCTTTTCCACCCGCCGCGTGCTGGCCAGGCAGGGCGAACGCGCGATCTTTTCCATGGCCGCCTCCTTCCAGACGGTGGAGGACGGCTTCAGCCATCAGATCGCGATGCCCGACGTGCCCTCTCCGGAAGGCCTGCTTGGCGGCGACGAAGCAAAGGAAAGATATCTCAGCGACGCCCCGGCGGCGTTCCGGCACTATTGGAATCAGGAGCCGTTGATTGAATTCCGGCCTGTCGCGTTTCCGCCACGCTCCGACACGCATGAAGTGCCGCCGCCCCAGCACATCTGGTTCCGGCCAAAGGCGGCGCTGCGGGACGATCCGCTGCTCCATCAGGCCGTGCTAGCCTATGCATCCGACATCACCTTGCTCGATACGTCGCTCCTCACCCATGGATGGAGCATCCTCCACCCCGACTTCCTCGGCGCCAGCCTCGACCATGCGATGTGGTTCCACAGGCCCTTCAGCTTCAACGACTGGGTCCTGTTCACGCACTCATCGCCCAACGCCAGTCGCGGCAGGGGCCTTTCCTGGGGGAATTTCTTCACCCGTGAGGGGCAGCTCATCGCTTCCGTCGCGCAGGAAGGCCTGCTCCGCGTCAAGACGCCGAGATGAATTGCCGCGCTTTTAGGCAAATTCTGCAAATTGCCTACTTTTTGCGCAAGCGATTGGCGAAAGCTTACCAAACCCTTGTTGAGACTCAGGAAAAAACGCCCCTGATTCAATGAAATGAGGCTTTTTTTCGGCGAGTGGCACAAAGTTTGATTCCCCTCCCCTCGGGTGACGCATCGACGGCGATCCTTGCCAAAAGCGTGCTCATTTCTGGCGGGCGAAGCCCCGCTTGGCAAACGAACGGGGAGCCACATGAAAAGCATTATGGCGATCATCAAGCCGTTCAAGCTCGATGCGGTGCGCGAAGCGCTCACCGGGATCGGCATCCATGGCCTCACGGTGACCGAGGTCAAAGGATACGGACGGCAGAAGGGGCACACGGAAATCTATCGCGGCGCTGAATATGCCGTGAATTTCCTGCCCAAACTCAAGGTCGAGGTCGTGGTCGCGGACGGCGATACCGACCGCGTCATCGAAGCGATCACGGCCGCCGCGCGGTCGGGTCAGATCGGCGATGGAAAGATCTTTGTTTGTGACATCGAGCAGGCGGTCCGCATTCGCACGGGCGAATCCGGCGCCGACGCGCTCTGACCTATTCCATCGAAAGGATCACATCATGACGATGGCTAAACGCCTTATGACCCTTACCGGCGGCATCGCGCTCGCCGCCACGCTCCCCGCCGGCCTCGCGCTGGCTCAGGACGCGGCCGCGGCCGCGGCCGAACCTGCGGCTGCGGTATCCGCGGATACGGCCTACATATTCAACACGCTGCTGTTCCTTCTGGGCGGCTTCCTCGTGATGTGGATGGCGGCCGGTTTCGCGATGCTCGAAGCCGGTCTCGTCCGCTCCAAGAACGTCTCCATGCAATGCCTGAAGAACATTGCGCTGTACTCGGTCGCGGGCCTGCTCTTCTGGCTGACCGGCTACAACCTGATGTACACGAATGTCGACGGCGGCTTTATCGGCTCCTGGGGCCCCTATGTCTTCGACGCGGTGGGCGGCGACGCGTTGGATACCGGCTACTCGACGGCATCCGACTGGTTCTATCAGATGGTGTTCTGCGCCACGGCCGCCTCGGTCGTGTCGGGCACGCTTGCCGAGCGCATCAAACTGTGGCCGTTCATGATCTTCACCGTCGTTCTGACGGGTCTGATGTACCCGATCACCGGTTCCTGGCAGTGGGGCGGCGGGTGGCTGTCGGAGATGGGCTTCTCCGACTTCGCCGGCTCCACCCTGGTGCATTCGGTCGGCGGCTGGGCGGCCCTCTCCGGCGCCCTGATCCTCGGCGCGCGCAAGGGCAAGTTCGGGCCCAACGGCGAGATTCACCCGATCCCGGGTTCGTCGATGCCGCTGGCGACGCTCGGCACCTTCATCCTGTGGCTCGGCTGGTTCGGCTTCAACGGCGCATCCCAGCTCGCGATGGGCACCATCGGTGACGTGACCGACATCTCGCGGATCTTCGCCAACACCAACCTCGCCGCCGCTTCCGGCGTGGTCGTTGCCATGATCCTCACGCAGATCATCTACAAGAAGGTCGATGTGACGATGGCGCTGAACGGCGCGCTTGCCGGTCTGGTCGCGATCACGGCCGAACCGCTGATGCCGTCTGTCCCGGCCGCGATCCTCATCGGCGGTGTCGGCGCGGCAATCGTGGTCTTCGCGGTGCCGCTGCTCGACAAGCTGAAGATCGACGACGTCGTCGGCGCGATCCCGGTCCATCTGCTGGCCGGTATCTGGGGCACCTTCATCGTGCCGCTGTCCAACGACGGCACCAGCTACGGCGTGCAGCTCATCGGCATCTTGTCGGTCGGCGCGTTCACGCTGATCGTCAGCGCGATCGTCTGGTTCATCCTCAAGCTCACGGTCGGTATCCGCGTGAGCGAGGAAGAGGAGATGATGGGTCTCGACAAGGCCGAGATCGGCGTCGAGGCCTACCCCGAATTCGGGGTCGGCAGCCAGAGGCTGTGAAGCCGGCTCCCAAAGGGACCGGATGAACTCCAAGCATTGGCCCGGCGAAAACCGCCGGGCCTTTTTCGGCGGAACCGAAGTGCGGGATCGGGCCCGCGGCCAGAGCCTCCGTTCTCATCGGCAAAGCCGCGACCGCCTCTTCCCATTTCGGGTGGTAGTGCAACGCAAAGGAAGACACTCATGAAGAACGTTATGGCGATCATCAAGCCGTTCAAGCTCGATGCGGTGCGCGAGGCGCTCACCGGGATCGGCATCCATGGCCTCACGGTGACCGAGGTCAAGGGATACGGACGGCAGAAGGGGCACACGGAAATCTATCGCGGCGCTGAATATGCCGTGAATTTCCTGCCCAAACTCAAGGTCGAGGTGGTCGTCGCCGATGGCGACGTCGACCGTGTCGTCGACACGATCACGAATACGGCCCGGTCCGGCCAGATCGGCGACGGGAAAATCTTTGTAAGCAGCATCGAGCAAGCGGTCCGCATTCGCACCGGCGAATCCGGCACCGACGCGCTCTAATGCGAGGAAAGGACGGTACCATGAGTTACCAAGCTCTCAAGACGACAGCGGCCGCGTTGGTCGGCACGCTGGCCCTGCCGGCCCTGGCGTTCGCCCAGGCGGCGTCCGAAGGCGCAGCCCCAGTGCCCGACAAGGGCGACACGACGTGGATGCTGGTCAGCACCATGCTCGTCATTCTGATGACCATCCCCGGGCTCGCCCTCTTCTATGGCGGCCTGGTGCGTTCCAAGAACATGCTGTCGGTGCTGATGCAGGTGTTTGCCGGCTTCTGCGTCATCGCCCTGCTGTGGGTGGCCTATGGCTACAGCGTCGCTTTCGGCGGCGATGGCACCAACGCCTTCTTCGGCGGGTTCGACAAGCTTTTCCTGACCGGTGTCACACCCGATTCCACGGCGGCTACCTTCTCCGAAGGCGTCGTCATCCCCGAGCTCACCTTCGTCATCTTCCAGCTGACCTTCGGCGCCATCACCCCGGCGCTGATCGTGGGCGCGATCGCCGAAAGAATGCGGTTCGGCGCGGTGATCCTGTTCATCGTCCTGTGGTTCACCTTCGCCTACCTGCCGATCGCCCACATGGTCTGGGCTGGCGGCGGCTATCTCTTCGAGATGGGCGCGCTTGATTTCGCCGGCGGCACGGTCGTCCATATCAACGCCGGTATCGCCGGTCTGGTGGCCGCACTGATCCTCGGCCCGCGCGTTGGTTTCATGAAGGAGAACATGGCGCCCCACAACCTGCCGTTCACGATGATCGGCGCGTGCCTCCTGTGGGTCGGCTGGTTCGGCTTCAACGCCGGCTCCAACCTCGAGGCCAACGGCCTCACCGCCCAGGCGTTCCTGAACACGATCACCGCCACCGCCGCCGCGGCGCTGGCGTGGTCGCTCGCCGAGCGCGTCACGCGCGGCCATGCCTCCGCCCTCGGCGCGGCCTCTGGCGCCATCGCCGGCCTCGTCGCGATCACCCCGGCGGCCGGTCTTGCCGGCACGGTCGGGGCGATCGTCCTCGGCGCGGTTGCCGGCATCGTCTGCCTCTGGGCGGTCGTCTCGCTGAAGCCGATGCTCAAATATGACGACTCGCTCGACGTCTTCGGCGTTCACGGCGTCGGCGGCATCGTCGGCGCCCTGGGCACCGCGATCGTCGCTGCGCCCTCGCTGAGCGGCTTCGGCCCCGGCGGCGAGGAATACTCCATCGGCGGTCAGCTCGTCACGCAGGCGACGGCCGTCGGCGTCGCGATCGTCTGGTCCGCCGTCGTCACCGTCGTCGCGCTCCTCATCATCAAGTTGGTGATGAAGATCCGCGTCACGCAGCAGGAGGAGATCGAAGGCCTCGACATCTCCTCGCACGGCGAGAAGGCCTATAACTGACCTCCTGCCGGCAACGGCGGACATGCAAGAGCCCGGCGGTCCTCCCGCCGGGCTTTCTTCCTGCCGCAAGCGCCCTGACGACAAGGTTAAGGCGGCCTTAACCGCATCCCCCATAGTCTGACCGGCGATCGTTGTTGCCGAACGCGCCGACGCCGCGCCTTCGGCCCTTGCCGGATGTTGGAATGCACGAACCTCTGCCCGAAGAGCTGGCCCGCACGCTGATCGGCGATTCGCCTTTCCAGCGGCTCGCCGCGCTGCTGGAGGGCGTTCCCTCGGGCATGAGCCCGATCAACCTGTCGGTCGGCGAGCCCCACCACCGCTTTCCGGCGCTCGCGGCGCAGGCGCTGGTGGCCGATCTCGAGCCGCTCGGCGCCTATCCCGCCGCCGCCGGCACACCCGCCTTCCGCCAGGCCGTCGCCGACTGGGCCTGCCGCCGCTTCGCGCTGCGCCATCTCGATCCGCAGACGCAGATCACCGCGCTTGCCGGCTCGCGCGAGGGGCTCTTCCTCGCCGCGGTGACCGCGGCACTGGAGAGCGGAAAGAAGGATCCGGTCGCGCTGCTGCCCAACCCGTTCTACCAGTCCTACGGCGCGGGGATCGTCGCCGCCGGAGTCGCGCCGCTGCTGCTCGACGCCCATGAGGGCAACAACCACCTGCCCGATATAGAGGGCCTGCCGCCGGCCCTTCTCGACCGCACCGTATTCGCCTTCTTCGCCTCGCCTTCCAATCCCGCCGGAACGATCGCTTCCGCCGAGCGCCTGCGCGCGATCGTCGAAACCGCGCGCCGCCATGATTTCCTGCTGTTCGCGGACGAATGCTATTCGGAGCTTTACCGTTCCGAGCCGCCGGCCGGCGCGCTCGCCGTGTCGCAGGACGGCAATTACAGCCATGTGTGCGTCTTCAATTCGCTCTCCAAGCGCTCCAATCTCCCTGGCCTGCGCTGCGGCTTCGCCGCCGGCGATCCGGCCTTCATCAAGGCGCTGATCCGCATGCGCAATCTGTGCGGACCGCAAGTGTCCGTTCCCCTGCAGAACGCCGCCATCGCGGCCTATGGCGATGAATCCCACGTTGCGGAAAATCGCCGGCTTTACGCCGCGAAATTCGATCTTGCGGACCAGATCATCGGCCACTGGGCGGGATACCGGCGTCCCGATGCCGGGTTCTTCCTCTGGCTCGATGTCGGCGCCCTCGGCGGCGGGGAGAATTTCACCCTGAGGGCGTGGCAGGAAGTCGGCCTGCGTTTCGTTCCAGGCGCGTATCTGGGCCGCCGCGGCCGCGACGGCATCAATCCGGGCGACGATTATGTCCGCATCGCCCTTGTCGACGAACTCGATCTCACGCAGGCCGCGCTGACCCGGCTGGCGCGTCTTCTGAACTGACTCAAAGAGCCAAGGCCCATGACACAGCTCATTTCCACATTGATGTCCGGCAGCACGCTCCTCGCAGCCACGCGCGGCATGCTGCGCAACCTCGCCATCCGCCTTTCGGGCGCGATAACGATCCTCTTCGTTCTCGCCTTCTGCGCGGCCCTGGCGACCTGGACGGTGGACGATCCGAGCCTGAACAACGCGACCGGCAAGCCGGCGCACAATCTCCTCGGACTGCCGGGATCGGTCGTCGCCGACATGCTGATCCAGCTTTTCGGTCTGGCGGTCATTCTGTTGCCGCTGCCGCTCTTCGCCTGGGGCGTCGCGCTGCTGCGCAGACATGGCGTCTCGCATCCGCTGCGCCGGCTCGGATGGCTGCTGGCAGCCCTGCTGACCGGGGCACTCGTCTTCGCCTGCATTCCCGCCATCGGCGCCTGGCCGCTGCCGACCGGTCTTGGCGGCATCGTCGGCGACGGGCTTGCCGCGATCCCCTTCATGCTGGCGGGCCGCACCGGCGAGATCGCGATTTCGGTCGTGCTCGGCGCGTTTGCCTTCGCCGCAACGCTGATCGCACTTGCCCGCAGCGCCGACTGGAGCATGTTGCGCGGCCGCGGCGACGCCGATACCGATGCCGGGGAGCCCGCGCCGCAACGCCGCGCCGCGCCGCGCCCGGATATCGACCTCGATGACGAGGCGCAGGAAGGCCGGCTGGGGCGCGCTGCCGCTTTCCTTTCCGGCGCCGCCATGCATGCCGCGCTCAGCTTCTACGCCCTTGTGAAGCGGCGCTTCTCTTCGCGCGGGGATGGTTTCGATCACGATTATGCGCATGATCTGCGCGCCGGGTTCCATGCCCGCTCCGATGCCACCCTCTACGACGACGACGAGACGGACGCCGCCTATGATGACGATGACTGGGCCGAGGAAGCGTCGGGATACAAGATGTCGGCCGCGGGCCTCGCCGAAGCGCAGCGCGCGAGCCGGGTTCATCCGAGCAAGTCGCGCCTGAAACAGGGCAACCGCGTCAGCAGCGAGGCACAGCCGAGCCTTCTCGACCGTGGCGGCTACGAGATGCCGCCGCTGCGTCTGCTCGCCGAGGCCCCGGCGAAAGCCGGCCATACGATCAGCCCGGAATCGCTGGACCAGAATGCGCGCCTGCTGGAATCGGTGCTTGAGGATTTCGGCGTTCGCGGCGAGATCATCAATGTGCGCCCCGGCCCGGTGGTGACGCTCTATGAGCTGGAGCCGGCCCCGGGCACGAAATCCTCGCGCGTGATCGGTCTTGCCGACGACATCGCCCGCTCTATGAGCGCGATCTCCGCCCGCGTCGCGGTCGTCCCCGGCCGCAACGCCATCGGCATCGAACTCCCCAACGCCGACCGCGACACCGTCTACCTCCGCGAACTGCTGGCGTCGGTCGATTTCGAGAAGAACAAGAGCCGGCTGCCGCTTTGTCTGGGCAAGACGATCGGCGGCGAGCCGGTCATCGCCGATCTTGCCCGCATGCCGCATCTGCTGATCGCCGGCACCACCGGTTCGGGCAAATCGGTCGCCATCAACACGATGATCCTCTCCATCCTCTACCGGCTCGATCCGGACCAGTGCAAGCTGATCATGGTCGACCCGAAAATGCTGGAACTTTCGGTCTATGACGGCATTCCCCACCTGCTCGCGCCGGTCGTGACCGACCCGCGCAAGGCCGTCGTCGCGCTCAAATGGACGGTGCGCGAGATGGAGGACCGCTACCGCAAGATGTCGAAGGTCGGCGTTCGCAACATCGACGGCTACAACCAGAAGGTCGCGCAGGCGGGTGGGGCCGGCGAGACGTTCATGCGCCAGATCCAGACCGGCTTCGACGCGGAAACCGGCCAGCCGGTCTACGAAACCGAGGAAATGTCGCTGGAACCGATGCCCTATATCGTCGTGATCATCGACGAAATGGCCGATCTGATGATGGTTGCCGGCAAGGACATTGAAGGCGCGGTGCAGCGTCTCGCCCAGATGGCGCGCGCCGCCGGCATTCACGTGGTCATGGCCACACAGCGCCCGAGCGTCGACGTCATCACCGGCACGATCAAGGCGAACTTCCCGACCCGCATCAGCTTCCAGGTCACCTCCAAGATCGACAGCCGTACGATTCTCGGCGAGCAGGGCGCCGAACAGCTGCTCGGCCAGGGCGACATGCTCTACATGATGGGCGGCGGCCGGATCACCCGCGTCCACGGGCCTTTCGTCTCCGACGAAGAGGTCGAGGACGTTGTCGCCCATCTGAAGGCGCAGGGGGCGCCGGAATATCTCGAGGCGATCACCGAAGAGCCCGACGAAGGCGGATACGAGCTGGCCGCCATGGATGGCGGATCGGGCGGCGGTGGCGGCAACGAACTCTACGACCAGGCCGTCGCCGTGGTCTTGCGCGACCGCAAGGCATCCACCAGCTATGTCCAGAGGCGCCTTTCCATCGGCTACAACCGCGCCGCCTCGCTGATCGAGCGGATGGAAGAGGAGGGCGTGATTTCACGGCCCAACAGCAAGGGCCACCGCGAAATTCTCGTCGGCGAGGATGCGGCCCACTAGGTCGTGATTTCGCCACACGGCCGCGTTTCGATGCAGCCCATGAAGACAGGAGACGGACGCATCATGACCGTACGCCGCATCACCGCCGCCCTGCTGGGCTTCGCCGCCGGGATCGCCGTGACGGCGGGCACCGCCGATGCGCAAACCGCCGGGCAGGCGCCGCAGCCGCAGCCTGTTCAGGCAACCGCGCCCATGCCGAGCGCGCCGGAGCGCAGTGAAACGACCCCCGAAGCAACCCCCCAGGACCGCGAGGCGGCGATCACTTCCATCCAGCGGAAACTCAACTCGATCCGCACCATGCACGGCACCTTCGTGCAGACCGGACCGGACGGAAGCCGTTCGGAAGGACGGGTCTACATCCAGCGGCCGGGCAAGATGCGTTTCGAATACGACCTGCCGCATCCCATGCTGATCGTCTCCGATGGCCGCCGCGTCGCGGTCGAGGACCGCAAGGCAAAAACGACGGATCAGTATCCGCTGCGCCTGACGCCGCTCGGCATGATGCTCAAGGACAATATCGACCTGCGCGAGGAAGCAAACATCCTGGCCGTCGATATCGGGCCGGAGACGGTGTCGATCTTTATGGAAGACAAGGACACCAAGATTCCCGGCCAGCTGACGCTGGTGTTTGACGCCAACACCTATGATCTGCTGCAATGGTCGGTGCGCGACGCGCAAGGTCTTGTCACCTCCGTTGCGCTCTACGACATCGTCGAGGGCGAGCAGGTCTCGGCCAAACTCTTCTACATAAACGAGAATATCTTCCCCGAAGGCGGCACGCAGTAGCACTCCCGTGCCTCAGATCCCGCGACGCCTCGCGGCCGCAGGCCGGGGCACTTGAAGGGCGATCGGGCGCTTACCATATCTCGCATTACGAAGGGTCCTCCCGCCGGCCGTGCCCCCGAAATGGCCAGGCGAGGGCCTTCGATCCGGGATTTACCCGGTCCCGGTGAGCATGTCTTATGACATGGGAGCGCTCGGCCTTTCCCCCGCAAGGCCGGGCGCTTTTTCTTTGGGCGGGGAAACCCGGTGGTCAGGACGCGGCGAAACCTGTAGCAATCGCTTCGCGGGCGGCGGATAGAAGCGCGGGGGCACAGCCGAAAATGCGGATCGCGACCTGGAACATCAACTCGGTTCGGCTGCGAATCGATATCGTTGCCGATTTCGTCGCGCGCTACCGGCCCGACATCCTGTGCCTGCAGGAAATCAAATGCATCGAGGACGCCTTTCCGCTGAAGAGGCTGCGCTCGCTTGGCTTCGACTATGTCGGGATCAACGGGCAGAAGGGCTATCACGGCGTTGCCACGATGGCGCGCCTGCCGGGCAGCACGCATACGCGGCACGACTTCTGTCAGGTGGGCGATGCCCGCCATCTCGCCAGCGATTTCGAGATCGGCGGCAAGCGCCTGCGGGTTCACAATTTCTACGTGCCCGCCGGCGGCGACGAACCGGACCCGGCGATCAACCTCAAATTCGCCCACAAGCTGTCCTATCTGGCGGAAATGCGCCAGTGGGCGGCCGACGGCCAGCATATCGCCGGTGCCGATCACGCCATCCTGCTCGGCGACCTCAACATCGCGCCGCACGAGGATGATGTGTGGTCCCACAGGCAGCTTCTGAACGTCGTCAGCCACACGCCGGTTGAGACGCAAGGGCTGCTGGCGATCCAGGCGGCCGGCCATTTCACCGATCTCGCCCGCGAGGAAGCGTTGAGGCCGGAAAGCCTCTATACCTGGTGGAGCTATCGCGCCAGGGACTGGGAGGCTTCCAACCGGGGCCGCCGGCTCGACCATATCTGGACGAGCCCGGACCTGTCGGGGCATTGCCGCGGCTTTTCCATCCTCGCCGAGGCGCGCGGCTGGCCGCGCCCGTCGGACCATGTACCCGTGATCGCGGATTTCGATCTGTAGTGCACAGCCGGCACTCGACCTAGCTTCTGGAGAATTCCGGATGCAGCTTCGACAGGTCGGCGGAAAGCGCGTGCAACCGTTCCGCCAAGGCCATGCGAAGCACCTCGGCCATGGCCGGATATTCCTCCAGCACCCGCCGCAGCAGACGGCGCGACAGCATCATCAGCGTGCAGTCGGTGACCGTGGCGGCGGTTGCCGGCCGTGTGATCTCGGTCAGCAGCGCCAGCTCGCCGAGCAGCGTGCCCGGTTCGTCGATCAGCGTTTCCTGGCCGGTCTCCGACGACCGCAGCAGGATCTGCCCGGCAATCAGCAGGCAGCCGCCATCGGCGGGCTCTCCCTCACGGAAAAGGATCGTCTTTGCCGGCACCTGCACCGTCTCGGCGCTGAAGGCGACCAGCCGGAGCTGTTCGGCGCCGAAGTTGGAAAAGATCGGCTGGCTCTTCAGACGCTCCGCATCCTCGTCAAGGCTCATCGGATGCCTGTCCCTTTCACGGCAGCAGCTTGTAGCCGCCGCCTTCGGTCATCAGCAGTTCCGGGCTCGACGGATCGGCCTCGATCTTCTGGCGAAGCCGATAGATATGCGTTTCCAGCGTGTGCGTCGTCACGCCGGCATTGTAACCCCATACGTCCTGCAGCAGATCCTCACGCGAGACGACCGCCTCTTCCGCCCGATAGAGATAGCGCAGGATCGCCGCTTCCTTTTCCGTCAGGCGCAGCTTGGAACCATTGTCGCGCAGCAGCAGCTTCTGCGCCGGCTTGAACGTGTAAGGCCCGATATTGAAGATCGCGTCCTCGCTCTGCTCGTGCTGACGCAACTGCGCGCGCACCCGGGCAAGCAGCACCATGAAGCGGAACGGTTTCGTGATGTAGTCGTTGGCCCCCGATTCGAGGCCGAGAATCGTGTCGGAATCCGAATCGTGCCCGGTCAGCATGAGGATCGGATTCTTGAACCCGCCCTTGCGCAGCAGCTTGCAGGCCTCGCGGCCATCCATGTCGGGCAGGCCGACATCGAGGATGATCATGTCGAAATGGTCCGCGCGCACCTTGTTGATCGCCGCCTGCGCGCTGGCGGCCTCGCTCATCGCGAATTCCTCATGGAGCGAGAACTGCTCCAGCAGCGATTCGCGAAGAACCGCGTCGTCGTCGACGATCAGGATATGTCGCGCCGTGCTCAACCCTTGGGTCTTCCCGAACCAGAAATCCGATTCTAAAGTCCTAAAACACCCGCACCGCTGCGGCAACTGTCTTCAATCCGCTCTCCGGTCCGGCGCTACGAAAACAGCGGGGGGTCGCCCATCGTCGCTCTCGGAAAACTGACGGTTTCCCGGCTGCCCGGCGCACATCATCGCGGCCTGCTGCGCGCCGGGAATGCCTGCTTCCCCTGTGCGCTCGGGCGTTCCGGCCTGACACAGACAAAGCGCGAGGGCGACGGCGCGACGCCGGTCGCAACCCTGCCGCTGCGCGCCTTGCACTACCGGCCCGACCGATTGTACCGGCCGGTCACCGGATTGCCGGTGCGCGCGATCCGGCCGTTCGACGGCTGGTGCGATTCGCCGGGCCATCCGCTCTACAACCGTCTCGTGCGCCATCCCTTTCCGGCGAGCGCGGAACGGATGTGGCGCGACGACCGGCTCTACGATTGCGTGGTCGAGCTTGGATGGAACGACGACCCCGTGCTGCCCGGGCGAGGCAGCGCGATCTTCCTGCACATCTGCCGGGAGGGCTTCCATCCGACGGAAGGCTGCGTGGCTGTCGAGCCGCCGACCATGGCCCGGCTGCTGCCGCGGCTGTCAACGGAAACGGTCATGATTATAGAGGGTTAGATCAAAGTCGTCGTCGTGCCGCCCGTGTTGCTGAGAGCAAGGCGGTATGGATTGCCCGGTCGAGCCGGGGAATGATGGTGAAGCGTGGAAGCGCGCCCTACCGCGTGCCGAAGATCGCGCTGCCGACGCGAACATGCGTCGCGCCGAGCTGGATCGCTTCCTCAAAATCGCCGCTCATGCCCATGCTGAGGTTTGAAAGCCCGTTCTCGCGCGCGAGCTTGGCCAGCAGCGCGAAATGCGGCGAGGGCGGCTGATCGACGGGTGGAATGCACATCAGGCCTGTGACCGACAGGCCATGTTCGTCCCGGCAACGGGCAAGGAACGCGGCGAGGTCCTGCGGCGCGACGCCGGCCTTCTGCGGCTCCAGCCCGGTGTTGACCTGAACGAAAAGCGCCGGCGAGCGGCCCTGCTTCTTCATTTCCGCGGCGAGGACGCCGGCAATCTTGTCACGGTCGATGGTATGGATGACGTCGAACAGCGCCACGGCGTTCGCCGCCTTGTTCGATTGCAGCGGCCCGATCAGGTGAAGCTCGAGGCCCGAGTGCCGTTGCTTCAGCGCCGGCCATTTGGCTTCGGCTTCTTGGACCCGGTTTTCGCCGAACGCCCTCTGTCCCGCCATGATGACCGGTTCGATCGCCTCCGGGCCGAAGGTCTTGGTCACCGCCACGAGATGGATATCGGACGGGTCGCGGCCGGCATCGTCCGCCGCCCGCTCAATCCGCCTGCGGACATCGGCAAGGCCCTTGTGGGCGGCACCTTCGTGATTCTGCGCGTTTTCCGCCATCATGCTTGCAGCGATCCGTCAGGGATTCTATTCATCCCGGGTTTTCATATTGCCCTTTAAGGGAAGGGGCGATCGGGCCGGCGCGGCGACGAGGCTGCCGCCGGCCGCCTTTCAGGAATGTCGCATAGCCCATGTCGATCGAACGTTACAATGCCGGACCGGTGGAAGCACGCTGGCAGGCCGCCTGGAATGAGCGCGATGCCTTCGCCACGCCGGACGACCCCGCGCGCCCGCCCTATTACGTGCTGGAGATGTTCCCCTATCCCTCCGGCAACATCCATATGGGACATGTGCGCAACTATACGATGGGCGACGTGCTCGCCCGCTACAAGCGGGCGAAAGGCTTTGCCGTACTCCACCCGATGGGTTGGGACGCCTTCGGCATGCCGGCGGAGAACGCTGCGATGGACCGCGGCGTACATCCGGCGAAATGGACCTACGCCAATATCGACACGATGCGCCGGCAGCTCAAGGCGATGGGCCTGTCGCTCGACTGGTCGCGCGAATTCGCCACCTGCGATCCGTCCTACTACCGGCACGAGCAGGAGATGTTCATCGACTTCATGGCTGCCGGCCTCGTTGACCGGCGCGTCTCGATGGTCAACTGGGATCCGGTGGATCATACCGTCCTGGCCAACGAGCAGGTGATCGACGGCAAGGGCTGGCGCTCGGGCGCGCCTGTCGAAAAGCGCGAGCTTGCGCAATGGTTCATGCGCATCACCGACTATGCGCAGGATCTGCTCGACGCGCTCGACACGCTGGAGAACTGGCCCGAGAAGGTGCGCCTGATGCAGCGCAACTGGATCGGCCGCTCCGAGGGCATGCGCTTCACCTTCGACCTCGTGGATGGCGAGGGCCGCGCCGTGGAAGGCGGGCTGACAGTCTACACAACCCGCCACGATACGATCTTCGGCGCGAGCTTCTGCGCCATCGCCGCCGACCATCCGCTGGCGCGCCAGCTGGCCGAGAGCGACCCCGCGCTCGCCGCTTTCCGCCGCGAGGTCGCCGCGCTCGGTACCAGCGAAGAGGCCATCGAGCGTGCCGAGAAACATGGCGTGCCGACCGGTCTCTACGCCATTCATCCTTTCCGGCCGGATGTGCGCCTGCCCGTCTTTGCCGCCAATTTCGTGCTGATGGGTTACGGCGAGGGCGCGATCTTCGGTTGCCCCGCGCATGACCAGCGCGATCTCGACTTCGCCCGCAAATACGGGCTCGACGTCACGCCCGTCGTTGCGCCGGTCAATGTCGATCCGGCGGCTTTCTCGGTCGGCGACGAGGCCTATCTGGAGAAGGAGGGCGCCGCCGTCAGGATGATCAATTCCGATTTCCTAGACGGGCTTTCCGTCGAGGAGGCAAAGGGCGAGATCGCGCGGCGCATGGAGGCAGCGGGCATCGGCGAACGGCGGGTGAATTTCCGCCTGCGCGATTGGGGCGTTTCGCGCCAGCGCTACTGGGGCTGCCCGATTCCCGTCATCCATTGCGGGACGTGCGGCGTGGTGCCGGTTCCCAAGAAGGACCTGCCGGTGACGCTGCCGGAGGACGTCACCTTCGACCAGCCGGGCAATCCGCTGGACCGGCACCCGACCTGGAAGCATGTGCATTGCCCCTCCTGCGGCGCGAATGCGACGCGCGAAACCGACACGTTCGACACCTTCATCGATTCGTCCTGGTATTTCGCCCGCTTCTGCGCGCCGCACGCCGATACGCCCGTCGATCTTGCCGCGGCGGAAAGATTTCTGCCGGTCGACCAGTATATCGGCGGTATCGAGCACGCGATCCTGCACCTGCTCTATTCCCGCTTCTTCATGCGCGCGATGCGCAGGACCGGCCACGCCTCCATCGACGAGCCCTTCGCCAGCCTCTTCACGCAAGGGATGGTGATCCACGAGACGTTCCGCAAGAAAAGCGGCGAATGGGTCGAGCCGGCATTCGCCGTGCAGCGCGACGGCGTGTGGGTTCACAAGGACAGCGGCGAGACGCTGACGCTCGGCCCGGCCGAGAAGATGTCGAAGTCCAGGAAGAACGTCGTCGATCCGGAAGCGATCATCGCCCAGTACGGGGCCGACACGGCGCGCTGGTTCATGCTCTCCGACACGCCGCCGGAACGCGATATCGAATGGACCGAATCGGGGATCGACGGCGCCTGGCGCTTCGTGCAGCGCCTCTGGCGGCTCGTCCATCAGGTTGCGGCGCTCGGCGACACCGGCGCGAGGCCGGCCGCGTTCGGCGAGGAAGCCGCGGCGCTGCGGCGGACCGTTCACAAGGCGGTCCGAAACGTCGGCGAGGATATCGAGAAGCTGCGCTTCAACCGCGCCATCGCCCATATCTACGAAAGCGCCAACGCGCTCTCCGCCGCGCTGCCCGACGGAGCGGCGCCCGCGCCCGATCTGGCCTGGGCGCTGCGCGAGGCGGCGTCCATGATCGTGCGGATATGCGCGCCGATGATGCCGCATTTCGCCGAGGAGTGCTGGCGCCTGCTCGGTAACGAGGAACTGGTGGTATTTACGGCGTGGCCCGATTACGATCAGGCCCTGCTGGTGGAGGACACGATCCTTCTGCCGGTGCAGGTCAACGGCAAGAAGCGCGACGAGCTCGTGATTGCCAGGGACGCTGCAACGGGTGAGATCGAGACGGCCGCGCTCGCGCTGGACGGGGTCGTCCGGGCGCTGGCCGGAAGTCCGGTCCGCAAGGTGATCGTCGTGCCGGGGAGAATCGTGAATGTCGTTGCCTGATCGCCTTGTTCCGCGTCTGCTCGCGGCGCTCCTCCTGCTGACCTTGCCGGCCGCCTGCAACATGCGCCCGCTCTACGGCAGTGTCGACAGCACGACCGGCAGCAGCGTTTCCGCCGATCTGGCGTCCATCAGCCTCACCGTGCCGAACGACCGTGTCGAACAGGTACTCCAGAACCAGCTCGGCTTCCGGCTCAACGGCGGACAGCCGGCGGGCGACCGCTACACGCTGGATCTGCGGACGGAAACGACGACATCCTCTGTCCTGGTGCGCACGATCGGCGGCAAGCCGCAGGCGCGTTTCGTGCGTGTTTCAACGAGTTATCAGCTCAAACAGGGCGACACCGTTCTCGATTCCGGTGCCTTGACGCGGGAAGCGTCTTTCGACTGGTCGCAGCAGCGTTTCGCCAACGACCGCGCGCAGCTCGACGCCGAGGACAGGGCCGCGACGGCGCTGGCCGACGACCTGTACGCGTTGCTCGCCGGGCATTTCGCGGCAAAATAGAAGCGCGCAACGGGCATGGTCGCGATCAAGGGGCAGGAGATCGACCGCTTCCTGAAGACCCCCGACAAGGCCGCCATCCTGCTCTACGGGCCTGATACCGGGCTGGTGTCGGAGCGGGCGGATATTCTCACCCGGCATTTTGCCGGCGCCCAAGGCGGTTCTTTCTCTGTCGATCGGCTGGAGGGCGACGAGATCGCGGGCGAGCCCGGCCGGCTGGCCGACGAATTGGGCGGGGCGGGGCTTTTCGCCGACAAGAAGGTCATCCGGCTTCGCCTGGGAAGCCGCAACGTCCTCCCCCAGATCGAGGCCGCCGTGGACAACGGGCTGGAATATGGCTGGCTGATCATCGAGGCCGGGGACCTGAAACCTTCAAGCCCGGTGCGCCGCTTCGCCGAGCGGCATCACGCGGTGGCGGCCCTGCCGGCCTACGCGGATACGGCCCAGAGCCTCACCCGCCTGATCGACGAGGAGATGCGCGCCGCCGGCCTCGAGCTCGATCGCGACGCGAGGGCGATGCTCACCGGTCTGCTCGGCGCCGACCGGCGCGCCAGCCGCAACGAACTCCAGAAGCTCGCGCTTTACGGGGACGGCAAGGGGCGAATAACGGTCGAGGACGTCCTTGCGGTTACGGCCGATGCGGCGGCGCTGGAAACCGATTCGATCGCCGACAATATCGGCACCGGCGACGTGGCCGGCGTCGAGCACGACATCCGCCAGGCGATCGCCGAGGACCGGGCGCCGCAGCAGCTCGTTGGCGCCATCGGCCGGCATTTTGCGCGGCTCATGGAGGCGCGCGCCGCCATCGAGCGCGGCATGACGGCGGAATCGGCGATGAAACGGCTGCGTCCGCCGGTATTCTTCAAGCGGGAGGCCACCTTTCGCCGGCAGCTGACCTTGTGGACGCTCGGCGACCTGCAGGCGGCGATTGCCCGCATCCGGGAAAAGGATCTGGAAATCCGCCAGAAGCCGGCATTGGCCGAAGCGCTTCTGCGCGCGCTCGCGCTCGAATTGACGCTTCGCGCCCGGCGCCAGGCAGGGTCAGCGCGCGGTTAGCAGACGCACCAGCTCGTCGAGCTGCTCAAGCGTCCTGTAGCGAAGGCGCAGCTCGCCGCCGTCGCCGGAATGTCTTAAATCCACCTTGAGGCCGAGCGCGTTGGCAAGACTTTCCTCCAACGCCCTGGTATCGGCGTCCTTTGTCTGTCGGGGAGCCGCAGGCTTGCCGCCGCTTCGCGTCGCCGAGGAGAGCTTTTCGGCCTCGCGCACCGACATGCCGCCCTCGATGATACGCCGCGCCGCCGCTTCCGGATCGTCCATCGCCGCGACGGCCCTGGCGTGACCGGCCGACAGCCTGCCATCGGCGACGAAGGCCTTCACCGATTCGGGCAGCCTGAGCAGCCGCAACGTGTTGGCGATATGGCTTCTGCTCTTGCCGATTCTGTCCGCAAGTTGTTGTTGTGTATAGGAAAATTCGTTCATCAACTGGTCGTAGCCAGTTGCTTCCTCAAGCGCGTTGAGATCGGCGCGCTGGACATTCTCGATGATGGCGAGCTCCAGCGATTCGCGGTCGTCCGCGTCGTGGACGAAGACAGGCACCTCATGCAGGCCGGCCTTCTGCGCCGCGCGCCAGCGGCGTTCGCCGGCGATGATTTCGAATCTGTTGCCGCCCTCGGCCAGCGGGCGCACCAGGATCGGCTGGACGATTCCCTTCTCGGCGATGGACCGGACAAGGTCGTCCAGCGCCTCGGCCTCGAAATTCCGCCGCGGATTGCGCGCGTTCGGCTGGATGAATTCGATCGGGATACGCCTCTGGGTGCGCGCGCGCTCGATGGCGCGGGCATCGTTGTCGGTGTCGCCGATCAGCGCGGCGAGGCCGCGTCCCAGCCGCGAGCCGCGTTCGTCCGCCATGGTCACATCTCCTCCGGGCGCGTCGTCATTTCGGACCTGAATCGGTTTCACGCGGCGCTCAGCACGCGCTCGCGGCTGATCACTTCGCGCGCAAGCTGCAGATAAGCCTGGCTGCCGGCGCAATTGAGATCATAGAGCAATGCCGGCTTGCCGAAAGACGGGGCCTCGGACATGCGCACGTTTCGCGGGATGACCGTCTGATAGACCTGGCTGCCCATGAAGGCGCGCACGTCGTCGACGACCTGACCGGAGAGGTTGTTGCGCCGGTCAAACATCGTCAGGACGATACCGTGGATGGTGAGCGTCGGATTGAGCGTCTCGCGCACATGTTCGACCGTCTCCAGCAACTGGCTGAGCCCCTCGAGCGCGAAGAACTCGCATTGCAGCGGCACAAGCACCGAGTCGGAAGCGGCCATCGCATTGATGGTGAGAAGATTGAGTGAAGGGGGGCAGTCGATCAGTATGTAGCCGAAGCCTCCGCCGGCCACGGCCTTCTCGCGATAGGTCTTGATCGCGGCGCGAAGCTTGTAGACGCGGTCGCGCGCCGTGGCCATGGTCTGTTCGAATCCGAGGAGATCGAGGGTGGAGGGTACGACCGACAGGTTCGGCACGGCCGTCGGTACAACGGCTTCCTCCAGCGCCAGCGCGCCCGTCAGCACGTCATGGCTCGATTTCTCGCGGCTCTTGCGGCTGATGCCGAGCCCCGTGCTGGCATTGCCCTGAGGATCGAGGTCGAGGATCAGCACCCGTTGCCCGACCGCGGCAAGGGCGGTCCCGAGATTGATGGCCGTCGTCGTCTTGCCGACGCCGCCCTTCTGGTTGGCGATGACGATGACGCGTGGGCCGGAGAGGCCGAGAGAAGGATTCATCGCAGAATATTCCTCAGGATGGCGCCGCTGCAGCGGCCTGCCGAAGTTCCAGGACGCAGCCCGACGGATCGGTCAGGCTTACATGTTTTTCATACGATAAATTACCATATCTGGATAGAGCTGCGATCTCTTCATCAACATCTTGTCCCTTGAGAAAGAGGCCGGTCGCGCCATTTTCAACCCAGCCGGCACTCATGGCAACAAGGTCTTTCAGCGGCGCCAGAGCACGGGCCGTTACGTAGTCGAATCGGTCTGCGCGCGCCGAGAATGTTTCTATTCTCTCCGCGTGTACGCTGGCGGGAAGGGAAAGCTGCCGCACTGCTTCGAGCAGAAAGGCGGCTTTCCGGCTGTTCGCTTCGACCAGATGGACATGTCCTTTCGGGTCCGAATCGGAGATCAGGATGGAGAGGACAATTCCCGGCAATCCCGCGCCCGCGCCGAGGTCCACGATCCGTTTGCCGGGCGCGATATAGGCGATCAACTGGGCGCTGTCGGCGATGTGGCGCATCCACAGATCGTCGAGCGTGCGCGGGCCAACGAGATTCTTGACCTTCTGCCATTTGACGAGAAGCGCCGCATAGCGGTCGAGCCGCTCCTCTGTTTCACGTGAAACATCGGTGAATCGCCGGATGAGCGCGAGTGCCTCCCCCCGCCTCCGGTCGGCAGCCGACATCAGCCGGCCCGCTTTCTGAATCCGCCCCGACGCGCAATAGCACCCAGCAGCACGAGCGCCGCCGGCGTCATTCCCTCGATCCGCCCGGCCTGTCCGACAGACGCCGGCCGAACCTGCATCAGTTTGCCCCGCAACTCGTTCGACAGACCGGGTATGCTCGGATAGTCCAGATCGGCAGGGAGACTGAGCATCTCGTCACGGCGCATCCGTTCGTGCTCGGAACGTTGCTTCTCTAGATAGACAGCATATTTCGCATCGATCGCGATCTGGTCGGCGATCTTCTTCTCGATCACGCAAAGCGCCGGGAACAGGTTCGTGGCCGAATCGAAATCCATATCCGGATAGCTCAGAATCTGCCAGGCACTCCGCCGCTGTCCGTCGCGATTGAGCGGCAACCCCCGGGCCGCGGCTTCATTGGGCGTGATCGTCATGCCCTGCAGCAAATCCCGCGCGGCAGCCAGCGCCACACTCTTGCCGCCAAACAGCTCCGCGCGCTCCCGCCGGACGATCCCCAGATCGATTCCCTTTGGTGTCAGTCGCTGGTCCGCATTGTCGGCCCGTAGCAGCAGCCGGTATTCCGCCCGTGACGTGAACATACGATAGGGTTCGCGCACCCCCTGGGTGACGAGATCGTCGATCATGACGCCGATATAGGATTCGGCTCGCGGAAATATGACGCCCTCCATGCCCGCCGCCCGCCGCGCTGCATTCACGCCTGCCACAAGCCCCTGCGCCCCGGCTTCCTCGTATCCCGTTGTGCCATTCAACTGCCCGGCGAAGAACAGACCGGCTATCCTCTTGGTCTCCAGCGTCGGGTAGAGCGCTCGAGGATCGACGAAATCATATTCGATGGCATAACCATATTGCAGGATCTTCGCGCGCTTCAGCCCGGGCAAACTCGCCACCACGCCGTCCTGGACATCGCGCGGAAGGGACGTCGAAATCCCGTTCGGATACACCGTGTCGTCGTCCAACCCCTCGGGCTCAAGGAAAATCTGGTGGGAATCCCTGTCGGCGAAGCGCACCACCTTGTCCTCGATCGAAGGGCAATAACGCGGCCCGAGCGCGGAAATGGCGCCCGTGAAAAGCGGCGCGCGATCGAGATTGCCGGCGATGAGGCGATGCGTCTCGGCCGTTGTTCTCGTGATGTGGCACGGGACCTGCGGCGTTGAAATCGCCGCGTTCATGAAAGAGAACGGCTGCGGATTCTCGTCGCCCGGTTGCTTTTCGAGCCCCTCCCAGTCGATCGTCCGCCCGTCCAGGCGCGGCGGCGTTCCCGTCTTCAGTCGACCGACGGCGAAACCCATGGTCTCCAGCCGGAGACCCAGCGCGTTTGCGGGCCGCTCGCCGATTCGGCCGCCGGCCTGCCGCTCGTCACCACGATGGATAATACCGCGAAGAAAGGTTCCCGTCGTCAGGACAACGGCGCCGCCGCGGATCTCGCGCCCGTCGGCGAGGATGATTCCCGCCGCGAACCCGTCAGCGAGGATCAGATCTGCCGCCTCGCCCTCGATGATCTCAATCCCCGTCTCATCGCCGATGAAGGCCTGAACCGCGTTGCGATAGAGCTTCCGGTCGGCTTGAGCGCGCGGACCCTGAACCGCGGGCCCCTTACGTCGGTTGAGAATGCGGAACTGGATGCCCCCGTGGTCGGCGGCGCGGCCCATGACGCCATCCAGCGCGTCTATCTCCCGCACGAGATGGCCCTTGCCAAGCCCTCCGATGGCGGGATTGCAGCTCATCGTGCCGATCGCATCCGCCTTGAGCGTCACGAGTCCGACGCGCGCGCCGAAACGTGCCGCCACGGCGGCGGCTTCCGTCCCGGCATGCCCGCCCCCCACGACGATCACATCATAGGCCGACATCACTCACCCGCCAGACCCTGTTTCACGTGAAACATTGCTGCTTCCATCATTTGCCGATGCAAAACCTCGAAAAGATCACATCCAATACATCTTCCACCCCGATCTTGCCAAGGATCGCGTCCAGCTGCCCGGCCGCGGACTGGAGGCAATCGGCGGTCAATTCCCATTCATCCCGTTTCAAATATATCAAGACGCCCGACAAACTCGCATCGGCCGCTTGCAAGAGCTCCGCGTGGCGCGAATGAACCGCTGCCGAATCGAGCGCGCCCATAGCGGCGCCAGCCAGAACCGCGAGGCGACCTGCCAATTCCGGGAGGCCCAAGCCCGTCTTCACCGAGACCGCCAGCTCATATTTCGTTCCCGAATCGGTCGGTATCGGCGCAATATCGCTCTTGCTCCAGACCGCAAGCACCGTACCGGCCAAATCATCGAGTTCGCCGGGCGGAAAGGGCGCGTCCGCCGACTCAAGCGCCACCACGAGATCGGCGCCGCGCATCGCCCTGCGTGCCCGGTCAATTCCCTCGCCCTCAATCAGCCCCGCCGCCTCCCTGATTCCGGCAACGTCCTGCAGAAGAACCAGCTGGCCATCGAGATCAAGTCTGACCTCGACCACATCGCGCGTCGTCCCGGCCTCGACGGATACGATCGCCGCATCCCGCCCGGCGAGGTAATTCAGCAGGGACGACTTGCCCGCATTGGGCGCGCCCGCCAGAACAACGCGGAACCCCTCCCGTATGATCCGACCCGCCGGCGCGCCGGCAAGCAGGCTCGAGATTCGTTCCCGCACCGAATCGATCCGTTCCCGCACCGGCGTGCTTTCGATCTCCGCGACATCGTCCTCGTCGCTGAAATCGATCTGCGATTCCAGAAGCGCACGCGCCTCGATAATATCGCGCCGCATCTCCAGATATATGGATTCGAGCGCGCCACCGGCAACCTTCAGCGCCAGCTTCCGCTGCGCTTCGGTTTCTGCGGCGACAAGCTCCCCCAGACCTTCAACGCTGGTCAGGTCCATCCGCCCCCGATGGAAGGCGCGCCGTGTGAACTCCCCCGCCGCCGCCGCCCGCAGGCCCGGAACCCGCCCGAGCGCCGAGAGAACCGCCCGGATGACGGCGCGGCCCCCATGTACATGAAATTCCAGGGAATCCTCGCCCGTGAAGCTCCTCGGTCCCGGCATGAAAAGGACGATCGCGCGATCGAGTATCTCGCGCGACTCAGGGTCGCGGATCGTCCTCAAGGTCGCAACGCGCTCCCGCGGCGGGGCGCCGGAGACCATTGCGGCGAGCACCGATCTCACCGCGGGACCGCTGACGCGAATCACTGCGACACCGGCAACGCCGCTCCCGGAAGAAAGAGCAAAGATCGTTTCCGCCTCTTTCACCATGGCCCTCGTCGCGGGGTCCAGACCCGGTCGCCCGCGCACAGATGATTCCCGGCCGCGCGTGGCGAGACCATTGCGCCGGTGCCCTGAGGCCGCGCGCCCCGATTTCGGCGGCGGCGTCAGGTATTCATATTGGAGAAGAACTCTTCATTGCTCTTCGTCTGGCGCAGCTTGTCCAAAAGGAACTCCACCGCGTCGACCGTCCCCATCGGGTTGAGGATGCGGCGCAGCACATATGTCTTCTTGAGCTGGTCGGCAGGCGTGATGAGCTCTTCCTTTCGCGTGCCCGAACGCTGAATGTCGATTGCCGGGAAGACGCGCTTGTCGGCCGCCTTGCGGTCGAGGATCAGTTCGGAGTTGCCGGTACCCTTGAACTCTTCGAAGATGACTTCGTCCATCCGGCTGCCGGTATCGATCAGCGCCGTCGCGATGATGGTCAGCGAACCGCCTTCCTCGATATTGCGCGCCGCGCCGAAGAACCGTTTCGGCCGCTGCAACGCGTTCGCGTCGACACCGCCCGTGAGCACCTTGCCGGAAGACGGAACGACCGTGTTGTAGGCGCGCCCCAGTCGCGTGATCGAGTCGAGCAGGATCACGACATCGCGGTCGTGCTCAACCAGGCGCTTCGCCTTTTCAATAACCATTTCAGCTACTTGCACGTGCCGAACCGCTGGTTCGTCGAAAGTCGAGCTGATCACTTCGCCTTTGACCGACCGCTGCATGTCGGTGACTTCCTCGGGGCGTTCATCGATCAGGAGAACGATGAGATAGCATTCCGGATGGTTGGTCGTGATCGAATGGGCGATGTTCTGCAGCAGCACCGTCTTGCCCGTCCGAGGCGGCGCGACGATCAGACCGCGCTGCCCCTTGCCGAGCGGCGCCACCAGATCGATCACCCTGGTGCTCAGATCCTTCTTGGTCGGATTGTCTACCTCCATCTTCAGCCGCTCATCGGGATAGAGCGGCGTCAGATTGTCGAAATGGATCTTGTGCCGTCCCTTTTCGGGATCCTCGAAATTGATCGCATTGACCTTGAGCAGGGCGAAATAGCGCTCGCCTTCCTTAGGCGAGCGGATGTGACCTTCCACGGTGTCGCCCGTACGCAGGCTGAACCGGCGGATCTGGCTGGGTGATATGTAAATATCGTCCGGGCCCGCTAGATAGTTCGCATCCGGCGACCGTAGGAAGCCGAAACCGTCGGGAAGGACTTCCACGACGCCCTCGCCGATAATGTCCACCTCCTTGGAAGCGAGTTGCTTGAGAATCGCGAACATCAGCTCCTGCTTGCGCAGCGCGCTTGCGTTCTCCACCTCGTGCTCCTCGGCAAAGGCAAGCAATTCGGGCGGCGTCTTGACCTTGAGGTCCTGTAGTTTCATTTCCCGCATCGGGAGCGGCCTTTCTGGAAAGGAGGGCAGTTTTGGTTCAGACAGGAAATCTGCTGGAAAAACCCCTGCGACAAGATCGCGGGGAAGGACGCCAAGGGGGACAGTGCGGCGTTCACTCGGATGCCGACCTTATACAAAACAAGCCGGCGCCCCGCAACGTAAAATCAGGCCCCTCGGAACCTGCTCGTCAGAACGGCTTCACGATCGCCAGAATGACGATCAGAACCAGCAGCAATGTCGGCACTTCATTGGCGATGCGGTAGAATCTGGCCGGCCGGGTGTTCGTGTCTTCCGCGAACGCGCGCATCCAGCGCCTGCACATGCCGTCAAACCCGGTGAGAATGACGACAAGCAACAATTTCGCGTGGATCCAGTAGGAACCGCTCGTCAGCCATCCGCCCATGAAAAGCAGCGTCAGTCCGAAAACCCATGTCGCCGCCATGGCCGGCGTCGCTATCGCCTTCATCAGACGACGCTCCATGACCTTGAACGTTTCTGACTTCTCCGACCCGATCACCGAATCGGCGTGGTACACGAAGAGTCTCGGCGCGTAGAACAGCGCGGCCATCCATGCGACCAGCGAAATGACGTGCAGCGCCTTGATCCATTCATACATCGAACGTCACCTCCCGAGCCGCCGCAGCACCTGTTCCACATGCGCGATCGGCGTCTGCTGCAAGATCCCGTGCCCGAGATTGAAGACATGACGGCCAGGCCGCGCATCCCGCAGAATCTTGTCGACGCTGCCGTCCAGCGCCTCGCCGCCGGCCAGCAGCGCCAGCGGATCGAGATTTCCCTGGCTTGCCGCCGCAAACCCCTCGTCCAGGCGGTCAAGCCGCGCCGTCCAGTCGAACCCGACAGCGTTGACGCCGGTACCGGTGGCGTAAATCGCCGCCTTCTCCGAACAACCCTTTGGAAAACCGATGATAATCGCGTCTGGAAATTCAGCTCTGACGGAATCGACGATCCGTCTGGTCGGTTGAATCACCCACCGATCGAACCAGCCATCCGCGACGACACCGGCCCAGGTATCGAAAATCTGCAGGCATTCCGCGCCGGCCCGAAGCTGCGCCTTCAGATAGGTTGCGGAGGCGTCGACCAGGATATCCACGATCCGGTCGAGCAGCTCCGGCGCCTTGTAGCTCATTTCCCGTATCGGTCCCTGGTCGGGCGTGCCGCGACCCGCCACCATATAACTCGCAACTGTCCATGGGGCACCGCAGAACCCGATCAGCGCGACATCCTTCGGCAGTTCGCGCGAAAGGATCGTCACCGTTTCGATGACCGGCTGCAGGAAAGCCTCCACCCTGCCGGCCGACAGCCTTTCCACCCGCTCGGGTGTATCGGCCCTTTCCAGAAGCGGTCCCTCGCCCTCGGCAAAGCGGAGGTCAAGACCGAGCGCATGGGGGATGACGAGAATATCGGAAAAAAGGATGGCCGCGTCGAAGCCGAATCGCCGGATGGGCTGGAGCGTGATTTCGCTCGCCATTTCGGGAGAATAGCAGAGGTCGAGAAAACCGCCGGCCCTCGCTCTGAGTTCCCGGTATTCCGGAAGATACCGTCCGGCCTGCCGCATGAACCACACCGGCATCCGGTCGCCGCCCCGGCCCTGCAACGTTTCTATCAGCGCTTTTCCCATGCAGCCTTCATAGATGAAATAGTTAAGGAAGTATGAATCTTACGATTCTAGGCGTCGTCAGAACGGGGATATCCCAGCTTCCACATCTCTTCACAAGGCGACAAAATGCCTGCTCTGAAAGTACCTCCGCAAAATATTGATAATTCTCATTAAATTTGATCCGTCCACCGAACTCCCAGCCTGTTGATCGAATTTCCACACGCGGCTTCGTCCGGAAAGCCTGTTGACCGGCGCCGGCTTTCCCCGGACAACTCCGCCTGAAGATTTTTGCGTCCTGCGCCCTTTGCCCGTTATCCACAAGAGTGAGTAGCGCAATCACCCGCCGGGACACCGGTCGCAGCGCCCTGTCGAGAGTCCGGACCATGGCCGATTCGCCAAAGAACTATGTTCATCTGCATCTGGTCTCGGACGCGACCGGCGAAACGCTGATCGCGGTCAGCCGTGCCGCCGCCGCCCAGTACGCGACCGTGAGGACGATAGAGCATGTCTATCCGCTCGTACGATCGGGCCGGCAACTCGACAGGATCCTGCGTGAGATCGAGGAAGCGCCCGGCATGGTGCTCTATACGCTGGTCAACACCGAGCTGGCGACGCGACTGGAGAAGCATTGCCGTGAGCTGGCGCTGCCTGTCGTGTCCGTGCTTGCGCCCGTGCTCGATATTTTCCGGTCCTATCTCGGCGCCGAATCGACGCCCCGGATCGGCGGCCAGCACACGCTCAACCAGCACTATTTCCGCCGCATCGACGCGCTCAACTACACGATGGTGCATGATGACGGGCAAAATCTCGACACGCTCGAGGATGCCGATGTGGTTCTGATCGGCATCAGCCGAACCTCGAAGACGCCGACCAGCATCTATCTCGCCAATCGCGGCATCAAGACCGCCAATGTGCCGCTCGTGCCCGGCATGGCGGTGCCGCCGCAGCTCGAAGCGCTGACCAGGCCCCTGATCGTCGGCCTCATCGCCTCCGCCGACCGCATCTCCCAGATCCGACAGAACCGGCTGCTCTCGCTGCGCGCCGACGACAACGGAACCTATGTCGACCGCAAAGCCATCGCCGACGAGATCGCCATGACCCGGCGCCTCTGCGCCCGTCACGGATGGCAGATCATCGATGTCACGCGACGCTCCATCGAGGAATCGGCGGCCGCCGTCCTTGCCCTGCTCGCCGACCGGAAGCAGGCTGCGGAGTCATGACCCGTCTCATCCTTGCCTCGACGAGCCCGACCCGGCAGCGGCTGCTCGCCAACGCCGGCATCGACTTCGATGCGGTCGCGCCGGAGGTCGACGAGGAAGCGGTGATCGCGCTGGCGCGCCGCGAAGGCGGCGGCCTGACCCCCGCCGACGCCGCCGGCATCCTCGCCCGCCTCAAGGCCGAAACCGTATCGGCCGCCCACCCCGATGCGATCGTCATCGGGTCCGACCAGACGCTCGATCTCGATGGCGAACTGCTGACCAAGGCCTCCGATATGGCAGCGTTGCGCCATAAGCTGCTGCGCCTGCGCGGCCGCCGCCACATGCTCCACGCCGCGGTCGCCTGCGCCAGTGCCGGCGAAACGATATGGGATGTCAGCGACAGCGCCGCGCTCACCATGCGCGACTTTTCGCCGGCGTTTCTCGGCCGATACCTGGCCGCCTGCGGCGAAGACCTTCTCGGCAGCGTCGGCGGATACCGTCTGGAAGGCGTTGGGGTTCAGCTTTTCAGCGCCATCGAAGGCAGCTATTTCACCATTCTCGGGCTGCCCCTTCTTCCTCTCCTGGGCTGGCTGCGAACGAAAAGACATTTGGAGGAATAAGGATTATGTCGGAGGCGAATCGAACGGATGCCGGCCCCAGGGCGGTCGTCATCGGTCATCCCATCTCGCATAGCCGCTCGCCGCTTATCCACAATTACTGGCTGCGCGAGGCCGGGCTTCCGGGTCATTACGAGACGGCCGACGTCCTCCCCGAAAATCTCGGCGCGTTCGTCGCGGCGATGCCGGCGGCGGGAATCATCGGCGCCAACCTCACCGTTCCCCACAAGGAGCTGATCCTGCCCATTGCCGACGTCATCGACGACAATGTCCGATCGATCGGCGCGTCCAATCTTCTATGGTTTGACGAGGCCGGACGGGTCTGTGTCGGCAACGCGGACTGGACCGGCTTTCTGGCCAATCTCGACGAGCGCGGTCCCGGCTGGGACGACAGGAAGAAGGTGGCCGTGATGTTCGGCGCGGGCGGCGCGGCGCGGGCGGCGGTCTATGCACTGCTGGAGCGGGGCTTTGAGAGAATCGTGATCGTCAACCGTTCGCCTGCGAGGACGAAAGCCCTGATCGCCGATTTCGGCGAGAAATTGCTCGAGGCGACAGGACCGCTTGAGGAAATCCTCGCCGAGGCCGACTTCGTGGTCAACACGACCAGCATGGGCATGAAGGACGGACCGGCCTGGACACAAAGCCTGAAAGGGCTGAACCCGCGCGCCGTGGTTCACGACATCGTCTATGTGCCGTTGCTGACGCCGCTGCTTGCGCAGGCCGAGGCCATGGGCAACAGGACGGTCGACGGTCTGGGCATGCTGCTTTACGGCGCGGCGACCTCGTTTGAAAAATGGTTCGGCGTCGCCCCCGTGGTCAGCGCCGAACTGCGCCGGCTCGTCCTCGCCGACATGGCCGCGAAACCGTGACCGGCGGCGCCATGAAGATCATCGGCCTCACCGGATCTATCGGCATGGGCAAGTCGACCGTCGCGGAGATGTTCCGCGATCTCGGCGTTCCCGTCTTCGACGCCGATGCCGAGGTGCATCGCCTCTATCGCGGCGAACTGGTGCCTGCGATCGAAAGCGCCTTCCCGGGCGCGACCGACGAGCGTGGCGTCGACCGGACGAAACTCGCCGCGGCGCTCGCAGATCCCGCCGCGATGGCCCGGCTGGAGGCGATCGTCCATCCGGCCGTTCATGAAAGCCGGCGGCGCTTCGTGGAGGCCGCCAAGGCCGCCGGCCACACGATGGTCGTCTTCGATATTCCCCTCCTGTTCGAGACCGGCGGCGAAAAGAATGTCGCAACGACCGTGCTCGTCTCGGCACCCTTTGAAAAGCAGCGCGAACGCGTGCTCGCCCGCCCCAACATGTCGCCGGAAAAATTCGAGGCCATTCTCGCCCGCCAGATGCCCGATGCGGAAAAGCGCAAGCGCGCCGATATCGTCATCGATACCGGGGTCAGTCTGGAGGAAACGCGAAGGGCCGTGGAAGACGCGCTGGCGGCGATTGCCGCGGGCTGATTCGCGGCGCTATCCTGCGCCCCGTCACGAAGGGAAGCGAACCGTTGCGAGAGATCGTCCTTGATACCGAAACCACCGGTCTGAACGCTCTGACCGGCGACCGTCTGGTGGAAATCGGCTGCGTCGAGCTCGACAACGGCATCCCGACCGGACGCAACTGGCATTTCTATTTCAATCCCGAACGCGACATGCCGGCCGAAGCCGAAGCCGTGCACGGCCTTTCAGCCGCCTTCCTCGCCGACAAGCCGCGTTTTGCCGAACTCGCCGACGAGTTTCTGGCATTCGTCGACGGCGCGCGGCTGGTGATTCACAACGCCGAGTTCGACATCGGCTTCCTCAACATGGAACTCCGCCGCTGCGGCCGTCAGCCTCTCGATGCCGCCAACGTCGTCGACACGCTGGCGCTGGCGCGGCGCCGCCACCCGGGCGGCGGCAACAGGCTCGACGATCTCTGCCAGCGCTACGGGATCGACAACAGCCGGCGCACCAAACATGGCGCCCTGCTCGATTGCGAGCTGCTGGCGGAAGTCTATATCGAGCTCAATGGCGGCCGGCAGGCCGGCCTTGCCCTTGTCGCGCACGAGCGCCGGGAGATCGGCGGCGGCATCAGGGCGCCGGAGGCGCGCCCGGCGCCGTTGCCTGAACGCGTCAGTGAAATTGAACGCGCTGCCCACGAGGCGTTCGTCGCCACGCTTGGCGAGAATGCGATCTGGCGCCGCTATGCGGACTGAAATACCCCGTCAGCCTCAGTTCGCCGTCGCCGGCTGTTGCTGCTGCGCCATCCTCTGGCGATAGAGGCTGACGAAATCGATCGGATCGAGCATCATCGGGGGGAAGCCGCCCTGCTGCGTGCAGTTGGCGATGATCTGACGCGCGAACGGAAAGAGCAGGCGCGGACATTCGATCATGACGATGGGGTGCAGATGTTCCTGCGCCACATTGGTGACGCGGAAGATGCCGGCATAGGTCAGCTCCAGGTTGAAGAGCAGTTCCTTGCCTTCGCCCGCTTTCGCCTCCAGCACCAATTCGACGTTGAAATCGGTCTCGGCGATGGGATTGATGTTGACGTTGATCTGCACGTTAAGCGGCGGCTGCTTCTCGCCGCGCTTTAGGAACGAGCCAGGGGCGTTCGGATTCTCGAAGGAAAGGTCCTTGATGTACTGGCCGAGCACATTGATCTGCGGCATCGCCGGCGCTTCGCCGGCACCGGCGGTGGCGTTTCCGCCATTGGTTTCGTTGGGCTGCTTCGCCATCGGCTTTTTAAATCCCGTGTGGTCACGATGCAGGTCCGGCGGACCCGATTGAGGTGCGAGCTAGCACGCGCCGCAACGCGGCACAAGGCGCAACGGCGCTTTAGCGGCGCCGGTCCGTTCCGCCGCGCCTTTCGTCATCGTCGATCTCGCGTGCCTCGCCCTCGATCACGACCGGTCCTCGCGGGCGCGGGCCCGCGGAGCGGTCGCCGGAAGGTCCGTAGCGGCGCACCTCTACGCGGCCGGCGGCATAGCGGAAGATGAAGGCGCCGACCGCCCGCCGCACCGGCGGAAAGAGCAGCGCGAAACCGATGGCGTCGGTGAAGAAGCCGGGCGTGAGCAGCAGCGCGGCGGCAAACAGCAGCAGCGCGCCGTCGCGAAGCCCCTCGGCGGGGAATTCACCGCGCTCCAGCGAACGGTTGATCGATCCGAGTGCCGACAGGCCCTGGAGCCGCAGCATGATCGAACCCAGAATCGCGGTGGCGATGACGACGCCGATCGTCGCCGCCAGCCCGATTCGTCCGCCTATTTCGATGAAGAGGGCGATCTCGATAAGCGGCACGCCGACGAAGGCGAGGAGAAGAATTGCCATTGGGGCCTCTGGATTCCCTCGGTAAGGTCTATAGATATAGAAGACGCGACAGGTGCGGGCGAAACACAAACGCTGGCGAAGGCGGAGATGGACGGGTTTTTCGATATTTATACAATTCTGTTTCTGGTGCTCGCGATCGTGCTGTTCCTGCGCTTGCGAAACGTTCTCGGTCGCCGCACGGGCAGCGAACGCCCGCCTTTCGATCCCTATACGCGGCGCGATGCGGGCAGGGCCGAAGGCGAGGCCGTCGAAAAACCCGCTCCTGCCAAAGCCGATAGCGACAATGTGGTGACGCTTCCCAAACAGACAAGGGCGGCGCCGGCGAAGCCCACGCCGGACTGGAGCGCCCATATCCAGCCCGGCAGCAATGCCGCGGAAGGCCTGCAGGCGATCGTCGCCGCCGACCGCAACTTCGACCCCGCCGCTTTCGTTGCCGGCGCCCGTTCCGCCTATGAGATGATTGTGACCGCGTTTGCGGGCGGCGATCGCAAGACGCTGCGTTCGCTGCTCAGCCGCGAGGTCTATGAGGGTTTCGCAGGCGCCATTGCCGAGCGTGAGGCATCCGGACAGCAGGTCGAGATGACCTTTGTGGGCATCGACGAGGCGCGGATTACCGAAGCCGGCATGAAGGGCCGGCAGGCCCATGTCACGCTTCAGATCCGCTCCAAGCTCATATCGGTCACAAAGGATTCCGACGGCAAGGTGATCGACGGCGATCCGTCGGCGATCGCGGATGTCACGGATGTGTGGACGTTTGCACGCGACACGGGCTCGCGTGATCCCAACTGGAGCCTGGTTGCCACCGAAGCTGGTGATTAGGACCTGAAGGGACGATGCGCATCGCCGCCGCCATTCTCGCTTTCTGTCTGGCGGCGTCACCCGTGCGGACCGTGGCCGCCACCGTTCTCGCCGACGGTAGCCGACTTGAGCCGGTGGCGTTTGCCGATCTGTCGGGCTGGGGTCGCGACAATCCTGCTCAGGCGCTGAAAGCCTTCCGCCATTCCTGCGCCAAATCGTCGAGCGGCAGATTTGCCGGCGCCTGCGCCGCTGCTGGCGGTGCCGGTCTTTCCGCCGGCGCGGCCCGGGCCTTCTTCGAAAAATGGTTTGAACCCTTCAGGGTTGCGCCCGCGAAGGGCAAGGGGTTCGTCACCGGCTATTTCGAGCCCGAGCTTGAAGGTTCGCTCGAACCTGACGCTCATTACCGCTACCCGCTGCTCGCGCGGCCTGACGATCTGAAGGATATCGATCCGGACAAGCCGCCTCGCGGTGTCGCCAGGGGGCTCCGCGCCGCGCGCAGGACCGCGGCCGGCTGGGAGGCCTATCCGACGCGCGCCGAGATCGAGACTGGCGCATTGGGCCCGGCGCCCGAGGCGGTGGTCTATCTCGAAGATCCCGTGGACGCCTTCTTCGTCCAAATCCAGGGTTCGGCCCGCATTCATCTGCCCGACGAAAGCATCATGCGCGTCGGCTTCGCGGGCCGCAACGGCCATCCCTATACGCCGGTCGGGCGCGTTCTGATCGACGAAGGTCTGATGCGCAAGGAAGAATTGACGGCCGATCGTCTGCGCGACTGGCTGAAATCCCATCCGGCCGAGGCCGAACGGATCATGCGGCGCAACGAGTCCTATATCTTCTTCCGCGAATTGCCCGTCGGCGACCCTTCGCTCGGACCCGTCGGCGCCGCCGGTGTCCCGCTGACCCCGCTCCGCTCCATCGCGGTGGACCACAAGGTCCACGCCTATGGCACGCCGGTCTTCCTGTCGGGAGACCTGCCGGTCGGGCCGGGCGGCGCGATGCTTGGCATCGGCCAGCTGATGATCGCTCAGGATACCGGCAGCGCCATCGTCGGCGCGGCGCGCGGCGACATCTTCTTCGGCGCCGGCGACGCCGCCGGGTTCATCGCAGGTCTCGTTCAGCACGAGGTGGATTTCTACGTCCTCCTGCCGAAAGAGGCGCGGAGATGACCGGGCGGCGCGGCCGCGGCGGCAAGTCCGGCGACGACGACGCAGGGCTCTGGGAAGCGGTCACGCGGGAAGTCACGCCGTTGCGCCGCCGCGACCCAGCGGCAATCGGCCCCCCCGGGGAAAAGCCGGCGGGCGGTCCGCCTGAACCGGCAAAGCCGGCCAGGAAGAAGACGCTGTCGACGGCGCTGCCCGCCTACCGTCCGCTGCCGCCCGCGCCCCGTGTCACCGGGCCGGGTCGGATCGAGCCGCGCCTGCTGCGCAAGCTGTCTAAGGCCGGCGGCGACATCGACGCGTCGATCGATCTGCACGGCATGCGCCAGGACGCCGCCCACGCGGCGCTGGACCGGTTCATTCGCGACGGCGCGTCGCGCGGCTTGCGGCTGGTCATGGTGATAACCGGCAAGGGCCGCTCCGGCGGCGAGGGAATGGGTATCCTGCGCCGGCAGGTGCCGAAATGGCTGGCATCGCCTTCGCTCGCGCCGTTCGTCGTGGCCACGGCGCCGGCCCATCGGCATCGGGGCGGGGAGAGGGCGATCTACGTTCAGCTTCGCCGTCGCGAGCGGCTCGGCAAATGACGCCGTTCGGCGCCCGCATCCGCGAAATGCGCGATGAGCGCGGCATCACCCTGCAGGATATGGCCGCCGCGCTTGAAGTTTCGCCGGCATACCTTTCGGCGCTCGAACACGGCAAGAGGGGGCGGCCGAACTGGTTTCTGCTCCAGCGGATCATCGCCTATTTCAATGTGATCTGGGATGAGGCCGAGGCGCTGCAGCGCCTGGCGCTGATGTCGCATCCGCGCGTTGTTGTGGATACGTCGGGTCTCTCGCCGGAAGCGACCGAGCTTGCCAACCGTCTCGCCGTTGATATCGGCCGGCTGAGGGGCAGCGACATCGAAGAACTGCTCTCGCGGCTGAAGACGATGACGGGCGGCCGACGAGGCGACGGCGAAGACCTTAAAGGATGAACCGGCTGAGATCGGCGTTGCGGGCAAGGTCGCCGATATGGCTCTCCACATAGGCGGCATCCACCGTCAGCCGCTCGCCATGCTTGTCCGGGGCTTCGAAGCTGATCTCGTCGAGAACCCGCTCCATCACGGTCTGCAGGCGGCGCGCGCCGATATTCTCTACCGACGCGTTCACCTCCACGGCGATGCGGGCGATCGATTCGATGGCGTCGTCGGCGAATTCCAGCGTCACGCCCTCCGTCGCCATCAGCGCCACATACTGCTTGATCAGGCTGGCCTCCGTCTCGGTCAGGATGCGGCGGAAGTCCTCTTCCGTCAGCGCCCTGAGTTCCACCCGGATCGGCAGGCGGCCCTGCAGTTCGGGCAGAAGGTCCGAGGGCCTCGCGATATGGAAGGCGCCGGAGGCGATGAACAGGATATGGTCGGTCTTGACCGGCCCGTACTTGGTGGCGACCGTCGTGCCCTCGATCAGCGGGAGGAGGTCGCGCTGCACGCCCTCGCGGCTGACATCGGCGCCGCCGCGCTCGGCGCGCGCGCAGATCTTGTCGATCTCGTCGAGGAACACGATACCGCTGTTTTCCGTCAGATGGATCGCGTCCTGCGTGATCCGCTCATTGTCGAGAAGCTTGTCGGATTCCTCCGCGATCAGCAGCGGATAGGATTCCTTGACGCTCAGCCGGCGCGTCTTCGTCGGTCCGCCGAAAGCCTTGCCGAGCATGTCGCCGAGATTGACCATCTGGGCGCCCGGCATGCCGGGAATCTCGAATGCGCCGGCATTGCCGGTCTGCCGCAGTTCCAGTTCGATCTCCTTGTCGTCGAGATCGCCGGCGCGCAGTTTCTTGCGGAACGAATCGCGCGTCGCCGTGCCCGAACCTGGCCCGACCAGCGCGTCGAGCACGCGGGCCTCGGCGTTCAGATGCGCCTTCGCCTCGACATCGCGCCGCTTCTGGTCGCGCAGCTGACCGATGGCGATCTCCACCAGATCGCGGATGATCTGTTCGACGTCCCGCCCGACATAGCCCACCTCAGTGAACTTGGTCGCCTCGACCTTGACGAAGGGCGCGTTGGCGAGCTTGGCGAGGCGGCGCGAAATCTCCGTCTTGCCGACGCCCGTCGGGCCGATCATCAGGATGTTCTTGGGCAGCACCTCCTGCCTCAGATCGTCATCGAGATGCTGGCGGCGCCAGCGGTTGCGCAATGCGATGGCCACGGCGCGCTTGGCGTCCTTCTGGCCGATGATGAAACGATCGAGCTCGGAAACGATCTCGCGGGGCGAGAAGTCAGTCATGAACGATATTCCTGGTTGGCGAAGGTACGAATCTCAGCAGGGGCGTGCCGGCGAAGGGCGCAAGAATGGTGCGGCGCAAGGACGCCCAGGCCGAACCCACGAGCAGAACGAAGAGGCCGACCGCGACAAGCGCGGCCGGAATGGCCAGATTGGCATCCATCGATGCGCTCATCATCAGCCGCACGACGGCAACGCCAAGATATGCAAGGCCCGATACCAGGAGCGCGCGCCTGTCGACGACGAGCGCGACGAGGCCCATGACGAGAACGAAGGCGATGAGGACAGCGGCGGAGAGAGACCCCGACCCGGCGTTTTGCAGATATGAAACGGAAGAATGGATGACAAGGGGCGCTGCCATCAAATGGAGCCAGAACGCCTTGTCGGTATTTATCGTGCGCCGCGATGTATCGCGGCTGTCATACCGCATGGCGAGGAGAAAGCAGCCGAGCCCGGCAACCAGGGTCTCGGCGGCAAGCCAACGCGCTGTGATCCCGGGCGAGGCCAGTTCAAGGAGCGCGATCACCAGTACGATGGCGCTCCCGGCGATCAATGCCAGCGAGATCGGCGTGTTGAACCGCCAATAGAAAGCCAGCGCGCCGGTAAGGGCGGCGACGCCGAACAGGACGGCGGCCTGGGCATTGGAGAAGAGCATCACTGCCGTCACGTTGATGGGCAGGCCGCCAATGGCCAAGGCTAGTGTCAGCCCCGCGAATAGGGGAAACGCGAGTGTCAGGATCAGCGAAGGGAACGCTGCCCGCCGGAGCCGCGACAGCCATTCGGCAAGAATCCAGATGGTGATCGCCGCGAACGGTGCGGCGGCGATGTTGTTGCTGAGCCCGATACCGACGAGCAGAATGACGATGCCGATGCCGATGAAGATGTCGTGGAATCCGTGGGTGAACCGGACCTTTTCCGGATCCCGCAAGGTTTCCCGTTCCGCCAGATAGGCAGAAAGCCCGTCCGCCTGTTCGGATGTCAGGATGCCTGCCTCAACGGCGCCCTGCAACGTCTCACGCGCGAGCATCGAGCGTTTCCACGACGAGCGAATTGTTGGTGAAGACGCAGATGTCGGCGGCGATGGCCATCGCTTTGCGGGCGATGGCTTCGGCATCGAGATCGCTGTCCATCAGGGCGCGCGCCGCGGCCAGCGCGTAGTTGCCGCCCGAACCGATGCCCATGACGTTGCCTTCCGGCTCCAGCACGTCGCCGACGCCGGTGAGCACCAGGCTGACGGACGGATCGGCGACGATCATCATTGCTTCCAGATGGCGAAGATACTTGTCGGTGCGCCAGTCCTTGGCAAGCTCCACCGCCGCCCGCATCAGCTGGCCGGGATACTGTTCGAGCTTCTTTTCCAGCCGCTCGAACAGCGTGAAGGCGTCGGCGGTCGCCCCGGCGAAGCCGCCGATGACGTCCCCGGAACCGATGCGCCGCACCTTGCGCGCGGAATTCTTGATGACGGTGTTGCCGATGCTGACCTGGCCGTCGCCGGCGACGACGACCTTGTCGCCCTTGCGCACGGTCAGGATCGTCGTGCCGTGCCAACCCGGGCCCGAAACCTTGTCTTCTGCCATGGAGTGTCTCGCCTCTTGCGGACGGAAAGAATAGACGTGCTGCCCATTTAGGGACGCCGGCCGCGAATGAAAAGGGCACACGGATCCCGGGGCCGCCGCCGCCGGAGCGCATGAAGCCTCGTTAAGCCCATCCATTTGTTTGCTGGAAACGGCCGCCATCCCCTGTTAAAACCCGCCGCAAACGGCTTTCTTGAACCCGGGTGGGCGAAATGAAGACGGCTGGCCGCAAGGCGAAGCTCGACAGAAAGACCAATGAAACCGCCATTTCCGTCGCGATCGATCTCGACGGAACGGGCCGGGCCGACATTGCGACGGGCGTCGGGTTTTTCGACCACATGCTCGAACAGGTCGCCCGGCACGGCCTTTTCGATATCAGCGTCAAGGCGAGCGGCGACACTCATATCGACGATCACCACACGGTGGAGGACGTCGGTATCGCGCTTGGTCAGGCTTTCGACAAGGCGCTGGGCGACCGGCGCGGGATCATCCGCTACGCCAGTTTCGACCTGCCGATGGACGAGGCGATGACGCGCGTCGCCGTCGACGTTTCCGGGCGCCCCTTTCTCGTCTGGCGCACGACGTTCACCGCCGAGAAGATCGGCACGTTCGATACCGAGCTGGTCCGCGAATGGTTCAACGCCTTCGCCCAGAACGCACGTGTCACCGTGCATGTGGAAACCTTCTACGGCGCAAACAGCCATCACATCGCCGAAAGCGCGTTCAAGGCGCTGGCGCGCGCGCTGCGTGCCGCCGTCAGCATCGATCCGCGCGCCGCCGACGCCATTCCCTCCACCAAGGGAACGCTGACCTGCTGAGCCTTTGAAAAGAGCCTGATCGAGCGATGAAGATCTATACCGTCCACCGCCGGCCGGGGGCCGCGGACACCGATCTGAATTCGGTGCGCTTCGTGCCGGACGGCTTTGCGTGGTGGGGCTTTCTGGTCCCGCTCGTGTGGCTGCTCGTCAAGCGGCTCTGGCTGGCGGCCGTCATCTTCATCCTCGTGTCGCTCGCGCTGGGTGCGGCGATCACGCTGGTCGGGCTCGGCGACGGCTGGGCGTTCGCGGCGACGCTGCCTGTCAATCTTTTCGTCGGGCTGGAAGGACGGCAATGGCTGCGTGCCAAGCTCGCGCGGCGCGGCTATGTGGAAGACGGCGTCGCCGCCGGCGGCTCGCTGGAGGAAGCGGAGCTTTCCTATTTCAGCCGGCAGGGCCAGCGCCTCGCGCCGCCCCCGCCCTCCGCCGCGGCGCAAGCTCCGGCCAGACCGCCCGCCGGCGCACAGGGCGTCGGCCTTTTTCCCGCAGCCGGACGATCCCTCTGATGCGCGTCGCAATCATCGATTACGGGTCGGGTAACCTCCACTCGGCGGAAAAGGCCTTTCAGCGCGCCGCCGCGCAGGCCGGCATCGCGGCCGACATCGAGGTGACGGCCGATCCCTCGCGCGTGCGTTCCGCCGACAGGATCGTGCTGCCGGGTGTCGGCGCCTATGCCGATTGCCGCGCCGGTCTCGATTCCGTGCCCGGCATGGTCGCGGCGCTGGAGGAAACGGTGCGCGGCGCCGGGCGGCCCTTCTTGGGGATTTGCGTCGGCATGCAGCTGATGTCGGAGCGCGGCCTCGAATACACGACGACGGAAGGGTTGGGATGGATCGCCGGCGACGTCGTGCCGATCGTTCCCGCCGATCCGTCGCTCAAGATTCCCCATATGGGCTGGAACATGCTTGAGATGGTCGTCGAGCATCCGGTATTCGCGGGCGTGCCGACCGACTGTCATGCCTATTTCGTCCACTCCTATCATCTGCGCGCGAAGAACGCTGCCGATATCGTCGCCGTCACCGATCATGGCGGCCCGGTCACCGCGGTGGTCGGCCGTGACAACATGATCGGCACCCAGTTCCACCCCGAAAAGAGCCAGCGCCTCGGTCTGGCGCTGCTCGGCAATTTTTTGAAGTGGCGGCCATGAGACTTTACCCGGCGATCGATCTGAAGGACGGGCAGTGCGTTCGCCTCAAGCTCGGCGACATGGCGCAGGCGACGGTCTATGCCGCCGATCCTTCGGCGCAGGCGCTCGCCTTTCAGGAGATGGGTTTCGACTATCTTCACCTCGTCGATCTCGACGGCGCCTTTGCCGGCACCTCGCGCAACGGCGCGGCGGTCGAGGCGATCATCGAAAAGGTTTCGGTGCCGATTCAACTGGGCGGCGGCATCCGCGACGAGGCCGGTATCGACCGCTGGCTTGAAAAGGGCATCGACCGGGTGATCCTCGGGACGGTCGCGCTGCGCGATCCCGAACTGGTGCGCCGCGCGGCCGGTCGGCTGCCGGGCCGCATCGTCGTCGGCATCGACGCGCGCGCGGGCCTTGTCGCCGTCGAGGGCTGGGCTGAAACCAGCGAGATGACGGCGCTCGATCTCGCCCGCCGCTTCGAGGACGCGGGCGTTGCCGCCATCGTCTATACCGATATCGATCGCGACGGCGTGCTGACCGGCCTCAACGTCGAGGCGACGCTGGAGCTGGCGCGGGCGATTTCCATTCCGGTCATCGCCTCCGGCGGCCTTGCCTCGATGGCCGATGTGGAGCGGCTGTGCCGCGACGACGCGGCAATCCTCGACGGTGCGATCACCGGCCGCGCGCTCTATGACGGGCGCATCGATCCGGCGGAGGCGATCCGCCTGCTCGGCGCGAGAGGGCAGGCCGCGTAATGCTGAAGGTGCGCGTCATCCCCTGTCTCGACGTCAAGGACGGCCGTGTCGTCAAGGGCGTGAACTTCGTCGACCTCGTCGATGCCGGCGATCCGGTCGAGGCGGCCAAGGCCTATGACGCGGCGGGCGCCGACGAACTCTGCTTTCTCGACATCACGGCGACGCACGAGAACCGCGGCATCATCTTCGACGTGGTCCAGCGCACCGCCGAGCAGTGCTTCATGCCGCTGACGGTCGGCGGCGGCGTGCGCGAGATCGCCGACATCCGCAACCTCCTGAAGGCGGGCGCCGACAAGGTGTCGATCAATTCGGCCGCGGTGAACGACCCGGCTTTCGTGCGCCGCGCTGCGGAAAAGTTCGGCAATCAGTGCATCGTCGTCGCGATCGACGCCAAGCGCGCGGACGGCCCGGCCGGCGCCGCGCGCTGGGAGATCTTCACCCATGGCGGCCGCAAGGCGACGGGTATCGACGCGGTAGGCTTCGCCCGCCGGGTCGCCGAGCTCGGCGCCGGCGAGATCCTGCTCACCTCCATGGACCGTGACGGCACCCGCACCGGTTTCGACTGCGAGCTGACGCGCGCCGTCGCCGACGCCGTGCCCGTCCCGGTCATCGCCTCCGGCGGGGTCGGCACGCTCGATCACCTCGTCGACGGGGTTCGCGAGGGGCATGCGAGCGCCGTCCTCGCCGCGTCGATCTTTCACTTCGGCGAATATTCGATCGGCGAGGCCAAGCGCTTCATGGCGGACAAGGGCCTCGCCATGCGCCTCGACGGCCTGGAGGGAACGGCATGAGTGAGAGAACGGACTTCGACAGGCTGATGGAAATCGTCGCGGAACGCGCGAAAGCCGACCCGGCGGCCTCCTATACCGCCAAGCTCACCGCCGATGGCCTGCCGCGTATCGCCAGAAAGCTCGGCGAGGAAGCGGTGGAGACGATTGTCGCGGCGCTGAACGAGGACGACGCGCATCTGACGGCGGAGGCCGCCGATCTCCTGTTCCATCTGGCGGTCCTGCTCAATGCGCGGGGGATTCCGGTTTCCGCGCTCTGGGCGGAGCTGTCGCGCCGCACCGGCCGGTCAGGGCTTGCCGAGAAGGCTTCCCGCAAGGACCGCTGAACCTAGCGGCGGGCGAAGGACGATGATGGAAAACGCGACCAAGCGGAAGATTTCTCCCTTCATGACCTTTACCCGGTCGGAATGGGCGACGCTGCGCGCCGATACGCCGATGACGCTGACCGAGGAGGAGGTCGGCCTTCTGCGCGGCCAGAACGAACGGCTCGACCTGGACGACGTGATCAAGATCTATCTGCCGCTGTCGCGGCTGCTGAGCCTTTACGTGCATGCCGCGCAGGAGCTGTTTCACGCCACCGAGACCTTTCTGGGCGCCGAGGACGGAAAAGTCCCCTATGTGATCGGCATCGGCGGTTCGGTGGCGGTCGGCAAATCGACGAGCTCGCGCATTCTCAAGGCACTCCTCAGCCGCTGGCCGAACACGCCCAAGGTCGACATGGTGACGACGGATGGCTTCCTGCGACCCAACGCGGTGCTGCTGGAACAGGGCCTGATGGAACGCAAGGGTTTTCCGGAAAGCTTCGATCTGCCGGCGCTGCTGGAGTTCCTCGGCCGCATCAAGGCCGGCGACCGCAATGTCGAGGCGCCCGTCTATTCGCATTTCGCCTATGACGTGCTGCCGGACCAGCGGATCGTCGTCGACCGGCCGGACATTCTCATCCTGGAAGGTCTCAACGTGCTGCAGACCGGCCAGGCGCCGCGCGGCGGCATGGATATTCCGTTCGTTTCGGACTTTTTTGATTTTTCCATCTATATCGACGCCGAAACGCCGGTGATCGAGCGCTGGTATGTGGAACGCTTCATGCGTCTGCGCCAGACGGCGTTCCGCGACCCGGCTGCCTATTTCCACCGCTATGCCAATCTCTCGGACGGACAGGCGCGCGAGACGGCCCTCGATATCTGGACGCGCATCAACCGGCCGAATCTGGAAGACAACATCCTGCCGACGCGGCAGCGCGCCGACCTCATCCTGCGCAAGAGCGCCGACCACCGAATCGAGCGCGTCTGGCTGCGCAAGCTTTAAGGGGCAACGGCTGCAACCGATCGCGCCGTCATTGCCCGGCCGGACCGCAATTCATGCCGCCTGCATATCGGCGCGTCGGGCGGCTGCTATAGGGGCAGCAGTCCCTCGGCCTCGGCCAGCCGCGCCAGATTTTCCTGTGGCCTTGCGCCGATCCGGCCGATGACCTGGGCGGCGGCGAAGGCGCCGAGATGCGCGGCCTTCTCGATATCGCCGCCGCGGGCATATCCGAACAGATAGCCGGCGGCGAACAGATCGCCGGCCCCGGTCAGATCGAGAACCTCGTTGACCGGCCATGCCGCCGCGTCGTGGCGGCGGCCCTCCTTCAGCACGCTGACGCCATCCTCGCTCTTCGTGACGACGGCATGGGCGACGTCGCGGGCGATCGCGCCGATCGCGGTCTCCAGGTCCGCCGTTTCGTAGAGCGAGCGGACTTCGTGGCTGTTGGCGAAGACGATGTCGACGACGCCGTCGCGCATCAGGTTGAGGAATTCCGCCCGGTAGCGGTCGACGCAGAAGGAGTCGGACAGCGACAGCGCCACCTGGCGGCCATGCGCGTGAGCGATGCCGGCCGCGCGCAGGAAGGCTTCCTTGGCCTGCGGCGGATCCCACAGATAGCCTTCAAGATAGGTGCAGGCCGAAGCTGCGATCGTTTCTTCGTCCATGTCGTCCGGCGTCAGTTCCTGTGCCGCGCCCAGATAGGTATTCATCGTCCGCTCGCCATCCGGCGTCACGAGGATGAGACAGCGCGCCGTGCCGGGGCCGCGCACCGCCGGCGACGTCGGATAGTGGATGCCGAGCGCGCGGATGTCGTGCGCGAAAATCTTGCCCAGACCGTCGTCGCGCACCCGGCCGAGAAAGGCGGCGCTGCCGCCGAAGCCGGCGATTCCGGCGATGGTGTTCGCCGCCGATCCGCCGGAGGACTCCACGCCCGAACCCATCAGCCCGTAGAGCCTGTCCGCCTCGGCCTCGTCGATGAGACGCATGCTCCCCCTGGCGAGCGACTGGCTGACGAGAAAATCGTCGTCGGTGCGGGCGATGACATCGACGATCGCATTGCCGATGCCGACAACATCGAAACGGGTGGGTGAGGCCATGGAAAGAACGTTGCTCCGCCTTCGTGAAGGTTTTCCCGTTGATATACGCCGGGAAGAGCCGGCGCAAACGGCCGATTGCCGCTGCTGTCGGAGGCTGTTAGCGTCCCGCACCAATGAGGAGACGGCCTTCATGATCGATCTGTACTTCCGACCGACGCCGAACGGCTGGAAGGCCACCATCATGCTGGAAGAGACGGGGCTGGCCTATCGGCTGATCCCGGTGAATTTCGAGGAAGGCGAGCAATATACCGACGCCTACAGACGCATCAGCCCGAACGGGCGCATTCCCGCCATCATCGACCATGAGGCCGAAGGCGGTCCGCTGACCGTCTTCGAGAGCGGGGCGATCCTGATCTATCTGGCCGAAAAGACGGGGCGCTTCATGCCCAAGGATGTCGCCGGACGGTCCCGCGTCATCCAGTGGGTGATGTGGCAGATGGCGGGGCTCGGGCCCATGGCCGGCCAGAACGGTCATTTCCTCCTCTACGCGCCGGAGAAAATTCCCTACGCCATCCATCGTTACGGATCCGAAATACGTCGTCTTTACGGCGTTCTCGATCATCAGCTCGGGCTGACCGGCGATTGCGTTGCCGGAGCGTATTCCATCGCCGACATGGCCTGCTTTCCATGGATCATGACGCACAAGGCGCAAGGGATGACCCTCGACGACTGGCCGAACCTGAAACGCTGGTTTGCGGCGCTGAGAGCGCGGGAGGCCCTGCAGCGCGGGCTTTCGGCGGGCGGCGGTTTCAAGCAGAACAACATGAGCGGCGAAATGCGCGCGCGATTCTTCGGCTATGCCGGACAGGACACAAAGCAAAAGCAAGAGGAGCAACCAGGGTGAAGATCGAATTCTTTTTTGACTGTTCGAGCCCGTGGACCTATCTCGCCTTCGAGCGGATCCAGCCGATGGCCGCCGAATTCGGCGCCGAGATCATCTGGAAGCCGATCCTCGTCGGGGGCATCTTCAACGAGGTCAATCAGGGCGTTGAATACTTCAAGTCTCTCGGTTCCAGACCGCCACGCAAGAACGACTACATGCTCAAGGATATGCAGGATTGGGCGCAGGCGACAGGAATCAGGATCGTCTTTCCTCCCAAAGCGCATCCGGTCAATTCGGTGAAGGTCATGCGGGGCTGCATCCTGGTCGAGCCGATGGGCAAGCTTGTTCCTTTCGCCCGCGCGGCCTTCAAGGCTTATTTCGGTGAAGATCTGACGATCTCCGACGATGCGGTCATCCGCGACATTTGTGCCGAATGCGACATCGACGCCGACTGGCTGTTGCGGCGCGTGGGCGAACAGGACATGAAGGATGCGCTGCGCGCCAATGTGAACGAGGCGATCGCCCGTGGCGCCTTCGGATCCCCGACCATATATATCGACGGCGACGACATGTATTTCGGCGGCGATCGCCTTCCGCTGGTGCGCTGGGCGCTGGCGGGCAAGAAGGAACCGGTGGCCGACCGCGTTTAGGACGAGGCTCCATGATTGCATCCGCATTGCGGGCGGCCGGCCAGCTTGCCGCACCGGAATTCCGTTCCGTACTTTTGAAGACGATCGGCCTGACGCTGCTTCTGCTCCTCGCGCTCTGGGGCATTCTGCAGTCCGTCATCGGCTATTTCCTTGCCGATCTCTCGGGCTGGCTCGACGTGACCTTGTCGATCCTCTCCGGCCTCGGTCTGCTGATCGGCGCGGTCTTCCTGATCGGCCCGGTCTCAACGCTGGTCGCGGGACTTTTTCTGGACGACATCGCCGAGATCGTCGAGCGCACGGACTATCCGGCCGATCGCGCCGGCGTGCCGCTTCCGGTGCCGACGGCGATCTGGCAGGCGGTGAAGTTCTTCGGCGTCGTCGTCCTCGCCAACATCATCGCGCTGCTGCTCCTGCTGCTGCCGGGGATCAACCTCGTCGCCTTCCTGGTCGTGAACGGCTACCTGCTTGGCCGTGAATTCTTCGAACTCGCCGCGCAGCGCCACAGGCCCTATCCGGAAGTGGCGGAGTTGCGCCGCCGCCATGGCGGACAGATCTTCGTCGCCGGCCTCATCATCGCGGGCTTCATGGCGATTCCGATCGTCAACCTCGCAACGCCGCTCTTCGCCACGGCCCTGATGGTCCATATCCACAAGCGCCTGACCGGCAGCCGCCCGGTTTCCGAACAGGTGGTCCTGCCGCCCCGGTAGTCCGTCGCGCCGACAGCAAGGCTGGGCCCGCTGGGATTCCCCTGTCGTCTCGGCATTGAAGGCGGGTGCGTGGGCCGCCCCTCTCGCGGCCGGGTTGGGAAGAAGCGGCGGGTTCTAGCCGGTCTTTTCCTCGAACAGGCAATAGTCGCGGATGATGCAGATGCCGCAGAGCGGCTTTCGCGCCTTGCAGACATAGCGCCCGTGCAGGATCAGCCAATGATGCGCGTGCAGCTTGCGATCCCCGGGAATGACCTTCTCCAGCGCGGTCTCGACGGCAAGCGGCGTCCTGCCCGGCGCCAGACCGGTGCGGTTGGCGAGGCGGAACAAATGCGTGTCGACCGCGATCGTCGGCTCGCCGAAGGCGATGTTGAGCACGACATTGGCCGTCTTGCGGCCGACGCCCGGCAGCGCCTCGCGCTCGCGCGGCACCATGCCGCCATGCTGTTCGATCAGCGCCTTGGACAGCGCGACGATGTTCCTGGCCTTGTTGCGGTAGAGCCCGATCGTCTTGATCGCATCGCGCAGCCTCTCTTCGCCGAGCGCCACCATCTTCTGCGGCGTATCGACCGTCTCGAAAAGGGGTTTCGTCGCACGGTTCACGCCGGCGTCGGTCGCCTGGGCCGACAGCACGACCGCGACCAGCAGCGTGTAGTCGTTCACCCAATGCAGTTCGCCCTCCGGTGCCGGATCGTGCTCGTAAAAGGCGTCGAACATGCCGCGGATCGCCTCTTTCGAAAGACGGCTGTAGCGACGGCGGGGAGCTTTCTTGATGGCCATGTGTTTCTCTATAATGAGGCCTTATGAGCCAGAGCAATCCGATTTCCGCCCGACCCGATGACGTGAAACTGCCGTTTCGCGCCGTGGTGACCCCGCACCGTTCGCTATCGCCGCGCGGCTTCGGCCTGATGATGCTCGCCATCGGGCTCGCTTCCTTCACCACCGGCATGGTCTTCGTGCTCAAGGGCGCCTGGCCCGTGATGGGGTTCTTCGGCCTCGACGTGTTTCTCGTCTGGCTCGCCTTTCGCCTCAACTATCGCGCGGGCCGGGCCAGCGAGACGATCGAGGTGACGCCGGTCACCCTGAAGGTGCGTCAGCGCGATCCGAAGGGGCGCGAGGCGGTGACGGCGTTCGATCCCTATTGGGCCCGGCTGGAGAGGGACGGCGACGCCGAGCTCGGCACCGTCAGCCTCCATCTTACCGAGCGCGGTCGCAGGCTGGAGATAGCGCGCGTCCTTTCGCCCGGCGAAAAGCAGGGCCTTGCCTCGGCGCTCGACCGCGCGCTGGCGCTGGCCCGCGGGGCCTGAGACGGAACCCGTCGCGTTTCGGGTGGCGGGCGCCCGCCGGCCTTCCTAGACTGGCCGGAAGTTCACCATCTCCGAGGGTCCGCCATGACCGTGAATGCTATCGCGCTGCCACCCGATATCCCCTCTATCGCGGGGCAGATCGACCCCGCCGACTACGCTGCCATCCGCGCCGCGATCGCCGTCATCACGGAGAACTGGCGCGAACAGCCGTCGCTGGAACGGATTGCCGGCGAAGCCGGCGTCGACCCGGCGCGGCTGCAGAAGATTTTCCGTCGCTGGGCCGGCATCACGCCCAAACAGTTCGTCCAGGCGATCACGCTCGATCATGCCCGCGGCCTCCTCAGCGGCGAGGCGAGCGTGCTCGATACGGCCTATGAGGTCGGCCTCTCAGGGCCCGGGCGCCTGCACGATCTCTTCGTCACCCACGAGGCGATGACGCCGGGCGATTTCCGCGCCCGCGGCGCCGGCCTTCTCATCGACTGGGGTTTTCATCCCTCGCCGTTCGGTTACGCGCTGGTGATGGCGACCGACCGCGGTCTTGCCGGTCTTGCCTTCGCAGATGATCCGTCCGGCTTCGATGCAGCGCTGGCCGACATGACGCGGCGCTGGCCGCGCGCGCAATACCGGGAAAATGCAAAGACGACCGAAGCGCTGGCAAAGCGCATCTTCGATCGCTCCCGCTGGCGTGAGGAGGAGCCGCTCCGTGTCGTCCTCATTGGGACCGATTTCGAGGTCCGCGTGTGGGAAACGCTGTTGCGCATCCCGTTCGCCAGGGCCGCGACCTATTCGCAGATCGCCTCGAAGGTCTGCACGCCGAAGGCGGCGCGCGCGGTCGGCGCGGCGGTCGGCAAGAACCCGCTTTCCTTCGTCGTTCCCTGCCACAGGGTGCTCGGCGCCAAAGGTGCCCTGACCGGCTACCACTGGGGACTGACCCGCAAGCGCGCGATGCTCGGATGGGAGCAGGCGGTGAGCGCGGCCTAGCCGGCGAGATCCTGCTTCTCGGCGATCGATCCGTCGGCATTCAGGCGATAGATGATCGGCGCGCCGGTTGCGAGTTCGCGCGCGATGATCTCTTCGCCGCTGAGGCCTTCCAGATCCATGATCAGGGCGCGCAGCGAATTGCCGTGCGCGGCGACAAGCACCCGTTCGCCCTTCAGCACGCGCGGCAGGATTTCCCTGCGATAATAGGGCAGCACCCTGTCTGCGGTGTCCTTCAGGCTCTCGCCGCCGGGCGGCGGAATATCGAATGAGCGGCGCCAGATATGCACCTGTTCCTCGCCCCATTTCTCTCTCGCGTCGTCCTTGTTGAGCCCCGTGAGATCGCCATAGTCCCGCTCGTTGAGCGCCTGGTCGCGGATGGTTTCAAGCTTTTCCGTTCCCAGTTCCCTCAGGATCAGCTTCAGCGTGCGCTGGGCGCGGCTCAGCGCCGAGGTGAAGGCGATGTCGAACGAAAGCCCGAGCGCCCTGAGCTTGCGGCCTGCTTCCTCCGCTTCCGCGACCCCCTTTGCGGTCAGGTCGGGGTCCTTCCAGCCGGTGAACAGGTTCTTCAGGTTCCAGTCGCTCTGGCCGTGGCGCACGAGGACGAGCAGTCTTTCCATCGGGTGAAGCTCCGCAGATCGGGTCGGGTCAGAGGCCGAGGACATCGGCCATGGAATAGAGGCCGGGCTTGCGTCCCTTGCCCCATTGCGCGGCCTTGACGGCGCCGCGCGCGAAGATGCTCCGGTCGAAGGCCCGGTGCGAGAGTTCCACCATTTCGTTCGGCCCGGCGAAGGCAACGGTGTGCTCGCCGACGACGGAACCGCCGCGCATCACGGCAAAGCCGATATCGCCTTCGCGGCGCGCGCCCGTATGGCCGTCGCGGTGGCGGTCGGAATGTTCCTCGAGCGCGATGCCGCGGCCCTCGGCCGCCGCCTGCCCGAGCAGGAGCGCGGTGCCGGAAGGCGCATCCACCTTGTGGCGGTGATGCATCTCCAGCACCTCGATGTCCCATTCGGCATCGAGCGCCTTCGCCGCCTGACGCACCAGCGCCGCGAGCAGGTTGACGCCAAGGCTCATATTGCCCGAGCGCACGATCACCGCATGGCGCGCCGCCGCCTCGATCTTCGCGTTGTCCTCGGCGGAAAGCCCGGTCGTACCGATGACATGGACGATCCGCGCCTGCGCCGCGAGACCGGCGAAGATGACGGTGCTGGCGGGGCTGGTGAAGTCGAGAACGCCGTCGGCCCTGGCGAACAGCGGCAGCGGATCGTCGCTGACCGCGACGCCGGTTTCGCCGCGCCCGGCGATAAGCCCCGCATCCTGCCCGATGAGGTCGGAGCCCGGCTTCTCGATCGCGCCGGCAAGCTCCAGCCCCTCGGTATCGATGATGGTCTGGGTCAGCGCGCGGCCCATCCGGCCGGCGGCGCCCACGACGATCAGACGCATGTCGAATTACTCCGCTTTGCTTTCAGGCCCGTTGGCGCTGGCTATAGAGACTTTCGCCCTGCGATGGAAGGCTCGGCATGACGTTCCGGCAGGCATCATTCCGCAGCCGCGATTTCGTCGACGATCCGCGTCGCCGCTTCGCGCGGATCGGCGGCGGCGATGACAGGCCGCCCGACGACCAGATAGTCGCTGCCGGAACGGATCGCATCGCGCGGCGTGGCGATCCGCTTCTGATCGTCCGAGCCCGACCATGACGGCCGCACGCCCGGCGTGACGAGAATCATTTCATCGCCGATCAGCGCACGCAGCCGCTCCGCCTCCAGCGGCGAGGCGACGATGCCGTCCATGGCCGCCTCGCGCGCCTGCACGGCCCGCTGCTCGACGAGCGCGTGCGCGTCCTGCAGATAGCCGCTTTCGGCGAGATCGTGATCGTCCATGCTGGTCAGTACGGTGACGCCGAGCAGGGAAAGGCCGCCGTTCCCGCGCGCCTTGACGGCGGCCCGCATGGCCTGCGGATAGGCGTGGATCGTCGTGAGATGAACCCCGAGTCCGGCAATCGAGGAGACGCCCTTTTCCACCGTATTGCCGATGTCGAGAAGCTTCATGTCGAGGAAAATCTTCTTGCCTTCGGCCACGAGGTCGGAAATGAGATCCAGCCCGCCCGCGAAGACCAGCTGCATGCCGATCTTGTAGAAACGGGCGGACGGTCCGATTCCCTCCACGATGCGGCGCGCCTCGTCGGGCGAGGGAACGTCGAGAGCGACAATCAGCCGGTCGATGGTGTCGATGCGTGTCCGGGCCATCGTCTCTTCCTGGGAATGATGCGGCCCCTTGTTAAGGTGAGACGCCCTGCCGTTCAAGCGTTCATGTCGCGGCGGCGGGCAGCGCCTTTGCCGCCTTGCTGTAAAGCCAGATCCGCGCCGGCGGCAGGTTGTAGAAGGTCACCGGACCGGGCCGGGCGGTCAGGCCGTCGCCGCCGCGCAGCGGCGGCGCGGTGCGGTAGGTGAACTGGATGAAGGACGCGCCCGGCCGGGCCAGATCGAGGCATTCGCAGATCAGCTTGCGGCGCTTCTCGCGCGGCTGCGTCAGCAGCGGCAGTCCGGAGACGATGGCGGTGAACGGCCTGGCCGGGCATTCGTCGCGCCAGGCCGGCGGTTCATAGGCATCGCCCAGAATGAGCGTGGCCCTCGGGAAGGCCTGTTGCAAATGGCGGCCAAAATCGGGATTGGCCTCGACAAGCCAGAGCCGGTCCTCGGAGATGCCGGCCTCGATCAGGGCGCGCGTGAAGTTCCCGGTGCCGGGCCCGAGCTCGAGGACCGGGCCGTCCACCGCCGGATCGACATAGCTCGCCATCCGCCTTGCCAGCGCCCGGCTGCTCGCCGCGATCGCGCCGGTGCGCAAGGGAGACTGGAACCAGCCTCGCACGAAGCGCAATTCGTCGCTCACGCCTCGCCGGAATGCGCCGGCGCGGCGATCGAAATCGGTCGAAATCGACCGCAGCCTGTCGTGCATCAGTGATCCCCGCTGTCGAAGAAGGATTTGATCCTGTCAAAGAAACCGGTCGATTCAGGCGTATTTGCGGCTGAAGATTCGGCCGCGAATTCCTCCAGCAGTTCGCGCTGGCGTTTGGTCAGGTTCACCGGCGTCTCGACGAGCGCCTGAACGTAAAGGTCGCCGCGCTGGTGGCTGCGCAGCACCGGCATGCCCTTCGATTTCAGACGGAACTGCTTGCCGCTCTGGGTTCCCGCGGGAATATCCACGCGGGCGCGCTTTCCGTCGAGCGCGGGCACCTCGAAGCTGCCGCCGAGCGCCGCCGTCGTGATGGAAACCGGCACGCGGCAGAACAGGTCCGCGCCGTCGCGCTGAAAGATGTCGTGCGGGCGCACGGACAGAAAGACGTAGAGATCGCCCGTCGGGCCGCCTCTGAAGCCGGCCTCGCCTTCGCCGGCGAGCCGGATGCGCGTCCCGTCCTCCACGCCCGCCGGGATATTGATCGACAGCGTGCGCTCGCGCGTCACCCTGCCGGCGCCGCTGCACTCCGCACAAGCGTCCTCGATGACCTCGCCCCGGCCCTGGCAGGTGGCGCAGGTCCGTTCGATCGCGAAGAACCCCTGCGCCTGCCGCAGCTTGCCGTAGCCCTGGCAGGTCGGGCACGTCTTCGTCCCGGTACCCGGCTTGGCGCCGCTTCCCGAACAGACCTCGCAGGGCACGCCGGAAGGCACCCGTATCTGCGCCGCCTTGCCCTGGAAGGCCTCTTCCAGCGTGATCTCCAGATTGTAGCGAAGATCGGCGCCGCGTTCGCGCCCGCCGCGCCCGCCCCGCCGCGCCTGCGCGAAGCCGCCGAAGAGATCGTCGAAAATATCGGCCATCGACGAGGCGAAATCCTGGTCGAACCCGCGTCCCGGGCCCTGGCCGTTCAGGCCGGCGTGGCCGAACTGGTCATAGGCGGCGCGCTTCTGCGGGTCCTTCAGAACCTCATAGGCTTCGTTGATTTCCTTGAACCGCGTTTCGGCCTGACCGTCGCCCTGGTTGCGGTCGGGATGGCATTCCATCGCCAGCTTGCGGAATGCCGTCTTCAGCGTCTTGCCGTCGCATGTGCGCGTAACGCCCAGCACTTCGTAATAATCGCGTTTTTCCATGTTCCCTACCGGGCGGTCAGTGTCGCGGGGATGCGCAGGAAAGCGCCGTTGCGGCCATTGTCGAAAAGGCGTTCATAGCCGGCCGTCGCGCAAAGCCTCGCAATCTCCAAGCTTTTTCCGCCCCTCGTTTCAGCAATGATCAGTCGGGGAAGCGCCTCGGGCGCCACGGCGTTGAAATAGTCATGTAGAACAATCGATTCCAGCCCTTCAATATCAATCTTGATAATATCCGGCCGAGTGAAGCCCGATTGCACCAGTGCGTCGGCGAGCGGCGAAACCGGCACCTGGTTTTCAATGCCGGTCGCCGGCACGAGCTGCGTTTCCCCCAGATTGCGCTTCATCGCCAGGATCTGCCAGTCGCTGCCCAGCGGCCCGATGGCCGCGCCCATGACCGTGATCTCGGCGCCGCAGCCGCTGGCTTTCAGGTTGAAACCCATCCGTTCCCGGGCGACCGCGCCGGGTTCGATCGCAAGCACGCGGATCGTCCGGCCGCCGCGCCGCGCGGCGAATATCGCCGCAAGGCTGTATGCGCCGACATTGGCGCCCAGATCGACAAAGGTGACCGGGCCATCTTCCTGCCAGCCGTCGATTGCCCCGGCGATGGCCGCGCGCTCGGCCTCGTCCCAGTGATGGGGATCGGCGAAAAGGTGCTTGTCGGTGAGATTGTCGCCCGGATAGAGACGCATTCGCGCCCCTCCAAGGACCGTCACGTCGACCGGCAGGGGACGTCCGATCAGCGCGAGCCGCCGAAGGGCGGAGCGCAGCTGCTTGCCCGTCCAGTCGCGCGGCAACGCCGAGGCGATGCGGTGCAGCGCGGCGCGCCAGCCTGTCAGCGCATAGGCGCCGAATGGATCGGTCCTGCTTTGCATAGGCGTCGAGGCGGTCCTGAAAAAGCGGAAGCGGCCGCGAAGGGCCGCTTCCATTGTCTTTAGCGTGACATTGCGAAACCGTCAGGCCGATTTCTTTTCGTCGCTGTCGTCGACTTCCTCGAAGTCGGCGTCGACGACATCCTCGTCGGTAGCCGAGCCGCCTTCCGCACCGGCGTTCTCGGCCTGCGAGGCGGCATACATCGCCTCGCCCAGCTTCATGGAAGCCTGCGCGAGGGCGCTGGCCTTCTCGCTGATGACGGCCGGATCCTCGCCGGAGAGCGCGTCCTTCGCTTCCGTCAGGGCCGTCTCGATCGCCGCCTTGTCGTCGGCGCCGATCTTGTCGCCATGCTCGGAGAGCTGCTTTTCGGTGGCGTGGATCAGACCTTCGGCCTGGTTGCGCGCCTCCACGAGCTCGCGGCGCTTCTTGTCCTCGTCGGCATGCGCTTCCGCGTCCTTGACCATCTTTTCGATGTCGGCATCGGAAAGACCGCCCGAAGCCTGGATGCGGATCTGCTGCTCCTTCGAGGTCGCCTTGTCCTTGGCGGACACATTGACGATGCCGTTGGCGTCGATGTCGAAGGTGACCTCGATCTGCGGGACGCCGCGCGGCGCCGAGGGGATGCCGACCAGATCGAACTGGCCGAGCATCTTGTTGTCGGCGGCCATTTCGCGCTCGCCCTGGAAGACGCGGATCGTCACCGCCGTCTGATTGTCCTCGGCGGTGGAGAACACCTGGCTCTTCTTGGTCGGAATCGTCGTGTTGCGATCGATCAGCCGGGTGAATACGCCGCCCAGCGTTTCGATGCCCAGCGACAGCGGCGTGACGTCGAGCAGCAGCACATCCTTGACATCGCCCTGCAGGACGCCGGCCTGGATGGCCGCGCCCACGGCGACGACCTCATCGGGGTTCACGCCCTTATGCGGCTCCTTGCCGAAGAACTGCTTCACGACTTCCTGCACCTTGGGCATGCGCGTCATGCCGCCGACCAGGATCACCTCGTCGATCTCGCCCGCGGAAAGCCCGGCGTCCTTGAGGGCCGCCTTGCACGGGGCAACCGTCCGCTGAACCAGATCGTCGACCAGCGCCTCGAATTTCGCCCGCGTCAGCTTCATCGTCAGATGCTTCGGGCCCGACGCGTCGGCGGTGATGAACGGCAGGTTGACCTCGGTCTGAGTTGCCGAGGAAAGCTCGATTTTCGCCTTCTCGGCGGCTTCCTTCAGCCGCTGCAGCGCAAGCTTGTCGCCGCGCAGGTCGATACCCTGATCCTTCTTGAACTCGTCGGCCAGATAGTCGACGAGGCGCATGTCGAAGTCTTCGCCGCCGAGGAACGTGTCACCGTTCGTCGACTTCACCTCGAAGACGCCGTCGCCGATTTCCAGCACGGAAATATCGAACGTGCCGCCGCCGAGATCGTAGACCGCGATCGTGCCCGCCGCCTTCTTGTCGAGACCATAGGCAAGCGCGGCCGCCGTCGGCTCGTTGATGATGCGCAGGACTTCAAGGCCGGCGATCTTGCCGGCGTCCTTGGTCGCCTGGCGCTGCGCGTCGTTGAAATAGGCCGGCACCGTGATCACCGCCTGGTCGACCTTGTCGCCGAGGAAGCTTTCCGCGGTTTCCTTCATCTTCTGCAGGATGAAGGCGGAAATCTGCGAGGGAGAATATTTGGTGCCGCGGGTTTCCACCCATGCGTCGCCATTGTCGGCCTTCACGATGTGATAGGGGACGAGTTTCTTGTCCTTGGCGACGGTCGGATCCTCGTAGCGGCGGCCGATCAGCCGCTTCACCGCGAAGAACGTGTTCTCGGGATTGGTCACCGCCTGGCGCTTGGCCGGCTGGCCCGTCAGCCTTTCACTGTCGTCGGTGAACGCGACAACGGACGGCGTCGTGCGCGTACCTTCCGCGTTTTCGATGACTCGCGGTGTCTTGCCTTCCATGACTGCGACGCAGGAGTTCGTCGTGCCCAGGTCGATACCGATCACTTTACCCATATCTAGAATTCCTCTTCTTTCCGGCAGACCGTCCGGACCCATTCCGGCATCCGGCCAAGGCGCTTTCCTGGCGCCACGGTCCCCAACGGGATTAGACTGCGTTAGCCGATCACCAGTGCGTGCCCAACGCATTGTTCACACGGGCGTGATCAGCCCTTCGGAAGGCTATATAGGCAGGGCTTTTGCGGCCTGCAAGACAACACCGGAAAGGATGCGCGAGAATGGTCGACGAGGCGCTGCCGCCGGGGGTCCGGCATATGCCGCTGTTCCTTGACGCTGGGGCCCAGCGCGACCTGGTCGAGGCGATAGGCGACGTCTGCCGGCAGGCGCCGCTCTTTACCCCCGTCATGCCGCGCACGGGCCGGCCTTTCTCCGTGCGCATGACCAATTGCGGGCCGCTCGGCTGGGTCTCCGATCGTCAGGGCTACCGCTATCAGCCCCTGCATCCGCAGACCGGAAAGCCCTGGCCGGCGATGCCGGCCATGCTGCTCGACCTGTGGAATGATCTGTCGGGGTTTCCCGCGCCGCCCGAAGCCTGCCTGGTCAACTGGTACGGGGAAGGCGCCCGGATGGGATTGCATCAGGACCGCGATGAGGCGGAACTGTCCGCTCCCGTCCTGTCGGTCTCTCTCGGCGACGATGCGCGTTTCAGGATCGGCGGGCGCGAACGTAAGGGGCCGGCGGCATCGCTGCGGCTCAGGAGCGGCGACGTCCTGATGTTCGGGGGCGAAAGCCGTCTCGCCTATCACGGCATCGACCGGCTCTATCCGGGCACGTCCACGCTGCTGGCGGGCGGCGGCCGCATCAACCTGACGCTTCGTCGGGTCCATCCGGCTTGAAGGGGGTTTCCCGATCCTGGCCGGCGCCCGGCCGCGCCCGGTATATCGGCAACGCCCAGCCGAAGAGGAGCGCGCCCGCGCGCAGGCCGAAGCCGGCGAGAAATCCCGCGGCAACCGCGAGAGGCCGGGACAGACCTGCAAGATCGGCGAGGACAAAGACCGCCGCGCCGAGCAGCGCCGCGGTGACGTAAACCTCCCGGCGCAGAAGGACGGATTTCTCGCCCGTCAGGACGTCCCTGACGATGCCGCCGAAAGTCGCGCTGATCACGCCCAGCAGGATGGCCGGAGCGATCCCGGCCCCGACCGCCAGCGCCTTGGCCGAACCGACGATGGCGTAGGCGGCCATGCCGATCGCGTCGGCCCACAGCAGCGCGCGGTAGCGCGATTCCAGCTTGTGGGCGAAGAGATAGACGATCACGGCAACGGCGGCGCAGAGCGCCAGCGGCCGTCCGTCCGAAATCCAGAATATCGGCGTTGCCCCGAGAAGCAGGTCGCGCAGCGTGCCGCCACCAAGCCCGGTAACGGCGGCCATGAAAAGGAAACTCACGATATCGAGCTGCCGCCGCGAGGCGGCCAGCGCCCCGGCGGCCGCAAAGACGGCGACACCCGCAAGATCGAGAAGTAACAGAAACGGCCCCGCCATCGGCCGAGCGTGTCAGTGCGCGCACCCCCGGTCAAGCGTGACCTCTCCTGCCGGGGGTCACCGGCTCAGGCGGTCTTGTCGACCCTCGGTTCGGCGGCCTCTTCGGAGGTCTGGGCGGGAGCCTTGGCCCCGCCCTTGGAAACGCCGACCAGCGCCGGCCGCAGAACCCGTCCGCCGATCGTGTAGCCGGCCTGCACCACTTCCTTCACCGTGCCGCTCGGCACGCTCTCGTCGGGGATTTCGAACATCGCCTGATGGAAGTTCGGATCGAACTTCTCGCCTTTCGGCTCGAGCTTCTTCATCCCGTGCCGTGCCAGCACGTTCTGCATCTCGCGCTCGGTCATCTCCACCCCGTTGATCAGCGCCGCGAGTCCTTCGCCGGCGCCCTCGCGCTGTTCGGCCGGCAGCGCCGCCAGCGCCCGCTGCAGATTGTCCCCGACCGTCAGCATGTCGCGCGCAAACGAGGTGACGGCATATTGCGCCGCTTCCTTCACCTCGCGTTCGGTACGCTTGCGCAGATTTTCCATTTCCGCGGCTAGACGCATCAGCCGGTCGCGCATGTCGTCGCGCTCGGCCGTCAGCGCCGCAAGCGGGTCGCTTTCTGTCGGTTTCTCGCTCTCGCCCGCGCCCTCCGGCGCTTCGGCGGGGTTATTGATCGGTTTTTTTTCCGCGTCGCTCATCTAAGACTCGTCCGCTCTTCATAGCTACTGGTGGCCCGGATATCAGGGCACGGGACAAAAAAATCAACCGTTGCGGCGTATTCGCTTCATAGCGGGCTGCCGATCAGCCGTCCGAGAAGCTGCGCGGTGTAGTCCACCACGGGGATCACCCGCGCATAGTTGATGCGGGTCGGGCCGATCACGCCGATGACGCCGACGATATGGGCTTCATCGTTGCGGTAGGGCGCGATGACGAGGGAGGAGCCGGACATGGAGAAAAGCTTGTTCTCCGAGCCGATGAACAGTCTGACGCCGTCGCCCTTCTCGGCCAGGCCGAGCAGTTCGACGATATCCTTCTTGCGCTCCAGGTCGGAGAAAAGCTGGCGGATGCGCTCAAGGTCTTCCTGCGCCTGCAGATTTTCCAGCAAGTTGGCGTGCCCGCGCACGATCAGCTGCGGCGGCCGTCCGTCGCCGACGCCCGCCCAGCTGGCGATGCCCTCGGCGATCACCTGTTTGGTCAGGGCATCGAGTTCGCTGCGCTGGCGCGCCTCCAGCGCCTCGACCTCGCGCCGGATTTCCGAGAGGGTGCGCCCCTCGATATGCGCGTTCAGCCAGTTCATCGCCGCGTTGAGGCTGGAGGGCGGCACGTCCTGATCGAGATCGATGACGCGGTTTTCGACCACATTGTCGGCGCCGACGAGGACCACCAGCACCTTGCGAGGCTCCAGCCGCACGAATTCGATATGCCTGACGCGCATGTCCTGCTTACCGGTCAGGACCAGTCCGGCGCCCCGCGTCAGGCCCGAGAGCAGGTTCCCCGCCTCGTCGAGCAGTCCTTGCGTCGAGCCGTGCTGATTGCGCCCGGCGCTCATATGCGCCTCGATCTGCTGGCGCTCCATGTCGCCGAGTTCGCCGAGCTGCATGAAGGCGTCGACGAAGAATCTGAGGCCCGTTTCGGTCGGCAGCCGGCCGGCGCTGGTGTGCGGCGAGAAGAGAAGCCCGAGCGATTCGAGGTCGGCCATGACGTTGCGCACCGACGCCGGAGACAGGTTCATCGGCAGCATGCGGCTTAGGTTTCGCGAGCCGACAGGCTCGCCTGTCGCCAGATAGCCCTCGACGATCCGGCGGAAAATCTCGCGTGAGCGTTGGTCGAGCCGCGCCAGCGCGCTTTCCGCTTCGCCATCCCGGCCCGCCGCCTTTGAGAAATCTCGATCCATCACCCGTTTATCTGAGAGGCTATTTTCACTCCGTCAAGTCTCGCGCTGAGGCAATCTGTGGCCATGACGCCCCTTTACCGCGGCTGCCCGGCGCTCTAACAAGCGCTGAACTGCGACAGAGCTTCAGCCGGACGGGAAAGGAATGCCCATGCGACCCTCAAAGCGCGCCGCCGACGAGATGCGCCGCGTCACCATCGAGCGCGGCGTCCTGCGTCACGCGGAAGGCTCCTGCCGCATCCGCTTCGGCGACACGGAGGTCCTCTGCGCGGCCAGCCTTGAGGAACGTGTCCCGCCATGGCTGCGCGGTCAGGCCCGCGGCTGGGTCACCGCCGAATACGGCATGCTTCCGCGCGCCACGCATGACCGCATGCGCCGCGAGGCGAGTGCCGGCAAGCAGTCCGGCCGCACGCTGGAAATCCAGCGCCTGATCGGCCGTTCGCTGCGCACCGTGGTCGATCTGGAAAAGCTCGGCGAGCGCCAGATCACCGTCGATTGCGACGTCATCCAGGCCGATGGGGGCACGCGAACAGCGTCCATCACCGGGGCCTGGGTCGCGTTGCACGACTGCATCGAATGGATGCGCGCACGCTCCATGCTTTCGGCAAGCCCGCTCGTCGACCAGGTATCGGCGATTTCCTGCGGTATCTATGACGGCTCGCCGGTGCTCGACCTCGACTATGACGAGGATTCCACCGCCGATACGGACGCCAATTTCGTCCTGACCGGTTCCGGCGGCATCGTGGAAATCCAGGCGACGGCGGAACGCACGCCGTTCGACCGCGAAACCTTCGATTCGATGCTCGAGCTTGCACGCGCCGGCTGCGCGAGGCTCTTCGACCTGCAGAAACTGGCCATATCGTGAACAGCCCGAGAAGACTTGCCGGCGGGAAGCTCGTGGTGGCGAGCCACAATCCCGGCAAGCTGCGCGAAATCCGGCAGTTGCTCGAGCCTTTCGGCATCGAGACCGTGTCGGCGGGCGAACTCGGCCTCCCCGAGCCGGAGGAAACCGGCGCAACCTTTGCCGAGAACGCCGCGATCAAGGCGCACGCGGCGGCGAAGGCCGCCAATCTGCCCGCGCTCGCCGACGATTCGGGCTTTTGCATCGCGGTCCTCGACGGCGCCCCGGGCGTCCTTTCGGCGCGCTGGGCGGGACCGGACAAGGATTTCGGCCGCGCCATGCGCAACGCCGAGGAGATGCTGCAGGCAAAGGGCGCGCTCACGCCCGGGGAGCGCGGCAGCTGGTTCGTCGCAGCGCTTTGTCTTGCCTGGCCTGACGGGCACGAGGAGGCGGTCGAGGGCCGTGTCGACGGAACATTCGTCTGGCCGCCGCGCGGCAGTGAGGGTTTCGGCTACGATCCCGTCTTCCTTCCCGAAGGTCATAGCCGTACCTTCGGGGAGATGAGCGCGGCGGAAAAGCACGGCTGGAAGCCCGGCGATGCGGAAGGTCTTTCGCACCGCGCCCGCGCCTTCGCAAAACTCGTCGGGCGCTGCCTTGGCTGACGAGCGCTACAGTCCGGCCGCGCCGGAGGGCGGCTTCGGCGTTTATGTTCACTGGCCCTTCTGCCAGTCGAAATGCCCCTATTGCGATTTCAACAGCCATGTCCGCCACCAGCCGGTGGACCAGCCGCGCTTCGTTGAGGCCTTCCGCCGGGAAATCGAATGGTTTTCCGCACGCACGCGCGGCCTGCCCGTCCAGAGCATCTTCTTCGGCGGCGGCACGCCCTCGCTGATGCTGCCCGAAACGGTTGGGGCGATCATCGGTTCGATCGCGTCGAGCTGGACGCTGCTGCCGGACGCGGAAATCACGCTTGAAGCCAATCCGTCGAGCGTCGAGGCATCGCGCTTCGCCGGCTTCCGCGATGCCGGCGTCAACCGCGTGTCGATCGGCGTGCAGGCGCTGAACGATCAGGACCTGAAAAGGCTCGGGCGGCTGCATAATGTGGATGAGGCGCGCGCCGCGATCGCCGTCGCGCAGAAACTCTTCGACCGTCACTCCTTCGATCTCATCTACGCGCGGCCCGGCCAGACCGCCGCCGACTGGGAACGGGAGCTCGATGAAGCGTGCCGCATGGCCGGCGGGCACCTGTCCGCCTACCAGCTCACCATCGAACCCGACACCGTCTTCGCCTCGCTCCATGCCGCCGGCAAGCTTCAGGTTCCAGGCCCCGAGGAATCGGCGGCGCTCTACGAGCTGACCCAGGACGTCACCGCGCGGCACGGCATGCCGGCCTACGAGATTTCCAACCACGCGCGCCCCGGCCATGAGAGCCGGCACAATCTCGTCTACTGGCGATACGGGCGCTATGCCGGCCTTGGTCCGGGCGCCCACGCGCGGATCGAAGGCCGCGGGCATGTGCTCGGCCTCTCGGCCGAACCGCACCCGGAGCGCTGGCTGGAGCTGGTCGAGCGTCAGGGCGTCGGTACCGTTGTTGAGGAAAAGCTCGGACCGGTCGAGCAGGGTGACGAATATCTGCTGATGGGCCTGAGGCTGAAGGAGGGGATCGACCCCGACCGCTACCGCGCGATCAGCGGACGCGGCCTCGACGACCGGCGCATCGGCGACCTTGTGGAACACGATATGGTGGAACGCCTGCCGTCGGGCCGATTGCGCGCGACGCCCGGCGGCTTCTCCGTCCTCGACGCCGTCATCGCCGATCTGGCCGCCGATCCGTTCTAGGGAAAAAGGCTCTAGAAGCCCGCCGAGAAGCTGCGCGGCGCCGGCACGACGATCTGCGGCGCTCCCGTCGCGACCGCCATGATGGCAAGGCCCCGCTCGTTTGAACCGCGCGCATTGAACCGGAAGATGCCGTCCGTTCCGTCGAAGCCGTCCGGGCTCGTCAGCACCTGCTGGCTGAAACCGGTGTTCTGCGCCGCGAGCGCGGCGATCAGGCTGACGCCGTCATAGGCCAGTGAGGCAAGCCGCGGCGGCCGGTAGCCGAAGCGGCTCTGGAAGCGCGTCGACATGGCCTCAAATCCCCTGGGGTCCGGCGCGGCATAGAGCCCGCCGGCGAAAGTCGGAAGCCCCCGCACCAGCGGATCGTCCCATTGACCCGAACCCAGCAGCGTGACCTTGCGGGGATCGATATTGTGTACGCCGAACGCGTCGCTGAGAGCTTTAAGCCCCGCCGCGCCATCCGGCACGATCAGCGCGTCGACGGACGGATTGGCACCGCCCGCGACGGCGGCGATCCGCTGCACCGGCTCCTGCATCTTGAGGCTGTCGGGCTCGTAATACTCCACAGCGCGCAGCTGGCCGCCATAGCGCGCGATGGCCTCGCGCGCGGCGCCCTCCACCACGGTTCCGTAGGCGCCGCTGGGCAGCAGCGCCGCGAAGGACCGCTTGCCCTGCGAGGTGGTGTATTTGACGATCCGGTCGATGTCGGTCTGCGGCAGGAAGCTGAGAAGATAGACGCCCTGACCGGCAACGCCGGTATCGGTCGAAAAGGCGATGACCGGGACGCCGGCGCTGCGGAACGCCGGCGCAGCGGCTGCGACGGAAGACGAAAACAGCGGCCCGAGACACACTTTTGCCCCGGCGGAAAGCGCCGCCTGCGCCGCCGCGCGCGCGCCTTCGGCGGTGCCGGCGGTGTCGTAGGGAAGAAGGGTGACGGGCTGCGAGCCCATTTCCGACAGCGCCAGTTCGGCGGCGCTGCGCATGGCCTGCGCCGTCTTTCCGGCATTGCCGGTCGCCGTCATCGGCAGGAGCAGCGCGACCTTGGTCTCGCCGCTGCCGATCGAGTCGCCCGGCTGCTGGCTCGCCTGGCCCGAATCAAGGCCGCCGCCAAGACCGCCTTGACCGCTGCATGCGGAAAGCGCGGCGCCGAGTGCCAGAAGACCGCAGCCGCCCGCCAGACGCAGCATATCGCGCCGGCTCGTGCCGTTTCCGCCGTTACTCATGATACTTTTCTCTCCCGCCCGCCGCGCGGGGGACCAATTGCCTCGGCCTCCCGGCGATTTGCCTCTGTTTCCCACCACCAGAGCGACCTAACATAGTCTGATCCGCACCGATCGGCCAAGAGCGTTGGGCCACAAGGGTACGGCCCGTGACCGACCGGCCGCGCGGCGGCGATATCTGGGAGCAGGATGTGACGAAAACCCGGCAAGACAAAGGCGCTCGTGAGGAAGCTGTCGCGCCCTCGGCCGCCCCCCGACGCCGTTTCTTCATCGGCGCCGCGGCGCTCGACGCGCCGCCTCTGCCGCCCGGCCTTCATGTCGTCGCAACGCCCATCGGCAATCTCGGCGACATCACTTTGCGCGGTCTGGAGGTCCTCGCCGCCGCCGACCGGGTCGCCTGCGAGGATACGCGCAGAAGCGCGGTGCTGCTGCGCCACTACGGCATCGATGCGCGCCTCATTCCCTATCACGAGCACAACGCCGCCCGGCAGCGTCCGCGCATCCTTTCCATGCTCGCCGAGGGCCAGTCGGTGGCGCTGATTTCCGATGCGGGCACGCCGCTCGTGTCCGATCCGGGATACCGGATCGTCAACGACTGCATCGAGGCGGGCTTTCCCGTCGTGCCCCTGCCGGGCGCCTCGGCGCTGCTTTCGGGTCTTGTCGGCGCCGGCCTGCCGAGCGACCGCTTCTGGTTCGAGGGGTTCCTGCCGGTCAAGCAGAAGGCGCGCCGGGACAGGCTCGCCGCCATCGCCGCCATTCCCGGCACGCTGATCTTCTACGAATCGCCTGCCCGCCTGCCCGCCTGCCTTGCCGACATGGCCGCTGTCTTCGGGTCGCGCCGCGCGGTAGTCGCGCGCGAGCTGACCAAGCTGCACGAAACCTTCGAGCGCGGCGATCTTCCCGGATTGTCGCGCCAATTCGACGGCGCGGCGGTAAAGGGCGAGATTGTCATTCTCATCGGGCCGCCGGAAAAGGAGGCGCCGTCGGAGCCGGCCGATCTTGAGGCGCGGCTCGCCGCGCTGGTCGCGGCGAAAGGCGCGCGAACCGCCTCCGAAACGCTCGCCGCCGATACCGGGCTCGACCGCAAGGCGCTCTACCGGCGCGCGATCGCGCTGGCCCGGGGCGAAAAGCCGGGCAGGGCGCGGTGAGAGACCGGCTGGCCCTGCGCCGTGCGGCCGAGCGGCGCGGCCGACGGGCCGAGTGGTCCTGTCTCGTGCTGCTCGCTTGCAAGGGCTATCGTCCGCTGGCGCGGCGGGTGCGCACCCCTTTCGGCGAGATCGACCTTATCGCCAGCCGGGGCGGCACAATCGTCTTCGTCGAGGTCAAGCACCGGGCGAGCGAGGGCGCCGCGCTCGAGGCGGTGAGCGCACGCCAGCAGCGGCGCATGGTCGATGCGGCCAGCTGGTGGCTTGCGCGGCGGCCCCGATATGGCCGATACAATCTGCGCTTCGACGTCATGGCGGTCGGCGCGCGCCTCCTGCCCCTGCATCTCGTCGACGCGATCCGCGCCTGACGCCTCAGAACCAACGGGAAACGCTCATGAGCCTCAAGGTTGCCGTCCAGATGGACCCGATCGAATCCATCACGATCCGGGGAGATTCCACCTTCGCGCTGATGCTGGAGGCGCGCGCGCGGGGACATCGCCTCCATTATTATCTGCCCGACAGCCTCGCCCTCAGCCGCGACGTCGTGTCCGGCTTCTGCCACGAGGTGACGGATCTGCGCGAGGAACAGGGCAACCACTACAGTCTCGGGGAAGGCGCGCGCACCGATCTGTCGACGATGGATGTCGTGCTGCTGCGGCAGGATCCGCCCTTCGACATGCACTATATCTCCACCACGCATCTGCTGGAGCGGATCCACCCGAAGACGCTGGTCGTCAACGACCCGGTCAACGTCCGCAACATGCCCGAGAAGGTGTTCGTCACCGAATTCCCGGATCTGATGCCGCCGACCCTGATCACCCGCGACGGGCGCGCGATCAAGGAATTCCGCGCCGAGCACAAGGACATCATAGTCAAGCCGCTCTACGGCAATGGCGGCGCGGCGGTCTTCCGCCTGTCGGAGAGCGATACCAATCTCGCCTCGCTCCTGGAACTCTTCCAGCAGAACTTCCGCGAGCCCTATGTCATCCAGAAATACCTGCCGGCGGTGCGCAAGGGCGACAGGCGCGTCATCCTTGTCGACGGCAAGGCGGTCGGCGCCATCAACCGCGTGCCGGCGGCCGACGAAACCCGCTCCAACATGCATGTCGGCGGGCGCGCGGAACCTCACGAGATGACGAAGCGCGACCACGAGATCTGCGAGGCGATCGGGCCGGCGCTGAAAGAGCGCGGCATGATCTTCGTCGGCATCGACGTGATCGGCGAATATCTCACCGAGATCAATGTGACCTCACCGACCGGCATCCGCGAGCTGAAGCGCTTCGGCGGCGCAGATACCGCCGCGCTCGTCTGGGACGCGATCGAGGCGAAGCGGTAGCAATTCCGTCAAGTCACAACCCCCGGTTGCTTCCCATTCCCCACCCGCAATTTATGTTGAGGCCTCAAGGACTGGGCGGGTGCCCCGCCCGCAAGATCCCAAGGTATGACGTAACGGTATTTCCGGAGGCTTCCATTGAAGAAACTTCTGTTCGCGCTGGCGCTGGTTTTCGGCGTCATGGGTGCCGCCGGCCCCGCCATGGCCGGCTCGGTCGATGTCGAAGCGAAGGCGAACACGCAGACTGTTGTCGGCTGGCGCGCCATCTACGCGCTGATCGGCTGCGAACTGATGCCGCCGGACACCTATAAGGTCGCGAGCGCGCCGGCGCACGGCAAGGTGACGCTGTCGGTCCGGCAGGCCACGTCGGAGTCGAGGGAGAACGGCTGCAACGGCTTCAAGGGACGAGCCGTCGCCGTGACCTATACCCCTGACAAGGGCTATCGCGGTGCGGACAGCTTTACGGTGCGGATCACCTATGAGCGATATTCAAGCCCGGCGCCCTATGGCGACGTCACCCGATACAATGTGACCGTGAAATAGGCGGTCGCGGTCTTTTTCAGGCAACCGGTCTCAGGAAGGGAAGCGCAGATGAAGTCGATCGTGGCGGCCCTGACCTGCGCCGTGGCGCTCGTCATTGCCGGCTCCGCCGGTGCGGAAACCTGGAAGGTCAAGGCAAACGCCGCGACGCTCGTCGGCTGGCACGCCGTCTATTCCGAGATTGGCTGCGAATTGCGCCCGCCGGAAAAATACGAGGTCGCCCGCCAACCCGGCCACGGCCGGATCGCCCTTCCCGTGCGGCCGGTGACGTCGGACTCCACGGAGAATGGCTGCCGCGGCTTCAAGGGAACGGCCGTCACCGTCACCTATACGCCCGCGCCCGGCTATCGAGGCCCCGACACTTTCAGCATCCGCGTCACCTATGAGGAATATCTCGATCCGCCGATGACCAGCGACGTGACCCGATACGACGTGAACGTGCAGTAGCCAGTCGTTCCCTTTTTGTTCTTGACGCGGTCGATGGCTTGCCCCTATCCTTTCCGGCGCCTGTCTCATTTGGCGGGCTTTGCGGGGCTTGCGGGCGTATCGATCATGGCGACACGGGTGACGACGGTGGCGTTCGAGGGCGTGGAGGCGCGCCGCGTCGACGTACAGGTGCAGATTTCCCCAGGCCTGCCCAGGCTCACCATTGTCGGCCTGCCCGACAAGGCGGTGGCCGAAAGCCGCGAGCGGGTCCACGCCGCGCTGACCGCCATCGGTCTTGGTCTGCCGCCGCGCCGCATCACCATCAATCTCGCCCCGGCCGATCTTCCGAAAGAAGGCAGCCACTATGATCTGCCCATCGCGCTCTGCCTGATGGCGGCGATGGGCGCGATCGAGGAAAGGGCGCTGTCCGGCTATACGATCCTTGGCGAACTGGCGCTCGACGGCTCCATATCGCGCGTGGCGGGCGTGCTGCCGGCGGCCATGGCCGCCAACATGATGGATCACGGCCTGATCTGTCCGCGCGAATGCGGCGGCGAGGCGGCCTGGGCCGATCCCGATCTCGATATCGTCGCCGCCGGCGATCTGCTGGCGCTGGTCAATCATTTCAAGGGCGCAGCGCCGCTCGCCCGGCCCCGGCCGGAAATCGCCGCGGCGGGCGGCGATGTCGCCGATCTTGCAGATATCCGTGGCCAGGAGACGGCGCGGCGCGCCCTGGAGATCGCCGCCGCCGGCGGCCACAATCTGCTCATGGTCGGACCGCCCGGCGCCGGCAAGACGATGCTGGCCGAAAGGCTGCCCGGGATCCTGCCGCCGATGACGCCGCCGGAATTGCTCGAGGTCGCGATGATCCGTTCCGTCAGCGGCCATATCGACAGCGGCCGGCTGTCCTCCGCCCGGCCCTTCCGCAACCCGCATCACAGCGCCTCCATGGCGGCGATGGTCGGCGGCGGGCTCAAGGTCCGCCCCGGCGAGGTCTCGCTCGCCCATCACGGCGTGCTCTTTCTCGATGAACTGCCGGAATTCCAGCCGCAGGTGCTCGATTCGCTGCGCCAGCCGCTGGAAACGGGCGAAACGGTGATCGCACGGGCCAACCACCATGTGCGCTATCCGGCGCGTTTCCAGCTCGTCGCCGCGATGAACCCGTGCCGCTGCGGGATGAGCGGCGAACCCGGCCATACCTGCCGGCGCGGCGAGCGCTGCGCGAGCGATTATCAGGCGCGGCTGTCCGGCCCGCTGCTCGACCGGATCGACATCCATCTCGACATGCCCGCCGTCACCGCCGCCGACATGCTGCTGCCGCCCTCCGGCGACAGATCGGCGACCGTCGCCGAACGGGTCGCCGCCGCGCGCCGCCTGCAGCGTGAGCGTTTCAGCGCCGCCGGCCTTGCCCCGCACATGACAAATGCCGCTTGTCCCGCCTCGCTGCTGGAAGAGATCGCGATGCCCGGGGGCGAAGCGCTGTCGCTGCTCCGCCAGGCCGCCGACGCGATGCAGCTCTCCGCGCGCGGCTTTCACCGGGTGCTGCGGGTCGCCCGCACGCTCGCCGATCTGGAAGCCTCGCCCGGCATCGGCCGCGTCCATGTCGCCGAAGCCCTGTCCTATCGGCAGATGACGGGACGGGGGCGCCTGGCGGCGTGAGAGACCGGGTTCCAACCGCTGAAAAACCCGAGTCAAAGCAACGGTTTGGTAAACCGGATCGGTTATCCGGTAACCATGAAAACAGCGCTCCGCCTTCTTTCCTCCCTGGCCGCCGGTTTCCGCCGCGCGGCGAGCCATCCGCTTCTTGCCGGCCTCGGGCATCTCTTCGCCGCCATCGTCATCGCGATGGCCGCCCTCGCCGCGCTCGGCGCGATGGGCCCGGACGATATCGCCCCCGCCCTGACGGTCACGGGGTTTGCCGTCTTCGGCGCGCTGTTGATGCTGCTTGCCGGCCGGCCGATGAAGCCGGTGCGGCGTCCGCCGCTGTTTTCCCCGGCCTTCGAGAACGAACGTCTGCACGACCGGATCTGGGAATTGCAGGAGGCGGTCGCCTACTATCGGGAGATCGCCGAACAGACGGCCGAATTCCGCCTGACGCTCGATATGGAGGACGGCAAGCTGCTGACCAGCGGAGCGACGTCGGCGCTCTTTCCCGATGCCGGAGCGCGGGCCGAATTCGCCGCCGCCGCCCGCGACGGGCTGGAGCGCGGGCTTGACCGTTTCGATTTCGCCCACCGCACCGCCGACGGCGTGCGCTGGATTTCCTGGCACAGGATGCGCCGCCGCGCCGGTCCCGCCGGCGCCGATACGTTCTGCGGCCGTGATGTCACGAGCCGGAAGGGGATCGAGACCGATCTGGAGGAGGCGCGCCTGCGCGCCGAAAGCGCCAGCGAGGCCAAGTCGCGCTTCCTCGCCAGCATGAGCCACGAGATCAGGACGCCGATGAGCGGCGTCATCGGCATGGCCGAGCTGCTGCTCGATACACCGCTGGAGCCGGCGCAGCGCACCTATGCGGAGGCGATCCGCTCCTCGGGCCGGGCCCTGCTGGAACTGATCGACGACATTCTCGACTTCTCGCGCATCGAGGCGGGCCACGTCGCCATCGTCGACGAGCCCTTCGATCCCGGCGTGCTCGCCGAGGAGGTCGCCGAGCTCCTCTCCACACGCGCGGCGGAGAAGAAGATCGGGCTGGCGACCCATATCGACGCGGGCCTGCCGCCGGCGCTCGTCGGCGACGGCGGGCGCGTGCGGCAGATCCTGCTCAATCTCGCCGGCAACGCGGTCAAGTTCACCGAGCGCGGCAGCGTCGCGGTCACCGTCAGGGCGCGCGCCGGCAAGCTGGAAATCGCCGTTACCGACAGCGGGCCGGGCATCCGGGAAGACGCGCTGGGGCGCATCTTCGACGATTTCGAGCAGGCCGATACGAGCGCCGCCCGCCGTCATGGGGGCTCCGGTCTCGGCCTTGCCATATCGCGGCGGCTCGCCCGCGCGATGGGCGGCGACATCACCTGCCGCAGCAGTGTCGGGAAGGGGAGCAGCTTTGTCCTGTCCCTGCCGCTGCGGGTTGCCGAGGAGGGCGGCGCGCCGGCGCCCGCCGCGGATCGCCCGCTCGACGGCCGCAGCATCGCGATCGCCGGTCCCCACAGGCATGAAAGAGACGCGCTCGGCGCGACCCTGACCGATCTCGGCGCGCATCTGGTGCGCATGAGCGGCAACACGGCGCGCGCCGACGCCGTGACGGTGCTGGCGACGCCCGAACGCATCGGCGAGATCGATCCGGCGCGCTGCATCGTCCTGCTCAATCCGGGCGAGCGCGGCCGCATCGAGGAGTTCCGCGCGATGGGCTGCCAGGGCTATCTGATCCGTCCGGTACGGCGCGCCGCGCTCGTCGCCCGCCTCGGCGCCGCCGCCTTCTCCGAAGGCGCGCGCGGCAGGCCCGCGGCGGGAGCCGATCACGGGGCCGGGTCCGGCCCGCGCCGCCGCCTGAACATCCTGATTGCCGAGGACAATGAGATCAACGCGACCCTCATCCGCACGCTCGTCGCCCGCCTCGGCCATCAGCCGGTCATGGCCGGCAACGGCCGCAAGGCGCTGGCGCGGCTGAAGGACAAGGCCGCGCCCGCCATCGATCTTGTTCTGATGGACATGCGCATGCCGGAAATGGACGGGCTGGAGGCGACGCGCCGGCTGCGCCGGCTCAGGGCCTTCCGGCACCTGCCGGTCATCGCCCTGACCGCCAACGCGTCGAATGCGGACCGCGAAGCCTGCCTTGCCGCCGGCATGGACGGCTTCCTGACCAAGCCGGTCGAGCGGGCCCGCCTCGCCGATCTGCTCGCGCCGCTGGAAAAGGGCAGCCGGGCGGCCTGACCCCCCGCAAGCCCGCACCGGCTTGCGGCGGCCTCGCAACTGTCACAATAGATACCGATATCTGTGGTCTACAGGCCAGCGACGCCGCACGCGGTGATTCGCGGCCTGAACGGAGATGTTGCGATGATCGGCCAGTTTCGTGGTAACATGGCGGGCACCTCACATGGAGGAGACCTGCTGGTGAGAGCGCTCGCGTCCCACCGTTCGCCCGTCCGCCGGTTCTTCCGGACATCGGCCTATGCCGGCGTGAACCCGGCGCCGGTCAGCTACGGCCGTATCGGCAATCTGGAAGTGCGGCTGGCGACGAATCGGGGCGATGTCAGGCGCGCGCAGAATCTGCGCTACCGCGTCTTCTACAAGGAGCTGGACGCCAAGGCCCGGGGCACCGGCGCGCTGCTGCGCCGCGACATCGATGGCTATGATGCCCATTGCGATCATCTTCTCGTCGTCGATCACGGCCGCATGCGCCGCACCCCGACGGGCATGAAGCCGGAGGTGGTCGGCACCTACCGGCTGCTGCGCCAGCCTGTCGCCGAAGCGACGGGCGGGTTCTATTCGCGCGGCGAATACGAGATCGATGCGCTCGTCGCGCGTCATCCCGGCCTCCAGTTCCTCGAGCTCGGACGGTCCTGCGTGCTCAAGGAATACCGCAACAAGCGCACCGTGGAACTGCTCTGGCAGGGGCTCTGGGCTTACATCCAGCAATACCATGTCGACGTGCTGATCGGCTGCGCCAGCCTTGAGGGCACCGACCCGGCGCGTCAGGCGCTGCCGCTTTCCTTCCTCTATCACCACGTCCAGGCCGATCCGGAATGGACGGCGCGCGCCGTCAGGGGCCGCGGTGTGGCGATGGACCTTATGCCGAAGGACAAGGTCGATCCGCGTGTCGCGCTGCGCGGCCTGCCGCCGCTCATCAAGGGCTATCTGCGCTGCGGCGCCAAATTCAGCCCCGAGGCGGTGATCGATCCGGAATTCGGCACGACCGACGTCTTCGTCGTGATGCCGATCGCGCAGATCGACCCGCGCTATATCGACTATTTCGGCGGCCAGGAAGCGGAAGTCTCCTGAGGCCGGACGCCTCTTCGCCGAACCGCTCGACCCGCCATCCATACCGCCCCGCTTTCGGCCCGGCGGGTGATGGCATCGGCAAAGAACGGCCGCAGCCCAAGAAAAAAGGCCCCGGCGGTGAACCGGGGCCTTGAGCTTTATTCGGCGGGCTGCGGCGCGAGCACCGACGGCGGCGGCGACTTGGCCGCCGGCTTCAGCCGTGCCCATTGCGGGCGGCGATAGAGGAAGCCGAGCTTCGTATCCCGCACCAGCAGATAGAAGATGGCCGGCGCGGCGACGCCCGCGATCGTCACCAGCACGGAGATCGTCCCGACATCGGTGATGATGCCGGTCTTCAAGAGCACGATGCGCGACACCGCCATGGGGAAGAAGAAGGCCAGATAGATCACCAGCGAATTCTGCCCCAGCCAGCGCAGGAAGCCGAGATAATCGACCCGCGCCAGCAGCGCCGACAGCGTGACCACCGCCCCAGCGCCGGCAAGGCCGAGGCCGAGCGAGACGAAAGGCAGTTCCGAAACGCCGCCGAACACCGCGGCGCCGTTCATCACGCCCCAGCCGACAAGCGCGGCAAGGCCGAGCACCGGAAGTGCCTGCGCCCGCGCGGCAACGCGGAAGATGAAGGGGGCCGCGACGAAGCCGGTGTAGAAATAGACGAAGCGCGCGGCGAATTCGTCGATCATGATCCAGCCGGTATGGATATTGGCGATTTCCAGCGCCGCCGCGGCCAGCCAGACGACCGGCACGGGCACGCGCTTCAGCGCCTTCACCACCACGAAGAAGACCGGCAGCATGTAGATGAACCAGAGCGTGCCGAAGGGCTCGATCGCCGCGTAGAAGACGGAATAGGGGATATCGGCCCAGTTGCCCGATTGCGCGATGCCCGGCCATTCCTTGATCGCCAGCTGTATGATCGCCCAGAGCCAGTAGAAATAGAGGAAGTGGAGCACCTTGGAATCGAGATATTCGCGCCAGGGCTTGTCGATCCGCGCCGAGAGGAAGAGGCCCGCGATCAAAAAGAAATCGGGCATGCGGAACGGCTTTGCGAAGGCGACGAGATAATGCATCCAGCCTTCCTGGCCGGCCGACCACTCCACGCCGAGCGTGGAATGCATCATCACGACGAAGATGATGCAAAAGCCTTTGCCGTAATCGACCCAGTCGACGCGGCCTGTTTCATTCCGGGACACCATTGGCCTCACTCCTGCTTCATGCCGGGACGATCCGCCCCATGTCGCCGGCATTTGCCTTTTGACTGGCAATTGCCGTGCCGAGGGGTAGGCGCGCCCGCCCCGCTTCTTGTTGTGGCGGGGAGTGGGAAGAGGCTAGCGGAAAGGAATGACGAAAGCGTTGATGCGGGAAAACGGATCGACTATGGTCCGCGCGGCTTGTGGCGCGTTATCGCCCGCCGCTTAGGCACCCGTAGCTCAGCTGGATAGAGCGTTGGATTCCGATTCCAAAGGTCACAGGTTCGAATCCTGTCGGGTGCGCCATTCAGAATAGAACTTTGAACGCCAAACGCCCCCGTTTCTGCGCTGGAAGTGGCGACCAGCGCTAGCAGCAATTCCAACTTCGATCCCATGGAGCCGTCTTCTTTTAGACTTGCGCTCGTAGAATCCCGCCCTTTTCAGCCAGAATGCATCCGCGTCCCCTATCGACGAACTTGTCCAGGCAGATTATCATTCTCCCTTGATTTGTTCTTGTTATGTTCCGATCTCAGTAGGAGAGGAGCGAATCTAGGCGACAGGAGTTTTGATGGGCAAGGTGAGTGCCACGATTTTAGGCGCAATCATAGGAGGAGTAGCTGCCGCCGCTGCCATCATGTTTTGGTTTGGGTGGGGAGCGCCAGCAACCGGGCAGACAATCCAAGTCGGCCCAACAAGAGCTGACTACGTCGATCTATTGCTGACTGTAGCAACCATGTTCCTCGGCGCTGTAGGTTTAATCGTGACGGTCGGGGCGTTGGTCATTGGTCTGGTTGCGCTGAAAACACTACGCGAGATCAAGGATGATGCCGCCAACGGGGCGAAGGAAGCCGCCGCCGGGAAGATCAATGAAACCATGGCCGCTGAACTCGCTCCGAACGTGGATGCGAAGGTGCGTGACGTACTCCCGGCGGCGTTGCAAGCGGCCCTCATGAATGATGAGCTTGGGCACAAAATTCTCGCAGAAATGGCCGGGCGAGGCGAACTTGATGCCGTCCTTGAGCGCGTGGCGGTGCGCATCCAGAACGGCGGGCCCGAGCAGATTATGGCATCGGCGGACCATTACATCGACGACGAAGGCGAGCAGGCCTAGCTAAAATGAAGGGAGTAGCTATGAACGTAGCAGTATCAAACGGTTGGGAGGTCAAGTCGCCCTCCCGTGAGTACCTTAACCTTGAGCCGCAGGTGCGCGCTGAAATCGACGCGATGCTCTGTGAATACCCGGTTAAACTCGGTGAAATCGCTAAGCGGCTGGGTGTTAAAGTGCTGCTGTCGACACTTCCCCGTGGAACTTCGGGCCAGATTGGTCAGGAGGACGGGGAATTCGTCATTCGCGTCAATCGTCACGAAGCGAAGCACCGCCAGAGGTTCACGCTTGCCCATGAACTGGCCCACTTCCTTCTCCACAGAGATCGGATCGTGGCTGAGGGCGGCTGGTCAGAAAATGTATTGCTGCGCTCAGGACAGCCTGCAAACATTGAGTACGAGGCCAACAGGCTTGCCTCTGATCTGGTGATCCCTTCTGCCATGCTGGCAGAAGCGACCGCTGAGTACTCTGGCCCGATTACAAGCGAGGTCATTGAGGACCTCGCTCGGCGTTTTGGCGTTTCCACGGCAGCTATGGAAATCAAACTGCAGACGGCCTGAATAAGGGGGAGTTGTCAGTGATGGATGTTCAAGAATACATAGTTACGTTGGGCATCCGTCCTGCTGAGTTGAGCGGGCTCAAAGAATTGCCCGGCACCACTAAAGATCGGCTGACTCCGGTCGTGTTGCTAGCCCCTTGGCTGGCTACGACACCGCTTTCCCGTGCCCTCGACAAATTTGAGGAATCATACCCCGCGCGTCCCTACTTCCTAGACGTAGACACATACTACCGCATCAACGACAAGCCCAATGAGGCAAAAGAGCTTTGGGCCCGGCTGGCGGATAAGCCAGCCGACCTCAATGCATGGTGGGGTCTACTAGATGACTACCCGAAAGCAAACCCATGCTTGCTAATGGCCCAGCAACCAATTGAGAGGGCGCGCGATCAGATCATATGGGCACGCGAGAATAACCGGACATTCTGCCTTAGGATGAACCTCGCTGAGGGCATCGGCTCTGGCATTCCGCAGTGGATGCCTGCTCTGGCGACAGAGTTGGCTCAAGAGGGAGCCACCGACTATGCTGTTGTGTTTGAATTCGGCTGGGTTCAAGAGCCACTTATGGTTGCCGCAGTTGCGAGTGGCTATATAAACACCTTCTTCTCGGAAATTCCGTCAACAATCCCGATTGCGATTTCCTGCACCTCCTTTCCTAAGGATTTCACCCCCTATGACGGTACGAATGAACGGGCGTTCACAAACCGTGAGTTGATTGCCCAGATCCAGCGCGTCACTAACCGCCAACGGATCGTCTATGGAGACTGGGGTACGACACGACCACGGAGTTATGGTCACGCAAGCTCACCGAAGAATAGGATTGACTACCCAACCGACACCTCGTGGATATTCGCCCGCGACCAAGAGGAAAGCGTAGACTTCCAGACGGCAGCTTTACGGATAACCGGAAGCAACTATTGGTCGGGTGGCCTTGGCATCTGGGGTGAGCAGCTAATTGAGGGAACGGCAGCCGGGCAAGCTTTCGCGATCGATAGCATGCCCAAAATGTACGCCGCGCGCATCAACATCCATCTTCATAGGCAAGCGTTCTACGGCCACCTGCCCCCTCCGGAGGCTTTAGACGAGGCGTGGAGCGACGACGACTTTTGATAGGCGCGAGGCGTCATCAAAGGTAAACTCGGACAAAATGCGCAATCTCAGGGCGTCCGGCATCGCCTCACTTCCCCTTCGACATCTGATAAAGCCCGCCGACCAGCCCGATCAGCGCGGCGATGAAGAGCACCCATTGCAGGGCATAGAGCGTGGGGCTCGGCGCTTCGTCGGTCGGCCCGAAAAGCCTGTAGCCGAGATAGAGTGAAGCCACGGCGCCGATCGCCGCCGTCACCTTCGGATTGTTCATCTTGAATTGTCCCCGAACAACGCCACAAGCAGCGCCAGCAAGCATCCTGATCCGGCAGAAGAAAACCGGCAAGCAAATCGTTCAGGTGCGGAAGATCAGGACCGCTTGCAGAAGAACTCCATGCCGGTCGCGGTTTCGGAAAGCAAAACCAGCCACTCTGGCCCATGCTCATAGGACGGCGGCCTGTCGCCGACCTCCCAGAATACTTCGTCCACCGGATCATCCGGCACCACGACGACTGAACCGGTCTCGAACCGCAGCTCCAGTGAACCATCCGCGTGGATGACCGCATTGAGGATTTCACACGCATTCAGCCTAAAGATGGCGACAAGCGCGCGTTCCCTTGAAGCATAGAACTCTTGCTCATCGTCAGGCGCCCTGGACGCAAGCGGGTCGGCTTGCCTGAAGAAGACAGGACAGGTCGTGCTCAGCCAGAGCTCATCGGGAAGCCCTTGCACCTGCGGCAGACGAAGCAAGCACAATTGCAATGTCGCGCCGCTGACTGAAAAACTGTCGAGACACATCCCTGCAAGGGCGGTCACCATCTCACCGGCTTGATCGGACCAGACTAATTCCATTTACGCACTCATCACAGTCAACCGCCCACTCAAACCGGTGTGGCCGGCTCGTACCTGAACTTGCCGCCCTGCTGGCGGATATAGCCGGCGAAGGGCGCGCCGGGGTGGCTGGGCAGGACGAGGCGGCCCTTGGACGCCCATTCGCTGAAAAGCTCAAACCGCGTTCTGGCGGCCAGCGCCGGGTTTTCGGCAAAGAGGCTCGACATTTCCGGGTACCAGACCTGCAAGGGGTGGTGGAAGACGTCGGCCGAGCAGACGAACCCGCCCTCCGGCCCGTCATGGTCCAGCACCATCTGCTGCATCGTGTGGCCGGGGGCGATCGTGGCCACAAGGCCGGGCAGAACCTCCTCGCCATCCTCCAGCATGCGCACATCGGCAACGCCGATCAGCGGCGTCACGCTGTCCTCGATCACCGCCTTGTTGTCGGGCAGGTTCGCCGCGCCGGGGCCGGTCGTCCAGTGATCATATTCGGCGCGGCCTAAGACATATTCGGCCTGCGGGAAGGTCGGCACCCATTTGCCGTCCTCAAGCTTCGTGTTCCAGCCGACATGATCGACATGGAGATGGGTGCAAAAGACGATGTCGATATCCTCCGGCTCAAAACCGGCGGCCTTCAGGTTGTCCAGCCAGGGCAGATTGAGATGATCGAAACGGGAAAAAAGGCCCGGCCTCACCTTGTCGTTGCCGGAGGCGGTATCGACGAGCACCTTTTTGCCGCCGATCTCGATCAGCCAGCTGTGGATGCTGGAAAAGAGCCGGGCGGATTTGGCGTGGTAGAGGCCGGGCGTCAGCGCGTCGGGGCAGGCGTCGAGCATCTTTTCGCTGAAGCCGCGGAAGAGTTCGGCCGGCTTCATGCCCGGCCCGTTCATCTCCTCGATGCGGGTGATCGTCACATCGCCGACGCTGAAGCGCACCATGAAAACCGTGTTGCCTCCCTGTTTCAGGACCGTTGTTCCTGGCCGGGGAAGCTTGAAGCAAACGGGTACCCGTTGAAACCCCCGGCGCGTGCGCGGCGGATTTGCCGGTGAAGGCAATCGCGCCTAGAAGGGTTTCCCGGACGGCAGACGAAGGGAGAACGGAAGACGATGCGGGCCATCCAGATCGACGCTTACGGCGGGCCGGAGGTGCTGATCCGGCGCGAGCTCGATATCCCGAAGCCCGGCAAGGGCGAATTGCTGGTGAAGCTCGCGGTCGCCGGCATCAACTTCATGGATGTGCACACAAGGATCGGCAAATATCACGGCTCCACGACCTATCCGGTGACGCTACCGGTGACGCTCGGCGTCGAAGGCGCGGGCGAGGTCGTCGAAACCGGGCCGGGCGTGGATGATTTTCGGCCCGGCGACCGTGTCGCCTACTGCCTCGTCTGGGGTTCCTATGCCGACTATGCCGTCGTCACGGCGGCGCGGACGGTGAAACTGCCGGACGGCATTTCCTATGAGATGGCGGCGTCCAGCCTGTTTCACGGGCTGACCGCGCATTACCTGCTGAACGAGGTCGGCCGGCTTGAAAAGGGCGATAGTTGCCTGATCCACGCCGCCTCGGGCGGGATCGGCCAGATCATGGTGCAGCTTGCCGCCGCCAGGGGCATCCGCGTGCTGGCCACGGCGAGCACGGAAGAAAAGCGCGCCATCGTCGAGGCGCTGGGGGCGGAAAAGTGCTTCGCTTACGACGCGGGCGGCTTTGCCGAGCATGCGCGCGCGGCGACGGATGGAAAGGGCGTCGATGTCGTCTTCGACCCGCTCGGCAAGGAAACGCTGCGCGACAGCTTCCGCGCGGCGCGAAAGCGCGGGCTGATCGTCAATTTCGGCTCGGTCACCGGCTCGGTCACCGATCTGAGCCCGATCGAGCTTGGCGAGGCGGGGTCGCTGTTTCTGACCCGGCCGCGGCTTGCCGATCACGTGGCGACGGGAGAAGAATTCCGCATGCGGGCGAACGACATCTTTTCGGCCATTCTCGCCGGGCAGCTGAAGATCCGCCAGGGCGGGCGCTACACGATGGACAGCGTGGAAGAGGCGCATGAAAGTCTGGAGACGCGGGGCGTGACGGGCAAACCGCTGATGATGATATGAGCGACATCTTCGGCCGCGATCCGCTGGAGGACCTTCGCCAGTCGCCGCGCGCGCTGATGGTTCAGCGCGGGGTGCGCCGGATGCTGCGCGCCGAAGGCTGGTCGAGCGTTCCGGAGGTCACGCTGAGGACGGGACGGCGCGCCGACATCATGGCGATCTCGCCGTCCGGGCAGATCATGATCGTTGAAATAAAGTCGAGCGTCGCCGATCTCAGGGCAGACGCCAAATGGCATGAATACCGCGAATTCTGCGACCTGATCTATTTCGCCGCGCCGACCGATCTTTCCATCGACATCTTCCCCGCGGACGCCGGCTTCATCGCCGCCGACGAATATGGCGCGGCGATCCTGCGCGAGGCGGTGGAGGAGAAGCTCGCCGGCGCGCGGCGGCGGATGCTGACGCTGATGTTCGCAAGGGCCGCCGCCGACCGGCTGCACCTCGCCTTCGACCCTTCGGCGCAGGCGCCGGAGTACTAGCGCGGGCCTTCATTAGGGCGAGAGGACAGCGGCATGGATTGCCGGGTCGCGCCCGGCAATGACGGTGGGAGGGGTGGGAAAACCAACGCCACCCCAACCCGAAGCCCGCCATCGTCGGATTTGATCCGGCGACCCACACCGCCTTGTTTCCGGGTCGAACGCGCGCCCGCGATGCCTGACGATCTCAGCCGCCGATCCCGAACGCGGCGATCGCCGCCATGTTGACCAGATCGACGTCGGTCGCGCCGAGCGGCACGATCTGGACCGGCTTGTCGAGTCCGACGAGCAGCGGCCCGATGATCGTCGATCCGCCGAGTTCCTGCAGCATCTTCGTGGAGATCGACGCGGAGTGGAACGCCGGCATGACGAGCACGTTCGCCGGCCCGGAAAGCCGGCAGAAGGGAAACGCCGCCATCAGGTCGCGGTTGAGCGCGACATCCGCCGCCATTTCGCCGTCATACTCGAAATCGACGCGCCGGCGGTCGAGCAGCCTGACCGCTTCCTGCACCCGGTCCGAGCGTTCCCCGCGCGGGTAGCCGAACGTCGAATAGGCGAGCATCGCGACGCGGGGCTCATGGCCGAGCCGGCGCGCGACTTCGGCGGCTTCCTCGGCGATGTCGGCGAGTTCCTCCGTCGTCGGCATGTCGTGCACCGCGGTGTCGGCGATCAGCACGGTCCTGCCGCGGCAAAGCGCGATGGTGACGCCGATCACCCGGTGGCCGGGCTTCGGATCGATCACCCGGCGGATGTCGTCGAGCACCAGCGCGTAGTTGCGCGTGACGCCCGTCACCATCGCGTCGGCGTCGCCGGTGGCCACCATGCAGGCGGCGAAATAGTTGCGGTCGGTGTTCACCAGCCGCTGGCAGTCGCGCTGCATCAGGCCCTTTCGCTGCATCCGCTGGTAAAGGAAATCGGCGTAATCGGCGTTGCGGCTGGCGAGCCGCGCGTTCGTGACCTCGATGTCGTCGCGCGGCTCCAGGCCCATCTCGGCGATCATCTGGCGGATCGTCTCGTCGCGCCCGATCAGCACCGGCACGCCGAGGCCGTTATTGGCGAATGTGTAGGCCGCGCGGATGACCTGCTCCTCCTCGCCCTCGGTGAACACCACGCGCTTGGGGCTGCGGCGGACTTTCTCGAAGATCCGCTGGAAGGTGCCGGCGATCGGGTTCTGCCGCGCCGAAAGGCTGTCCTTGTAGCGCTCCAGATCGACGATCGGGCGGCGCGCGACGCCGGTATCCATCGCCGCGCGGGCGACGGCCGCCGGTATCCAGCTGATCAGCCGCGGGTCGAACGGCACCGGGATGATGTAATCGGGGCCGTAGCGCGGACGCGTGCCTGAATAGGCCGCAGCGACCTGGTCGGGAACGTCCGCCCGCGCCAGTTCGGCGAGCGCCTGCGCAGCGGCGATCTTCATCTCGTCATTGATCGTCGTCGCGCGCACGTCGAGCGCGCCGCGGAATATATAGGGAAAGCCCAGGACATTGTTGACCTGGTTGGGATAGTCTGAGCGCCCGGTCGCGACGATGGCGTCCTCGCGCACGGACGCGACTTCCTCCGGCGTGATCTCCGGATCGGGATTGGCCATCGCGAAAATGATCGGATTGGCGTTCATCGTCGCGACCATCTCGGCGCTCAGCGCGCCTTTCGCGGACAGGCCGAAAAAGACGTCCGCGCCGACGATGGCCTCTTCCAGCGTGCGCAGCTTTGTGTCGACCGCATGCGCGGACTTCCACTGGTTCATGCCGTCCGTGCGGTCCTTGTGGATCACGCCCTTGGTATCGCAGACGATGACGTTGTCATGGGGAAAACCCATCGTCTTGACGAGTTCGACGCATGCGATCGCCGCCGCGCCCGCGCCATTGCAGACGAGCTTCGTGTTGCGGATGTCCCTACCGGTCAGGTCCAGCGCGTTGATCAGCCCGGCGAGCGCGATGATCGCCGTGCCGTGCTGGTCGTCATGGAAGACGGGGATGTCCATGACCTCGCGCAGCCGCTGTTCGATCACGAAGCAGTCCGGCGCCTTGATGTCTTCCAGATTGATTCCGCCGAAGGAGGGACCGAGCAGCTTCACGCAGTTGATGAAGGCCTCCGTGTCCTCCGTATCGACTTCCAGATCGATGGAATCGACATCGGCGAAACGCTTGAAGAGGACGGACTTCCCCTCCATCACGGGCTTTGACGCCAGCGCGCCGAGATTGCCGAGGCCGAGGATCGCGGTGCCGTTGGAGATGACCGCCACCAGATTGCCGCGCGTCGTGTAGTCATAGGCGCGCGAAGGGTCCTCGGCGATGGCGCGCACCGGCACGGCGACGCCCGGCGAATAGGCAAGGCTGAGATCGCGCTGCGTCGCCATCGGCTTCGTCGGCGTGATTTCGAGCTTCCCCGGCCGTCCCTGGCTGTGAAACTGCAGCGCTTCCTGATCAGTGAATGTCGGGCGTTTGGCGCCCGTCTTGTTACGCGACATGATGTGCTTGTCCCCGGCGAAAGCGGGACATTACGTCGCGCGTGTGCGCGACTCAACCTGTCCGATGGGCGATAGCGCAACTTGCGTTAAAGCGCCGCAGCAGCAATGCCTGTGCATGAGGCCGGTTCGGCAGCGTCCAACGGTTCCAACGGGACCGGAAGCATTCTAGAATCGCGGGACTTCGGCGGCAACAGGGTCGGGCGGACGGTTACGCGGACGATAAGGGCGGATGGCGCAGGCAATACCTTCCCGGGAACTCGACACCGCCAGCACCGGGGCGGCGTCGAACGATGCGTGGGACGACCCGCGCGTCACCCCGATGATGCGCCAGTTCCTGGAGATCAAGGCGGCCCATCCCGATTGCCTCCTGTTCTATCGGATGGGTGATTTCTACGAGCTGTTCTTCGACGACGCGGTCGAGGCGGCCCGCGCGCTCGGCATCACGCTGACGAAACGCGGCAAGCATCTGGACGAGGATATCCCGATGTGCGGGGTGCCCGTTCACGCCGCCGCCGACTATCTGCACAAGCTGATCCGGAAAGGCTACAGGATCGCCGTCTGCGAGCAGATGGAAGATCCCGCCGAGGCGAGGAAACGCGGCTCCAAATCGGTCGTCCGCCGCGACGTCGTCCGCCTTGTGACGCCCGGTACGATCACCGAGGAGAACATCCTCGATGCGCGCCGCAACAATTATCTCGCGGCGCTTGCGGCGACGGGCGGACGCGACGCAGCCCGCTTCGCGCTCGCCTGGATCGATATTTCGACCGGCGAGTTCCGGGTGACCGACATCCCCGCCGGCCAGCTCGCCGGCGAACTCAGCCGCATCGAACCGAGTGAACTGCTGCTGCCCGATACGCTGTTCGCGGATGCCTCCATCGCCGCCGCGGCCGGCGAAACCGGCGCGGCGCTCACCCCGCTCGCCGACCGCAGCTTCGATTCGCTGGCCGGCGAGCGCCGGATCGGGCGCTTCTTCGGCGTCGGCACGCTGGATGGCTTCGGCGAATTCACCCGCGCCGAGATCGCCGCCGCCGCCGCGATCCTCGCCTATGTCGACAGTACCCAGCGCGGCGCCAGCCTGCCGATCCAGCCGCCAAGGCGCGAGGCGACCGGCGGCTTCATGGTGATCGACGCGGCGACCCGCGCCAATCTCGAACTGACCCGAAGCCTGTCCGGCGAACGCGGCGGCGGGCTGCTCGCCGCCATCGACCGCACCGTCACCGGCGCCGGCGGCCGGGAACTTGCCGCAAGGCTTTCCTCGCCCCTCACCGACGTTGCCGCAATCGCCGAACGCCTCGATGCCGTCGACTGGTTCAAGGAGCGCATCGCCCTGCTCGACGCGTTCCGCGCCGAGTTGCGCGCGATGCCCGATCTTGAGCGCGCCGTGTCGCGCCTTGCCGTCGATCGGGGCGGCCCGCGCGATCTTGCCGCGATCTGCGGCTGCATCCGGGTTGCCGCCACGCTGCGCGGCCTGCTGTCCGGCGGTGACGGGCTGATCGGGGAGCCGGACGCCATCGCCGCCGCCTGCGCCGCGCTGAAGGATGCCCCGGCGTCGCTCGGCGAGGAGATTTCATCGGCGCTCATCGAAGAGCCGCCCCTGCTCGCCCGCGACGGCGGCTTCATCGCCTCCGGCTACCACGCCGAACTCGACCGCCAGCGCGCGCTGCGCGACGAAAGCCGGCAGGTCATCGCAGGCTTCCAGACCCGCTATCAGGAAGAGACCGGGCTGAAGGCGCTGCGCATCAAGCACAACAACATGCTCGGCTATTTCATCGAGCTGCCCTCGCAACAGGGCGAGGGGCTGCTTTCCGGCGAGCAGGCGGGCCGCTTCATCCATCGCCAGACCATGGCGAACGCGATGCGCTTCACCACGACCGAACTGGCCGAATGCGTCGCCCAGATCGCCGCCGCCGCCGACCGGGCGCTGGCGATCGAACAGGAGATTTTCCGTTCCCTGCGCGAGAAGGTTCTGGCCGAGGCGGCGTCCCTGCAACGGCTCTCCGGCGCGGTCGCCGCGCTCGACTGCGCAGCCGGCCTCGCACAGCTCTCCAGGGAGCGCGGCCATGTCCGCCCGATCGTCGACCGGTCGCTCGATTTCGAGATCGAGGCGGGGCGCCATCCGGTGGTCGAGGAAGCGCTGGCGCGCAAGGGCGAGCCCTTCGTCGCCAATGATTGCAGGCTTTCGCCGCCGGACGATGCCGATGCCGGCCGCATCGTTCTGCTCACCGGCCCGAACATGGCCGGCAAGTCGACCTGGCTGAGGCAGAACGCGCTCATCGCGATCCTCGCCCAGACCGGCGCCCATGTTCCCGCCCGGTCCGCGCGCATCGGCGTCGTCGACAGGCTCTTCAGCCGCGTCGGCGCGGCCGACGATCTTGCCCGCGGCCGCTCCACCTTCATGGTCGAGATGATCGAGACGGCGGCGATCCTCAACCAGGCCGGCCGCCGCGCGCTCGTAATTCTCGACGAGATAGGCCGCGGCACCGCGACCTTCGACGGGCTCTCCATCGCATGGGCGACCATCGAGCACCTGCACGAGGTCAATCACGCGCGGGCGATGTTCGCCACCCATTATCACGAGCTGACCGCGCTGACGCGGAATCATCCGCGTCTCGTCTGCCAGACCGTGCGGGTCAGCGAGCACGAGGGGAATGTGGTTTTTCTCCATGAGGTCGTCGCTGGCGCGGCGGACCGCTCCTACGGCATCCAGGTCGCCCGGCTCGCCGGGCTTCCCGAGGCGGTCGTCTCGCGCGCCGCTGCCATCCTCCACGGACTGGAGGAGGGCGACCGCGCGCCCGGTGTCGAGCGCCTCGTCGGCGATCTGCCCCTGTTCTCGCAGGCTCCCGCTTCCCGCCCGGCGGCAGCCCCGCCCCGCGACATGCTCGCCGAGGCGCTGGCGGCGATCAACCCGGATATGCTATCGCCCCGCGATGCCCTCGATGCCCTTTACCGGCTCAAGGAGCTGGAAGCGGGCGGGAAAGGCCCGGGCAAGGACGGCCAATGAGCAGGGTTACCAGGCGCCTTGAGGAGATATTCGACGCCGCGGCCGTCGATCGCGACCTCGACGCGATATTCAGGAGCACCGGCGACCAGAGCGAAATGCGCAAGGCGCTTCTGGAGCATCTCAAGGACCTTATCGCCGGCGCCCGCCGGAAGATCGACGCACAGCTCGTCGAGGACGGCCGGGGCATCGCCTGCGCCGAGACGCTGTCCGGCTTTCAGGATCTGCTGATCGACGCCCTCTACCGTTTCGCCCTGCGCAATGTCTATCAGGCGATGAACCCGTCGGAATCTGAGCGCATGTCGGTGGTCGCGGTGGGCGGCTACGGCCGCAACACGCTGGCGCCCGGCTCCGACATCGATCTGCTGTTCCTGCTCCCCTACAAGCAGACGCCCTGGGGCGAGAGCGTGGTGGAATACATTCTCTACCTGCTGTGGGATCTCGGCTTCAAGGTCGGCCACGCGACGCGCACGGTCGGCGAGTGCATCCGCGCCGCGCGCGACGACATGACGATCCGCACCGCGCTCGTCGATGCGCGTCATCTGTGCGGCGACAAGACGCTCTTCGCCGAGTTTCTCGAAGCTTTCAGGACGAAGATCGTGGCCGGCACCAGCGCCGAATTCATCGAGGCCAAGCTCGCCGAGCGCGACGCAAGGCATCGTTCGGGGGGCGGCTCGCGCTATGTGGTCGAGCCGAATGTGAAGGAGGGAAAGGGAGGTCTGCGCGACCTTCAGACCCTCTACTGGATTGCCAAGTACCACTACGGGATAGAAACCTGGCGAGACCTCGGCAATCTCGGGGTGATCTCGGCCGAGGAGGTGAAACTCTTCGAAAAATGTGAGGATTTCCTCTGGTCGGTGCGCTGCAACCTGCATTTCCTGACAGGCCGCGCCGAAGAGCGCCTTTCCTTTGACCTGCAGCGGGCGATGGCCGCGCGCCTGAACTATATGCCGCATCCCGGCCAGCGCGACGTGGAACGCTTCATGAAGCACTATTTCCTCATCGCCAAGGATGTCGGCGACCTGACCCGTCTGATCTGCGCCGGGCTCGAGGACGAGCACGCCAAGAAGGTGCCGATGCTGTCGCGCTTCTTCGGCAGGGCCGGCAGGGGCAAGCGGGCCATCGGCGGCAACACGGATTTCGTCAATGACGGCGACCGGCTCAACGTTGCCGACGACCAGGTCTTCGAGCGCGATCCGGTCAATCTGATCCGGCTCTTTCACTTCGCCGACAAGTCCAATCTGGTCTTCCACCCCGACGCGCTGAAGCTCGCGCATCGCTCGCTCAGGCTCATCGACAGGAAGCTGCGCGAGGACGAGGAGGCAAACCGGCTCTTCGTCGAGATCGTGTCGTCGAAACGCGATCCTGAAGTGGTCCTGCGCCGCATGAACGAAGCCGGCGTCCTGGGGCGTTTCGTGCCCGATTTCGGCAAGATCGTCGCCCTGGCGCAGTTCAACATGTATCACCACTACACCGTGGACGAGCATCTCATCCGCTCGGTCGGCGTGCTGTCCGACATCGAGGCGGGCCGTCACGAAAACGACCACCCGCTGGCCGACGAGCTGATCAGGTCCATCGACCGGCGCGAAATCCTCTACGTCACCATGCTCCTGCACGACATCGCCAAAGGCCGGCCGGAGGATCACTCGATCGCCGGCGCCCGCATCGCCCGCAAGCTCTGTCCGCGCTTCGGTTTCTCGAAGGCCGAAACGGAAACGGTCGCGTGGCTGATCGAGAATCACCTCGTGATGAGCATGGTCGCCCAGTCGCGCGATCTCGCCGACCCGCGGACCATCGCCGATTTCGCGGCGCTGGTGCAGAGTCCGGAACGGCTCAAGCTGCTGCTCATCCTGACGGTTGCCGACATCAGAGCGGTCGGTCCGGGCGTCTGGAACGGCTGGAAGGGCCAGTTGCTGCGCACCCTCTACTACGAGACCGAGCCGATCCTCAGCGGCGGCCACAGCAAGCAGGAGCGTCCCGCCCGGCTTGCCGCGGCGCAGAAGCAGACGCGCGACATGCTGCCCGAGTGGTCGGAGCGCGCATTTGCCGCCTACGCCAAGCGCCACTACCCGGCCTACTGGCTGAAGACCGAGCCCGAAAGGCGCGCCCGGCACGCCGAATTCCTGCGCAAGGCGCGCGAGGAAAAGAAGCCGCTCGCGACCGATGTCTCCACCGATTCCTTTCAGGCGATCACCGAGATTACCGTGTCCGCACCCGACCATCCCAAGCTCCTTTCGGTGATCGCGGGCGTCTGCACGGCGACGAACGCCAACATCGTCGATGCCCAGATATTCACCACGACCGACGGCTACGCGCTCGACACGATCTTCATCCGCCGCGAGTTTCCCGAGGCCGAGGACGAGCGGCGGCGCGCCCGGCGCATCACCGACATGATCGAGGTTGCCCTTTCAGGCCAGCTCGGCCTGGCGAAGATCGTCCGCGAGAAATCCGACATCAAGGGCCGGCTCAAGGCGTTTTCGATGGAGCCGGACGTCCATATCAACAACTCTCTGTCGGACCGGTTCACGGTCGTCGAGGTGTCCGGTCTCGATCGCCCGGGACTGCTCTACGGACTGACGCTCGCGATCTCCGGCCTCAATCTCAATATCGGTTCGGCCCACATCGCGACATTCGGCGAACGCGTCGTCGACGTCTTCTATGTGACGGATCTGACCGGACAGAAGATCGTCAACGCCAACAGGCAGTCCTCGATCCGGCGCCATCTCCTCGCCGTCTTCTCGTCCGAATGAGATTGTTGAAGCTGCCCGCGCGCCCGCGCTTCGTGTAGAAGGGCGGCACAGCGGCTCAAGAAGGCGATTCGCGGGGCTCTCACTGTCCATGTCCATGCTGCGGAACTTTGCCACCGTCGGCGGCGCGACCGCGACCTCGCGCGTACTCGGCTTCGTGCGCGACATGTTCATCGCCGCAGCGCTCGGCACCGGGCCGGTCGCCGACGCGTTCGTCGTCGCGTTCCGTTTCCCCAACCTTTTCCGGCGCCTGTTTGCCGAAGGGGCCTTCAATTCCGCCTTCATCCCGCTCTTCGCCCGCGCGCTGGAGGGCGAGGGCAGGGCAAGCGCCTCGCGCTTTGCCGGCGAGGCGGCGGTGGCGCTGCTCACCGTCCTGCTGCTGCTGACCGCCCTGTGCGAGATCGCGATGCCGCTGTTGATGTATGTGATGGCGCCCGGCTTCGCTTCCGACCCGGAGAAGTTCGATCTGGCCGTCCTGCTGACGCGGATCGCCTTTCCCTACCTGGCGCTCGTCTCGCTGCTCGCCCTGATGTCGGGCGTGCTCAACGGCCTCGGCCGCTTCGCCGCCGCCGCGCTCGCGCCGGCGCTGCTCAATGTCGTGCTGATCGGGACGCTGGTCTTCATCTTCTTCATGGACTGGGCCGATACGCGTCAGGCGGGCATCGCCCTGACGGTCGGGACGGTTGTCGGCGGCGCCGCGCAGCTTGTCCTGGTCATCGCCGCGTTGCGCAGGGCGGGCTTCTCCATCCCGTTGCGCCGTCCGGTTCTCAGCGCGGGCGTCAGGCGCCTTGCCCGCCTTGCCGTCCCCGGGGTCATCGCCGGCGGCGTGACCCAGATCAACATCGTCGTCGGCACGATGATCGCGTCGATGAGCGCCGGCGCGGTATCCTATCTCTACTACGCCGACAGGCTCTATCAGCTGCCGCTCGGCGTCGTCGGCGTCGCCATCGGCGTGGTCCTGCTGCCGGACATCTCGCGCCGGCTCCGCGCCGCCGACATGGCCGGTACGCTGCACGCCCAGAACCGGGCGATCGAGTTCTCGCTGATCCTGACACTACCCGCGACGGTCGCCCTGATCACGATGCCGCTGGTGATCGTTACCGCGCTGTTTCAACGCGGCGCCTTTCAGGCGGCCGACAGCGTGGCGACGGCCAATGCGGTCGTCGCCTTCGCTCTCGGCCTGCCCGCTTTCGTGCTCAACAAGGTCTTCTCTCCCGCCTTCTTCGCAAGAGAGGACACCGCGACGCCGATGCGGTTCGCCATTGCCGGCGTCGTCGCCAACATCGTCTTTTCCCTGGCGCTGTTTCCCTTCTTCGCCCATGTCGGGATCGCGCTGGCGACGTCGCTGGCCGGCTGGCTGAACACGGGCCTGCTTGCGCGCGGCCTGCTGCGTGCCGACGCGCTGGTATTCGACGCGCGGCTGAAATCGAAGATCGCGGGCAGTGTCGTCGCCAGCCTTCTCATGGGGGCCGTGATTCTGGCGCTGCGCTGGCTGCTTGACGGGCGGATGCCGCCGCTTCTGCTGCTGGCGGGGCTCGTTGCGGCGGGTGTCGTGGCTTACGCCGCCGCCGCCGTGCTGCTGAAGGTCACAAGCCCTTCGGAAATCCGGCGGATGATGCGGCGCCGTGCCTGAAGGCGCGCTTGCGCCGCCCGCCGCCTTCGGCCATAACGCGCCGCGTCACAATGCAAGTCGTGCCGCGTGCTTGCGGCATCCGTCAGGAGTTTGAGGACATGGCCATTCCCACGCGCGTTTTCTCCGGCGTCCAGCCGACGGGAAACCTGCATCTGGGCAACTATCTCGGCGCCATCCAGCGTTTCGTGGCGCTGCAGGACGAGCATGATTGCCTCTATTGCGTCGTCGATCTCCACGCCATCACCGTATGGCAGGAGCCGGCCGAGCTGCGTCACAATATCCGTGAGGTCACCGCCGCCTTCCTCGCCGCCGGGATCGATCCGGAAAAGCACATCGTCTTCAACCAGAGCCAGGTCTCGGGTCATGCCGAACTTGCCTGGATCTTCAACTGCGTCGCGCGCATGGGCTGGCTCAACCGGATGACCCAGTTCAAGGAAAAGGCGGGCAAGAACCGCGAGAACGCCTCGGTCGGGCTTTTTGCCTATCCCAATCTGATGGCCGCCGACATTCTGGTATACAGGGCGACCCATGTTCCGGTCGGCGAGGATCAGAAGCAGCATCTGGAACTGTCGCGCGACATCGCGCAGAAGTTCAACAACGATTTCGCCGCCTCGATTGAGGCAAACGGCTTCGGCGACATGTTCTTTCCGCAGCCCGAGCCGCTGATCGCCGGGCCGGCAACCCGCGTCATGAGCCTGCGCGACGGCAAGGTGAAGATGTCGAAGTCCGACCCTTCCGACCTGGCGAGAATCAACCTCACCGACGACGCCGACACGATCGCGCAGAAAATCCGCAAGGCGCGAACCGATCCCGATCCGCTGCCCGGCGCGGCGGAGGGCCTCGATGGACGTCCGGAAGCGGCTAACCTGGTGGGGATCTATGCGGCGCTGGCGGGCGGCGAGGTGTCCTCCGTCCTGTCCGAATTCAACGGCAGCCAGTTCTCCGACTTCAAGAAGGCGCTGACCGATCTGGCGGTGGATAAGCTCGCCCCTATCAATGCGGAAATGCGTCGCTATCTGGCAGATCCGGCCGAGATCGACAGGATTCTCGGCGATGGCGCTGACCGGGCATCGGTGCTGGCGTCGGAGACGATGGCGGCGGTGAAGGACATCATCGGCTTGATCCGCCACTGATAGGGCACCGGCGAATTCCCTTGTTGCCGGTCCCCGGCACGCCATGCATCATGAGGCCCGATGGCTACGCGGCGAAAAAAATACGACACGGAAAATCCCCGGAAGTTCCTGGTCGTCATCGACGATACGCCCGAATGCGAGCGCGCGGTGCGCTACGCCGCAAAGCGCGCCAGAAGCACCCGCGGCCGTGTCGTGATGCTTTTCGTGCTGGTCCCCGGCGAGTTCCAGCACTGGCTTGGCGTCGAGGACATCATGCGCGCGGAGGCTTATGAGGAGGCCGAGAAGATTCTCGCCGCCTACGTGGCCAAGATCCGCGACTGGTGCGACGAAAGCGCCGAATACATCATTCTCGAGGGCCAGCGCGCCGATCAGATCGTCCAGGCGATCGAGGACGATCCCTCCATCGCCATTCTCGTTCTGGCCGCCGGCACCGAAACGGAGGGCCCCGGGCCGCTCGTAACCACGCTTGCCGGACGCCTGTCGGGCACGTTCCCGATCCCGATCACGGTGGTGCCGGGCAACATTTCCGACGAGGACATGGACGCCGTCACCTGAACCGGGCAGCGGTTGCCATCGGCGCCTGATCGGCCTATATGTTAGAATGTTTCTAAAACGACCGCGAAAGCGGCACGAAAGGCAAGAGCGATGTTTATCCAGACCGAAGCCACGCCCAATCCCGCGACGCTGAAATTCCTGCCCGGAAAGACGGTGCTCGACAGCGGCACGATGGATTTTCGCGATGCCGAAAGCGCGGCGGCCGCGCCGCTCGCCCGCCGTCTCTTCGAGATCGACGGCGTCGAAGGTGTCTTCTTCGGATCCGACTTCATCACGATCACCAAGGGCGGGCAGGACTGGCAGCATCTCAAGCCCGCCATTCTCGGCGCGATCATGGAGCACTTCATGACCGGCGCGCCGATCGTCGAAAGCGGGAGCGCGGATGCCGACGACGAGTTCTTCACCGATGGCGATGAGGAAACGGTCAACACGATCAGGGAACTGATCGAGACGCGCGTCCGGCCCGCGGTTGCCCATGACGGCGGCGACATCACCTTCCGCGGTTTCCGCGAGGGCGTGGTCTATCTCAACATGCGTGGCGCCTGCTCGGGTTGCCCGAGTTCCACCGCGACGCTGAAGAACGGCATCGAGAACCTGCTGCGGCACTTCGTGCCGGACGTACAGGAAGTCCGCCCGGTCTGATCGCCGCGCCGCTTGACTTGACCCGCGTCGGCGGGTCTATCCCTTGCCGATGACCATCCTCGCGATCGACACATCGCTCGACGCTTGTTCGTTCGCGCTTCTCCGGCGCGGCGGCGGGACTGCGCCCGTCGTCGTCTCCGAGCCGATGGCGACAGGTCACGCGGAAATCTTCTTCTCTCTCTTGCACCGTCTGTTCGCGGCCGCCGGCGTCGGACCGGGCGATGTCGGACGCATCGCGGTGACCGTCGGTCCGGGCAGTTTCACCGGCATCCGCGTGGGTCTTGCCGCCGCGCGCGGGCTCGGCCTTGCGTGGAAGGTCGCGGTTCGAGGCGCGACGACGCTCGATGTCTTCGCCTATGCGCAGCTCGCTTCGGGCCGCCCCTTCGCCGTCCTGATCGACGCGAGGCGGGGCGCCTTCTACCGCCAGCTCTACAATGTTCCAGGCGACATATCCGGGCCCGCGCTCGTTCCCGCCGCCGCGCCCCTTGCGGGCCTCGGCGCCGATGTCGCGCTGGCCGGGCCGGGCGCGCGGCGCGTCGAACCGGAAGGCCGGGAGATCCTCGCCGCGCCCGAGCATCTGCCGATCGCCGACCTTGCCCTGATGGCGGCCGCCGATCATGCGATGCGGCCTCCCGCGCCGCTCTATCTCCGGGACGCCGATGCGCGGCCGCAGGCGCACGCGGCGCTGGCCCGCCTTTGACCGGGGATCTCATCGTGCGTGCGGCGCTGGCCGCGGACGCGCCGGATATCGCCGCCCTGCACGGTTCTTCCTTTGCCAAAGGCTGGGAGACGCCGGCCGTCGACGCGATGCTCTCCTCGCCCGGCGCATCGGCTTTCATCGCCGAGGGCCGGGAACGGATCGCCGGGTTCCTGCTTGGACGCCACGCGGCGGACGAGGCGGAAATTCTCTCCATCGCTGTCGATAAGACGCTTCGCCGCGGGGGGCTCGGAAGAGCCATGCTTGAACGATTTGCGGCCGATTGCGCGGCCCGCGGCATTGCCCGGATGTTCATCGAGGTCGCGGAGGCCGATGAAGGCGCGGTGGCATTCTACCGAGCGGCCGGCTTTGTCGCCTGCGGCCGGCGCCCGGCCTATTATCCCGACCGTCCGGCCGGCGCCAACGATGCGCTGCTGATGCGGCGCGATATCGCCGGGTGCCCGTCCTAGACCGCCCATCGCGTCGCGCCTATAAGACGAAAGACGTTACCGCTGGAGGAACGATGGCCGCACCGGCCAATACGATTGAGGCGCAATGCGTCGCCGCCGGCCTTCGCATGACCGGCCAGCGGCGGGTCATCGCGCGCGTTCTTTCCGACAGCGAAGACCATCCGGATGTGGAAGAACTCTACCGCCGGGTCAGCGCCATCGATTCACGGATCTCCATGTCGACCGTCTACCGGACGATCCGTCTTCTGCAGGAAAAGGGCATTCTCGCCAAGCTCGATTTCGGCGAGGGGCGCGCACGCTACGAACAATCGCCCGACAAGCATCACGATCATCTTATCGACATGGAAACCGGCAATGTTGTCGAATTCCACGACGCCGAGCTCGAGGCGCTGCAGGAGCGAATCGCCCGTCGTCTTGGCTACCGGCTCGTGGATCATCGGATGGAATTGTTCGGCATGCCGCTCAAGGACGGGAAAGACCGGGGAAGATGAAGCGCTTCGTCACCTGGCTGCGCGTCGGGCTCTTTCTGCTGGGAACCTTGGCGGTTGCGCCCGTACAGCGCGTCGTCATCCTGCTCGGCGCGCGCCGCGCGTTCCTGCTTCCGCTGATCTTCCACCGCATGACGCTGCGCGTCCTCGGCATCCGGGTGCGTTTTGCCGGCGAGCAGCTGGTCGAAGGGCCGGCGCTGCTGGTGTCCAACCATGTATCCTGGCTCGACATTCCCGTCATCGGCGCGATCGCCCCGCTGGTCTTCGTGGCCAAGGACGACGTCTCCTCGTGGCCCGGCTTCGGCTGGCTGGCCAAGCTCCAGTATACAGTCTTCGTCGCCCGCGAGCGCCGTACCCGCACGATGCAGGATGGCGGCGCCATCGGCGAGAGGCTGCAGCTCGGCGACCGGGCGGTGCTGTTTGCCGAAGGCACCTCGAGCGACGGAAACCGGGTGCTGCCGTTCAAGTCCTCGCTCGTCGGCGCGGTGCTTGCCGGGCGGGATACGCCCGTTCGGGTGCAGCCCATGGCGCTCGTCTATACGGGTCGGGCCGGGCTGCCGCTGCTGCGGCGCGAGCGGCCTTTCGTGTGCTGGTACGGCGACATGACCCTGGTGCCGCATCTTCTTCACATATTCTCCTCCCCGCCGCTGGACGTGACGATCGCATTCGGGCCGGTGATGGAAATGGCCGGCGCCGCCGAGCGCAAGCAGGTGACGGCCGCGGCGCACGCCTTTGTCGCCGGGGCGGCGATGGCGCTGCGCAACGGGCAACAGCTGGACATCGTCCCCAGCTATTCAAAAACCCCGTCAGATGGGCTATCCCACGCCGAAGTCGCGGCATGAGCGGCGATCCTGTCGCGCCGCCGCAGCTGTTGCAATCGAGCCTGGACCCGAGCTTTAGACCGATGAACGAGAAGCCCCGGACCTATTTCATCAAGACCTACGGGTGCCAGATGAACGTCCACGATTCGGAGCGCATGGCCTCGATCCTCGCGGCGGAGGGCTATGCCGAGAGCCGCTCCGGCGAGGATGCGGATCTCGTGATCCTCAACACCTGTCATATCCGCGAGAAGGCGTCCGAGAAGGTCTATTCGGAGATTGGCCGGCTGAAGAAGGCGGCGCGAGCGCGCCGTATCGCCGTCGCCGGCTGCGTCGCCCAGGCCGAGGGCGCCGAGATCGTCGCCCGCGCGCCCGTCGTCGATCTCGTCTTCGGGCCGCAGACCTTTCACCGGCTGCCGGAATATCTCGGCCGGCTCGACGACGGCGAACGCGCCATCGTCGACACCGATTTTCCCGCCGAGGACAAGTTCGATCATCTGCCCGCGCCGACGGCGCGCGCGGCAACGCCCAGCGCGTTTCTGACCATTCAGGAAGGCTGCGACAAATTCTGCACCTTCTGCGTCGTGCCTTACACGCGCGGCGCGGAGGTCTCGCGCCCGGTCGGCCGCATTCTTGCCGAGGCGGCCGCCCTTGCCGAGCGTGGGGTGCGCGAGATCACCCTGCTCGGCCAGAACGTCAACGCCTATCACGGCGAAGGGCCGGACGGATCGGAATGGACACTGGGCCGGCTCGTCTTCGCCCTCGCCGGCATCGGCGGGATCGGCCGTATCCGCTATACGACGAGCCATCCGCGCGACATCGACGACACGCTGCTGGCCGCCCATCGCGACCTGCCCGAGCTCATGCCCTATCTGCATCTGCCGGTACAGTCCGGGTCGGACCGCATCCTTGCCGCCATGAACCGCAAGCACACGGCGGCCGACTATCTGCGCAAGATCGACCTCCTGCGCAAGGCACGCCCCGACATCGCCTTTTCGTCCGATTTCATCGCCGGCTTTCCCGGCGAGACGGACGAGGATTTCGACGCGACCATGCGGCTGGCGGACGAGGTCGGGTTCGCTCAGGCCTATTCCTTCAAATATTCCGCCCGTCCCGGCACGCCGGCCGCCTCGCTCGAGGCGCAGATCCCCGAAGCGGTGAAGGCCGAGAGGCTGCAGCGGCTGCAGGCGCTGCTGCTCGGCCAGCAGCATGCCTTCAACGGCGCTTCGGTCGGGCTGCGGATGCCCGTGCTGATCGAAAAGACGGGCCGGCATCCCGGTCAGCTGATGGGCCGGTCGCCGTGGAACCAGCCGGTGCATTTTGATGGCGCTGAGGACGCGATCGGTGCAATCATGATGTGCCGAATCGACAGGGTCGCCGGCAACTCGCTGTTCGCCACGCCCCTGTCTGTCCCGAACGGGACAAAGCGAAGCGTGGAGGCTTCCGTTTGAGAAAAATGGACAGGCCGTCGACAGGTGCCGCAGACATGCCCTTGATAGAGCGCACGCTGGAGTTCGACGACAATCGTCTGACCAGCGACCTGTACGGCCAGTTCGATCAGAACCTCGCCGTCCTCGAGCAGAGGCTCGGCATTGAGGCGAGCGCCCGCGGCACGGTCGTGGCGTTGCGCGGGGCGAAGGACGCGGTCGCCCTGGCCGGGGAGATTCTGGAAGGTCTCTACCAGCGCCTGCGGCGCGGCGAGGAGATCGGCGTCTCCGAGGTGGAGGCGGCGATTCGTCTGGTCAACGCGCGCGCCGTGCATCAGGGGCAGCTTCCCGGTATTGCCGGTCTCGCCCAGATCGCGACGCGCCGACGCACGGTGACGGCGCGCTCGCCCAATCAGGATCGCTATCTCAGACTTCTCAACAATCACGAACTTGTCTTCGCGACCGGCCCCGCCGGCACCGGCAAGACCTATCTCGCGGTCGCGCATGCCGCCTCGCTGCTTGAACGCGGCGCCGTCGACCGCATCGTGCTGTCGCGCCCGGCCGTCGAAGCCGGCGAGCGTCTCGGCTTCCTGCCGGGCGACATGCGCGAAAAGGTCGATCCCTATCTTCGCCCGCTCTATGACGCGCTCTACGACATGATGCCGCCCGAACGGGTCGAGCGCGGCCTGCAGACCAATGGCATCGAGATCGCCCCGCTCGCCTTCATGCGCGGCCGCACGCTGGCGAATGCCGCGGTCATCCTCGACGAGGCCCAGAACTGCACGCCCATGCAGATGAAGATGTTCCTGACCCGCCTGGGCGAGGGCGGCCGCATGATCGTCACCGGCGACCCGTCGCAGGTCGATCTGCCGGCCGGCCAGATGTCGGGCCTCGCCGATGCCGTCGCGCGCCTTTCCAACACGCCGGGTGTCGGGACGATCGCCTTCAAGTCGGCGGACGTCGTGCGCCACCCGCTGGTGCAGCGCATCGTCGAAGCCTATGAAGGCGCTGGCGAAAGGAGCGGCCCGGCAAGTGGATAGGCCACAGACGCAGTCCGGCCCCGAAGCCGGCGCCGAAGGCTCGCTGCGCTTGAACGTGGATACGGAAGTTGATGGCTGGCCTTCCGTCATCGACGAGGATTTCGCGGCGGGCGTCGCCTCATGCCTTGCCGCTTTCATCGATGTTCAAGGTGAGGCGAGCCTGATGCTGAGCGACGACGATCATGTGCGCGCGCTCAATGAACGCTTCCGGCAGAAGGACAGGCCGACCAACGTCCTGTCCTTTCCGCCCGGTCCAGGGTCGCCGGAAAACTATCTGGGAGACGTCATCCTTGCTCTTCAGACAGTGCGCCGCGAAGCTGACGAGGAGCACAAGCGTTTCGACCATCATGTCGCCCATCTCATCGTCCACGGGTTGCTGCATCTTGCGGGCTACGACCACGAAAACGACGAAGAGGCCGAGGAAATGGAAGCGCTGGAACGCGATGTCCTGGCAAGGCTCGGTATTGCCGATCCCTATGCCGAGATCGAAGTGAGAGCGCAATGAACGGCGAATCGGAAAGGGAAACCGGCACCCCGCCGGCGCGCGACGAGGGCGGCTTCTTCAACTGGCTGCAGGGCATTTTCGGCGATCGGAACCATTCGGTCCGCGACAGCATCGAGGATGCGCTCGGCGAGGAGGGAACCTCCGCCGATCATCTCTCCCCCAAGGAGCGCACGATGCTGCGCAACATCCTCGACCTGCGGGACCGCCGCGTCGAGGATGTCATGGTGCCGCGCGCCGACGTCGTTGCCATCGAGGCGCAGGACAGCCTCGACAGCATTATCCAGCTCTTCCGGAAGGGCGGCCATTCGCGCCTGCCCGTCTATCGGGAAACGCTCGACGATCCGCTCGGCATGGTTCACATCAAGGATCTCATGGCCTACCTGGCCGCCAAGGCGATAGCCGGCAAGTCGTCCCGCGGCCGCAAAGGCGCGGCGGGCGAGACGTCGGCCTTCGATCTCAAGCGCGTCGATCTGTCGGTGACGGTGCAGAAGGCGGGTCTGACCCGGGAAATTCTCTATGTTCCCCCGTCAATGCCTGTTGGCGATCTGATGGTGAAGATGCAGACGACCCGGATCCACATGGCGCTGGTGGTCGATGAATATGGCGGAACCGACGGTCTGGTCTCCATCGAGGACGTTGTCGAGGAGGTCGTCGGCGATATCGAAGACGAGCATGACGAACAGACGTCGCCGCAGATAGTCGCCGTCGGCGCCGGCGTTTTCATCGCCGATGCGCGCGCCTCCATCGAGGATCTACATGCCGCGCTCGGGCGGGAGATCGTGCCCGCCGACATTATCGAAGAGGTCGATACGATCGGCGGACTGGTGTTCCATCGGGCCGGCCGGGTGCCCGTGCGCGGTGAGGTCGTGCGCGTGTCGGAGGATTTTGAATTCGAGATTCTCGACGCCGATCCGCGCCGTATCAAGCGCGTGAAGATCCTGCCTGGCGATCCCCCGGAGGCGCGCAAGACCCGTCGGCGGCGTCCGCCCCCGCCGGACAAGGCGACCTGAAGTTTCACGCAAACACAGGTGTCTTCCATGGATAGAATGGCCGGCTGGGTAGTCCTGCAATGGGGATGGCGTCGCTGCGCCATCGCCTTCGCCGCGGGCGCCGTTTCCGCCCTCGCGCTGGCACCCCTCGGCGCGTTTCCCGTTCTCGTCGTCACGCTCCCCGTCCTCGTCTGGCTGATCGACGGCGCCCTGCCCGAAGGGGGCGGCCGGTTCGCCGGAATCGGCTCTGCGGCGATCGCGGGGTGGTTCTTCGGCTTCGGCTATTTCCTCGCGGGGCTCTGGTGGATCGGCAGCGCCTTTCTGGTCGAGGCGGAAACCTTTGCCTGGATGCTTCCGTTCGCGATTGCCGGCCTGCCCGCTTTCCTTGCCCTGTATGTCGCGATCGGCGCGGGTCTTGCCCGCGCGGTCTGGTGCCGGGGGCCCTGGCGGGTCGCGATCTTCGCGGCCGCGCTATCCCTTGCCGAGATCGCGCGCGGCATATTCTTCACCGGTTTTCCCTGGAACGGCTTCGGCGACGGGCCGGCGGCCAACGCGGCGCTTCTGCAAACCGTTTCCCTGACCGGGATAGACGGCTTTTCGTTCCTTACACTCTTTATCTTCGCCGCGCCGGCGGCGCTGGGCGGCGAGGGCCGCCGCCGCTGGGCGCCACCGGTGCTGGCCGCCACGCTCCTCGTCGCCATGGCCGGGTTCGGCCTTTACCGGCTTCAGATTCCGGTCGAGGAGCGCGCGGCGCCCTTCACCGTGCGGATCGTGCAGCCCGATATCGACCAGCGTGACAAATGGAAGCCGGAACTGAAGGGTGACGTCCTGTCCACCTATCTCAGTCTCAGCGATCAGGCGACGGGACCGGAGCACGCGAGCGCCGCCGACGTCGATCTCATCGTCTGGCCGGAATCGTCGCTGCCCCTTCTCCTCGACCGCGAGCCGTCGGCCCGCGCCGCCATCGCCGCGATGCTGCCGCTCGGCACTGGACTGGCGGCGGGCATGCAGCGCGTCGCGGAGAACGCCGACGCGCCGGACGGGATCGACGTCTTCAACTCCATTCAGCTTCTCGACGACGATGCCGGATTGCTGGCGAATTACGACAAGGTCCATCTGGTGCCGTTCGGCGAATATCTGCCCTTTCAGCGGGCATTGGAGAAGCTGGGTCTTCGCCAGCTGACCCGGGTGATCGGCGGGTTCTCGGCGGGCGGGAGCCGGGCGCTGCTGAAGAGCGGCCGCATGCCGCCCGCATTGCCGCTGATCTGCTATGAGATCATTTTCTCGCAGGCGGTTGCCGCCGGTGCGCGGGGCGCCGACTGGATCCTGAACGTCACAAACGACGCCTGGTTCGGGCGCACCAGCGGCCCCTACCAGCATCTCCTGCAGGCGCGCCTGCGCGCCGTCGAAACGGGGCTCCCGGTCGTGCGTGCGGCGAATACCGGGATCTCGGCGGTTTTCGATCCCTATGGGCGCATGTTGCAGCACATCGATCTTGGGGGTCGCGGCGTCATTGATGCGGCGCTGCCTGCGGCTCTCGCCCCCCCGCCCTTTCTGCGCGCCGCCTCCTGGTGGCGCTTCGGCCTGCCCGCCTTGCTGGCGCTTACACTTCTCGGCGCGGCGATCGCGCGCCGCCGATAAGAGCATCGTCCGGCGTCACTTTCTACATACGTGAAGCGTTCGCATTCCCACCAGTTGCAAAACTTTGTACGATTCCTGTTTACAAGACGGGGGTGGAAATGACGATGAGGCGCTCATCTGCGCGGGCAGCGGCTATATGACCGGCGGCCATATGAGCAGCAGATCGGCGACGCGCATCGACGAGCATGTCGGGAATCGGATGCGGATGCGGCGCATCCTCATCGGCATGAGTCAGGAAAGACTGGGCGAGCAGCTCGGCCTGACGTTCCAGCAGATCCAGAAATACGAACGCGCCACCAACAGAATCAGCGCCAGCCGGCTTTTCGATATCGCCCGCATTCTGGACGTGCCGATTTCCTATTTCTACGAAGGACTTGATGACGGCAATGGCCATGGTCTCGCCGAGCCGTCCCACGAATACCTTGCCGACGGTCTTGCGTCGGCCGAAGGCGTTCGCCTCAACCGTGCCTTCCAGCGTATCGGCGACTCCAATGTGCAGAAGCGCATCGTCGATCTCGTCAATGCCCTGGCCGAACCCACTGCCGAAGACTGACCTCCCGGTTCCTTTCGCGCGCCATATGCCTTGCTGCCGGGGCGCCCGGCCCCGTTCCTGACGCGCGCTCCGGGGCGGACGCATCTTGACGCGCGCCCCCCGCGCCTGTCAGAAGGCTTGGCCCCGCGGGACGCACCCGTCGCCGTGCGGGTGAGGGATTGAACAGCGCTAGGCGGGGGTACCGTGTCCAGAGCCAACTATCTTTTCACCAGCGAGTCTGTGTCCGAAGGGCATCCCGACAAGGTCTGCGACCGCATCTCCGACGAGATCGTCGATCTCGTCTATCGCGAGGCGCGCAAATGCGGCATGGACCTCTGGAAAGTGCGTGTCGCCTGCGAGGTGCTGACCACGACGAATCGGGTGGTGATCGCCGGTGAGGTGCGTGTTCCCGAAAGCCTGCTCAAGAAGAGCAAGGACGGCGGCTACGAAACCGACGCCACCGGGCACCCCAAGGTCAACCCTTCCAAATTCCGTTCCGTCGCGCGCAAGGCGATCCGCAAGATCGGCTATGAGCAGAACGGCTTCCACTGGAAGACCGCCAAGATCGACGTGCTGCTGCACGGCCAGTCGGCCAACATCGCCCAGGGCGTCGACAGCGCCGCCGACCGGCAGGGCGAGGAGGGCGCTGGCGACCAGGGCATCATGTTCGGCTATGCGTGCCGCGAGACGCCCGACCTCATGCCGGCGCCGATCTATTACGCGCACCGCATTCTCCAGCTGCTCGCCGAGGCTCGCCATGCCGGCAAGGGCGAGGCGGCGAAGCTTGGCCCGGATGCCAAGAGTCAGGTGACCGTCCGTTATCAGGACGGCATGCCGGCGGAAGTGACGCAGATCGTGCTGTCCACCCAGCATCTGGACGAAAGCTGGGATCAGAAGAAGGTGCGCAGCGTTGTCGAGCCCTATATCCGCGAGGCGCTGGACGGCCTGCCGATCGCGGCCGACTGCAACTGGTACGTCAATCCGACCGGCAAGTTCGTCATCGGCGGACCCGATGGCGATGCGGGCCTGACCGGCCGCAAGATCATCGTCGACACCTATGGCGGCGCGGCGCCCCATGGCGGCGGGGCGTTCTCGGGCAAGGACACCACGAAGGTGGACCGGTCGGCGGCCTACGCTGCCCGGTACCTCGCCAAGAACGTCGTGGCCGCCAAGCTCGCCGACCGCTGCACGATTCAGCTTTCCTACGCGATCGGCGTCGCCCAGCCGCTGTCGGTCTATGTCGATCTGCACGGCACCGGAAAGGTTGCCGAGGACCGGCTGGAATCGGCGCTGCGCCAGGTGATGGACCTGTCGCCGGGCGGCATCCGCAAGCATCTCGACCTCAACAAGCCGATTTACGCCAAGACGTCGGCCTACGGCCATTTCGGCCGCAAGCCGGGCCGCGACGGCTCTTTCTCCTGGGAGAAGACCGACCTCGCCCCGGCGTTGCGCAAGGCGCTCGCCTGATCCGATGGCCAGGGAGGACGGCGAAAGGCGGCTGCTCTATGGCCGCCGTCGCGGCCATTCCCTGTCGCCGCGCCAGCAGGCCCTTGTCGGCGAGCGGCTGCCGGCGCTGGCCATCGACCCGCGGGCGGTGTCCGGTTCGCCCGTCGCGGCGATGGAGATCGGCTTCGGCGCGGGCGAACACCTGCTGCATGAGGCGGCGCGCCATCCGGAATGGCTGTTCCTCGGCTGCGAGCCTTTCGAGAACGGGGTCGCCAGCCTGATCGCGGGAATCGAGGAGGCGAAGACGGACAATATCCGGCTTCATTGCGGCGACGCGCGCGATATCCTCTTCCGGCTCGATGCTGCCTCGCTCGATCGCATCGACATCCTCTATCCCGATCCATGGCCGAAGCGCCGGCATCGCAAGCGCCGCTTCTTCGGCGAGGATACGCTTGACGCGATGGCGAGGGTCCTGAAGCCCGGCGGCATCATCCGTTTTGCCTCCGATATCGATCACTATGTCGGCTGGACGCTCGCGCGGGTCGCCGCCCACCCCGCCTTTGCCTGGGAGGCGCGCGACGCGCGCGACTGGCTGACGCCATGGGAGGGCTGGCCGGGAACCCGCTACGAGGCCAAGGCGGTCGCCGCCGGGCGCAGGCCCTCCTATCTGATCTTCCGGCGCCGGGAGGGCGAAGCGGAGAAGGCTTGAAATCCGACCGCGACACGCTTTATATAGCTTTGTCGATATGGTGCATTCGTTGCTCTGTCGATCAATAATACACTCTCGGCTTTATCGGAGAGTGGGGCGCGGCCCCGCTCTTTTTTGTTTTGGACAGCATGAACGCCATCGCCGGCAACGACCAGACAGAACCGCGCCTCATCCGCGAAAGCGGCATTTCGGCGCGCGTGGCGGCGATTGCCGAACCGGTCATCGACGGGCTTGGCTACCGGCTGGTCCGCGTGAAGGTTTCAAGCCGGGACGGCGGGACGGTGCAGGTGATGGCCGAGCGGCCGGACGGTACGATGACGGTTGAGGATTGCGAGACGATCAGCCGCGCGCTCTCGCCGGTGCTCGATGTCGAGGACCCCGTGTCCGGCGCCTATAATCTGGAGCTGTCCTCGCCCGGCATCGATCGCCCGCTGGTGCGCAGATCCGATTTCGACCGCTGGTCCGGCCATGAGATGCGGCTGGAGACGGCGGTGCCGGTGGACGGGCGCAAGCGCCTGCGCGGCAAACTGCTGGGCACGCGCGGCGATGACGTCCTCCTCGAAGCGGGAGAGGAAAACGGCGAGACGCCCGGCGAGGTCGCCGTCCCGCTCGCGGACATCGTTGAAGCCAAGCTCGTGCTGACGGACGAACTGATCAGAATCGCGCTGAAGGCGCAGGAACGCAAAGGCTGAAGCCCGCGCCGCACGGCGCGGGACATCGGATCAACATCGCCCGGCGGGCCGGGCAGGAGGAATGCAGATGACGACTGGAGTGAGTGCCAACAGGATCGAGTTGCTGCAGATCGCCGATGCGGTCGCCCGCGAGAAGGCGATCGACCGTGAGATCGTGATCGATGCGATGGAGGATGCGATCCAGAAGGCCGCGCGTTCGCGCTACGGCAGCGAGACCGATATCCGCGCCGAGATCAACCCCAAGACGGGCGAACTGAAGCTTCAGCGGCTGCTGAAGGTTGTCGAGACGGTCGAGAACCCGACGACCGAGATCGCGCTCGAAGAAGCCCGCGAGCGCAATCCCGCCGCCCAGCCGGAAGATTTCATCGCAGAACCGCTGCCGCCGCTCGATTTCGGCCGCATCGCCGCCCAGTCGGCCAAGCAGGTGATCGTCCAGAAGGTCCGCGAGGCCGAGCGCGACCGCCAGTTCGAGGAATACAAGGACCGCATCGGCGAGATCGTCAACGGCACGGTCAAGCGCGTCGAATACGGCAATGTCATCGTCGATCTCGGGCGTGGCGAGGGCATCATCCGTCGTGACGAGCTGATCCCGCGCGAGACCTATCGCTACGGCGATCGAATCCGCGCCTTCATCTATGACGTACGGCGTGAACAGCGCGGTCCGCAGATCTTCCTGTCGCGCACGCATCCGCAGTTCATGGCCAAGCTCTTCGCCCAGGAAGTGCCGGAGATATATGACGGCATCATCGAAATCCGTTCGGTCGCCCGCGATCCGGGCAGCCGCGCCAAGATCGCCGTGATCTCGCGCGACAGCTCCATCGACCCGGTCGGCGCCTGCGTCGGCATGCGCGGTTCGCGCGTCCAGGCGGTGGTCGGCGAATTGCAGGGCGAACGTATCGACATCATTCCCTGGACCCCCGATGCGGCCTCGTTCATCGTCAACGCGCTGGCGCCGGCGGAAGTCGCCAAGGTCGTTCTCGACGAGGACGCCAAGCGTATCGAAGTGGTCGTGCCTGACGATCAGCTCAGCCTCGCCATCGGGCGTCGCGGCCAGAACGTGCGTCTGGCCTCGCAGCTCTCCGGCTGGGATATCGATATCCTCACCGAGGAAGAGGAATCGGAGCGCCGGCAGAAGGAATTCGCCGAACGCACCGAGCTCTTCATGGAAGCGCTCAATGTCGACGAAATGGTCGGCCAGCTGCTGGCTTCCGAAGGGTTCGTTTCGGTCGAGGACGTCGCCTTTGTCGACGCGCAGGAAATTTCGGACATCGACGGCTTCGACGAGGAGACCGCCGAGGAAATCCAGGCGCGCGCACGCGAATATCTCGCCCAGCTCGAGGCCGAGCAGGACGTCCGCCGCAAGGAACTCGGCGTCGAGGACGAATTGCGCGAGATCGACGGCGTGACGACGGCGATGCTGGTTGCCCTGGGCGAGAACGACGTGAAGACGGTCGAGGATCTCGCCGGCTGCGCCACCGACGATCTGGCCGGCTGGACCGAACGCAAGGACGGCGAAACCACGCGCTTTGCAGGTTTCCTCGACGGGTTCGATGTCAGCCGCGAGGAAGCCGAGGCGATGATCATCGCCGCGCGCGTCAAGGCGGGCTGGATCGAGGAGCCCGTCGAAGAGCCGGCCGAAGAGGAAGGGGAGGCCGAAGTTTCGGATGTCCCCGCATGATGCCGCAGCGCTGAACGGAGAAACGGATACCGGCCCGCGCGAACGGGGGCCGGAACGTTTCTGCATCGTCGATCGCCGGTCCCTGCCGCGCGAGCGGTTGATCCGTTTCGTTCTCTCCCCAGATAATGTCGTGACCCCCGACCTGAAGCAGCGCCTGCCGGGGCGCGGGGTCTGGGTGGGCGCCGAAGCCGGCAAGATCGCCGACGCGGTGAAACGCCGCCTTTTCGCTCGCGCGTTCCGGCGTGAGGTGACGGTCCCCGCCGACCTTCCCGGCGATGTCGCCGCCCAGCTGAGGTCCGCGGCGCTGGGCGCGCTGGGGCTGTCGCGCCGGGCCGGGGATATGGTACTGGGTTTCGCCAAGGTCGAGGCGATGCTGAAGGCCGGTGATGCCGGCCTGTTGCTGCACGCATCCGACGCGCGTCCCGACGGGGTCAGGAAGCTCGATGCGCTGACCGGCGGGCAATTACCTGTATGCCGGGCGTTTACCGGCGAAGAATTGAGTTTGGCACTTGGCGGCGGGAATGTGATACATGCTGCGGTCAAGGCCGGTCCCCGGCTTATGGGGACATTGGACAGATGCCGTGCCTTGGAACGGTATCTGGGTGAAATTGCATTGCCTGACGGCAACAACGAGAAGACCGGTCCGCGCGGGCGGCCGGAGGAACAGGACGTATGACCGATAGCAAGAACACAGGCGACAAGACTTTGTCGGTAGGATCGCGCAAGCCGCTGGGTCTGCGCCGCTCCGGCGATTCCGGCATGGTCAGGCAGAGCTTCTCCCATGGCCGGACGAAACCGGTGGTGGTGGAGAAGAAACGCCGTCGCGTTTCCGCGCCCGGTGAGGCGGAAACGCCGGTAGCCGAAAAGCCGGCTCCCGCGCCGGCGCCGAAGGCCGCCCCCAAGGTCGAGCTCAAGCCCAGGCCCGAGACGCCCGCCGACCGCAGCGGCATGGTCCTGCGTACCTTGACCGCCGAGGAAAAGGATGCGCGTGCCCAGGCGCTCGCCGACTCGCGCCAGCGCGAGAGCGAAGAGCGCCGGATCGCGGAGGAGGAATCGCGCCGCCGGGCCGCCGAAGACGAGAAGCTTCGCGCCGAACGTGCTGACGCCGAAGCGCGTCGTACGGAGGAAGAATCGCGCCGCAGGATCGAGGAAGAATCGCGCCGCAAGGCGGAGGTCGATGCGCGCGAGCGGCTCGGTGACGAGGAAGCTGCGCCGGCCCCGGTCGCGCGCAAGCGCGAAGACGACGAGGAAAGCCGCGGGCCGCGCCGCGTCAAGGCCGACGTTCCCGCCAAGCCGGTGCGCAAGACCGAGGACGATCGCCGGCGCACCAAGCTGACGGTCACCAACGCGTTCAACGACGACGAGCGCGGCCGCAGCCTCGCCTCCATGCGCCGCCGCAGGGCGCGCGAGAAGAGCCGCGGCGTCCATGACGGTCAGCAGCAGAAGATCAGCCGCGAGGTGACGATCCCGGAGGTCATCACCGTACAGGAGCTGGCCAACCGCATGGCCGAGAAGGCGGTAGACGTCATCCGCCTGCTCATGCAGCAGGGCCAGATGCTCAAGATCAACGACGTGATCGATTCCGACAGCGCTCAGCTCATCGCCGAGGAAATGGGCCACACCGTGCGCCGCGTCTCCGAGGCCGATGTCGAGGAGGGCCTGACGGGCGACGCGGATTCGGTGGAATCGCTGAAGCCCCGCGCGCCGGTCGTGACGATCATGGGCCATGTCGACCACGGCAAGACCTCGCTGCTCGATGCGCTGCGCAAGGCCAATGTCGTCGCCGGCGAGGCCGGTGGCATCACCCAGCATATCGGCGCCTATCAGATTGCAACGGAGCGCGGCCAACTCGTCACCTTCATCGACACGCCCGGCCACGAGGCCTTCACCGCCATGCGCGCCCGCGGCGCCAGGGTGACGGATATCGTCGTGCTGGTCGTCGCCGCCGATGACGGCGTGATGCCGCAGACCATCGAGGCCATCAACCACGCACGGGCGGCGGAAGTCCCCCTGATCGTCGCGGTCAACAAGATCGACAAGCCGGACGCCAATCCGGACCGGGTGCGCAACGACCTGCTGCGCTACGAGATCGTGACCGAAGCGATGGGCGGCGAGGTGCAGGAAGTGCCGGTTTCGGCGCTCAAGGGCACCAATCTCGATCTGCTTGTCGATGCGATCCTGCTTCAGGCCGAAATTCTCGAGCTGAAGGCAAATCCGGATCGTCCGGCCGAAGGCGTCGTCGTCGAAGCCAAGCTCGACAAGGGCCGCGGTCCTGTCGCGACCGTCCTGGTCCAGCGCGGCACGCTGAAGATCGGCGACGTGCTCGTCGCCGGCAGCGAGTGGGGCAAGGTGCGCGCGCTCGTCGACGATCGTGGCGATAACCGGGAAACCGCCGGACCTGCGATGCCGATCGAGGTGCTCGGCCTCAATGGCGCACCGGAGGCCGGCGACGCGTTCGTCGTGGTGGAGAACGAAGGCCGGGCCCGCGAGATCAGCGACTACCGCCAGCGCCAGCGCCGCGAGCTGCAGCAGGCGCGTATCGCGCGCAAGACCACCTCGCTGGAGCAGATGATGAGCGACCTCAAGACGTCGGGCCGGGCCGAGTTCCCGCTCGTCATCAAGGGCGACGTTCAGGGCTCGGTCGAGGCCATCGCGGGCGCGCTCGACAAGATGTCGACCGACGAGGTGCTCGCCCGCGTCATCCATTCCGGCGTCGGCGCGATCACCGAATCGGACGTCACGCTCGCCGAAGCCTCCAAGGCGGCGATCATCGGGTTCAACGTGCGCGCCAACAAGCAGGCGCGCGAGGCCGCCGAACAGGACGGTGTGGAAATTCGCTACTACAATGTCATCTACGATCTCGTGGACGACGTGAAGGCGGCGATGTCGGGCATGCTCTCGCCGGAACTGCGCGAGACGATGCTGGGCAATGCGGAGATCCTGGAAATCTTCGACATCTCCAAGGTCGGCAAGATTGCCGGTTGCCGCGTCACCGACGGCACCGTCCAGCGCGGCGCGAATGTCCGTCTCATCCGCGACGGCGTCGTCATCCACGAAGGCAAGCTGTCCACCCTCAAGCGCTTCAAGGACGAAGTCCGCGAGGTGCAGGCCGGTCAGGAATGCGGCATGGCGTTCGAAAACTACCAGGACATGCGCCAGGGCGACGTCATCGAATGTTTCCGTGTCGAGGAGATCGCCCGCACGCTGTAAGGCGCCGGACGAATCCAGGGTGCATAGCCGATGGCAGGAAAATTGTCGCAGCGCCAGTTGCGGGTAGGCGAGCTCATGCGTCACGAGCTCGCCGCCATCCTGCAGCGCGGTGATATCGCCGATCCCGTGCTGGAAACCCATCCGGTCACGATTTCCGAAGTGCGCCTGTCGCCCGATCTCAAGATCGCGACCGTCTACGTCATGCCGCTCGGCGGCCGTGACGTGCGCACGGTCGTCAAGGCGCTCGCCTTCAACCGCCGGTTCCTGCGCGGGCTTCTCGGCAAGCGTCTGGCACTGAAATTCACGCCCGACCTGCGGTTTCTGGCGGACGAGACCTTCGATCGCGCCGCCGAGACCGACAGGCTCCTCCGCTCGCCCGAGGTCGCGCGCGATCTTGGCGATCATTCCGGCCATCATTCCGACGATGACGACGACGGGGACGGTACCGGCGGATGAGCCGCAGGCGCGCCTCCCCTGTGCATGGCTGGCTGGTGCTCGACAAGCCGGAGGGGATGACCTCGACGGCGGCGGTCGGGCGTCTGAAACGGCTTTTTTCCAGCCGCAAGGCCGGTCATGCCGGCACGCTCGACCCGCTGGCCAGCGGCTGTCTGCCGATCGCCTTCGGCGAAGCGACGAAGACCGTGCCTTTCCTCGTCGACGCCCGCAAGACCTATCGCTTTTCCATCTCCTGGGGCGTTGCGACCGAAACGCTCGACCGCGAGGGCAAGGTCACCGGGGCGGGCGGTCCGGTTCCCGATGACGCGGCCATCGACCGCGCGCTGCCGGACTTTATCGGTATGATCGATCAGGTGCCGCCGGCCTATTCGGCGATTCTGGTCAACGGCGAGCGGGCCTACGATCTGGCGCGCGCCGGCGAGACGGTCGAGCTGAAGGCGCGTCCGGTACGGATTTTTTCGCTGCACCGTACCGGCCCGACGGAAGGCGGCGAGACGCCATTCGAATGCATCTGCGGCAAGGGCACTTATATCCGGGCCATCGCGCGCGACCTCGCCGCGGCGCTCGGCACGCAGGGACACATCTCGGCGCTGCGCCGCGAGGCGGTCGGCCCGTTCGGTCCGGCGGACATGATTTCGCTGGAAAAGCTGGAGGAATTGCGTCATAAGGGCGCCAACCAGGGCGGGCCGGTTCCCGATACCCTGGTTAATTGCATTCGCGGGCTGGAGACCGCGCTGGACGACATCCCGGCGCTGGCCGTCACCGAGGCGGATGTGACCCGATTGAGAAATGGCCAGGCCATCATTCTCAAAGGGCGTGATGCTCCGATCGTATCCGGTCGATGCCTTTTGTCCTGCCGCGGCAAGCCCGTGGCCATCGGACGGGGCGAGGCCGGACTGATCAGACCGGAGCGCGTGTTCAACCTTTCCGGCAACTGACGCCGGACTCGAGAGAAGAAAGTGTAGCCCGATGTCGATTACCGCAGAGCGCAAGCAGGCGCTGATTGGCGAATACGCCACGAAGTCCGGGGATACCGGTTCGCCCGAGGTGCAGGTCGCCATCCTGACCGAGCGCATCACGAACCTGACCGAGCACTTCAAGACCCACAAGAAGGACAACCATTCGCGTCGCGGGCTGCTCAAGCTCGTCAGCCAGCGCCGCCAGCTTCTCGACTATGTCAAGCGCATGGACGAAAAGCGCTACCAGGATTTGATCGGCCGTCTCGGCATCCGCCGCTGACAGCCTTACCGATGGGCGGCCCGGCGCGTTCTTGAAAGACGACGCCGGGCGCTGGGCCCGAACCTCCGTGTTGCCCCAGGGCCATGGGAGGATCGCCGGCCGCTCTTCATACCGCACATGTCTTTATTTCATTTGCGAGAGAGCAGCGGCCCGCCGTCTTGCCATGGCTCAACGAGGCAATGCCCGTATGACCGAAGGATAAGACATGTTTGACATTCAACGCGAAGAACTGGATTGGGGCGGCCGTCCGCTCGTCCTCGAAACCGGCCGCATAGCCCGTCAGGCCGACGGCGCCGTGCTCGCCACCTACGGACAGACCACAGTGCTCGCCACCGTGGTTTCCGAGCGTGAGCCGAAACCCGGTTTCGATTTCTTCCCCCTGACCGTGAACTACCAGGAAAAATACTACGCCGCCGGCAAGATTCCCGGCGGCTTTTTCAAGCGCGAAGGCCGCCCGACGGAAAAGGAGACGCTGACCTCGCGTCTGATCGACCGGCCGATACGCCCGCTCTTCGCCGAGGGCTACAAGAACGACACCCAGGTGATCATCACCGTGCTCAGCCATGACATGGAGAACGATCCCGATGTCGTCGGCATGGTTGCCGCCTCCGCCGCGCTCACGCTGTCCGGCGTACCCTTCATGGGCCCGATCGGCGGCGCCCGCGTCGGCATGATCGACGGCGAATATGTGCTCAACCCGCAGCTCGACGAACTGCCCGAGTCCAAGCTCGATCTCGTGGTCGCCGGCACGGCGGACGCGGTGCTCATGGTGGAATCGGAAGCGCAGGAACTGTCCGAGGACGAAATGCTCGGCGCGGTCATGTTCGGCCACCGCGGCTTCCAGCCGGTGATCGACGCGATCATCCGTCTGGCCGAGAAGGCCGCAAAGGAACCGCGCGATTTCGTGCCCGCCGACAATTCGGTGGTGATGGAGAAGGTCTCCGCCATCGCCGAGGACGGCCTGCGCAGGGCCTACGCGATCGCCAGCAAGAGCGAACGCCGCGATGCGATTTCGGCCGTCAAGGACGAGGTCGTTGCGAAGCTCTGCGCCGAGGGCGACGAGAACGCGCTCTCCAAGCAGGTCGTCGGCGGCGTCTTCAAGGCGCTGGAAGCCAAGATCGTCCGCTGGAATATCCTCGACAAGGGCACGCGTATCGACGGCCGCGACACCAAGACGGTGCGTCAGATCGAGGTGGAGGCCGGCTTTCTGCCGCGCACGCATGGTTCCGCGCTCTTCACGCGCGGCGAAACGCAGGCGATCGTGGTGGCGACCCTGGGCACCTCCGACGACGAGCAGTTCATCGACGCGCTGGAAGGAACCCACAAGGAGCGCTTCATGCTCCACTACAACTTCCCGCCTTTCTCCGTCGGTGAAACGGGCCGCATGGGCGGCGCGGGCCGCCGCGAGATAGGCCATGGCAAGCTTGCCTGGCGCGCTCTGCGCCCGATGCTGCCGAGCAAGGAGGAATTTCCCTACACGATGCGTCTGGTCTCCGAGATCACCGAATCGAACGGGTCTTCCTCCATGGCCACGGTCTGCGGCTCCTCGCTGGCGCTCATGGATGCCGGCGTGCCGCTGTCGCGTCCTGTCGCGGGCATCGCGATGGGCCTGATCCTGGAGGGCGAGAAGTTCGCCGTGCTCTCCGACATTCTCGGCGACGAGGACCATCTCGGCGACATGGACTTCAAGGTCGCCGGCACGGAAGCGGGCATCACCTCGCTCCAGATGGACATCAAGATCGCCGGTATCACCGAGGAGATCATGAAGGTTGCGCTCGGTCAGGCCAAGGACGGCCGCGGACATATTCTCGGTGAAATGGCCAAGGCGCTTTCCGTGTCTCGCGGCGAGGTCGGCGAGTTCGCCCCGCGCATCGAGACGATGAAGATCCCGGTCGACAAGATCCGTGAAGTCATCGGCACGGGCGGCAAGGTCATCCGCGAGATCGTCGAGAAGACCGGCGCCAAGGTGAATGTCGAGGATGACGGCACGATCAAGATCGCGTCCTCCGATGCCGCCTCGATCAAGGCGGCCTACGACTGGATTCATTCCATCGTCGCCGAGCCGGAAGTCGGCGTCATCTACAAGGGCAAGGTCGTCAAGACCGTCGATTTCGGCGCCTTCGTCAATTTCTTCGGCTCCCGCGACGGTCTGGTCCACATTTCCCAGCTCGCCGACAAGCGCGTGGAGAAGACCACCGACGTCGTCAAGGAAGGCGATGAGGTCTTCGTCAAGCTCGTCGGTTTCGACGAGCGCGGCAAGGTGCGCCTGTCGATGAAGTCGGTCGACCAGGAGACCGGCGCGGAAATCGAGAAGAACGAAGCGCAGAGCGCCTGACGCTCCGTTTCGTTCAACCCGCAATAAGGAAAGGCCCCGGTTTTCCGGGGCCTTTTTGTATGTGCTGGCGGATGCCGCCTTTCGTGTTGAGAGCGGGGCGGCAAGGATTTCCCGGTCAAGCCCGGCAATGACGTCGGGTTTACCGTCGCGCCAGTATCACCCCTTGAGCGCCGGCGGTGCAGTACGGCGGTGCGCCAAACCAGCCCTGTCATCGTCGGACGCGATCCGGCGATCCAGTCCTCTGTCGCTTGCGCGGAATCAGGCCTTGGGTTGCTTGTCCGGTTCGGAGAAGCGCGGCATGGAGATGACGTGATAGCCGCTGTCGACGAAATGCACCTCGCCCGTGACGCCGGCGGAGAGGTCCGAAAGCAGGTAGAGCGCCGACCCGCCGACATCCTCGATCTTCGTTGCACGGCGCAGCGGCGAATGGGCGGTGTGGAAATTGTACATCGCCCTGGCGTCGGTGATGCCCGCGCCCGCGAGCGTGCGCACGGGGCCGGCCGAAATCGCGTTGACGCGGATGCCCGAAGGGCCGAAATCGGCGGCGAGGTAGCGCACGCTGGCTTCCAGCGCCGCCTTGGCGACACCCATGACGTTGTAGTTCGGGACCACCCGGGTCGCGCCGGCATAGGTCATGGTCACCATCGCCCCGCCTTCGGGCATCATCGCGGCCGCCCGCTTGGCGATCTCGGTGAAGGAGAAGCAGGAGATGATCATCGTGCGGGAGAAATTCTCGCGGGTCGTGTCGGCGTAGCGGCCGCGCAGCTCGTTGCGGTCTGAAAAGGCGACGGCGTGCACCACGAAGTCGATCGTATTCCAGCCCTTGGCGATACCGTCGAACACCGCGTCGACCGAGGCGATGTCCTCCACGTCGCAGGGAAACACCTTGTCGGATCCGAGTTCGGCGGCGAGCGGCTTCACCCGCTTGCCGATAGCCTCGCCCTGATAGGTGAAGGCGAGTTCCGCGCCATGCTCGGCGAGCTTCTTCGCAACGCCCCATGCGATCGAATGATCGTTCGCCACCCCGAGGATCAGTCCGCGCCGACCCTTCATCACCGCTTCTGCCACGATGCCCTCCCTGACCTTCCGGTTCTTCGCCCGGGACCTCAGCCGTTGTACCGGCTGAAGACAAGTGTTGCGTTCGTCCCGCCGAAGCCGAAGCTGTTGGAGAGCACTGTGTTGATGGATGCGTTGTCGATGCGTTCGCGGGCGATCGGCATGTCGGCGAAGGCCGGATCGAGCTCCTCGATATGCGCGCTCTGGCAGATGAAGCCGTTCTGCATCATGAGCAGCGAATAGATGGCCTCCTGAACGCCCGCCGCCCCCAGCGAGTGGCCGGTGAGCGATTTCGTCGCCGAGATCGGCGGGCTCTTGTCGGCGCCGCCGAACACCTGCCGGATGGCCTCGATCTCCGGCGGGTCGCCGGCCGGCGTCGAGGTCGCGTGCGGATTGATGTAGTCGATCGGCGTCTTCACCGTCTTGAGCGCGTTGCGCATGCAGCGCATGCCGCCCTCGCCGGACGGCGCCACCATGTCGTAGCCGTCGCTGGTCGCGCCGTAACCGACCACTTCGCCATAGATCTTGGCGCCGCGCGCCTTGGCGTGCTCGAGCTCTTCCAGCACCAGCACGCCCGCCCCACCGGCGATGACGAAGCCGTCGCGGTTGACGTCATAGGCGCGCGAGGCCCGGTCCGGCGTGTCGTTGTATCGCGACGACATCGCCCCCATCGCGTCGAACAGCACCGACAGCGTCCAGTCCAGCTCCTCGCAGCCGCCGGCGAACATCACGTCCTGCTTGCCCCACTGGATCATTTCGGTCGCATTGCCGACGCAATGGGCCGAGGTCGAGCAGGCGGAGGAAATGGAATAGTTGACCCCCTTGATCTTGAACCAGGTCGCAAGGGTGGCGGACGCGGTTGACGACATCGCCTTGGGCACGGCGAACGGGCCGACGCGCTTGGGGCCCTTTTCGCGCGTCACGTCCGCGGCCTCGACGATGGCGCGGGTCGACGGGCCGCCGGAACCCATGATGATGCCGGTCTTCTCGTTCGAGATGTCGCTCGCCTCCAGCCCCGCGTCGAGGATGGCCTGATCCATCGCGACATGGTTCCAGGCGGTGCCCCCGCCATGAAAGCGCATGGCGCGGCGGTCGATGCCCTCGCCCGGATCGAGCGTCGGGGCGCCGTGCACCTGACAGCGGAACCCGAGTTCTGCATATTTGTCGGCGCGCACGATTCCGGATTTCGCTTCATGGAGCGAATTCACGACTTCCTGCGTATTGTTGCCGATCGAGGAAACGATTCCCATACCGGTGACGACAACGCGTCTCATGATACGAGCCTCCTGAAAATTTAGGGTCTACGCGAGCGCCGCGCGGCCTGCCTCGTCGCGATCCACTATGCCGCCTGGCTCTCGGGAAGGAAAAGCCCCACCCTGAGGTCGGTTGCCTGGAAAATCAGTTCGCCATCCGCCTTGACCCAGCCGTCGCCCAGACCCAGCGTCAGCTTGCGCTTGATGACTCGTTTCAGATCGACGCCATATTCGAGCAGCTTGACGCTGGGAAGCACCTGGCCGATGAACTTCACCTCGCCGGTCGCGAGCGCCCTGCCCTTGCCGGGCTGGCCGATCCATCCCAGAAAAAACCCCAGCATCTGCCACAGCGCATCCAGCCCCAGGCAGCCGGGCATCACCGGGTCGCCCTTGAAATGGCATGCGAAGAACCAAAGGTCCGGCCGTACGTCGAGTTCGGCCCGCACGAGTCCCTTGTCGTTCGCACCGCCGCTTTCGCTGATTTCGGTGATCCGGTCGAACATCAGCATCGGCGGAAGCGGAAGCTGCGCGTTGCCGGGTCCGAAAAGCTCTCCGCGCCCGCAGGACAGGAGTTCTTCATAGGAAAATTGCGAGCGCCTTTCTGTCATATGACCGGAACTTTCTTCGCTTCTTCTGTTGGCGGGAACGCGTTTTCGGGACCGTTCCTAACATAGGCAAGGCAGGCCTGAAAGCCGTAACACGTGAAAGCCCGATCGGGCCTCGGGGCGCCTGCTTTGATTTGTGATCCCATTTGTGGCAATAGAGAATGAAACTCTTGTCGTTGAGCAATGAGCGTCGAGTCACGTATGCGCGAATCAGTGGAAAACAAGCTCCGGGAGGCGGGTCTGCGCCCCACGCGTCAGCGTGTCGCGCTGGGGTCCCTGCTCCTTGACGGCAGGGATCGTCATGTGACGGCCGAGGCGTTGCACGTGGAGGCGGTCGATGCGGCCATCCCCGTGTCCCTGGCGACCGTCTACAACACGCTCCACCAGTTCACCGAGGCAGGCCTCCTGCGCGAGGTCGCCGTCAACGGGTCGAAGTCCTATTTCGACACCAATGTCAGCAATCACCACCACTATTATATCGAGAACGAGAACCGCCTGATCGACATCGATCCGACGGGAACGATCCGGGTGGAGGGATTGCCGCGGACGCCGGAGGGCATGGAGGTGACCCATGTCGACGTCGTCGTGCGCCTGCGTCCGGCGCGAACGGCGCGGCGCTAGGGTCAATCGAAGTTCATGTTTGGGACGCGCCGCGCCGCGTCCCGAAGGGATTCCGGCCTTCGCCCTCCATCCCGGCGTCGCTGTTGAATTCTAGTCCTCGACGATTTCGCCGGGATAGACGCCCCACAGGTCCTTCTGCGGCACATAGCCTTCATAGCCGCGTGTGGCGATCTCGCACCACTGGCTGTCGCAATGATGAATGTTGACGACGAGATTGGGCCGCAGATGGGCGACGATGCGGCCCTGCTCCTGCGACGAGAACATGGGATAGACCTTGTCGCCGCCCTCCCAGGGGGTGATGACGCCGGTTCGCCGGCCGCTCAGCAGCGAATGATAGATCCAGCCCTCCGCGCCTTCCGAATCGCGGATGCGGCGCCAGTTCTCGAATTCGGCGATGATCTCCACCGGCATGCCGGCGAGATTGAATATCCAGGTGACCGGATAATCCTGGCCTGGGCCGGCGCGCACGTTGACGCGATCCGATTTGAGGCTGACGAAGCGCGGCAGCGGCAGGCCGCTCGGCCCCTTCTGCACGGGCGGCGGCGTGATGCTGCCGGTGATCAGCTGGTCAATGGTCTTGGCCGCAGCCTCCTTGGGCGCCGGCGTCCACAGCGCTGCGACAGTCGTGCCGATGAAGAATATGGCGGCGAAGCCCAGCAGGACCAGACCGCTTTTTCGGTGCCGCTTCACGATATAAAAAACCCCAACCCGTCCCGGTATTCCGAAGTGTGGCGCCAGTGCTTTGTGTTTGCCGGAACCTTCTGTTATGAGGTTCGCGCCGATCCTCGGACCATCCATGCCGAGGATGAAACGGTAACGGTTAACATGAGCTGAATCCCGCGAACCCAAGGCACGATTCATGGGCAAAATGAGACCGCTTGTCATCGTCACGCGCAAGCTTCCGGACGTTGTCGAGACGCGCATGCGCGAACTGTTCGACACCGAACTCAATATCGAGGACGTGCCGATGACGCAGGCCGCCATGATGGAAGCCGTGCGCCGCGCGGACGTTCTCGTGCCGACGGTGACCGACCGGATCGATTCGGCCGTGCTCGCCCAGGCCGGGCCGAAGCTCAAGCTGATCGCCAACTATGGCAATGGCGTCGACCACATCGACGTCGAATCGGCCAACCGGCGCGGCATCACCGTCACCAACACGCCGGGCGTGCTCACCGAGGATACGGCCGATATGGCGATGGCGCTGATTCTCGCCGTGCCGCGCCGCATCCATGACGGCATCAAGGCGCTGGAGGCCGGCGAGTGGAAGGGCTGGGCGCCGACCTGGCTGCTCGGCCACCGGATCAACGGCAAGCGGCTGGGGATCATCGGCATGGGCCGCATCGGCCAGGCGGTCGCGCGCCGCGCCAAGGCCTTCGGCATGCAGATCCACTATCACAATCGCCGCCGTCTCGGCCCCGCCGTCGAGACCGAGCTGGAGGCCACCTACTGGGACAGCCTCGACCAGATGCTGGCCCGCATGGATGTCATTTCCGTGCACTGTCCGCATACCCCGGCCACCTATCATCTGCTGTCGGCGCGCCGTTTGAAGCTGCTGCGCCCGCAGGCCTATGTCGTCAACACCGCGCGCGGCGAGGTGATCGACGAGAATGCGCTCGCCCGGATGATCGAAGCCGGCGATCTCGCCGGTGCCGGCCTCGACGTCTTCGAGCACGAGCCTGCCATCAATCCCAAGCTCGTGGCCGCCCCCAATGTCCTGGCGCTGCCGCATATGGGTTCGGCGACGATCGAAAGCCGCATCGACATGGGCGAAAAGGTCATCATCAACATCAAGACCTTCGCCGACGGCCACCGCCCGCCCGACCGGGTGCTGCCTTCCTCGCTATAGCGTTCAACCGCCGAGATGCGACAGGTCCGTATGGCGTAGGCCCTCGCCATTGAGCGGATTGGCCGGATCGCGCCGGTAGGCCATCGTTTCGAACCGCATCGACAGCGCGTCGATCAGCAGCAGTTTCCCGATCAGCGGCTCACCGATGCCGGCGATCAGCTTGATCGCCTCCAGCGCCATGATCGTGCCGACGATGCCGGCAACGACGCCCAGGATCCCGGCCTCCGCGCAGGCCGGCACCGTGCCGGGCGCGGGCGGTCTTGGAAAGAGGCAGCGATAGGTCGGGTTCGGCGTGCCGTCGGGTCCTTGAAGATGCGGCGCGAGTGTCGTCACCGCGCCGTCGAACCGCCCGACCGACCCCGTCACCAGCGGCCTGCCGGCAAAAAAGCTCGCATCCGATGCGAGGTAGCGGGTCGAGAAGTTGTCGCTTGCGTCGATCACGAGATCATGCGCGCCGATCAGCGCCATGGCGTTGGCGGCCGTCAGCCGTTCCGCGATCGGGGTGACGGCAACATGCGGATTGAGGGCACGCACCGCGTCCGCCGCGCTTTCCACCTTCGCCCTGCCGATATCGGCCGTGCCATGGATGACCTGCCGCTGCAGGTTGGAAAGCGATACCGAATCGTCGTCGGCGATGCCGAGCAGGCCGACGCCGGCGGCGGCGAGATACTGGATGATCGGCGCGCCGAGCCCGCCGGCGCCGATCACCAGCACCCTCGTCCGTTTGAGCTTCTGCTGCCCGCCGCCACCGACCTCCGGCAGCACGAGATGGCGCGCGTAGCGCTCGATTTCCTCGTTTGACAGTCCGCTCATGACCGCGAGCATTGCGCCGGGCGGCCGCCGCGGTCAATCGCGCCGCTGCCGCCCCGGGACGGCTTCGTCTATTCGAGGCCTTCGAAAAGCGCCGTGGATAGATAGCGCTCGGCGAAGGAGGGGATGATCAGGACGATATTCTTGCCCTTGGCCTCCGGCCGCTTGCCCACCTTGATCGCGGTCGCGATCGCGGCGCCCGAGGAAATGCCGACGGGAATGCCCTCAAGCGATGCGGCAAGCCGCGCATGTTCGAAGCTTTCCTCATTCGTCACCGTCATCACCTCGTCGATGACGCTGCGGTCGAGAATGGCTGGGACGAAGCCGGCGCCGATCCCCTGGATCTTGTGCGGTCCGGGCTGTCCGCCCGAAAGGATGGGGCTCGCTTCCGGTTCGATGGCGATGATCTTGAGATCCGGCTTGCGGGGCTTGAGCACCTCGCCGACGCCGGTAATCGTGCCGCCCGTGCCGATGCCGGCAACGAAATAGTCGATCTTGCCGCCGGTATCGTTCCAGATTTCCTCCGCCGTCGTCGCCCGGTGGATGGCCGGGTTCGCCGGGTTCTCGAACTGCTGCGGCATCACCGCGTTGGGCGTCGAGGCCAGGAGTTCCTCGGCCTTTGCGATGGCGCCCTTCATGCCCTTGGGACCTTCGGTGAGGACGAGTTCGGCGCCGAGCAGGCGGAGCATCTTGCGGCGCTCGATCGACATCGTCTCCGGCATGACGAGGATCAGCCGGTAGCCGCGCGCCGCCGCCACGAAGGCGAGCGCGATGCCGGTATTGCCGGAGGTCGGTTCCACCAGAACCGTGTCCTTGTTGATCTTGCCGGCCTTTTCCAGCGCGTCGATCATGGAAACGCCGATACGGTCTTTCACGCTGGCGATCGGGTTGAAGAACTCCAGCTTGGCGAGCAGATTGGCTTCCACGCCCTTTTCCTTCGCGATCCGGTCGAGCCGGACGATCGGTGTATCGCCGATCGTCTCGGTGATGGAATCGTAGATGCGTCCCCTGCCGGGCTTGCTCGTGCTCATCATTCTCTCCCTTGCCTTCTGTCCTGAACGGTTTTGCTGATCGTGAATGCTCCTTCGAATATAGCCCTTCGGGCCGGAACCGACGAGGGGGGCGCCTTTCTTCAAGATCGGGCTCCGTCGGAATATAATTCCGAAAAAGTTGCTATTTTCGGAATATAATTGCTTCGCAGACGGTCTTTATTCGCGGGCTTGGAAAACCGTTCGCCCTGCGCTATCGGCCGGTGGAGCCGAACCCCTCCGCGCCGCGTGCCGTTTCGTCCAGTGACGCGACCTCCGTGAGGGCGGCGCGGGCGACGGGCGCCACCACCATCTGGGCGATCCGCTCGCCGCGCCGGACGACGAAGTCTGCATCGCCATGGTTGATCAGCGGTACTTTGATCTCGCCCCGGTAGTCGCAGTCGATCGTGCCGGGGCTGTTCAGCACGGTGATACCGTGCCTTGCGGCAAGGCCCGACCTGGGCCTGACCTGCGCCTCGAACCCGGCCGGAAGCGCGATGGCGACGCCGGTCGGCAGCAGCGTCCTCTCGCCCGGTCTCAATGTCAGCGGCGCGTCGATCGCGGCGCGAAGATCCATGCCCGCGGCCCCTGCGCTTTCATACGCCGGCAGCGGCAGGTCGCGCGCGTGCGGCAGGCGCATGACGGCGACGGCGATATCGGTCATTTCGACGCCTGGAGCGAGGCGGCGATGCGTTCAACGAGCCGGGAGGCGACGCCCGCCTTGTCCATTTCCGGCCACCGTTCGCGGGCTCCGTCCTTCTGAAATATGGCGACGCGGTTCAGGTCGCCGCCCATCACGCTGCCGGTGCTCGTGCCGTTGCCGGAAACGTCGTTGGCGACGATCCAGTCGCATCCCTTGCGTGCGAGCTTGGCGCTCGCATGCTCGTCGATCTTTTCGGTTTCCGCGGCAAAGCCGATGACAAGGCCCGGTCGACCCTTCCGGCGTGCCGAAACGGCCGCGAGGATGTCTGGATTCTCGATCAGCTTGAGCGCCGGCAGTCCGCCGGCGGCCTTCTTGGTCTTCTGCGCGGCGACCGCTTCCGGCCGCCAGTCGGCGACGGCGGCGGCGAAGATCGCGACATCGGCGGGCAGCGCCTTTTCCACGGCGGCCTGCATGTCCCGGGCGCTTTCCACATGGATTGTGCTGACGCCCGCCGGATCGGCGATGGAGACAGGGCCGCTGACCAGCGTCACCCTGGCGCCCGCCCGCGCGGCGGCGGCGGCGATGGCATGGCCCTGCTTGCCGGAAGACCGGTTCGCTATATAGCGGACCGGGTCGATCGGCTCATGCGTCGGGCCGGAGGTGATGAGGACGTGGCGGCCGGCGAGCGGCCCGTTTCCGGCGAGCAGCCTCTCCGCGGCGTCGGCGATTTCCACCGGTTCGGCCATGCGCCCGGTGCCCGCTTCGCCGCTTTCGGCCATCTCGCCGCTGTTCGGCCCGACCGTTTGAACGCCGTCTCCGCCAAGACGCTTGAGATTGCGCTGCGTCGCCGGATGCGCCCACATCTGCGGGTTCATGGCTGGTGCCAGCAGGATCGGCGCTCTTGTCGCCAGCAGGACGGCGCCTGCAAGATCGCCAGCGAGACCATGCGCCATCTGGGCCATCCGGTCCGCCGTCGCCGGCGCGACGATGACGAGATCGGCCTGTCGCGCAAGCCGGATATGGCCGACATCATGTTCGTCATTGACGTCGAACAGATCGCAGAATGCAGGTTCGCCGGCGATGGCGCTCGCCGCCAGCGGGGTAATGAAATGCCCGGCCGCTTCGGTCAACACGACCCGCACCCGCGCGCCGCGCTCACGCAGCCGCCGGATCAGGTCCAGCGACTTGTAGGCGGCGATGCCGCCGCCGATCACCAGGAGGATCGTTCTGTCGCTAAGGCTACGCATCACCCTTTGAAACCCTGCCCAATGCACGCGTCGCCAGAAACTAGCCGCAACCGCCCGCTCTGCATAGTTGCCTCATGTCAGCACGAGAACGGCCAGCAGGATGGCGATGATCCACAGCGCGATCCGGCCCGACCGGTTGTGCCGGCTTTCGGCGCGCGCGATCGCCTTGACCGTCTCCTCGTCGAGCCGCCAGCCCTTTTCCGATTGCTCGGTGAGCGCGCGCGCCAGATGATCGGCGCGGGTCAGCAGGCCGGGCAGCCGGCGCAGAAAGCGGCCGACTTCGCCACCCCCATCGATCACGTCGCCGACCTTGCCGATGGGCCCGAGATTGCGGGTGATCCATTCGCCCACCACCGGCTCGGCGGTCTTCCACATGTCGAAATCCGCATCCAGCCGCCTCGCCACGCCCTCAACGACCACCATCGTCTTCTGCAGCAGGACGAGTTCCGTGCGGGTCTGCATGTCGAAAAGATCGGTGATCTCGAACAGCAGGCCGAGCAGCTTCGCCATCGAGATGTCGCGGGCGCTGATGCCGTGGATCGGCTCGCCGATGGCCCTCAGGGCCTGCGCAAAATCGGCGACGCTGTGGATCGCGGGCACATAGCCGGCCTCGAAATGCACTTCCGCGATTCGCACGTAGTCGCGCCTGATGAATCCGTAGAGGATCTCGGCAAGGAAACGCTGTTCGCCCTTGCCGATCCGCCCCATGATCCCGCAATCGACCGCGACGATGGCGCCGCTGGCGTCGACGAACAGATTGCCTTCATGCATGTCGGCGTGAAAGAAGCCGTCGCGGATCGCCTGGCGCAGGAAGCTCTGGACGACCTGCCGGGCAAGGGCCGGACGGTCGAATCCGGCGGCGTCCAGTGCCCCGAGATCGGCGAGTTTGGTCCCTTCGATCCAATCGCTGACCAGGAGGTCGCGTCCGGTCAGCGCCCAGTTTACGGCCGGTACCCGGAATCCCGGATCGCCCGCCGTGTTTTCCTTGAGCTCGGAGAGCGCGGCAGCTTCGATCCTCAGATCGGTCTCCAGCACCATGGAGCGCTCCAGCGTCTCGACCACGGCGACGGGCCTGAGACGCCGGCTCTCGGGGATCCACCGCTCGATCAGCCGGGCGGCGGTGAAATAGCTTTCGATGTCGCGGGCGAAACGCCGCCGGACATCGGGCCGCAGCACCTTGAGCGCGACCGTCTCGCCCGTTTCCTTCAAGACGGCGCGGTGCACCTGCGCGATCGAGGCCGCGGCGACGGGTTCGGAAATGGTGACGAACAGATCCTCTGGCGCGTGATCGGTGGTCTGCCGGACGATGCGGCGCGTCTCGGCGCTGTCGAAGGGCGCCATCTCGTCCTTCAGCCCCGACAGCGCCTCGGCGATCTCCACCCCGACGACGTCGGCTCGGGTCGCCAGGAACTGTCCGAGCTTGACGTAGGAAGGCCCAAGCCGCACCAGCGCGTCGCGCAGTCTCGCGCCGATCCGTGCGCCCGTGCCGCGCGGGCCGAGAAAACGCAGCAGCCTGACGGGCAGGGGCGGCGCGTCGGGCGACGTGCGGACGACGAGTTCGAACAGCCCGGCGCGCGTCAGCGTCCAGCCGGCAGCGATCAACCGCATGTAAGCACCGGGTCTTGCCATGACAGGCTCTATATCCGCCAGCCGGAATGGATCGCCGCGATCCCGCCGGTGAGATTGCGGTAGTCGACCCTTTCAAAGCCCGCCGCGGAGATCTGACGCGCAAAGCTCTTCTGATCGGGAAAGCGCCGGATCGATTCCACCAGATACCGGTAGGAATCGCTGTCCCCCGCCACGGCCTTGCCCAGTGCAGGGATCACGTTGAACGAGAAGGCGTCATAGAGCCGGTCGAGACCCGGCACATCGACCTGCGAGAATTCCAGGCAAAGGAAATGCCCGCCAGGCTTGAGCACGCGGTAGGCTTCAGACAGGGCAAGATCCAGTCTCGGCACGTTGCGGATGCCGAAGGCGATCGTATAGGCGTCGAAATGCCGATCGGGAAAAGGCAGGCTTTCCGCGTTGCCGATAGCAAAACGTACCCTGTCGTCGGCGGCGAACCGCTCGCGCCCGGCTTCCACCATCGCGGGGTTGATGTCGCAGAGCACGGCCTCGCCGGCATCGGTCGCCTTGAGAAATCGCAGCACGATGTCGCCGGTGCCGCCGGCCACGTCGAGCAGCCGGTAGCCGGGCCGCGCGCGCGGCGGTGCCAGCCGGTCGATCAGCGCGTCCTTCCACAGCCGGTGCATCCCGCCCGACATCAGATCGTTCATCAGATCGTAGCGGCCGGCGACGCGCCTGAAGACGCCGTCGACCAGTCCCTGCTTCTCCTCGAAGGGGATCTGCGAATAGCCGAAATGCGTCTCGCCGGGCGCGCTGTCGGTAGAATTCCTGCTCATGCGGGCGGACCATAGCGCAGCCGCCGCCCGGGCGCTATCTTGCAGGCTGAATTTGGTAACCCGCCTGCCGGAAGGAACCCGTTGCCCGAATTGCCCGAAGTCGAGACTGTCCGGCGCGGCCTTCAGCCGGCGATGGAGGGTGCCGTGATCGGGCATGTGGCGCTCGGCCGGCCCGACCTGCGCTTTCCGTTTCCGGAGGGTTTCGCCGAAAGGCTGGCCGGGCGCCGGATCGTCTCGCTGGACAGGCGCGCCAAATATCTTCTGTTCGGCCTCGACGATGGCGGCATCGTCATCGCCCATCTCGGCATGAGCGGCTCGTTCCGCATCGATGACGGCGTGCGCCGGGGACTGCCGGGCGATTTCCATTTCGCGCGCGATCGGGAGGCGGCGCATGATCATGTCGTCTTCACCCTCGGGAACGGCGTGCGTGTCATATATAATGACCCCCGGCGGTTCGGCTTCATGCTGCTCGCCGGCCCCGATGCGCTGCTGGCGCATCCGATGCTGCGCGATCTTGGGCCGGAACCGACCGGCAACGCGCTCGATGGCCCGATGCTGGCAGCGCGGCTTGCCGGAAAGAAGACCCCGCTGAAGGCGGCGCTGCTCGATCAGCGCGTGGTCGCCGGTCTCGGCAATATCTATGTCAGCGAGGCGCTGCACCGCGCCGGTCTCTCGCCGCGCCGGCAAGCGGCGAGCCTTGCCCGGCGCGGGTCGGTGGCCGCCGCGCGGGCCGATCTGCTCGCCTCGTCCATTCGTGCGACGATCGCCGATGCCATCGAGGCGGGCGGATCGTCGCTGCGCGATTATATGCGCGCGGATGGCAGCCTTGGCTATTTCCAGCACGCCTTCCGTGTATATGATCGCGCCGGCGAATCCTGCCCGCGTCCCGGCTGCGGGGGAACCATTCGCCGGATCGTGCAATCTGGCCGGGCGAGCTTTCATTGCCCTGCCTGCCAGCGCTGATCCGGATGTCCGAGACAAGCCGGTAAAGGGAGTTTTCCAGATGGCCTATGAAACCATCACTGTCGAGAAACGCGGCGGCGTCGCGATCGTGACGCTCAATCGGCCGAAGGCCTTGAACGCGCTGAACGACGAACTGACCGCCGAACTCGTTGCAGCTTTCGCTGACATCGAGGCGGATGAAGAGATCGGCTGCACGGTCCTGACCGGCAGCGAGAAGGCCTTCGCGGCCGGCGCCGATATCAAGATGATGCAGTCCAAGAGCTACATGGACGTCTACAAAGGCAACCTGTTCGGTGGCTTCGACAGGATTGCCGCGCACCCCAAGCCGATCATCGCCGCCGTCGCCGGCTACGCGCTGGGCGGCGGCTGCGAACTGGCGATGATCTGCGATTTCATCCTCGCCGCCGACACCGCCAAGTTCGGGCAGCCCGAAATCCAGCTCGGCGTCATGCCGGGCATCGGCGGCACCCAGCGGCTGACGCGCTTCGTCGGCAAGTCCAAGGCGATGGAAATGTGTCTGACCGGCCGGATGATGGACGCGGCGGAAGCCGAGCGCGCGGGCCTCGTCAGCCGCGTTATTCCGGCCGCCGACCTGCTCGACGAGGCTATCAAGGCCGCCGAGAAGATCGCCGGCATGTCGCAGACGGCGGTGGCCATGACCAAAGAGACCCTCAACCGCTCCTACGAGACGACGCTGGCGGAGGGCATCCGGTTCGAGCGCCGGGTCTTCTTTGCGATGTTCGCCACCGAGGACCAGAAGGAGGGCATGGAGGCCTTCGTGGAGAAGCGCAGTCCGCGCTTCCGCAACCGATAGCGCGATCCGCCGCGCACGCCCGCGCGATGGATTGTTGACGAAACCGGCCGCCCGAATTATACCCGGCGGCAAATGTGGCGGGTGCGGTTGCGCCCGCCGCTTGATTTTGTCGCCGCGCCGGGTCGCCGCGCCGGCGCCCGCAACCTGAAAGTGAAGGGCAGTCCCGCTATGCCGAATACGTCGTCGGCCAAGAAAATGGTCCGCAAGATCGCGGCGCGCACCGAGGTGAACAAGGCGCGCCGTACCCGTATGCGCGGTTTCATCCGCAAGGTCGAGGAAGCGCTCGCGTCCGGCGAACGGTCCGCGGCCGAGGCGGCGCTGCGTGCTGCCGAGCCTGAAATCATGCGCGCCGCGCAAAAGGGCATCATTCACCGCTCAACCGCCTCCCGGAAGGTTTCGCGTCTGTCGGCCCGCGTGAAGGCGCTGCCTGCCTGAGCGTGACAGAACGGTGACGCTTTGAAGAAGCCCGGCTGCCTCAGCCGGGCTTTTTGTTTTTGCCCATTTTGCAGGCGTTTTGCCGCTTTCCTACACGTTTGGAAATGCTCAGCGGAATCGGGCCTGAATCAATGCCTTAGCCCTATGACGAGAGGCGGCCGAGGCGCTTTCCGGCCTCGGCCTGTGTCAAGTGAAAAAGTCGGAAATTTTTTTTTGAGAATGTCCGCAGATGTGGACTTTCCGGCAACGGATATGATTCACAGCGATTCCTCAACGCCTTAGTTTTGGCGGTCGACAGATATCTCGGGCTGACTCTTTCGGCGCGTCACCCTTTCGTCACCGCCACGTCATGCTGGCGCCGTTGCCTCTGCCGATCCGCTTGGCTATGTTCAGAGCCGTTCAGGGAGACACCTGAATATTTCGTAAAGAGTGACCAAGTAAACGCGGGTCAAAACTCGCAACGGGTGAATTTTGCCTAAATTTTCGGGGGGTATGAGAAATTGAAGAATATACGGGCAGTCCATCGATAATTTGTAAAATAGCCCGGAATACGGGTAGTTCGGGTCACTAAGCATCAAATCGCGAAGAGTTGCCGCGTGCGAATTCGTTTTCGCACGGCAGGCGGTGTTTTGGGCAACGGAGCAGGATTTCATGAGCGGCTATCGAGGCGATGTAGAACCGGAAGAAGCGTACAGGATGCTTCAGTCCGATCCTCAGGCCGTGCTTGTGGACGTGCGCAGCCAGGCCGAATGGCATTTCGTCGGCCTGCCGGATCTGTCGGCGCTGGAGCGCGAGCCGGTTCTCGTCGAATGGGCGAAGTTCCCCGGCATGGTGCCCGATCCGGACTTTGCGAAGGTGATGGAGCAGCGGTTGAAGGCGCTCGGCGTCAGGCAGGACGCGACATTGCTCTTCCTGTGCCGCTCGGGGGTACGGAGCCGCAATGCGGCGATCGCGATGACCGGCCAGGGCTACGGCAATTGTTTCAATGTGAGTGAGGGTTTCGAGGGCGATCTCGACAGCGAGGCCCATCGGGGCGGCAAGAACGGATGGAAGAGGCGCGGCTTGCCCTGGCGGCAGGGCTGAACCGAGGCGCCGAGAATAATGAGAAGGCCGGCTTCTATGCCGGCGCGGCGAAACATTAAACAGGATTGCGGGGCCAGAAGAATATGGAATCGATCGGCACGGACAGGGTCGTCGGCACGGGTGTTGAGGCGAGCGTCGCGGGAACCTCCAGCGAAGCGGCGGGCGGGACGAGGCTGCCCGGCGACGCCTGGGAGCGCATCATGAAGCGCCTGCGTTCCGAACTGGGGGAGGATATCTTCTCCTCCTGGTTCGGGCGCATGCGTCTCGACACCTATGATGGCGCCACCGTCACCCTGTCCGTGCCAACCTCCTTTCTGAAGAGCTGGATCCGCGCCAACTATCTGACGCGCATCGTCGCGCTGTGGCAGGAAGAGCCGCTGCGCGTGGAACGGGTCGATCTGCGTGTGCGCGCGGTGGAAAAGCGCGTGCTGGCCAAGCCCGTCGCGGCCCAGCCGGCCCGCCCCGTGCTGCCGCGCGCCGGCGTGACGGCCCAGCCGCGCAACGTGCCCGCCGGCGTCGAGGGCGCGCCCTTCGATGCCCGCCACCGTTTCGAGGCGCTCGCCGTCGGCAGGGGCAATTCGATTGCCGTCGCGGCGGCCCGCCAGATCGCCTCGGCGCTGTCGGGCGACCGGATCGCCTATAACCCGCTGTTCATCCATGGCGGCGTCGGGCGCGGCAAGACGCACATTCTCCACGCGATCGGCTGGGAAGCGAGCGAGAAGCCGGGGGGGCGGCGCATTCTGCATCTGTCGGCACAGGAATTCGTCTTCCGTTTCGTCAACGCGATCCGCTCCGACGGCGCCATCGCCTTCAAGGAAAGGCTGCGCGAGATCGATCTCCTGCTGATCGACGATATCCAGTTCATGGCCGGCAAGGCGACGCAGCGCGAATTCTGCCACACCGTCAACGCGCTGATCGAAAGCGGCCGTCAGGTCGTCGTCGTTGCGGACCGTCCTCCCGGAGAGCTTGCCGAGCTTGACGAACGCATGCGCTCAAGGCTCGCCGGAGGCCTCGTCTGCGAGATCGGTCCGCTCGATCCTTCGATGCGGCGGGAGATCCTCAATCGCCGCCTCGCCGAACTCGGGCGCGACGATCCGACCTTCGTCATCGGCGACGACGTGATCGACTATATCGCCGCCCACGTGACCGGCGACGGCCGCGATCTGGAAGGCTCGCTGAACCGCCTCGCCGCCTTCGCCCGCTTTTCCGGCGAGCCGGTGACGCTGGCCTATGCCGAGCGCGCCATACGCGACATCGTCATCCAGCGCGAACGGCCGCAGGTGCGAATCGAGAACATCCAGCGCGCCGTCGCACAGCATTTCCGTCTCAGCCGCCAGGATCTGATTTCCTCGCGCCGCACCCAGGCCGTCGTCCGTCCGCGCCAGATCGCCATGTATCTGGCCAAGCAGATGACGCTGCGGTCGCTGCCGGAAATCGGCAAGCGGTTCGGCAACCGGGACCATACGACGGTCCTCCATGCCGTGCGCAAGATCGAGGGGCTGATCGCCCAGAGCGACGACCTCGCGCGCGAAGTTGCCGAGCTCCGTCGGCTGATCCAGGATCTGGAAGATTAGGACCTGACCCTGGGATTTTCGTTCTCGGGGGCCTGAGCCGCGCATATTGCTGCTTTCAGGCCCCAAATCCCTCTTTCCCGACGCCCTTTGGCTTGCAACTTTGCGGCTTTGTGGGCAAGGTCGCTGTCCGTCCGTTCGCAGGCGGGCCGGACGCATCGCGGCCGGAAGCTTTCATTCGTTGTGAGATCAGGACAATTGCGATGCGTGTTACGGTTGAACGCAGCGAACTCGTCAAGTCGCTGACCCATGTTCATCGGGTGGTCGAGCGCCGCAACACGATACCGATCCTGTCCAACATCCTTATCGACGGGGCGGACGGACGCCTGAAGCTGAAGGCGACCGATCTGGACATAGAGATCGTCGAGACGCTCAGCGCCGACGTCGCCGGCGACGGCGCGACCACGGTGCCGGCGCACGTCTTCTACGATCTCGTCCGCAAGCTGCCCGACGGCGCCCAGATCGTACTGGAAAGCGGTGCCGACGACAGCTCGCTGATCGTGCGCTCGGGCCGCGCGCGCTTCATGCTGCAGGTTCTGCCCGCCGCCGACTTCCCCGATCTGACGGCCGGCGAGATGACGCACGCCTTCACCATTTCCTCGGCGGTGCTCAAGCGCCTGCTCGACAAGACGCAGTTCGCCATCTCCCAGGAAGAGACGCGCTACTATCTCAACGGAATCTATCTCCATGCCACCGAATCGGACGGCAAGCCGGTCCTGCGTGCCGTCGCGACCGACGGGCACCGTCTGGCGCGGCTTGAAACCGAGGCGCCCGAGGGCATAGGCGGCATGCCGGGCATCATCGTGCCGCGCAAGACGGTTCAGGAACTTCAGCGGTTGCTGGAGACGCCCGACGCCATCGTCGATATCGAGCTTTCCGCAACCAAGATCCGCTTCACGATCGGCCAGGTCGTCCTGACCTCCAAGCTGATCGACGGAACGTTCCCCGACTACGGACGCGTCATCCCGAGCGGCAACGACAAGATGCTCAAGCTCGACAACAAGGCGTTTGCCCGGGCGGTCGATCTGGTCTCGACGGTTTCCAGCGAGCGCGGGCGGGCGGTCAAGCTTTCCATCGCACCCGACCGCGTCGTGCTCTCGGTCAACAATCCCGATTCCGGCAGCGCGACGGAGGAGGTCCCCGCCGACTACGCCAGCGAGCCGATCGATATCGGCTTCAACGCCCGCTATCTGCTCGATATCACCGGCCAGCTCGACACAGACACGGCGGTGTTCGAACTGAACGATGCCGGCTCGCCGACGCTGGTGCATGATGAAGAGGATCTTTCGGCGCTCTATGTGCTCATGCCGATGCGGGTCTGACGCAGGCCATCGCTTTCCGGGACGGCCATGACCGGCCGCCCGCATGCGGTGCGCCGGCTGGCGCTGACCGATTTCCGAAATTACGCCTCCCTGACCCTCGACCTGCCCGGCGGCGCGATCGTTCTGACCGGCGCGAACGGAGCGGGCAAGACGAACATCCTCGAAGCCGTCTCCCTTCTCGTGCCCGGACGCGGCCTGCGGCAGGCGGGACAGGACGATCTGGCGCGCGAGAAGGGCACGGGCGGCTGGGCGGTGGCGGCGCGCATCGAGGCGGAAGGCGGCCTGCTGTCGATCGGCACCGGCCTCACCGCCTTCAGTCAGGCGGCGAGCCGCGAGGTGCGCATCGACGGTGAACCCGCATCCTCGGTGAACGCGCTGGGCGAAGTGTTTTCGGCGATCTGGCTGACCCCGCAGATGGACGGCGTGCTGTCCGGTCCGCCCGGCGACCGCCGCCGCTTCTTCGACAGGCTTGTGCTCGCCGGCGATCCCGCGCATGGCCGGCGCTATGCCGCCTTCGAGCGCGCGACGCGGCAGCGCAACCGGGCGCTCGAGGACCGGCGCCCCGATCCGCGCCTGCTCGACGCCATCGAGGCGGAAATGGCAGCCCATGGCGTCGCCGTCGCCGCCGCCCGCGTAGCAGCGCTCGATGCGCTTTGCGCCGAGATCGCCGGCGCGGGGCGCGACGCAAGCCCTTTTCCCTGGGCCGACCTCTCGCTGTCCGGCATCATCGAGGAAGTGCTCGCCAGTGCCGGCGCGACCGCGGCGGAGGACAATTACCGTGCCGCGCTGGCGCGCGGACGCCTCGCCGATGCCAGAGCTGGCCGAACGCTGGAGGGACCGCATCGCAGCGACCTGCTGGTGCGGCACGGGCCCAAGGATGTCGAGGCCAGACGGGCCTCGACCGGGGAGCAGAAGGCGCTGCTCGTCGGCCTCATGATGGCGCATGCCGGATTGATCGCGCGGCGGCAGGGCGGGCGCGCGCCGGTCCTTCTTTTCGACGAAATCGCGGCCCATCTTGACGACCTGCGGCGGCAGGCACTGTTCGATGCGATATTCAGCCTCGGCGCGCAGGCGTTCATGACCGGGACGGACACGGCGCTTTTCTCCGCGCTGGCCGGCCGGGCGCACTTTTTGGAGGTCGTCTCGGGGGCGGTTTCAACGCTGCCGCCCGCGTGATGTCCAGGGCTGCAATTGCAGCGGTTAGAATGCTATGATGTGGCTGATTCAATTCAATGATTCGCCGCCATGCGGGAGACCGCGTATGGCATGGCGAGGACAACATGGACATTCGGCATGAGCGACGAGACGGACCGTCCCGAAAATGACGCCTATGGCGCCGAATCCATCAAGGTTCTCAAGGGCCTGGATGCGGTGCGCAAACGTCCGGGCATGTATATCGGCGATACCGACGATGGCTCCGGGCTGCATCACATGGTCTATGAGGTCGTCGACAACGCCATCGACGAGGCGCTGGCGGGCCATGCGGACCTTGTCACGGTGACGCTCAATCCCGATGGTTCCTGCACCGTGACCGACAACGGGCGGGGCATTCCCACCGATATTCATCCCGAAGAAGGTATTTCCGCCGCCGAGGTCATCATGACCCAGCTCCATGCCGGCGGTAAATTCGATCAGAATTCCTACAAGGTTTCGGGCGGTCTTCATGGCGTTGGCGTCTCGGTCGTCAACGCGCTCTCCTCGCGGCTCGATCTGACGATCCGCCGCAGCGGCAAGCTGCACAAGATGAGCTTCCGCGACGGCGTCGCCGAAGCGCCACTCGCCGTCGCCGGCGATGCGCCCGGCCGCCCGGGCACTGAAGTCACCTTCCTGCCCAGCAAGGTGACTTTCACGAAGACCGAGTTCGATTTCGCCACGCTCGAGCACCGGCTGCGCGAACTCGCCTTTCTCAATTCCGGCGTCACGATCCGGCTGACCGACAAGCGCGGCGTGGAGCCGCGTGTCGAGGAAATGCACTACGAGGGCGGCCTTGAGGCCTTCGTGCACTGGCTCGACCGCGCCCGCCACCCGCTCATCCCGGCGCCCATCGTCGTCAGCGGCGAGCGCGACGGCATCGTCGTCGAACTCGCCATGTGGTGGAACGACGGCTATCACGAAAGTGTCCTGTGCTTCACCAACAACATTCCCCAGCGCGACGGCGGCACGCATATGGCGGGCTTCCGCGGCGCGCTCACCCGGCAGGTGACCGGCTATGCCGAGCAGAGCGGCATCGCCCGGCGCGAAAAGGTTTCGCTCACCGGCGACGACTGCCGTGAGGGGCTGACGGCGATCCTGTCGGTCAAGGTGCCGGATCCGAAATTCTCCAGTCAGACCAAGGACAAGCTTGTCTCCTCCGAGGTCCGGCCGGTGGTCGAGAATATCGTCAACGAGCAGCTCAACCGCTGGTTCGAGGAACACCCGTCAGAGGCAAAGCTGGTCGTTTCGAAGGTCGCCGAGGCCGCCGCAGCGCGCGAGGCGGCGCGCAAGGCGCGCGAACTGACGCGCCGCAAGGGCGCGCTCGACGTCGCCAACCTGCCCGGCAAGCTCGCCGATTGCCAGGAGCGTGACCCGTCCAAGGCCGAACTCTTCCTCGTGGAGGGCGATTCGGCCGGCGGCAGCGCCAAGCAGGGCCGCCATCGCGGCTTTCAGGCGGTGTTGCCGCTGCGCGGCAAGATCCTCAATGTCGAGCGCGCGCGCTTCGACAAGATGCTCTCCTCGAACGAGATCGGCACGCTGATCACCGCACTCGGCACCGGCATCGGGCGCGACGATTTCGACCTTTCCAAGCTGCGCTATCACAAGATCATCATCATGACGGACGCCGATGTCGACGGCGCCCATATCCGCACCCTGCTATTGACCTTCTTCTATCGCCAGATGCCGCAGCTGATCGATGCCGGACATCTCTTCATCGCCCAGCCGCCGCTTTACAAGGTGCGGCGCGGCCAGTCCGAGCAGTATCTCAAGAACGACCATGCGATGGAGGAGTATCTCGTCGCCGGCGGGCTTGATGACGCGACCCTGACGCTGGCTTCCGGCGAGGTGCTGGGCGGTCAGGATCTGCGCCGCGTGGTCGACGAATCCATCGCCGTGCGCCGCATCCTCGACGGCCTGCATTCACGCTATGATCGCACGCTGGTCGAGCAGGCGGCGATCGCCGGCATCCTCAACCCCGAGGCGGCCAAATCCGCCGAGGAGCGGGAACAGGCGGCGGGCTATGTCTCGCGCCGTCTCGATCTGCTGGCCGACACCTATGAGCGCGGATGGCAGGGCGAGGCGCTGGAGAACGGCGATTACCGTTTCTCGCGCACGGTGCGCGGCCTGCGCGAGATCGTGACGCTGGATGCGGCATTCTTCGGGTCGGCCGACGCGCGCCGGCTCGATGAGCGCGCCAAGTTCCTCCAGGAAACCTTCGGCAAGGCCGCCCGCTACGTCCGCAAGGACAGCGAGACGATGATCCGGGGGCCGGTGGCTTTGAGCGAAGCCGTCATGGCCGCCGGCCGCAAGGGGATTGCCATCCAGCGCTACAAAGGTCTCGGCGAGATGAACCCCGAGCAGCTCTGGGAAACGACGCTGGATACCGAGGCGCGCTCGCTGCTGCAGGTCAGGGTCAAGGAACTCGACGACGCCGACCTGACATTCTCCAGCCTGATGGGCGACGATGTCGAACCGCGGCGCGAATTCATCCAGGAAAACGCCCTCGCCGCGACGGTCGATACCTGAGAGATCCGCAAGGCGCCGGCTTCGGCGCCCCTTACAGACCGTCTTCGAGCCGGTGCTGGATGTCCTTGGCCGCGACGATGCCGTCGGCCATCGCCGTCACGCAGCACGGGTGCATCCGGTTGGCGATTTCGCCGATGGCGTAGAGCCCTGCGATATTCGTCTCGCACCGCGCGTTCGTCGCCACATATCCCGCATGGTCGAGCGCCGGCGACGGCACCACCTTGTCGGGCATGAGCGCGCGGAACCCGTAGAAGACCGCAAGAATGTCGAACCTCTCGCCATCGACGGCCAGCGCCTTCGTATCCGCCTCGTAGTCGCCGCGCCGGATATCGCGTTCCGGCACGGCTTCGCGGAACGCGTCGCGGGCGCGGACCGACCGGGCGAAGATCGTGACCTCCGCCGCGCCGCGTTCGCGAATGTAGAGATAGTTCTCGAACGCGTTGTCGCCGCCACCGAGGATCGCGACCTTCTTGCCCTCGTAATCGGCCGACGCGATCTGCTGCCCGGGTCCGAACAGCACGCCGGGCCCGCGGGTGAGACCGCCCGTCGCCGGCCGGACGCCCGTCGCCAGCACGACGATCTGCGACTGGATCTCATCGCCGGCATCCGTCGAGACGGCGAAATGCCTCTCGTGCTCTTTGATGGCGGTCACCCGCGTCGCCAGCCTGTGTTCGACGCCGGCAAGCTCGATATTGTGCTGGATCGTGCCTGCGAATGCGTCGCCCGTCGCCGGCGGCGACGTCACGATCCACGCATTCGTGAACGGATTGTCGACCTGAAGCCCGCCGAGCCTTGCGCCGGCTTCCACCAGCAGCGGCTCGTGACCCAGCTTCTTCAGCCACAGCGCGCAGGAAGCGCCCGCCGGCCCGCCGCCGATGATGATGACCTTCCGCAAGACCGGCTCACTCGTTCCTGTAGGGCTTTACCGGCAGCCCCGCCCCGACCCATCCCGGGCCGTAAAAATTGCCGAACATGCCCTCCGGAACGTCGATGATGCCCTCATACCCCATCTGCCGCAGCTGGCGGGCCACCTGTCCGGAACGGCCGCCGGTGGCGCAGATCAGCATGGTCGGGCGGCTGGCATCGCCGCCCATCGCCTCGTTGAGCTTTTCCACGAAGCCCGGTTCGTGGACGGAGATCGGAATGGCGCCCTCGGCAAGGCCCGACTGCGCCCATTCGTCAGGCCCGCGGATGTCGATCAGTATCGCCTCGCCGTTGCGGCTCAGTTGCTCGGCCTGCTCGGGGGTCACGGCGCTGGCGGGGCTGGAAGGTGGCGTCATGAATATGCCGTTGCGTTGAAAGTTGGATATCCGCCCGTTGAACCGTCTTGGTCCGGGGCGATGATGCGGTACGAAATCACCTTGTCAAAATATCGAACGCCGCACCAGTGATGAGCAAGAGGCGACCCGGCATTCGGCAATCGCCATATGCTTAACCCGCCTTTAAATCCCCCAATTTAACAGTGACGAAGCAGTGTCGGATGCTGCCGTCCGGCGTCGCGAGCCCATTGAAGCGGTAATGTGTCCGGGAAAACCCCCCGTGCGACCGGATATCCGGCAGACAGGAGATCTTGAAGGCATGAATCGCTCCGTCGAGCCTCGTCTGCCGGAACCGCGCCGCAAGTCGGGCGAATTGCGCGTGTCGGCGGCCGACCGGCCGGGCGGCGCGCCGGGCGGTGAAAAGCCCGTCAGACCCCAAAAGCCGAAGCCCCGTAAGGAGCCCCGCGGGGGCCGGGGCCGCGGCAGGTCGAAAGGCGGCAACGGCGGTGGCCGCCGCGGCATTGTCCGCCGGGTCTTCTACTGGGGCGTCGTGGCATGCGTGTGGATGGCGATCGGCCTTGCCGGCGTGGTCGGATGGGCGCTGCTCAACCTGCCCGGTGACACCGAGCTTGCGATCCCCAAGCGCCCGCCGAATATCCGCATCGTCGCGATGGACGGCTCGCTGGTCGGAAACCGCGGCGAAACCGGCGGCGAGGAGGTTCGGCTCTATGAACTGCCGCCCTATCTTCCACAGGCCGTCATGGCGATCGAGGATCGCCGCTTCTACAGCCATTTCGGCGTCGATCCGCTCGGCCTAGCCCGCGCCGTCCTTGTCAATTTCACCTCCGGAGACGTCGTCCAGGGCGGCTCGACGCTCACCCAGCAGCTTGCCAAGAATCTCTTTCTCAACCCGGAGCGTACCTACAAGCGCAAGCTTCAGGAACTCGGCCTCGCGCTGTGGCTCGAGTTCCACTACAGCAAAGACGAGATCATGGAGATGTACCTCAACCGGGTCTATCTCGGGGCGGGTGCCTATGGCGTCGAAGCGGCGGCCCAGCGCTATTTCGGCAAGTCCGCGCGTCAGGTGACGCTTGGCGAGGCGGCGATGCTGGCAGGCCTCCTCAAAGCGCCTTCGCGATATGCGCCCAACAAGAATCCCGAACTCGCCGAGGAGCGCGCCAGGACGGTCATCGCCGCGATGGTTGATGCCGGCTTCATCACCTCCAGGGAAGCCGAGCTTGCCCGTCTCGACGCGAGCGGTTCGGCCGATGACGGCCTCGGCAGCTCGATGAACTATGTCGCCGACATGGTGGCCAAGGAGGTCGAGCAGTATATCGGCAAGGTGAAGGGAGATATCGTCGTGGACACGACGATCGATCCGTCGCTGCAGCGCGACGCGGAGAAGGCGCTGCGTGCGGCGCTGGCGGAAAACGGCAAGAAGCGCAAGATCGGCCAGGGGGCGGTTGTCGTGATGGACCCCTATGGCGCGGTGCGCGCGCTGGTCGGCGGGCGGAACTATCGCGGCAGCGAATTCAACCGCGCGGTCGACGCGCATCGGCAGCCCGGTTCCTCCTTCAAGCCCTTCGTCTATCTGACGGCGATGGAGCAGGGCCTTTCGCCCATGGACGTGCGCGTCGACGAACCGGTCAATATCGGCGGCTATCGGCCCGAGAACTACGAGAACGAATACAAGGGGCCGGTCACGCTGACGCAGGGGCTGTCACATTCGATCAACACGGTCGCGGTCAGGCTGGCCGACGAGGTCGGACCGAAGAACGTGATCGCGACGGCCAAACGCCTGGGCATCCGCTCGCCCATCGAGCCCAATCTCTCCATCGCGCTCGGCACCTCTGAGGTCTCGCTGCTGGAACTGACGAGCGCCTATGTGCCGCTTTCCAACGGCGGCTACGGGATCGTACCGCATGTCATCCGCCGCATCCGCAGCGTGGAAGGCGATATTCTCTATGAGCGCAACGGCACCGGACCGGGCCAGGTCATCTCCCACGAAGCGGTCGCGCGCATGAACTACATGCTGCAGAAGACGGTGACCGAGGGCACGGGAACCAGGGCGCGCATCGAGGGTCATCCCGCCGCCGGCAAGACCGGCACCACGCAGGGCTACAAGGACGCCTGGTTCATCGGCTATACGGCGAGCTATACGGCCGGAGTCTGGGTCGGCAATGACGATGCCACGCCGATGAACCGCGTCACCGGCGGTGCCGTTCCCGCCGAGATCTGGCACGATGTCATGGTGGCGGCGCATGAGGGGATTCCCGCCATCGACCTGCCGGGCGGTTATGTGCCCGAAGCGCCCGACCGGCCGCTCATCGCCTCGGACCAGATGCCCTGGGCCCGTCAGGACCATCCGGTGGCTGACGCGGCGGGCAGCGCGGTGAAACAGGTCGGTCGCGGCATCGGCAATTTCTTCGGCCGCATCTTCGGCCGCTAGCTCGTGTTTTCATAAAGAGTTTGGCGCGTCATTTTGCGCCTTATCCCGAAGGGACGCGGCGGATTTTCGCCCTGACTGCATTGCAGGTGCGCTCATGCGTGGTGCGACGACGCCTTGTGTCCGGCGGGGAGCAGATAAATGCCGAAAGAGACGATCGCGCCGATAGTGACGGCGAGGGTCAGCGGACGCGCGTCATTGCCGAGGAAATGGCCGACGATCAGTCCGGCGAGCGCCGCTGCCAACATGATGATGCTGGTCATCAGGGATGAGGCCGCGCCGGCCCGCTCCGGAAATGGCAGCAATGCGCCTGCGATGCCCTGCGGGTAGTACATGCCGACACCGAAATAGGCCAGGGCGATCGGCGGCAGGAGAGTCCAGATCGTCACGCCGAGTATTTCCGTCGTGGCGATCGCCAGCGCCCCGCCGATCATCGCGATGACGGTTCCCACGCCGATGGCCCCTTCCATGCTGGTGCGCGACACGACAAACCGCCCCGAGATCGTGCCGCCTATATAGCCGAACATCACGATGTTGAAGGAGATGCCGAAGCCGAACGGTGAAAGGCCGGCGACATCCTGAATGATGTGGGGCGAGGCGGAAAGCAACGCGAAGAGGCTCGAATAGCTGAACGCGACCAGCGCCGTGTAGCGCCAGAATACCCAGTGCTTCGACAGGAACGCATAGCTGCGGACGAGATCGACGGGCCGCATCCGGCTGCTTTGCCGCGTCCTGACGGTTTCCGGCAATGTGAATGCGATCCCGGCAAGACAGACAATCCCGACCGCGGCGGTCATGATGAAGGTGGACTGCCAGCCGAAACCTTCCTGCAGGAGGCCGCCGAATATGGGCGCCGTCACGGGCACCAGGCCCATGATGGATGAAAGCCGCGCGATTTCGATACCGGCCCGTTCGCCGTCAAAAAGATCCCGGACGATGGAGCGGCCAAGCACGAGCGGTCCTGAAGCGCCGATCGCCTGGATGAACCGGATGGCCGCCATCCACTGGAGATCCGGGACGAACAGGCAGACAAGCGAGGCGGCCACGAAGATTGCCATGGCGACCATGAGAACCGGCTTGCGGCCGTAGTGATCGGCAACCGGTCCGTAGAACAGCACGCCGATGGCCATGCCGAAACCGAAGACACTCAAGGTGAGCTGGGCGTCAGCCGGCGTGCCTCCGAACGCATCGATCAACGCGGGAAAGGACGGCAGGTAGAGGCAGTTTGCCATCGGTCCCACCGCTGTCATCAGCGCCAGCAGTAGTATCTTGCCCGAATAGGTGCTGGAGGACGCGGATTGATCGGGCGGTGGGGAAATGCGGGCCATATGTCTGTCTTAAAGTATAGCCCGGGCAAGCACAGCGACCCGGAGGATAAACCGCTCCGCCGTTTCTGCATGGCAGCCCTGCATCCGGCGGGCAGCCGCCCGCGCTAGGCCTTCTGCGGCCCGTAGGCGTGCAGGCTGCGGCCATGCTTCTTCAGCCAGCGCTCGGCCGCGTCGGTATGGGGGCAGATCCTTTCAAGCAGGCGCCAGAACTCTGTCCCGTGGTTCATGTGGACGATATGGGCGACCTCGTGGGCGGCGAGATAGTCGAGCACGTCGGACGGCGCCATGATCAGCCGCCACGAAAAGGAAAGCGTGCCGCTCGTCGAGCACGAACCCCAGCGCGTCGCCGGGTCGCGGAGCGCGATCCGGCGCTCGTCGACATTGAGGGCGGCGCAGTAGGCCGCGGCGGCGCGCGTCAGGTCGCGCCGTGCCTCGGCCTTGAGGAAATCGGTCAGCTTGCGGGCAAAATGCTCAGGCGAGCCCGGTACCCGGATCACCGGCTCTCCTCCGCTTTCCAACGCCGCCCTGACCAGCCCTCTGAGGCCGCCGCTCGCATCCAGCCTGTGCGGCACGCCGCGAAAGGGTACGGTCTCGCCCGGCGCGAACGCGACCTGCTCGGGAAGCCGCTGCAGGCGCGTGTGCATCCAGCCGCGATGCCGCTCGGCGAAATGAATCGCGTCGGTCTCGCGCCCCCGTTCGGGAAGCGTCAGAACGAATGCATCTCCCTTCTGGCCGAGCCTCAGCGAAATCCGCCGCGCGCGGGCGGAGCGGCGCAGCAGAACCGGTATCGAGCGGCCGCCGGCGGCGATCGTCATGATCTGCCGCTCGGCGGGTGGTTTCGGGCCGGGTCTCTTCAGGCGCAGGAGCATGCGCGGATGGTGCGTCGATTCGGCGTCCGGCGCTACTCTCTCAGGCCTTTGCGCGGGTTCCCAGCATCTCGTCGATATCGGGGACCGACACGCCGGCCGCTTCCCAGTCCTGCGGCGCGAACCATGCCCGCTGCAGCGACACGATCGCCAGCGATTGCCTGAAGACGATCCGGTCGACCTCCGGTCTCAGCGGGTGGCCCTGCTCGCCCAGAGCCCTGACGACCCGGCTGATGGCGGCCTGAAGCTTGCCGCAGGCCGTCTCCACCTCGCTCTTGCCCGCCCCGCTGTCGAGAAGCGCTCGCGCATCATGGCGCCTTCCGTCCAGCTCGCTGTCGCTCACGCCGCCGGCCGCCAGGCAGTCCGCTATGGCGTCCGCCATGTCCGCGTAGGCACTCAGCTCGAAGCGGGAGCGCCGCTCTGCGTAGTCGAGCCGGTTGACCAGAAAGCCCAGATATTTCGCCATGAGGGCGACCTGTTCGCGGGCGAGCGTGTCGCCCGACTTGTCGACGGCAGGTCCGACGATCGTGGTGAGCGACGTGATGCAGGCGCGCAGCCCGTCCAGTGTTCTGTCCGCCATCAGTTTGCCTCCTCGAGAACCTGGAGCAATTCGTCGGCGATCGGATAGGCGGCGCCCTCCACGATGGACAGCAGCACGTCCTGATGCGACTTGCCGAGCCGCACGACGCGATAGCTGGTGCCAAGGCACGAGCAGACGAGCTGGTAGGCGTTGAAGACGCGGTAATAGTGCATTCGCTTGGGATCGATCGAAAGGCCCGAAAGCCTCTCGTAATCCTCGTAGAACTGTTCCTCGGGCACAAGGCCGCATACCAGGAACGTCTTGCCGTCCTCCGCCGTGTTGCCGAAGAGCCGCGTCGTCGCCCAGGCGAGATCGCGGTGCCGGTCGCCGAGATAGCCGCGTTCCCAGTCGAGCCAGCCGGTCATCTCGCCGCTGGCTTCGTCGAACAGGAAGTTGCCGCTGCGATAGTCGCCATGGATGGGGCTGACGCGGTCCAGCACCGGCAGGTTGTCCCTCAGCCAGTTCGTTGCCGCCTCGACGAGCGGAACGTCCTCGCCGCGGTCTTCTTCCCACACCCTCAGCACGCGGTTGAGCTGCCAGAGCGCGGACTGGGTCGTGCCGAGCTCGGGAACGTCGAACATGTCGAAATTCGATCTGGTGTAGTCATGCGAATGGATGGCGGCCAGATGCCCGGTGAATTGCGGCCCGAGTTTTGCGCGCAGTTCCGGCGAGAAGACCGTGCCCGTGCCGCTGACACGGGCCTTGTCCTGCGACGGCTTGGTCGTCCCGGTGATGAAACCGTAGATGATCGCCGGCTCGGGAAACCATTTGCCCTGCGGATCCATCCAGTAGGTGCGCGGAACCGGGACGACGCCGTTCATGGCCTGGATCATCTGGAATTCGCGGCCGCGGCTCGTCGTGTTGAGCGATTCCGCCGGCTCCATGCGAACGACAAGCCTTTCGGTGCGCCGCCTGCCGGCTTCGGTCCATGTCATCGTAAAGCCGAACTGAAGCTTGGAGGCGCCGCCGGTCAGCCAGCCTTCATCGGCGATCTCAAAACCACCGTCGACATGGTCGTTCAGGAAATGGCGCACATGGCCGGACATTTCGCCGAGCGTCGGGATCCGGTAGGGCCCCATATTCCGCCGCTGCATCTTGCGGCTGAACATCACGTCATATTCACGCTCGCTCGGAAACGCCTGCCTTATCCTTGCGACGATGTCTTCGCTCGGGTCGTCGCGCCACTGGCGCTTGGCCCGGATATCTTCGGCGGGAAGGAAGAGCCTGGGCTCGAGCCTGCCCGATCCCGCCGTCTTAACTGCACCTGTCATGTATGATCACCATTTCCTGATGGGGTGGACGGTTACGCCGTGATGTACGGAATGCGATCCTCGAAGCGCCGTCCGCGGAATTCGTTCTCCACGGTGATCGCCCGGTTCTCCTGAAAGCTGCCGCCGCCGATCTTGCCACCCATTTCCCACTCCATGAGCCCCACCCAGCAGACCGAATTGGAATACGCCCTCCAGGGCGCGCCGGCGATCGGATTGCCGCGCAGCCGATATTCCTTGCCGCGCTGGTCGGTGACATGCACCTCAACGAAAATCGGCACGATCCCGAGCCGCGTCGTGCGGACCTTGGTGTCCATGATGGCGAAGACCTCGCCCTTGTCGAGCAGGTAGCCATGGGCAAGCTTCTGATCGTCTCCGGCCGGCTTGTTCGGGTCCAGATGCATGTGGATGCGGAACCCGAGTTCCTCGCCGAACTGCGCCCAGAAGGAGTTCATCGGCGGCACGGTCTTCTCCGGCCTCGGTCCCCAACTGTGGTTCATGCGGTCGACGACATCGACCTTGTACTCCTTGCCGCGGATCTTGACCGTGCCCTTCGTGCGGCAATGCATGTCGAAATGGCCCTTGTAGCCGCTGCCCATCGAGGTGCGCGCCAGCTGCTCCTCGGGCGTGCCGCCGGCGAGCGGGTTCAGGCTTTTGTCATGGATATCCCAGGGATGCATGATGCCGATCATGTCGACATGAATTTCCGTATCGTCCCGTCCGACATAGTCGATCCGGTAGTCGCGCGGCGGATTGACCGCCTTCACGCTGAGCCCGTTGGGTCCCTGGATGTGCGAGAAGCGTTCCGGGGCGGGAAGCTGGAAGTCGATGTCGCAGTAAAGCAGTTCGAACTCGGTTGCGCTGACGCTGCCCATGAAGCGTATATCGTTCGACATCGAACCGAGCTTGGGGCGTGTGCACACATAGACATGGCCGAAGATCCGCTCCTCGGGCAGCGAGATCGGCAGATAGTAGGTCTCGGCCCAGGTATAATCGTCGGTGTCGCTGTAGTGATATTCGAGATCTTGGGCGGTAATCACGGGTTTTCTCCTTGGTCTTCAAAGGGTTGCCGTGGCGAGGCCCCGGCGGAGTGATCTTGTCAGAAAAGCAGTCCCCAGTGCCGCGGCAGGAAGAGGACCAGACTGGGAAAGGCGATGGCGATGGCGACGACGACGAGCTGGATCGCGATGAAGGGGACGACGCCCTTGTAGATCGACAGCGTGCTGATCTCGGCGGGCGCGACGCCGCGCATGTAGAACAGGGCAAAGCCGAAGGGCGGGGTCAGGAACGAGGTCTGCATGTTGATGGCGACGACGACGGCCGCCCAGACGAGAACATGGCTCGGCGTGGCGACGAAGGAACTGAAATCGGACGACACGAGAATCGGTCCGAAGATCGGCAGGACGATCAGGCAGATTTCCAGCCAGTCGAAAAAGAAGCCCAGCAGAAAGACGCCGATCATCAGCGCCATCAGCACGTGAAAACCGGTGTCGACGCCCATCGATTCGAGCATGGAATGCACGACGTCGTCGCCGCCGAGGATGCGGAAAACGTAGGAAAAGAGGGTCGCGCCGAAGATCACGAAATAAACCATGCCCACGGTCAGCGATGCATCGAGCAGCATTTCGCGCAGTGCCGAGAACGAGACCGTCCGCTTGAAAGCCGCCAGCAGCAGCGCGCCGAGACAGCCCACGCCCGCGGCTTCGGTCGGTGTGGCAAACCCGCCATAGATCGACCCGAGCACGATGAGGATGAGCAGCAGCGGCGGGACCAGCGCCCTCAGAAGTGACCAGAACGCAGCGCCGCTGCGGAAGGCGTTCTCCTCCGGCGGTGTCGCCGGGCCGACACTCGGCTTCACGAAACCGAGAATCAGCAGGTAGATCACATAGAGGCTCGCCAGAAGCAGGCCGGGAAGGATGGCGCCGGCAAAGAGCGCGGCGACGGATGTCTGCAGCATGTCGCCCATGACCACCAGCATGATGCTGGGCGGGATCAGGATGCCGAGCGTTCCGGCGGCCGCGACGGAACCGGTGCTGATCTCCGGGCTGTATTTGCGGCTGAGCATCAGCGGCAGGGCGATGATGCTGATGACGACGACCGACGCGCCGATCATCCCGGTCATCGCTGCGAGGACAGTCCCGACGAGGATGACGGCGACGGCAAGGCCGCCGCGAAAACCTCCCAGGATCGCCTGCAGGGACAGGAGCAGATCCTCCGCGACGCGGCTCTTCTGCAGGATCGAGCCCATGAAGATGAAGAGGGGAATGGCGACGAAGACTTCGTTCTCGACCGCCTGCCGGTAGATTCGCGGCAGGAGGTTCATGAACTGGATCAAATGGAATTCGCCCATGGCGATTCCGATGAAGCCGAACAGGATGCCGACCGCGCCGAGGACGAAGGCGACGGGGTAGCCCGTGAACAGCCCGAAGACCATGACGGCGAACATCCACAGGGGCAGCGTCTCTGCGAGGAAGCTAAGCATCGGCTGTCTCCCGGGTCGCGGTATCGCCGGTGCGCAGCAGTGCGACGTTCTTGAGGAGAACGGAGATGTTGGCGAGCATAAGGCCCCAGAACGCGGCATAGAGGGCCGCCTTGACGATCCAGCGGTAGGGAAGGCCGGTGCTGTTTGGCGATCCCTCGCCCTGATGGAACGAAACCATCATGAACTGGTGCGCGTAAGGCAGCGCGACGAGGAGATAGGGAAGCGCCAGCAAAAGGCAGCCCGCGATCTCGATCTTGCATTTGGTCCGGTGACTGAGGCCGCTGGTCAGCACGTCGACTCTGATATGCGCATCGCGCGTATAGGCATAGCCGATCCAGGCGCAGAACAGGATCGCCTGCAGATGCCACTCCAGTTCCTGCAGCCTCGTCGAACCCAAGGCCGGCACCTGCCAGCCGATCTTGCGGGTGACGACATCCAGGCAGACGACGAAGACGAGGGCCAGCAGCGTCCATGAAAAGAAGTGCGCGACGGCGCGGAGCCAGGCGTCAATCCATCGGCTGATCATCATCAGCGGGCTCGGGGCGGGAGACATCTGAAAGGACACCTGTCGTTCGCTTCGCGCAGTGGTCGGCGGCCCCGGACTGACGGGTCCGGGGCCGGTCGGTCATTTCACCGGGCTGATCTTGCCCCAGAGCGCGTACTGCTTGCGGAAGGCGGAGTAGGAGTCCCAGGCTTTCTTGAAGGTCTCGCTCTTCTGCGCCTGCTCCGCGGCGACCTCCTCCCATTTGGCCTTGAGGGCGGCGAGTACGTCGGCGGGATATTCCCTGATCTCAACTCCTGCCGCTGCGATTTCCGCGAGCGCTTTCGGCTGGAGTGCCTCGCCCTCGGTCAGCATGGCCATTGTGCTCTCGTCGCATGTCGCCTGAACGGCGGCCTTCTGCTGGTCGGAGAACGACTCCCACTTGGCCTTGGAGATCAACAGAACCGGGAAGCTGGACTGTGCCTGCCAGCCGGGGAAGTAGTAGTATTTCGCCACCGTCTGGAAGCCGAGCGACTTGTCGATGGAGGGCATGGAGAATTCCGCCGCGTCGACCGTTCCCAGCTGCAGTGCCTGCAGCAGTTCGCCGGGGCTGATGTTCTGGGTTGAAGCCCCGAGTTTCTCCATGACGTTGCCGCCCAGTCCGCCGATGCGGAATTTGAGACCTTTGAGATCGTCGACGGATTCGATCGGCTCGCGGAACCACCCGCCGCCCTCTGCTGACAGGAAGCCGCAGACCATGCTGACGATATTATACTTGCCGTAGAGTGCCTTCATCATCTCTTCGCCGCCGCCCTGCTTCATCCAGGCGAGATATTCGGGCGCGCCCGGTCCGAAGGGGACGTTGGTGAACAGGGTGAAGCCGATATCCTTGCCGGCCCAGATCAGACTGTCGGTGAACGCGGCGTCGAGCGCACCGCTGCTGACGGCGTCGAAATACTCCTTTGGTGGAAGCAGCGCGCCGGGCGCGAAGAGCTCCACATCGATGGAACCGCCGGAGAGCGCCTCGATCTGCTTGACCAGCCGCTCCTGTGCGGGGCCGAGAATGCTCGTCGGCGCAGGATAGCTTCCAGCGAGCTGCAGGGTGACTTTCTTGTCCTGAGCCGTCGCCGTACCGGTGGCGACCAGACCGAGGCCGAGTACGATCGAGGCAATCTTGAGTGATCTCTTCATGGTTTCCTCCAGGATGGTTTCTCTTTTCGGCGGCACCACCTTTGTTGATCGGCAGAAGCGATTGATCGCGGCGACGCTGCCCTTGTCGTTGGAATGCGAGCCGTCCAGCGCCACGCCGTGATTGCGGGCGGTCCAGATTCGCTGTGTCTGATGTGGTTGATTTCTCTCCCCCGTCCGCGCAGCTGAGACACTGCATTTTTATGACGCAGGCTTATCGTTCGCTACGTCATGTTTCTTATCTCAGACGGATAGCACGCGCCGATTTGCGGCGCCTAGGCTTTGCGTATTCGGGATTCAGGTGTAAGACTTATCGGATAATCCGATAAGGCGATGAGGGGCAAAGGGGTATTTCTTGAGCGTGGAACTGCGCCATCTGCGCAATTTCAAGTTTCTCGCCGAGGAACTCAATTTCAGCCGCGCCGCGATGCGGGCCCACATATCCCAGTCGTCTCTGAGCGAGCAGATTCTGCGGCTCGAGGATGTTCTGGGGGTCCGGCTGTTCGACCGCAGCCGCCGTCACGTCAGGCTGACGATGGCGGGCGAGGTATTGCGCGAGGAGTTGCCCGGTCTTCTCGATCAAGTCGTGCGCATCGTCGACAGAACACGCCAGGCCAGCGGAGACGCCCGGGAGCGGCTGCGGGTCGGCTACTCGGCGATGGCGCTCAACACGCCCATGTCGCGCATCATCCAGAATTTCCGGCGGCAGCATCCCGATATCGAGACTAGCCTGTTCGAGCAGTCATCCAACGGTGCCGAGGCGGCGCTGATGGACAATGCGCTCGACTGTGTCTTCGTCCCCAATCCACCTGACAATCCGAAGATATCTTTCCTCCACGTGCTGCATGATCCGATCGTGTGCTGTCTGCCGCCCGACAGCAAGCTGGCAGGCAAGGATGTGCTGATGGTCGAGGATCTGAAGGATCAGCCGCTGATCCTGCCCAATCCCGGCAGCTGGTCGGCGGAGTTTATCCTTGCAGCCTGTGCCAGTCATGGCGTCGAGCCGACGATCGCCGCCCGGGCATCGCGCCCCTCGGTATTCCTGACGATGGTATCGGCTGGCGTCGGGATCAGCTTTCTTTCGGCGACGCTTGAAAGAATGGCGCCGGATGGAATTCATCTCAGGCGCCTCGGCGATCCTCCGATTGCGATGCCCTTTTCGCTCGTATGGGATGCCAGCCGCCAGACAGCCGGCATCAAGAATCTGATCCGCGTCACGCATGGCACGCTGGAAGAAATGACCCGGAAGGAATAGTGCTCGGCCGCGGATCGTCCGCGTCCGCCAGCCCGGTTGCGGACCGGGGGCCGCTGTGGCGCCTAGTGGTTTTCCACCAACCGGCGCGCCTGCGCGACCCATTTGTCGCGCGTGATGCGGCCCTTGAAATTGAGCTCTGAATCGAGCCTGGCGACCGCCTCGTCGTCCAGCGCCGCGATCTGCGCGAAATGCTCAATTCCCTTCGATTTCAGCAGTTCGGCGAGCTTCGGGCCGATCCCCGCGATCCGGGTCAGATCGTCGGCAAGGCCGGCGCCGTTGCTGCTGGAGGCTTTCGGCTTCGCCGCAGTGGCGGGCGCGGCGGCCTGTTTCGGCGTCAGCGCCGAGGTGACCTTCGCGATCGAACGGGCGAGCGCGCGGCGCGGCTGCGTGGACAGGATGAAATCGCTGATGCGCGGCGCGATCTCGGCACGGAAGCGCGAGCCGTTGAAGACGCCGTAGTGCCCGACTTTCGGCTGCATGTAGTGGACCTTGCGATCCTCGGGAATGTTGGGGCACAGATCGTGCGCCGCCTTTGTCTGGCCGAGGCCGGAGATATCGTCCCGCTCGCCTTCCACGGTCATCAGCGCGCAGTTCCTGATTTTCGACAGATCGACGGGAACGCCGCGATGCAGCATTTCGCCCTTGGGCAGCGCGTGCTCGATGAAGACGGTTTCGACGGTTTGCAGGTAGAATTCGGCGGTCAGATCCATCACCGCCAGATATTCGTCGTAGAAATCACGATGCTTTTCGGCCGAATCGCCGTCGCCTTCGACGAGATGCTGGAACATGTCCTGATGCGCCTCGACATGCCGGTCGAGATTCATGCTCATGAAGCCGGAGAGTTGCAGGAAGCCGGGATAGACCTCGCGCATGAAGCCCGGATGCGGCCATGGAACCGTCATGACGACGTTGCGGCGGAACCAGTCGATGTCGTGACTCTCGGCGAGCTTGTTGACCGCCGTCGGATTGCGCCTCGTATCGATCGGGCCTCCCATCAGCACCATGGATTGCGGCGTATACGGGTCGTCGCGGCCCTCCATCACGCCGACGGCGGCCAGTACCGGCACGGAGGGCTGGCATACGGCCATCACATTGGTGTCGCCGCCAAGGAAATGCAGGATGGAAATGACATAGTCGATATAATCGTCAAGATCGAACCGGCCCTGGTCGAGCGGCACCATCCGCGCGTCCATCCAGTCGGTGATGTAGACGTCGTGATTGGGCAGCATGTCTTCCACGGTGCCGCGCAGCAGCGTCGCATAGTGGCCCGACATCGGCGCGACGATCAGCAGCTTCGGTCCCGCGGACCGTCCGCCGGGCAGGGACTTGGAGAAATGCAGCAGGCTGCAGAAGGGGCGCTGCCAGACGACCTCTTCCTTGACCTTCACCCGCGTGCCGCCGCTGACGACGCTGTCGATGCCGAATGAGGGCTTGCCGTAGCGCCGCGTCATCCGCTCGAAGAGTTCCATCGAGGCTGCGACCGAGCGGCCGAAACCGGTATGCGTCACGGGATTGAGCGGGTTCTTATAGTAAAGTCGCGTCGCATCCGCGATCGCGCGAACCGGGCTCAGCGCCGCGTGGGTAAGCTCATACCATTGATAATACATGCCAATTCCTAAGCATTTCGCGAAATGGCCGCCTGCGCAAGTAATGTTGCAGTGCAATAGGATAGGCTTGGGCGATCATCTAGGCAAGTTCGACGATAGGCGGGCTATTCTGCGGGCGCGATACGGAGCGAGGCCCGAAGCGTCGCGCGCCTCGGGTCTTGCCAGCGGCGCCCCGCGTCTGCATAGCACGCTGGTGGGCCCGGATCGGGGGAGAAGTGTCATGGTGGCTCTGAGCGAAATTCCAGCCCCGGCGACCCGGCGCCTGCGCCTGCAGACGCTGAGCCGCCTGCGCTGGCTGGCCGTCGTCGGACAGGCCGGTACGATTCTGGGCGTCTATTACGGGCTCGGCTTCCAGTTGCCTCTCGGCCCCTGTCTCCTGCTGGTCGCCCTGTCGGCCTGTCTCAACATCGTGCTGCGAATCCGCTACGCGGCCTCGCACCGCCTCTCGCCCGTCGCCGCCGCGGTGCTCCTGCTCTACGACACCATACAGCTCGCCGCGCTGCTCTATTTCACCGGCGGCCTGACCAACCCGTTTTCGCTCCTGCTGATCGTCCCGGTGGTCGTGTCCGCCAGCGCCCTCGAGCCGCGCATCACCATCGCCCTCGGCCTTCTCGTGCTGCTGGCTTCGGCCGTGCTCGGCCTTGCCCACTGGCCGCTGCCCTGGTTCGAGGGCGAAACGGTGATGCCGCGCGGCCTCTATGTCGCGGGGGTATGGGCCGGCCTTGCCGCCTGCACGGCCTTCGTCGGGATCTATGCCTGGCGGATTTCGGCGGAATCGCTGACGCTGGCGAGCGCGCTGTCGGCCGCCGAACTGGCGCTCGCGCGCGAACACCACCTCTCCACGCTGGACGGGCTCGCCGCCGCCACCGCCCATGAACTCGGAACGCCACTGGCGACGATCCACCTCGTCGCCGGCGAACTGGCGAAGGAACTGCCTGCCGACAGCCCGCTGGCCGACGACATCGGCCTCCTCGTCACACAGTCCAAACGCTGCCGCGAGATCCTCTCCAAGCTCGGCTCGCTGGAGGGGATGTCGGAAGGACCGCTCGGGCGCGTCGCGCTTCCCGTGCTGGTCGACGAGATCGCCGGCCCGCATCGCGGTTTTGGCGTAACACTTGCCGTTCGCGCCGAGGGCGAGGGCGATGCCCCGACCTGCCGCCGCGATCCGGCGATCATGTACGGGCTCGGCAATATCGTCGAAAACGCCACCGACTTCGCCGAGACCGCGGTCGGCATTCACATTGGCTGGGACGCGCAGAAGATCACGATCACGATCGCCGACGACGGGCCGGGCTTTCCGCTCACCATCCTCGACAAGCTCGGCGATCCCTATATCGGCCGCCGCAAGGGGCGGCACGCGCATGCCGGCGGCGCGCGCGACAACGACAAGGGCCTCGGCCTTGGCGTGTTCATCGCCAAGACATTGTTGGAGCGTACGGGTGCGAGCCTGCGTTTTGAGAACATGGTCGGCGGCGGCGCCAGCGTGCGTATCGTATGGCCGCGCCGTCTCCTGGAAGCGCCGGCCACCTGAGTGCCGGCATGAGGATTGCGGGATGAACGAAGACGACGATCCCCACGCCGTGACCGATATCGCGGCGCTGGAAAGAATCTACCCGCTGGCGCCGGCACCGGCGGCCACGATCAAGGTGCTGGACCGTCTCTCGCCCGCCTACCGGCGGATCGTCGAGGCGGCGTCCTTCGCGATCCTCGCGACGAACGGACCGCGCGGCATCGACTGTTCGCCGCGCGGCGACGCCGCCGGCTTCATCGCCGTCCTGGACGACCGCCGGATCGCGATTCCCGACCGGCGCGGCAACAACCGCCTCGACACGCTGCGCAACGTCCTCGCCGATCCGCGCGTCGGCCTTATCTTCTTCGTGCCCGGCATGAACGAGGCGCTGCGCATCACCGGCCGGGCCCGTCTGACCGCCGATCCGGCGCTTTGCGGCAGGTTGGCGGTGGATGGAAAGGCGCCGGCGACGGCGATGATCGTCGAGATCGACACGGTCTATTTCCAGTGCGCCCGGGCTGTTCTGCGCGCACGCCTCTGGGATCGGGCGGCGCATGTCGACCGTCAAACATTGCCCTCCGCGGGCGACATGCTTACAACAGCAGATCCGTCCTTCGACGGTGCCGACTACGACAAGAAATTGCCCGGCAGGCAGGCTCAGACGCTGTACTGATCCTGCCCCTGATCGGGGATAAGGACAGGCAAGAGGCATGAGTGCGGATACGGCAGGCTCGCTGCTGATTCTCGATGACGATGCGCCCTTCTGCAACCGGCTCGCCCGGGCGATGGAGAAGCGCGGCTTCACCGTAATGGTCGCCGGATCCGTCGCCGAAGCGCGCGCCATCGTGGAGACGACCCCGCCGGACTATGCCGTCGTCGACATGCGTCTGGAGGACGGCAACGGCCTCGATGTGGTCGCGGCGCTGAAAGCCCTCAAGCCCGACGCCCGCGCCATCATCCTGACCGGCTACGGCAATATCGCAACGGCCGTCACGGCGGTGAAGCGCGGCGCCATCGACTATCTGGCAAAGCCTGCCGACGCCGACGACATCTACAACGCGCTGATGGGTGAGGGCGAGACGCCGCCGCCGCCGCCCGACAATCCGATGTCGGCCGACCGGGTCCGCTGGGAGCATATCCAGCGCGTCTATGAGGGCTGCGACCGCAACGTCTCCGAAACGGCCCGCCGCCTCGGCATGCACCGCCGCACCCTGCAGCGCATCCTTGCCAAACGCGCCCCGCGCTGAACGGCGCTGCCCCACCCGCCGTCATTGCCGGGCTCGACCCGGCCCCTGACAGCGCGGGTGGACCGTTGAGCGGACGTCACCTCACATCGTCTCCGCCGCCGATATAGCCCTGGAGCGGCGCGCACAACCAATGCCCGTCATCGTCGGAGTTGATCCGACGATCCATTCCTCTGTCGGTTCGGCAACGATGGTGGTGGCGAGGGCCGTCCCCTCGGCCCGCAATCGCCGTGGAACAGCCGCGAATTAGGGGTCGCATTCATCGGCGCGGCGCGGCATGATCCGGCCATGTCGCGCCCCGATTCCCAAGATACGCACAATGCCGCCCCGAAAGCCGGCGATCATGTCGTCCTCGTCGACGGCTCGTCCTATATCTTCCGCGCCTATCACGCGCTGCCGCCCCTGACCCGCAAATCCGACGGGCTGCCGGTAGGCGCGGTCGCCGGCTTCTGCAACATGCTCTGGAAGCTGCTGCGCGACGGTTCGGAAGGGCTGGAGCCGCCGACCCATATCGGCGTCATCTTCGACCATTCCGGCAAATCCTTCCGCAACGATTTCTACGCCGAGTACAAGGCGCACCGGCCCGATCCGCCCGAAGACCTGATCCCGCAGTTCGGGCTGATCCGCGATGCGACGCGCGCCTTTTCGGTCGCCTGCATCGAGCAGGAGAATTACGAGGCCGACGATCTGATCGCGACCTATGCCCGCATCGCCGAGGAGGCCGGCGCGCAGGTCACCATCGTGGCGTCCGACAAGGATTTGATGCAGCTCGTCGGCGACCGCGTCATCATGTTCGACACGATGAAGGACAAGCGCATCGGCGTGCCCGAGGTGATCGAGAAGTTCGGCGTCCCGCCCGCGCTCGTCGCCGACGTGCAGGGCCTGATCGGCGATTCCACCGACAACATCCCCGGGGTCCCCGGCATCGGCGTGAAGACCGCCGCCCAGCTGATGGAGGAATATGGCGATCTTGAAGGCGTGCTTTCCAACGCCGGAAACATCAAGCAGCCCAAGCGCCGCCAGGCGCTGATCGACAATGCCGAGATCGCCCGTCTCTCGCGCCGGCTCGCCACCCTCGACCGCGAGGTGCCGCTGGAGCATCCGATTGAGGACATGAAGGTCGTCGAGCCGGACGGCCCGAAACTGATCGCGTTCCTGAAAGCGATGGAGTTCACCACCATCACGCGGCGCGTCGCGGAATATACCGGCACCGAGGCCGGCGAGATCGAGGCGCAGCCGGTCGCGATCGACAGCTGGGAGCCCGCCGAAGCCGCGCCGGTGCGGGCCGCCGAATCGGAATTTTCCACCACCGGCGATCCGACCCCCGCCGACGGCGCCGCGGCGATGGCCGCGTGGCTCTCCGGCATTCCCTTCGATCTTGCCTCCTACGAAACCGTGACGACGCTGGACCGTCTCGATGCCTGGATGACCGAGATCGCCGGCAAGGGTGTCGTCGCCTTCGACACCGAGACGACCGGCCTCGATCCGATGCAGGCCGAACTGGTCGGTTTTTCGCTGGCGACCGAGCCGGGCAGGGCCTGCTACGTGCCGCTCGCCCACCGCGCCGCCGACGGGTTCGATTTCGGCGATGGCGGCGGCATCGAACAGGTCGCCTTCGCCGATGCGCTGGAACGTCTGAAAAAGATGCTGGAGGACGAGGCGACGCTGAAGATCCTTCAGAACGCCAAATACGACATGCTGCTGATGACACGCTACGGCGTGACGCTGAAGCGCTTCGACGACACGATGCTGATCTCCTACGTGCTCGATGCGGGCCGTGGCGGCCACGGCATGGACGAACTCTCAAAGCGCCATCTCGGCCACACGCCGATGAGCTTTGCGGAAGTGGCCGGCTCAGGCCGGGGCAAGGTGACGTTCGACCAGGTGCCGCTCGACCGCGCGACGCAATATGCCGCCGAGGACGCGGATGTGACGCTGCGCCTCTGGCTGATGCTGAAGGCGCGGCTTGCCGCCGAGCGCGTCGCCACCGTCTACGAGACGCTGGAGCGGCCGCTGGTGCCGGTGCTGCTGGCGATGGAGCGCGAGGGCATCTCCATCGACCGGGCGATGCTGGCGCGCCTGTCCGGCGATTTCGCGCAGGGCATGGGGGCGCTGGAATCGGAAATCGAGGAACTGGCGGGCGAGAGCTTCAATATCGGCTCGCCCAAGCAGCTCGGCGATATCCTCTTCGGCAAGATGGGTCTGCCGGGCGCCTCGAAGACCAAGACCGGCGCCTGGACGACGGGCGCCAGCGTGCTGGAGGATCTTGCCGCCGAGGGCCATCGATTGCCCGCCAAGGTACTGGAATGGCGGGGTCTGCAGAAGCTGAAGAGCACCTATGCCGACGCGCTGCCGACCTATGTCAATCAGCACACGCACCGCGTCCATACCTGCTTTGCCATGGCGTCCACGACGACCGGCCGCCTGTCGTCCTCCGAGCCGAACCTGCAGAATATCCCCGTGCGCACAGAGGAAGGCCGCAAGATCAGGAAGGCCTTCGTCGCGACGCCCGGTCACAAGCTGCTTTCGGCCGATTACAGCCAGATCGAGCTGCGCGTGCTCGCCCACATCGCCGATATACCGCAGCTTCGCAAGGCCTTCGCCGATGGGCTCGACATTCACGCGATGACGGCGTCCGAAATGTTCTCCGTGCCCATCGAGGGCATGGACCCGATGGTGCGCAGGCGCGCCAAGGCGATCAATTTCGGCATCATCTACGGCATCTCGGCCTTCGGCCTCGCCAACCAGCTGTCCATCCCGCGCGAGGAGGCTGCGGGCTACATAAAGCGCTATTTCGAACGGTTCCCCGGCATCCGCGACTATATGGAAGAAACCAAGAGACAGGTTCGCGACCAGCTGTACGTGACGACGATCTTCGGGCGCAAATGCCACTATCCGGAGGTCCGCGCGGGCCATCCCTCGCAGCGCGCCTTCATGGAGCGCGCGGCGATCAACGCGCCGATCCAAGGGTCAGCCGCCGACATCATCCGCCGGGCGATGGTGCGCATGATGCCGGCGCTGGAGGCCGAGAGACTGTCCGCGCGGATGCTGCTGCAGGTCCATGACGAACTGATCTTCGAGGTGCCGGACGACGAGATCGACGCCACGGCCGAGGTGGTGCGCAAGGTGATGGTCGGCGCCCCCGAACCGGTGCTCAAACTGAAAGTGCCCCTCCAGGTCGATGCGCGCGCGGCCGGCAACTGGGAAGAGGCCCATTAGGGGCAAAGGGGACCGCGATGACCGAGAGCCCGCCCCGCGCCATCGCCGACCACATCGACCGGCTTGCAAGGCTGCTGAGGGCCAGGGCGCAGGTGTCCGGCCTCAATCCGGCGCAATGGGCGGCACTGCGCTACCTGGCAAGGGCCAACCGCTTTTCCCGCACACCCGGCGCCGTCACCCGCTATCTCGGGGCGACCAAGGGGACCGTCTCGCAGACGCTCATCGCGCTGGAGCGCAAGGGACTCCTCGGCCGTCGGCGCTCGCCCCGCGACGGCCGTTCGGTCGAACTCGCCCTGACGGAGAAGGGTCAGGCCTTCATCCGCCGCGATCCGTTGCAGGATGTCGAGGCGGCGGCCGCCATGCTCGGCGGTGAGGCGGCGGCGCTCGCCGGGCAGCTGGGCGCGCTGCTCGGGGCGATGGCCGAACTTTCGGAGGCGGCCGCATTCGGCTCCTGCGGAGACTGCCGCCACCGCGAAGGCGTGCGCTGCCGCCATTTCGCCGCGCCGCTCCAGGAGGCGGATTTCGATCTCCTCTGCGTTGCCTATTCTTCAGAAGCAGGCAACTGACCAGCCGCATTTGAGCGGTGGCGCGACGCGATCCCATCGCCTACATTAGAACTATTGTAAATATCGGCGGGACGGGATCATGCAGCTGTTCACGGCAACCAAGCGGCGCTTTTCGGAACTCAGCGAACAGGAAGTCCTGGCGCTTGCGATTTCCTCCGAAGAGGAAGACGGGCGCATTTATGCCAACTACGCCGAGAAGCTGCGCAAGGACTTTCCGGCCAGCGCGGCCGTCTTCGACGGCATGGCCGAAGAGGAGAACACCCATCGCGCATGGCTGATCGACCTTCACCGCAAGCGATTCGGCGAGACGATCCCGGTGATCAGGCGTGAGCATGTCGCCGGATTCTATCCGCGCCGGCCGGTCTGGCTGATGGAAAATCTCGGAATCGAGCGGATTCGCGCCGAAGCCGAATCCATGGAGGCGGAAGCTGCCAATTTCTACGCCAAGGCGGCGGCCCGCTCGACCGATGCAGCGACCCGCAAGCTGCTTGGCGATCTCGCTGCTGCCGAGGCCAAGCACAAGGAAACGGCCGACGCGCTGGAAAAGGAGCATCTGGGTCCTGAAGCGCGCGCGACCGAAGAGCGCGAGGCGGCAAAACAGTTTCTGCTGATCTGGGTACAGCCGGGCCTTGCCGGACTGATGGATGGATCGGTCTCAACGCTTGCGCCGATCTTCGCGGCGGCCTTTGCCACCCACGATACGTTCAGTACGTTTCTCGTCGGTCTTGCCGCCGCCATCGGCGCGGGCATTTCCATGGCGCTCACGGAGGCCTTCTCTGACGATGGCGTGCTGACCGGGCGCGGCTCGCCGTTCAAGCGCGGCCTCTCCTCCGGCGTCATGACGGCGATCGGCGGACTCGGTCACGCACTGCCCTATCTCATTCCCGATTTCTGGACGGCGACCGCCATCGCCATCATTATCGTGTTTCTCGAACTCTGGGCGATCGCCTGGATTCGCTGGAAATATATGGAAACGCCGTTCTTCCGGGCGGCATTGCAGATCGTGTTCGGCGGCGCGCTGGTCTTCGCCGCCGGCATCCTGATCGGGAGTGCGTGAGATGGGTGACGGACGCCTCGACATTGCCGTCCAGCGTTCGCACCGCTGGCTCAATTTCGTCCACACCTGGCTGCTGGTCGGCGGCGCGCTCGCGCTTCTGGCGGCGACGGCCTATGTTTTCTCAGGCCCGCGCGGCGTCTTCTGGGCGCTGATGGCCGGCGCGCTGTTCGTCGCCATCGCGCGGAACGTTTCGCCCGCCGCAATCCTCGCGCTCTACCGCGCAAAACCGATGGACAGCGCCACCTTTCCCGAAGGCGCGCGCCTCGTGGCGCTGCTCGCCGAGCGCGCGGGCCTTCCGGTCGAACCGAAGCTCTTCTACGTGCGCAGCAAGATGATGAACGCCTTTGCCGTCGGGCGCGGCGCGGAAGCGGCGATCTGCATCACCGACGGGCTGCTGCGCGGCCTGACGGTGCGTCAGCTTGCCGGCGTTCTCGCCCATGAGATGAGCCACATCCGCAATCAGGACCTGAACGTCATGGCGATCGCCGATGCGGTGAGCCGCCTGACCTCGCTGATGTCGACGATCGGCATCTTCGCGGTCTTCTTCAACCTGCCGATGATGCTGGCGGGAAAGACCACCTTCCCTTGGCTGGGGATTTTCGTACTGATCGCCTCGCCGACGGTCGGCGCGCTGCTGCAGCTCGCGCTCAGCCGCACCCGCGAATACGATGCCGATCTTGAGGCCGCGGCCATCACCGGCGATCCGGAAGGGCTGGCGTCCGCCCTTCTCGTGCTGGAGGAGAAACAGGGGCGGTTCTGGGAAATGACGATGCCGGGCGGGCGCATCCCGCAGCCCTCGGTGTTGCGCACCCACCCGGAGACGAAGGACAGGGTCGCCCGGCTGATGGCGCTGGCCGGCAGGGTCGGCGCGCCGGTCGTCCCGACCGAGAAGCGCCCGCGCGTCACCAGCGTGCCGGTCGTGCGCGGGCCGCGCATCCGCCTTTCGGCGATGGGCCTCTATTACTGAGTTCGCCCGCACCCGCCCGGTCGGGCCGGGCAATGACGGCGTTGGGATGGGCACGGCCCGTCGTCACTCGAAAGCCTGTCATCGTCGGACTTGATCCGGCGATCCATTCCTCTGCCGCTTCTGCAATATGCGGGCGGTGCGTGTGTCTCAGCCGCGCAAGCTTCCGCCGGTCGCCTTCGTCACCGCCTCGACGATCTTCGCCGAGACGGCGTCGATCTCCTCATCCGTCAGCGTCTTCTCGCGCGGCTGGATCGTGACCTCGATGGCGACCGATTTGTTGCCCTCGCCGAGCGCCGGCCCGGCGAAAATGTCAAACACGGAGACGCCGGCGATCAGCGCCTTGTCGGCCCCTCTCGCCGCCCGCAGGATCTTCTCCGCTTCCGTCGCCTGCTCGACAACGAAGGCGAAGTCGCGCGTCAGCGGCATCAGGTCGGAGAGATCGAGCGCCGGCTTCGCGCGTGTCGCCTTCGGCTTCGGTGTCGGCAGGGCGTCGAGGAAAATCTCGAACCCCGCGACGGGACCGTCCGCGCCGAGCGCGGCAAGCACGCGCGGATGCAGTTCGCCGAAGGTCGCCAGCACGGTCTTCGGCCCGAGCCGGAGCGAGCCCGAACGGCCCGGATGATACCAGGGCGCGGAGTCGGCGAACGTTTGCAGCGAGGCAACCGGCGCGCCGGCTTCGGCCAGCGCGGCGAGGGCGTCCGCCTTGGCGTCGAAGACCCCGGCTTCCGCCGAATTGCCGGTCCAGTGCCGTCCGCTGCCGCCTGGAACAGCCGTGCCGCGCCGGACGCCGGCGGCCACCTCGCGCTGGTCTTCCGGATCGCCGCCGCCATAGGTCGCGCCGACCTCGAACAGGGCCGCGTCGCCGAGACCCTTGTCGGCATTCTTCTGCGCGGCGAGGACGAGGCCGGGCAAATGCGATGGCCGCATGTCGCTCATATCCGCCGAGATCGGATTGGCGAGCCGCCGCGCCTTGTCGCCGCCGCCAAAGAGGGCCGCATGCTCGTTCTGGATGAACGACCATGTCACGGCCTCCACCATGCCGCGCGCCGCAAGCGCCCGCCGCGCTCCTCTCGAGCGCTGCTGCAGCGCCGTCAGGACGGGTTTGGGCACATGCGTCTCGCGCGGCAGCGGTTGCGGCACGATCCGGTCGACGCCGACGAGGCGGATGACTTCTTCCACGATATCGGCAGGTTCATGCACGTCCGGGCGGAAACTCGGCACCGCGACCTTGCATTCGGGCGCATTGCCGGCCACCCAGAATCCCAGCCGCGAAAGAATCGCCTTCTGCTCGACGAAGGGGACGTCGAGACCGGTCAGCCGCGCGACGGCGGCGGGATCGTAGGTGATGATCTTCTCGTCTCCGGGAATGGCGCCCGCCAGCACGGTCTCGCTCGGCGTGCCGCCGCAAAGCTCGATCACCATGGCGGTCGCCATGTCGAGACCGGGCACGCAGAAGGCCGGATCGACGCCGCGTTCGAAACGGTAGCGGGCGTCGGAATGGATGCCGAGCGCGCGGCCGGTCGCTGCGGTCGTCTTCGGGTCCCAGAGCGCGCTTTCTATGAGCACGTCCACGGTATCCGCCTCGCAGCCGGTCGCCTCGCCGCCCATGATGCCGGCGAGCGATTCAACGCCGTATTCGTCGCCGATCACCACCATCTCGCCGGTCAGCGAATAATCCTTGTCGTCGAGCGCCTTCAGGCTCTCGCCCGGTCTGGCGAGCCGCACGGTCAGGTCGCCGCGCACCTTGGCGGCGTCGAAGACATGCAGCGGGCGGCCGCGGTCGAAGGTGACGTAGTTGGTGATGTCGACCAGCGCGTTGATGGGGCGAAGGCCGACGGCCTTGAGGCGCTTCTGCAGCCAGTCGGGCGAGGGGCCGTTCCTGACGCCCCTGACCATGCGCAGCGCGAAGGCCGGGCAGAGATGCTGCTTGCCCTCGGGCAGGTCGATCTTGACGCCGACGGGGGAGGGAAAGTCACCCCTCACCGGCGCGGGCGTCCGGGTGATCTGGTCGCCGAGTCCGGCCGCCGCGAGATCGCGGGCGACGCCCGCGACGCCCAGCGCGTCGCCGCGATTGGGGGTGATGGCGATGTCGATGACGGCGTCGTCAAGACCGGCATAGTCGACATAGCGCGCGCCGACGGGCGCGTCCTCGGGAAGGTCGATAATTCCCTGATGGTCGTCGGAAAGCATCAGCTCGCGCTCCGAGCACAGCATGCCGAACGAATCCTCACCCCGGATATTGCCTTTCTGCAGGTCGACGCCGGTGCCCGGGATATGCGTGCCCGGTCCGGCGAAGACGCCGATCATGCCCGTTCGCGCGTTCGGCGCGCCGCAGACGACCTGTACGGGGTCGCCCGAGCCGGTATCCACCATGCAGACCCTCAGCCGGTCGGCGTTCGGGTGCTGCCTGGCCTCGATGACGCGGCAGATCGTGAACGCGCCGAGGGCTTCCGCGGCGTTCTCCACGCTTTCCACCTCGAGCCCGATCAGGCTCAGCCTGTCGCAGATCTCGGCAACCGAATTGTCGGTCCTGAGGTGCTCCTTCAGCCAGGAAAGAGTGAACTTCATCGGCTTAATCCTCCCGCGAGCGAGGGCAGGTCGAGGGCGGCGAAACCATAGTGCCTCAGCCAGCGCAGGTCCGAGGCGAAGAAGGTTCTCAGGTCCGGAATGCCGTATTTCAGCATGGCGATGCGGTCGATCCCCATTCCCCAGGCAAAGCCCTGATATTCGGCGGGGTCGAGCCCGACATGCCGCAGCACGTTCGGATGCACCATCCCGCAGCCGAGGATCTCCAGCCAGTCGTCGCCCTCGCCGATGCGAAGTTCATTGCCGACCCGCGAGCAGTTGATATCGACTTCCATGGAAGGTTCGGTGAAGGGAAAATGCGAGGCGCGGAAGCGCATCTTCACCTCGTCGACCTCGAAGAAGGCCCTGCAGAATTCCTCAAGCACCCATTTCAGATTGGCAAGGTTTGCCTGCCGGTCGATGACGAGACCCTCCACCTGATGAAACATCGGCGTGTGGGTCTGGTCGTAGTCGCAGCGGAACACCCGGCCGGGCGCGATGATGCGGATCGGCGGCTTGTTGGCCAGCATGTGGCGGATCTGCACCGGGCTGGTATGCGTGCGCAGCACCAGCCGGGAACCGTCTTCGCGCGGATTGAGATAGAACGTGTCCATCTCCTGGCGCGCCGGATGATCCTCTGGAATGTTCAGCATCGTGAAGTTGTAGGTATCGGTCTCGATATGCGGGCCTTCCGCGATCGAAAACCCCATGTCGGCGAAGATCGCGGTCAGTTCGTCGACCACCTGGCTGACCGGATGGATGCGGCCCGCCGATATCGCCGGTTCGCGCAGCGGCAGGGTGACGTCGACCTTCTCCGCGGCGAGCCTCGCATCGAGCGCGGCTTCGCCGAGGCTTGCCTTTTGTGTCTCGATCATCGTCGCGACACGGTCGCGCAGACCGTTGAGCATCGGCCCGAAGATCTTGCGCTCCTCGATGCTCATCGCGCCGAGGCCCTTGAGCCTTTCGGTGATGGAGCCCTTCTTGCCGAGCGCGCCGACGCGGATGTCTTCCAGCGCCGCCTCGCTCGCCGCGCCCCGAATCGCGCCGGCGATCTCTTCTTCAAGCCTGCCGATGGCTGATTGCGTGTCGTTCACGGGATTTCCGTTCCCTGTCTTGCTCGTTGCGGGGCTCCCTCGCGGGAGCCGGACAGGTCCGGCCATGGCCGGACCCCTTGGCGCCGGCGTCCGCCGGGGACGCCGCTGCCGAAGGCCTCAGGCCAAAGCCATGTCGGATCGAGATCGTCGGGTGGCTTGATTTAAGCCAGCGCCGCCTTCGCACGGTCGACGAGCGCGTTGAACGCGTCGGGCGAATGCACGGCAAGATCGGCGAGGACCTTGCGATCGACGTCGACCCCGGCTTTGCCGAGGCCGTCAATAAATCGGCCGTAGGTCATCGCATTGCCGGTCGCCTCGCGGACGGCGGCGTTGATGCGCTGGATCCACAGGGCGCGGAAATTGCGCTTCTTGGTGCGGCGGTCGCGATAGGCATACTGGCCGGCCTTCTCCACCGCCTGCACGGCGGGACGGAAGACGTTCTTGCGGCGGCCGTAATAGCCTTTCGCCTGCTTGATGATCTTCTTGTGACGGGCGTGGGCGGTCACGCCTCTCTTAACGCGGGCCATGTCTCATCTCTCCTGATGAAAGCGTTCTGACGAAAGGGTTCAGGCGTAGGGCAGGAACTTGCGCAGGATCTTGGCATCCGCGTCCGAGACAACCATCGTGCCGCGGGCGTTGCGGATGAACTTCGTCGTACGCTTGATCATGCCGTGACGCTTGCCGGCCTGGGCGACCTTGAACTTGCCTGTGGCCGTCGTCTTGAAGCGCTTCTTGGCGCCGCTCTTGCTTTTCAGCTTGGGCATTTTGCTCTCCTTAAAAAGAAAAACCAGCGCCGGACAACGATTGTAGTCGCTGAAGGCGCCGAGCATCGGTCCGCCGCCACGGCATGCCCTTAAATCAGGCCGGGCGGCGCGAACGGGCGGCTTATATAGGCAAGGCCGGCCATTTGCAACACGGCAGCCGCAGCGAGCGGCCTATTCGGGGCGGTGGCAGACCGCCTCGATATTGTTGCCGTCGGGATCGAGCACGAAGGCTCCGTAATAACTCGGGTGGTAATGCTCCCGGATGCCCGGTTCGCCATTGTCGGTGCCGCCGGCCATGATCGCCGCCTTGTAGAAGGCATCGACTTCCGCCCGGCTCCGGGCGGTGAAGGCGATGTGGACATTGTTGGCGGCGCGCTTTCCCGAGCCGATCCAGAAGAACGGCTTGCCGTCGGCGCCGAAGCCGGCATGGGCGTCGCCGCCGGTCTCCTCCGGGCCGAGTTCCATCAGCGGCGCGATGGAAAGGGGTGCGAGGGCCTGCGTGTAGAAGGCCTTCGCCTTCTCGAAATCGGTGACGGCAAATCCGACATGATCGATCATCGGGCGACCTCCGGGGACCGCCGCGCGCCGGGCGAATAAGCCCTCAGCGCGGCGCCAGTACCATGATCATCTGCCGGCCTTCCAGCTTGGGCTCGGCCTCGACCTTGGCGATCTCGGCGACCTCGTCGCGCACCTTGTTGAGCACTTCCAGGCCCAGTTCCTGATGCGCCATCTCGCGGCCCCGGAAGCGCATGGTGAGCTTCACCTTGTCGCCTTCCTCGAAGAACCGTTTCACCGAGCGCATCTTCACCTCATAGTCGTGGGTGTCGATGTTCGGGCGCATCTTGATTTCCTTGACCTCGACGGTCTTCTGCTTCTTGCGCGCCTCGGCGGCCTTCTTCTGGGCCTGGTACTTGTACTTGCCGTGATCCATGATCTTGCAGACCGGTGGATCGTTGTTGGGCGCGATCTCGACCAGATCGAGGCCGGCGGCCTCGGCGAGTTCGAGGGCCCGCTCTATCGGGACTCGGCCTATATTGGAGCCGCTATCGTCTATAAGCTGCACGAAAGGGACATTAATCTCGTCATTGGCGCGCGGTCCCTCCTTGACGGTGGGCGGCGCTTTCATCGGGCGGCGTGGGATAGCAGTGTCTCCTTGATCCGGTTTCGCAAATTGCCGACCTTGTTGGCGCCGGCGGACCTGAACAGCGGTATAGGATTGGCGCGGCGTTTCGACAAGTCAAATCTCTTTGCAAGAGTTCCATGGATAGCGGCGCGAAAATGCGGCATTTGCAAGTCGGCTGGGATGCCAGACGGATCGCGGTCCTCGCCACCGAGGGGGCGGCGCCGGCCGTCCTCTGGCTCGGCGGCTTCAACTCCGCGATGACCGGCAGCAAGGCGAGCGCGCTTGCCCGGCACTGCGCCGAGAGCGGCCGCGCCTTCTGGCGTTTCGATTATTCGGCGCACGGCCGGTCGCCGGGAGACATGGCCGAAGGAACGATCACGCGCTGGCTGGAGGAAGCGCGGGCCGTCGCGGCCCTTGCCGGCGAGAGCCCCGTCCTTGTCGGCTCGTCCATGGGCGGCTGGATAGCGCTCAGGCTCGCCGAGGAGATGGCGGCGGCCGCCCGCCCGGTCAGGGCCCTGATCCTCATCGCCCCCGCCGTCGACATGACCGAAAGGCTGCTGAAGCCCGCCCTGACGCCTGAAATGCTGCGCCAGCTTGAAAGGAACGGCGTCTGCGAACGCCCTTCCGCCTATGATGACGGCCCCTACCGCGTCGGACGCGCGCTGCTCGAAGATGGCGCGAACCACCTCGTCCTCGGCCGCGATCTGCGGCTCGGCTGTCCGGTGCATATCGTCCATGGCGCGCGCGATCCCGACGTACCGCTGTCGCTGTCGCAGGCGCTGACGGCGAGCCTTGCCCTAGAAGACGTCGCGATGACCGTGATCCCCGACGGCGACCATCGCCTGTCGCGGCCGCAGGATATCGCGATGATGTGCCGGATCGTCGATCGCTATTGCTGATCTTGCGCGAGGATCGCGGCCAGCCCCGCCCGGTAGTCCGGGTAAAGGAAGCTGACCCCGAGTCGCTCCTTGACGCGGCGATTGTCGATCAGCTTGTTTTCTTCATAGAAGCTTTTCGCCATGGGGCTGAGGTCAGCCTGCTCGAAGGGCGTTTCCGGCGGCGGCGGAACGCCGAGCAGATTTGCCGCATGGGCCACGACATCCTGCGGCGGCGAGGGCATGTCGTCGGCGACGTTGTAGATCCCGTCGGCGGCCGGATCGGCGATGGATGCGAGAAGGATCCGGGCGATATCGTCGACATGGATGCGGTTGAACACCTGCCCCGGCTTGACGACGCGTTTTGCCGTCCCGGCGCGGATCTGGTCGATGGCGCTGCGGCCCGGCCCGTAAATGCCGGCCAGCCGGAATATCGAGAGCGGCGCGCCGATGCGCGCGGCGAGCGCCGTCCATGCCCGTTCCGCCTCAAGCCGCGCTTTCCCTCGCTGCAGCACGGGTCTGGGCGGCGTATCCTCGCTGACCGTGCTGCCGTCGCTGACCCCATAGACGCCGGTTGTGGAAAGATAGCCGATCCATTCGGGCGGCGCCGCGCGGCGCGTCAGCGCCGCCTCGGCCATGCCGAGAAACGGATCGCCGGCCTTTGCCGGCGACGCGGAAACGAGGATGTGGGATGCGCCCGAGAACGCCTTGTCCATGGCGCCCGCTTCGGCCGGATCGATGGCCCGATAGCCCGACGCCTTCATTTGCCCGGCCTTCCGCGGGTCACGGGTCGTGCCGGTGACGATCCAGCCCTCGGCGCGCAGCATGTCCGCCAGCCTTTCGGCGCAGTAGCCGAAGCCGAGGCAGAGAAGGTCGCGTTTCACGCCGCGCGCTCCCACTCCTCGATGACGTGAATATCCTTCTCGCGCGGCCGGTGAAGGTCGTGGAGCGCTTTCAGCCTGCCCGCCCCGGCCAGCCGCGACAGCGCCCAGACGGCCATGCCGCGCACCAGCGGCGCCTCATCGGCAAGCGCGGCCTCGGCCTGACCGCAAAGACTCCCGTCGCCGCTGTTGCCGATGGCGATCATCACATTGCGCAGGAAACGGTCGCGCCCGGTCCGCTTGACCGGCGTGCCGGCGAACAATGCGCGGAAGGCGGCGTCGTCGAGCCGCGCATATTCGGCCAGCGGCCGGCCGGCGAGATCGGGCTTCAGGGCGAGCTTGGCGTCCTCGCTGGCGCGCGCGAACTTGTTCCAGGGGCACACCGCCAGACAGTCGTCGCAGCCGAAGATACGGTTGCCGATCGCCTCCCGGAAGGCGATGTCGATCGGCCCCTGATGCTCGATGGTGAGATAGGCGATGCAGCGCGTTGCATCGAGCCGGTAGGGCGCGGGAAAAGCGTTGGTCGGACAGATGTCGAGGCAGGCCCGGCAGGCGCCGCAATGGTCGGTTTCCGGCCGGTCCGGCGCGAGTTCGGCTTGCGTCAGGATGGCGCCGAGAAACAGCCACGACCCGGCCTCGCGCGAGACGAGATTGGTATGCTTTCCCTGCCAGCCGAGGCCGGCCTTTTGCGCCAGCGGCTTTTCCATCAGCGGCGCCGTATCCACGAAGACCTTCACGTCCGCTTTTGTTTCCGCCGCCACCCACGAGGCGAGCTGCTTCAGCCGCCCCTTGATGACGTCGTGATAGTCGCGCCTGCGCGCATATGCCGAGATCGTCCCGCAGGACCCGTCCTCCAGCGCCTTCAGCGGGTCGTACGCGGGCGCATAGTTGAACCCGAGCATGATCGCCGAGCGCGCCTGCGGCCACAGCGTATCGGGCGCGGCGCGCTTTTCCGGCGCGCGCGCCAGCCATTCCATCGTGCCGTGATGGCCGGCCTCGATGAAGCTGGACAGCCGCGCTCGCGTCTCGGCGTCACCGTTCGCCGCCGCGATGCCGATGGAATGGAATCCGAGGTCGCGGGCGCGGGCCTGGAGCGCCGCGCGCAAACGCGTCCCCGTGTCTTCAGAAGTCGAGGTCCACATAGGTCGAGGAGGGTGGCATGCCGGCCACATGGTCGACAAGCAGCGGCCGGAAGGCGGGACGCGATTTGACCCGCGCATACCATTCCTTTGCTTCGCCATAGGCGTCCCAGGGAACGTTGCCGAGATAGTCGGCGATCGACAGATGCGCCGCCGCGGCGATATCGGCGAGGCTGAACCGCTCGCCCGACAGCCAGCGCCGCCGTGCGGTCAGATAGCCGATATACTGAAGATGGTAGCGGATATTGCTGCTCGCCGCGCGGATCAGCCCCGCTTCCGGCGCGCCGCCCCCCTGCTCGGGCCGCATCGTGCGCTTGTAGATCTTCTCGCCCGCCAGATAGGCCGTGACTTCCTCGTGGAACTTGATGTCGAACCAGTCCAGCAGCCGCCTTACCTCGGCGCGCGCCGGCGGCGCATCCGGCATCAGGCGACGTTCGCCAAGCCCTTCGCCACGCGTCTCGTCGAGATATTCCCCGATCGCCCTGATGCCGCAGACGGTCGTTTCGCCGTCGAGCAGCACCGGCAGCGTGCCGGACGGATTGACGGCGAGAAACTCGCGCCGCCTCTCCCATACCCGTTCCTCCATGAATTCGGCGCCGAGACCGTATTCGCCGAAGGAGATGCGGATGGCGCGCGAGAAGGGACAGAACGGGTGGTGAATGAGAGTCAGGGTCATCGATAGGCTTTTTGCCCTTGTTGGAATCATTGCGGTCGGCGCCGAACCCTGCTCGGCGACAAATGCGGCGATTGGAGGGCCGCGCGGAACCCGGTATAGAGCGCGGGGGGCGCCGGAACAATATGATTCGCGCCGCGGCGATGGATGCGGCGAACTGCGGGATGGATATGGCGGCGGGAAGTCTCGGCGAAGCGGCATTGCTCGGTCTCCTGGAGGGGCTGACGGAATTCATTCCCGTCTCGTCCACCGGACACCTGCTGCTCGCGGGCCATTTCCTCGGATTTGAATCGACGGGCAAGGCCTTCGAGGTGCTCATCCAGCTCGGCGCGGTGCTGGCCGTCATCACGGTCTATTTCACCCGCCTCTGGCATGTGCTGGTCACCTTGCCGTCGAGCGGGCGCTCGCGCGGCTTCGTCATCGGCATTCTCATCGCTTTCCTGCCGGCGGCGGTGATCGGCGTTCTGGCGCATGACTTCATCAAGAACATCCTGTTCGAGACGCCGGCGCTGATCTGCATCACGCTGATCGTGGGCGGCCTCGTGCTGATGTGGATCGATCGCCGCCCGCTCCGCGTGACGCATCAGGACGCGATGGAATTTTCGCCGGGCCTGTGCCTGAAGATCGGGCTGTGCCAGTGCCTTGCGATGATTCCCGGCGTCTCGCGGTCCGGCGCGACCATCGGCGGTGCGATGCTGCTCGGGGTGGAGAAGCGCGCGGCGGCGGAATTTTCCTTCTTCCTCGCCATGCCGACCATGGCCGGCGCCTTCGCCTATGATGCGTGGAAGAACCGTGACCTGCTGTCGGCCGACGACGCGGCGCTGATCGCGGTCGGTTTCGTCTTCGCGTTCGTCGCCGGCGTGTTCGTGGTGCGCGGCCTTTTGGACTTCGTCTCGCGCCACGGCTTTGCCTTTTTCGCCTGGTGGCGGATCATCGTCGGCACGGCCGGGCTTGCCGGGCTGTATTTGCTCGGCTGAGGGGATTTCTAGGGCGCCGGCGTATTCGTCGGCGACGTCTGGAACTGGCCGAGCTTGCGGAAGCGCCAGAGATATTCCGGCAGGATGTTTTCCAGCGCCGCGGGCTGGATGCCGAGGCCTTCCAGCGTCAGGCCGGCGGCCTTCGCCTTTTCGGAGACGACATTGTCGACTTTCAGCATCTCGACCTGATCGTCGGTCAGCGGCGCGCCGGGCAGATATTTCGCGATGCCGCCGAGCAGCTTGGCGACCCCGAACGGGACGGGCACGAGCAGCCGCTTGCGGCCGATCTCCCGCAGCATCAGCTGCATCAGCTCCTCGAAGGTCGCGATGCGCTCGCCGCCGATCTCGTAGGTCGCGCCGGGCTTCAGCGCGCCGTCGACGCCGCGCGCGATGACTTCCGCGACGTTGCCGACATAGACGACCTGAAACTTCGTTTTGCCGCCGCCGATCAGCGGCAGCGCCGGTGAGATTCGCGCCATCGCGGCGAAGCGGTTGAAGAAATCGTCTTCCGGCCCGAAGATGATCGACGGCCGGATGATCGCGGCGTTCGGAAAGGCTTCGAGCACGCGCTTCTCGCCTTCCGCCTTGCTCCGGCCGTAGCCGGAGGATGAATCCGCCGCCGCGCCGATGGCCGAGATCTGGACGAGATGCGCCGCGCCCGCTTCCCTGGCCGCGCGCGCCACCGCGCCGGCGCCGAAGCCCTGCACGGCATCGAATGTCTGGCGCCCGCTTTCATGCAGGATGCCGACCAGATTGACCACCGCGTCGGCGCCCTGAACGGCGCGGACGATGGACGGCACGTTGCGGATATTGGCCTGAATCGCGTGAATCTGGCCGACGCGTCCGAGCGGCTGCAGATGGCCGGCGAGGTCCGGCCGCCGCACCGCGACACGGACCCTGTAGTCGCGCCGCGCCAGCGCCTGCACGACATGGCGGCCGACGAAGCCGGAGCCGCCGAAAACCGTCACCAGACCCTTGGTCCCAATCTGCATGCCGCTCTCCACCTCATTCGCCGTGCCGGCCCGCATTTTCGCCGCCCGCCGGACCCTGCCCGATCACCCTCCAATAGTCGAGCCGATGGGCCATGTACAGGGCGTGAAAACCCTTGCGCGGCGGCAATTGACAAGGCGAGGGCGAACGAATAGGTGAAGGGCGCCTTGCCCCTTGCCCAGGTGGCGGAATTGGTAGACGCGCTAGCTTCAGGTGCTAGTTCCCGAAAGGGAGTGGAAGTTCGAGTCTTCTCCTGGGCACCATTCATGCCTCCGCATACGACCCAGCGACGCTTCGTCCGGCCCGCGCCGGCGTTGGTGTCTCCCGTCGGAGCGAGGCTTCCGCTGACGCGGTTCACGCGCTAGAAAGCCTTCCATGACAAACTTTCTTCATCGCGGGGATCTCCCCGCTGACGTCGATTTCGGCGATGCGGTCGCGGTCGATACCGAAACCCTCGGACTCAATCTGCAGCGCGACGCGCTCTGCGTGGTCCAGCTTTCGGCCGGGGATGGCAACGCGCATGTCGTCCAGCTCGACCGCTCGAGCTATGACGCACCCAATCTCAAACGGCTGATGGGCGATCCTTCGGTCACCAAGATTTTCCATTTCGGCCGGTTCGACCTCGCGATGATGAAGCGCCATCTCGGGGTCGACGCGACCCCTGTCTTCTGCACCAAGATCGCCTCCCGCCTCGTGCGCACCTATACCGACCGCCACGGCCTGAAGGATCTTTGCCGGGAGCTTCTCGGGGTGGAGCTGTCCAAGCAGCAGCAGAGTTCCGACTGGGGCGCCGCCGAACTGAGCGAGGCGCAGCTGCAATATGCCGCCTCCGACGTGCTGCATCTGCACGAGCTGCGCGCCAGGCTGACGGCGATGCTCGAGCGCGAGGGCCGGATGGATGTTGCCTCGGCCTGTTTCTCCTTTCTTCCCGTCCGCGCCGAACTGGATCTTGCCGGCTGGCCGGACGAAGACATCTTCGCGCATGTGTGATGGCGCGCCGCGCCGGAAAAAAGCCTGAAACGGGCTGTTTGTGGTAATCATCGGACCGGTCGGTTGCGAAAGATGAGGGAGCGGACAGGCGTTTGAGCGATTTCGCCATTGCCCGGCATGGACAGGATCGGGGCGCGCCGCGGCGCTTCGCGGGCGCGCTCGACGATGCGCGTCGGCATACCCGCCGGGTCATGCTGCTGCGCCGCGCGCTGCCGGCGGCGGCGCTCGTCATCTCCATCCTGATCCTCCTGTCCGGCCTCGATCTCACCGGCGGTCTGCCCTCCGTCGATATCGGCGAGGTCAAGATGGACGGCTCGACCGTGACGATGACCAATCCGGAGCTTTCCGGCTACGGCAAGAACAACGAGGCCTATCGCGTCACCGCCACGCGGGCCGAGCAGGACATCAAGTCGCCGAACCTCGTGCGGCTGCACACGGTGGACGGGACGCTGAACGAGCGCGGCGGCCGCGAAACGACGCTGAGCGCCGCGAGCGGGCTCTACAACGCCCAGAAGCGCACGCTGGTGCTTGAGAAGGATGTCGTCGTCTCGTCGAGCAACGGCTATGTCGCCCATCTGGAACGCGCCGATGTGGATATGGGCGCCGGCCGCGTGACGTCGGACAAGCCGGTGATGATCGAGGGGCTCGACGGCACCATCCGTTCCGACGCGGTGGAGATCGAGGACAAGGGCGCGCGCATCCTCTTTACCGGCCGCGTCGTCGTCGACGTATTGCTCGATTCCGAAGCCGCCAGGGACGCCGGGAACGGCAAGGACACCAAGGCCGCGGAGAAGAAGACCCCATGAAGCACCCGCACCCCATGAAGCACCGGCACCTGCTGATCGTCCTCGCCGTCGTTTTCGCGTCCGCGGCCGCGGCGAACGGTGCCGGCGCCCAGTCGGCGGCGAAGGAGGCCGAGGGTTCGCCCTCCAGCTTTCAGATCGATTCCGACAAGCCCGTGAAGATCGAGGCCGACAAGCTGGACATTCAGGACAGGGAGCAGACCGGCACCTTCTCCGGAAACGTCTTCGTGCAGCAGGGCGACATGACCATGCGCACGAGCCGGCTCGTCGTTCACTACAAGGGCAACGCCGCCGCAGGCGGCAAGAAGGACAACGCCGCAGGAGGCGGCAAGAAGGACAATGCCGCCGCCGGCGGCAAGAAGGAAGATACGGGCACCGCCACCTCGGGCGATCAGAAGATCACGCGCCTGGAAGCGCGCGGCAAGGTTCTGATTCGCTCCAAGGACCAGGAGGCCACCGGCGAATGGGCCGATTATGACGTGGCGAGCCGTACGATAAAGCTCGGCGGCGCGGTCGTGCTGTCGCAGGGTCCCAACGTGTTGCGCGGCGAGGAACTGCTGATCGACCTCAACACCGGCAAGTCGCGCCTGACCAACACCGCCAAGGACGGCGGGCGCGTGCGGGGCCTGTTCCTTCCCTCCGCGGTCGACAAGACGCCCGCAAAGGCCCAGTAGCGGCCGCCTCGCGCTCCTTACGGTTAACCGCTCCGTCCATTCATGTTGAATAGCGCCGCTCGATATGCAAACTTCGGGCCAAATCTGGTTTACATCGTCGCGAGGCGTTACGTTTGGGCATTCTGAACACGGTTTCGGGCCGGCTTGAGAACATTCGGCGGCTTGTGCGTCCGAAGGGCGCGCTACGCGGCGGCGGGCCGAAAACCAATGGTGCGGCCAATCCCGCCCGGCGGCGGCCGGAGCGGCCCGATACGGCCGCTTCCGGATGGCTCGCGGTCTATGGCGTCGAGAAGTCCTACCGCCGCAGGAAGGTCGTGAAGGGCGTGAGCCTCGGCGTCCGGCGCGGCGAGGTGGTCGGCCTGCTCGGCCCCAATGGCGCCGGCAAGACGACCGTCTTCTACATGGTGACAGGCCTGGTGCGCGCCGATGCCGGCTCCATCGCCATCGACGGTTATGACGTGACCTCGCTGCCGATGTATCGCCGGGCGCGCCTCGGCATCGGCTATCTGCCGCAGGAGCCTTCGATTTTCCGCGGCCTGACGGTGGAGCAGAATATCATGGCGGTGCTCGAGATCGTCGAGCCCGATCCGGCGACGCGCAACCGCGAACTCGATCAGCTGCTTGAGGAATTCGACATCGCGCGATTGCGCCATTCGCCCTCCATCGCCCTGTCGGGCGGCGAGCGACGGCGTTGCGAAATCGCCCGTGCGCTGGCGTCCCGGCCGTCCTTCATGCTGCTCGACGAGCCGTTCGCCGGCATCGATCCGATCGCCGTGAACGATATCCGCCTGCTCGTGCGGCATCTGACCGATCGCGGCATCGGCGTGCTCATCACCGATCACAACGTGCGTGAGACTTTGGGCCTCATCGACCGGGCCTACATCATCCATGACGGTCAGGTGCTGATGGAAGGCACGCCTGAGGCCGTCATCGAGAACGAGGAAGTGCGCCGGCACTATCTCGGCGAAGACTTTCGTCTCTGACGGGGCTCGGCATGGCCATATCGCCCAGACTGGAACTGAGGGTCGGCCAATCGCTGGTCATGACGCCGCAGCTGCTCCAGGCGATCAAGCTGCTGCAGTACAACAATGTCGAGCTCGCCGCCTTCATCGAGCAGGAGCTCGAGCGCAACCCGCTGCTGGAACGCGCCGAAGCGGAAGAAGACGGCGACGCACCCCGTCGCGAGGCCGCCGCGGACGGCGATCTGGTGGACACCGCCGGCAGCGGCGACGTCGGCAATATCGCCGAGGCGATCGATGCCGACCGCGACGACGTGTTCGAGCCGGAAGGCCCCTCCGTCTCTCCGCAGCCCGACCCCGGCGGCGGCGCGCTGTGGGACGGCGTCGGACGGGGCGGATTCGCCGACGGCGAGGTCAATCTTGAGGACTTTGCCACTGCCGAAACCAGCCTTGCGGCGCATCTGGAAGCCCAGATCGGCTTTCTTACCGACGCGACGGACCGGCTGATCGCCCAGCACCTCATCGGGCTGCTCGACGAGGCGGGCTATCTGCGCGAGCCGCTGCCCGACATCGCCGAAAGGCTGGGCGTGGAGCAGGCGCGCATTGCTGCGCTGCTCGCCCGGTTGCAGGAACTTGAGCCCTGCGGGGTGTTCGCCCGCGATCTCGCCGAATGCCTGGCGCTGCAACTGGCCGAGCGCGATCGGCTCGACCCGATGATGCGGACGCTGATCGGCAATCTCGAACTGCTGGCAAAACGCGATTTCGCCCAGCTCAGGAAGCTGTGCCGCTGCGATGACGAGGATCTCGCCGGCATGGTCGCCGAGATTCGTTCGCTCGATCCCCGGCCGGGCAGCGCCTTTGGCGGCGGCACCAGCCAGACCATCGCACCCGATGTCATCGTGCGCGAGGGCGCCGATGGTGGTTGGCGCATCGATCTGGTGAGCGAGCAGTTGCCGCGCCTGCTGATCAATCGCTCCTACTATGCCGCCGTCGGCAATTCCGCCGAAGGCGCCAAGGCCAGGACATTTCTGAACGAATGCATGCAGGACGCCAGCTGGCTGATGAAATCTCTCGACCAGCGTGCGCGCACGATCCTCAAGGTCGCCACCGAGATCGTGCGGCAGCAGGACGCGTTTTTCGCCTATGGCGTGCAGCACCTCAAGCCGCTCAACCTGCGTCAGGTGGCCGAGCGGATCGACATGCACGAATCGACGGTGAGCCGCGTCACGTCGAACAAGTACATGGCGACGCCGCGCGGCATTTTCGAGCTGAAATATTTTTTTACCACCGCCATCGCGGCGACCGGCAACGGGGAGGCCCACTCGGCCGAGGCGGTGCGTCACCGCATCCGCGAGATGATCGACGCGGAGGCGCCCGACAATGTGCTTTCCGACGACGCCATCGTGGTTAAACTGCGCGAGTCGGGTATCGATCTGGCGCGCCGGACGGTGGCCAAATACCGCGAGTCGCTGAACATCCCCTCCTCGGTGCAGCGCCGCCGGGAAAAGACGGCCGCACTATAGGACTGCGCCCCGGCGCGCCCTTGCGGACGCGCCAGGCCGGAGGGGTTGCGCCCGTCACGTTTCCGTCATTGACTTGGATGCGAAGGAAACATAGTGTCCGCGCCGCTTGCGCCGGGACGGCGGGCATGCACTCGCCGGAAGGGCCGGCGACACGGCGCCGGACCGGTGCGGGGGTCATCCCCAGGGCCCGGCGCTTGGCTCATAACGGCAACTCCGGATCAAAGATGACAGTTCAGATCAGCGGCAAGAATATCGATATCGGCGAAGCGTTGCGCGGTTCCATCAACAGCCGCCTCGCGGACGGGTTGAGCAAGTATTTCGATCGCGGCTATGGTGGCCATGTCGTCATCAGCCGGGAAGGCAGCCAGTTCAAGGCGGAATGTCATCTTCATCTCGATTCCGGCATCATGCTGAAATCGCAAGGAGAGGCACCGGACGCCTATCAGAGCTTCGACAAGGCGGCGATCCGGCTCGAGAAGCGCTTGCGGCGCTACAACCGGCGGTTGAACGATCACCATCCGCGCGATTTCGCCGACAGCGATTTCAGCGCCGCGGACTACATGATCGCCCCGGAGGACGAGGGGGAAGAGGAGCGTGGCGACAATCCGGTGATCGTCGCCGAAACCCGCGCCACCATGAAGAAAATGACCGTCGGCATGGCGGTGATGGCCCTGGACCTGGCGGATGTGCCGGTCATCGTCTTCACCAATATCGCCAACGAACGCATCAACGTTGTGTACCGGCGCAAGGACGGCCATATCGGCTGGATCGACCCGGAGACGGCGGCAGGCTGAACCCGCCATCGTCATTTGTGGACGACCGGTCGCGGACCGGCACCAGGAGACACGAATGGACCTCACCGATCTTATCGCGCCCGACGCGCTTGTCGGGTCGCTGAAAGCGGTCAGCAAGAAACAGGCGATACAGGATCTTTCGGAAAGGCTGGCCGAGCGTGTCGGCCTTCCCGCCCGCGAGATTTTCGATCAGCTGCTGCAGCGCGAACGGCTCGGCTCGACCGGTATCGGTCACGGTATCGCCATCCCGCACGCGCGCATTCGCGGCGTCGACCGTATCGTCGGCGCCTTCGCGCGTCTCGAAAAGCCGATCGATTTCGATGCGATCGACGATGAGCCCGTCGACCTGATCTTCATGCTCCTGGCGCCGGAGGACGAAGGCGCCGATCATCTGAAGGCGTTGGCGAAAGTCGCGCGCGTTCTGCGCGATGGCGACCTTGCGGCCAAGCTGCGCTCCAGCCGCGACGCGGCAACGCTCTATGCGGTGCTCGCCGCCGGATCGGCGCCCAACGCCGCCTGAAGGCCGCGCTGGACGCCGTCTTTCTCAATGTCAGTGAAGCGTGACCGGCGCGAGCTGGCGCTCCATGGCGCCGGCGAGAGCCAGATCGCGCGTCTGTGCGATCAGGATCGGTTCGCCATTGGCCTGATGCAGCGCATAGACCGCTTCGCCCGGGCGGGTGCCCATTTCCTGCCGGAAGTCCTCCGGCAGATCCTCGCTCGAAACCGGCTTCACATAGGCCACCTCGCCCATGCCGAGCGCCGCGAGCTGCTCCTGACTGAAATATATGGCGCTGCCGCGCAATTCTCTTTTCTCCGTCACGTTCATATTGCACCTCCTGTCCCGATATCGATCCGCTTCACGGTCGTCTCGGGCGCTACGCGCTGCAGGTCGATCGCCAGCAGGCCGTTCTCAAGATTGGCGCTGATGACTTCGATCCCGTCGGCGAGCAGAAAGACCCGCTGGAACTGCCGCGCGGCGATGCCGCGATGCAGATATTCGCGCTCTTCCGCTTCCTTCTGGCGGCCGCTGATCGTGAGCTGGTTGGCTTCGATCCGCACATCGAGATCGGCTTGCGCGAAGCCCGCCACGGCGAGAGTGATCCGCAACCGGTCGGTGCCGGTCTCGGTGTTCTTCAACCGCTCGATATTGTAGGGCGGAAACCCGTCTCCGGAGGATTTGACGATCCTGTCGAGCATGCGCTCGATGCCGTCGAATCCGAGCAGATAGGGGCTGTTGAGTGTCAATACACGCGACATTCGATCCAAAGTCCTTTCAAAGCGACCTTGCCGGGCCCGGTAATGGCGCCCGAACGAGGCCCACATGGCCTCTGGCTCTATATGGGTTTTCCCTTAAACGCCCGCAAGTGCGCTGGAAACAGCCCCGCGACCGCCCCCGGCCGTCAGCTTCCGACAACGCAGTGGTGACAAGGCAATGGATCGCCGGATCAGGTATGGCGATGAGGCTCGCGCCCTTCAGGGCGCGCGTCTGGTGATCACGATCAGCACGCCGCCAATGGTCAGAACGGACGCGATCGCGATTCGGGCCGTCAGCGGTTCCGCCAGGAAGAGAACGCCGCCGAGCGCGGCGATCACCGGCACCGAAAGCTGGACGATGGCGGCTTTTGTCGCCGTCAGGCCGGCAAGCGCGGCGTACCAGATCGCATAGCCGCAGCCCGAGGCGATGGCGCCGGAAGCGGCCGCGAGCAGGAGGCCGGCCGGCTCATAATTCATGCCGGGCCAGAACAGCAGGCTGACGATGATCGTCAGCGGCAGGGTCAGAAGGAAATTCCGCGCGGTGGTCGCCAGCGGCTCGGTGCCGCCGCGTCCGATCAGCGTATAGGCTCCCCAGCCGACGCCGGCGACGACCATCATCGCCGCGCCGAGCGGGTCGGGCGCGGTGACGCCGGGCAGCACCAGATAGACGAGCCCGGCGAGCGCGATCGCGATACCCGCCAGCGCGAGCAGGGAGAACCGTTCGCCGCTCTTCAGCGCCACGGCGAACATCGTCAGTTGCACGGTGCCGAAGAGGATCAGCGCGCCGGTGCCCGCGCTTAAGGAAAGATAGGCGAAGGAGAAGAAGACCATATAGGTGAACAACATCAGCGGCGCGCGCCAGCCGGTCGGCCGGCCAAGCGGCGGCTTGCCGCGCAGCGCCAGAAGAAGGGCCAGCATGGCCGCGCCGGAGAAGGTTCGCACCGTGGCAAAGCTCGCCGCGTCGATCAGCCCGCCGGCAAGCGCCTGCCGGCACAGCAGCGAATTGGCGGCGAAGGCGATCATGGCGAGCCCGGTCAGCAGCGCCGTGCGGCCGTGGGTGCCGGCAAATGCATTGTTCATGAGTTGCGCCGCCTCCCTAAAAGCGCCACCACACCGGCATTGGCGGTGATCGCGGGCTGGGAGTCAACGGTGAAGCAGAACAAGAAAAAGCCGCCCTGCGGCGGCCTTCACGAAGCGGCTGTCCATAGTCGTTTTTAGAGAACTGGTGGAGCCAAGGGGAGTCGAACCCCTGACCTCTTGAATGCCATTCAAGCGCTCTCCCAACTGAGCTATGGCCCCTTGCAGTTCCTGTGATTTCCGCCTGGGTTCGCGGAAACCGCCGCGCTTTCAAGGTGAGGCGCGCGGCAAGCCTGTAAGCCATTCCTCGCGCCGATGCAACTCACCGGCGCGGGTTTTCCGGAAGCCCCTATTCGTCGTCGGCCTTGATGTCGCCGTCGAGCAGGCCGGAGACGTCGTCGTCGTCCTCGTCGTCCACGAAATCGACGTCGTCGTCGTCATCGTCGTCGACGTCGTCCTCAAGATCGGGGATATCGACATCGTCATCATCGTCTTCATCGGCGACGACGGTGCGGCCGGTCTCTTCCTCGTCCTCGTCGGCCTCTTCGAGCGGCACGAGGGAATCATCCTCGTCGAGGTCTTCTTCTTCCTCGTCCTCGGCCTCTTCCGCCTCGTCTTCCTCTTCCTCTTCCGGCGTTTCGCGCGCCGTGGAGGGTTTCACGCGCGTGATATGCGCGGTCTCGAGGGTGAATTCCGTGCCGCATTTTGGGCAGATGATCGGGTTCTTGCCGAGATCGTAGAATTTCGTCTCGCAATTCCCGCAGATACGCTTTGTGCCGAGGTCCGCTTTTGCCACGTCTGCTCTTCCGTCGATGAAGCCCGATTGGCCGGATGTCCGACCGTCATATGCCGAAACGGCTGCGGCCTCCCATAGACCGGTCGCCGCGCGCTTGTCAAAACCAAAAACGGACGATCTTGCGCGATAGGTCGAAAGCGCTCCGCGAACCGCTCTGGCACGGGTAAAAGTGCTGTGCTATCGGGGCGGGCGTGCGCGGCCCCGGAACACGCCTTCCGGGCGTTTCGCCCGTCCCTCGACAGCGCCGGAGCCGATCCATGTCCGATATCGCCCACAATACGGCCCCGAGCCCGCTGACAGCGCGGCGCGGCAAGGCGCTGTCGGGCCAGGCGCCGATTCCCGGCGACAAGTCGATTTCCCACCGCGCGCTCATCCTCGGCGCGCTCGCCCATGGCGAAACGCGGATCGAAGGGCTACTCGAGGGGGAAGACATCCTTGCCACCGCCCGCGTCATGGCCCAGCTCGGCGCCAAGGTCGAGCGGATCGGGGAAGGCTCGTGGCGCGTCATCGGTGCCGGCGCCGGCGCGTTGCTGGAGCCTGAGGAGAAGCTCGATTTCGGCAATTCGGGCACGGGCGCGCGCCTCGTGATGGGCGTCGTCGCCGGTCATGGCATCAAGGCGACCTTCGACGGCGACGCCTCGCTGCGCAAGCGGCCCATGGGCCGCGTCCTCAAGCCGCTCGCGACGATGGGCGCCTGGGTGGAGGAAGGCGCGGAGAAACTGCCGCTCACCCTGCATGGCGCGCTGGAGCCGATCCCGGTCACCCATCGCCTCGCGGTGCCGTCCGCCCAGGTCAAGTCGGCGATGCTGCTTGCCGGGCTGACCAGCCGGGGCGTGACCACCGTCATAGAGCCCGAGGCGACGCGCGATCATACCGAGCGCATGCTCGCCCATTTCGGCGCGAGGCTCGGTATCGAGACAGATCGCGAGGGCGCGCGCCATATCAGCCTGAAGGGCGGCCAGAAGCTGAAGGGTTCCGCGGTCGCCGTGCCGGCCGATCCGAGTTCGGCGGCCTTTCCGCTGGTCGCGGCGGTTCTCGTTCCCGGCTCGCGCATCGAGATCCCTGCGATGATGACCAATCCGACGCGCACCGGCCTCGTGACGACGCTGCTCGAAATGGGTGCGAGGATCACGCTTGAGAACGCGCGCGACGCCGGCGGCGAACCTGTCGCCGATGTCATCGTCGAAGCCGGCCCGCTGAAGGGCGTCGACGTGCCGGCGGGCCGTGCGCCTTCCATGATCGACGAATATCCCATCCTCGCGGTCGCCGCGTCCTTCGCGGAGGGTACGACCAGAATGCGCGGCCTTGCCGAATTGCGCGTGAAGGAAAGCGACCGCCTCGCCGCGGTTGCCGCCGGTCTTGCCGCCAACGGGGTGCGCTGCGCGATCGAGGGCGACGACCTCATCGTCGAGGGCATGGCGGGCAGGGTGCCGGGCGGCGGCATCGTCGAGACCCATCTCGATCACCGCATCGCCATGTCCTTCCTCGTCATGGGCCTGGCCAGCCAGAAGCCCGTCACCGTCGATGACGGTCGAATGATCATGACGAGTTTTCCCGCTTTCCGCGATGTGATGGCCGGCCTCGGCGCCGGCATCGATGAGGCATCGGCGTGATCATCGCCATCGACGGGCCGGCCGCCTCCGGCAAGGGCACGCTCGCCCGCCGGCTCGCCCAACGGTTTGGCCTGCCGCATCTCGATACCGGGCTTCTCTACCGCGCCGTCGGTAAGGGCATGCTGGCCGCCGGATATGATCTGGACGACGAGACGGCCGCCGCGCGGATCGCCTCGCAGCTGGCCCTTGAGGATCTCGCGCCGGAGGCGCTGCGCGGCGACCGGATCGCGGATGCCGCCTCGCGCGTCGCGCAGATGCCGCCCGTCCGCGCGGCTCTGGTGCAGCTCCAGCGCCGCTTCGCCACCACCCCGCCCGGCGCGGTGATCGACGGACGCGATATCGGGACGGTCATCTGCCCGGACGCCGACGTGAAGCTGTTCGTGACGGCGTCCGCGCAGGTTCGGGCCCGCCGCCGGCATGCCGAACTGATCGCGCGTGGCGAGGCGGTCACCGCCGAGGAAGTGCTTGCCGATCTGCAAAGACGAGACGCGCGCGACGCCGGCCGCGCCGTCAGCCCGCTGGCCGCCGCGCCGGACGCGCACTTGCTCGACACCAGCGATTTGGATATAGAAGCCGCATTCCGGGCGGCCGTGGACATTGTCCAGGGTGCCGGGCCGGTCGTTTGAGCCTTGCGGGAGCCAGCCATATTGCCACTCCCGGCCGTATCGCCAGCGGCGCCGAAACTCATGCGCGACGACCCCGCCATTGATCATGGAAAAACGGGCCTCGCCATTGGGCATTCCGCGTTGTTTGACCGGTAGCGGCAGCTTTCGCGCCCGCCTCACGCCAGATGGCCGCATCCGGAACGGAAGTTTATTCGCCGCCTCTGCCCGCGCGTCGGACAGGGGCATTTGAAGTCAACGCCAACCGGCGGCCGTACGAGGGACACGCTTGGAGAAACAAGCTCCCTGCCAAGGCCGCCATCCATGAAAGCAAAGCCCAGTGGCATCAACCCAACTCAACCCTTCCGTCGAAGATTTCGAAGCCCTCCTCAACGAAAGCCTTGAACTGCGCGCGCCCGACGAGGGCAACGTCATCCGTGGCCGCGTCATCGCCATCGAAAAGGACATGGCGATCGTCGATGTCGGCCTGAAGACCGAAGGCCGCGTCCCCCTGAAGGAATTCGGCGGCCATGGCCGCGAAGCCGCGATCAGCGTCGGCGACACCGTCGAGGTTTATCTTGAGCGCGTCGAGAACGCGCTCGGCGAAGCCGTCCTGTCGCGCGACAAGGCGCGCCGTGAGGAAAGCTGGGTGAAGCTGGAGAAGTCCTTTGAAGCCCAGGAGAAGGTCGAGGGCCAGATCTTCAACCAGGTGAAGGGCGGGTTCACCGTCGATCTCGACGGCGCCGTCGCCTTCCTGCCGCGCAGCCAGGTCGATATCCGTCCGATCCGCGACGTGACGCCCCTGATGCATACGCCGCAGCCCTTCCTCATCCTGAAGATGGACCGCCGCCGCGGCAATATCGTCGTGTCGCGCCGCTCCGTGCTCGAGGAGAGCCGCGCCGAGCAGCGCCACGAGCTGGTGCAGAGCCTCGAAGAGGGCCAGGTCATCGAGGGTGTGGTCAAGAACATCACCGACTACGGCGCGTTCGTCGACCTCGGTGGCATCGACGGCCTGCTGCACGTGACCGATATCGCCTGGCGCCGCGTCAATCATCCCTCCGAAGTCCTCTCCGTCGGGCAGACCGTCAAGGTCCGCGTCGTGAAGGTGAATCAGGAGACGCAGCGCATCAGCCTCGGCATGAAGCAGCTCGAGGCCGATCCTTGGGAAGGCGTGGAGGCCAAATATCCGGTCAACACGCGCTTCAAGGGCCGCGTCACCAACATCACCGACTACGGCGCGTTCGTCGAGCTTGAACCGGGCGTTGAGGGCCTGATCCACGTCTCCGAGATGAGCTGGACCAAGAAGAACGTCCATCCGGGCAAGATCGTCGCGACCAGCCAGGAAGTCGAGGTGATGATCCTCGAGGTCGATCCGCAGAAGCGCCGCATCAGCCTTGGCCTCAAGCAGTGCCTCGACAATCCGTGGGACGCCTTCGCCAAGAGCCATCCGATCGGCTCCGTCGTCGAGGGCGAGGTCAAGAACAAGACCGAGTTCGGCCTGTTCATCGGCCTGGACAACGACGTCGACGGCATGGTCCACCTCTCCGATCTCGACTGGAACCGTCCGGGCGAGCAGGCGATCGAGGACTACAACCGCGGCGATATCGTCAAGGCGCAGGTGCTCGACATCGACACCGACAAGGAGCGCATCAGCCTGGGCATCAAGCAGCTCGGCTCCGATCCGTTCAAGGATGCCGGCGGCGATGATGGCCTGCGCAAGGGTCAGGTCGTCACCTGCGAGGTCATCGACGTGAAGGAAGGCGGCATCGACGTCCGGATCGCCGACACCGAGCTGACCGCCTTCATCCGCCGTGCCGATCTGGCCCGCGACCGCGCCGAGCAGCGGCCGGAGCGTTTCGCGCCGGGCGAGCGGGTCGATGCGCGCATCACCCAGTTCGACAAGAAGACGCACAAGATCGGCGTTTCGATCAAGGCGCTGGAAATCGCCGAAGAGAAGGAGGCCGTCGCGCAGTACGGTTCGTCCGACAGCGGCGCTTCCCTCGGCGACATTCTCGGTGCCGCGCTCAACAAGGCCAAGAAGGCCGACGGCGTCGAATTGGAACACAAGGGGGCGTAGTCGCCCTGCGGGAGATCGGCCTCGCGATAGGCTTGCCGTGCGCGGGGCCCGGTGCCGGCGGGACAGGATGGCGGCGTTTCGGCTTCGGGCCGGCGGCCGAGCGTCTCCCGGCATGGAGCCCATGCAATGAAGACCGGAGTGCTGGAGGTCCTTGATGCCGCTCGATGCGCAGGAAGTCGTTGACCGCCGTCGCCTCACGCGCCGACTTTCACGCTGGCGTTTCGCCGCCCTGGCGCTCGTCGTCCTTTTCGTGCTCGGCGTCGCCGGTGTCCTTGCCCGCGATCAGTTCGGCGCCTTCGGCGGTGAGCAGGTCGCCCGCGTCCAGATCACCGGCCTGATTACCGGCGACCGCAAGACGCTCGATCTCATCGATCGCATCGGCAAGAACGACAATATCCGTGCCCTGATCCTTTCCATCGACAGCCCCGGCGGCACGACGGCCGGCTCGGAGGAACTGTTCAACGCGGTCCGCAAGGTCGCGGCCAGGAAGCCGGTCGTTGCCGAACTCGGCACGCTCGCCGCTTCCGGCGGCTATATCGCCGCCATCTCGGCCGACCGCATTTTCGCCCGGCGCAACACGCTGACCGGCTCCATCGGCGTCATCTTCCAATGGGCGAATGTGACCCGGCTGCTCGACAATGTCGGCGTGTCGTTCTCGACCGTGAAGAGCGCGCCGCTCAAGGCCGAGCCCAATCCCTTCACGCCGGAGAATCCCGAGGCGGTCGCCGCGATGCGGGTGCTGGTGGAGGATTCCTTCAACTGGTTCGTAGATCTCGTCGCCGACAGGCGCGGCATGGAGGAGACGCGCGCTCGGCAGCTTGCCGACGGCCGCCTCTATACCGGCAAGCAGGCGCTGGAGAACGGCCTCATCGACGAAATCGGCGGAGACGACGAGGTGCGCGCTTGGCTCGAGAAGGAACATGGCATCGGCTCGGGCGTTCCGGTTCGTGATCTCGCCCCCGACGCCGGTTTTGCCGGTATTTCGGTTCAGGCGGTTGCGCGCTTTTTCGGAATGGAGCGTCTGGCCGCCATGCTCGCGGCGCCGCAAACGCCCATCAGCGGCCTTGTTGCGGTTTGGGAGCCGCAAATGGTTGACAGATAAGGATTTTGGCACAGAATGTCGGCCGAGAGCGAGAAACCGGGTAATTGGAACCGCCGGTGCCGGCGGAAAGAATATGGCGGGGGCCATGATAAAGTCGGAACTGATATCGAAGATCGCGCAGCAGAATCCGCATCTCTACCAGCGCGACGTCGAAATGATCGTCAACGCGATTCTGGATGAAATCGCGGATGCCCTGTCGAGAGGCGACAGGGTGGAGCTTCGCGGCTTCGGCGCCTTCTCGGTCCGCCAGCGGCGGGCCCGTCAGGGGCGCAATCCGCGTACGGGCGACAAGGTCGCCGTCGATGAGAAGGTCGTGCCGTTCTTCAAGAGCGGCAAGGAAATGCGCGAGCGGCTCAACGGCGGCGAAGGCTGACGCCTGAAACGTCGAAAGGACGGCACTGATGCTCAGGCGCATCGTCTGGTTCGTCATCATCATTCCGCTGGCGGTCCTGCTGGTGGTGTTCGCTGTCGCCAACCGTGAAGCGGTGACGCTGTCGCTCGATCCGATTTCCGCTGAGCCCGCGCTCGCGCTGCGCATGCCGCTCTACATGCTCATCTTCCTCACGCTCATCATCGGCGTCGCGATCGGCGGGTTCGCCTCGTGGCTCGCCCAGGGCAAGTGGCGGCGCCAGGCCCGCGCCAGCCGTGACGAGGCCGCGCGATGGCGGGTCAGGGCGGAGGCGGCCGGTACCGGCGACGGCGGACGCGCGCTCCCGGGGCCCAAACGCGCCGCCTGAACGTTCGCGCCGGCGTGCCGGCATTTTCTGAAAGCACCCGATGCCGATCGACATCAAGATTTGCGGGCTGCGCGACATGCACAACCTTTCCGTGGCGCTGGACGCGGGCGCCGACATGGTGGGGTTCGTGTTCTTCCCCCCGTCGCCGCGCGACATCGCTCCCGCCGACGCAAGGCCCTTGCTGGAGGCTGCGCGCGGCCGGGCGGTTTGCGTCGCCCTCGTGGTCGACGCGGGCGACGCGCTGATCGACGAGGCGGTCGCGGCCGGCATCGGCATGCTGCAGTTGCACGGCAACGAGACGCCCGCGCGCGTGCGGGAGATCAGGACGCGGACGGGTCTGCCGGTGATGAAGGCCGTGGGCGTTGCCGCTGCGGACGATCTCGCCGCGCTGGAGGCCTATATCGGCGTCGCGGACCGTATCCTGCTCGATGCAAAGCCGCCGAAGGATGCCACCCGCCCCGGCGGCCATGGCCGCGCCTTCGACTGGCGGATTCTCGCCAAGCTTGACCCGGCCCTCTCCTTCATGCTTTCCGGTGGGCTCAATCCCGCCAATGTCGGCGCGGCAATCGCCGCGGTGCGCCCGGCGGGCATCGACGTATCCTCGGGCGTGGAGCGCGCGCCCGGCATCAAGGACGAGGCGCTCATCCGTCAGTTCATCGCCAACGCCCGCGAGGCGTCGGCGGCAATCGAAGCGAAAGAGCGTTCGTGAGCAAGCCCGTCACCGCAGCGATGCCCAACTCCTTCCGTACCGGTCCCGACGAGCAGGGCAAGTTCGGCATTTTCGGCGGCCGGTTCGTCGCCGAGACGCTGATGCCGCTGATCCTCGACCTGCAGGCGGAGTGGCAGGCCGCGCGCAACGACCCGGCGTTCCAGGCGGAACTGGCCTATCTGAACACGCACTATACGGGCCGTCCCTCGCCGCTCTATTTCGCCGAACGCCTGACCGAGTATCTCGGCGGCGCGAAGATCTACTTCAAGCGCGACGAGCTCAACCATACGGGCAGTCACAAGATCAACAATTGCCTCGGCCAGATCCTGCTCGCAAAGCGCATGGGCAAGACGCGGATCATCGCCGAAACCGGCGCCGGGCAGCATGGCGTTGCCTCCGCGACCGTCGCGGCGCGTTTCGGTTTCCCCTGTGAGGTCTATATGGGTGCGACCGATGTCGAGCGGCAGGCGCCGAACGTCTTCCGCATGCGCCTGCTCGGGGCGAAGGTTCATCCCGTCACCGCCGGCCACGGCACGCTGAAGGACGCCATGAACGAGGCGCTGCGCGACTGGGTCACGAATGTGGAGAGCACCTATTACCTGATCGGCACCGCAGCCGGCCCGCACCCCTATCCCGAACTCGTCCGCGAGTTCCAGTCGGTGATCGGCAAGGAGGTGCGGGAGCAGATATTGGCGGCCGAGGGGCGCCTGCCCGACATGCTCGTCGCGGCCGTCGGCGGCGGCTCCAACGCGATCGGCCTCTTCCATCCCTTCCTTGACGAGAAGAACATCCGCATCGTCGGCGTCGAGGCGGGCGGCAAGGGGCTCGACGGCGAGGAGCATTGCGCGTCGCTTACGGCGGGCCGTCCGGGCGTGCTGCACGGCAACCGCACCTATCTGCTGCAGGACGCCGACGGCCAGATCAAGGAAGGCCACTCGATCTCTGCCGGCCTCGATTATCCCGGCATCGGTCCGGAGCATTCCTGGCTGAAGGAAACCGGCCGCGTCGAATATGTGCCGATTATGGATCAGGAGGCGCTGGACGCCTTCCAGTTGCTGACCCGCCTCGAGGGGATCATTCCCGCGCTTGAGCCTTCCCACGCGCTTGCAGAGGTCATCAAGCGCGCCCCCCGGATGGGCCGCGACGAGATCATCGTGATGAACCTCTGCGGTCGTGGCGACAAGGATGTCTTCGCCGTCGCCAAGCATCTGGGGATGGAGATCTAGATGAGCGCATCCCGCATCGATCGCCGCTTCGCCGCATTGAAGGCAGAGGGCCGCGCCGCCCTCGTCACCTTCGTCACCGCCGGCGATCCCGACTACGACACGTCGCTGGCAATCCTCAAAGGCCTGCCGGCTGCCGGCGCGGACGTCATCGAACTGGGCATGCCGTTTTCCGATCCGATGGCCGACGGTCCGGCGATCCAGGCAGCCGGCCTCAGGGCGCTTCAGGGCGGCCAGACGATGGTCAGGACGCTGGAAATGGTCCGCGCCTTCCGTCAGAACGACCGGGAAACCCCGATCGTCCTGATGGGATACTACAACCCCATCTACTCATACGGGCCGGAACGCTTTGTCGACGCCTGCGTGAAGGATGGCGTGGACGGGCTGATCGTCGTCGATCTGCCGCCCGAAGCGGACGACGAGCTGTGCATCCCGGCGCTTGAGCGCGGCATCAATTTCATCCGGCTCGCCGCGCCGACCACGGACGAGAAGCGCCTGCCCCGGGTGCTTCAGAACACGTCCGGCTTCGTCTACTACGTTTCGATCACCGGCATCACCGGATCGGCCAGTCCCGATGCCGGCAAGGTCGCCGCCGCCGTCAAGCGCATCAAGAGCAAGACCGATCTGCCGGTCGCCGTCGGTTTCGGCGTCAAGACGCCCGATCAGGCCGCCGCCATCGCCGGCGTCGCCGACGGTGTCGTCGTGGGCTCCGCGCTGGTGGAAGCGGTCCGTGCGAGTCTCGATGATAATGGCCGCGGCGGGGCACGCTGCGCCGAAGCGGTCACCTCGCTGGTGCGCCAGCTCGCCGAAGGCGTGCGCCGGCGCACGCATGCCGCCGCCGAATAGTCGCAATGGGCCGATAGGGATAGCGCCATGAACTGGATCACCAACCGCCTGCGTCCCGGTTTCCGCAACCTGCTCGGCCCGAAACGCGACACGCCCGACAATCTCTGGGTCAAATGCCCGGAGACCGGCGAGATGGTCTTTCATCGCGATCTCGTCGCCAATCTCTACGTCATCCCCGGCTCCGGCTACCATATGCGTGTGCCGGCCGAAGATCGGCTCAGGATGCTTTTCGACGAAGGGGCGTTCGAGACGATCGAGACCCCTTCGGTGCCCGCCGACCCGCTGAAGTTCCGCGACGAGCGCCGCTATGTCGACCGGCTGAAGGACGCGCGCGCCAAGACCGGCCGCGATGACGCCGTGCTGGTGGGCGTCGGTACGGTGGATGGGCTGAAGGTCACCGCCGCGGTGCAGGATTTCGATTTCCTGGGCGGTTCGCTCGGCATGGCCGCCGGCGCCGCCGTCGTGGCGGGCATGCAATCGGCGGCGCGCCATCGCACGCCCTTCATCATGTTCGCCGCCTCGGGCGGCGCGCGCATGCAGGAAGGCATCCTCTCGCTGATGCAGATGCCCAAGACGACCGTCGCGGTGCAGGAACTGCGCGAGCTGGGCCTGCCCTATATCGTGGTGCTTACCCATCCGACGACCGGCGGCGTCACCGCGTCCTACGCCATGCTGGGCGATATCCAGATCGCCGAACCGGGCGCGCTGATCGGCTTCGCCGGCCCGCGCGTCATCGAGCAGACGATCCGCGAGAAACTGCCGCCGGGGTTCCAGCGCGCCGAATATCTGCATGAGCACGGCATGGTCGACATGGTGGTGCCGCGCCACAAGCTGCGGGCGACGCTTTCGCGCATCTGCCATCTGCTCCTGAAAAGCGAACCGGTGCGCCCCGCCGCACCCCGGACGGCGCCGGAAGAAGCACCGCAAGTCGCGCCAGCGGAGCCGGCTGAAGCCGAAGCCTGATGGCAGCGCCGATCCAGCGTCCAGCACCCCACGGACCGCTCTTCGGATAGCGCCGATGACCGATTCATCCACGCTTCTGGAGCGGCTTGCCGGGCTGCATCCGCGACTGATCGACCTTTCGCTCGACAGGATGTGGCGCATCCTCGCCGCGCTCGGCAATCCGCAGGACAGGCTGCCCCCGGTCATCCATGTCGCCGGCACCAACGGCAAGGGCTCCGTCATCGCCTATCTGAGGGCCTTCCATGAGGCCGCCGGCCGTTCCGTGCATGTCTATACCTCGCCGCATCTTGCTCATTTTCACGAGCGAATCCGCCTCGGCCGGCCCGGCGGCGGCGTGCTGATCGGCGAAGAGGAGCTGGCCGCCGCGCTCGCCGAATGCGAGCGGATCAACGCCGGCCAGCCGATTACCGTCTTCGAGATCATCACGGCGGCGGCACTGCTGGTCTTCTCGCGTCATCCCGCCGATGTGCTGCTGCTCGAGGTGGGGATGGGCGGCCGGCTGGATTCCACCAATGTGGTGGCAAGTCCGCTGGCCAGCGTCATCACCCCGATCTCGCTGGATCATACCGATTTTCTCGGCACCGACATCGCCGCGATCGCCGGCGAGAAGGCCGGCATCATCAAGCGCGGCCGACCCGTGATCAGCGCGCCGCAGCATCCCGAAGCCGCGACCGTCATCGCGAGCGCGGCGGCGCGGGCGCGGGCCCCGCTGTTCATTGGCGGCGAGGACTGGCAGGTCTATGAGGAGCACGGCCGCATGGTCTTTCAGGACGATGCCGGCCTTCTGGATCTTGAAAGGCCGCGTCTGCCGGGCAGGCACCAGCTCGAGAACGCCGGCATCGCCATCGCCGTCCTGAGGGCAATCGAGCCGGATTTCCCCGTATCGGCCATCGAGGCCGGGCTGCAAAATGCCGACTGGCCGGCGCGGCTTCAGAACCTGACCGGCACCGCGCTTTCCGCCCACGCGCCCGAGGGTGCCGAAATCTGGCTCGACGGCGGGCACAATCCCGCAGCCGGACGCGTCATTGCGGAGGCCATGGCCGAGATGGAGGAGCGCGATCCGCGTCCGCTCTATCTCATCTGCGGCATGCTGCGCACCAAGGACGCGCTGGGATTTCTCGCCGCCTTCAAGGATATCGCCCGCCGCGTCATCGCCGTCCCGGTGCCCGATTCCGACGCCGGCATCGCGCCGGCGCAGCTGGCGGACATCGCTTCCAGCGCAGGCCTCGCGGTCGCCCGGGCGCGCGACGTGCGCGAGGCGCTGCATATCATGCCGCGCATGGAGACCCCGCGCATACTGATCTGCGGGTCGCTCTATCTCGCCGGCGCCGTGTTGCGCGATCTGGAAACCGCCGAGACGGCATGAAAAAGGCCGGCCCCGCCGGGACCGGCCGAAATTTCACTGCGCCGGAAGGTCAGATCGTGTCGTTGATCCAATTGACAAGCCGGCTCTTCGGCTGCACGCCGACCTGGGTGCCGGCAAGTTCGCCGTCCTTGAACAGCGCCAGCATGGGAATGGCGCGCACGCCGTATTTCACGGCGATTTCCTGGTTCTCGTCGATGTTCACCTTGGCGATGGTGACCTTCCCTTCCATCTCGGACGCGATCTCGTCCAGCGTCGGCGACAGCTGCTTGCACGGACCGCACCATTCGGCCCAGAAATCGACAAGCACCGGCTCCGAGGACTGCAGGACATCGCTGTCGAAGGACGCCTGGCTCACATTCTTGGCAACCATGAGATTTTCTCCTGACGGGAGCGGCCCGCCGTTCGAGTGATCGGAATCGTTCATTCCGATAGTTAAGAACGCGGCTCCCGATGGTCAAGCGAGCGCGGGTTCCTCAATCGCGTCAACGGGGTCCAGCCGGGGCAGCGCGGTCCACAGGATCGCGACCCGGACGCGCCGATTCGGATAGGCGGCCCGTGTGAGGCGCAGATAGTCCCGCATCTGGCCGGCATAATGCGGGGGCAGCGGCGCGCCCGGCGGGGGCGGGGCCGTATCGCTCTTGAAATCGACGATCAGCACTTCTTCCTCGCCGACGATGAGGCGGTCGATCCTGCCTGAGACGAAACGGCTCTCCGCGCCTTCCGCCAGGGTTCCCGCGATGGCGACCTCGGCGGCGCTCCCTTCCGCGAAGACGGCGGCGAAGGCCGGCGCGTCCAGGATGGCAAGGACGTTCCGGGCAATCGTCATGCGCGTGTCGGCGGCAAGATCGCCGGCATGAACATCCAGATAGCGGCCGGCGGCCTCCATCCTGCGCGCAGCGGGAACGTCGGGGAGAATTTCCAGAAGGCCATGGACGAGAAGCCCGCGCCGCACGGCACCCTCGTCGGCGCGCCGGAAGATGGCGCTCGGGCGGGCGCGCGTAATCGGCGTCTCGGACGGCGCAGCCGCGGTCGCCCATCCGGGCAGAGGCGTCTCGCCGGCTTGCCGCGGTGGCGGGTGACCCGGCATTTCCGCTTCCTCCCCGATCCTGAGGATCGTTCCGGCGACGTCTTCCACTTCCCGCGCCAGCGGCCGGATGCCGGCCTCGGCGAGGGCATGCCACGGGGTGCCGGACGGCGCCTTCTGCGCGGCCGCACCGCAGATATAGAGCCGGTCCTTGGCGCGCGTCATCGCGACGTAGAGCAGGCGCCTGTATTCCTCTTCCGCAGCATCCAGCGCCTTGCGCCTGAGCCGGCGGGCGATGTCCGGGCACTCCTTGTCCGGGGGCATCCACAGCGCGCCGAGGGCAGGTTCGAAAGGATCGGCGCCGGCGTCGAACAGGACGGCGTCGAGATCCTTCGATGTCGGCACGCTCATCGTGTCCGGCAGGAAGACGATCGGGGCTTCGAGACCCTTCGAGCCGTGCACCGTCATGACCCGGACTTCGCCGCCGTCCTCGTCCATGTCGCGCTTGATCTCCGCTCCGCCCTCCGCGATCCAGGCGACGAAGCCGGGCAGTGTCGCCGCATGCGCTTGCTCGTAGGAAAGGGCAAGCGACAGGAATTCATCGACCGGATCGAGCGCCTCCATGCCCATGCGCGCGTGGATTGCATCGCGCCCGCCGCCGGCGCCGAGCACGTCGGCGTAGAAGTCGAAAGGTCTCGCCGCGCGTCCTTTTGCCCGAAATGCATCGAGACGCCGGTAGGCGTCGCGGTGGCGTTCGTCGGGCGAGGCGGCGAGGGCGTCGTGAAGGCTTCCCGTTCGGTCCACGGCGAGACGATAGATGTCGTCTTCGCCAAGGCCGAAAAGCGGACTTTTCAGGACGGCGGCCAAGGTCAGATCGTCGTCCGGCAGCCAGCACAGCGTGCCCAGCCCGATCAGGTCCTCAACCGCGATATGCTCTGCGATGCGCAGCCGGTCGGCGCCGGCGACCCTCAGGCCGGCGTCCTTCAGTGCCTTGACGATGGGCCGGGCGAGCCTTGTGCGCTTGCGCAGCAGGATCAGGAAGTCGCCTTCGCCCGCTGCCCTGGAGCTGCCGTTCCGCCCCGTCGAGGGCAGGATGGTCCCCGCGTCGATCAAGGCCTTTATCTTGCCGGCAATCGCCTTGGCCAGAATGACCGTATTGTGGGTCTCGTCGTCGCGGTCGAGCGGCGCGTCCCAGGCCTCCTTCTCGTCCTTCTGCCGCGCCGGCACAGGCGGCCAGAGCTCCACCACGCCCGCCTGCGCATCGTGGATCGCGACATGGCCGAGCCCGAGCGCGCTGCCGTTCGCGTCGCGTTCGGCAACGCCGCGCGCGGCGTCGTCAAGCGCGAAGACGGCATCCACGCTGGCGAGGATCTCGGGCGTCGAGCGGAAGGAGTGCGTCAGCGCGACGGCGCTGAAGGCGAGCCCCGCCTGATCCACGCGCCGCCGGAAGAGGCTCTTCATCTCCCGGAAGCCTTGCGGATCGGCGCCCTGAAAGGAATAGATGGACTGCTTCTCGTCGCCGACGGCGAAGATCGTGCGCACCTTACCGGACGCGCCTTCGCCGGCGAAGAATTCTTCGGCGAGTGCGCGCACGATGCGCCACTGCTCGGGGCTGGTGTCCTGCGCCTCGTCGACAAGGATGTGGTCGATGCCCCGGTCGAGACGGTAGAGCACCCAGGGACCGTGGCCGTTCGCCAGCAACGCCTCCATGCGTCCGATCAGATCGTCGAAGTCGAGCGCGGACGCTTCGGCCTTCAGCCGGGCATAGGCGGCGAGCACCTTGTCGGCGAAACCGAACAGGGCCTCGCTCGACGCGGCAAGCTCGACGGCGAGCACCCGGTCCTTCGCAGCGATGGCGGCCCCCCGGTCGGCATCGAAGGCTGCGTATAGGGCCGGCGCGCTCTTTTGCAGCGACTTCGCCGGGAAATTCGCCAGCGGCAGATTCTGCTGGGTGAAATAGGCGGCGATGACGCAGCGAGCCTGCGCCAGAGTGTCGCCCGCGGCCTGCTGGAACGTGGAGCCCAGCTTCTGCATGGCGGTGCCCGCGTCGCCGAGCAGCGCCTCGCATACGTCTCCCCAACCGCTCGCCATGACGCGCGAGGAGGCGGCAAACGAACGGACGATATCGTCGGCGGTGAGGCGGCGGTCGATGCCGAGATAGCGGTGGGCCGTTCCCCCATTCCGGCGCCAGGCGAGGTAGCGGCCCCTCCTGGAGATGAGCTTTGCGAGCGCGTCGCGCATGGCGTGTTCGCCGCTCCGTGCGAGAATGTCGTCGAGCAGCGCGGCGGCTTCGCTGTCTCGATCCGCCTCGGCTTCGGTCAGGATTTCGCCCAGGGCAGCGTCGGTCAGCCGCCGCGCTTCCAGATCGTCGAGCACGTCGAAACCCGCCGGTACGCCGGCCTCGAAGGGAAAGAGCTGCAGCACGCGCTCGCAGAAGGCGTGGATTGTCTGGATCTTGAGCCGGCCCGGCGTTTCGATGGCCTGCGCGAACAGCCGACGGGCCCGCGCCTGTTCGTGCTGTTTGGCGGGGCGCCCGAGTATATCGTGAAGGATGCCTGCGAGCTTCTCGTCGTCCGCGACCGCCCAGTGCCCGAGCGACAGGCTGATCCTGTCGGCCATCTGTGCCGCTGCCGCGTTGGTGAAGGTCAGGCACAACAGCCGCGCCGGATCGACCCCGTCGAGCAGCAGCCGCAGAACCCGCTGCACCAGCACATGCGTCTTGCCCGAGCCGGCATTGGCGGTGACCCACGCGGACCGGGCGGGGTCGGCGGCAAGCCGCTGCTGGCTTTCGAGCGCGGTCGGTATCGTCACGCCTCGCCCTCCGCATCCTCCATCGCGCTCCATTCGGCATGCCGCGACAGATGGTCGTAGTCGGCATAGCGGTGCAGGAAGGCGACACGGGGTTTGACGAGATAGGGCTGCTCGGCCCGGTCATAGGCGTCGATCAGCGATCGCAGGCCGGCAAGGGCCTCGGCCGCCGCCTCATCCGGATCGAAGGGCGGCCCTCCGCGTTCGCCGGTGATGACGCATTCCTCGCCCGGGGGATGGCCGCCGCTCAGGCGCAGATAGCGCAGCGCCGCGACGGAGCGTCCTTCATGCGCCCTGTCCCAGGCGCCCGCGGCGGCCATCGCCGCCTCGATCGTCAGCTGCGGCTCCAGACCCGACCTGACGGCGGGCGACGATGGAGGAACGCCGGTCTTGTAGTCGAGGATTTCGATCGCCCCGTCCTTCATGACGTCGATCCTGTCGGCGATGGCCGTCAGCCGGTAGGGCCCGCCCGGCGCCGGAATATCGAGCGTCCCGCGCAGCTCGATCAGGCTGCTGGCAATGAACGGGGCGCGCTCCTCGCGCCAGGGTATGTACCAGCCGGCGATTCGTACAAACTGCCGCCGCCAGAGCGCGGTCAGTTCCGGATGGATGGCGAACGGTGCGAGGGCCTTTTCGCCGCAGGCGATGAGATGGCCGAGCGGGTCGCCGCCAAGCCCGGCCTGTCGTTCGCGCTCGAAACGCTCCAGCGCCGCATGGATGAACGTGCCGCGTTCCGCCGGTCCGGGCGCCGCGCCGATGGCTTCCAGCGGATCGAGCCCGAGGACCGCGCTGGCATAGATTGAATAGGGATCGCGTATCCAGGTCGTGATACGGCTGGCGCTGATGCGGCGGGGCCTCTTGTCGACCGGCGGGCAGGGACGCGGCTCGGGGAAGCCGGTAGCGGGGGATCGCTGGTCGAGCGCGCGCGCGATGAGCGTCAGCCGCGTTCCGCGTCCGGTCAATTCCGCATAGGGCCCTTCGCCGATGACCGTGCGCAGCCGCTGCAGCCAGCGTGAGGGTATCGCCGGCTTGCCGCCGCTTGCCGCGGCACGCGACAGAATGACCTCCCTGCCGGCGGCGGCCTGGACGAAATCATGCGCGGCGAGGCCGATCCGGCGCTCCGGCGCGGGCAGACCGACGGCCTTGCGGCTCGTCCGGTCGAGAAAGGGATCGATCACCGTTTCACCGGGCCAGACGCCCTCGTTGAGGCCGCCGAGAATCATCAGATCGCTGTCGACGAGGCGGGCTTCCAGCGCGCCGAGGATCTGCAGTCGCGGATGGCTGCATCCATAATCGGGCATGTTGCGCCCGGCGATGAGCGTGTCGAAAAGGCCGGGATAGTCCGCCAGTGCGATGGTGAGATTGCCGGGGGCGCTGGCCGCGATCTCGTCGAGAAGCGCCGCGGCGGCGGCAGTCTCGGGCGGCATCAGGCCGGCCTCGTCCTGCGCCACGGCCAGCAGGGCCTCGCGATGCGCGGTCGCCAGCGCGCGCAGGTCGCCGCTGCCGATGGCCTCCAGCGGCGCGAGCGCCTTGTGCAGCCGCCCGGCGAGGTCTCGCGCGGGCTCGTCCAGCAGCATGGCCCGCCTGACGACCCGGTCGGCGCGGGCGTCGGGATCGGCAAGCGCGGCGAGCCTTGTATCGAGGGAGACGATCAGACCCGCGCTGCCGGGCGCCGGCTTCGGCCCGCGCAGGACGAGGATTTCCAGCGCCCGCGCGGCGCTCTGCAGCGTCGCTTCGTCGAGCCCGAACCGGGCCAGCGGATGATGCAGGAGGCCGATGGTCAGGTCTGGCGGCAGCCGCCCCGCCGCCGCTTCGGCGATCAGCCGCGCCAGACGGCCGGCGGCGCTCTCGCCAAGCGGTACGCCGGCAGAATCGGCGACATCGATGTCCCAGCGCCCGAGTTCCGCCTTGACCCGCCGCGCCAGCGTGCGGTCGGGCGTGACCAGCGCCGCACGCTTGCCGGGCGTTTCCAGCGCCTCGCGCATCGCCGCTGCGATCGACAGGGCCTCTTCCCGGTCGTCGCGCGCCGTGATGAGCGTTATGCCATCGAGCGAATCCGCCAGTTCGTCCCTTTCGCGCCAACTATCCGCCCCGGCCCAAAGTTCGGCGGTCGCGGCGGGCCGCATCAGCGAACTGAAAAGCCGGTCGCGGCAGGCGTTTTCCCGTCCCAGCGGATCGAGCGGCAAAACCTGATCCCGGCTGGTGCCGATCGCCTGAAGGAGCCGCGCAAGACCGAATTGCGGATGTCCGGGATGCAGCGAGTCGCCATCGGCGATCACGCCGAACGAGGGTTCGTCGAGATGGGTGTCGAGGCCGGGCAGGATGACGTGCCCGTTGGGAAGTCGCGCAATGGTCCGCAGCAGCCGCGCCGTCGCGGGCACCGAACCGGTCGATCCGGCGGCGATGACCGGCGCGTCGCTGCGCTCCTTTTCCAGGCGCAGCCTGTAGGCTTCGATCAGCCGGCTGCGCCGCGCCGCGGCGTCCAGCGCGCCCTGCCCGGCGAGAATATTGGGCCATTCGCGCGTCACGATCAAAAGGAATTTGAGCGTCACGTCCCAGTAGGATTCAAAACCGTCACTGGCCAGTTCGGCAATCCGCGCCGGGTCGACCTCTTCGATCTCCAGCGAATCCATCAGGCCGGCGAGCTGACCGGCAAGGCTGGCGGCTTCGCGCGCCTGTGTCGGCGCGGCGGGGCTGTCGCCATTCGGCAGTTTGAGATTGCCGGCGACCTTCCGCCCCCATTCCAGCACCAGCCAGGCAAGGTCGAGCTGCCGCGCCATCGGCGCGATGACGGGCCGGCGCAGGAAGTCGACGGCCGCCTCGCCGGCAAGGCCCTGGATGTCGCCCTCGCCGCCCCTCTCCTCGTCGGTGACGATGCGGTCGGCGTCGATGTCGCTCAGGGTACGGATCGCCGGCACGATCGCCGCGCCCCCGGGGGCGCGGGCGGCGAGGAGTTCGGTCAGGCGCATCGCGGCGCGCCGCGTCGGCAGCAGGATGGTCGCCCGCCTGCCGGCGGCATCGTTCAGTCCGGGCAGCAGGCCTCGATGCAGCGCTTCGGCGAGCGCGGGCAGAAAGGGCACCGAGGGCGGAACGGTCCAGACCTTCGGAGTTGCCTTCATGGGTGCCTCTTCAAAGAATGCTGGCGCTGATTGCCTGCTCGGCCTCCCCGATGGCCTCCGGCGTTCCGACGTGCATCCACAACCCGTCGAGGCGCTGACCGTAGAGCCGGCCGGCGTCGATGGCGCGGTCGAACAGCAGGTTAAGCGAGAACGCGCCCTCGGGGGTAGCCTTGAAGATCGCCGGATCGACGATCGCGACGCCTGTGTAGACGAAGGGAGCGACTTGCTTCTCCTTGCGCCGTTCCAGCCGCCCGTCCGGCAGCAGCACGAAATCGCCCCGGCCGTGATAGCCGGTGCTGGCCGTGCTGGCGGCGAGCAGCAGCAGCATGTCCATCTTTTTCCGGTCGAAGCTCGCCATCATGCGCGGCAGCGTCGGCGGGCGTCCCTCGACCCAGAAGCTGTCGGAATTCATGACCAGGAACGGGCTCTTGCCGAGCAGCGGCAACGCCTTCCTGATGCCGCCGCCGGTTTCCAGCAGCGTTTCGCGCTCGTCCGAGATCACGATCTTCGGCGTCTTGCGCCCTTTGAGATGCGCCTCGACCTGATCGGCGAGATAATGGACGTTGACCACGGCACGGGCGATTCCGGCTTCCGCGAGCCGGTCCAGCGCGTGGTCGAGCAGCGCTGCGCCGGCAACGCGGATAAGTGGCTTCGGACAGTTGTCGGTGATCGGCCGCATCCGGGTGCCGAGCCCCGCCGCCAGCACCATCGCTCGGGTGATCTTCACTTCAGCACCTTCTTTTCGTCGAGCGCTTCCGGCAGATGGGCCTCGTACCAGTCCTTCACCGGCTTGAGGTGGGGATGGGCGAGCGCGCGCTTGAGATAGCGGGCGATGCGCGGCTGATGGGTCAGGTAGCGCGTCTTGCCGTCGCGCAGGGCGAGGCGCGCGAAGATGCCGAGAATCTTGCTGTTGCGCTGCGCCGCCATCGCCGCGTAGTCGCGGCGGAAGCCCTCCCGATCGAAACTGGGCCCGCGCGCGGTCAGGTAGCGGTCGAGGAGGCGTGCTTCCAGCGCCTCGGGAACATCGACCCTCGCATCCATGCACAGCGAGGCGACGTCATAGGCGGCCGGACCGATCAGCGCGTCCTGGAAATCGATGATTCCGACCCGGTCGATCCCCGCCGCGCTTTCGATCCAGATGATGTTGGGGGAGTGGTAGTCGCGCAAGGTCCAGCTCTTGTTGTCCGCCGGGTGAAGCACCGGTTCGAGCACGAGACGGAAGGCGGCCTGAAGCTCATCGGCGGTCTTCGTGATGGCCGGGTGACCGTATCGCCAGGGCAGGTACCACTCGCAGGCGAGGCTGACCTCGGCCAGCATCGTCTCCATGGCATAGAGCGGCAGGCGGTAGCCGTCCGCCGCCTCGCGCATGTCCCGGCCGTGCAAATGCGCGAGCGCATCCACGGCGGCTTCGTAGCGTTCCGGGATCGGCCCCCCGGCGTCGACGATGCGGCCATCGCCGAGATCGTCGAGCAGGATCAGACCGGCGCGCGCGTTCGCCGCCAGGATGGCCGGGGCGTGCAGTCCGGCATCGCGCAATCCCCGCGCCATGGCGATGAAGGGGCGCACGCTTTCGGCCAGCCGGGCAATGCGGCTGTAGCTCGGCCCGCCGGCAAGGCCGGGGTCCGGCGCTTCGGGCGCATCCATAAGGATCAGCGATCCGCCCGCCGCCGGCCGCAGCCTTTCGTAGCGCCGCGGCGACGCATCTCCCTGCAGAAAGGCACGGTGGTCCGCTTCATGTCCTGTTTCGTTCAGGAAGGCGTTCACGACGTCGCGCCGCGCCAGCCGCTCCGCCCAGCTGCCGCGCCCTTCCAGCGACGCCGTCCGGCCGCCGCTATCCCCGAAATCGAAATGCAGGCTGAGCGTCGTCGGCCAGTCCCGCAGCAGCAATTCCGCCCGTTCCGGCCACTCCACGAGCGCCATGCCCGCCGACAGCGCGCCGTCGATGTCGAGTTCGTCGGCTTCCTCGCCGCTGTTCAGCCGATAGAAATCGAAATGCGCCACGGGGAACCGGGCCGTCTCATAGTCCTGCCGCAGCGTGAAGGTGGGGCTCGGAACGTCGAGCGCGGCATCGTTCGCGATCGCGCGGATCGTCGCGCGGGCGAAATGCGTCTTGCCCGCGCCGAGATCGCCGGAAAGCAGGATCAGGTCGCCGGGCCGTGCGTAGAGCGCGAGCTCCGCCGCAAGCGCGTCGCTGGCCGCCTCGTCCGCCAGCGCGATCTGCCGGCGCACGCGTGCATCGGAAACGGTCGTGGATAATGCCATTTCACGAGGTCCGTCGGCTACGGGTCGCGTCGTCGTTTGGGGTTGCGCGCTCGCGCGGGGCCGAGGACGGGATCGCCCTGACTTCCGGCGGTTGCGGCAGGCGCGGCAGACGGAAGGTTACCGTCGTCCCTTGCGTCTTGCGGGATTCTATCTGCACGTTGCCGCCATGCAGGGCGACGAAGCTGCGCACGATCGCAAGCCCGAGCCCGACGCCACGGTGATCGGTGCCGGCGGTGTGGCTTTCGAACCGGTCGAACACGCGTCCGAGCCGCTCTTCCGGTATCCCCGTCCCGTAGTCGCGAACGGTGAAGGTCACGCTGGCGGCGTCGCCGGTGCAGCCGATCTCGACGCGGCCGCCATCCGGGCTGAAGCCGATCGCGTTGGACAGGATGTTGAAAAGCACCTGTCTGAGGCGGGCCGCATCCCCCTTGAGCGACCCGATATCCTCCTCGATGTCCACGGACACCTCGATCGATTTGGCCTCCAGCCGGTCGCGCAGGGCCTCGCAGGCGGCATCGACGATCCGCGGGATGTCGATATCGGAAATGTCGAGCGTCATCGCGCCGGCATCCACGGTCGCCAGATCGAGAATGTCGTCGATCATGGCCAGCAAGGCGTTCGCCGAGGTCAGGATGTGGCCGGTCTGTTCTATACGCCGGGTCTCCGGCGCGCCGGGCGTGCCGGCGAGAATCTGCGCGTATCCGATGATGGTGGTCAGCGGCACGCGCAGCTCGTAGGAAATCTTCTGCAGGAAATCGTTGCGCAGCTTGGCGGCGGCCGTCAGCGCCTCGTTCGCCTGCCGCAGCGTTTCCTCGACATTGGCCGCATCCGTCATGTCGATGAATACAGCCAGCGTGCCGCCGTCGGGCAGCGGTGCGGCGGACATGTGGATGACGCGGCCGTCGCTGCGCCTGAAGCGCCGCTCAAGGCCCTGCCGGCGATCTTCAAGGCCGGTGACGGCGGCATGCAGCGCGGCCCAGTCTTCGTCGGCGCCATGCCTCTCGCGGCACCAGCCGATGACCTGGTCGATGCGCGGCGCGCTGGCCATGGCGGATTCGTCCAGGTTCCACATCTCGTGCATCGCCGGATTCGACAGCCGCAGTCGTCCGTTGGATGCGAACACGACGATGGCCTCGCTGAGGTTGTCCAGCGTTTCACGCTGCAGCTCGGACACCTGCTCGAAACGTGATTGCAGCGCCATGCGCTCGGTGACGTCCTCGAACAGATAGGCGACGCCGCCCTGGGGCTGCGGGTCGGCGACGACGCGCAGTTTCTGGCCGTCGGGCAACCGCCAGAGGTCCTCGCGCGTCTTTTCGGGAATGGTGAGGAAACGTTCCTTCCAGCCGCGGTAGTCGGCTTCGTCGGGCAGCCGCCGCGCGGATCGCAGCGCGTCCAGGATGTCGCCCCCCTGCGGCCCGGCATCGAGCCATTCCGGATCGAGCTGCCAGAGCCGCCGCACGGCGGTATTGGCGAACTGAAGCCGGTGACCGCCATCGAACCGGGCGACGCCTGTGCCGAGCTTGTTGAGCGTATGGAGATGACCGTCGATTTCCTGCGACAGCGCGCGCAGGGCCCGGCTGTCCTCGGTGACGTCGAGCGCGATTCCCGCCTCGATCCCGCCGACGCGGCAGGTTTTCAGCGCGTAGTGGCGGCCGTTGCCCGGTGTCGTCATGTGCCCGCGATAATGGCCCTCGCGCTCAAGCGCCGCCGCGACCTCGCGGTCGGCATCGGCGCCGAAGAAGGAGGCGCCGCGCTCCACGGCGGCAGCGGCGCTGCCGCTCCCGGCCGCGGCCGCGTAAGCCTCGTTCACCCAGCTCAGACGGCCGCTCTCATCGCGCAGCCATGCCGGCATCGCCACCGCTTCCAGCACGGTTTGCAGCGCCTCGGCGTCGCGTTTCAGCAGGCGGTAATTCTCATAGAGCTCCGCATAGGCCCGTTCGCTTTCGCCGCTGTCGCGGAACCGCACCACCTGCATCGCGCCGGACGCCATGCCGTCGGCCTGGATGGGCGATCCGTTGCGCGTGGCCAGCGCCAGCGAGAAGCCCGCGCCGGTGCGGCGCAGAAGGTCGATGGCGTGGTCGAGTTCGGCCGCCGAGGCGGGGGCCAGCCAGCGCCCGAAGGCGAGAATCTCGGCGCGCTCGGCCGGCAGCGGAGATCCGGCGGGCGCCGCGCAGTCGATCGCCGGTCCGCGATTGCCGGGACCCCAGCGGATGACGATGGGATAGCCCGCCATCAGCAGCGAGAGGCCTGCGTCCCGCTCCGCCTGGAGGCGGGCGAGGGCGGTGTCGCTTTCCTGCCGCAGCGCCGTCAGCTGCGCCTGCGTGCGCGACCAGTGGATTGCGACGACGACGGCGAAGGCGACGACGCCGGCGACGATGGCGAGAAGGAAATAGTTTTCCACACCCGCGGGCAGAATCTGGTCGAACAGAGCGCCGGTTTCAGTCTGGGCAAGGGCGGGACATGCCGCCAACGCGGCCACGGCTCCCGTCATCAATGCCCGCCAACGCATCGGCTTCCTGCCCCGCAAATCCAGCGCGGTGCAGGCCTGCCCGCCGCTTGCCCGCCAGCGCCGTGAGTGGTTCAGGATCGAGTGGCCGATCCCGAATCACCTTTGAATGTACCGACATCTGCGGCGGTCGCAACCATCGCGGCCCGGTCGAGCCGCCATGCGGGTCAGTAGCGGTACTGCTCGGGCTTGAACGGTCCGGTCGGGGTCACGCCGATATAATCCGCCTGCGTCTTGGTCAGTTCGGTCAGCTTCGCGCCGATCTTGTCGAGATGCAGCCGCGCGACCTTTTCATCCAAGTGCTTCGGCAGCACGTAGACCTTGTTTTCGTAGGACTCGCCCTTGGACCACAGCTCGATCTGCGCCAGCACCTGATTGGTGAAGGAGGCGGACATCACGAAGGAGGGGTGGCCGGTCGCGTTGCCGAGATTGAGCAGCCGGCCTTGCGACAGCAGGATGATCCGGTTGCCCGCGGGCATCTCGATCATGTCCACCTGGTCCTTGATGTTGGTCCATTTGTGGTTCTTCAGCTGGGCGACCTGAATCTCGTTGTCGAAATGGCCGATATTGCCGACGATCGCCATGTCCTTCATCTCGCGCATGTGCTCCAGGCGGATGACGTCCCGGTTGCCGGTGGCGGTGATGAAGATGTCCGCGGTCGCCACGGCATCTTCCAGATGGACGACCTCATAGCCGTCCATCGCCGCCTGAAGCGCGCAGATCGGGTCGACTTCGGTCACCTTCACGCGCGCGCCGGCGCCGCGCAGGCTGGCGGCGGACCCCTTGCCGACATCGCCATAGCCGCAAACCACGGCGGTCTTGCCCGCCATCATCACATCGGTCGCCCGGCGAATGCCGTCCACCAGACTCTCGCGGCAGCCGTATTTGTTGTCGAATTTCGACTTGGTGACGGAGTCGTTCACATTGATCGCCGGAAACGGCAGATGACCCTTGTCCATGAGCTGGTAGAGCCGGTGCACGCCCGTCGTGGTCTCTTCCGAAACGCCGCGGATCTTGTGACGCTGCCTGACGAACCAGCCCGGATCGGACGCCATGCGCTTGCGGATCTGCGCGAAGAAGACGGTTTCCTCCTCGGAGGCCGGGTTGGCGATCAGGTCTGTTTCGCCTTCCTCGACCCGGGCGCCGATAAGTATGTACATGGTCGCGTCGCCGCCGTCGTCGAGGATCATGTTGGCGCCGTCGTCGAACAGGAAGATGCGGTCGCAGTAATCCCAGTATTCCTCGAGCGTCTCGCCTTTCACAGCGAAGACGGGGGTGCCCCCCGCGGCGATCGCCGCGGCGGCGTGGTCCTGCGTGGAAAAGATGTTGCACGAGGCCCAGCGCACTTGCGCGCCGAGCGCGGCGAGCGTCTCGATGAGAACGGCCGTCTGCACGGTCATGTGCAGCGACCCGGCGATCCGCGCGCCCTTCAGCGGCTGCGCGGCCGCATACTCCTCGCGCACGGCCATCAGGCCGGGCATCTCGGTTTCGGCGATGATGATTTCCTTGCGGCCGAAATCGGCGAGCGCGATGTCCTTGACGATATAATCGGCGGCCATGGGAACTCCTTGGCTGAAGGATTGGAGCTGAACTGCTGACGGCCCGGCTTCCGATACGGCCGGACTGCGCCGCGGGCAGGGCATATCAGAGCCGGCCCGAAACTTCAATTAAAGGTATAAAGATATATTTATATGGCCACTCGGCCGGGCTGGCAACGGCCTTCCGTATCCTCGCCGAAGCCGGTTTCGACAAGCACCCTCAGGGCTTCGACCGCCTCGGCGGCCTGTGGCCCGGAGGCCCGGATCTCGATTTCGCTGCCGGGGCCGGCCGCCATCGTCAACAGCGCCATGATCGAAGTCCCGCCGACGGTCTGGCCGTCTAAGGTCACCGCGATGTCGGCATCGAACCGTTCCGCCGTGCGCACGAAGGCGGCCGAGGCGCGGGCATGCAGCCCCTTGCGATTGCAGATCTGCACCGTGACGGTGTGGCTGTCTTTCATTCTCGTCCGTTTAAGATCTCGCTGGCGACGGAAATATACTTCCGTCCTGCCTCCATCGCGGTGTGGACGGCGTCCGACAGCGTTGCCGAGCTGCGGATGCTGGCGAGTTTGATGAGCATGGGGAGATTGACGCCGGCGAGAACCTCCACAGGTGCCTGGCCCATGATGGAGATGGCGAGGTTGGAGGGGGTGCCGCCGAACATGTCCGTGAGGATGATGACCCCGTCGCCGGAATCGGCGCGCTGCACGGCGTCGAGTATTTCCATGCGGCGCGCCTCCATGTCGTCGTCCGGGCCGATCGAAATACTCTCGAACCGCTCCTGCGGACCGACAACATGCTCGACCGCGGCGCGGAATTCCGCCGCCAGCCGGCCATGCGTCACAACGACAAGACCGATCATGCGTAAAGGCACTCTCCGTTGATCATCCTCACCCGCGCGTCGTCCTGACCGGGCGCGGGACCGGCATCATGCTCATCAGCGCGCCGCGAAAGCAACCCCGCCGGCACCCGGCTTCGCCTGATGGATACGCCGCGCGGGGCACGTCCGATCACCACGCGCCCGTGGCGGCCTCACCCCGGATGCCGAGCGGGACCCTCGATCAGGTTTCAGGCTCAAAAAGGGTTGGGTCGCCGAGCCTTTCCCAGGCCTGCGGATCGCGGGCGACGGTGCTCAGGGTGATGACGCGGTCGGCCGCGTCGCCGGCGGCGGGATCGACGAAGGCCCGCGGCAATTTGACGCCCCCGATCTCCGCCCATAATGACGCTCCGTCGGGAAGCCGTTCCGGCGCCGGGTGGCAATCGACGATCAGGCCCGCGACGGCCCGGGGCAGAAAGGGCAGGCTGATGATGCCGGCGCCGCGCAATTCGATAAGTCCAGCGATCCGGTCGTGTCCGCGGACGACAAGGCGACCATGCGCTGCGCGCGCGTGGACGCGGTCGTCGCCGATCAGCATGTGCGCCCTGCCGGGCGTGCCGCGATTGATGATCGCGAGCGCCAGCCGCGACTTGCCGCTCCCCGCGGGCCCGCGCAGGATCACGGCTTTCTCGCCGATGGTGACCGCCGTCGCGTGGATCGTGTCGTCGTCGGCACTCATCTAAAGCGGCCCGTCTCAGTCCGCCGGCGCGGCGGCGGGCAGCAGCACGGTGAAGCGCGCGCCCTTGACCCCGCCCCCCTCGAAACGGTTCTCGGCCCTGATGCTGCCGTCATGGGCTTCGACGATCTGCTTTGAGATCGACAGTCCGAGACCGGAATTCTGGCCGAAGCCGGACCGGTCGGCCCGGTCGGTGTAGAAGCGCTGGAATATCCGCTCCAGATTACCCTCCGGTATGCCCGGGCCGTCGTCGTCCACCGTGATCTCGATATTCTCGCCGCGCCGCCGCGCCCTGATCCGCACCTCTCCGCCTTCCGGCGAGAAGGAGACGGCGTTGTCGATCAGATTGGTGACGACCTGCGCGAGGCGGCTGTCATGCCCTTCGACGAGGAGCGGCATGCTGTCTCCCTTGACGCGTACATTCGTCAGCGCGATCGAGACGCCGCTCTTTTCGGCCAGATCCCGCGACATGCCGACGACGGCATCGAGCAGTTTGCCGATGTCGACGGGCTCGGCATCCTCGCGCGCGAGTTCCGCGTCCAGACGCGACGCATCCGAAATGTCGCTGATGAGACGGTCCAGACGCCTGATGTCGTGATGGATGACCGCGAGCAGACGGTCGCGGTCCTGCTTCGATTTCACCAGCGGCAGCGTTTCGATTGCGCTGCGCAGCGAGGTCAGCGGGTTCTTCAGTTCGTGGGCGACGTCGGCGGCGAACCGTTCGATGGCCTCGATGCGCGTATAGAGTGCCTGGGTCATGTCATCCAGCGCGTGCGCCAGATGGCCGATCTCGTCTCGCCGCCCCTCGAAGCCCGGGATTCGCTCCCGGCCCTTCTTGCCGTGCCGAACCCGTTCGGCGGCGGCCGCCAGCCGGTGCACCGGCCCGGCGATCGTGCTGGCCAGCAGCCAGGATAGAAGCGTCGTCACCAGCGCCGCCATGGCGAAGATGCGCAGGATCGCGTAACGCTCCGCGCGCACGATATTGTCGATATCGGCACCTTGCGTGGAGAGCATCAGCGATCCGAGCACGGTGCGGAAACGCTGGATCGGCACGGCCACGGAAACGACGATCTCGCCGAGGTCGTTGACCCTGACGACCGAGGCCTGCTGCCCCTTGAGCGAGGCCGACACTTCCGGATAGTCGCGCCCTTCCGTCGGCCCGAGTTCCTGATAGACCGGCAGGTCGCCGCGGCGGAACCGCGCCCGGATCGCGCGCCACAACTGGCGGTACCAGGGTGGCTGCGCCGCGTCCGGCGGCGGCAGATCGAACCGCAGCACCTGTCCCTGGCTGTAGAGATGGCGTGAATCGAGGATCAGCACGCCCTCGCGGTCATAGATGCGGGCGCGGGTGCGGGTCGGCGAGATCAGCCGCCTGAGCACCGGCGCGACCTGTTCGGGATTGATCGGAAAGTCGATCAGGCCGAGCTGCTGGTCGGTCGGCGCGAGACTGTCGCCGGCGCCGAGCTCAAGCAGCTTGTTGGGGTCGATGGTGACGCTGTCGAGTTCGACGGTCGCGGACGCGGCGATGGCGCCGGCGATGATCTCGCCCTGCGTCAGCAGGCTCTGCACCCGCGCATCGGTCAGTCCCTCGCGGAACTGGTTGAGGAAGAGGATGCCCATCACCATCACGAAGAGCCCCACGAGGTTCAGCGCGATGATGCGGCGGGTCAGGCTGGAGAAGGTCGTGTCGACGAGCCGCCGGAGGATGGAGGCACGGTTCCCCTCCGCCCCCGTCTCTTCGGCGGAGGCGCGCTTCGGCTCTGCCCATTCGCTCTGTGTTGCCATTGCGGTCCGTGCGGCGCTTGGTGTTCAGGTTCCGATGTCCGCCGACCCCGGATCCCGAGCGCCGGTATCAGGTTTCGCGGAACCTGTAGCCGACGCCATACAACGTTTCGATCATATCGAAACTGTCGTCCACCGCCTTGAATTTCTTGCGCAGCCGCTTGATGTGACTGTCGATCGTCCGGTCGTCGACATAGATCTCGTCCGAATAGGCCGCGTCCATGAGGGCGTTCCTGCTCTTCACCACGCCGGGCCGCTGCGCAAGCGCCTGGAGAATGAGAAATTCGGTGACCGTGAGCGTCACCGGCTTTCCGCCCCAGGTGCAGGTGTGGCGTTCGGAATCCATGAGCAGCTGGCCGCGTTCCAGCGCCTTGGCGCTTTCCGTCGGCGCAGCGCCCGGCTCGCGGCTCGCCGCGCGGCGCAGGACCGCCCGCACGCGCTCCACGAGCAGGCGCTGCGAGAACGGCTTCTTGATGAAATCGTCGGCGCCCATCTTGAGGCCGAACAATTCGTCGATCTCATCGTCCTTCGACGTCAGGAAGATCACCGGAAGCTCGGATTTCTGCCGCAGCCGCCGAAGAAGCTCCATGCCATCCATGCGCGGCATCTTGATGTCGAGGATCGCCAGATCCACCGGCGCGATCTTCAGCCCGTCCAGCGCGGAAGCACCGTCCGTATACGTCTGGATGCGATAGCCTTCCGCTTCCAGCGCCATCGACACGGAAGTCAGGATGTTGCGGTCATCATCGACCAGGGCGATTGTCGGCATGGAGCCTCCGGGCAGTTGCCGTTGTTATTGTGTTCGGGCATCGTAGCAATCGGTCAGCGCCTTCTTGCGCGGCAATCATCGGCGAAATTAAGGCAATCCGCGCGTCCGGCAGCAGATAGGTATCGCCGGCAGATTGGGCAAGCCTATCCAATTGCGCTGTAAATGGAAACGCGGACGGACCGGGCCGCCGCCGGCCGGTGAGGAGGCAAGGGGTGATGTCCGGTGACGATTTCGATCCGCTGGCGACGGCGCGCGATCTGCTCCGCACCAGCCTCGTGGGCTCACTGGCGACTCTCGACGAGGCGGGCGGTCCTTTCCCATCCCTGGTGGAGGTGGCGAGCGACGACGACGGCGCGCCCGTCATGCTTCTGTCGCGCCTTGCGCTTCATACTAGGAATCTGGAGCGCGATGCCCGTGCGGCGCTCCTGCTCGACCGCCGCGAGGGCGCCGGACCCGCGCTGGTGCGCCCGCGCATATCGCTGCGCGGACGGGCTGTGCGTATGGATGGCGGCGCGGCGGCGCCGCGGTACCTCGCCCATCATCCGGCCGCCGGACAATATGCCGGCTTTGCCGATTTCGCCTTCTGGCGCCTTGAGGTCACGGCCTGCCATCTGGTCGCGGGCTTCGGCCGGATCACCGGCGTGGAACCGGCCGATCTGCTTGCGCCGCGCATAGCGGCACTCAGCGCCGCGCAGGCCGGCATCATCGCGCATATGAACGAGGACCATCGTGATGCGATGAGTCTCTACGCGCGCCACTATGCGGGGCTTGAAGGGCAGGACTGGCGCTGCGCCGGCGCCGACACGACCGGAATGACGCTCATCGGCACCGCCGGCGTCTGCCATATCCGCTTTCCCGTCCCCGTCGATTCGCCGGCCGCCTTGCGCGCGATTCTCAAGGAGATGGCCGACCGGGCGCGGGACCGCTCACGCTGATTTACCCTGGTGTCAGGATTTGTGACGCGGATGCGACAAACGACTCCCTTGCGGCAGACAAAATGGTAACGTAAAGGATGGCCCGATTTCTTTAGGGGGGATGCGCGGTCGCACGCAGGGGCGCTTGAGAACCTTTTGCCAACGACCGACGTTAGAGGCCTGCCGGCGCGTCATCAGGCGATCGAACGATCAGGAGTGATACTCAGGTGAAAGAGACAGGGCTGCGCAACAGCGCATGCGGCGCTGATACTTTCGGCTTCCGCAATCTTGCCGGCGTCCATTGGAACGATATCGCCGCCATTCTCGTGGAGCGGGCGACCGCGCGGGGCGAAGGGCAGCTGACGGCGCATGGCGCCTTCGCGGTCGAGACCGGCCAGCACACGGGGCGGTCCGCGCAGGACAAGTTCATCGTCCGCGACACGGCAACCGACCCGGTCGTCTGGTGGGACAACAACAAGCCCATGGCCCCGGAGAAGTTCGAAACCCTCTACCAGGACATGCTGACATTCGCCGAAGGCATGACCCTGAATGCCCAGGACCTTTACGGCGGCGCCGATCCGGAAAACCGGATCAGGGTCCGCGTTTTCACCGACTATGCCTGGCATGCGCTGTTCATCCGCAACCTGCTGATCCGCCCGGCCACCGAAGAGCTCAGCGACTTCGTGCCCGACATGACGATCGTCGATCTGCCGGGCTTCAAGGCCGATCCGGTCCGACATGGCTGCCGCACCGACACGGTCATTGCCGTCGATTTCTCCCGCCGCATCGTCCTCATCGGCGGCACGTCCTATGCCGGCGAGATCAAGAAATCCGTCTTCACCTATCTCAATCACATCCTGCCCGAGAAGGGCGTGATGCCGATGCACTGTTCGGCCAATGCGGGTGAAGGAGACGACGTCGCCGTGTTCTTCGGTCTGTCGGGGACCGGCAAGACGACGCTCTCGGCCGACCCCAACCGCACGCTGATCGGCGATGACGAGCATGGCTGGTCGTCGCGGGGCGTATTCAACTTCGAGGGCGGTTGCTACGCCAAGACCATCCGGCTGTCCGAGGAAGCCGAACCCGAAATATACAACACCACGCGCCGCTTCGGCACCGTGCTGGAGAACGTGATCATCGATCCGCTCACCCGCATGCCGGATTTCGACGACGGGCGCCTGACCGAGAATACCCGTTGCGCCTATCCGCTGGACGCCATTCCCAATGCCAGCGCGACCGGGGTCGCGGCGCGTCCGCGCAACATCATCATGCTGACATGCGATGCGTTCAGCGTGATGCCGCCCATCGCCAGGCTCACGCCGAGCCAGGCGATGTATCACTTCCTGTCCGGCTATACCGCGAAGGTTGCGGGTACCGAAAAAGGCGTGACCGAACCTCAGGCCACCTTCTCCACCTGCTTCGGCGCGCCCTTCATGCCGCGTCACCCCTCTGTCTACGGCAATCTGCTGCGCGATCTGATCGCGCGTCATAGCGTGGCGTGCTGGCTGGTGAATACCGGCTGGACCGGCGGCGTTGCCGGCGTCGGCCGCCGCATGCCGATCGCGGCGACCCGCGCGCTGCTGGCCGCCGCGCTCGACGGTTCGCTGGCCGATGTTGAAATGCGCGTCGATCCGGTATTCGGCTTCGAGGTGCCGGTCGCCGTTCGCGGCGTCGACAGCGCGATCCTGGATCCGCGCTCCACCTGGGCCGACCGCGCCGCCTACGACGCTCAGGCCGCCAAGCTCGCCACGATGTTCGCGGACAATTTCGTGAAGTTCGAGGCGCATGTGGATGCCGATGTGAAGCTGGCCGCCCCGGTGCTCGCCCAGGCGGCCGAATAGCAACACGCTCCGTTTATGAGGGAGCCCGCGGGTTCGCCCCGCGGGCTTTTCGTTTCCGGCTCCCCGGCGGCGCAAACCGCTTTCCGCTTCACGCCAAGCCGTGCTAGACCCCGCCGCGATGACAAAGACCATTGACCATATCCGCAACTTCTCGATCGTCGCCCATATCGATCACGGGAAGTCGACGCTCGCCGACCGCCTGATCCAGTCGACCGGCACGCTGTCGGAACGGGAGATGAAGGAACAGGTGCTCGATTCCATGGATATCGAGCGCGAGCGCGGCATCACGATCAAGGCGCAGACCGTCCGCCTGCTCTACAAGGCCAAGGACGGCAAGGAATATACGCTGAACCTCATCGACACGCCCGGTCATGTCGATTTCGCCTATGAGGTGTCCCGCTCGCTCGCCGCCTGCGAAGGCTCGCTTCTCGTCGTCGACGCCTCGCAGGGCGTCGAGGCGCAGACGCTGGCCAATGTCTATCAGGCCATCGACAACGACCACGAGATCGTGCCCGTCCTCAACAAGATCGACCTGCCGGCGGCCGAGCCGGACAGGATCCGGCAGCAGATCGAGGATGTGATCGGGCTCGACGCGTCGCAGGCGGTGCTCGTCTCCGCCAAGACCGGGCTCGGCATCGACGAGGTGCTGGAAGCCATCGTCCATCGCCTGCCGCCGCCGAAGGGCGATGTCGATCAGCCGCTGAAGGCCCTGCTCGTCGACAGCTGGTACGATGCCTATCTCGGCGTGATGGTGCTCGTGCGCGTCGTGGACGGGCGCATGAGGAAGGGCCAGCGCATCAAGATGATGGGCACCGGCGCGGTCTACGATATCGATCGCATCGGCGTGATGACGCCCAGCCTTCTTCTCAAGGACGAACTGATGCCCGGCGAGATCGGCGTCATCACGGCCTCGATCAAGGAAGTCGCCGATACGCGCGTCGGCGACACGATCACCGACGAGCGCAAGCCCTGCGCCGAGGCGTTGCCCGGCTTCAAGCCGGCGCAGCCGGTCGTCTTCTGCGGTCTCTTTCCGGTCGACGCCGCCGATTTTGAGGATCTGCGCTCGGCCATGGGCAAGCTGCGCCTCAACGACGCGAGTTTCTCCTTCGAGATGGAGACGTCGGCCGCGCTCGGCTTCGGCTTCCGCTGCGGGTTCCTCGGTTTGCTGCATCTGGAGATCATCCAGGAGCGGCTGGAGCGCGAATTCGACCTCGATCTCATCGCCACCGCGCCATCGGTCGTCTACCGTCTGACGCTGACCAATGGCGACGAAAAGGAACTCCACAATCCGGTCGACATGCCCGATGTCGTCAAGATCGCGGAAATCGCCGAACCCTGGATCCGCGCCACGATCATGACGCCGGACGACTATCTCGGCGCCATCCTCAAGCTCTGTCAGGACCGGCGCGGCGTTCAGGTCGATCTTTCCTATGTCGGCAACCGCGCGATGGTTGTCTACGACCTGCCGCTCAACGAGGTCGTGTTCGATTTCTACGACCGGCTGAAATCGGTATCCAAGGGCTACGCGTCCTTCGACTATCACCTGACCGACTACAAGACCGGCGATCTGGTGAAGATGCAGATCCTGGTCAATGCCGAGCCCGTCGATGCGCTGTCGATTCTCGTCCACCGCTCGCAGGCCGAAAAGCGCGGCCGCGCCATGTGCGAGAAGCTCAAGGACATGATCCCCCAGCACATGTTCCAGATTCCGATCCAGGCCGCGATCGGCGGCAAGGTGATCGCCCGCGAGACGATCCGCGCCCTGCGCAAGGACGTGACGGCGAAATGCTATGGCGGCGATGTCACGCGAAAGCGCAAGCTGCTGGAAAAGCAGAAAGAGGGCAAGAAGCGCATGCGCCAGTTCGGCAAGGTCGAAATCCCGCAGGAAGCCTTCATCGCCGCGCTGAAGATGAACGACTGACGCGCCGGGACGGCGTCGTTCCGCCGATTGACGTGTCAGGGCCTTTGTGCGCCCGAAAATCCAGACCCTTGCAGCTGTTTTGCTACATAGATGGCGTAGTTGTCAGTCATTCCCGATACAAAATCCAAAACGCGCCGAAAACACTGATGCCGTGACCAGCCATCAGGTGGCGCATTGTCGCCGCGCGGTGCATGGTCACCGAGCAATTTGAGAACTCGGTCCGATTTCCAGAGAACCTTATTGCCTTGGCCCTCGCTTAGAACGGTTGCCACATTGTGGGCCGCCGAAAAAAATTCTCTAAGAAGAGTATCAAAAGTTGCGTAGCAACCTATTTCAATTTCTATTTTCCTAGTGTCATTGTAGAAATTTTCTCGACCTAATTTTTTTGCACTGATGATCGTTTGCTTTACGTGATTGTCATTGTCCAAGAAATCAAAAACGTTATACCCTGCTGAGCCATCGAATATCTTTTCTATATTCCTTACATAGCCTTCTATGATTTGTTGAATCGAGCGGTCGAACACCGGGCCCCTGATGCGAGCGAAATTCACTCGATGCATCTGGGATGGCGCAAACTCACTTTCCAGTTTACGCCTTTCTTCTGCGTCAAACATTTTCAATAGTATGTCACAAGCATCAGAGAAATTTAAGATTTTTAACTCTACCGCATCTTCAATGTCGATTATTGCATAACAGATGTCATCGGCGGCCTCGACAAGAAATGCCAGGGGGTGGCGAGACCATTTAGTCCCTGTCCTTGGAATTTCCAGAGAAGAGAATATACGCTGCAGTATATTTAACTCCGGAAGATAAGTGCCAAATTTTTTCTCGGGCTCGGTGCTTGCCCAAGGGTATTTTTGGAACGTAGCCAAGGTCGCATAGGTCAATCGTAGGCCTCCAGCAAACAAGTGATTTTCCAGCTGCGTAAGTATCCGGAAACCTTGTGCGTTGCCTTCAAGCTTTGTGATATCTTGAACCTGCCCATCGTGGAGAAATCTTGTGTACTCTCCCGCGTTCTGGTCAAACCAATGAATTATTGCCTCTTCGCCAGCGTGCCCGAAAGGTGGGTTACCAAGATCATGCGCGAGACAAGCTGCTTGGACTATTGCCGCTAGATCATCTGAGCAATTCCCTGAAGGTAGCCGGAAATTTTCCAGCGCTTCATCTCTCGCGAGGCTCTCGCCAAGAGCCTTGCCCAAAGCGCGGCCAACTCGGGAAACCTCTATGCTATGCGTGAGACGATTGTGAACGTGGTCGTTGGCGACTAGCGGGTGAACCTGTGTCTTTCGAGCTAGTCGCCGAAAGGAGCTGCAAAATATGATGCGATCGATATCAGCCTCGTATTCGGATCGCCCGGTTCTTGGTGAAGGGGAATGATCTTCTATCCCAAGGCGTTTACTTGATAGTAGCTTCTCCCAAATCATTGCGCTGCTCCAAATAAGAAAAGTAATAAGCTGAAATAATATCAATGAATCATTCCGGCTTCTACCCTTGCTTGCCGGCTCGTAGTGGCCTTCTGAGGGCAAGGAAACGGATGCGGGATTTCGGAAAGGTCGAAATCCCGCAGGAAGCCTTCATCGCCGCGTTGAAAATGAACGACTGACGCGCCGGGACGGCGTCGTTCCGCCGATTGATATTGCGCTGCCGCGCTGACCCCGCCCTTCGTCTTTTCCGGGCTTGACCCGGCATTCCATGCCGCTGTCCTTTCCCCATTCCGGGCCGGTGCGATCTTTGGCATGATCGGAGAGGGTCGCGCCATGCCCGCGGCGGTGCGCCTTGTGTCCTCAACCTCGCCATGTTCGTTCCGCAGCTTGCGGTGGCGGCTTTACACCGCGTTTACGATGTCGAAACCATAATGCCGGGACCGCCCGTCGAGTCGAAAAGTTTCATGCCATGACCCCGTCCGGTCGCAATGATCGCGAAAACGTCCCGTCGCCGCGGGCGACGTTGCCGGGCGTGATCGCCGGTCTTGTGCTGGTGGCCGCGATGATCGCCGTCGGCATGGCCGCGCTCGTGGCCTCGCCCGCGCGGGCGGCCGAACCGGCCAAGCAGCTGTTCGGCGCCAAGGCGCTGCCCGCCGACATGAAGGCGCGGGCGATCGGCTCCTATGCGCGCGGCTGCATGGCGGGCGCGCGTGCCTTGCCCGTGACGGGCGATGCCTGGCAGGTCATGCGGCTGGAGCGCAACCGCAACTGGGGCCAGCCGGTGCTTATCGACTATATGGAACGGCTTGCCCGCGATGCGCGGCAGAAGGATGGCTGGCCGGGTCTGCTGGTCGGCGATCTGGCGCAGCCGCGCGGCGGACCGATGCTTTCGGGCCATGCCAGCCATCAGGTCGGCCTCGATGCCGATATCTGGCTGCGGCCGATGCCCGACCATGAGTTGAGCGCGGCCGAGCGCAGCGAGAAGGCGGGCCTCAGTGCGATATCGATGCTCGCCGACGACAAGATACATGCCGACCCGAAGAAATTCACCGACGCGGAAAAGAAGCTGATACGCCGCGCTGCGTCCTACCCTGAGGTTGCGCGCATCTTCCTGCATCCGGGTTTGAAGCAGGCGCTTTGCAGCTGGGCTGGTGACGATCGGGCATGGTTGTCGAAGGTTCGGCCCTGGTGGGGCCACCACTATCATTTCCACGTCCGCCTCAAATGTCCGGCGGGCTCGCCCGAATGCGAGAACCAGCCCGCCCCCGGCGATGACGATGGCTGCGGCAAGGAACTGAAGGACTGGATCGCCACGATCTCGAGGCCGGTGGCGCCGCCCAAGCCCGGGCAGAAGCCGAAACCCAAGCGCGAGATCACCATGGAGGGGCTGCCGGCGACCTGCCGCGACGTGCTTGCCGCCTCCGACCTCATTGGCGAGCGGCTGGCCGCCGGCACCGGCACGGTTCCGGGCGCCGCTGCGGCCGAGATGTCCATCCCGGAGGCTGAGGAATCCGATCTCCCGATCTCCGAGGCCGCGATCTCCGCCATCCGCATCCCGGAGGTTCCGATGCCCTCACGGCGCCCCGCCACGCCCTGAGGTTTGCTATTGCCCCAACCTTCGGTGGTAAGGCTTCATTCACTACACGGCAAACATGTCGTGTGTGTTGGATTGAATTAATCTTCCGGAAAGCCGGCCGCTGTAGGGTCGCACCAGTTCCGGCAAATGACCGGCCCCGATAAAAGCATGGACGGCGGCGGAACAGAGTATGGTGTTAGTATCAGGAGTATGGATCCATGAAGAAGTTCTCTCAGTTTCTGAAGAATGAGTCCGGCGCCACGGCCATCGAATATGGCCTCATCGCCGCCGGTATCTCCGTCGCGATCATCGTGATTGTCGGCACTGTTGGCGACAATCTTGTGACGACCTTCACGACGATCGCAGCGGGCGTGCTCGGCTAATAATCCTTGGTCGGCTAGTATTCGCAAGACACGAAAGGCCCGCGGCTCCTGCCGCGGGCCTTTTGTTTTTGCGCCCTGCCTGATGATCTAGACCGGACAGGCGATCCCGGTGCCGCCGAGGCCGCAATAGCCGGCAGGGTTCTTGGCAAGATATTGCTGGTGATAGTCCTCGGCGAAATAAAACTCGCCGGCGTCCATGATCTCCGTCGTCACGGTGCCGAAGCCCTTGCCCTCCAGCGCCTTCGCATAGGCTTCGCGGCTCTTCTCCGCGGCCTCGCGCTGCACTTTCGTGGTCACGTATATGCCGGACCGGTACTGCGTGCCGACATCGTTGCCCTGACGCATGCCCTGGGTCGGGTCATGCGCCTCCCAGAACGCCTTCAGCAGTGCCTCCAGGGAAATCTTCGCCGGATCGTAGACGACGAGGACCACTTCATTATGGCCGGTGCGGCCCGAGCAGACCTCCTCATAGGTCGGGTTCGGCGTATACCCTCCGGCATAGCCGACCGCGGTGACGATCACTCCCGGCAGCTTCCAGAAGACCCTTTCCGCGCCCCAGAAGCAGCCGAGGCCGAAAATGATGGTCTCCGCGCCCGCCGGGTAGGGTCCTTTCAGGGGCTGCCCATTGACGAAATGCTCCGTCGCGGTCCGGATCGGGCTATCGCGGCCGGGCAGGGCATCGGCTTGCGAGGGCATCTCGGCTTTCTTGCGCATGAACAGCATGTGTGGCGCCTCCAACGGATGATGGGAATGGAAGTGTAGCCGATATGGCGACGCTATGCCGCCCTTTACAGGGGGCTGCCAAAGGGGCGGCGTTGACAAGACGGTGATCGTGGCGGCCGTCCGGCCGTCTCAACGCAGGTCGAGTTCGCCTATGGTCTCAGGTGGTTTGCGGCGTCTGCCGGCCCACATGAGCAACGCGCCGATGGCGATGCCGAGCAGCGAGGCGGGAACTTCGAGAAGGCCTGACAGGATAGGGTCCCACAGAAAAGACAGGCCCTGCGCCTGGAACGCCGCGCGTGTCGCCTCCAGACTGCCGGGAGAGACCCATGTCCAGACCTCGCCGGCGGGCATCAGCAGCAGCGTGCCGGCGGCGATCGAGCGGGCGCCGTCCGCGACCGCGCCGATGAATGCGCCGGCCAGAAGCCAGAAGCCCAGAAAATAGACAAGCGCTCTGATCATGGGAGTGAAAAGGCGCCCGGCGGGGCGCGGTTCCTGAAGGTGGGCCGCATTTTGGCGCTAAACTACAAGGTGACGCGCCAAAGGCAAGAGACCCCACGCGCAATTGCCGGCGATCCGCGCTTGTCTTCGGCCGGCAGGCGCGTTATGCCCGTCTCCGCCCGTCACACCGCTACGTGACGGCAGGCGGGAGGGGTGGCCGAGTGGTTGAAGGCGCACGCCTGGAACGCGTGTATACGGGAAACCGTATCGAGGGTTCGAATCCCTCTCCCTCCGCCATTATTCCATTCAATCATTTGATATTATTGTGATTTCTTGGGCGAGTCCGGGCAAGACGCGTCCTGACCTTACAATATATGGGGCTTCTCAAGGGATCAGAAGCAAGAGATCTGGAGATCGGGCCTCTGGGCACAGGGGCGCCGCCAACCCGCCGCACAACTGAGATCACTTAGGGCGCCGCCGGAGCGGTGCATCCCTCCTTCTGGCCGAAAGGGAGATTCCATCTCCTCAACTTGGCCACCGCGCATTCTGCCCCTTAAATATTGCGTTCGATTCTCTCCGCAAAAGGCGGATCGGACACCCGTCTTTGATAAAACATCGGTGAATTGCGACATCGCCGTCCAGACAAAAGCACTTCCCGCAACCAACCAGATACTATTGTATCCCATTGGACGCTTGATATACTGATCGGTAGGTCAGTGGGCCTTCCAGAATTCGGCTGGACGGCCCGTAAGCGAGGAAGCAGGAGAGGCAGATGTCAGCGCAGCTGAAACCCAAAATAACCGATAACAATGTCGGCGGCCTCGTCGCCCGGCAGGAAGAAGGCAACAGGTTCACTGATACCAACAATATCCCGTGGACCGAGTTCTATATCGATGGCGTCGATTTCAAGCTGCTGAACTATGATGGCGAGCGCGTGACGATCGTGACCCGCATCAAGAAGGGCACCAAGCTGGCGATTCACCAGCATATGGGCCCGGTCGAGCTTTACGTGATCGAGGGTTCGTTCGGCTACAAGGATGCCGAAACCGGCCGCGACAACATGATCTATGCGGGCGGCTATCTCTACGAGCCGCCGAGCACGGTGCACGAGCCGGTCTGCCCGGACGGCCTCCTCGCCGTTGCCGTCGTCCATGGCCCGCTCAAGGGCTTCGCCGCCGATGGCAGCGAGGTCTATATCGGCCCGAAGGAATATTACGAGATGGCCAAGGCCAACAACGCGATCGCGCACCTGACCGAAACGCGCAAGGTCGCCGGCATCTGAATTCGGTTCGGCCGCGCGGGGCGGCCTGAATTGCGACGGTACGGCGCGGCGGCTCTCTGACGCCGCCGCGCCGGCCGCGTGAACGGGGGAATTTCGGACAGGACGAAATCGACCTGAAGGAAGCACGCCCGTGCCTGATCGCCTGAAAAACAGACAAAAAATCAATCATCAAAGGGAGAGAGACAATGGAACGCAGGAGATTCTTGAAGGCCTCTATGTTCGGCGGCGTCGCCGCTGCGGGTACTGCATTGGCGGCACCGGCCATCGCCCAGTCCAGCCCGACGATCCGCTGGCGCATGCCCACTCACATGCCGAAGTTCCTTCCGCTGCTCTGGGCGGGCGGCGAGAACTTCGTGAAGAAGGTGAGCGATGCGACGGACGGAAAGTTCCAGATTCAGCTTTCCGGCCCCGGCGAGATCGTCGCCCCGCTGCAAGCCTATGACGCCGTCACCAGCGGCACGGTGGAAATGGCCTCCACCTCGATGCAGTATTTCTACGGCAAGTCTCCTTCCTTCGCACTCATGAGCGCCATGGCGTTCGGCCCGAACACCCGGCTCACCAACGCCTGGATGTATGAAGGCGGTGGCCTCGATGTGTGCAATTCGATCCTTGAAAAGCACAAGCTCATGATCCTGCTGGCGGGCGGTGCGGGCGAACAGATGGGCGGCTGGTTCCGCAAGGAAGTCAACACGCTCGAAGACCTCAAGGGCCTGCGTTTCCGCATTCCGGGCATCGCCGGCGAAATTCTCTCGAAGGTGGGCGTCGTGCCGCAGATGATTCCCGGCGGCGACATCTACCCTGCGCTGGAACGCGGCACGATCGATGCCACCGAATTCACCGCGCCTTATGACGACGAAAAGCTCGGCTTCGTGAAGGTCGCGCCTTATTATTATTTCCCGACCCTGTTCGAGGGCGGATCCGTGACGCACTTCCTGTTCAATCTGGACAAGTGGAACGAACTGCCGAAATCCTATCAGGAGATCGTCAAGTCGGCGGCCGCCGAGGTCAATTACCGGCTGCCTGCGGCCTATGACGTCCACAATCCTGCGGCGGCCAAGCGACTGATCGAGGCGGGCGCCAAGCTGCGTTCGTTCAGCCCCGAGATCCAGGAAGCCGTGTTCAAGGCAACCAACGAGTTCTATCAGGAGAAGGCCGCGCAGGATGCGGACTTCAAGAAGCTCTACGACCACATGATCGCCGCCCGCGACGAGATGTATTCCTGGTACCGCGTGCTGCCGTTCCAGTACGACGCCATGATGGTACGCCTCCTGAACCAGAAATAAGACTGCGCCAGCAATCGTATCCCGGTGGGCCTCGCGCCACCGGGATGCTTGCCGGCTCGCTGCGGATCCGTCATGGCCCTGCTTCGCTTTCTGCAAACATGGATAGATCGTCTGAACGCGGCCATCGGTCGTATCGCGGCCTACGGGCTGGTCGCGGCCATCGTCGTATCGGCGGCCAATGCGATTGCCCGCAAGTTCGGATATTCGTCCAACTCCTGGCTTGAACTGCAATGGTATCTGTTCGGCGGCGCCTTCATGCTCTGCGCCGCCTGGACCCTGCAGCTCAACGAACATATCCGGGTCGACGCGGTATCCGCCCACTATTCGCGGCGCGTTGCCGCCTGGGTCGATATCGTCGGTTTTGTGTTTTTCTTCGCACCTTTCGTGGCGACGATGCTGTGGTTCGCCACGCCCTATTTCCTCATCGCGCTGCGCTCCGGCGAGCATTCCAGCCAGGCCGGCGGGCTGCTGATCTGGCCGGCGCGTGGCTTCATCGTCGCCGGCTTCGTCCTGCTCGCCCTGCAGGGTCTGAGCGAGCTCGGCAAGCGCATCATGGTTCTGATTCAACGCGACGACGATGACGCCGCCGGTGAAGCCGTCCCGATGCGGGGGCCGCGATGAGCACGGGGCATGGCGAGGCCCTGAGCGCTGAAATCATGCCCGGACGGGGAATCCGATGCTGCATCTGATCGCCGAAAATCTCGCGCCGATCATGTTCTTTTCCCTGATCGTGACGCTGCTCAGCGGGTTCCCGGCCGCCTTCGTGCTGGCTGCCAACGGGCTTGGCTTCTTTGTCCTCGGCCTGTTCCTCACGCCCTATGCGCCGGACGTCATCCAGCTTGACTGGGGCCTGCTCCACGCAATGCCCTCGCGGGTCTTCACGACGATGGCCAACGAGGTGCTGCTCGCCATCCCGTTCTTCACATTCATGGGGCTTGTGCTGCAGCGATCCGGCATGGCCGAAGACCTCCTCGATACGATCGGTCAGGTCTTCGGCAGCGCCCGCGGCGGCATCGCCTATGCGGTCATCTTCGTCGGCATGCTGCTCGGCGCGACGGTCGGCGTTCTGTCCGCCTCGGTCATCGCCATGGGCCTCATCTCGCTGCCCATCATGCTGCGATACGGCTATGGCCGCAGTGTTGCCACCGGCGTCATCGCCGCCTCCGGCACATTGGCGCTGATCATGCCGCCGTCCGTGGTGCTGATCGTCATGGCCGATCAGGTAGGCCGTCCCGTGGGCGACATGTATGAAGCCGCCTTCGTCCCGGCGCTTATTCTGACCGGTCTCTACGCGCTGTGGATTTTCCTCGTGTCGATGATCCGCAAGGAAAAGCTTCCCGCGCTGCCCGCCTCGGCGCTGGCCTATCGGGAAGCAGACGGCGGCAGCGGGGCCCTAATGCTGATACCGCTGCTCGCCTATTCGCTCGGCATCGGCTACTGCATCGTGGCGGCGGCCGGTGCGAAGCCCGGCAGCGATACGGTGATCCTCAGCCTTTGCGCCGGCTCGACCATCATGTTCGTCGCGGCGATTTCCAACCGTCTGCTGGCCGCGCGCTGGCTGCCGGTGATGATCGCGGCGATCGTCTCCATCGCACTCCTGCTCCTCTATATCGAGCGCGACGCGTTTGCCCCGTCGAGCTCGGCCATAATCCTCATCGCCTCGGGATTGTTCTATGCCGTCCTGATCGATCTCTCGGCGCGCTTCACGCGCTATCCGCTGATGACGCGGCTCGTGGAGCGGGTGACTTTCGTCATGGTGCCGCCGCTGCTGCTGCTGTTTGCCGTGCTGGGGACAATATTCGTTGGCCTCGCAACGCCGACGGAAGCCGGCGCCATGGGCGCGGTCGGCGCCGTTCTGATCGCCGCGGCGATGCGCCGGATCAATAACAACCCGGAAAGGTTCAACAGGAATATCCTGCGCGATGCGACATTCTCCTCGGCGCGTCTTTCCGCTTTTGTGATCATGCTGCTGATCGGCGCCGGCGTCTTCTCGCTGACCTTCTACGGCGTCAACGGTCATATCTGGGTCGAGCACCTGCTCGGCGACCTCCCGGGCGGCGAGACGAGCTTCCTGATCGTCGTGGCGCTGTTGTTCTTCGGCATGGCCTTCTTTCTCGATTTCTTCGAACTCGTCTTCATCCTGGTGCCGCTCCTGGCGCCGGTCGCCAGTTCCATGGGCATCGACATGGTCTGGTTCGGCATCGTCATCGCCGTCACCCTGCAAACCGCGTTCCTGCATCCGCCCTTCGGCTTCGCCCTGCTCTTCCTGCGCTCGGTGACGCCGAGCACGCCCTATGTGGACAAGGTGACGGGAGAGACGATTGCGCCGGTCTCGACGGTGCAGATCTATATCGGGGCGATCCCCTTCGTTCTGATCCAGTTGCTGACCGTCGGGCTGATCATTGCCATGCCCGCCCTCGTCACCCACTACAAGCATGCAGGGCCGACCGGCCCGGTGATCAATCTGGAAGACCAGATGAAGGCGATCGAATTGCCGAAGATCGAGGTCCCGACGTTCGGCACCAATTGATACGCCGAACGAGATCGGTGCGAGTTCAGGAGAAACCAGCATGACCGGACAATTGTCTGGAAAAGTCGCCATCGTCACCGGCGGAGCGTCGGGCATCGGCCTTGCCACCGTCACGGACCTGACACAGGCCGGGGCGGATGTCGCGATTCTCGACCGCAATGCGGAGCAGGCCCGCAAGGCTGCGGTGCAGGCCGCCGCGGACACTGGCCGCAGGGTGGAGGTCTTTGCCTGCGATCTTGCCGCGACGCAAACCCTCGGTGCCATCGTCGATGATATCGCCGCGCGCTTTGGACGGATCGATATTCTGGTCAACTCGGCCGGCATGACGGACCACGCCAACTCGCTGATCAATTTCGACGCCGCGCAGTTCGATCTCGTCCAGCGGCTGAACCTCATGGCGCCGCTGGAACTGGTCCGCCATGCGGCCCGCCACATGATCGCGCAGGGGCAGGGCGGCAGGATCGTCAATGTCTCGTCAAGCTCGGCGCACCGGGCGATCTTCACCTTTCCCGGCTATGCGATGTCCAAGGCCGCGCTGGAACAGCTGACCCGGACAGCGGCCTGGGAGCTTGGCCCGCATGACATCAACGTCAACACGGTCGCTCCCGGCGTCACCGAAACGCCGCTGGCGCTCGGCAGCCTGCCGGATCGCTCGGCGCTCGATAGAGCGGCGTCCGAGGGCCCGCTCGCCAATCTTCTGAAGCGGATCTCGCAGCCTGAAGACGTCTCGGGCGTCATCACCTTTCTCTGCCTGCCCGCCAGCCGCCAGATCACCGGGCAGACGGTGCACACCAGTGCGGGCTCCGTCGTCTGAGGCTGGGATGCACCGGCGCATACGCTGATCCGACAGCGGTATGGATAATCTCTACCCCGCCACTGCCGCTTTCAGCGCGACCGCCGGGTCGGCGAGGCGGGCGGGGTCGAGCTTTTGCCCGGCCGCGATGATCCGGCGGGCAGCCGCGATATCCTTGCCGGCATTTATGGCGATGATGCCCTTCAACCTGCCTTCGGCGTCCACTGCGACATGGCTGCATGCGCGGTCGTCATAAGTGCGGTGGATGAGTGCATCATCGGAGCCGACAAACCCCAGCGACTGGATATTGTGATCGTACTGGTCGGACCAGAACCACGGCGCGGCGCGGTAGGCCATGGCCTCGCCGGCGGCGTTGCGGCCGGCATTTTCCGCCTGATACTCGGCAACATGCCAGGATTCGATCCGCGCCGGCGCATCGCGACCAAGCACCGGATGGGCGGCGACCTCACCGGCAACGAAGACGTACTCGCTGGAGGTTCGGCCCTGTTGGTCGGCCAGGATCCCGTCCTCCACGGCAAGCCCGGCCTCGGCGGCAAGCTCGATATTGGGCACGATGCCGATGCCGATCACGACAAGGTCAGCCTTGTGATGGATGCCGTTGGCATCGAACCCGATACAGTCAGGCCGGGCGACGATGGTGCCGACATCCCTGCCGAAATGAAACACGACACCGTGCGCGCGGTGAAACGCTTCCACCTGGCGGGCGGCAGCTTCCGGCATGGTGCGGGCCATGACCCTCGGGCCGGCTTCATGAATCGCGACGGAGCAATCGCGGGCGCGGGCGGCGGCGGCGACCTCCAGGCCGATGAAGCCGGCGCCGATGATCGCGACATGGCGGCCGGGGACCAACTGCCCGGCAATGCCTGCGGCATCCTCGAAGCTACGCAGCGTGAGGATACTCGGATCCGCCGGCGTCTTAAGCTTGCGAGGCCGCGAGCCGGTCGCCAGCACCAGCCGGCGATAGCTGTAACGGTCGCCATCCTCTGTCGCAACCGTCCGCCGTAGCGGATCGATGGCGCGTGCGCGCTGGCCCGGCAGCAGCGAAATGCGGGCGGCGGCATAGGCTTCCGGCGTCATCTGGAAACAGATTGCCGGGTCCTCGCCGAGCAGGATTTTCTTGGAGAGTTCCGGCCGGTCATAGGGAGGGTGCGCCTCCTCGCCGAGGATGGCGATGGAGGCATCCGGATTGGCAGCACGCGCGCCCTGGGCGGCGCGCCGGCCGGCCTGGCCCCCGCCAACGATCAGTATGTCGTGATCGGCCCGCATGGGCAGCGTTCAGATGCTCCGCTTGCGCAGGAGAATCTGGCCATCGCTGACTTGCACGTCGTAGCAGCCGACATCCTCCTTGGCCGGCGGGGAGAGCACCTTGCCGCTGCGGATATCGAAACAGGCCTGATGCATCGGGCACTCGATCGACATGCCGTCCAGATAGCCATCGGAAAGCCGCGCCGCTTTTTCGTGCGGGCAGCGATCGTCGATGGCATAAAACGCCCCTTCGACATGAAAGAGCGCCACCGGCTCCCCATCGACGGCTACGACCGTCGCGTCCTCGCTCTCGGGCACATCGTCAACTCGCGCAACGCGCGTCCATCCGTCATTCAATGGTCCGGCCTCCGAGTGGCTTGCGTCTAGAGATTCATGGCGCGGCGGTAGAACGTGTAGAAGGCGCGGATCATGCTTTCCGACACGCTGGTTTCCGAAACGCCTATATGGTCGCGGCCATGCATCTCGACGATCTGCTGGGACTCCGGATAGTTGTCGACCACCGGCTGCATCTGCTTGAGCACCTCGCTGTCGTCGAGCGAGACATAGCCCGCAGGGCCGGTCAGATTGCCCTGCTTGAGGCGCAGGCGCCGCAATTCCTCGTCATCGTCCTCATAGCCGAAATAGATCCAGGACAATTCCGTCGTCGTCGGCGTCTTGGGCAGGATATGGCGCACCGCGAGCGTGTTGATATGCTGCTGGAGGACCATGGAGGGGAAGACCTCCAGCGTGCCGATGCGGCCGTCGCCGTTGAACTCGACACGCGGGCTGACGATCTCGCGATCATGCAGTTCCAGGTTGGTCTTGATGTTCTTGATGTCCTTCGACAGCTTCGTGTTCTTGGACGCGGCTTTAGGGTCGAACCAGGAATAGGTCACCTCGTGGCGGCCCTCGCCGGCGGGAATGGCGCGGGTCTGGGCGTCGGCCCGGAACAGGCCGAAAGTGGTAAAGAAGGTGTGCAGCAACGTGGCATGATAGGGGTCGCGCGCGTTTTCGAAATAGAGTTTCCAGTTGCACGGGATAATCTGCCGACTGTAGCCGAGGAGGCGAAGCTTGCGGCCGTTGAAGGCGCGGTCGACGAATTCCATCACGTCAGGGCCGACATACTCCTCCAGCGGCGGTGTCTCCTCGGAGAAGGTTGCCCAGATGGCGCCGCCCTTGACGGTCGTGCGGAGCTTCTTCAGCCCATGGTTACGACGGTCGAAATCCTTCGGCATGCCGGGGTTCGGCTTGGGCTGGCCGCGCATGAAGGCGACGCCCTGGAGATTGCCGGCAAGATCATAGCTCCAGTGATGGTAGGCGCAGGTCAGATCCTCCGCCTTGCCCTTCTGTTCCCAGCAGACCGGCGCGCCGCGATGCGAGCAGCGGTTTTCCAGGACATGGATCTGACCTTCCATGTCGCGGGTGATGAGCACGGGCTTGAGGCCGACGAAAGTGCGGCGGTAGCAGCCGTTCTCCGGGACTTCCGCCTCCAGCCCGACGAAGTTCCAGGTCGGGCCGTAATGGAACGTCTCCATCTCGCGGTCGAACAACTCGCGGTCGGAGTAGATCCAGGCCGGCACCCGGGAAACCCCGCCTTCCGGCCACCTTCTGGCGGTGTCGCTGGCATTGGCTGTGGCAGTCATGGGAGCTCTCCTTTATGAGTACGCGACCTAGACGGGGACGACGAGCGTGGTGCGGATGCGGTACTGATCGTAGACCGCGCAGCGCTTGCGGAACTTGTAGCCGCCATCTGCCGGCACCAGTTCGTCGACATACTCACCGACCATGAGGATCTGCGGCTCGGCGTCGAACAGGCTTTCGATCACAAGAAAGTTCGCGGTGGCCTGGATCGCCTTCTCGGTTGCCGAGTGGATGCGCAATCCGCTGATGAAATGGCGCAGCGTGCGCGGCTCGAAATAGGAGCCTTCCTTGAGCAGCGCGATCCTGTCGCGCAGCATGCCCAGCCCGTCGCAATAGATTGTGGCGTGAGGCAGCCCGGCATCGTAGCTCTCGCGCGAGATCACGTTGTAGAACGTGTCCTCGGTGAAGAACCCCATCCAGCGGTCCATCTCGTTCCTGTCGAGCGCGGCGGCGTAGTCCTCGTAAAGAGTCAGCAGTTCGGCTTTCAGGTCCGCCTTGCGAATTCCCGGTTCGATATTCATCGAACTTACCTCCCGTGGCCGTGAGGAAGCTTTTACCGATGGGTACGCTTCCATTCGTTATTATCGATGCTACATACTTATGAGTACGCTTCAAGCGGAATCCGCCTCGTTTTCCGCAGAAGTGAGTTCTGCTCACATGGCTGGGGGGAGACTCTGATCTCCCATGAAAATTGATGAGACGGCAGCGGTGACGAGACCGTGGCGACACCGGCGCAGCACGATGTAACTTGCCGTCATCGACCTGGCTGTAAGCCGGCCCGTCCGGCGGCGGAGGAGGGTTATCTTGCGAAGCGGCCGCTACGACTATCCGAGAATGAACAATGTCCGCTACGGGCAGCGCTGGACAGAAGCCCTCCGGGACGAGGTGGCGAGGCTGGACAGCGAAAGGGTCTTCGTGGTGGCCAGTGGTTCCCTGCTCGAGGCCGCGCCGCTCGCGCATGATCTGGCGCGGGCGCTCGGCAACCGGTTTGCCGGGGTTGAAAGCGGGGTGCGCGCGCATTCGCCTTCGGAAGATGTGGTGCGTCTCGCCGGGCAGGCCCGGAAGGCAAAGGCCGACCTGCTCGTCGCGATAGGGGGCAGTTCCGTCACCGATGCCGTCAAGGTCATGCGCATCGCGATGGAGGCAGGCGTCGAGACGCCGGCGGCGCTGAGCGGCTACAGAAACACTTCGGGCAGTCCGGCGCGGCGGTTGTCGCTGCCGCTGCCCTGCGTCGCGATCCCGACGACGCTGTCAGGCGCCGAATTTACCGCGCTCGCCGGCATCACCAATCTCGATCTGGGCGTCAAGGAGAGCTATCGCCATCCCGATCTCGCCCCGGCCTCGGTCATTCTCGATCCTGCGCTGACGGTCCACACGCCCGAGGTGCTGTGGCTTTCCTCCGGCGTTCGGGCGGTCGACCATGCCATCGAGGACATCTGTTCGATCAACGGCAACCCGTTCTCGGACGCCGCCTCCATTCACGCGCTCAGGCTGCTGCTGCCCAGCTTGAAGAGGACGAAGGCCGATCCTGCCGATCTCGACGCGCGGCTCGATTCGATGATCGGCGCATGGCTGTCGCTGGTCGGCACGCAGGGCGGCGTCGACAAGGGCGTGAGCCATGCGATCGGGCATATCCTCGGTGGTTCGGCCGGCGTGCCGCACGGCCTGACATCATGCATCATTCTTCCCCATGCCCTGCAATGGAATGCCGCCGTGAACGCCGACAGGCAGAGGATCGCGAGCGAGGCGATGGGCGCGCCCGACACGCCGGCCGGCGAGATTGTCGCGCGGCTCATCGCCGATCTCGGCCTGCCGCACCGGTTGCAGGACGTCGGGATCACATATGACGACCTCGACCGGCTTGCCGAACTGACGATGCGGGATCGCTGGGTACCGACCAATCCGCGCAGGATCGCCGGCGCGTCCGACGTGAGGGAGATCCTCGAAATGGCGTGGCAGGCGGTATAGGTCCTGGTCCCGGACGCGGCGGGCGGACGCGCCGTTCCGGGCATTTTGATCGGCGCCGAAATTTTCCCGTGCCACGCGCTGCCCCCGATCGCGGCTGGTCGCATGACAGAGGGCAGGAACGTGGGCGGCGCGATCTCCACCTCGTTGCGGTGACGGCAGCCTGACAATAGGAAGAAAGCGCCACGATCAATAGTTAAAATTTTAAGCAAATTTTATATATTAAGGAAAAATTAAGTAGATTCTTGGGTCGGCCTCGAAAAGAGCTTAGGTGTAGCCTGTTTCACCAGACGGGTTACATCCATGTCGATCGCGGAACGTCCCCGCTCATTCAGTGCGCGAAGCGCCTCGCGACCGCGATGGAGGGGCGTGGGCGAACCGACATGGCTGTGCGTTCTGATCGCCGCGATCGAGGGCTTTCTGGCGACGGCGGCCTTTCTGGTTCCCGCGGTGTTCTATCATGTGGTTCTGCTGGACGGACCGGAAGGCATCGCATGGCATCTCTATGCCATTTTCGCCGTGCTGTTCGGGTTCCTCTACGCGTTTTTCGCCGGCCACGCGGCGATGCGCTTCTTCGCGGGCGAACGCCAGCTCGTCACCACGCTGCCCGCGACGATCTTCGGCTGGACGGCCTCTTTCTCCGCCATGCTCATGGTTGCCTTTCTGAGCGGCAAGGTCGGGGATCTCTCCCGCGTATCGCTGACGGCGGCCTATCTGCTGGGCATCCCCTTCGCGATCGGCATCCGGGGTCTCATGCAGTCCGTCATGTCGCGCCGCATCGCGGGCGGTGCGCTGCGGTTTCAGAAGATCGCCGTTCTGGGCGAGCGAACGAGCATCCTCGCTTTTCTCCTCGCCAATGATCTGTGGCGCCATGGCCAGTCCATCACCGGAACGCTGTATCTGGAGGACATCGTCAAGGACGGCACGCTGATCCCGGGTGAGGTGGAAACCTTCGCCGCCACGGCGCTGCGGCGCGGCGCCCACTATATCGTCATCACAGGCGACATTGCCCAGATTCCCATGATGAATCAGGTCGTTGAAGAACTGAAGCGGTTTTCGGTCAATGTGGTGCTGGCGCTCGACGCAAACCTGCAGCGTCTGCACTTTCTCGATGTCGTGCCGATCGGCAACAGCAATACGCTGCGGGTGCTCCGCCAGCCCCTGAGCGCGATCTCGGTCCTGCTGAAGCGGGCGCTCGACATTGCCGGCGCATCGGCCGGTCTGGTGCTGCTGTCGCCGGTCTTCCTGGCCATCGCCATCGCGATCAAACTGGACAGTCCAGGTCCGGTCTTCTACCGGCAGCTTCGGCGCGGGTTCAACGGCGAGCCGTTCAACATTCTGAAGTTCCGGTCGATGACGGTGTTGGAACCGGCGACGGCCATGCGTCAGGCCGAACGCGGGGACAGTCGCATCACGCGCGTCGGCCGCTACTTGAGGGCATCGAGCCTTGACGAACTGCCGCAGCTCATCACGGTGCTTTCGGGCCAGATGAGCCTTGTCGGGCCGCGTCCCCATGCCATCTCGCATGACGACCAGCTCGGCCGGCAGATGGCCAACTACGCCCACCGCCAACGCATCAAGCCGGGCATCACCGGCTGGGCCCAGATCAACGGCTTCCGCGGCGAGACGGTCACGCTGGAGCAGATGCAGGGACGCACCCTGCACGACCTGCACTATATCGAGAACTGGTCGATCTTCCTCGACATGTGGATTCTCCTGATGACGGTGCTGTCCCCGGCCACGCACCGCAACGCGTTCTGACGCGTCCCGCCAGCCTCTCGGCAGAATAACCCGTTCTGGCACGCCCCTTGCGACGCTCCTGGCGGAACTGGATCCGTCTGTCCCGAAACGGGACGCGGGCGACGGACCTGTTTCAGTTCCGGCCGGTCATCCGGTCTGAAATGGGAAACGAGGAGAACGCGATGTTCCAATATGGCGGTTCCAGGATCGATGACGCTTCGGGCGGCGGCGGCCTCCATTCCGGCGGCGCGGCATGGAGCGTCGCAGACATCGCCAGGGGGTTGTGGCGCGCCCGCTACTGGGCCGTGATCGGCGGGGTCGTGTGCGTCCTCGCCGCCTTCGCGCTGAGCAAGACCGTCAGGCCGTCCTACGAGGCCAGCGCGCAGGTTTATGTCGATCCGCAGGATCTGCAGCTTCTCCGAAACGATATCAGCCCCAACCTCACGCCCGGCGACTCAGGCGCCGCCTTCATCGAGAGCCAGGCGCGGATCATGGAATCGGCCGGGGTGCTGCGCGCGGTCGTCCGCAGGCTCGATCTCGCCTATGACCGCGAATTCGTGGGCAGGCAGAGCCTGATCGGCAAGCTGCTCTCGCCGATGCGGGAAGAGCTGATCAGCGACGAGGAACTGGAGCAGAGCGCGGTCGACGCGCTGGCAAAGAAGGTGCACGTCGTTCGCGCCGACCGCACCTATTTCATCGAAATCTACGCCCGTGCCGAAACGGCGGAAAAGGCCGCCGACATCGCCAACGCGATCGTCTCCACCTACATGGAACTGCGCGAGAAGCAGCGCGCCGAGCAGGCCGAGCAGGCCTCCAGTTCCCTCGAGCAGCGTCTCGACGTGCTGCGCGCCGCCGTGCGGACGAATGAAGAGGCGGTGGAACGGTTCAAGACCCTCAACAACATCGTCGTGACCAGCGCCGGCACGCTTGTCGAAAAGCGGCTGGGGGAAGCCAATCTGGCGGTGAGCAATGCGGAACGGGCGATGGACGAGGCGAGGGCCGAACTCGATCAGCTCAATCTGATGAAGGACAATCCGACGCTTTTCCTGTCGTCGCCGGCCGCGACGAAATCGGCGGACATGCTGCGCCTGCGCGGGGAATACGAACGCGCGGCGGCCGAGCTCGCAACGCTCGGGGCGACGCTCGGCCCGCGTCACCCGGCGCGCATCCGCGCGCAGAGCCAGATTGACGCGGTCTCTCGGTCCATCGGCCAGGAGGTCGCGAGACTCAGATCCAACGCGCAGCTCGAATACGACCGCGCGAAAGCCGAGCACGCAGCCGCAGAGACGGCGCTGGAGCGCCTGACAGACACCTATCAGACCAGCGACAACGCGCGCGTCCAGCTGCGCCAGCTGGAACGCGAGGCGGAAAGCAGCCGCGCGGTCTATGAGGAAGCGCTCCTGCGCTCCCGCGAGACGCGCGAACAGGGCCAGATCAACACGATCAACATGCAGGTCATCTCCAAGGCCAGCCCGCCGCTCTACAAGCGCTTCCCGCCGAGACTTGCGGTTCTGCTGCCGCTCGCCCTGATGATCGGCATATGCGGCGGCGCGGCGCTCGGACTGATGGTGCAGATGCTCAGGTTCAATGCCTTGGGCGAACGGAGTGGAGGCGCGAAGCCGGCCGGTCCGTCAGAGCGACTGGCGGAGCGTCAGGCGGAGCGCCAGCCGGAGCCGCGCCTTGCTGAACGTCCGGCGGCGCGTTACGCGCCCCATCCGGCCGAGTGAACGGGGCACCGGCGCCATGTTCATCGGGCGAGGCAGGTTCGGCCGTCGGGAACTGCTCGTCGTGGCGGGAGCGCTCGCGCTCGCTGCCGCGCGGACGGTCCGTCCGTCCGTCGCGCGCGAAGGCGGCGAGAGGATCGAGATCGTCGGCAGACACTTCTATTTCGGACAGCGGCGGCTGCGGCTGACCGGGATCGCCGTCGGCGATCCGACCTATATACGCGCCCACCGCCCGCTCTCCGATTACAGGCATCTGGCGGCCGACTGGCGCGCCAATGTCGTGCGCATCAGCGTGCAGCCGGGCCTCTGGCGGCAGGATCCGGCGGGTTCGGCGGCGGCGCTGAAGGCCAATGTCGCGGCGGCCCGCGCGGCGGGCCTCTTCGTCATCATCGACTGGCACCGGATCGGCTTTCCAGGCCGCTATGAGCCCCTCGTCCCGGCGTCGTGGGGGCTGCCCGCCGATGCCAATCTCGCCAGCATCGCCGAATCCGTCGCGTTCTGGCAGGTCATGGCGAAAACCTATGGCGGCGATCCGGCAATTCTTTTCGAGATCTGGAACGAACCCTCCATCGACGCCCGGTTCTGGAAGGCCACCGGCGAACACTGGCCGCTCTTCAAGGCCGCCTGGGAGGAGATCATCGCAGGGATAAGGCCCCATGCGGACAATATCGTCCTGTGCGCGGGCGGCTACTGGGCGCATGATCTGGTCGGGGTGCGCGACGATCTGATCGGCGATCCGCGCGTCGCCTATGTCTGGCACGCCTATCCGAATGCGGAACGCGGAGACATGCGGGCGCGGCTGCGCACGCTCGGCGGCCTGCACGAGGTCAAGCCGGTGGTCGTGACCGAATGGGGCTTCAGCCCCGAGACGCGGGGTGACCTCCACGGGACCGTCGAGGACTTCGCAGAACCCTTCGTCTCCCGGGCGCTCGAGGCGCTCGAACTGCATCACACCGCCTGGTGCTACAGCGTCGGCGCGATGCCCAATCTGCTTTCCGCCGAAGACGGGACGCCTTCGCGCGCGGGCGCTTTCGTGCGCGATCTGCTGCGCCGTTCCGCGCTGCGCGACGACTGGAGAACGGCTCCCGATGTCTGAACCGGTCATCATCGAAACGCTTGAACTCGGGGGCTTGCCGGTCGCGCGGCTGGATCGCCGGCGTACCGCCGCGCTGCTCATCGAGCTTGCCCGTTCGCGCCGTGGCGACCGGCCGTGGATCGGCACGAGCGTCAACGGCCAGGTCATTTCCGATGCCGCGCGCGATGAAAGTCTGCGCGAGGCGATGCTCTATGCCGACGTCATCAGCTGCGATGGCCAGCCGCTGGTCATGATGGCGCGCCGGCTGACGGGGCTTGCCCTGCCGGAGCGCGTCGCGACGACCGATCTTTTTCACGATATCGCCCGCGCCTGCGAGGAGCGGCCTGCCTCGATGTTCTTTCTCGGCGCCACCGAGGAAGAGAACAGGAAGGCCGTCGAGAATGTCCAGCGCGACTATCCGCATCTGCGGATCGCCGGGCGCCTTCACGGGTTTCACGATCATGCCGAATGGGTGCGGCACGTCCGGCGCATCAACGAGATCGGGCCGGACATTCTGTGGCTTTCGCTCGGCGTGCCGCGCGAGCAGCAGTTCTACATGCGCTTCGCCCATGTCCTCACCGGCGTCGGCCTGATCAAGACCAGCGGCGGGCTTTTCAACTTCCTGTCCGGCAGCGCGCCGCGCGCGCCGCGATGGATGCAGGACGCCGGCCTTGAATGGGCCCACCGCATGGCGCGGGATCCGGGGCGGCTTGCCAGACGCTATCTGACGTCCAATCCGGTTGCCGCGATGCTTCTGCTGACGCGCAGCAAGCGGGGGCAGACGGCACGCACTCTCAGCGCGGGTCAGCCGTGAGCGGCGCGTCCGAAATGCCCGCCGCCCCGCGGGCCGGCGGCCTTGAACGCATCGCCGCGCTCGACGTGCTCGCATTCGCCCTCTTCATCGTGACGCTGATCGCGATCTGGACCGAGGTGCAGCCTTTCGTCTCCCTGCAGAATTATGCGGCGATCGACGACACGACACGTTCCAACGGCCTTAGGAAGGCCGTGACGATCCTGCTCGTCCTGACGAGCGGCGGCGTCGTGCTGGCGCGCGGTCAGCTCAGGATGCTGGTTCAGTTCGCGACCGTCCCCCTCGTTCTCGTCATCGGATGGTTCGCGCTCACCAGCCTTGCTTCGTCCGGCGCCGGGCTCGCGCTCAACCGTCTGGGGCTGGCCATGTGCGTGATGTTCGTCGCCGCCTCGCTGCCGCTGATGCTGAGAAGTCTCGACGCCTGCATTTCGGCGCTGGGCATCGCGGTGACGATCATGATCGCGGCCTGCTTCCTCGGCGTGATGCTCGTCCCCGAGCTCGCCATGCACACGGTCAAGGATGTTTCCGAACAGACGCTCGCGGGCGATTGGCGCGGCATTTTCGCGCACAAGAACGAACTGGCCGCGATGACCAATCCGTTCGTCTTCATCGGTATTCTCGTCGCCCGCACCAGAAATGCGGCATGGGGCCTCGCGATCGTCGCGTCGTCCTTCTTCCTGACGGTGATGTCGGGCGGCAAGTCCGCGCTCCTGCTTATCGTTCCCGCGCTGCTGCTTTCGCTTCTCGTCGTCCGGGCCAGATCGAGGACGTTGACCTTTCTCGCGGTCTTCGGATGTGTCGGCGGGGTGTTGCTGCTGACGCTGGGGAGCGTCGCCTTCACCGGCATTCACAAGGCGCTTGCCGCCGTCATGCCCGATCCCTCTTTCACCGGCCGTACCGACATCTGGGAGTTGGCGATGGATGCGATCGGCAAGGCCAAGCTCGCCGGCTATGGCTACTTCACCTTCTGGGACACGGGCCTCGTCTACGGGACCGCGTCGTCGGACGCCACGGCCGCGCTCGCCTCCCATGCCCACAACGGCTATCTGGAGACCGCGCTCGCCGGCGGTCTGCCGGGCCTTGCCCTCGTCCTGGTCTGGACGGCGATTATGCCCTGGCGGAACATCACCGCATTGCGGGATCGCGCCGGTACCCGCGTCGAACGGGCCTTTCTCGATTTTCTCGCGCAGGTCTGGCTGTTCGGCCTGCTGATTTCCTGTCTGGAGGCGGTGCTGTTCAACCGGGGAAATCCAACCTGGTTCACGATGCTTTTCGCCATCGCATGCCTGCAATACTGGATCAGGGCGCAAAGGGCCGGGCGATGACGCAGACCGCCGGCAGGAACATGCGGGTGCTCCAGCTGGTCAGCCGCGACGAGGTCGGAGGCGTTCGCGTCCTGTCTGAAATGATCGCGGCCGGCTTGCGCGAGAAGGGCATCGCCGTCGACAATGTGGCCCTGCTCGGACCGGGTGGCGCGGCGCGCAAGCTGGCCCATGTCGCCGGGGTCGCGCGGCGCATGGCGTTCGGACGATACGACGCGATCCTCGCCCATCATGCGGCCGCTTCCGTGGCCACGGGTATTCTCGGTTCGCTGGCCGGCACGCCGGTTCGCATCTCGCATCTTTCCGCCATTCCCGGCGCGATCCGCACACATTGGCGGGTGATCGACAAGATGCTGGGCGCGTTCGGCGCCTATACCGCGATCGTCGCCAATTCGGCCGCGACGACGCAAGCCTTCGGCGCCTATCCGCAAGGATACCGCGCGCGAATCAGGCTTATCGCTCATGGCGTGACACCGCTTGGCCGGGAGGGTGATGATCCGGACTGGCGCGCGCGGCTGGGCATCCCGGCCGGCGCGAAACTGCTGGTCGCGACCGGACGGCTCACGGCACAGAAGGGCTTCGAGACGGCGGTTGAGGCGTTGCGGAGCCTGCCCGGCGTCCATCTGGCAATCGCCGGAGACGGTTCTGAACGCGCCCGCCTTCTCGCGCTCGCCGCAACGAGCGGCGTTGCCGACCGCCTGCATCTGCCCGGCACGCTGGCGCATGGGCAGATCGGCAGTTTCCTGCTCGCGGGCGACATCTACCTTTTCCCATCCGTATGGGAGACTTTCGGTCTGGCCGGCGCCGAAGCGCTGATCGCCGGCATGCCGGTCGTCGCTTCCGACCTGCCGGTCCTGCGCGAGGTGCTGGGGGAAGCCGGTCCGGTGCCCGGCATGATCCGATACCATATGCCCTCGGATGCGACGGCGCTGGCCGCGGCGGTCCGCGCGATGCTCGGCGACTATCCGGCCGCGGACGACAGGCTGCGTACGGCCGCCGGCGCGCGCGCGCATCACTCGGTCGAGCGCATGGTCGGGAAATATCTCGATCTGTTCGGGCGATCCTGATCCGGTTCAGCGCCCGCTGCGGTCGGCAAGGCCGAGACTGCGTCCGAAACCGACCCACAGTTGGCCGGCATCGAACATGTTCCACCGCACCAGCAGCCAGCCGGAAACGATCGCAATCAGCACGAAATTGACGACCGGAGCGATCTTCGCAGGGGCCACATGGATGACGATCTCGCCCATGGCGACGGTCGCGGTCGCGGCCAGGACGATCTTGGCGAGCCTGCCGAGGTCAACCGGCATGATCTGCCGCGATTCCCTGCTGGAAAGAAAAACCAGCAACGCGGAAAACTGGGCGGCGGTGAATGCGATGGCGGCGCCGGTCATGCCATAGACGGGAATGAGCCAGAGGCCCGCCGCCGTGCCGACGGCAAGCGCCACGAGCATCGAGATCAGCTCCAGCCGCACCGAGTTGGTGAAATAGATCGTCTGCGCGAAATAGTAGGCACGCAGGATCAGGAAGGCATTGGCGAGGGCGAGGATCGGCACCAGCGGCACCGCCTCCCGGTAATCGGCATCGAGCACGATGGAGAACATCGTGTCGCCAAGCAGGACATAGAAGACGATGCCGAAGGCGGCCAGGAAGGAAGCCGTCACGAAGGCGTGCCGCAGCACCGGCCTTGCCTGCTCCATGCGGCTGTCTCCGTGCAGGGACTTCGCGCTCGATACGTAGGAAACCGCGATCGTCTCGCCGACGATCACGAAACTCTGCTTGATGAAGTCCAGTGTCGCGCCATAGGGGCCGACCGCTTCGGTGCCGAAATAGCGCTCGAGCAGGAGGCGGTCGATATAAAGGGCGAGCGCCGAGGCGCCGCCGGCGACGATCAGCGGCCAGCCATATTGCCACAGCTGCCGGTAGACGGCCCGCCGTGGCCACACGAAACCCTTCGTCCATATCGTTCGCTTGAGGGCCACGATGATCGGCAGCGTGGCGATGGCGTGAGCGATGGCGACCGCGATGAGCAGGGACTGGGCGGTGCCGAACTGCCAGAGCGCGTAGCAGCCCAGGATCAGCGTCCCCAGACTGCGCAGGAAAGCCCCCGACGTCACCGCCAGCACAAGCAGCTGCGCGCGCCCGATCTCGTTGGCCACGAAATAGGCCGACAGTCCGAACAGCAAGAAGGCGGTGGGCAGCGCGATGGCGGCGGGAATGAATCCGGCGAGAGTCGCGGCGGCGATGAGCGCCAGGCCCGCCAGGACCGAAACGCCCGTAAGAATGATCGCGCCGCCGGCGATCGGCGCTGCATGCTGGCGCGACTGCTGGCCGAAATGGGCTCCCAGCAACCATTGGGTGACGACGCTGTAGGTGATGAAGGCGAAGGCGAACCCGATCAGATACTCGCCGAAGATGTCGTGGCTGACCTGACGCGTGAAGATGGCGATCGAAAGCACCGTCAGCAGCGCAGACGTTATCTTCGAGACCAGATAGATGGACGAAAAGAGGTTCTTCACACCGGAATGCTTTGCGGCCAGATGTTAGCGAGTGATTTAAGTGAAATTGCTATTATTGGCCAGCAAGACCGGCCAGCGTCGTTAATGGCGCATGCAATGGGAGTGGTTGTGGTTTGAAGGAGACGGCGGCTGTCCGCGGCGAGACCTCGCCCGGCGCATGGGGAATGGTCTGCTTCTTCGTTCGCGGCCTCACCGGGGGCGGCGCGCAGCGCGATGCGATCCTGCTGGCGAACGGGCTGGCCGCGCGCGGGCTTGCCTGCGCTATCGTGACCCTCGACGCCGAAGGGCCGCTTGCCGGCCTGATATCCCCCGGGGTCCGGCTGATCGATCTCGGCGGCGGCAGGAAGCTGCGAATGGCCGCGGCCGTTCCGGCGCTCCGGCGCTTCTTCCGCGACGAGCGTCCGGACGTCTTCGTGGCGTCCGAAGCAAGCGGCAACACCGTCGCGGTCATCGCCGCGCGGTCGCTGCCGCGCCGGGACCGTCCGATGCTGGTACTGCGCGAGGTTGCGAGCCCCGTTCAGGCACGCGCCAGCGATCCCTATATCCAGAACCGCATCGGCTACCGGCTCGCGCCGCTCATCTACCCGCTCGCAGATCTGGTGATGACGCTGACGGAGGCCGTGCGGCGCGATCTCATTGCCCATTTTCGCGTGCCGCCGGAAAGGGCAGCGTGCCTCGGTACGAACGCCGTCATGCCGGACGAAACCTATGATCGCCTGGGCGCGATGGTGCGTGCGCCGCAGCCCGGACTGATCGCCGCGGTCGGCCGCCTGTCGCCGGAGAAGGATTTTGCCACGCTGATCGAGGCGGTGGACATTGTCGCGAAGACAAGGCCCGTCAGGCTTGAGATCGCAGGCGAAGGCGCCGAAAGACAGGCGCTGGAGAACCTGATCCGCGTTCGAGGGCTGGAAAGCCGCGTCAGACTGCTCGGCTACCTGCATGATCCGGGCGATCTGCTCGCGCGGGCGGCGCTTTTCGCATCGTCTTCACGTCACGAGGGGTTCGGAAACGCCATCGTCGAGGCGATGGCCGCGGGCGTACCCGTCGTATCGACCGACGCGCCCTATGGACCGCGGGAGATCCTCGGTGGCGGACGCTGGGGCAGGCTCGTGCCGGTGGGCGATGCGCCGGCGCTTGCCGCGGCGATCGTCGACGCGCTGGAATCTTCCGGCAGCAGCGCCGAGGCGCGGGTCAGGGCCGGTAACTTTACGGCCGAGGCGGCCGCCGGCGCGTTTCTGACCCTCCTCGGGAACCACCGGCCGGCGCGCGTTTAGCATATTTCCATGGTTCTTTTGATCGGGCGGACAATTGGTCCTACTGTCCGCCGGGTAATATTCCGGCCGCCAGATCATATTCCGGGGACGCATCTTCCTTCATGACCGTTGTCGACTTTGCTGCAGGACTGGTGGACAAGATCGTCGCGGGCGGGTCGCGGCGCGCTGCGCGGCGCATCCCCTTCCGGCCGCATTTGCTCCAGCTGGACGAGCCGGTGGTTGCCTTCACCTTTGACGACTTCCCCTTGTCCGCCGCCGCAAACGCGGCGCCCGTCTTGGAGGACGCGGGCATGCGGGGGACCTATTACTATTCGGGCGGACTGGCCGGAAACCGGGAGAACGGTCAGCTGATCGCGACCGATGACGTCGTCGCGGATCTGGCGGCGCGCGGCCATGAGATCGGCGCCCACACCCACGATCACCTCAACGTTCAGCGTACGCCGATCCCGGACATGATCGGCGATGTGAACCGCAACATCGAAGATCTGGAGAGGATGGGGGCGTCAAGGCCGCCGGCGTCCTTCGCCTATCCTTATGGCGTCGTTTCGCTGCGCAGCAAGCTGGCGCTGATGAACCGCTTCGCCGGATTGCGGGGCATCTCGCCGGGGATCAATTCGGGACTCATCGATCTGGCGCATTTGCGGGCGCAGGAACTTTACGACAGTTCCAGCAGCACCGCTTCGATGGGCGCCCTGCTGGACCAAGCGGAAAGAAGGCGCGGCTGGCTGATCTTCTACACGCATGAGGTGTGCGACCGGCCGACCGAGATCGGCTGTTCGCCGGCCTACTTCCGCACGATCGTCGATCTGGTGAAGCGTCGCGGCATTCGTGTCGAGACGGTGGCCCGGACGCTGCGGCGCATCGGCGCCACCCCCGGCCGGTCTCCCGTCGGCGCAAGGCAGGGTCAGCCAGGTTAACCGACTTTTCAATCCGTGGTTCTCCCCGCCCCGCCGGCGTAATAAAATTTTATCCATTCCGAATTTCCGGACCTGCGCCCTTCCGGGCGCGGAAAGAAGGCGCGGGAGAGCGATGATGACGATCCATTCGAGCGGCAGGGATTTTGCGGTGTTGCCGGGCCGCCTGACCGACTGGACCGAAACGGCCACGCGCGACTGGGGCCGGGCGCCGATCCGGCTCGGCCATCGCCTCGCGGAGACGGGCCTTTTCACCGATGCCGCGCTTGCCGAGATCATCGACCGATACCCGGTCGAGAGCTACAGCCTGATTTCCATGGGCGCGTTCGGCAGCGAGCGAAAATGGCGGGTCGGCCGGGTCGACGGCCTGAACGGCGGCGAGATCATCGAGGCCATTCGCGAAAACCAGCTCTGGCTCAACCTGCGCTCGATCGACAGGGTGGACCCGCGATTTGCGGCGCTGTTCGAGACATTCCTGAAAGAGCTTGGTGAGGATGTCCCCGGGCTCGACCCATTCCCCGGCAAGATGGGCGTCCTGATCTCCGGACCGCGCACCAAGGTCGACTATCATGCCGACCTTCCCGGCCAGTCGCTCTGGCAGATACGCGGCGAGAAGACTGTCTACGTCTATCCGCCCGAAGCGCCATATCTCAGCGAGGAGCAGTTGCAGGATATAACCTATGACGGTGTCGAGAAGCTTGCCTATGACGGGGATTTCGATGCCGGCGCCGCCGTGCTGCCGCTGCGACCCGGCGAGATGCTGCACTGGCAGCTGAACGCGCCGCATCGTGTGGAGAACGGCGACATGATGAACGTCTCCGTCACGACCGAATATCTCACCACCCCGATCAAGCGGCTCAATCACATGAACCTCGCCAACGCGATCCTCCGGCACCGGTTCGGCATCCGCAGCGGCTCGCGGCCGACATCGGGGCCCGTCTATTACGGCAAGGCGGCGCTGCAGGCGGCGTTCGCGAGGGCGGGGTTGCTGAGGAAACGCCTTGCCAGCTCGCACGCGCAAAGCTTCATCCTCGGCAAGGGGCCGAAGGGCGGCTTTGTCATGACGGATATCTGACCGGGCGATGACTTTTGCACCGGAATATCAGGTTCGGCTTCTGGACGATTTTGCGTCGGCGGAACCTCTGTGGACGGCGCTTTCGCCGGCCGGAGGCGGCGCCAATATCGCCTTTCAGGATCGTCGCTGGCTTTCGCTCTGGTACCGCAGCTTCTGCGCCGACGGGCGGCTGCGGCCCGTCATCGCCGTCGTCACCGCAGGGGCGCCCGACGACGCGCGGATCGATCCTGCGACGGTCGCGATGGTGCTGCCGCTGGTGCGCCGGACGCGATACTTCCTGCCTGTCGTCGAGTTCGCCGATCGCGGCGTGAGCGACTACAACCTGCCGCTCCTCGGTCCGCGCTGCCCGGCCGACCCGGCGATGATGGACATGGCGTTTCTGGCGTTGAAAAGGGCCCTGCGGCCTTACGCGCTGCTGCGCCTGCGCAAGATGCCCGCGCATGTCGATGGCCGCTGCAATCCCTTCGGGCTGCTTGCCGACACGCGTCCTGAAAGTCTGCAGGCGCACAATCTGCGCCTGTCGGAAGGCGAAGGACCCTTTCTGCAGCGGCTCGGCAAGAAGAAGCGAAGTGAAATCCAGCGTATCGGGCGGGCGCTGTCGCAGATGGGCCCGACGTCGTTTTCCGTGGCCGCCGGCGCCGAGGAACGCAATGCGGTATTCGACGTCATCAGGCGGGCGCAGCGCCAGCGCGTGCCGCAGAAGGGCGACCGCTATTTCCTCGAGGACGAGGGGTATCGCGAGTTTTACCAGTCGCTGGTGGATGACCCTGAATTTGCCGGGATGGTGACGATCTCCGGCATCTGGGTCGGCGGAGCGCCCGTTGCGGGGCTGCTCGGCCTGCGCCACGGCAACCGGTATATCGGGCTGCGGATCGGTCAAAGCGACGATGCGGAGATCACGCGTCTCGGGCTGGGCAAGGTGCTGCTTGCCGAAACGGCGCAGTGGGCGATCGATCAGGGGCTCGAGATCTTCGACTTTTCGCTGGGCGGCAATGCGCTGAAGACCTGGTTTCACCCGTCGCCCTTCGCGCTGATCGCGATGACGAGCTATCTCAACGGAATCGTGCCCTCGTTTCGCCGCGGCCGCGCCGAAATGCCGCTGACACGGGCAATCTGAGCCTCTTTTAAGGGTTGTCGACCTCCGGTGCCCGACAGGGCGCGACATCCACGCAATCGTCAGGTGAACGGGCCTGATCTCATGGCAAACGCGTCCGGGCATAGGCTCGTCTGATCGCCAGGTGGGGCCGCAGGAGCCAGCTTTTCTTCAGCGTCTGCTGCATGGCCTGCGAAGGGGTCGTGCGGCCGGCCAGGGTCTCGGCGCCCTGTGCCCGCGGCCGGGCTTCGTTAATGAGACGCGCTGCGTAGGCGGCGACGTCGATCAACTCGTTGAAGGACGTATGCACAGCCTCAGGACCGCTCCGGGCTGCCGGCGTCGCATCCGGTCGCGACGGATCCGGCTCGAATACGCCGGCGCCTGCGGCGCGTTCGAACAACAGCCGCAGAGCGGCTCCGTCGCCTCGCGAAAGAGCGGCGATTTCGTCCGCGCGCCGCCTGGCGTCCTGACCTGAAGCCGCAACTGCCCTGTCCGTGTCGGGACGCGCGGGATTCTCGTCGAGCGGGACGAGCGGCAGCCTCGCGCTCGCTTCCGCCAGCACGGCGATAAGCCTGAAGAGGTGTTCGGTCACGTCCTTGCCGGTGAAATCCGCGCCATCCGACCTCCAGCCCGGCGTGATCAGGGACTCAAGGCCCTCCGCGCCGATGGTGCCGGCAAGTTGTCGGTTGGAATGCAGATACAGTTTCTCGACCTCGGCGGAACGCGCCGGATCGATCGCGAAGGGTGGCGCAGGCGGCAGCTTTCCGATCGCATGCTGCTTCAGCGGGGTCACCATGGAGGCATGGCCCCGCAGATTGCTCAGCCGCATGATCTCGAGCAATGCGGCATCCGGGCTCGGATTGGTCGCAATCACGCCATCGGGTAGCACGGGATCGGACAGGAGCGGATAGCCGAGGCGCGTCAGAAAGACTTCCTCGATCTTTCGTCCCTTCCTGCAATGGTCGTAGTCGAGCACAACCATGGTCTCCGCACCGAAGCTGTCCGCCCAGGATTGCCAGAGTCGCATGTAGTCCGTCCCGAAAGCGCCGACCCGGTATGTGTCCGCATGCCCGGCCACTTTCACGCGCTGATTGAAGACGGACGCTTCATGGCGGTCCTGTCTTCTCAGAAAGAGAACAATTTTGACGATCCTGATTTCCTTCAGGTCGAAATACCGCTTCACCTCGCCGGCATCGCACTTGAAAAACCCTTCCGACGAAATGATCGCGATATCCTGCGGCCCGGCCGCAAACGCACCTTCTATGTCGATGGCGTTGGTAGGCAGAGCCACGCCCTTGGAAAAATAGGTTTCGTACTCTTCGCGGATCCTGTGTCCGAATCCGGGCTTCTCCGGGGCGACAAGTCCGATCGCGCGCAGCGCCGCGCGATTGAGCGAAAGCCAGTGCTGAAGATAGGTCGACCCCGTTTTGGGCAAACCGATATGGAGAATGGCTTCCAGCATTGTCTCTATCGTCGCTGTGGTGGAACCCGGCGAAATTATGGCAGCAAGGCCGGTGGAGTGATAGTCCGCGCGGCATGCGCCCTCAATCGGCGATGCGTCCGCTAGGCCTTGGCGGGCGCGCCAAGACCGTTGCGGGCATGAGCGGCCCGGTTCAGGGCGAGCCAGTGCCGGAGATAGGCCGCGCCGGTATTCGGCAGGCCGATGTGAAGAAGAATGTTCTGCATGGGCAAGCGCTGCTCGGCGGCAGAGTCCAGAAACGAACTATGACAAAGGCAGGCGATTGTGGATAGTGCGCCTGCACCATTCTTCCGCACGGTGCGACCGGGCGTTGACGGCTTTCAACGCCGAGGGAAGGCAGGACGATCGATGGCGAGAGTTGCACCGTCGCTTCGCAGCAGGCGCAAACGGGTTCTGGTGACGGGGGGCGCGGGATTTCTCGGCTCGCACCTCTGCGCGCGCCTGCTTGCGCAGGGCGACGAGGTTCTGTGCGCGGACAATTTCTATACCGGCGAGCGCGACAATATCATGCCGCTGCTCGCCGAGCCGCGCTTTGAGGTGATCCGCCACGACATCACGTTCCCGCTCTATGTCGAGGTCGACGAGATCTACAATCTCGCCTGTCCCGCCTCGCCGATCCATTATCAGCTCGATCCCGTGCAGACGACGAAGACCAGCGTTCACGGCGCCATCAACATGCTCGGGCTGGCCAAACGGCTGAACGCCCGCATCTTCCAGGCATCGACGTCGGAGATCTATGGCGATCCGACGGTCCATCCGCAGCCGGAAACCTATTGGGGGAACGTCAATCCGGTCGGCCCGCGTTCATGCTACGACGAGGGCAAGCGCTGCGCCGAGACGCTTTTCTTCGATTATTTCCGCCAGTATGGACTGCCGATCAAGGTCGCGCGGATCTTCAACACATACGGTCCGAACATGCATGTCGACGACGGACGCGTCGTTTCCAATTTCGTGGTCCAGGCGCTCCGCAACGAACCCCTCGCGATCTATGGCGACGGCGCCCAGACGCGGGCCTTCTGCTATGTGGACGACATGATCGACGCCTTTGTGCGATTCATGGCCAGCGACGGCGAAATCACCGGCCCGCTCAATCTCGGCAACCCCGAAGAATTCACGATCGCCGAATTCGCCGCGCTGGTCATCGAGCTGACGGGCTCGCGCTCACAGCTCGTCCGCAAGCCGCTGCCGCCGGACGATCCCAGGCAGAGATGTCCGGATATCGCGCAGGCGCGCTCGGCGCTTGGCTGGCAGCCTAGGACGCCGCTGCGGGAAGGGCTCGTCAAAACCATCGAGTATTTCGATCGCAAGCTCGCAGCCCTGAATCCCGATCGACGGTAGCGGACGCCCCGCCTGCAAAGATACCGCACGCCCGGGATGCTCCGGCTCCTCGCAATCGTTTGCAAAGTGAAAGTCCGTCAGCGTACGTTGGCGGCGCCGCCGTCAGAGCGGATCGCAAACGCAGTCCTGCGCTTGCCTGAAATGAACAAAGGGAGCCTCGTTCGTGACCGCCGTCGCCTATGAATTCATCGAAACCGGTCTCTCCGAGGGATTATATACCATCCGGCTCGCGCGGCCGCCGGTCAACGTGCTGCACGCACCGATGATGGCGGAAATCGAGGCGGCCCTCGACGCCGCTGAGAACGATCCCGATGCAAGGACGGTGGTGATCACCGGTCACGGAATGAAGGTCTTCTCGGCCGGCGTGGAGATTGCCGATCACACACCGGCGTTGATGGGCAGGCTCATTGAAGACGAGCATCGGTTTTCGACGCGTGTGAGGGCCTGCACGCTACCGACGATCGCGGCGCTGAACGGTCTGGCGCTCGGCGGCGGGCTGGAACTGGCGCTTTCCTGCGACATGCTCGTCTCCGTTCCCGATGCCAAAATCGGGCACCCCGAGATCAAGCTCGCCTCTATCGCCTTTCCGGGCATCCTGATGCTGCAAGGCCGCTTGCCGGGAAATCACATCGCGGAGCTTCTGACCGGCGGTGAGCCGATCAGCGGCGCGCAAGCCCATCGGCTGGGCCTGGTGAACGCCCTGATCGACCCTGACGATTTCCAGGCCGATGTGATGCGCTTTGCATCGAGATTCACCAGCAAGAGCCGGCCCGTGCTGCAATTGATGGTCAAGACTCTCAAAGCGTTGCGCGGCAAGACGCTTGAAACCGGCTTTGCGGAAGGTTCGCGGATCTACATGAAGGAACTTCTGCCCCTTGAGGATGTGAACGAGGGCCTGGCTGCGTTCGCCGAAAAACGCCCTCCGGTATGGAAACACAGGTGACGGATATGTCGGTATCGGAATTTCTGAAGCGGGAGTTCGGCACGCTGCCGGAACTGATCGCGCTCCATGCGGCCGAACGGCCTGACCGCGTCGCGCTCGTTCTCGATGAAGAAAGCGTGACCTACGCCGAGCTTGATGCCGCCGCCGACCGGGTCGCGGCCGCGATGCAGCGCGACGGCTTCAGACCGGGCGATTTCGTTGCGATTTCGAGCCGCACCTCGCTGCCCTACGTCTTCGCCATGATCGGAAGCCTGCGCGCCGGTGTCGGGACCGCGTTGCTGGCGCCCGACATGACGGCAGAAAACCTCGCGCGCATGCTCGCCGATTCCGATGCAAGGCAGATATTCCTCGACGAATCGGTTGCCCGCACCCTGAAAGACACCGACGCGTTGCAGAAGGTGCGGGTTGTGGCGCTGGACAACTCGGACAACGGTACGCGCTGGGCCGACTGGCTTGCGCCCGCCGGTGCCCGGCCCGAGCCGGTGAACGTCGCGCCGAAGGACCCTTTCAACATCATCTATTCCTCCGGCACGACGGGCGCCCCGAAGGGCATTGTGCTGCCGCATGATTTCCGCTGGGCGCAGTTCCAGATGTTCCGGAGCCTGGGCTACGATCCCGACACCGTGGCCATGGTGTCCATCCCCCTCTATTCGAACATGACGCTCTCCAGCTTCCTGCCGCCGCTGGCGATGGGCGGCAAGATCGTGCTGATGGCGAAATTCGACGCCCGCCGCTATCTGGAGCTTTCCGAGAAACACCGTATCACCCATGCGATGATGGTCCCGGTGCAGTTTCAGCGGATCATGGATGTGGAGGATTTCGGCAGCTTCGACCTGTCCTCCTTCAAGGTGAAATCCTGCGGCAGCGCGCATTTCCCCGCCGAACTCAAGGCGCGAATCCTGGCGCACTGGCCGGGCGAACTGATCGAGTTCTACGGCATGACCGAGGGCGGCGGCGTATGCAGGCTCGATGCCAGGGCCTTTCCCGACAAGCTGCATTCGGTCGGCCGACCGCTCGACGGTCACGATATGCGGGTGATCGACGAGGAAGGCAACGAATTGCCGCCCGGCTCGGTCGGCGAGATCGTCGGCAACTCGCCGACCATGATGGTTTGCTATCACAAGCTGCCGGAGAAGACCCGCGAGGCTGAATGGTTTGATTCCGCCGGCAAGCGGTTCATCCGCACCGGCGATGTCGGGCGCTTCGACGAGGACGGGTTTCTTGTCCTCATGGACCGGCGCAAGGACCTGATCATTTCGGGCGGGTTCAACGTCTATCCCAGCGATCTGGAGGCCGTTCTGCGCGAGCATCCGGACGTGGCGGATGTAGCCGTGGCGGGCGTTCCCTCCTCAAAATGGGGTGAGACGCCCGTTGCCTTCGTCATTGCCCGCGGCGGGAGCGATCTCACCGAAAAGGGCCTGATGGAGTGGAGCCGCGAGCGGCTGAACAAGGCGCAACGTATCGCGGCCGTCGAATTTGTGGACGATCTGCCGCGCAACGGAATCGGCAAGGTTCTCAAGGCTTCGCTGAAAGAGCGTTGGGAGACTTCCGGACGTTCGCTGTAGAGCGCAGGTTCACGCAGGGCCGTGCGACCGTCGCGCCGCCGTCTAACGTCAGACCGCGGCGATATTTGCGGGCGGCATTATCCGAATGATAGTTTGACTAATTGGCGCGCCGCGCGCCGCGCGTGAATTAAGGGGACGGGAATGGATTTCAGCCTGACCGACGAGCAGGAAGGTTTCATCAGGGCGGCGCGTGAATTTGCCGAGACGGAGATCGCGCCCAAGGCGGAAGCCTATAATCGCGAAGAACGGTTCCCGGTCGAGATCTATCGCAGGATGGGCAAGGCCGGTCTGCTCGGCGTCACGATCCCGAAGGAGTGGGGCGGCGCTGGCCTCGACAATGTCACCATGATGCGCACGATCGAGGAACTCGGCTATCATTGCCTGGTGCTGTCCGCCGTCATCGGGCTGAACAGCGTCATGACCGGCCAGCAACTCTATCATTTCGGCACCGACGCGCAGAAAGACAAATATCTCGGACCCCTCATACGCGGCGACATACTGCTTTCGATCGCCTCCACCGAACCGCAGGGCGGCAGCGATGTGGCCTCCGCCGAGACAGTGGCGAAGCGCGATGGTGATTCCTACGTTCTCAACGGCCGCAAGAAATGGATCAGCTACGGCGTCTCGTCCGACGCGGTCATGGTTCTTGCCAAGACCGATGAGCAGGACGGCAAGCCGAGATTTACGATCTTCATCGTCGACAAGGGCACGCCCGGCATGACGGTCACCCTGCTGCCGAAGATGCTGACGCGCCATGTCGACGAGGTTTGTGAGGTCGTCTTCGACGATTGCCGCGTGCCGCAGAGCGCACGACTGGGCAACGAGGGCAGCGGACTGGCCATCATGTTGAGCAGTCTGGAGGGCAATCGCTGCGCCTTCGGCGCGCGCTGCGCGGGGGCGATCCGGGCCTGCCTCGATGAATCGGTCGCCTACGCCAACAGCCGCGTCCTGAGGGGTGCGCCCATCGCCCGCCACCAGATGATCCAGGCGAAGATCGCCGATATGGCGACGAATATGGAGGCGGCTAAGTATATGGTCTATCACCTGGCCTGGCTGAAGGACACCGGCGTTCAGCGCGCGCGCATGGAATCGGCGATGGTCAAGCTCTTCGCCACCGACGCGCTGATGAAGGCCTCGGCGGATGCCGTGCAGATCCAGGGCGCGCTCGGCACGCTTGAGGATTCCGCGGTCTGCCGGATATTCCGCGACGCCAAGGCGCACCAGATCATGGAAGGCACGTCGGAGATCCAGACGATGCTGATTGCCGAACAACTTCTCGCCAGCGGCGCGAAATCTTCGTGAGGAGCGCGTGATGACGGCGGCGTTCGACTGGGCGGCGCACGCGGCGAAGATGCGCGCCAAAGGCTGGTGGATAGACCGCACCGTCGATTCCCTGTTCAGCGAACAGGCGGCGATGCGTCCGGACAAGGATGCCATCGTCGAGTATCGCGCGGACGGAGCGCCCGGCGAAGCGACATACCGCCTGACCTACCGCGAGCTGAACGACCTTGCCGGCAGGGCCGCGGCCGCGTTGCGGGATATGGGCGTCGGGCCGCGCGACATCGTCTCGGTGCAGCTTCCGAACTGGTGGCAGTTCGTCGTCATGGTGCTGGCCTGCGGGCGCCTCGGCGCGGTCATCAATCCGCTGATGCCGATCCTGCGCGAGTATGAGCTGAAATACATGCTCGGCCATTGCGGATCGAAGGTACTCGTCGTGCCGAAAGCATTCCGTGGCTTCGACCACGAGGAAATGGCCGAAGGGCTGAAGGCCGGGCTGCCGGCGCTCGAGCATATCGTGGTCGTCGGCGGCGACGGCGCGAACGCCTTCGAGAGCATCCTGCTCGGCGGCGAGCGCGCCATTCCCCCGCCCGGACCTTCGCAAAAGGGGCCGGTCTCGGCCGACGAGTTTTCGGTGCTCGCCTTCACATCCGGCACGACCGGGCAGCCAAAGGGCGTCATGCACTGCAACAACTCGGTGATCGCGACCGTCAGGACGATCGCCGGCCAGCTTGGCCACAGCCACGAGACGGTCTTGCTGGGCTGTTCGCCGCTCGGGCACATGACGGGTTATGTCGTCCTCGTACAGGGGCTGCACATGGGCGGCACCATCGTGCTGCAGGATATCTGGAATGCCGACGAAGCGGTCCGGATCATGGTGCGGGAGGGCGTTACCCATGTCGGTGCCGCGCCCGTCTTCCTCAACGATACCTGCATCGCGGCGGCGAAGGTCGCCGGCGCCAAGCCGCAGCTGAAGACCTGGATTTGCAGCGGCGCGCCCATTCCGCCGGCTCTGATCGAGCGGGCATGGAACGAACTCGGCTTCCCGGTCTCCAGCCTCTGGGGGATGACCGAATGTCTGACCGGCACGCTGACCGCGCCGGAGGTAGGCCGCGAAAAATCGGCGACCACGGATGGCTGCGCGGTTCCCGGCATGGAGATCCGTATCGTCGATGACAATGGCAAGGAACTGCCGCCCCGGGCGGTCGGCCGGCTGCAGGCGCGGGGCCTGACGAACTTCATGGGCTATTACAAGCGACCCGATGTCATCCCCTTCGATGAGAACGGGTGGCTCGACAGTGGCGACCTCGCATTTGCGTTCGAGGACGGTTACATCCGCATCGCCGGCCGCACCAAGGACGTGATCATCCGCGGCGGCGAGAACATTCCGGTGGTCGAGATCGAAAATCTGATTTTCGCCCATCCCGCCGTCACCGCCGTGGCGCTCGTCGGTTATCCCGACGAGCGTCTCGGCGAGCGGGCCTGCGCCTATGTCACGGTGAAGCCCGGCGAGGCCTTCGATCTGCCGCTGCTGCGCGCCTATCTGGCGGATGCGAAGGTCGCCAAGCAGTTCTGGCCGGAGCGGGTGGAAGTCCTCGATGAGATGCCGCGCACCGCCTCCGGCAAGATACAGAAGTTCGAGCTGCGCGACCGGGCGAAGGCCTTTGCCGCGTAAGAATCAAGAATCAGACGCCATCAATCCGTCGGCCCGTTTCGCCACGCTCTTTTGCCGGCAACACATCAAGGCTTGGCCACAGTCCTGTCTCCAGGGCGCGGGCGTAGCCATCGGCAAGTCCCGCCCGGCGCATCGCCGCGGCGGCAGTCTGGTGATCGTAGGCAAGACGGCAATGTTCGAAGCGGGGCGCTCCACCCTCCAGATGTAGCAGGCTGTACCAGGTGTCGGTTGTTCCGTCGTTGGCGGGAATGCCGACAATGCCGGCATTGTGCCAGATGCGTCCATCGGCGAGATGCTGTGTGAAGGGGATGCCGCTATGGCTGGCGATGATGATGTCGGCTCCCGCGCGTGCCGCCTGTTCGCTCTTGTCGGCCTCGGGGCTCGAGGCGAAAACATATCGATTGATCCGATCGAAGGCGCCATGGATGACAACGACGTTCAGCCCGCCGAGCGTGAATTTGATCTGCCGTGGCAGGCCGCCCATCCATGCCCTGTTTTCGGCGTCCAGCGCGCCCGATGCATGGGCATACCATTTCCGCGAAAGGACATCGCACGCGGTGCCCTCGGCAAAGCCGCAGCCGCAATCGTCGGCCTCGCTGGCAAGGCTCTCCTCGCAATTGCCCATCACGACGTGGCAGCCCCAGTCGCGGACAAGATCGGTCGTCTCGCGCGGGTGGGCGCAGTAGGCGGCGATGTCGCCGGTACAGATGCAGCGCTCCGGGGCAATGCCGAGCATTTGCGCCCGCGTCCTGACGGCCTGCGTGGCCTGAAGGTTCGAGCAGGGCCCGCCGAAAATCAGCAGCGGACCTTCAAGCGCGCCAAGATCGATCATGCCGGCTGCAACCCGGCGCGCCTTGGCTTCATGCCGAGCGCGAAGGCCCCGCAACCGACGACGAACACCACCGCCGAGATGACCAGCAGCTTGGAGTATTTGGGGCCGATGCCCGTCAGCGGATGGATGATGTCCGCATAGCCGCTTGTCTCCATGAAATACAGAAAGGCGCCGGCCATGGCGGCGATGAAGGCGACGGCGAAGGCCCAGGGCGCGATGTCTCGATCGAGCCAGATGGAAAAGATGGCGACCGGCGCAAGGAACATCGACGCCGTGCCGCTGACCGCAACGGCGTCGAACAGGTCCTTGGAGCCCAGAAAGACGAAGCCCAGCCCGCCAAGAAGGCACAGCGCCATCGCGATGCGGCCGTTCGCGGCGGTCGGCGCGGCAAGCTTCATGTCGACGACGCCGAGCTTTGCCGCGCTCGAAAGCGTTGAGTCCATCGTCGAGATCGCGGAGATCACCAGCGCGATATTGAAGAGGATCATGGTTGGCTCGCCAAGCAGGCGCGTCAGCGTCGCCACCATGTCCTCGCTGCCGGATTTGTGCAACCCGGCATGGATGCCGAGCAGGCCGAAGGCGAGGATGCAGACACTGCTGATCCAGCATGCGTGATAGAAGCTCGCCATGGTCGTGCGCCGGTCGGCAAGGAATCCGCGGTCCATCATCACCGGGTCGTGCATCGGGTAGCTGATGACCTGAAGGCCGGCGACGGCGAGGAGAACCCAGCCCTGCGAGGTCAGGTCCGGGCTGCTGGAGAGCACCGGCGCGACGGCAAAACCGTCAAGCCCGAGCACGCGCACCAGCAGGACGGCGAGCACGGCGATCAGCACGAGGGCCTGCAGCACGTCAGTGCGCAGCGAGGCGGAAAGCCCGCCGACTATGGAGTAGCCCAGCGTCAGCAGGGCGATCACGACGATCGCGGCCGTGTAGCTCATCGTGCCGGCTACGCCGAAGATGATGCCGACGACCAGAAGATTTGCGAAGACCTCGCTCAGCAGCCGAACGCCGATGACGATATTGTAGGCGCCCGTACCGGCCTTGCCGAAGCGCGCGCGCAGGAAATTCTGGATGCTTTCATGGCCGTGCCGGAAGCGGATGCCGTCGACGATCAGCGCGCCGGTGATGAAGGAGAGATAGTAGGCGGCATAGGCGAGCGTGCCCGCGATACCGTAATAGTAGCCGAGGATCGCCGCGTTCATCAGGGAACGGGCGAAGATCCACGTCGTGACCTGGGAGAGAATGAGCGTGCCAAGGCCTGGTGCCGTGCCGCTGTCGCTGAACCCGCGAAAAAAGCCGTCTGCAGTCCTTACTCTCGGCGAGATGAGGAAGCTGGCGAGCAGGACAGCTCCGATCGAGCCGATGAGTATTTGCGACATGCCTCTTCCTTCCACTGCCCGACTGCGTCGATGGATGTACCGGACCTAACAGCAGGCGATGCGCCGGCGCCTAATCAATTTCTTTTGAGATAGGGGTGATCGGCGAGCCGTCACTCGCCCCTGAAGACAGGCTCCCGCTTCTCCACGAACGCCTTCATGCCCTCGCGCGCGTCCTGCGTGTCGAAGCAGAGATTCTGCGCCGCCGTTTCCCGGTCGAGCGCCTCCTGCAGGTTTGAGGCATCGGCGTTGAGGCGCAGGTTCTTTTTCGCCAGCCTGATAGCGACGGGCGGCCCGGCGGCGATCCGGCGGGCAAGGTCCAGCGCCGCCTCCATCAGCGCCTCCGGTTCCAAGAGCCTGGAGACGATGCCGAGCCGCAGCGCTTCCTCAGCGTCGATCAGGTCGCCGGTGAAGATCATTTCCGCCGCCCGCGCAGCGCCCACGATCCGGGGAAGGAAATAGGTGCCGCCGAAATCGGGGTGCACCCCGCGTTTCACGAAAGATTGAGAGAAGACGGCCGTCGTTGACGCGTAGCGGATGTCGGCGGCGAGGGCGATGTTCATGCCGGCGCCGGCGGCGGCTCCGTTGACGGCGGCGATCACCGGCTTGCCGGCCTCGAAGATGGACCGGACGATCAGGTCGCGCCGGGGCGCGTATTTTTCCTCGATCGGCTTTTCGACGCCCTGTTCGAAATTCCGGTTGAAATCCTTCAGGTCGCCGCCGGCGCAGAACGCCTTGCCGGCGCCGGTCAGGACGATCACGCGCACATCGCGGTCAGCTTCGGCTTGCGCGAAGCCGTCGATCAGGTCCTGCCGCAGCGTCCCGCCGAGCGCGTTTCGGCTTTCCGGCCGGTTCATCCGCAGGATCGCCATATGATCGCGAACGTCGTACTGAAGGCTCTCGAATGTCATCTGTCGCTTCTCCGCATATGCCGGCCTGACCCTTTTCACCTCTTGCTGCTTGTCGTAAACAGTCATGCCTCTGGTTGAGAAGTCAAAAGGTTCCCATGGCGACGTTCCTGCCCCTCGCGGATGCCGTTCGCGAAAATCTCCACGATGGCGACGTCGCCGCATTCGAGGGTTTCACCCATCTCATTCCCCACGCGGCCGCCCATGAGGCCATCCGCCAGGGCTTCCGGGATCTTACCCTCGTGCGCATGACGCCCGACCTCGTCTACGACCAGATGATCGGCATGGGGATGGCGAGGAAGCTGATCTTCTCCTATGCCGGCAATCCGGGCGTCGGCCTGCTGCGGCGGCTGCGCGACGCGGTGGAGAACGGCTGGCCCAACCGGCCAGAGATCGAGGAACACAGCCACGCCGCGATGGCCAATGCCTATGAGGCGGGCGCGGCCGGCCTGCCGCTCGCGGTCTTCCGCGGCTATCGCGGCGCGGGCCTTGCCGAGGTCAATCCGAACATACGCTCCATCACCTGCCCCTTCACCGGGGAGAAGCTCGCCGCCGTACCCTCCATCCGGCCCGATGTCAGCTTCGTCCACGCCCAGAAGGCGGACCGCAAGGGCAATGTCCTGGTGGAAGGCATCATCGGCATCCAGAAGGAAGCCGTGCTTGCGGCCAAGCGCGCCGTCGTCACGGTCGAGGAGATCGTCGACGATCTCGACACACACACCAATGCCTGCGTGCTGCCGAACTGGACGATAACCGCCATCGCGGTGGTTCCCGGCGGCGCGCATCCCTCCTATGCGCACGGCTATTACGACCGCGACAACGCCAGCTATATCGAGTGGGACAGCATCGCCGCGGACCGCGACACCTTCGCCGCGTGGATGAAAGCCAACGTGCTGGATGCGGCGCCCGGCGACTTCAACGAGCGTGTCGCTCATCTGAGGAGGGCTTGAATGTCCGACGCTGCCTTCACTCCCGACGAGATGATGACGATCGCGGCGTCCCGCGCCCTGTCGTCGAGCGATGTCTGCTTCGTCGGCATCGGCGCGCCGTCGGCCGCGTGCAACGTGGCGCGACTGACGCATGCCCCCGACATCACCCTCATCTATGAAAGCGGCACGATCGGCACCGCGCCCGACGTGCTGCCGCTGTCCATCGGGGACGGCGAGCTGTGCGATACCGCCGTCACGACGGTTTCAGTGCCGGAGATGTTCCGCTACTGGCTGCAGGGCGGGCGCATCACCATCGGCTTCCTCGGCGCCGCGCAGCTCGACCGGTTCGGCAATATCAACACGACTGTCATCGGCGATTATCATAACCCCTCGACGCGCCTGCCCGGCGGCGGCGGCGCGCCCGAGATCGCCACCTCCTGCGGCGAGATCTACATCACCTGCAAGCAGAGCCGCCGGGCGCTGGTGGAGAAGATCGACTTCTTCACCTCCTTCGGCCATGGCGAGGGCGGCGATCACCGTTCGCGCCTCGGCATCACCACCACGGGGCCGAGCCTGCTCATCACCGATCTTGCGATCTGGAAGCCCGATCCCGAGACGAAGGAGTTCACCGTCGTCTCGCTTCACCCCGGCGTCACGCGCGAAGAGGTTCAGCAGACCTGCGGCTGGAAGGTGAAGTTCGCCGACACTCTTGAGGAGACGCCGGCGCCGACCGCACTGGAAATCGGCACGCTTCGCGACCTGAAGGCGCGCACCGCCGCGGCGCATTCGGGCTCCTCCTGATCCCTTCCGGGTCCTTTCGCCGCAGGCGGGTGGCCATACCAGGTCCGATTGGCTATCGTTTCAGGCGCGAGCGCTGTTCAGCATCGTACCCATCCGCCCGATAGTCAGCCCGAAACCGACGCATGAGCGAACAGCTTTCAACCCTGCCGCCGCATTCGATCGATCCGTCGAATATGGCGGTGTTCCTGGATTTTGACGGTACGCTGGTTGAGATCGCCGAACGTCCCGAGCAGGTCGTCGTCGCACCGGCCACCCGGCGCATGATGGAGCGCCTGAGCGTGGCGCTCTCCGGCGCGGTGGCCGTGGTCACGGGTCGCAACATCAGCGATATCGACAGCTTTCTCGCCCCGCTTCACCTGCCCGTCGCCGGTGTGCACGGGCTTGAGCGGCGCAGCCATGGCGGCACGATGCGCCGGATACCCGTCAACGCGGTTCATCTGGAAACCGTCGCCAACCGGCTCGACGCGTTGATAGTCGGGAACAAGGGGCTCCTGCTGGAGCGCAAGCGCAGTTCGCTCGCCCTGCACTACCGCGCCCGTCCTGAATTGGAGGACGCCTGCGTCAAAGCGGTCGATGACGCAACGGCGGATCTGAGCGGCATCCACATCCTGCGGGGGAAGATGGTCATCGAAGCCAAGGCCGGTTCCAGCAACAAGGGCGACGCCATAGGCGAATTCCTCGGTGAACCCCCTTTCGCCGGCCGCGTTCCTCTCTTCGCCGGCGACGACGTGACCGACGAGGACGCTTTCGCCGCGGTGAACCGGCGCGGCGGGATTAGCATAAAGGTCGGCCCGGGCGCGACGTCGGCGAAATACCGTGTGGAGACGATCGTGGACTTTCTCGGCTGGCTGGAGACCATTACGGATAACCTGGAAAGGGCGAACGGCGCGTGAGCAGTCTTGAACTCGGCATCATCGGCAATTGCTCGATCAGCGCGCTGATCGACCGGAAGGGCGACATCGTCTGGTGGTGCCTGCCGCGATTCGACGGCGAACCGGTGTTCCACGCATTGTTGAACGGTTCCGGCGATAGCGCGCGCGAGGGCCTGTTCGCGGTCGAACTCGAGGATCTGACTGCGACCGATCAGGAATATGTCGCCAACACCGGCGTCTTGAGAACGCGGCTCCATTCCCCTGCGGGCTCCCTTGAGATCACCGACTGTGCCCCGCGTTTCTTCTCGCGCGGCCGCGTCTTCAGACCGCAGACCCTGGTGCGCCGGATCATGCCGCTGTCGGGCACGCCACGCGTCCGCATCCGGCTGAGGCCACGCTTCGAGTACGGCGCGGCCGAACCGCACATCACCTATGGCTCCAACCACATCCGCTATGTCGGCGAGGATTTGACGCTCCGCCTCAATACCGACGCGCCGATCGATTTCCTGCTGGAAGACACCGTATTCAATCTCGACGGGCCGCTCGATTTCATTCTCGGCCCCGACGAGACGCTGACCGGCGGGGTCAAGGAAACCGCGCGCGAGTTCGAGGAGCAGACCGTCGACTACTGGCGTGGCTGGTCGCGCCGGCTCGCCCTGCCGCTCGACTGGCAGGAGGCGGTGATCCGTGCCGCCATCACGCTGAAGATGTGCACTTACGAGCAGACGGGCGCCATCGTCGCGGCGATGACGACCTCCATCCCCGAGGCGCCCGGCAGCGGCCGCAACTGGGACTATCGCTATTGCTGGATCCGCGACGCCTTCTTCGTCGTTCGCGCGCTCAACAGTCTGGCCTCCGTCGGCGCCATGGAGAATTATTTCCACTGGCTGATGAATATCGTTGCCGGCGCCGGGGGCGACCATTTGCAGCCGGTCTATTCGGTCGGCCTGCAGTCGGCGCTCGTGGAAAGTGCGGTGCCGAGTCTTCCAGGCTATCGCGGCATGGGGCCGGTCCGGCGCGGCAATCAGGCTTACGAGCATTTCCAGCATGACGTCTACGGGCAGGTCATCCTCGGCGTCTCTCAGGCCTTCTTCGACACCCGGCTGCTGATGCGCCCCGGCGAGGAGGATTTCCGGCGGCTCGAACAGATGGGCGACCGCGCCTTCGCGCTCCATGACCAGCCCGATGCGGGCATCTGGGAATACCGCTCCCGCGCCCGCATTCACACTTCCTCGTCGCTGATGTGCTGGGCGGCTTGCGACCGCCTCGCCCATATCGCCGCCCATCTCGGCATTGCGCCGAGCGCGATCCACTGGCGCGAACGCGCCGACATCATCAAGAAGCGCATCCTCGCCGAAGCCTGGAGCGAGGAACGAAAGGCGTTCGTGGAGAGTTTCGGCGGCAGCAGCATGGATGCCAGCGTTCTTCTCATGTCCGAAGTGGGCTTCATCGATCCGAAGGATCCGCGTTTCGTGTCCACCGTCGAACAGGTCGAGGCCGTGCTGGGCCGCGGGCCGCACACCATGCGGTATGAGGCGGAGGACGATTTCGGCCGGCCCGAGACCGCTTTCAACATCTGCACCTTCTGGCGCCTCGATGCATTGGCAAGGATAGGGCGCATGGAGGAGGCGCGGGAGATTTTCGAAGCGATGCTGAAAAGCCGCAACCATCTCGGCCTGCTGTCGGAGGATACCGATCCCGTGACGGGTGAACTCTGGGGCAACTTCCCGCAGACCTATTCGATGGTCGGCATCATCAACGGCGCGATCCGGCTGTCGAGGTCCTGGGACGCGGTGGTATGACCAGGCTCGTCGTGGTCTCCAACCGGGTTGCCGACATCTCGCGGGGCAGCCAGAGCGGAGGCCTGGCGGTCGCGGTCGGCGACGCGCTGAATGAGCGCGGCGGCCTGTGGTTCGGATGGGACGGCAATGTCACGGCGCAGCCGCGACGCGTGCCGCCGACCGTGCATCAGGACGGCCCGGTCACCACGGTGACGCTTCCGCTCACCCAGAAGGACTACGATGAATACTATCTCGGCTTTTCCAATTCGATGCTCTGGCCGATACTGCATTACCGGCTGGATCTGGCGAAATTCCACAAGGGCGATCTGAAAGGATATCGGCGGGTCAACTCCAAATTCGCCGACGCGCTGCGCCCGCTCCTGAAGCCCGACGACGTCATCTGGGTGCATGACTATCACCTGATCCCCCTGGCCGCCGAATTGCGCCAGCGCGGCCTGCCCCACAAGATGGGTTTCTTTCTCCACATTCCTTTTCCCCCGCCCGACGTTCTGGCCGCGGCGCCGGAATATGAATGGCTGCTGCGCACGCTCTTTTCATACGATCTCGTCGGCTTCCAGACCCATGCCGACGTCGCCAATTTCGAGCGCCATGTGCTGGCCCATGGCGGCGAAGCGGGGCCCGATGGCCGGATGACGGCCTTTGGCCGCACCGTCACGGCGCGCCGCTTCCCGATCGGCATCGATGTCGACGCGTTCGCCGCGATGGCCGCGACACGCGAGGCGACGGAGGAGATCGAAAGGCTGAAGCGCCATCAGCCTGCCGGCAGCCATATCGTCGGGGTCGACCGGCTCGACTATTCCAAGGGTCTCCCGGATCGACTGCGTGCTTTCGAACGGCTGCTCGAACTCTACCCGGAGAACCATCGCCGGGTCAGTTTTCTGCAGATCGCGCCGCCGACGCGCGAGGATGTCGAGGCTTATGCCGATATCCGTATGGAACTCGAGGCGCTGGCGGGCTCGATCAACGGCCGCTTCGGCGAGTTCGACTGGACGCCGCTGCAATATATTCACCGCAGCGTGCCGCGCGCGACGCTCGCGGCCATTTTCCGCGGCAGCCAGGTCGGGCTGGTCACGCCGCTGCGCGACGGCATGAATCTGGTGGCGAAGGAATTCATCGCCGCCCAGGACGAATCCGATCCCGGCGCCCTCGTCCTCTCCCGTTTCGCCGGCGCGGCGGAGGAGCTGGAAGAGGCGCTGATCGTCAATCCCTACCATATCGACGAAGTCGCGGCGGCCATGCAGACGGCGATCACCATGCCCCTGGAAGAGCGTCGCAACCGCAATGCCGCGCTGATGAAGCGCATCCGCCGATATGATGCGAAAAGCTGGCAGGACGATTTCCTGCAGGCGCTGGACGCCGTGCCGCCGGGGCCGGCTGCGTGAAGGGCTGGCGCCTGATCGCCGATATCGGCGGCACCAACGCGCGGTTCGCCCGCGCGCAGGTCGAGGGCGGGATCGCCGGCAGGCGCGACGTCAAGGTTCGCGATTTTCCCGATTTTTCAGACGCGCTCGCCGACTATCTGGCGCGAACGGGGGGCGCGGAAGGCTGCGCCATGGCCGCCATCAGCGCCGCCGGCCCGGTGCTCGACGGCCGCGTGCAGCTGACCAATGCCCATTGGCATATCAGCGAGGCTTCCGTTTCGACATCCATCGGCGGCGCGCCCGCCCGCATCCTCAACGATCTTGAGGCCGTCGCCCTCGCGCTGCCGGCTCTGGGCCGGGAGGATATCGCGCCCATCGGCCCGCCATGCTTCGACCGCATCTCGGCGAGCCGCATGCTGGCGGTCAATGTCGGAACGGGTTTCGGCGCCGCTCTCGTCGTCAGGAGCGGGGAGCGCTGGACCAGCGTTCCCGGCGAGGCCGGTCACATGTCCCTGGGCGCGCAAAGCGAAGACGAGCTTGCGCTGCTTGGGCCGGAATTCACGGTCGAGGACGTGATCTCCGGATACGGCTTGCTCGCGCTCTATCGCAAGATCTGCCAGCGTGACGCAATGCGGCCGTCCATCGGCGATTCGGCGGGCGTCCTTGCCGCCGCCGCGACCGACGGGACGGCGGCCGAAGCGCTGCATCGCTTCACCGTCTGGCTCGCCCGCGCCGCGCGCAATCTGGCGCTGGCTTCGGCGGTGTGGGACGGCGTTTTTCTGGTCGGCGGCGTCATCGAGGGCTGGCGCCGGGTCGCTGACCTCGATCTGTTCCGCCAGGAATTCGGCGCCGGTGGCAAGATGCGTTTGAGACTGTCGCGCGTTCCGACCGCCATCGTCACGCGGCCGGATCCCGCGCTTGTCGGCCTGTCGCAGCTGGAGATTGGCGGGAACTGACCTCACGCCGCCTGCGCGCAGCGGGCGCAGAGACCGCGGATTTCGATCGTCTGTTTCTGGCCGTGAAATGCGTTCATCCGGCACAGCTCGTCGATGCGGTGAGCGACCTTGTGGTCGGCGACTTCGACCGTCTGCCCGCATTTCTCGCAGAGCATGAAGACAATGGCCTCGGGATGGATGTCCTCGGGGCTGGCGCAGGCGACGAAGGCGTTCATGCTTTCGATCCGGTGCGCCAGGCCCGTCTCGACCAGCTTGTCGAGCGCCCGGTAGACCTGCAACGGCGCGCGAAAGCCCGCCGGGCGCAGCACGTCGAGAATACCATAGGCGCTGAGCGGAGCGGTCGCCTGCGACAGCACATCGAGAACGGCCTGCTGGTTGCGCGTCAATGCGGGCCCGGCAAGTTTCATCAGACGCCCCCCTGTTCGGCAAGCCCGCCCCGAGCGGCAAAGCCTGCCAGGAAAAGGACAAGCGCCGCGACGACGATCGAGGGACCCGCCGGCGTGTCGAACTGGAGCGAGGCGGCAAGGCCGCCGCAGACCGAAAGGCAACCTGCGACGGCGGCCAGACCCGCCATCGCCTCCGGCGAGGCCGCGAAGCGACGGGCCGCCGCGGCCGGGATGATCAGCAGGGCTGTGATCAGCAGGATTCCGACGATCTTCATCGCGATCGCAATCATCAGCGCAAGCAGCAGCATGAAGATGATGCGCGAACGATCGGGGTTGAGCCCCTCGGCAAAGGCGAGATCGCGGTTGACGGTGCCGGCGAGCAGCGGTCGCCAGATGAATGTCAGCACGATGAGGATTGCCGCGCCGCCGATCCAGATGATCGCGATATCCCTCGCGGTGACCGAAAGGATGTCGCCGAACAGATAGCCCATCAGGTCCGTCCTCACCCATGGCATGAGCGCGACCAGCACGAGGCCGATGGAAAGGGTCGAATGCGCGAGGATGCCGAGCAGCGAGTCGGCCGAAAGGCCGGCCCGTCTCTCCAGCCCGAGCAGCGCCGCGGCCACCGCAAGCGCCACCGCGAAGACGGCGGCCGTCATGTTGACCTCGAGCAACAGGGCGAGGGCGATGCCGAGAAGGCCGGCATGGGCCATCGTATCGCCGAAATACGCCATGCGCCGCCACACGACGAAGCAGCCGAGCGGTCCGGCGACGAGCGCGATGCCGATGCCGGCGGCAAGGGCGCGCAGGAGAAACGCGTCAGTCATGGCGGCGGCCTCCCCCGGCGTGTCCATGATCGTGGCCGAGCTCGTGATGCCCATGCTCGCGATGCCCATGATCGTGCACCGCGCCGCCTTCGGCATGCACATGGTCGTGCTCGTGCCTGTAGACGGCCAGCGTTTCAGCCGCCTTCGGACCGAACAGAGCCTTGTATTCGGCGCTGCCGGCCACCGTCTCGGGCGTGCCGTGGCAGCAGACATGTCCGTTGAGGCAGATGACCGTATCGGTCTTCGCCATGACGATATGAAGATCGTGCGAAATCAGCAGGATGCCGCAATTGAGCCGGTCCCGGATCCGGTCGATCAGCTCGTACAGGACGATCTCGCCGGTGAAGTCGACGCCCTGCACCGGTTCGTCGAGCACCAGCAGATCCGGTTTGCCGATCAGCGCCCGGGCGAGCAGGACGCGTTGGAACTCGCCGCCCGAAAGGGCGCGGACGGGCGTCTTGAGGAGATGCGGGACGCCGGTCTCCTCAAGCGCGTTGCGGATCTGGTCTGCGCGGTGCCGCCCGGTCAGCCGCATCAGCCGTTCCACGTTCAGCGGCAGCGTCGGGTCGATTGCAAGGCTTTGCGGGACGTAGCCGACGGTCAGCCCGCCGGCCCGCGAAACCTGGCCTTCACTGGGCTTCATCAGGCCGAGCAGCAGCTTGACCGTCGTCGATTTGCCCGATCCGTTCGGACCGATGATGGTGACGATTTCGCCGCGCCGGATCGATAGGTCGACATTGCGGACAAGCCACCTGCCGCCGCGCGCGACGCCGGCGCCGCGAAGATGCGCGAGCACGGGGCCGCGCTCGCCTTTTGGCGCCTGCGTGCTTGCGGGATCGGCAGGTATCGAGAGCTGTTCGGTGCGATGATCCATCTTGCAGGGCCTTATGCCATACGTTATAGCGTTACACAAATCATGTAATGAAATAACATTTCGAAGACGAGAGGTCTCCCAATGCGCCGTCTGTTTCTCACCGTCTCAGCCCTTGCCGGTTTGCTCGCGGGTACTGCCGGGTCACATGCCGCGGTAAAGGTGGTGGCGTCCATCAAGCCGATCCACTCGCTGGCGGCGGGGTTGATGCAGGGCGTCGCTGAGCCGGCGCTGATCGTGTCCGGCGGTGCCTCGCCGCATGTCTACAGCCTCAAACCCTCCCAGGCGCGCGCCCTGGAAGATGCCGATATCGTCTTCTGGGTCGGCGAGGGGCTGGAGAATTTTCTTGCAAAGCCGCTCGAGGCGCTGGCCGGCGACGCCCGTGTCGTCGCGCTGTCGCAAACGCCGGGCCTGACGCTGCTTGAACCGCGCGAGGGCGGTGCGTTCGAAGCCCATGATCACGAGGACGAGGCCGATCATGCCGAAGCGGAACACGACCATGACCAGGAGACGGGGCGTCAAGACCATTCAACCGACATGCATCTCTGGCTCGACCCGCAGAATGCCAGGCTCATGGTAGGCGAAATGGAAAAGGCGCTGATCGCCGCCGATCCCGCGAATGAGGAGCGCTACAAGGCCAATGCCGCCGGCATGCAGGCCCGCATCGAGACGCTGATCAAGGAAACCGAATCGCGGGTCGCGCCGGTTTCCGACAGGCATTTCATCGTCTTCCACGATGCCTATCACTATTTCGAGCAGCGGTTCGGCCTCGAGGCGGCAGGTTCGATAACCGTGAGCCCGGAAACCGCCCCCGGCGCCAAGCGGCTGAGTGAAATCCGCGATCGGATCGCCGGCACCAATGCGGTCTGCGTCTTCAGCGAGCCGCAGTTTCCCTCCGCGATCGTCGCCACCGTGCTGGAAGGAACGAACGCCCAGGCCGGTACGCTCGATCCGCTCGGGGCATCGCTTGAAGACGGCCCGGATCTCTATTTCGAACTGATCGCGAATATGGCCTCGGCATTCAGCGATTGCCTTTCGCGAAAGAGCTGACCTCCCTCATGAAGGCCTCCAGCCGCCCGGCCTGCGCCTTGCTGAAGCGCAGGCCGAGTTTGCTGCGTCGCCACAGCACGTCATCGGCTGTCCGCGCCCATTCCCGCTCCATGAGATAGGCGGCCTCGCGCGCATGCAGGCCGTGCCCGAACGCTTCGCCGAGATCGCTTTCGCGCCGCGCGTCGCCGAGCAGGCGGAACGCTTCGGTCCCGTAGGCATGCGCCAGCCTGACTGCGAGACCGGCGCCCAGAAACGGAAAGTGCTGCTCAAGGCGTCGAACCAGTCCGGATATCCCTTCGCGCCCGAGATCGCCGCCCGGTAGCGGCGCGTCATGCGTCCAGGGTCTGTCATCGCGGCCGAGTGCGGCGGCGGCGATTTCCATGACTTCCTCGGCGAGCCGCCGATAAGTCGTGATCTTGCCGCCATAGATGTTGATGAGCGCTGCTTTGCCGGCCTCGCCCTCCCGCTCCAGCACATAGTCGCGGGTGGCATCCTGCGGCTTGCCCTCGCCCTCCTCATAGAGCGAGCGCACGCCGGAATAGGCCCAGATCACGTCCTTTGGCCGCACCGGCTCGCGGAAATAGTCGTTCGCGCCGGCGCACAGATAGGCGACTTCTTCCCGGCTGATGGAGACCGTCGCCGGATCGCCGGCATAGTCGCGGTCCGTGGTCCCGATCAGCGTGAAATCGCGCTCATAGGGAATGGCGAAGAAGATGCGCCCGTCGGCGTTCTGGAAGATGTAGCAGCGGTCGTGCTCGAACAGCCGCCGCACCACGATATGACTGCCCTGCACGAGGCGGATGCGCTTTCTTTCAAGATGGCCGAGCGCATGCTGGGTGAACAGATCTGCCCATGGACCGGTGGCATTGATCAGCAGCCGCGCCCGCGCCTCGCTTTGGCGGCCGCTGATCGTGTCTTCAAGCGTCACGTGCCACAGGCCGTCCCCGCGCCTTGCGCTTGAAAGCCGGCATCTTGTGCGAATATCGGCGCCCCGGTCGGCGGCGTCGCGCGCGTTGAGGACCACCAGCCGGGTATCGTCCACCCACAGGTCGGAATATTCGAACGCCTTGCGGTATTGCGGCTTCAGGGGGGCGCCGGCGGCATCTCCGGAAAGGTCGATCACCCGCGTTGCGGGCAGTTTCCGGCGTCCGCCGATATGGTCGTAGAGAAACAGCCCGAGGCGCAGCATCCAGGCCGGCCGCAGGCCCTCGTGATGCGGCAGCACGAAGCGCAGCGGATGAACGATATGCGGCGCGAGGTTCCACAGCACCTCGCGTTCCCTCAGCGCCTCGTGCACGAGACGGAACTCGAACTGCTCCAGATAGCGCAGGCCGCCATGGACGAGTTTGGTCGATCGGGACGAGGTGCCTTCGGCCAGGTCGGCCTGCTCCGCCAGCAGCACAGAGAACCCCCGGCCGGCGGCGTCGCGCGCGATGCCGCAACCGTTCACGCCGCCGCCGGCAATGATCATGTCGTAAAGAATGGCCGCGCCTTTCGGAAATTTCCCACCGCATGAGCGGCGTCGACACCTGAGGGACATATCACTGTCACGTTGACCGGTATATGACCGGTGATAGAAGGCGATGGCGTGAATCGGCCGGGGGCCGGTCACCCGCGGATACCGGGGAGCGCGGTACATGCAGATCGTGATCATCGGCGCAGGCTATGTGGGGCTCGTGTCGGGGGTTTGCCTCGCGGACATCGGCGCGGCCGTCACCTGCGTGGATATCGATGCGGGCCGCGTCGAGCTGCTGAAAGACGGTATCGTCCCGATCTACGAACCCGGGCTGGACGAGAAGCTGCGGCGCAATCTCGCCGCCGGCCGGCTGTCGTTCACCGACGATCCGACAGGCCCGGTCTCCGAGGCCGATATGGTCTTCATCGCCGTCGGCACGCCGACGCGGGCGGGAAGCGGGGAAGCCAATCTCGATTTTGTCTTCGCGGCGGTGGAGGATGTCGTGCCGCATCTTCGCGCCGGCAGCGTGCTGGTGGTCAAATCGACGGTGCCGGTCGGCACCTGCCGGCGCATCGCCGACATCGTCGCGGCGGCACGTCCGGGTCTGGATGTCTCCATCGGCTCCAATCCCGAGTTCCTGCGCGAAGGCAAGGCGATCGAGGACTTTATGAAGCCCGACCGCCTCGTGTTCGGCGGCTCCGACGAGCGCGCCGGCGAAAGGCTGGCCGAGCTCTATCAGCCGCTGATTTCGGCCGGCGTGCCGCTCGTCTCAACGAGCCTGGAGAACGCCGAACTCATCAAATACGCCTCCAACGCCTTCCTCGCGCTGAAGGTCACCTACATCAACGAGATCGCCAATCTGTGCGAGCGGATCGAAGGGGGCGACGCGCAGGTCATTGCCCGCGGCATCGGCCTCGACAGCCGCATCGGGCCGAAATTCCTGGCGCCCGGTCCGGGTATCGGCGGGTCGTGCTTTCCCAAGGATTCGCGCGCCTTCGTCGAGATCGGCAAGGCGACCGCCCGCCGCCAGCGGCTGATCGAGGAAGTGATCGCCATCAATGAATCGCGCAAGGACGAGGTGGCGGGCAAGGCACTGGACCTGCTGGGCGATGCTTCCGGCAAGACCGTCGCCGTGCTCGGCATCGCCTTCAAACCGGAAACCGACGATATCCGCGAGGCGCCGGCCCTCGTCATCGTCCCGCGCCTTCAGGCGGCGGGCGCCATGGTGCGCGCGCACGATCCCGAGGCCATGCCCCCTGCGCGGAAAGTCCTGTCCGATGTCGTCTGGTGCGATGACCCTTACGCCGCCGCCGCCGGCGCCGATCTGCTCGTCATCCTGACCGAGTGGCGGCACTATCGCGAGATGGATCTGAAGCGCCTTGCCGGCGCCATGAAGACGCCGCTCGTCTTCGATACCCGCCTGATGTTCGCCGCCGGCGACATCGCCGGCACGGGCCTGTTCTACCATTCCCTCGGCCGCCCGGCCGTCGACGGGCGCGGCTGAGCAGGGTGTCCGGCATCCCCGTGCTTTCGATCCATGGCAGGGACTGGAAATTCCCTTGGTTGTCGAAAGGCTACCGTCTAATCTCCCCCTTGGGTTGCAACGGGAGACGTCGGGCAAGTGCGTCCAATTTTCGTCTTTGGCATTGGTCGGTCCGGCACGAGCGCTCTGCTGAAATCCCTTGGAGAGCACCCGGAATTTGACAAAGCTTCGGCTGTCGGAGAAGCGCCGTTCATATCTTCCTTCTTTCATTTTCTAAAAGACTTCGAGGAGACATCCCCGAACGCGAGTTACAACACGAAAAATTACCGAAAAGGCCAAATAGAAAGGCAGGAAATATTTAGGGGAATGATCGAAAAACTTCATACCTCAGGAAGCGCCGTAGATAAGAAATATTGGACCAGTAAAATTTCACTAAATATGGAAAATTACAGATTTTTCGAAGAGATATTTCCAGATTTTGGCGTCATTTACATCATCAGAAACGGGATAGAAGTCGTCAACTCGGCCAGAAAATTCACGGGGTTCATGGATCGCTCCTTTTCGGATTTGTGCAGGCGATGGCAACAAAGTCTAGCCAGAAGCGCCTTTCTTGAGCGGAGCCCTCGTTGCGCGCTGATCAGGCATGAGGATTTGATCAGCAATCCGAGTGACACCATGTCGGGTGCCTTCATACATCTCGGCGTCACCGAAAATCCCGGGCCCGGGAATTTCATTGACTCCACCATATTCAACTCGTCTTTCAGCGCCTCTTCCTCCAATGTCGAAGGCAATTCCGCGCAAACTCTGGCGCATCGGCGGGTAGAGGCGTGGGAAAGCTGGTCGAGGGAGGAACGGCAGACTTTTCTGGATGTTTGTGGCGAAGAGATGAGGCGTCACGCCTTCGCCATTCCGCAACAGGAGGCGTGGAGGCAGTCTGGCAGGGGATGATTGGAAAGGATTTCTTACTGGAGATCCAATGAACCGATTTGGGGGGAGTCGGATGAAGATCGGCAAGCTTCTGGGAGGACGAAGTTCAGGGGTCTTAAAGAAGATTGATCCGCGCAAGCATCGAGCCTTCGATGCGGCGAGATATCTCAGGCATTATCCCGACGTGGCCTCGTCCGGGATGGATGCTCTCGAGCACTATCTAATATATGGCGAGAGGGAAGGGCGCGAATATTTCAAGAAGGATGTTGTGGGCAGGCGCTTTGACCTGGATGCGGTCAAGATTATGCAATCTGGCTATTTTGACGAGGCCTGGTATCGCGACACATACGGCGCCACCCGCGAGATCGGCGAATCTGCGGCACTTCATTTTCTAAAGACCGGCGTGTGGGAGGGGTTGGATCCCGGGCCGTCATTTTCGACATTCTGGTATTGGGAGCAGTATCCAGACATTTTGGGTGTTAACCCGCTTTTGCATTTCATCGACCATGGCAAAGCCGAAGGCCGTCGCCCGTCTCCGCCACGCGGTGTGCTCGATGCCGCCCGGGCGACTTTTCAATCGGTCGGCGATCTGGACCCCCTACTCTACGGAACGGAACAATTCTACCGGCTCGAAAGCCTTTTCGTTGCCGAAGCGCGGGTTCAAGGGCGCGAGCAAAAGGACCGCCTGCACGCGATCCTGAGAGAAATCCCCCATACGGCAACGCATTTTTTCTTTGTGCCGTGGTGCATTCACAGCGGTGCGGATGTCGTGGCATCCAATCTCGTTCGTGCCGCGGCTGAAAAATTCGGATTGGAAGCCGTCATTGTCCTCGTACTCGATTTCGACCGGCTGGAGGGACGCGATTGGTTGCCAGACGGTCTGAAAATAATAAACGTGGCAAAAATAACGGCGGGAACAAGTTATGAAGAAAGATTAAAAATCGTCGAAATGATTCTTCAGACTGCGAGACCTCAGAAAACAATAAATATTAACTCGGGAATATTGTGGAAAATTCTGTCAGAGAGGGGCAAAATTCTCCAAAAATATACAGATCTATACACGTGCATATTCTGTTCAGATTATAATAAGCGTGGCAAAGCAGTTGGATATGCCGACAGATATATTAGAGATACTATAGGTTTTTTCAAGGTCGTCTATTTGGATAACAAGGCTTTTAAAGCGGAGCTGATAGCAAAGCATTCTTTTATGGGCACCGATGCCCGCAGGCTTGTGCCACTGAAAATTCCGGTGCGAATAGCGCCACCTGTGACGATCGGAACAGCAGAACATCCCGATGGATTGCGCATCTTCTGGGCAAGCAGGATCGCCCCACAAAAAAACTACGCTCTGCTTGCCGAGATCATCAGGAACTGCCCCCGGACCTATTCATTTTCGATCTGGGGACACGGCAGTCTCGACGATGTGACCAAACTGCAAGGGATGGTCAAAGGTCTTGAAAACGTTCAATTGTACGGAGCCTACGAGTCCTTCGACGCGTTGCCATTGGATCGCTATGACGTGTTTCTCTATACGTCGCGATGCGACGGAATTCCAAATGTCGTGCTTGAGGCGGCAGCCTGCGGATTTCCTGTCGTCGCATCGAACGTGGGCGGACTGCGCGAAGTGATTGCGCCGTCCCGCGGGTGGCTTGTCGAGGACCATGAAAACGCCGACGCCTATGTGGAAGCTCTGGCCAATATAGCGTGCGACAAGATCGCGGCGCAGCGCCGGGGCGAGAAACTTGCCGCCTACGTTCGCGATGCGCACGCATGGAAGAATTTCAACGACACTCTCGCCGGTCGTGGTGGTTTGCTGGACAGCCAGACATGAAACCGGACATCACGGCGATCATCAATCTGCATATGGAAGGCTACCTTTGCCAGCCGACCATTAAGAGCGCTCGACGCGCGGTACAGGCGGCGGAACAGTCGGGGATCCGGGTTGAGGTCCTTATTGTTGCCGACAAGGCCGACCGTCGAACGCTGCATGCTGCACGCTCCGCGTTGCAAGAGAACTGGCGCTGTCTTGAAGTGAGTCTGGGCGATCTCGGCGCCGCGCGGAATTTCGGTGCCCGCCACGCAAATGGCGATCTGTTGGCGTTTCTCGACGGAGACGACTTGTGGAGCGACGACTGGCTTGTCGCGAGTGCCAGGGCATCGCGAGAGTCATCGCGAAGGGTGGTGTGGCATCCCCAGATCAACCTTATTTTCGGCGCGCAACCCTACATTTTCCGGAATGCCGACATGGATGATGAAGGTTTCGACCTGCTCGACATGGCCTATGTCAACCCGTGGACGGCGCTCGTCAGTGCCAAGCGGGATATATTTCTTGAGATCCCATATCCGGAAACAAATTTGAACGATGGTATCGGCTATGAGGACTGGGGCTGGAGTCTCAGAACGATCGAGCGAGGCATCGTGCATAAAGTGATCCCCGGCACCGGCCATGCGATCCGCCGAAAACGAGGGGCGGCGTCATTGCTGGAGCGCACAAATGCGATGGGTGTCGTGCCCAGCCCGACACGTGCGTTTCGCCAGCTTCTGGGCAAATGACCGTGGGAAACTCCGCGGAACCCTTGGCCGTGATCCGGGTGCCTCATCGAGCCGGTATTGTATGGCAGTTGAAAGTACGAATGCCCGTCGTCTGATCGGCTTAGCGCGCCCGGCCCTGAAGGCTGGGATCATCGGGAAATCATGCTAGTGTCGCGCACCAAAAGGGCTGATTCCCTTCCGTTGCGGAAAATAGATACATTTTGAGGATTTCTTTTTGAGCTTCTCTGCATTGATTACAGGTGGTACCGGCTCCTTCGGCCAGACGATGCTGCGGCATTTGCTGGAAAATGACTATGACCGCATCCGCATATTCTCGCGCGACGAGGAAAAGCAGCACTGGCTTCGTTCGCAGATCGCCGACGACCGTCTTGAATTCATGATCGGCGACGTGCGCGACCTGCCGTCGCTGGACCGGGCGATGCAGGGCGTCGACTTCGTCTTTCATGCCGCGGCGCTGAAGCAGGTGCCGTCATGCGAATTCTTCCCGATCGAGGCCGTCCGCACCAATGTGCTCGGCTCGCAGAATGTCATCGACGCGGCCGTTGGCGCCGGGGTGAAGAAATGTGTGCTGCTGTCTACCGACAAGGCGGTGCTGCCGATCAATTCGATGGGCATGACGAAAGGCCTGATGGAAAAGCTCGTGGCGGCGAAGGCGCGTGAGACCGTGCCGCCGCGAACCGTGTTTTCCGTGGTGCGCTATGGCAATGTCATGGGGTCGCGCGGCAGCGTCATTCCGCTGTTCATCGATCTGCTGCTGAAGGGGAGGCCGCTGACGGTGACCGATCCGGCCATGACGCGCTTTCTGCTGCCTCTGCCGCAGACGGTCGAACTGGTGGAGCATGCGTTCCATCATGCCGAGCAGGGTGACATTTTTATCCGCAAGGCGCCGGCGTCGAATATGGGCGTTCTGGCGGAAGCCATGCGGCAGCTCTTCCGTTCCGATGTCGAGATCCGAACGATCGGTGAACGGCACGGCGAAAAGCTTTACGAGACGCTGGCGACGGCCGCCGAGCTCGCCCGCGCCGAGGACATGGGCGATTACTACCGGATTCCGGTCGATACCCGCAGCCTCAACTACGCCGCCTTCTTCCAGGAGGGCCACAAGGAAGTCGGTGAGCGGGATGACTATCATTCCCACAACACCAGGCAGCTCGGCCTTGAAGAAACCAAGGAACTGCTGCTGACGCTGCCCATCATCCAGGACGGGTTGCGTGAGGCCGGCATCGGGGCGGCGGCATGAAAATCGGGATAACCGGCGGCGCGGGCCAGTTCGGCTTTCATTTGCGCTGCCGGCTGGCCAGCGCCGCGGGCCACGACATCGAGATCGCCGGACGCGACCTGTTCGCCGATCCGCGCCGGCTGCGTGAATTCGTGAGGGGCCGCGACGCGATCATGCATCTCGCAGGGGTCAATCGCGGTGGTGACGACGAAGTCAGGGACGGCAATCTGGGACCCGCGCGCGATCTCGCCGCAGCCATCGCCGATGGCGGCGCGGCGCCGCATATTCTCTACGCATCGTCGATTCAGCGCGATCTCGGCAATGTCTATGGCGATGCCAAGGCCGACGCCGCCGATATCCTCGCCGGCACCGGCGCTCCCTTCTGCGAGATCGTGTTGCCCAACCTCTTCGGCGAATACACGCGGCCGCACTACAATTCCTTCGTCGCCACCTTCTGCCACCAGATCGCGGGCGGCGATACGCCGGGCATCCATGGCGACAATCCGGTGGAGCTTCTCCATTACGCGCAGGCGGCCTTAGCATTCGAAGCCGCACTGGCGCGCGGGGCCACGGGGCAGGTGCGTCCCCGGGGCCGTGAAACCTCGGTTGGCGCCGTCGCGGAACGGATTGCCTCCATGCACGCCGACTACCGTGAAGGCATCGTCCCCGACCTGCGCGATCCGTTCGATCTCGACCTCTTCAACACGTACCGCTCGGTGCTATTTCCCGCCGCCTATCCCTTTTCGCTGGAACGCCGTGCGGACGGGCGCGGCTCGCTTTTCGAATGCGTCAAGGAACGCAATGGCGGCCAGTGCTTCTTCTCCACCACCAGACCCGGCGTCACCCGCGGCAACCATTTTCATTTTCACAAGGTGGAGCGGTTTCTGGTACTTGCCGGCACCGCGCGCATCCAGGTCCGTCGCATGTTTTCCGACGTCACCGTGCATTTCGACGTGGCCGGCGACGCGCCCGCTTTCGTCGACATGCCGACGCTGCACACGCACAACATCACCAACACGGGCGATGGCGAATTGCTGACGCTGTTCTGGTCGCACGACATATTCGATCCGGACAATCCGGATACCTATGCGGAGGCGGTATGATGGGCACCCGCGCCAGACTCAAGGTCATGGTCATTGTCGGCACCCGGCCGGAAATCATCCGGCTCTCCGCCGTCATCCGCCGGCTTCAGCAAAGCACCCGGCTGGTTCTCGTCCATACCGGGCAGAATTACGATTATGAACTCAACGAGGTCTTCTTTCGCGATCTCGGCCTGCCGAAGCCGGACCACTTTCTGGAGGCCGCGGGCGAGACGGCATCGCAGACCATCGGGCAGGTCATCATCGGCGCCGACAGGGTCATCCGCGAGGAAAAGCCCGACGCCGTCCTGATCCTCGGCGATACCAATTCCTGCGTCGCGGCGCTCCCGGCCCGCAAGAACCGCGTCCCCGTATATCACATGGAAGCCGGCAATCGCTGTTTCGACCTCGACGTGCCCGAAGAACTCAACCGCCGGATGGTCGATCACATCGCCGATTTCAACCTCGTCTATACGGAACATGCCCGCCGGCATCTGATCGCCGAGGGACTGCCGCAACGCCGCATTTATCTGACCGGTTCGCCGATGGCGGAGGTGCTGGCGCTCTACCGCCCGCAGATCGAGGCGAGTGATATCCTTACGCGGCTGGACCTTCAGCCCGGCGATTATTTCATCGCTTCCTTCCATCGCGAGGAGAATGTCGACCGGGAAGACAACCTGAGCTCGATCCTCGATGCGCTGACGGCGCTCGCGCGGCAGCACGGGAAGCCCGTCGTCGTCTCCACCCACCCGCGCACGCGCAAGCGGATCGAGGCGATGGGGCGTGCGATCCCGGACGATCTCAGGCTGCTGAAGCCATTCGGCTTTCACGATTACAACAGGCTGCAGATGTCGGCCTTTTGCGCCATCTCGGATTCCGGCACGATCAGCGAGGAGTCCTCGCTCCTCGGTTTTCCCGCGGTGACGATCCGCAATGCCATCGAACGCCCCGAGGCGCTCGATACCGGCTCCATCATCGTGACGGGGCTCTTCGCACAGACGATCATCGACGGCGTTGCCATGGCGGTTGCCGATTTCGCGGCCGGCGAGACTCCGCCGGTACCTGCCGACTACCGGATCGCCAACACCTCGCAGCGGGTCGTCCGTCTGATCCTCGGCACCGCCCGCCTCAACGAGCGCTGGCACGGCATGCAGCACCGCGCCTGATCGCGTCCGATGCGGATTTCCATCGTCTATCGCTACTTTCACCCCGACACGCCGCCTTATGCGACGATGCTGAAAGATATGGTCGGCTGGCTCGCCGAGGCTGGGCACGATGTGCGGATGATCACCGCCCAGCCGTCCTACAAGCCGGAAGCCGGCATTCCGCGTCAGCCCTGGCGTGAAACCCTGGAGGGTGTCGCCATCCGTCGGCTGCCCTTGCTGCCCGAGCGCGGACGCGGCCCGCTGCGCAGGATCAACAGCCTCCTCTTCGTCGTCCTCGCCTCGCTTACGGTGATCTTCTCGCCGCGCCGTGACCTGATCTGGACCGCCTCCATGCCGCCCGTGTTCCAGGGAGCTTTGCTGAGGCTGGCCGCCGCCCTGAAGGGTTCCCGGTTTCTCTATCATGTCCAGGACATCTATCCGGAGATCGCGCTGGTTTCCGGTCTGATGAGGGAAGGCCGGGTTGCCCGGTGGCTCAAGGCTGTGGATGCGCGGACCATCGCCGCGGCCGATGCGGTCGTCGTCCCCGGCGAGGATATGGCCGCGAGCCTTGAGGCGCGCGGCGGCCCGGCCGCACCGGTCTCGGTGATCAGCAATTTTGCGATCGGTGCGGACCACATGGTGGAGAACGACGCGGATAGCGTAAGACAGGGCGCGGTGCGCTTCATCTTCGCCGGCAACCTTGGCCGGTTTCAGAACCTTGAAAAGCTGGTGGAGGCCTTCGGCCGTGTCGACCCGGCGCATGCGCGGCTTGATCTGCTCGGCGATGGAGAAATGCGCGCGGCACTTGAGGATTCGGTCCGCCGCCTCGGCATCGGCAATGTCGCCTTTCACGGGTTCAAGCAGCCTGAGGAGGCGTTCCGGCAGATCCGCGCGAGCGATGTCGCGGTGATCTCGCTCGACAAGGGCATCGCGCGCTACGCCTTCCCGTCCAAGACCCTGACCTATCTGGCGGCGGGCCGCCCGCTTCTTGCCTTCGTTGCCGCAGATTGCAGCCTTGCCCGCATGATCGCCGATGCGGGGGCCGGCGTCGTGCTGGACGCCCGCGCCACGCCTGCCGAAGTCGCCCGGCAGATCGAAGCGGCAGCGGGCGCCGATCTCAAGCGGATGAAGGAAGGGGCGAGGGCCCTTTCGCGAATATTCTCACTCGATCGCACGAGGGAGAAATGGCTGTCGCTGATGGACTCGCTGCAGGAAAATCGCGTCCCATGAGTACCGGCACGATCATCATCATCGGCGCGGGCCGGTCCGGCACCAATATCCTGCGCGACACGCTGACCTCGGTGCCCGGTTGGGAGACCTGGCCCTGCGACGAGATCAACCTGATCTGGCGGCACGGCAATACGAACTGGCCGGACGACGCGCTGCCTTCGCAGGCCGCGACACGGGCGGCACCCTATATACGGCGCGCCTTCGACCGCATGCGAAAGACGTCGGACGCGTCCGTGATCATCGAAAAGACCTGCGCCAATTCGCTGCGCGTGCCTTTCGTGGACGCCGTTCTGCCGGATGCGCGCTACATATATCTGGTGCGCGACGGGCGCGATGTCGCCCTGTCGGCGATGCGCCGATGGACGGCGGGCATCGAGCCGGCCTATCTGATTGCCAAGCTGCGCTACGCCCCGCCCGGCGACGTTCCGCACTATGCCTGCCGCTTCATCGCCAATCGCTGGCATCAGCTGCGTTCCGGAATGCGGCGCCAGGCGCTGTGGGGGCCGCGCTTTCCCGGGATCGGCGATTATGCAGCGTCCCACGAGCTCATCGAAATCTGCGCCCGCCAGTGGGCCGAATGCGTCAGCGCAAGCGACCGTGCTTTTGCCGCCATGCCGCCGCAGAAGGTCTTTCCGATGCGCTACGAGGATTTCATCGCCGCGCCGGCGGAGACCCTCGACAGGCTGGGGGCGTGGTATGGCGAAGACATTGCCGGCCGGGTGTCCCGATCGGCCTTCGCCGCAATCCGCCATAGCGGGAAGGGCTGGCGCGCCGCGCGCGATCGTTTCACCGGGGAGGCGCTTGAAGTCATGGCGCCGCTGTTGAAGGCTCACGGTTATGAGCCTGCCCCTTGATGCCCGCGAACGCCGGTTCGGCATCCCCCAGCCGCTTGCCTTCTGCAAGCGCGCAGCCGATATCGCCGGTGCCGCGATCCTCATTGCGTTCTTGTGGTGGCTCGTCCTCGCGCTCGCCTTGGCCGCGCGTGTGGATACCGGCGCATCGGGAATCTTCCGGCAGCGGCGGATCGGCCTTTATGGCGTTCCCTTCACGCTGATGAAAATCCGGACGATGCGTCCCTTAGCCTCGGTCACGACGCATGTCACCGCCGCCTCCGACCCCAGGATCACGCGCTTCGGGGCGTTTCTGCGCCGTACCAAGCTCGACGAATTGCCGCAACTGATGAATGTACTGCGCGGCGATATGAGTTTCGTGGGGCCGCGGCCGGATGTGGCGGAAATGTATCGCGACCTGCGCCCGGAATGGCGTAAGGTCCTGACCGTCCGCCCCGGCATCACGGGCCCCGGTTCGATCGCCTTCCGCCGCGAGGAGCAGCTGCTGGCAGCCGAAGCCGATCCGGAAGCCTATAATCGCGACGTGATATTCCCAGCCAAGATGCGCATGAGCATCGACTATATCGAGAATTACAGCCTGCTCGGGGATGCCATGCTCGCGTTTGCGACGCTGTGGGGTCGGGAGAACGTATGACGAGGATTTTTCTCTCTCCACCGCACATGGCCGGGCGCGAACGGGAACTCGTCGCCGAGGCCTTCGACAGCAACTATGTCGCGCCGGCCGGGCCGATGCTTGAGCGCTTTGAGAGCGACATGACCCGCTATACCGGCATTGCTCATGCTGTCGCCCTGTCGAGCGGCACGGCCGCCCTGCACCTCGCGTTGCGTCTTTTGGACGTCGGGCCGGGCACGCGGGTGTGGTTGCCCTCCATGACGTTCATAGGCGGGGTGTCCCCGGTTCTCTACCAGGGCGCGGAGCCGGTCTTCTTCGACGTGGATCCGGGGAGCTGGACCATGGATGCGGCCCTTGTTGAGCAGGCGCTGGAAGCGGCGGCGGCGGACGGAACGCTGCCGGCGGCGATCGTGCCCGCCGATCTCTACGGACAATGTTCCGATCTGCAACGCATTGTGGCCGCTGCCGCCCGCTATGGCATTCCGGTGGTCTGCGACAGTGCCGAGGCCCTGGGGTCACGGCGCGGCGGGCGCCATTCCGGCAAGGGGGCAAGGGCAACGGTTCTTTCGTTCAACGGCAACAAGATCATCACAACCTCTGGCGGCGGCATGCTCCTGTCGGACGATGCGGAACTGATCGCCGAGGCACGATATCTTTCACAGCAGGCGCGCCGGCCCGCCATTCACTACGAACACACGGAAATCGGCTACAATTATCGCTTGTCGAATGTTTCCGCGGCGATCGGCGTCGGGCAGCTGGAACAGATCGAGGAGAAGGTCGCCCGCCGGCGTCAGATCTTCGAGCGCTACGCCGAAGCATTTGTCGACATCCCCGATCTTGGGTTCATGCCGGAGGCATCCGGCACGCGCTGCAACCGCTGGCTGACCTGCATGCTGTTCGGCCGCGAGCGCGCTTCCGGCATCGTGCAGCACGTCATCGCCCGTTGCGAAGCCGCCGATATCGAGACGCGGCCGCTATGGAAGCCGATGCACCTGCAGCCGGTCTTTTCCGGCACCGCTTTCGTCGGCAGGGATCATGCCGCCGACCTGTTCGCACGAGGGTTGTGCCTGCCCTCGGGCTCGGGCATGAGCGGGCAGGAGCAGCAACGCGTGATCTCGGTGGTCACCGCGGCGATAGCGGAATGGGATCGCCAGGGCGCAGGCGAAGCCGGACCCGGCGGCCGGAGCGGCCTGTAGCATGCGGCGGGCCGGTCCTTTCCGCCTTCGTCGCCTGGCCAACGGCACGGTCGGGCGGAACATCGGCGTTCTGGGGCTTTCCATCGCCGCGCAGCTGTCGCGCGATGTCGTCCTCATCTTGATTTTGGGCTTCGGCAGTGCCCTCGATGTGGTCAAGGCGTCGACCGCGATCCAGGTCTATCTTTTCACGACGATGGCCAGCGCGGCCGCCAATCACTTCCACGGCACCCGGGGCGCGCGGCTTGGCGATTTCTTCGTCGTCTACGCCGCGTTCGCGGTTCTCGCCCAGTATGTCCTCTTCGACCTCGTGGTGGCGCCGGGCTTTACCGGAGACAAGCTGGACGACGCCCGCTTCTACGGCCATGTCGCGCTTCTGCTCTCCATTGTGGTGATGCCCTATGCGGTTTACCGTCATCGCTACCTTGAAGCCCGCCGCTACCCCTATATCGCTGGCCAGCAACTGGTCGTCTCGCTTCTCTATATCGCCGGTTTTCTGATCCTTTTCCGGTTCGTCGAGGGCACGCCGGCGGCCTTCTTCGCCTACTGTCTGGCGGTGCTGATCTACTTTGCGATCGTGGTCGGCCGGTCGGGGGGAACGGCCCTTACCGGCGGATGGCGGAGCCTGGCGTTGAGCGCGGGCGGTTTGACCGCATGGACGGCTGTTTTCGCGGCGCAGGCCGTGCAATCTTCGGCGCGCTTCATCGACCGCGCCTTCGCCAGCACGCTCGGCGATGGCTATTTTGCGCTCGTCGACGTCATCTACGCGATCCTTGCCGGCCTCACGATGTTGCCGCTGGGCGTCTTCAGCATCTTCATGGCCGCGCGTTTCGCGCAAAGGGCCGACTGGCAGCGATACCTGCGCCTCGCCATGCTGGCCGCATCGGCGCTCGCGCTGGTTCTGTCGCTGCCGCTGATTGCGGGAGTTGGTTTAGGCGGCAGCCTTTCGCTTGCCGGGGTCACGCTGTCGCTGCGCGACATGGCGCTGGCATTCGTGGCGCCTTTGGCCTTCGTATCCGGCTCCATAGGCTTTCATGCCCTGCTGTCTCTGGGTGACAGCCGGGCCGCCTTCGCCATCGTCTTCGCCAAGATCGGCTGCAAATTTGCCTATCTGCTCGCCCTGCCGCAGATGCGGCTCTTCGATATTCTTGTGTCGATCGTGGTGACGGAAGCGCTGGCGTCGCTGGTCATCGTGTGGCGCAGCGCACTCATAACCGGCTCCCCGCGGCATCCCGGGGACGGGTGAGGGAATGAATTCACCAGGCGCTGCCGGATTCAGGCCAGTTCGGAAATACGGCTGGGGCCGGGCGAGATCGTCGCCCGCAGAAGGTCGAGCGCCAGCGGCGTGTTGCGGCCGGAAACCGCCTTGCCGAGCAATTGAAGCTGCCGTTCGAGATTCTGGAACGAGGCGCCGGATGCCTCGATCATCGTGATGCCGTCCGTCTCCTGAACCGCCTGTTCCGCTTCGGGGTCGAAGAGCTCCTCGTGCATCTTCTCGCCGGGCCTCAGGCCGACGAACCGGATCTCCACATCGCGGCCCGGCTCGAGCCCCTCCATGCGGATCATTTTCTTTGCAAGATCGACGATGTGAACGGGTTCGCCCATGTCGAGGACGAATATCTTGCCGCGCATATCCGGGCGCGAAATACTGTAAGCGGAGGCCTTCAGCACGAGCTGGACGGCTTCCTGGATCGTCATGAAATAGCGGGTGACTTCAGGGGCGGTGACCGTCACCGGTCCTCCCTGTGCGATCTGACGGCGGAACAGGGGCACTACCGAGCCCGTCGAGCCGAGAACGTTGCCGAACCGGACGGCGATGAACCGGGTCGCGCAGCTCGTGACATCCAGGCCCTGGCAGATCATTTCACCAAGCCGCTTCGTCGCGCCCATGACGTTCGAGGGCCGGACGGCCTTGTCCGTCGAGATCTGGACGAAAGCCCGCACCCCCGCCTCAACCGATGCGCGCGCGAGATTGAGGGTGCCGAAGACGTTTGTCCTTATGCCCTCGATCGGATTTGTCTCCACCAGGGGAACGTGTTTGAGCGCGGCGGCATGAAAAACGACATCCGGCTTGTACTGGTCGACGATCCGCTTGATGGCCTCGGCTTCCCTGATATCGCACAGCACGGGCTCTATGACGCTGTCTGTCGCGGCACCGCGCATCTCCATATCGATGCGGTAGAGGGCGAACTCGCTGTTTTCCAGCAGCACGAGCCGTTCCGGCCGCAGCGGTCCGATCTGCCTTGCGATTTCAGAGCCGATCGAGCCGCCGGCGCCCGTGATCATGACGGTGTTTCCGGCGATCATCTGCTCGATCCCGGACAGGTCAAGCATGACGCTGCTGCGATGCAGGACGGCCTCGGCGTCGATGCTCCGCACCTGGCCTGCGCCGTCGCCGAGCGGAGAAATCAGATCGCCGACGCCGGTGAATCTTGCCACCTCGATACCGGCCTGGTCGGCGATCTTGATCAACTGCCGCATCGATGCGCGGAATGTCGGGCGCACCATCAGATCGTTCATGATGATCAGTCGCTCCGGCCTGGGGCTGAGGCTCCCGACCTTCTGCGGCAATTGTTCCAGCGGGCCGACGACGGGAACGCCGCGCAGCCTGCGTCCCCAGTTCTTGGGATGATCGTCAATGATGCCCACGGGCAGGTGGTCCGTCGATCGCCGCTTGTTCTCAGCCGAACGAATGAACAATTCGGCGTCGTCTCCGAAGCCGTACAGGAGAACGGGACGTCTGCCCGTCTGTCGCGTGCCGGACCGGCGCGCGAAACCCGGCAACAGCGTCTCGCCCTTCCCGAATTCGCGAATCTCGCGCAGCGCCAGCCGTCCCGCGCCGAGGGTGACGATCAGGAAGAACCACGCAAGGACCGGCACGGTACGCGGCAGCGGCAGAGCCCGGTCGAACATGAAGATCAGCAATACCGCTGTCAGCACTGTCAGCGTGACGCCGCGGATGATGGCGCTGAGTTCGCGCAGCGACGTATAGCGCCAGGAAGCGTTGTACATGCCGCTGAGGGGATAAAGCACCAGCGCGGCGATGACGAATGCGCCGAGCATGCGGAGCATGGCGCCGGAATCCGGCAGATTGTCGATGCCCAGCCGCGCCGCGAATGCGAGGGCCACCGCGACGACGGTCGCCGCCAGATCGTAGGCGAATGCCGCCAGTCTGTTCGGGATGATCTTGAAGCCCAAACCGAATCGCCTTCCTCTCCCGGAAAATCGAGTTATACAGACCACTTGCAGTCCAACAAGCGATTTGCGGTTGCAATGGGGCGCCGGAGGCAGACATTGCACATACGTGCTGCATATGTATGACTTTATTAGAATATCTGATTTATCTTATGGTGTTATCTTGCTTCTGAGCTGGCGGGGCGGCATCCCAAGGCGGGGCCGCGGGCAGTGAACCGGCGTCGTCGCCGGGAAGGCTCCGGGCTTTGGCATTGCTATGGATAGCGAAGCATGAGCGCAGACTACGAAGCCATTATCCGCGCGGCGGTCGATCGCCTGCCGCCGGACGATGCCGAGGGGCGAAATCGCCTGTATGAACGCGCGCGCGTCGTGGTTCGGGAGAAGGCGTCGCTGGCATCGGCGGAGCGTCAGGCTGCGCTGGACCGGGTCGAGGCGGCCATCGCCAGGATCGAGACGGCGCTGTCCCGGCCCGCGCCCTTGGCTGCCGCCGCCCGCGGCGGGCGGCGCTGGGTGGGTTGGTTGGCGGCGGCCCTTGTCGCATGCGCCGTGGCCGTTCCCGTCCTGCTCTATGCCACGCGCGCGACGGGTCCGCGCGTCCAGGGGCCGGTGATTTCCGATTTTGCCGGACCCGACAGCGGCTTTGAGCAGGTCAACGGGAAGCCCATTGCGCAGATCACCGGCAAGGAGTTCCAATTCACGCAGTCCGATGGCCGCTCGGTTCTGCGTGTCGAAGGGCGTGCCCAGCTGATTTCGACGGCGCGCTATCGGGTCGATCCCGCCAAGCTCTACCGGATGGAGGTCGGCCTCAGGAGCCTTGTTTTGGGCCAGTCGCAAGCGAGCCGGGTCAATGCGGGCGTCGCGACCTACGACGCGGACGGCAAGCTCCAGACCGCGGCGCCGGGCACGCATCGCTATTTCGCCATGCAGGAGGCGCTCCCCGCCGCCGAGGGCTGGCAGGTACGAAGCGGCTTCATCACCGGCGAGGGCAACACCACGCACAGCACTTTCCGCCCCGGTACGCGCTATGTCCGGCCCATCATCCTCGTGAACTACGGCTCACGGGAACAGGCGGTGGAAGTCGATTTCGTCCGTTTCGATGAATGCACCTCGCCGACCGATTGCCGGACCATGAAACCCCTCACGGAACCTCAGGCCGACCGGCAATAACTGGCCGGACGCGACGCTCGCGCCGCGCCCGGATTTGACCGCAGATCCGTGCCATACCCGCTGCCGGGAAGGACACATTGGGAAATATCAAGTGTCTGGCGAACCTCGCTGATTCTGTGGCAAAAGCGCATGACGATTCAGCGACTTCCGATAGCCGGGTTTTGGAGAGTGACACGTATGAGCCAGCTTCCCTTCATCGATCTTGGTGCGCAGCGTCGAAGGCTGGGGGAGAGGGTCGACGAAGCCATTCTGAAAGTCGTCAACCACGGTGCCTACATCATGGGGCCGGAAGTTGGCGAACTGGAAGAGAAGCTGGCCGAGTTCTGCGGGGCCTCGCACGCGATTTCCTGTTCCAGCGGCACGGATGCGCTGGCGATGATCCTCATGGCCAAGGGTGTCGGTCCGGGCGACGCGGTGATCTGCCCCTCCTTCACCTTCGCCGCGACCGGCGAGGTGGTCGCCTGGCTCGGCGCGACGCCGGTCTTCGCCGATTGCCTGCCCGACACGTTCAATCTCGATCCGGAAAGCCTGAGGAAGGCGATCCTGAAGGCGCGCGAGCTCACCTTGAAACCCGTCGGCGTCATCGCCGTCGATCTCTTCGGCCAGCCCGCGGACTACGAGGCGATCGAGCCGATCTGTTCCGACGAGGGACTCTGGCTCCTCTGCGACACCGCGCAGGGTTTCGGCGGGACCTATAAGGGACGCCGCACCGGGTCGATCGGAGATATCGCCGCGACCAGTTTCTTTCCGGCCAAACCCCTCGGCTGCTATGGCGACGGCGGCGCGATCTTCACCGATGACGGGGCGCTCGCCGGTATCATCCGTTCGATCCGCAATCATGGTCAGGGCAGCGACAAATACGACAATGTACGCATCGGGATGAACGGCCGGCTCGATACGATCCAGGCCGCGGTCCTGCTTGAAAAGCTGGAAATTTTTCCCGACGAGATCGTCGCCCGCCAGCTTGTGGCCGAGCGCTACAATGAGGGGCTCGGCAACCTCGTCATCACGCCGCTCGTGGCGGAAGGGTGCGTATCGACCTGGGCGCAGTATACGATCCGCCTGAGCTCTTCACGCCGCGCCGCCTTCGCCGATCATCTCAAGGAAGCGGGCATTCCCACCGCGATTTATTATCCCAAGCCCATGCACATGCAGTCGGCCTACCGGCGCTTCCCCATCGCCCAGGGCGGCCTGCCGGTTTGCGAGAAGCTCGCCGGCGAGGTGATCAGCCTGCCCATGCATCCCTATCTGGACGAAGAGACGCAGGACCGCATCATCGACGCGGCGCGCGCGGCGCTCGCCGCCGAGGCCGCCTGAGGGCTTCGCAGCTTCCATAGCGCCGACATAAGCTCTAGAAGGCATCATGGATTCCACCAGATGAGGATGCTTCCTTGTCCGCACGACCGCTGACGCATCTTCAGCGCCTCGAAGCCGAGGCGATCTACATCATGCGGGAGGTCGCTGCCTCGTTCGCCCGGCCGGTGATGCTCTACTCGATCGGCAAGGATTCCTCCGTCATGCTGCATCTGGCGACGAAGGCGTTCTATCCGGCCAGACCGCCTTTCCCGCTGATGCATATCGATACGGGCTGGAAGTTCCGCGAGATGATCGAATTTCGCGACGAGACGGTGCGGCGTCTGGGGCTCGATCTCATTGTCGAACAGAATCTTGAAGGCGTCGCCCAGGGGATCAACCCCTTCGAGCACGGGTCGAACTATACGCAGATCATGAAGACCGACGCGCTGAAAGCGGCGATGGTCAAGCACCGCTTCGATGCGGCCTTCGGCGGCGCGCGGCGCGACGAGGAGAAATCGCGCGCCAAGGAACGTGTCTTTTCGTTCCGCACCGCGGCCCAGATCTGGGATCCCAAGAACCAGCGTCCGGAGCTCTGGAACCTGTACAACACGCGCATCCGGCCGGGCGAGTCGATCCGCGTGTTTCCGCTCTCCAACTGGACCGAGCTCGATGTCTGGCAATATATCCTCGCCGAAGACATTCCCCTGCCGCCGCTCTATTTCGCGGCCGAACGGCCCGTGGTCGAGCGCGACGGACAGCTCATCATGGTCGATGACGACCGTCTGCCGCTGGAGCCCGGCGAAGTGCCCGAAAGGCGCATGGTGCGGTTTCGCACCCTGGGTTGCTATCCGCTGACGGCGGCGGTGGAATCGGGCGCGGCGACATTGGAGGAAATCGTCGCCGAAACGATCGCGGTACGCTCGTCGGAGAGGGCGGGCAGGCTGATCGACAGGGAGCAGGGCGCGTCCATGGAGCGCAAGAAGCGCGAAGGCTATTTCTGACATGGACACCACGACGCTTCAGTCGTTTCTAGCCGGCCAGGAAAAGAAGGATCTGCTGCGCTTTCTCACCTGCGGCAGCGTCGACGACGGCAAGTCGACCCTCATCGGCCGCCTGCTCTACGATTCGCAGTTGCTGTTCGAGGACCAGCTCGTTTCGCTTCAGTCGGACTCCGCGCGCTTCGGCAACGCCGGCGCGGACGTTGATCTCGCACTCCTGGTGGACGGTCTGGAAGCCGAGCGCGAACAGGGCATCACCATCGACGTCGCCTATCGCTATTTCGCAACCGAGAAGCGAAAGTTCATCGTCGCCGACACGCCGGGTCACGAGCAATACACCCGCAATATGGCAACAGGCGCCTCCACCGCCGATCTCGCCCTGCTGCTCGTCGACGCCCGGCAGGGCCTCCTGCGCCAGACCCGCCGCCACGCCTACATCGCCTCGCTGCTCGGCATCCGCCATGCGGTGCTTGCCGTCAACAAGATGGATCTCGTGGACTACAGCCGCGAGCGGTTCGACGAAACCGCCGGTGCGTTCAGGACGCTCGCCGCCGATCTCGGATTTGAAAGCCTCGCCGTCATTCCGGTCTCCGCCAAACTCGGGGACAATGTCACCCGCAAGAGCGCGGCGATGGGCTGGTATCAGGGTCCGACGGTGCTTGAACACCTTGAAACGGTGCCCGCCGGCCCGCGCGACGCGGCGCCGCAACTGCGCTTTCCCGTTCAGTGGGTGAACCGTCCAGACGCCGATTTCCGCGGCTATTGCGGCACGCTCGCCGGCGGCAGGGCCTTTCCCGGCCAGCAGGTTGCCGTCGCCGCCTCCGGCAGGGTCACGACGATCTCGCGCATTGTCGCCCATGGCGGCGACCGGCCCGAGGCGCTTGCCGGCGAGGCGGTGACGCTCGTGCTCGCCGACGAGATCGACATTTCACGCGGCGACATGCTGGTGGACGCCGCCAGCCGCCCCGAAGTCGCCGACCAGTTCGCCGCGCATCTCATCTGGATGAACGATTCGGCCCTCCTGCCGGGCCGGCCTTACCTGCTCAAGATCGGCCCGCGCGAAATTCCCGCCAGCGTCACCGAGATCAAGTATCGCGTCGATGTGGAAAGCTTTGGCCACGAGGCCGCCAAGACGCTCGAGCTCAACGATATCGGGGTCTGCAATGTCTCGCTCGCCGAGCCCGTGGCCTTCGATCCTTACGCCGACAACCGTCAGACCGGGTCGTTCATTCTGATCGACCGGCTGACCAATCTGACGGTCGGCGCCGGCATGATCGATTTTGCCCTGCGCCGGGCCACCAACATCCACTGGCAGGCGCTGGATACCGGCCGGCAGGCCAAGGCTTCGCTGAAGGGCCAGCAACCGGTGGTTCTCTGGTTCACGGGCCTTTCAGGCTCCGGCAAGTCGACGATCGCCAATATCGTGGAAAAGAAGCTTCACGCACGCGGCCGCCATACCCATCTGCTGGACGGCGACAATGTCCGCCACGGGCTGAACCGCGACCTCGGCTTTACCGACGCCGACCGGGTGGAGAATATCCGCCGCGTCGCGGAAGTCGCCCGGCTTTTCGCCGACGCCGGGCTGATTGCGCTCGTCTCCTTCATCTCGCCCTTCCGCTCCGAGCGGCGTCTGGCGCGTGAGAGGATGGAACCCGGCGAGTTCGTCGAGGTCTTCATCGATACGCCCATCGACGTGTGCGCCGCGCGCGATCCCAAAGGGCTCTACGCCAAGGCGAAGGCCGGCCAGCTGAAGAACTTCACGGGTATCGATTCGCCCTACGAAGCGCCGGAACTGGCGGAGATCCGACTTGACACGACCATGGCGGACGCCGAAGAGCTCGCCGACATCGTGATCGCCTGGCTTGAGGAAAACGGCAAGATCTGAAGTCCTCCCTCCCCGGATCGCAGCGGTGGCGATATGCAGAGGATTGACGTTTGCCCGCAAGCGTCATGAAGTCTGAGGGGCAGGCCTGAATCATCGGGGACACGCATGGCGAACGGTCATCCCAAAGGCGGGCTCTTCCGCCGCAGAGGCGAAGCCGAGGAAGGCAAGGTTTCCTTCATCGAGCTCTTCTTCGATCTCGTCTTCGTCTTCACCATCATCCAGCTCTCCCACACGATGGCGCATCATTTCACCCCGGCGGGCGTCGCCGAGGGGCTGGTCATGGTGCTCGGTGTGTGGTGGATCTGGATCTACACGACCTGGGCGATGAACTGGCTGAACCCCGCGCACATGTCCGTACGGGCGATGCTGTTCGCCATGATGTTTCTCGGGCTCGTCCTGTCGACCTCGATCCCCGAGGCCTTCGGCGATCGCGGCCTCTTCTTTGCCGGTGCCTATGTCGCGATGCAGGTCGGCCGCTCGGCGTTTGTCGCTTTCGCCAACCGCGGCTACGATCCGGTCCGCTACCGCAATTTCCAGCGCATCACCCTGTGGCTCGCCTTCGCCGGACTGTTCTGGATCGCCGGGGGTTTTGCCCATCACGAATGGCGGCTGGCGATCTGGATCATCGCGCTCGCGATCGAGTACGCCGCCCCCGCCCTGGGCTTCTGGGTTCCGGTGCTCGGCCGGTCGGAATCGGCGAGCTGGAACGTGTCGGGCGCGCATATGGCCGAACGCTGCGCGCTGTTCGTCATCATCTGCCTGGGTGAAACGATTCTCGTGACCGGCCGCATCTTCAGCGAGGGCGAGTGGACGGGCGCGCTGATGGCGGCATTCGCGGTCGCCTTCATGACGACACTCGCGCTTTGGTGGATCTACTTTCGTTTCGGCCACGAACGCGGCGCGCATCTGATCGAAGGGTCGGCCAATCCCGGTGGCGTGGCCCGGGCCGCCTACACCTACGCGCACATCCCGATCGTCGCCGGCATCCTGGTGACGGCCGTCGGCGCCGATTTCACGCTCGCCCATCCGCTCGATGCGGCCGGCGCCGGAAAGGCCGCCGCCATCGTCGGCGGTCCGGCTCTCTTCATGGCGGGCAACCTCTGGTTCAAGGGGATCATCTCGGGCCGCCCGCCGCTCTCCCACATTGCCGGCATCGCCGGGCTTGCCGCCATCTTCGCCGTGGCGGGCGGCCTGCCCATTCTCCTGCTGGCGGCGGCGATATGTGCGCTGCTCGTGGCGGTCGCGGTCTGGGAATATGTCTCGCTCGCCTTGCCGCGCGGGCGGTCCATCGCAGCGCCACGCATCCGCGAAGGCACGGGAAAATGAATGAAAAACCGCCGGCGTTTCCCCTGGCCATGCGGGCTGAAGCGGCTGCGCCGCGCGTCAAGCCGTCGAACTACCCGGAGCCGTTCTTCAGCCGGATGGCGAGGCGCGAGAAACGTCCGCTGGGCGATCTGTTCGGCCTGAAGAACTTCGGCGTGAATCTGACCCGGCTTGCCCCGGGCGGGGAATCGGCGCTGCTGCATCGCCACCGCGTGCAGGACGAGTTCATCTATGTTCTTCAGGGCGAGCCCGTGCTCGTCACCGACCGGGGCGAGGTCCAGCTTTCGCCCGGCATGTGCGCGGGTTTCGCCGCCGCCGGCATCGCCCATCAGCTCGTCAACCGCACGGATGAAGACGTGGTTTATCTGGAGGTCGGCGACCGCACCCCCGGCGATGAGGTTTCCTATCCCGGCGACGACATCGAGGCGGTCCTGGGGCCGTCAGGCTGGTTATTCACGCATAAGGACGGCCGTCCATATTGAGCGCGGCCGAGAGGTCGGCTTCCAGCGCGACGGTCTTTCCCAGCCACACGAAAAACGCGGCACAGAGCGCCATCAGCATGAGCGACCAGGTCTGCCAGAGCCCGTGGCTGACGAGCGTGACGGCGGCGCTGGCGGCAAGACATCCCATCGCCGCCGGCCTGAGCGACGCCGGCAGTCCGGCGATGGCGAAGGATGCGGCCGCGAAGATCGCGCCCAGCGTCAGGCCGCCGAACACGCCCATATCCACCCAGGCCTGAAGGAACCCGTTGTGAGGATGGTGCCACATCTGATCCGGCCATCCCTTCGGCACGAACTTAGGCGGGACGTCATCTGCACCGAAGAAGCGACCGGCATCCGCTCCCCAGCCCAATATCGGGCGCTGGAAGACGCTTTCCGCAAAGGCTTTCCAGATGACCAGCCGTTCCGCGGCGCCGCCGCCGCCGGCCGCCTTGACGAGAAATTCGCCGGCGCGATCCGGCATGATCTTGAAGATCATCGGCGTTTCGGCGGCCAGCAGCATCACGGCGGCAGCGAAGCCGTAGACGGCGAGCCGCCAGGCCAGCACCGTCACCAGCGCGGCGACCGCGCCGACGATGGCGCCGAGGATGGCCGACTGGCTGAAAGATGCCGCGATGGCCGGCAGCGCGACCAGGAGCAGCAGCGCGAGCAGGTCCTTTCTGCCGCGATGCCAGAGCAGGAAGCCCGTCGGCCAGAGCAGCAGCGACACGGTCACCACGGAACGATTGATCTGCATGAGGTAGTGGTCCAGGAGCCGCTCGTTCCCCTCCGTCCCCATCGGCCATTGCGAATAGTGGACGGCGATGCGCCACGAAGAGAATACCGCCGGACCGATCGTTTCCTCCGCCAGAAAGAGGCTTGCCGCCAGCAGGCCGGAGAAAGCGAAGATCGTCGTTGTGCGCGCGTCACTGTGAGACAACAGCGCCGGCAGGGGCAGCGCGATCAGAACGACGCCGGCAAGGCTGGCCGCTCTCGCCAGCGCGAGCGGGGGATCGAAGGCCCAGAATGAGGAGATTTCCGCGAGGATGCAGAAGACAAGCACCGCAAGGACCGTCGGCCCGTAGGGCGGCCGCCATGCCCGAACGATCTGGCCGAGCGCACCGCGCACGCCGGTCACCCGCATCGCGGCGACCGTGGCGATGGCAAGTCCGATGGCGGCGATACCCATATGGCCGCGATTGAAAAGTACCGCCAGCAAGGGAAGGACCGCGAGAAACCAGAAAGCGGCCGCATGCGATGCGGGCGTTCCAGCCTCGGTTGTCGACATATGGGTGTCGCTTCGCCTCGGCACGCAGCTCATTCTCCAGGTTCACGGCCGCAAACTCCTAGCGCAACGGGGCGGCCAAGCCAATCTTCGCGCTTGGCCGGTGGACGCCTGCCCTGGCACCGACAACGGCCTTTGCAAGGCCGGCCGTTGCGTCGATACTGATCGCACTGCGGCGCAACTTTGAGTCGGAGCTTTGCGACATGGCGGTCTCGCCTTCCGCTTCCGGCCTGCCCGCGGTGCTGGCCGCGCTCGCCGGCGCCGAAGGGCGGCCCGCGCTCAACAGCGGCGACATCATCGCCGCGCGTGTCTCGGCACAGCTTTCCGGCGAACTGGCGCGCCTGCTGTTTCGCGGCGGCGCCATAGACGTGAAGCTGCCGAGGCCGTTGCCGGCCGGCAGCGAGGTCGTCTTCCAGGTCCAGCGGGGCGGAACAAATCCGACGATCGCGATCCTGCGCATCCAGACACCGGGCTCGACGCAGCCGCAACCATCTGCGCCGGCGACCATCGTCACGGCGAGCCAGCCGGCGGCCCAGCCCCCACCGGCGCCCGCTCCCACGGCTCCGTCATCGCCGCAGTCATTCCCCGCCCCCACGACAGTTCCGGCGTCAGCGCCGGCGTCAGTTCCATCGGATATCGGACAGCCAAATGCGGCCGGCGCATCGCCGTCTTCGCTCACATCGTCCTCGCCGCCCGCCGCCGTGCCGTCCGCAAGCCCGCAGGCCCAGACGGCGCCGCAGGGAACAGCCGCACTGGCGCAGGGTCAGGTCCGCTTGCGCGCCGGGCCGCAGGCGCCGGGTGCGGCGCAGGCGGAAGTCGTTCCTCCTCCTTCCACCGGCAACCGGACCGGCCTGCCGCCCCGCGCGGAAGCGGCGGTTGCCGCGGCGAAATCCGATTCGGCGGCGAAACAGTCCGGCCTTGCGGGACTGTTCGCGGAGGCAGAGGCCCTCCTCAGTCTGTCGCCGGCGCGCGCTGCCGTTCCGGCCCCCGTCATGTCCGCCATCGTCAGGCTGCTCGGGCTGCGGATTGCCGGCGAGGCGACGGATCCGTCCGCGCTGCGCGAAGCGATCAGGCGCTCCGGCGTGCAGACGGAAGCCCTTCTCGCGCGCGGGGTGCCGGTAACGGGGGACCTGAAGACGGCGTTGCAGGCGCTTCGCCGTTCATTGATCGACTGGATCGGCCGCGAATCGGGCTCGCCGCTGCCGGAAAACCGTCCCCCGCCGCCGCAACGCGGTGCCCCGCTGCATGGCGAACCGCCGCGCGGCATGTCGTTCGCCGGCGAGCCGCACGAGGCCGCGACCTATCTTCTGGCGCGTATCGAAGGGGCGCTGCACCGCGTTCGCCTGCTGCAGATCGCCTCGCTCCCCGATCGGGGCGCCGATCCGGCGGCCGACACGCCGGAATTGATGATCGAAATCCCGCTCGTCATGCCCGGGGGCACTGGCACCGTGCAGATGCGGCTTGCGAGCGAGCTCCGATCGAAGGACGGACGCCCGGAAAAGGGCTGGCGTGTGCGCTTTTCGCTCGAACCGGGGGAGGCCGGGCCGACCCACGCCTCGGTCGGCCTCGTCGGCGAAGCGGTGGATGTCTCGCTCTATGCGGAAAACGCGCCGATGGCCGGGGTCCTCGAGGCGGGCCTGAACGACCTTCGCGACGCGCTCTGCGCGGCCGGCCTGGTTTGCGGCGAGATCACGGCGGGCAGCGGCAAACCCCGCCCGGCGGCGAGGTCGTCAGGCTTCTTCCTGGACCGGCGGTCATGAGCGACACGCCGGAAAGGACACGCGCGGTCGCGCTCCAGTATGAGGGTACGGGCGCGCCGGTGGTCACGGCCCGCGGCGAGGGTGCGCTGGCCCGGCGGATCATTGAGGAAGCGAACAAGCACGGCGTGATGATCGAGGAAAATCCGGCGCTGGCCGAAGCGCTGTCGCATGTGGCGCTCGACGAGGAGATTCCCGAGGAACTCTACAAGGCCGTCGCCGCGGTCATCTCCTTTGTGGTGCGCATGTCGCGTAAGATTTGATCCATTCTGCCGTCTTTACGCGGACATGATGGCGTGCCTAGACTTGACGCCGCCGGGGCGGCGAGGCGTCGGGAGGTGTCCTATGAACATGCGTGATTTGGGTCGGCTCGGGCGCGCTGCCGCCGGGGCCGCGGCAATCGTCGCGGCGGTGCTTGTGGCGCAGCCGGTATCGGCGCAGCAATCGGCGCGCGAGATCGTCCTCAGTCAGGATACCGACTTCTTCGGCGGCGATTACAAGACGCTGAAGGAGGTCACGCTCGACGAGTGCTCCAGGGCTTGCGTCGCCGACAGCCAGTGTCAGGCCTTCACCTTCAACACCAAGGCCGGCTGGTGCTTCATGAAGAAGACCGCCGGCAGGGCGCAGTCCTTCGCCGGCGCCGTCGGCGGCAAGATCGTCATCCGTGCGGCGGCTTCGCCCGACACGATCGAGCAGCGCAAGGAGGCGCTGGCCTTCCTGCCACAGCGCTATATCGACGACGCGCGCCGTTTCGCCGGCGCGGTCGGAAAGCTGCCCGTCGATTCGCGCTCTGTCGCGGAACTGTCTGCGGCCGGCGATGCCGCCCGTGGCGAAAAGAATGTCGACGGCGTCAGCGAGAACTACCGGCGGGCCCTGCGCAAGGCCTCCACCGACGGCGCGCTCTGGGGGCGTTTCGCGCGCGCGATCATCTCCACCGACACCGATGACTGGCGCGAAAAGAACCGGCAGCAGGAAGAGGCGGTGTCGGCCGCCATCAACGCGGTGCTGAATTCCGACGTCGCCACGGTGCGTGGCGATGCGTTCGCGATGCTGGCGATTGCCCTGCAGCGCCAGAGCCAGTGGAAGAACGCCATCCGCGCCTACAGGGCGAGCATCGACGCCAATCCGGTCGACTGGGTAAGCGATTCTCTGGCAAAGCTCGAACTGGAGCGCGGTTTCCGCATTGTCGAGCACACGGTGGATTCCGATGCGGTTTCGCCGCGCCTCTGCGTCGTATTCTCCGATCCGATCGCGACCGGCGCTTTCCGGGCCGCCGATTTCGTCCAGGTCGAGGGCGCCGGCGATATCGCGACCGAAGCCGAGGAGCGTCAGGTCTGCGTCGATGGCGTGCGCCACGGCGAGCGCTACCGGGTGACGGTGCGCGCGGGCCTGCCCGCCGGCGACGGGGAAAAGCTCAAGCGCAATGTCGATCTCGACATCTTCGTGCGCGACCGCGCCCCATCCGTCCGCTTCCCCGGCAAAGCCTATGTGCTGCCCGCCGGTGGCGAGGCGACGATACCCGTGGTCACGGTCAATACGGACATCGTGAAGGCCGAGCTGGTCCGCATCGGCGACCGCTCGCTGGCTCGCGCCGTCGGCGATTCCAGCTTCCTGTCGCAGCTCAACGCCTATGACTTTTCCGAGATTCGCGATTCAAAGGGCGAAGCCGTCTGGAAAGGCGAGGTGACGGTGCGCCGCGAGCTCAATCGCGACATGACGACCGCGATCCCGGTTTCGGGGATCACCGGACCGCTGAAGCCGGGTGTCTATATTCTGACCGCCAAGGCCGCCAATGAATTGCGCGACGAGGACTGGCAGCCGTCGGCGACGCAATGGTTCATCGTCACCGATATCGGCATCGCGGCGCTCGCCGGGTCCGACGGGCTCAACGTCTTCGCCCGGTCACTCGGCACCGCAGTGCCGATCGGCGGTGCGACGGTTCGGCTTGTTGCGCTCAACGATGAAATCCTTGGCACCGCGAAGACCGGCCCGGACGGCCGCGCGCGGCTCGATCCGGGGCTGCTGAACGGCGAGGGCGGCAACGCACCGGCGCTGGTCGTCGTCGAGACCGATGCCGGTGACTACGCCTTCCTCGACTACAGCGCCCCGGGTTTCGATCTGACCGACCGTGGCGTCGCCGGCCGTCCCGCTGCCCAGGCGCTAGACCTCTTTGCGGTCAGCGACCGCGGCGTCTACAGGCCCGGCGAGGACGTTGAACTCACGGCGCTCGTCCGCAACGCGAAAGCCGATGCGGTTGAGGCGACGCCGCTGACGCTGATCCTCAGGCGCCCGGACGGCGTTGAATATCTGCGCCGTACCGTGCCTGATGCCGGGCTTGGCGGACATCACGCGCGCATCGAGCTCTCCGCCGCCGCGATGCGCGGCCAGTGGCGCGCCGGCTACTACACCGATCCGAAAGGCGACGCGCTGACGGAAGTGAAGTTTCTCGTCGAGGATTTTCAGCCCGAGCGGCTCGATTTCGCGCTGAAGAGCGAAACCGGCACCATCGCGCTCAATGATCCGGGCGAGGTATCGCTCGACGCCCGCTTTCTCTATGGCGCGCCGGCCTCAAATCTCAGGATCGAAGGCGAGACGAAGCTCGTCTCCAGCCGTGAGATCGCGGCCTGGCCGGGCTATCGTTTCGGCCTGCCCGAAGATGCCTTCGAGCCGTTGATCCAGCCGCTCGACATCGGCGATACGACGGACGACGAGGGCCACGCGGTCGTGCCGCTGGCATTGCCGGAAGCCCCGCCGACAAGCCTGCCGATGGTCGCGACGGCCTTTATCCGGGTCGTCGATTCGGGTGGCCGGCCCGTCGAGCGCACGCTCGATCTGCCCGTGCGTGCCGACGGCATACGCCTTGGCCTGAAACCTCTCTTCGACGGAAGCGTCGAGGAAGGCGGCAATGCGCGCTTCGAGGTCATCGCCATCGACGCCGACGGCAATCGTGTCGCGCTGGCGAATGCGGCCTGGCAGCTTGCGGAGCGCGAGACACGCTTCCAGTGGTACAATTCCGACGGGACCTGGAATTACGAGCCGGTCACGACCAGCAAACGGGTCGCCAGCGGCACCGTCGACATCCCAAAGGACGAGCCCGCCCGCATCGAGGCGCCGGTCAACTGGGGCGGCTACGAGATGAGGCTAACCGCCGCCGGCGCGTCCGGCGCGGGCAGCGAGTTCGAGGCCGGCTGGTATGTGACGCCGACCGCCGAGGACACGCCCGACGTGCTCAAGGTCGCACTCGACAAGGAGCGCTACAAGGTCGGCGAGACGGCGGTGGTTCATCTGACGCCGCGCTTTGCCGGGACCGCGCTCGTCATGGTCGCCGACGACCGGCTGATCGCAATGAAGTCGGTCGAGGTTGCCGAGGGCGGCACGGATGTGGAATTGCCCGTCACCGCCGACTGGGGCCCGGGCGCCTACGTGACGGCGATGCTCTACCGTCCGATGGATATCGATGCCCGGCGTATGCCGGGCCGCGCCGTCGGCCTGCAATGGGCCTCCGTCGATCCGGAAAACCGCAAGCTCGGCGTCTCCATATCGAGCGACGAGGTCACGCGGCCGCGCGGCCAACTGCCCGTTGAGGTGAAAATCGCCAATCTGAAGGCCGGCGAAAAGGCCTATTTCACGCTGGCCGCCGTCGATCTCGGCATCCTCAATCTGACCCGTCACCCGGTCCCCGATCCCGATGGCTGGTATTTCGGCCAGCGCCGGCTGGGTCTCGATATCAGGGATGTCTACGGCCGGCTCATCGACCGCATGCAGGGCGCGCCCGGCACGGTGCGTTCCGGCGGCGATGGCGCGCTTGCCCGCTTCGACGTGCCGCCGCCGACCGATGACCTTGTCGCCTTCCATTCCGGCGTCGTCGAGGTGGGCCCGGACGGAACCGCGACCGTCAGTGTCGACCTGCCGGATTTCAACGGGACCGTGCGCCTGTCCGTGATGGCGTGGAGCGCCGCGGGCGTCGGCCACGGCATGAAGGAGGTCATCGTCCGCGATCCGATCGTGGTCTCGGCCAGCCTGCCGAAGTTCCTCGCGCCCGGCGACCAGTCGCGCCTGGCACTCGACCTTGCCCATGTGGAAGGTCCGGCGGGGCTCGTGAAGATCTCGGTCGCAGGCGACGGTATCACCATTCCCGAAGGCGCCGACCGTACGGTCGAACTGGGCCAGACCGAGCGCAAACAGGTTCTCGTGCCGCTCATCGCCGGCGATGTCGGTGATCATGTGCTGACGGTTCGGATCACCACGCCTGACGGCTCGGAACTGGCAAAGACCCTGAACATGCCGGTCCGCGCCAACGAGCCGGAGGTCCTGCGTTACGTTTCCACCGAAATCCGCCCCGGCGGCGACCTGACGCTCGATGACGGGCTGCTCGACGGCCTGCTGCCGGGGACGTCCGCGATCACCGTGTCAGTCGGCGGCGCGGGCGATCTCGACGTGCCCGGCCTGCTGGCGATGCTCGACCGCTACCCGTACGGCTGCACCGAGCAGCTGACGAGCCGCGCGCTGCCGCTCGTCTATCTTGGCGATGTTTCGCGGCAGGCCGGCCTGCCGGGCGACGCGTCCGTCGCCGATCGGGTACGCAAGGCGATCCCGCTCATTCTCGCCAACCAGGCGTCAAATGGCGGCTTCTCGCTCTGGGGTCGGGGCGATGCCGACAATATGTGGCTCAACGCCTATGTCGCGGAATTCCTGACCAGGGCACGCGAAAAAGGCTATGACGTGCCCGAGGCGGCGATGCGTCAGGCGATGGACAATCTGCGCAACGGGCTCGCCTATGTGTCGGAATTCGATTCCGGCGGCGAGGATGTGGCCTACGCGCTCTATGTGCTGGCGCGCAACGGGCGCGCCGCGATCGGCGATCTGCGCTATTACGCCGAGGCGCGGCTGGACAATTTCGCGACCCCCATGGCCAAGGCCCAGCTCGCCGCCGCGCTCGCCCTCTACGGCGACACCCGGAACGCCGCGACGACGATGCGGGCCGCGATCGCCTCGTTGCGTCAGGACGAGGAGGACGGCTGGCGCGACGATTACGGATCCGCGTTGCGCGACGGGGCCGCGGTGCTGACGCTCGCGGCCGAAACGGGCGTCGCACCCGCCGACATGACGGAACTGGCCAAGGCGATCTCGGCCGCGTTCAACACGCGAAAGCACGTCTCGACCCAGGAACTTGTCTGGCTGACGCTTGCCGCCAACGCCATGCAGAAGGGCGCGGCCCCCCTGCAGCTCGATGTCGGCGGTCAGGCGATCCAGGGCAACTATACGGCTCGCTTCGAGGATGAGGATCTCGTCGCAGCTCCGGTCGTGATCGCCAATCGCGGTTCGCGCCCGGCGACGACGAGGGTGACGATCGCCGGCGTTCCTGTGTCGCCGGAGCCGGCGGGCGGCAACGGCTATCAGATCGACCGGCGATATTACGATCTGGACGGCAACGAGATGGAGCCGACGGACATCGCGCTCGGCACTCGCTTCTTCGCGGTCCTGACGGTGACGACGAGCGAGGAACGCGCGGCGCGGCTGATCGTCAACGATCCCCTGCCGGCGGGGCTGGAGATCGACAATCCCAGCCTGATCGCCAGCGCCGACGTGCCCGATATCGAGGCGATCGATTCGCTGGACGAGACCGCGCATACCGAGTTCCGCAGCGACCGGTTCGTCGCCGCGGTGGACCGGGCCGCGGGCGATTCCACGGAGTTCCAGCTCGCCTATGTCGTACGCGCCGTCTCGCCGGGAAGCTTCGCCCATCCGGCGGCGCAGGTGGAGGACATGTACCGGCCCGAATACCGCGCGCGGACCGGCGCCGGCCATGTCGAGATCGTCGGACCGCTGAGGTAGGCGCCGATGCTCTCCCGTCCGCTCACCGCCGCCATCGGCTTTGCCTGCTTCGCGGCGGCGGCGGCGCCCGTGGCGCTGCGGAACGGGCTGGCCGGCGTCGATACGCCGCCACCATCCATCGAGAGCGGCACCCTCGTCGTCGGGCGGGAGGGCGCGATCCTGCGCGCCTTTCCCGTCGCCGACGGACGCTGGCGGCTGAAGGCCGATCTCGACCAGATCGATGCGCGCTTTGTGAAAATGCTGGTGGCTTATGAGGATCGTCGCTTCTTCGTCCATGACGGCGTCGACGGATGGGCGGTGTTGCGCGCCGGCGGGCAGGCGCTGGCCCATGGACGTATCGTCTCCGGCGCCTCCACGCTGACGATGCAGCTCGCGCGGCTGCAAGGCGGCATCGACACGAAGGGCGCGGCAGGCAAGCTCCGGCAGATCGCGCTGGCGCGCGCCATCGAATCGCGGGCGGGCAAACGCGAGATTCTCGCACGCTACCTGACCATGGCGCCCTATGGCGGCAATATAGAAGGCGTCAGGGCCGCTTCGCTCGCTTGGTTCGGCAAGGAGCCGCTGAGGCTGTCGGCGGCGGAAGCGGCGCTGCTCGTCGCTCTGCCGCAATCGCCAGAAGCGCGAAGGCCCGACCGCGATCCGGCGGCGGCGAAGGCGGCCCGCGCCCGCGTGCTTGAACGGGCTGTCGAATCAGGTCTCGTCTCGCCCGCCGAAGCGCGCGTCGCCAATGCGGAGCCGATCCCCGAGCGTCATGATCTGCCTGCCCACGCCGCGCTCCTCGCCGCCCGCCTGGCCGCGGGCAGACCCGATGGCACCGTCGTTTCGACGACGATCGATACAGCCTTGCAGATGCGGCTGGAGAGTCTGGCGAAAGAAGCGGTCGTCCGGCTCGGCCGCGATATCACGACGGCGATCCTCGTGGCCGATATCGCCACCGGCGAGATCCGCGCCTCCATCGGCACGGCAGATCCGTTCGACCGCCGCCGCGATGGCTTTATCGACATGACGACGCGTCCGCGCTCGCCGGGCTCGGCGCTGAAGCCGCTGATCTACGCGCTCGGCTTCGACGCCGGCCTCGCCCACCCTGAAACCCTGATCGAGGATCGGCCGGTAAGCTTTGCCGGCTACAGGCCGGAGAATTTCGATCATCAGTTCCGCGGCACGGTCCGGGTGCGGGAAGCCCTGCAACTGTCCCTCAACGTCCCCGCCGTGAAGATGCTGGAGGCAGTCGGACCGGCCCGGCTGGTCGCGGCGATGCGGCGTGCCGGCGCTGCGCCTGCCCTGAGCGATATCTCGCCGCCGGGGCTTGCCGTGGGTCTCGGCGGCGTCGGCATCACGCTGCGCGATCTGGTCGCCATCCATGCCGGTCTTGCCGGCGGCGGCCGCCGGGTCGACCTGCACGAGCAGGCGGCTGCCGTCTACAGCCCTTCAGAGGAGATCGTCTCGCGCCGCGCGGCATGGCAGGTGATGGACGTGCTGGCCGGCGCGCCGACGCCGGGCAATGTCCGCGGCGGCCGCATCGCTTTCAAGACGGGCACCTCCTATGGTTACCGCGATGCCTGGGCGGTGGGGGCCGACGGCGGACACGTCATTGGCGTCTGGGTCGGCCGGCCGGATGGTGCCCCGATGCCCGGGCTGATCGGCCTGGATGCGGCGGCGCCGATCCTGTTCGACGCGTTCGAGCGGCTGTCAGAGCGCGTGCCGCTTCCCGGTGCGCCGGCCGGTCTGCGGGAGTTCACCACCACGTCCCTGCCGCCGGCGCTGCGGCGCTTCGGCGGCCCGCGCGTACGGGCCCAGTCGGCGGAGGGGCCGGTCATCGCCTATCCGCCGGCGGGGGCAAGGGTCGAGATCGGCGACGGATTCGACCGGCTGGCGCTGAAAGTGCGCGGCGGCCAGGCGCCTTTCGTCTGGCTGGCCGACGGCGTGCCGATCGCCGGGGCGGATGCCGGGCGGCAGCACCTCTATGCGCCGCGAGGCGGGGGCTTCGTCACGCTGACGGTTGTCGACGCCGCGGGCGCTTCGGCACGCGCCAGCGTCTTCATCGACAGGCGGCCCTGACGATTGCCAGAACCCCCGCGGGGCTGTATCGCTGACGCCCCATGATCGAGACGACAGACACCGCCGCCATTCTCGCCCGTGCCCGCAGCATCATCGCGCGTGAGCGGGCGGGGCTCGAGGCGCTGGAACGCGAGATCGGCGAGGAGGTGGCGAAGGCCATCAGCCTCGTCGTCATGGCGCGCGGCCGGCTTGTCGTGACGGGTATAGGCAAGTCCGGCCATATCGGCCGCAAGCTCGCCGCGACCTTCGCTTCCACCGGCACGCCCAGCTTCTTCGTTCATGCCGGCGAGGCCGCGCATGGAGATCTGGGGATGATCACGCCCGAGGATGTGGTGCTCGCCATTTCCAATTCCGGCGCGTCAAAGGAACTGACGGCGGTGACCGACTATTGCCGCGGACAGGCAATCCCCGTCATCGCGATCACGATGAAGCCGGCGAGCAAGCTCGGCAAGGCTGCCGATGTGGTGCTGAGGATGCCGGAGGTGGAGGAGGTCTGCCCGATCAATCTGGCGCCGACCACCTCGGCGATGATGATGCTGGCGCTCGGCCATGTGCTCGCGGTCATCCTGATGGAGGCGCGCGGTTTCGGCGATGTCGATTTTGCCCAGTTCCATCCCGGCGGGCGCCTCGGCATGCAGCTGACGACCGTCGGCAGGTTTCTTGAGGAGCACGCCGGCACGCCGCCCTTTGTCGCCCCCGATGCCGGCATCGATCAGGTCATCGCCACTTTCGCCGAGACGGGCATGGGCTGCGTCGCGGTGGTGCTGCCCTCGACCGGCGCGCTGGAAGGCTTGATCACCGAAGGCGACCTGCGCCGCGCCTACGCGCCGGACCTCTTCGACAAATGCGCTGCCGACATCATGACGCGTGCACCCCTGACCGTTGAGACCGCCACGCTGATTCGCCAGACGGTGGATCTGATGAAGGCGCGGCGGATCGCCCATCTCGTCGTGATGGAAGAAGGTCGCGCGCTGAATATCCTGCATATGAAGGATTTGATGCAGCACGGTTATGCTTGAGCCGGACAATGCATGTGCGAATTCGCTTTTCGCCTTTGCTGCAAATCCCGATGAGTGTTGCGAAAAAGCTATACCCGTCATGTCCAAAGCAATTTACGTTCATGGTTAATCAATTGACAAGGTAAGCGCGGTCAAATGCTTCCGCTTCGGTAGCGACCGGCAAGGCAACATGTGCGGCATGGGGGGTTCGATTTGATCGGCAAGATTATCAAGGCGATGGGTCTGTTTCTGGCCCTCGGCATGGTTTCGGCGTGCGTTTCGTCAGGCTCTCACGTCGCTTCGCTCGCGCCCGTGCGCGGCGAGCGCTTCAACATTACCAGCTATAGCGGAATGATCGATCCGCAATGGCACCGTCAGCGCGTCAATTATTCCGGCAAGGAGAAGCCGGGCACGATCATCGTCAACACGAAAGAGCGCCACCTTTATTTCGTGGAAGAGAACGGCACGGCGATCCGCTATGGCATCGGCGTCGGCCGCGACGGATTCCGCTGGAGCGGCAGCGCCCGTATCGGTGCAAAGCAGAAGTGGCCGACCTGGACGCCGCCTTCGTCGATGATCGCCCGCGAGCCCTATCTGAAGAAATATGCCGGCGGCATGCCCGGCGGCCCGACCAACCCGCTCGGCGCGCGCGCCATGTATCTCTATGACGGCGGCCGCGACACGATGTATCGCCTGCACGGTACCAACGAGCCGCGCAGCATCGGCCAGGCCATGTCGTCGGGCTGCATCCGCATGCTCAACGAAGACGTCGCCGATCTCTATGAGCGCGCCAAGATCGGCACACGGGTCGTCGTGCTCTAAGCGCGACGCGCAAGCGAAAGTCTTGATGGGCCGCCTCCGGGCGGCCCTTTGTTTTTTCGGATTTTTTTTGAAACCCTTTCTTCCGGCGCTCCGTAACTGAGGGCGACAGGGACAAACCCGCCTCTTTTGAAAACGCGCCCTGTCCCAACGCAAGCAACGGAGGAGTCCGAAAAATGACGAATATCCGCAAGATTCTGCTGTCCACCGCCGCGGCCGCCATCGCCGGCGGCATCGCCATGGGCGGCGCCTGGGCCGAAATGACCAAGGAAGTCGGCGGCGCGCCGATGTATCCGTCCAAGAACATCATCGAGAACGCGGTGAATTCCAAGGATCACACCACGCTCGTTGCGGCCGTGAAGGCGGCCGGTCTCGTCGAGACCCTTCAGGGCAAGGGCCCGTTCACCGTCTTTGCGCCGACCAACGCCGCGTTTGAAAAGCTTCCCGCCGGCACCGTCGAATCCCTCCTCAAGCCGGAGAACAAGGACCAGCTGACGAAGATTCTGACCTGCCATGTCGTCGCCGCGGACGCGATGTCCGACGCGATCAAGAAAATGGTCGCCGATGATGGCGGCGCCCATCCGGTCAAGACGGTTGGCGGTTGCACCTTCACCGCCAAGACCGAAGGCGGCAAGATCACGATCACCGACGGTCAGGGCAATGTGGCGCATGTCACGATCGCCGATGTCGACCAGTCGAATGGCGTGATCCACGTCATCGATCACGTGCTGCTGCCCAAGTCGTAGTCGGGACGAAGCGATAAGCCTCCCTTCCGGGGCCCAGGCGGTCCGGATTCCTGAGAAGGATCCGGGCCGCTTCTCTTTGCGGTGGCAGGTTTGCGCAATCGCAATACCCCACCTCCGTCACTTCCCCGCCCCGACGCTGCGCGATCGACACAGCCTTGCCTTCAGCATGGCGGGTAGAGGCGTGTCGTGGCGGTTCTCGCCACCAGCGCGCGGAGGGGACTCTAAGGTCAGGGCCGGCGGATAAGCTTTCCCGAATAGACGACCGGTCCGGTCGGCTTGCCGCTCGGCGATCCGCCCGGCGGCTCTATCGTCAGCGCGAAGACCCCGCTTTCGGCAAGCGTCACCTCCGCGGCCTGAAGCGAGGTGGGCGCATCGCCCTCGCCGAGCACGCCCATGGAACGGGGCGTCGCGTCGTCGCCGGCGATGTACCAGATCTCCAAGCTGCGCCCGGCGGGCCGGTCGACGCGCAGCGGCAGCACCTGGACCTGGCCGGATTTTGTATCGACGCTGACCAGCATGGCCGGCGTCTGTCCGTCCTGCGTTACCATGGCGAGATAATTGTCGCCGCGCGCGCCGACGCCGGACATCGGGCCGGCCAGCATGTTGGCCCCGAGTATGAAGGCGGCGAGGGCCGCCGCCGCGGCGCCCGCCTGCCAGTAGCGAAGACGCCGCCGCAGCCCGGCGACGACATTGTCGTTCGCGGCGGACCCAGGGGGAATGCGCGCCAGTATCCTGGCGCGCAGATGCGGCGGCGGCGCCACGGGTTCGATCGCATCGGCAAGCGGGGAAAGCCGGGCTTGCCACCAGGCGATCTCGGCGGCGAGCTTCGTGTTGCTCATGGCCTCAAGCGCCACCGCCGCCCGTTCTTCAGGCGGCAGCGTGCCCAGCACATATTCAGCGGCGCGGTGGTCGCCTTCGGTCATCGCGCATCCCCGAGGCAGCCTCTCAGGCCCGCAAGGGCTCTGTGCAGCCTCACCTTGATGGTACCGACCGGCCGTTCGTGACGGCTGGCCAGTTCCTCTCGCGAATAGCCCGCCACATAGGCCATGACAACCATCTGCCGGTCTTCTTCGTCGAGACCCTCCAGACAGCGGCGCAACGCCTGGGCGCCGGCAATATCGGGCATGCGCTCGATCAGCGCGGCGTCGGTGTCCCCGGCTTCCTCAAGTGCGATGTTCGCCGATGCCGGCTTCGCCGCGCGCTTGACGTCGATGGCACGATTGCGGGCGATCGTCGACATCCATGCAATCGCGGATCCGCGTTCAATGTCGAAGCTGCCGGCCTTTTGCCAGATGGTCACGAAACACTCCTGCAGAACGTCTTCGCACAATGCCCTGTCCTGCAGGATACGGAGAATGACGCCATAAAGTTTCGCCGAAGCGCGATCGTAGAGATCGGCGCAAGCCTCCCCGTCACCCGCGGCGACGCGCGTGAGCAGGTCTTCCAGGAGCGGGGGCGATGCGAACTGACTGGCCAAGTGCGTCTCTGCCTTCCGGCGTTTGCAATGCCATGGATAGGCAGGAAGCCGGCAGGTGGATCACTTTCATTCCGTAACTTTTGCAGTTTTCGCCCTGGTCAGTAGGGCAGCCCGGCATAGTTCTCCGCAAGCGCCGTGCGGGCGGCTTCCGAATCCGCCAGATAGGTGATCTCCGCCCGCTGCAGCGGAGCGGCGAAACTGTCCGTCTCGGGAAAGCGGTGCAGCAGCTGCGTCATCCAGGCTGAAAAGCGTTCCGCCTTCCAGATGCGCGCCAGAGCCTTTTGCGAATAGGCGTCGATCCCCGCTTCGCTCTTCTCCTGAACATGCTCGATGATCGCCCGAGCGAGATAGTGAACGTCGCTGATCGCAAGATTGAGGCCCTTGGCGCCCGTCGGCGGCACGATATGGGCCGCGTCTCCGGCAAGGAAAAGGCGGCCGAACCGCATCGGCTCGGCGACGAAACTGCGCAGCGGGGCGACGAGCTTCTCGATCGACGGACCGGTGACGAGACGCGCGGCGGCGTCGGCCGGAAGGCGGGCCCTGAGGATCGACCAGAATGTGTCGTCCGCCATACCCTCGGCGGTTTCGTCGAGACGGCATTGGATATAGTAGCGGCTTCGCGTCATCGAGCGCATCGAACAGAGGGCGAATCCCTCCGGATGCTGCACGTAGATCAGTTCCGGCGACACCGGCGGCACGTCTGCCAGAAGGCCGAACCAGGCGAACGGATAGGCCCTCTCATAGGTCTTGATCGCCGACGCCGGTACGGATGCCCGGCTGACGCCGTGATAGCCGTCGCAGCCGGCAACATAGTCGCAGGTGATTTCCTGCCGCTGGCCGTCCTTGACGTAGCGCACGCTGGGGCGCGTCGTGTCGAAATCATGCAGGCTGACATCCACGGCCTCGTAGACGGCCGGACGGCCGGAAGCCCGCCGCGCCTCCATCAGGTCGCGCGTCGCCTCGGTCTGGCCGTAGACGATAACGGAGCGGCCGCTCAGTTTCTTCAGATCGATGTGGATGTCGCGGTGCGGGGCGTGGATATCGAACCCGTCATGGACAAGGCCCTCCCTGTCGAGCCTCCCGCCGACGCCCGCCTCGCGCAGGATGTCGGCCGCGCCTTCCTCGATGACCCCGGCGCGCACCCGGCCGAGCACATACTCCGCGCTTTGCCGTTCCAGGATCACATTGTCGATGCCCGCATTGTGCAGGATCTGCCCGAGCAACAGTCCTGCCGGTCCCGCACCGATGATGGCGACCTGTGTGCGCATGCCGGCCCTCCCCGATCAGTTGTTATGTCAACCATATCGTTGTGCCCCGTTGCAAGACCAGCGAAAAAGCGCATCATGCGCGCGGCATAACAATCTTCGGGGAAACGATGGCGCTGAATTTCATCCGCAACAAGGACGTCGTGCTGCATGTCGGCAGGACACCGCGGGGCGGGGGGCGGCCGATCGTGTTCATCAATTCCCTGGGCACCGACGGGCGCATCTGGAACGCCGTCGCCGAACGGCTCGGCGCACAATTCGCGTGCCATACCTACGACAAGCGCGGCCACGGCCTTTCCGACGCGCCGCCTGCGCCCTACCGCCTGGAGGAACATGCTTCCGATCTCGGCGCCGTCCTCGATCACTTTCGGCTGGAAAAGCCGATCCTGTGCGGTCTCTCCGTCGGCGGCATGATCGCCCAGCTGTTCACGGCGCGCCATCCCGAGCGTGTCGGCGCGCTGATCCTCTCCAATACCGCCCATATCATCGGACCGCCGGATATCTGGCACGAGCGCATCGCGGCCGTGCGTGCGAACGGGATCGAATCCCTGGCCGACGGCGTCATGCAGCGCTGGTTTTCGCCCGGATACAGGGCTGAATGTCCGACCGAATTGCGCGGCTGGCGCAACATGCTCGTGCGCACCCCCGTCGAGGGCTATGTGGGCACGGCAGCGGCGATTGCCGCAGAGGATCTCACGGAATCGACGAGGGGCATCCGCGCGCCGACCCTGTGCATCGCGGGCAGCGAGGACGGCTCGACGCCGCCGGCGCTGATGCGCCAGCTCCATGCGCTGATCGGGCGCGCGAAATTCGAGCTGATCGACGGTGTGGGCCATATCCCCTGCGTTGAAAGACCGGACAGGGTGGCGGATCTGATCGCAACGTTCATAAAGGAAAGCGGCATTGACTGACGAGACGGCCCATCAGCGGGGCATGGCGGTACGCAGGAAGGTGCTGGGCGACGCCCATGTCGACCGCGCGGAGGCGAACAAGACCGTATTCGATGCCGGTTTCCAGCGCTTCATTACCGAGGGCGCCTGGGGCTCGGTCTGGACGGGGTCGCATTTTTCGCTGCGCGAACGATCCATCGTCACGATCGCGCTGCTCGCCGCCCTCGGCCATGAGGAGGAACTGGCGATGCATCTGCGCGCGACGCGCAACACCGGCGCGAGCGCGGCGGACATAAGCGAGGTCTTCATGCATGTGGCCGTCTATGCCGGCGTGCCCGCCGCCAATACAGCATTTCGTATCGCCAAGCAGGTCTACGCCGAAGAGAGCAAGGGCTGACGCATGGGCATCTCCCTGTTCGACAACCCGCTCTTTTCCGCGCTCGTTGGCGACAAGGAGGTCCAGCAGCTGTTTTCTCCCGAGGCCGATATCGCGGCCATGCTGGATTTCGAGGCCGCCCTCGCGGGCGCGCAGGCGGCCTGCAAGGAAATTACCGCCGAGGACGCGCGCGCGATCGTCGAGGCGGTCGAGGCCTATAAGCCCGATATGGCGGCGCTTGCCGGAGGCGCGGCGAAAGATGGCATGATCGTCCCCACGCTGGTCAAGTCGCTGCGCGACAGCCTGCCCGAAGCGCACCGCGCGGCGCTCCACAAGGGCGCGACCAGCCAGGATGTCATCGATACCAGCCTCGCGGTCCGTCTCGGCCATGTGCTTGGCCTCTTCGAGCGCAGGCTGGCGGAGATCGAGGATGCGCTCTCCGCGATCACGGCAAGCTCGGGCGAACGGGAAATCACCGGCGTCACCCGCATGCGCGCGGCCCTGCCGATCAGGCTGGAACACCGGCTGTCGGAATGGCGCCGGCCGCTTGCCGAATGCCGCATTCGCGCCGGCGGCGTGCGCAAGCTCGTCTGCGTGCTGCACCTCGGCGGTCCTGTCGGCGACCGGCGGGATCTCGGCAAGGAAGCGTTGGAAATCGCCAATCACATGGCCGCCGCGCTCGATCTCGGCTTCGATTCCACCCGCCGGCAGTCGTCGCGCGGATGGATTGCCGATACCGGACACTGGTTCGCGCTGGTCTCCGGGGCGCTCGGGAAAATGGCTCAGGATATCGTCCTGATGGCGCAGGACGGGGTCGGCGAGGTGCGCCTGACCGATGGCGGCGGGTCCTCTGCGATGGCCCACAAGGTCAATCCGGTCGCCGCCGAACTGGTGATCGCGCTTGCCCGCTTCAATGCCGCCCAGATCGCCGGGCTCCACCAGTCCATGGTCCACGAGATGGAACGTTCGGGCGCAGCCTGGGCGCTGGAATGGATGATCCTGCCGCAGATGGCGGCAGCCAGTGGCGCCGCGCTCCTGCTGTCGAAACGCATGATCGAGACGACGGATTTTTCCGGCTAACAATTTTCCCTGATCTGGGTCAGCGTTCTTGCCGGCGTGATCGCTTCGGGGTCGAGCATGCAATGCAGGATCGCCGGCAGGCCCGTGGCGGCGGCGCGTTCGAAGGCAGGTGCGAAATCCTCCGTCCGCTCGATCCTTTCGCCATGCCCGCCGAAGGCCGTCGCATAGGCGGCAAAATCCGGATTGCGCAGCGCCGTTCCGCTCACCCGGCCCGGATAGTCGCGCTCCTGATGCATGCGGATCGTGCCGTACATGCCGTTGTCGATCACGATGAAGATGACAGCGGTTCCGTATTGCACGGCGGTGGCGAACTCCTGTCCGTTCATCAGGAAGCAGCCGTCGCCGGCAAAGCACACGACCTCCCGCTCCGGATACATGCGCTTGGCCATGATCGCCGCCGGCACGCCGTAACCCATCGATCCGGATGTCGGAGCAAGCTGCGTGCCGAACCGGCGAAACCTGTAATAGCGGTGGATCCAGCCGGCATAGTTGCCCGCGCCATTCGCTATGATCGCATCTGCGCTCAGCCTTTCGCGCAGCCAGACCATGACGTCCCCGTACTGAAAGGCGCCGGGCACCTTCAGCGGGGTTTCCGACCAGGCAATATACTCCTCGTGCGCCCGCGACGCGGCATCGCAATCGCCGCCGCCGTCAAGCGCCGCGAGCGCTACGGCGAAAGCCGATGGCGGGCAATTGATTGCCAGCGCGGGCTGATAGACCCGGCCGAGTTCCTCCGCCGACGGATGGACGTGCACAAGGGTCTGCCGCGGCGAGGGGATGTCCAGCATCGAATAGGAAGATGACGGCATTTCCGACAGCCGGCCACCGATCAGCAGTACAAGGTCTGCACCGCGTACCCGCTCGGCGAGCCTGGGATTGGGACCGATGCCGAGATCGCCCGCATAATGGGAGTGCGCGGCGTTGAACAGATGCGAGCGCCGGAAGGAAGTGGCGACCGGGATTCCATGCCGCACGGCCGCCTGTTCCATCGCCGCGATGCCCGCGCCGGACCATCGCGAGCCGCCGACAATGGCGATCGGCGATCGCGCCTGCGAAAGCAGCGCCGCGACCTGTTCCATATCCTCTGCGCGCGGTGCGCTCTCGGCCGCAACGACATAGGGCGCGTCGGCCACGCTGGCGGTCTCCCGCAGCATGTCTTCGGGAAGGGCGATCACGACCGGTCCTGGCCGTCCCTGCATGGCAATGCGAAAAGCGCGCGCGACGAGCTCGGGAATGCGCGCGGCCTCGTCGATCTGGAACGCCCATTTGGCGATGCTGCCGAACATCGCCGGATAGTCGATTTCCTGGAAAGCCTCGCGGCCCCGCGTCCCGCGTTCGACCTGACCGACGAACATGATCAAAGGCGTTGAATCCTGCATCGCGATATGGACGCCGTGGCTGCCGTTGGTCGCGCCGGGGCCGCGTGTGACGAAGGCGATCCCCGGCCTTCCGGTGAGCTTGCCTTCCGCCTCGGCCATGATCGTTGCGCCTGCTTCCTGCCGGCAGACGATGAGGTCGATGGAGGCGTCATGCAGCGCGTCGAGGACAGCAAGATAGCTCTCGCCGGGCACGCAGGCGGCGCGCGTCACGCCCTGGGCGATGAGTTGATCAACTAGGATTTGACCGCCGGTGCGCGGGCGTGGGATAGGAGCCATGCTTTCAATATCTCGTTTGCGGATCGTCATGCTGTCAGATTTGAGCGTCCGCCTTTGCGGCTTTCATTTCAACCGCATTGAAGAGCCGTCAAAAGACGAAGATTCGACCCTGAGAAACCGATTTTAGGAAAGACCGCCATGAGCGCTGAGCCGCGCGGCAACATGCCGAAGCTTGAAAATTTCTGGATGCCGTTTACCGCCAATCGCCAGTTCAAGGCCGCGCCGCGCCTGCTCGCGGCCGCCAGCGGGATGTATTACACCGATGTCGACGGCAACCAGGTGCTCGACGGCACCTCGGGCCTGTGGTGCTGCAATGCCGGCCACGGCAGGCGGGAGATCAGCGAGGCGGTCGGCCGGCAGCTGGAGGCCATGGACTACGCCCCGACCTTCCAGATGGGCCATCCGCTTGCCTTCGAGACGGCCGAAATGCTGTCCGGCGTCGTCGACAAGGCGCTGAACCGCGTCTTTTTCACCAATTCGGGTTCCGAATCCGCCGATACCGCCCTGAAGATTGCGCTCGCCTACCATCGTGCGCGCGGCGAAGCGGGGCGCACCCGCGTGATCGGCCGCGAACGCGGCTATCACGGCGTCGGTTTCGGCGGCATTTCAGTGGGCGGCCTCGTCGCCAACCGCAAGACATTCACCGCCGCGCTGCTGCCCGGTTCCGACCATATCGTCCATACCCACGATCCGGCCCGCAACGCCTTCTCGAAGGGCCAGCCGGAGCATGGCGCGGAATTCGCCGACGATCTTGAGCGCTTGATCGCGCTGCATGGCGCGGAAACCATCGCCTGCGTCATCGTCGAACCCGTGGCCGGATCGACCGGCGTACTGGTGCCGCCGAAGAACTATCTGGAACGCCTGCGGGCCATCTGCGACAAGCACGGGATCCTGCTCGTCTTCGACGAGGTCATCACCGGTTTCGGCCGTCTCGGCGCGCCCTTTGCGGTGGAGAAGTTCGGCGTCGTGCCCGATATAATGACCACGGCGAAGGGGCTGACCAACGGCGTCATCCCGATGGGGGCGGTCTTCGTCAAACAGGCCGTGCACGACGCCATGATGCAGGGCGACGAGGCGGTGATCGAATTCTTCCACGGCTATACCTATTCCGGCTCGCCGGCGGCCTGCGCGGCGGCGCTCGCGACGCAGGAGATATACCGCAGGGAGAAGCTCTTCGAACGCGCGGCCGAACTCGAGCCCTATTGGGAAGCGCAGCTTCACGCGCTGAAGGGCACCAGGCACGTCATCGACATCCGCAATTGCGGCATCGTCGGCGGCATCGAGCTGGAAAGCCGCCCGGGCGCGCCGGGCAAGCGCGCCTACGAGATTTTCGTCAAGGCCTTCAACGCGGGCCTGCTCATCCGCGTCACCGGCGACACGATCGCCCTTTCGCCGCCCCTGATCGTCGAGAAGGAACAGATCGACCGGATGTTCGGGATGCTCGGCGAGTTGATCCCATCGGTGGCCTAGAATCCCGACCTAGACCGCGCTGCTGAACGCCGGCGGCCGCTCCTCCGATCGCGGCTGCGGAATCATGGATTGCGGCGTGAAGAGCAGCTTGATGTAGCTGCGCAGCAGAACGACCTGCTGCGCCAACACCGGCGGTTCGCCGAGCGCCCGCGACATGATGATGCCGCCTTCGATGATGGTTGAGACCATGTCGGCCAGGGGTTCAAGTTCGATCCCGTCGCGCGGCGGGTAGATGTCGGCGATCTCCTGCAGAATCACCAGGAACCGGCTCCGCCAGCGCAGCACGGCCTCCCTGTTGAGCGCCCGGATTTCGCTGTCGAAGAGCCGTTCCTGATAGCAATAGGTGGCAACCAGACAGCCCGGATGACCCTCCGTCATGTCGGCCATCAATTCCGCAAACAGGTTGAGGCCGATCAGGAAGGACTGGAGAGGATCGTCGGCGAGCTGCCGGGCGCGCGCGAAAAGCTGATCGAGGATTTCGTCGTCGTTCCTGATATGACGTTCCAGCAGGGCCCGCGCGAGCGCGTTCTTGTCGGGAAAATGGTAGAAGAAACCGCTTTTCGTGATTTCGGCCTCGGCGATGACCTCGTCGATCGAGGTCGCCCCGAACCCTTTCTGCAGGATCGACGCTTCGGCAATGTCGAGAATGCGATTCCTTGTCTTTTCGCCCTTGCGCATGACATCGTCCTTTCCCCGCTTACTGTACCGCAGGTGCGGTTTCTGCGGGCGCTGCCACTCCTTCGGCTCGGCCGGATCGGGGTGAATCGAGGTCAACCAGCTGAATTCACAGCGCTATTTCCGACGCGACTCTAACCGCACCACGTTCCTTCTAGAATAATGCGCCGGCATCCCGATGATCCCGCACCAGCATCCGGCTTCCTTTTTCGCCGGAAACGCGGACCATCGCAACACAGAGGCGCATGACATGACCATAACCTCGCCGGCACTGCCGCAACTGAACGGGGGCACCTTCATCACCGACGGAGGCCTCGAGACATCCATCATCTACCATCACGGCATCGACCTGCCGCTTTTCGCCTCGTTTCCGCTGCTCGGCAGCGAAGACGGCCGCAACGCGCTGCGCCGCTACTACCGGGACTATCTGGACCTGGCCAGGGCGAAGGGCGCCGGCTTCGTGTTTGAATCGGCGACCTGGCGCGCCAGTGCCGATTGGGGCGCGCGGCTCGGCTATGACGCGGCCGCGCTCGACAGGCTCAACGCCGATGCGATCGCCCTGCTCCGGGAACTGCGCCGCGAGTATGGTCTCGATGCGCGCAACAGCGTGATCAGCGGCAATATCGGGCCGCGCGGCGACGGCTACCTCGTTTCCGCACGCATGACCGCCGAGGAGGCCGAAGCCTATCACGCGGCACAGATCGGAACATTTGCACGCTCGGGCGCGGAGATGGTGACCGCGATGACGCTGAATTATGCGGAGGAAGCGATCGGCATCGCACGGGCGGCGCGACGGGCCGGCCTGCCGGTGGCGCTGGCGCTGACCGTGGAGACGGACGGCCGCCTGCCCGACGGGATGACGCTCGGCGAAGCGATCGCGGCGATCGACGCGGCGACGGATATGTATCCGGCCTACTACATGATCAACTGCGCTCACCCTTCCCATTTCATCGCCACCCTGGAGGCAGGCGGCGACTGGAAAAACCGCATCCGCGGCCTGAGGGTCAACGCTTCGGCGAAGAGCCATGCGGAACTGGATGCGGCCACGGAACTCGACGCGGGCGATCTGGGCGAACTGGCACGCGCCCATCACGATCTCAAGCGCCTTCTGCCGCCGTTGGCCGTCGTCGGCGGCTGCTGCGGCACCGACCACCGTCATATCGACGCGATCAGCGAAGCGTTCGTGGTTGAGGCGGCGGCGTGAGCGGCGCCGCAAAACCATCTGTCGCAGGTCCAACATTGCTGCGCCCTGCCGTCGCCGCCGACGCGAGGGCGATCGCGGAGCTGTTCCTGCTCTCTTCGGACGGCCTTGCCGCCTATATATGGCGCAAGGTCGATCCGAACGCGGCCGATCTCCTTGATGTCGGCGAGCGCCGCTATGCCCGCACCAACACCGCCTTCAGCTATGAGAACTGCCTCGTCGCCGAGGCCGGGGGCGCGGTTGCAGGGATGCTGCACGGGTTCGGCATGGAAACGCGCGGCGAACCGGACGAAGACCCGGTGCTGCGCCCCTATAGCGAGCTGGAGGAGACGCCGAGCTTCTATATTGCCGGCATCGCCGTACACGCACCATACGGCCGGCGCGGCATCGGCAGGCAATTGATGCAGGCGGCGGCGGTGCGGGCGCGCGCGGAAGGATTCGGCCGCCTGAGCCTCATCGTCTTCGAAGAGAACGTTCCGGCGCTCGGCCTCTATCTCAAGCTGGGCTTTGAGGAAATCGCCCGGCGGCCGCTCGTGCCGTGCCCGGAACTGCATTATTCGCAGGGCGATGCCGTCCTGATGGTCGCGCCCGTCTGAAGAGTGCCTAGCTGCGGTAGCTCACATTGATGTCGATATAGCCATGCGTCAGGTCGCAGGTCCAAACCTTGGCCGTGCCCTGTCCCTGGCCGATATCGACGCCGATGGAGATGTCGTCCTTCTTCATCAGCGCCGCGGCGTCCGCCTCGACATATGAGGGCGCGACGGCGCCGTTCTCCGTCACCTTGATGCCGCAGATCGTGACCACGATGTCCCGCTGATCGAGCGGCACGCCCGACTTGCCGACCGCCATCAGGATCCGGCCCCAATTGGGGTCGGATCCCGCGATCGCGGTTTTCACCAGCGGCGCATTGGCGATGCTGAGCGCGATCTGCCTTGCATCCTTGTCGGATTTGGCGCCGGTGACCTCGACCTCGACGAATTTGGTCGCGCCCTCGCCGTCGCGGATGACGAGATGGGCAAGCTCCATGCACAGCGCCTCATAGGCGGCCGCGAAGCCGGCGGCGCGCGCGTCGGCCGCATCCTCGATGCGATCGTTGCCGGCCTTGCCGGTCGCGGCCGTGATCAGCGTGTCGCTGGTCGAGGTGTCGCTGTCGACCGTGATGCAGTTGAAGGTGCGCGCAACGGCACCGTCTGTCATCGTCTGCAGCGCCTCCGGCGCGATGGCCGCGTCGGTTGCGATGAAGACCAGCATCGTCGCCATGTCGGGTGCGATCATGCCGGAACCCTTTGCGATGCCGTTGATCGTCACCGTGACGCCGTCGATGGTGGCCTGCCGCGTTGCGACCTTGGGGAAAGTGTCGGTCGTCATGATGGCGCGGGCGGTGTCCATCCAGCCGTCTGCCTGGAGAAGCAGGGACGCCTTTTCGATGCCGCCGGTCAGCTTCTCCAGCGGCGGCGGTTCGCCGATCACCCCCGTCGAGGCGATGAAAACCTCGCCTGGAACGCACCCGACGACTGCCGCCGCCTTTTCCGCACTCGCCTTGACGATCGCGTGGCCTTTTTCGCCGGTATAGGCGTTGGCATTGCCGGAATTGGCGGCGATGGCGCGGATGGAGCCGTTGCTGAGATGCGCGCGGCACCATTCGACGGGCGGCCCGGCGGTGGTGGAACGGGTCAAGGCGCCGGCGACCGTCGTGCCCTCGTCGAAGACCATGAGCATGAGATCGGGCCGGCCCTTGTAGCGTATCTGGCACTCCACGGCGGCCATGCGCACGCCGTCGATGGGCTTGAGGGTCGGATAGGTTGCGGGCGCGAGCGGCGAGACTTTCATGTCGGAGCGATCCTGCGTTGGGCAAACGGCAGACGCGGCCGTCATGCGGCGACAGGATTAGCCTCTTACAGCGGTGAGGAAAAGCCGAAAGGCGGCGGCCCTATGGCTCTAGTGGACGATGACGTTGCAGGGCCTGCGCCGGATGGCGGCCAGCGTCAGCAGACGCGACGCATTTCGCCATGCAAGGGCGAACTGCGATAGAGCCGGACCTTCCGTCTCAAGCCCCTCCTGCCGCAACGCGTCGACCGCCCGGCGCAAATCGCTGAGCACGTTGTAGGAGCCGAACAGCGGCGAAAGCTGGTCGTCGTAATGTTCGATGAGCCGGTCGAACCCGTCGGCATGCCGCGATGGCGTGGCCGTATATTTATTGTTTCCCGGATGCGTGCCCATGTTCATAAGAACGCTCCTCCCTGATATCCGGTTCCGATTGCAACGCGCAATCGGGGCGATTTTTGGGCCGAAGCGTTTGCACGGGGTAAACGGCGAAGATTTCTCCGCCGTTTTGGTTATCGGATCGGAACTTTTCTAGGCGTCCACGATGGTTTCGAACCCGCCCCACATCATGCGCTGGCCGTCGAACGGCATGTCCTTGGCGTCCATCTCCAGCTCAAAGTCTTCCATCGCCTTCTTCATGCCGGTCTGGCAGATTTCGTGGGTAGGCCAGACGATCCACGAAAACACGACCGTCTCGTCGTCCTTCAGTTTCACCGCCATCGGGAACGACGTCAGCTTGCCGTCGGGCACGTCGTGACCCCAGGTTTCCACGACGCTGAGCGCTCCGTGTTTCTTGAAGACATCCGCCGCTTTCGCGGCAAGGGCGCGGTATTTTTCGCGATTCGCGGTCGGCACCGCGAGCAGGAATCCATTGACGTAGGACATGGCAGATTCTCCTTTTCGTGTGTCCGCGTGGAACGGGATGCGCCTCACACGGTCCGTGCGAGTTCCTCCAGCTGCGAGGCTGCCTGACCCCAGCCATCGTGAAAGCCCATCGCCTCGTGCTGTACGCGGTCCTCTTCGCTCCAGTGGAAGCAGCGCGCGACGTAGCGGGTCTTGTCCCCTTCGTCCTCGAAGGTGATGACCGTGGTCATGAAGGGCTTCTGCGATGGTTGCCACGCGCTTGTGTAAGCATCCGTCATCACCAGCTTCTTCTGTGGCACAACTTCCAGGAAAATGCCGGGATTGGGGAACTCCTCGCCCTCCGGGCTGCGCATCACGACCATGCTGGAGCCCCCTGGACGGACATCCATTTCAGCGTGCGATACCGTCCACGGCTTCGGGCAGAACCACTGTTTCAGCAGTTCCGGTTCGGTCCAGCAGCGCCACAGCGCGCCGCGCGGCGCATCGAGAAGCCTCTCGAGCACCAGTTCGCGGCCATTGCTTGGATTGATCATTTCCATCGTCCGCATCCTCAGTTTTTCGGGCCGCATTCCGGGGTCATAGCTGCCGCAACCCGCCTGATCTCATCCGGCGAAACCTCTCGCCTGGGAGTCGCGATCGCCCAGCGGTGGCCGAACCGATCCTCGATCACGCCGTAGCGGTCGCCCCAGAACATGTCGTCGATCGACATGACGGTTTTCGCGCCGGCCTCGGTCGCGCGCCGGGCAAGATCATCCGCGTCGTCGACGATGAGGTGGATGGTCACCGGCGTTCCCTTAAGCGCGCCGGGGCCGAGGAGGTTCCATTCGGGCGCCTCGTCGACAAGCATCACGGACGATCCGTTGATGCGCACGCAGCCATGCATCAGTCTTCCGTCAGGGCCTTCAACGCGTATCATCTCTTCGGCGCCGAAGGCCCTGGCATAGAATTCCATGGCTTTGCCCGCATCCCTGCAAACCAGATGCGGCGACAGGCTGTGAACGCCCCTCTCGCGCAGCTTCTCTTTCAAACCGCTCATCGCTTTCTCCTCTCAAGCGCTTCAGTCGAAATGTCAGTTGGCGGTCGCCGCCTTCGCGGGCCGGGCGAAAAGCAGCGCGATATAGCGGTGCAGGTGTTCGACCATATCCGCTGCGGTCTCGGCGCTATCCTTGGCCTTTGCGAGAATGAACGCGCCCTGCAGCGCGGCCTGGGTGAAAAGCGCCAGACTTTCGGCGGTCCAGTCTCCCTTGACTCGGTAGGTTTCCATCGCCTGGGCGATATCGGCCTCGAGCGTCGCGGCATGGCCGCTGATGCTGGCCTCGCACGCCGCGCGGATCGCCGGATTGCTGTCATAGGTCTCCTGCACCAACGTGCCGACGAGGCAGGTGAATTCAGGGATCGCGCCCTGCAGCAGTTCGCGCCGGAAATCGACATAGGCCAGGACCCTGTCCAGCGGATCGGCATGCCGGTGATAGGGGGCGCCGGCAAACAATGCGCCGGTCAATTGCGACCAGTAGCCGGCGGCGGATACTGCGAGATCCTCCTTCGACTTGAAATGATGGAAGAACGCGCCCTTCGTGACGCCGGCGGCGGCGCACAGATCGTCCACGGTCGTTGCCGCATAGCCCTTTTCCCTGATGACGGCGAGGGCCGCGTCGAGCAGCCGGTCCTTCGCCGTATGCCTTGTCGGTTGTGTTGCCATGGTTCCGTTTCTCCTTTGCAGGATAATCTATACCAACCGGTTGGTATGTTGTCGAGTCGGATTTTCCGCATGACTTGGCGCAACGCCTATTGACGCGGTGCAATGTAGATCGAAGACTTGGTTCCGGGGACGGGGAAGACGGGCTGGATGGCGGGGCATAGGGCGAAGAGCACGGATACGGCACCGCGAATTGCGTTGAAGGGCATTTCCCGGAGCTTTCCCGGGATTCTGGCCAACGACAATGTGTCGATGTCCATAGCGCCCGGCGAGATCCATGCGCTCGTGGGCGAGAACGGCGCCGGCAAGTCGACGCTCGTGAAGATGATGTATGGGGTGCTGAGGCCCGATGCGGGACAGGTCTTCTGGGACGGTGAGCCCGTTACCATCGACAGCCCGCGCACCGCCCGCTATCTCGGGATCGGGATGGTCTTCCAGCATTTCTCGCTATTCGAGGCGATGAGCGTCCTGGAGAACATCGCGCTCGGCCTCGACGAGCCGGTGCCGCGCCGCCGGCTCGAGGCGCGTATCCGCGACATCCTCCACACCTACGATCTGCCGCTCGATCCCAGACGTGCCGTCCATAGCCTGTCGGCAGGCGAACGCCAGCGCATCGAGATCGTGCGCGCCCTGCTGCTCAGGCCAAGACTGCTGATCATGGACGAGCCGACCTCGGTTCTGACGCCGCAGGAAATCGAGCGCCTGTTTGCAGCATTGCGGCGGATCGCGCATGAGGGCTGTTCGATACTCTATATCTCGCACAAGCTCGACGAGGTGCGGCGCCTGTGCGACAGCGCGACGATCCTTCGCGGCGGCCGCAAGGTGGCAAGATGCAATCCGGGCAAGACGAGCGCCCGCAAGCTCGCCGAGTTGATGATCGGGTCGCAGCTCGGCGACGTCGCGAGGCAAACGCCGACGTCCTCCAGAAAGCGGGAAACGCTTCTTTCCGTGGAGGCCCTGACGCTCGCCCCGGCATCGCTTTTCGGCACGCCCCTGTCGGATATCGCCTTCTCCGTTCAGGCCGGTGAGATTTTCGGCATCGCCGGGATCGCCGGCAACGGTCAGAACGAACTGTTCGCGGCGTTGTCGGGCGAGCGCAGGAGTGCTCCCGGCACCGTCCGGATCGGCGGGGTGCCGGTTGGAGACAAGTCGCCCAACACGCGTCGCGCGCTCGGCCTTTGCGCCCTGCCGGAAGAACGCAACGGCCACGCCGCAGTGCCCTCGTTCACGCTATGGGAGAATATGGTGCTCACCGCAAGGCGCACGCTGGCCCTTACCACCGGCGAGGTGATCCGCCGCGGCCGTGCAAGGCGCTTCAGCCGAGAGGTCGTCTCCCGCTTCGACGTGCGCGCGGCGAGCGTCGATGCGGAGGCGGCAAGCCTCTCGGGCGGCAATCTGCAGAAGTTCGTTCTCGGTCGCGAGATCGCCCAGAATCCGCGTATCCTCGTCGTCGCTCAGCCGACCTGGGGCGTCGATGCGGGCGCAGCCGTCACCGTGCGTCAGGCGCTCGCCGATCTTGCAGCCGCCGGCACGGCGGTCGTTCTGATCAGCCAGGATCTCGACGAATTGCGGCTGCTTTCCGATACGATCGCCGTCATCAACGAAGGCCGCCTGACCGAGGCCGGCGCCGCCGCTACCGTTTCGGTCGAGCAGATCGGCCTGCTGATGGGCGGCGTCCATGGTGAAGCCGCGGCGGGGTCGAGGACATGAAGGGCGTGTCTCTGCCGCGTGTCGCGCTCGTCCCGCGCCTCAAGCCGTCCGGCCTGGTGTTCTGGCTCGGCCCCGTCTTCGCGGTCATCGCGACGATGCTGGTCGGGACCCTCGTCTTCGCCGCGCTTGGCGTCAACGGGTTCAAGGCCGTTGAAACGATTTTCCTGGAGCCTGTGCTCAATCCCTGGCGCTGGCAGGATCTCGGCGTCAAGGCCGCGCCCATGCTCATCATCGCCTGCGGCCTGGCCTATGGCTTCCGGGCGAATGTCTGGAACATCGGCGCGGAGGGGCAGTATATCGCGGGCGCAATCGCCGGCACCGGCGTCGCCCTCTATGCCGATGGTGCCTTGCCGGCCTCGCCGCTGCCGCTGATGTGCCTCGCCGGCGTTCTCGGGGGCATGGCCTGGGCCGTGCTGCCGGCGCTCCTGCGTACGCGCTACCGCGTCAACGAGATTCTGGTGACGCTGATGCTGACCTATGTCGCGATACAGCTCCTGCTCTATCTGACGCGCGGCCCCTGGCGCGATCCTGCCGGTTTCAATTTTCCGCAGACGCGTCTTTTTGAAGCGGCCGAAACGATGCCCATCGTCGTGCCGGGCACGGTGATCCATCTCGGTGTGCCGCTTGCCGTGGTGATCGCGCTCGTCATGTGGGTCGTCATGCAGCGCACGACCATCGGCTTTTCCGGACGCACCGTCGGGCTCGCCCCGCAGGCCGCGCTCTATGGCGGCTTCCACAGCAGCCGCGTCGTCTGGTTCAGCCTGTTGCTGAGCGGCGGGCTTGCCGGCCTCGCCGGGATCTTCGAGGCCGCCGGTCCCTTCGGCCAGCTGACCCCGCAATTCGGCGTCGGCTACGGATTTTCCGCGATCATCGTCGCGTTTCTGGGTCGTCTCAATCCGGTCGGGATCATCCTCGGCGCGCTGGTTCTCGCCGTCTCGATCGTCGGTGGCGAAATCGCGCAGACGCGGCTCGGCGTACCAAATGCGGCGATCGGCGTCTTTCAGGCGATGATGCTGTTCTTCCTGCTTGCGGTCGATGTGTTCGTGCGCAACCGGCTGGTCGTTCAAAAGGAGGATACCGCATGAGCGTTGACATCCTCATCGCCATCTTCGTGACCGTCATCACGGCTTCGACCCCGATCCTGATCGCCGGCCTCGGCGCGCTGGTCGTCGAAAAGTCCGGCGTGCTCAACCTCGGCGTGGAGGGTATGATGCTGATCGGGGCCGTCGCCGGCTTTGCCATGGCCGCGACCACGGGCAGCGCGACTCTCGGCTTCATCACCGCCATGGTCGCGGGCACGCTCGCGGCGCTCATCTTCGCCGTGCTGACCTTGACGCTGGCCGCCAACCAGGTCGCGACCGGTCTTGCGCTCACGATCTTCGGCACCGGCCTTTCCGCGCTCGCCGGAAAAGGGTTCGTCGGCCGCACCGTGGATGCGTCCATACGCCTGTTCCCTGACGGACTTGCCCTGCATCCGCTCGGCCGCATCGTCTTCGCGCACCATCCGATGGTCTATATCTCCCTGGCGCTCACCGTCGGCGTTGCGTGGTTCCTCAACCGCTCGCGGGCCGGGCTGGTCCTGCGCGCGGTGGGCGAATCCGCCGATGCCGCCCATTCCATCGGCTACGAAGTGATCAGCATCCGCTACATGGCCGTCGCATTCGGCGGCGCGATGGCGGGACTGGGCGGCGCGTGTTTCTCACTGATGCTGACGCCGATGTGGTCGGAACGCCTGACGGCCGGCCGGGGCTGGATCGCGCTCGCCCTCGTCGTCTTTGCCTCATGGCGGCCGGCACGGCTGCTCGCCGGAGCTTACCTCTTCGGCCTGGTGATGACCCTCGAACTCCACGCCAAGGCGGCCGGCTTCGGCCTGATCGCGCCGGAAGTGCTGGCGATGATGCCCTATCTGGCGACGATCTTCGTCCTGACGATCATCTCCATGCGCCCGGGCTCGGCCTATTCGGCGGCGCCCGCCTGCCTCGGCAAGCCGTTCCGGCCCCCTGTGTGACTGTCAGGCGAAGATGTCTTTATACTGATCCCGCAGCAGGTTCTTCTGCACCTTGCCCATCGTGTTGCGCGGCAATTCATCCACGATGACGATCCTCTTGGGGCATTTGAACGCGGCGAGCTTCTCGCGCAGCGCCGCGCCAATCGCCTGCGGATCGGGTGAAGCGCCCTTTTCCGGCACGACGATGGCCACGACGCCCTCGCCGAAATCACGATGCGGCACGCCGATCACCGCCGATTCGTTGACGCCTGCCATGTCGTCGATATGCCCTTCCACTTCCTTGGGGTAGACGTTGAACCCGCCCGAAATGATCAGGTCCTTGCCGCGCCCGACGATCTGCACGTAGCCGTCCCCGTCCTCGCGGGCGAGATCGCCGGTAATGAAATATCCGTCGGGGCGGAATTCGCTCGCCGTCTTTTCCGGCATCTGCCAGTACCCGGAAAAGACGTTCGGCCCCTTCACCTCGATCATCCCGATCTCGCCCTTCGCGACCGGCATGCCGCTGTCCGGATCGACGATCCTCAGCGAAACGCCGGGGAGGGCGAAGCCAACGGTTCCCGGGCGCCGTTCGCCGTCATAGGGATTGGACGTGTTCATGTTGGTTTCGGTCATGCCGTAGCGCTCTAGGATCGCGTGGCCGGTCCGCTCGGTCCAGGCGCGGTGCGTCTCGGCGAGCAGCGGCGCCGAACCGGAGATGAAAAGGCGCATGTTGGACGCCGCCTGCTTCGTCAGGCCGTCCTCGTCGAGAAGGCGCGTATAGAAGGTCGGAACGCCCATCATGGATGTTGCCGAGGGCATCCAGCGCAGCACCTCCGCGGCATCGAACTTCTGCAGCAGGATGATCGATGCGTTGGCGAAGAGGGCGACGTTCGTGGCAACGAACAGCCCGTGCGTGTGGAAGATCGGCAGGGCGTGGATCAGCACGTCGTCGGGCGTGAAGCGCCAGTAATCGGCAAGCGTGATGGAATTGGAGGCGAGGTTGTCGTGGCTCAGCATCGCGCCTTTTGAACGCCCCGTCGTGCCGGACGTGTAGAGGATCGCGGCAAGATCGGCGCCGTCATTCACATGCGTGACGAAAGACGTCCCGGCCTCAAGCCCCAGCGCGGCGATCGTGCCGGCGATGGCTTCAACACTCTCGCCCTCTTTCGGCGCGCGGTAGACGCCGAGGGTTTCAAGCCTTGCCCCGGCTTCGCGCGCCACAGGTTCAAGCGCGCCGCGCTTTTCCGGCGAGCAGATGAAAAGGGCAGGCTTCGCGTCCCCCAGGAAGTAGGCGAGTTCGGCCGGCGGATAGCCGGTGTTCAGCGGGAGGAACACGCAGCCCGCGCGAACGACGCCGAGATAGAGCATCAGCGCCTCGATGCTCTTTTCCACCTGCACCGCCACGCGGTCTCCGGGCTTTGCGCCGAGGGAGCGCACAAGATTGGCGAACTGCGCGGACACCCTGTCGACATCGCCATAGCTGTAGCTGCGCCCGTCCGGCAGCCGCGCGAACACTTTGTCATCCGGCCTGGCCGGAAACCGCGCGGCGATCTGGGCGTAGAGATTGTGGTTGCTCATGGATGTTTCCGTCGGGCTTGTTGGACGCTGCCCGCAAGTGACTTTCCGCCGGCCCGCCTGTCAAGAAGGCGCTTCCGCGTGCGCCCCTGCTGACGTATGAGGATGCACGCTCCGATCGTCATTGAGAAAGTCCGCCCATGTCCCGCATCGCCTATGTGAACGGTAGCTTCCTGCCGCTGGAGGAGGCGCGGGTCTCCGTCCTCGACCGCGGCTTCCTGTTCGCCGATGGGGCCTACGAGGTGACCTGCGTGATCGATGGCGGGCTGGTCGATTTCGACGGCCATATCGCCCGGTTGAAGCGTTCGCTGGCCGAAATCGGCATGGACATGCCGATGGACGGCGATGCGCTTGAGGCGATCCACCGCGAGATCGTGACGCGTAACGCGCTTGTGGAAGGCTCGGTCTATCTGCAGGTGACGCGGGGCGCCGCCGAGCGCGATTTCGCGTTTCCGAAGGAAACCCGTCAGACCGTCGTTCTGTTCACCCAGGCGCGCGACCTCGTCAATGCGCCCGGGGCGAAGACGGGGATCAAGGCGGTTTCCGTTCCCGATATCCGCTGGACGCGCCGTGACATCAAGTCGGTCGCGCTGCTCGCCCAGGTTCTCGCCAAGCAGGCGGCCGCCGCTGCCGGCGCGGGCGAGGCCGTGATGCATGAAGGCGGGACGGTCACGGAAGGCGCCTCGTCCAATCTCTGGATCGTTTCCGGGGACGGCGCGCTGGTCACCCGGCAGCTTTCCAGTTCGATCCTTGCCGGAATCACGCGCCGGACAACCATGGCGCTCGCCGAAGAAACGGGGATCGCGCTGCATGAGCGCCCCTTCACCCTCGACGAAGCCTTCGCGGCGCGCGAGATGTTTCAGACCGCCGCGACGGCGCTGGTCATGCCGATCGTGGAACTCGACGGACGCAAGATCGGCGACGGCGCACCCGGTCCGGTGACGAAGAGGCTGCGCGAAATCTATATCCAAACCGCACGGGATGCCGCGCGCGGGCGTGGCTGAACCTGCTCAATCGTTCTGGCGTTGCCGCAGGCTGGAAACAGCGTTGGCGTGGGCGTCGAATCCCTCATAGCGCGCGAAAGTCTCCGCGGCGCCGGCAAGGCGGTCGAACCCGGCCTGGGTCAGATGCGCGATCGTCTGCCGCTTCATGAAGTCGTGCACCGACAGCGCCGAACGCGTCCTGGCCCAACCACCCGTCGGCAGAACGTGGTTCGGACCCAGAACATAGTTGGCGATGGCGATGGCCGTGTGGCCGCCGAGCAGGATCTCGCCGGCATTGTCGAGCTTGTCCAGCAGCATGAACGGGTCGGCGGCGTGCACCATCAGGTGTTCCGGCGCATAGTCGTTGATGAAGGCGCAGGCGGCCTCCATGTCCGGTGTGATCAGGATGCCGCCCGCCGGCCCCGATAGAACGGTCCGCGCATAGCCGGCGCGTTCCTCACCCATATGTGCGAACAGCGCCCCGACCTCACGCGCCGCGGCCGCGGCGAGATCGGCGTCGGGCGTCACCAGCCATGCGGAGGAATCGGGCCCGTGCTCGGCCTCGTTGAGCAGGTCGAGCGCGACGTTGCGGATGTTCGAGCCGCTCTCCGCGAGGATGATCGATTCCGACGGTCCCGCCGGCGGACCGACATCGATGACGTTCGACAGCAGTTGCATGGCGGCGACGACCCAGGGGCTTCCCGGTCCCAGTACCTTCGCCATCTTGGGGATCGTCCGCGTGCCGTAGGCAACGGCGGCGATCGCCTGCGCCCCGCCGCAGCGGAAGACGCTGGAGACGCCCGCGAGCCGGCAGGCATAGAGCGTGGCGTCGTCGACCCCGCCCTCGGATGTCGGCGGGGTCAGCACGGCGATCCTCTTCACCCCGGCGACTGCGGCGGGGATCGTCGTCATCAGCGCGACGGACGGGAAGGCGCCCTTGCCGCGCGGCACATAGGCGGCGACCGAGGGGATGGCGGTGACCCGGTCGCCCGCGAGGACGCCGGGCGCCATTTCGGTCATGACGAGCGTTTCCGGCTTCTGCTCCTCGTGGAAGCGCCGGATATTGCCGGCGGCGAGCCGCATGGCGGCCTTCAGGTCGTCGCCCAGCCGTTTCTCGGCGGCGTCGAACTCTGCCGGCGTCGCCGCGATTGCGTCGGCGCTGACGGGCGCGCCGTCGAATTTGCGGGCGAACTCGGCAAGCGCTTCGTCGCCGCGCGTACGAACCGCCTCGATGATCGGCCGGGCGCCCTCGACATAGCGCGAGAAATCCTCTTCCGCGCGCCGGGTCAGCCCGGCACGCGCGGCGTCGTCAAGGTCGGTCAGTCTGACGATGCGGATATCGCCCATGGCGCGCCGTACCTCATCCCTCGGTCAAGTCGCCCAAGGGGCCTAAACGAGCCGACCGCCATGTGCAAGCGCGAACCCCTGCGCGCTATTGGAAGGTTCAGGCTGCCGCGTTGACCAGATGCCAGGCATAGAAGACGGGCGTCAGCAGAAAGACGAAGACGCCGAAGGCCTTGATGCGATCGAGCGTGCGCGGAGCGATGCGACGGGAGGACATCGGAGTTTCCTTTTTTGCACTGCAATATCCGCAGTATCTAGGCGCAGGCGAGCGGCCCGTCGAGGACACCGAATGTCGCAGTAAAATCACGTAATATCTTGGCCTTAAGGGTAAATACGTAGCGTCGGCGGCAGATACAGACCTAATGCGCATTGCCTGAATGCACGTCCGGCTTCTAAGCTGCCGCCTTCATGGTCGCGCCGGGGGCGGGGCGGGGGCAATTTGTGACAGGCAATCAAGGGAGTGAACGGTCGATGAAGAGGTTTGGAGTGGGTGCGCTGGCGTTTGCCGCGGTGCTTGGAGTGGCGGCGGGTTCTGCCGCCGCGGACGATCTCAAGATAGGTATGATGCTGACCCTTTCCGGTCCGGCAGCCGCGCTCGGCAAGCATGTGCAGGACGGCTTCATGCTCGGCCTCAAGGAGGCGGGCGGCAAATTCGGCGGCGTCGCGACCGAGGTGATCGTCGCCGACGATGAGCTGAAACCGGACGTCGCCGTCAACAAGGCCAAGGAACTCGCCGAAAGCGACAAGGTGCAGATCGTGGTCGGCACCGTGTTCTCAAACGTCATGATGGCTGTCGCCAAGCCGCTCAGCGATGCCGGCGTCGTCGTCATCAGCCCCAATGCCGGGCCCGCGCCCCTGGCCGGTCAGGGTTGCGCGCCGACCTATTTCAACACCGCCTGGCAGAATGACAACAATCACGAGGTCATGGGACAGTACGCGCAGTCGAAAGGCTTCAAGAAAGTCATTCTGATTGCGCCGAACTACCAGGCCGGCAAGGATTCGATGGCCGGCTTCAAGCGTTACTTCAAGGGCGAGGTGGCCGACGAGGTCTTCACGCAGCTCGGCCAGCTCGATTTTTCCGCCGAACTCGCCCGCATCGCCGCGGCCAAGCCGGATGCCGTCTTCACCTTCATGCCGGGCGGCATGGGGGTGAATCTCGTCAAGCAGTACAGCCAGGCGGGCCTGACCGGCACGATCCCGTTCCTGTCGGCTTTTACCGTCGACGAGACGACGCTGCCGGCAACCAAGGACGATGCGGTCGGCATGTTCTCCGGCAGCCAGTGGGCGCCCAATCTCGACAACGCCGCCAACAAGGCGTTCGTGGAGGCCTTCCGCGCCGCCTATGGCTATGAACCTTCGCTCTACGCCAGCCAGGGCTACGATACGGCGAGACTGATCGATGCGGCGGTCAAGGCCTCGGGCGGCAAGCTCGACAAGGACTTGCTGGTCAAGGCGCTGGAGACGGCCACCTTCGAGTCGACGCGCGGTTCCTTCAAGTTCAACACCAACCATTTTCCGATCCAGGACTACTATCTGGTCAAGGCGGTGAAAAACGACGCAGGCGCCTATGTCACCGAGGCGGTGGAGAAGGTCTTCACCGATCATGGCGACGCCTACGCCGAACAGTGCAAGATGTGATCGTGCATGAATCCGAAAGCGGGCCGGATGTTCTCCGGCCCGCGCTTCTTTTGCGGGGGCAGATCCGATGAGCCTGATGCTGATGGCGGTTCAGGGACTGAACGGGCTGCAACTCGGCATCCTGCTCTTCCTGATCGCCGCCGGCCTGACGCTCGTCTTCGGGGTGATGGACTTCATCAACCTCGCGCATGGCGTGCAATATATGGCGGGCGCCTATTTCGCCGTCACCGCCTGGCTGCTGACGGGCAACTTCGCGTTCGCCATCTTTCTTGCGCTCGTCGCCTCGCTGCTGTTCGGGCTCGTGCTGCAATGGCTGGTTTTCCGGCATCTGGTCGGCAGGGACCATCTCGACCAGGTGCTGGCGACATTCGGCGTCATCCTGACGCTCAACGAAGCCGCCCGCATGATCTGGGGTCCAACGCCGCTGTCGCTCCCCGTCCCGGAAACCCTTTCGGGCTCCATCGTTGTGATGCCGGGCCTGCTCTACCCCGTCTACCGGATCGGCATCATCGCCGCCGGGCTCGCGGTCGCCCTGCTGCTCTGGCTGATCATCGCCCGGACGCGCTTCGGCATGCTGGTGCGCGCCGGCGCCACCCATGCCCCGATCGTTTCCGCGCTCGGCGTCAATATCGATCGCCTCTTCTCCCTCGTCTTCGGTTTCGGCGCCATGCTCGCGGGTTTCGCCGGCATGATGGCCGCGCCCATTCTCGCGGTGGAGCCGAACATGGGCGACAATCTTCTCATCCTCGCCTTCGTCGTGATCGTGATCGGCGGTATCGGGTCCGTGCGCGGCGCGTTTGTCGCCGCTCTCGTCATCGGTTTCGTCGACACGATGGGCCGGTCCTTCGCCACCGACCTTGCAAAGCTGTTCCTGTCGCCCTCGGCGGCGAATGACGTCGGTCCGGCGCTCGCCTCCATGCTCATCTACATCCTGATGGCGGTGGTTCTGTTCTTCCGGCCCGCGGGCCTGTTTCCGGCGAGGGGCACTTGATCAGCATACGCCGCCGCTCCGGATGGTTGCCGCTGGCGCTTCTCGTCGCCGCTGCGGCGTGGCCGATGATCGCCGAGATGTCCGGCAATCCCTTCTGGACGACCCTCGCGTCCCGGATGCTCATCTTCGCGATCGCCGCGATCAGCCTCGACCTCATCCTCGGCTACGGGGCGATGGTCAGTTTCGGCCAGGCCGGCGCGCTCGGCATCGGCGCCTATACGGTCGGCATCGCCGCCGCGCACGGCCACCAGGAGGGCCTGATCGTGCTGCCGCTGGCCGCGCTCGCCGCGGCGCTGTTTTCATTCCTCACCGGCTTCGTCGCGGTCAGGACGCGCGGCGTCTATTTCATCATGATCACACTGGCCTTTGGCCAGATGGTCTATTTCACCGCCACCAGCCTGTCGGCCTATGGCGGTGACGACGGGCTGACGGTCTGGAGCCGCAATACGGTCCTCGGCCAGGCCGTCCTGGAGGACGAGAGAGTCTTCTATGGCTTCGTGTTGCTCCTGCTCGTCGCTGTCTGGCTGCTGACGCGGCTGCTGGTCGCCTCGCCCTTCGGCCGGGTGATCGCGGCGGCGCGCCAGAACGAGGCGCGGGTGGAATCGCTCGGCTTCGACGTGTTCGCCCATCGCCTCGCGATCTACACCATCTCCGGCGCCGTCGCCGGACTTGCCGGCGGGCTTCTTGCCAATCACGCCGAATTCGTCAGTCCCGCCTACATGAACTGGCAGCGTTCGGGCGAACTGATCGTCATGGTCGTGCTCGGCGGCATGGGAACCGTATGGGGGCCGATCGCCGGCGCGCTTGCCTATCTTGGGCTGGAACATGTCCTGGCCGGCGTCTCGCAGCACTGGCGCATCCTTCTCGGGCCCCTGCTGGTGCTGGTTGTCCTGCGGGCGCCGGGCGGGCTCGGCAGTTTTGTGAAGGCGAAACGGACATGATTGCGCCGGTCCTCAGGGTTGAGGGGCTGCGCAAGGCCTATGGCGGTCTTGTCGTTTCGGACGGGATCGATCTGGAGGTCCGCCCCGGCGAAATCCATGCCCTGATCGGACCGAACGGGGCGGGCAAGACGACGCTGGTCGGCCAGATCGCCGGCACCGTATCGCCTGATGCCGGGAAGGTCTTTCTGGAGGGCAGGGACGTGACCGCCCTTCCGCCGCATGTGCGGGCGCGCCTCGGCCTTGCCCGTTCGTTCCAGATCACCGCCATCCTGCCGGATTTCACGGTCCTCGAGAATGTGGCGCTGGCGGTCCAGGGGCTGGCCTACCGCCGGTTCCGGTTTTTCCCGGCACGCGCGCCGGAAGGTCAATGGAAGGCCCGAGCGGCGGAAATGCTCGATGCTGTCGGGCTTTCAGGCCGTGCGGACAGGCTTGCGGGAGCCCTCAGCCATGGCGAGAAGCGAATGCTGGAAATGGCGATCGTGCTGGCGCGCGCGCCCAGGCTGATCCTCGCCGACGAGCCGATGGCGGGTGCGGGCAGCGAGGAATCGGCCGCGCTGGTCGCATTGATCCGGCGGCTGAAGGGCACGGTGCCGGTGCTGCTGATCGAACATGACATGGATGCCGTTTTCGCGCTCGCCGACCGCGTCAGCGTCCTCGTTTACGGGCGCGTCATCGCCAGTGGCACGGCGGCGGAGATTAGGGCCAATCGGGATGTGCAGGCGGCCTATCTGGGCAGCGACGAAGGGCTGGCGGCGTGATGCTGAGGGTCCGCGGCCTGCGTGCATCCTATGGCGGGGCCCCGGTACTCCATGACGTCGATCTCGATATCGGCGCGGGCGAGGTCGTCGCCCTGATGGGCCGCAACGGCATGGGCAAGACGACCACGATCAGGGCGTTGATGGGGCTGCTGAAGCCATCCGCCGGCTCGGTTCTCTTCAAGGGCCGCGACGTGACGGGTCTCGCCCCGTTCCGTATCGCGGCGGCGGGCATCGGCCTCGTTCCGGAAGGCCGCCAGATATTTCCCCGCCTTTCGGTGGAGGAAAACCTTGTCGCGACGGCCAGGCCGGGCACCTGGGATCTGGCGGCGGTCTACGCCCTGTTTCCGGCGCTGAAGGCGCGGCGAACCCAAGGCGGTGCGAAGATTTCGGGCGGAGAACAGCAGATGCTGGCGATCGGCAGGGCGCTGATGACCAATCCCGAATTGCTCATCCTCGACGAGGCGACGGAAGGCCTCGCCCCGCTCCTGCGCGCCGACATCTGGCATTGCCTCGCCGCGTTGAAGGACCATGGCCAGGCGATCCTCGTCGTCGACAAGCATGTCGGCGCGCTCGCGCGCATCGCCGATCGCTTCACGTTCATGGAAAGGGGCGTGACGGTGCGGTCCGGCGGCCGCGAGGCGCTTCAATCAGAACCCGGCATCACGCAGCGATATCTTGGCGTCTAGGTGGCGAACGCGGGGCGAGCCGCGGCCCACCCTCCGTTAGTGCCCGGTGAGCGGCACCCAAGCGGACAGATTGAGGTCGCTTCAGCCGCCGCGCCCGTAATCGTCGCTGAAGCGCACGATGTCGTCTTCGCCGAGATAGGCGCCGCTCTGAATCTCGATGATCTCGACGGGTATCTTGCCGGGATTGCCGAGCCTGTGCACCGCCCCCATCGGGATATAGGTCGATTCGTTCTCGCCTAGGATCGTCACCTTGTCGTCGACGGTGACTTCGGCCGATCCCTTCACGACGACCCAGTGCTCGGCGCGGTGGTGGTGCTTCTGCAGCGACAGCTTGTGGCCCGGCTTGACCATGATGCGCTTGACCTGGAAGCGCTCGCCCATCTGCAGGCTCTCGAACCAGCCCCAGGGCCGGTGCACGCGGCGGTGGTGCAGCGCCTCGCTGCGCCCTTCCGCGGCGAGCTTCGCGGCGATCGTCTTGATCTTGCCGGTCGCGCCCTGCCCGGCGACCAGAACCGCGTCCTGCGTGACGATGACATTCACGTCCTCGATGCCGGCGACGACGGTGAGGGGTCCCTCGCTGCGTACATAGGCGTTTCTGACATCCTCCAGCACGGTGTCGCCGAGGGTCGCATTGCCGTTCTCGTCTCGCGCCGACTGTATCCACACCGCTTCCCATGTTCCCATGTCGGACCAGGCGAAGCTGACCGGAACGACGGCCGCCCGGTCTGTTTTTTCCATGATCGCGTGATCGAAGGAGATGGCGGGCGCCCCGCGGAACGCGTCCTCTGCCAGACGTTGGAACGAGAGATCCGACTGCGCCCCGTCGACCGCCTCGCGCACCGCTGCCAGCATCCTGGGCTGCAGCTTTTCGGCGATGCCGATCAGTGCGTCGGCGCGAAACATGAACATGCCGCTGTTCCAGAAGCAGCCGCTGCGCATCAGCTGCAGGGCAAGTTCCGTGGCGGGCTTTTCGATGAAGCCGGCGACGGTGAGCGCGGGGGCCGCGCCTTCGATGCCGTCGCCGGTGCTGATATAGCCGTAACCGGTTTCCGGATGGGTGGGCGTGATGCCGAAGGTGACGATGTGCCCCGACAGCGCCGCGTCGACGCCATCGGCGATGCTCGCTCGGAACGCCGCCGGATCGGGAATATGGTGGTCGGACGGCAGGACGAGCACGATGGCCTCGTCGTCGCGCGCGGCCAGAAAGACCGCGGCGGCGAGGATGGCGGGACCGGAATCGCGGCCCTCCGGCTCCAAGACGATGTCACCGTTCACGCCAATGTCGGCCATCTCGTCGACGATGGCGAAGCGGTAGGCTTCGTTGCTGACGACGACCGGCGGCTGGAACATCGGGTCGGCCACGCGGCGCAGCGTCTCGGCGAACGGAGAATAGGGCCCGGTCAGCGGAATGAGCTGCTTTGGATGGTCGCGCCGTGACAGCGGCCAGAGCCTTGTGCCGGCGCCGCCGCTCAATACCACCGGATAGATTCTCTGTGTCATGTCTTCTGGTCTGTACCGACTGTCTTGACCCTTGCGCGGCGCTTGCCGCCGTGGCGCGCCATGTGTTCTATAGTGCGCGCCGGGGATTTTCCACCAACGGGCGCGGCTTTTGGCACAAAATCGATTCCTTCCCGTAATCGAAAGATTGCTCGCCGGTTCCGACGGCACCCCGCAAGCCCGCCTCGGCGTTTATGAGAGGGTGCGCGACCAGCTCGTCGCGGTGGCCGAGAGGTCCGGTCGCAGGATCAGCGAAAGCGCCGCCGCCGAACTCGTCGCCGAACTCGATGCGGCCATCGCGCAGCTTGAGGCGCGCTACCGGCCAAGGCCGTCGCCGGCGGCCAGACCCGCCGCTCCCTTCCCGGCAAGGGCCGCACCGGCGGCGCCCCTTCATGCCGTACCGGCGCCTGCCATGGGTGCTCCTTCCGCGCCGGCGGCCGCGGCCACCCTTTCCCGCCCGGCGCACCATTCTCCGGCACCCGCTCCCGCGCCGCGCCCGCCCGCCGCCGCCATCCCGTCTTCTCCCGCGCCCGGTCAGCCCGCGCCGGCCGCGCGCCCGGGCGGCGACAGGCTGGCTGCTCTGCTCAAGGCGGCGCTCGACGATGAATTGGTGCGAATCGGCGCGCCGCCAGTGCCCGCAGGGGCGTCTGGCGACGCCGCAAGCCCGCCGGGTATCGAATCCGTGCTTCCGCTGCCCCGTGAGGCCGCCCAGCTTCGCAGCGACGTCGGGCCCCTGGCGATCGCGGCCCTCGTCCTGGTTGCGGTTATCGCCGCCGCCGCGGTCGTCGTCGCCTCAGCCTGATTGGCAGGGGCGGGATGACAGCCGCCGCTCCTGCGCTTATAAGCGCCGGAAACCGGCACAGGTGCAGAAAGTTCCATAGCCCTCCATGCAAGCGACAGAACTGGACATTGCAGGCGTATTCCTCCTCACGCCGCCGCGTTTCGGCGACGCGCGGGGCTGGTTCGCGATCCCCTACAACGAAGCCGCATTCGCCGAGGCGACCGGCCTCAGTCCCGCCTTTCTGCAGGACAATCACGCGTTCTCGCAGGCGAAGGGAACGCTTCGCGGCCTCCATTTTCAGAAGCCGCCCCATGCCCAGGCCAAACTGGTGCGCTGCGTGCGCGGAAGAATTCGCGACGTGGCCGTGGACATCCGGGCAGGCTCGCCGACCTTCGGCCGCCATGTCGTCGCCGACCTCGATGCCGAGGAGGGAAGGATGATCTTCGTACCCAGGGGCTTTGCCCATGGCTATGTGACGCTCTGCGATGATTGCGAGGTCGAATACAAGGTCGACGGCCCCTATGCCCGTGACGCCGAGGGCGGGCTGCTCTGGTCCGACCCTGCGCTCGCCATCGATTGGGGGCTCGACCCGCAGGTCATCGCCGTGAATGAACGCGATGCCGGATTCCCGCCGCTCGCCGACATGCCCACGGCGTTCCGTTACGGAGAAGCGGCATGAGTGCGGGGCGCCGCGTGCTGGTGACGGGCGGCTGCGGTTTCATCGGCGCGGCCCTGTGCCGCTTCCTGATCGAGGAGACCGAAACGCGCGTCGTCAATCTCGACAAGCTGACCTATGCGGCCAATCCGGCCTCGCTCGCCGATCTCGATGCCCATCCCCGCTACCGCTTCGTGCGCGGCGACATCGGCGATCGCGCCCTTGTCGGCAGGCTTCTCGCCGAAGAGGGGATCGACGCGGTGATGCATCTTGCCGCCGAAAGCCATGTCGACCGCTCGATCGATTCGGCGGGCGATTTCATCGAAACCAATATCGTCGGGACCTACGCGCTGCTCGAAGCCGCGAGGGCTCATTTTGCGGGGCTTGCGGGCGCGGAAAAGGAGCGCTTCCGCTTCCTCCATGTGTCGACCGACGAAGTCTATGGTTCGCTCGGGCCGGAAGGCTGGTTCACCGAAACGACGCCTTACGATCCCTCGTCTCCCTATTCGGCCTCCAAGGCCGCATCCGACCATCTGGCAAGTGCCTGGGGCCGCACCTACGGCCTGCCCGTCGTCATCACCAACTGTTCCAACAATTACGGTCCGCGCCAGTTTCCCGAAAAGCTCATCCCGCTCATCACCCTCAATGCGCTCGAGGGCCGCGAGCTGCCCGTCTACGGCAAGGGGGAGAACATCCGCGACTGGCTGTTCGTCGAAGACCATGCGCGCGGGCTGTGGGCGGCTCTTCAGAATGGCGTCGTTGGCGGCAAATATAATTTCGGCGGCGGCGCGGAACGCCGCAATATCGAGGTCGTCGAAACGATCTGCGACATTCTCGACCGGCTTTCGCCGGGCCCTGCGCCGCGCCGCGAACTGATCCGCTTCGTCACCGACCGGCCGGGTCACGACATGCGCTATGCGATCGATGCGGGCCTTGCGCGCAAGACGCTGGGCTGGAAGCCGCTGCAAAGCTTCGAGAGCGGACTGGAGGCAACGGTGCGCTGGTATCTTGCCAACGACGCCTGGTGGCGGCCCTTGCGCGAAGGCGTCTATGCGGGCTCGCGTCTGGGCCTTTCGGGCGGCAGATGACCTCTCCGGTCCTGATCCTCGGCCGCAGCGGTCAGCTGGCCCGCGCGCTCGCCGCCGCAGCGGGCGAACAGCGGGCGGTGTGCCTGGGACGCGCCGACATCGACATCCTGGACGAGGAGGCGCTGACCCGCCGGATCGTCGAACTGCGCCCCGCAGGCATCATCAATACGGCCGCCTATACGGCGGTCGACGCGGCCGAGGAGGACGCGGACGCGGCTTTCGCGCTGAACGCGCGCGCGCCGGGCGCGATCGCCCGCGCGGCGGCCCGGCAGGACGTGCCGCTGATCCATATATCCACCGACTATGTTTTCAGCGGCGATCCGGGCCGGCCATGGCGGGAGGACGATGCGATTGCGCCGCGTTCGGTCTATGGCCGCTCCAAGGCCGAAGGCGAGGCGGCGGTGCTTGCCGAAGGGGGCCGCGCGGCGGTGGTGCGCACATCCTGGCTTTACGGCGCCACCGGCGGCAATTTCCTCGCCACCATGCTGCGGCTCGGGGAAAGCCGCGAGGTGCTTTCCGTCGTCGATGACCAGACCGGCGCACCGACCTATGTCGGCGATCTCGCAGCCGCGCTCCTGTCCATGGCACGCGGGGCACCCCGGGGCATATGGCACCTGGCCCATGCCGGCCGGACGACCTGGTATGGCTTTGCCGCCGCCATCTTCGACGAGGCACGCGGCCGCGGCTGGCCGGTCAAGGCGCGGCTGGAGCCGACGACCACGGCGGCCTATGGCGCCCCTGCCGCGCGGCCGGAATGGTCCGTTCTCGACTGCGAAAAGGCTCGGGCGGAACTCGGCATCGCATTGCCGGACTGGAAAACCGGGCTGTCACGCTGTATGGCGGCCCTGGCAGAACAGCGAGGGAGTTGAGCGACAGATGAGCGCGGCGCGAAAGGGAATTGTCCTCGCCGGAGGACGCGGCACACGCCTCTATCCGGCGACGCTCGGCGTTTCCAAGCAGCTTGTTCCGATCTACGACAAGCCGATGATCTACTATTCGCTCTCCGCGCTGATGCTCGCCGGCATCCGCGAGGTCATGATCATTTCCACGCCCGAGGACCTGCCGCAGTACCGCCGCCTGTTCGGGGTCGGGGACCAGTTCGGGATGCGCCTCTCCTATGCCGAACAGGCTGAGCCGCGCGGTCTAGCCGAGGCTTTCATCATCGGCCGCGATTTCGTCGGCACCTCGCCGGCGGCGCTGGTGCTCGGCGACAACATGTTCTTCGGCGGCGGCCTGACGCCGGCGCTGCGCCGGGCGGCGGCGACCGACAAGGGTGCGACGGTCTTCGCCTATCATGTCGAGGATCCCGAACGGTACGGCGTCGTCGAGATGACGAAGGAAGGGCGCGCCCTGTCGATCGCGGAAAAGCCGGCCGCGCCGAAATCACACTGGGCGGTGACCGGGCTCTATTTCTACGACAATGATGTCGTCGACATCGCGAGCCGCCTGAAGCCCAGCCCCCGGGGCGAGCTGGAGATCACGGACGTCAACCGCGCCTATCTGGAGCGGGGCGATCTGAGCGTCGAGAAGCTTGGTCGCGGCATCGCCTGGCTCGATGCCGGAACTCATTCCAGCCTGCTCGACGCCGGCGAGTTCGTCCGCGCCATCCAGGAGCGTCAGGGCCTGATCGTCGCCTGCCTGGAGGAGATCGCCTGGCGCAATGGCTGGATCGACGACGCAACGCTCGCCGCCGCCGCAAAGCGCTTCGGCTCGACCGCCTACGGGCGCTATCTGGCCGCGCTGCCCGAGGAAGATATCTGACGGCGGCTCAGGCCGGCTCCCAGCGCGGTCCGAAGCGGCCCGCCGGACCTGCGTGAACCTCGAAGACTGTCGAAATCAGCTCGTCGGTCAGCGTTTCGGCGGGAGGTCCCTCGCCAGCCAGACGGCCGCCGCTCAGCACGACGACGCGGTCGGCGAAGCGGTCCGCCAGCGCGAGATCGTGAAATGCCGCGACGATCGTCTGCCCGGCATCGGCGAGACGGCGCAGCAACGCGAAGGTTTCCAGCCGGAATCTGAGATCGAGCGCCGCCGTGGGTTCGTCGGCCAGGAGTATCGGCGCGCCGACCGCGACGGCCCGCGCCAGCAGGATGCGTGCCCTTTCGCCGCCTGAAAGGCTGTCGGCGCTCTGCCCGGCAAGATGCGACGTGCCGGTGAGCCGCATCGCTTCCTCGCAGGCCGCTCTTCCCGCCGGACTCTCCGCGTCGCCCAGCGGCAGCCTGCCGAGAGCCACGACATCACGTGCCGGCATCGGCCAGTGGATCGTCGCCTCCTGCGCGAGATAGGCCATCCTGCGCGCCCTCGTTGCCATGGAGACGCCGGCGAGTGGCGCGCCTTCAAACAGGACATCGCCGGCCGCGGGACGCTCCAGACCGGCGAGCACCCGAAGCAGCGTGGTCTTGCCCGCGCCATTCGGCCCGACGAGGCCGGTAAGCCCCGGGCTGACCGTCAGCGAAATATCGTCAAGCAGGCGCCTGCTGCCGCGCGCGACGATGACGTTACGGCAGGTGAAGGTCTCGGACATGCGCGTCAGCCCCATCGCATGGAGCGCCGCTCGCGCAGCACGAGGAGGAAGAAAAAGGGCGCGCCGAGCAGCGCGGTGATAACGCCGAGCCTGATTTCGTCAAGCGAGGGAAGCAGCCGCAACCCTATATCCGCGCAGGTCAGCATCAGCGCGCCGGCGGCCGCTGACGGCAGCAGGACCGCGGCGGGCCTGGAGCCGACGAAGGGACGCGCGAGATGTGGCGCGACGAGACCGACGAAGCCTATGACCCCGGCGACCGCGACGCTCGCGCCGGAGATCAGCGCGACGCCCACGACCAGCAGCATCTGCTCGCGGCCGATATTGAAGCCGAGCGAGCGGGCGGTTTCCTCGCCCAGCGACAGCGCATCCAGCATCGCACCGCGCCGCAGGATCAGGACCGCGCCGATCAAGATCGGAGGCAGCGAGATGGCGATGTGAACGAATGACCGGTCGGTGAGCGAGCCGAGCAGCCAGAAGGCGATCTCCAGCGCGGCGAAATCGTTGGGCGCGAGGTTAAGGGTAAGCGCCACGAGCGCGGCCCCGAGCGCCGAAACGGCAAGGCCGGCGAGCACGACGGTGAGAATGCGCGGATCGCGCCCCGCCGCGACAATGACGCCGCTGACCGCCAGCAGGCTGCCGGCAATTGCCGCGACCGGCAGCAGCCATGAGAGGGCGTTGGCCGCACCCGTGGCCAGCATGGCGACTGCGCCGAAGGCGGCCGCGTTGCTGGCGCCGACGAGGTCGGGCGCGGCGAGCGGGTTGCGCAGGAAGCCCTGCAGGCCCGCGCCGGCGAGCCCGAGCCCGCCGCCGATCACGAGAGCGAGCAGCGTCCGCGGCAGCCTGAGTTCGATGAGGATGATACGTGCGGTTTCGTCGGCTCCCCAAATCCCGCGCGACAGTTCACCGGGCGACAGATGCGCCGGGCCGACGGCCAGCGACAGAAGCGCGGCGCCGATCAGGGCGATCACCGTCAGCGCCAGGCGCGTCGATCGGGTCGAAGGGAATGACAAGCGCGGACCCCCGGTTGCCGGAAGCGTTCTCCGGAAGGTCGCTATTAGCCCGTCGGGCCGGGCAACTCAATTGGTGCGCTGGATGGAGTCGGTGACGCGCGGACGCAGGTAGAATTTGTCGGTAAGCGTCAGCGGACCGGTGAAGGCCGCGCCGAACTGCGGCGAGTAGGTGAAAGTCCCCTCGGCCAGGATGATGCTCGTGCCGTTTTCCGCGATGCCCGACGGCAGCGTGACGGTCGACCCGGTCGCGCGCTTGGCGGCGTGGAAGCCGTCGCTCCACTGGACCTTTGCGACGCCGTTGTTGTCGACCTTGATCGACGACACGACAACGGTCGCGTCGCTCGCGTCATAGGGCGCGAGAATGGCGGATACCGCGTTGAAGATCCCGGTCATCTCGTCATCTTCGATGATGGCCGCCTGCGACACGAGGTCGGCGACCGAACTCGTCATCGCGGTGAGCTTGCGGTCGACGGTGATGCCGTGGGAGAGCTCCGTGCCGCCCAGATAGAGCAGGATCAGAATCGGCAGGACGAGCGCGAACTCGACGGCGGAAACACCCTCGCGCGCCTTGGCGAAGGAGCGAAGGAGACGGCCAGCGCTGTTATCCATTGTCGGCATTGGCTGACCTCAGAACGGCTCGTTGCGGAAGACGATCGCCGAGGCGAGCATGAGGTTGCCGTTGGCCATGTCGCCTTGGCTGACGCCCATCAGCGGCATGACGATCGGCCATTCGAAAAACGCGCGCACGACGACGATGTCGCCGCCGACGCCCGGCTGATACTGGTAGTCCTCGACGAATTTCCCGTCTTCGTATTTGGTGACCTTCACCTGGTCGAAGCTCGGATAGGTGCGCACATCGAGATTGAGCGAATCGCCGCACGAAATCAGTCCGAAGATGTTGTTGCAGACTTCCTGCTTGAAACGCGCCTGATCGAAGCCCTGCGCCTGCGCCTGGCCGGTGCGGATCATGCGCGCGGCCTCCGCAACGCTGGATTCCAGAACCTGTCCGGCGAAGAAGATCAGCGCCGTCTGCAGGACCGCGAACAGCAGCGCGAAGAAGGGCATTGCGACGAGGGCGAATTCGACCGCCGCCGCGCCTTTAGGGTCGCGGCCGAAGCGCAGGCGATTGGCCGACGAAAGCGAATTGCCAAAGCTGCTTTTCAATGAAAGTCCCTGCCGGCGGCCGGATGCCGTCATCGCCAACCTCAAACGAAGATCGGAATACCTTTTCCGTAAGGGCAACGTACGGGAAAAGGCTTGCCGCTTCGTTTACGCCCGTTCCAGAGAGCGGCGCGCATATGAGGAATCGCGGCTGATGGTAAGCAGAGGCTTAATGCGCCAGGCGTCAATTGTTGCCTGAAGGCGCGGCTCCCCCTGTCGCCAGCTGGTTGCGCGTCTGCATCTGATTGCCGACGGCGGCGAAGGCTTCCTGGTTGTCGCCGATCGCCAGCGTCCGCTCGCAATTGGGCGTGCAGGCCAGCGACACCTTCTCCATGCCGCGCTGAACGGTCACCGTCCCGTCCTGAACGCCCTGCACGTAGATCGTCGACTCGGAAATCACCTGTCCCTGGTTGTCCAGAACGATCAGGTTCGTGCTGCCGTATGACTTGCCCGTCACGATCAGCATTTCGCGGTTCTGCACCGAAGCGTCCGCAATTGCCGGATTGCCGATGACGATGGTTGCCGCGGGCTGGTCCAGCCGCATGATCGTCGCCCGGTCGACCGAGACGACGAGGGCATCGGCCCGCGCCTGCGCGACAGACAGCATGCCGGCGACGGCAAGCGAGGCGACGAGCGATACGGTTCTTGCAGACATCATAGCTCTCCGGTGGTGCCGGCGCGCACGTCGCCCGGCCATTCCGGTGCCATGATAGGGGCGGCTTGGTTAATGCTTTCCCAATCGCCGCCTTTACCCTGATTTTACGGCTTTGCGTCATTATGAGCCCATCCGGCGCGGCGCGCCAATTGCAGGACCGGCGATGATGACAGCTCTATCTTTACTCCTGATGTTCCAGGCGGCCATGATCCTGGCGGCCTTCTGCGACCTGTTCACGATGACCATTCCAAACCGGCTGACCGCCGGCTTCGCGCTTCTGTTCGTCGTCGTCGCCCTGCTTTCGGGCATGGGGTGGGGCGCGGTCGGCATGCATGCGGTTGTCGGCCTTGCCGCGCTCGCCCTCGGCTTCGGTCTATTTTCGGCCGGCTGGATTGGTGGCGGCGACGCCAAATTCTTTGCCGCGACGGCCTTGTGGATCGGCCCCCAGCTGATTCTCGAATACACGCTCTGGGCATCTCTTGCCGGCGGTCTGCTGACCGTGGGTCTCGTTCTCGCGCGGCAGATGCCGTTGCCGTCAGGCCTTGCCGAGCACGCATGGCTCGCGCGGTTGCACAAGGCGGATACCGGAATTCCCTATGGGGTGGCCCTGGCCCTGGCCGGCCTCGTCATCGCTTCGCGTGCGCCCTGGGCGGCGGGAATTATTTGACGTTGCAATCAATTGCTCAGGGTTCATTAACCATAATTTGACGGTTCGCCGCGACACTGATCCGCCAGAGACCTGCTTCCGGGGTCTGTTGCGGATTGGGGTTAGTGAGCATGAACAAGGCGCGTATCGCCGTTCTGGGTGTGGCCCTTGTCGCCGGCATTGTCGCCTGGCGCATGGCCAGTAGCGTCGACACCAAGGCGCCTGTGGTCGTGGCCGAGGCGCCCAAGGTGGAAACGGTAAACGTACTGGTTGCCAACAAGGACATTACGCCGGGACAGTCGATCGCTTCGGGGGATTTGCGCTGGGAAGTGTGGCCGAGGTCGAGCGCGAACGACGCCTTCGTGACGAAGGAAGACTCGCCGGACGCGATGGAGGATTTCACCGGCGCGGTGGCGCGGGGCGCTTTCTTCGATGGCGAACCGATGCGGCACGCCAAGATCGTCAAGGCCGGCCGCGGCGGCTATCTCTCGGCGGTTCTGCCCGCCGGCATGCGGGCGATTTCCACCAAGACGTCGCCCCAGACCGGCGCCGGCGGGTTCATTCTTCCCAATGACCGCGTCGATGTGATCCTCACCCGTCGCGAGCGTCAGCAGACGGCCGCCGGAGAAGACCAGGAGACCTTTGTCAGCGAAACGGTGCTGGAGAATGTCCGCGTTCTGGCCATCGATCAGACGGTCGAGGAAAAGGACGGAAACCAGGTCGTCGTCGGCAATGTCGCGACGCTCGAACTCGGCGCCCGGCAGTCGGAGGTTCTGGCGCTCGCCGAACAGCTGGGCGACATCTCCCTCGCACTGCGCTCGATTCTCGACGGCAAGGAAGGGCTCGATGGCGAAGGCCGCAATCCCGACCTCCTCGGCGGACGTCGCGGCGGGGGCGTGACCGTCGTCAAATACGGAATCTCCAGACAGGTTGTGGGGGCCAACTGATGCGGCGGAAGATAATCACCACGGTAGGCCTGATGCCGCGGCTTGCCCTCTGCGGTCTCGTACTGGCATTTGCCGCGATCGCTTCCATCGGCGTCGGCGCAACAGGCGCGACGGCGGCCGATCGCGACGCAGCGCAGGTGCGTATCGGCGCACAGGAGTCCTCAAGCAAATATCTCCGCCTCGGGCTGAACAAGTCGATGATCGTCGACCTGCCGAGCGATGCCGCGGATGTCCTCGTATCCAACCCGAAGATCGCCGACGCGGTGATGCGGACCGCGCGGCGCGCCTATCTTATCGGCATGGAAGTCGGAATGACCAACATCTTCTTCTTCGATGCCCAGGGCCGCCAGATCGCCGGTGTCGAATTGCAGGTCGAGCGCGACCTCAATGTGCTGGCCCGCACCATCGCGCAGCTCGTTCCGGGTTCGCAGGTTACGGTCGAGGCAATCAACGACAACGTCATCCTGAGCGGCGTCGTGCCGCGCCCGACGGATGCCGACAGGGCCGCCGATATCGCCGCGCGATTTGTCGGAAAGCCCGAACAGGTCCTCTCGATGATCGCAGTCGCCGGCAAGGAACAGGTCTTCCTGAAGGTCACGGTGGCGGAAGTCCGGCGCACGGTGCTCAAGCAGTTCGGCATCGACATCGCGGCGGCGCTCACCTCCGGCACGATCAGCAGTTCCATCATCACGGAGAACCCCTTCTCGGTCGCAAACAAGGCACTGAGTTCGACCGCGGCCGCGCTTGGCTACGCCAGCGGTGGCGATACGGCGCAGGGCACGCTGCGCGCCCTGGAACAGAACGGCATGCTACGCGTGCTCGCCGAACCGACGCTGTCGGCGATTTCCGGCGAGTCGGCGCAGTTCCTCGCCGGCGGCGAGTTTCCGGTGCCGATCGGACGCGACAAGGAAGGCAATATCCAGATCCAGTTCAAGGAATTCGGCGTGGCGCTGGCCTTCACCCCGGTGGTCATGTCGGCCGGCCGCATCTCGGTGAAAGTTGCCACCGAAGTTTCCGAACTCACGGACGAAAACGCGCTCGTCTTCTCCGACGGCAACTCGTCGGTCCGCGTTCCGGGCCTGAAGGTCCGCCGGGCCGACACGACGGTTGAATTGCCCAGCGGCGGCTCGCTGGCGCTGGCCGGCCTGCTGCAGCAGGACACAAGGCAGATCGTCAACGGCGTTCCGGGCCTGAAGGACGTGCCGGTGCTCGGCACCCTCTTCCGAAGCCGCGACTATCAAAACAATGAGACCGAGCTCGTCGTCCTCGTGACCCCCTATCTGGTGGATCCGACAGCCCGCAACAAGCTCGCCCGTCCGGACGAGAATCTCTATCCGGCGTCCGATCCGGTGACGATCCTGCTGGGCCGTCTCAATCGTGTCTACGGCGTTGCCGGCGCCAGGCCCGAAGGCCGCTACAACGGCCAGCCGGGCTTCATCGTGAAGTAGTGGGCGAGGTTTGTGGAGACAATGAGCGCCATGCGTAAACAAAGCCATCTTCGCACCGCGTCCCTGTTCGCCCTCGCCGTCGCCGCGGCGGGGATGGCCGGATGCGCCAGGACGACGCGGCCCGAGATCACCCATGCGGTGCCCTTGACCTCCGAGGCGCGTCATCCGATCAATGTCGGCTATCAGACCAGCGGCCTGTCTATCCATCCCGATATCGCCGCGCAGGGGATGAGCCCGAAGGACCGCACCGAACTCATCGGCTTCCTGCGCGCCTATCGCAACGATGCGCAGACGATCCTGCAGGTCATCATGCCGAGCGGTGCGGCAAATGAGGGCCTCACCTATTCGATCCTCACCGAGATACGCACGCTCGCGGCGGGCGAGGGCATAGAGCAGGAGAACATCATCGTGCGCCCCTATGACGGCGCCGGACAGCCCAATCCGCCGGTGCATCTGTCCTACGGGGCCTTTGCCGCCTCCACGGCAAAGTGCGGATTGTGGCCGCGCACGCTCAACGCCGGACCGCAGAACCTGGAATACTACAATTTCGGCTGCGCGACGCAGCAGAACCTCGCCGAGATGGTGTCCGATCCGCGTGATCTGACCGGACCGAGGGCGGAAGACCCGGCCGATCCGAACCGGCGCCGCACGGTTTTCGACAAGTATCGCCAGGGTCAGGATACCGCGACGACCCGTAACGACCAGAATGCCGGCACAGCATCGCAGGTGTCCGAATGATGGCGATGGCCCATGAATTCACGAATGCCGAGCCGGGCGGCTCCGACCGCAAGTTCGTGCCGCCCCTGCCGCGCATCTCCATCCAGTGCTTCTGCGAAACGGAGGAGGTTCACGGCCTTCTCAGTCAGGCGGCGGCCGACCGCCGGGCCAGCCGCACGCACATGACGGTCCAGATGGGTGGCCTCGTCGCGGCGCGGGAATTCTACGAAGCCGCGCCGACGCCGAACGTCATCGCGCTCGAAACCACCAGCGCGCCCGACGCGTTGCTCATGTCGCTGGATCTGCTGGCCGAGGTCTGCGATCCGGACACCAAGGTCATCATCATCGGACATACCAACGACATCCTGCTGTACCGCAAGCTGATCGACCGCGGCATCACTGACTATCTCGTGTTGCCCATGGACCCGCTGGATTTCCTGTCCTCGATCGCCTCCGTGTTCAGCGCCGACAAGGCCACGCAGCTCGGCCGCACATTCGCCTTCTTCGGTGCTCGCGGCGGCGCCGGTTCCTCGACCATCGCCCACAACGTTGCCTGGGCGATCAGCCAGGACCTGTTGCAGGACGTCGTCATCGCCGATCTCGATCTTCCTTTCGGCACCTCCGGCCTGAACTTCAACCAGGATCCCATCCAGGGTATCGCCGACGCGATCTACGCAGGCGAGCGTCTCGACGAGAATTTCATCGACAGACTGATGTCGAAATACACCGACAGGCTGAACCTGATGGCCTCGCCCGGTACGCTCGAGCGGGAATACGATGTCGAGCAGACGCCGCTCGACCAGCTTTTTGCGCTCGTCCGCGCGAATGTGCCGGCCACCGTGCTCGACATCCCCCATATGTGGACGAGCTGGTCGCAGGCGACGCTCATGCAGGCCGATGACATCATCATCACCGCGACCCCGGATCTGACGAGCCTGCGCAACACCAAGAACCTGGTCGACTACCTCAAGGCGAACCGGTCGCACGACCGCAAGCCCTTTCTGGTGCTGAACCAGGTCGGCATCCCGAAACGCCCCGAGATCGCGCCGAAGGAATTCGGAGATTCGGTCGGCCTGGAACCCAGCGCGATCTTCACCTTCGATCCGCAGCTCTTCGGGACGGCAGCCAACAACGGCCAGATGATCGCCGAGATGCGTGCGTCCGCAAAGCCGGTCGAGGCGTTCGAGACGCTTGCCGAAGCGCTCATGGGCAAGCGCGAGGTTCGCTCCCGCAAGCGCTCGCCTCTCTCGCCCCTCCTGGAGAAGTTGAAGCGGAAGGGTTGAAGGCAGGCCGATGTTCGGAAAAAGAGGAACAGGTTCAGACGAGTTCCGGCCCGTGACGCCGCCGCCGCCCGAGCGCGAGCCCGAGCGCCAGTCGCAGACCGAACAGTCCGCGCCGCCCCGGCCGGCTGCCGATGAGCCTGCGCCGGCCGCTTCGGCACCTGCCGCTCAGCCCTCATCGCCGTCGCCGCGGCCGCCCGCGGCGCCCGCCGCGCCACGTCCGGCCGGCGCGTTCGGCAATCAGGTTTCAAGCGCGGCAGCCGCATCGTCGGCGCCCCCGGCAAAAGCCGCGCCGGGCAAACCGGCGCAGTCGAAGCCCGCCGCCACGTCCCGGCGATCTGAAGACTACTACGATATCAAGACGCTGATTTTCTCGGCGCTGATCGATGCGATCGACCTGTCGCAGCTGGCGAAGATGGACGGCGAGTCGGCGCGTGATGAAATCCGCGACATCGTCAACGAGATCATTGCGCTGAAGAATGTCGTCATGTCGATCTCCGAGCAGGAAGCGCTGCTCGACGACATCTGCAACGACGTTCTCGGCTACGGTCCGCTGGAGCCGCTTCTCGCCCGCGACGACATCGCCGACATCATGGTCAACGGGCCGGAGACGGTCTACATCGAAGTCAACGGCAAGATCGAACAGACGAGCGTGCGCTTCCGCGACGCCAGCCAGCTGCTCAACATCTGCCAGCGCATCGTCGGACAGGTCGGCCGCCGCGTCGACGAATCGAGCCCGATATGCGACGCGCGCCTTCCCGACGGCAGCCGCGTCAACGTCATCGCCCCGCCGCTGGCGATCGATGGCGCCGCGCTCACCATCCGCAAGTTCAAGAAGGACAAGCTGACCCTCGATCAGCTCGTCAAGTTCGGCTCGATCTCGCAGGAAGGGGCAACGATCCTGGAAGTCATCGGTCGGGTCCGCTGCAACACGATCATTTCCGGCGGCACGGGCTCGGGCAAGACGACGCTGCTCAATTGCCTCACCCGCTATATCGACAGCGACGAACGCATCATCACCTGCGAGGATTCGGCCGAACTGCAGCTCCAGCAGCCGCATGTGGTACGCCTGGAAACGCGCCCCCCGAATCTTGAGGGCGAGGGCGAGATCACGATGCGCGATCTGGTCAAGAACTGCCTGCGCATGCGCCCGGAGCGGATCATCGTCGGCGAGGTGCGCGGACCGGAAGTGTTCGATCTCCTGCAGGCGATGAACACCGGCCATGACGGCTCGATGGGCACGATTCACTCCAACAGCCCTCGCGAGTGCCTCAACCGCATTGAGGCCATGATCGCGATGGGCGGCTACACGCTGCCGCAGAAGACGGTACGAGAGATCATCTGCGGCTCCGTCGACGTGATTATCCAGGCGGCGCGCCTGCGCGACGGGTCGCGGCGCATCACCCACATTACCGAAGTTCTCGGAACGGAAGGCGATGTGATCATCACGCAGGATCTCTTCGTCTACGACATAGACGGAGAGGACGCCAACGGCCGCATCATCGGCAAGCACCGTTCGACCGGTATCGCGCGGCCGGCCTTCTGGGATCGTGCCCGCTATTTCGGCGAGGAGGGCCGGCTTGCCCAGGCGCTCGATGCCGCAGAGGTCGACCAATACGCGCAGGGGGCCTAGCTGACCATGATCGAGGGCCAGATCAGTTCGCTAGCCATCGCTTTCATGGTCTTCGTCGCGATCGGCGGCGTGGCGTGGGTTTTCGTCTATCCGCTCTTTTCCGGTGAACGCAAGGCCGCCAAGCGTGTCAAGTCGGTTGCTGCCAAGGAACTGCCGACGCGGGCCGTTCGGCAGCGCGCCAACGAGGCCGACAAGCGCCGCAAGCAGTTGCAGACGACGCTTTCGGACCTGGAAGCCAAGCAGCGCGCGGCCAACAAGCCGCCCCTTCGCGTGCGGCTGTTGCAGGCGGGCGTGAAATGGACGCCGCGCACCTACTACATCATGTCGGCATGTCTTGCACTTGTCGGCATGTTCGTCGGCCTCGTGCTGCAACTGCCCTTTTACGTGATCTTTCTTTTCGGCTTTGCTTTCGGTCTGGGTATCCCCGCCTGGCTGCTGAAGTTTCTCAAGGCCAGGCGCCAGCGCAAGTTCCTCGATGAATTTGCCTCCGCGGTGGACGTCATCGTGCGCGGCATCAAGGCGGGTCTGCCGGTCAACGACTGCTTCCGCGTGATCGCCAAGGAATCGCAGGAGCCGGTACGCAGCGAATTCCGCCGCATCATCGAAACGCAGGCCCTCGGGCTGACGCTGGCAGAATGCGTCGCCAAGATGTACGAGCGCATGCCGCTGCCCGAGGCGAACTTCTTCTCCATCGTCATCACGATCCAGCAGCAGTCGGGCGGCAATCTTGCCGAGGCGCTGACCAATCTTTCGACAGTGCTGCGCGGCCGCAAGAAGATGAAGGCCAAGATCCGCGCCGTCAGCCAGGAAGCCAAGGCTTCCGCGGCGATCATCGGCGCGCTGCCGCTCATCGTCATGCTGCTGGTGTCCATCACCAGTCCCGACTACATCTCGTTGCTGTGGACTGAGCGGCTCGGACACATGATGCTGGCGGGATCGGCCGTCTGGATGACCATCGGCGTGCTCGTCATGCGCAAGATGATCAATTTCGAAATATAGGCCGCGAAGCGATGTTTGAATTTCTCGATTCCGTACTTACCACACAAACGCTGGCGGCCTTCTTTGCCGCCGTCGCGGCGATCGCCACGATCCTCACCCTGGCGATGCCCTACGTCAGCGGCGACCGGCTTGGCAGCCGGATGAAATATGTTTCCAAAGAGCGCCAGAAAATGCGCGAGCGCGAACGCGCACGCCTCGCCAAGGGCCAGCGCGTCGAGCTTCGCCAGTCGCCGAAGGCTTTCATGCTCGAAGTCGTGGAGAAGCTCAATCTGCGGCGAGCCCTGGAATCGGAAGATACCAAGGACAAGCTGGCGATGGCGGGCCTGCGCGGCCAGTCGCCCCTCGTTGCCTATCTGTTCGTTCGCCTGGCGCTGCCCATCGCCTTCTTCCTCGCGGCGCTCTTCTACGTATTCGTGCTCGGCAATCTTTCGCAGCACCCCATCACGATCAAGATGCTGGTCGCGCTTGGTGCCGCCTATGCCGGCTTCTTCGCCCCCAACCTCTATATCTCGAACCGCACCAGCAAGCGTCAGACCGAAATCCAGCGGGCGTTTCCCGACGCGCTCGACCTGATGCTGATCTGCGTGGAATCGGGCATGTCGATCGAATCGGCCTTTCGCAAGGTCAGCCAGGAAATCGGCAGTCAGTCCATTGCGCTTGCCGAGGAACTGACGCTGACGACGGCGGAACTCTCCTACCTGCAGGATCGCCGTCAGGCTTACGAGAATCTCGGTCGCCGTACCGGCCTTGCGGGCGTGCGGGGGGTGACGACCGCGCTCATCCAGGCCGAACGCTACGGAACGCCGCTCGGTCAGGCGCTGCGCGTCATGGCGCAGGAGAACCGCGACATGCGCATGTCCGAAGCCGAACGCAAGGCCGCCGCCCTGCCGCCCAAGCTGACGGTGCCGATGATCACCTTCTTCCTGCCGGTCCTCTTCGTCGTCATATTGGGGCCGGCGGCGATCAGGGTCATGGCGATCCAGTAGCGGCCGCTTCTCAGTCCCGGCCGCCGGCACTGCCCGGCAGGCAGAACGCTTGCCCGTTCTGTCTCACACGCCAATGGAAGATTTGAACGAGACGGATGCGGCCGGGTCGAACGGCGCCGGCGAATTGCAGATGGACAGCGGCGGCGCGGCTGTGCGGGGCAGGCAGCCCTTGAAAACGGCCGTCAGGATTTCTTGCCGCCGGATTTGATCGCCTTCCAGCGGTCGTCCTGGCTCAGCATCTGGCGCATGTAGGCGACGTTTTCGGCGGCCTTTTCGGGGGGCAGGTCGGCGGACGCCACCTTCTCCGCTTCGCTGAACTTGCCTTGGAGCCCCAGGACGAGTGCGAGATTCTGGCGCACTTTCTCGTCCGCGCCGCGCTTGCCGGCGGCGGTGCGAAGCATCGTCTCGGCTTCCGAAAGCTTGCCGGAGAGCGCGAGGGATAGACCGTAATTGCTGGCGATCGAGGGTTCGTCCGGCGCTTTCTGCAGGGCCTGCTTGTAGATCGCCTGCGCCTGCTCGTGCTGTTCGTTCATGTCGTGCGCGGTGCCGAGGGCGGAGAGCGTGCGCCAGTCTTCGGCGCCGGCCTCCCGCGCCTTGTTCAGCGTCGAAAGGGCCGTCGATGCATCGCCTGCCTCAAGCGCGCCGCGCCCGAGCGCGGACAGGACACCGGGATCGTTCGGCGTCACGACGGCGGCCCGCATGAGAACGGCCTGCGCGGTTTTCGAATCGCCGCCATCCTTCAGGCGTTCCGCATAGGCGAGCGCCATGCGGGGTTCGTCGGGACGTGCCCGATAGGATTTTTCGATCTGTGCGAGGTCCGCGCCCGCCGTGCCGCCGATGGAGCCGGTATGGCCGCCGCGCGAGGAACTGCATGCACCGAGACCGATCGCGAGAAGGGTGGCAAGGGCCACGGCCGGAACGGGACGTAGGGCGGCGATAGACACGAAATTTCCTGACTTTAGCGATGGTTTGCCGTCACGCATCAATAGACCGTTAACCCTAATGCATGGTTAATTGCTCCCGGTTCCCGCCGGATCGAATTGCCGGCCAGCCTCCTTTGAGGGAAATTTCATGCCCGCCTATCTCACAGATCCCGACAAGCACCTCGCCAGCCCGCGCGCCAAGGCGCTGCCCGTCAGATGCGTGAATGTCGACGGGCTCGAGGACTGTCTTGCAGCCCTCACGCCCGCCCAGCGCCGCTTCGCCGGCGCGACCGGCTTCAAGGCGCAATCGGGCAGATTGCTGCTGCTTCCCGATGAGGGCGGGAAGCCGGCACTTGCCCTGTTCGGCATGGGCAGTGATCCCGACCCGATGCTGGCGGGGCGCCTGCCGGCCGAACTTCCCGAGGGCGTCTACCGGCTTGAGGATGCTCCCGAGCCCGATCTCGCCGCCTTTGCGTTTCTCGCCGGCGCCTATCGTTTCAATCGCTATCGCAAGGCGGAGGCGGCGAAAGTCAGTCTGGCGCCCGCAAGCGGTCTCGATACGGCGCGGCTGAAACGGCTGACGCGGGGCGTCTATCTCGCCCGGGACCTGATAAACACCGCTGCCGGTGAGATGGGCCCGGCGGAACTGGAATCTGCGGCACGGGTCTTGGCGAAACGTCACGGCGCCAGGATCGCGGTGACGACCGGCGACGCGTTGCTGAAGCAGAACTTCCCGATGATCCATGCCGTCGGCCGCGCCTCGACCCGCGCGCCGCGCCTCATCGACATGATCTGGGGGCCGGCCAGGGCGCCCAAGGTCACGCTTGTGGGCAAGGGCGTCTGCTTCGATACCGGTGGCCTCGATCTGAAGACTTCGGCCGGCATGCTGATGATGAAAAAGGACATGGGCGGTGCCGCCAACGTGCTGGCGCTCGCCGACATGATCATGGACGCCGGTCTGAAGCTGCGGCTCCGGGTCCTCATCCCGGCGGTCGAGAACGCCGTCGCGGGCAATGCCTTCAGGCCTGGCGACGTGCTGGAAAGCCGCAAGGGCATCAGCGTCGAGATCGGCAATACCGACGCGGAAGGCCGCCTCGTGCTCGCCGACGCGCTGGCGCTCGGCGATGCGGAAAGCCCCGATCTGATGATCGACATGGCAACCCTGACAGGGGCGGCGCGCGTCGCCATGGGCCCGGACATCCCGCCCTTCTATACCGGGGATGATGCTTTCGCCGCCGCGCTGTCCGCAAAGTCCGCGGCCCAGCGCGATCCCGTTTGGCGCATGCCGCTCTGGAAACCCTATATGTCGATGCTCGATTCCAGAATTGCCGATATCAACAATGCCGGCAGCGGCGCGTTTGCCGGTTCGATCACCGCGGCGTTGTTCCTTTCGCGCTTCGTCGAGAAGGCACGCGTGTGGGCGCATTTCGACATATATGCCTGGAATGCCTCAACCAAACCCGGAAGGCCGGAAGGGGGCGAGGCGATGGCCGTGCGTGCACTCTATTCCCTGCTCGAGGAGCGCTACCCGGCCTGACGCCTCAGCGCCGCCATTGACCGCGAATACGCATTGAAATAGAACGGACCCGAAACGAAACGCGCTCAACCTGCGCGGGAGATGGATCCGTCATGGGGGTCGAATTGCGCGCCTCACAGGCGCTGAAGCTGTGGCATGCCGTTCACCTCGCGCTGGTGCGCGACGACGTCCACGACCTGACCGTTCGGCAGATCACCATTCTGGCGACCATCTACCTTGAGCCGCCGCCCCATACGGTGCGCGGTCTCGCCGCGCGGCTCGGGGTCACCAAGCCCGTCATAACCCGCGCGCTGAACACGATGGGCGCGATGGGCCTCGTCACCCGACGGCGCGACGAGGCCGATCGCCGCAACGTGATCATCCAGCGCACCGTCGATGGCGCCCTTTATCTGGATCGTCTGGCCGATCTTGTGGTGGAAAAGGCGGGAGAACTGCCCAGATGACAAAATCCGCGGACGAACTCGACCATCGTCTCAATGCATTCCGCCCGGATCTTGCGGACAGCCGCCTTGAGGGCGTTGTCGAAGCCGCGCGTTTCGTCGAAGGCGTACCGCGCCGGGTAGTCGCGCCGGTGACCCGGCTGAAGCGGTGGCCGCGCCGCGATGCGCCGACCGATACCGAGCTGCTCTTCGGCGAGACGGTGTGGCAGTTCGAGGACAATGGGGAGGGCTGGGCGTGGGTGCAGGCCGAGTTCGACGGCTATGTAGGCTATGTCGAAACCGACGGCCTTGCGTCCGCCGACATCGCCCCGACCCATCGGGTTCGCGCGCAGCGCAGCTTCCGCTATCCGGCACCCGACATGAAACAGCCGCCGGGGGACGCGCTCTCGATGGGCTCGCTCGTCACCGTCAGCGGCCACGCGTCGACGCGCGGAACCGACTATGCATTGCTCGCCGATGGAACCGCGATGGTCGCATGCCATCTCGAACCCGTCGCAACGGTTGCGGGGGATTATGTCGCAGTCGCCGAGACGCTGCTCCACGCGCCCTATCTGTGGGGCGGACGGTCGGGCTTCGGGATCGATTGCTCGGGGCTTGTTCAGCTGTCGATGGCGATGGCGGGAACGGCGGTTCCGCGCGATACGGACATGCAGGAGAAGGGGATCGGAGAAGCGATTTCCGGTAATGGACGACAGACCGGCCTGCAGCGCGGTGACCTTGTCTTCTGGAAGGGACATGTCGCCATTCTCACTGACGCTTCGACGATCATCCACGCCAATGGCCATTCGATGACGGTTGCGGCGGAGCCGCTGGACGGGGCGGTCGAACGCATCGCCCGCCTGTACGGCTCGCCGACTTCGGTACGCCGCCCGCGGCCCGCTCAGAGGATATCGAAGAGATAAAGAAGAATGATGATCGGGATCGGTATGCCGATCAGCCAGAGCAGAATGCCACGCATCGTCTCGTCTCCATGTCCTGTTTTCGCAGGACTGAAAACGCTTCAGCCTGAAGGCGGTTCCCGTCGAAAGCGGACATTTCCGGCCGAGGAGCGCTATTGCGCCACAACGCCTTCCGGGGCGACCTCGATGTCGAAGGCGGCAGCCATCAGCGCTTTGGTATAGGCTGTCTTGGGAGCGCGGAAGATCTCGGCGGAGGGTCCGGATTCGACGACCTTGCCGGCGCGCATCACGATGATGTCGTTGGAAAGGGCGCGGACAACCTTCAGATCGTGGCTGATGAAAAGATAGGCCAGATCGTGCCGCTGCTGCAGCGCCCGCAGCAGGTCGACGATCTGCGCCTGAACGCTCATGTCGAGCGCGCTGGTGGGCTCGTCCAGCATGACAAGCCTGGGTTCGAGAACCAGCGCCCGGGCGATGGCGATGCGCTGGCGCTGGCCGCCGGAGAATTCGTGCGGAAACCGGTCCATGCTGGCGGCGTCGATGCCGACTTCCTGCAATGTCTGCGCGACGCGTTCCCGCCGCGCGGCACGGCCGAGGCTGCGGTGATGGACAGCCAGTCCCTCACCGACGATGTCGGCGATCGACATGCGCGGGCTCAGCGAGCCGAAGGGATCCTGGAAGACGATCTGCATCTCGCCGCGTAGCGGGCGCATCGCGGCAAAGCTCATCTCCGATATCTCCGTGCCCTGATAGACGATCCGTCCCTTTGAACTGATCAGCCGAAGCAGCGCGAGGCCGAGGGTCGTCTTGCCGGAGCCGGATTCACCGACGATGCCGAGGGTCTGGCCGGAGCGGACCTCCGCATCGATCCCGTCGACGGCCTTGATGTGATCGACCGTGCGCCGCAGAAGGCCGCGCTTGATCGGGAACCAGACCTTCACGTCATCGGCCTTCAGCACCACGGGCTTGTTCTTGTCGATCGGCGTCGGCTCGCCCTTCGGTTCGGCGGCGAGCAGATGGCCGGTATAGGCGTGCTGCGGCGCCTCGAAAATGTCGCGCGTCGGCCCCTGCTCGACGATTTCGCCGGCCTTCATCACGCAGACCCGGTCAGCGACCTTGCGCACGATACCCAGGTCGTGCGTGATCAGCAGCACGGCCATGCCGAAACGCTTCTGCAGATCCTTCAGCAACGCCAGGATCTGCGCCTGGACGGTGACGTCGAGCGCCGTCGTCGGTTCGTCGGCGATGAGCAGGTCGGGTTCATTGGCGAGCGCCATCGCGATCATCACACGCTGTCGCTGGCCGCCGGAAAGCTGGTGCGGATAGCTTTGCAGCCGCGTTTCGGGGTCGCCGATGCCGACCTGGTCCAGAAGTTCCAGCGTGCGTGCCCGCGCCGCCTTGTCGGACAGCCCCTTATGAAGCTTCAGCATCTCGCCGATCTGCTGTTCCACCGTATGCAGCGGGTTAAGGCTGGTCATCGGCTCCTGAAAGATCATCGTGATGTCATTGCCGCGAACCTTGCGCAGATCGCGCTCGTCGCGGTCGAGCAGATTTTCGCCGCGAAAGAGGACTTCTCCGGAAGGGTGCGCGGCGGCGGGATAGGGAAGGAGTTTGAGGACGGACAGCGCCGTCACCGACTTGCCGGAGCCCGATTCGCCGACCAGCGCCACCGTCTCGCCAGGCGCGATGTCGAAGCTCACCTTGCGCACCGCGTGCGTCACCGCATCGCCCTGGCGGAAGTCGACAGAGAGATCGCGGATGTCGAGGAGGGGGGTGGTGTCGGCCATCAGCGGACCCCTTCGTGGGCATCGGCGCAGGCTCCGAATTCGATTTCCACGGTGGTGTGTTCGATGCCGAAGCGCTCCTTCATCAGGCTCTTGATCGCCGAGACTGCAGCGCCGGCGTCGGCCCGGTCGTCTAGCCGTGCATGCAGCGTCGCCATCGTCATCCGGTCCGTCAGCATCCACAGGTGCACATGGTGGACGTCCTGCACCGAGGCGATTTCCCTTACGATGACCGGGGGAACGTCACGCCGGTCGATTTGCGATGGTGCGGCCTCGAGCAGCACATGGCCGGCATCCCGCGTTACCTTGTAGCCGCTATAGGCGATGATCGCGGCGACCGCGAGGGACAGGATCGGGTCGATAGGTGTCCAGCCCGTCGTCATGATGACGATGCCCGCGGCAAGGGCCGCGACCGATCCGAGAAGGTCGCCCGCGACATGCGCGGCGGCGGCGCGAATATTCACATCCTTCTCGTCGCTGCCATGCAGCAGGAAGAACGTGACGATATTGACGCCAAGCCCGATCGCCGCGATCCAGAAGAGCATCGTTCCCGCCACGGGCTGCGGCGTGCCGATGCGATGAAAGGCCTCGACGACGATCCACAGCGCGATAGGGAAGAGCGCGATGCCGTTGACGAAGGCGGCGAGCACCTGCAGCCGTCCATAGCCATAGGTTCGGCGGCTGTCCGCCGGCCTGCGGGCGAGCCTGGTGGCGAGAAAAGCCAGGCTCAGCGACACGAAATCGGTGACCATGTGCCCCGCGTCGGCAAGCAGTGCCAGCGAGCCGGATATGATCCCGCCCGCAACCTCCGCCAGCATGAAGCCGCCGATGATCGCGGCGGCGAGCAGCAGACGGCGTTCGTTGCCGTTGGCATGGCCATGGTCATGAGCGTGTCCGTGAGTATGGTCGTGATGTGGCATCGGCTTTCTTCAGTGGAAGGTCTTGCGCGGATCGAGCGCGTCGCGGACCGCCTCGCCGATGAAGATCAGCAGGCTGAGCATCAGCGCGATGACCATGAATCCCGTGAGGCCGAGCCATGGCGCCTGCAGGTTGGCCTTGCCCTGCGCCAGAAGCTCGCCGAGCGAGGGCGATCCGGGCGGCAGGCCGAAGCCGAGAAAGTCGAGCGAGGTCAGCGTCGTGATAGACCCGTTGAGGATGAAAGGCATGAATGTCAGCGTCGCGACCATGGCGTTGGGCAGCATATGGCGCAGGATGATCGTCAGATTGCCGACGCCGAGCGCGCGCGCGGCACTGACATATTCGAAATTGCGCGCGCGCAGGAACTCCGCCCGCACCACGCCGACCAGCGCGACCCAGGAGAAGAGCAGCAGTATCCCCAGCAGAATCCAGAAATTGGGCTCGATGATCGCGGCGATGATGATGAGAAGGTAGAGCTGTGGAATCGAGCTCCAGACCTCCAGGAAGCGCTGGAAGATGAGATCCGTCCAGCCGCCGAAATAGCCCTGCATGGCACCCGCGGCGATGCCGACGATGGATGAGAAGAACGTCAGGACGAGGCCGAACAGCACCGAGAGGCGGAAGCCGTAGATCAGCCGCGCGAGAACGTCGCGCGCCTGGTCGTCGGTCCCGAGCCAGTGGAAGTTGCCGAGCGTGCAGTTGCGGTCCTCAAGTCCCCGCTCCTGCAATCCGCAGAGGGCCTTCCTCTCCATCATCCACCAGGGTGGCGCGGGGGCCGGGACCGGGATTTCCGTGTCCACCGTCCGGTAGGAATAACGGATGGGAGGCCAGATCATCGTGCCGCCGGCACCCAGGATCAGATCCTGGACGAAGGGGTCGCGATAGTCCGCCTCGGTCTCGAAATCGCCGCCGAAGGCCGTCTCCGGGTAAAAGCTGAAAATGGGGAAGTAGGCTTGTCCCTGATAGCTCACATAGAGCGGCTTGTCGTTGGCCACGAACTCGGCCCCGAGCGTCACGACGAACAGCACGAGGAAGATCCACAACGACCAGTAGCCGCGCCGGTTGGCCTTGAAATTGCGCCAGCGCCGCTTGTTGAGCGGCGAGAGGAAAGGCCGCCTGGCCGGCACGGCGATTGTCGGGGCGACGTCCGCCATCACAGCCTGCGCGCCTCGAAGTCGATCCGCGGATCGACCCAGGTATAGGTGAGGTCGGAGACGAGATTCACGATCAGCCCGACCAGCGAAAAGATGTAGAGCGTCGCGAAGACGACCGGATAGTCGCGGTTGACGATGGATTCAAACGACAGAAGCCCGAGTCCGTCGAGCGAGAAGATCGTCTCGATCAGCAGCGCCCCGGCAAAGAAGGCGCCGATGAAGGCGCCTGGAATGCCCGCGATGATGATCAGCATCGCGTTGCGGAAGACATGCCCGTAGAGCACCTGCCTTTCCGTCAGCCCTTTCATCCGAGCCGTCATCACATATTGCTTCCTGATCTCGTCGAGGAACGAGTTCTTGGTCAGCAGCGTCGATGTCGCGAACGCGCCGATCGCCATGGAAATGATCGGCAGCGTCAGGTGCCAGAAATAGTCGGCGATCTGCTGGTACCAGGGAAGCTTGTAGAAATCGTCCGACACCAGACCTCGCAAGGGGAAGACATCGAAGAAGCTTCCGCCGGCGAACAGCACGATCAGCAGGACCGCGAAGAGAAAACCCGGTATCGCGTAGCCGACGATGATGATGCCGCTCGTCCAGATATCGAAGCTGGAGCCGTCGCGCACCGCCTTGGCGATGCCGAGCGGTATGGAAATCCCGTAAGACAGCAGCAGCATCCAGATGCCGAGGGATATCGACACCGGCATTTTCTCCACGATCAGGTCGACGACGGAGATGTCCCGGAAATAGCTCCGGCCGAAGTCGAAGGTCAGGTAGTTCTTCATCATCAGCCAGAAGCGCTCAGGCGCTGGCTTGTCGAAGCCGAACTGTCTTTCGAGTTGCTCGATGAAGGCGGGGTCGAGACCGCGGGCGCCGCGATATTTGGAGTTGATCGCGTCCGCGCCGCCGGACAGATTCGCCCCGCCGCCGAGCTCGCCGCCGCTTGAGCCGCCGACGCGCGCCGTCGCCGAGACATCCGTGCCCTGCAACTGCGCGATCACCCGCTCCACCGGGCCGCCGGGAGCGAACTGCACGATGACGAAGGAAATCAGCATGATCCCGAACAATGTCGGGATCATCAGCAGCAGGCGGCGTATGATGTAGGCTGCCATGGGCGGGTCCGACTATCCTTCCTTGCCGATTCGTCTGGCCCTATCCTTATCGAACCACCACGTGCTGTCGACATCGAGGGCGTAGCGCGGCTTTTCGGAGGGGAAGCCGAACTGATCCCAATAGGCGATCGTGTGGCTATCCTTGTTCCACTGCGGAATCCAGTAGCGTCCGGCGCGCAGAATCCGGTCCAGCGCCTTCGCCGCGACGATCTGTTCCTCGCGCGTCTTCGCCGCGATCATCGTCCCGGTCAGCGCGTCGATCGCGGGGCTGCGTATCCCCGACAGGTTGCGCGTGCCGGGAATGTCGGCCTCCGCGCTCGTCCAGTAGCGTTTGATTTCCTCGCCCGGTATCGGCGGCATCGAGAATCGCTGCACGACGAGATCGAAGTCGAAGCCGTTGAGGCGGTCCTGATACTGCGCCGCATCCACCTGCCGGAAACGGGTTGCGATCCCGAGCCTTTCCAGATTGCGCATATAGGGCTGCGCAATCCGTTCCAGGCTGCCGTCATCGTCGAGGAACTCAACTTCGAAGGGCGTGCCGTCGGCCATGACGCGGCGTCCGGCCTTGAGGCCGAAGCCGGCCTCATCGAGCAGGCCGGCGGCTCTTGTGAAAAGAGACCGGTCGCGGCCCGAACCATCGGAGATCGGAGGTGTGTACGGCTCGCCGAACACCTCGTCCGGCACTTTCCCCCGGAAGGGTTCCAGCAGCTCGAGCTCGGCGGGCGTCGGCGGACCCTCGGCCATCATTTCCGAATTCTGAAAATAGCTCTTGGTGCGGCTGTAGGCGTCATAGAACAGCGTCTTGTTCGTCCATTCGAAATCGAAGCCGTTGATCAGCGCCTCGCGCACCCTGGGGTCGGCGAATTTCTCGCGCCGTGTATTGATGAACCAGCCCTGCGCGCCGGACGGCGTCTTGTCGGGCAGCGTCGCGCGCACCACGCGTCCGTCCGCCACGGCGGGGAAGTCATATCCCGTCGCCCACACGCGCGAGGTGAATTCCTCGCGGAACGTGTAGCGCCCCGCCTTGAAGGCCTCGAAGGCGACATCGCGGTCGCGGTAGAATTCGTAGCGGATCGAATCGAAATTGTGCCGCCCGCGATTGACCGGCAGATCCCGCCCCCAATAGTCCTCGACACGGTCGTAGGAAATGAACGTCCCCTGGCGGAAATCGCCGACCTTGTAGGGGCCGCAGCCGAGCGGCCGTTCCATCGTGGAGTCGGTGAAGGCTCGGGTTGAATAATACGCCTTCGAGATGATCGGCAGCGAGGCGACGAACTGCGGCAGGTCGCGTGCCTGACGGCCGGAAAAGACGACTTCGAGCACATGCGGCGCGATCGCCGCGGCGCTCTCCATCTCGATCAGCGATTGCGAGATGTGGGGGTGGCCGTCCCGTTTCAGCGTCTCCAGCGTGAAAGCCGCGTCCTCGGCCGTCAGCGACGATCCGTCGTGGAAGCGCGCCTCGGGTCGCATGCCGAACCGGATACGATTGCCGTTGTCGTGCCGTTCAGCCCATGCCGCGATCAGGCCATAGAGCGCGTCGGGCTCGTCCAGCGCCCTGACCATCAGCGTGTCGTAGATCATGTTGAGCATGACCGGGGCATCGCCCTTCAGGATCAGCGTATTGAGCGTGTTGAACGTGTTGGGATTCTGGTTGAAAGCCCAGACCGATGTCGTGCGCGAGAGCGTTCCGCCTTTCGGCGCGTCCGGATTGACATACGCGAAGTGGGAGAAATCCGGCCCGTATTTCAGCTCGCCGAAGGTGGAAAGCCCGTGTAGCCGGGGCGCTTCCTGCGCGATCGCGGGCAAGCCGCGCAGAAAGGCAAGCCCGGCCGCGCTTCCCCCCAGGACAAGCCGCCGGGTAACGCCTCCCCCCATCAGTTGGCGCCCTTGATCCTGGAAGCCTTTTCCGTGTCCCACCACCAGTTGTCGGTGGTGAACGTGTAGTCGGGCAAGGTTTCAGGCAGGCCGAACCGGTCCCAGCGCGCCACGCGGTAGCCGGCGAAATAGAATTGCGGAACGAGATAATGATTCCACAGAAGCACGCGGTCGAGCGCCTTCGACGCGGCCACCAGATGCGCCCGGTCCTTGGCGTAGATGATCTTGTCGATCAGCGCGTCAACGGCGGGGTTCTTGATCCCGATGACGTTGCGGCTGCCGCGCATGTCGGCGGCCTCCGATCCCCAGAAGTCACGCTGTTCGTTGCCCGGTGAGAGGGACTGCTGAAAGCTCCCGACAACCATGTCGAAGTCGAAATTGTTCATGCGCTCCTGGTATTGCGCGCTATCGACGACGCGGATCGACGCATCGATCCCCAGCTTCTCGAGATTCTGGATGTACGGGCTGATGATCCGCTCCATATCCGGCTGGACGAGCAGAAATTGCACCTCAAACGGTTCACCCTTGTCGTTCACCAGCATCTGCCGGCCGTTCGCGTTGCCGATGTGCCAGCCGGCAGCCTCCAGGAGATCGCGCGCCTTGCGCAGATTGGCGCGCGACTGGCGCGGATCGCCCCCGACCGGATTTTCGAAGGGCGTTGTGAACACTTCTTCCGGGACCTGCCCGCGGAGCGGCTTTAGCATCTCCAGTTCCAGACCTTCCGGCAGGCCGGTCGCCGCCAGTTCGGAATTGGCGAAATAGCTTCCCGTGCGCTTGTACTGGTCGTAGAAGATGTTCGCGTTGAGCCACTCGAAATCGAATGCGTAGTTGAACGCCGCCCTTACGCGCGGATCGGCGAACTGCTCGCGCCTGAGATTGAAGACGAGGCCCTGCATCGGTTCGGCATTCTTGGTCTTGAAGACTTCCTTGATGACGTCGCCGCGCTTCAACGCAGGGAAATCATAGCTGGTGGCCCAGGCCTTGGCGCTGCTCTCCAGACGGATATCGAACGTATCGGCCTTGAAGGCCTCCAGCGCGACCGTCGTGTCTCTGAAATATTCGTAGGTGATACGGTCGAAATTGTGCCGTCCGGCGTTCACGGGCAGATCCTTGCCCCAGTAATCATCGACCCGCTCCAGCGTGATCGAGCGACCCGGCTGGACGGCTCCGATCTTGTAGGGTCCGGAGCCCAGCGGCGGTTCCAGCGTCGTCGTCGAAAAGTCGCGACTCTCCGATTGCCAGTAATGCCTGGGCAGGACGCGTATCTGACCGGTAATCTGCGGCAGTTCGCGATTGCCCTTCTGGTCGAAGCGGAAGGTCACCTCGCGTTCGCCGGTGACTTCGGCGCTGACCACGTTGCGATAATAGGCGTTGTAAAAGGGATGGGATTTTTTCAGCGTCTCCAGCGACCAGACGACGTCTTCCGCCGTGATGGGCTCGCCATCATGCCAGCGCGCCTCGGGCCTCAGCCTGTAGGTCACGGATGAAAAATCTTCCGGATAAGAGACCGCTTCGGCGAGCAGGCCATATTCGGAAGACGGCTCGTCCGCGGCACTCTCCATCAGCGTGTCATAGATGAGGGTGACACCTCCCGCCGGTGTGCCCTTGACGATGAAGGGATTGAGCGAGTCGAAGGAGCCGATGGCCGACAGACGAAGCGTCCCGCCCTTTGGCGCATCCGGATTGACGTAATCGAAATGCGTGAAGTCGGGCTTGTATTTCAGCTCACCGAATAGCGACAGACCGTGGTGCCATTCCTTTTCCTGCTGCGCGTGAGCGATGACCGGAGCGAGGGCCGCGATCGTCAGAATGAGCAGGCCGGCGAGAGAGCTTCGGATGGCAACGGTCAATGATGGTTCTCCTGGTCAGGCGTCGGGAAGATTGGCATATCTCGGCAATCGTACAAAATCGCGGCGGCCCCGTCGAATGATGTGGGTGACGAGCGCGTGAATGTCACCGCCGCAGGAAGCTTCTGGATGCAGGGCAAAGAAAAAGCCGGCCCGAAAGCCGGCTTGAACAACGGTTGAGCCGACGCGTCGGCTCACTGCTGCTGAGGCTTCTGATCTTCCTGAGGAGCAACCTTTTCCTGCGGCGGGGTTGTCGGCGCAGGTTCCGCGCTCGGCTGACCGGGAGTCTGTTGCGCCGGCGGCACGATCGGCGGCGCGCCTTCCTGCTGCGAGTTCTGCGCCGGCGCCTGGCCGCCTTCGCCCTGGGCCGGAGCGGCTGCGCCGGAAGCGGTGCCCGCCGGAGCGCTCTCGCCGGAGGCCGGCGCTGCGGCCTCGGGTTGCGGCAACGGCACCGGATTGTCGGAAAGCGAGCGCAGATACATCAGCATGTCGGCCCGTTCGCTGTCCTTCTTCAGACCGGCAAAGCCCATCGCCGTGCCCGGGATCGTTCCCTTCGGGTCCCTGATGAAATGGTTCAGATCCTCAAGCGTCCATGTCTTGCCCGCGGCATGGAGTTCCTCCATCGCGGCGGAGTACTTGAAGCCCTCGTGCGACCCTTTCACGCGGCCGACGACATTGTAGAGATCGGGGCCGACCTTGTTCGGACCGCCCTGTTCGAACGAGTGGCAGGAAGCGCATTTTTTCGAGACGTCCGCGCCTTTTTCGGCGGAAGCGGACGCCAGCAGAACCGGCAGCGGGGTCTCCGCGACTTCCTGCTTGCCGGCCCCTTCGCCGCCTTCGCCCTCTTCGGCAACCGCTACCGCGTAGCCCGGCTTTTCGGGCGCTTCCACATCGAAAAGCGCGTCGGCGAGCACGCCGATACCCAGGACCACAAGCAGCGTGCCAAGGACTGCCCCGGCGATCTTGTTAAATTCAAAACTGTTCATTGTTGTCAAACACCATGTTTATCAACAGGTTCGCGAGGATCGGTCCCGGAATCGGTACACTGGTGGCAAGCCCCGCCCAAATCGCGGCGGAGACTACCCGCTTTCCGGCGGCCAAAGCAACACGTATAAGCGGCCCGTTCAATAGTCTTGCACAGCGGCAAAAGGGCGCAACGACAAGGTGAACCCGCTCGTCATCATTCCCGCGCGCATGGCCGCGACGCGGCTGCCGCGAAAGCCGCTTGCCGACCTCAGCGGCAAGCCGATGATCCAGCGCGTATGGGAGGCAGCCGTCGCCTCCGGCGCTGGCACCGTGATCGTCGCTACGGATACACCCGAAATTGCGTCCGTCGTCGAGGCCGCGGGCGGGCGGGCGGTGTTGACCCGGCCGGACCACCCGTCAGGTTCTGACCGCGTTTTCGAGGCCCTCTGTCTTGCCGATCCGCAAGGCCGGCACGACGTCGTCATCAACCTGCAGGGCGACTATCCGCTGATCGAGCCCGGCGACATCGCCGCCGCCGGCGCCCTGCTTGCCGATCCGGCCGTGGCTATCGGCACGATCGCGGCGGAGATCCGTGACGAGGCGGAGCGCGACGATCCGAATGTCGTGAAGATCGTCGCCTCGCCGCTCGGCGACAGGCGCTTCAGGGCGCTTTATTTCACCCGCGCGACCGCCCCCTATGGAGAGGGACCGCTCTATCACCACATCGGCATCTATGCCTATCGGCGCGACGCGCTGGAAAGGTTTGTACAGCTTCCGCCCTCGACTTTGGAGAAACGCGAGCGCTTGGAGCAGTTGCGCGCGCTGGAAGCCGGCATGCGCATCGATGTCGCCCTCGTTGACTCCGTGCCGGTCGGCGTCGATACTCCCGCCGATCTTGAGCTGGCCCGCCGCCTGATTGGCGCACGGGCCTGATTTGTTTTAAGAAAAAAGACTCCGCGCCATGTCCAACGCCAACAGCAAGATCGTCTTTCAGGGCGAACCCGGGGCGAATTCGCATATCGCCTGCCAGGATGTGTTTCCCGAATATGAGGCGGTGCCATGCGCGACTTTCGAGGACGCCTTTGCCGAAGTTGCCGAGAAGCGCGCCGCGCTGGCGATGATTCCGATCGAGAATTCCGTGGCAGGCCGCGTGGCTGATATTCATTACCTGATGCCGACGTCGGGCCTTTCGATCATCGGCGAATATTTTCTGCCGATCCATCATCAGCTCCTCGGCGTGCGCGGTGCGACGCTGCAGGGGCTGACCCATGTGCGCAGCCACATCATGGCGCTCGGCCAGTGCCGCAAGCTGATCCGGCGGCAGGGGGTCAAGGCCGTCATCGCCGCCGACACGGCCGGGTCCGCAAGGGAGATCGCGGCGCTGGGCGATGCGACGCAAGGAGCGCTTGCTTCCAGTCTCGCGGCTGAAATCTACGGGCTCGACATCCTGGCGAGCGATGTGGAGGACGAGGACCACAACACGACGCGCTTCGTCATTCTCTCGCGCGAGCCGCGCTGGGCCGAGGCCGGCGGCTCGGGCACGATCACGACCTTTGTCTTCCGGGTGCGCAACGTTCCCGCGGCCCTCTACAAGGCGATGGGCGGGTTCGCGACCAACGGGGTCAACATGACCAAGCTGGAATCCTACCAGCTCGAAGGCCAGTTCTTCGCCACGCAGTTCTACGCCGACATCGAGGGCCATCCGCATGATCCGGCTGTCGCGCGGGCGCTCGACGAACTGGAATATTACACGCGCGAATTCAAGATTCTCGGTGTCTACAAGGCTGCCTCATTCCGCGAATCGATCCGCGAGACCGCGATCGAGGAAGCGACCCTGCGCTATCCCGGATAGGCGGGCATCGCGTCAGATCGCGGCCTTGCCTTCCATCCATGACCAGATGAGCTGGTGGGCGATCGAAAATCGCTGCGGCACGACGAGGCCCTCCGGATGTTTGCCGGCGAGCATCGTGCCGATGTCGGCGCGGGAAAACCAGCGGGCATCCATGAGTTCCTCGCGGTCGATCACGATATCTTCCGACAGCGCCTGGCCGTAACAGCCGATCATCAGCGATGCAGGGAACGGCCAGGGCTGGCTGGCGAGGTAGGCGACCTTGCCCACGCGCACGCCGGCCTCCTCCATGGTTTCGCGCCTCACCGCGTCCTCTATCGTTTCGCCGGGTTCGATGAAGCCGGCGAGCGTGGAATACATCGGCGCGGCGAATCGGCCCGAGCGCCCGAGCAGGCAGTTGTCGCCGTTGACGATCAGCATGATCGAGACCGGGTCGGTGCGCGGAAAGTGCTGCGCGCCGCAGTGGCCGCAATCTCGCCTGTAACCGCCCTGCACGGGAACGCTCTCATGGCCGCAGCGCGAGCAATAGCGGTGCGTGGCGTGCCAATGGAGCATCGACCGGCCCTGCGCCAGCGCCCCGAGTTCGCCTTCCGGCAGCAGGCCCTGCATGGCGATCGAGCGGATGTCGATCGGCTTGATCGTGTCGGGCAGCGCCATCTCTTCGATGGCCGCGGCGGCAAAGAGGGGCCGGCCGTCGGCCATGCCGAGAAAGACAGGGGGTTCCTCGCTCATCAGCGCCACCGCATGCTCGGCGGCGAAGCCGGCTGTCTGCGGCGCGGCGCCAACCTGAACCAGCACCCGCTCCCCTGCGAAAAGATAGAACTGCGCCTCGCTGCGCCTGAGCATCGCCGCGATTTCCGCATCGTTGGCGCGCAGCAATGCCTGTCGGTCGATGAAGGAGCGGGCAAACCCCATCCTGCCTGTCACGTCGTCATCCATCTCAAAGCCTATTCCTCAGGTGTCGGTGCGGATCAGTTCGTGGCGGAGCGCGGTGCGAAACTGCGTGACGAGCCCTGCCCCTTCATCCGTCCCGTAGGGAACGCGGGCGCCGTGTCCCCATACGGGACCGGGCCAGGCCGCATCGGCATTGTGCCGCGAGACGATATGCAAATGCAGCTGCTTTACAACATTGCCCAGCGCGCCGACGTTCAGCTTGCCATGGGACCGCATCGATTTCATGCAGCGTGAAAGGATGTCGACTTCCTCCCAGAACTGCCGGCGTTCGTGTTCGGAGAGGTCGATGATCTCGATAAGACCGGCGCGGCGCGGCACGGCGACCAGCCAGCAATACCGGCAATCGTTCATCAGCAGCACGCGCGACAGCCCCATGTCGCCGATCGGCAGCGTATCGCCTTGAAGGCGCAGGTCGAGCTGAAAGGCGCAATCGGGTTCTTGCATCGGGATGGGCCCTGACAGAGAGAACAAGAGCAAAGCGGGAAAACAGGGTTCGGGCAAGTCATGGCAGCTTCGTGGCCGTCTCCCGCCGCCGCGAACCCTTGCCAACCGCCACCCCCTTGCTGATATAACGCCCTCGGGAGGCTGGCGGCGGGCGGATCCCTCGCCAACCGGGTCAGGTCCGGAAGGAAGCAGCCCTAACGAGTTTCGGTTCGGGTCGTCTGTCCAGTCTCCCACCTTCTGCCCGCCGGAGAATCGTGCACAATGCGCCTTTCGGTCTGAAGCCGGAAGAATTGGACGGGATTTCATGGACGAGCGCCCGATGGAAACCATGGCCGCCCTGCCGCAGAGTGGCTATCGCGTGCTGGCGCGCAAATACCGCCCGACGAGCTTTGCCGACCTGATCGGTCAGGAGGCGATGGTGCGCACCCTGCGCAACGCGTTCGCTGCCGGGCGTCTCGCCCATGCCTATATGCTGACCGGCGTGCGTGGTGTCGGCAAGACGACGACCGCGCGCATCCTCGCCCGTGCCTTCAACTACACCGCCCCCGGCCATGACGAGCCGACGCTGGACATGAAGGAGATGGGCGTTCATTGCGAGGCGATCCTCGATTCGCGCCACATGGATGTCATCGAGATGGATGCCGCCTCTCACACCGGCATCGACGACATCCGCGACATTATAGACAGCGCCGCCTACAGGCCGGTTGCCGCGCGCTACAAGGTCTTCATCATCGACGAGGTGCACATGCTCTCCCGCGCGGCCTTCAACGGCCTGCTGAAGACGCTGGAGGAGCCGCCGGACCACGTGAAGTTCATCTTCGCGACGACCGAGATCCGCAAGGTGCCGATCACGGTGCTGTCGCGTTGCCAGCGCTTCGATCTGAGGCGAATTCCCGGCGACGCGCTGACCGCCCATCTCGCCGGCATCGCGGCTAAGGAGGATGTCGAGGTCGAGGCGGACGCGCTGGCGCTGATCGCGCGCGCGGCCGAGGGCTCGGTGCGCGACGCGCTCTCGCTGCTCGACCAGGCGATCGCCCATGGCGGCGGCAGGGTCGGCGCGGAGGCGTTGCGGACCATGCTCGGCGTGGCCGATCGCGGCCGCACGCTCGATCTGTTCGAGACCGTCATGCAGGGCGATGTCGCGGGCGCGCTCGCCATATTCGACGAACTCTATGTCACCGGCGCCGATCCGCTCGCGGTCATTGACGACCTGGCGGAGGCCGCGCATCTGGCGACAAGGTTCAAGCTGACGCCCGAACTTCGCGGCGATCAGGTATTGAACGAGGACGAGCGGACGCGCGGCGCGGCATTCGCCGAGACGCTGCCCGTTTCGGCGCTGTCGCGGGCCTGGCAGGTGCTGCTCAAGGGGCATGGCGAGGTGGAAACCGCGCCGCGGCCTGCCCATGCGGCCGAAATGGTGCTGGTGCGCCTGGCGCATATGGCGACGATGCCGACACCGGAGGAGGCGCTGAGGAAGCTCGCCGAGGGCGGGGACATGGCCCCGAAACCGCTGGGAGATACGCCACCGTCCGCTTCGCCCCGCGCCTTCGCGCCGTCCTCCCCTCGTGCGGATACGCGCGGTCACGGCCTTGCAGCGTCGCGTCCGCGAGAGGCGCCGGAGACGGCGATGGCCGAGACGGCGCCAGCCATCCGCCTTGAGCGGATCGAGGATGTGGTCGCGCTCGCCGCTGCGCAGCGCGACATTCCGCTGAAGATGAAGCTCGAGCGGTTCGTCAGGCCGGTCCGCTTCGGACATCTGTCGCTGGAATTTGCGCTGGAACCGGGCGCGCCGATGACTATCTATAACGAACTGTCCAGCCGGTTGAAGGAATGGACGGGCCAGACCTGGATGGTCAGCCCGTCCCGCGAGACGGGCGAGGATCCCATTGAAAAGCGTCGCCGGGACAATGAGGACCGGCGTCTCGCGGCGCTCAGGAGCCATCCCGTCGTCGCCGCGGTCATGGCGCAGTTTCCCGATGCGGAGATGACGGTGCGCGAACTGCGCGCCGCAGATCCGGAGGGCCTCGCCGATCCCGAGGCCGAAATCGATTCCGATGGAGAATGACCGATGGACTTCCTCAAGATGATGAAGCAGGCCAAGGAGCTTCAGTCGAAGCTCGCCGACGCCCAGGCCGAACTCGACGAACTTGTCGTCGATGGCGAGGCCGGTGGCGGCATGGTCAGGGCGAGCGTGTCGGGAAAGGGCGAGCTGAAGGCCCTTTCGATCGACGAGAGTCTGTTCAAGCCCGAGGAGAAGGAGATCGTCGAGGATCTCGTCCTCGCCGCCGTCAACGAGGCGCGCCGCAAGGCGGAGGCCGCGGCCGCGGAAAAGATGCAGGCGATGACCAGCGGTCTCGGCCTGCCGCCGGGCATGAAGCTGCCGGGCATGTAACCTGAAACATTCGATGAGCAATAGCGGCAGCGAGATCGATCGGCTGATCCAGCTTCTGGCGCGGCTGCCGGGACTGGGGCCGCGTTCGGCCCGGCGCGCGGCATTGCACCTGATCGAGCGCAAGGACCAGTTGCTCGGGCCGCTCGCCGCCGCGATGCGCGATGCTTTCGATCATGTCGTCGCCTGCGAGACCTGCGGCAATATCGATACCGCTTCGCCCTGCCGGCTCTGCACCGATCCGCGCCGCGATCCATCCGTGATCGTCGTCGTCGAGACGGTCGGCGATCTATGGGCGCTGGAACGCGCGCAGGCGACCACCGGCCGCTACCACGTGCTGGGCGGCACGCTGTCGCCGCTCGACGGGATCGGTCCCGATGACCTCTCCATCCCCAGACTGCTGGAACGGGCCGCCGATCCGGCGTTGAAGGAAATCATCCTGGCGGTGAACGCCACCGTCGAGGGCCAGACCACCGCGCATTACATCACCGACATGCTGGCGGGAAGCAGCGTGAAGGTCTCGCGTCTCGCGCATGGCGTGCCGGTCGGCGGGGAACTCGACTATCTCGACGATGGCACGCTGGCCGCGGCCATCAGGCAGCGCCAGCCCTTCTGACTCCCGCCCCCGCATTCGTTGCATCGCCGGAAAAATGACCGCGCCTTTTCAGCCACCACAGCAGCAGCAGGGCGGGGATGCCGGTCAGCGCCGTGATGACGAAAAACGCCTCCCAGCCGGTCGCCTTGACGATATATCCCGAGCCCGCCGAAATGGTCGTCCGCCCGAATGTCGCCAGCGCCGAGAGCAGCGCATATTGCGTCGCCGTGTGCAGGGCGTTCGAGCACAGCGAGGAGAGATAGGCGAGGAAGATCACCGTGCCGATGCCGCCGGTGAAATTCTCAACGCATATGGTCACCGTCAGCGCCCAGTTGTCGACGCCCACCATCGCCTGCCATGAGAAGACCAGGTTGGAGGTCATCTGGATGATGCCCGCGATCCATAGCGCCTGATACATGGAAAGCCGCTTTGCCACCCAGCCGCCGGCGAGCCCGCCGAGGAAAAGCGCGATCAGGCCCACGCCCTTGACGATCTCCACATAGGTGCCCTTGTCGAAGCCGATATCGATGACGAAAGGCCCGGTCATCACTCCGGCCAGCGCATCGCAGAGCTTGAAGACGACGACAAAGACAAGAACCAGAATGGCGTTGTCTCGCGTCAGGAACTCGTGAAAGGATTCGTAGGCCGTCGCCATGAGGCGCCGGAAGGCATCGGCGCTTTTCTCGCCTTCGGTCTGCTCGCCGGCTTCGGGCATGTCGGGTTCGCGCGCCACCAGCGTCGCGATCAGGCCGACGACAACGAGGGCTGCCATTGCCATATAGGCCCAGGGCCAGCTTTGCACGGGCAGAACGCCGCTCTTCTCCAGAATATGGACGATGCCCACAGCACCTGCCGTGGAAACCAACAAGGCAACCCGGTAGGCCGGCACGTAGAGCGCCAGCCCCGCCGCCTGCTCGTTGTCTTCAAGACTCTCGACGCGAAAGGCGTCGATCACGATGTCCTGCGTTGCCGAGGCCGTCGCGATCAGCACCGCGCCGAGCGCCACATAGGGCGCCATCGTCACCGGATCGAGCGTTGCCAGCCAAAGAATGGTGGCGATCAGGAGGAGTTGCGTGAACACAAGCCAGCCGCGGCGGCGGCCGAGCAGGCGCGAAAGAACCGGCATTTGCCACGCGTCCACCACCGGCGCCCAGAGGAACTTGAACGTATAAGGCGTGCCGGCGAGGGCAAAGAGGCCGACCGTCGAAAGGTCGACGCCCCGGTCGGTCATCCATATCAGCAGGGTCGAGCCGGAAAGGGCCAGCGGCAGGCCGGAGGAGAAGCCGAGGAACAGGATCAGCAGCACCCGCTTCTGCAGATAGACCGACAGGCCCGGAAAGCGCTGCTCCGCGATGTCCATGAAGCCCATTTGCGAGGCTACTCGCCGGCGAGGAGCTGCGGCTGGGCGGCTCCGTCCTCGAAGTCGAGTTCGCGCAGCCTGCCGCCTCGCTTCACGATCTTTTCCGTTGAAATCAGGATATCGTCGATATCCTTGCCGGCCTGGCCGAAATGGACTTTCAGCTTGTCCACGCGTTCGCTGAGGCGGCGCACGTCGTCGGACAGCATGCCGACCTCGCGATGGATGATGTGGGCCTGCTCGCGCATCTTCTGATCGCGCAGGATCGACTGCATCACCTGGATTGCCAGCATCAGCATCGACGGGCCGACGATGATGACGCGGGCGCGGTGCGCCTTCTGGACGATATCCTCGAAATGCTCGTTGAGATCGGCATAGAGCGATTCCGACGGCACGAACATGATGGCGATGTTCTGCGTCTCGCCGGGGATGAAATAGCGCTCGGTGATGTCGCCGATATGTTTGCCGACATCTGTGCGCATGCGCGCCATCGCCTGCTTGCGGGCGTCGCCGTCGCGCGCCTCGCGGAACGCCGTGACCGCTTCGAGGGGAAATTTTGCGTCGATCACGAGCGGCGGCGCGTTGTCTGCGAAATCGATGAGGCAGTCGGGCATCTTGCCATTGGAAAGAGTTGCCTGGAACCGATAGCGGCCCTGCGGCAGGCCGTCGGCGACGATCGCCTCCATCCGCCCCTGACCGAAGGCGCCGCGCGCCTGCTTGTTGGAAAGAATGTCCTGCAGGCTGACGACTTCTTTGGAGAGTTCGGTAATGTTGCTCTGCGCCTTGTCGATGACAGCGAGCCGCTCGTTGAGCTTGCTCAGATTGTCATGCGTGGCCTGCGTGCTGGCGCTGAGATTTGAGTGCAGGCGCTGCCCGAAACTGTCTATCCGCTCGCTCAACGCCCGCGCAAGATCGGCGTGCCGGTTGCCGAATACCTCCGCCATGGTCTGCATGCGCCCCGTCATTTCGGCCTGGGCGCGCATGAGTTCTGCCATGCGCAATTCGGCTTCAGCGGCGCGGTGACTGTCTTCTTCCAGTTCCCGCCGCCGGCCGCGCTGTCCGGCGAGAACGGCCACGGCAATGCATACCAGAAGAACCAGCGCCAAACCGCCGCCGGCGAGCAACAACTCGCCCGCGCTGAAGGCCCGGCCACCGATCGTCAGCATGATTTCCTGCATCACGCGCCCATCAATAGCGCGATTCGGACAGGAATGGGACCAAAACGCGAACATGGCGCCGACAGCCGCGAATGCGGCGCAGTTGACCCCGGCCAAGGCTTTGCCTATCTGATCGGTCATGGCAAAGCGAGAGATCCTGCATATTCCTGACCCCCGGCTGCGGGAAGTGTGCGCGCCCGTCGACAAGGTCGATGATGAGGTGCGGGCGATCCTCGACGATATGCTGGAGACGATGTACGACGCCCCCGGCATCGGCCTTGCCGGGTGCCAGATCGGCGTGATGCGCCGGCTGGTCGTCATCGACGTCGCGGGCCGCGAGGAGGAGGACGCAAAGCCCGATCCGCTGTTCCTCGTCAATCCGCGGATCACCGCCGTGTCCGAGGAAAAGTCGGTGCATCAGGAGGGTTGCCTCTCGATCCCGGAATATTACGAGGATGTCGAGCGTCCGGCGCGGTGCACGGTGGAATTTCTCGATCGCGAGGGCCAGCCGCAGGTGATGGAATGCGACGGACTGCTGGCGACATGCGTCCAGCACGAACTCGACCATCTCGACGGCAGGCTGTTCATCGACCATCTGTCGCGCCTGAAGCGCGAGCGCGTCGTGAAGAAGTTCTCCAAGATCGACAGGCGCAAGACCGAACCCGTCGGCTAGTGTTCATCGCCGGTTCGTTGCCGCGAAAGGGCGCCATGGCACTCAGACTGATCTTCATGGGTTCGCCCGATTTCGCGGTGCCGACGCTGGCCGGACTTGTCGGCGCCGGCCACGAGATCGCGGCGGTCTACAGCCAGCCGGCGAGACCGGCGGGACGCGGCATGGCGGAAACCCCGACGCCGGTCGCGCGCGCAGCGGCGGCCTTCGGTCTGCCCGTCCTGACGCCGAAGAATTTCCGCGAGCAGGACGCCATCGATCAGTTCGCCGGATTTGAGGCCGATGCGGCCGTGGTCGTCGCCTACGGGTTGATCCTGCCGCCCGCCGTGCTTGGGGCCGCGCGGCATGGCTGCTTTAACCTGCACGCGTCCAGATTGCCGCGCTGGCGCGGCGCCGCACCGATCCAGCGCGCGATCATGGCGGGCGATGCGGTGACGGCCGCCAGCATCATGCGCATGGAGGCCGGGCTCGACACCGGTCCTGTCTGCATGGAGGAGCGCGTCGCCATCAGGCCGGATATGACGGCGGGCGAACTTCATGACGAACTGGCACGCGCCGGCGCCGACCTGATGCTGCGTGCGATGGGGGCCTTGGCGCTCGGGCAGCTTGACTGCGCGGCGCAGGGTCAAGACGGCGTCACCTATGCCGCCAAGATCGACAAGACCGAGACGCGGATAGACTGGTCGCGGCCCGCCGCGGAGGTCCACAACCATATTCGCGGCCTGAGTCCTTTTCCCGGCGCATGGTGCCAGATGGCCGATGGCGCGCGGCTCAAGATCCTGCGGTCCACCTTGGCCGCCGGGACAGGAGCCCCGGGCGAAATCCTCGACGGGGAACTCGCCATTGCCTGCGGAGAAGGGGCTGTGCGGCTGCAAGTCGTGCAGCGCGCGGGCGCAAAGGCGATGGAGGCCGGTTCGTTCCGGCTCGGCCAGAAACTCTCCCCCGGCGACCTTCTTTATTGAGGCAAGCCATGTATCGGTATCGACTCGATATTGAATATGATGGGACGCCTTTCGTCGGCTGGCAGGCGCAGCAGAACGGGCCGAGCGTGCAGCAGGCCGTCGAGCAGGCGATCCATGCCTTCAGCGGGGACGCGATCCGCATCCGGGCCGCCGGCCGCACCGATACCGGCGTGCACGCGCGAGGCCAGGTCGCCCATGCCGATCTTTCCCGGGAATGGCCCGCGGAAACCGTTCGCGATGCGATCAACGCCCATCTGCGGCCCCTGCCCGTATCCATCCTCGCGGCGACGCGCGTATCGGACGAATTCGACGCCCGCTTTTCGGCGACGGCGCGACATTACCGCTATTCCATCCTGAACCGGCGCAGCCAGCCGGCGCTCGATATGAACCGCACCTGGTGGGTGGCCAAACCGCTGAACGCGAATGCGATGGCCGATGCGGCGCAATCCTTTGTCGGCCACCACGATTTCACGACATTTCGCTCCACCGATTGTCAGGCGAAATCACCTATTCGCACCATTGATCGCTTCGAGGTGATGCGCGAGGGCGAGGATATCTTTCTGATGGTGTCGGCTCGATCCTTTCTACATAATCAGGTTCGCTCCATGGCCGGCTCGCTCAAGCTGGTGGGCGAGGGGCGCTGGACGCGCGCTGAACTGGAGGAAGCGTTGAATGCGCGTGATCGCACGCGATGCGGCCCGGTGGCGCCCGCCTGCGGGCTCTATCTGGAGCGCGTTGATTATCCTCAGGGGCACGGCTCCTAAAACAGCGTTGGTCTGCCGCAGGCGACGGAGGAATGGATCGCCGGATCACGTCCGGCGATGAAAGGCTTTAGTTCGGCGACGGACCATGCCCTCCTCTTCGCCATGCCGGGCTCGACCCGGCAATCCATGCCGCCCTCGTCCCGGCGGATCGGAAGACGGCAGTCATGCGGCGACGGGAACGGCGCCCTGGCCTGCCTTGTGCCTGTGCCTCGGGCCGCTAGAATCCCGCCAGACGGTCAAAGATCTGCGCGACGGCCAGACCGCCGAGAAAATCGAGCAAGACGAGACCTGCGGCCGTGGCAACGGACACGTCCAGCGCAGCGCGCGCCACGACAAATCGCATGCGCACGAAGATGGCGAGGCCCGCGATCAGCAGGATGCCGGCAAGGCCGCTGGAAATCAGGCCGAGGCCGAGAAGGATGCCCGGCAGTACAAGGGGAATGGCGAGGATCAGGTTCGACCAGTTATGTGCGGCGATATAAGGCGCGTAGCGGCTCGTTATGCCCATCGGGCGCGCCAGCAGCAGCATGACGACAGGAAACAGCACCCAGTCTACTGCGATGCTGAGGGCACGAACGAATCCGTGCCAAACGGGGCTGAAATCCTCCGGCAGAAGACCCTGCCCCCTGATCGCGGCGATCTCGGACATGACGAAGGGCACGTAGACCGGGATCAGCAGCACGATGACGAGAAAGCTGCGCCAGAAACCCTCGTAGGAGGCGTCGACCTGCCGGATGGCATCCGGCCGGCCGCGGAACACCGCCCAGACGGCGGCGAGGTTTTGCTGAACGTCTCTGGACGATATGAGAGCCATCGCAGACCGGCCGCTTCAGCCTTTGCCGCGGGAATGAAAATCGAAATAGCGTTCGATGAAATCGAGATAGATGGCGCTCAGCGCCCGCAATTCTCCTACAGGAACGTTTTCGTCTATCCCGTGCATCGTCCTGCCGACGAGGCCGAGTTCAACGACCGGGCAATAATCCTTGATGAAACGGGCGTCCGACGTGCCGCCGCCGGTCGAAAGCGCCGGCTCGGCTCCGGTCTGCGCCGCGACGGCCGCTTTGACGAGGCCGATCAGGCCCTCGTCCGCTGTCAGGAAAGACGGGCTCCAGCGCGCCTGCTGCTGCAGACGCCAGCGGATCGGCCCCTTTGCGTCCGGCCGGTGCCGCGTGTCATCGCGGGCGGCCGCAAGGCGCCGTTCCAGTTCCGCCTTCAATGTCTCCGGAGTCCACAAGTCATTAAATCTGCAATTGACGCTAACTGTGGCGGTCCCGGGAATGACATTCCAGGCCCCGGTGCCGGCTTCAAGACCGACGGCCTCCAGGGTCGACGGGTCGAAATGCTCGCTGCCCTGGTCGAGGGGCACGGCGAAAAGCGCGTCGAGCAGTGTCGCAAGCCCGCGCACAGGATTGTCGGCAAGGTGCGGATAGGCCACATGGCCTTGCGTGCCCTCCACCGTCAGGGTGAAGGAACAGGAGCCGCGCCGGCCGACCTTCAGCTGGTCGCCGAGCGTTTCCGCCGAAGTCGGCTCGCCCAGCACGCAGTGATCGAACTTCTCGCCGCGTTGTGCCGCCCAGTCCAGCAGCTTGGCCGTGCCGTTGATCGCCGGGCCCTCCTCGTCGCCCGTGATCAGGAAAGCGATGGAGCCCGGCACCTCGCCGTCATGGGCGGCGATATAGTTCGCGGCCGCCGCGGCGAAGGCAGCAATCCCGCCCTTCATGTCGACCGCGCCGCGTCCGTAGAGGCGTCCGTCGGCGATCTCAGCGCCGAATGGAGGGTGCCGCCAGCGAGTCTCATCCCCCGGCGGCACGACATCGGTGTGGCCGGCGAAGACAAGGCAGGGCCTCCCCGTGCCGAAGCGCGCGTAGAGATTGTCGATATCGGGCGTGCCGGCATCGCTGAAGCGCAGGATCTGCGTATGAAAGCCGCACGCGTCGAGAAAGCGGGCGAGCGCCGCGAGCGCGCCGCCGTCGCGCGGCGTCACGCTGTCGCAGCGGATCAGCGCCGCTGCGAGCTCGACCGGATCTGCGGGGGGCTTGTCCATAGTTCTTGCGTTTCCGTCAGGTCCTCAGCAGTTCGTTCACGGAGGTCTTCGACCGTGTCTTTTCGTCAACCCGTTTGACGATCACCGCGCAATAGAGGCTTGGCCCCCAGTCCTTGCCGGGAATATTCTTGCCGGGCAGGGAACCCGATACCACGACCGAATAGGGCGGTACCTCGCCCATGAAGATCTCGCCCGTCTCGCGGTCGACGATCTTGGTCGATTTGCCGATATAGACGCCCATGCCGAGCACCGACCCCTCGCGCACGATGCAGCCTTCCACGACCTCCGATCGCGCGCCGATGAAGCAGTTGTCCTCGATGATCGTCGGGTCTGCCTGCAGCGGCTCCAGCACGCCACCGATCCCCGCGCCGCCGGAAAGATGCACGTTCTTGCCGATCTGCGCGCAGGAGCCGACCGTCGCCCAGGTATCGACCATCGTCCCGTCGTCCACATAGGCGCCGAGATTGACGAAGGAGGGCATCAGTACGACGTTGCGGCCGATATGCGCGGAGCGTCTGACCACGCAGTTCGGCACGGCGCGAAAGCCGGCATTCTCAAAATCGAGCGCGCCCCAGGCCTCGAACTTGGAATCGACCTTGTCCCACCACACCGAATCGCCGGGACCGCCCCTGACGACCTTCATCGGCTCCAGCCGGAACGAAAGAAGGACGGCCTTCTTCAGCCACTGATTGACCTTCCAGTTGCCGTCGGCCTGCTTTTCGGCAACGCGCGCTTTCCCGCTGTCGAGCAGGTTGAGCGCCTCGTTCACGGCGTCTCGCACCTTTCCCTTCGTACCGGCATTGATGCCGTCCCGGGCTTCAAACGCTTCATCGATCACGCTCTGGAGATTGTCCGGCTTCATTGAATTCCTCTTCTTCTTCCGCAAGGCCGCCACGTGCCCTGCCGCATGCCGCGCGGACGTTAGAGCCATTCATCGCCCGATGGAAGCGCCCGCCGCAACGGCTTTGTAACCCTTTGCCGCTTGAATGAAAGCGGGAAACGGGACGCGAGGCGCCAGCCGGCATGGTTGGCGCGGAAGCGGGAATTCCGGGAACGGGGAACTCGATGGCAGAACAGGAAAGCAGCGCCCGCCGCGGCCCGATGCGCTCGGCGCCGCAGGATCTCGAGGCCTGGAAGCGCCAGCCGTCCACGCCGCAGACCGAATCGCCGGCCTATCGTCTGGCATTCACCGATCCCGATTTCATCCTGCGCGACGAGCTGCGCCCGGTCCGCCTGCAGCTGGAACTGCTCAAGCCCGAGCTGATCATGCAGCAATACGGCATCGAATCGACGGTCGTGATATTCGGCTCGGCGCGCATACAGGATGATGAGACGGGCTCGGCCAACCCGGTGCTCAATCCGCACTACGAGGAAGCGCGCAAATTCGCCCGTATCGTGTCGGAAGCCTCGCGCGACAGCGGCTTTCGAGAATATGTCGTCGTCTCCGGCGGCGGTCCCGGCATCATGGAGGCGGCAAACCGAGGCGCGGCGGATATCGCTGCGCCTTCGATCGGATTGAACATCGTGCTGCCGCACGAGCAGGCGCCGAACGGCTATATCACGCCTGAGCTCTGCATCCAGTTTCATTACTTCGCGCTGCGCAAGATGCATTTCCTCATGCGCGCCCGGGCGGTCGTCGCGTTTCCGGGCGGCTTTGGCACGATGGACGAGCTTTTCGAGGCGCTGACGCTCATTCAGACGGGCAAGGTCCGTCGCTTCCCCGTCGTCCTGTTCGGCGAGGAGTTCTGGCGCAAGGTCATCAACTTCGACGCCCTGGTGGAAGCGGGGACCATTTCTCCCGCCGACATCGACCTGATCACCTTCGTCAAGACGGCCGAGGAAGGCTGGAACGCTATTTCAAGCTTCTACCGGCCTCGGTGACGCCGCTCACGCCGCGCGGTCGAAGGCGCTGAGGAACAGCGCCAGATCATCCGTCACATGGTCGATATGGTCTGCCGGCGCGGGGGAGGCGCCGCGCGCGGTGACGAGGACCGTTCGCATGCCCAGCACGTGCGGAACTTCGAGGTTCTGCGGCAGATCCTCGAACATGGCCGCCGCCGCCGGGTCGACGCCGTTGCGCGCGAGGAAGAGGTCGTAGGGTCCGCGCGCGGGCTTGGGCTCGAAGTTCGCCGCGACGATGTCGAACATGTCCTCGAAATGCTCTTCGATGCCGAGCCGCTTCAGCACCGCTTCGGCATGGCCGCGCGAGCCGTTGGTCAGGACGAATTTCCGCCCCGGCAGCGCCGCGATGGCCGCGCCCAGCGCCGGGTCGGGCTGCAGCGGCGAGTGGTCTATATCGTGCACCTTCTCCAGGAAGTCGTGCGGGTCGAGGCCATGCTCGATCATCAGCCCGCGCATCGTCGTCCCGTAGCGCTTGTAGTAGTCGCGCCGGATGTGCCTGGCCTTCTCCGCATCGACCTTGAGGAAGCCGCGGATATAGTCGTTCATCTTCACCGCGACCTGATCGAACAGGTGACTGCCCGGCGGATAGAGCGTGTTGTCGAGATCGAAGATCCATTCGCGCACATGGGCGAGTTCGTCGAGGAAGGAGCGCGTCTTTGCCATGGGTCCTGATCGGGGTCTGGATCGAGGTCTTGATCGTTTCCGGCCGGCTTGCTTCGCCGATGCGCCTTTCTGTCAGAGCAGCGCGACCGGCGCAAGGCAGCCATGCCGTCGCGCGCGTGACCGGTCTGCCGAACCGGTGTAGTGGAAAAGCGATGCAGGCATGGGTCGTGATAACCGTCGCCGCGGCTTTTCTCCAGAATATCCGCTCGACGCTTCAAAAACATCTCAAGAAGGTCATGGGCACGACGGGAGCAACCTTCGTGCGTTTCGGCTATGGCGTGCCGTTTGCGATCATGTTCCTGCTCGTCCTCAACATCGCGTTCGGTTATGAAATTCCGCGCCCCAATGCGGCGTTCGCCTTCTGGGTCGTTATCGCTGCGGTCGGTCAGATCGTGGCGCAGGCGCTTCTGGTACATCTCTTCTCGTTCAGAAATTTCGCGGTCGGCACTGCCTATTCGCGCACCGAACCCGCCCAGGCCGCCATCTTCGGTCTCCTGTTTCTGGGGGAACTGGTCACCCCCGGTGCGCTGATCGCCATTCTCATTACCGTCTTCGGCGTCATGCTGATTTCGGTTGCTCATCAGCCGATGAGCCTGCGCAACCTCGCCGCTTCGCTCGTGTCCCGCACCTCGCTGATCGGGCTTGCCTCCGGCACGGCCTTCGGCATCGCCGCGGTCGGTTATCGTGCCGCGTCGCTGGCGCTCGGCTATCCCAATTTCATGATGCAGGCGGCGATGACGCTGGTGTGCGCGATCACGTTGCAGACCGTCGTGCTCCTGATCTGGATGAAGCTGCGCGAGCCCGCCGAGATCGGCCGCGTGCGGGCGGCGTGGAAGACAGGGCTTGCGGTCGGCTTCGTCGGCGCCACTGCGTCCTTCGGCTGGTTCATGGCGATGACGCTGCAGCAGGCGGCCATCGTCAAGGCGCTGGCGCAGATCGAAATATTGTTTACCTTCGCCTCCAGTGTTTTCTTCTTCCGCGAGCGCATCAACCGGCTCGAGACGATCGGCTGCGTGCTGATCGCCCTCGGCATCGTCGTGCTCGTGATTTACCGCTAGTTTCGGACAGGGCCATGACCACGCTTGATGCAAACATGGAGGGCCAGCCTCCGCTCGAAGGGCGCTGGATCGCGCTGTCGGTCCTGCTGATCGCCAACTTCATGAACTTGATGGACGTGACGATCGTCAACGTCTCGCTGCCGAGCCTCAGGCGCGAACTGGGAGCGACGCCCAGCGACATCGAATGGGTGGTCGCCGCCTATATCCTGACGTTCGCGCTTGGCCTCCTGCCGTTCGGCCGGCTCGGCGACATGGTCGGTCGCCGGGCGATGTTTCTGGCCGGAGTCGCGCTGTTCACGCTGTTCTCCGCGCTCTGCGGCATGGCGCCCAACGCCGAGGTGCTGATTGCCGGCCGCGTGCTGCAAGGGGCTGCCGCTGCGATGATGGCGCCGCAGACGCTGGCCATCGCGCAGGTCATGTTCCCGCCGCACGAGCGCGCCAGCGCGTTCGCGACCTTCGGCATCGCGGCGAGTCTGGCGGCGGTGACCGGGCCGACGCTTGGCGGGCTTCTGATCAGCGCTGATATCGCCGGGCTCTCCTGGCGGCCGATCTTCCTCGTCAACGTGCCGATCGGTCTGTTCGCGATCGTCGCGGGACTGCGGTTCATCCCGTCGATCGCCGGTCACCGTCAGCTCGGTATCGACATCGTCGGAATTGCGCTCGCCGCCGTAACGATCCTGCTAGTCCTATTCCCGATGATCGAGGGGCGCGGCCTCGGTTGGCCGCTCTGGTGCTTTGTTATGATTGCCGCCGCCCTGCCGACAGGCGTCGTCTTCACACTCTGGGAGCGCCGCCAGGCGCGCGTTGGCGGGCCGCAGCTTCTGCCGATGTCGCTTCTGACGACACGCTCATTCGTGATCGGTAGCGCTCTTGGCACGATCTTCTTTTCCGGCATCCCCGGTTTCTTTCTGATCCTGGCGCTTTTCCTGCAGGAAGGTTTCGGCTTTACCCCCCTTCATTCGGGCCTGACCACGATGCCGTTCCCGCTGGGCATCATGACGGCGTCCTTCGCCAGCCGCTGGTTCGGCCATCGCTGGTTGCGCAAGCGGTTGCTCGTCGGTGCAGCGCTGATGGCGGTCATCATGTTCGTGCTCCGCTACATCGTCGGCGGCCTTGGGGATTCGGTCAGTTCGTTCGATCTGACAGTGCCGCTTTACCTCGCCGGCCTGGGCATGGGCGGCGCCATCGGGCCGATCTTCCAGCTCGCCCTGTCGGGGGCCGCGCCGCGCGATGCCGGTTCGGCATCCGGTGGCATGCAGTCGTTCCAGCAGCTCGGCGGCGCGATCGGCGTCGCCATTGTCGGCGAGATATTCTTCCTCACGCTGCTTGGCCACGGCGCGCCGGGACACGCCGAATATGCCGCGGCGCTGCGTGCCGCCCTCATATACGAGATTGTCGCGTTCCTGATCGTCGCGGTCGCGGTTCTTCTGGTGATGCCGAAGGCTGATCTCACAAACCGCCCGTCACCGCCTCCGCCAGTTGTGGAGTGACGTTCTACGGCGTGATGAGCGTGCCCGCGCCGTGCTCGGTGAAGAGTTCGAGCAGCACCGCGTGGGGCGTTTTTCCGTTCAGGATAACGACGCCTTCGACGCCGCGTGCGAGTGCCTCGATGCACGTTTCGACCTTCGGTATCATACCGCCGGAGATTGTGCCGTCAGCGATCAGCGCGCGTGCCTGCGCAACCGTCAGTTCCTTTTGCAGCACCCCGTTCTTGTCCAGAACGCCGGCAACATCGGTCAGGAACAGAAGGCGCGTGGCGCCGAGAGCGCCGGCGATGGCGCCCGCGAACGTATCGGCGTTGACATTGTAGGTCTCGCCGTCGGTCCCCGATGCGACCGGCGCGATGACCGGAATGAGATCCTCGCGCGCCACCATGTCGATCACCGCGGGGCGCACGGTCTGCGGTTCGCCGACGAAGCCGAGATCGACGATTTTCTCGATATTGGAATCGGGATCGACAATGGTCCGGGTCGCCTTGGTGACGGTGACCATGTTGCCGTCCTTGCCGCACAGTCCGATGGCGCGCCCGCCTTCCGCATTGATCGCCTGGACGATCTCCTTGTTGATCGAGCCGGCCAGAACCATCTCGACGATCTCCACCGTCGCCTTGTCGGTGACCCTCAGTCCGGCCTTGAACTCCGACCGGATGCCGAGCTTGTCGAGCATCGCGGCGATCTGCGGACCGCCGCCATGCACGACGATCGGCCGCACGCCCGACTGCTTCAGTAGCGTGATGTCGCGGGCGAAGGCGCGCGCCAGGGAGGAATCGCCCATGGCGTGCCCGCCATATTTCACAACGACCGTGCGGTCGTTGTAGCGCTGCATATAGGGCAAGGCCTGGGAAAGAACGTGAGCCTGATCGTTCGCGTTCTTGTGCTCTGCGATTTCGTCGGTCATCGGCTCTTCTGCGTCTTCTCTTCGGGCTGGTATGGCATGCTGAATAGCCGATCATGGCGGCGCGCTCAATCGTCGGCGCGCCACCCCGCGTGGGGCATTTCAAGGAGAGGACGAATTCGTTGCGCCTCCCGGCCAGTTCGCGCAAGCTTTCCGGAGCGACGGATCCAAGTGTCTGGAGGATGCAGAAATGACCCAGGCCTCATTGCACGATTCCTGGAGCGCGGGTCGAAGCTACGACCACTATATGGGCAGGTGGAGCCGATTGGTTGCCGAGAAATTCGTCGATTGGCTGGCGGGTCCCGAGGACGCAGACTGGGCGGACATCGGTTGCGGAACAGGGGCGCTTACCAGCGCGATTCTCACGCGTGCTAATCCAGCATCGGTCATCGGCATTGACCCCTCAGAGGGCTTCGTCAATCACGCGCGGAACGAAATTGCTGACAGCCGGGCTCAGTTCAAGGCCGGTGACGCCCAGGCAATCCCGCTTCCTGACGACGCTGTCGATGTTGCGGCATCAGCGCTTGTTTTGAACTTCGTGCCCGATCGCCTCAAGGCCCTGGCCGAAATGCGCCGAGTGACGCGGGATGGTGGAACGATTGCCTTTTATGTCTGGGACTATCCCGGCGGCGGTATGGGCATCATTGATCGGTTCTGGAAAGCTGCGGCCATCCTTGATCCGGCGGCTCGCGAACTCAATGAGGCAGACCGTTTTCCTTTCTGCAGCCCCGCCGGGTTGAGCGAACTATGTGTGGCCGCCGGCTTCGATCATCCGGCTGTGCATCCCATCGAGGTTGAGTCCGTCTTTTCGGACTTCGAGGCATTCTGGCATCCCTTCACCCTGGGTGCGGGGCCGGCGCCTGGTTATTGCATGAGTATGCCAGCGGACGCGCGGGAGCGGCTCAAGCGTGAGCTTATGAACATGCTGGGCGGTGAAGGCGAGGTGCGACTGATTGCGCGGGCCTGGGCGGTGCGACTGGCAGGCCCATAGGTATCGCTTAAACTGTGTCTTCCGGAATCAGGCCCGCGATCGCTGCGCGCAATTCGTCGATTCCGCCGCCCTTTTCCGCCGATGTGGCGATCAGCACCGGGAAGGCCGCGGGCCGCTTGGAGATCGCTTCGGCCGTGGTGCCAACAACTTTCTCGGCCTCGGCCGTCTTCAGCTTGTCCATCTTGGTGAGCACGATCTGGTAGGAGACCGCGCATTCGTCGAGCAGGTCCAGCATCGGCAGATCGGTCTTCGTGATGCCGTGCCGCGCGTCGATCAGAACATAGACTCTCGTCAGGCCCGCGCGGCCGCGCAGATAGGTCTTGATGAGCTTCTGCCAGCGGCTGATTTCGGTTTTCGGCGCCTTGGCATAGCCATAGCCCGGCATGTCGACGGCTCTCAGGCCGTCGCCGATCAGGAACAGATTGAGTTCCCTTGTGCGGCCTGGCGTATTGGAAGCACGCGCCAGCGCCTTACGGCCCGTCAGCGCGTTGACCAGCGTCGACTTGCCGACATTGGAGCGCCCCGCGAAGGCGATTTCCACGCGTCCGTCGGCGGGCAGTTGGTCGAGGGCGACCACTCCCTTCTCAAAGCTGATGGGGCCGGAAAAGAGAAGGCGGCCCTTCTCCAGCGCCGCCTTTTCGTCTTCGTCTTGCGTGTCCATCGGTATCAGCCGCCGTTGCTATTCGGCTGTCTTCTTCCTGCCGCCCGGGAACAGCCGGCGGATATTGCCCCACAGCTCCACCTTCACCCCGAGGCGGCGCATGATGATCGACTGCTGGATGATCGACAGCGTGTTGTTCCAGGCCCAGTAGATCACCAGACCCGCCGGGAAGGTGCCGAGCATGAAGGTGAAGACAACAGGCATCCAGTTGAAGATCATGGCCTGGGTCGGATCGGGCGGCGGCGGGTTGAGCCGCATCTGGACGAACATGGTCACGCCCATGATCAGCGGCCAGATACCGATCATCAGGAAGTGCGGCACTTCCCAGGGAATCAGCCCGAACAGCGTGAAGACCGACGTCGGATCGGGCGCGGAAAGATCCTGGATCCAGCCGAAGAACGGCGCATGGCGCATTTCGATCGTGACGAAAAGCACCTTGTAGAGCGAGAAGAACACCGGGATCTGCAGCAGGATCGGCAGACAGCCCGACATCGGGTTGATCTTCTCCTTCTTGTAGAGCTCCATCATCGCCTGCTGCTGCTTCATCCGGTCGTCCGGATAGCGCTGCTTGATCTGCTCGACCATCGGCTGCGCCTTCTTCATCTTGCTCATCGACGTGTAGGACTTGTTGGCAAGCGGGAAGAAGATCAGCTTCACCATCACGGTCACCAGAAGGATCGCGACGCCGAAATTGCCGACCAGCTTGTAGAGCCAGTCGATGACGACAAAGAGCGGCTTTGTCAGGAAGTAGAACCAGCCCCAGTCGATCATCAGGTCGAAGCGCGAGATGCCGAGCCGATCCTCGTAGCTGTTGATCAGCGAGACTTCCTTGGCGCCGGCGAAGAGCCGCGCCGTCGTGGAAGCAGTGCCGCTGGCGGGAACATTGACGGCCGGCATCAGATAGTCGGCCTGGTAATTCGGCGTCTCTGCCGTGCCGCCCGGCACGAAGCGGCCCTTGTAGGGCGTCGACTGGTCGGGGATCAGCACCGCGGCCCAGTACTTGTCGGTGATGCCGAGCCAGCCGCCGGTCGCGTCCATCGAAACGGCGCCGTCCTTTTCGAGGGTCTTGTACTTGACCTCCTGAAGGCCGGCCTCGCCCAGAACGCCGATCATGCCTTCGTGCAGGATGTAGTAGCCGGCAACCTGCGGGCGGCCGTGGCGGGACACGAGGCCATAGGGGTAAAGCGTCACCGCAGCATCGCCGTTGTTGCGGACCTCGTCGGTCACGGTGAACATGTAGCTGCTGTCGACGCTGATCTTGCGGTTGAAGACCAGCCCCTGTCCGTTGTCCCAGGTCAGCGTGACCGGATTTTCCGGCGTCAGGCGGCCATTGCCGGCCACCGACCATTCCGTCTGCGCATTGGGCAGCGGCATGCCGTCACCGGCGCCAGCGCCGGCGATCCAGCCGAACTCGGCATAATAGGGATGAGGTGCGCCGCTTGGCGAAAGCAGCTCGATGCGCGGGCTCTTCGGATCGATCGTCTCGCGATAGCCATTGAGCAGAAGGTCGTCGATCCGCGCGCCCTTGAGCGAGAGCGATCCGGAAAGCGTCGGCGTTTCGATCGGAACGCGCTGGCTGGAGGCGATTGCCGTCTCGCGGGTTGCGGTGCTCGGCGTGCTGGCTCCCGGGGTAGCAGAACCGCCCGGTGTCGGCACGTTCGAGCTTGCAGCCGACGGCGTTCCCGGAGTCGCGGGCGCGGCAGACGGCGCGCCCGGCGTCGACGGCTGCTGCTGAACCTGCTGCGCCTGCTGCCTTGCGATCTCCGCATCGCGCTTCTGCATGTTGGGAATGTTGTAGAAGAAATGCCACGCGATCAGCACCACCACCGAGAGCGCGATGGCCAGGATGTAATTGCGGTTCTCGGGCATGTGCTGGTTCCTAGCGGTCTGAGGCCGGAGCGCGGTGGATGGAACGGAACGCCGAAGCGAGGTCGTCGACGATGCTGCGGTATGGAGTTTGAAGCGCCATGCGCCTGCCGACGATCACATAATCGTGGCCGCTTCTCGCGGCAACCGGAGCTGTTTCCCGCATCGCTTCGCGCAGGCGCCGGCGAACGCGATTGCGCTCCACCGCGTTGCCGACCTTGCGGCTCACGGTAAAGCCGGTCCGCACGAGGCTGGAGCCGTCGCGGCGGTCGCGTACCTGGAGAATGAGGGAATTGCGCACGCTCTTGCGTCCTTTCTGGACCTGAAGGAAGTCGGCGCGCTTTTTCAGCGGTGCCGTGCCTTCGCTTGCGGAGCGTTGCTCTTGGTCGCCGGTGCCCAGCATCTTGAGAACGCTGACCGGCCTGTCCTTAGGCCGAGAGCTTCTTGCGGCCGCGCGCGCGGCGGCGTGCGAGAACGTTGCGGCCGGCCGCAGTCGCCATACGGGCGCGGAAACCATGCCGCCGCTTGCGGATCAGCTTAGAGGGTTGATAGGTGCGTTTCACGTCGTCTACTCCGCCATCTGGGCGTCAATATTGTTCAAGGTCATGTCCCCGGTCGCGACGGAACCGTCCGGCATCCGGCTGCGAGCCATCGCCAATGGATCACGGGGGCGTGTGTTTATCGCGAATTCGCGGCAGCTTATAAGGTGTCCGGCAAGGGCAAGTCAATTGCATCGCCCGCAAAGAACTCGCCGCCGCCGCGCAAGCTGCCCCAAACCCTTGATGACTAAACGACCTGGCCCCGATGACGCGATATCAAAAGCGGGTGAGATGGGAATCGAATTTGCCGCGTTCGCCATGATTTGCGGTAGGAAGGAAAAGAAAGCACGTGATTGAAAGGCGCGGGAGCGGCCAATGCCCACACGGCGAAAGGACAGCGCGGATACCGCAGCCTTGCTCCGCGGCGGCCGCCGCGTGACCGCCGTGCGGCGCCATCTGCCGCTTATCGCGCTTCTTGCCTTCATGGCGATCGCCCTTCAGCAGGGCTGGTACCGGTGGCTGAGCTTCGAAGTCCTTGCCGGCCGGCGCGAAGCCCTCGGCGCATTCGTCGATGCCCATTTCATAGGCTCGCTCGCGGTCTATTTCGCCGTCTATGTCGTCGTCGTCGCGCTCTCCATACCCGGCGCGACGATCATGACGCTCGCCGGCGGGCTGTTATTCGGCTGGATCCTGGGCGGCGTGACGACCGTTGTGGCGGCGACGGCGGGTTCCGTCGTCATCTTTCTCATCGCCCGTTCCTCGCTCGGGTCGGCGCTCGCGAGAAAGGCGGGCGGCGTCGCCGAGCGCATGGCCGCCGGCTTTCGCGAGAACGCGCTGAGCTACCTGCTGTTCCTGCGCCTCGTGCCTGTGTTTCCGTTCTGGCTCGTCAACCTGGCGCCGGCCCTGCTCGGCGTGCCGCTGGCGACATACGCGCTCGGCACCTTCATCGGGATCATCCCTGGCACGCTCGCCTTCACCTTCGTGGGCGCCGGGCTGGATTCGGTGATTGACGCGCAGCTGGCGGCGCGCCGCGCGTGTCTGGAAAAGCCCGGCGCGACCCCTGACGGCTGTCCGTTCACCTTCGAACTCTCCGGCATCCTCACCCCCCAGCTGCTCGTCGCTCTGGTGCTCCTGGGTGTCGTTGCGTTAATTCCGGTATTTCTCAAGAAGCGAGTCGGCGCCAACCGGCCGCAGAAGTGACGGAAAAGACAAGGCATGAGCGATCGCATAGATACCGACATCTGCGTCATCGGAGCAGGATCGGGCGGCCTGCCCGTGGCCGCCGCCGCCGCCGCCTTCGGGGTGCCGGTCGTCCTCGTGGAGCGGGGGCGGATGGGCGGCGATTGCCTCAACTATGGCTGCGTGCCGTCCAAGGCGCTGCTCGCCGCGGGCAAGCGCGCCCACCACATGCGCAACGCGGCGGGGTTCGGCATCGCAAATGTCGAACCGCAGATCAATTTCGGTCGTGTGAACAATCACATCCAGCAGGTGATCGCCGCCATCGCACCCAATGACTCCGTTGAACGGTTCACCGGGCTTGGCGTCCGTGTGATCCAGGGCGAGGGCCGCTTCACCTCGCGGCGCACGCTGAGCGTCGGCGGCAAGGAAATCAGGGCCCGCCGCTTCGTCATCGCGACCGGCTCGTCACCGGCAACGCCGCCGATCCGGGGCCTTGCCGATGTCGATTACATGACCAATGAGACCGTTTTCGATCTGCGCCGTCGTCCGGCGAGCCTGATCGTGATCGGCGGCGGTCCCATCGGCATGGAAATGGCGCAGGCCTTCCGGCGCCTCGGCTCGCAGGTCGTCGTGCTGGAAGCGGCGACGCCCCTCGGCAGGGACGATCCCGAAGCGACGGAAGTCGTTCTGAGGGCGTTGCGCGCGGACGGGATAGACATTCGCGCCGGCGTCCGCATCGCCAAGGTGGAGAAACGCGCCAACGGCGTGCGGGTGATCATCGAGACCGAAGGCGGCCGGGAGGAACTGGACGCCAGCGATCTCCTCGTGGCGGCCGGCCGCAAGCCCAATCTCGATGCCCTCGATCTGGCAAGGGCGAAGGTGGAACGAAGCCCGCGCGGGGTGGTCGTCGACGCCGGGCTGAGGACGACAAATCGTCGCATCTACGCCATCGGCGACGCCGCCGGAGGCCTGCAGTTCACCCACATGGCGAACTATCACGCGGGTCTCGTCATCAGGAATGCGCTGTTCCGCCAGCCGGTGACGGTGAAGACCGGCCACATTCCCAGGGTCACCTTTACCGATCCCGAACTCGCCCATGTCGGCCTCGACGAACGGACCGCCCGTAAGGAGAACATGAAGATCCGCGTCCTGCGCTGGCCGTATCACGAGAATGACCGTGCCCAGGCGGAACGCGAGACGGAGGGCTTCATCAAGATCCTCACCGATCGCAAGGGCCGCATCCTCGGCGTCACCATCGTCGGCGCGAACGCGGGCGAAATGATCAACATGTGGGCGCTCGCCATCTCGCAGAATATGAAGATCGGCGCCTTCACCGGTTTCGTCTCGCCCTATCCCACCCTCGCCGAGATCGGCAAGCGAGCCGCAATCACCTTCTACACGCCTGGCCTGTCCAGCCGCTGGCTGCAGCGGCTGATCGTCTTTTTGCGCAAATTCGGCTAGTTTCCCCTCGAAAGGTTTGAGGGCATATGGACGATCAGGCTCAACCGCGGCCCGGAATCGGCAGTCTTCGCAGGCCGCGCGGCCCGGGCCTCTCGGCCAAGCTGCTGATGCTGACGATTCTCTTCGTCATGCTGGGCGAAGTGCTGATCTACGTTCCCTCGATCGCCAATTTTCGGCAGAACTGGCTGCGCGACCGGCTGAATGCCGCCCAGATCGCCGCCCTGGTGCTCGACGCCGCGCCTGAGGACATGGTGCCGGCCGAGCTTCAGCGCGAACTTCTCGAGAATGTCGGCGCCCACGCGGTGGCGATGAAGCGCTCCGACAGCCGCCGGATGCTCGCCATTTCCGACATGCCGCCCGAGGTCGCCTATGTGGAGGATATGCGCAGCGGAGGCGTCGTCAACGCCATCATGCATGCATTCGACACGCTGGCGAACGGCAACGGACGCGTGATCAGGGTCGTCGGCGACGCGCCGATGGAGGGCGAATTCGTCGAGATCATCATCGACGAGAAGCCGCTGCGCGACGCGATGTTTCAGTTCTCCGTCAACATCCTGTCGCTGTCGATCGTCATTTCGCTGATCACCGCGGGGCTGGTCTATCTCGCGCTCAACTGGCTGCTTGTGCGGCCGATGCGGCACCTGACGGCCAATATGGTGGCCTTCGCGGAACGGCCCGAACAGGCCGACCGCATCATTACGCCGAGCGGCCGCGCCGACGAAATCGGCGTTGCCGAATCCGAGCTTGCCGACATGCAGCGCCAGCTCGCGGCCGCGCTTCAGCAGAAGAACCATCTCGCCTCGATGGGGCTCGCCGTCAGCAAGATCAACCACGATCTGCGCAACGTCCTGTCTTCCGCCCAGTTGCTCGTCGACCGGGTGGGGGCGATCCCCGAGCCGACGGTCCAGCGCTTCGCCCCCAAGCTCATCGCGACGCTCGACCGCGCCATCGGCTATTGCACCGACACGCTGAAATACGGCCGCGCGGAGGAGCAGACGCCGCGGCGGCATGTCTTCCCGCTGGCGATGCTTGTCGAGGACGCGGTCGGCGGTGTCGGCATCGAGGCGGTGGAAACGCTGCGCTTCGTCAACGAGGTGCCGGCGGATCTGATGATCGATGCCGACCGGGATCATCTGTTCCGCATCCTCTCCAATCTCGCGCGCAATGCCATTCAGGCGATGTCGGGGCAGGTGGAGGGCGAGGCTGGCGAATTGCGGGTCTGCGCCGTCCGCCGTGGGCAGGAAGTCGAAATCGCTGTCAGCGACACCGGCCCCGGCGTATCGCCCAAGGCCCGCGAGGCGCTGTTCAAGGCGTTCCGCGGGTCCACCCGGGCGGGCGGCACGGGCCTTGGTCTTGCCATCGCCGCGGAACTGGCGCGCGCGCATGGCGGATCGATCCGTCTGGCGGAAACGCAAGCCGGCGCGACATTCCTCGTCACCATTCCCGACGGCAACGGCGCCGCCCGCAGCCCCAATGGCCGCGCCCGCCGCAAGACCGCGCAAAGGGCGACCGGTAGCGCTTGAAATCTTCCTCTCATGTGTTTAGGAGAAAGGCCTCGCCGGCCCGACAGGGCCTTTAAGGCGACGCGATTGGCATTAGGCGCCCGTAGCTCAGCTGGATAGAGCACCAGACTACGAATCTGGGGGTCAGAGGTTCGAATCCTTTCGGGCGCGCCATTTTCGATTGACCGCTGCGGCATCGTGTACCCGCCTTGCGACCGCAGTGCGCCTAAATCTCGGTCGCTCCACCGTCTCGTCTACAAATCTAGGAGCTGCCGCTACCGTGGCGATCAAACATACCCTGGTGGCGAACGGACTGCTGGCCTCTAACAAGATTCCTCACACGGGTAGAAACGGTTTCCTGAGAATACCTTTGGCCGCCAGTCAATGCGCAGGTCCTGCTTAATGGCGCGCTGGGTAGGCTCCCATGGGTTCCTTTCGTGGAACGAAGCCCCAACTCTCATTCATGCTTTAGGCGCTCCCAGTCGCCGATAAGCGACCTGTAATTTTCACGGAAAATTGCCTCTTCGTTACCTTGCAGCGGCGTCGTTTGCGGGGAGTAGAATGTCCGACGAAGAGCGTCGATAATGCGCATGTCACCTGGATCAATTTCCGTCAGGGCTTGCTGCATCAACCATAAGCCCAACCTTCCGCCTTCTTCGGGGAGCGCCGGTTCTTCGCTGAAATAGGGGTATACAACGCGGGTATACTCGCCCCTGACGCGCGCGTGAAGCGCATCCTTTATGCGAATTGTGCCACCTAAGTCCTCAATGTGCAGGTTACCGTGCACGCTTTGGGGGACGATTTCCACGGGTTCGTTTGACCAGCGCAACTTGGCACTGAGCAATTCGAGGACGCCATCTTTCAGCAGCGGGTATAGTCGCTTGAAATTCCTGTTTGACTTTATGCGGTCATCAGTCAGTTGTGTTAGATCACCGTCACCCGATATATGCCGTTTGACGTCTGACCAGAATGGCACATAGAAATCGCCGCCTCGGCTTCTAGTGCCTCCGGCTTCTTTTCTGCGGTCAAGCCGAATATCCTCCTTCAAAATTGTTCGCCGCAACGACTGCGGCGCATAGAACAATTGCAGCGCCTTTCGCAGAGGAATATCCCGAACAGTCATTGTGCCCCCGCTTGCCATGGAGTGACGCACGAACATCAATTCAATTTACCGGTCGACACAAGGGGGAAGCTGATTTCTTCACCCGTTAGCAGCGCAGCCCGCACAGGAAATGCTGGATCTGTTTCCTTGGAACCGGTCTTCTCCGCGCAGTCTGGCCTTTTACCTTTGCGCCTTATGGCCGCTGGCATCGGTAGACGATGACGATCTGAATTTGACGTGACAATCTTCACACGCCGCGTAAGCTGAAAGAAGACGCGGGGAGGATAGATTGCCGATAGAAGACATTGCAAGAAGCATGCGAACGCGCATGCCATGGTCAGTCGGTCAAAAAATTCTGAGAGTCCTTGATCTTAGCCGTGGGCAAGGTTGGGAGCAAACCGTTGAGAAGATCACGCACGCAGATATCAGCGCAGAGAAGCTCGACGATCTAAATGACGCGCTCCGTGAGCATCTGCTTTGCGGTGAAAAAAGCGTCAGGTTCTATGATGTTGATCAGATCGCGGCCGACGCATGCGGTGAGTTCGCGGTAGTCGCGGACATCGACGACAACAATCCATTTGTTGGTGCTTACCCTAGTATACTTCCCGAAGACTCGTTGGCGGGACTGCCAGCCGAGCCGACTTTGACTGCCATTGAGGAAGACGAAGTGGGGACTGCTTTCGTATTTTGCTCGGTACGCACTATCATAGTCCGGGAGCCTTTAGGCCCAGAAGACTTTCCAGAGCACGCCGCTGATGACCTATTCGAATCTTTTGACGAAATCATTGGGCTAAAGAACAAGCGTCTTCAGGCTGTTGACGTGGTGTGGGTGCCCAAGGTCACTGGCCGCGCCGACGTTCGCGTTGACTATCCAGCGGGAATGACGAGAGAGGTCGCGGAAGCGGCGCATCTGATTCTTCGAAATGCCTTCGACACCCTGGTTGGACATTCCGTCCTCGGCGATCCTGTCAACCTTTTTCCGCTCATTGATCGGATGTATTTCGATCCCCATGAGGGCTCGGTCGTAGAGATCGGTTTCGGAACGACAACCGCATCGGTCAAGCATGAAAAGATGCGGCGCAAAGGATTGAACCTGCGTACTGAGTCTTATCACGTCGGCGGCAAGGCCAATTTGCAAACGCCAATCGAGCCATTTAGAGTGAGCCTCGTTTGGAATCGAGCGATAGGGAACAACAAGTTCTCGACCCCTGAGCTAAGCCTGAATAGCAACTCTCGTGTGGCTGGCTCCGCATCACCGGCAATGCATTCTGTAGTAATTCGCAGGTGCATGGGTGCTTCAGATTACGCATTCGTTCGATCGAAGATCGAGCATCATTTGAGTCATCCTCTGGCTGGCGAGGCTGCCCAGGAAGCCGAATGAGCGCTGAAGACATAAGAAACGAGCTCAAAGAAAGGTGGCGCGCCAGTCCGGCGTTCACGCTTTGCCTGAAGATCGTCGACTTTGTCGAACGGATGCCACCCGATCAGTCGAGAATGCTGACCTTCAAGACCATCACCAATGCGATCGGTAGGAACAAAGTCGACGACGATTTGCTGATTGCGTTAAATATTCTGGTCAGCACGAGAATAGCTGCGCTCGATGCTCATGCGATGCTGATCGACGACGACAACGAAGAGCACGAAATCGAGCCGGAAGCGCTTGCGAAAGCGCAAATGTCCGGGCGCTTGGTGCACCCAGAAACTGGAGAGCCCGTGCCAGATTACGAAGAAAAGTTATTTCCGTTCTTCGTACCGACAGATCGCTTTGGGCGTGGCGGATGACCGCAGTGGCGGACGAAGCGTTCAGTCTGAGAGACCTGAAACTGATGGCCGGAGACAATACGCCGACCCTGATCAATCTCGACCGTCTCATGGCCGTTGAATATGAAGATCAGCATAGTCTTGTAGAGCGAGCCATTGACTGGTGCGGACTCCAGATCATTGAAAATCGCCACCTCAAGCAGGACATGGGAGAGGATGCACTGACGATTGAAATCGTCCACATGCTCAAAGGCATGGGGTACGACGCCGAACATGACACGCAGATTGGCGGTCACTGCGATGTGATCGTGCGCGGAAAGCGCGACTTTCTTTGGATAGGAGAGGCAAAAATTCATAAGGATTATGACTGGCTTTTGAAGGGATATGAGCAGCTTGACTCCCGTTATTCCACTGGCCAACCCGGTCAGGATACAGGTGAGCTTATCATTTTTAGCTACAACGAACGCATCGACAAAGTCATGGAGAAGTGGATCGAGCATCTGACCGAAAAGCGGAAAGACGTGACGGTCTCTATATCGGAAAGTGATGAGCTCGTGCACTATTCGTTGCATCAACATCCGGGCACTGGGCGTCCGTTTAAGGTACGCCACAAGCCAATCAACTTATATTGGCATCCAAAAGACAAGGAATAGCCTAAGTCTCATGAAGGGAAACAATGCGGAGTTCGCCTTCCTTAAGTTTCTAAACGGAAATGCTCACATCCAATTCAGGTCCTACTCCTGCCGACCTTGGAGAGCCGAACGAATGGCAAGTTTCGGGCAGCAACGGAAGCATCCCGACCAGCGACATTGAGGTCGGAATCGAACAAACAGCCAGAGGGCCATAGCGTAGACATCCTGCTCGTCTTCGACAGGCACGGCGCGCCATCTCACAGCCGGCAATTTCACCCCGCCACCACCAGCCTGTATCCGGCGTCATAGGCGTCGAGGTTCAGCAGGTCGGCATATCGCCGCGCCCATTCTCCGCTCTCCAGATCCCGCTGAAGTCTTTCCAGTCCCGCCGGCTTGTCGCCGATCGCCCAGAAGGATGAACTGCCCGAGCGGATGCGCGCATCGAGATAGGCTTCCGGCCGCCGCCAGTAGGCGTAGAGAAATCCGTCGCTGCAATCATGCGGGATCGGCACGGGCGTGATCGCGACGGGCCCAAGCCAGCGGGCGTAGTCGGCCATGGCCGGCATCTGCTTTTCATCGAGCGCGGCGAGTTCGGGAAGATAGTCGGTCAGCCAGGGCCGGTGCGCGGGATCGAAGGTGAGCAGGATGATCGGCCCGCGCGTGACGCGCCGCATCTCGCGAAGGCCCGCTTCCTTGTCCGGCCAGTGATGGATGGTGAGGATCGCCATCGACGCGTCGAAGCTCGCGTCCTCGAAGGGCAAGTCGCCGGCGCTGGCCTGAATTGCCGCGCCCGACCCGGGCGGGCGCCTTGCGATCATTTCCCGGGAGGGCTCGACGGCGGTGACGATGCGGTTTGGGGGTTCATAGGAACCGGTGCCTGCCCCGACGTTGAGGACGGTTCGGGCATCTCCCAGCGCAAGGTCGATGATGCGGGCGATCCGCGCGTCGGGTCGTCGCAAGGCGGCATAGTTGACGCCGATCGTGTCGTATTTCGCAGCCATCGCGCCATGCTTCCCCGTGATGCCGGCATTTGAACGCGGCGCCTGTCTACTCGAAATGCTCAAGCCCGCTGATGACGGTCGCAGTATCCTCGCGCGCCAGCGTCACCAGGCTGAGGCCGGCGTCCGTGGCGCGCTGCGCGGCAAGGCTGGTCGGCGCGGAAATCGTCACCAGCATCGAACAGCCCGCCCGCACGGTCTTTTCCACCAGCTCGTAGCTGCAGCGCGCGGTCAGCAGGAAGAAGCCCGATGCCGGGTCGATGGCGGCGCGGGCGAGCGCGCCGATCAGCTTGTCGAGCGCGTTGTGGCGGCCGACATCCTCGCGCGCAACGACGATTTTTCCGTCCGGCCGGCAGAACGCGGCCGCATGCGCGGCGCCCGTCGCGCCGCTCAGCGGCTGGTGCGCGGGCAGATCGGCGAGGGCGCGCGAGATGGCCTTCCGGCTGACGGAAATGCGCCCCCGCAGGGCTGGCAGCGGCCGCAGGACCTCGGCGATATTGTCCATGCCGCAAAGGCCGCAGCTGCTTTCCGTGACGCGGCGGCGCGCCCGCTCGATGACGGCTTTGGCCCTTTCCGGCGGCAGCGTCACGCGGACGACCCATCCGCCCTCCGCCGCGTGCGTGCGCACGTCGAGCACGTCTTCGGCGCCTTGCGCGAGCCCCTCGCTCAGCACGAAGCCGACCGCATAGTCCTCCAGATCGGAGGGCGTTCCCATCATCACCGCATAGCCGAGGCCGCAGATCTCCAGCGCCAGCGGCGCCTCGACCGGCACGCTGCGCGTTGCGCGCATGTCGCCGGCCTGCGAGAGGCCAAGCCGGTCGATGGCGATATCGACAGCCTGGTCCGGCGCCGGGCCGTCCGGTTTCTTTCGATGAAGCGGCTGGCCCATGGCGAAGGCCTAAACAGGCTCCGCCGCGATCACGCGGACGGGGACCGACTTGGCGGCGGGCGTGCCGCTGATCCGGTCATGGTAGTCGAGCGGCAGGAGCGGGTTGAGCTCGGGGTAATAGCCGGCGACCGCGCCGCGGGCCATGGGATAGTCGAAGAGCGTCAGCCCCTCGACGCGCCGCTGGATGCCGTCATTGCTGATGGTTTCCAGCGTCACCCGGCTGCCCGGTTCCAGTCCGCGCGCCAGCCTGTCCTCCTCGTTGATGAACAGCACCATCCGGTCGTTATAGACGCCCCGGTAGCGGTCGCTGTAGCTGTAGATCGTCGTGTTGAACTGGTCGTGCGAGCGAACGGTCGCAAGCCGCAGCATGCTTGCATCGTCCACCGGCGCATCGACGTCGAGGCCCTCATACACGAGAAAGTGCGCCTTGCCGCTGGGCGTCGGCCATTCGCGCCGGCGCGGCGGGATGTCGAGGTGGAAGCCCTTGGGCTCCTTTATCCGCTTGGCGAAATCCGCATAAAGCTTCGGATAGACCTCGGCGATCTTCTCGCGGATGGCCCCGTAGTCGTCGATATAGCCGGCCCAGTCGACCCGGCTTTCCGGCAGCGTCGCCATCGCCATGCGGCAGACGATCTCGACTTCCGGCTTCAGGTCCGGGCTCGGCGGCTCCAGCACGCCGCGCGACGCGGTGACGTTGGACATCGCGTCCTCGATGGTCACGAACTGTTCGCCGGCGGCCGTCACGATGCGCTCCGACCTTGCGACCACCGGCAGGATCAGCGCGTCCCTGCCGTGGACGAGATGGCCGCGATTGAGTTTCGTCGCGATCCCGACCGTCAGGTCGAGCCGGCGCATCGCCGCGTATGATTGATCGGTGTCGGGCACCGCGCGCACGAAATTGCCGCCAAGGCCGATGAACACCTTCGCCGCCCCCGATTTCATGGCCTCGATGGAGTCCACCGTGTGATGGCCGTGTTCGCGCGGCGGCTCGAAACCGAAGACGTCGCGCACGCGGTCGAGATAGGGCTGCGTCGGCTTCTCGTCGATGCCCACCGTGCGGTCGCCCTGCACGTTGGAATGGCCGCGAATGGGGGCGATGCCGGCGCCCGTCTTGCCGAAATTGCCGCGCAGCAGCAGCAGATTGGCGACCTGCTGGATGAGGCGCGAGCCCTGCTGGTGCTGGGTGAGGCCCATGCCGTAGCAGATGATGGTGGCGTTGGAGCGGGCGTAGATCTCGGCGCAGCGCCTGATCTGGTCTTCGGATATGCCGGATATCTCGACGATCCGCGCCCAGTCCTCGCCGGCGATATCGGCCTGCAGGGCCTCGATCCCCGTCGTGTGTTCGGCGATGAAATCCCGGTCGAGCACCGCTTCGCCCGCGGCCTCGCGCTCGAACAGCGCCTTCATGATGCCCTTGAGCAGCGCCAGATCGCCGCCGATACGAACATGGACGAACTCGCTGGCGATCGGCGTCGAGCCGAAGGTCGCCATCTGCACAACGTCCTGCGGTTCGGTGAAGCGGATCAGCGCCCGTTCCGGCATCGGGTTGACGGCGACGACCGGCACGCCGCGTTTGCGCGCCTCGACGAGGTTGGTCATCATGCGCGGCGAGTTGGTGCCGGTGTTCTGGCCGATAACGAAGATCGCCTCGGCATGCGCGAAATCCTCAAGCACCACCGTGCCCTTGCCGACGCCGATGGAGAAGGGCAGCCCCCGGCTTGTCGGCTCATGGCACATGTTCGCGCAGTCGGGGAAATTGTTGGTGCCGAACTCGCGCACGAAGATCGAATAGAGAAAGGCCGCCTCGTTCGGCGTCCGGCCCGATGTGTAGAATTCCGCCTCGTGCGGGCTCTTCAGCGCCCTGAGGTGGCGGCCGATCATGGCGAAGGCCTCGTCCCAGGAACAGGGCACATAGTGGTCGCTCGCCGCGTCGTAGCGCATCGGCTCGGTGAGCCGCCCCTGCATCTCCAGCCAGTAGTCGGATTGTCGCATCAGGTCAGTGACGCTGTGCCTTGCGAAGAAGTCGCGATCGATGCGCGCCGCTGTCGCCTCATGCGCCAGCGCCTTGACGCCGTTCTCGCAGAATTCGAGCTTCTTGCGCTCGTCGGCATCGGGAAAGGCGCAACTGGGACATTTGAAGCCGCCGGGCTGGTTCATCGACAGCAATGCGCGCGATCCCTTGGTGATCACGCTCTGCTCCATCAGAACCTTCGCCGTCGCGGCCGCCGCCCCCCAGCCGCCGGCCGGATGTTCGTAGATCTTGTAGCGTGGCGGCTTGTCGCTCACGGCTCCGCTCCGTTGGTTTCGTGGATGACCGACTAGAACACGGGGGGTTCGTGCTTGTCACGTATGATGTCCCGGTCTTGCCGCCCCGCTTGAGTCCCGTCGCTACTCCAGCGCGTCGACATTAAGCGGCTTGCACCGTGCAAGGTCGGATACGCTGCATGGCGGCATCTGGCGCGACAGCCGTCGCAGCGCGGTGCGCAGGCCTTCCTCCAGCGTAGGGTGATAGAACGGCATGCGCAAAAGGTCGTGGACGGTCAGGTTCTGACCGATCGCGAGCGCCAGCAGATGCGCCATGTGTTCCGCGGCGGGCGCGGCCATTTCCGCGCCCAGCAGCCGGCCGTCGCTTTTCCTCGCATAGAGGCGCAGAAGGCCGCGATTGACCTGCATCGTCCGCGCGCGCCCCTGATTGTCGTAGCTGACCTCGCCGACGATCGTTTCCTTCGGGTCGAGGGTATCGGCGCGTCGTCCGACGGCGGCAACTTCGGGATCGCAGAAGACGATGCTCAGGGGCGTTCTTCGCTCAAGGGGCACGGGCTTGGTGCCGGTCGCGTTGATGCCGGCGATATGGCCTTCATCCGTACCCTCATGCAGCAGCGGGACATCCGCGTTGGCGTCCCCTGCCAGATACACCGGCGTATCGCCGATGCGCATCGTCGCCGGGTCGATCTCGGGCATGCCCTTGTCGTCGAGCGGAACGCCGAGCGTTTCCAGCCCCAGACCGTCGATATTCGGCCGCCGGCCGATCGCGACGAGCACCTTGTCGACGGTGACGTGCCCGCCGTCCCAGCTGATGTCGACGCCGCCGTCCTTCGCCAGGGCCAGATCCGCTTTGGCATCCGGATAGACCGCGAACTCGTCCGACAGGGCGTCTTGCACGACCGCTGCCACTTTCTCATCGCGGGCGCCGGCGATCCGGCCGCCGCCACCGAAGGCGTGCACCTCAAGGCCGAGGCGCGCGAGCGCCTGCGAGATCTCCGCGCCGATCGCGCCAAGGCCGATGACGCCGATGCGCCGGGGCAGATCGGCCTGTTCGAACAGGCTGTCGGTTGTGATGATGCTGCTACCCAGCACGCGCCAGGGGGCGGGCACGATCGGGCTGGAACCGGGGGCGAGAATGATCTGCCGCGCTTCGATGAGCCTGTCGCCGACCCTGACCCGGTTCGGCCCGTCGAGGCGCGCGCGCCCGGCAATGTTCCGGATCCCGAGATCGGCGGTGGCTTCAAGGACGCCGGAAACGAATTCATCGCGCAGCGCGCGAACCCGCGCGAGCACTGCTGGTATGTCGACGGTCAGACCCTCCGCGCCGTGAATGCCGAAAGTGCCGAACTTGCGGCGTTCGTGGAAAGCATTGGCCGCCGCGATCAGGGTCTTGGACGGCATGCAGCCGACCCGGGCGCAGGTCGTCCCGTAGAAGCCGTCATTGATCAGAATGAAGTCGTCCGTCCTGTCTCGGATTTCCCTGAGCGCGGACAGTCCCGCCGTGCCGGCGCCGACGATGACGATATCTGTTTTCGTGGCTGACACCGATGATCCTCCTGCGGGCGCGAAATGCTTTGCTCCAGCCTACCGTTCTCCCGTGGCCGGCGACAGGGTCGTATTCTGCCGCGATCTTCTAAAAACTCGAAACGCGCTTCTTCGGCAGGAGGACGAAAAGCCCGAGGCCGCGCATCGCCAGGAAGAGGTTGAGCGCGAGCCACAGGCCGTGATTGCCCAGAAGCGGCCCCGCGAGCCAGAGCACCAGCGCGAAGAGGGCGGTACTGACGATCATCGTGTTGCGCATCTCGCGCGACCATGTCGCGCCGATATAGATGCCGTCGAACTGGAAGGCGACGACGCCGGTCAGCGGCGTCAGCGCGGCCCAGGGGAGATACGTCATCGCGGCCTCCCGCACGGCCTGCGAAGTCGTCATCAGCGCGACCAGCCCGTTGCCGCCGAGCAGCATGAAAAGGCAGGCGACGCCCGCCAGCGCCCCGCCCCACAGGAAGGTCAGCCGCACGGCGCGGTCGAAGGCCGGCCGCCAGCGCGCGCCGAGGGCGCGGCCGCAGAGCTGCTCGGCCGCCGTTGCGAATCCGTCGAGGAAATAGCCGGCGAACAGGAAGAAGTTCAGAAGGATCGCGTTCGCCGCGAGAATGATATCGCCGGTCCGTGCCCCGGCGGCCGTGAATGCCGCGAAAGTGCCGATCAGCAGGAACGAGCGGATCATGATGTCGCGGTTGACCGACAGCATGCGGCGCAGGGCGCGCGCGTCGAAAAGCGCCGCGCCGGAAATCCGCCATCGGCCCGACAGCGTGCGAACCGCGATCGCGGTTCCGGCGACGGCCGTTACGGCTTCGGCGATCACCGTCGCCCAGGCGACGCCCGCGATGCCTGCATCAAGACCCGTCACGAACCAGATGCTGAGCGCGATGTTCAGCGCGCCGAGCGCGGCCTGCAGGAGCAGGCCGGTACCCGATCTTCCAAGTCCGATGAACCAGCCGAGCAATGCATAGTTGAGCAGGCCGAACGGCGCGGAAACGGAACGGATGGAAAAATAGACCCCGGTCTGCGCGGCGACCTCGGCGCTCGGCCGCATCAGCAGCAGAAAGAGGTCGAGCAGCGGACCGTTGAGAAGGGCGATGGCGACGCCTGCGATGAGCGCGATGATGCCGGCGCGGATGAGGGTTGCCAGTTCCGCCTCGCGGTCGCCCGCGCCGAAGGCCTGCGCCGTCAGGCCTGTCGTGCCCGAGCGCAGGAAATTGAACGTCGTGAACAGGACGCTGAACAGCATCGACCCGATCGCCACGCCGCCGATCAGGCTCGCCGAGCCGAGCTGGCCGATGACCGCCGTGTCGACGAGCCCGACGAGCGGCGTGGTCAGATAGGCAAGCGTCATGGGAACGGCGATGGCGAGCACCAGCCGGTTGGTCACCTCGAACGGCTTTTCCTGTCTGGCCGGAATATCCATGGCGAAATGTCTTTGCGCGGGACGGTCCGCCCGCCCGTCTCTCGCAATAGAACGGGCAGGCCGGCGGCGCCAGCGGCAAATCGGCCGGTGGGGGAAGGTCTCAGTCGGTCTTCTGCGTGCCGACCTTGAGCAGCCGCATCACGATCCAGATCGGAACGACGATGACCGCGCCGAGCAGGAAATAGCGGATGATCCATTCGACCGCGTCGAAGCCCATATTGTAGATGCGCTCGATGAGGCGGGTGATGGATTGCAGGATGTCGCGCGGGTCAAGCCCCAGCGCGGACAGCACGATGCCGACGACGATCGACAGCACAACCAGCCGAAGCAGGACCGCGCCGGGACTGCCGCCGATCACCCGTTCCAGATTGCGGTTCGCCATGTGTCTTCTCCAGCCGGGATTCCCGATCCCGCAAGACAACTAAGCATCCCGCCGTCTTGCCGCAAGTGATCCTGCCGGCGGGGTTCAGTCCAGCAGCACCTGCAGCGCCTCGATCGTATCGGCATCGGCCGGCTGCTTGTCCCAGCGGATGCGCGAAATGCGCGGAAACCGCATCGCGACGCCCGACCGATGCCGCTTGGAGCGGTTCAGTCCCTCAAAGGCGATTTCCAGAACGAGGCCGTGCTGAGGCTCGGCGCGCACCGACCGCACCGGCCCGAAGCGTTCCACCGTGTTGTTGCGCACGAAGCGGTCGAGTTCGGCGAGCTCGGCGTCGGTGAAGCCGAAATAGGCCTTGCCCACGGGCACGAGGGCGCGCCCCGACTCATCCTCCTGCCACACTCCGAAGGTGAAATCGGAATAGATGCCCGATCTCTTGCCGTGACCGCGCTGCGCGTACATCAGCACCGCGTCGACATTGAAAGGGTCGCGTTTCCACTTCCACCATTGGCCTTTGGGCCGGCCCGCGACATAAGGCGCGTCGCGCCGCTTCAGCATGACGCCTTCGATCGGCGGCTCTGGCGGGTTTGCCCGCATCGCGGCAAGCTCGCCGGCGCTGGAAACGGCGAGTTCGGGCGACAGATCGAATCGATCGTTATCCAGCGATGCGACAAAAGTATCGAGCAGCTTTCGCCGTTGGGAGAGGGGGTATTCCCGCAAGTCCTCCCCGGCGAGCCGCAGCAGATCGTAGCACCGCACGAATGCCGGGAACTTGCCGAGCAAGGCGTTCGTGACGGTCTTGCGGTTCAGTCTCTGTTGCAGGTCGGAAAAGCTGCCGGTGGCGCCCGTTTGCGGATCGCGCACGAGAAGTTCCCCGTCGATCGCCGCGTCGAAATCAATCGCCTCCGCGACATCGGGAAAGGCGGCCGAGATATCTTCCCCTGTGCGCGAATAGAGCCGCGCCACGCCGTCCTGTCCGACCGCCTGAACGCGGATGCCGTCCCACTTCCACTCCGCCTGATAGTCGCCGGTGTCGAGATCGGAAAGCATGGCCTCGTCCAGCGGGTGGGACAGCATGACGGGCGAAAAGCCGGCGACGATCCGGTTTTCCGGCCTGGTCCCGCCTTCCAGCCAGGCGAAAAGCTCGCCATAGGGCATCTTCAGGCCGTGCCAGAGTTCCTCGATATCGGCGATATCCTTGTTGCCGAACAGCGCCAGCGCCTGTTTGGTCAGCCGCGCCGAGATGCCGATGCGCAGTCCGCCGGTCGCGAGTTTGATCAGCGCCCACCTTCCGGGCGGATCGAGCCTGTCGAGCAGGCCGGCGACTGCGGCGGGGGCTTCCGCTCGGGAAAGCGCCTGGAGTCGGGCGACGCATTCGGCAAGCCCGAGCATCGCGGGGTCCCCAGCCTGCTCCGGCCAGACGAGCGAAATCGTCTCCGCAAGATCGCCGACATAATCGTAGGAATATCGAAAGAGGACCGGATCGATCCGTTCTTCGGCCAGCGCCCTGAAGAGATTCGGCTTCACCGCCTTCAGGGAGAGATCGCCGGCCAGGATGGCGAGCGCCACGCCGCGATCCGGATCGGACGTTTCCGCAAAATAGCCGGCGATCAGCCTGAGCTTGCCGTTGCGCGACGGTGTCAGCACCAGACGGTCGAGCAATTCGGCGAAGGCCTTGAGGCTGCCGGGGGCGAATGCCGCGGCGGGGCGCGCTTCGTCCATCATTCGGCCTCGTCCTCAAAACCGATCAGCGAAAGCGGCTGAGCCGCCATGCCGTTGAGCTCGCACCAGCGTACCGTCGCTTCCTCGCGTCCGTGGGTCACCCAGACTTCGCCGGGGGCGATCTCCCTGATCGTTCTTGTCAGGTCCGTCCAGTCGATATGGTCCGACAGGATCAATGGCAGCTCGATCCCGCGCTGGCGCCGCCGCGCCCTGATCTGCATCCAGCCCGACGCGAAACCCGTGAGCGGATCGTCGAACCGCCGCATCCAGCGGTCGCCGAGCGCCGAGGGCGGCGCGATCACGATGCCGCCCCGCATGTCTTCGGCCTTCGCGTCGGCGACGAGCCGGAGATCGCCGAGATCGATTCCCTGCGAGACGTAATAGGCGTTGAGGCGTTCAAGCGCGCCGTGCACATGGATCGGCCGGTGATGGCCGCTTTCGCGCAGCAGCGCGATCAGCCGCTGTGCCTTGCCGAGCGAATAGGCCCCGACGACATGCGTGCGCTCCGGAAAGTCTTCCATCGACGTCAGCAGTCTGCCGATCTCCTCCGTCACCGGAGGGTGGTTGAAGACCGGCAGGCCGAAGGTCGCCTCGGTGATGAACACGTCACATGGAACGGGCTCGAACGGTTCGCAGGTCGGATCGGCCGCGCGCTTATAGTCGCCGGATACGACGACCCGCAGGCCGTCATGCTCGAGAACAATCTGCGCCGCGCCGAGAATATGGCCCGCCGGCATGAAGCGCACCCGCACGCCGCCGATATCGGCTTCGCGGCCATAAGTCGCCGCTTGCGTCGCGCCCGCAAAGCCAGCGCCGTAGCGGATCGCCATGATGTCGAGCGTCTGCCGTGTCGCCATGACATGGCCGTGGCCGGCCCTTGCATGGTCGGCATGGCCGTGGGTGACGAGCGCGCGGTCGACCGGCCGGTGCGGATCGATGTGAAATCCGCCGTGCGGGCAGTAGAGGCCGCTTTCGGTGACGGTCAGCAATTCCTTCGGGCGCATCTTGTGCGGTGGACCTCTTTTTCCTCGTTTCGACAGAGTCGTTTCATTTGCCGCCGAGGACAATAAACGATGTGCGGGGAAGGTCGGTTCAGTCGCCGCTTGGCGAAGCGGCGCGCGGCCGCTACCTCTTGATGAATGGACATCGCTGCGCCCTTGCCCGATCGCTTCGAGCGCTGGTTTGCCGGCCGTGGCTGGAGATTGCGCGACCATCAGCGCCAGATGATCGCCAAGGCGGCCGCCGCGCGCTCCGTCCTCCTCATTGCCCCGACGGGCGCGGGCAAGACGCTCGCCGGCTTCCTGCCGAGCCTTGTCGCGCTCTCGCAAAAGCAGCAAAGAAGCGGGCTGCACACCCTCTATGTCTCGCCTTTGAAGGCGCTTGCCGTCGATATCGCCCGCAATCTGGAGGCTCCGATCGCCGAGATGGGGCTCGACATCAGGGTCGAGACCCGCACGGGCGATACCCCTGCCTCGCGCCGCCAGCGGCAGAAGAGAATGCCGCCGGACATTCTCGTCACCACGCCCGAACAGATCGCCCTGCTGATCGCCTCGCGCGAGGCCGAAACGCTGTTCGGTAGTCTCGATACGGTGATCTTCGACGAATTGCATGCGCTGGTGACATCCAAGCGCGGCGATCTTCTGGCGCTCGGGCTCGCAAGCCTGCGCCGGTTCTCGCCCGGCCTGAGGACCGTGGGGCTCTCCGCGACCGTCGCCGACCCTCCGGCGCTCGCCGGCTGGCTTGTGCCCCAAACCGGCGGGAATGCCGCCACCGCCGATATCGTCACGGCGCCCGAAGGCGCGCGGCCGCAGGTGGAGATCATGAAGGCGAGCGGCCGCATCCCCTGGGCCGGGCACATGGCGGCACACGCGCTGGAGGACATTTACAGGCTGATCGCCGGCGCAGGTCTGGCGCTCGTCTTCGTCAACACGCGCGCGCAGGCCGAAAAGCTGTTTCAGGATCTGTGGCGTATCAACGAAGAGGGGCTCGCCATCGCCCTTCATCACGGTTCGCTCGATGTCGGCCAGCGCCGAAGGGTCGAGGCCGCGATGGCGGCGGGAACGCTGCGCGCCGTTGTCGCGACGGCCACGCTCGATCTCGGCATCGACTGGGGCGACGTCGATCTCGTCGTCAATGTCGGTGCGCCGAAGGGGGCAAGCCGTCTTGCCCAGCGGATCGGCCGCGCCAACCATCGTCTCGACGAACCTTCCAGAGCTGTGCTGGTGCCGGCGAACCGGTTCGAGGTGATGGAATGCGAGGCCGCTGTCGAGGCGCTGGCCGAGGGCGCGCAGGATTCGCCGCCGCCGCGCAAGGGCGGTCTCGACGTGCTTGCGCAGCATATCCTCGGTCTGGCCTGCGGCGCGCCCTTCAGCGCGGATGAAGTCTTCAGCGAAGTCACCGGCAGCTGGCCCTATCGCGATCTCGACCGCGCCCGCTTCGACCGCGTGCTCGATTTCGTTGCGACCGGCGGCTACGCGCTGCGCACATACGACCGCTACGCGCGGATCAGACAGACGCCGAATGGGCTGTGGCGTGTCGCCAACCCCCGGGTCGCCCAGCAGTACAGGCTCAATGTCGGTACCATCGTCGAGGCCCCGATGCTCAAGGTCAGGCTGGTTCGCCCCGGCCGCAGGGCGGGTTTCGGCGGCCGCGTCCTCGGCGAGATCGAGGAATGGTTCATCGAACAGCTAGGCCCCTCCGACACATTCATGTTCGCCGGCGAGGTGCTGCGCTTCGAGGGACTTGCGGAGAACAGCGCGCTTGTCAGCCGCGCGGCCGGCGAAGATCCGCGCATCCCCTCATACCAGGGCGGCAAGTTTCCGCTGTCGACCTATCTCGCCGAGCGCGTGCGGGCGATGCTGGCGGACCCGGCGAACTGGGCCCCGCTCCCCGAGCAGGTGCGCGAATGGCTCCAGATCCAGCAATATCGTTCCCGTCTGCCGGGCCGTGACGACCTGCTGGTCGAGACCTTTCCGCGCGGCAACCGGTTCTATCTCGTCTGCTACCCTTTCGAGGGCAGGCTTTGCCACCAGTCGCTGGGCATGCTGCTGACCCGCCGGCTTGAGCGCGCGGGCGCCCGTCCGATGGGGTTCGTCGCCTCCGAATACGCGCTCGCGATCTGGGGCATCGGCGATTATGGCGGGCTCATCGGCTCGGGCCGTCTCTCGCTGCCCGAACTTTTCGACGAGGACATGCTGGGCGACGACCTCGACGCATGGCTTGCCGAATCAAACCTGATGAAGCGAACATTCCGCAATGTCGCCACGATCGCCGGGCTGATCGAAAGGCGCTATCCGGGACAGGAGAAGACAGGCCGACAGATGACGGTGTCATCCGATCTCATCTATGACGTGTTGCGGAGCCACGAGCCGGATCACATCCTGCTGGAGGCAACATATGCCGACGCGGCGAGCGGGCTCCTGGATATAGCCCGGCTCGGTCAGATGCTGAAGCGCATCCGCGGGCACATCGTGCACCAGCCCCTGCGGCGTGTTTCGCCGCTGGCGGTGCCGGTGATGCTGGAGATCGGCCGCGAACCCGTCTATGGCGAGGCGAACGAGGCGCTCCTCGCGCTGGCCGCCGACGATCTCATCGAGGAAGCGATGGGCGATGCCTGACATTTCGATTGCAGCGCCCGGCACATCGGCACTCACCGTCAGCGGCGTGCCGTTTCATCCGCTGCCGAGCGGCGCGCTGTGGTGGGCCGATGAGCGGACGCTTCTCGTCGCCGACCTGCATCTGGAAAAAGGCTCGTCCTTCGCCCGGCGCGGCGCGCTTCTCCCGCCCTACGACACGGCGGCCACGCTGGCGGCGCTCGCCCGGCTGATCTCGCGGCTGAATCCCCGGCTTGTGGTCGCGCTGGGCGACAGTTTCCACGATCCGCATGCGGGAGACCGCCTGCACGGCGCCGATGTGGAAACGATCGGCGCGCTTCAGGCCGGGCGTGAGTGGGTGTGGATTTCCGGCAATCATGATCCGCAGATCCCGCAAGGGGTCGGCGGCATGCGTGCGGGCGAAATCCGCATGGGACCGCTCACCCTGCGGCACGAACCGCGGCCCGGCGCGGCGCCTGGAGAGATCGCCGGCCATCTCCACCCCTGCGCCCGGATCGTCAGCGCCGGCCGGACATTCCGCCGCCGCTGTTTTGCCGGAGACGGAAGCCGTCTGGTGCTGCCCGCCTTCGGCGCCTTCACCGGCGGGCTCAACGTGCTGGACGTGGCTTTCGCCGGGCTCTTTTCGGCGCCGCTGCGTATTCACGCGATCGGCGAAAAGTCGGTCTACCTGTTCGGCCGGCGCAATCTGCGGCCGGACTGATTGAACCTGGAGATGAGCCGCTCTAGTCACGGCGGAACAGGAACGCCCCGAGCCAGCCCGTCAAGGCCGCCAGAACGACGGCGATGATGCCGTAGGTCAGCGGATCGTACTGGGCAAGATCGCTGACCGTCGCCTCGAAGCCCCTCTTGGCGGCGTAGAACCCGACCCATTCCTGCGCGACCAGCACGCCGCCTGTAAAAAGATAGACCGTCGCTTCGTAGTGGCCGGTGCGCATATTCGCGGGCAGGTCGATCCGCGCCCGAAACAATGTGTCGCCTATCATGGAGACCTTGTCTGACGTCTGGAAGTAGAGCCCCTCGTTCTGCTTGAGACGGATCGTCGCCTCGCGGAACAGCGCAAGGTCTTCTGCCGAGGCGCGGCTGAGGGTCTGGCCGGCCGCATTCACGAGACCGATATGCTCGCGGGCCAGAAGCATAGGCGAGGCAATATCCTCCAGCGGCCGGCTCGACGACACGATGTATAGCGAGGGAACGCCGTAATAGCGTACCGAATCCGTGTTGACCCAGATGCCGGCCACACGTTCACGCTTTCGGGTGACGATGTTCTCCTTCGGCCCTCGCACGACGACGACGATGTCGTAGCCGGCCTGGCGGGATACCGTCTGCGCGTCGCGCTGGATGGATCCGAGGAGCGCGATGCCCGCCCCGGTGAAGCGCGATGTCACTTCGATGGTGTCGTCCGAGACCGTCAGCACCAGCTTCTCGGCACTGGCCGGCAACGCGGCCAGCGTGGCAAGAAGCAGAAGAGCGGCTCTGATCGTCTGGCGCCACATCGTCACGACCCGATCACCTGGAGTGTGTAGACGTCATCCGGCTGCGCGACCAGTTCGAAGAGGACGCGCGCGCACACGATCAGGACCAGAATGGCGAGGAGCGCGCGCATCTGTTCGGCCTTGAGGCGCTGGCCGGCCTGGGCGCCGAACTGCGCGCCGATGACCCCGCCGACCATCAGGATGAACGCGAGCACGACGTCGACGGTACCATTGGCGGCCGCGTGCAATACCGTGGTGATGGCGGTCACGAAGATGATCTGGAACAGGGAGGTGCCGATGACGACATTCGTCGGCACGCGAAGCAGGTAGATCATGGCCGGGACCATGATGAATCCTCCGCCGACGCCCATGATCGCGGCGAGGACACCGACGCTGGCGCCCACGAGCAATACCGGTACCACGCTGATGTAGAGCCGCGAGCGCTTGAAGCGGACCTTGCCGGGCAGGCCGTGGATCCAGTTGTGCTGGCCGGGTCGCCGGAAGGCGGGCAGGGCGCCCTTCCGGCTGCGACGGATGGCGCGCACGCTCTCATTGAGCATCAGAACGCCGATAACCCCGAGAAAGGCCGTATAGGCGAGCCCGACGACGATATCGACCTGACCGCTCTCCCGCAGGATCTTGAACAGCCATACGCCCGCCATGGATCCGCCGACGCCGCCGATGAGCAGCACGATTCCCAGGCCGAAATCGATCGATTTGCGGCGCCAGTGCGCCAGCGCGCCGGAGACGGATGCGGCAATGACCTGATTGGATCCGGTCGCGACCGCGACGGCCGGCGGAACGCCGATGAAGATGAGCAGCGGCGTGATCAGAAATCCGCCGCCGACGCCGAACATGCCCGACAGGAACCCCACCGCGCAGCCGATCCCGAACAACATCGCCATGTTGAGCGAGATTTCAGCGATCGGCAGGTATATATCCATAGTCGCGATGGATCCGGGATACACAACCAGACGGCGTCAGCCCTGCAAGGCCGGCACGCCATTATCGGTCAGTCACAAAGAAACGCCCCGCTTTCCGGTCAGATACCCAGAAGGGTCGGCTGTCAAGTAAACGTCCCGTAATTTCAGCTTTTTCAGCGAGGTTGTTTGCGCAGCGCGTCGATCAGGAAGGGATCGATATTGCCGTTGGCGTCCAGTCCCGTGTCCTTCTGGAAGGCGATCACCGCTTCGCGGGTCTGCTGCCCGGCGATGCCGTCGGGCGTTCCGGCGTCGTAACCGAGCTGTCCGAGAAGCTGCTGCGCCTCCCGGATCAGGTCCGGGCCCTTCAGGGGGATCGACGCGGTCGTCTCGCGATTCCACGGCGCGCCGCCCGTATCGGTCGAGTTGGCCAGCTCGTCCAGCGGTTGCGCCTGCCAGGCATTCGCGGCGATCTTCGCCTGGGCCACGGTCTGCGGATCCATGCGGCGGGCCAGTTCGTCGGCCTTGCCCTTGGCTTCGGCGTCGCCCGCGGCGGCGGCGATGGTGAACCATTTGTAGGATTCCTTCAGGTCCTGGCTCACGCCCATGCCCCGGGCATAAAGGATGCCGAGATTGTACTGGCTGTCGCGCAGGCCGAATTCCGCTGCGCGCCGGAACCAGTCCGCGGCGACCCCGTAGTCCGGCTTGCCTGCCGAGCCGTCGGCCAGCAGCACCGCCAGATTGTGCATGGCGCGCCGGTTCCCCTTTTCGGCGGCGCGTTCGTACCAGATCTTGGCGAGTTCGTTGTCCTTGGGAACGCCGTTGCCCTTCTCGAACATGCCGCCGAGACGGAACTGCGAGGGCGCATGGCCCTGGGCGGCGGCGAGCTGGAACCACTGCGCGGCCTTTTCCAGGTCCTGCGGCGCGTCCCGCGCTTCGGCGTAGCGGCTGCCGATCTCGTAGCGCGCCAGCATGTCGCCGCCCGCGGCTGCTTCACGCAGGCCCTGCGGCAGGCTGTTCGGCAGATCGGAAAGCTGCGGCGATGCCAAAGACCCGGCCGGTTCGCTTTTCAGCCCGCCTTTGCCAGCCATCGCAGCCTGGTCGGATGTTTTCGGAAGCTGGCCGATCTCGATCTGGCGCGGCATGGCCGGCGTTCCGATGGACGAGTGCCTTTCCGGCGCTATGGCGGCATTGCCCTGCTCTCCGGCCGGCGTGCCGCTGCTAGCGGGCGGCGTTGCCTGCGTATCCGGGGCGACGGGCGCGGATTGTTGCGGCGCGGGCTGCTCGGGCGTCGACAGTGCCGCCGGTGCGGGGGGCGCCTCGTTCGCGGAGAACATCCGGTAGACCTGCCACCCTCCCATCAGGATCAGGAAGATCGACATTCCGTACACGATGGTTTTGCGCGAGCCGCCGGTTTTCCCGCTTTCGTCGTTCCGCACATCCGCGACGAGGCCGGCGGGCCCTTCGCCAGCATCGGCGACTGCGGGTTCGCTTTGCGCCGTTAGGGTCTTGTCCCGAACCTCGACCTTGCCGGCGGTACGCGCCGCTCGCTGTGCGCGGTCGAAGCCGCCCCCGCCTGCGGCACGAGGCGTCGCGGCCCTGTCCGCTGCCGGCGCGTCGGTCTCGCGCGCCTTGCGTCGCAGCAGACGGGCAAGACCCCTGGGAAGGTCGTTCTGGCCCGCGGCTTCCTCGGCTGCAGCGGCCCGTGCGGCGCGCCGCGCCGCCGCGATGAAATCGGTCTTGTCTTCGTTCTTCTCGCCGGTCGCGGCCGTCTCTGCGGCATTGGCGCTTGCCTCGGCCTGCCGCGACATGCGCGGCGGCAGCGGCACATCGTCCTGCAGGGAGGGCGACGTTTCTCCGGACGGAGCGTTGATCGGACGGCCGGGGGTTGCCTGGGGCTCGTATGCCGCCGGCTTGTCGGGCTTCGATGAGAGAACATGCTCGGCGGCGGCATGCGGTTGCGCCGGCCGGCGATCTGTCGGCGCTTCCGTGTTCGGCGCCGGGATCACAACCTCCCGCTCCATTTCCGAGAGCCGGTTGACGATCTTGCCCAGCACGTCATGGACCGCTTCCAGCGTATCCTGCGTGCGGCGGTCGGACTGGTCGCTGGATTGGCGGAGCTGACGGATTTCATTCTGCAACGCGCCGATCAGCGCCTTGTCGGGCGCCGGATCGCCGGGCGGCGTTGCCAGGACTTTGCCCGCTGCCGCCTCGGCGGCCTGCCGGGCCGCCTCGACCGCATCCTCGCGGCTAGCGTCGATGCGGCGGGCGAGATCGCTCAGCAGCGGTTCGATCTGCGAGGGGGTTGCGTCGGCGGCGCGAACGCTGGCGATGTCTTCCGACAGTTGCGCGATGCGCCGTTCGACGGCGGCGAGCACCGCGGTGTCGTCGCCGCGCGCCGACTCCGCCGGCCGCTCGTCGAGTTTCTGCAGCAGCAGCGCAAGCGAGGATTCGATGCCGGAGAGATCGATCCGCCCGCTGTTGTGGATTTCGCTGCGCATCTGCGCGATTTCGTCGCGGAGCGCACCAAGTTCGGCCTGGCCGGCGGTATCGAGACGCAATGCGATGTCGGCGATCGCATGTTCGATCGAGCTTATGTCGGGCGCGGGCGCCGCGTTGTGAATGCGTTCAAGGTCGGCCCGCAGCGTGCTGATCGTCGTCGAGGACGAGGAGTCGATATGCTGGGCAAGGCCGTTGGCGATGCGGCGGAACGCGCTTTCCGAATGCGCCGGGATCGCGTCGAGCCGTTCGGCGACCGAGCGGACCTCCGAGACCAGCCCGCCGAGGTCGACGTCGGGCATGGTCAGCCTGTCGGACATGTTGCGCAGTTCGCGCTCCAGCCCGCCGATGGCTTCGTATGTATTTTCCTGCTGGATTTTCGCCTCGATCCTGGCGGCGAGCGCGTTCAGCCGCTCGTCCAGCGTGGCGCGGTAGCGTTCGCCGGTCTCGTCGATATTGTGGCTGATCGCCAGCTGGGTATCGGCAAGGCGGCGGATCGAATCTTCAATTTTCTTGCCGGCCGCGCCGCCGGTGTCGGCCTTTGCCTTCGCGGTGATCGCATCGGCGATCTGGTTCAGCCGTTCTTCCAGGCGCTCAAGCCGTTCGTCTCTATGGCTCGCCACGTCGGTTGATTCGGACCGCGGCGCATGAAACCCGGATTGCGCTTCCGCCTCGGGGGCGGGCGGTTCGGCGGCGTCAGGGTCGCCCGACTGCTGCGACTCGAGCATGTCGAGCATCGCCCGCAGGGCGGCGATCTCCGTCTGGCGGGGGTCTTCCTCCTGCGCTGCCGCCTCTGCCGTTGCTGGCGGCGGCACGGATCTCGATCCTCCGAGGCGTTCCTCCAGCCTGTCGGCCATGATGAACAGCGCCTGCCGTGTCAGGCGGCTTTCCTCGGCCAGCTGCTCGAGCGCGCGGTCGCGCGGATCGGCATAGTCGTCGAATTCGAAGTCGTCATAATAGCCGGAAGGCTGGTGCGCGGAGGCCTCCAGCATATGCAGGTGACGCCGCAGCGCTCCGGCAAGCTGCCGGTTGGCGCTCGAGGCGCGACGGTAGGCGCCGGGGTCCTCGCGACCCGCCATTTCCCGCAGCGATCTGGTCAGCAGCTGACGTAGAGAGGTCTCGGCCGGGTCGTCTTCGGTGAAGGCGGGGCGGCTGGATCTGCGGGATTTCCATGCGGCGCTGGACGGCATCTTTATCTCCGGGCCCGCCGCGCGCGAACGCGACGGGAAAGCTGTTTTCTCATGGGCGCAGCCGGCGTCCCGGCGCGCATCGGACGGTAGCCGTCGAGCCCGGCGCCTGTTTGCCGGAGCCCGCGATTCTCGGAGGGGCGGCAAGCAAATCGCCGGATGTCGGCACGTGGGATGGTTAACGATCGTGGTAAAGAAGTGGTTAAGTTCTTGTCCGCCGGCAGGGTTCCGGGCGGGAGGCGCACTGCCGCCGCATTTTATTCCTAGGAAAGCGTGCCGCCCTTGCTGCCCCGGCGACCGCGCTGCGGATGATCGCGTGGGGGCGTGCCGGCCATGCGGAATCCCGGGCCGATAACATTGTTTCGTGGTTGGGAAAAATTTGAAATTGTATATTCCCTTAACGTAAACTAGACTGGGGCCAACATCGAAATCTGGAGTTACCCATGAAGCATCCCACCGAGGATCTGGCGGCCGAAATGCTTGCCGACGAAGTGACGGGTCGCAAGCCCGGCACGCTGCCCCCGCACCAGACCGTCTTCACCATTGGCGATCTGTCGCGCGAGTTCGACACCACGCTGCGCGCATTGCGTTTCTATGAAGACAAGGGCCTGCTCAATCCGCGCCGCGACGGCCTGACCCGCCTGTATTCGCGCCGGGATCGCGCGCGCCTTAAGCTTATTTTGATGGGCAAGAAGGTCGGATTTCCGCTTTCCGACATCAAGGCCATGCTTGATCTGTACGATCTCAAGGACGGTCAGGTCACGCAGCTTCGCGTGTCGCTCAATCGCTTTCGCGAGCAGGTGGCGAAACTGGAAGCGCAGAAGAGCGAGATCGAAATCGCCATCAGGGAGCTGTCGCGAACCTGTGATATCGTCGAGGGCATGCTCAAGGAGAAAATGACGAAAGACGGCTAGACTGACGTTAACGTAAGCAGTATATTGTCGCGTTACGATGAGTATATCCGCTCGCATACCCTTAACGTAATAGCGCTGCGGAAACACGGTTCAGGAAAGTCGAGCCGGCAAGGCTCGCGGAACGGTGAGGAGACTGCCGGCTATGCCCACCTACAATGCGCCTGTCGAAGACGTCCTTTTTCTGCTCAACGACGTTCTGAAGATCGAAAAATACGGCAATCTTCCGGGTTTCGCCGACGCAAGCCCGGATGTGCTGAAGGCGATTCTGGACGAAGGCGGAAAGCTCGCCGGCGAGACGCTCGCACCGCTGAACGCGGTGGGCGACCGGCAGGGCTGCACCCGCCACGATGACGGCAGCGTCACAACACCGGCCGGCTTCAGGGACGCATACCTCACCTACAAGGACGGCGGGTGGATCGGTCTTTCCCTGCCGCCGCAATATGGCGGGCAAGGCCTGCCGGGCGTGGTCAACACCATCATGCAGGAGTTCATCTCGTCCGCGAATCTCGCATGGGGCATGTATCCGGGTCTGTCCCAAGGCGCCTTCGCCGCGCTCTATACCCATGCGAATGACGAGATAAAGCAGGCCTATCTGCCCAAGATGGCTGAAGGCGCGTGGTCCGGCACGATGAACCTGACCGAACCGCATTGCGGCACCGATCTCGGCCTGCTCCGCACGAAAGCGGAACCGCAGAAGAACGGCAGCTACAGGATCACCGGCCAGAAGATATTCATCTCGGCGGGCGAACATGACCTGACCGAAAACATCGTCCATCTCGTCCTTGCGCGCATCGAGGGTGCGCCCGAGGGAACAAAGGGCATCTCGCTCTTCGTCGTTCCGAAATTCCTGCCCGATGCGTCAGGCAATCCCGGCGAGCGCAACGCGCTTTCCTGCGGCAAGATCGAGGAAAAGATGGGCATTCACGGCAATGCCACCTGCGTCATGAACTATGACGGCGCGACCGGCTGGCTCGTCGGCGAGGAGAACCGCGGCCTCAACGCGATGTTCGTCATGATGAACGAGGCGCGCCTCGCGGTCGGCGTGCAGGGCTTGGGCATGTCTGTCGTCGCCTATCAGAACGCCGTCGCCTATGCGCGCGAGCGCCTGCAGGGCCGTGCGCTCACCGGCCCCAAGAACCCCGGCGCCAAGGCCGATCCGATCATCGTGCATCCGGATGTCCGGCGCATGCTGATGCAGATGCGCGCCTTCAACGAGGCGGCGCGGGCGCTCATTCTGTGGGTTTCGCTCAAGGCCGACGTTTTGCACCGTTCGGACGACGAAAAGGCGCGGCAGGAGGCTGACGACATGCTCGGCCTGCTGACGCCCGTCATCAAGGGCGTGCTGACCGATGTCGGCTTCGCCAACACGGTGATGGCGCAGCAGATCTATGGCGGGCACGGCTATATCGGCGAGTGGGGCATGGAGCAGTTCGTGCGCGACGCCCGCATCGCCATGATCTACGAAGGCGCCAACGGGATACAGGCGCTGGATCTTGTCGGCCGCAAGCTCGGCCGCGACGGCGGTCGCGCGATCATGTCCTTCTTCCAGGAGGTCGGCGCCTTCGTTGCCGCCCACAAGGACAACGAGGCGATGGCCCCCTACACCAGGCCGCTCAAACAGGGCGCCGACCATCTGCAGGCGGCCACGATGTGGTTCATGCAGAATGCGATGAAGAAGCCGGACAATGCCGGCGCCGGCTCCACCGACTACATGCACCTCTTCGGCCTCGTCGCCCTCGGCTACATGTGGGCGCTGATGGCCGCGGCGGCGCAGGAAGGCCTCGCCCAAGGTGGCGACAAGGCCTTTCTCGAGGCGAAGCTGGCGACCGGCCGCTTCTTCATGGAGCGCATGATGCCGGAGACGGCGGCGCATCTGGCGCGCATCCAGACCGGCGCCGACAGCATGATGGCGCTGCCGGCGGAGGCGTTTTGAACCTGCCGGTATTCCGCGCCGGGCGCGGGATGGCCGGCCTATAGGCGAATGCCCGCCGGGACCGCCCGTTCAAGCGGGGCCGAACCGGGGCCGGGCTCTCAGGAGGAAAGAATGGCCGACGCACTGATATTCGATCATGTCCGCACCCCGCGCGGTCGCGGCAAGAAGGACGGCAGCCTGCACGAAGTGACGGCGGTGGATCTTGCCGCGCAGACGCTCGATGCCATCCGCCGGCGCAACGATCTCGATACGAAGACGGTGGACGATGTGGTTCTTGGCTGCGTCGATCCGGTCGGCGAGGCCGGCAGCGATATCGCCCGCATGGCGGTGTTCAGGGCGGGCTACGATACCTCCGTCCCCGGCGTCCAGATCAATCGTTTCTGCGCTTCCGGGCTCGATGCGGTCAATTTCGCAGCCGGCGAGATCATCTCCGGCCAGCACGGCCTGACGATCGGTGGCGGTGTGGAGAGCATGAGCCGCGTCGGCATCGGCGCGTCCGGCGGCTCCTGGCCGGTCGATCCCTCCGTGGCGCTGCCGGCCTACTACATGCCGCAGGGAATCTCCGCCGATCTGATCGCCACCAAATACGGCTTCAGCCGCACCGAGGTCGACGCCTATGCGCTGGAAAGCCAGAAGCGTGCTGCGCGCGCCTGGAAGAAGGGCTACTTCAAGAACTCCGTTATCCCGGTGAAGGACATCAACGGGCTGACGATCCTCGACCGCGACGAACATATGCGCCCCGAGACGACGATGCAGTCTCTGGCGAGCCTCAACCCCTCATTTGAAGGCATGGCCGCGATGGCGGGCTTCGATGCCGTAGGCATCCAGGCGCATCCGGAAGTGGAGAAGATCAATTTCGTCCATCATGCCGGCAATTCCTCTGGGATCGTCGATGGCGCGGCCGCCGTGCTGATCGGCTCCAGGCAGGCGGGCAAGAAGGCCGGCCTGAAGCCGCGGGCGCGCATCCGCGCCTACGCCAATATCGGCTCCGATCCGGCCCTGATGCTGACCGGTCCGGTGGATGTCACGAAAAAGGTCCTGAAGCGCTCGGGCATGTCGCTCGACGATATCGACCTCATCGAGGTCAACGAGGCTTTCGCCTCGGTCGTGCTGCGCTACATGCAGGCCTTCGATCTCGACGGCGACAAGGTCAACGTCAATGGCGGCGCCATCGCGCTTGGCCATCCGCTGGGCGCGACCGGCGCGATGCTGCTCGGCACGGCGCTCGACGAGCTGGAGCGGCGCGACCTCAACACGGCCCTTATCACCCTTTGCATCGGGTCCGGCATGGGTACGGCAACCATCATCGAGCGCGTCTGAAGACGGCCGGGAGGAAGATCATGGCTTATCAGCATTTCACCGTTGAGACCGACAAGGACGGGATCGCGCTCGTCACCTGGGACATGAAGGACCGGGCGATGAACGTCTTCGATCTGAAGGCGATCGAGGAATTGGCCGGCATTGTCGAAGAGATCGCGACGAGCGCCGCCATAAAGGGCGCGGTCATCACCTCCGGCAAGGACAGTTTCTGCGCCGGCGCCGATCTGACCATGCTGGAGGATATGCTCGGCACGTTCAAAAAGCAGGCCGCGAAGAAGCCGGAAGCCGCGAACCGGATGCTGTTCGACGAGAGCCGCAAGCTCTCGCAGCTGTTTCGCAGGCTCGAAACCTGCGGCAAGCCCGTTGTCGCCGCTCTGACGGGCACCGCGCTCGGCGGCGGTTTTGAACTGGCGCTTGCCTGCCACTACCGCGTCGCGGCAAGCGACAGCAAGGGCAAGGTCGGGCTTCCGGAAGTCAAGGTCGGTCTGTTTCCCGGTGCCGGCGGCTCGCAGCGCCTGCCGCGCATGCTGGCGCCCATCGATGCCCTGCCGCTGCTGCTGCAGGGAACGGAACTTGCCTTCTCCAGGGCGAAGGCGATGGGCATCGTCAATGAGACCGTCCCGGCGGCCGATCTGGTCGGCACGGCGAAGAAATGGATCCTCGGCGGCGGTGAGGGCGTCCAGCCCTGGGATCGCGAGAAGTTCAAGCTTCCCGGCGGCCCGGTCTTCTCCCCCGGCGGCATGCAGACCTTCGCGGCGGCGAACGCGCTCTACCGCAAGGAAACCTTCGATCTTTATCCGGGCATCCGGGCGGTCATGTCGGCGGTCTATGAAGGGCTGCTGATGCCGATGGACATCGCTTTGCGCATCGAGTCGCGCTATTTCGCCCATGTCCTGCGCACCCCGCAGGCCGCGGCGATGATCCGTTCGCTCTTCATTTCCATGCAGGCGCTCAGCAAGGGCGCTCGCCGCCCGGCCAAGGTGCCGCCGACAAAGCTCGGCAGGATCGGCATCATCGGCGCCGGATTCATGGGCGCGGGCATTGCCTATGTGTCCGCGCGCGCAGGCATCCAGGTTGTGCTCATCGATCGCGACCAGGCGAGCGCTGACAGGGGTAAGGCCCATACCGAAGACCTGATGACGAAGGCCGTCCAGCGCGGCAAGGCGACGGAAGACGCCAAATCAAAGACCCTGTCGCTGATCACGGCGAGCGCGGACTATTCGGCGCTGAAAGGCTGCGACCTCGTGATCGAGGCTGTCTTCGAGGACCGCGGCGTCAAGGCCGAGGCGATGGCCAAGGCCGCGCCCTACCTGTCGGCCGATACGATCGTCGCCTCCAACACATCCACCCTGCCGATCACGTCGCTGGCCGAGAATGTTGCAGATCCGGAGAAGTTCATCGGCATCCACTTCTTCTCGCCCGTCGACAAGATGATGCTGGTGGAGGTCATCATGGGCAGGAAGACCGGAGACGCGGCGCTGGCCGCGGCGCTCGATTTCATCCGCGCGATCCGCAAGACGCCGATCGTCGTCAATGACGGGCGCGGTTTCTACACCAGCCGCACGGTCATGACCTATATCCGCGAAGGGCACATGATGCTGCTGGAGGGCGTGCCGCCCGCGATGATCGAGAACGCCGGGCGGATGGCCGGCATGCCGGTCGGTCCCCTTTCGCTCAATGACGAGGTGGCGGTCGATCTGGCGTGGAAAATTCTGCAGGCGACAAAGAAGGATATCGGCCCGAAGGCGATCGATCCGCGACAGGAGGCGTTGCTGGAGGAAATGGCCGTCAAGCGCGGCCGCGCCGGGCGCAAGGCCGGCAAGGGCTTTTATGATTATGACGGCAAGAAGAAACAGCTGTGGCCGGGGCTCGCCGAGATCGTCAAACCGAAACCCGCGGAGACCTTCGACATCGAGGAGCTGAAGCAGCGCCTGCTTGTCGCGCAGGCGCTCGAAACGGCCCGCATCTTCGAGGAAGGCATCCTGACGGATGTGCGCGAAGCGGACGTCGGATCGATTCTCGGCTTTGGCTTTGCCCCTTGGGCCGGTGGTACGCTCAGCTATATCGATATGATGGGGACAGAAAAATTCGTCAAACTGGCCAGGAAACTTCAGAAGAAACACGGAGAGCGATTCCGGCCGAACGATCTTCTGGTCAGAATGGCAGCCAAGGATGAGCGCTTTTACATGCGTTTCAATCCGGAAAAGCCAGGAAAGAAAGCAGCCTGATCATTACATTCATAGGGGATGGCGTACAGCCGGTACAAGCAAATGTGCCGGCTGTTTGTTTTTATATATTAGATTAAATCGACGATTATTGAATTTTTACTGCACGTGAATCGGGTCTTTATGAGTAATGAGGCACATCATCGGCAGCTTAAACACGACATTTTGCGCATAAATTCTTTGAATTCGTTGCTGTTTGGCCACACTGTGCCATTTTCCCTTCAATAAAGGTCGTTTCGGCGGACTATTCACTTGCCGTTGACGGCGGTTCTCGAACAATTGCCACCTGCAGCGCCGTCCAGGGGGTCGGCGGGCAAATTCTTGGGAACCTAGTGATGATCAACAAAAAGACCCTGCTCCTGGGATCGGCGGCTGCGCTGCTGGTTACCGGGGTACAGGCCGCCGACATGCCGAAGGCACCGGCGCGCGAGCCTGTCTACCGGTGCGATATCACCGGCTTCATCGAACTGCCGGGCACCGATATCTGCTTCAAGGTCGGTGGCCACGCCCAGTTCTGGGCGAACGTGTCCGAGGACAACGTACTCGGCTCGTCGATCTTCCACTCCTGGAAGAATGTCGGCTCGGATTTCCAGCACACCACTGGTGACACGCTGGTCATGCACGCCCTTGGCCGTCTGAACTTCGATGCCCGCTCCACGACCGAATACGGCACGCTGCGCGCCTTCATCGAAATGCAGGCCCATGACAACAACGCTTCCACGGGCGGTCCCTTCGACCTGCGTCACGCCTTCATCCAGTTCGGCAACTGGACGTTCGGTAAGACGACCCGCACGCTGAACCCGGCCGGCGTCACCCCGTACCTGACCGAACATGGCGTCAACGGCACGCTGTTCGCCGGTCAGGGCTCGCGTCCGGTCCAGGTCCGCTACACCATGCCGCTCGGCAATGGCATGTCGCTGGCCGTCGCGGTCGAAGATCCGGTGCACACGATCGACGGCGACTATGCCGCCGGCTTCGTTGCGCAGGTCAACGCCGTTGGTGGTGTTCTCAACCCGCCGCCGGCGGCTTTCGCTGCTGCGAACGAACGCGATGAAGTTCCGGATCTCGTCGCTCAGCTGAGCTGGGCCGGTTCCTGGGGCGGCTTCTCGATCGGCGGTGGTATCCACCAGAACGTCTATCGTGGCGGCACGGCCGCAACGGCGGATCGTGAACTCGGCTGGCGCGTCGAAGGTGGCGTCTATGTGAAGGCGACTTCCGCCGTCACCCTGATGGCCCGTGGCTTGTACTCTGACGGTTACAGCTCCAACAGCGGCATCAGCATCGGCGATATCCTCTGGAACCCGGTCACGCAGTCGATCAACGCCACGATCGAGGAGTGGGTTGTCGCCATTGGTGCCAACATTCAGTGGGCTCCGCAGTGGAAGTCCGGCATGTTCGTCGCTTATGGAACTGCTGAGCCGAGCAACGTCGTCGGCAACTGGATCGGCACCGGTCTGACCGCGAACCAGGCCAGCATCGACGTCTTCCAGGTGATGGCCAACGTCTTCTGGACGCCGGTCAACAACATGCAGTTCGGTGTCGAAGTGCAGTATGTCGACGTCGACTATCACGTTCCGGCGCCGCTCGGCCCGGTCGGCAACGACGCCTTCACGCTGGTCTTCGAGGCCAAGCGCTCCTTCTAAGGCGGTTTGATCCGTTCGATCCCGGGATCGGGATCGCGAAACCCCGGCGGGCAACCGCCGGGGTTTTTCGTTACCGAAATATGAATGCCGATATGCCTGATTTTAGGCGCTTTGCCCAAGGATTCGGCAATTGCGCGAATGGGCCTGTTGCGCCTTCGCAACAGAATGCCGAGAAATCGTCACCGACCGACCGGGATATCCGTAATCTGCTTGTCACAAAACCCGGTGCATCGCACAAAGGCTGCGGCTCTCGTGTGGCGGGGTGATTCTTCCTTCCGGCGCAAACGGGGTTAAACCAGAAAGAACGAGGCATCCTTAGATGATCAACAAGAAAACACTCCTCCTGGGATCGGCGGCCGCGCTGCTGGTGACCGGGGCTCAGGCTGCGGACATGCCGAAGGCACCGGCCCGCGAGCCTGTCTATCGCTGCGACATCACCGGCTTCATCGAACTGCCGGGCACCGACATCTGCTTCAAGGTCGGCGGCCATGCGCGCTTCTATGCCGGCGTTGCCGAAGACAATGTGAATGGTCTCGCCGGTGGCGGCGTCGGTCCGGTCGGCTGGTTCGCGATCGGCCCGAACGGTACGCACACGACGGGCGATACGTTCGTCATGCACGCCCAGGCGCGCCTGAACTTCGATGCGCGTACCTCGACCGAGTACGGCATTCTGCGCGCCTTCATCGAGATGCAGGCCGAAGACAACAACGCCTCGACCGGCGGTGCCTTCAACCTGCGCCACGCCTTCATCCAGTTCGGCAACTGGACCTTTGGTAAGACGGACACGCTGTTCGCCCATGGCGCATCGGCCCCGGCCTATACCGACCTGCTGACCCATATCGGCGATCCCTATGGCCGCTCGGTCCAGGTCCGCTACACGATGCCGCTGGGCAACGGCATGACGCTGGCCGTCGCGCTGGAAGATCCGGCCTATCAGCAGGCTGGCGACATGGCGGTGTTCCTCGGCACCCCGCCCTTCATGTTCCAGGAACGCGACGAGATGCCGGCCGTTATCGCCGCCTTGGCGTTCGACGGCTCCTGGGGTTCGGCGCAGGTCGCGGCCGGCGCCCGTCAGAACGTCTACTCTGGCGGTGGCATTGCCGATCGTGAGTTCGGCTGGCGTGTCGACGCGGGCGCGAACATCAATCTGACCTCGACGATCGCGCTGCTCGCCCGTGCCTACTATTCGGACGGCTTCAACGCCCATTCGTCGCTCTTCCTCGGCGACATCATGTCGAATGCAACAGCTACCCTGATTGCCGACAATGTCGAGGAATGGATGGTCATGGCCGGCCTGTCCTTCGCCTTCCGTCCGGACATGACGGCCTCGGTCTCGGCTGCCTACGCGGAATCCACGATGGGTTCGACGGTCGGCACCGGCCTGATCGGCACGCCTTCGGTCTACAGCGTCGAAGCCCTCCAGGTTGTCGGCAACATCTTCTGGCGTCCGGTTAACAATCTCGAGCTGGGTGTCGAAGTGGCCTACACCGACGTCGACTACGGCGTGTTCTACGGTGCGGCCGATGGCGATGCCATCTCGCTGGCCTTCCAGGCGACCCGCAGCTTCTGAGGCTTTTCGGCCTTCCCCGATCCAGACCCCGGCGGGCAACCGCCGGGGTTTTCGTTTGTCCGGGCGCCGGCATGCCGCCGCCAGCCACTTTGTTGCCCGCGTGCAACAGCTTTTGCGGAAAACCGTTGCGCCAGCGCCGAGGGCCTGAGCTAATTCTTGCGTAATTGCGAAATTCGCCGAACAACTACATTCAAACTCTTTTTGGCGGCAGGGCTCGTCCTGATGCCTTTCGCGAGGCTGCGCAGGAAATGTCAAAGGGCTTCCTGATGGCGATTGACGGTAAGGGCATCTTCCTGGGATCGGCCGTTGCGCTCCTCGCGGCAACCGGGGCGCAAGCTGCCGACATGCCGAAGGCGCCGGCGCGCGAACCCGTCTACCGCTGCGACATCACCGGCTTCATCGAACTGCCGGGCACCGATATCTGTTTCAAGATCGGCGGTTTCGCGCGCTTCTACGCCGGTGCTGCATCCGACAATGTCGTCGGCATCGGTGCCAATCCCGGCTATTTCTGGGGCAACATTGGCGGCAACGCCACGCACACGACGGGCGACACGTTCCTGATGCACGCCCAGGCGCGGCTGAACTTCGACGCGCGCACCACGACCGAATACGGCGTTCTGCGCGCCTTCATCGAGATGCAGGCGGAAGACACCAACGCGTCCACCGGCGGGCCGTTCAACCTGCGTCACGCCTTCATCCAGTTCGGCAAATGGACCTTCGGCAAGACGGATACGCTGTTCGCGCATGGCGCATCCGCCCCGGCCTATACCGACTTCATCACGCATGTGGGCGACCCCTATGGCCGCTCCGTGCAGGTCCGCTACACAATGCCCCTCGGCAACGGCATGACGCTGGCCCTGGCGCTGGAAGATCCCGCCTATCAGCCGGCCGGAGATCTGGCTGTCTTTCTGGGCACGCCGCCCTTCATGATGCAGGAACGCGACGAGGCGCCCGCCATTGTCGCAGCATTGGGCTTCAGCGGATCCTGGGGCTCCGCGCAGGTGGCCGCCGGTGCCCGCCGGAACGTCTATCGCAACGCGGTTGCGCCCGGTGTGTTCGTTCCCGGCACGATCGCGGATCGTGAGATCGGCTGGCGCGTCGATGCGGGTGCCAGCATCGACGTGAGTTCGTCGATCTCTCTGCTCGCCCGGGCCTATTATTCGGACGGCTTCAACGCTCATTCGTCGCTCTTTCTCGGCGACATCATATCGTCCGCGACAGGTCTGACGATTGCCGACAATGTCGAGGAGTGGATGGTCATGGGCGGCGTTTCCTTTGCCGTGACGCCCGATGTCGCCGCCTCGGTTTCGCTCGCCTATGCGCAATCGGAAGCAGGTTCGCTCTTCGGCACCGGTCTTCTCGGCACGCCTTCCATGTGGGGGGTCAATGTCCTGCAGGCCGTCGGCAACGTCTTCTGGAGGCCGGTCAACAATTTCGAACTGGGCGTCGAGGTGGCCTATTCGGATGTGGACTATGGTTTCTTCACCGGTCCGCTCGACGGCGATGCTTTCTCCGTGGCCGTTCAGGCCACCAGGAGTTTTTAGAGTTCATTTCACCTGTGCAGGCCCCCGCGGATCGCGAAGGCGGCTACGAAGCTGTTGCCTAATTGTCAGGCATTACGCTTCGTCATTCGTCAGTCTGGCAACCCTTCTGTGACGATTGCGCAACAGTTCATCGAGAAAGTGTGACCAAAAGTGTCCCGTATGCCTTTTTCCGATTGCACGATGCGTTAGTTCGCCGGAGAACTTTTCTCAGTTGCTGCTGGCGCCGGGTTTGTCCGGGTGCTCGCGGGGTAAAACGAGATTGAAGAGGGGCGTCATCATGACGATCAACAAGAAAGCTCTCCTCCTGGGATCGGCGGCCGCGCTGCTGGTGACCGGGGCGCAGGCTGCGGACATGCCGAAGGCACCGGCCCGCGAGCCTGTCTATCGCTGCGACATCACCGGCTTCATCGAACTGCCGGGCACCGACATCTGCTTCAAGGTCGGCGGCCATGCGCGCTTCTATGCCGGCGTTGCCGAAGACAATGTGAATGGTCTCGCCGGTGGCGGCGTCGGTCCGGTCGGCTGGTTCGCGATCGGCCCGAACGGTACGCACACGACGGGCGATACGTTCGTCATGCACGCCCAGGCGCGCCTGAACTTCGATGCGCGTACCTCGACCGAGTACGGCATTCTGCGCGCCTTCATCGAGATGCAGGCCGAAGACAACAACGCCTCGACCGGCGGTGCCTTCAACCTGCGCCACGCCTTCATCCAGTTCGGCAACTGGACCTTTGGTAAGACGGACACGCTGTTCGCCCATGGCGCATCGGCCCCGGCCTATACCGACCTGCTGACCCATATCGGCGATCCCTATGGCCGCTCGGTCCAGGTCCGCTACACGATGCCGCTGGGCAACGGCATGACGCTGGCCGTCGCGCTGGAAGATCCGGCCTATCAGCAGGCTGGCGAGTTCTTCAACAACCTGGTCGGCGCGCCGATCGGTCTTGCGCAGGAACGCGACGAGATGCCGGCCGTGATCGCGGCGCTGGCCTTCGACGGATCCTGGGGCTCCGCCCAGGTCGCCGCGGGTGTTCGGCAGAACGTCTATGCACAGACCCCTCTCGGCACGGCGGTGGCCGATCGTGAGATCGGCTGGCGTGTCGACGCGGGCGCGAACATCAACCTGACCTCGACGATCGCGCTGCTCGCCCGTGCCTACTATTCGGATGGCTTCAACGGCCATTCCTCACTGGCGACCGGCGACGTGATCACCGACATCACCGGCACCCTCATTCTCGACAATGTCGAGGAATGGATGGTCATGGGCGGCCTGTCCTTCGCCTTCCGTCCGGACATGACGGCGTCGGTTTCGGCCGCCTATGCCGAAGCCGAGCCGGGCTCCTCGCCGATCCCGATCCCGACCGCATGGCTGTCGGTGGACGTGTTTCAGGTCGTCGGCAACGTCTTCTGGCGTCCGGTCAACAATCTCGAACTGGGTGTTGAGGTTGCCTATACCGATGTCAACTACGGCATCGTGAACGCCTTCGCGCCGGGCATCAGCTTCGATGCCTTCTCGCTGGCCTTCCAGGCGACCCGCAGCTTCTGAGGCTTTTCGGCCTTCCCCGATCCAGGACCCCGGCGGGCAACCGCCGGGGTTTTCGTTTGTCCGGGCGCCGGGATGCCAGCCCGGCCGCCGGCTGTGGCGAATATGCGACAGGCTCGACCCGATAACCTGTCACATATCGTATTCTGCCCGAAAACACCGTCCCGCAATCCAGCCTTCAAGAACCTGTCACACAACGCCCTGCCTATGGCGCCATCGAGTTGCGCCGGTCATGGCCTTCTCGGTTCGTCAATTCTCAAGAAGGGGGCATCCCATGACCCGTAACTATAATCTTCTTCTCGGTACGGCGGCGCTGCTTGTCGCCACCGGGGCGCAGGCCGCCGACATGCCGAAGGCACCGGCGCGCGAGCCTGTCTATCGTTGTGACATCACCGGCTTCATCGAACTGCCGGGCACCGACATCTGTTTCAAGGTCGGCGGCTTCGCCCGCTTCTGGGCCGGCGCCGCGAGCGACAACGTCTCCGGCCTTGGAGCCAGCCGCAACTATGCCTGGGATGACATCGGACCTAACAACACCTTCCACACCACGGGCGACACCTTCGTGATGCACGCCCAGGCGCGGTTGAACTTCGATGCGCGGACCACGACCGAATATGGCATCGTACGCGCCTTCATCGAGATGCAGGCGGAAGACACCAATGCCTCGACCGGAGGGCCCTTCAACCTCCGTCATGCCTTCATCCAGTTCGGCAACTGGACCTTCGGCAAGACCGACACACTGTTCGCGCATGGCGCCTCGGCACCGGCCAAGACCGAATTCATAACGCATATCGGCGATCCCTATGGCCGTTCCGTGCAGGTCCGCTACACGATGCCGCTCGGCAATGGCATGACGCTGGCCGTCGCGCTGGAAGACCCGGCCTTCAACCAGGCCGGCGATCTTGCGGTGTTCCTGGCGGCGCCGCCTTTCATGGGGCAGGAACGCGACGAAATGCCGGCGATTGTCGCCGCCCTGGCTTTCAGCGGCTCCTGGGGTTCGGCACAGGTTGCGGCCGGCGTCCGGCAAAACGTCTACGCGGCCCTGCCGCTCGGCACGTTCGTGGCCGATCGCGAAATCGGCTGGCGCATCGATGCCGGCGCCAACATCAAGGTGACCTCCGCCGTCACCCTGCTGGCCCGTGCCTATTATTCGGACGGCTTCAACGCTCACTCCTCACTGGCCATCGGCGACATCATTTCCAACGCTGCCGGTGTTCTCATCGCCGACAATGTCGAGGAATGGATGGCCATGATCGGCGTCGCGTTTGATGTATCATCCGACGTGACAGTCAACCTCTCGGCCGCCTTCGCGGATGCCGAACCCGGCTCGCTTGTCGGCACGGGTCTTTTGGGCACCCCCGACATGAACGGTGTCGAGGTGTTCCAGGTCGTCGGCAGCGTCTTCTGGAAGCCCGTGAAGAATCTCGATCTCGGCGTTGAGGTCGCCTATACGGATGTTGACTACGGCGTGCCCGTAGACTTCAACGCGTTCTCCGTGGCTTTTCAGGCCACCCGGAAGTTCTGATCGTAAAAAGGCAGTGTGTTCGGAGCTCCGGCGGCAACCCGCCGGGGCTTCTTGCAATTTCGGCAGAGAGGTGAACCCGCCCTTTGCGATGAACCAAGTCGCGCCGGCCGCGTTGGGCTCTTAGAGTCGGGAACGGGGCCGTTTTTCATGCGCAAGCTCATCGCGCTGTCCGTTATCACCCTGCAGGTTGTCGGTACCGGCGCCAAGGCGGCGCCGATGCTTCGCGATTCCAGCGCCGGGGCCTGCGATATCGCTGGCTTTGTCGCAGTGCCTGGCACCGATATCTGCGTCAGGATATCCGGTTACGTTGGTGCCTATGCGGGGTTGGCGTCCGACAATGTGACGGGCCTGGGCGGGTGGCCGTCCTACGGTTGGGACAGTGTCGCCGCCCAAACCGTCCACACGACCGGCGATACGCTGAGCCTGCATGCCCAAGCGCGTCTGGGCTTCGACGCCCGCCAACAGACCGAATACGGTACGCTGCGCACCTTCATCGAAATGCAGGCGGAGGACGCGAATGCCGCGACCGGCGCCGCCTTCAGGCTGCGCCATGCCTTCATCCAGTTCGGCAACTGGACCTTCGGCAAGACGACGAGATTGACCGCGCACCCTCCGGCAGTGCCCGGGGCGACGGAATTTTACGGCTTCCTCGCCGATCCTTATCGGCGTCTCATTCAATTGCGTTACACCCGATCGCTGGGTGACGGCCTGACGGCCGCCGTGGCCTTGGAGGATCCCGCCTACGCGCAGCGGGGAGACTATGTGGCAAACTGGTTGTCGGCGCGGGCGACCGCGAGCGGCGCGCCGCTGGCCCCGCCTGCAACGGGAAGGCCGGAACGCGATGAAATCCCCGCTATGGTCGCCGCCCTTGTGATAGAGGGCGATTGGGGTTCGGCCAAGCTTGCCGGCGGCCTGCGGCAGAATGTGTATGCCATGGCGGGCGGCGCCGCCGACCGCAGCATCGGCTGGCGCCTCGATGCGGCGGCAAACATCGTGCTGACCGAAAAGCTCAATCTGCTCGCCATGACGTATTACGCGCACGGTTTCAATGCGCACTCCTCGCTGGGCCTTGGCGACGTGGTGTGGGATTCGAGCGTTCCAGGCGGACGCATCGGCGGCGCGGCCGACGAATGGATGGTGATGCTGGGCGCATCCTACGCGGTCGGACCGGACCTCAAGGCCAGTATTGCCGCGGCCTTTGCGCGCGCCCGCCCCGAGACGACGGCCGGCACGGCGCTTGCGGCGGTGCCGCCTGGCGCGGCGGACGTTGAAGTCCTTCAGCTACTGGGGAGTCTGTTCTGGCAGCCGGCCGACAAGATCGAAATCGGCCTGGATCTGGGTTATACGAGAGTTCGCTATGGCGTCGCGGCGCCTTCTGCGAATGCGATCGATGCCGACGCGGTGAGCGTCGCGTTTCAGGCCATTCGCAGGTTCTGAGGCCGGCCGGTTCGAGGCGCCATCGCAAGCGCGGCCTGCGGGGAGGCGAATTGGATGAGCCGTGAGATCGACTATCATTTTACCGTCATCAGTCCCTGGGCATATATGGGCCACGCCCTGCTGCGGGATATAGCGCGTCGTCACGGCGCCGTCGTGCGCTACCGCCCCATGAAGCTGATAGATGTCTTTGCTGTCACCGGCGGCGCGCCGCTGCCCAAGCGCCACCCGGCTCGCCAGCGCTATCGCTGGTATGAATTGAAGCGATGGCGGGAAAGGCGCGGCATTTCCCTCAATCTTCATCCGGCCCACATACCCCTGACGCCCGGTCTCGCCGACCGAATGATCATCGCGCTGCAGACGCGGGGGGATGATCCCTACGATTTCACGCTGCGATGTTTTCAGGCCGTCTGGCTGAATGATCTGGATGCGGCCGACGAGGCGACATTGAAAGAACTTGCGACAGCGGCCGGATGGGATGGAGAGACGCTCGTCGCCGCGGCGAATTCAGCCGAATCCATGGAAATCTATGAGCGCAATACCCGGGACGCCATTGCCCATGATTGCGTCGGCTCGCCTTGCTACGTTCTCGATGGCGAACCGTTCTGGGGACAGGATCGTCTCGAACTGCTCGAGGACGCGCTGGCGTCGGGCAGAGAACCGTACCGGCCGGAGCCCTCGTAAAACTGTGTTTAGCGCGATATGATTTCTCACTCTCGCCCAGTGGCGCGAGCAGAGGATCCGGATGCGCGCATACCTGTTGTCCTTCATTGCTGTTTCCGTTGTGGGCCTGCCGGTTCTTGCCGATCCGGGGCCGGATGAGAACGGTCGCTATCTGTTGCAACGGGATGAGGGCGGCTTCCTGCGCGTCGATCGGCAAAGCGGTGTGGCTTCCTATTGCCGGCGCGTGGCGGGGGCGTGGTCGTGTACCCTGGTGCCCGACGATCTTGAGGCATTTGAGGACGAAATCACCAGGCTCAACCGACAGATCGACTCGCTGGAGAAGTCTCGCGACGAGTTGCGCCGGCGCATCGAGGTTCTCGAAGGCACGGAACGCGAGGGCGGAAGGGAAAGGGCGCCGGGCGCGCAGGCGCCGGAGGATGGGGTTGACCGTACGATGAACGTGTTCGAGCGCAAGTTCCGGGATTTTCTCGCCGTCATCGACGAACTCGTCGGCTACTTCAAATAGGCGCCCGCCAACACGTCAGCGCCTGAGCCACGGGGCGAGGCGATCCTGCGGCAGGCTGACGGTCCGGCGTTTTTCCAGATCCATCAACAGGGCGACGATGTCGCCGGTCGCGGCCACCCCTCCGGTGGAACGGTTGCGCACGCAATGGTGCATCGTCACCACCTTGGCGGTCGCGGCTTTCGGCGTGCTGACGATTTCGAGGATGTCGCCGGGAGCGGGCCGCTGATGCGCCGTCACTTTCATTTCCACGGCGACGGTTCCCAGTCCGTGCGCGCGCCGGAAGGCCACGTCATACCCCGCCAGGGCCCAGGCGGCGGCCGCTGCGTTGGAGATGCAGCCGACGAGATGGCGATCGGTCATGCCGAGCACGGGGTCGCATTGCTCCGGCCGAACCGCGGCGAGATTGGCGATCACCGCTTCGCCGCTCTTCAGCATGCCCGATATGTCGGCCGCGTTCGCCGGCGCGATTTCAAGCCCGCGCGGTCGTGCATCTTCTTCAATGTCTTCATCGGTTGCCGTTCCATGTATGTCGATGGCGGTCGCCGACAGGCGCGTTCCATCATCCGTATACATGCGATGGACGACGCCGGCGGGCACGCAGCGGGAGAAAACGATGATGTCCTGTTCGGCATGGAGTTCGGCGTGAAACCGGACGTGCCGCGACAGATGAGGACCGGATGGGCCATTGCCGGTCGCCGCCAGGACACGCCCGGCATCGTCGAAATTCCCGAAATAGAACTGGATGTTGAGATGCCCGTTGCCGTCGCATTCCCAGGTGTTCGCCATGGTGCGCAGCGTGAGCGTCGCCTGGTTCATCGGTTTCCCCCGAAGTGCGCACAAAGGTGGCGATTGCGGGAACATGCGCATCGCGCCGGCACGGATATGATCGATGAGGCCTCTATCACACGGGCGGCATGGCGGCGTCCAGCCGCAGCGTTGTCATCGGCGCGGCGGCGGGCGACAACAGCGACAGGCCGAGCGCTGCGGTCCACAGGATGATCGACGCGAAGGCGGCGTACTGGGCGAAACGAAGATAGGCATCGCGCAACGCTGTCGCGACGGCCCAGGGCGCATAGGCAGCCGGCGGCCTGTCCTGCGCATCAAGCATCAGCCAGAGCTCGGTTCTCTTGTAATTGACCCGGGCGGCTCTGTAGGAACGGATCAGCAGGAAGACGGTGAGAAGGCTGACGCAGACACCGCCCGCACGCGCAGCGGCGAGCATGTCGTAGCTCAGGCCGATCATGACGCAGAGAATTCCCAGGCCCGCAAACCCGCAGGCCCGACCGACGGATATCAGTGCTGCGCGTCGCAAACGTTCCAGCGGGGTTCTTCTCCAGTTGTTTCAAGGACAACTATTGGAGATCGCCTTGTGTTCCGGCAACAAAATTATTGTTGATCGGCGACAGGTGCCGCGGTCAGGCCAGATGCGGCAGGAGCACCGTCAGTGTCCAGAATCCCGCCGACATCGCGGCGAGCCACGAGGCGAACCAGAGGCGCGGCGTTTCGGCGGCTTCGGCGTGATCGCGTCCGGCAACGATGCGCACCGCCCGCGTCAGCCCGCCCTTCCGGTCGCCCGAACGATGGGCCAGCAGGATGAATGTCCCGGCCAGACTGAGAAGCCCCCCGATCTGTGCGGCCGCCTGCGGATCGTCCCGATAGCCGAGCAGGATCATGAAAATGCCCATGCAGGCGAGGCCGAAATTCCGCATCGCCGCGGCAAAATCCTCATTCTCCGGATCGAACATCGAACGCACCTCCAGACAGTCGGCATGGATGCGTCCACCTCTAGGCGTCTGGCCTTAAGGTTTGGTTGTGAGAAATGGTTAGCAAGTCAGAAAAACAACTCGAACGCGACGAGGACTGCCTGCAGCGACAGCAGCGCCGTTCCGGCAAGCCAGATCAGCGATGAAATGTCGTTGGTTTCGCGCGTCCCGGTCAGGCGTTCGTAGAGCGCCGCCGGCACACCCGCGGCGATGATGGTCATCGTCGAGAGAAGCAGGGAGGAAAAGAGAAACAGCACCGGCGCGCTGAAGATCAGCAGGCCCGGCGCGAGCAGGCGCACCGCGGCGACTGCGTAGGGGAGCCACGGCGAAAAGATGCCGTTCACGATGGCGAATGCGGTGATGAGAAACACGATGTGCTGGCGCGGCATCGGGCGGAACCTCAGGAAACGGTCGGCGCGAGGCCGGCGCCGGTCAGCGCGAAATACAGCGCATAGCGCAGCGCGCCTGCCCACACCATTCCAAACAGCAGCAGCAGCATATGCGGCACCATCGCCGGCGTCAGGAAACGTACAGGCGCGAGAAACCAGTTCGTCACGAAGCAGAAGCCGCGGAAAATGTAGTTCCGGCTGTCGGGCGGCAGAAAGAACGAAAGGATGAAGCGCGCCAGCAGCGTGTACATCACGACCGCGAGGACGTAGTTGGGAATGTGAAAATACCAATACTGGATGAATGGATTGTCCATGTTTCCCCCTGTCGCCGCAGGCCGCGCGATGGGCTGTCGAGACTCTGTAGCAATCCCGACGCTGCGATGCATTACATTAAAAAGTGAACGGGGCCCCGGCAAGCGGGGCCCCGTCCTGTTTCTTCGATCTCAAATGATCAGGCGGCCTTTTCCTGCATGACCGTGCCACCGCGCGGACGGCGGATCTCGTCGATCATGTCCTGCATCTCCTTGGAGGGAGCAGGGGTCAGCAGGCTGACGACGATCGCCACGATGAAGCCGATCGGGATGCCGAACATGCCGGCATTGATCGACAACACCTTGTTGGTCATCCCGAAGAAGCCCCATGAGAGCTGGTCCGGGGTCGACTTGTCGAAGTCGAACCCGTACACGCTGCCCACAAGGTAGAACAACGTCACCCCGAAGCCGGCGATGATGCCCGCGATGGCACCGGCCGAGGTACAGCGTTTCCACCAGATGCCCAGCACCAGCACGGGGAAGTTGCCCGCGGCGGCAAGCGAGAAGGCCCAGGCGACCATCGACAGGATGTCGCCCGGCTTTGTGGAGGCGACATAGGCGGCCGCGATCGCCACCAGCAGAAGGAGGACGCGGGCAACGATCAGACGACGAGACGTCGGAGCGTTTGGATCCACCATCTTGTAGTAGATGTCGTGGCTGAGCGCGTTGGCGATCGCCAGCAGCAGACCGTCCGCGGTCGACAGGGCCGCCGCGAGACCGCCTGCGGCAACCAGACCCGCAATCACGTAAGGCAGGCCGGCGATTTCCGGCGTTGCCAGCACGATGGCGTCGTTGTTGATGGAGATGTCGCCGGCGGCGAGCACTTCCTTGCCTGCACCGCACGCCGCGGCGACCGCTTCCGGCGAGGATGCGGCCTTGCCGCAGATCTTCACCAGTTCCAGACCTTCCGCACCCCAGATATAGATCCAGCGCGGGAGTTCGTTGATCGCCGTTCCCACCACGTTCTGCAACACCTCCAGCTTCGCGAAGGCGGCATAGGCCGGCGCCGTGAAGTAGAGGATGAAGATGAACAGCAGCGACCAGCCGACGGACTTGCGTGCTTCACGCACGCTCGGCGTCGTGAAGAAGCGCATGAGGACATGCGGCAGGGACGCGGTGCCGATCATCAGGCACAGGATCAGGGCGAAGAAGTTGAACGGATCGTAGTTCGTGAACGGCGTGACGTGCTCCTTGAACTGGCCGACCGCGGTGGTCGCGTTGATTCCGTTCGCCTGCTCCAGCGCAGCGATGTCCTGCAGCGCCTGGCCGTACATCAACTGCGGAATCGGCACGCCGTATTTCTGTGCCGACAGGATGATGACCGGGATCAGATAGGCGACGATCAGCACGATGTACTGGGCAACCTGCGTCCAGGTGACGGCGCGCATGCCACCGAGCAGCGAGCACACGAGAATGCCGAAAAGACCGAGGAAAACGGCAAATTCGAAGCTCATGCCCAGGAACCGGGACGTGATGATGCCGGTCGCGTAGATCTGCGCCACGACGTAGGTGAACGAGCAGCAGAACAGCACGATGATGCCGAGCAGACGGGCAAAATTGCCGCCGAACCGCGCCGCCAGGAAGTCGGGCACCGTATAGGCGCCGAATTTGCGCAGATAAGGCGCAACCAGCACCGCCACGAGCACATAACCGCCCGTCCAGCCCAGCACGAAGGCGAGGCCGTCATAGCCGAGCACGAAGAGCGTGCCGGCCATGCCGACGAACGATGCACCCGACATCCAGTCGGCGCCCGTCGCCATGCCGTTATAGATCGCCGGCACCTTTCGACCGGCGACATAATATTCGGAGACTTGCATCGTCCGCGACAGAATGCCGATGCCGGCATAGACCGCGAGCGTGAAGAAGACGAACAGATAGCCGATGATCCTGTTGGGCACCCCGACCTGTTCGAGAATTGCAAGCAGGATCACGAAAGCGGCAAAACCGCCGGTGTAAATTCCGTAGATCTTGCCGAGATTGGAGGTGAAATCACCCCCCGACTGCGTAGCCATTAGCGCGTCCCCCTTTAATCTTCTTCAGCGACGCCGAATTCACGATCGATCGAATCCTGCCGTCCGGCGAACCAGAAGATCAGGATCACGAAGATGATCAGCGAACCCTGCGCGGCCATATAGAAGCCGAGCGGAAAGCCCAGAATTACAATCTCGTTCAGCGAGCTCACGAAGAAATGGATACCGAAGCTGAAAATGAACCAGATGATCAGCGTCGTGATCATCAGCCCCTTCGTCTTCGACCACCAGGCTTCGTCATTCGTACCGGCCATGGGTGTCACCCTCCCAAATATCGAGCCTGTTTCGATACGCACCGTCCCCGCGACGATGAAACCGTATCGGCCCGGATTCTGTCTCGGCCGCCACGATTGCGAGGGCAATCCCGTGCGACCGGCGCGTTCGGACAGGATGCGCGACGCATCCGCCTTTGGCAGCCGCGGCGAATTTAGCACCGGCCCCGAAGAAGCCACATTGGACTTTCGGATAGTCGTTGAGGGACAGCCGTGCGACGATAGGCAGGCCGCGGGCGCGGGCGACGGTTCACGGACAGGTTGCCCCGGGTCTTGCGTTATCGCGTCAAACCCGTGACATTGAATGTCGTTGATGACAGGGCGGGGGCAGATTCTTTGACGACTGCGGGCACCCAGGAAAATCGCGTCACGATCCTGATTGCCGATGATCATCCGCTCTTTCGCGATGCGCTGAAGAGCTCGCTCTCGGCAATGGTGGCCGACAGCGAACTCGTCGAGGCCGGCAGCTATGCCGAGATCGCCGAAAAGCTCGACGCCGGGCATCCTCCCGATCTGGTGCTGCTCGATCTTTCCATGCCCGGTGTCAGCGGCCTGTCGGGTCTGCTCTATCTGCGTGCGCAGTATCCGGACGTCCCCGTGATCGTCATTTCCGCCCATGAGGATCCGGCCGTCATTCGCCGTTGCATGGAGTTCGGCGCTTCAGGCTATGTTCCAAAGTCGATGGACATCGCCAGGATCAGGGAGGCGGTCGGCGTGGTGCTGTCCGGCGAGGTCTGGATGCCTCCGGGCATCGACGCCGCGAACGGTGGCGACGATGAACTCGCCGATCTCACATCGCGTTTCATGACCCTCACGCCGCAGCAGGTCCGCGTCCTGATGATGCTGAGCGAAGGGCTTCTGAACAAGCAGATCGCCTACAAGCTCTCTGTATCCGAAGCCACCATCAAGGCGCACGTCTCCGCAATCCTTCAGAAACTGAATGTGGAGAGCCGCACCCAGGCGGTGATCGCGGCGGCGCGGATCGACCCCAACCTCTCCGTTGCAACCTTCGGAGATGAGGGCTGACCCGGCTTAGGCCGGAGCGCTTGCCGGCGACCGCAACTGCTGGGACATGAGCGCGCGCAGCGCGGCCGGCCGCACGGGTTTGTTCAGCACCGTGATGTCGCGTTCGCGCGCTGCCTGCCGGATCGCCGGCGTCCGGTCGGCCGTTATGAGGATGGCCGGAATGTCCGGCCCGAACTTCCACCGAAGATCGATGATGGCGTCCAGACCGTTGGCGCCGTCGAGATGGTAATCCATCAAAATGATGTCCGGCGGCTGCCGGCTTTCCCGCAAGAGGCGATTGGCGGCGGAGATGCCGGGCGCCGTCATCACCTCGCATCCCCACGCGCTCAGCAGCGAGCGCATGCCCTCCAGTATGCGTTCCTCGTTGTCGACGCACAGGATGCGCCTGCCCGCCAGCCGGGCGAGCGGCGAGGGCGCCGGTGCCGTCGCCGCGGCCGGAACCGCGGCGACCGTGCTCAACGGCAGTTCGATCGCAAAGACCGAGCCGTGGCCGACCTTGGAGTTGATGGTGACGGGATGTCCGAGCACCTTGCCTATCCGTTCGACGATCGACAGGCCGAGGCCCAGCCCCTTGGCCTGCGCGCTGCCCTGATCCAGACGCTGAAACTCACGGAAGATGATGCGCTGCTTGGATGCGGGGATGCCCGGGCCGGTGTCGACCACATTGATACGCACCTTTGCGCCGCTGCGCCGGCACCCGACGAGCACCCGCCCGCGCACGGTATATTTGATCGCGTTGGACACCAGGTTCTGCAACATGCGGCTCAGCAGCCTGCGATCGGACCGCACGGTGAGGCTGCAGGGAACGAGGCGCAGTTCGATCCCCCGTTCGCGTGCCAGCGGACCGAACTCCACGCCCAGCTGGGCGATCACCTCGCTGAGGTTGAAGACGCTCAGTTCGGGTTTCATCCGGCCGGCGTCGAGCCTTGAGATGTCGAGGATTGCGCCGAGAATGTCCTCCACCGCATTGAGCGAGGCATCGATGTTCCTCGTCAGATCGTCGGCCGGCGCTTCGAGGCGGATCTCCGATAGCGACGCTGCGTACAGCCGCGCCGCGTTGAGCGGCTGCAACAGGTCGTGACTGGCCGCGGCGAGGAAGCGGGTCTTGCCGAAATTGGCTTCCTCGGCGTCGGATTTCGCCTTTTCCAGTTCCGCGTTCAGCCGCGTCAGTTCGGCGGTCCGTTCAGCGACCCGCCGCTCCAGCGTCTCGTTGGCGCGCGCCAGCGCTTCGGCCGCGTCGACCGATTCGGTAATGTCGGTGACCGCGATCACGAAGCCCCCGCCAGGCATCACGTCGGTGCTGAACTCCAGCACGCGTCCGTCGGCCAGCCGTTCCTGCAGCCTGTCCTTGCTGTTGATGACGAGTTCCACTCTTGTATCGGACAGGCGGAGCGGGTCGCCCTCGCCGAAATCGCCACGCTCGGCCATGTAGCGGATCATGTCGGCGAGCGTGATTCCGATGCGTCCCATGTCGGCGGGCAGATCGAGAATGGCGCGCAGCTGGCGGTTCCACATGATCAGCGAGAGATTCTCGTCATAGACGGCAATTCCGTGCCGGACGTTGTCGAGCGCCGACTGCATGATGTCGCGATTGTACTGAAGCGCCGTCGAGGCATCGTCGAGCAGGCGCATTGCCTCCACGTCGCCGACGACGTGACGTTGCAGCATCAGCGACAGCACGAGGCGCGCCGATGCCGCCCCGATAGAGCTTGCCAGAAGGAATTCGGCGTGGCGCAGCAGGCCGATATCGGCCTCCTTGGCCGCGTCGTCTAGGTCAAGGCCGCCCTCCTGCGCATAGGTCTGGAACGCACGCGCGGCGCGGTCCGCGCCGATATATCGTCCCACCGTGTCGCGGACTTCGTTGACCTTGACGCGGGCGCCCGGATAGCGCCTCGTTTGCGGCAGCGGTGTCAGATCGAGGGGCACGAAATTGTTGGCCTGCAACCGCTCGACGGGAGACTGCGACGTCAGCAGCGAGACTGTGAAAAGCGCGAGCACATTGACGAGCAGGCTCCAGAAGACGCCGTGCGGCAACGGCGCGAATTCGATGTTGAACAGTGTTTGCGGCCGCAGGAATGCGAGGCCCAACGGCCCGGTGTCGAGAAATGTCGGGTGAAGCAGCCCCGAGGATACGAAGTTCGGCAGCAGCAGCGTATAGGCCCAGACGGCAAACCCGCTGACCATGCCTGCCAGCGCGCCGCGCGCCGTTGCCCGACGCCATATCAGCCCGATGAAGAATGCCGGGGCCAGCTGCGCGATGGCCGCGAAGGACAGGAGGCCGATGGAGGCGAGCGCCGCCGTGTTGCCGACCAGCCGGTAATAGGCAAAGCCGAGCAGCAGGATCACCAGGATGGCGAGGCGCCGGATGTTGAGCAGCATGCGCGGAATGTCGCCGCTATTGGCCATGAGCATGCCGCGGCGGCGCAGCAGCAGCGGGACCACCAGATCGTTGCAGACCATGATGGCAAGCGCGACGCTGGCGACGATGACCATCGCGGTCGCGGCCGAGAGCCCGCCGATGAAGACAGCCAGCGTCACAGCGTTGGCGTTGGCGAGCATCGGCAGCGCCAGCACGAACATGTCGGCGTCGACGACGTTGGAGCCGAAGGTCAGAAGCCCGGCGATGGCGATGGGAACGACGAAGATGTTGATGACGATCAGGTAGAGCGGGAACACCCAGGCGGCCAGACGGATCTCGCGCGGCGAATTGTTCTCCACGACCGCGACGTGGAACTGGCGCGGCAACAGAAGAATGCACGTCGCGCTGAGGAACAGCATCGTGATCCACGTGCCGCCCTCCAGATTGCGGGTGAACAGCGGTGTGACGACCTGTGTCGCCGCGGCGCGCGCCCACAGATCGCCGATCCCGTCGAACATGCCGTAGGTTACGAAAAGGCCGCCGGCGAGGAAGGCCAGCATCTTGACGATGGATTCCGTGGCGATGGCCAGCATCATGCCGTGCTGATGTTCGGTGGCGTCGGCGTGCCGCGTGCCGAAAAGGATGGAGAAGACGGCGAGCGCCACCGCGACGAGCAGCGAAATGTCCGCGATCACCGGCGGGCCGGAAAAATAGTTGGGGACCGACAGATATCCGGCCATCGTTCCCACCGAGGCGGAAACCGCCTTCAATTGCAGCGCGATATAGGGAACGACGCCGATCAGCGCGATGATCGTGACCGTGGCGGCCACCGCCGGGCTCTTGCCGTAGCGCGCGGCGAAGAAATCGGCGATGGAGGTGATGTTATGCCGCTTGGCCAGGCGCGTGACATGCAGCAGCAGAGGGTAGCCCGCGCCGATCATCAGTCCGGCGCCGATATAGATGGTCAGGAAGTCGAGCCCCTGGACCGACGCGAGGCCGACGCTGCCGAAGAAGGTCCACGAGGTGCAATAGACGCAAAGGCTGAGGGCGTAGATCAGCGGCCTTCCGCGCAACCAGGCGCCGCGCTGTGCCGCCCGGTCGCCATAGGTGGCGACGAGGAACAGGAACCCCAGATAGAGAACCGCCGCTGCGACGACGACCCAGCCCTGCACCTGCCACTGCCTCCCGTCTTCGCTCTTGTTTCTCGTGCCCCGGCAGCGGTTCGCTTGTCCACCGGCGCATTTTGCGGATATTCAGTCCAGTGCAATCGGACGGGCTTGTCCAGCGATTTGGTGAGAACGAAGCGAAAGGCGGCCGCATATGGGTCTTCTGGACATGTTCCGGCGCAAGCCCGCGATCGATACGCGTGAGGCACTTGAGGACTTCCTCGACAGCCACGCCGCGTTCCTGACGCAGAAGGCGATCTATGAATACTCCCGCGCCCGCGCCGGATCGAACTGGCAGCACCTGTTCAAGGAGAAGGCCTTCGTCACGGCAATAGAGTCCTCGCGCTGGAACAGTTTCCCGATCGCGCTCGGCAACGTGACGGAGATGATCGACGTCATCTTGAGGGGAGACGAACGGGGCCGCACGCCCGAGGCCCATGAAGCACTGGTCCAGCTCGCGGGCGCCGTAACCCGGCGCTATCCGGTGCCGGCCGGCGAAGCGCCGGACTTCTGGGAGACGAAACGCGACTGGCTCGAAGCGCGGCTTCGCCCCTTGCGGCTTGCTCCGCCTCATGCCTTCAAGCACATTCCCGATGCGACCTTCGGGCAGTTCTTCGACATGCTGCCCATCCACGAGGAACTGCGCGGTCACGACCGGATGCTCGTGCACAACCATCTGCGGATGAACCTGGCGAGCCTGTACGAGACCAACCGACGGCGGCTGCAGCCCGGTCTTCTTGCCGCCGCACTCCTCGGGTCGCGCTGAACGGGCGTGATCTGCCGCAATGTAAAACACAGAAAAAGCGGGCCATACTTCTCCCGCGCCGCCTGCCCTGCAGACGCGCGTGCCAAGGGAGAAAACGCATGAAGAAGGCGACCCGCCTCAGCGCGACACCGCTGATCTCTATCGATGCCGTGTCGCTCGATACCGAGACTACCGGTCTCGACACCAGGTCGGCCCGTCTGATCCAGATCGGCGCGCTGGCCATCCATGAAGGCGTGATCGACGCCGGCGAAACATTCGAGACGCTCGTCAATCCGGGCATTCCGATCCCCCCGGCCTCGACCGCCGTTCACCATATCGACGACGCCATGGTCGCCGACAGCCCCGCCTTTTCGGCCGTTTTCCGGTCACTGGAAGCCTTTGTTCAGGATCGCATCGTCATCGGTCATTCGATCGGCTTCGATATCGCGATCCTCGAGCGCGAATGCCGTCTTGCCGGACTTCAGTTCAGCCGCCCCCGCACGCTGTGCACGGCGATCCTGTCGCGTATCGCCCTGCCGGACATGCCCGAGCATGCCCTCGATACGGTGGCCGCGCGTCTCGGCGTCGCGATCACGGACCGTCATACGGCGATGGGGGATGCGCTGACGACGGCGGCGGTGTTCCTCGCCCTGGTGCCGCATCTGCGCGAGCGCAATATCCGCACTCTCGCCGAGGCCGAGGCGGCCTGCCGCGGCATGACGGCGATTCTCGACGAGCACCACCGCGCAGGCTGGGCCGAGCCGGTGAGCGACCGCAAGGTCTCGCTGAGCGAGCAGGCGTTGACGCGGCTCGATGCCTATCCCTACCGGCACCGCGCGGGCGAGGTGATGAGCCATCCGCCGATCGCCATTTCCGGCCGCGCGAGCGTCCAGGAGGCGCTGGCGCTTCTGGCCGAGAGGCGGATCAGCGCCGCCATCGTGAGCGATACGGCCGAACCCGATGCGGCGAAGGCGGGCATCGTGACCGAGCGCGACCTGCTGCGGGTGCTGGCCCGCGAAGGCGCGGCCGCCTTTTCGCGCGCCGTCGCGGAGATCGCGTCAAGCCCCGTCGAATGCGTCTATCGGGATGCCTATCTCTACCGCGCGATCGGCCGCATGAGTCGCCGCAACATCCGTCATCTCGGCGTCAAGAACGAGGAGGGCATCATCGTCGGGGTCCTCAGCCAGCGCGATCTGCTGCGGCTGCGATCGACCGACGCCGTTTCGCTTGGCGACGAGATCGACAGCGCGGCCGGGCCCGGGGCGCTGGGCTCCGCTTGGGCGAAACTGCCGCTGGTCGCCCGTGGATTGCTCGCCGAAGGCGCCAGTGGCGTGGAGGTCGCGGGCATCGTCAGCCGGGAGCTCGGCGCCATCACGCGCCGCGCCGCCGAACTTGCCGAGGCGGCGATGAAGGCGGATGGCAAGGGCGCAGCGCCCGTTCCCTACGCCCTGCTCGTCCTCGGTTCGGGGGGGCGCGGGGAGAGCATGCTCGCGCCCGACCAGGACAACGCGATCGTCTATGCCGATTCCTCCGCCCCCGAAGACGCGGATCGCTGGTTCGCCGAACTGGCGACGCGCGTTTCCGATACGCTGAATGCGGTGGGCATCCCCTATTGCAAGGGCGGCATCATGGCTTCCCGCCCGGCATGGCGCCGCTCGATGAGCGAATGGGAAGCGACGATCGCCGACTGGATTCGCAGGTCCCGGCCGGAGGACATGCTCAATGTGGATATCTTCTACGATTTCCGGGCCGTGCACGGCGATGCGGCGCTTGCCCGGCAACTCTGGAACACGGCGCACGCCGCCGCCGGCGGCGAACGGCTCTTTGCCCAGTTGCTGGCAAAGCAGGCGGAGGATTACTCGCCCCCGATCGGCATGTTCGGTGCAATCCGCACCGAGAACGGCCGTGTCGACCTGAAGAAGGGCGGGCTCTTCCCGATCGTCACGCTGGCGCGCGCCCTCGCCATCCGCCATCACGTCGCCGAGCGCGCCACGCGGGCGCGGCTGGAGGGTCTGCTGGCCAGGGAGATCGGCGGCGCGAAGGATCTGGAAAATCTCATCCGCGTTCACACAATGCTGATGGATGTCGTCATTGCCCAGCAACTCGACGACATCGCGGAAGGCCTGCCGCCTGGCAATTCCGTCAACCCGAAAGAGCTCTCGCCGGAGCGGCAGGCGGCCCTGCGTCAGGCGCTGTCGTCGCTCGGCAACCTCGCCCATCTCGCGCGCGATCTGATGAGCTGACGAGGACGAGATATTTTTCCCAACGCCGGAGTGGGCGGTGTATTCTTGGCGCCGCGGGAACCAGATTCGGGAAGGAATGCGCCATGTCCATCGGCTCGGAATTCAAGGAATTCATTGCGCGCGGCAACGTCATGGATCTTGCCGTCGGCGTCATCATCGGGGGCGCCTTCGGCACGATCGTCAAATCGCTGACCGACGATGTCATCATGCCTGTCGTAGGTGCGATTTTCGGCGGATTCGATTTCTCCGACTATTTTCTGCCGCTGTCGGGCGGTGTGACGGCATCCACCCTCGCCGCGGCGCGCGAACAGGGTTCGGTTCTCGCCTATGGCGCGTTTATCACGGCGGTCGTCAATTTCCTCATTCTCGCCTGGATCATCTTCCTCATGGTGAAAGGCGTGAACACGTTGCGGCGCAGGGATGAGCCGGCGCCGGCCGTGCCTCCGGCGCCGACGAAAGACCAGGAACTGCTCGGCGAGATCCGCGACCTTCTGGCAAAGAAGAAATAGAACTGTCCCGGGCCATCGGCGGCGGCCGGCCCGAGGCACCGATCGAGGAGGATGCGGCCATCACGACGCCGGAAAACGATGCGGTCACGAAGGCACGTCTGGCCTCGGTGCTCGATACCGCGGTCCAGGGCATCATCGTCATCGACGAGCGCGGCACCATGCTCGCATACAACAAGGCATGCGAGGCGATGTTCGGCTATTCGGCGGAGGAAACGCTCGGCCGCAACGTCCGCATGATCATGACGTCCGTCGACCGCGAAGCGCATGATACGTATATTTCCAACTACCTGCATACGGGCGAACGCAAGATCATCGGCATCGGCCGGGCCGTGGAGGGCAGGCACAGGGACGGCACGGAGTTTCCACTGGAACTGTCGGTCGGGGAGGCCGCGACCCCGGACGGCCGCCAGTTCATCGGCATCATGCGCGATCTGAGAACGCAGCGGGCGTCGGAGACGCGGATCAAGGAACTGCAGGATCAACTCATCCATATCGCGCGGGTGAACGCGCTTGATGAGATGGGCGCGGCGCTGGCGCACGAACTCAATCAGCCGTTGACCGCGCTGACGCTTTACGTCCAGGCCGGGCTGCGGGCGATCACCCGCAAGACCGACGATGCGACGGCGTTGTCCGTTCTGCGCGAAATTCTCGAAAAGACGCTGCGCGAATCCGAACGTGCCGGCGATATCATCCAGCGCATCCGCCGTTTTGTGGAAAAGCGCGAGAGCGAACGACGCCCCGTGTCTCTCGTCAAAACCGTCAGGCAAGCAACGGAATTCGCCAACATCGGAAAGCTGAGCATGAAGGTCGAATGGCAAAGCGAGGTCGCGCCCGATCTTCCCGACGTGCTGGTCGATCCGGTGCAGATTCAGCAGATCGTCGTCAATCTGGTCCGCAACGCACTCGAGGCGCTGGCGGACAATGAGCGGCGAATCATCCGCACCAGAATATTCCGGAGCGGCGATCGGGTGGTCTATTCCATCAGCGACAACGGTCCGGGAATTGCGCCACAGATCGTGCCGGACCTGTTTCGCGCATTCGCCACCAGCAAGAACAACGGCATGGGACTGGGGCTGGCGATTTCCCGTTCAATCGCGCAGAATCACGGAGGCGACCTGGAAGTCGATCCCGGAGGCGACGGACGAGGCGCGACTTTTTCGCTTTATTTGCCGGCGGCGGGGGATTCGGCCTAGAATTGTTGCTAATAGATATAATAATCTGGCCATAAGAGGTTGGAGCAATGTCGCAAGAGCTCATTTATCTCGTGGATGATGATGCATCAATACTCGATGCGCTCAGCATGGTTTTCTCGATCGAAGGCTTCGACGTTCGGGCTTATCAGGACCCGGGCAGCTTCATTGCCGATGTCGGCGCCCTCGGCGCCGCACCGGTCATCCTCGACGTGCATATGCCCGGAAAGTCCGGATTTGACGTTCTTCGGGAAATCGACGCACAGCACTATCCCGCGCCCATCTTCGTCATATCCGGCCAGGGAGATATCCCGATGGCGGTGAACGCCATCAAACAGGGCGCGCACGATTTCATCGAGAAGCCCTTCAACGCCGACCACGTCGTCAGGCAGATTCGCGATGCGATGGCGATCCGCAGGGAACGCGGGAAGATGTCCTCCGACATCGATCTCGACGGCGTCCCGGGGGCAGAGCAACTGACGCCGCGCGAACGGGAAGTGGTCACCCTGATCACGGGGGGCGCGTCGAACAAGGAAGCCGGCCGCACGCTCGGCATCAGCCCGCGCACGATCGAGGTGCATCGCGCGCGGATCATGGAAAAGCTGGGCGCCCGGAACGCCGCCGATCTCGTTCGCATCGTGATGGCCCGAATTTGATCTGCCTCAAGGTCACGGGATTGTGGAGAACCGATGATCGGAACATCGGGGGATTTCCGGGCTTTTCAGATCCATGGCCGTTCACATTATCGAAGATGACTGCGGCGTTGCCGATTCTCTGCGGATGTTTTTTGCCGACCATCGCGGCGATGTCTCGGTTTATCGCGATGCTGAAAGCTTCATGGCCGCGGCCGTGCCTGGCGCGGACGACCTGATCATTGTCGATCTTGCCCTGCCGGGGATGAAGGGGGGCCAGCTGATCCGCTGGCTCAACGGTCTCAAGGAGCAGCCCCGCGTCGTGGTGGTGACCGGGGAATCGGAGAAGCGGATTCTCGATCACATGAAGGGACTGAAGGTCGCCGGCCTGATCCGCAAACCCATCGAGACGGCGAGCCTGGATCCTTTTCTCGATTGACAGGTCGCGCTCAGGGCGCCCGCGCCGCCCACTCTTCTGCGCCGCTCGACGTCACCTCTTTCACCGAGTTGAACCCTTCCTCGCGCATGCGCCGCGCCAGGCCTTCGGCGATGTCGGAGACCAGTTCGATACCCTCATAGACGAGGGCCGAGTAGATCTGCAGCAGGTTTGCTCCGGCGCGAAGCTTCTCCCATGCGCTGTCGGCGGAATGGATGCCGCCGACGCCGATGATCGGCAGGTCCGCGCCGATCGCCATGCGCATGCGGGCAAGGACGACCGTGGAACGCTCGAACAGCGGGTAGCCGGAAAGGCCTCCCGCTTCGTCGCGCAGCGGACTTTTCAGGCCGGGGCGGGCAAGGGTCGTGTTCGAGACGATCATCCCGTCGACACGGTGGGTCCGTACGGCGACGGCTATCGCTTCGATCTGCATGTCGTCGAGATCGGGCGCGACCTTGAGCAGCACGGGAACCTTTCGTCCGGCGCCTGCCGCCGAATCCCTCGCCGTCATGACCTTCGCCAGCAGGTCGTCGAGCGCCTCGCCTTCCTGCAGGCTGCGCAGGCCCGGCGTGTTCGGCGACGAGACGTTGACGGTGAAATAGGAAGCGACGGCGGCGAAGGTTTCAATCCCGGCCACATAGTCCGCGACGCGATCGCCGCTGTCCTTGTTTGCACCGATGTTGATCCCGACGACGCCGCGGCGAGGCCTCGCCAGAAGCCGCTTCAGCGCGGCCTCGTGTCCTTGATTGTTGAAGCCGAGACGATTGATCAGCGCCCGGTCTTCGCGCAGGCGGAACACGCGCGGACGCGGATTGCCCGGTTGCGCGCGCGGCGTCACCGTGCCGGCTTCTGAAAAACCGAATCCTATGGCGAGAAGCGCATCGGGCGCTTCGGCGTTCTTGTCGAAGCCGGCGGCCATCCCCAGCGGGTTGGGAAAGTCGAGATCCCAGAAGCGCTGGCGCAACACGGGATCGTCCCGCACGATGCCGCGCGGATGAAGCCCCGCCGACAGCGCCCGGATCGTCAATTCATGCGCGCGTTCCGGGTCCATGGCCTGAAGGAACGGCTGGGCGAGGCGGCTGAGTCCGGAGATCATTGCGGGTTCGGCTTTCTGTCAGTGTCGTTGACATCGCGGATATCGACGACCTCGTCGATCCGCAACGGGCGGTAGAGATGCGGGAAGAGTTCGCCGCGCCTGGACGGCTCCCAGCGTAGCGCGGCACCCAGCGAGGCGGCGTCTGCGGTCAGCAGAAGAAGGTCGGGTTCGTTTGAGAAATGCTTCTCCAGGGTAGCGGCAAGCTGTTCGCCGGTGGAGAAATGGATGAAGCCGTCGCGCAGGTCGTCGGGTGAGCCGGCATATGAGCCGCTGCGCATCGCCGCATCCCATTCGCCCTTGCGCGCCACCTTGTAGATTGCCGTCATCCGCATTCCCGAATTCGCTGTCTTGCGGGGCAAACTAGTGCCTTTGCCGACGGGATGGAATTGCCGATTGAACTGAACCGGCCTTTGGCCGACGATGCCACACGCCATGTTCAACGGTTTCATCGCCAGAGGTCTGTCGATCGCCGCGCTATGCGCCGCGAGCGTTCTGGGCTGGCTGTACCTGACCCAGCCCGTGGCGCCGCCGCCCGAACCGCCTCGGCCCCCCCTTATGCCAAAAGAACCTGCCCCTGAAGTGCGCGACGTGACGCCGCCGAGCGCCTTGCCGGGGCCCGTCGTCAGCGGCGAACTCACGCGGCTGCCCGCGCGCGAGCCGCCTCCTCCGCCGCCTCGTCCACCCGAACCCACCCTCCTGTACCGGCCGCTGGTAGTCTCGGTCGGGGTACTGAAGAAGGGCCGCGAGACGATTCGCATCGCTGGAATCGAGCCCCTGGCGCTGGAGGCCGACTGCACCGATGGTGACGGACGCCGCTGGCGCTGCGGCCGGGCAGGCGCCACGGCCTTTCGGATGCTTGTCGGGCGCCGGGCGCTGACATGCTCGGCCGGATTCCAGCCGCGAGCGGAAGAAGGCGGTGGCGCGGGGCGCCATTGCCAGATCGGAAAGGTCGATCTGGGGCTGTGGCTTGTCGGCCAGGGCTGGGCGAGGCCCGCCGCGGATGCGTCTGAAACCTATCGCAAGGCTGCCGATGAGGCGCGCGAGGCCCAACTTGGCCAGTATGGCCCGGCGCCGGCGGTTCTCACGACTGATGCTGGCGCGCCAGCCGCTCGTTGATCATCGCGCTCGTTTCGGTAATGCCGTAAAGCGCGACGAACGAGCCGAAGCGCGGCCCCTGTTCCTGTCCCAGCAGGACTTCGTAAAGCGCCTTGAACCAGTCGCGCAGCGGCTCGAACCCGTGATCCTTGCCGACCGCGTAGACGATGTTCTGAATCAATTCGCCATCCGTCTCGTTGCCCGGTTCGACCGCACCAAGCCGTGCGGCGAGGTCGAGGATCGCGGCCCGCTCCTGATCGGTGGCGAGCCTGAACTTCTTCGCCGGGGCGACAAAGTCCTCGAAATAGGCAATGGCATATCCGACAAGCGCGTCGAGCCGTGGGTGGCTCTCAGGCGTGGCGTCGGGCGCGTAGCGCCGGATGAACCCCCACAGGACTGACTTTTCGTGTGCGTTCGAGGCGCTGACGAGATTGAGCAGCATGGAGAAGGACAGCGGCAGCTCAGGCGCCGGCGGATGGCCGTGATGGACATGCCAGACCGGATTGGCGAGCTGCCGATCGGGCGCCTGTTCGGCATAGGCGGCAAGATGCTGCTCGTAATCGTCGACATTGCGCGGAATGACGTCGAAATAGAGGCGCTTCGCCTTGCGTGGCGCCTGGTACATGAACAGCGACAGGCTTTCAGGACTCGCATAGCGCAGCCACTCGTCGATCGTCAGTCCGTTGCCTTTGGACTTGGAAATCTTCTGCCCCTGCTCGTCGAGAAAGAGCTCGTAGTTGAAGCCTTCCGGGGGCGTACCCCCGAGAATGCGGCAGATGCGGCTGGACAGGGTGACGGAATCGATGAGGTCCTTGCCGGACATTTCGTAATCGACGCCAAGCGCGAACCAGCGCATGGCCCAGTCGGCCTTCCATTGCAGCTTGCAGCCGCCGCCCGTGACCGGCACCGTCATCGTCTCGCCGGTTTCCGGATCCCTGTAGGTGATCGTGCCGGCTGCGACGTCCTTTTCAATCACCGGTACCTGCAGCACCTTGCCGGTGCGCGGACAGACGGGCAGGAACGGGCTGTATGTCGCGCGCCGCTCAGGCCCCAGCGTCGGCAGAATCGTGTCCCTGACCTCGTCGAAACACTCCAGCACGCGTATCAGCGCCGCGTCGAAACGGCCGCTCCGGTAGCATTCGGTGGCGCTGAAGAATTCGTATTCGAAACCGAAGCGGTCCAGAAACGATCGCAGCATAGCGTTGTTGTGATGGCCGAAGCTCTCGAACTTGCCGAAAGGATCCGGCACGGCGGTCAGCGGACGCTCGAGATATTCGCCCAGCATCTCGCGATTGGGCACGTTGTCGGGCACCTTCCGAAGCCCGTCCATGTCGTCGGAAAAGCAGATCAGGCGCGTGGGCAGGTCGCTGATCACCGACAGCGCATGGCGCACCATGCTGGTGCGGGCGACCTCGCCGAACGTGCCGATATGAGGAAGTCCGCTCGGCCCGTAGCCGGTTTCGAACAGGACGGGGCCGTCCGACGCATGTCTGGACCTTCGATCGAGGAGCTTGCGCGCTTCCTCGAAGGGCCAGGCCCTGCTTTCCATGCCGAGCCCGCGTAAATCGGTCATTCCGGGTTCAACTCCTGAAATCCTCCGCGCCTGCCCGGCGCGGGCGGACACTAGTTCCTTTCGCGGTGAGATGGAAGCGGTGCCGCGGTCGACGGGTTTCGATGGCAGACGGATGAAACTGCCGCCGTCGCGTCAATCCGACGCGCCCTTTCAGGCGGCCTCGGCGTCCAAGATACTTGCGGCACACGATGGCAGCACATAGCTTGCCTTGCGGCATCAGCAGCGCCAGCATGAACCGGCAAGGAAAAAGACCGCCATGACGAAACTCAGCATCCAGGAAGCCTTCATCTACGTCATGGTGACGATGGCCGCAGCCGATCGCGACATGACAGACCGCGAACTCAAGCGGATCGGCGCCGTTGTGCAGAACCTGCCGGCATTCTCGGAATTCGATCGCGAGAAGCTGGTATCCGTGGCCGAGGCGTGCGGCGGCATGCTGGGCGAGGAGGGCCTTGATGCCGTGCTCGACCTTGTCGTCGGCAGCCTGCCCGAGCGCTGGCACGATACCGCCTATGCGCTCGCGGTTGAAGTCGCCGCCGCCGACCTGCATGTCGAGCAGGAGGAACTGCGCCTTCTGCAGATCATCCGTGATCGTCTCGACATAGACAATCTGACCGTGGCGGCCATCGAACGGGCGGCGCGGGCGCGGTTCCGCAAACCCTGACGAGACAGTGGCGGGTGCGATGAGCGAGGCCGTCATCCGCATCTTGATCTTCGCGGCCATATTCCTTGGCATGGCGGCCTGGGAACTCGCGCAGCCGAGGCGCGCCCTTGTGGCGCTGAAGGGCCGCCGCTGGTTCACAAATATCTCGATTGTCGCCATCGATGCGCTGGCGGTTCGCCTGATCTTCCCGCTTGCGGCGGTCGGCTTTGCCATTGCCGCTCAGGACTCCGGGTGGGGCCTTTTCAATCTGATCGCCATTCCCGGATGGCTTGCCGGAATTGCATCTTTCGTCATCCTCGATCTTGCGGTCTACGCCCAGCACGTCGCCTCCCACAAGGTTCCGGTGTTCTGGCGGCTGCACCGGGTTCATCATGCCGATCGCGATTTCGACGTGACGACCGCTCTGCGCTTTCATCCCATCGAGATATTGCTGTCGATGTTGTGGAAGGGGGCGGTGATTTTCCTGGTCGGCGCCCCGCCGCTCGCGGTCTTCATATTCGAGGCGGTCCTCAACGGTGCGGCGGTATTCAACCATGCCAATGCCCGCTTGCCGCTCGGACTTGATCGTATCCTGCGCCTGCTGATCGTCACCCCCGACATGCATCGCGTCCATCATTCGGCGATCCGCGGCGAAACGGACTCCAACTACGGCTTCAACCTGTCGTTTTGGGACCGGATCTTTTCGACCTACGTCCCGCAACCGTCCGCGGGGCATGAAGGAATGCGAATCGGCCTGGACGACTATGCCGACGACAAGCCGACCTATCTTGTCTGGAGCCTGCTTCTGCCTTTCAGATCCGGCCGGCCAGAAGGAAAGCCTGAAGGCGCGCGCGCCGAAGGCGGTTGAGGCGCATCCTAGTAGAACGAAATCGGGAAATAGCGCAGATAGATTTCCAGGAATTCATTCGATGCGCCGACCCGCGCCAACGCGTGATTGAGCGCATCGGCAAGCGCGGCGTTTTCCGGGGCGACGGCGATCGCCAGCCCCTCTCCGAAATAGCGGCTCTCGGTAAACGGACCGCCGACGAAATGGCAGCAGCCGTCGGACGCCTTGCCGTTGAGCCAGAGCGAGAGCGAAAGCGCATCCCCGAAAACCAGATCGGCGTTCCCGTCCCTCAGCGCCTTCAGCGCGGCGGTGATATCGGCATAGGGCATCGCCGCCGAGCCTGGAAAGACGTTGCGCAGGAAGGCCTCGTGTGCGCTTCCCTGAACCACCGCGACCGCCTTGCCGCCGAGAGCGGTGGGAGTGGCTTCCGGTATCGTCACCCGGTCGGTGCCGACGAATCGTCCCGGGCGCGCCAGATAGCGGTCCGTGAACAGGAATCGCCGCCGGCTTTCTTCGGTGATGGCGATCTGCGCGATGATTGCATCGCCTCGTCCGGCCTCGATGCCGGACACCAGCAACTCCCACTTGAAGCCCTGGATGGTACAGGGGAGGTCCAGAACGCGGCAAATCTCGCGCGCCAGATCGACGTTGAAACCTGTCAGCTCTCCGTCCGGCCCGATATAGCTGAAGGGCGGCGCGTCGAGCTCAGTCAGGAACCGTATCTGCTGTATCCGGTCGAAATCCGGTTTGACGACATAGCGCCCGGGGTCGACGAAATTGGGAATAACCGGTTCGGCCGCCCTTGCCGCAGCCGCGGTGAGAAGAACGCCCACGGTCGCTATACAGAGCGCAAGGCACACATAGGGATAAACCGCCAGGAAGCGAAAAATCTTTCGGCCTCTCATTCCTGGCATGCCCGTCCGTCGGCTGTCCGCTGATGCGCGTCTTATACTCTTCACCGGCGCGCCATGCCAGCCCGGCCATCGAATGAATTTTCGGCCTTTCTCCCTCAAGACGTAACAGTTACATTTGACTGCTGTAACGTCAGGTTCCTTTTCAAGCGGTGGAACCGACCCCACAATTCCTAACGTAAGCTTGGCTGGGCGGGAAAGTCCCGCTTCATTTGATGCCAAAATCATTAGCCGGCTAAGCAAGGAGAGGGAAATGAAAGAGGCGGACCTGCCGCCGCTGCCGTCGGACTGGATATCCGATGATGGGCAAGACAGAGAGATCGGCATTGCGGAAATGGCCGAACGCTTCGGCGTCAGTCTCAGGACGCTGCGCTTCTACGAGGAAAAGGGCCTCCTGACGCCGCGCCGGAGCGGACGGCACCGATACTATGGAGCGGAATCGCGTAGGCTGATGACGGTGATCCATGTCTGCCGATCCGTTGGCATGCCGGTGGACCAGATAGGTGAACTGCTTTCCGCCCTTCTTGCCAGTGGCAGCGAAAGCAGGAGTTCGGCGATCCTCGCCCAGGCGCTCCAAACGCGACTCACCGAGATCAGCGAACTTACCGAAGCCCTGGAAAGCCAGCGTCAGGAAGCGGACCGGTTGCTGCGCTCGCTCGGTTGAAGCAGACCGTTCCCTCAATCGTGGGCGTCGCGAATTGCGCCCGCCGCGCATCTGCCCGCCGCGCGCTTCCCATGCGCTCCTCTGCAGCGTCTTACGCAATAGTCCCTACGTAACCTACCTTACGTAGCCAACCGAATTTCGCCGCTCGTCCTGCATCGGTAGCGTTTCCCTCATGCCGGCGCGTCCGCCGACCATGAGGGAGAACGGAAATGAGCTACGCGGCAGTTCTCGATTTGCGGCCGATGCGCGCCCAGCGCGACATGTCCGATTGCTGCGAGATTCAGTCTCTCCGCGCCGAGCAGCACGATGTGGTCTTCTATGAGGGCGATGCGGCTGGCCGCTATTTCAAGCTGGTCGAAGGGGCGATGATGCTCTACCGGCTGTTGCCGGACGGTCGCCGCCAGATCGTCGCGCTGCTGTCGCCCGGCGACTATTTCGGTCTGACCTCCGCCGCCGAATACGATTGCACGGCCGAAGTTCTTCGCCCCAGCCGTGTCGCGGCCTACGATCGCGATGCGTGCAGCGGTGCCGGGGGCTTTCAGCAGGTTCTCGCCGGACATCTGGTCGAGAAGCTTTCCGCCATGCATGCCCACATGGTGCTGCTCGGGCGCAAGTCCGCCATGGAGCGCCTGGCAACTTTCCTGGCCGAACTGGCCGGCCGCGTCGAGGAAGGACAGGCGCGCATCCGTCTGTCCATGACACGGCAGGAAATCGCCGACTATCTCGGCCTGACGATCGAAACGGTAAGCCGGTCCTTTTCGGACCTGCGCCGTCGCGGCGTCATCGCCATGGAACGCCAGGATTTGATTTTGATCGGGGACATGTCCGCGATCACCGCGCTGACCGGTGACGAGTAGGGGGCTCGTTGCCGGCCCGCGCGGCCGAATTCCGGTGAGGAGCCGGATCCCTCCTCTTGCCAACTGGCCGCATTCCTTCGGGAATGCGGCCACTTTTTTTGGAATCAGGGCAAATCCGAAGCGCAACCGGCGGCACCGGTGCCGCTTCACACCGATCGGGCGTGCCGCTTCGGCTCGTCCTTGTGGAAACTGTCGAAGGCGACCGCGACCAGCCGCATCAGATGCCGCGCGTGCGAGGCAATCCGTACGGTATCGCCGTCGAGGTCGACATAGCCCTCGTCGACCAGTGGCCTGAGCCGCTCTCGCGACGCCTGCAGGGTAGCGGGATCGACGCCATGCGCCCGTGCGATCGCCGAAGGATCGGCCTCCAGCGTGCACATCAGCTGCTCGATGATCGCGCGTCGAACGCGGTCCTCCTGCGTGAGTGCGTATCCGCGCCGGGTGGCGAATGTCCCGCTGTCGATCGCCCGCGACCACAATGCGGTCGCCGGATCGTTCTGCGTGTAGCCCTCCCGGAACTGGCTGATGGAGGAAGCGCCTATCCCGACGAGGGTTTGCGCGCTGTCGGTCGTATAGCCCTGAAAATTCCGGCGCAGCGTACGCTCGGTCGCGGCAATCGCCAGCGGATCGTCCGGCAAGGCGAAATGATCAAGCCCGACGGGAACGTAGCCGGCCGCTTCCAGCGTTTCCGCGGCGACTTCCGCCTGTTCAAGCCGCGTCCGGGTGTCGGGCAGCAGGCTCTCGTCGATCAGCTGCTGGTTCCTGCGGAACCAGGGCACGTGCGCGTAGCCGAACAGCGCGACGCGTGAGGGGCGCAGCGCGATCGTCCGTTCGATCGTCGCCATGAGGTCGGCCATCGTTTGCGCGGGCAGCCCGTACATCAGATCGAAGTTGAGCCGTTCGATGCCGGCGCGGCGTAACCGTTCGACGACGGCGACAACGAGATCATAGGGCTGTATTCGCCCGATGGCGGCCTGTACGCGGGGATTGAAATCCTGCACCCCGAGGCTGACGCGGTTGACGCCGCATGCGGCGATCTCGCGGGCGAGCGCGCCGGAAACATATCGCGGATCGAGTTCGATCGCATGTTCGCACGACCCTGTGGGCGCGAGCAGGCGATGCACCGTATCGACGATCCGTCGCAGCCCCTCGGCGCCCACGATCGTCGGCGTCCCGCCGCCCCAGTGTATGTGCGAAACCGGGCGGCTCCCCCCAAGGCGCGCCGCGACCAGCTCGATTTCGCGATCGATCCTGCGCGCATAGGCGTCCACCGGCTCCTGCTTGCGCACCGCCTTCGTGTGGCAGCCGCAATAGTGACAGAGCGTGCGGCAGAAGGGCACGTGGAAATAGAGCGACACCGCTTCATCGGCCGGAGCAGCCTCAAGCCAGGACGCATGCGTCCGCGCGTCGATATCCGCCGAGAAGTGCGGCGCCGTCGGGTAGGATGTGTAGCGTGGCGTCTGGCTTTCGGCGAGTTGGATCTTGCTGTTCATGAAATCCACAATGCGTCCTCGCAGACCGCCGCGCTTTGATGCCGATCAAGTCCCGGAGGCCGATGACGCGGCGCCTGCCCTGTGGCAAAGAGTGGCAATGGATTCCGCTTCAAGTCCGGGCGATCCCGGTCCCACGCATCGTCTGGCAGCACTCGGCCGGCAGGGTCTCGCGCTTGCGATCGGTATTGCCGGCGGTATCGCCGCTAGTCTGGCCGGATTGCCCTTGCCCTGGGTGACGGGCCCGCTGATCTCTGTCGCGGCGGCCTCGATTCTCTCCTGGCCGGTGGAGGGGCCACTGGCGCTGATGCCGCTCGCCTTCGTTCTGTTGGGGGCATCGGGCGGGGCCGGTGTCACGCCCGAGGCGCTGGGACAGATTCACAAATGGCCGCTGTCGCTCGCGGTGCTTTTCATCACCTTTCCCCTCGGCAGCTGGATCTCCTATCGCTTCCTGCGCCGGTTCGGCTGGGACCGCGATACGGCGATCCTCAGCGCCCTTCCGGGCGCCTTGTCCGTGATCACGGCGACCGCCATCGAGCGTGGCGCCGATATCCAGCGGGTCGCCGGCGTCCAGACACTCCGGATCGTCATACTGGTCCTCTTTCTGCCGATGATCGTTCTGCCGGGCATGCCGTCGCGGCCACCCGCGCCCTTCCTTGATCTCGACCTGCTCGTTCTGGTCGCCGCGTGCGCCGCGGCCGGATTTGCCGCGGCGCGTCTGAGGGTTCCGGGCGGCTGGATCGTCGGGGCGCTGGTCGTCAGCGCCATCCTTCATGGCTTGTCGGCGACGCATGCGGCCGTCCCGCCGCTGGCGACGAATGCGGCGCTGCTCTGCCTCGGCACTGTGGTCGGGGCGCGATTCGCCAGCCTGTCGCGTCGCGTTCTCGTCGGCACGCTGGGCCTCGGCGTTGCCACATTCGCGGTCGCGACGCTTGTCGCCGCAGCGGGCGCGCTGGTCGTCAGCGCCGTGACGGGCATGGATTTCATCCTGCCCCTTCTCGCCTTCGCGCCGGGCGGTCTGGACGCGATGATCGCGCTTGCGACCGTCATGCACCTCGATCCGGCCTATGTCGGCCTGCATCACATTCTGCGGTTTCTAGCGATATCCTTCAGCTTGCCCTGGCTCCTGAGACGACTCTAGAATTCGCCAGGTGGCGTGATTCCGCTCGATGCGGCGTTTTGCAGCAGTCGGAAGCCGCGGGGCGACGGCGCGCCCGTTCGGACGCTTGATCAATATCAATGCCGCCCGGGGCCAATCCGCCATGTCTTGTCTTTAGCGTCGGCGGTCGGGGAGTTCTCGTATCGCAGTTCGCTTGGGAAAGACCCATCCGGTCACGGGGAAACGGGTAGAAAAATGGCAACTGCAATTCAACGGCGGCCGCTTTCGATTGGCGAAGGCGGCCTGATCGCGGCGATGAGCGCCGCGGCCCTTCTGTGCCTGATCGTATTGGCGAAAGCCGAGGATCAGGCGATGGCATTCCACGCAGCGCTCGCGACGCTGGCATCCGGCGCCGCGGCATTCTTCCTCATCAAGCGCTATAGCGAGCGCGGCGAGGCGATACCCCAGGAGATCAACGGCAAGCCGAACTATCAGCTCGGCCCGGTGAAGCTGGCGACGTTCTTCGCCGTCTTCTGGGGGCTGGCCGGTTTTCTGGTCGGGCTGGTGATCGCGCTGCAGCTTGCCTATCCGGCGTTGAATTTCGATCTGCCATGGACGACCTTCGGCCGCCTTCGTCCGCTGCACACGTCAGCGGTCATCTTCGCATTCGGCGGCAATGTGCTGCTCGCAACATCGCTCTATGTCGTGCAGCGCACATCCCGCACGCGCATCGCCGGCGAACTGGGAAGCTGGTTCGTCGTCTGGGGCTACAACTTCTTCATCCTGATCGCGGGCACGGGCTATCTGCTCGGCGTGACGCAGAGCAAGGAATACGCAGAACCGGAATGGTACGCCGATCTTTGGCTGACCATCGTCTGGGTCGTCTATCTGCTGGTTTTCCTGGCAACGCTCTGGAAGCGCAAGGAGCCGCACATCTATGTCGCGAACTGGTTCTATCTCGCATTCATCGTGACGATCGCGATGCTGCATCTGGTCAACAACGCGACCGTTCCGGTTTCGCTGTTCGGGACCAAGAGCTACATCGTCTGGTCGGGCATGCAGGATGCGATGACGCAGTGGTGGTACGGCCACAACGCGGTCGGCTTCTTCCTGACCGCGGGTTTCCTCGCCATCATGTATTATTTCGTGCCCAAGCGCGCCGATCGTCCGGTCTATTCGTACCGGCTCTCGATCGTCCATTTCTGGTCGCTGATTTTCCTTTATATCTGGGCCGGTCCCCATCACCTGCACTACACCGCGACCCCGCAATGGGCGCAGACCCTCGGCATGACCTTTTCGATCATGCTCTGGATGCCCTCGTGGGGCGGCATGATCAACGGCCTGATGACGCTGTCGGGCGCCTGGGACAAGCTGCGCACCGACCCGGTCCTGCGCATGCTGGTGGTCTCGGTTGCCTTCTACGGCATGTCGACATTCGAAGGCCCGCTGATGTCGATCCGCGCTGTCAATTCGCTCAGTCACTACACCGACTGGACGATCGGACACGTGCATTCAGGTGCGCTTGGCTGGGTCGGCTTCGTCTCCTTCGGCGCGCTTTATTGCCTCGTTCCCTGGCTGTGGAACCGCAAGGGCCTGTACTCGCTGAAGCTGGTCAACTGGCACTTCTGGACGGCCACCATCGGCATCGTCCTCTACATCTCGGCGATGTGGGTGTCGGGTATCCTCCAGGGTCTGATGTGGCGGTCCTACACGGCCCTCGGCTTCCTGGAATATTCCTTCATCGAGACGGTGGAAGCGATGCATCCCTTCTACCTCATCCGGGCTCTCGGCGGCGCATTGTTCCTGATCGGCGCCCTGATCATGGCCTACAATTTGTGGATGACCGCGCGGCACGGGGAAGCGGCGGAAGCCGACCCCGCCGAGGCCGGCGTTCGTCTGCAGCCCGCTGAATAAGGAGACGGGCGATGATGAACAAACACGAAATCTTCGAGAAGAACTCCATCGTTCTGGTCGTCGGCATTCTGATCGTCGTCGCGATCGGCGGGCTGGTGGAACTGGTGCCCAACTTCTACCTGAAGTCGACCATCGAGAAAGTTGACGGGATGCGTCCCTATACTCCGCTCGAGCTGGCCGGCCGTAACATCTATATCCGCGAGGGCTGCTACACCTGTCACAGCCAGATGATCCGCACCCTGCGCGATGAGGTGGAGCGATACGGCCACTACAGCCTCGCGGCCGAAAGCATGTATGACCATCCGTTCCAATGGGGCTCCAAGCGGTCCGGACCCGATCTCGCCCGCGTCGGCGGCAAGTATTCGGACGATTGGCACCGTGCCCATCTGGTCAATCCGCGCGATGTCGTGCCCGCTTCGATCATGCCGGGCTATCCGTTCCTGGCCAAGGCCCGGCTCGATACGCGGCAGATCGCCGCCGATCTGAAAGCCAACGCCATCGTCGGCGTCCCCTATGACGCGGCGATGATCGAAGCCGCCGTCCAGGATCTCAAGGCCCAGGCCAATCCCGACGGCGACGGCGTCGACGCACTGCAGGAGCGCTATCCCGGCGTCAGCGTCCGCGACTTCGACGGCAACCCCGCGATGGTCACCGAACTCGACGCGCTGATCGCCTATCTGCAGATGCTTGGCACGCTGGTCGATTTTTCGACCTTCGATGCCAAGGCCGATCTGAACATCCGGTAGGGGAGGCTGACGATGACCTACACCGCACTGGCGCATTTCGCCCAGACCTGGGGCCTTCTCTACTTCGTTCTCATCTTTGCGGGTGTGCTCGTATACGCGCTCTGGCCCGCCAATCGCAGGCGTTTCGACGACGCCGCCAACATCCCGCTCAGGGAGGACTGAGACCATGGCGAACAAGCATATCGACGAACTGAGCGGCATCGAGACGACCGGGCACGAATGGGACGGTCTCAGAGAGCTCAACAACCCGCTGCCGCGCTGGTGGCTGTGGACCTTCTATCTGACGTGCATCTGGGCTTTCGCCTATTGGATCGTGTATCCGGCCTGGCCGCTCGTAACCGACTACACGCGGGGCGTGTTCGGCGATTCCGACCGCCTTCGCGTCCAGCGCGAGGTGGGTGAACTGGAAGCCCTGCGGGCGACCAATGGCGCCGGCCTGGCGACGGCCTCACTGGAGGAGATCCGGTCCAATCCCGATTTCCTGCAGTTCGCGCTGGCCAGCGGCGAAGCCGCCTTCGGCGACAATTGCGCCCCCTGCCACGGCTCGGGCGCGGCCGGCGGGCATGGCTATCCCAACCTCAATGACGACGACTGGCTCTGGGGCGGCACGCTGGAAGACATCCACACGACGCTGGAGAACGGTATCCGCTGGGATGCGAATGACGATACGCGGATCAGCGACATGCCGGCTTTCGGCCGTGACGGCATTCTCGAGGGTGGCCAGATCCGCAATGTCGCGGCCTATGTCCTCTCGCTGTCGGGCACGACGACCGAAGGCGCCGACATCGCCGAAGGTCAGACGCTGTTCGCCGACAATTGCGCCGCTTGCCACGGTGAAGACGCCGCCGGCAGCAAGGATCTGGGCGCCCCCAATCTGAAGGACGCGATCTGGCTCTACGGCGGCGATCTGGCAACTGTTGTCGAAACCGTCACCAACAGTCGTCGCGGCGTCATGCCGGCCTGGGGCGGTCGCCTCGACGAAGTCACGATCAAGTCGCTGGCCGTCTATGTCCACAGCCTTGGCGGCGGACAGTAACCACTGAAGTTGGAGCGGAGCGATGCGGACCGAACCGGACAGCGCTGGCGGCGGCAGCCTCTATGCCGCACGCAAGAAGGTCTTCCCGCAGAAGGTCTCCGGCACGTTCCGCTCCATCAAATGGACCATCATGGGCCTTGCCCTGGGTCTCTACTATCTCCTGCCCTTCGTGCGCTGGGACCGTGGACCGGGCGCGCCCGATCAGGCGGTCCTCGTCGATATTCCCGGCCGCCGCTTCTATTTCTTCTTCATCGAGATCTGGCCGCAGGAAGTCTATTACTTCACCGGTCTGCTGATCCTCGCCGCGATGATCCTGTTCCTGATGAACGCCGTCGCCGGCCGCCTGTGGTGCGGATATCTGTGCCCGCAGACCGTCTGGACCGATCTGTTCTATGCGGTGGAGCGGCTGATCGAAGGCGACAGGCGCGAGCGCATGAAGCTCGACAAGGAGCCCTGGACCGCGACCAAGATCGGCGAGAAGGTGGCCAAGCACGTGATCTGGTTGCTGATCGCATGGTGGACCGGCGGCGCCTGGGTTCTGTATTTTTCCGACGCACCCACGCTGGTGCGCAGCCTCGCCACCGGCGAGGCGCCGCTCATTGCCTATCTGTGGATCGCGATCCTCACCGGCACGACCTATATCCTCGCCGGTTTCATGCGCGAGCAGGTCTGTGTCTACATGTGTCCCTGGCCGCGCATTCAGGCGGCGCTGACGGATGAGTGGGCACTTAACGTCACTTACCGGCACGATCGCGGCGAGCCGCGCATGTCGGTCAAGCACGCCGCGCGGGCGCAGGCGGCGGGCGAACGCGCCGGCGACTGTGTCGATTGCTTTCAGTGCGTCGCCGTGTGCCCGACAGGCATCGATATCCGCGACGGCCTGCAGCTGGAATGCATCCAGTGCGGTCTGTGCATCGACGCGTGCAACACCGTCATGGACAAGATCGGCCGTCCGCGGAACCTGATCTACTACGACACGGACATGAACATCGAGCGCCGCCAGCAGGGGAAGGCGCCGATCTACCGCCCGATACGCGCTCGCACGCTGATCTACGCGGCGATCATCGCCATTGTCGGCGGTCTGATGCTGTATGCGCTGGCGACCCGGCAGCACGAAGGCGTCTCGGTTCTGCACGACCGCAATCCCGTGTTCGTGACGCTCTCGGACGGATCGATCCGCAACGGCTACACGATGCGGCTTCTCAACAAGTCGAACCAGAAACGCAGCTTCTCCGTCGCCGTCACCGGCATAGAGGGTGCGCGGCTGGAAATCGTCGGCGTTGACGAGACGGTTGACGGCAACCCGATCGTTCCGGTTGAGGCGGACTCGACGCATGAGGTCAGGGTCCTGATGTTCGCCCCGGTTGGCGCCAAACTCGCCGCCTCCACCGACGTCACCTTCACCATCACGGATCGCGAGACAGGTGTTTCGCGCTCGGTCGCCGACTTCTTCAAGGCGCCGGTCGATTGATCTTCGATACCGGCAGCCACTGAACCGAACCGCAACGGAGACATCGAAATGCAGGCGAGCGCGATGGCAAGGCAACAGGGCTTCAGGATCACCGGCTGGATGGTCTTCTGGGCGCTGGTGGCGTTCTTCGGTCTGATCACCGCCGCCAATGTCGCGTTGATGTGGTTTGCACTTTCCACATTCACCGGCATCGAGGCGCCGAACGCTTATGAGGCCGGTCGCGGTTTCAACGAAAGCATGGCGCGTGCGGAGGCTCAGGCCGCGTCGGGATGGAAAGCCGAGGCCGATATCGACAATGCCGCCGGCCGTGTTGCCGTCAGATTGCTCGGGGAGACGTCGGCGCCCGCCACGGGCCTTGCCGTGAAGGCGATCTTCCGCAGTCCGGTGACCGAGGCCAAGGACGCCGAAATCATCCTGCGCGAGACCGAGGTGGGCCGTTACACCGGAGCCATGCCGCCACTGCCGGCCGGCAACTGGGACGTCGTCATCGAGGCCCGGTCCGCCGACGAACTGGTCTTCACGTCGGTCAACCGCGCGCTCCTGAAATAGCGCGCACCGAGGTCATATTGCCATGGGCATGCATGAACGCGATCTGACCAGCTTCGTCACCGAGATCGGTGACGGGGGGCGGCACATGGATTTCGCCGTCGAAGGCGTGCGCTGCGCCGGCTGCATGCGCAAGCTGGAGGAAGGGGTCGGGAAGATGCCGGGCGTCACCCGCGTCCGGCTGAATTTCACCAACCGCCGGCTGGCGGTCGAATGGCTGGAGGGGGCGCTCGACCCGGCGGGGATCATCGACAAGGTCGAGGCGCTCGGCTACCAGGCGCGTCCCTTCGACGCGGCGGGCGCCGAGACCGCCGAGGCCCGGGAGGCGTCCGACCTGCTGCGCCGGCTGGCGGTTGCCGCCTTCGCGGCCATGAACATCATGCTGCTGTCGGTGTCCGTCTGGTGGGGTAACGCCAGCGATATCACGCCTGAAACGCGCGATCTGTTTCATCTGATCTCGGCGCTCATCGCGTTGCCGACGCTCGCCTATTCCGGCCAGCCCTTTTACCTGTCGGCGTTCCGGGCCATCAGAAAGCGCAGCGTCAATATGGATGTGCCGATTGCGATCGGCATCACGCTGGCGGTCGCCATGAGCCTGTTCCAGACCTTCCAGCATGCCGAGCACGCCTATTTCGACAGCGCCGTGATGCTGATCTTCTTTCTGCTGACGGGCCGCTACCTGGAACAGAACATGCGCCGCCGCACTCGCGCCCAGGCGGTCAACCTCGCCAGCCTGCGCGCCGATAGCGCCCGCCGCATCCGTCCCGACGGTTCCGTCGTCGAGGTGCCGGTTTCCGCCATCGATCCCGGCGACAGGGTCGCCGTCGCAGCTGGAGAGCGCATCGCCGTCGACGGCGCTGTCGCCAGCGGGACATCCGAAGTCGACTGTTCGATGGTTACCGGCGAAACCATGCCGATGAAGGTTGAAGCCGGCGACATGGTTTATGCCGGCACGCTCAATCTTTCTGGTCCGCTCACCGTAACCGTAACCGCCGCTGCCAAGGGCATGCTCATCGACGAGGTCCAGAAGCTCCTCGACAATGCCTATGCGGCCAAGACGGGTCGGGTGGCACTAGCCGACAAGGCGGCCTCCCTTTACGCCCCGTTGGTGCACACGGCCGCGGCGCTGACATTCCTTGGCTGGCTGATCGCGGGCGCCGGCTGGGAGCACTCCCTGGTGATCGCGATCGCCGTCCTGATCATCACCTGCCCCTGTGCGCTGGGCCTGGCGATCCCCGCCGTGCAGGTCGTGTCTTCAGGAGCGATGTTCAGGGCCGGGCTGCTACTCAACGCGGGCGACGCGATCGAACGCCTGGCGGAGATCGACACCGTCGTCTTCGACAAGACGGGGACGCTGACATTGCCGTTGCCGCTGGCGGGTGTGGACGGGCTTCCGGCGCGCGAGAAGGCGGTGGCCGGGCATCTCGCTCGCGCCAGCCGCCATCCGCTGGCCGCCTCTTTACAGGCGCTTGCCACCGGTCCGGCGCCCGACGCCCTCAAGGAAACTCCCGGCTGCGGTGTCTCGGGCGTGCTGGAGGGTGTCGAGGTCCGGCTCGGCTCCGCCGGCTTCTGCGGTGTCGCGGAAGACGCACGGCAGGCAATGGAATCGGTGCATGCCGGCGACAGTCTCGTCTGGCTCGCCATCGGCCCGCAGGTGACCGCCATTCCGGTACGCCAGCATCTGCGTGCCGATGCGGTCGATTCTGTCGCTGCGCTTCGCGCGCGGGGCCTGGCGATCGAGATTCTTTCCGGCGATCGTGCCCCCGCCGTCGCCGAGATCGCCGGGATGCTGGGCGTCGAGAACTGGCGGGCCGGCGTCGATCCGCAGGCGAAGATCGCCCGAATCGAGGCCCTGAAGGCTGAGGGCCGCAAGGTGCTGATGGTCGGCGACGGCCTCAACGATGCCCCCGCGCTTGCCGCCGCGCACGTCTCCCTGTCGCCGGTGACGGCCGCCCATATCAGCCAGGCCGCCGCCGACGGCGTCTTTCTTGGCAACTCCCTTCGGCCGGTCGTGGAGGCGCATGCGCTTGCGCGCAAGGCACGCGGCATCATGGGCGGCAATCTCTGGCTGGCCGTGATCTACAACGCGCTGGCCGTGCCGATTGCCATTGCCGGGCTCGTAACGCCGCTCATCGCGGCGCTGGCGATGTCGGGTTCTTCGGTTCTTGTCACGCTCAACGCGCTGCGCGCTCGCCGCGCCTGAGGGGCCGCGCGCGCTTTCGGCCGCCCTGCAAGCAGGCTATTGTGAACAGATGAATATCCTGCTCGTTCTCATTCCCATCGCCCTGCTGCTCGGCCTCGTCGGTCTGGCTGCCTTCCTGTGGTCGATGAAGTCGGGTCAGTTCGACGATCTGGATGGCGCGGCGCTGCGCGTTCTGTCCGACGACGATCTGCCGGAAGCATCCCGGCCCGGCGACGATACGGGGGAAGGCAAGGACGGCGCCGCCTGAGCCTATTCGGCGGCTGCGGCGTCCGGCATCGTCGTGAAGGGCAGCTTCAGGTGATGCCAGGTTTCCACCAGCGCGTCGGCAAGCGCCTCGATCAGCCGGTCGTCATGCAGCGGGCCCGGCGTGATCCTGAGCCGTTCGGTGCCGCGCGGAACGGTCGGGTAGTTGATCGGCTGGATGTAGATGCAGTGATGTTCCAGCAACCGGTCGGTCGCCGCCTTGGCGAGCGCCGGATTGCCGACGAGCACCGGCACGATATGCGTCTCCGAGGCCATGACCGGCAGGCCGCGCCTGGCCAGCTCGTCCTTGGTGCGCTGCGCCTGGCGTTGCTGGCCGGCGCGCTCGATGCCGGAAACCTTCAGATGCGCGATCGCGGCGCGGGCGGCCGCGGCGATGGCCGGCGGCATGGTCGTTGTGAAGATGAACCCGGCGGCATAGGAGCGGACGGCGTCGACGATATCCTTCGATGCCGCGATATAGCCACCCATGCAGCCGAACGCCTTGGCCAGCGTTCCCTCGATGACGTCGATCCGGTGCGCGGCGCCGACCTGCTCCGAAACGCCTCCGCCCCGCGCGCCATACATGCCGACGGCATGGACTTCGTCGATATAGGTCATCGCGCCGTATTTCTCGGCGAGGTCGCAGATCGCGTGGATCGGCGCCACGTCGCCATCCATCGAATAGACCGATTCGAAGGCGATGAGTTTGGGCCGGTCGGCCGGTTCGGCCTTCAGCAGGGTTTCAAGATGCTCCATATCGTTGTGACGGAAGATCCTGCGTTCGCAGCCCGCGTTGCGGATGCCCGCGATCATGGATGCATGATTGAGCGCGTCGGAGAAGATGACGCAGCCCGGCAACAGGCGGGCGATCGTCGATATCGCCGCCTCGTTGGAAACGAAGCCCGAGGAGAAGACGAGTGCGCCGGCCTTGCCGTGGAGGTCTGCGAGTTCTTCCTCCAGGAGGACGACGGGATGATGCGTGCCGGAGATGTTGCGGGTCCCTCCCGCGCCGATGCCGTTGCGTTTGGCGGTGTCGAGAAAAGCCTGCATCACGACCGGATGCTGTCCCATGCCGAGATAGTCGTTCGAGCACCAGACCGTGATATCGCGTGCGACACCATCGCGGCGCAGGGTCGCGCGCGGAAACTGCCCGGCGATGCGTTCGATATCGGCAAAGACCCGGTAGCGGCTTTCCTGGTGCAGCGACGCGATTGCGTCCGCGAAAACCCTGTTGTAATCGAAACTCATGTCACCGAGCCCTTTGACGTTCCGTCTGCGCGCCACATTATCGGTCCGCGCGCCGGATTTGAACCCGCCTTCGGCCGGCCATGACAATGTGACGCGCTTTCATAGCGTGCATGGAGAGGCCCGCGTAATGATGCATGTCAAGCGGGCCCCGGGCGCGGGCCGCCGATGAGCGCCAGCAATCTGCCGGAACCGCGTGCGTTCAGGACCTTCCGTTCCCAGCGACTGACGCTTTCCTATGCCGAGTGGGGCGACCCCGAAGCGCCGCTTCTTTTCCTCGTGCATGGCGGGCGTGACCAGAAGCGCAGCTGGGACTGGATCGCCCCCCGCCTTGCCGGCCGCTATCGGGTGATCGCCCACGACCTGCGCGGTCACGGCTGGAGCGACCGCGTCAGCGACGGCTCCTATTCGGTCATGGACAACGTCCTCGACTTTGCCGCGCTGATGGACGAACTGAACGCTGAGAAGCCCGTGATCATCGGGCATTCGCTCGGCGGCAATATCGCGATCCGCTATTGCGGCCTGTTTCCCGAACGTGTGGAACGGCTCGTGGCGATCGAGGGGCTCGGCCGGTCGCCCCGCCAGATCGCCGAGCGCGAGACCCGTCCGCTGGAAGCCCGGCTGCAGGAATGGGTCGGGCAGCGCCGCCGGGCGGCGAGCAGGCCGCCGCGTGTCATGAAGGACGTCGATGAGGCGATGGCGCGCATGCGCGAGGCCCATCCTCAGCTGTCCAGGGAACACCTTGTCCATCTGACCGAGACCGGCGTGCGCCGCAATGAGGACGGCACCGTCAGCTGGCTCTACGATCCCGCTTTCGTGCCGATGCCGCCCCTGGACCTCGCGGATGCGGAGATTCACCGGCTGTGGAACCAGATCACCTGTCCTGTCTGGCACGTATATGGAGAAAAGAGCTGGGCGACCGATCCGCGCGAGGACGGCCGCGCCGCGCATTTCCGCAATGCGCGTGTAACCATGGTGGAAAACGCCGGCCACTGGCTGCACCATGATCGTCTGGACGTGTTCATGGACGGGCTGGAAAACTTTCTCAATACATCGTTAACGGCCGGTTAACCTTACGTTTTCAAGCCTGAACCCGGCTGTTCGCTCCTCTGCGCGCATTCCGATCCCGTTGACGTTGATTGATCGACGGTGGGAGTCGTCGCATAGTCGCCTCGGGTATACTTTGTTTTTTGCTGCCCAGGGACGGGGTGGTCATGTCGGATTCAAAAGAGAATATTCATCCCTTCGACCCGAACCAGGCCTTGCGGACGAAGGGCCTGCTCGAGACACCGGGAACGCTCAGCCAGCCGATCTGGCGCGAACTTCACATCTTCCTTTCCGTTGCAAAGAACGGGGCCTTCGCAAGGGCTGCCGAGGAACTGGGCGTCAGCCAGCCGACGGTCGCGCGCGCCGTCGAGCGGTTGCAGGACGTCGTCAGGTCGCGGCTTCTGGTGATCACCAATCACGGCGTGCAGCTGACGGCCGAGGGGCAGAATCTGGCGCGCCGGGTGGCCGACCTCGATTTTGCGATTCACAATATCTCCAGCGATATTTCGTCCACCGCGAAAATTCCCCGCGGGCGGGTGCGCGTGTCGATTACCGAAGGCCTTGCGGGCTTCTTCGGCGCGCCGGCGATGCGCGATTTCGTGGCAATGCACCCGGAAGTCGATGTCGATTTCCGGCTGCCCAACAATCTGGTCGACCTGAAGGAAAACCAGACCGATCTCATGGTCGGTTTCATGAAGGCGGAGTCTCCGGAAGTGACGACCCGGGAACTCGGCTATCTCCATTTCATTCCTGTCGCCACGCGCGACTATGTCGACAGGCGAGGTCTGCCGTTGCGCAGCAATCTGGATTGCCACGACATCATCCAGTCCGATTATTACGCGGCGCGTACAGGATTGTGGGAGGACTGGCTGAAGGTCTGCCGGAAGGGACGCATCCGCTTCTCCTCCGACAGCATGTTCACCTACGGTATGATGGTGAAGTCCGGCCTCGGTGTCGGTCTTCTCGGCAGCTATTCATGCGTCGAGCCCGCGGCGATCCCGCTGGATCTCGATGTCCACGTGCGTGTGCCGATCTACGGCATCGCCCTGACGCAGCGGCTCGAGAACCGCGCGGTCGGCGTCATGTTCGACTGGCTGTGCGAAACCTTCGGGCCGGAAAATCCCTGGTTCGCGCCCGATCTCCGGCTCAGTATTCCCCCCGGAAAATATGACGAGGGCCTGCGGCTTCTGTTCAATCTATGAACGTGACCTGCATATAGGCCTTCGCCACCTGCTTCGACATCGTCAGATATTTCTTGCCCGCTTCCTCCAGGAAATCGGCAAGATCGGGCGAAAGCTGCTTGTCGCCTTCCAGCAGCGTGCGGAAAATGCGCTCATGGATGACCGTCGTCGTCCTGATGCTTTCCATCAGCGCCTCGATGCCCTCCCGATCCAGCGGGCGACGCTCCGGCTGTACGTCATTGATTAGCTTCAAAGCTTGATTGCTCATCCCATTCTCCCTCGATGCGGAACAGGGTCGCGATATCGGTCTTCAGATTGATCGCGTTGCTCGCCGGTTCCAGCCTTTTGATCAGTTCCACATAATCGCCTTCATGCCCGATGAACGTGAACTTCGGCTTGTCGGCGACCTCGAAACCGAGAAGGCGTCTCCACAGCAGCGCCGGACGCGGCGTCGCATGAGTGATAACGGTGTCGAAGCCCTTGCGTGCGCAGTGTTCGAAGACGAAATTCGCGCACGTCTTGATCACCCACGGATTGCGATGCTGGGGCAGGAAGGACGCCCTTTCGAACTTCGCGAATTCCCGGAACCAGCGCACGCGCACCGTGCCGACCGGTTCGTCGTTTTCGTAAACGATGACATGGGTCGCCTGGTAGTCGTTGCCGTCATAGACCTGCCGCGCCGTGACCCCGTGCTCATCCATGAAGCAGATCGCCCGAACGGCATAGGCGTGCAGCAGCTGCTCGTGATTCGTCACGAGTTTGACTTCCAGTTTCGCGTTTCTTTTCAATTCTGTAGTCATGGCCTCACCACCGGATTCCCGCCCCGGGAACTTGTGTGAGCCGATAGAAGCAAACCGCTGGAACCTGTTGAACTTCTATTAATTGGACCCGCGTAACATCCATGAAGAGCGACCCCATGTGAGTACGAGGTTAGTCCGCCAATGCAGTATGTCCCGTCCCGAGATCTGTTTGCGCAACTCGGTGAACGCGTTGAAGCCGCGCGCCGTGAATGCGGGTCAACGCAATCGGCAACTACGCTTCTTCAAACGATGTTACTGAACGGCACAGCCTTCGGGGATCACGCCGACAAGGCCGAAATCGACTTTCATCTGTCTCATTGCGGCCAGGCACTTTCGAATCACTAGCTGAAGAGATTCGCAGCCGCCCCCGGCAAGCGTCAAGCCTTCCAGGAAATCAGCCGACTGTCAGAGCGAAGGGCCGGTCTGCCGGTTCGCGTCGCATTGCGCGATTTGCTGCGGCATCGCAGTATCGCCGGCAATGCTGCGACGGTTCGTCCGTCGCCGAAGCGGGACATAAGGGGGAGGAAATCGAAGATGAAGGCAGCGGTTCTGAGACACCGGGGCGCGGACGGGGTGAGTTGGAGCGACTGTCCCGATCCGGTGCGCAAGCCCGGCGAATCCGTGATGCGGGTGCAGGCTTCGTCGATCAATCGCGTCGATCTCTACATGCGCGACAGCGGCGTCGGCATCACCCATTCCCTGCCGCAGGTGATGGGCGTGGAAGGCGCCGGCGAGATCGTCGAGACCGAGCCGGGCAGCGGGCTTGAGATCGGCCAGAAGGTCATCCTCTATGCCGGCGCCTTTTGCGGCTCCTGCCGCTATTGCATGGCCGGCGATCAGCCGCTCTGCGAGAACATCCAGATCATGGGCGAACATCGCGACGGCGCCTTCGCCGACTACATCGCCATGCCGAGCCGCAATTTCTTTCCCCTCGCCGATGATGCCGACATGCAGGCCGCCGGCGCGCTGATGACGGGCCATCTCACCGCCTGGCGGATGCTGTTCGGCAAGCAGGCGCTGATGCCGGGCGAAAGCCTGCTGATCGTCGGGATCGGCGGCGGCGTCGCCGTGGCCTGCCTGCAACTGGCAAGGATGATCGGCGCGCGCGTGTTCGTGACTTCGTCCAGCGACGAGAAGATCGCCCGGGCCGTCGAAATGGGCGCGGAGGCCGGCGTCAACTACACGAAAGACAGCGTGTCGAAGGCGATCCTCGATCTCTCCGGCGGCGGTGTCGACATGGTGATCGACAGCGTGGGCGAGGCCAGCTGGAGCGATTCGCTGAAATCCCTGCGCCGCGGCGGGCGTCTCGTCACCTGCGGGGCGACGACCGGCAGCCATCCGTCCGCCGACATCCAGCGCATGTTCATCCGCCAGCTCACCGTCTACGGGTCGACGGGCGGCGATGTCGGCGAGTTCCGCCTGCTGATCGACGTCTTCAATCAGGGGCGGATCAAGCCGGTCATCGACCAGACCTTCCGGATGCCGGAAATCCGCGACGCGTTCGACCGGCTCTACAGGGGCGAGCAATTCGGCAAGGTGTCGGTGATCGCCTGAAGTCAGGCGCCACCGGCCTTGCGTTCGCGCTGCGTATAGAACCGGTGTCGCAACGACGCCTTCGGCCGTCCTACTTCTTCATGGCCTTCATGACGGCGCCTCCGCCGATCGTATTGTCTCGCTAGTCGGAGAGTCGCAGCACGGAGACGATCTTATGGCCGAGAAAATCCTCCAAGCTGTTCGTGCCGTGAAAACGCTTTTCCGGCAGTCGAGCTATGGACTGTCCTACTGCTACTTCCCAAGGCTTGTTCGATCCAGTCGTCCCCACCAACAGCATCCGTAGACTTTTTAAGTCGAACCCTAGTCGGTCCCAATTGCTGTCGCGAAAGGCAATGACATCGGAATGGCGCACGTGGCGGGGATTATCATCAATCCACTTCTCTAGGCTGGCCCTTAAGCTGGGCCAATCAGTTCCGAGTTCGTTCAGAACATCATCGGTTACAAGAAGGTTCTCTGCGGCACGACAGTTCAGACGGGAGCGAATGACCGGTCCCTCATCATCAATGTCATATGGATTGCCGTCCCTGTCGCGAAGCGAAAATGCTCTTGCGCTATCGTAGACACTCGTCATGAGTTCCGCAGCCGCCTTCTCATACTCGTTCATGGACTGTATGTCCCCAGCAGCGCACGGATATATCCTGATACGCCCTTCTGAGCGACGAACTGCGGCTTGCCAAATTCGCTCATCGTCTTCGCCTTCAACTATCAAGGGGGGTTGTTGGTTAAAGACATTGGATAGCGGGTGCGCGCCGAACATCGGCAATATTGTCTTAAGTGCATCGCTCGCCCCGTGAAATGTGAGCGCTGGATTTCCGAATTCCTTAAACCCTACGCGAACATTTGAATTTACAGAGAATAGACTGGCAAGAATAGCGGTACTATGGGTTGCGATCAGAACTCTGCCGTTGACACCTGCAATGCTCGTTTCCAGCAGTTCCATAAGTCGTTGTTGCAGGTCTGGATGAAGGTGGACATCGGGTTCATCAAGTAATAGCCAATTATCTTTGTCTCTGTAGGTTTTTTGTTTGCAAAGATATGAGAAGAAGAGTATTTCAACGGCTAGACTGATGAGTTCACTCTCACCACTACTCAGATCAGCGGGTTGAGCGGGATTTCCGTCTTCTTTTCTTATGATATCGAGGCCCGCACCCTCCGATCTACGTACGATAACCCGGTCCAAGACACCGTTGATGCGGTCGATCTCTGCGTCAAATTTGAAATCCGACGCCCGTACCGCTGGGTCGCTTTCGATCGAACGGAGTACTAAAGTTTCCAAACTTCTAAATGCTGCGACACTTGATTGTCGGAACTGCTCGAAGCGGTTCCTGCGCCTCTGGCCAGTCAACCAATTTGGATTGTTTGATTGATTAGTATCAATATTACCGTCATATCTAAGTTCTCCCCCACGTTCTGGCGTGATGTATCGGACACAAGCTCCGTCGCCGGATAGCGCGTGGTCAAGAAGCCGTAGCAATGTACTCTTTCCAGAGCCATTTTTGCCAAGGACAACATTTAATTTGTCATAACAATCAATACTCTCCCCTCCCTCAAGTTTTATCAATGTACATGTTCCCATCTGCTAATAATTTGTATTATTATTAGGTTTGTAAGGGGCAAGATAATTTAAAAGTATATAGCGGCGCATCGGTTTGTATGTCGCAGTCTTTAAGGCCCCGGTGACCAAGCGCCGACAGTTCACACGTGTTTTTGTGATCTCGTCAAGCGACGAGAAGATCGCCCGGGCCGTCAGGATGGGCGCGGAGGCCGGCGTGAACTACACGAAAGACAGCGTGTCGAAGGCGATCCTCGATCTCTCCGGCGGCGGTGTCGACATGGTGATCGACAGCGTGGGCGAGGCCAGCTGGAGCGATTCGCTGAAATCCCTGCGCCGCGGCGGGCGTCTCGTCACCTGCGGGGCGACGACCGGCAGCCATCCGTCCGCCGACATCCAGCGCATGTTCATCCGCCAGCTCACCGTCTACGGGTCGACGGGCGGCGATGTCGGCGAGTTCCGCCTGCTGATCGACGTCTTCAATCAGGGGCGGATCAAGCCGGTCATCGACCAGACCTTCCGGATGCCGGAAATCCGCGACGCGTTCGACCGGCTCTACAGGGGCGAGCAATTCGGCAAGGTGTCGGTGATCGCCTGAAGTCAGGCGCCACCGGCCTTGCGTTCGCGCTGCGTATAGAACCGGTGTCGCAACGACGCCTTCGGTCGTCCTACTTCTTCATGGCCTTCATGACGGCGCCGACGATGCCCGTCAGGACCGCGCCGCCGACACCGCCGCCGATCGCGTCGGATATCATGCCGCCCATCCCCGCCGCGTCTCCGCCGCCCAGAATGCTGCCCAGAATGGTGCCGCCGGCAACGCCGCCGATCGCACCGCTGAGGATTTTCGGCAGCTGGCCCATCGCCGCCTGCTTGACGGCGGCGCCGACCGCCTGGCCGCCGATGATACCGGTGACGATCTGTATGATGATCGGAAGAATAGTTTCCATGTTCTGCCCCCCTTTTCGAATGACCGGAATGAAAGTCCATCCGGCAGCGCAAATAAGACCGCCGATTGGCAACGGAGTCAAAGAAACTTCGGAGTCAAAGAAACTTCGCGCGCGGCGGCATCGCCGCCGGCATGGTCTGGATGGGGTGAGGAAAATGGTGCTGCGAGAGAGGATTGAACTCTCGACCTCTCCCTTACCAAGGGAGTGCTCTACCACTGAGCTACCGCAGCCCGTTTGACGGCCGGTGCAACGGGACTGAACGCCCCCGCATGCGCGACCTCAAGTAGCGCGAACCGTTTAGGTCACCGCACGCGCCGTTGCAAGCCATGATTTGCCCCGCGCCGTCGCTTCGCGAGGGCAAGCTGTCCAAACCAAAGGCGAGGCTTCCCGCCGCGCGGCCGCTGCCCTAGAGTGCGTTGTCTTGATATTCGCGGGATTGTTCGATGACCGATAGCGGCGAGGGAAAGCCGGGCGGCGCGTCAAAGCGCGAGAAGCGCCTTGCCGAGGCGCTCCGCCAGAACCTGGCGCGCCGCAAGGCGCAGGGCCGCGCCCGCCGCGAAGAGGCGTCAAATTCTCGCCAGACCGATTCCGCCGCCGCGTCAGATGACACGGAGGACGGGCAGGGGCCAGCCTTGCGCCGGCCTTGATTGACCGCTACACCGCGCCGTCTGGCGGCGGCAACCAAGGGGAAGCAATCGTGGAACGGATCAGAATCGTCGGCGGCAGCGTCCTGAACGGCACCATCCCCATATCCGGCGCCAAGAACGCCGCCCTGCCGCTCATGATCGCCTCGATCCTGACCGCCGAGCCGCTGGTGCTGGAAAATGTCCCCCGCCTGCGCGACGTCAATCTGCTGGGCCGCATCCTCGGCAATCACGGCGTCGACATGGCGATCGCGGGAAAGCGTGCCGGCCAGTCCGACACGACAGGCCAGATCATGACGCTGACCGCGCGCGATATCGTCGACACGACCGCGCCCTATGACCTCGTCTCGCAGATGCGGGCGAGCTTCTGGGTCCTCGGGCCGCTGCTCGCCCGGTGCGGCCGGGCGAAGGTATCGCTGCCGGGCGGCTGCGCCATCGGCACGCGGCCGGTCGACCTCCACCTGATGGGCCTGCGCGCGCTCGGCGCCTCCATCGAGATCGAGAACGGCTATGCGCTCGCCGAGGCGCCGCGCGGGCTGACCGGCGCGACGATCGCCTTTCCCAAGGTCTCCGTCGGCGCCACGCACAATGTGATGATGGCCGCCGTACTGGCACGCGGCACGACGGTGCTCGAAAACGCCGCCCGCGAGCCGGAGATCGGCGATGTGGCGACCTGCCTCAACAAGATGGGCGCGAAGATCGGCGGCATCGGCAGCGACCGCCTCGTCATCGAGGGCGTCGATGCGCTGCACGGCGCGCGTCACGCCGTATTGCCGGACCGGATCGAGACCGGCACCTATGCGATGGCGGTCGCGATGACCGGCGGCGACGTGCAGCTTGAGGGCGCGCGCGCCAGCCTCCTGGAAGCCGCGCTTGACGTGCTGCGCGGCTCGGGCGTGACGATAACGGAAAACAACAGCGGCATCCGCGTTGCCCGCAACGGTGCCGCGCTGCGGCCGGTCGACGTCACGACCGCGCCCTTTCCCGCCTTCCCGACCGATCTTCAGGCCCAGCTGATGGCGCTGATGTGCCGCGCGGAGGGAACCTCGCACATCACCGAGACGATCTTCGAGAACCGCTTCATGCATGTGCAGGAACTCGCCCGGCTCGGCGCGGACATTTCGCTGAACGGCGAGATGGCGACGATCCGCGGCGTGAAGCGTCTGACCGGCGCCCCCGTCATGGCGACGGATCTGCGCGCATCCGTCTCGCTCGTCATCGCCGGCCTCGCGGCCGAGGGCGAAACGACGATCAGCCGCATCTATCACCTCGACCGCGGCTTCGAGCAGCTCGAGCAGAAGCTCGGCAATTGCGGCGCGACGATCGAACGCCTCGCGTCCTGAAACCTGAGGCACGGTCTTGCCGTTGCGCGCATGTCCCCCGTTGCGATAATCAACGGGGAGAAATTCGCTTCCGTGACCGCAGCTGAAAGGACCGGCCGATGCAGGCGCTCAAACTGATCGCGCTGGACGCGGAGGATCTGGATGTCGTCGCCGCCCATCTGCAGGATGCGGTGGTTCGTGTCGGCGATCTCGCCTTCCTTCCAAAGCAACGGCGCTTCGCGGGCCTCTTCAACCGCTTCGCCTGGGAAACGGCGTCGGCCGGCACGCCCGAGCGGCGCCGCTCGGCCCTGCGCATCGAGCAGGTGACGGCGGTCCGCCGCGCCGGCATCACCCAGCAGCGGCCCGATGCGGTGCTCAACCTGCTCTCCTTGCGGTTCACGCCGGGAAAGTCGCCCGGCGGCGCGATCGACATGGCATTCTCCGGCGGCGGCACGATCCGGCTTGAGGTCGAATGCGTGGAGGTCGCCCTGGGCGATCTCGGCGGCGCCTGGGCCGCACGCGCTGTCCCCGATCATGATGGCGAAGGCGCATGAGCGGGCAGGCCGGGAAGCCGAGAAACCGGCTGGTCGCCGTCAATCTCGACGAAAAGACGATCGGGCGCTCCTCCCCCGACATCGAGCATGAGCGCGCCGTCGCGATCTTCGATCTGCTGGAGGAAAACAGCTTCGCGCTGGAAGACCGCGACGCCGGCCCCTATACGCTCGGCCTCTCCATCCAGGAGAACCGGCTGGTGCTCGATATCGGCGACGAGAACGGGCAGACGCTGGTCACCCATATCCTCTCGCTGACGCCGTTCCGCCGCATCGTGCGCGACTATTTTCTCGTCTGCGAGAGCTATTTCGAGGCCATCAAGACCGCCAGCCCCAGCCGCATCGAGGCGATCGACATGGGCCGCCGCGGCATCCACAATGACGGCTCCAACGTCCTGATGGAGCGGCTCGCCGGCAAGATCTCGGTGGATTTCGATACCGCCCGCCGCCTCTTCACCCTGATCTGCGTGCTCCATTGGAAGGGCTGAGATGGAGCCGGGCAAGCCGCCGCAATCGGTTCTGTTTGTGTGCGGGCTGAACTCGATCCGCTCGCCGATGGCCGCCGCATTGATGAAGCTGCATTTTCCAAGCGGCGTCTATGTCGCCTCCGCCGGCGTGCGGCATGGCGAGCCGGACGGTTTCGCCGCCGCCGTGATGGACGAGGTCGGCGCCGATATCGCCGGCCACCGGCCGATTTCGCTGGAAGAGCTCGGCGATACTTCGTTTGACCTCATTGTCACGCTGGCACCGGAAGCCCATCACAAGGCGCTGGAGATGACGCGCACGCTCGCCGCCGATGTCGAATACTGGCCGACCGAGGACCCTTCCACCGAGCATGGCTCGCGCGAGGCGCGCCTCGATGCCTATCGCCGCGTGCGCGACGCGCTGGAAACCCGCATCCGCCGCCGTTTCGCCTGGGCGCCGCCGGCCACCCATTGAGCCGTTCTGAACGCCTGATTTGCCCGGTTTCCTTTTTTTTCGCTATCGGTTAGGTTGCCGCGCCTGCCCGCGGGGTTCTGCCTTGCGGTGCGGCTTGAAGAGGCATCCAAGACGATAGGTATTCATGGCCAAGGAAGAACTCCTGGAATTTCCCGGCGTCGTTGTCGAACTCCTGCCCAACGCGACCTTCCGCGTGAAGCTGGAGAACGGCCACGAGATCGTCGCCCACACCGCCGGCCGCATGCGCAAGAACCGCATCCGCGTTCTCGCCGGCGACAAGGTGCAGGTGGAGATGACGCCCTACGACCTGACCAAGGGGCGCATCACCTACCGCTTCAAGTGAGGCGCCGCCGGCGGGCTCGCCGGATATCCCGATATCCTGAAAAAACCGATGCTTGACGCGCCGTCCGCCTGGGCGGACTTTTTGTAAGGAGAGGTGAAGGTCCGATGTCCGCGCGTCCCCCGATCGTCCTTGCCAGCGGCTCGCCGCGCCGTCTTGCCCTGTTGCAGCAGGTCGGCATCGAGCCCGATCTCCTCTGGCCCGCCTCCATCGACGAATCGCAGATCAAGGGCGAACTGCCGCGCACGCTCGCCAAGCGCCTCTCGCGCACCAAGGCCGATGTCGCCATCCTTGCGGGAAAGCGCGACGAGCGCCTGCGCAACGCCTTTATCCTCACCGCCGATACGGTTGTCTGCGTCGGCCGCCGCGTGCTGCCCAAGACCGAGACGCTGGACGAGGCGGCGGCGACGCTGCGCCTTCTGTCCGGCCGCAACCATCGCGTCTACACCTCCATCTGCCTGGTGACGCCGAAGGGCGCCATCCGCCAGAAGCTGGTGGAAACGCGGGTGCGCTTCAAGCGTCTCTCGCGCCAGGAGATAGAAGGCTATCTCGCCTCCGGCGAATGGCGCGGCAAGGCCGGCGGCTATGCCATCCAGGGCATCGCCGGCTCCTTCGTCGTCAAGCTGATCGGCTCCTACACATCGGTCGTCGGCCTGCCGATATACGAGACGACGCAGCTGCTGGCCGGCGAGGGCTTTCCCGTCACCCATGGCTGGCTCAACACGACGGCCTGACGGCCTTGCGGCGAGCCGCCCGGCACGCCAGTCTGGCGCGATGACCGATTCAGAAAAAGACGCCGCCCCCGCCTGCCCGATCTGCGGCAAGCCGCGCAGCGATGCCTACAGCCCCTTCTGCTCCAAACGCTGCGCCGATGTCGATCTCAACCGCTGGCTTTCCGGCGGCTATGTGATCGCCGGCAAGCGCACCGACGAGGCCGATTCCGTGCCCGAGGATAGCGAGGGGGAATAGTTCGCGCGAAGGCCGCCCCAACGGCTTGCACGGGCGTTTCATATCTCCTATAAACCGCCGGCCCGCCCTTGACGGCGCGGCCGCCGCGGCCTTCCGGCCGGCCGGATGCCCAGGTAGCTCAGTTGGTAGAGCATGCGACTGAAAATCGCAGTGTCGGTGGTTCGATTCCGCCCCTGGGCACCATTTTTCTGAGATCTGGTATGTATGCGAACCATACATATTTCATTTGGCGCCATGGTTGGGCGACGCTCTCATCGTAGGCAATAGAGGCGACGGAGCACGTACGTCCCAGCGCTAGTTTCCATTATCGGATGAATCGCAATCTTAGGTGAGCGTGCAGCTACGACTTTGCATCCTCCATAATTGGCAAATCTAGCTGTTGAGGTTCTCTTACCAGCCGGAGTTCGATCCTATCTGATCGAAGAGTAATTTCGAGTGCTGCGGCGAACTGATCGAAGTACACCAGCCTTGGACGGTCCAGTTCCATGAAGCCAAAAAATGAAAATGGAATTTCTGCCGTGTCTTCAGCGGCATGATCCGCAATTATTTGGCTCAATTGAGATTCGAATTCAGCCGATTGCCTACGCTCGGAAGTCCCTATTCCGGTCTGCACAAGGACCAAGCCCTCGTCGAAACCACCTGATTTGTCTTTCTTTTGATCTGCCATCTTCTTGATCTCGCCTAGCGAGATTTGCTCGGTTTCTGCGATTGCTCTAAATACTTCGAAGAGGTCAGCTAATTCTTCTGTCTTGGCACTTTGATTGATCGCTTCCCTAACTTCAAGCGCTTCCTCGAAGAGTTTGCTAATAAGAAATCTAGCTTTTAAATTATTTGGGATTTTACGAGTGACTTCAATTTCTTGTCGATCGGCAATTTTTCCGGGGATTTTATCTCTGACCAATTTTCCGAATGTCGCCGTTCTCCTGATTCTGGACCCCTTTTTCTCGGAAGAGGTGACGATGACACAACCAAGGCTTCGCAATTGATAATACGCGTGCGCCAATGTCGATCCATGTAGGATAATGGGTACATTGGCATCCCTTGCCGCTTGGCCGACGGCAGTGATAAACGCGTTATCACGCATCAGGCGCAGTTCAGTTGGTCGTAACGATAATGCCTGCCTCAGTCTCGAGCCGGACCATTGCTTGAATTTATCCAGACTTTCTTCGTCAGTAACGTCGAAGACCTTATATGCTGACCGATCAGGGTTTCGTTCTGATTGGTGCGCTTCAGTCCAATACCAAGGAATATTGAACAGGGCTCCATCTGTATCAACACATCCAACAAACCACATAATATGGCACGCGCGACCTAGGCGCTTGGCAATAGCCGCTGACCTAGTCGCCAATTCCTTCGCTTCGTTCGAGCCGATACAGTTGTTTCGAGCAAGTTCGTTCTTCACCCTTGCGTAGGCCCAACCGCCATCTGCCGTTGAAATAAGCATGTCGGATTTGTAGTCTGGATACTCCGTCACGATTCCAGTTGGGACATGAACCTCCCAAATGTCATAGGGACAGTATTGGAGCGCGTCAGGTAGCCCCCAAAGCGCGTTTATTTCAACTATTGGGCTATCGGGTTCGGCGCGTATCCAAGCGCTTGCGCGGGAAGCGACAAAATGATGCGCAATGAATGCGAGATTGGAGACATCTTGCTCTCCTCCTAGTTCAGCAGATTTGTCGATACACCACTTCGCGGCGGCCTCAGGATCCAAACATTCCGTTCGGGGAAGATTGACTGGTTTTTTTTGGCCCGCTCTGACGCTAGTCCTCACCACTATCCCGGTGGAACCTATTAGACTCTCGAAATCGTACACTAGCTGCTTAAAGCCTGAGCGGTCAGACGCCTTAGGCAATCGCATGACAGGCACGCAGAAGAGCATGGGTTTGTGTAGTGCATCTGGCTCCCACAACTCTCTAAGGACTAGGAGCTTGTCCCAATGAGCCAACATGCGGTCGTCTGCCTGTTTTAGGTAGAAGCCACTTGCTGCTTTGGGGTAGCTCGCTGCCGGTACGCGTACTTGGAATGGATTGACACCAAATAAGTCCTCGTTTTCTTCGTCAATTTGCACAAGATAGTAATACCGATTGTCGGTCAGCCATTCGCAGTTGAGTCGTTGCGAACGGCCTAGTACAAGCTCATTGTTAAGCCATGCTCCAAGTGATCCAAAAAGTCTCTCTCTGGCTACTCCGGATCGCACGGCTAAAGGAGTGTCGGGATTAGCCGCTTGGTCTCGTTGGCTGTTTAGGCGCTGGCGTGTCGTAAAGCCGCTTGCCTCGACAGTGGAAATTTCCCAGTGATCCCGCGTCTTAGAAATTCGCAAGAGATTACCAAACTCTCCGGCCAACACCGGCCGAACATAGCGTTGGACCAACAATCCCTGCAATTTTTCTTCCGCAGACGAAATTACCGTTCGGACGGCTTGATCAAAATCGGCACCGAATTGCAGAGAATCGCATTTTACTTCTACGCTGGTATACGTGCCGCGATCCCAAATGCTTTCTCCAACCACACTTGATCGTACGATTATTTCATTTCCTGGCTGCGCCAATCGCTTGATACGTACCAAGTCTTGGGAAGTCAGCACCTTCGATAGAGGTTTGCCAGAGGCAATTTCGGAGGTGGCTTCCGTTGGCACGAGAGCGAAAGGCAGAGACCAAGGGCGGGGGATCGCTAGCGATGTCGCAGCCTTCTTGCCAAACACCGCAGCGAATCTTTCTATCTCGGACCAATCGATCCGCGGTTGGTCGTCCGAAAAGACCAGTCTAGTCACTTCTTTTCCAAGGTGCCGAAGACGGCGTTGGCAATATTTGAAAGTAGTCCGCTTACGCCATCGGAAAAGTAGCCTACCATAAACGCCAAAGCAGCGGTGCCAGCCATTGAAGACGTGTCTTGGACTGTGTGGATTAAAAAAGTGCCTGAACTGAACAAAGTCATCACGACGCAGGCATAAACTCCGCCCATAATAGGCACCATTAAACGCCAAAAGCGACGATCGAGATGCCATTTGCCTGTCGCTACGGCGTGTATCAACCACTTCATGGAAAAGGTGACGCCGCCTACGCAGCCTGTAAAGAAAATCGCTACTAGCCGAAAACTGATCTCCAAGCGACCTATTCCGATGTCCGTGCTAAATGGTTGCCCTGCTAAGCCCAGAAAAAAACCGGCGAAAAGCAAAGATGCGGCAAGCATTGCTAAGAGTATCCATGCCTCCCAAAGTGTCTCATTTCTAGCTTCCTTCGGATAACACGATTCCCAATTCCAGCGGCGCCGCCCGTCAGTATAATCGCCGTCACCTGCAATGGGCTGCTTCATGGGCGCGCAATTCGAAGTGGGAGCGGATGTTTCAATCGGCTCCTTAGATTCGTTCGGTTTATTTTCGTCATCAATCACACCGGGCCGCGCTCTCAAGCATTCGAAAATTCTCGATAGTGGAGATAACGTTATCTATGTGTTGGTGTTTGCGGTAGTCCCAGAGATCATCGCTATCGATCAGGGAGCAGATCACTCGGCGAAAAAACTGTGAACCTGTAGATTCAACGTCGGAGGCGACGACTGCCCGACTTCCCGAGCCCGCAACAAGATAAGAACCGCTACTCGGCAAGTATTTATACACCGTTTCTTCGTCTGTTGGGTTCCAAAAGAGGTCCGACATTGACCGAACTTGCGAAACAAACGCGTCAAAAGAGAACTTGGGCGTTAGGATAATGTGTAGGTGCGCATGGTCGATCCCGCACCCAATCTGGGATTTTGTCTCGGCAGGACCGTGCTCGAACCAAAGAATTTCGGAACGCGAGACACCCAAATGTCGGCAGACAGATTCTAGAACTAAGTAGGGCTCTTGGCCGCTCTCAGCACGCCACTGTCTATAGCTCAGGGCATGCTTTCTAGGTATTGCGAGCAACCAGTTGGGCACGATAGCACCCACAGTGGGTGCGATCACCCATTCGCTCGACTCGAACAATGTTCTATCGTAGACCTCAGCGTCGGCTCCCGACCCCTGAAGCAATGCTGCAAACCGACTAGAGATTTCACTGATTCCATTCATGTTGAGATTCCCAAGCTCGGAGCTTGGACTATCATATAGGGATTCTTGGAAAAAGTGCGGTCGCTGAGTTTGTTGGGTCAGGCCCGCGCTCGCCCACTTTGCTTCGCGTAACATGCTAAAATAATTGAGGGATTTTCGATCATTTTTTGCAGAGGGCTAGGACGCTCGCGCTTGGTTTCTGCTGTACGAACCGCTCGGCAACATCCCATGGAAGTGATTGTGGGTCTGATCACCCCTCCCAATCCTCTCCCAATGAATAATCGAAACCAGCGCGAAGCTGAGGATCAGCAGCAGGAACCACGAGCCGAGTTTGCCGAGCGAGATCAGGTGCCAGCGCTCGATCTGGCTGGGATAGAGCCAGATTTTCGTGAAGGTGCCGAGATTTTCAGCCACCCAGACGAAGAAGGCGGTGAGAAGCGCCGACAGCAGAAACGGCATGCTGCGCCGCTTCCGGTAGACCTGAAAATGGATCGTCGTCGGCAGGAAGACGATGATGGCATAGGCGAACAGGAAATAGCGCAGATCGTATGTGTAGTGGTGCGTGAAGAAATTCACATAGATCAGCACCGCCAGCACCCAGAGATGGATATAGGCGGGAAACCGCTCATAGGTCAGATGCAGATAGGTGAACGCGCGCGATATGTAGCTGCCCACCGCCGAATAGAGAAACCCGGTGAACAGCGGCACGGTATAGAGCGTGAACAAGGTGTCCTTGATGCCCGGATATGACCATGAGCCGATGGCGGGATGGGTTTTGAAAAGCTCCATGATCGTCGCCAGAATGTGAAAGACGATGATGACGAAGAACTCTTTCGGCCGCTCGAAACGAAACGCCAGGGCCGAGACCTGAAAGGCGACGGCGGCGAGGAAGATGAAGTCGTACCGGCTGACGAAGGGCACGGTGACGATCTCCGTCAGCAGGAAGAGCGACAGCAGATAGGCGCCGAAAAGGCTGGCGCGGGCATTGGCGAGGAAAAAGTACCAAAGCTCGATGGCAAGGGCGCGCATGCCGATATGTCGCATGAGTCGGGCGAGGCGCAAATCCGCGCGTGCGTGGGCGGGAAGGGCGGCGGCGCGCCTGCCGGAGCGCGCTTTCACGGCACGGCCGGATTGTGTACTGACGGTGTCATGACGCTTTCCCTTCAGTGGCTTGATGGCGAGACCAGGCTCGTCGGCATCATCGGCGATCCGGTCGCGCAGGCGCGCTCGCCCGGGCCGTTGACCGGTGCGCTGCAGGCGCGCGGCGTCAATGCGGTCAACCTGCCGCTGCATGTTCGGCCGCAGGATCTGGCCGCGGTGGTCGGCGCGCTGAGGAAGATCCCCAATGTTGTCGGCCACATCCTCACCGTGCCGCACAAGTTCGCCGGCCTCGCGCTGGTCGACCGGCTTTCGCCGACGGCCGCCGCCGCCGGCGCGGTGAATGTCATCCGGCGAGAGGCGGACGGGGCCTGGCTCGGCGATAATTTCGATGGCGCCGGGATTGTCGACGGGCTCCTCCATGACGGGTTCGACCCGGCCGGCAAGGCGGTCTTCATCGCCGGCGCGGGCGGGGCCGGCTGCGCCGTTGCCGCCGCGCTGGCGGCGCATGGGGCTGAACGCCTGCGCATCTTCGATATTGCGGCGGAGAGAGTGGCCGCCCTGAAGGCGCGGCTTGGCCGGCACTTCCCCGGCGTGGCGGTGGAAGCGTTGACGCGGGCCGATCCGGGCGGCGTCGATATCGCCGTCAATGCCACGCCGCTCGGCATGCATGCCGGCGATGCGGTGCCTTTCGATGTCGCGGCGCTGCGCCCCGGCGCGCTCGTCGCCGAGGTCGTCATGAAGCCGCCCGTCACCCAGCTTCTGCAAGGCGCGCGCGCCGCCGGGCACCCGGTGGCGCTGGGTGAAAACGTGCTGACCTTCCAGCTGCCCCGCTGCGCGGCGTTCTTTGCCGGCGCCTGCGCGGGAACTTCTTCATAAGGGGATTGCCCGCCCGGATGGGCGCGATCAGAGCTTCGGCATGCCCGCCGGGCGCATGCCCCGGTGCTGGGCGGCGATGCGGAACTGGGCGTTGGCCGCGCCATAGCCGGCATAGGCGCCGCGCCGTTCCACGATCTCGAAGAAGAAACCCTCTCCGTAATTCTGGCTGTAGAGCTGGAAATATTCCCCGTTCGCGTCGCGGTCGTAGAGAATGTCATGCGCCTGGAGGCGCTTCAACAGGTCGCCGTCCAGCGCCAGACGCGCGTCGAGATCGTCATAATAGTTGGGCGATATGGAAAGCGGCCTGAAGCCCCGCGCCTTCAGCCCTTCCGCCGTGGCGAAAATATCGCCTGTGGCGAAGGCGATGTGCTGCACCGACGAACCGAAGCTTTCGGCGAGGAAATGGCCGGCCAGCGTCTTCTGGTTCTCCGCGCCGTTGAGGGTGAGGCGCAACCTGCCGCCATCCTCCGCCTCGATCACCTGGCTGCGCACCAGGCCGCCGGGGTCGACGACATCCACCATCGGTGACTTCCTCGTCTTGAGGATCGAGGTGTAGAACAGCACCCAGGTCAGCATCTCCTCATAGTTCATCGTCTGCGCGATGTGATCGATGCCGGTCAGGCCGGCACCATCGTCGCCGGCGGCGGGAAGGGGCTGAAAGTCGGTCTCCCACACGCGGGCAAGGTCGCCGCCGTCGGTGAGATAGATGACGCCGCCTGAGACGCCGCGGATCGCCGGTATCTTCATCTCGCCGGGCCCGCGCGCCTGCTCGAAGGGTTCGGCGCCCAGCGCCCGCGCCCTGGCGCTCGCCGCCGCCGCGTCCTCCACCTTCAGGCCGATCGCATAGGCGTTGGTGCCGTGGACGATGTAGGAGGAATGGGCAAGGCCCTCGCGCTCTGTATTGACGACGATGTTGATCCCGGCATCGCCTCCCTGCCGCCATACGGTCACGTCCTTTGAACGGTGGTGAGCATAGGGGCTGAATCCCATCGTCTTCAGTAGGTCGCCAAGCTCTGCCGCCTCGCGCTCGTCGGCGGCGAATTCGGCGAACTCGAAGCCCTGAACGCCGACGCGGCCCGGCATGTCGGGCACGTCGATGGCGATCGCCGGTTCGAGGCGGTGGACGCCGTCCATGAGGCTGAGGAGCGAGCGGTGGCCGTCTACGGCGATGGTGCGCGGCGAGCCGCCGCGGAACTGGTCGTTGAAGATTTCCAGCGACAGCGGACCGTCATAGCCGGTCGAGGCGACGGCGCGCATGAAGTCCGTCACCGGCAGGTCGCCCTGGCCCGGCATGTTGCGATAGTGCCGGCTCCAGGAAAGCAGGTCCATCTCGAGGCGCGGCGCGTCGGCCAGCTGCACGATCATGATCTTGTCGCCGGGGATCGCGCAGATCGTCTTCGGGTCGATGCCGCGCGCCAGCGTGTGGAAGGAATCGAGGATGATGCCGATCGCCGGATGGTCGGCGCGGCGCACCACCTCCCAGGCGTCGCGGTGGTCGTTGACATAGCGCCCCCAGGCGAGCGCCTCATAGCCGACGCGCAGCCCGCGCCTGCCCGCGCGTTCGCCCAGTTCGCGGAAGTCGTCGGCCGCCCTGTCGATGCCGCCGAGCGCGTTCGGCGAGACGTTGGAACAGACCAGCATCAGGTCCGTGCCGAGCTCCTGCATCAGGTCGAACTTGCGTTCGGCGCGGTCGAAGGCCCGGCCGCGCTGCGGCTCGGGCAGGCCTTCAAAATCGCGGAAGGGCTGAAACAGCGTAATCTCCAGCCCGTGGTCGCGCACCATGCGGCCGACATCGCCGGGCGTGCCGTCGAAGGCGAGGAAGTCGTTCTCGAAGATCTCCACGCCGTCGAAGCCGGCAGCGGCGATCGCCGCGAGCTTTTCCCTCAGGTCGCCGCTGATCGATACGGTCGCGATCGATGTCTTCATGCCTCTTGCCTCTTCACGCCGACCGAGCCCAGCGCGCGCCGCAGCGCGGCCGCATCGACATCGGCGCCGGTGAAGTGGCGGAAAGCGTCGATGCCCTGATGAAAGAAGAGTTCGTAGCCGCTGATGACGCTGAGGCCCCGTTCGTTTGCAAGCCGCAGAAATTCGGTATCGACGGGCGTGTAGACCGCGTCGAACGCCCATGCCGCGCCGCACATGTGGCGCGCCTCCATCGGCGAGCCGGGATTGCCGCTCATGCCGATGGGCGTGCAGTTGACGAGGCCGTCGGCGCCTTCTGCCGCCTCGTCCATGGATGGTGCGGACACGATCTCCAGGGCGGGTTCCGCGGCCCGCAGGGCGGCTACAAGCGCCCCGACCTTCCCCGGATCGGTATCGTAGAGGCGCAGTTGCCTCGCTTTCAGACCGGCCAGCGCGAAGGCAATCGCCTTGCCGACGCCGCCCGCGCCGGCCATCGCGACGGCCCCCGGCGCGCCCCGCCCGAACCGGGCCCGGAACGCGGCCATGAAACCGGAATGGTCGGTGTTGTGGCCAGCCGGCCCGTGCGGCTCGAAGATCACCGTATTGCAGGCGCCGATGAGTGCCGTCTGCCGGTCCGGCGCCGCGAGCAGGGATACGACCATTTCCTTGTAGGGATAGGTGACGTTGATTCCGCGATAGCCATCGCCCGCACAGCGGGCAAAGACGGCCTTGAAATCGAGCCCGAGATCGCGCGGGATCAGCCGTTCGTAGGTCACCTGCAAGCCGCAAAGCCTCCCTGCCTCGACATGAAGGCGGGGGGACTGCGACCGCGCGATATTGTCTCCGATAAGCCCTAGTCTGACGATGGCCATGGCACGAACCTCCGGCGCCCGCATGGCGCTGCGGAGACCCGAAGATAGACGCCGTCGCCGGAATCGGCAACGCACAATTTAATTTTTATATGGTGTTTTTGATTTCGTCATATGTAGATCGGGCGTCTACCGGATCGTCCCGGTCGCCAGCGCGTGCTCCACGCCGCCTTCCACATGGCGCGTGAGAATCTCCCGCGCCCGCCCGGCATCGCGTTTCAGGGCGCATTCCAGCAATATCCGGTGTTCCTCGGCGGCAATTTCGCCCCGGAAGGAAAGCGCGATCATCTGGTAGCGCAGATATTTGTCGAAGACGCCGCCATGCGTTTCCATCAGCGCGGCCGAGCCGCAGGCCGATATCAGCGCCTGATGGAACTCCCAGTCATAGCGCTTCCAGATTTCAGTTTCACCGCGCTCACCGGCCAGCATGCGCTTCTCCATCGCCGCAAGCTTGTGATGCGCGGCAACGACGCGGCCTTCCCATTCCATGTCGCCGGCCGCGAAGGACTGCTCCAGCGCGTGGGCCTCCAGCAGCAGGCGCAGATCGGCGATCTGCCGCAGATTGTCGACCGAAACAGGCGCCACCTCGAACCCGCGCTGCCCTTCGGCGAGAACGAGGCTCTCGGACGAAAGCCGGTTCAGGATCTCGCGCAGCGTGGAAATGCTGGCGCCATAGCTGTCGCGCAGCCGCTCCAGCTTGAGTTTCTGTCCCGGGGTGAGGCGGCCGAAGATGATGTCGGCGCGTATCCGACGATACGCGTTTTCTCCAATCGTCTGGCCGGCTTCGGCATTTGCCATGGTCGCATCCTGTTTCATAGGATCTGGATAATATCGGACAAATCACCGCGCAAGGACAGAACTCCCGACCTCGCGGAAATTCCCCTACGAGACATCTCATGTTGTCTGGCGCGGTTGTAGCCGCATGTCGGTGCGCCAAAAGTGAATGATAAAAAAGAAAATGTCTGATGTTTTGGGTTTCGGCTATTGATCATTGATCTGTCTAGTGGCATGAATTCATGATCGGCGGGCATGGGAACCGCCGCCGTCGCCACGCGATTGGCGCCAGAAAAAGGTCAGGCAAAAAGGTCTGGGAGGACTATACGATGATCAATCTGACGAGACGCACGATGATTGCCGCGGCAACGGCCGCTGCGGTAATGGGTTTTGCCGGCGCCGCCGCCGCGCAGGGTAAGATCCAGCTTCGCTTTTCGGCGGTGTTTTCCGACCAGGATATCCGCGCGGAAATGATGAAGAAGTTCGCTGAGGCGGCCGGTGCGGACTTCGACTATCAGGGCTATTACGGCGGCACGCTGTTCAAGCAGGGTACCGAACTCGTCGCGCTGCAGCGCGGCAATCTGGAAATGGGCAACATCGCCCCGCAGGACATTTCCAACCAGATTCCCGCATGGTCGGTACTCACTTCCGCATACCTGTTCCGTGACGCCGCGCATCTGCAGAAATTCTTCGCGAGCGACGCGGGCGCCGAGATGAAAAAGATGGTCGAGGACCAGCTCAAGGTGAAAATCCTCGGGCCGACTTATTTCGGCTCGCGCCAGGTAGGCCTCAATCTCGACAAGACGATCAATACGCCGCAGGACATGGCGGGCATCAAGCTGCGCATGCCCGGCGGCGACGCATGGCAGTTCCTCGGCAAGGCGCTCGGCGCCAACCCCGTCCCGATGGCCTATGCGGAGGTCTACACCGGCCTTCAGACCGGTGCCATCGACGGCCAGGACAACCCGTTGCCGAATGTCCAGAACATGAAATTCTACGAGGTCATGAAGCAGATCGTGCAGACCTCGCATCTGGTCGGCTATGACCTTCTGACGATCTCGCTGGACGCATGGAACAAGATGTCGCCCGACCAGCAGGCAAAGGTCCAGAAGGCTGCCGACGATGCCATCGCCTGGAGCACGGCGCAGCATCAGAAGCGCGAGGACGACCTCGCGACGTTCTTCAAGGAAAAGGGGCTGAAAATTTACAAGCCCGACGTCGATGCCTTCCGCAAGCACGCTCAGAAGATGTATCTGGAATCCGATCTGGCCAAGGATTGGCCGGCCGGAATGGTTGACCGCATCAACGCTCTCTGATCGCCTGAGAAAAGCTTGACCCCGGCGCGCGCCGCCGGGGTCATGCCGGTTCTCCGCCGACCGCTACGGGGCGACGGCGGAAATCGAACGGGGAGGTCTCAATGCGGCTTTCTTCAATCGGAACGTTTTTCTACCGGCGGGCCGAAAACATTCTCGCGCTTCTGCTGGCGGTGATGTTTCTGGCATTTCTCGCACAGATCCTCTTCCGCTATGTGCTCAACCTGCCGATCGGCTGGACGTCCGAACTGACGGTCATCATGTGGCTCTGGCTCGTCCTTTGGGGAGCCGCGCTCGTCCTGCGTGAGGATGAGGAAATCCGTTTCGACCTCGTCTATGGTTCCGTTCGACAGAGCGCGCGAAGGTGGATGGCCGTCATCGCGGCGCTCGCGCTGATAGCGCTCTACGGTTTGTCGCTGCCGGCCGTGGTCGACTATGTGACCTTCATGAAGGTGCAGAAGAGCGCCTACATGAAGATCAGGTTCGACTACCTGTTTTCGATCTACATCATCTTCGCGGTCGCGGTCCTCGTGCGCTACGGCTGGATCCTGTGGCGCGCCCTTCGCCCGGGTGAGGTCATGTCGGACGAGGGAACCGGGGAGCGCCGGTCATGAGCGTCGATCCGTTTCTCGTCTGCGTCTTCTCCATCGTCGCGCTAAGCCTGCTCGGCCTCCCGATCGGGCATGCGATGATCGCTTCGTCGATCCTCTATCTCTATCTCGCCGGCCTCGACATGGGCACGGCCGCCGAGCAACTGCTGAACGGCATGTATACGAGCTATATCCTGCTCGCGGTGCCGCTCTTCATCCTGTCGGCGGAAATCATGAATTCCGGATCGATGACGATCCGGCTTCTCAATTTCTGCAACGCGCTGGTCGGGCGTTTCCGCGGAGGTCTCGCACAGGTCAACATCGTTCAGTCGATCATCTTCGCCGGCATGTCCGGTTCGGCAATCGCCGATGCCGCCGGTGTCGGTCGGATGATGCAGAAAATGATGACGGAGGGCGGGCGCTATCCGGCGAGTTTCGCCGCGGCGCTCACCGCGGCGACCGCGATCATCGGGCCGATCATTCCGCCGTCCATCCCGGTCGTGCTCTACGCGCTCGTTTCCGATGCCTCCATTGGCTACCTCTTCCTCGGTGGCATGATTCCAGGCCTTTTGATGGGCCTGATCATGATGGCCATGGTCGTCTGGATCGCCAGGCGACGTGACTTTCCCGTCGAGGAGCCCGTGCCGCTGCGCCGCTTGCCGGGTATTACCTTCCGCGCATTTCCTGCCCTGATGATGCCGGTTGTCCTTCTCGGCGGGATCTATTCAGGCATAACGACGCCGACTGAGGCGGCCGCGATAGCGGCGAGCTACGCCTTTCTCATCTCGGTGTTTTTCTATCGGACGATGACCCTGCGCGGCATCTATTCAATGCTGCTGAGCAGCGCGCGCATGACGGCCTCAATCGGCATGCTCATCGCCGGCGCGCTTGTCTTCAACTACGTCGTCACGGTTGAAAACATTCCGCGCACCCTGACCCTGCTGATGCAAAGCATGGACCTGTCGCCGACGATGTTCCTCGTCATCGTCAACATTCTGCTGCTTGTTCTCGGCTGTCTGCTGGAAGGTACGACCATCATCCTGATTGTCCTGCCAGTGCTGATTCCGACCGCCAACGCACTCGGCATCGATCTGGTCCATTTCGGCATCGTCTGCGTCGTCAACATCATGATCGGATTGATCACGCCGCCCTATGGATTGCTGCTCTTCATCATGACCAATATCGGCAACGTTTCGCTGCGCGCGCTGGTTCGGGAGGTGATTCCCTTCCTCTATGCGATGCTTGTCGCGCTCGGCCTCATCACCTTCTTCCCCTCGCTCGTCCTCTTCCTTCCCCGCCTGTTCGGCTATCAGGGGTGACCGCAATGAGCAGACCGATCTACATCCTCAATGGCCCGAACCTGAACCGTCTCGGCACCCGCGAACCGGAAATCTATGGCCGCACGACCCTGGCCGAGATCGAGACCATGTGCCGCAAGGCCGCCGGAGATGTGGCCGTCGCGTTCCGTCAGTCCAACCGGGAATACGAGATCATCGATTGGGTACATGAGGCGATCGACAGCCCGGCCGCCGGCATCATCATCAATCCGGCCGCCTTCACCTTCGTTTCGATCGCCATCCTCGACGCGTTGAAGATGTTTCCCGGCCCGATCATCGAACTGCACATCTCCAACATTCACAAGCGCGATGCGATTTACCACAACTCGCTTGTCTCGAAGGTCGCGACTGCGGTGATCGCGGGCCTCGGCCCGCAGGGCTACGAGGTTGCGGTCAGGGCGATGCTGCAGATGACGGCACGCTGAGCCCGGTTGGAGATCTTTCCGACCGCGATCCGCCATAGCGATTTGGAATTACCAAGGGCCAAGGCGTGCGAAAATTGATCTCGCGCGCTCAAGCCGGAAGCGACTAAGATCATTTCCAGGGGCTTGACGGAGGCGTGCACGGAAAGCAGTGCCATGTCGGCAACACCGATCACAACAGATTACCTGGTCGTCGGCGCCGGTGCCACGGGAATGGCCTTTACCGACGCCCTGATTGCATACGCCGACGTGCATGTAACCCTGGTCGACCGCCGCCAGACGGCCGGCGGGCACTGGCAGGATGCCTATCCGTTCGTAAAGCTCCATCAGGCGTCGTTGTTCTATGGGGTAGCGTCCACTCTACTCGGCAGCGGCCAAATCCAGAGCGAGGGTCCCGAGACGGGCTTGCAGGAACGGGCTCGCCAGCCTCAGATTCAGGCTTACTACGACGATCTGCTCCACCGCCGCTTCGCCGATTCCGGCAAGGTCACGTTTCTGGGTGGCTGCGAATACCGAACCGATGGTACCGCCCATCTGGTGACGTCGCATGTGTCGGGAGAGACGCGGAACTTCAAGGTGCGTCAGCGCGTCGTCGATGCGGCCTATCTCGCACCAACGATACCGTTAAGAACGCCTCCGCCGTTTGGAATTGCCGACGACGTCTCGGTCGTTCCGATCAACGAGCTCGCCCGGCTGGATACGGCCCCCGACAATTATGTCATCGTCGGGTCCGGCAAAACCGCTACGGACGCGATCGTCTGGCTTCTTGGAAATGGCGTACAGCCCGATCGGATCGTCTGGATACGCCCTCGTGATCCCTGGATGCTCAATCGGGCCGTCGTTCAGCCCGACCCGGCCGTCGCACTGGCCTTGGCGGCCGACACGATGGCCGCTGCCGCGGAAGCAGAATCCCTCGACGACCTGTTCCTGCGACTTGAATCGGCGGGGGTGATGCTGCGCGTCGATCCAGACGTGACACCTACGATGGCGAAGACACCGACGCTCGGCGCCTGGGAGCTCGATCTGCTCCGCACGATAAGAAACGTCGTACGCCTTGGTCACATCAGGCATATCAGCAGCCGGGAGATCACCCTCGATCATGGTGCTGTACCGATGCCGCGGGGCGCGCTTGTCGTTCATTGCGCCGCCTCGGGGTTAAGATACCCGCCGATGGTGCCAATCTGGGGCGTGGATCGTATCCGGCTTCAGACCATCCGCGCAGGCTTCCCGTGCTTCAATGCCGCGCTTGCGGGCTACGTGGAAGCGACGCGTGACGATGATCGCGAACGCAATCGTCTGTGTCCGCCCAACACACTTCCGGACAACCCGGCAAACTGGGCTCGTATGCAGGCCCTCGGCGCAATCGCCGCCCGCAGATTCGGCGCAGAGCCGGATATTGCGTCCTGGGCCAACAGTTGTGCTCTGAACCCTGCGCGCATTCTGCCCGCGCAGCGCGATGACCCTGCCGTCAAGGCTGCTGCCGACCGCCTTTCCAAATTCGCAGACCGCGGCCTCGCCCGGCTCAGCGAACTTGGCGCCGTGCAACGCTCAGGCTAGCGCGCACCCTTCATCTGCGCCGGATGAACCTGCCCGAGCCAGGTTTCGGTCAGCGGCGCGTTGCCGCGCGACAGATAGGCGCGAAGGTCTACCGTCTCGCGGTCGGCCGGCGATTTGATATCGAAGACCATTCGCCAGCGATCCGTGCCCACGATCGGCAGTACATAGGGGTTGACGATCTCGACGCCGGCGGGTGCGGTAATCTGGGGTTTCACACCATCCTTCTGCCCGAGGCCCTTGAGAGCCGGACCGTCGAAGTCGAGCACGACCTTGATCAGGCCCTCCGGACGCTTCTGGCCGGGCACGCCGCCGCGACCGATCCGGGTCGCGACCGTTCGCGCGAGGTTCATTGTCACAGGCGGTCTGTCGGACCAGTAGAGACGGTAGTCGAAGCGCATTTCGTCGCCGGCGGCGGGCTTCTGCGCCGGATTCCAGAAGGCGACGATATTGTCGAAGATTTCATCGTCTGTCGGGATCTCGACAAGTTGCACCGCGCCGGCGCCCCAGGGTGATGTGGGCTCGACCCAGACCGCCGGGCGCTTGTCGTAGAAGACGCCGTCGTCCTGATAATTGTTGAAATCGCGGTCGCGCTGGATCAGCCCGAACCCCTTCACATTGTTGTCCATATAGGAAGAGGTGACGACACGTGCGGGATCGTTGAGCGGGCGCCAGATATGTTCACCCGCGCCGGTCAGGAGCATCAGACCGTCCGTGTCATGGACTTCCGGGCGCCAGTCGGAGGACTGCCAGCGGTTGCTTTCGGAATACCAGTACATCGACGTCAGCGGCGCGATCCCCAGCCGCTCGACCGGGGCACGGAAGAACAGGCGGCTCGAGACCTCCATAACCTGCCCTTCGCCATCCGTATTGCGGATCACGAGCTGGTAGGCGCCCGCAACGCTCGGCCCGTCAAGAAGCGCATGGATGACGGCGCGGCCCTGTGCATCCTCGCTCAGGTAAAACTCGGTGAAACGCGGGAACTCCTCCGGCGAGCCGAGGCCTGTGTTCAGCGCAATGCCGCGGGCTGAAAGGCCATATTGGCGAAAGGCACCGTCGCTTCGAAAGTAGGCCGCGCCGAGAAACGATATCCAGTCGCTCTTGAGGTCCGGGCGCATGATCCGGAAGCCGGCGAAGCCTGCGTCGCGCGCCAGCGCACGCGCCGGACCGTCAGCCGGCATATCGAAATAGGCGGGCGTGTACCTGATTTCGCGGGCAGCGCCTTCCGCCACCGTGAAAATTTTCACCGGTTCGCGGAAATAGGTGCCCAGATGGAAAAACTGAAACGGGATATTGCCGATCTGCAGCGTTGCCTCCGGCCGGAACTTGATCCGCCAGTGCGCGTCATAGTCGATCTTCTGCAGCACATCCGCCTGCCGGACCGTGGGCGGCACATAAGGTTTTGCCGCGAGCGCCTTTGCCCGCTCGGCAAGCCGGTCGAAACTGAAGGGAGCAGCCGTGCCGTAGGTCTGTTTGAAGACCGGGGGCGGCGTCGCCGGCGCGGTGGTCTGGGCAGATGCCCAATGGGTGGTCATCAAAAGGACGGAAACGGCCATGACGGCCAAACCGAAACGCGGCAATGACAAGGACAGGCTCCATGGAACAGGCGGCGGGCAACCGCCGGAGGCTAGCGGCCGAAGCGGTCTATAAATCAAGCGAAATTTGTCGGGCGCGGGGCGATTGCCTGCTTTTTCGTGGCTAAATTCACGAATGGTGTCGGGTGTGGTTATGCCGACCTGAATTGTCTATCGTTGCGGCAGGCATCCGGCGGCTGAATGGAGTTGGGGAATTTGGCGCGCATCACGACAGATCCGGTCTACGATTCTTCGAAGCCGCTGACGGCCTTCGACCGGTTCTGGTGCCGCTTCATCAACGATCCGCGCGATCTGCCGTTCATTTATCTTTGTCTTCAGATCACGTTCATCCTGATCCCGTTGGCTGTCGTGTTGTTTGTCATGGGCAACCCGCCATGGTGGGCATATGCCGGGTACTATGTACTGCTGTTCGGCATCTTCCTGTCGCCGTTCATCCTGATGCTGCACAACACCTGTCACCGTACGCTGTTCAAGCCGCGCTACCGCTGGGCCAACAATTACATTCCATGGGTACTCGGGCCTTTCTTTGGCGAGACGCCCGACACCTATTACGCGCACCATATCGGGATGCATCATCCGGAGAACAATCTGGAGGATGACCTGAGCACGACCATGCCCTATCAGCGCGACAATGCGCTGCATTTCCTGCTCTATTTCCTGCGCTTCTTCTTCGGAATCTTCTATGAGCTGACGGCCTATGTGGTGCGCCGCCGCCGCTTCAAGCTGCTGCGGCGGATCATGCGCGGCGAGCTCGTCTACTGGGCCGTGGTGATATTGTTGTTGCTGGTCGACTGGCCGGCGACGGTGCTGGTGCTCGTCGTGCCGCTGGTGATGACGCGCTTCCTGATGATGGCCGGCAACTGGGGCCAGCACGCCTTCATCGATCCAACCGATCCGGGAAACTGCTATCTGAATTCCATCACCTGCATCAATTGCCGCTACAACCGCACCTCCTTCAATGACGGCTATCATATCGGCCACCACCTGAAGCCCAACTTGCACTGGAGCGAGCATCCGCTGGTGTTCGAACGCGAGCGGGAGACCTATGTCCGCGAGCGTGCGCTGGTATTCCAGGGGATCGACTTCTTTCAGGTTTGGGCAGCGTTGATGGCGAAACGCTACGTTTGGCTTGCCCGCCATGTCGTGCATCTGGGCGAGGACAAGCCCGGTCTGGAGGAAACCGTCGCGCTGTTGAAGTCGCGGACGATGAAATTCCCCGGTGCCGGAACGGGCGCTGCGCCGGCGGCCGCACGCGCTGCCTGAGCCGCGTCTGCCTCGAGTAAGGGCGCGCCGGATTTCAACGCTTCAGGACGTCCTGCCATTCCTTGTGGCGTTCGATCTGTGCCTTGGCGAAGGGGCATAGCGGGATGATGGACATGCCTTTCGCGCGGGCGTCCTCGACGGCACGGGCCACCAGCGCCTGACCGACCGATTTGCCGCGCATCGCGTCGGGCACATGGGTGTGGTCGATGATGATCAGCTTCTCTCCCGCACGGGTATAGGTCATTTCCGCTTCCGCTCCCTCCAGGCGCACGGCGTAACGGCCCTTGCTCGGTCCTTCCTCGTGCACGATCGGCAATGCGTCCGGCGGTGTCGGCGGCATGAGATTTCCTTTCGCGGATATTGACCCTTGTCGAAGCCAGTGTGGCACGGCTTGTTCCCGCTTGTCGCGCGCATCCGTGCCGGGCTTTGATGAGTGAGTGGCAGTGCTCAAGGCCTGCACGGCGCGGTTTTCAATTGAAAAGCGACGGCCTCGCGCGCGTCACGATCGCTTGACATCGGTCAGTCGGCCGCAAGGCATTCGGTTGCAGTATCCGTTTCGACACTTTGAAAGATCGGTCCTGTGCCCTTCTGGATCAGACCGTCCTGGCAGCGGCGTATGAAGAGTGCGTTAAGTCCGCGCATGCGCGCTACGTCGGGGCCGAGTTCCGGACCGAGCACCATGAGTGCGGTCGCCCAGGCATCGGCTTCCATGCATGTCTCCGTCACAACTGTTACCGAAGCGAGGTCGTTGTCGACTGGGCCGCCGCGAACGGGGCTCATCGTGTGTGAGAAACGTCTTTCCCCGAGAGTGACGAAGTGCCGGTAGTCGCCGGACGTCGCGACGGATGCGTCCGCCAGTTCCAGGATTGAAAATGGCGCGCGGATACCCTCCTCGGGTCGTTCAATGGCAATCGCCCACGGGCCACCGTCGGGCTGTGCGCCGATGGCGCGCAGTTCGCCGTCGATACATGCCAGCGCGTGATCAATACCAAATTCGACAAGCGTATCGGCCAGACGGTCGACGCCGTAGCCCTTGGCGATTCCGCCGAGGTCGAGCGTGATCGGGGAGGTTTTCCGCAGCCTCAGTTTTTCGCCGTCGATTTCGAGACGTTGGTTTGCCGGCGCGCGCGGCGCACCCAATACGCGACCGATGGCGCGAGCGTCGGCATCGCGCGGGTCGAAGCCCCATGCACCGACCGCATCGCCCATGCCGATGTCAAAGGCACCGCGGGAGAGTGTGCCGACATGCAGTCCGCACTCGATGACCTCAAGCATCTCCCGGCTGATCGGTTGCCACCTGCGCAGGGGAGCCGCGTTCAGGACCGAAAGGTCCGATGCATCGTTCCAGCTCGACATTTGACGGTCGACAGAATTCACGCTTGCCGCAAGCGCCCGGCCTATCGCTGCTATGGGTGCATGCGGCGGGGCGTAATAGATCGCCGACCAGCGCGTGCCCATGGTCGGGCCGCTGGCGACATGGCGGATCAGGTCAGTAGACATCTTCTGCATATTGTCCCTTCGCTTTAAGGACGACCGGCGTGAGGCCGGACGGCAGGAGGATTTCCGAAAGTGCGGCGTGGACGCCGGCCGCCATGTCGCGACTGCCGCAGACGAGAATCTGCGCGCCGTTCTCGATCAGTGTTCTCAGACGGGCGGCATCGCGCAGGATGATATCCTGCACATAGGCACCCTTGCCGGCGCGGGAGAATGCGGCGAGCGCTGTCTCCAGCCTGCCCTCGGCATGCCAGCGCTTCAGTTCTTCTTCGTAGAGCAGGTCGGAGCGGGGATGGCGCGCGCCGAAATACAGGTGCATCGGCCGCCGGCTGTCGTTCGCCCGTGCAAAGCCGGCAAGCGGGCCAATGCCGGTTCCGGCGCCGATCATGATCACCGGCTTGCGATTGCGGGCAGGACGAAACGCATCGTTGCGGCGGATGAAGCCGCTGATCGTGTCTCCCGGATTGAGCGCAAGCAACTGCCCGGAACAGAGCCCGCCCGGATGCCTGCTGACGCATATTTCGATGAATCCGTCGTCACTGCCCGAGGCAAGCGAATAGAAGCGAGGCACGTTCGATCCGTGCGGCATAATGCCGATCAGGTCACCCGCCTCGAATCTGGCGATTGCCTCGCCTGACAGTCGCGCCAGGATGCCGCTCTGGGGCAAGGCAAAGCGCAGGATCGCGGATGGCGCCTGCATTTCGGCGCCGTAATCGCGCCGGGAGATGAGGGCCAATCGATGGGTGCGCGGGGCCGCAGGGTGATGGACCAGCTCCAGATCGATGCCCATGGCTTCGCCCAGCACTCGGCCCCAGCGCGCAAAATCCTGCGGTGACTGCCGGTCGACGGTGTCCATCGGGATAAGGCTCTTCCAGCCCTTCCGCGCGGCCCGACGGGCAACCTCGTGGGCGAATGCGCAATAGGCGGCGAACTGACGCTCACCGAAGCCGAGAATGGCAATCCGCATTTCGGTTGGCGCAGGAAGTTCGGCGAGACGCGTCAGGAACTGCCGGGCCGAGGCCGGCGCATCGCCGTCGCCATAGGTTGCAGTGAGAATGAGAATACGCTCCGCCTGTCTGTAGCTATGCGGCGCGAAGCGATCCATTGCCGCCACGTGGACATGCTGGCCCGCGGCAGTCAGCGACTTGTGCAGGCTCGCGGCAAACCCCCAGGTCGTCCCGCCTTCGGAGCCGACGAGGATGACGGTATCGGCGCGCGCCGGGGCGGCATTGTGCGCGATGCGCGGCCGCGATCGCCGTCCGGTATTCCAGATCAGGAAACCGGTGGCCGCCAGCACCGGTGCGGCGAGAGCTGCCATCCCGAGCAGCAGGCCCAGCCACCAGACGCCGTGTCCCGTATGGAGCATGTAGATCGTTTCGTTAAATCGCTGCCACACATCGTGTGGTGTCCAGGCGAGGGTCTGGCCGGTACCCTGATCGATGAAGCCGTCCCCGGTATCTGTCTTGAGGGTGAAGACATCCGTCTTGTCATCGGCGTACGGAAAGCTGAGCTCGCGCAGCTGGCTGAGCGGCGTCGCCTGCAGCAGCGGCATGTCGGCCGGGGAATATCCGCTCTGGCCGCTGACCATGCTCGGGATTGCTGGGGGCTCTGAGCCTTTCGGCAAAATCCCGAATGTCCCGGCGAACATGACGAGAGCGGTCAGCGACGACAGGATGAAACCGGGCGCTGCAACCCGCGCGAGCGTCACGTGCCAGCGTCCCGGTGCACTGCCGCGCGCGGCTGCGAATATCTTTCGCCAACCGCCGGATCGGCGTGCGAGGAGCGCCAGTCCGGAAAATGAGAGTAGCAGCATCGCGCCGGCGCCGGCAGCCGCCGCTAGGCGTCCGCCATCGCCAAGAAACAGCGAACGATGGAGGTTGGTCAGCCATCGCTCGGTCGGTGAACGTGTATGACTCGCGATGCCAAGTCCGGTGAGCGGGTCGATGACGGCGGCATGCGGCACATCGTCCCTGAAATAGAATGCGGTAATCTGCCCCGACGGCGACCGCTTTATCTGTTCCACGCCGGGAAACGCGTCTTTCACGCGGCTGGCCAGCTGCGCCGTCGTCGTTACGGCGACGTCGCGGGCGGGCGGCGCCTGCCTGCGTTCCATCGCCGGAAAGACTGAAAGTGCCGCACCGCTCGCGGCCAGAACGATCACGAGGATCGCGGCCGCAAGACCTGGCAATCTGTGAAGGGAACGCAGCATGACCTGTTCCTGACCGCGCGGTTACATGCTGTAGGAGAAGCTGGAGACGTAGCGGCGGCCCCGTGTCGCCTGGCCGCTTCCCTGGCTGGTCAGCGGCACGACGATGTCAGAGGGGCTTTCCCGCATGTCCTCGGCGGCCGCATCGATATGCAACTGGTAGCCCGCATCGAACAGCGCGTCTGCCAGGTCGAACGTAACCGAAAGGGAGCGTCCGGAACCGACGCTGGCGCCGGTAATGCCGTTGATCTCCCGGGGATTGCCGCCGGTTGCCTGATACCAGCCTCCAAGATGTTTGTAGTATCGCGAATTGCCTCCGGCCATCCATAGGGTGCCCTTGTAGTTGCCATTGGCATCGGTGACGTAGAACGCGAGATAGGCGCCGTTGCCGCCGTAGCGGTTCAGCGTGGTGGTAAAAGTTACGGATTTCGCGAGCGCTGCGGTCGGCAGCGTGAGTGTCGTGCTCAGGAGAAGCGCGGCGGCGAGTGATTTCATCATTGGGAGGCTCCGTGTTTTTAGCGGACCTGTTCTGGACCGCCCGCCTGATCTCATCCTGACGATGGCGACGATTGGGCTTAAGGCTGGCGTAAGCTTTCCGAAGGCACTGAAAATCCCGGTCCCCGGGCCGATGCCGCAGGGCCGGGATATTCAGGACTTGCGCCGGGTCGCGCACGCCCGTCAGTTCACATGTATCTTGGTCTGTTGGTTGAAGAGGCCGTTGGCCGGCGGGCTGACGGTGCCGGCTGGCGCCGCGTTGTTGCTGCCGCGACTGTCGTCGTCATCGTCTTCGTAACGACCGTGATCATCGTCCCGTACTTCGCGGCGCTCTTCCATCTCATGGCTGCTGTCCGCAACCGCAATGCCCTGGGCATGCATGACGCTCTGGCTTGCGGGCACGAGCGCAGCCGGGTTGAGGTGGTAGAGCGATGCGTTGGCGATGGCCGGCATCGAAGCAAGGCCGAGCGTTGCGGCAATGGCCAGAATGGCTGAAGAGGTTTTCATCACAGGTCTCCTTCCTTGTTGGACCGGTGACAGAATGGCGCCGCGACATGAGCCCAACCTGACGAAAGGCAAGAAAGTGCTTCAGGTCGCCGTCAGCTTGCTGCCAGCTGACGGTCCTTTTGAATCGGAATGAGCCGGGAGAATGTGGTGGAAATCGACAGGAGGCCACGCGCTGCCGACACTAGTCGTGGTCGCGGTCTTTCGTTTCCATGTCGACGATTTCCAGCGTGGCGGGATTGACCTTGGCTTCGATCGAACGTCCGTCTCGATCGGTTCCCTTTATCTGGTAGCAACCGTCGTCGATCTTGATCCGGCGGACGGTCCATCCCTGTTGCGCGGCCATTTTTTGTACCGCCTCGCGCGGCTGCCAGTCTGCGACCGGAACGAAGCAGTCGCGATCGCGGTCGTCGGCGCGCGCAACGCCAGCGGCAAGCACGGTCGACAGGATCAGGGTCGCGATCAGAGAAAACTTCAAATTACCCACTCCGGCCACAGGTCAGCACGCCACACTGTAGGCTGCAAGCCTGAACGCAGGCTGAAGGGCGATCTGCTTTCGACTTAAGCTGAGGTTCAGGTTACAAAACCAGAAGATGGCCAAAAGCAATCGAGGTGGCCCTGGCATGCGTGTTCTGTTGATCGAAGACGATACGGTTCTGGGCGCGGCGGTGCGCGACCAGGTTGCAGCCGATGGGCAT
>JBFWQA010000001.1:698936-1346704 GCA_050249695.1 Flavobacteriaceae bacterium | reverse complement strand
CAATTTGCCAAAACCGCCCCCACTACGCAACGGCAAAAAATCGCTATTTTTTTAGTGTTTCAATGTGCTTGAGCGTGATCCAGAGTGATCGAATTGAGGTTAGTGGGGTGATTGTGGACGAGGATGATGGCGGTGGCGGATAGTTCCAGTGCCCGCTTCACCACCTCGCGCGGATAGACCGGCGTGTGATCGACCGTGCCTGTCTGCTGCACCTCGTCGGCGATCAACGCGTTCTTCTTGTCGAGGAAGAGAACGCGGAACTGTTCCTTTTCAGCGAAAGCCATCGCTGTGCGGCAATACTCAAGCACGGCACTCCATGACGACAGGACGGCACGCCGGGCGATTTCGCCGCGCGCCATGCGTTCGGCCGCCGCGCGCATGATCGCGAAATGGCTGATAACGCCGGGCCCGACACCCTTGATCTCCTTCAGAAGGGCAGGCGGCGCTGCAATCACGCCGCCGAACGAGCCGAAACGGGCGAGCAGCTGCTTGGCGAGCGGCTTCACGTCGCGCTGCGGAAGCGCGGCGAACAGGACAAGCTCCAGAAGCTCATAGTCCGGAAGGGCGCCGCCGCCCGCTTCAAGCAGACGATGCTTCAGGCGTTCCCGATGGCCGTGATAGTGGGGTCTGGACCCGTCAGCCGCCTTCCCGCCCGCCGACATCTGCCGTGCCGCTCAGGCGTAGGGAGGGTGATTGAGGCCCGCCGGCGATAGCGTGAAGACCTCCACGCCGTCCTCGGTCACGCCGACCGTATGCTCGAACTGCGCCGACAGCGACCGGTCGCGCGTCACCGCCGTCCAGCCGTCGGAAAGCACCTTCACGTCCGGCTTGCCGAGATTGATCATCGGCTCGATGGTGAAGAACATGCCGGGCTTCAGTTCGACTCCGCTTCCCGGCGAGCCGAAATGCAGGATGTTGGGCGCGTCGTGAAACAGACGCCCGAGCCCGTGGCCGCAGAAATCGCGCACCACGCTCATGCGCTCGCCCTCGGCATAGGTCTGAATCGCGTGGCCGATATCGCCGGTGGTGTTGCCGGGCTTCACGGCCGCGACGCCGCGCAACAGGCATTCGTAGGTCACTTCCATAAGCCGTTCTGCGCGGCGCGAGACTTCGCCCGCCGCGTACATGCGGCTGGAGTCGCCATGCCAGCCGTCGAGGATCAGCGTGACGTCGATATTGACGATGTCGCCCTCGCGCAGCGGCTTGTCGTTGGGCATGCCGTGGCAGACCACGTGGTTGATCGAAGTGCAGGTCGAATAGCGATAGCCGCGATAGTCGAGCGTGGCGGGCAGCGCGCCGTTGTCGGCGGCGAATTCATAGACGAGCCTGTCGATGCGCGCGGTCGTCACACCCGGCGCGACTTCGGCCGCGAGCATGTCGAGCGCGCGCGCGGTCAACTGGCCCGCGGCCCGCATGCCTTCAAAGGCTTCCGCGTCGTAGAGCCGGATCTGGCCGGTGTTGCGCCCTGGCGCCGTCGCTGCGTCGATATAGGTCATGCGCCCTAAATCGTATGTCCGGGCGCCGGCGTCAATCCATGACGGTCATGCGCCCCGCTCGGGCCTCTGGTCGTTCTTCAGCCACCGGCCAGCGCGCGCCTCTCAATTTCGAGACGCGCCACCGCCGGGGGCGGCCGGTCGTAGTCGATGCGACGGCCCGACGCACTGTCGAAAAGGTGGAGGCGTTCGCTGTCGAATGCCACCGCCACGGGACTGTTGACGGCGATGCCTTGCTCGCGTCCGGCAATGACGGCCACCTCGGCGTTACCTGCGAAACAGTAGACGACGCGGCTGCCACCGAGTTCTTCGATGAGATCCACCTTCGCCGGCAGGCCGGGACGGTCAGGCGGCGCAAGCGTCAAATCCTCAGGGCGCGCGCCGAGGGTGACGCGGCTTCCTTCCGCGAGGGCCAGCCCGGGCATGTCAATTTCGAACGGCGCCGCCCCGGCAAGCGCCAGCCGCTGCGGGGCGATGACCGAGGCATCGAAGAGGTTCATCGGCGGCGCACCCAGAAAGCCCGCCACGAAGGTGGATGCGGGCGCCGCGTACACATCGGCGGGACGTCCCACCTGTTCCACATAGCCGCCGTTCATCACCACCAGCCGGTCGGCGAGAGTCATCGCCTCGACCTGATCGTGCGTGACGAACACCGAGGTCGCCCGCAACTTCTTGTGCAGCCGGCGTATCTCCACGCGCATCTGCACCCGCAGCCGCGCGTCAAGGTTCGACAGGGGCTCGTCGAACAGGAACAGGCGCGGTTCGCGGACGATCGCGCGCCCCATCGCGACACGTTGGCGCTGGCCGCCGGACAACTGCGCCGGGCGGCGGTCCAGATATTCCTCGAGGCCTAGGGTTGCCGCCGTGTCCTGAACCTTGCGCAGTCGTTCAACTTTCGGACGACGGGCGATCCGTAGCGGATAGCCGATGTTTTCCGCCACGGTCATATGCGGGTAGAGGGCGTAGTTCTGGAAGACCATCGCGCAGCCCCGATCGACGGGATCCACATCGTTGATCACCGTCCCGGCGATAGCAATCGTTCCCCCTGTGATGTCCTCCAGACCGGCGATCATGCGCAGCAGGGTTGATTTGCCGCATCCCGACGGGCCGACGATGACGATGAATTCGCCGTCATCGAACTCGAGATCGATCCCGTGGACGACCTCCTTGCCGTCATAAGCTTTGCGCACGCCAGCAATCTTCACGTCGGCCATTGTGGAGTTCCCCTGTCTTGAACGGTGTATGCTCTCATGGGCGTGTCGGCCCGCATTTCAACGCAAACCGGACTTCATGAAGGACTGGACGACCTGCCGTTGCAGGACGACGTAAATCAGGAGGATGGGGAGGCTCGCCATGGTCGAGGCCGCCATAAGCGGCCCCCACTGTGTGCCCTCCTGCGTCATGAACATCTGGATGCCGATCTGGATGACGCTGTTCTCCGCTGAACGCGACAGCAGCAGCGGCCAGAAATATTCGTTCCATGTGGAAATGAAGATGAGGATTGCGAGCGAAGCGATCGTGCCGCGAAGGTTGGGCACCAACACCTGCCAGAGGATGCGCCACGCACCGGCCCCGTCCATCCGCGCCGCTTCGATCACCTCGCGGGGAAACGCCCGCATCGATTGCGTCAGCAGCAGGATCGCGAAGGCTGATGCGAAGTGCGGCAGCACGAGCGCGGCGACGGTGTCGAGCATGCCGAGCCGGGCCACGAGCAGATAGTTGGGGATCATCACGACCTGGAGCGGCACCAGCCAGGTGAGGGCTACGAGCGCATAGACCATCTTGTCGAAACGGAAGCGCCAGCGCGCGAATGCGTAGGCCGCGAGAAGGCCTGTAAAGAGCTGAATCAGCGTGACCGACAGCGCCACAATGAAAGTGTTGAGCAGCATCGAAGCCACGGGGATCGCCGAAATCGCGTAGGCATAGTTTTCCAGCGATGCGCTGCTCGGCCATAGAGCCGTCTCCAAGATTTCGTTTTCGGGCCGCAGCGAAGTGATGATCATCCAGTAGACGGGGAACATGCAGAGGATCGACAGGGCCAGCATCAGGACGTGACCGATGGAGGCTTCGCCGACGCCGGCGAAGCGGTCTGCCCACGGCCGTGGACGCACGACATCCCCGCCGATGAGCAAATCAGTTGTCATAGAAGGAAAACCTGTCGATGAGCCGGAAGAGTATGAAGGCGAAAGCGGAAAACCCGAGGAACAGGACAACGGCGGCGGCCGAGCTCCAGCCGACCGAGAGGCTGGAGAAACCGAAGTCCCAAAGCAGGTAGTAGATGTTGGTTGTCGTGCCGAGCGGACCCCCGCCGGTCAGCACGTGGATATAGGAAAAGCTCCACTGCGCGCCGAGCAGGATGACCATCATCACCAGAAGCAGAATCGCCGGCGACAGCAGCGGCAGGCGGATATCGCGGATGATATGCCACCGCGAGGCGCCGTCCATGCGGGCAGCTTCGATCAGGGAACGGTCGATATTGGCGTTGGCGGCAGAAAGAATGAGTGTGGAAAAGCCCATCAGCTTCCAGCCGGTGATGAAGATGATGGTCCAGATGGCTACGTCGGGATCGGTGAGGAAGCCGACCGGCTCGGCGCCAAGCGATCGGATGCCCGAATTTACGAGACCGTAGTCGGGGTCGAGCAGCCAGCGCCACACGGCTGCGGCAACAACCGGCGCGATGATCATCGGCACGAATATCAGCGCCCGATAGACGTTTCGGGATCGGGGCGGAAGATCCTGGGTGTAGATGGCGATGGCGAGCGGAATGAGCACGGCGAGCGGAAGCAGACCGACAAGGTAGATGCCGGTATTACCGAGGGCCTGCCACATTTTCGGCAACGCGAAGATGTTTTCGTAGTTCGCCAGCCCGACCCAGTTCAGCGGCGCCGTCGGCAGGAGGTTCCACTGGTGGAAGCTGAGCCAAAGAGCGCGCAGCAGCGGCTCGTAAATCCAGACGACGAAAGTTGCCGCCGCCGGCAGGACGTAGAGCCAGGGCAGAAGCCGCCGTGCGCGACGCCGCATCCGCGCCGTTACTTCCAACTTCCCGGCGACGCCTGCGGTGGGCAGAGCGGTCATTCGTGTCTCCCATTCAGGTGCCGCCGGCCACGGTGTCGGCCGGCGGCTGCGGGTTGTTCGTGTCAGCTGTTCGGCATCAGCCCCTGGGCGCGCGACTGTGCGTCTTTCAGGGTCTTCTCCACGTCGGCGTTGCTGAAGACGGCCGTCTCCACGGCTTCGAGCATGGTCTGGAGGATTTGCCGGTAGTTCGGCCCCGGAAACGCCGCCCACGGCTGCAGGCGCCCCAGTTGCTCGAGATTGGGACGCACCAGCGGGTTTTCCTTGACCCAGCCGGCCAGGTATTCCGCGTCGTCGACGATGTCAGGCCGCAGCGGCAGATAGCCGATCTCCGACGTGATGATCGTGTAACCGCGCTTGGACGTCAGGAACTTCATCAGTTCCCATGCCGCGCGCTGCTTGACCGGATCCTGGCTGAAGATGACGAGGCCGCTACCGGAATTGGTGGGCGCGGGTTCCCGGTTGCCGAAGCCGGGCATAGGAGCTGCACGCAACTCGTACTTGCCCTTGGCGCCGCCGACGAGTGCGCGCTGGTAGGCGGAAGTATTGAGGAACATGGCCACGCGCCCGGCATTCATAAGTTCCAATCCGGCGCCGGCGGGTTCGTTGCGCAGGATGTTGGCGTCCTCCAGATCGCGCAGCATCTGCACCGCCTCAACCGCCGGAGCATCGGCGAAAGTCAGCCTTGCACGGTCCTTCGACAGGACACGCCCGCCATTGGAGAGAATGACGCTCTGAAACAGCCAGTCGAAGCCCTGCGCTGCGGCACCGATCATGCCGGTCGAGAAGCCACGCGCTTCGGTCTTCTCCTGCACGGTGAGCGCGGCCTGCTTGATTTCAGCCCAATTGCGCGGCGGCTTGTCCGGGTCGAGGCCGGCGGCGCGGAACAGGTCGGCGTTGTAGAACAGGATCGGCGTGGAGAAGGTGTAGGCCAACGCATAGGTCCGGCCATCGAGCCGGCCAAGTTCCAGACCATTGGGCACCATGCCTTCCAGATGCGCCTTGAGTTCGGCCTCCGGGACGATCTTTTCGAGCGGCTGTGCACCGAGATTGTCGGCAACGAAGGCGAGTCCGTCGAAGACGACTTGCGCCACGTCCGGACTCCGGCCGACAGCGACGTCGGCCTGGATGCGCGACGTCATCTCCCGCGAGCTCACCGCGACTCCCTCGACGTTGATATCGGGGTGAGCGGCTTCGAACTCGGCGATCAGCTTCTTGGTGCCTTCCGCGCCGATGCCGGCGGAGGCGAGGTTGTAGTTGTAGAATGAGATGGTCACGGGTGTGGTGATCTTGTCCGCCATCTGGTCGGCGATGCCGACGGCCGGATTGGCGAACGCCAGCGCTGCGAGTACGGCGGTCGCGGCGATTGTATATCGGGACATTCTGTTTCTCCTTTCAGGAGCTTCTTGTTCCGGATTTCTCCGGGGTGGCGGGCAGGTGATGCGCGCCCCTTACTCGGCGGCTTCAGGTGCCTGGAACTTCGAGCGGATTTCTTCGTAGGTGTAGGTGCACAGCTCGCGGCGGTCGGAAGCTTGGGGGACGAAGGAAACGGTCATGCCGGAGGGTCGGATCGTTCCCACCGCAAAGCTCGCGCCGGAGACCATCCGCAGGCGATCATGAAGATAAAGCGGGTCAGCGGCTGTGTGCTGGCCGATGCCGACCACCACCGGGATGCCGTACCAGTGCGAGACCCGATCGTGGTGAATATGACCCGAAAGGATGCCGATGACATCGTGGCCGTTGAGCAATTGGCGAAGCCTGATCGTGTCTTCGCAGGAAATGGCCTCCCACTCCCCGTCCAGATCGTCTTCGTCGAGAGAGGGCGCGTGATGAACGACGAGCAATTTCGGCAGATCTGGGTGGGCGGCAAGACGTTCTTCCAGCCAGTCGAACTGCTCGGGCTCGATCGATCCGCCGATTTCTCCGGGTGTGCTTGAATCGAGCGTGATGATGTGGATGCCGTCGATGACCCGGTCATGGAAAAACGGGGCTTCGAGGTCCGTTTCGCGATCAAGCATCACGCGATAGAAGCCTTCACGCTCGTCATGATTTCCAAGCGCGAGAATGAGGGGGGTGTCGAGCGAGGCTTCGCCAAGAATCCTCTGCAACTCGCGGTACGATCCCTCGTCGCCGCGATTCGTCAGATCTCCGCTCACGACAATGAACCGGGGCTGCGGATGAAGCAGTTTCACCTGTGACAGGATCCTGGTCAGCGTAGTCGTCGTGTCCGAATGGAGTCCCTCATCGGGAACTTCCGGATCAGCGATATGGAGGTCGGTCAGATGGACGAAAGTCGTGTGGCTGTGCATCGGGTCCTCGATTGCGAAAAAGCTCCGCCGCCGCCCGCCACGGTGAAGCGACGGGCTGCTGCAACAAGCTTGCGTGCCAAAAAAAATCCAAGTTGCCGCCGGTTCGACCGGATACGTACGAACCCCCTTGGTCAGGATTCGTTTCCGGCGCGGCCCGGCTGTTCACCAACTAGCGCGGGCGCATGACAGAGGGATGAACCAATGACGCGTGTGCGATGGCCGCAAGCAGAAGCGATCCCGGACGCGCCGCACGGCGCTTGCGGCAACGGCCTCGGCTGGTCTATCGAAGTCCGACCGGACGCAATGCGAAAGACGGGCCCATGAGCGCAGCGGCGAGTCAGGACAACCAGGCACAAGGCGAAGTGACCGCCGCGGTGCTGGTCATCGGCGACGAGATCCTCTCAGGTCGCACCAAGGACAAAAATATCGGCTATATCGCCGACTTCCTGACGGCGATCGGCATCGATCTGAAGGAAGTGCGGATCGTTCCCGACGAGCAGGACGAGATTGTCTCCGCCCTGAATGCGCTGCGGTCGCGATATGACTATGTGCTGACCACCGGCGGCATCGGCCCCACGCATGACGACATCACCGCCGACGCCGTCGCCAGGGCGTTCGGGGTCGGGATCAGCCATCATCCGGAAGCCGTCAGGCTGATCGAGGCGCGCGTCGGCAAGGGCAATCTCAACGAGGCGCGGTTGCGCATGGCCCGCATCCCGCACGGCGCGAGCCTCGTCGTCAACGACGTCAGCGGGGCGCCGGGCTTCCGTATCGAGAATGTCGTCGTCATGGCCGGTGTGCCGGCAATCATGCAATCGATGCTCGATGCAGCCGCGAAGGATTTCAGGACCGGCCGCAAAATGCTGTCGCTGTCGATCCCGCTGGAGGTGAAGGAAGGCGATATCGCCGATCCGCTGCGTACGGCGCAGGGCCTCTTTTCGGATGTGCTGATGGGCAGCTACCCGAAATATGCCGATGGGAAGTTCAGCATCGACGTGGTGATGCGCGGACGGGAGATGGCGCGGATCGAGGAGGCGAAGGCTGCCTTCCTGACCGCGCTTCAGGCATCGGGAATGAAGGGGGTGTGATGGCGGACGTGGGCGAGAAGGCGTTTCCCGTTTCCTGGGAGCAGTTCCACCGTGACGCGCGGGCGCTTGCCTGGCGGCTGAACGATGCCGGGCCGTTCAAGGCCATCGTCTCCATCACGCGGGGCGGTCTGGTGCCGGCGGCCGTGGTCGCGCGAGAACTGGGCATCAGGGTCATCGAGACGGTCTGCATCGCTTCCTATCACGAATATCAGAAGCAGGGCGAACTGCTGGTTCTCAAACCCGTTGCCGATGCGGTCGCGAATATGGGGGGCGGCGCGGGCGAAGGTGTGCTGATCGTCGATGACCTGACCGATACCGGCAAGACGGCGAAGGTCGTCCGCGAACGGCTTCCCAAGGCGCATTTCGCCGCGGTCTACGCCAAGCCGCAGGGCCGGCCGCTGGTCGATACGTTCGTGACCGAGGTCAGCCAGGATACGTGGATCTATTTCCCATGGGATCTGGGCCTCACCTTCCAGGCGCCGATCTCGGGCGACCGGGGTTGACATTGCGGGGCGGGCGGAAGGCGCGGCTCGGCCTCGTCGCCGGCCTCGCGCTGTTCGTCGCCATCCTCGTCGTGCCGGCGCCGCAGGGATTTACCGCCGAGGCGTGGCGGGTCGCCGCGCTGGCGGTGCTGATGGGCGCATGGTGGATGACGGAGGCCACCCCGCTGGCGGCGACCGCGTTGCTGCCCGTCGTGCTGCTGCCGCTGCTCGGCGTGCAGCCGATCGAGGCCGTGGTGCCCGCCTACGCGCATTCGCTCATCTTCCTGATCCTCGGCGGCTTCCTGATCGCGGCGGCGCTGCAGCGCTGGGGCCTGCACCGCGCCGTTGCCACGGCGATCCTAAAGATGGCGCCGAAGGGTCCCGGGGGGACGATCGCCGCCGTGATGGCCGCGACCGCTTTCCTTTCCATGTGGATCAGCAACACCGCGACCGCGATGGTGATGGTGCCGATCGGCCAGTCGATCATCCATGGGCTGGGGGCGGGACGCGAGCCGGGCGCGGCGGAAGGCAGCGCGCCTGCCGGCAATTTCGCGCCGGCCCTCATGCTGGCCATTGCGTTCTCGGCGACCATCGGCGGCATGGGCACGCTGATCGGCACGCCGCCGAACGCGCTTCTGGCCGGCTATATGGAGGAAACGGCCGGAATACGGATCGGTTTTGCCCAGTGGATGCTGCTTGGCGTACCCGTCGTGCTGGTGCTGCTGCCGGCGGCATGGCTGCTGCTGACGCGGGTGATTTTCCGGCGGGCGGCTTTCGATTCGGCGCGGCACGATGCGCCGGCGCGACCGGTCGCGACGGTTTCCGCACCGCTTTCGATGAGCGCGCGGCTGACCGGCGTCATCGTCGCTTCGGCGGGCGCGCTTCTCGTCCTGCGCCCGGTGATCGAGGACGCGTTCCCGGGCTTCGCGCTGGGCGACGCCGGGATCGTCATGGGGGCTGCGCTGATCCTCTTCATCGTCCCCGCCTTCGACGGCAGAGGAGGGCGGCTTCTTGGCTGGGAAGAGGCAAAGACCATCCGTTGGGACGTGCTCATCCTGTTCGGCGGGGGGCTCGCGCTTGCCGGCGCGATCGAGGAGAGCGGGCTTTCCGCTTCCATCGGGGCCGTCTTTGCCGATCTCGGCGCGTTGCCGGTCGGGCTGGTCGTGTTCGCGGCGATGATCGCCATCGTCTATCTCGGCGAACTTGCCAGCAACACGGCCATGGCCGCGGTCTTCCTGCCGGTCGCGGGCGCCATCGCCGCGAGCCTCGGCATTGCGCCGGCGGAATTCCTCGTTCCGATCGGCCTTGCGGCGTCGCTCGGCTTCATGCTGCCGGTCGCGACCCCGCCGAACGCCATCGTCTACGGCTCGGGCGAGGTGACGAGCGGCGAGATGCTGAAGGCCGGCGCGATGCTCGACCTTGTCGGCATTGCCGTGGTCTACGCGCTCGCGATGCTGATCGTGCCGGCGGTCTTCTGAGAGACGGGGCGCATATCCGCGGGCAAGCCGGTTTCACACGGCGGCGACCGGCGCCGCAGGAGTTGACGAAACCGGCAAAGCACCGCCTATTGCCGCGTCAGGCGGACGTGATGGAACTGGTAGACATACCGGACTTAAAATCCGGAGGCGTTAGCCGTGCGGGTTCGAGTCCCGCCGTCCGCACCACGCGCCGCCGCGACCTTGACTTTGCCTTGGTTGGCGGTAACTCTCCGCCGCATGTTTTCTCGCTCGGATCCCTTTCTTGCGCTGCTGAAGCTGCTCGTGGCCGTAGCCATTGCCGCGGGGCCGTTCTCGGTTGCGCACGCAATGGGAGGGCATGCAAGCAGCGGCGCCGGGCTTCACGTCGCGGCCGCCGTCGCGCATGAACATTCCGGGGCGCAGCACCACATGCAAAAAGCCGCCGATTGCGCTGCCGGCAAGCACCACAAGGCCAGCCGGGATGACGGCATGCTCGATTCCAACTGTTGCGTCGGGCATTGCGACACCGCCATGGCGGCATCGTTCGATGCCGCAGGGCTCGAACCTGCCGCGGCAGACCTCTTCCTGCCCGTGGCCACGGTCGCAAATCCGGGCGCACAGGTCCTGCTCCAAAGACCGCCACGAACCTGACGCATAGCCCTTCGGGGCTTTGATGCGCCGAACGCGCCGCGCCACGCGGCGCGCGTCGAAGGTTGTCACGTCAGGTCTGCGATCATGAAATTGCTTATTCCCGCCGCCATCATTGCGGCTTTCGCCAGCGGTTGCGCGCGTGCGCCGCTTCCCGACCCCGTACCAATGAGATCGCCTGCCGATCCGGCATCGGAGATAACCCGAGCGCCGGCGGGGGGCGTGCTCTCGGACTATGTCCACCGCCGCCCGGTCGAGCCGGCGCCCTGGCGAAAGCTCAATGACGAGCAGGCACCCAAGCAGGGAGGGGCATCATGAAGCGCATGCCTCAGGCGGCCTTCGCCGCGCTGGCGCCCCTGTTTCTCGCCGGCTGTATCACCGGGGAGCAGGTCGCGAAATACGCGGCGCCGGATGCCGGGTTCGCGAATGTTGCGTCCTCCGCTGCGGCCGCGCTCAACAAGGAGGTCGTCTGGGCGCAGGATGCCAGACAGGCTGAAGCGTTCGCTGAAAGAGTGCGCGCGCTCGTTCACCGAAAGACGATCGGTGCGGAGACGGCCGTTCAGGTGGCCCTGCTGAACAATCGGAGCCTTCAGGCGGCCTATGCCGATGTCGGTCTTTCGGCCGCGGATGTATGGCAGGAACTGCTGCTTGAGAACCCCAAGGTTTCCATCGGCGTTCTGGGGATCGCAGCCCCGGAGGTCGGCGCCTGGCGCGCCATCGAGGGGATGGTTGCAAACAACATTCTCGCACTGCTGACGCGAGCCCGGCGCGTCGACATCGCCGAAACGAATTTCAGGGCGGCGCAGGCGCGGGCCGTTCTGGAAACGCTGCGACTTGCAGCCGACACGCGCCGGGCCTGGGTGGAAACTGTCGCGGCCTTCGAGGCCTCGTTCCTGCTCAGCCAGGCTCAACAGGCCGCCGATGCTGCTTCTGAACTTGCCCAGAAGCTTGGCGAAACGGGCGCGATGCCGAAGGCGGCACAGGCCAGGGAGCATGTCTTCTATGCCGAACTCGCGGGCCAGCGGGCCAAGGCGCGGCTTGCGGCAAGGCTGGCCAAGGAACGGCTGACAAGGCTGATGGGACTCTGGGGTAACGATCTGGAGTACTTCGTTCCCGACCAGCTGCCGGCACTGACGTCACGCGTCGTGCGGGCCGAGGGCATCGAGGCGGAGGCGTTGCGCGGACGGGCTGACCTGCAACTCGCCAAGTTGCAGCTGGAGGCACTTGCCAAGAGCCTTGGACTGACCGCCGCCACCAGATATCTGACCGATCTGGAGATCGTGGCAGGCGTTGAGGTCGAGCGCGAGATCGAGACGGAGTACGAGCTCAACGGCGGCAATCTGGACGATTCGAAACATCGCAAGACGACGGTCACGCCGCAGGTGGAACTGGAATTCGTCATCCCGATCTTCGACTCCGGCAAGGCCCGCATGCGCAAGGCAGAACTGGAGTACATGAAGGCGGCGAACCTGCTTGCAGAGCGCGCCGTGAACATCCGCTCGGAAGCACGGTCGGCCTATCTTGCCTACCGGTCGACGCACGATATCGCCCGTCACTATGTGAATGCGGTTCTGCCGCTGAGGGCAGCCATCGAGCAGGAATCGCTCCTGACCTATAACGGCATGATTACCAACACATTCGAATTGCTCGCGGACCTTCGCGCCAAGACGAGCGGTGCGCTGCTCGCAGCTGATCGCGCGAGTCCTTGGCCATGACTTGCTCAGACGGTGGCTCGGGGACACGGTGGACAGGGGATTTTTCGGCTCGCAGCATGCGCTCACGCTCACGGTGCTGACAAGTCGGCTGGTTCCCTTCATATCATTCGACGTGGTGAGCTATGCGGCGGGTCTGAGCCGGCTGCATCTGTGGCGCTTCTTTGTCGCCACGCTCGCAGGGATCATTCCGGCGAGTTTTCTGCTTGCGCATTTCGGCGATACCGCGATCAACGGATCCGTCGAAGCCGCCGCGTGGGCCGCAGTGGGACTAGGCGTGGCGACGGCTGCCCCATTGATTCTGGGTGCCGCGCGCGCAGCGAAGCGGAAGCACGGAGGCTAAGGGCGGCCGCGTGCCGCAATCCCTATCGGGTCAGGATTGCGGGCAGCGAGCGGCCATCATCAGGACGGGCGGGCCTGAGCTCGTGCAACCAATTGCCCGGTGCGCTTGTTGCTGCTGCGGTTGACTTGTCAGGAGGTAATGGAATGAAGAATTCATACTTGCGGTTTTTCCTGATGATCGCGACGTCGGTGGTCGCCATGTACGCGGCGAGCTATCTGAACAGCTGGGACATCTCCCATGTGTGGTTCAGCCAATCGCGCGTGTTCATGGTGCTCTACATGGGCGCGGTCATGGCGGTCATCATGCTTGCCTATATGCTCGGCATGTACAAAAGCCGCGTCGGCAATACGGCCGTGGTCGTGCTGGCCGTTCTCGTCTTCGCCGGCTCGCTCTGGCTGATGCGAAGCCAGACAACGGTGGATGACGTTGCCTATATGAAAGCGATGATTCCGCACCATTCCATTGCCATCCTGACCAGCCGCAGGGCGCAGATCAGCGACCCGCGTGTTCGCGAACTGGCGGACGGGATCATCGAGGCGCAGGAGCGCGAGATCGCCGAGATGGAAAGGCTGATCGGGGATCTGCAGGCCAGATAGGCGAGGGCGTTTGCGCCGGGGCGGCCGTCAGGCTAGCCTCATAAAATGAGAACCTCCGCGGCGATCTTTTCCCTTCTGTCGCTGTTTGCAGGATTGTCCGGTCCGGCATCGGCCCAGACCGAGGTCGATCTGGAACTGGTGCTTCTCGCCGATGCCACCGGGTCGATCGACGAGGCGGAAATCCGCTTCCAGCGACAGGGCTATGCCGAGGCGATCACCCATCCGGAAGTGCTCTCCGCCATCCAGGGCAGCGGCAACGGCCGCATCGCGATCACCTATGTGGAATGGGGCCATGCCGCCTCCCAGCATGTCGTCGTCGGCTGGACGCTGGTCGAAAGCGAGGAAAGCGCGAGGGCCTTCGCCGAGGCCGTGCTGCCGCCGCCGCGTCTTGCCAGCGGAGGCAACGCGATCGGTTCGGCGCTTCTCTTCGGCAAGGGGCTGATCGAAACAAACGACTATGAGGGCCTGCGAAAGGTCATCGACCTGTCGGCCGACAGCGCGGCCAATTTCAGCGGTCCGCCCATCGAGATGGCGCGGGATGCGGTGATCGCGGCCGGCATCACGATCAACGGGCTGGCGGTGCTGTGCCGGGGCTGTTCGGGCCAGCCGATCAACTACGATCTGGAAGACGCCTTCCGGCAAAGGCTGATCGGCGGAAACCGCGCCTTCGTGGTTACCGCCGAGAGCGCTGCGACGTTCGCCTTGGCGGTTCGGCGCAAGCTGATCCTGGAGATCGCGGGCCGCCCGCTAACCCTCGAGACGGCCCGGGCCGCTCTGGACTAGCGCCAGCCTCCCATCATGCCGCGACCATAGCCCATCATCCCCATGCCGCCCATGCCGCCCATGCCGCCCATCAGCGGGATGACGACCTCGCTCGCCGCCTTTTTCTGTTCCTCTCCCAGTACGGCATACAGAGCCTCGACGGCCTCGCGGAGATTGCGGATTTCTTCAAGGCGCTGAGCAAGATGTGCTTCCTGATAGTCGAGGCTGTCGGGAAGTGAAACTTCATCCGCATCCTCTCCGAAATACCGGCTCATCATCTCCCGCATCTGTTCGTTATGAGACTGGGTCGTCTCCCGAACGGTGTTGGCAAAGCGCTGCCAGGCCGCTTCCTGCGCATCGGTGATCTTCAATTCGGTCTTCATGAAGGCGAGCCTGCCGTCGATTCGATCGACCATATACTCGGCCATGTAGGCGCGCATGTCGTCTGCATTGCGCCCGAACATCATGCCGCCACCCCATTGTTGCATCATCATCGGTCCGAAGCCGCCCCGAGGTCGGGCGTCGTCGGCAATGGCGGATCCATAGACAACGGTTGCGGCAACCAGTCCGGCCACAACGGCACGTGTCAATACAAGGGCGCGCATGATGTATCTCCTGTTCAGACCTGCTGAACGATATACGGTGGCGTGTATCCCACATTGATCGATCGCAATGCGATGCCGGCGCCCGGTCGTTGAGCGCGACAAGGTCGTGGCGGCGCCTTCGGGACTCACATGGCCCGCCGAGAGAATTGGGTGTCGAACAGACTTCCTTGCTCAATCGCCCCTGCTCAAGCGAAGGATCTCGCCGTCGCTGTCGTCGGTCAGCACGTAGACCGAGCCGTCCGGCGCCTGCTCGACATCCCTGACGCGCGCGCCGAGATGAATGCGCTCTTCTCTTGCGTCTTTCGGGACGGCGCCCCTTTCGAAGGGCACCCGGACGATGCCGGCCGCCTGCAGGCCGCCGATCATGGCGCTGCCCTTCCATTCGGGAAACATGGCGCCGGTATAGAAGATCATGCCCGAGGGCGCGATGACCGGCGTCCAGTGACGGACGGAACCGATGAATTCGGGCCGGGTCGGCGGATCGGGGATATCGGCGCCGTTGTAGTGCCGGCCCCAGCTGACCAGCGGCCAGCCGTAGTTGCCGCCACGCTCGATGCGGTTCAGTTCGTCGCCGCCGCGCGGCCCCATCTCGACGATCCACAGGTCGCCGCTCTCCGGATCGACGGCCGCGCCCTGGATGTTGCGGTGTCCATATGACCATATCTCCGGGCGCGCTCCCTTCCGACCGACGAAGGGGTTGTCGTCGGGAACCGTGCCGTCCGGCGCGATCCGGACGATAGTGCCGATATGGTTGGAGAGATCCTGCGCGGGCTCGAACAGGCCGCGCTCGCCGGTGGTCAGAAACAACATGCCGTCGGCCGAAAAGACGATGCGCCCGCCAAAATGCTTGCTGCTGTCGACCGGCGGTTCCTGCCGGAAGAGGATCCGGAAATTCGTCACGGTGCCGTCCACAAGACGGCCACGGCCGACCGCCGTCGCGCTGCCATCGCCGCCGGGCGCGGAGAAGGAGAGATAGACATAGGCGTTTTCTTCAAAATCGGCGTCGAGCGCGACGTCGAGCAGGCCGCCCTGACCGCGCGCGGCGACGTCCGGCACGCCTTCGAGCGGATCTGAGAGTTGGCCCTCCGGCGAGAGGATGCGCAGCCTGCCGGCTCTTTCAGTGACGAGGAGGCGGCCATCCGGCAGAAAGGCCATCCCCCACGGGTGATTCAACCCCTCCGCGAGCCGCCTGACGGTGATTTCGCCCGACGCGGCATCGATCTGGCGCTCGACCTGAGCCGCAGCCATCGGGATGGTGGCGGCCGAGGCCGCGAGGATCAGGATGGTCATCAATCGCATTTCAGGCACTCCCATGGTTCAAGCCTAAATGGGGCCGGCAGCGTGTGGTTCCTGCCCCTTTCCGGTCCAAGGCGACCACGTTTACGCCCCGGTTCGCCTTTAAAATTGGTGTGATCGGGGGAACGATGCCGAGGGAGAGGTCGTTTCCGAAGGCACCATAATGCGATCGTGGCCCTTTCGGGGGGCTGGAAAGTTGAGGGATAGATGAAGCTGACGACCGCAACACCCGCGCTGGCGGCGACTTTCGCTTTTGCCGCGACACTCATGCAGCCCTATCCGGCGTCTGCCCAAACCATCATCGAGCGTGTTGGGCCCGACGGCTATGTCAGGCGATATGTCGTACCGCAGCCAACCATGGACCCGAGCCGGCAGGTGCCGCCGCAGCGCTACTATCCTCCGGATCGAGGATATTATGCGCCACGCGAGTACTATCGGCCGAACCCCTATGAAGGGTATCCGCGCTACAGGCGCGACGGACGCGAGTGGAACGGCGGACAAGACGCCTACCAGCAGCCGGCGCCGCAGATTCAACAGATCGCGGGGCCGGAATATCATGCCTACAAGCCCGATCCGGTGGTGAAGACCGCCGTCAGGGATTTGCTGCCGAGCCAGGAAGATGGGCCGTCCAACGTCGATCAGTCGACTGAAGATGCCGGCGCCGCCGCGCGTCCCGAGGGCGTTCGTCTTGATCGCGCGCTCGTGGCGCCCGATGCGAGTGTCGGGATGGAAAAGGCCATCGCGGAAGCGCTGAAAGCCCACTATGCCGCGAAGCCTTACGCCCTCTGGGTGGATGAAGACGGCCCCAATGCGGCGGCGCGGGCGGCGCTTGAGATCATGCGTGAGGCGGGTGGTCAGGGCCTTGAGGTGAACCAGTACGAAGTGCGGCTGCCGCCGGCGACACGGGATGCCGACACGGCATCGCGTCAGGCGGAACTGATGATCTTCGAGGTCACGATGTCGGCGCGGGTGCTGCGCTATGCGATGGACATGAAGGATGGCGCGATTCATCCGAACCGGATTTCCGGCTATCACGATCTTCCCGCGCCGACACTGCCGGCCAAGGATGCCATCGCGGCGGTTGCGGCGAGCGGCGATCCGGCCGGCTGGCTGAAGCAGCTGGAGCCGCAGCAGGCCCAGTATCGCGCGTTGAAGAAAGAACTGGCTGCCCTGAAGGACATGCATGAAGAGCCGATCGTTATCGCCGAGGGTACGCTGATCCGTCCGGGCGGCATGGACCTGGAGCTGCCGCAGATCGTCAGGGCGTTGGAGAAGAAGGCCGATGCCGAGCTTCTCGACCGGCACCGCGATACGCTCGACGCCTATGACGGCGGGCTGGAATACGGCCCGGGCCTTGTGGACCTGGTCAAGGACTTTCAGAAAGCACACGGCCTCAAGGTGGACGGCGTTCTCGGGCAAAACACGATCGGCCGGCTGACCGGCGATACGGTGGAAGCGCGTACAGAGAAGGTGCGGCTGGCGATGGAGCGCATGCGCTGGCTGCCGGAAACCTTCGGGGCACGGCACGTGATCATCAACCAGCCGGCCTATGTGGCGATGTATCGCGAGGGTGAGCGCACGGTGCTGGAAACGCGCGCCATCGTCGGCTCCAAGAGCAACCAGACCTACTTCTTCACCGACGAGATCGAGACGGTCGTCTACAACCCGTACTGGGGCGTGCCGCAGTCGATCATCGTCAACGAGATGCTGCCGAAACTCTATCGCGATCCTTCCTACCTGGACCGCAACGGCTACGAGGTTTCCGACTCCTCCGGGCGCCGCATCTCGTCGTCCCAGATCGACTGGCGTCAGTACAACGGCAAGGTCCCCTTCGACGTGCGCCAGAAGCCCGGACCGGGCAACGCGCTTGGCGGCATCAAGATCCTGTTCCCCAACGCGCATGCGATCTACATGCACGATACGCCCGAGCGGCAGCTGTTCAGCCGCGACATGCGGGCGCTGAGCCATGGCTGCGTGCGTTTGCAGGAGCCGCAGCGCATGGCGGCGCTGCTGCTCGGACAGAGCGAAGAACATGTGCGCTCCAACATCGCCGACGGCAGCGAGCATGAAGAGGCACTGAAGGAGAAAGTGCCGGTCTATGTCGCCTATTTCACGGCATGGCCCGACGACAGCGGCACGGTGCACTACTACGCGGACATGTATGACCGCGACGAGCATCTTGCCGAAGCCGTGGCAAAGACCGGCATGACGAGGCTTGCGGGCGAGATGCTGCCTGCGGTGGCGGAGGGCGATTAGAGCCGATCATCGGATTGTGAACGCGACCCGGACCGAAGGTCTGCTTTGCTGAGCGACATCGGGCGGGTGGAACAATCGCTCGCAAGGCTGGTGCGCAAAGGAGGAAGTCATGCAAGTTACGAGACGAGAGGGCCTCAGACTCGGTATTGCCGGACTGGCAGGCATCGGCGCCAGCGCCATCATGCCCTATGCCGCTCATGCGCAGGCCATGACGGGCGATTCATACGAGGCCGCGGGAGGCAAGATCAGCATCCATCCGGTCTCGCACGCATCGTTCGTCATGACCGTGCCAGGACCGGTGATCTACAACGATCCCGTCGGCGGCAAGGCGGCCTATGACGGTATGCCTGAACCGGATCTGATTCTGATCACGCATGAGCATCCCGACCATTTCAATGTGGAAACATTGCAGGCCATCACGGGCGAGGGGACAAAACTCGTCGCCAATCCTTCGGTGTATGAAAAGCTGCCGGATACGCTTAAAGGCAAGGCGACCAGCATCGCGAACGGCGAAAGGATGGAAGCCGGTGGCGTGGCGATCGAGGCCATTCCCGCCTACAACACGACGCAGGACAGGCTGAAATACCATCCGAAGGGTCGCGACAACGGCTATGTGCTCAATGTTGCCGGCAAGCGCGTCTACATTGCGGGCGATACGGAGGATATACCGGAGATGCGGGCGCTCAAGGATATCTTCATCGCCTTCGTGCCGATGAATCTGCCCTTCACGATGGATGCGGATCAGGCCGCCTCCGCGGTGGCGGAATTCGGGCCCGAATATGTCTATCCCTACCATTACAAGGGCAGCGACCCTCAGGCTTTCGCGAACAATCTGGAGAAGGCGGAAGCCGATACGGAGGTCGTCATGGGGCCCTGGTACGGCTAGGGTCAGGGCCTATCTCGAGAGCCGCGCGAGACGACTTCTTTTCGCCAAGTTTTCGGTGCCGCTATCTGCTGCGGCGGAATGACGCCGAGATGAAACCGCACGCCTCTCCGGCGCGTTACTGCAAATATGAATTCCCTCCGGGCGAGAGACAAAAGCACGATGATCGAAGACAGGACTGAGCGCCGAAGCCGGCGGCAGGTGTTGGCGGGGCTGTCCAGCGCGGCATTCGCCGCCGTGCTGGCAGGATGTTCCACGACCAGGCCGATGCCGCAATTCCTGCCCGAAGGGCCTGTGGCACCACCCCCGCCGAGCGGTGTCGATCCTTACTATGCCGCCATGTATGGGCCGATGCCGCAGGAGCGATTCCCCATCCCGCCGGTGGATCTCTCCAAGGTGCCGCCGCAGTTCTACCGGCGCGAGGTCGCCTATCCGACAAGCGAGCGCGTCGGCACGATCGTGGTCGATACCTCGTCGTTCTACCTCTATCTCGTGCAGGAAAACGGCAGGGCGCTGCGCTATGGCGTCGGGCTTGGCCGGGAAGGCTTTGCCTGGAAAGGCCGCGCACGCGTCGGCTGGAAACAGGTGTGGCCAAAATGGACGCCGCCCGACGAGATGATCGCGCGTCAGCCGGAGCTTGTCGAATACAGCGCCGACAACGGGGGCATGCCGCCCGGCCTGCAGAATCCGCTCGGCGCGCGAGCGCTGTATATTTTTCAAGGTAATAAAGACACGCTCTATCGAATCCACGGATCGCCCGAATACTGGACGATCGGTACCGCCGTCTCCAGCGGCTGCGTGCGGATGATGAACCAGGACGTGATCGATCTCTATGGCCGCGTGCCCGTGGATTCACCGATTGTCGTGACGTGACGATCTTCGCCCCTTGATCCGGCGGGCGTGGCGGGTAAAGTCGCGTGCGGTGAATGAGCGCCCGTTCATTTTGGCGCATGGAGGGAGCGCCGCGACATGTCACAAAGCCTGAAGTTCGCAACCGTGCTGTTCGAAAAGCGCGCATCGGCCGCGTGGATCACTTTCAACCGACCCGAAGCGATGAATGCGATGAGCCCGCAGCAGGCTGCGGACCTCAATGCCGCGCTTGACGCGGTCGAGGCGGATCGCGACGTCCGGTGCGTCGTCATCACCGGTACCGGCCGGGCCTTCTGTGCCGGCGCGGATCTGAAGGCGGTGAAGGCGCTGGGCGAGGGGGAGGACCGGGAACGGGCCCGCCGTGCCTTTCTCGATTTCACCGGCGACGTTCTGCGAAGGATCGAGACGTTTCCCATGCCGGTGATCGCCGCCGTGAACGGTCTGGCGCTGGCGGGCGGGCTGGAGGTCGTTCTCGTCTGCGACCTCGTCATCGCCGCTGAGGAAGCAAAGCTTGGCGACCAGCATGCCCAGTACGGCCTGCTGCCCGGCTGGGGCGGGTCCGTCAGACTACCGCGCAAGATCGGCCTGAATCGGGCGAAGGAACTGATGTTCACCGCGCGGCATGTGCCCGCGCGCACGATGATGGAATGGGGACTGGTGAACCGCGTCGTGCCGCTGGCCGACCTGGAAGAAGCGGTGGGCGCACTTGCCGCCGAACTCGCCGACAAGAGCCCGCTCGGTCTCGCCGCGATGAAGCGTATGGCCGATGACGGCCTTGCGCAGCCGCTCGACGTCGCGCTTCGCTATGAGACCGCGATCGCCGACAAATATCAGGATTCGCACGATCGGCAGGAGGGGCTCTCGGCCTTTGCCGAAAAGCGCAAGCCGCAATTCAAGGGAAGATAGCGACGTACATGGCCGGTGACGCACAACGATTTGAAAATACGCCGCTGGGCGGGCTGAAAGTCCTCGATTTCACCCATTTCGTCGCCGGCCCTCTGGCTACGATGATCCTGGCGGACGCCGGCGCGGACGTCATCAAGGTCGAAAAGCCGACGGGCGACGATCAGCGCCATTTCGCCCCACGCGAGGAGAAGCTGGGCGGGCAGGGGCCGAGCTTTCTGTGGGGCAACCGCAACAAGCGCGGCATGACGCTCGACATGAAGACCGACAAGGGCCGCGAGATCGCTCATGCGCTGGTCGCCAAGGCCGACGTGCTGGTAGAGAATTTCTCCTCGCGGGTGATGAAGCAGTACGGGCTCGATTACGATGCCGTGAAGGCCTTCAATCCCGGCATCATCTATTGCTCCATTTCGGCGTTCGGGCGCACGGGCGAATATGCCGACCGTCTGGGTTTCGATCCGGTCATGCAGGCGGAAAGCGGGTTCATGGGGCTGTCGGGCAGACCGGAGGACCCCGGCATGCGGGCGGGTGCGCCGCTGATGGACATCGCCACCGGCATGATGGCGTCGAATGCCGTGCTGATCGCGGTCGCGGCGAAGGCGAGGACGGGCAAAGGCCAGTTCGTCGAGGTTCCGCTCTTCGACACGTCGATCATCATGACGGGCTTTGCCGCCATGAACTATCTGATGAGCGGACGCATTCCCGTCCGCACAGGCAACGCCAGCAACGATTCCGTGCCGAGCGGCGTCCTGCGCACGGCCGACAAGCCGATCTTCGTCTCCTGCGCCTCGACCGTCACCTTCCGCCGTCTCTTCGCGGATGTTCTCGGCATGAAGGAAATCGCAGAGGAACCGGCCCTGCAGGAGGGCGCGGGCCGTCTCGACCAGCGCGAGCGGATCTACGCGATCCTCAACGAGACGTTTTCAAAGGACACGCGGGCGAACTGGCTGAAAAGGCTGGCCGCGGCCAACATCCCCGCCGGCGCGGTGAACGAGCTTCCCGAGGCGCTCGACGGCGACATCATCGCCTCTCGCGGCATGATCAGCCATATCCCCCATCCCCAGGCGGGCACCGTGCCCAATATCGCGCTGCCGCTCTATTTCGGGGAGACGCCCGTCGTGCAGCCGAAGGCCGCGCCGACGCTTGGTCAGCACAACGAGGAAGTGCTGCGCGACGAACTCGGCTACAGCGGCGCCGAGATCAAGGCGGCGAAGGAGGCGGGGGCCTTGGGGCCGAAGTGGTGAGGGAAGAAAAGGCGATTCAATCCGGCAGGTTACCGGCCGGACCTGAGAAACCGATTCAGCGGCCGACCGGCCGCCAATCATAAATCCACCATTGCCGCTCGAGCATCAGGCGCGTGGGCATGGCGCGCAGCGTCATGTCGCGGGCCACGCCGAGCGGACCGCCGGTGTGATAAAAGAAGCCGTTGCGCCGCGAGAATGACCATATGGCCGCGGCGCGCTTGCGGCGTGATTTCTCGAACTGCGCAAAGGCGTCTCCCACTGAGTTTTCGGTGGCCAGATGGTGGCCGAGCGTGACCGCATCTTCCAGCGCCAGCGCCGCGCCCTGGCCCGCAAAGGGCAGGACCGGATGTGCGGCATCGCCGGTGAGGACGACCGAACCGCTTCCCCAGGCCTCGGCGGGACGGCGATCGGCAAGGTTCCAGCGCCGCCACGAGGGCGCCGCTTCCATGACATCCATCAGCGGCGGCGGCCAGCCGACGAAACGGCGGATCACCAAAGTCGGTTCGGCGGGCGCGTTCCAGCCCGGATCTTCAAGCGTGTCCTCGGTGACGGCGACGATATTGATGATCGAGCCGCGGCGAAGCGGGTAGGTGACGACATGCGAGCGCGGCCCGACCCAGACGCAGACATCGGTGGCAAGGCGGGGATCGCGCGCCGACGAGGCGTCGGCGAGGGCGCGCCAGGCGACGTAGCCGGAAGGTTTGGGATCGCCGTCGCCGACGATCCAGCGCCGGACGACCGAGCGGAGGCCATCGGCGCCGATCAGGCCCGCTCCGTGAAAATCATCCATGGCGCCGCCGCTTCCGGCCATCAGCGTGACGCCATGGGCATGCGTCGCAAAGCCCTCGGCCCGGTGATTGAGACGGACCGATATGTCGGGGTGATCGTAGACGGCATCTGACAGAATGCCGATCAGGTCGGCGCGGTGCATCACGCGATAGGGGTGGCCCCATGCCTCGGCAAAGCGCGCGCCCAGCGGCGAGGACCACAGGGTGCGCCCGGCATGCGTGATCATGTGGATATGAGCCGGTTCGTATGCGCGCTCGGCGAGCCGCTCGCCCAGCCCGAGGCGGATCAACGCGGCGCTCGCGTTGGGGGTGATCTGCAGCCCGGCGCCGAATTCCTCTATCCGGCCCGCCTGCTCGAATATTTCAGGGCTGAACCCCGCTTCCGCCGCGGCGAGCGCAGCCGAAAGGCCGGCAATGCCGCCACCGGCAATCAGGATGCGGCGGCGTTCACGCATGGCGGAAATTCCAGATCAGCGTCCCTGATAAAGGCACTCTGCGGGCTCGGCCGTGCCGGCACCGAGGCGCTCGTCATGCCGGAACAGCGTGGAGCAATATGGGCAGACGATTTCCTTGTCGTCGCCCATGTCGAGATAGACATGCGGATGATCGTAGGGAGGCAGGGCACCGATGCACTGGAACTCCCGCGCGCCGATCGAAATGGCAGGAAAGCCGCCGGAATTGTGGAAATGCGGAATGCCTTTGTCGGCCATGGCGGGGCTCCGAGGAAATTGGCGTAACGGTGCAGCGGGACCATAAAGCGGTTCGCGCGGCGAGGGAAGCGGCAGCGGCGCAAAACACGGGGCGGGGAAATGCCGCATTATGCCCGTGGCTCCTCGTTTGACCTCGCGACGGGCAATCCTCATGATTGTCCGGAGCAGCAGCAGGGGCGAAGGCGGCTTCGGCAACGGGGCGCAGCCGATCTATCTGCAAGCGTCGACAAGGTTTTCGGGTTATGACGCATTCAGTCCCAGACGGTATCGCAATGATCCTGTTCGGCAAGGTGCATGTGCCAAAAGGCGATAGCCGGCGCTATAAGTCGGGCATTGCGCCCTCGGCGAAGGGGCGAGACCAGCTGGCTCTCTGCTGGGTGTTTCTTGATGACGAAGACCAACTGATCGACAACACACCTCGCCGCGCGCGCCTGCTGTTTCCCCGCGTCGCGAGTTTTCCCGACGATGCCAGCCGGATCGAACTTTACGATCCCTCCCGGCTGGTATTGCTGTTCGATGCGGTCACCTATCCGTCAATTCCGCGAGAAGGCGAGGATCAGGCATAGTGACGCCGTAAAGCGGCTGTTCGAAGCCTTCCGCAGGTTGCCGGGGCGGGCTGAAAGAGAAAGCCCCGACGCCCTGAGCGCCGGGGCGAAAGGCCCTGTTGCCGAGCGATCAAGCGCTGGGCTTAATCCTGACCAGTCTGCAGGCGGTTTGCATCGAACCGCAGAGCGCATAGATTGCGCCGGATTGCCTCCCAATCCAGAACAAGACCAGCGCATTCGATGATCGAGAAGCACAGCGGCACCTTCAATTCGGACGGCCACGAACTCGCCTATACGGTGAGCGGCGAGGGCGAACCCATCCTGCTTATTCACGGCTTCGCCTCGACGGCCCAGATCAACTGGTTCGGGCCGAGCTGGGTCAACACGCTGGCGCGGGCCGGAAGGCAGGTCGTGACGATCGACAATCGCGGCCATGGCGCCAGCGCCAAGCTCTACGATCCGGCCGACTACGAAATGAGCCTGATGGCGGAGGACGCACGGCGTCTGCTGGATCATCTGGGCATCGATTCCTGCGATGTCATGGGCTATTCGATGGGCGCGCGGATCACGCTGGTGCTGGCGATGAACCATCCGGACAGGGTGCGCCGGGCGGTAATCGGCGGGCTTGGCGAGAACGCCGTGCACGGGTTTTCCATCGCATCGGAGGTCGTGGCGGCGCTTGAGGCGCCGTCCATCGACGACGTCGAGGGCAAGACGGGGCGCATTTTCCGCCAATTCGCCGAACAAACGCGAAGCGATCTGAGAGCGCTCGCCGCCTGCATGCGCGAAAGCCGCGGGCCGATGGACGCGGAACGCCTTTCGCGCCTGACGCTGCCGGTTCTGATCTGCGTCGGCGGCGATGACGACGTGGCCGGCGACCCGCATGCGCTTGGCGACCTGATCCCCGGCGCGGAGGTCGTGGTCATCCCGCGACGCGACCATATGCGCGCGGTGGGCGACCGGGTTTACAAGGACGCCGTGCTGGATTTCCTCGGCCTCAAACGATCCTGAAAAGGCGAGTCTTTGAAATCCGGTACCGGCATCGGCTCGGAAAACGATTCAGCCGGTTATTCTCCGTTGAATACCGGCGCACGCTTGTCGAGGAACGCCTGGCAGCCTTCCTGAAAGTCCCGGCTGTCGAAGCAGTTCGCGACGAGCAGGGCGAGATTTTCACGCTCGGCCTCGACCCGGCCGCCGGCGATCGCGCGGATCGCGGCCTTGGCCGCCGCGATGGTCAGCGGCGCGTTGGCGGCGATCGCGGTCGTGACTTCCGCGACGGCGCCATCCAGCGCGGCGGGCGCGACCACGCGGTGCAGGAGACCCATGGAAACAGCTTCGGCCGCGCCGAAACGGCGCGCGGTGAACATGATGTCGCGGGCGTTCGCGGCGCCGACGGCGGCAACAAGATCGTTCAGGCTCGCAACGGGATAGCCGACGCCGAGACGCCCGGCGGGAATCGACATCAGCGTCGTGTCGTCGGCGATGCGCAGGTCGCAGGCAAGCGTCAGGCCGACGGCGCCGCCGAAGGTCTGGCCGCGAATGGCCGCGATGACCGGTACCGGGGCTTCCCGGAGCGCCGCGAACGCGTCGATGCTCGCCTGCTCGTGTTCACGCGATTTCGCCGGGTCCATGCGTTCGTGAAATTCCGACAGATCCGCGCCGGCGCCGAAGTGATCGCCGGCGCCATCGAGCACGATCGAGCGAGCGCGCCACGGGCCGCAAGCCTTCGCAACGAGTTCGGGAAGGGCGAGCCACATGGCCTTGTTGACGGCGTTGCGCTTGGCAGGGTGGTTGAGGGTGATCGTGGCGACGGTGCCGTCGAGCCTGGCGACAAGGCGGCCGTCGGCGGCGGTTGCTTCTTCATACATTTTTCGCGGATTTCCCCGTAACATGAACCAGATGCCGCGCGATCGGGGCGGCCGTTTCCTGCGCGCACGGCATCGTGCGCGACGGCGGCACCGGATTTGCGGGTGCGAAGCAACCGGATATGCTATAAATCCGTTTCAGTCACGCCCGGCGAAGCCGGACGTCACCAAGAAGCAACCGGCGGGCCTTGAACCCGTGGAGGTGAAACTTGAGCAACGAACGACGCGATCTTGCCCCGGCGGCGAGAATTTCCAGCCTCGATCCGGTCTGGTCCCGAGTTCGCGAAGAGGCCGAAACGGTCGTCGCGAGCGAGCCGGCACTGGCGAGCTTCGTCTATTCGACGATCCTCAATCATCTTTCGCTGAACGAAGCGGTGGCGGACCGCATTTCATCGCGTCTCGACCATGAGGCGGTGGGCGCCGAACTGATCCGCCGCGCATTCGATGACCTGTTCGCCGCCCGCCCGGCGACGGCGGAGGAGATTCGCGCCGATCTCGTCGCCGTCTTCGACCGCGATCCGGCCTGCGACCGGATGCTCGAACCGGTCCTCTATTTCAAGGGATTTCACGCCATTCAGGCGCACCGGCTGGCGCACTGGCTGTGGCATGCGGGCCGCCGCGACTTCGCGCTCTATCTGCAGAGCATCGTTTCCGCGCGCTTTCAGGTCGACATTCATCCTGCCGTGCCCTTCGGACGTGGAATCTTCATGGATCACGCGACCGGTATCGTCATCGGCGCGACCGCGACGCTCGGCGACGACGTGTCGATTCTGCAGGGCGTGACGCTCGGCGGTACCGGCAAGGAAGGTGGCGACCGGCATCCGAAAATCGCACGGGGAGTACTGATCGGCGCCGGGGCGAAAATCCTGGGCAATATCGAGATCGGCCATTGCTCGCGCATCGCGTCAGGTTCGGTTGTGCTGAAGCCCGTTCCCCCGAACGTCACGGTCGCCGGCGTACCCGCGCGCATCGTCGGCGAAGCCGGGTGCAGCGAGCCCTCGCGCAGCATGAACCAGTCGATCGCGGAAGATTAGGGTTCTTCTCCCACCCGTGACGCTCAACAGATCATCGGGCGCTGCGTGGCGCAGATGGTTTGCCGAAGCGCCGAAAGGCTCTAAAAGGGCATCACCCATTTATCGATCCTGTCGGGACCGGCATCGGTCCACGACAGCATTTGCCCGGAGGGAATTCCCGTGAAGCCAGCCGAACTCGCCAAGCTCCAAGCCTATTTCAGGCGGACCTTCGACAATCCCAGACTGTCGGTCAGGGCGCGTCCGCGCAAGGACGATTCGGCGGAGGTCTATGTCGGCGAGGAATTCATCGGTGTGCTTTTCCGTGACGAGGACGACGGCGACTACAATTTCCAGATGGCGATCCTCGATATCGATCTTGAGGGCTAGGCCTTGTTCTCATGAAGGGTTTGGAGCGTGGTGAGGGCACGGCCCGGGCCCGCGCGCGGCGTTCCCGGCGATTCGTGCCGGATTAAGAGCGCGGATGTTCGACGTTTCTTAACACCGGTGTTCGATATTGACGCAAACTGCGTCAAGGATCGAAAAGAATGCTTCAGTTCCGCCGGGGACTTCTTCGCGAAGACGTGAACACCGACAGTCAGGCTGCCGCGCAGGCTGCCGAGAAGGCGGTGGGAACAACAGCATCCCAAACCACGCCGACGCCGGCCCTCTCGCGAGGCCCGGGCGGGACCGCATCCGTCCCGGGTTTGGCGCGCTCGCTCGGTGACGTCGGCCGCCGGGTTGCCGAGGCGTCGGGCGAAATAACAGAAGCCGTGACGGTGGCCGGTAGCCTTGCGCGTTTCCTGAAGGGGCTGCGCGCCAGTTCGCGCGGCTATTGCGACCGGATCGAAGAAATGCTCCATGCGCTCTCATCGGCCGACGAGACCATTTCGCGCGCCAGCAACGTCTCGCGCGGATCGGCGACGGTATTGGCCGAGGCCAACACGCATACGAGCGAACTTGTCGCAGCGGTCGGCGCGATCCACGCTCAGCTGGCAGGATTGCGGAAAGCGCTTGAAAACGTCGCCGGCTTTTCCAAATCCATCGATCAAATCGCCCGGCAGACAAATCTTCTTGCGCTGAATGCTACGATCGAAGCGGCCCGCGCCGGCGAGGCCGGCCGGGGCTTTGCGGTGGTCGCCGGCGAGGTCAAGACACTTGCGGCCGAAACCACGCGCGCGACGATGCTGATCGACGAGGCGCTGGCCAGCCTGTCGCAAGAGGCGGGCGCCCTCATCGACCGCTCCGATTTGGCGGTCGGGCATGTCGAGGGCGTGCGCGGGTCGATGGACGAACTGTCCGGCATGATGGACGGTCTGCCGGGAGATGTCGAAAGCCTCATCGACGCCATGAAGATCGTTGAATCCGGCATCGTCCAGATGAACCGGGATGCCAGGCAACTGGTGGAAACGTCCGAGCAAATGGACGAACGCGCCAGCATCGCGGGCGCCAAGCTCCTCGCCTCAGAGGCAAAAATCGGTGATGCGCGGGACGCGTTGGAGGTGCTTGTCGCGACGGCCGCGCGGAGCGGTGAGGAAACCGCGGATACCAAGCCCGTCGAGTAAGCGCAGCAGACAGGCGCCGATGAGGGTCTATGGCCGCGCATGCGCCGTCGCCACGAAGGCTTCGACAAGCGCCCTGACGGCCGCGTCGATATTTCGCCATTCCGGCAAAAGTCCCTTGGCGAAGCGATAAGTGACCGCCAGGCGGGGATCGGGAACGATTTCCCGCTGACAGACCGGGGCCGGTTTCACATCATCTTCCCCGCAGCGCACGACATAGGGTTGTGCGGCGTGCTGTTCGTAATAGATCACGTCGCCATCGAAACCCTGGCCCGGCTTCATGCGGCGGCCGACAAGGCCGTCGGGACCGGGGAGGGGCTCGCCCTGAAACAGTCGGCTGTAGATCCGCGTCAGACGTTCGGCCGGCGAGAAGCCGGGAACCTGGCCCGTGATCGTGACATAGACGACAGGCGCGTCCGCGTCCGATCGCCGGAAGGTTTCCGTGCTCTGCGCGCTGTAGCCGTTCAGCGTCGGCCAGTGGAAATACAGGTCGATCCCGGCCACGCGGGCGCCGCTGGAGACGCTGTCGCGGATCATGTTGCGGGGTACGGACATCGGCACATCGGCGACGATGAGCTGCAAGGGCGCTGAATCGGTGCTGCGGCCGGAATCGCGCAGCACCAGCCGCACGACATCGAGCACGAACAGCCCGAGAAGGAGGATCGAGAGGCCTATCGCGCCCGCAACCGCCACGCGCAGCGCCAGACGCCTGTTGAGCAGGGCGGAAGTCTTCATTCTCCGGTCGCGGCCCCAGTTTCAAAACGATACGGCACGCCCCGATCTGGCGCAGCTTTCCGCCCATACAAAGGCGATTCGGACCATCAGCGAACGGTATGCGTCTTGCAGCGGGCAGACAATGCGACGAGACTGCTTCAAGGGGATGTTCGCGTCATGGTGTCGGGGTTTGCCTTTTACTACGCATATGCGCTCGCGGTCGGCGTGACCGCGGCGGGGCTTGCGGTCAGCGGATACGGCCTGCTGACCCGGAAGCATGCCAGTTTCCGGCAGCAGCCGGAGACGATCGGCGAGGCGTTCGGACTGCTGGCGGTGCTGGTTGTCGGCGGCCCGTTCATCATCTGGCGTAATCTGCTCATTGCCCGCCGGGTCGAGCATCGGCCGATGGTCTTCGTCATCGCCGGCAGCTCGATTGCCGCCTTCTGGAGCTTCTGCGCCGGCGTCACCTTTGTTTCCATCGCCACCCAATTGAGCTAAGCCCTCCCGAGGCGGCGCGCCAAGCGCCGCGCTTGCAAGAACGGAAGGGAGCGCATGACTATTTACGCACTTGACGGCATTTCGCCGGAGCTGCCGGAGAAAGGCCGTTACTGGGTAGCGCCGAGCGCATCGGTCATCGGCAAGGTGACGCTCAAGGAAGATACCAGTATCTGGTTCGGCGCCGTGCTGCGCGGCGACAACGAGCGCATCACGGTGGGGAAAGGCTCCAACGTTCAGGAGAACTGCGTCTTTCATACGGACATGGGCTATCCGATGACGATCGGCCAAGACTGCGTGATCGGTCACCTCGCGATGCTGCATGGCTGCACGATAGGCGATGGCTCGCTGGTCGGCATGGGCGCGATCGTCCTGAACGGCGCGGTGATTGGCAGAAACGTGCTGATCGGCGCGAACGCAGTGGTTTCCGAAGGCAAGGAGATCCCGGACAACTCGCTCGTTCTCGGCTCGCCCGGCCGCGTCGTGCGGCAATTGACGGACGAACAGGCCAAGATGCTGCGTTCCGGCGCGCAGCACTATGTGAAGCGCTCGCGTCTCTTCGCCGAGACGATGAGCGTCGTCGAGGAATAGCGCCTAAGGGCCTGCCGGATGCGCCCCAAAAAAGGTCGAGCCGGCTTCCCGGGGTAAGGAAGCCGGCTCTAGAGCCCGGTCTTTGGGACGGAGGGGTGGGGGACTCGACCGGACTGTCTCTTGTGTTCCTTTGCCACGCAGGCCGCCCACCCGCGGCCTTGCGCCAATTCCCTAGAAGGACGACACCAGCGTCTGTGCGTCGCCGCGGTCGCCGCGCAGCCACACCCAGCCCGTCGGGTTGGCCGTCGACTGGCGCTTTTCGAAGCGATAGTCGGTCTGCGACCAGTAACGGATGTCCTTGACCTGATTATCCAGGATGAGATCGCCCTGTTCAGTGCGCACCGTCAGTACCGCATGGCCATCGCCGCGCTGGTCGCGAACGACCGTGATCAGCAGGTTCGCCGCCGACCAGCCGCGCTCCATCAGCATGCGGCGCTTCAGCAGGACATAATCCTCGCAGTCGCCTTCCGTGACCGGATAGGTCCAGCGCTCTTCCTCGTTGTAGAGCTCCTGGTCCGTGACCGGCTTGATGGTCAGATTGACCGTGTCGTTGATATCGTTGAGTTCCGCCCAGCGCGCCGGTGTCAGCGTGACGGTCTGAGGAAGCGCCGCCTGGCAGTCGGCCGGAAATGTCGTGCAGAACTGCACATATCCGATCGGCGGCCGCGCCTTGGCGAATTCCTTCATCGCCGGCTTTGCCGCGCTCTGCCCCGGCGTGGCAGCCGAAGCCTGAATTTGCGTTGCGAAGAACATTGCCGCCAATGCGACAAATACACCCGTCGTCCACTTCATCTGACCGCCCCCGGTTCCCACTTGTTGTTGGGGCGATCATGTCAGGAGGGCTTTGAGGGCGGTCTAAAAGAATAGTTCGAATTTTATGCAATCGCCGAATTCGGCAGCTTGGTCAGCGGACCATGTTTGAAAAGGATAAAATCTTACGGATATTCCCGCAAACCCCCGACGACGATTCGTCAGAGATTGTCTTCCATGCCGGGAGAGGCCTGGTCGGCGATCCGGCGGGAGAATTCGATCGCGAAACCGTTGGGCAGGTGGCGAACAACCCGACCTGCCGTGCGCCCGAGCGTGACGGGCGCGCCCACGGCGGGAACCACCTCGCAGGAAACCGCTGCGCCGGATACCGATATATCGCTGATCTTGCACGGGTATTCCCGGCCGTCGGCGAGCTTGATCTTGCTGAACGGGTTGACCGGTTCGATGCGGTCGTCCTTGCGGTCTTCCGGCAGACCAAGCGTATCGCGGTTGGCAAGCCAGGTCAGTTGCGCCGCCAGCTTGTCGCGCTTGCGGTCGGTGGCGTTGATATCGATAGCGAATCCGCCGTCGAACAGGCGCGTCACACGGCCCTCGATACGACCCACATTGTCGAGATAGGCGATGACACGGTCGCCTTCGTCGGCGAGGGCTTTCGTCAGCAGTGCCGCGCCGCCCGGCGACATGTTGATGACCTGGCATTCATGCTCGGTCAGGTCAGGCAGCATGAAGCGGCCGAAAAGGCTGACATTGACGCGCTGATACCGCCGTCCTTCCGCGGTGGCGGCTACAAGACGCGAGACGTGGCCAGCCTGGTTTGCAACGAGCATGAAGAAGCCTGAATTCTGCCGGCCCGGGCCGGAATGTCTCGGGGTTCGGACCCACGATAGGCTGCCGATGGTTAACGGGTCGTAAGCCCTGACCTGCAAGTTGGTCCAAACCGCCCGATCGGCGTGCCCGCGCTGGCAGCGAAGGCGGGCCTATTCTCTGACGCCACCTTCATACACGGCCAGATGCCCATGCCAGCGAACAGGTTGCGCCGAGAGAACCGTAACGTCCTGTTCGCCTCTGGCGATGCGGTCGCTCTCTTCGGGCCAGATCATGTGCAGGTCGGTCAGCATCTGGGAGGTGAGGGGCACCGATCCCAGCCAATATGGTGTATCGAGCGTCGAGGCGGTGCCAATGACGCGGTTGATTCCCTGGGCGCCGTTGAGCAGCGGCAGCAGCACGATTTCCATGCGCACCTGCTGGCCCCGCGCATTGCCGGCCATAAGGCGCAACAGGATGCCGGCGCCGTCGCGTGTCATCGTGCGGAAGGCGGTGACGAGCGACTCCGCATCCGCCGGCCCCCACTCCGACATCCATTCGGCGCCCTTGAGCTCGCCGCCGCTCACCGCGCAAAGACGCGTGCCGGCGAGCCGGTAGCGGAATCTGTCGGTCGCCCATTGCTCCAGAATGAACGTGTCCGGAAGGATATCGGATATGTCAGCCGGTTCGATGTCGCTGCGCTGCGGCGCCACTTCGCGGCCGCGCAGGCGGTTCCAGTACTCGAACATGCGACGCGACGCCGGACTCGCTATCCGCAAGGCCGACTGTTCCGTCGTGAAACAATTTGAACTACCCATGTATCTGACCGCCCCCGTTTCGTTTCTCGTTGGCACTTGCAGCGCGCCGAAGTTCCTGATGAAAGGAACCCAAGCATGTTGCGGGCCATTCCGGGCCGCGAAGCCACGACCATGAACCGGCAGGCGGGACCAAAGCGATTTGAAACGCGAACCTATCCTCAATATCCCCAGTATTACCGCCGCCCTCGTTGCGGTACTTGCCGGCGTCCACCTCATAAGGTTGCTGCTGCCCGCGGACGCGGACTACGAACTGCTCCTGACGCTGGCACTCATACCCGCCCGGACCATCGGCGATCCGGCGGCGGTGGCGCTGTTGCCCGGCGGCGAAGGGGCGCGCTGGTGGAGCCTCGTCAGCTATGCGGTGCTGCATGGCAGCGGCATGCACCTGGTGATCAACTCCCTGTGGATCGCCGCGTTCGGCACACCCGTCGCGCGCCGCTTCGGCAACGGGCGGTTCATCGCCCTTGTCCTCGTCGCCGCGGTCGCCGGGGCGCTGGCGCATCTTGCGATCTACCCGCACGATCCGGTTCCCGTGATCGGCGCTTCGGCGGCGGGCTCGGGGCTGATGGGCGCCGCCGCCCGCTTCGCCTTCGATCGCGGCGGTCCGCTCGACATGTTCCGGCGCATGGATCCGCTGGCACCGCTGCAACCGGCGGCGCCGCTGTCGGTCGTGCTGCGCCAGCCGAGGGTGGTGTTCTTCACGCTGATCTGGCTGGGGCTGAACGTCCTTTTCGGGATCGGTTCGTCGCTGGTGCCGGGCGTTGGCGGCGCCGTGGCGTGGCAGGCCCATATCGGCGGTTTCGCCGCGGGTCTGCTGCTATTTCCGCTATTCGACGGGGCAACCGCGCGGCGGCGTCAGGTGAGGATGGCCGAAGTGTTACGCGCGGAAGACGAATGGCGTCGCGCGCAAGAGGATGAACCGCCTCACCACAACGGTTCGTCGTAGACGGGCTCTCCGTCGACCAGCAGGCGCTTGATCGCCAACTCGCCCGAAGGCGACACGGCGGCGACGATACTGACGCGTCCGTCACCGGTGATGCGCTCGATGTCGCGGCCTTTTCCCTCCGGCACGAAATACCGGTCGATGCCGTAGTCTACGCGAAGCGTCACGCACATCTCGGCGCCGCAACCCTCGGATTCATCCTGCCCCGTGACCCGGCGCTCGCCGAAACTTCCCAGCAGGCGGCCGCGCAGGACAACCCCTTCTCCGGACGGCCTGTCTTGCGCGACCTCCAGCACTTCCGCCGTGCCGTCCGGTCCCGGCGCGACGCGAACGAACACGTCTTCATTCGGCTCGATGGCGGCGGCGGGCGTGCCCTGGGGTACGTGCAGGCGCGAGATGTCGTAGGAAAGCGTGACGTAGTCGCCGCGGAAGAAATCCCGCGGATCGATCGGCACGACTTTCAGGGTCACTTCCACCCTACTGTTCAGGATCATCGCACGGTCGGCGATCATCCAGACGAGCGCGCCGATCTGCAGCGCGGCGAGCAGGAGTATCCGCGGCCACATGCGGGCGGGCGGGGCATCGGCGAGGAGGGCGGTGCTCATGCCGGTGCCCCCGTCGCGGCGGTTTCCGGAGGCGTTCGTCTGCGCTGGCGCCGTACCAGCCAAATCGCGAAGCCGATGAGGATGAGGCCGCCGATCATGAAGAAACTCGCTGAATCGAGCAGCGAGCCGAATGCCGCCCAGTAGATGTAGAGCACTTCGCCCCCAAACATCAGGACGCCGAGGGTGCTTGCCTGACGACGCATCGTTGCCTGGCCGTAGAGGATCATCGCGACCGCGGAAATCAGGATCATTCCCGCCAGGACGATCGTCATGACGAACCGCGTGTCTTCGTCCGGCGCGTCGATCATCGGGATGGCAAGCAAGTGCAGGGCCGCGAGAATGAGGGCGAGGGCGAGGGGCGCCCAGCGAGGTACCTCGCCGCGCATGGAAGCCAGGAACAGTGCGCCGGCGGCGATCAGCGAAAGCAGGATCGCGACCACCATCGGTTCGCCGGAAATGCCGCCGGAGGTCCCGAAATCATCGCTGACGGTGAACTGCAGCACGAACAGACTGCCGAGCGTGCCGAGCAGCGCGAACGGTGGCGTCGTGAACCCGACGGCCTGCATGGTGGCGTTGCCGTTGGTTCGGGCCAGCGCCCCGAGCGCCCCGAGCGCGGCCGGTGCGGCGAGAATTGAAAGCATGCCCGGATAGCCCAGCCAGCCGGCGTCCTCCGCCCGCAGCAACAGCGTCACCATCGCCCAGCCGAAGGTTGCGGCGACCGCGAGCGTGAGGCCGCGCGCGAAATCCAGCCACCAGGCGACAAGGACGGTGCCCGCTATGACGGGCAGATAGTGCCAGGGCAGTTCGAGCGGCATCAGGCGTGCGCCGTCCTCAAACCAGACGAAGGCCCAGTAGGTCAGGATGCCGAAGGCGAGAACGAGGCTTGCGCGCGAATTACCCAGAAGGCTCGCGGCGAATGCGCCGAGCCCCCAGAGCAGGAACGCGCCGGAGGCGCTGCCGGCGATGTGGTAGCTCTGGGCGACAAGGACGATGGAGGCGCCGAACAGAGCCGCGCCGAGTGCGACGGCGAGATCGGCGAATTTGGGATGGCCGGCCCGGAAGAGCCAGCCCGCGCCCGCGTAACAGACCACCATGCCGGCGACGAGCAGGCCGCAGCGGGCGAGACGGGGCACAGCCTCCCAGTTGGCGGCGACGAAGGCGATCGCCGCAGCGGCGACGAGCACGACACCTAGGCCCGCCAGCCATTGGGCGAGATTGGAGCCGCCTTCGCGGTCCGCGAGGTGTAGTTCGATCCGGCGCGCGGTCGCGGCGTCGATAACGCCCTGATCGCGCCAGTTCTCAAGATCGCGGCGGAGACGGTTCCGGTAGAGGTTGCCGAACATTTCGACACATCGCATTCATGTCATTGAAACCGTCGCGACTATGACGGCGTTGCGCGATCGGCGCAATTGGGGGCATCATGAGGGCAGCGTCAAGGTACAGCGCCAAGGTACAGCGTCTTCGGGTTGGGGCCTCTCAAGAAGGTCGCATGAAGGAGGAAAGCAATGACGGCAGAACAGATCCTCATGGAAAAGGGTACCGACGTCGTAACCATCACGGCGCAGGAGACCATCAATTCGGCGATAAGGATTCTCGCCGAAAGGCGGATCGGCGCGATCGTGGTGACCGATCGCAGCGACCGGGTCATCGGCATCGTCTCGGAACGAGACGTGGTACGCGAGATCGCCAGCCGCGGCGCAACCGCGCTCGACCAGCCGGTGAGCGCGATCATGACGAAGAAGGTCGTTACCTGTGAACTGGAAGATTCAATCGGGGATCTGATGCAGCAGATGACGGGCGGCAAGTTCCGGCATCTGCCGGTGGTCGTCGACGGCCGGCTGGCCGGCATCGTTTCCATCGGCGACGTGGTCAAGGCGCGCATCGAGGAAACCGTGCGCGAGGCGGAAGCGATGCGCGAATATATCGCGACGGCTTGACGAAACGCCTGAGTCCGTTCCCTGCAAGCGCCCGAGGTGGCGCAAGAAGCGCTATTGGCTGCTGGGATTTCCGCAGCAGCAAGGATATTCACCGCATATTATGCGGTTAATAACGGCTCCGATTCCCGCAACGGACGGTTCTAACTCTCCACATGCGACAGCGAGGCGACTGTCTCCGCGATCTGCGGGAGCATGCCGCGCGTTGTTTCATAGCCGATCGTTATCGCTTCGACTGCACGGTGAAACTCGAACAGCCCGACACGCCCGAGGCGGAGCGAGATCATGCTGTCGGGCGGATCGCCGGCAAGCCGGGAGCGGGCGATCCTGTCCTGCGTGATGTTGAAGGCGTCCACCATGACGGAGGAAATGCCTGGCGCGCCCTTGCTGGAACTGGTGCGCATCTGTCGGCGGATCAGCTTCTCGGCCTTGCCGTCGACGAAGGGCTGATCGCTTTCCATCAGTCCATCGCCGTCGTCGGCCATGTGATGGGGCACGACGGTGCCGCGCCCGAAGACATCGGCGTTGAGGTTGACGGCAATCACGACCCGGGCACCCATCGCGCGGCACACGGAGACGGGGATCGGGTTGACCAGCGCGCCGTCGATCAGCCAGCGGCCTGAGACGCGCACCGGCCGGAAAATGCCCGGCAGGGCATAGGAGGCGCGCATGGCGTCGGCCATACGGCCCTTCTGCAGCCAGACCTCGTGGCCGGTCTTGAGTTCGGTCGCGACGAAGGCGAGGCGGGTTTCGACATGGTCGAAGCACATGTCGGCGATGTGAACGTCGAGCAGGTCGGCCAGACGGTTGCCGGTGATGAGGCCGGAGCCGCGCAGGTCGAAATCGAGAAGGCCGAAAATGCGCCGGCGGTTGAGACTGAGCGCGAATTCCTCCAGCGCGCCCATCTTGCCGGCCGCGTAACAGCCGCCGACGACCGCGCCGATGGACGTGCCCGCGATCACGTCAGGCCGGTAGCCGGCCTCTTCGAGCGCGCGCAGGACGCCGATATGGGCCCAGCCGCGCGCCGCGCCGCCACTCAGCGCAAGGCCGATGGTCGGCCGGCCGCCATGCGGCGGATGCTCCATGCGCGAGACGCCGTCTTCGGGAATTCTGCCAGGCTTGGTCATCACTTCAAATATCCTGCGGTCGTCCGGACGGCCCCCGTCATCCGCAGCGAGATAATGTCGGCGCGTCACGGCCGGTTCCTCCGGCGCATGTGCCCCACCGTTCAAGTTTATCGAAAATACGTCAACAATTGGGAAACGGAGACGCCGCCCGCGCCATCCGCGCCTCAATCCTTCGCGAGTTGCAGCGCGCCGACCGACCTGCCCTCGACCCTGCGGTAGAAACAGGTGGGCCGGCCGGTGTGACAGGCGCCGTGGCCGTCGGGCAGCGAGGCCTTCAACCAGATCGTATCCTGATCGCAGTCGGTGCGGATCTCGCGGACCGTGAGCAGCGCGCCCGAGCTTTCACCCTTCTTCCAGAGCTTCCGGCGGGAACGGCTCCAGAAATGGGCGTAACCCGTCTCGATCGTCAGGCGCAGCGCGTCCTCGTTCATGTGGGCGAGCATCAGCACTTCACCGCTTGTGGCGTCGGTGACGATGGCGGGCAAAAGGCCGTGGGCGTCGAAACGGGGCGCGAAAACATCCGTCTCGTCGGCATCCCGGCCCTGAAGCGGGGATGGAAACAGGCCGGTGAGGCTCATGATCGGAACTCTTGTCTGGCCGTCAGTTCTTGCGGTCGAGCAGGTCGAGGAAGTGGTTGCGCGCTTCCTTGTCGCCCTCGAACACGCCGGTGAACTGGCTGGTGATGGTGCTCGTGCCCGGTGTGCGCACGCCGCGCATCACCATGCACTGGTGCTCGGCCTCGATGAGGACGGCCGTTCCGCGCGGCTTCAGCGACGTCTCGATGGCGCCGACGATGGAGGCGGTGAGGTTTTCCTGCGTCTGGAGCCGGCGGGCGAAGACGTTCACCACCCGGGCGAGTTTGGACAGGCCGACGACGCCCTTGGATGGGTAGTAGCCGATATGCGCCTTGCCGGTGAACGGCAGCATGTGATGCTCGCAATAGGAGGTGAAGGGGATATCGCGCACGATCACGATATCCTCATAGCCGCCGACATCCTGGAACGTGCGCGAGAGTATGTCGGTGGGGCATTCGTTGTAGCCGGCGAACAGCTCGTCATAAGCCTTCACCACCCGGCGCGGCGTCTCGAGCAGGCCCTCGCGATCGCCGTCGTCGCCGATATAGGCGATGAGCGTGCGCACCGCAGCCTCGGCCTCCTCGCGCGTCGGGCGGGTTGCCGGATCGGTGCCGGCCGCGAGATTGACCCGCGCCTTGAACGGCTTCACGATGGCATCCATGAAGGCTTCTCCATTGTTTCGCGCCACCTATACGCGGCGCTCCGCCCTGCGGATCGCTGCAATGGACGATTGCCGCGCGGACACAAACGCATGCGTTGCCGGGCGCAGCTTCCATGTCCATATATATACAGGCCTCGGGGATGGTTCAACAAAGCCGTCCCTTATGCGCTCACGCTGAAGGCTGAACGGCAATGGAACGGGAAACGGACGATTGATCGACGATCTCTACAACCGGAAGATTCTGGAACTGGCGGGAAATATTCCGGCGATCGGTCGTCTGGACAACCCCGATGCCAGCGCGACCGCGCACTCCAAGCTGTGCGGTTCGACGGTGACGGTCGACCTGAAACTGAATGGCGGCAGCGTCAGCGAGTTCGCCCATGACGTGAAAGCGTGCGCGCTTGGCCAGGCTTCCTCGTCGGTGATGGCGCGGCATGTCCTTGGCTCGACGCCGGATGAGCTGCGCGATCTCAGAAAGCGCATGTACGCGATGCTGAAGGAGAACGGCCCGGCGCCGGAGGGCAAATGGTCCGATCTGGAGGTCCTGATCCCGGTGCGCGATTTCAAGGCGCGGCATGCTTCGACGCTGCTGACCTTCGATGCGGTCGTCGACTGCCTCGACCAGATCGAAGGGCGGCGAGCCGGCTCGGCGGCCTGAACGGACGATGGCGGCAAACGCGAGCGTTTTCCCGATGACTGCGTCTTTGGCTGACGCGACGCCCTTCGGCGGTGAGCCCGGAGAAGAGGTGTGGCGTGGAGAAGCGGACCTGGGCTCAGCGCAAAGCCTGTCATCGCCGGGCTTGACCCGCCGATCCATCCCGCTGCGGTTTCGGCGCGCTCCTGCGGTGATGTGAGCGATGACGGCAGACAAGCGTCGCAAACGCACCCGCAACTACCCCGGCCCATGGCGCAAAACGCCGGGACGGCTCTTCGGCACCGGCCTCGTCAGGCTCTATCAGCTGACGCTGTCAGGCTTCGTCGGCAATCACTGCCGGCATTTCCCGACATGTTCCGAATACGCCTATGAGGCGGTGGCGCGGCACGGACTTCTCAAGGGCGGTTGGCTGGCGGCAATCCGGGTCAGCAAGTGCCGGCCCGGCGGTACGCATGGTATCGACAACGTGCCGGAGCGCTATCAGATTTTCGGACGGAACGACGAGCCGGGGGTCAGATCGTGACGGTGCCGATGGAGTACAGGCGTGCCTCCCGCGATTTCGACGCCTTCATCGTGGAAGCCAGAGATGAACTTTCGCTGACAACCACCAACCAGGCTTATGCTGTGGTCTGGGCGGTTCTGCACGTCTTTCGCGATCATCTGGAATTGAAGCAGGCGTTATCCTTCGCTCAGGTGTTGCCACCAGTACTGAGGGCGATTTTCATCGATGGATGGATACCGGTCGAAGACCCGCAAGCCTTTCCAAGCAGGACCGAACTGATCCGCGAGGTCAGATCCGTGCGTGGCGATCACAATCCGGCCTCGGACTCCGCGATAGGCGATGTCGCAAAGGTTTTGCGGCGCCATGTCGACGAGACGCAATTCGATGCCGTGCTGGCGACGTTTCCCGAGCAAGCATGGGCCTATTGGAAGGTGTAGACGAGGCCGCAGTGCGGCCTGCCCAAACAAAAGCCGCCCCGGCAATGAGCGGGGCGGTTTCTGCGATTATCAGGATCGGGCCTAGTGGCCGAAGCGGTAGGTCAGCGCCGCGCGGATGATGTCGACGCTCGGGTCGCTGTCGGCGAAGGGCGGGGCGGTCTCGTAGGAGAATTCGCCGTGCAGCCATTCAACGCGGATCGTGGCGCGATCGCCGAATGCCAGCATTTCAAGACCGGCGCCCCCGACAAAACCGAAATTGTCGGTGTCGAAGGTACCGCCGAAGGACGGCGCACCGCTCATCGACAGCAAGCCGATGCCGGCGGTTACATATGGCATCCAGCGATCGTATGCGATTCCGGCGCGGGCGCGCGCGGTATAGAGCGCATCATATTCGGCCGTCACGAAGGTGCCGGGAAAGCCGAACGGGGCCATGTTCAGCGTTGAATCAGCGCCAAACCACGTTGCGTCGATTTCCGCGCCGAACACGAACTGGCCGGACTGCCAATTGTAGCCGCCGAGCACGCCGCCGCCGAAGCCGCTCAGATCCTGGCTCCAGACGGGGCCGGCATAAGGGGCGGCGTTGAAATCGACATTGCCCCACGCGCCACCGGCATGCACGCCGACATACCAGCCGGACCAGTCGACGGGAGCGTAGGGCATCGCCGGGTCCGCGGCCATCGCCTTGCCCCCAAGCAGTCCCACCGACAGGATGCCGGCCGCCAGAACATATTTCGCCAACTTCAAAGCTCGCATCGATCGTCTCCCGAGCGTCCTTCCGCCATGATGTTCATCCGGAATGGATGCCAGGCGCGCGGACTCAAATTGCCTTCCGTTAGGGAATACCGGTCAATGCCCGCCGCCGCAATCGACAAATCCGTAACCGGCGCCAAAACTGCGGCACTGCTGCCAAATTGACACAGAAGGCCGCGCGGGCGGGAATTGCCGTCGCTGCCCGGTTGCGCTATGTCGCGTGCTGACGCCATATGATGCGTCCAACCAACAGCTTACCTGCGTTCGTAGGCAGTGAGTGAGCAGGAGAAAAGACATGATTTCCCTTACTTTCCCCGATGGATCCTCGCGTGAATTTTCGGCCGGCGTGACCGGCGCGGAAATCGCGGAAGGCATTTCCAAGTCGCTCGCCAAGAAGGCGGTTGCGATGCGGATCGACGGCGAATTGCGCGATCTTGCCGATCCGATAGAGGCCAGCGCGCAAATCGAGATCGTCACGCGTGACAATGAAACGGCGCTGGAACTGATCCGGCACGATGCCGCGCATGTCATGGCGGAAGCGGTGCAGGAGCTCTATCCCGGCACGCAGGTGACCATCGGGCCGGTCATCGACAACGGTTTCTTCTACGATTTCGCGCGCGACGAGCCATTCACGCTCGACGATCTGCCGAAGATCGAGAAGAAAATGCGCGAGATCATCCAGCGTAACGCGCCTTTCACCAAATCGGTCTGGACGCGCGAGAAGGCCAAACAGGTGTTCCGCGACAAGGGCGAATTCTACAAGGTGGAACTGGTCGACGCGATCCCCGACGGTCAGGACATCAAGATCTACGCGCAGGGCGACTGGTTCGACCTGTGCCGCGGCCCGCACATGGTCTCCACCGGGCAGATCGGCAACGCCTTCAAGCTGATGAAGGTCGCCGGCGCCTATTGGCGCGGTGACTCGGAAAACGAGATGCTGACCCGCATCTACGGCACGGCATGGGCAGAGCAGAGCCAGCTCGATTCCTACATCCACATGCTGGAGGAGGCGGAGAAGCGCGACCATCGCCGGCTCGGGCGCGAGATGGATCTGTTTCACTTCCAGGAAGAGGGGCCGGGCGTCGTGTTCTGGCACGCCAAGGGCTGGACGCTTTTCCAGAACCTCGTTGCCTATATGCGCCGCCGCCTAGCCGGCGACTATGAGGAGGTCAACGCGCCGCAGATCCTCGACAAGTCGCTCTGGGAGACCTCGGGCCACTGGGGCTGGTACAAGGAGAACATGTTCGGCGTGCAGTCGGCGGGCGAGGAGGCGGAGGACAAGCGGCTGTTCGCACTGAAACCGATGAACTGCCCCGGACACGTCCAGATCTTCAAGCACGGGCTGAAGAGCTATCGCGACCTGCCGATCCGCATGGCGGAGTTCGGCATCGTGCACCGCTACGAACCTTCCGGCGCGATGCACGGCCTCATGCGTGTGCGCGGCTTCACGCAGGATGACGCCCACATCTTCTGCACCGACGACCAACTGGCCGACGAGTGCATGAAGATCAACGACCTGATCCTGTCGACCTATTCGGATTTCGGCTTCGAGGACATTGTCGTCAAACTCTCCACACGGCCTGAAAAGCGCGTCGGTTCCGACGCGTTGTGGGACCGTGCGGAAGCGGTGATGAGAGAGGTCCTCGAGCGGATCGAGAAGGAATCGGGCGGGCGTATAAAGACCGGAATCAACCCCGGCGAAGGCGCGTTCTACGGGCCGAAATTCGAGTATACGCTGAAGGATGCGATCGGCCGCGAATGGCAGTGCGGCACCACGCAGGTCGATTTCAACCTGCCGGAACGGTTCGGCGCCTTCTTCGTCGATTCGGACGGCGACAAGAAGGAGCCGGTCATGATCCATCGCGCCATCTGCGGCTCGATGGAGCGTTTTCTCGGCATCCTGATCGAGAATTTCGCCGGCCATTTCCCGCTCTGGTTCGCGCCGCTGCAGGTGGTCGTGGCGACCATCACGTCGGACGCCGACGATTACGCGAGGGAAGTGCACAAGGCGCTGAGCCGGGCGGGCCTCAAGTCGGATATCGATCTCAGGAATGAGAAGATCAACTACAAGGTGCGCGAGCACTCGCTGGCGAAGGTGCCGGTGATCCTCGTCTGCGGAAAGCGCGAGGCCGAAGAGCGGACGGTCAACGTGCGCCGGCTCGGCAGCCGCGACCAGCAGTCGATGGGCCTCGGCGAGGCGGTGCAGTGGCTGGCCGACGAGGCCGTTCCGCCTGACGTCAAGCGGGCGCGGGCGGAAATCGCCGCCGATGCGGCCGAATAGAACAGGTTCGTGAGGAAAGGGCGGTCCATGGGCCGCCCTTTTCATGAGGAATAACAACAATATCGCGGAGGAGGATCACAAGATGAATCAGGGCGGAGACATCGATTCCGAGGGGCCGTTGCTGACGGTGAATGCCTATCTCCACGGCGTCGACATGAAGAGCCGGGAGGCCGTTGCCGCGGTTTTCCATGAGCGTGCCGAGACGATCTACAATTTCGGCGCCGTCGATCAGTTCGCCGTTTCGGGTCGGGATGCGATCGTCGCGCAGCTCTTCGGGATCATCGACGGTTTCGGTCCGACCGTCCACGCGCTCGCCAATTACGGCGTCACGCGCGACGGGGATCGCATGAAGGTGGACAGCGTCGTCGTCGCGCATGTGCTGAAAGACGGCAAGCTGTCCATGCGCGGCCTTGTTTACAGCGACACGATGGCCAGGGACGGCGACAATGGCTGGCGGATCGTTCGGCGCGAGCACCGGCCGCTCTGGCAGACGGTCACGCCGGCGAGCGAGATGCGCCTGCCTTGAAAGCCTGGACCGACGAACCGGAGACCCTCTCGTGACGCAATTTTTCGGACCCATATGCCAGGTGGGCTATGTCGTGTCGGATTTCGACCGCGCCATCGACTGTCTGCGCAAGACGATGGGGTGCGGGCCGATCTTCGTGGCAGAGCATATCGCGCCTGCCGAATTTCTCTATCGCGGCCAGCCCAGCGCGCCCGAGCTGACCGTCGCGTACACGCAGAGCGGGCCGCTGCAGCTTGAGGTCATCAAGCAGAAGAACGATGCGCCCTCGTCCTGGCGCGATTTTCTCGCCGAGGGGCCGGAAGGTCTGCAGCATGTCGCCTACTGGACCGACAGTTTCGACGATCTGATGAATGTGGCGACGCGTACCGCCGGGCTGGAGCCGGAGATGACGGGCATCACCCGGCAGCAGGGCGGGACGGTCGAGCGCTTCACCTATTTCGCCAATAATGGCCCGCGCGGCATGATGATCGAACTGAGCGAGGTGCTGGCCCCCAAGCGGGCGAACTATCAGCGTGTCGCGGATGCGGCGAAGGATTGGGACGGCACCGACCCGATCCGCGCGCTTTAGGCGGTCACTGCGCGATCAGTTCGACTTCCTTGGCGCGGCCGGCCTCGACGGAAAACTCCTTGTTGTAGAGCTTGCCCTCGTGGCGGGCGATGACGTTGTAGTCTCCGGCCGCCAGAACATGTGTCGGAAACGCGCCGTAGCTTTCCTTGATGACGTCGCCGCCGGGCGAAAGGATGCTCCAGGCTGTATTGGCGAGCGCCTCGCCGCCAGGCTCATTGACGAGCTTCAGCGTGATCGGCGCTGCCTGGTGTTCGATCGTCGCGGTCGTGAGCTTGCCCGGTTTGATCTGGATGTCGGCCCGTATCGTCGAATTGGCATCGCCGAACTGGCTCACGACATGGTAGGCACCGGCGCTCAGACGGATCACCGTGTCGCCGGCCGCATCCGCAAGAACGAGCTTGCGCTGCCCGTATTCATCCTGCTCGGAGGAATAGACCGAAAAGTCGATGTCCTTGCCGGCAAGCGGCTGCTCGTCACCGCCGATCGCCTCGAGCTTCAGACCGCCGGCGTTCAGTACGACGAGCTCCTCCACCGGCTGGTCCCTGAGCGAAACCATGCGCGAGGCGCCGGCAAGACCGAATGCGGCGTGGATGATGTAGTTGCCGCCCGGCAGGTTGAACACGGGCCTTGCGGCCTCCGATTGCGCGATGAGCTTGTGTTCGCCATCGGCGTCCGGCCCGGCCGAGAAAACCCTCCAGACGAGGCCGGATTCGACCGGCGGCGCGTTCTCGGCAATAACCGCGCTGGGGCGCAGCGTGACGTTGCGTGCGAGAGGAGTCGCGGCACCGGGCTTGCCGATACCGGCGGCGATGCCGGCAGCGCGTACCGCATCTTCCGCATTCGGCTGTTCGTTACCGGAAGGCTTGCCGTTTGTTGCCTCCGGCACAGGTGTCGGCATCGGCGGCAGGTTGACGGTCGGCCGTGTCACGGGAACGCCGGTCGCGATTTCCGCCGGCTTCGCATTGCCGTCCGGACCTTCCACGGCGGCGAGCGTCACCCCGGTTACCGCGTCGAGAAAATCTTCGATGGTGCTGGCCGCGCGGAATGTGCCTCCCGTGGCGTCCGAGATGCAGGCGAGTTGCGCCAGCTTCTCCGCCTCGCGATCGAAGCCGATCACATCGATGCGAAGGCGGGGCGATTGCTCGGCAAGGGCCCGCGCGGTGGCGCAAGGATCCTGGCCGCAATTCTCCGGACCGTCAGCGATGACGACGACGGTCGCCGGTCGCTGGGTAAAATTGGCCGCCTTCGCGCCTTCCTCCATGGCCAGCGCGAGCGGTGTCGACCCTTTGGGACGCAGCGCTTCGAGCCGCTTTTCGGCGTCATCCGCGTCGGCGGTGCCGAAAGGCACGATTTCAGTGACGTCCGAACAGGAATTGGCCTGGCGGCTTCCGTAGGCGACAACGCCGATATCGAGGGTTGCGCCCTGCCGTCGGTAGGCCGCGACCAGCCCCCTGCGGGCGGTCACGATCTTGTTGGCATCGCCGACCTGGGCCCACATGCTATTGGATGCGTCCAGCACGAAGACGAGGCCCCGCTTTTCCTCAGCCTCCGTCGCGCCGGCAAGGAGCACGGGCATGATCAGCGCAGCAAGCAGGACTTTCCAAGGGCGGTTCATTTCGCCTTGACCATCCGTTCGGCACCCTGTCAGTTCATTGCGGATCGAGAAAAGCCGACCTCGCCCCCGCCGGCAAGAGCGAATCAACATGGCATTGTGGCGGCGGCAGGGCCGTCGCTTCAAGCGGCTGGACGGGACGGCGCTTCTGCACGAGATACCGGCCGACTACTGAAGGATACCGAAAGAGAGACATGAACAAAGACGTGATCGCGCATCTCTCCACGCGCCGTTCGGCCGTGGCGCGCGAAATGACCGGGCCGGGCCCGGACCAGGCCACCCTGGAAGACATGCTGAAGATCGCCGCACGCGTCCCGGACCACGGCAAGATCGCGCCCTGGCGATTCATTGTCGTGGAGGGTGACGCGCGCGAGGCGCTGGCAAACGAGCTGCTCCAGATGGCTGAGGAACGCGAAGGACCCCTGCAGGGAATGCGGCGGGACAACGAACTGGCCCGCTTCACCAGGCCCCCCGTGACGGTTGTCATCGTTTCGGCACCCAAACCGCATCCGAAAGTGCCGGAGGCCGAACAGATCTCATCGGCGGCGGCGGTTTGTCTCAACCTGATGCACGCCGCGCATGCATACGGATTTGCGGCCCAATGGCTGACCGGCTGGCAGGCCTTCGATGACGGTGCGGCGCGCCTCCTGGGTCTAGCGAGCAACGAAGCCGTTGCCGGCTTCGTTTCGATAGGAACGAGGGGCGGTGCGCTGGACGAACGCGATCGGCCCGACGTCGCCGCGCTGACGACGCGGTGGAAGCCCGACGTGAAAATCGACTAGCGGGTACAGGATGTATTACGACGCGGTTACCAATCGGCACGGATTGCCATTCGATCCGTTCAAGGCGATCGTTGCCCCCAGGCCGATCGGCTGGATTTCAAGCCTCGACGCCAGGGGGCGCATCAATCTTGCGCCCTACAGTTTCTTCAACGCCTTCTCCAACAGGCCCAACATCGTCGGCTTTTCCACGCAGGGGAGGAAGGATTCCATCGCCAATATCGAGGAAACGGGCGAATTCGTCTGCAACCTCGCGACGATGGCCCTGATGAAGGAAATGAACTCCACGTCCGCGTCGCTGCCGCATGGCGAGGATGAGATGGCGCGAGCGGGACTGACGGCGGTGCCCGGGGTTTCGGTCAAGGTGCCGCGTGTGGGCGAGAGCCCGGCGGCACTGGAATGCGTCTATCTTCAGACGGTCGACCTGAAGGACAAGGACGGCAGGGCGGCCAATGCCTGGCTGGTCCTTGGCCAGGTCACGGGCGTATATATTGACGACGCGATCATCACCAACGGGATGGTCGATATCACCAGGGCGCGTCCGGTCAGCCGGCTCGGCTATCAGGACTACGCGGTGATCGACGAGGTGTTCCAACTCGTGCGGCCTGGCAGCTGACGGGCCGGAACCAGCGCTGATCCCGTCTCCCGATCAGCCCTCGAACTCGATTCGAATGGCAAATTCATAGGTTCTGAAAGCTTCGGCGAGCTTGCCCTCGATGGCGGCATCGCGGGGCGCGCCGATCGTCAGTACCGCCGTCGGGCGCTTGCCCGTCTCATCGACACGGATGTCGAATGGCATCGCCCCCAGTACTTCGCGCGCGACGCCACCCGCAACCTCCCGCGTCAATTGCCTTCTCAACACAGGCTTGTTGATCTTGGCCACAGCGGTCATCGGCATCTCGTCGATGATCGTGAGGTCGACCGGAACAGCCGCGCGCTCCTGGACCTCCTTGCGGCAAAGATCGAGCAGTTCCTCCCGCGTGGCATTCGCGCCGGCCTTCAGTTGCACGTATGCGACCGGCAACTCGCCCTTGCTGGGATCGGGCCTTCCAATCGCCGCGGCGACCTGAACGGCGGGATGCCGCGCCAGCACCTCCTCGATGATCTTGGCGTCGATATTGTGTCCGCCGCGGATGATCACGTCCTTGGCGCGGCCGAAAATCCAGACGTAGCCATCGCTGTCGACCGTCCCAAGATCGCCTGAATTGCCCCATATCTCGCCGTTCGGCGCCCCCTTCACGTGGAAGCCGCCATTGTATTTCTCGTCCGTGTAGCCTTTCACGACACCTTCGCCGCTGATGACCAGCACGCCGCGTTCGCCCGGCTCGCACTTGCGGATGAAATTGTTGTCATCATCGACGATGAAGGCGGCAACGGGCTGGTGCGGCAATTGTATGCCCGGCGACCCGATCATCGGCTCCATGCCGACCAGATTTCCGCAGACGGTGCCGTGAACTTCCGTCATGCCCCAGACTTCACGCAACGGGATGCCGAACTTCTCGCGAAAGGCGTTATTGAGGGCCACCGGAATCGTTGCCGCACCACACTGGTAATTCTGCAATGGATGCCCGGTCGGGTCCCCGTCCGCAGCAAGGATGGCGGCGGCTGTCGTCGGCGTGGACAGAACAAAAGTCATCTTCTGCTTGCGGGCGATATCCCAGAAGTTCCTCACCACATCCGGATTGCGGAACCCGTCGGTCGTCAGCGTGAGCAGCGTCTGCCCGAATATCAGCGCGCGCAATCCGAGATCCACCAGACCGCCGACATGGAAATTGGGCATTGCGTGGCCGATCACGCCTTCCGTTGAAGTGTCGCCGCCGAGCAGGGCGCAAAGCCAGGCATTGATCAACTGGCCCTTGTGGTTCATGCGCACGATCTTGATCGCGCCAGTCGTCCCGCCCGTCGGCAGATGGATCGCGTCCGCCATGGGGTCAGTGACCGCGGTAAAGGACGCGCCTTTGCGGCCCTGCGCCTCCACAGCCCTGGCGAAATCGTCCGCCTCATCATCGGCGCCGACGACGAGCACACGCTTCAAGGTGGGGACGCGCGCGCGAATATCGTCAAGGCGATCCCACGCGCCGGGCCCATAAGCGTTGGTTGTCGTCACCAGCACCGTCGCGCGTGCGCCATTCATGATCGCCGCGATCTGGTCCAGTTCGAGGAACGGATTGATCGGGCATCCAACACCAACGGTGGCTGCGGCCCAGCTTGCGATGAGACCTTCCGGCAGCATGGGCAGAATGTTCGCTATGACAGGTTTCTCACCGGCCGATATCTCCTGAAACAGGCTCGCGGCGCTGTCGATTTTGTCGACGAGCTCGCGATAAGTGATGATCAACGGGGCGGCGTCCGGGTCTGCTGACAGGAGATGGGTGATGGCGGGCTTGTCGGGATTGAGGGCCGCGGCGATCTTCAGGCATTCGTGGATGGTCAGAGCGGGCAGCAATTCTTCAAAGCTGTAGCGCTCGATGGCTCTGATGTCCGAGCGATCGCGCATGCGGGGGCGGGCAATGCGACCGGGGGAAGGTTCCCCGCCTTCAAGCCAGAGACCTTCAGGCTCGACGCCACGCGGGCTGTAGTTCATTTCGTTTCCTCCGTCGCGGCATGCCGTCTTGTTTTTATTGAACCGAATTCATCTCTCGTACAGCGATTGTCAGCTTCGACGATCCGAATGCTATGAAGCCAGCCGACCACTTTCAATAAGGTTTTGGGTCAGTTGCATCCTTCGGAAGAGGGCGGCGCCTGTTGTCATCTTTCCAAATGCTGGTGAGGATGCTTCACTTTGCGTGCGGATAGGCCCCGAAATTCTGATCCGCAACCATCGCTTCGGCACAATGTTGCTCGGCAGGGCATCGCGAGTCAGTGAACTGGCTTGGACATCCGCGCCAAACGTGCATGCTAGCGCACCGTGCGGATTGGGCACTCAGACGACAGGGGACGAAATGGGCATCCAGACACCGCAAAAGACGGGCATTCGCCGGATGCCGCGCGATCAGCGCGTTTCGGCCATCATGGATATGGCCAGGACCGTTTTGCGCGACAAAGGATACGAGCAGTTTTCGACGGCCGACGTTGCTGAACGCTGCGGCATTTCCGAAGGTACGATCTACAAGTATTTCGTCAACAAGCGCGACCTGATGATTCAGGTGGCCGAGGCCTGGTATCATGAACTGGCGGCACAGGAGCGCGTGGGAAACGAAAACCGCCCGCTTCGCGAGCGCCTCTTTCTGGCAATCTCCAATCATCTGCTTTTCATCCGGCGCGAGCCGCAGCTGACGCGCTTCATACTCCTGGACCTGCGGGCCGATCCCGGCTTTCGCCAGACGCGGATCTTTGCATTGAACAGGCAGGTTACGAGCTGGCTGATGGACGTCGTCGAGGAGGGGGTCGCGGCCGGAGAAATCAGGCCCGACTTCTCACGCAAGGTCGTCCGCAACATGATCTTCGGCTACCTGGAGCATCAGGTCTGGGCATTTTTGCGCGGGGAAGGCGATTTTGCGCTGCAGGAATGCGCCGAGGAAGTAACGGACATCGTATTGCGCGGGATCGGCGCGCAGCCGCAACCGGCGCGCGAACAGAGTGCTGTCGACATCATCGGGCGCATGGAAGCCATGATCGGCCAGCTGCAGGACGAACTGGCCGGCCTGAAGAAATAGCTTCGCCGGGAGTCAGTCGCCGAAAATCGCATTCATCACGGTCACCTGGTCCGGCGAAACGGCAATCTTGCCCGAGAAGCCGTCGCGCCATGCGGCGGTGCAGGCGTTGGCCAGAGCCGCTCCGGCCGCCGGTTCTGCCCGGTCTATCGCGGCGACGCCGGCGGCGGCGGCACTTATGAGACACTGATTCCGCACATGGGCATAAAGCGTTGTCAGTGTGCCGCTTTCGTCTTCGATCGCGCGCGACCCAAGCTCTTCCCGCAGCCGCTGCGGCCCCCAAATGAGCCCGGCAAGCCGCATTGATGCTCCCGCATAGGTAGCGAGACCAAGCACCGCGGCGGGCGTATCGGTGGCAAGCGCCAGGATCTTCGTGGCGCCGTCTTCGACACCGGCGTCCGCCTCGGCCGCCGCGAGCAGCGCGGCTAGGCGCGTGACATCGCCCCCACCGCCGGCCCGGCAAAGGACGAGGCCGGCGGGGCGCGCGGCCGTGATCGCCCTCACGTCGCCGTCGCATTCCGCCGTACCGACCGACGCAATCATGACGTATGGCACGGGGTCCGAAGTGCCGCAGGCTTCGACGAACCGGGCGGCCATCTCGCGCACCGCCATCCTGTCCGGTCCGCCCGCCGCGAGGTCAAGGATCAGCGCGTCGGCGCCACTCCGCCGGGCGGCCATCAGCGCGGATTCGTCCGAGCATGGGGTGAGCAGCCATGAGCGGTGAGAGCGCGCCGGTCTCATCGTGAAAAACCCTGTTTCGTCATTACGTTCGCCCGGTATTTAACTCTCTGTTTACCATAAGGGGCGATGCTGGCGCACCGGACAGGGACTGAAAGATAGCAGACAGACCGGCGAAAGGCCCGCAACGAAATGTTCCTGTTTACGTCCATTCTGAGGAAAGACCCTTCAGGCAGTATTGCGAGCATATTGCAGCGGGCCGCACAGACGACCGGAACGGATTTTTCCTATCTGCTGAACACGGCGAAGCGCGAAAGTTCTCTCGACCCGCAAGCGAAGGCCTCGACATCGAGCGCGGCCGGCCTTTTCCAGTTCATCGAAAGCACCTGGCTGAAGGCGGTTCACGATTGGGGCGCGCGCTACGGTCTTGCCAAGGAAGCCGCCTCGATCAGTCAGGACGCCAATGGCCGGCTCTCGGTGGATGGCGCCAGTCGCGACGACATCCTCAAGCTGAGATACGATCCGGAGGTCTCGGCGCTGATGGCCGGCGAATTCACGCAGGCAAATGCACGTGTGCTGGAGGCCGGCATCGGCCGCCAACCCAAGGCGGGCGAGCTGTACATCGCTCATTTCCTCGGCGCGGGCGGGGCGAGCGATCTCATCAACAGCGCCGCGAACGATCCGGACGGGATCGCCGCGTTGCGCTTTCCGGCGGCGGCGCGGGCAAACCGTTCGATCTTCTACGATCGCAGCGGCGCGCCGCGCGGCAACGCAGAAGTCTACAACGCTCTGGTTGCCAAGCATGGCGAGAGCGGCGATGCGACCCAATACGCTTCCGGTCAGCCCATGACGCTGACCGCCTTCGCCGCGGCACGGCGCAGCGAGGCGATGTTCCAGTCGCTGTTCACCGATACCGGCAGCAGGATCTCGGCATTTGCGCCGGCTTCACGGGCGGGTACCGGGGCGGGGCAGGAGCCCGGAACGCTCGGCGAGGCAGTGCAGAACTTGTGGCTGAATTTCTTCGGCAAGCCGCATGTGGAGACGAGGGTGCAGACAGCATCTCCCGCTCCGGCGAGCGGCACGTCGCAGGTCGCGCCCGCTTCGCCCGCCGCGACAGCGGTTCTGACCGCTCAGGCGCCGGCCGGCGCAGCGGCGGCGACGCGGGTCATGCCGAACGGGCGCAATCACGATCCGGCGCGTCTCGTCGCTCCGGACGGCTCTCCCCTCAACTGAAAGGCCTGCCATGCTGCTGCAGCGGTTCCTGAAACGGCTGGAGGAGGGGCAACCGTCCGAGCGCGCGGAAATCGCCACGGCGCTGGCGCGGGTTTTTCTCGATTCGCCCCTCGATGAACTCAACAGGTCGGAGGCACTGGCCGCCCTGACGGTGATCACCGACGATCCGGCGCCCATCGTGCGGCGGGCGCTGGCGAATGTCTTTGCCGCTGCGCCCGCGGCGCCGCGCCATATCGTGCGCGTGCTGGCGGCCGATTTCGGCGGCGTCGCCGAGCCGCTGCTGCTGTCCTCACCGGTTCTGCGCGAGGAAGATCTGATCGACATCGTCGGCGATGGCAGCGCCGCCCATCACAGGGCCGTGGCGAGGCGGCGGCCGGTCAGCGCCGGGCTTTCGGCGGCGATCGTCGAGGTGGCCGAGGCGGAGGCGTGCCTGGCGCTGCTGGAAAATCCCGACGCGCGGCTCACGCGTGGCACGATGGCGCGCCTGATCCAGCGGCACGGCGGCAACGGCGACCTGCGGGAAGCGCTGCTGGCGCGCGACGATCTGCCCATGGAGATGCGTCAGGATCTGGTTGAAGGGCTTGTCGGCGCGCTGTCGGAATTTCTCGTAAGCCGTTCGTGGCTGTCTCCGCACAGGGCGAAGCGGACCCTCGACGAGGCGTTCGCGGAAGGGATGATCCGGATGGGCGGCGTCGACGGCGCGAAAGGTCTGAAAGCTGCCGCGCAACGTCTGGCGCGCCGTGGCTGTCTCGACGAGAAGCTGCTGCTCAGGGCGATCTGCCTGGGCGACGACGAGTTCGCCGTCGCCGGATTTTCGACCCTTGCCGGCCTGCCCGAGCGCCGCGCGGCCGCGCTTTACAAGGATGCCGGCAACGGCTTTGCCGCGCTTTGCCGGAAGGCGCGGATCTCGCCTCCGGAAGCGGCCGTTCTGCGGGCGGCCAGACGGGCGAGTATCGCGCTTTGCCGGGAGGGTCGCGACCTGAGCGTCGCGGCGCGGCGGCTGATGGTCGTGGAGCGCGTGCTGACGGCAATCGCAGCGGAGGGCGATTCCTGCGCCGCGCTGAGCGCGCTCATGGTCAGACTGGGTTCCGAACTCGCGCGCAGCGAAGCGCGTGAACTAACGGGCGGCTATTTCCGGGCAGCGTGACGGGCGGTCAGGAGACCTTGCTCAATTCGGCGGCCCGCGGCGCGGGATCGTTTTCCTCGAGCGCGGCGAGGAACTTCCGGCCTATCTGGCGGAGCTGCTGCACGAGTTCGCTGGCGGTGTCGTTGGCTTCCGCCGCCTCTTCGCGCACGATCGCGCGTACAGCGTCCACGTGATGGCCGATGAGGTCGAGCGGCAACCTTTCGTCCTTCTCGCGCGCCGCCTCGATGATGCCGCAGATGGAGGATGCAACGGCGCCGGCGAGCGGAAACCCGAGTGTCGCCGCCTCTCCGCGCAGATCATGCGCGCTGCGATAGAAGGCGTCGATCGCTTCTTCATCCCGTGAGGCCGATGCACGCAGCGAGTCGAACCGCTCTGCGAGGCCCGCCACTTCTTTGTCGATCCAGCCCTTGAACTCGCCACTGAGATCCTGCAGCGCCTGTTCCGCCCGCGCCAGAAGCTCCGGATCGAAAGCCGGGGCGTTCCGGTCGCCGATCGCGTGCGCGATCGCTTTCCTCTCGATGATTTCATAGCCGTCGTTCTCGAGCGTCGGCTTGGCGGTCTTGTCGCTCATCGGGAGCCTTTCTCTATCCTGCCTGCTTCACGTGGTCGGCTTCCCCGACGAAATACTTCTCCGCGCGCTCCGGATCCCGGCGCTCCTCGCCCTTGTACGCGCTACCATCGGCGCGCCGCCGGTCGGGGCCGAAATAGGTCTTTGTCTTGATGAAGGGGCGAGGCATCGCGATGACGCTGTAGAGTCTCAGATAGAGGGCCTTTGCCGAAATCGGCTTGGCGAGAAACTCGTTGACGCCGATATCGCGGGCTTCCATGACACGCCGCTTCTCCGAATGACCGGTGAGCATGATGATCGGACAATAGGGGTTGGTGCTGTTGACCTTGCGGATCATCTGGGCAAGTTCATAGCCGTCGAAGATCGGCATCACCCAGTCGGTGATCACCACATCCGGACTGAACTGCTGAAAGGCTTCAAGCCCCGCAGCGCCGTCTTCCGCCTCGTAAATCTCCCGGATGCCGAACCCGGACAACAGCGCGCGCACTATGCGACGCATGTGCATGTTGTCTTCCACAACAAGCACGGAGAGTTTGTCGAACAGGATTTTCGCCATATCAGGCCGCTCAAGACGATCGATTCCAGTCTTTGACTATGTGTCTTGAGTTTTAAGAAAAGACTTACGAAGCGGCGCTGAGGAGCGGGAACGAAGGGTGCGGCGCCGCTCAGTAGCCGAACTGCTCGGCAAGGATGCGCTCGTCGAGATTGTGGCCCTTGTCGAACAGCATCGGCGCTTCGGCATCGGACGATTCGGCGATCATCACCGAGCGGACCGAGCGGATTTCGGTGTGGTCGGCGACGGCGCTGACCGGACGCTTCTCCGCCTCCAGAACATTGATCGTCACATGCGCCCGGTTGGGGAGCAGGGCGCCGCGCCAGCGGCGCGGCCGGAACGGACTGATCGGCGTCAGTGCCAGCAGCCTGGCGTTGATGGGCAGGATGGGCCCGTGCGCAGAAAGGTTATAAGCCGTCGACCCGGCCGGGGTGGACAGCAGAACGCCGTCGCAGATCAACTCGGCCAGACGCACCTTGTCATCGACACGGATTTCAAGCTTGGCCGCCTGATAGGTCTGTCGCAGCATCGAGACCTCGTTGATCGCAAGGGCCCGATGCGTCTTGCCGTCGACGTCGACGGCGCGCATCTGCAGGGGTCTGATCTTGGTGAGTTCGGCCGCCTGAAGCCGCTCCCGGAGATTCTCCTCGGCATATTCATTCATCAGAAAGCCGACCGAACCGCGGTTCATGCCGTAGATGGGAATGCCGCGATTCATGAAATCGTGAAGTGTTTGCAGCATGTGCCCGTCGCCGCCGAGCGCAACGATGATATCGGCCTCGTCGGGCCGGACATCGCCGTAAAGCGCGCCGAGCGTATCACGCGCGGTCTTCGCCTCCGGCGTGTCGCTGGCGATGAACGCGATCTTTGCGGTCTTGCGGGTCACGTCTCTGGATACTCCCGAAGCGCCGGCGGCTGCCGACGGCGCACTATAGCGGCGCGCAACGGCTGGGCAATATGCGGGAGGTGACGCAACCGGCCCAAAAGGAGTAGCGTTGGAAGTACGACCACTACGAAACGGGAAGGAACGTCCGATGGAACACAACCACGTCTACAAGACCGTCGAACTGGTCGGTTCGTCTTCCAAAAGTATCGATGACGCCATCCGCGTCGCGATCGCGCGGGCCGGAAAGACGGTGCGCAATCTGCGCTGGTTCGAGGTGCTGCAAACGCGCGGCCATGTCGAGGAGGGTGAGGTGAAGCACTTTCAGGTGACCATCAAGGCGGGCTTCACGCTTGAAGACGATTAGAGGCGGGGCGTCGTGGCGGTGAGCAAGGACGTTTCGGCGATCAGCCTGGTCTACACGACCGTGCCGAGCGAGGATGTCGGCCGATCGATAGCCGAGGCGCTCGTGCGCCGGCGAATTGCGGCCTGCGCCAACATGATTCCCGGCATGCGCGCCATCTATCAGTGGAAGGGCAAGGTGGAGGAGGAGGGCGAATGCGTCCTCATCCTCAAGACGCAGAGCGGGCGCGTCGGGGAGCTTCGTGCCGCGCTCGCGCAGCTTCACCCTTACGAGGTGCCTGCGATCATCGAACTGCCGGCGAAGGCGAATGACGCCTTCGCCGCCTGGATCAAAGAGGAAACGGAAACGAAGGCCGGTGAGTGAGGGGCCGGCCTTCGGGGCAATTGCGCCTGACGGGCTGGCGCGCCTTTCCGGCTATTGCGGCCGGTCGGTATTGCCGAAGCGCCAGACGAGGCCCGCATAGGCGGTAACGCCGGGCGCCTGATAGGAAAAGACTTCCTCGTATCGGGTATCGAACAGGTTCTCCACCCGGGCGTAGAGTTCAAGGTCCGGGCGCACCAGATAGCTCACCGCCGCGTTGACGGAGACGAAATCGTCCAGCGCGGCGACCCTGCTGAAGGGGAAGTTCGCGAGGAACTGCGTATCGATCATATCCGCGCTCCACTGGGCGCCGAGGGTGACGCGTCCCCGGTCCTGGGCGAAGCGGGCGGTGGCATCGACGCGGCCGGAATGGCGGGGTCTGCGGACCTCGCGGGCGGGACCGGGCTGCGTGGAATCCAGATAGGTATATGCCGCGGTGAGATCGAGCCAGGCGAGCGGTGTCCACTTTGTCGACACCTCCACGCCGCTGCGCTGTGAATCGCCGCTGAGATTGGCCGCGGTCGAAACCACGCCGAAAACCGTGACGATCTCGTCTTCCAGATCCTGCTGGAAATAGGTGACGTCGACGACGAAGTCGCCGTTGAGGAAGCTCTTTTCGATGCCGATGTCGAAACCCGTCGACGATTCGGGGCGCAGGGCGGCATTGCCCACGAAAGAACCGGGGAAGAAGCCAAACAGTTCATAGAAGGTCGGATTGGTCACCGCCGTGCCGACGCTGGCATGCAACCGCGCATCGAGGTCGGGCATCTCATAGGCGCCGGTGACACGCCAGGTCGTGGCATCCTCGAAGCGGTCGTTCTCGTCGAACCGGAGTGCGCCGGTGAGGCTGATATTGCCGAACCGGACGAGATATTCCGCCGCAGCCGATGCGGTGTCGCGAACCTTCAGCGCCCGCTGTCCCGGCGTTGCCGTCGCCTGCGTCTGGCGGAACGTTTCGTGCTGCCATTCGATCAGCCCGGTCAGCGTGTGATCGACCGCGCCGTTGCCGGTCACAAAATTGTACGCCGTCTTATAGCTTGCGACCTGCCGGCGTTCCTCGGCGCTGCTGTATGCGCCGCCCTGCGGTTGGAACAGCGTGTCGATATGGTTGAACGAGCCGGTGAATTCGTGAATCCAGCGGCCGTCGAGCGCCTTGTAGCGGGCAGTGGCGCGTCCCGACAGGTCTTCCGTTTCACCGAAATCGAAACCGTCCACGCCGAGGCCGTAAGTCGGGCTCGGGGCGGTGCAGTTGAAGAAGATATCGTAAGCGAAGCAGTTGAAATCCTGCGGATCCGATTCGACGCGGCGGTCGATATAGCGCAGGATGCCATCGATCTCGAAGGCGGGCGAAATCTCCACGCCGCCCTTCGCATTCACCGAAACATCTCGGGCGCCGTCATTTTCATTTCCCGCGCGCGAGATGTTGTCGCCTTCGGTGGTCAGCCCGGAGACGGAGAGCGAGCCCCATGCCGGACCCCGGCCGGCCCGAAACGAAAAGCCGCCCGCACCCGACTGCCGTGTGCCGACCTCGGCGCGGACATGGCCCTCATAGCCTTCCAGGCCACGGCCGGATTTCGTCACGATCATAATGACGCCGCCCATCGCGTTCGCGCCATAGATGCCCGATTGCGGACCGCGCAGGATTTCCACGCGTTCGATATCTGCGGCCAGCAGGCTGGAGAAATCGAAGCCGCCTTCGCCCGGCCGGTTGGCTTCTATCCCGTCGACAATCACGAGAACATGGTTGGCTTCCGAGCCGCGCATGCGGATTTCGGTGAGCGAGCCGCGCGTGCCGCTCTGGCTGAGCGCCAATCCGGGCTGGCCGCGCAGGACATCGACCAGTGTGACGGCTTTGCTGTCCTCAATCTCTTCCTCGCCGATGACCGTCACGGCGCTGCCGGCGGCCCCGGAGGGCACCGGCACCTGATCGGAGGAGATGATGAGCGGGGGGAGGAGATCGGCCCGGGCGGGCTCGATCAGAAGTTGAGACATTGCAAGAGAAAGTGCGGATAACCCGCTAAAGTAGAATCGGTTTCGTATTGGCACGGTGACGCCCCTTAAGTTCTGACCGAGGGGAGTTTCCGCGCGCTTTTCAGTCCGGTGGGTCCGAAACCTGCAACGACACGGCACCCGACCCCTCCGGTCCGGTTTCGCTCGTCACCGCTACGGCTATCCGCTCCCTGCACGCCCCGCGCGAGGAAAGGGTGACACGACGCAGGCAGGTTTCCTGGCTTGCGGGTCGTCGCGTTTCCTTCCGCCTTCCCGGACCGACTGGGCCCAGTGGCATCAACGAAGGTAACGCTCGCCGCTTACAGTTGCGGGGGCAGCCACGGCATTGGCCCTCTGACGAAGGCCGCACCGCGTTCCCTTTTCTCCGGGCGAACCCGGACACCAGCGCGTGCGCAATTCTTATGCGCGGTGCAGCAAATGAGTCAAGATTGTGTTCAGCGCGGCGCGGCTGGATCTTCGCCGCGTGGAAATATCGGGTGATCGTAGAACCATATCGTTCGGCCGGCGCATGAGATTTCGCGGCCGGGCGGTCCGAATCGGCCGGCGATGGCGGTCGGATCGAGCTTGTGCATGATCACATAGGTGAACCGGGCCTCGGCTCCGGTGTCGCGCCGCCAGAAATACCAGTCCCGGTTGATGTTCCAGAGATAGCCGTAGCCGTCGGCGGCAATCGCCACGGCGTGGATCCGTCCGCCCGAGGCGTGCATGACGGACATGGCGTCCCAATAGTCGGAAAGCCCGGCGACCTGTCCTTCCCGGTCAAGGCAGCGGATGAGATCGGCGTGATCGCGCGACATTGTCGGCGGCGCCTGATCGAAGCGAAACGCGGCGATGCCACCCGCTGCCAATGCCGGGACCGCGGCAAGGGCGATCGCCGGTACGGGCCTTGCAAGGCGCGCGATGCCCGGCCGAAGCAGAAGCCAGATGAACGGATAGGCGAAAGCGGGAAGCAGAAATCGGTATTCGATCAAATCCACGGAACGGCCGACGTAGATGAATCCGGCGACCGCACCGGATGCGCCGATGCCAAGGAACAGGGCGGCGAGGTTTGGCGGGTTTCCCGCATCCTCCCGGCGGCCCGATACGAAAAGCACGAAGGCGTGCCATCCGGAGGCAAGAAGGAGGAAGGTCGCAGCGATCGCGACAATGTCCGGCGCGCGGAGAAATGTTTCGAGGTAGCCAGCGAGCAGACCGAGAGGGTGCCACACGTCGCTGGCGCGCAGGTAGGCCTCCCGCGCATAGTTGAGCAGATGTTCGACGATGAAGGTGGCGGCGCCCGCGGCCGCGATGAGCAGGGCAAGCCGCCTGTAGGCCGCATTCCCCGTCCTGCGGCCTGTCGCAAGCAGGGCAAGGACCGCCGGCGCGACGAACCAGACCAGAAACACGAGATCGGAGAAGGTTCCCGCGACCACCAGTGCGACAAGCGTCCAAAGAAGTCTCGCACGGAGTTTGCCCGTTCCGGCGCAGGCGAGGAGGATCCACAGGCCCCAGAGCGAAAGCGTCAGCGCGCCTGAATGATAGAATGCGAGCGGGGCGCGAAGAAATGCCAGGGTGGACGGAAGCGTGTCGTCCGCGGCGAGGCCGAAAATTCCGACAAGCACGAGCAACGCCGCCCAAGCCCACATGCCGAATGCCGCCGGCACGGCGCGCACGCGGGACAGGATCAATCCCACAGCGAGGGATTGCAGTGTCGCGGAGACGGCATAGAAGATCGGCATCTGCCAGGGAGTCGCCACGCCCGCAAGGAGAATGGCGCAGGCGAGCACCAGATCGGGGACGAGGTAGAAGGACGGCGGAACAACCCAGCGGAAGTAGGATGCCGGATCGTTCAGGACGTCGCCGGCGAGCAGAAAGACATTGACGGTGTCGCTGTTGTACAGCTGCTGCTGCAGCCCGAGTTCATCTGCGAAGACGACAATCGCCGGCATGATGATCGCCGCGAGAAGCCCCGCCTGCACCAGCAATATCGCGGCGGCCGTGAACTTCCGCATCGTCTGCAACCTTTCAGGGCCCGTGGCGCAACATGCGCATCTGTCCAGCGGGCGTACTCATAATGGTTTCGGGCGCGGCATGGAACGGCTTCAGTCTCGCAAAAGGCCATGCCATTGCGTCCAAGATCACAAGAGGCGCGGTGGCGATCCATCGATCCGAACGGCTTATCGCCGACGGGGGTATTGTCCGCCGGTGTTTATTTTTACCGCGGGTTCTGGCAGTTACATCGCAGAAGCGGGCATCGTCGGCGCGCGTTCCGGGGGCGATATGCAAGGGTTGAGGGCCGATCTTGTGCGATTTGTCACGGCTGGCCTGTTCAATACCGCGCTCGGCCTCTCGATCATCTTTCTGCTGATGGCGTCGGGGTTCGGCGACGTCTGGTCGAATGTCATCGGATTTGCCATCGGCATCGCCGTCAGCTTTCTGCTCAACAGCCGATGGACGTTCGGCGCGCGCGGGAGAAGCCGCTTCGCGTTCTTGCGATTTACCGTTGTCGTCGCCATCGCCTGGCTCTGCAATCTGGGCACGCTGCTTGCGGTACGAGACCTCACGGTGTTTGGCGCGCATGCCGGTCAGATCGCCGGCGTCGCAGTCTACGCCGCGATAGGTTTCGTCGGCATGCGTCACTTCGCATTCCCGGGAAAGCCCATCCATGGCTGAAAAAGCTCGCCCGCCCGCCCCCGTTCTCGGCCTCGTCGTGCCCTGTTACAATGAGGAAGCCGTCCTGCCGATGACCGCGAAGGCGCTCAGCAACCTGCTGAATGGTCTTGCCCGGAAGGGGCAGGTCGCGCGGGGGAGCACGGTCTGGTTTGTCGACGACGGAAGCGGTGACCGCACGTGGCGGGTGATCGAAGAGCTGGCGGCCCGTGACCCGCGCATTCGCGGCATAAGGCTGGCGGCGAACCGTGGTCAGAACATCGCATTGCTGGCCGGTCTGACGACCGCCGAAGGCGACGTTCTGATCTCGCTCGACGCCGACCTGCAGGATGACATCAGCGTGATACCGCGCATGCTCGACGCGTGGCGCGAGGGGGCCGACATCGTTTTCGGCATACGTGCCTCGCGCAGCGGAGACGGTTTCTTCAAGCGGCTGTCAGCGGGGGGATTTTACCGGCTTTCCTCGATGCTCGGCGTTGGCATGCTGCCTCAGCACGGCGATTTCCGCCTGATGACACGGCGGGCCGTTCAGGCGCTCGCCGAATATGGAGAGAGCAACGTATATCTGCGCGGAATCGTGGGATCGCTCGGCCTGCGAACGGCTCGCGTCGAATACGATCATTTGTCGCGCGCGGCCGGCGATACGAAATACAGCCTGCGGCGGATGATCTCCGTCGCGCTTACCGCGATCACGTCGTTTTCCATCTGGCCGCTGCGGATCATTTCGATGACCGGCATCGTCGTGTCCATCGGCACGGTCTTCGGGGGGCTTTGGGTGCTGTGGGTGGTCGTCTTCACCCAAGGCGCCGTGCCGGGATGGGCCTCGCTCTCGCTGCCGCTGTTCTTTCTCAGCGGCGTGCAGCTCATTTCTCTGGGTGTTATCGGCGAATATATCGGCCGCATCTACGTGGAGACCAAACGCCGGCCGCGCTTTCTGGTCGAGACGGTCACCCCCGGCAAGGGCGTCAAGCGGGGCGGCCAGCGCACGAAACGATGATGGCGGGGAGACGGCCAGAGCGTCGACCCGTCGTCGGTTTTTCCGTTGGCAGCGGTTTCCGGCCGCCGTCCGGCTGTGCTTCAAGGAGATACGATGCCGTCGCGGTCGAGCAGGGATGCCGGAAGGTCGGCGGCGTCGCGCGCAAGCACCGATTCCGGCGTCAGGTCGCAGGGCGGCAGGCGCAGCGGAACAATGTCGTAGCCGAGCTCGGCAAGGCGCGGTCTTCCATTCTCCCGCGCCCAGATGTCGTAGCGGGCGAGCTGATGGATGAACCAGCTGCAATTGTCGTTGCCGCCGCCGGGCGGATAGTTGCCCGAATAGCCGTTGAGCGTCGGAACCCCCGCCTCCATCGCGGCCCACATTGCGAGCATCTGGCGGTGGGTCCGCTGATCGAGCGGTTCGCCCTTGCCGTAGGCGAGGACGCTGCGCGGGCCGATGCCGTTCGCGACGATGTCGGCGGAGATTTGCCTGATCCGGGCGCGCTCGGCAGAGGAATCGTATTCGTCGCGCTTGAAAAGGGCCACGTCGGAGATGACCCAGATCGCGGCGGCGAGCATCAGGACAGGGCCGAGGCGGGAGCGGTCCGACAAACCCTGGAGCGTGAGCATCGCGACCACGCAGATCGGGAAAAGCGCGACGAGTTCGTAGCGCGTTGCTGCCCGAATGGCGTTGAAGCCGGGTAGCTGGGCGACCAGGAAATAGAGGCTGAACCCGGCGACGGAAAGAAACAGCAAGAGAGCGACCGGCGCCGTCAGGGCCAGCAGGATCTTTTCGCGCGGCGCGCGCGCGAGGCCGGTGAAGGAAAGCAGGAACAGCGCCCCCAGCGGCAGGCCGATGAACAGCTGGTGTTCGTGGCGCGCGGGAACATCCGGCAGCCTTCGCGAAATCGGTTCCCAATAGGGCAACGCGTCCATCATCAGATAGGATTGCCATCGCGGCACCATCGGCGCGATATCGCTCCAGTCGCGGCCGAAGCCGTACAGGACGGCGACGTATCCATGAAATCCCAGCAGCGCCACGGCGCAGAGGACGCTCAAGAGGGCAAAGGCCGCAAGCCCAGGGCCTGTGCCACGCGGACGACGGAAGTCGCGATAGACGCCTGCGAGACGCGAGCCCCACATCCGAGGCTTCCAGCCGTGGTCGAAAGCGAGCGCGCAGCAGAAGAGGATGGCGCAGAGGAGAAGCGCGTAGAAACCAAGATAGATATTGAGGACGATTTGCAGGGCGATCGCGGCGGTGAACGCCAGCAGGTCGGAGGGCCGGCCCTGGGGTCCCGCGTAGCGCAGCATGAACAGGAAGGCGAAGGGGACGCCCGCCGCCCAGCCGAGTTGCGCGTGCAGGATCTGGGCGAGCGCGGGCAGCGAGAAGACGAACGCGAACGCGCCCAGCGACGCGGGCCAGGGGCGAAGGCCCATAAGGCGCATCGCGATGTGAGCGGCAATGAAGGTGAGCGAATATCCGGCGACAAACCAGACCTTGAAGGCGCTCTCCGGCGAAAGCCCGATCCAGCGCGGCAGCGCGTAGAAGGGGAGGCTCAGAAGATGCGTGTCTGAGAAGGCGAAGGTGAACGGGTAAGGCCAGTAGAAGCCGGGCGAGGCGAGGGAGGGCACGCCGCCCGCGAGCCAGCGGGTCACATGTTCAAGGACGTACATGTTGAACAGGGTGTCGGTGAAGCCCGGCATATCCGTCGGACCGGCGAATAGCGGCACGAAGAACGCGGCTGCGGCGGCGCCGAAAAACAGTGCCAGTGCGGCAAGGTCCATCGCGGGGGACGAACCGCGTCGCTCACCGGCAGCCATAGTCTTTTTCCTCGCCGTCGCTTGCCGCGTAGGGCCGGGTGAGCGCATCCGTGTAGATGCCAGACAACAGGCGCTCCCGGGGCATCAGGTTTTCGCGCAGGTAGCGGCCCACCCGGGCAAGAAACCTGCCGCGCGGTGTCAGGCGCACGCAGCCGCTTTCGATCTCGATGGTGCCAGATGCGACCTGTTCGGTAAGGCGGACGTCGACCAGACGGAATTCGGGCAGATATTCCTCCCGGAAGATCTGGGCCATGGCGTCGCGCCGAATCCCGCCGCCTCGCTGGTCGAGCTTTTCCAGAATATAGAATGAAAGCGACCGGTCGATCATGGTCGGCAGGGTGATCGCAAATCCGTAGCCGCCGAGCAGCCAGACGAGAACCAGCAGGATTTTCTCCAGCCCCGTGAATGCCATCCGCCGCCGCATGATCACGAATGCGCCGATGGCGGTCAGCGCCGTGGCGAGCGCGACATCGGCCAGCGCCGCGTAGAAAACGACATCGACCGGGAACCACCGGGCGTGGGCCAACCAGATCAGAAGAAGGCAGGCGACAAACCCGCATGTCAGCAACAGGGCTGCACCCAGTTTCATGCCGCACACACCTTCGACGGGATCAAGGCGCCGCGGGGCGCGTCCTCAAGTGCGTTCAATGTCATCGATCAGATCCCGGTAGCGGAAGGGCGCGATGCTGCCGCCGCGCAGGATGCCGGTGAGGAGCAGGCTGATCAACGTCAGCGCCCCGGTTTGCAACAGGGTGAGAAAGAGGATGCCGAGCGCGACCGAGAACCAGCCCGGCGTCGCCCATCCGATCGACTTCAGAAGCACCGATCCGGCGATGCCGAGGATCGTGAGGGCGGCGATGACCGCGCATGCGATGCCGACTCGGATCAGCACCAGCTCGGCGAACACCATCAGCGCGCGGAAACCGTGCAGGACAAGGGCGGGAAAGTTCATGCGGCTGACCCCCTCGTAGCGCGCCGCCCTGTTGACGGGCAGGCGGACGGTCCGCAATTCCGAGATGAGCAGCGTCGCGGCGGTGTGAATAGCCAGTTCGGGCCTTGCGGCGAGACGCTTCACCGCGAGCGGCCCGAGGGCCATGAAGTTGCCAAAGTTCACGACCCTTCCGGTCAACAGCATGAACAGCGCGCGGTAGGCGGCGTAGAAGATGCGAAAGCTGAGGCTTGCCACGCGCCGGCGGCGTCTGGCCACGACGGCGTCCACACCGTTGCCGGCAAGCGCTTGCAGCATCTGCGGGATGGCATCAGGCGGATCCTCGCCGTCGGCATCCATCACGATGCAGGTCGCATCGGGAAAGGCGTCCGCGACATGGCAAATGCCGACGGCGATGGCCTGCTGGTGTCCGACGTTGCGACGAAGACGGATGATCTCGCCGGTAAGCCCGGCTTCGCCGAGATCCGCGACGCTCAGGGGGTTGCGGAGCGATCCGTCGTCGATGGCCACGATAAACATGCCCGCGTTCTGCAAGGCGGCGATCCGGTCAAACAGCATCCGGGCCGCGCGGCGGTCCTCGTAAACCGGCACAACGATCACCGTGCGGACCGCCGGGGAGCCGGGCGCGTCGTTGCCGGTGCGAACCGCGATGCTTGCTTCCATATGAGGCGCTTCCGACAGGACTTCGCGCGGGGAGGCCCGACGCCGCCCCTTCGGCGCCTTAATTCTTAAGACGGCGCGCGGCCGGGATCAACGCAGGCGGTTGATCGCGACGGCGGGGCGCGGCATCGTGGGTCGAGATTGAGGGAACCACACAAGGGAGAAGGCGCGCGTGGATACCGGAAAGCTGCTGGAGACCTTCACATCGGCTGTCGAGGCGCGCGAGGGTGAGCGGTTCGCCGAGCTCTTCACGCCCGACGGCACATATGACGACATCTTCTACGGCCTGCACCGCGGACGGACGGCCATCGCGCGCATGATCAACGAGCAATTCTATGAATATGCCGAGGATTTCCGCTGGGACATGATCGATCCGGTGCGCGAAGGCGACATGATCTACGCGCGCTGCGTCTTCAGCTATGTCTCGCGCATGCCGGGTGCCGCCAAACCGCGGATCGTGATGGAGAGCGTCGCGATGCTGCGGCTGAAGGACGGGCTGATCGATCAGTATTCCGAAGTGGTCAACAACGGTCCGGCCCTTGTCGAACTGGGGCTATCCCCCGAGCATGTGGTGAAAATCATGGCCCGGCAGACGAAGGCGCTGAAGGCGCGCGAGGAGGCGCGCCGGCATCTGGCGTAAGGCCCTGCCGAATTGGTGAGTCCCGACAGTTGCTTGCACGGTTTGGCGCATATTCCGATTCATCGATGGAAGATGGAGGCGCGCCTTACATCCGCTCCTGCAGCATCCTGCGCAAGGTGTTCATGACGGAAGGCGTCTGCCCCTTTATCCGGGCCAGCAGTATTTCCTGGTGCGACTTGCCGAGACGGACGATGCGATAGGCGGAGGCCAGCGTCGAGACCACGATCTGATAGCAGTTGAGGATGCGGTACCAGGCAAGGCGATCGGGATCGACGCTCAGGCCCGAGGCGTCCTCGTATCGCCTGTAGAATTCGTCGAGCGGCACGAGACCGCAGACATAGTAGGTTTTCCCGTCCTCGCCGTAGTGCCCCATGATTTCCTGGGTCGTCCAGGCCAGATCGCGGTGCCGGTCGCCGAGATGGGCGCGCTCCCAGTCCAGCCAGGCGTCGATCCGCCCGGTTTGCTCGTCGAAAAGGAAGTTGCCGCTGCGATAGTCGCCGTGGACGAGGCTGACGTGATCCACAACCGGCATGTTGCGCTCCAGCCAGTTGGCGGCGACCTCCATCAGCGGATAATCCTCGCCGCGATCCTCCTCCCAGAGCCTTCGGGCGCGGTTGAGCTGCCACAGAGCGCCCTCGGTGGTGCCCGGTGCCGGACGATCGAGGCTGGTGAACGGAACATTCTGATGGGGGAAAGTATGGATTTTCGCCAGATAGTCGACGAATTGCGGGCCCAGCAGACTGCGGTAGTGCTCGCCGAACTGCGTGCCGAGACCGGAAATGCGTCCGCTTGTCGTTGACGGCGGCTTCGTGACGCCGGGAACGAACGCGTAGACAAGGGCGGGCTCGGGGAACCATTTGCCATGCTCGTCGAGCCAGAATGTCTCCGGCACCGGCACGGTACCCTTCATGGCCCTGAGGATTTCCCATTCGCGCAATCGGCTCGTGGCGTTTGTCGATTCAGAGGGATCCATGCGGATCATCATCTGCTCGCGACGCGGGCCTTTCTGCGGTTCGTTCCAGTCAAGCGTGAAGCCGAGCTGGATCTTGGACACGCCGCCGGTGAACCAGCGCTCGCCGGAGATCACGAAATCGCCGCCGACGACCTCCTCGAGCATCGCGGACAGGTGCGCTTTCAACTCGCCACGTGTGATCCGGCTGTAAGGCGGCCCGGCGCGGCGCTGCAGCTTGCGCACCAGCAATTCGTCGGTTTCCCGTTCCGTGGGGAAACGGCGCCGCATGTCTTCGATAAAGGCTGGCGAAGGCCGGTCGCGTTCGGCGAACTCGGCCTCCGGATCGGGCAGTTGCGGTGTCACGCTCATCTCTCCCGGCCGTGACGGGACTTGCGCTCGGCAAGGAACTCCAGGCCGAAGATGTTGCCCATTTCGCTATAGCCGATGCGGTTGCCCTGCTGCCAGCGCATCAGGCTCTGGAAGCAGACATGCGACGGGTTGAAATTGTACCAGGGGTGGCCGCCGACGGCGGCGCCGTAGAACTCGTGCGTCTTGCCGCGCGTGTCGGTGCAGGTGACATGGGCGCTCATCGGCAGCATGTCCGTGGTCGCGCCATCGACCTTCGCATCGACGACGCCGTAGGTCTGTCCATCCTCCACGACAAAGCCGAAGCGGAAACCGTCATAGGTGGTTTCGTCGCGGCCGACATCCATCGGGACCGCGAGGTGGATGCCGTAATCCTCGCCGAAGGCGGCGGTGAGGAAGCAGACAGAGCGCTTCGACACTTCGGTGCGGCGGCTCCAGCTGTGGTCCATGCAATCGTAGCAGTCGACCTTGTAGGTCTTGCCGCGCAGGAGAAGCTCGCCGGTGACGTGGCCGATCATTTCGTAGTGGCCGTTGGGATATTTTTCGTCTGCGCTCTTGTTGCCCCACTGGTCGCCGAGGCGGGAGTCGTAGGAATGTCCGCCCGGCTTTTCCATCATGGGGTTCTGCGCGGGGTCTAGGCAGTCGAAGGGCTCGTGGATCGACCTGAATTTCAGATCGAAGGCGCAGGCGGACGGGTCGCCCTTGTACTCGTATCTGAAACGGTACTCCTTCGGTGGTTTGACGAGCTCCACGGAGAGGCCGTTTTCCAGCGTGTATCCGAGGAAATCGTCCGGGCAGGGCAGGTGGACCTGCGAGTCGGAGAAATCCATCTCGTAAGCCTGCCGGCAGAAACCCTGGGCCACGGCGACGGCGGACAAGGCGACACCCAGATTGGGACGCGCCGCGACATAGAGATTGCCAAGGATGCCCGCCTCGGGAACGGAAAAAATCAACGGCGTCGTCTCGGTCCAGCGCCACTCCTTGGGGTCGCTCGGGTGAAATTCCGAATCTTTCGCGGTAATCATGGCCGCATCCTTTCGCGTTCCTTGGACAAATGGGTTCAGGCCGGCCTCAAGCCGGCGCGCCTGATGGCTATCTCCAGCGGTTCGACTTCCGCCGGAGCCGGATCCAGGCCGAGCGGGAGAAACCAGGCTCGTTCGAATTCTATCCGGGCGCCGCTGACATCGAGGACCGTGCGCTCGATCCTCGTGCGGGCATCGACATCGGCATGTTGCGCCTTGCGCACTAGTTCCCGTATCAGCGCCGCGAGCATCGCGGCAGAGCGCTTCATTGCCGCCGATCCGCTGCCCGCCGTCTCGAATACGCTCCTGGCCATATCCCCCGCCGCTTCGAGCTGAACGGCAAGCCCGGCATCGATTTTTCCGGCGTCGGCGGCAAGCGCGCGGGAGAGGGCGATGTTATGCGCCAGTTCGAACCGGTCGCGGTCCGCGATGAACTCGATGCGTGACTTGAGGAAAGCCAGATATTCCACGACCAGCCGCAGCTGTTCGCCGGCCAACGGGTCGGCGGCGTCAATCGACGGTGCGATGACGTCATCAAGCGCCTTCAGGGCTGCCCGAAGATCATTCTCCGTACAATCAGTCACGAGCGTCTCCCCCCGAATCCGGAAAATCCGGGTCAATCGCCCGCCGGGGATGCGCATGGAACCCGGGTCCAGTCGCATACATGTCGGCGGCGGTCAGCCGGACCTTCCTATTAATGATACATCGATGCTTCATTTAATGTGATGTGTCAACCACGACAGAGCGACGCCGATCATGATGACCTCAAAGGGCTTGTGGCGCCGGCAAGACGCTCAAAATGCGTAGACGAGCCACAAGGCGGTATAGGGCACGAACAGGACGAGCAGGATTCTCAGCAGGTCCGTTGCCAGGAACGGCAGCACCCCGCGGAACGTCTCGCCAAGCGGCACAGCCTTGGCGAGCCGGTTCACGACAAAGACATTGATGCCGATCGGTGGCGTGATGAGACCGATTTCGACCACCATGAGCGCGAGAATACCGAACCAGAGCGACTTTTCCTCAGTCCCCAGTCCCCAGAAGTCGAGCTTCAGGATCACCGGATAGAAGAGCGGCACGGTGAGCATGATCATCGACATCGATTCCATCACGCAGCCGAGGAAGATGTAGATGATGACGATGATGCTGATCACCAGCAGCGGCGAGAAGCCGCTGGAGACGATCCAGTCGGTGATGCCGTTCGTCATGTTGGTCAGGGCGAGGGCGGTGTTGAGCATGTCGGCGCCCAGGAGGATCAAAAAGATCATCGCGGTCGCCTGAGCCGTGCCCGTCATCGAGTCCAGAAACCCTTTGAGGCGCATGCCATTGACGACGGCGAGGATGAGTGTGGCGGTCGCGCCGACGGCGGATGCCTCGGTGGGGCTCGCCCAGCCGCCATAGATGCTGACGACGACGAAGGCGAAGATGACCGAAACGGGAAGGACGTTGACGGCTGCCCAGAGCCGCTCGCGCCAGGTCGCTCTGGTGCCTGCCGGCCCGGCGCCGGGATCGCGCCAGACATGCCAGCCGACGGCGAGCAAGTAGCCGGCAAAGGCAATCGCGGCCGGCACCATGGCGGCGACGAACAGTTTGCCGATCGATTCTCCGGTCAGGATCGAATAGACGACCAGCGGGACGGAGGGCGGAATGAGAATACCGAGCGTGCCGCCGGCGGCGATGGCACCGGTCGACAGGCGGCCGGAGTAGCCGAAGCGCCGCATTTCGGGGAATGCGACCTGTCCCATCGTTGCGGCGGTGGCGATGGAGGAGCCGCAGATCGCGCCGAAACCGGCGCAGGCCCCGATGGTCGCCAGCGCGACGCCGCCGCGGAAATGGCCGAGAAAGGCGTTCACGAAGCGGAAGAGCAGGCGCGAAAGACCTCCATGCGTCGCGAACTGGCCCATCATCAGGAACAGCGGAATGACGATCAGGTCAAAATTGGCGAGGCGGGAATAGACGAGTTGCTTTGCCGACTGGAGCAGCGGATAGAGGCCGAGCACATAGGCAAATGCGCTGGCGCCACAGATGAACATCGCCACGCCGATGGGAACCCGCGCAAAGATCAGCAGCAGCGAAATGCCGAGGACGAGAAGGCCGAAATCGATACCGCTCATGCGTGAGGCCCTTCCTCGCTTGCCGCTTCGCGTTCAGCCAGCGCGCGCGGCGCAAGGGCCATGTAGAGCGAAATGATGCCGGTCAGGGCGAGGCCGGGCACCATCAGCGCCTGCCACACCCAGAGCGGCCAGGAAAGCATGGCGGAAATGGCATGGCTCTCGCGGCTGTCGACGGCCAGAACGCCCGTCCGCCAGGCGAGAAGCAGCGCCATGCCGCAGAGCAGAAGATAGCCGAACCGGTCAAGAAGGCGATTGAGGCCCTTCGGCAGACCGGCGGTGAGCAGGTCGACGACGACGTTGCCGCCCACGATCGCGCACCAGGGAAAGAGCAGCGATCCGGCAAAGGCGCCGAGCATCTGGACGAGTTCGTAATCGCCGGTGACCTGCCACAGGAAGATCTTCCGCGAGAAGATCGTCACGCACAGCATCACCGACAGGCCAACGAGAATAAGGCCGCCGAGTACCGCTGCGAGCCTGGAAACCCGATAAAGCATGCGCCCCAATGGGTCGCTGAAGATCGGTCCCGCGCCATCCGGCTCGCTGTGGCCGGCTTCATCGAGAATTTCGTCCATCTTTCCCCCTGAACACGAAGGCTTCCGGGTTCTTGCGTCCGGTTTTCAATGTACGCCCGATCCCCCGATGCGGGCTTCAACAAAAAAGGACGGGGCCGGCGAGACGCGGCCGGCCCCGCTGGTACCCACCTTACTTGGAGTGTTTGGCGATGAGATCCTTGGCCTTCTTCAGCAGAGCCTCGCCGTCATAGCCCCGCGCATTGGCTTCCTTGACCCATTCGCCTTCGATGCCGGAGACGGCTTCCACCCAGCGCTTGTATTCGTTGTCAGGCAGGAAATAGACATCGCCGCCGCCATCCATGACGATCTTCTTGTCTTCTTTCTTGGTGCTGTCGAAGGCATCCGCGAACTCGACCGAAACTTCAAGGCCGCTGTTGTCGTCGATCACCTTCTTCAGGTCGGCGGGCAGCTTGTTGTAGGAACCTTCACCCATCACTACGAGCTGGGGCGAATTGGACAGCGTCCGCTGGCCTTCCGCGAAGTCCGTATAATGCTTGAGGACTTCGCCCAGCTTGAGCAGCCGCACACCGCTCCAGGGCAGCAGCGCGCCATCGATAACCCCGCGCACCAGCGATTCGGTGATCTGGCCGCCCGGCATTTGAACCGGAAGGGCGCCGAGCGCCTCGTTGATCTTGCCCGCGTAGCGGCCCGAGGATCTGATCTTGAGGCCCTTCATGTCCTCGAGCGTCTTGACCGGTTTGCTGGTCGTCATGATCAGCGTGTAGTCGGCCGGGCACGCGGCGATGACCTTGAGGCCGGCCAGTTCGTCCTTGGCTTCGGTGGTCACGTACTCGTACATCGCCTTGGCCGCGGCATGCGGATCGCTGATCAGGAACGGCATCTCGAAGACTTCCGTCTTCAGGTACTTGCCGGGCGCATAGCCGGGATTCTGATAGCCGATATCGATGATCCCGTCCTTGGCCTGCTGCAGGATCTCACCCGGCGCGCCACCAAGCTGCATTGACGGGAAAATCTGACACTCCAGCCGGCCCTTCGACTGCTCTTTGATGCGGGCGCACCAAGGCTCGAAGAACTTCACCTGCTGGTAGGACTGCGCATGCATGAACGAATGAAAGCGCAGGGTGAACTTCTCCTGCGCCTGTGCGTGACCGGCCATCGCCGCGAGCGCGATGCCAGCCATCAGAAATTTGGCAGATTTTAGCATTCTGGTCTTCCTCCCTTAATGTCCGCCTTGAGCGGCTTGCAAGCAGTCTTGTTCTGGCGCCTTTTTTTGTCAACATAAGAGTTGATAAAAACCGGCTTTGTTTCAGTTGTTTACTTTGGTGAAGCCGGTTTCTCGTGTCCGCTTTCCCTGATCTTTCATCGAGCTAGCCAGCTTCCTCAGGCAACGAGCACCCCGCTGTCGACGGGGATGGTCTGGCCGGTCGTAATGCGCGATTCATCGGAGGCGAGGTACACCGCCAGATGGGCAATTTCGATCGGCTCTCCAGGCCCCAGCAGATTCTGCTTCTCGGTATCCTTGGAGACCTGGCGGCCGGACAGGCGGCGCACCCTTTCGGTCATGATCATGGTCGGCGCGATCGCGTTGACCCTGATCTTATCCGGCGCGTATTCGACCGCCATCGAACGGGTAAGCGAAACGACGCCGCCCTTCGCGGCGGTAAAGGCGTCCAGCCCTTTGAGCCCCTTCATCGCGGCGATCGACACGGTGTTGATGACCGAGCCGCCTCCCGCCTCAATCAGCGCGGGGATACCGTATTTGCAGCACAGCCACGTGCCGTAGAGATTGAGCGAGACGGCCGCCCAGAATTCCTCGTCGGGGCATTCCGTGACGGGCCCGTCTCGCGATGTGGAAAGGCCGGCATTGTTGTAGATTACGTCGATCCTGCCGAATGCCCGGCGGGTTTCGTCGATGGCGGCGCGGACGCTATCGCCGTCGGTCACGTCGGTGGGGATGAAGATCGCCGAGCCACCGGCATTGCCGATCGCATCGGCCGCAGCCTTACCGCTATCGGCGTCGATCTCGAGGATTGCGACTTGCGCGCCCTCGCGGGCGAACAGTTCCGCCGCGCAGCGACCGATTCCCGTTCCCGCTCCGGTGATGACCGTGCGCTTTCCCGTCAGGCGTCCCATTGATCCCCCGTGCGATTGAGCCCCGCTCGCCCGACCTTGCCCGTTCTCCGGCGGGCATGGGCCGGAGACCGGCCAGCGGCTATTCAGCCGCTTCCTGATCCCCGAGGAGCTGATGGACCTCGATCACGTTGCCGGCGGGATCGTGGAAGAATATCTGCGTCCATCCGGTCATGCCCCAGACGCCGAAATCGGAGTAGGGTACGCCGTGCTCCTCAAGCTTGCGCTTGAAGCCTTCAAGATCGTCGGTGCGGAACGCCAGGTGACCCTTGGCGACTGGGTTCACATACTGGCCCATGCTGAAGCCGAGATTGTCGTCCTTCTGGGCAATGTGGAATTCGAAGTTGTCATCCGTCAGGTAGGTGCAGGCGCCGGCGTATTTGTCGCGGCCCAGACGCTTTTCGTCGCGGCCGTCCAGATCGCCCATTCCCAGGACGTTTCGGTAGAAATCGTGCATGGCCGGCTGGTCCGCCGATGCGATGTTGAGGTGGTGTACCCAGAGCTTCATGTGCGTCTCCCGAACGTGCTGTCAGCGTGGCATGCAACCGCCATTGCCTTTAATGACACATTGATGCATCATAAAATGCGCCTGTCAATCGTGCTTGTGAAAAAGATCGATTGTAACGTAGGGCAATGATAAGGCCTGGTTATTTTATGATCGTTGCGGCAGGTCGTGCGACCTGAAGGGATTCCGCACAAAAATCATCTGCTCAAAGCGAGCGAAAAGAGACTGTAGGGGCGGGGCGTTCCAGGCGCGCCGACCACACAAGGGGAGGACCAGATTGAGACGTGTCCACACATTCTGCCGAATCTGCGAACCGCTCTGTCCAATGATCGCGGAAGTCCAGGGGGACGAGATCGTTTCGCTGCATCCCAATCGCGAGCATCCGGTGTATCGGGGCTTCTGCTGCAATAAGGGGCTGGGGATGGACGAGGTCCATCGCGATCCCGACCGGTTGAACAGGCCGCTGAGGCGGATCAGTCCGAAGGGCGAGTTGCCCGCGCGTTTCGAACCTGTCGGTTGGGAGCAGGCGATCGGGGATATCGCGGCACGGCTCAACGAAATCCGGTCCGGCGCTGCAGGGGGCGACGGCATCGCCCTTTATCGAGGCAATCCGCTGAGCTTCAACGCTGTCGGGGTGAGGGCGCTCGCAGCCTTCGCGACCAAGATCGGCTCGCGCATGTGCTTCGGGCCGACGACACAGGATTGTTCCAACAAGATGGCCGCGTCGGAGGCGTTGTTCGGACACCAGATGCTGCATCCGATCCCCGATCTGGAGCACACGGATTATTTCCTCAACTTCGGGTCAAACCCCAAAGTGTCGAAACTGAGCCTGTTCCATACCCCGCACCCGCATGAGCGCATCCGCGACGTCGTCCGGCGCGGCGGCAAAGTGCTGCACATCAATTCCCGGCATATCGAATCGGCCACGCCGGCCACCGGCGACGTCCTTCCCATCAAGCCGGACACGGACGTCTATCTGATGGCCGCGCTCCTCCACGAAATCCATGAGGCGCGCGGCTTTCAGGAAGAGCTTCTCAAAGCGCACGCCGTCAATATGGACGGACTGGTGGCGTTCGTCCGGCAATATCCGGCCGAACGTGTCGCGGCAATAACCGGAATTCCTGCGCCGCGGATCAAAGCCGTCGCCGGCGAGTTCGCCGGCGCGCGGTCGGCCAGCGTCTACATGTCCACGGGCGTGAACATGGGCCGCCAGGGCACACTTGCCTACTGGCTGCTGATGATGCTGTCGCTGGTGACCGGCAATCTCGGCCGGCGCGGCGGCAACATCGTGACGCCGGGCTTCGGAGCGCCTGTGAAGCTCGGTATCGAATCCGGCGCGGATCCCTGGTTTGAAAGTCCCGCGGGGCGGCTGCGCCATATTGCGGGGTGCCTGCCGGGAACGCTGCTGGCGGACATGATCCTCGCCGAGACAAATCCGGTGCGCGCGCTCATCGTTGTCAGCGGGAACCCGGTACTCTCGATTCCCGGCGAAGACCGGCTGCGGGAGGCGTTCGACAGGCTCGATCTGCTCGTATCGATCGACATCTACCCGAGTGCGACGACGGAACACGCCGACTATATCCTGCCGGGCGTCGACATGCTGGAGCGGCGCGACATCAATCTGGTCAATAACGGCTTCCAGCCCCAGCCCTTCGCGCAATATACCGACGCGGTGGTGCGGCCGGCCGCCGAAAGGCAGGAGGAGTGGCGGATTATCGCCGCGCTCGAGCAGGCGATGGGCCTGCCGTCGCTGCTCGACGAACCGCAGCCCGATCCGTTCCGGGAGATTGACGGATTGATCGAAGGGGCGGGGCTGTCGATCAGCGCGCTTCGGGCCATGCCGCATCAGACCCATGTCATGCCGCCGCCGAAGTCGGAAGATACGCTTGCACGGCGGCTCAACACGGGCAAGCGGAAGATCGATTGCTGCCCCGCGTCGTTCGGGGAGGCGCTGACGCGGGCCGAAGAGATCTTTTGCGAGCTTCTGGATGAGCCGGCCGGTCTTCTGAAGCTGGTCAGCCGCCGGACGATCCACATGCACAATTCATGGCTGTCGAATGTCAAAGCGGCGGCTCGCGAAGCTGCCCGACGCAATCCGCTCTGGATGCATCCTGAGGATGCGGCGGACCGGGGGCTCGATGAGGGAGACCGGGTACGCGTGCACAATCCATCGGGCAGCGTCGTCGCAGAGATAGGCCTGGACGATACGCTGCTGCGCGGTGTGGTCGCCATGACGCATGGGCGCGGGAATGACCGCACGCCAGGCCTGCGCATCGCAAGCAGCAGTCCGGGCGTGAATGTGAACCGGCTGCTTCCTTCCGGGCCGGGCAGTTTCGATGTGTTGAGCAATCAGGCCTTCATGACGGGCGTGCCGGTGCGCGTTGACCGCGTGGAGTGAGACGCGGTCAAAGAGCAACGCGAGGCCTCGCAGATCGCGAGGATCTGGGTTATGGTCAGACCATATTGAAATCCTCGTTGCCGCATGTTCTTTGATTCAGCCGGCAGAGAGGATGCAGGGCCTGAGCGCGAAGCGGCTATGGAAGTCAAAGTCGAGAAAAAGCTGAAGCGACGGGCGGGGCGCCCGACCCAGCAGGAATCCAGCGAACTCACCGAGGCCATCATCCGTCATGCCTGGCGGTCCTTCGTGGCGAGGGGGTTCTCAGGCACGACCGTGGAAAAGCTGGCCGCCGAACTCGGCATTACCCGCCGCAGCATCATGCAGCGCTTTCCCAGCAAAGACGATCTGCTGTTCGCCGTCGCAAGCCGCGATACCAGCGTGTTCGGCGTCGCGCTGGAAGCGTTGCCGATGCGCGAAGCGCAGGCGCTCGACGACCTGAAGGCAGTCTGCCTCAAGTTGTGGGAGCGCGGCTCGGATCCGGACGAGGCGGCACTCCTGCGCTGCTATCTGGGCGAAGTCGGACGCTTGCCGGCGCTGGCGGCCCTGCTCAACACATTCACGCGGTGGCTCAGCGACGAAATCTGCCGGAAAGTCGAGGCCGCGCAGGAATACGGCTATTTCAAACGTTACAGCGCGTCGACGATCGGCACCTGTGCGGTGGCGCTCGTCATCTCGCATCCCCGTATACGCACCATGCTGTCCGACCCCAAGTTCCATGGCGATGCCAATCTCGACGCCTATTTCAACGAGGTCTGGACATTCATCCGCGAAATGGCCTGAGCGCCTTTTCGGCGATACGCGTTTCGACAGCCCGTCACGCACTCAATTTCGCCATCACCATTTCTTATCATTGTTACGTGATAGTTGAGCGCAGCGATATCTTGCGCCCGCGGCCCGCCGGGACGATATTCTCGCTCGCGGGGCAGGGGCAACCTGCGGTTTTTTGGAAAGTAGCGTCTTGCAGGATCCTCTAATCCCTATGCGCCGATCCATGTCGCTGTGGCTCCTGCAGGCGGCCAATCGCGACCGGCGGGCTCAGACCGTCTCGATCGAGGCGCTGCTGAAGGATCTCGGTGACCGCTCGTTCGGCTGGACCCTTCTGCTCTTCGCGCTGGTCAACCTGCTGCCGCTGCCGCTCGGCTCCACATTGGTGACGGGCATCCCGCTGTTGCTCGTCAGCGCCCAGATGGTGCTCGGGCTTCACCATGTCTGGCTTCCCCGCTTCGTGACGCGCCAGCGCATCAGCCGCTCCGGCCTGCGGCATGGCATCATTCGGCTGAAGCCTATCATGCGCCGGATCGAACGGATCATTCATCCACGGCGTCAATGGGTCTTCGATCAGGAAAAGCTGCTCGGCGCCGCGATCTTCTGTATCGCCTTCGCGCTCTTCCTGCCGCTGCCGCTCAGCGGCTGGCTTCCGGCCCTCTCGCTGCTGGTGGTGGCCTTCGGCATCGTCGAAAGGGACGGGACGGTCACCCTCATCGGTCTCGGCATCGGCCTTGTTGCAATCCTGGTGACTGCCGCCGTCATCGTCTCCCTGATGCTGGGCTTCGAGACGCTGTTCTGACGGATCGGTGCCGTACCTTTGGGCGGTGGTGCCGGCTGAGGGACTCGAACCCCCGACCCCCTGATTACAAATCAGGTGCTCTACCAACTGAGCTAAGCCGGCCGCCCGCGGGTGTCAGGAGCTTATAAGCGGCATGCGGGACTGTCAATGTCGGTGTGGGGCAAGGGGCGGGGTGCGACGATTGCGCCCGCTTCGGCATGTATTCCGGAACCGCTGCATTGCTTTCACGTTACAGCCGCCACGGGGGTGTCCAACGTGAAAGGAAGAACCCATGAAACGGACACTGACAGTTGCAGGCGCGGCCCTGCTGAGCTCGGCAATGGCGCTTTCGGCGGCCTATGCCGACAATAGCAAGGAACAGCTCCTCAAACCCGGCCAGAAGGCGGAAAAATCCATGGACAAGACCATGGGCAGCGAACGGTCGGCCAAGGAACTGACTCCGGGACAGATGGAAAAGAGCGGTAATGTCGATGCCGCCAAGGATGCGGCGCCCGGCCAGATGCAGAAGAGCGGCAAGGTCGACAGCGCCAGCAGTGTGGCGCCCGGCAAGGTCAAGCAGCAGACGACTGTGAAACTTTCGGCCGACCAGCAGACCGAATTCCGGCGCATCCTCACGGATGTCGATGTGGAGCCCGTGGACGTGAATTTCAGCCTGACCGTCGGCACTGTCGCGCCGGAACCGGTTGTCCTCCACACGCTGCCGCCGCGCATCGTCGAGATCGTTCCCGCCTATGAGGGATACGAGTATTTCGTCGCCGCTGACGGAACGATCGTGATCGTCGCGCCGGAGACGCGCCAGATCGTCTACGTCATGGCGGGCTGACCCAGGCGTCGCCTTCCGTCAGAGGGCCGCCGGCATTCACCGAGTGTCGGCGGTCTCTTGTTGCGCAAGCGCCCGGGCGGGTCAGGCGTCGAAACGGACGCCGATCTCCTTCTCGTGCCGATGGATGACCGTGCACGGATGGCGGCCATTGTCGTCGGTCACGAGCGTGAAGTGCTCGGGAATGCCGATCACCGACGCGACCTTGAGCCGTGCGCCCCTTTCGGAAATGTCACGCACGGTGCAGGAGATGACGGCGCCGTTGTTGAAGGTGATGTGGGCGCCTTTCAAAACCCTGTGTCTTGGAACGCTTCGTCTTTCTTCCATCATATCGACTCCAGATACGGCCCCCGGAACCGCCTTCAGTGTACCCGTCGGGCATTTCACGAACCATTAACGGAGTGATCCGCGAAAGCGTCGCAGCGGTCGCTCCACGCGATCGACCCTCGCACGAAGGCGGGCAGAGCGCCGGGATCGCGCGGGTCCGGATCATGTCTGCCGATCCACGCGCCGGCTATCGTTTCGGTCACATCCTCACAACGATCCATCGTCTCGTCCCGCGGCCGGAAGATGTGAATCCGGAACGTATCGTCGTTGAGATGGGCAAACGCGTCTTCGGGGCGCGCGATTTGCGCGGATACCTGTTCCGCGAGGATGAAATCGCCGCGCCATGCCCACTCGACGAGGAGATATTCGCCCTCCCGCAAAAACGGTGGTCCTGAAGCGTTCAAAGGGCGATCCACGTCTATTCACAACCTCCCGGTCAATGAGGGAGGCAATGAAAGCATAACTGTCATCATGGGAGAATACGGGTGCGCCGAGCGCATTGGATATCAACAGGGAAATCCATGAAAATACAATAAAGACAATATGAAATTGCCTAGGGATCACTCCTGGAACAGGGTTGGCTGTATGCTTCAGGAGGGACAATAATGCTTTCATTCAAATCGGGTATATTCTGGTTGCTGGGCCTGGCACCCGCCTTGCTTTGTCTTGCGGCATTGTCCGGCGCATCGCCCTTTGAACCGGACGGGCAGATGACCGGGCGGGCCAGCGTCATCGATGGAGATACGATAGAACTGGCGGGCAACCGCATCCGTCTGGCGGGCATCGATGCCCCGGAGATCCGGCAGTTCTGCCTGGATGGGGAGGGGCGGGAATACGCCTGCGGGCTTGCCGCCGCCGGCGCGCTCAAAATGTTTCTCGACAGCGCAAGCCCGACTTCCTGCCAGGCTAGGTCGCGCGACCGCTGGGGCCGATATGTCGCGTGGTGCCGCCGCGCCGACGGGGCGGATGCCGCCGCCTATCTCGTGCGTGCGGGGCAGGCACTCGATTGGCCGCGCTATAGCAAGGGCCGTTATCGCCACGCGCAGATGTCGGCGCAGCGTGCCCGGCGAGGCGTTTGGCAGGGACGGTTTGACAGCCCCTGGCAATGGCGGCGCCGTCGCTAGCGGACAGGGAACCGATGTGACGCTTCCGGCATTTCAGATGACCATCAGGACGTCCATTTCTCAGCAGGGCGTACTGAGGTGGGGCAATAACAAGCCCTTTTGCAACGGGAACAAGGGCCGGCAAGGAGATTTGCTATGGTTGATTCCTATGACAAGACCCATCGCGGTCAGATGAACGAGATGTACGGCGTGGCGGATCGCGCCCGGCAGAGAGAAGGCGGCAGTCTCGTTCCGCTTTTCATCGGTTTTGGTCTGATCGTGGCATTGTTGCTGATTGCGGCCTTTCTCGGCGCAAGCGCCTGACCGGCGACTTCCTGCCGTCTATCCGGACGGGCGGGCGCGCCGCGAGGGACGCGCCCGGTATCGAGTCTAAACCAATCCGACGGCAGCAGCCTTGATCTGAAGTGCGAGGTATCTGGAGAACGAGCGGTTCTGCTGGAGGCTGCCTCCGGCGATCCAGAAACCGCGCTGGCCGGTGCGCTTCCACATGTTGCGCAGTTCGCCCTCGTCATCGAGGCCCCATATGGGCCCCACCTTGTCAGCGACCTCACTGCCGAAGATGTCGCGCACCGTCTCCTGCATGTTGCGGTACCCGCACGCGACGACGATCATGTCGAACTGCGCGGAGATCCCATCGCTGAATTCCACCGTGGTGCCGTCCGTACCGGCAATCTCGGCACCATGGTGAACCGCGATCTGGCCGTTCACGATCAGGTCGGAAGTGCCGACGTTGATATAATAGCCGCCGCCGTGGCGGAAAAACTTCATCAGGAAGCCAGACCCTTCATCGCCATCATCGGTCGCAAAACCCTTTGCGTTCAGGGCGGCGATCAGATCCCGGTCGAGTTCGGCTATCTGTTTCTGCATGTCTTTGTGGAGTTCGTGCAGGACCGGGAAGGGAATCGAGTTTGAGATCATGTCGGCCTCTTCGACCGGCAACCCATCCTCACTGTAGATCGCGTAGGGGATCGCAGCGCCCGGCTCGAGACTGACGACGGTGGTCGAGCCGCGTTGCAGCATGGTGACCTTCGCCCCCTGTGCATTGAGCTCCTGCGAAATGTCGTGCGCGCTGCTGCCCGAACCGACGACGAGAACGCGCTTGCCGGCAACGGAATCGCCGCCTGAATATTCGGCCGCATAAACGATCTTGCCGGCGAACCTGTCGGCATAGGGAATTTCGATGCGTCGCGGACCGCCGAAAACCCCGGTCGCCAGCACGATGTTGCGCGGGTGGAGCGTTCTGGTCGTACCGTCGCCGCGCCGCAATGTGACCGTCCAGCGCCCGGTCGCTTCATCGTAGCTGCTGCCGGTGAGCGTGGTCGAGGTCCAGACGGCAATGGACATCGCCCGCTGGTAGTCTTCCAGCCATTCGGCGAGCTGATCCTTGGTGATGTAGACCGGCCATGTCGTCGGGAAGGGCATAAAGGGGAAGTGATTGGCCCAGATCTGATTGTGCAGCACGAGCGACTGATAGCGATTGCGCCAGACATCGCCGACGCGCGGTTCCTTCTCGATGACGAGGGTGCCGATACCGAGAGCGCCGAGCCTGGCGGCGAGAACCAAGCCGGTCTGGGCGCCGCCGATCACCAGCGTGTCGGGATCTTCGTGCTCATATTTCCGGGCGTGCTGATCGGCCGTCAGCCATTCGCCGAAGCGGCCATGTTCCGGTGCGGTCACCACGGGACGATGTGCGCCGGACATTTCCTCATGGCCCTTCAGCTCTTCGATAACGGTGAAGAGCGTCCATGCGCGCCAGCGGCCATCGGTGTCGCGTCGCAGCCTCAGATGACCGCGGCAGGCCGCGATTTCCGTTTCGAACTTGAAGAACGCCTCGATCGAAGGCCCAATACGCTTGCGCGAGAATGCCTGAAGCGTTTCGGCTTCCAGCGTCATCGCGGCAGGCTGGTAGGCCGGGCCTGTGCCGAGTATCGCGTCCGCGATCGTGGCGGCGCCGGCGAAGGTCCTGATGTCGAAGGTGAGGGCGAGGATGTCGCGCCAGTAGCCGTCGGCGACGAATAGGGCGGCGGTCGCGTCCTTGTCGCGCGCGGCAAGCGCGGCTGTCAGATCCTGAAGCCAGCGCGTGGCCTCCTGAAGGCCGGACTGTGCTTCCGGCGCATTGATGTTCATGGCTTTACCCCGTTTTTCCTGACACTCCTCTCCTGCCTGCACGGTGGCCGTTATCGGGAATTCGGCCGCTTCTCATTGAGCTGGTTATGTATGTCCGTGGTCGCGATCTGTCAACACGTGTGTTGACAGATATCTCCAGCGGGGCCGGTGTCCCGGACCCGAACCGGGTCGCGGATGAAGTCTGTGATTTTCAGCCGGCGCGTGAAAATCTAGCGCGCAACTCGCCCTTTTGGATCTTGCCGTTGGCGTTGCGCGGCAACGCTTCCACCAGATGGAGTTCACGCGGGAGCTTGAAGCGCGCAAGCCTGCCGCCGCAGAAATCGCGCAAGTCCTCGAGCGTCAGGCTGGCGCCGGGCCGCAGCACCGCGATGGCGACGACACGTTCGCCCCATTTGTCGTCGGGTGCGCCAATTACGGCGACTTCGGCGATGGCGGGGTGGCCGTGGAACAGGCTCTCCAGTTCGGCCGGATAGACGTTTTCCCCGCCGCTGATGAGCATGTCTTTCAGCCGGTCGCAGATGTAGAGATAGCCATCCTCGTCGAAATAGCCGATGTCGCCGCTGCGCAGCCAGCCGTCCGCGTCGAACGCTGCGGCCGTCGCGTCGGGGCGCTCCCAATAGCCGGCCATGACGCCGCCGCCCTTCATCAGGACCTCGCCGCGTTCGCCGGGCGCGGCAATCTCGTTTCCCTCCCCATCAACGAGCCGCACATCGGTGAGCATGCCCGGGCGGCCGCAGGAGCCGAGCCTGGAGATTGCCTCGCGGGGATCGAGCAGGCTCACCGCGCCCGTCGCCTCGGTCATGCCGTAGCAGTTGGAAACCGGTATCCCGCGCTGACCATAGAGGGCCAGCAGAGGCCGCGGGGCGGGCGCGCCGCCCTGAACAATCAGACGCAGGCTCGAGAGGTCCGCCGTCTCGAACGCTTCATGCTGACTGACCATGAGCATGGTGGCCGGCACCATGAAGGTGATCGTCACGCGATACCGTTCCACCGCGCGCATGAAATCGAGCGCGTCGAAATGCGGCTGGATGACGGCGTGGCCGCCCCACATCAGTGTCGGCGTCAGGTTCACGAAAAGGCCGCCGACATGAAAGAAGGGGGCGGTGACGAGGGTGACGTCGCTGTCACGATAGCCGTGCGAGAGAGACCAGTTGAGGTTGGTCAGGAAGATGTTGGCATTGGTCAGCATCGCGCCCTTTGCGCGGCCGGTGGTGCCGGAGGTGAAGGCGATGATCGCAGTATCTCCGGGGGCCCCGGACACGACGGGCGCTTGTACCGGCGCGGCGGCGAGCAGCCGCTCAAGGGAATGCCAGCCGGCGGGCGCATCTTCATCCGTCACTATGTGGAATGTGCTTGAAAAATCCCCTCGGATTTCGTCGACCAGATGGGTGTGGGACGCATCGGCGACGATCGTGTGAACGCCTGCATCGGCGATGCATTCACCCAGTTCACGCGGCGAAAGCCGGTAGTTGAGGGGAACGAAAATCGCGCCGATCCGGTTCGTGGCAAACATCACGGACAGCGTGAGCGGATGGTTGAAGCCGAGCCAGGCGATGCGGGAGCCTGCTGCCGCGCCCGCCGCGTGAAGGACATCGGCAATGGCCTCTATCTGCGACTGGAACTCGCGATAAGTCCATGTACGCTCCTCGAAGGTGATCGCCCTATCCTGCGGGTTGCGCAGGGCGCGCCGGGCAAACCATTCGGCAAGGCCGGGAGGCTCGGCCGGTCCGGTCGCGCTGTGATGATGGTTCACCATCGCTATTGACCAGGCACTGCCCGGGCGGCAGTGCGGTAATCGCTGTCCGACACTTTCTCCATCCAGTCGGCGGCTCGACCCTCCTTCTTCTCCTGGATGGCGAGATGCACCATCAGATGACCGGGCGCGGCGCCATGCCAGTGCTTGTCGCCGGGCTCAATCCAGACCGTATCGCCGGCCCGGATGACATGTGGGGTTCCGCCCCATGACTGAACGAGGCCGACGCCGGAGAGCACATGAAGGGTCTGGCCATAGGGGTGGGTATGCCATGCGGTCCGAGCGCCGGGTTCGAAGGTGACGCGGGCTATGCTGACGCGGGCCGGTTCCGGCGCGTCGTTCAGCGGGTCCTGCCAGACGGTTCCGCTGAACCAGTCTGCGTTGCCCTGGCGAGTGGGAGTCGTCGCGGGGGGCGTGACCTTCATTGCCTTCCTCCTTGCTGCCGTTCCCGCCGCCAGCGCGGCGGCTATCGATTTTGCAGCTTCGGGCAAGTCTATGAGACCGCGACGCAAACGGAAAAGACCATTGTTCCCGGCTTGCATCCGGATCGACGCGCCATGCGCCTGGCGCATGGTTGCGCCGTCATCCGACCCTTGCAAGACGGGCGGCCATATATCAGCATGTTTGAAAACACACTTACATCGGGACGAAGCAGTCCCACGGAGGAAGCGCCCGTATGACCACGACGGCAAAGTCCGGCGAGCACCCTTATGGCTGGGTGATCGTGATCGCCGCCACGATCTGCATGATCGTCAGTTTTGGCGCCAACCTTACCGTATCGGTGCTGATCAAGCCCTTCGAGATGGAATTCGGGTGGTCGCGGGGTGAAATTTCGCTGGCCTACACGATGGTGACGATCGGCGGGGCCTTTGGCGGTCTTTTCTGGGGCGCGCTATCCGACAGGATCGGGGCCAAGAAGATCGCGTTCGTGGCCGGCATCACGCTGCCGATCGCGCTGGCGGCCGTCTCGCTGCAATCCAATCTCTATGCGATCTATGCGCTCTATCTCATCATCGGCGGGATCGGCTTTGCCGGCATGTTCACGCCGCTGCTGACGCTGACCGGCCAATGGTTCGACAAGCGGCGCGGCATGGCGATGGGCATCGCCACCGCCGGCGGGGCATTCGGGCAGGGATTCATCCCCTTCCTGGCACGCCTGCTGATCTCCGAATATGACTGGCGCACGGCCATGCAGGTGCTCGGCATCGGCTCGCTGGTGCTTATCCTGCCCGCGCTGTTCCTGCTGAAACCGCCGCCCAAGCCCGTCCATGCGGCCGGTGTCCAGACGGCGGTGAACGCCGCCGTGGAGGATCATTCCGACAACAGCTGGAAACTGCCCTGGACCATCACGATTCCATGGATAGCGGCGGCGGGCTTCTTCTGCTGCGTATGCATGGCGGTGCCGCTGATGCATGTCATCCCGCTGGCGACCGATATCGGGATCACGCCGGAGACGGCGGCCGGCCTGCTGTTCGCGCTGATGATGGCGGGAATTGTCGGGCGCATCGTCTTCGGCTCGCTCGCCGACAGGATCGGGGCGCTCTATACCTACGTCATCACCTCTGTCGGCCAGACGGTGAGCGTGTTCTTATTCGTCCAGACAGGTTCGGTCCCCGCGCTCTTCGCCATCGCGATCTTCTTCGGCTTTTTCTACGCCGGCGTGATGACGGGGCTCCTGATATGCGCCCAGGAGGCCGCGCCCCCGCGGCGGGCGGGCTTCGCCATGGCGGTGGTTTCGATGACCGGCTGGTTCGGCATGGGGGTCGGCGGTTGGCAGGCCGGGTACTTCTTCGACCTCAATGGCAACTACACAGCGTCCTATGCGACGGCGGCGATCGCCGGCATCATCAATCTTGTCATCCTCGCGGCGCTGATCTGGTACCGCAAGGACCGCCAGCCGGCGGTGCGTTTCGCGAGGGCGTGAGGGGGGTGGTCAGCGGAGGAGATTGATGCGGCAGCGATGCCGGACCATGATCGAGACGGCTGGCGCCAATACCGACGCTTTCGAGACGTTCAGGATACAGGCGATGCGAGAAAGGGCGACACCGGGATCAATTTCGGCAAGGGTTCTCACCGCGCCTAAAATTTCAATATTGCGCCAAGGGGCTTGAGCACCAACATCCGCGCCGGGATCGTGTATTGCCGTCCGAAGGTTTCGAAAGCCGGCCGCATGCGGCCAATCGATTTCCCACCCGCGCCGAAGCGTCCACGTGTCGTAGCCGATATCGTCTGCCGCCGCGATCCAGCGGGTGCCGCAGATACGACATTGCCACCTTTGCAGCCAGTTTATCGCCTCGACCCTGGGCTCTTTCACCTCCATGAATTCCCACGGCGTATCCGTGCCGATACCCGTTCTGTCGCAGTTGCGCAGGGTGTGGCAGAGGCAGGCTGCAATCGGCGGCAAATCATCCAGCAGGCGATATACCAGCGCCGCGGTGGCCTGTGGGTCGCGAAAGTCGACCGAGATCATATCCAGATAAACTTCCGGCCCTAGTGTCGCCTCGAGTTCCGGGCTTGCGTATAGCCATTTTTCGAAGGTTTCGACCGGCGTGTCGCCCCGGGCAAACCGCCAGAATATCTCCAGCGTTTCGCCACTGATCGTCGAGGGAATCACCCAGCAACCGTCTCCCTGATTCTCTCGCGCAGAACGTTCTTCTGTATCTTGCCGTTGGGCGTACGGGGCATCACGTCGAGAATTTCGAGCCGCTCCGGCCAGTATTGCTTGGCGGCATGCGACTTCGCCATCCAGTCCTGGATATCGGCGAGGGTGAGGCTCGCGCCTTCCTTCAGCGTCACGACGGCGCAGCCGCGTTCGCCCAGCCGGTCGTCGGGATAGCCGACGAGCGCGGCGGCGGTGATCGCGGGATGGCGATGGAGGATGTCCTCGATCTCGACGACAGGGACATTCTCGCCGCCGCGGATCAGGATGTCCTTGGTGCGCCCGTCGATCCGGATATAGCCCTCGTCGTCCATATAGGCGAGGTCGCCGCTGTCGATCCAGCCGCCCGGAAGCACATTTTCGAGTTCTGGACGTTTGTAGTAGCCGAGGAAATTCTGCGAGCCGCGCACCAGCAATCGGCCGGTCTTGCCGACGGGCAGTTCGTTGTAGTCGTCATCGGTAACCTTCACCTCGACGCCCGGCACGGCGCTTCCGTCCGTCGTGGAGGCCTTTTCACGCGCGCGCTCCGGCTCGGTCATCGTGCCGCACATGTTCTCCGTCATGCCCCAGAGGGACGATACCGGCAGATCGAGTATATCAAGCGCACGCTCGATCACGACCGGCGGGATCGGCGCGCCGCCACAGATGAAGGTCTTCAGCGGCGGCTTGGGCGCGCCAGCCTCGACGGCGCGGCAGATGTCGTCAAGGAACGGGGTCGCCGCGCCGATATGCGTCACGCCCTCGCGCGCAAGCACCGGCGTGCAATTGGCGCCGGACCATATATCGGTCAGCACCAGCGTCCCGCCGAGCCTCAATGTCTGCACCTGATTGGCGGTGTAACCCATCATGTGACCGAACGGCGTCACGCCGCCGATGACCGTATCGCTGGTCAGATGCGCGCGGGCAGCGAGCGAATCGGTGCAGGCGATCATCGTGTTGTGGCACTGCATGACGCCCTTGGGTTCGCCCGTGGTGCCGGACGTGTACATCAGGATCGCCATCTCGTCGGCGGCAAGCTTCTCCGGCGGATTGGGGCCCGCCGGAGGCCGACCGCTTTCCAGCAGAACCCTGTTGAATTCGCTGCCGCCATCGCCGTCGACGACGATCACGTGTTTCAGCGCGGGCAGTTCGGGCCGCAGGTCTTCCAGCATTGCGGGGAAGTCGAAGCGGTTGAAAGTCTTCGGAATGACGATCGCCTTCGTGTCGGCGAAGCCGAGCATGAAGCGGAGTTCCCTGTGGCGGAAGATGTGCATGAGCGGGTTGACGGCGGCGCCGACGCGATTGATCGCGAGGGCGGAGACGACGAATTCCCACCAGTTCGGCAGCATGACGCCGACGATGTCGCCTTTGCCGACGCCGAGGCCGCGAAGTCCGCCGGCGGCACGCGACACCAGCTCTTCCAGTTCGCGCCATGTAATCGTCTTGACCGGGCGGTCGTAGCCGGCGTCGCTGCGGTAGGCTACAATCGCATTCTTGTCGGGATACCGGCTGACCGCCTCAACCAGCAGATCATCGAAGCTCATGTCATGCCAGAAACCGTGCTCGCGCATGTAGCGTGCGCGTTCCGCGGGGTCATAGGGCCTGTCCGACCGGATCATTCTCGTTTCCTCTTGATGTCCGCTTATGCTTTTGGGGCTCAGTTTTCCGCTTATACCGGAATCATGCCGGTTTCGGCATCTCCGTCTCGTGAACGGTCAGCCGCAATCCGTACTCGCCGACAACCGGGCTGGAGGCGCCATGGCTTTGGATGGACGCGGCCCCGCCGGCTCCATGGATCGCCGCCCGCAGCGCCGCGAGGTCGCTGCCGTTGACCAGCAGCACCCGGTCAGCGTTGCGGTCACCGCCGCGTGTCTTTTCCTCCCAGGAGGGCTCGATGCCCTCGGCAGGCCGATACTGCAGGAAATGGACGGCGTTGACACCGTGTGATGCGTGCAGAGCGGGAAGGAGTCCTTCAAGCACCCATGCCTGCAGCTCATGTCCAAGGCCCGCGGCCGGTGAGAACCGGAGAGTGATCATGAATGTGCCGTGACCCATGCCGAGGCTGGCGACCACGTTGCATCCGCTGCGTGTCATATTGTGGATCTTCGGGTTCATTTTCCGCGTCCAGTCTGACGGATTGTTCAGGCGCCGCATGTATGCGTCGGACAGAAAGACCTCGTGATCCGTGAACTCGTACATGACGAAATAGGCTGGCGCGCCGTCCACGGCCTTCCAGCGCGAACCGCGCAGGAAGCCGGGGATCGAAAGGCGTTCGATGATGTGCTCGCGATTGTGCCATTCCTCGAACTCGGCATCGGCGTCCCGCTCGATGTCGCACCACATCAGGGCGGCGGCGCTCCCCAGAATCGGCATGGGCCTCTCCATTCTTGGCAGCCGGCGGAGCCGCCGGCCAGCACATTTCTGCCTGTCGCGGCCATTGACCCGATTGAGCCCGGCCCGATATTCATTATTCGACCAATCATTCGTACAATATCGTATAATGACCCAGCAAATGATTCCGATAGCTGCGCGGTGCGGCATCTCGCATTGGGGCATGCAATAGCATTTCGGAGGAGGGATGAAATTGCCTGAAGAAGAACCGCTGAAGGGAAAGATCGCGATCGTGACCGGTGCCGCGCGCGGGATCGGGCGCGCCTATGCGCTCAGGCTCGCGAAGCTCGGCGCCGATGTCGTGATTGCCGACCGCGACCTGCAGGGCGCCGCGATCTATGGAGAACGGCTGAGTGCCGCGACCGTGCCCGCTGAAGTCGAGGCGCTCGGGCGTCGCTCCATCGGTGTGGAGGGCGACCTGTCGAAGCCCGACGATGTGAAGCGGCTCTTTGACGACACGATGAAGGCCTTCGGGCGCGTCGATATTCTCGTCAACAATGCCGGCGGCGCGATCGGCCGTGAACCGGCGGCGCTTCCCTCGAACACTTCGCAGGCAGACTACGACCTGCTGATGGATGCCAATTTCCGGACCGCGGTGCTGTGTTGCCAGGCCGCCGCGCCGATCATGAAGGCGCAGGGCAGCGGCATCATCGTCAATATCGCGGCACAGACGGGCGCCGCGCCGCTGCCGAGCGCGGTTGTCTCCATCTACGGTTCGGCGAAGGCGGCGGTCGCGATGTACACGCGCAATCTGGCCGCGGAACTCGGGCCGCATGGTATCCGCGTCAACGCGATCTCGCCAGGCATCACGATGACCGCGCGCATCGCGCAGCAGGCGGCTGAAAGAGGCATCGGCACCAACTCACAGGTCGAGGCCTTGCCGCTCCGTCGTTTCGCCGAGCCCGAGGACATGGCAGGCGTGCTGGAATTCCTGACGACGGACCTTTCACAATATGTCACAGGACAAGTGATATCGGTTTGCGGCGGCGCGCTGCTGACTGCGAGCTGAAAGACATACACCGAGAAAAGGCGAACACTACCGATGACGACCGTTCCGAAGATCGAAGGCAGCATTAACTTCCGCAGCGTGGCCGGCGCTGCCGGGCACGAAGGACGGCGGATCAGGCCGGGTGTCCTCTATCGCTGCGGGTCTCTGGAAAAGCTGACCGACGCGGGTCTCGACGCCTTCCACGGTATCGGTATCGGCGCGATCTTCGACCTGCGCTCGCAGCATGAGATCGCGACCTACCCCTCGCGGCTGGTGGGGCACGACCGCGTCATCACCCATCAGGTCGAGCACAACATCATCAACGGCAATCTTCAGGAAGTGTTGAAGGAGGCGACGAGCTCGTCCACCCATGCGCGCAAGGCGATGAACATGGTCTATGAGGACATGCCGTTCAGCTTCGCGCATATCTTCAGGGAACTGCTGAATGTGGCCGCCAACAGCGAAGGCCCGATTCTCGTCAACTGCATGGCCGGCAAGGACCGCACCGGCCTCGGGATCGGCATGCTTCTGGCGGGCGCGGGGGTTTCGCGCGACGACATCATGGCGGACTATATGGTCACCAACGACTACATCCCCGAAATCCGCGACTATCATGTGAAGCGTCAGCAGGCGCGCGGCAATCCGGTTCCTCCCGACGATGTGCTGCACTGGGTAGTTCAGGTCCATCCGGAGTATCTGGAGCGCTCTTTCGACGCGATCGATGCGAAATATCCCGATCTCGATGCCTATCTGCGCGAAGAGGTGGGGGTCGACGACGAAACGCTGACGAAGCTGCGGGACCGGCTTCTGGAATCCTGATCCTATCGGGAAGGCGGCTTTTTCTTTTCGTTGAGCCCGATGGCGGCGCGGATCAGTGCGGCCAGGGCCGCTTCGTTGGGTTGGTCGCCCTCGAAGATGTCGATGGCGCGCCGGGCGTTGCCTTCCAGGCTGGCATTGAAAAGGCCGCCGGGATCGTCCAGCGCGGCGCCCCTGGCGAAGGTCAGCTTGACCTTGTCTTTGTAGGTTTCTCCGGTGCAGATGATGCCGGATCGCTCCCAGACCGGCACGCCGCGCCATTTCACCGTTTCGGTGATATCGGGATCAGCGTTCCTGATGATCTTGCGGGCGCGGGAAAGCGCTTCGCCGCGCCAGTCGCCGAGTTCGGCGATTTTCGCGTCGATGAGGCGGGCAGCTTCGTCGCCGATCACGGGTGTTTTCACATCACGTCCGGGCATTGTTGGAACTCCTGGCGCCCGTGGTTCCAATCTCGATCGCTATACGGACATGATCATGTCCAATACAGGGCAATAAAGCGTGAGTTTGCGGCGAAGTTCCAATTTCGTGCTGTGAGATTGGCCGTTCTCTTTGAGGGTGAAGATCAGCTCGCCCAGCATTGGCGATGGTGAGCGGAAAGAATCGTAGCACGTCGATCCGCTCCTGAATCTTGAGGGATTGCGCGTGGCGACCAAACCGTTGGTTTCTACATTGATTTCCACGCTACCGTCTTCCTCACATTCATAGGAGATGTGGACGAAAAAATCGTCTTCCATCTCCTGTAGCGGTAGCCCGAAGGCCGTTCCCACATTTTTGACATAAGCGACTGGGCGAATGCGAAATGTTTTGCCACCCGCTTCGAACGTCTGGGCGGGAAACCCATGATCGAATCCAATGAGCTTGCCGGCGAATATGCCCAGGCAATCAGCGCACAGATCACGATCAGCACGGCCTTGAGTATTTTATTCTTCATTGTTCGACCGTCCGCTTTCGCCCTGAAGCATCGCGTTTCTTCAACTGGTGGCGGGTTGAAGGCCTGCGAACTTTCGCCTCGTGCAGGGCGACGGTCAACCGAACTGCTTGTAGGCCCGCGTCGCGATATCCTTGAGCGCGTCGCGCGGCAGGTCGCCGACGATCGCGCAGGCGATCCTGTCGTTGCTCCAGAACAAGGCCTCGAGTTTGTCGCTGGAGGCGTACCGGAAGGCGCTTCTTGAATCTTTGCCCGCGGGAACGATGAACAGCGTGATGCGCTGGCCTTCGTCGTTCTCATACATGTATTGCGCCGCCGCTTGACCGCCGGCGGGCAAAAGCCGGCCGCCGATCAGCCTGAATCCGTCGGCGCTGAGATCGGGGATGACGAGAACGATGCCGAGCCGCTTGGAAAGCCAGCTGGAAAGATGCGCCTCGTCATCGCTTCTGACCTCGACGGGATGCACGACCTCGCTGGCATAGAGGCGATGGGCATCGAGCGCCTCGGCGATCAAGGTCACCGAACCGGCCGGCGGCACGAATACGCCGCGTCCCAGCCAGCCGCCCGCCGCGCCGAGCACGAGGAGAACGACCGCCGCCGCGGCCATCGCATAGTGGCGGCCCGAGCCGGCGCGGCGGGCGGCCGCCATCCGTCGCACGTCGAGCCGCGCAGGAAGCGGTTCTGCCGCAACCGGGCCGAATGCGGTGCGGATGGCTTCGTTTTGATGACGCCACGCATCGACGCGGGCAGCGTCGTTCGGGTGGTCGCGAAGCCAGAATTCGACTTCGCCCCGCCGATCGGCGCCAAGCCTGCCATCGGCATGGGCGATGAGATCTTCTTCGCGGATTGGGTGTCTTTCCGCCGTCATTTCACAGTCCTCAACCGTGCCGGCTGCGTCGGCCTCGCCGGCGGGGTGCGTTCGGTAGCCTCTCGCAATTGCTCGCGCGCGCGGCCAATCCGCGACATCAGGGTGCCGAGCGGTATGCCAAGCGCCGCCGCCGCTTCGCCATAGCTGAAATCTTCCAGCACCACGAGGAGCAGCGCCTCGCGCTGGTCGGGCGGCAGCGTGGCGATGGCCGCGCTGACTTCGATCGCCGCCAGCCGCGCGGATTGGGCCTCTCCGGTCGCCGGCTCGGCGGCCAGCGTGTCGACGGGCAGGGGGGCGGGGGCGCGCCGTTCCCGTCTGAGATCATCGCGGCGGATATTCAGCAGGATGCTGAACAGCCACGATCTGACGCTGGCCGTCGGCCGCCAGAGCGTCTGCTTTCTGAGCGCGCGCTCCAGGCAATCCTGGACGAGATCATCGGCAAGCGACACGTCGCGCGTGAGCGCACGCGCATACCGCCGCAAGGCGGGAATGCAGGCTTCGATCTCGTCCAGTATGCGTGTCATCGAAAGCGATATTCCGCCAACGATCAGTCCTTGGCCAGATGCCAGACGCCGCCGACGCCATCGCCGGTCATGTCGCCAGGCTTCTTGTCGTTCTTCCACAGGTAGAGCGGCTGACCCTTATAGGCCCACTGCATCGCGCCATCCTTGCGGGTGACGAGGCTGAAATCGCCTTCGGCCTTGGCGCCGGATGTCGCCATCAGCGGCGGCCAGTTGATGGCGCACTGGTCGTAGCAAACCGTTGCGCCCGCGCTGTCCTTGTCGAAGGTGTAGAGGCTCATGCCTTTGGCATCGGTGAGAACCTCGCCCTTGTCGCCCTTCATCGTCATGACGGCGCCGCCTGCAAGGGTGTCGGCAAGAGCGTATGAAAAAGTCGTGGCGGCGACGACGGCGCCGATGGCGAGCATTCTGGTGATCATGGGGTTTCCTTTCGTGAGGCGTTTGGCGGACCGACAGGCCCGCCGGTTTCACAAGAAAATTGCAAGGGAGGTGCAATGTCTCCCGCAAAGGAAAACGACGGCCATGCAGGTTTCATCCCGACGGATGAGAAGAAATTTCAACCGGGCGCCAGGGGCGGATTCAGCGCCGCGCGCGCGGAATTCTCCCAGGTAGCGGCCGTGAGCCATCGGCCTTCAGCAGATGTTTCCCGATGCGCTTACGTCGCCGGCGTCCGCATGATCGGTCAAAATCCCCGACCTTCATTGACATTCAATGCCGCGAAGTTCGCCGCGCTTGCACTTGAGCGGCCGATTGTGACGTGTGCATACTATACGGCAAGAAAAGATATGGAGGAACGTTCATGCGACATATTACTATTTCCGGACTTGTGACGGCTGCGATGATCGCGGCCGGCTCCACGGTGGCCCATGCTGCGGATGTCACCCTCAAATTCTCAAACTGGCTTCCGTCGGCGCACTTCGTCTACAGCGATGTGATCGTGCCGTGGGCCGCCGATGTGGAGCGGGTCACAGAGGGGCGGGTGAAGATCGATATCCTGCCCAAGGTGGTCGGTACGGTCGCCGGCCAGTATGATGTGGTTGTCGACGGGCTGGCGGACGCGTCGTTCCTGGTGCCGAGCTTTACGCCGGGCCGCTTCCCGCTGATCGACGGATTGGAACTTCCCTTCATCAGCGACAATGCGTTGGCGCGGGGGCCTGCGAGCTGGAAGACCTATGTCAAGTTCATCGAGCCGACAGGGATATTCGACGATGTGCATGTCGTCACGCTTTTCAGCGGCAATTCCGCGCATGTGGTGACCGCGAGCAAGGTCGTGGATTCTGTCGAGGACTTTCAGGGGCTGAAGCTGCGTGGTCCCTCACAGACGGTTGCCAAGGTGACGGAACTGCTGGGCGGCATTCCGGTCAGCAAGCCGTTCTCGGAGATCTACGAACTGGCTTCCGGCGGCGTCATCGACGGGGCGATCATCCCGCCGGAATCCATGCGCGGCTTCAAGCTGGAGGACGTCCTCAAGCGGATCACCGTCGTGCCGGGCGGGCTGGCCAACACGATCAACATGATCGCCATCAACAAGGCGTCCTGGGAGAAGATTTCCGAAGCAGACCAGAAGGCAATCACGGAAATCTCGGGCGAGGCTCTGGCGCGCGTGGCTGGCGAGGCGCATCAGCGGCAGACCGACCAGACCATGGCGTACATGCCGACCAAGGGCGTCGAGATCAGCAAGATCAGCGATGCCGAACTCCAGAAGATCAAGGACAAGGTGAGCCCGGTCTACGAGGACTGGATCGCACGCGCGAAGGCCGCCGGCCTTGCCGACCCCAAGGCCATGCTCGACAGCCTCGCCGCCGATATCCAGGCTGAAGAGAAGAAGTAGCCTTCCTTGACCAGTATCAAACGACTTGCCGGGGCGGGATGCAAATCTCGCCCCGATTGTTTTGCGCGGGGTCGGGACGACACCATATATGTGGCGCAAAGGATGGAAGGCCATGAGCGAGACCCATATCGTATGTTCTCATTGCGGCGGCGTGAACCGCGTCGCGGCTGCGCGGCCGGCCCAGGAGGCCAAATGCGGCAAGTGCGGCGAGAGGCTGTTTACCGGCCATCCCGCCGATGTCGGGAGCGCGGTGTTCGACAAACAGATCGCGCGCAGTTCCATCCCGGTGCTGGTCGATGTCTGGGCGCCGTGGTGCGGGCCATGCAGGATGATGGCGCCAGCCTATGAAGAGGCCGCGCGCAAACTCGAGCCGGACGTGCGTCTGATCAAGCTCAATTCGGACAATGAACAGTCGGTGGCCGGGCGGCTCGGGATTCGCGGTATCCCGACCATGATCCTCTATCGCGGCGGACGCGAGATCGGCCGTACATCGGGCGCCATGCAAGCCCCCCAGATCATCCAGTGGGTGCGCGGCCAACTCGGTTGACCTCCGCGCGGCGCTGCAAAGACGGATCAGGGCCGTGACGGGCGCGCGGGCTTCTGCCTATCATGTGGCAAAGAGCCGTGACTCGCGGCACCCGTGATGGCAGAGGAAGAAACCCGCATTCGATTGAAAACTCTGGAACGATGAACAGCCCGGCGCCGAACGCAGAAGCCTTCGTGCCGCGCGAGCGGCTGTTCGCGCGGCTTCGCGAGCAGATCGCCGCGGGCGATCCGGCATTTTCGCGCCTGCGCCTTTCGGCCCGCGCGATGCTTTCGCTTGCCCTTGCGGAAAGCCTGCTCGGGCTGGTGACGGTATTCCATTCGCTGCCGGCTGCGGCCTATGCGCTGGCGGCGGTCATGTCGTTCATCTGCACGATCGGCGTTCGCGCGCCCACGCAGCGCGCGCAGATCATCACAAGAGCGCAGGCCGGCACCGCCGGTGTAGCTGCGATCTTCATCTCCAGCCTGCTCGCGCCCATGCAACTGGTCGCCAGCGCCGCGTTCCTGTGCGTGATTTTCGGCGCGGTCTATGTGAGGCGGTTCGGGCCGCGCTGGTTCGTCACCGGCATGGTCGCCTTCATGGGGTTTTTCCTCGGCGACTTCCTGCGCCCGCCGCCTGCCGGCATAGGCTGGGTGGCGCTGGCGGCAGCAGGTGCCGCCGTCTTTACCCATCTTGTGAGCAATTATCTGCTGCCGGACGATCCGGAAAGCGACTTCCGGCGGGCGATGATCACAATCGATCGCCGGATCAATCTCATCCTCAGAGCATTGTTGCACGCCGCCGAACACGGCGGGACAAGCGAAGAGGAACGACGCTCCCTGTCGCGTCATGTCGCGCTGTTGCGCGAGACGATCGTGATGGCGGAAGGGTATATCAGGCAGGGTGAAGACGGCGCGCTGGCGGCCGAAGGGCCGGCCTCCGATCTTGCGATCGCCCTGTTCGATCTGCAATTGTCGGTCGAGCAGATGGTCAAGGCCGCGCGCGTTTCGCTGCCGCCGGCGCATCTGATACGGGCGGCGCTGCGGCACGAGGGCGACGTTCTCGATCGTGCAGCCGCGGCGACCGCGCGGGGCGACGGAAAGCCGCTTCGCGACAAGGAGATCATGGTGAGGCTGATCGACCAGGTGTCGCGAACCAGGCGGCATCTCGGCCAGACTCTGGGCGAGCCTCCTTCGCCGGCATTCGTTCATGGCGGCCCGGGCGTGATGCCGCCGCCCCCGACACCGCCGTTGCGCCCCGCTTCCATCGTGCCGCAGACGCTGCAGGCGCCTATTCAGGTCACGCTCGCCTGCGCGCTAGCCATGGCAGGCGGGGTGTTGCTTTCAACGGGCGGGTGGTACTGGGCGGTGATCACCGCCTTCATCGTCTTCAACAACGCCAGATCGCGTGCCGACACCGCGCTGCGCGCCCTGCAACGCGCGGGCGGCACGCTGGCCGGCCTCGCGGCCGGGGCCGGCGCGGCGGTACTGCTGCAGGGGCAGCCCCTGGTTTCCGGCGTCCTGATCGTGGGGCTGTTCGCTCTGGCGTTCTATTTCGTCCAGACGGCCTATGGCGTGATGATCTTCTTCATCACGGTCGCCGTCGCGCTGCTCTACGGTCTGGCAGGCACCATGACCCCCGACATCCTGTTGGTGCGGCTGGAGGAAACCGTTATCGGCGGCGTGGCGGGCGCGGCGGTCGCGTTCTTCGTCTTTCCGGTGCGCACCTCGATCGGCGCAGCCGCGTCGCTGGAGCGATTCCTGGATGCGCTGTCCGACCTCGTTCGAGCGGCGGGGGAGCGGATGCGTGGCGAACGCGGCGGGACGGCCCTGCTGGCGATGTCGCGTCGTCTCGACAGGGCCTATCAGGATCTGGCGGTCGCGGCGCGTCCGCTGGGTGCGCCCTGGGGCGCCGTCACCCGGTTCGGCGAGATCCGCCAGAAGCTTCTGCCCTTGTCGGCGGCGGTCCACTGGGCGCGGCTGCTGGCGCGAAGCTGCCCCGTCGGACCGAAGGTGGAGGACGAGACGAAGGCCCGGTTCGAGGCGAGGGCGCGGGAAGTAAGCGCGCTTATCGAAGAGGCGCGGGCGCAGAAAGAGATCTTCTTTGAAAGGCGAAAAGCGCGCAAACCCGCCGATGTGGCGGCGACCGCCGCGATCGCGCGTGCGGAAGACCCCGCGCTGGCCCTGGATGCCATAGCGACACTGCTGCGCCGGGTGACGCCAGCACGCTGAGAACCGAGGTCTCCGGTTCTGGAAGCTGGCGACCTTATTCCTCGACGGTTTCGGCGCCGGGGGCGTTCTTCTTTATGGATTCGATCGCGCTCTTGGCGGAGGCCTTAGCCTTATAGCCCTCGGACGAGAACATGATCTCGCCGTTGGACGCACGGAAGCGGAAACGGAACTCGCCCTTCTTGTCCTTGTAGATCTCGAACTTGTACATCGGAAATCCCCCTTGGTTCGTCTGGTTTGCGCGCGCCCTCATTGATGCGCGGAACGAAATCTTTGTCGATTCATCCGCGCGGCACAAGCGCGCCGTAAGAATAAGACCAAGCACCGGCTGGTCTTGAGCGGGTCAGCCAAGCAACGCCTGGCCGAGCAAGCCGAGACTGAAGCCCGCCACGCCCGCGAGTGACGGGGCGACCTTGTGCCTGAGATGAGCGCGGGGCGCGATGTCCTGAAACATCAAAAAGAGGATGGCGCCGGCGGCGGCCAGCATGATCGCGGCGTTGAGCGCGCGGAAGTCTGCCAGGACGAAATAGCCGAACAGGCAGGTCAGCGGGCCGAGCAAGCCGACGATCGCGAATACGCCCAGGACTTTCCGGCGGCGCCTTGTCGACGCATCGCGCGACATGAACTCGCGGTAGGCATTGAAGCCCTCCGGAAGGTTCTGCAATCCAATGAGCATGGCGAGCAGAAGCGTGCTGGAAGCGCCGGAGGCAAGCAGCGCGCCGAGCGCGATCGCTTCGGGCAGGAAGTCGGCGAGCATGGCGAGGAATTGCGGCTTGATCAGTCCGCGACCGCCATACAGCTCCGCGACACCTATCGCGATTCCACCGCCCGCAAAGGAGAGGAGAGCGGGAACCGCCGACAATTCGCGCAAGCCTTCCGGTACGAGCACCAGAGACACGGCGGCAATCAGCACCCCGCCGCCGAACGCCATCACCGAGTGCCGCACCTCCGTCTCCACCCATGCCGGGCGGATCCGTTCGATGCTGGCGATGAAGCCGCCCAGCGGAATCATCATGCCGGCGATCAGGCCGTAGGCGATGGCAAGCGTCACACCGTTCATGCCGCAAGGAATAGCAGGCAGAGGCGACAAGGCGAAACGCCCTGCGGCGTCATCGGCCGGGCACGCCACTTGCACGATCGCTCATGGGGTACAATTAACATTGGACCGGGGGTAGAACCTCTTTCGCGTTGCTGTCAGGCTGCCCAACGATGACGACAATCTCAATCCTCGATCTTTGCAGAATTACCGACAACACGGATGCAGGCGCGGCCATCCGCAACGCCCGCGAACTTGCCGCGCATGCGGAAGAATGGGGCTTTGAGCGCTTCTGGGTGGCCGAGCACCACAACATGCCGGGGATCGCGAGCGCGGCGACGTCGCTCGTCATCGCCCATGTCGCCGAGGGCACGAGCCGCATCCGCGTCGGCGCGGGCGGAATCATGCTGCCGAACCATTCGCCGCTGGTCATTGCCGAGCAGTTCGGCACGCTCGCCCATCTCTACGGCGACCGGATCGATCTTGGTCTTGGACGCGCTCCCGGGACCGACCAGCTTACATGGCAGGCGCTGCGCCGCTCGCCGATGGCGTCGGAAATGTTTCCGCGCGACGTGCTCGAACTTCAGGCGCTGCTCGCCGTACCGCAGGAGGGGCAGGCGATCCGGGCGATACCGGGGGCGGGAACGCGGGTGCCGTTGTGGATTCTCGGCTCCAGCGATTTCGGCGCGATGCTCGCCGCAGAACTCGGGCTTCCCTATGCCTTCGCCTCACATTTCGCGCCGCAGATGCTCAACAGCGCGCTTTCGATCTATCGCGAACGCTTCAAGCCCTCTGCACAGCTTTCGGCGCCGTATGCGATGGTCGGCCTCAACATCATCGCTGCCGACAGCGACGAAAAGGCCCGGCACCTCGCGACGACGCAGCAGATGGCGTTTACGAACATTTTTCGCGGGCATCGCGGCCTCAGCCAGGCGCCTATCGAGGATATCGAGGACTATTGGTCGCCGGTGGAGAAGCTGCGGGTGCAGGAAATGCTTTCCCGGTCGATCATCGGCGGGCCGCAGCGCGTGCGCGACGGGATTCGCGCCCTCGTGGACGAAACCGGCGCGGATGAGCTGATCGTCGTTTCCGACATCTACGATCATCGCGAAAGGCTGCGTTCGTTCGAATTGATCGCCGGTGCCGCGAAGGATTGAGGCCGCCGGGGCAGGTCAGGATTCGCCCAAGGCTGGACGTTAACTTAATCTCCCCTCAATTTGTGTAATAATAATCCATGCTTGGCATGACCGGGGGCAATTGCACAGAGCCGCGCAATGGGTCGGGGATCGCGGCCTACAAGAGGCGAATCAGGAGGGAGTTATCATGTATGTTGTGAGTAAGCGGAGTTGCGCTCTGATCGCGGCGCTGGCCCTTTCGGTGTCGGCCTGTGCCTCGATGAACGAGACGGCGCAGCAGACAGCCGCAAGTCAGCCCGTGCCGGCACCTCCCGACCTGAAGCTCGTATGCGCCAGGGCCGTGGCGCTGGAATTCAACGCCGACCCCGGCAAGGCGGTGCCCGTCAGCTCCGCCAAGGGCGAGGGTGACGTCTATCAGGTCACCATCGCGCTCGATCAGCAGCAGGCCAATTGTGTGGTCAGCGCCGATGGGGTGGTGCAGTCGATCTCACTTCTATAGATCGCCCGGGCTCAGCGGTTGTTCCGTACCGGCCGAAGCGCCTGCGTGGCGGAAGATGCCTCACCATCGAATGAGAGCGGCACGTCCCGCTGTCCGTCGCGCAGTCTTGTCGGCAGCCCCATCTTGTCCAGCGCATTGAGAAACGGGCGTGGCGGCAGTTCCTCTATATTGGCCATTCGCCTGACATCCCATTCGCCGTTTGCGATCAGTCTCGCAGCGGCGGCGGCGGGAACGCCGGCGGTGTAGGAAATCGCCTGCGCGCCGACTTCCTCGAAGGCTTCCTGATGGTCGCAGATATTGTATAGGAAAATCTCTCGCCTTTGTCCGTCCTTGATGCCTCTGACCAGGTCGCCGATGCAGGTCTTGCCCTGATAGTCGGGCGCCAGGGAGGCTGGATCGGGCAGCGCCGCCTTGACCACTTTCAGCGGAACGATTTCCTCACCCTCGGCGGTCACGACCGGCTGTTCGGAAAGCAGGCCGAGATTGTTGAGCACATTGAAGACGTTGATATAGCGCTCGCCGAAGCCCATCCAGAAGCGGATGTCGGGGATGTCCAGAAAGTGCTGCAGCGAATGGATTTCGTCGTGCCCGGTCAGATAGGTCGCGCGCTTGCCGACCATCGGCAGGTCCCAGTCTCTGCGCACTTCGAACATCCGGTTCCTGGTCCATTCACCTTTCTGCCATGACCAGACGTCGGTGGTGAATTCGCGGAAATTGATCTCCGGGTCGAAATTGGTCGCGAAATAGCGGCCGTGATCGCCAGCATTCACATCGATGATATCGATGGAATCGATGCGGTCGAAATATTCCCGGTCGGCCAGCGCCGCGTAGGCGTTGACGACGCCCGGATCGAAGCCGGCACCGAGGATCGCGGTGATGCCGGCCCGGCAGCACTCGGCCTTCCGTTTCCATTCATAGTTGGCGTACCAGGGCGGCGGTTCGTCGTTGCGCAGCGGATCTTCGTGGATAGCTGTGTCGATATAGGCCGCGCCCGCCGCGATGCAGGCCGACAGGACCGACATGTTGATGAAGGTGGAGCCTACATTGATGACGATGCGGGTTTTCGTGCGCGCGATCAGCGCGGCGAGGGCGGTTTCGTCCATCGCGTCGAGTTCATGCGCTTCGATCACGCCGGGCCGCTTCATGGCGCGCCTGCCGCGCACCGAATGAGCGATCTCGCGGCACTTGTCGCCGGTGCGCGACACGATATGGATGTCGCCGAGCTCATCATTGTGACGGGCGCATTTGTGGGCCACAACATGTCCGACGCCGCCGGCGCCGATGATCATTACATTCCGCTTATTCAAGATCGCGTCTTCCACCTCCTTTTGCGGCCTGTATCGGCGACCTGGCGGCGCATTCCTCAGGAATGGCTGTCGAGAAAGTCCTCATAGGCGAAGCTGCGCACCACCCGTTCCACGCCATCTTCGTCGCGGCGCACGATCGCGGGCATCTGCAACCCGTTGAACCAGTTCTTCTTGACGAGAGTGTAGCCGGCCGCATCGCGCACCGTGAGCCGGTCGCCGGGCTTCAGCGGCCCGTTCGTCCGAACCGTTCCGAACACATCGCCGGCGAGGCACGAGCGGCCGCAGACAAGATACTCCCTGCGTCCCTCGCCGCCGGGCGACGAGATATCGGCCTGCTGCCTGTAGATCAGCAGGTCGAGCATATGGGCTTCGGCGGAGGCGTCGACGATGGCGATGTCGCGACCGTTGAAGACCGTGTCGAGGACGCTGACCTCGAGGCTTGCCGCGCGGGTGACCGCGGCTTCGCCGGGTTCCAGATAGAGCTGGACGCCGTAAGTCTCGGCAAAGGATTTCAGCCGTGCGCAGAACCTGTCGAGCGGATAGCCATCGCCGGTGAAATGGATGCCGCCGCCAAGGCTGATCCATGACGCATCGACAAAGAAGCGGCCGAACTTGGCCTCGGTCTGCGAAAGCAGCCGGTCGAAATGATCAAAATCGGCGTTCTCGCAATTGTTGTGGATCATGTAGCCGCTGATCAGCGGCGCGACCTCTTCGATACGGGCAACATCCCATTCGCCGAGCCGACTGAAGGGGCGGGCCGGATCGGCAAGATCGAACTGCGATGAAGAGACCCCGGGATTGAGCCTCAGCCCGAGCGGCAGGCCGGCGGCGCGCGACGCAAGCCGTCGCAGCTGCCCGATGGAGTTGAAAATCACCTTGTCGGCATGGCCGATGACCGCGTCGAATTCATGATCGGAGAAGGCGACCGCATAGGCATGCGTCTCGCCGCCAAATTTTTCTTGACCCAAACGGGCTTCAAAAAGCGACGATGACGTTGTTCCGTCCATATATCCGCTCATCACATCGAAGACAGACCATGTCGCAAAGCATTTCAGCGCAAGAAGAAGCCTTGCGTCTGATCGGGCTCTTACATGATCGATGATTTCCAGATTACGACGCAGTTTCGGCGTATCGATGAGATAATAAGGTGTCGGAATCATAAGATCGTTCGGATAATCTTATCCGACCTTGCATTGTTCTGTCCCGGGCGGCGGGCCGCAAGCCTGCACAATGGAGCGGCATTGTAAAGCGCTCCATGCGGCAACCCATTGCGAGCCGATCCTATGGACCGGGCGGCACTTCGTTCCTAATGTATTGTGATGAAAGCCGATTCTCACGCCGGCGCTGAGTCCGGAAAGCCGTTCCGACGATGACTGTGTGGATATTTCCCGCCCTGATGATCGGTGCCGCGCTGGTGCTGGTTTCGGTGCTGACAAGCACGCTGGCCTTTCGCTTCGGCGCACCGCTGCTGTTTATCTTCCTCGGGGTCGGCATGATTGCCGGGGAAGACGGGCTCGGCATCTATTTCGACAATGCAAATGCGGCCTATTTCATCGGCAGCACGGCGCTGGCGGTGATCCTGTTCGACTCCGGCCTCAACACGGCGTGGCGCTCGCTTCGGCAGGTTGCCGCGCCGTCCGTCGTCCTTGCATCTATCGGCGTCGCGCTGACCGCAGCGCTCACCGGCATCGCAACACATTTCGCCTTTGGCCTTCCCTGGCTCGATTCCCTGCTGTTCGGCGCGATCGTGGGTTCCACAGATGCCGCAGCCGTCTTTTTCCTGCTGCGTGTCGGCGGCATCACCATTCGTGACAATGTCCGTTCAACGCTGGAGATCGAATCGGGCTCGAACGACCCGATGGCGATCTTCCTGACGCTGCTGCTGGTACAAGTCATCATGATCGGCGGCGATGCCGGGGATCTCACGCGCGAACTGCTGACCGGCTTCATCGCGCAGATGGGGCGAGGGCTGCTGCTGGGTCTCGCCGGAGGCTATCTGATCGTCGTGATGGCCAACCGGCTGTCGCTGCAGGGAGCGCTCTATCCGATCGCCATTCTTGCCGCCGCGCTGACGCTGTTCGGCCTGACCGGCGTTAGCGAGGGCAGCGGTTTTCTTGCCGTCTATGTCGCCGGCATCGTCTGCGGCAATGCCGGGATCGGCGGTCTGGCGGGTCTGCGCCGTTTTCTCGACGGTATGACCTGGCTGGCGCAGATCGGCATGTTTCTGACCTTCGGGCTGCTGACAACGCCTTCGCAGTTTCTCGGCGTGCTGCTGCCGGCGACCGCAGTGGCGGTTGCGCTGATTTTCGTCGCGCGGCCGCTGGCAGTCTGGCTATGTCTGATCCCGTTCGGCTACAGACGCCGCGAAACCGCCTTCGTTTCATGGGTCGGGCTGCGTGGCGCGGTGTCGATCCTGCTCGGCATCATTCCATTGACGGCAGGCCTCGCCAACGGGCAACTGCTTTTCAATGCCGCCTGCGTCGTGGTGCTGGTGTCGCTGGTGGTCCAAGGCTGGACGATCGGACCGGTGGCGCGCCGCCTTGGCGTCGCGGTGCCGCCCCGCATCGGGCCGGTGCAGCGCTTTGGCCTGGAACTGCCGGGGGCGGCGGACCATGAGCTGATCGCCTACAAGGTCGTGAAGGGCAGTCCGGTGCTGCAGGGGCAACGCCTGCCACGCTGGGCAAGGCCCTCCCTCGTGATCCGGGACGGGCGCTCAATGCGCTTTCAATATGCCGGCAGGCTTCAAGAAGACGACCTTGTCTACATGTTCGTCAGCCCGCCATTCGTGCGGCTGCTCGACAGGCTGTTCGCGAGCCCCAAGGAACTCGCCGAAGGCGACGAGGATTTCTACGGGAAGTTCACGATCGATCCCTCGCAGCCGTTGCCGGCGCTCGCTGAGGCCTATGGGTTGGAACTGCCTTCCGTCGCCGGCGAGGGGCTGACGATCGGCGGCTTCATCGGCGAACGGCTGGGGGGCGTGGTGGAGGTGGGCGATCGGGTGACGCTTGGCGCGGTCGCGCTGATCGTGCGTGACGTCGGACCCGACGGCACGGCGAGCGAAGTGGGGCTGGCCATCGAACCCGATGCGGGCGTTGCGGGACTTCCGTTATTTCTCTCCGGCCGCGAGATCTGGGAAGGACTCAAGAGCCGCTTCACGCGTAAGGGTTAGGAGCCTCCAGCCCTTACAGCAGCACCGCTCCGAGTACCCACAAGGCCATGAAAATCACGATCAGCGAGCCTATCGTATAGGGAATGGAGCGGATTTCGTGGCGCTGCGCCGTGGCATAGGCAATCGTGTGCAGGACTCTGGCGAGCGCGAAGCCGTACATCAGTATCTGCACCAGCAGAAGCGGCGGCGCCACGGCGACAAACAAAAGGCCGGCGGCAAAGAAGGCGGGTATGTTCTCAAGATCGTTGCGATGGATGCGTCGCGACCGTTCCACATAGTCGCTGGGTTGCAGCTGGCTTGGATCGGGCTTGCGATTGTAGGGGCCGGGACGCAGGTCTTCGGGGCTTGCAAGACCTTCCTGGCTGCGGGTCATCCGGTAGACGGTCATCCAGCCCTGACCCATGATCTTCAGGACCATGAGCGCGCTGGCGACCAGATAGGCCGTGAAGGCCGGATTCTCAAGGTCGAAAGAGGCCATGCGTTTCCCCCCATGCCGTGCGCGATAGAAACAGCATGGCATGGGCAGGTCGCTTACTGAAGCGGGGAGCATTGCGGGCGAAGGTCTGCCGCGTGTCAAAGGACTAGCGGAATAAACGCGGCCGGCCTGGCTTTGTTCCCGGAATTCAAAGGGATGTACGATACCGCACGCTGCTGCATCGGGGGCGGCCTGATGCTAGGCTTTCCGTTCCAATAAAAAGAACAGGAGGCCCCGAGTCCGATGAAACCCCAATCGTCTCCCTACTACCCGCAAATCCGCCGCATCCTCGAGGGATATCTGGTCCGGCCGAGGGAGCGAGACGGCCGGGTGATGGTCACCGACGCAGTGCGATATGTGAGGCTGAATTATCCCGAATGCCGGCTCTCGGAAGGTGAACTGTCGCGGCTGGTCGGTCAGGGCGTTCGTGCTGCCGGATTCGCGGTGGAGATCGAACCGGGCGCGGCGGAGCGGGCCTTCTGACACGGTGCTCTTTCGCGCCCGTGACGGTTTTCCGGACTGCCTGGTCGGTGAAGCCGCCGCCGATAACCCATGCGCGGCCTGCGGCAGCATGAGGAGCCTTTACCCGTTCGCCCTGATCGTTCGTCGCAGCGACAGTGCAAGAGAAGGCGTGTGGTCGCTTGCACGGCAGGAAGAGAATCAGAACCGCCAAGGCATCCGTGTCCGCTCCCTTTGCTGTATATTGCCCATCCTAGGAGGAAGAGAGGCAAACACCGCGGGCCGTCGGGAATGCAACACAGACCGGTCCGGTGAAAGCGATATGCCTTGCGCTGACCTTACGGCGTCCAACTCGCAAAGCCGCATCAGCCGGTTCGCCTGAGATCGACGAGCGGATTCCGCGTCAGCTCTTCGGCAGACTGCTGTTGTGGGTTGCCGAAATTGGTGTCAGGCCTGTGAGCAAGAAAGCTCAGCGAGAGGTCGGCGGCATGTTTCTCTATCGATTGACGTATATCAGCCGGCAAACGGATTCGTATCGCCAACAGGGCGCATTGCATCTGAAGACGATCCTCCAGCGCTCGCGAACGTTTAATGGCGTGCACGGCATCACGGGTATGCTCTTCGTCGCGGAAAAATATTTCCTCCAGGTGCTGGAAGGCGGACGCCCGGAGGTCAATATGCTGCTCGGCAAGATCGCCGCGGATCCGAGGCACACGGACCTCACTGTCGTTTCCGCCGGGCAGGTGCTCGAGCGTGCCTACGAACGCTGGTCGATGAGCGCGATCCGCGTGAAGAACCCGCAGGCGACCGCGTTCAAGAAGCATCTGCCGTCGGGTTTCGACCCGTTCGAGCTGACGGAGGGCACAATCGAGCGTTTCCTTGCCACGGCCTATGAAATGGTGGCCGCCGGTTCCGGCGGGGGCGACCAGAACATTCAGATCAGCCAGTCGGAAGGGCGCGACTTCGCCTAGGTGTGAGCGGGGGAGCGACGCCCTTGCAGCCGCCTGAGTTGTCAGATCGTCGTTACACCGGAGATGGACGGGCTCGCGGTCAGGTTTCGCCGCAACAGGGCTGACCCCTAGTCGTTCGGGAAATCGGTCGCAGCCGAACGGTCCCGCCAGGCATCGATATCCGCGCGGATCTGGTCCAGCTTCTGGCCGGCGATTTCAAGCGCGGCCTTGCCGATCACGAGACGGCGGGGCGGGGCGGGGCTTTCCAGCGCGTCGGCGACGAGCGCTGCGATCCGCGCCGGATCGCCTCTCTGGTGGCCGTGCAGGCGCTTCATCCTTTCGCGCATGCCCGCGATCCCGGCATAGGCGTCAATCGCCGGCGAGACGACCATCGAGCGGCCGGCAAAATCCGTGCGGACCGGGCCGGGTTCAAGCAGCATGACGCCGATGCCGAAACCGGAGACCTCGTCCGCAAGGGCGTCGGAAAGGCCCTCAAGGGCGAACTTGCTCGCCGCATAGTAGGCCGAGCCCGGATTACCCCTGATGCCGGCGATGGAGCTGACATTGACGATATGGCCCGCGCCATTCTCGCGCATTGCCGGCAGGATGGCGCGGATCAGGGCGGCGGCGCCGAAGAAATTGACCTCGAAGAGCTGTCTGATCGCATCGTCCTTGCCTTCCTCAGCGGTGGCGGCATAGCCGTGGCCCGCATTGTTGACCAACACATGGACGGGCCCGATTCTTCCGACGGCCTGCGCTGCGCGCTCGATGCTCGCCGCGTCGGCGACATCGAGCGCCAGCGGATAAAGACGGTCCGGCGCGAGAGCGAGAAGGGGCTGCAACGAGGCGGGGTCGCGGGCTGTCGCGGCGACCCTGTAGCCCCGGCCGACGGCTTCTCGGGCGAGCGCGGCGCCAAGACCCGACGAACAGCCGGTAATCAACCAGAGGGCGTCTTGCGGCAGAGGCATGTCCGTTTTCCCATCATCCTGAATCGCTCCGGGATCAACGTAAGGCAGGGGAGAGAGATTTTCGATGCAGCGTCTGCGCGGCCTGCCTGCCTCGCGCGGCGGAAGATCTCATATGCGCGCACGCCGACCGTCTCAGACCTTGAATTTGACCCCGTCGTCGGAAAGTCCCTTCCAGGCGATGGGAAAGCTCGCTTTCGCCGCCGCTTCCCGGGGCGGCAGGCCTGCCGGCCAACGCTGTGCCAGGATGCGCCTGGCGGTGAAACCGTCCGATTCATCGGAGGCGAGAAATGCCATGGGCGCGGCCATGATCGTATCCGGGTACATCTCCTCTTCGGTGAAGCCGCTGCCGATCGCCAGGCGGCTGCGGGTCGGGCCGCCCGGAACGAGGATGTTGGCGGTGACGCCGGTACCTTCCAGATGCGCCGCCATCGTCGCGGTCTCCGCTTCGAGCGCGGCTTTGGAACTGCCGTAGAGAGTCCGGCCGATCATGCTGTTGAGGCTCGTCGTGTTGGCGACGATGCGGCCCCAGCCACGCTCGACCATCGGCGGGATCAGCCGCGCCGCGAGGAGGATCGGGGCGATTGAATTGACGGCGAAGAACCGTTCCACATCCGGGCGCTGCAGGTCCCATGTGCGGATCGGCTTGTCCGGTCGGAAGCCGGGCAGGGTGAAGACGCCGACGCCTGCATTGTTGACAAGAATGTCGATCGGGCCGAAGGCATCAGAGGCCTCGGCGGCCAGACGCTCGGCCTCGCCCCCGGCGGAGAGATCGGCCACGATGGCCGCCACCCGATCCGGGCCCGCGCCGCTTTCGCGCGCGACGTCGTCAAGGCTTTGCCGGTCGGTGGAGGAAATGATCACGCGGTGACCCGCCTCGAGCATCGCAAGCGCCATGACGCGGCCAAGGCCGCGGCCGCCGCCGGTGACGAGCGCCGTTCTCGCTGTAGCCATTTTCTTCTTGCTCCGGTGTTCAGTCGATGTGGATTTCGTTGCGAATGACCTTGCCGGTGGCGGACCTGGTAAAGTCGGATTCGCTGACGAAGCGGATTTCCTTGGGGACCTTGTATCGGGCGAGCTTGCCGGCATAGAGGGTCTCGACATCGGCCGCCTGAAGGGCCGGATCGCGCGCGATGACGAGCAGGATGGGTACCTCGCCCCATTTCTCATCGCGCCGCCCGATCAGCACCGCTTCCTCAACCCGCGGCGATGCGAGGACGAGTTGCTCGATTTCGGCCGGGTAGATGTTCTCGCCCCCGGACTTGATGAGATATTTGTCGCGGCCGAAGAATTCGAGGCCGCCGCCGGGATGGCGGATGAACATGTCGCCCATGTGATACCAGCCGTCGCGGAAGGCCTCGGCGGTGGCCTCGGGATTGTCGAGATAGCCGGAGAACAGGCTCGGTCCCTTCATGCGCAGCACGCCCGGCTCGCCATCGGGGACCAGCTTTCCGGTTTCATCGACGAGTTGAACGCGGCAGAGCGAGCTCTGCTGCTTGATGAACTTCTCAGGCACGTTGCCGACAGGGATGCGGCCGCGCGAGGCGGGCGCGAGACCCGTCTCTGTGGACCCGAACGTGTTGAGATAGGGCGCGTTCAGGGTCCGGGTGATCTCGTCGATGTCGGCGCGCGGGACGAGATCGGCCATGGAGCCGACAAGCCCCACCTGGCCCGCAGGGATGTCATGGCGGCGCAATTCCTCCGTCATCCGGCTGACGGTGCCGGCGAGCGAGAGCCAGCCGATGCGGTTCGTCTTGACGGCTTCGGCGATCTCCTCGGCCTGGAAGCCGTCAACGACGATCACCGCGCCGCCATTCATCAGTGTGGCGAGCGAAGTATCGCTGGCACCGATATGACAATAGGGCGACCAGGCGACATAGCATGTGCCAGGCGGCAGGATCGCGTCGGCCACGAGGACCATCGAACGGGCGATCAGCGCCCGATGGCTGATGATCGCCGCCTTCGCGCGGCCTGTCGTGCCGGAAGTGAAGAGCAGGGTCAGGCCGTCCTCGGGCTCGGCCATAAAAGGCGGCGCGCTGTCTTCCGCTCGTGCGAGCCGCTCTTCATACTCCGCACCGATGACGATCGCGCGTCGCTGACTTCCCGCGCGTTCCAGGAGACCCTGATGACGTTCGCTCACGAAGGTCAGCCGGGGCGCTGCAAGCTCGATGCACCCGGAGAGCTCGGCCTCCGAGAGGCGCCAGTTGAGGCAGGCCGCGGTGACGCCGAGCCATGCGCAGGCAAGGACGATCTCGACATATTCATGCCGGTTCTCCGCGAGGACGGCGACGCGCTCGCCTCGTTTCAAGCCTTCGCCGGCGATGACGTTCGCGAGCCGCGCGACGCGTCCGCGCAGCTGCGCGTAGGTCAATGTCCTGTCCTGCTGGCGTATGGCGGGCGCCCCGGAAACGAGGCGACAGCGCTCATCGAACAGTTCGGCGACGGTCAGGCCGGCGGCCATGGAGGGTAGGGAGGATGTGACCCCGATCATGCGTTTCCTCTGCATTGTCGATGTTTGTTGTCGTTCACGATAGCAGCCGCGGCCTGTGCACGGCTACGGGCAAAGGAACATTCGCCCGCCCCGTCAGTTGGTCCCGAGAACCCCGTCTAGGGGTGTTGTCCCGGGGCCCAACCCTCCCTGCGGGTTCCGGGGCTTTGATTTTCTCGCGGCCAACCAGTCACATTCAGGGGTAAAATGGCGGACAGCAAAAGCAAACCCGAGCGTGGATCGGAGGCGCTCAGCACTGCTCAGCTTGTCCGGTATCTGCTGGTCGCGGTGGGGATCGCGGCGGTTGCGGCGCTGCTGTGGCATCTGAAGTCCGCCGCTCTTTTCGCATTTGCGGCCGTTCTGGTGGCGATCGTTCTTCTTGCATCGGCAGGCCTTCTGCGGCGATCGGTGCCTTTGCCGCAGAAAGCCGCGCTCGTGCTTTCCGGCCTTATGATTGCGGCGCTGGTTGCCGCGGTTGCCTGGTTCGGCTGGCCGACGATCAAGAACCAGTCGCTCGATCTGTTGCAGCAACTGCCGGATTCGCTCAGCGAACTGGAGATGCGCACCGGTATTCCGGTGCCCGGATCTATGGAGGAACTGCAGGGCGCGCTCGGCGATACGTTCGGGAGCATCGTGGGCGATGTGGCGAACGCGCTCCGGATGACCGCCACAGGTTTGACGGGATTCATTTTCATCCTGATCGCCGGCGCCTATCTCGCCGCCGATCCCGAGCTCTACCGGAACGGATTCGTCGCGCTGTTCCCGAAACGGCAGCAGCTTCGGACACGCAGGGCGCTGGATCGGACAGGCGCGGCGCTGGGCCGCTGGCTGACCGGACAGCTTCTCTCCATGACCATCGTCGGCGTGCTGGTCGGTCTGGGTGCTTACATCCTCGGCCTGCCGGCACCGCTTGCGCTTGCGCTTTTCGCCTTTCTCACGGAGTTCGTTCCGCTGTTCGGCGCCATCGTCGGCGCCGTGCCGGGCCTTCTCGTGGCCCTGGGTGAGGGATGGAATACGCTGTTCTGGGCCGCGGGCCTCTATATCGCGGTCCAGCAGATCGAATCCAACATCATCACGCCGATCGTGCAGGAGGAGATGGTGAAGGTGCCGGCGGCGCTCTTCATGATATCGGTCGTCGCGATGGGCACGCTTTTCGGCATCCTGGGCGTCCTGCTCTCCGGACCTCTCACCGTCGCCGTCTTCGTGCTCGTGCGGACGCTCTATGTAGAGGATGCGCTCGGCAACGGCCTTGCCGACGAGCAGGATGGCAAGGGTTAGCCAACCCCCCGCGTTCCGAGCGGCCCGTCGTTTCATTTCAGCAAGAAACAACGACGTTTTCACCAGGATCGGCAAGACTGACGAGACGCGCAGTCTCCGCCATCATTCCGCGAATATTCCGCGAAAAGCGCAGGACGGCTTTGCGGCCACGCTGTAAAGAGGTATGGTTGATCCATTGAAAAATAAGAACGCAGGGAGGCGGGACGATGACGACGACGCGCACGGTGCCGAGCATCTGCCGCAACTGCCTTGCCTATTGTCCGATCATGGTAACGGTGGAGAACGGGCGGCCGGTTAAGGTGACCGGCGACCCGGAGGCGCCCGCCTTCGGCGGCTATACCTGCCCGAAAGGCCGCGCGCTTCCCGAGCAGCATAATTTTCCAGGACGCATCCTCAAGCCGTTGAAGCAGGTATCCGGCGGCGGGTTCGAGGAGATCGGCTCTGCCGAGGCCGCGGCGGAAGCCGCCGACCGGGTGCGGGCGATCATCGAAAAATACGGGCCGAGGTCGGTCGCCTTCTATACCGGGACGGGGCCGGTCTCGCATCCGACCAGCGGCATGCTGGCGACGGCATGGATGTCGGCGGTCGGCTCGAAGATGATCTTCTCGGCGGCCACCATCGACAAGCCGGCGGAGCGCACGGCCGTGGCGCTGCACGGCAACTGGATCGCCGGCATGCAGGGCTTCGACGATGCCGACACATGGATGATCATCGGCGCCAACCCGGTGATCGCGAAATCCAACGGCGCACCGCTGCACAATCCGGGCATGCGCCTGAAGGAAGCGCAGGACCGGGGCATGAAGCTGGTGGTGATCGATCCGCGCCGCACCGAAACGGCCAAGCGCGCCCATGTGCATCTGCAGATCATCCCCGGCGAGGATCCGGCGGTGTTGGCCGGCATCATCCATGTCATCATCAAGGAAAAGCTCTACGACGCGGCGTTTGTCGCCGAGAATGCGCAGGGCTTCGCGGCGCTGGCCGATGCTGTGCGGCCGTGGACGCCCTCGCATGTGGCAAAGCGCGCCGGCATTGCCGAGGAAGATCTGATCGAGGCTGCCCGATGCTTTGCGAAGGGAAAGCGCGGCGGCGCGGTCTGTTCCACCGGGCCGAGCTTCGCCACCAGCAGCAATCTTTCCTACTATCTCACGCTCTGCCTGATCACGCTGTGCGGCCGCTGGGCGCGGGCGGGCGAGAAGGCGCCGTTCCCCAACGTGCTGCTGCCGGCCTTCACGCCGAAGGCGCAGCCCTATCCGACCTATCCGGCGGTGAGCGAGCGGCCGATGCGCGTGCGCGGCCTGAAGGAAAATGCCAGCGGTCTGCCGACGGCGGCGCTTGCCGACGAAATCCTCACCGAAGGCGAGGGGCAGATCCGCGCGCTTTTCTGCAGCGGCGGCAACCCGGTGCTGGCGTGGCCGGACCGCAAACGCGCCGAGGCGGCGATGCGCAAGCTCGATCTGCTCGTCGTCTTCGACTACCACATGACGGCGACCGCGGAGCTGGCCGACTATGTCATCCCGCCGCCGCTGTCGCTGGAACTGCCGGCGACCTCGCAGAAGGTGGAGGGGCTGAAATTCAGCGGCGTATCGCGCGGCTACCCGATGCCCTGGGGGCAGTATACGCCGGCCGTCGCCGACTATCCGGCCGGGTCCGACCTTGTCGATGAATCCCAGTTCTTCTTCCTGATGGCGCAACGTATGGGGCTGGAGCTGAAGGCAACGCTGGCGCGCGGCTCAGGCCCCTATCCGGAAACGCCGCCGGATGTGATTCCCATCGACATGTCGCGCATGCCGACGATCGAGGAACTGGTGGAGCTGTCGTGCAGGGGATCGCGCGTTCCGCTGGACGAGGTGAAGGCCTATCCGCACGGCCACATCTTCGACCTCGATGTGAAGGTGGCGCCTCGCGACGCGGACTGCGAGACGAAGCTGGAGCTGGCGGCCGGGCCGATGATGGACGAACTCGCGCATCTGCGGAACAAGCCCGGCCGGCGGGTGGAGGGCGGCGCGTATCCGCTGTTGATGATCTGCCGGCGGGCGAACAATTTCATGAATTCGGTCGGCCAGGACATCGAGATATTGAAGCCGCCGCGCCACACGCCGGCGGCGATGCATCCGGACGATCTTGAACGCTTCGGCCTTGCTGCCGGCGCGCTGGCGCACATCCGCTCCGCCCATGGCGAGATGCGCGCCGAAATTGCCGCCGATGCCTCATTGCGACCGGGGACGATCTCGGTGGTGCACGGCTTCGGGAGCCTCGACGAGGACACCGAGGGACCGCAATCTGTCAACCGGCTGATCGGGCTCGACGAATGCGACCCCATGACGGGGATTCCGCGCATGACGGGGGTGCCGGTGACGGTGGTCGCGGTGGATATGACGCGGCATTGAGGGTCTAAGGGGTATTTGCGCCCTCAGGATTTCCAAATAGGCTCGCGCTTTTCCGCGAACGCTTTCGCGCCTTCCTTGGAGTCCGGGCCGGCCTCGACAATGTCGATGAAGCCCTGGTTGATCTCCCAGGCCTTGCCCGGGAAATCGAGCGGCACGTCCAGCCCGCGATAGACGGTCTCCTTGCTGGCGCGGATCGCCGCCGGGGAGGCGGCGCAGATCTTTTCAGCCTTCTCCAGCGCCCTGTCGATCAGTTGGCCGGCCGGAACGACATCGTTGACGAGGCCCCAGCCCCTGGCTTCCTCCGCGCTCATGAACTCGCCGGTGAGTATGGTGTTCATCGCCACTTTCAGCGGGATCTGGCGCGGCAGGCGCAGGAGGCCGCCGGCACCAGCGATCTGGCCGTGCAGCGGTTCGGGAAGGCCGATGCTGGCATGTTCGGCGGCGACGATGAGGTCGCAGGAGAGGGCGATTTCCGTGCCGCCGCCGAGCGCAAGGCCATTGACCGCGGCGATGACGGGCTTGGGCACGAAGTGCCGGACGATGCCGGCATAGCCCCAGCGCGCCCATTCCTCGGCCGTGAATTCCATTTCGCCCGCGGCCTTGGCCTTCAGGTCGGAACCTGCGCAAAAGGCCCGTTCGCCGGCGCCGGTGATGATGAGGACCTTGAGGGACGGATCGGCGGCGAATTCGTCGATCGCTTCGCCGGCACCGAACCATAGCGGCCGGTTGACGGCGTTCATGACGCGCGGGCGGTTGAGGGTGATGATCGCGACATGGCCGCGCTTTTCAAACAGGATCGGTTCTTCGCTTATCGTCGTGGTCATGTGCTTGCCTCCCCTGTTTATCAGTTGGCGCGGCCTCAGGCCGGATCGTACGGCCCCATGTTCAGGATTTTCCAGACGCCGTGAAAAGTGCCGATCAGCCGGTCTTCCACCTCGAGGCTCGCGGTCATGAAGAAGAGGCTGCGCGTCATCTTCTCGATCTTCGGCGTCAGGATCATGATGTCGCCCTCGCGGGCGAGCCCGATCAGATGGCTGTCGAGCTGGATCGTGGTGCAGCTCTTGCCTTCCGGGCAATGGGCCTGCGCGTACCATCCCATGCCCTGATCGGCGAAGGCGATGGCGAGGCCGCCATGCGCGGTCTTGCGGGTGTTGACGTGCTTTGCCTCCATCGGCAGGGCGAAGACGCCATCGCGCTCGTACATCGGGCCCATGGTGGTGGCGAAGCCGGGCAATTGCCGCAGCTTCCAGTCAGGCGTCAGTTCCTTCAAGGGGATGTTCCTCGGGTGTTGTTCTTTGGACAGGCTGGAGGCGCGGCCAATTGAACGGCAGATTATGTGTTCCCGCCGCAGTGAGCAATGTGCGGTGGCGTATTACCCGTATGCTGATCGATGGGCTGTGCGATCACCCCACGACGCCGAACTTGCGCACGACGCGGCCGATGATGCGGGTTTCCTCCAGCGTCTGGCTGCGCGGCGGGTGCCGCGGATTATCGGAAATGACGCGGATGCGGATATCGGCCGGGTCGGCGGGCAGGCGGGCCGGAGAGAGCACCTGCGGCGCGTCGCCGAAACCGCCCGCTTCGCCATAGGCTGAAGGCGCGTCCTCGGCAAAACCGGCCGAAGCGGTATCGTCGCCCTCGAACGGGCGGACCGCGCCTTCCACCTCAAGCCGTTTGACGACGATGCCGCCGAACATGTCGGCGAGCGCATAAAGCCCGTCGGGCGAGGGCCAGCGGTGGCGCGTATCGACGAAGACATGATCGCCCTCATTGAGCGTCGGCTGCATGGAATCGCCCTGGACCTGAAAGATCGCGATATCGCCCGACTGAAGCCCGAGCGCGGAGAGCAGCGAGGGGGGCAGGCGCCAGAAATCGCGGATATGCTCGGCGGCGAAGGTCATGCCGCGCCTGCCGGGGACGCCCTCCGAGACGAGCGTCAGGCCGCCGCCGCCCATGCCGGCGGTGACATCGATCTGCGGCGAGGCGCCCGCCGGCAGGCCGCGCAGGCCGGTCTCCGAACCCATGGTGGCGGCGGGCGCATCGCCCTGATCCTCGCCGCGCAGGGGCCTGACGCCGCGCCCGCTGGCCAGCCACTCGAAGGATGCGCCATAGGCGTTGGCGATGGCGAGCAGGCTTTCGCGCTTGGCTCCCTTGCCAAGCTCCCAATTGCCGACAGCGCCGCGCGAGACGCCGACGCCCTGGGCAAAGACCTCCTGTGACATCTCCAGCACGTCCTCGCGCAGATAGCGGATGCGCTCGCCCAGCGCCGCGTTGAGTTTATCACGCCGGTCCATGGGTTCCCCTTTCCAGCCACCATGCGTTGTGAGAAAGCAGTTCTTACACGGAAAGATATTCTTGCGTCAATACGACAGAAATGCTTTCTTAGGGCCATAGCGACAGGCTTGGCGGATTCGCGGCGCGGCACATGGGTGGTGCGCCTTCGCCGCTCCCGTCGCCGACGTTCGGTGTCCACAAGGAGGCGTCATGGATCAGCGTATCGCGACATTATTGCCAGGGAGGCGGCAAGCACGGCAGCCTTGTGTAGTCTATAAAAGAACAAAACATGAACATAGCAGTTCTGGCGACCATGCGGGGCCTCGCGTGCTGTTGCACGGGAGGAGCGCCGCAGCGCTGGCCGCCGCGTTCGAGCGCGAGGGATGCATCGCCTTCACGAGCGGGCCGGAGCGGCGCGACGACGGAAAGCGTCATATCGACGGGCCGCTGCTGCCGCTGCTCAGGCGCGGCTGGGCGCTTGCCGTGATCGGTCTGGACGGCGCCTGGCCAAAGCCAAGGCGACTGCTGGCTTCGCCGGTGCCGCAGATCGCGCTTCATGCCGCGCCCGGCATCGTCCTTCCCGGGTTTCGTCCGGCCGACCAGACGCTGCGCCTCGGCCATGGCGCCGGCCCGGCGGCGCTTCGGCTGTGGCTGAAGGACCTGCCGCGCCTTCAGGCCGGCACCGTCAGCGGCGACTTCACCGATACCGCCGGACAGATGGCCGCCGCCTGGAGCCGGCTGCCCGAATTTTCCGTTTCGCGCCACTGGAGAAAACCATGAGCATCTATGATTATGTCAGCGCCGAATTCGGCCATCGCGCCAACATGAATGTCGACCGGTTCACCCGCCGCGCTGCGGCGCATCTGGCCCGGCAGGGGCGGGGGTTTGTCGACGATCCGGACAATCCCGACCCGGCAGCGCTCAGGCGATGGAAGGGCGCGATCGGCGCGCGCGAAAAGGCGGCGGAAAAGGCGCGGGCACGCCAGAGCCGCATGCGCGCATTGTTTGCCGAAGCGCATGAGGTTCTCGACCATGCGATGCGGGGCGAGACGCCGCCTCCGCGCCCGCGCGACGCAAGGGAGGCCGAAATGGCGCGCGACCTTGCACGGATCCGCGATGAAATCTGCGCCGCGCACGGCATCGAGCCGGGCGATCTGACGGGCCACCGGCGGGCGCGCGGCCTGACCATCGCGCGGCAGGAATGCATGTGGCGGATGCGCAAGGAAACGGAGGCCAGCCTGCCGCAGATCGGCCGGGCGCTCGGCGGGCGCGACCATACGACGGTGCTCTACGGCCTGAAATGCCACGCGGAACGGATATCGGGCGGCAAAAAGGGAGGCGCGGCATGAAGATCAGCGCCAGACCCAAGCACGACGACGCGGCGCTGCGCGAGCGCTATGCCAAATGCGTGCGCCTTGTGGAGCGGGCGATCCTGACCGGCGCGGCGCTGCCCGACCGGGAGATGGGCTTTCTGAAACACCGGCGTTCCTTCTGGCCGGAATTCCGCAAACTGGCGAGCGAGGCCTATGGCTATCAGACCGCCAGACGCGGCAGATTCCGCCCGACGCCGCGCGACGTGACAAATTTCCTGCCCGTCTATGACTGGCTGTGCTGGCTGCGCACGCAGGGAGACGGCGAGCGCGACCTGAAGATCATCACGGCTTACGCGTGCGGGGCTTCCTTCGGCAAGCTGGCGGCGCGGTTCGGCCGCTCAGACGAGCGGGTGCGGCAGTGGCACAGGGCCGCGCTGATGGCGATCTCGGCGCGGTTCTGGAAGGAGATCGACCAGATGGAGGGGTGAGGGGGTACCAGGCGTCTAAAAAACGAAATGGCTCCTCACCCATTCTATGCTCGTCGGCATGCTCTGTCGAACGATGACATACTCTTCCGAGTTAAATCTGTGGCTCAAGTACATTTTTGTGGTCCCTGGAAGCACGCCCGTTAAGAGGCCTCAAGCCCGATTTCCTCATAGAAGAGGGCGCGAAGGAAAGGCGAGGCGGGCAGATAGTATTCGGACATCGTGGAGCGACTTTCATTCGCTGCTGCCGGCATCAGCCGTGCCAGAGGACTCGCCGAACCAGCGCGGGAAGCGCTGTCGGACCCAATCGGCGATCACGTCTCTGCGCCCGATTTTCCGGCCGATTATACGTGCATCGAACATCCATCCGAACGGGCTTTCGGCGAGCTTCTTTGGAACGAGCGGATTGGGTGCGTGCATCAACATCCGTATGAACGCGTTGAAGGGCACAAAGATCGCAAAGCAGAGCATCTGGATGAAGACGGCCATCAGCGCAATTCCCAGCGGGTAGTTATCGCGCAGCAAAGGATCACGGGGGTGAAAATCGCGATAGAAGACCTAGGAAAACACGAAGACGACGGAGAAGGTGATCGCCAGCACGACCAAGGCAGTCAGGATCTTGAGCGCAAAAGGTCGGGGCGGTTCTGCGACGAGGTAATAGGAAAAGCCGCAGACCAGCGCGCCGCCGGCCATGACGGCAAGCATAAGGCCAGCGAAGAACAGCCCGTCCAGCGACTGCTTGCCGGTCAAATAGCTGGCAGAGAATAGTATGCAGAAGAATGCGGCGAGCGCGAGGAACGCCGCCAGCTCGAGCCCGATCATCTTGCCGGCGATTGCAAGGTATTTCATTCAGATCCCCTCCACCGGCCTGAGCCGCCGTACGCCCGACAATCCGCCGGCCGTCTTTCGGCGGTGCCGCTGAACCCGCAGAGATGCTCACGTTTTTAGGGGACGTAGGGCTGTCCGGTCCAGCACCCGGCGGGCATCGCATGCGCCCCGACACATATGTGCGCGAATCCTGCCGGCATGACGGCGGGCTGGCGCGGCGGCGATTTCGCGGGCAGGATTTCGCCGGCGCCGCCATGGGGCGGGAATCACTGCGGGCCGGCGGCACTTGCGATGCCGGCGGACCGTACGATCGAGGGGGCAGACGCATGAACAACAAAGGGGCGACCATCAACATCACGCCGGGTGCGAGCGGCGGGTCGGGAGGCGGGGTCATGCGGGCCATACGGGCCATTGTGTTCGTCATCATCGGGCTATTCGTGCTCGCGATCTTTTCGGGCGCCTGGTACACGGTGGACCAGGGCGAACGGGCGGTGATCCTGCGCAACGGCGCGATCATCCGCGTTGCCGAGCCGGGCCTCGGCTTCAAGGTGCCTTTCATCGACGAAGCCAAGCATATCTCGGTGCAGACCCGCGCGAAGGTCTATGATCAGGTGCCGTCCTACAGCCGCGATCAGCAGCCGGCCGACATGCGGGTTTCGGTCAACTACCGGCTGCTGCCCGACAAGGTGGCGGAAATCTACGCCGAATATGGCGGCGAGGACGGCATCGTTTCGCGGCTGCTCGACCGGCAGGTACCGACGCAGGTCAAGAACGTCTTCGGCCAGTATAACGCGATCACCGCCGTACAGGAGCGCGCGCGCTTCAATGCCGATGTCAGCGCCGCGCTGCAGGCGGCCGTGGACGGGCCGATCATCGTGCTGGGCGTGCAGATCGAGAATATCGACTATTCGGCGGCCTACGAGACCTCGGTGGAGCAGCGCATGCTGGCCGAGGTGGAGGTGCAGAAGCTGCGCCAGAACGCCGAGCGCGAGAAGGTGCAGGCCGAGATCACGGTGACGCAGGCCAAGGCGCGGGCAGAAGCAGTGCGCGCGCAGGCGCAGGCGGAAGCCGACGCCATCCGCCTCAAGGGCGAAGCCGAGGCCGACGCCATCAAGGCAAGGGGCGACGCGCTGAAGCAGAATCCGGACCTCGTTTCGCTGACGGCGGCGGAGAAATGGAACGGCACACTGCCGACGACGATGGTGCCGAACGGCGTCATGCCGTTCATCGGGGTGCGGTGAGGGCGGGAATGTCGCTTCTCTCGAAATTCCTGAAGGAAGCCCAGATTTCGCGAGAGTGCGGCGCGCACGCGGATCCATTGGTGAGGACTTGATTGGCCGCGCGCATCCTCTCATGTTATAACTCTTGTTGCTACGTGAGGAGGTTCACTTGCCCACGCTCAAGGTTCGCAAGATCGGCAATTCGCTCGGGGCCACGATCCCGCAGGAGGTCGCCGTCCTGATGAATGTCAGCGAGGGCGATACGCTGCATGTCACCCGAACGCCTGACGGCATCCTTCTGTCTCCCTACGACCCTGCCTTCGAGAGCCATATGAAGGCGGCGCGCGCCATCATGAAGCGGCGGCGCAACGCGCTTCGCGAGCTTGCCAGATAGTGACGCCGGTCTGGCTGAGCCTGCGGCTCGTCATCGCCATCCATCATGAACAACTGGCTGAGCATGGTGGGCCGGCAGGCGTACGCGATGCCGGCAGGGTGGAGGCCGCGCTCGAAAGACCGAAAAATCTGCTCGCATATGGCCAGCCCGACATTTTCGATCTCGCAGCTTCCTACGGATTCGGCATCTGTCAGGCGCATGGTTTCGTCGACGGCAACAAACGGACGTCTCTTGTCGCGACCGAACTGTTTCTGGAGTTGAACGGCCAGCGGCTTGGCGCCGATGACGCGGATGTCGTGCGACAATGGCTCTCGCTCGCGGCGGGGCTGGTCAGCGAGGAAGAGCTCGCAACCTGGCTTCGAGAGAGCTGTTTCGCCTCCTCATAGGCATTTGGCCGCGGTTCGGCGGAAACTTCTGTTGCAGCGCTGCATCGCTGCCGAACCATTCGCAAATCATCCGCGAATTCCCCTTGTGCGCATCCGCGCGCGGGCCTAGAAGCGCGCCGCCGGAAAAGTTTCGGCAACTTTTTCCTGCCATACAGGCACGGGGTCGGGCTGAGCCCGCGCGGATTCGCGGGTCAGGTTCTGTCGTGTGCGTGGCGGACAACGGGTATCGGGACGATGGACAATTCGATTGTGAACGAAGGCGCGGAGAACAGCGTGTGGCAGGCCCGCTGGCTGTTCGGATTTCTGGCCGCGCTGCTGGCACTCGTCGCCGGCATGGGCTTCATCGCCTCGATCTGAGTGTATCCGCCTCGCGGGCACCGAATTCAGCGCGAAGCTGGCGGCATGGATCGCCCGGTCAAGCCGGGCCTTTGCCGCGACCGACAATCGAAATGACGCGGCCCGGGGCGGGTTCACGGCAGGCGTCACACTGCTCCTGAGTTGACCGCACGGCTGCGCCCGCGCGGGAAGTATGCTATCGACGGTGTCGCTGCCGGGGGCGCCGCCAATGAGACGATTGTTTCTTATAGCACTCTTCTGTGTGTCGGGTCTGCCGGGAGCATTCGCCCAGGGCCTCGCGACCTATGATGTCCCGGGAAAGGATTTCGAACAAAAGGTCATTGCCGAGTCCGCAAGGCAGCCGGTGGTGGTGATGTTCCGCAGCGACGCCTGCGCACCCTTACCCTGCAACCAGATGACCATCGAGGCGCCGCAAATGGCGTTTGCCGCTTTCGCCGGCAAGGTGAAATTCTATACGGTCAACATCGACGTGGAGCGGATGCTCGCCCAGACCTATCAGGTCACCGAGGTGCCCCGCATCGTGGTGTTCAAGGACGGCGTCGCCACCGCCTCGCGCGTCGGCGACGCCGAGAGCAACGCGTTGCTTCAGTTCTTCGCCGCCCAGGCCTCGCCCGAGACCCGGCAGGCCTATCAGAAGCCTCCCCAGGAGTTCGAGGCGAAGCGGCCGGCGGGTGCCTCGCTCAAGACGATCGGAGGGTGGGAGATCGACCGTGACGGAGACGGCATTGCCTATGCACTTCGTGCCTCCAGATATCTGCGCAGGCTGGAAGAGACGAAGGTTGGCCCGTGGACGGTAACGGGGTCGGCGGCGCTGTCCCTGCGTTACGATCCAAAAAAGCAGGAAACCATCTGGGACGTGGCCTACGCGCAGGAGATCACGCGGCCCGCGAACGACAACAAGCCATCTGCTCCTCAATCGGCAGGCACCGAACTCGTCGAACATCCCGGCAGTCATGTGATCATGAAGCTCGACGGCGAACAGGTGGCGACCCTGCCCGACCCGTTGATGCTGCAGGCCGCTGAAACGGCGGAGGCCGTCGATAAAGGCGCAAGGTTGGGTTTTGTGGAGGTTTCGCGGAGGCGGTTTCACTCCGTGGTCGCCAATGAATACCTGCAAAGCATACGTTTTGGAGACATGACGCCGGCGCAATTCGAAAAGCTTTTCGTGGACGGCAAGGCGGTTCAGTTCTCGATCACTGTCGACCACCAGACCGTGGTTTTGTGCGAAATTGGGATCGAGGAAACGCAGAAGGCGCTGGCTTACCTCAAGGCGGAACGCACCTATGCGTGGCGAAAACAAAACCCGGTCTCGCCGCCACGCTAAGGTGTCCGCAACGCTCGGCCGGCAAGGGCCGTTCCTCAAGGCGACTGCGAAAGATCGAGTTCGTCCAGCGTGTTGGCCCCGTCTGTTCTCATGCCGATTCAGGCGGGCCTGCGGCTTCCCCCGCCCAGCCGCCACTCCTGTGGGGTGGAATTTGTTAGAACCTAGCTGCTATAGGTCGGGTCAGGGGGTCTGATGCTGGCATGGAGGGCCGGGCGGCGCGAAGGGGTGCGCGCAGCGCGGCGACAGGGTTTTTTTTGAGCGTCATCAGGTACAGCGACGGCACCCGCCCCCTTGAGGATACAGCGCCCTTCGCGCGGGGGCCGGCGCACGGCGCGTGGCGCGCGCTCGCTTACCGTTTTCATGTCGACAAGGCGGCGCTGTGGATTGCACGGTCAGGCCGGGCAATGGCGGCGGGGCCCTGGGCAGGCCGGTTCATCCCGACGGGGCGGCGGACCGCGCGGGCAGCTACGGGGGTGGTGACCGCCGCGGCGGTTTCCATCGCGGCGTTCAGCGCACCGGCAAGCGCGTTCGATCTTTTCGGGATGAGGTTTCTGGAAGGCGGCAAGCTGTTCAACAGATCCGGCGGGGAGGCCGAAGAGACGATCGGCGAGCCGCACCGCTATGAGGTCGAATTCGTCGTGGGCGGCGAGGGGGTGGATCAGGACACGCTGGAAGGCGCGTCGAACCTCTGGACCGACCGCGACAAGCCCGCGTCCGGGGCAGGCGGGCTGATCGCCAAGGCGCGCGGCGACTATGACCGGCTGCTCGGCGCGCTCTACGCCGAGGCGCGCTATGGCGCCTCGATTTCCATCGAGATCGACGGGCGCGAAGCCTCAAGCCTGCCGCCGGACGCAACACTCAGCGAACCTTCCAAAGTGCGCATCGCGATCGATCCGGGGCCCGCTTTCCGGTTCGGACAGCTGAGGATCCTCAATCAAGCGCCCCTGGCCGCGTCGCGCGGGGACGAGGTGGAGCTGCCGGCGGCGGAAGGGTTTGTGCAGGGCCAGCCGGCGCGCGCGGGGGTTGTCCTCAAGGCGCAGCGGCTCGCGATCGAGGCGTGGCGCGAGCAGGGGCATGCGAAGGCGAAGGTCGCCGAGCGGTGGGTCGAGGCCGATCACCGCACGCAGACACTGGATGTCACCATCGCGATCGATCCGGGGCCGGTCGCGCGCTACGGCGCGACGATCGTGGAGGGAACGGAGCGGATGGAACCCGATTTCGTCGCCTATATGGCCGGGCTGACGCCGGGCGGGGAATACGACCCGGACGATGTCGACCGGGGCGCGAAGCGGCTGGCGCGGATGGACGTCTTCCGCTCGGTCAGGATCGAGGAAGCCGAGACGATCGGACCGGACGGGCTGCTCGATCACCGGGTACCGGTGCAGGAGCGCAAGCTCCGCCGCTTCGGCGTCGGCGCCAGCTATTCCTCGGTCGACGGCGCCGGGCTTGAAGCCTACTGGCTGCACCGCAACCTCTTCGGCCGGGCCGAGCGGTTTCGTCTGGAGGGCCGTGTCGCCGGGATCAACAGCGCGGACCCCGACGATTACACCTACCGGCTGGGCGGCACGTTCACGAAGCCGGGGACGTTCACGCCCGACACCGACTTCAGCGCCTCGGTGATCGGCGAACGCGAGGTGCTGGAGCCCTACACGCGTACCGGCGTCACCGCGACGGCGGGCTATCTGCACCGTTTCGACGAATATCTGACCGGCAAGCTCTATCTCGACGGGCGGCACGCGCGCTTCAAGGATTTGCCATTCGGCACGCGCGATTTTTCGTCGCTCGGCTTTCTCGCCGGCGCGACCTACGACACGCGCGACAACGAGAACGACGCCACCAAGGGCGTCTTCGCCGAGCTCGTCGCGGAACCCTTTTACGAATTCAACTACGGCAACGGGGCGGCCCGTTTCACCGCCGAGGCGCGCGCCTATCTCGGCCTTGGCAAGGACGACCGGCTGGTGCTTGCCGGGCGCGCGAAGGTGGGCACGCTTGCCGGCCCTTCGATCGCCGAGACCGCGCCTGACCGGCTGTTCTTCGCCGGCGGCGGCGGCTCGGTGCGCGGCTATGCCTACCGCAATATCGGCGTGACGCTGCCGACGGGTTTTACGGTCGGCGGACGCTCGCTGGTCGAGGGGTCGGTGGAATTGCGCGCCCGCATCACCGATACGCTGGGGCTCGTCGCTTTCGCCGACGCCGGCACGGTGGGCGCGGACGCCTTCGACGCGTTCGGTGAGGACCTTAAGGTCGGGGTGGGCGGCGGCGTCCGCTACTATACCGGGCTCGGGCCCATCCGATTCGACGTCGCATTCCCGCTCGACAAGCGGCCGGGCGACCCGGACATCGCGTTTTACGTCGGCATAGGACAGGCATTTTGAGGACGCTTCTGGCAGCCCTGCTTCTGCTCATCCCGCTCGGGCTCATGCTCGCGGCGCGAACCGACGCGCAGGCGCCGGATCAGGCCGCAGCGGCCGGACAAGACCAGACGCCGGAAGAAGAGCGGTCGGCGTTTCTTTCCTTCGTGGAGAACCAGCTTTCCGCCCCGGGACGGCAGATCCACATCGGTTCCATCCAGGGCATTCTTTCCTCGAGCGCGACGATCAGCGAAATCACCATCGCCGACGACGAGGGCGTGTGGCTGCGCATCGTCAATGCCGGCATCGACTGGACGCGCTCGGCGCTGCTGTTGCGACGGCTCGACATTCAGCGGCTTTCGGCCGAACGGATCGAGGTGCTGCGGCTGCCGGAACCGGCGGCCGGGGCACCGACACCGGAGGCGGGCGGGTTTCAGCTGCCCGAACTGCCGCTGGCGGTCGAGATGGACGAACTGGCCGTCGACCGCGTGGTGTTCGGCGAAGCGGTGTTCGGGCTCGCCTCGGAAATCTCGTTGGCCGGCAATCTGACGCTGAATGACGGCTCTCTGGATACGGCGCTGCAGATCACGAGGCTCGACGGGCCGGGCGGTCATCTCGAGCTTGCCGCCGCCTTCGCCAATGAGAGCCGCGACCTCACCATCGATTTCACCCTGGACGAGCCGGCGAACGGCGTCGTCGCCAATCTGGCCGATATCGAGGGCAGGCCGCCGATCCGCCTCGCCGTGCAGGGCGAAGGGCCGCTCGACGAATTCGACCTGAAGCTGGCGCTGGATGCTGCCGGCAGCCGCGCGCTCTCGGGCGATGTGGAATTGCGCCGGCCGGAGGACGATCTCAATTTCACCGCGCAGCTTGGCGGGCCGATCGCGCGGCTGGTCGCGCCGGCATACCGGCCATTCTTCGGCCATGAGACGAAGCTGACCGTTGCCGGGACGGTCAAAAGCGGGGGCGGGGTTCGAGTGGCCGATTTCGGCCTCGCCAGCGGCGCGCTGACGATCTCCGGCAATGGCGAGACGACGGCGGACGGATTCCTGCGGCAGCTTGCGGTTCAGGGGCGCCTTGGCGGCGGCACCGAGCCGGTCGTGCTGCCGCTGCCGGGCGGCGACAAGACGCTGCGGCGGGGCACGCTCGATATCAGTTTCGGCGGCGGCACGGAGCGCTGGTCGGCGGTGGCGGATTTGCAGGATCTCGACACAGGGACGCTTGCCGCGCGGAACGTGCGTTTCTCGCTTGGCGGCCGTGCCGAGGGGCTCGACGCGGCCGATGCGCGGCATATCACTTTCACCCTGGACGGTGCGGCGGAAGGACTTTCATCGCCGCAGAGGGAGGTCGAGGAGGCGATCGGCACACGGCTTGCCCTTTCCGGGGGCGGCGAATGGCACTCGGGCACGCCGATCCATGTCGAGCGGGCCGCGCTTTCGGGCAAGGCGGTCAACCTGACGGCGCAGGGCGATATCGAGGATTACGAATTCAGGGGCCGCGTCATGCTGAACACCCCGGCGCTGGCGGCGTTTTCCGGGCTTGCGGGCCGCGACCTTGCAGGTTCGGCGGATCTTGCCGCCGACGGCACGATCTCGCCGCTGACGGGGGCATTCGATCTGGCCCTCGACGGTAGCGCAAAGGACCTGAAGCTGGGCATCGCCGCCGACAGGCTGTTTGCCGGCGAGACGAAGATCACCGGCGGCGTGGCGCGCGGCGAAGCGGGCATCACGGCCAGAAATTTCCGGATCGGCAACGAGCGCGCGGTGCTGAGCGCGGATGGCACCTATGGTTCGCAAGCCTCCGATTTTGCTTTCGAGGCGTCGCTGGCCGACGCGTCGCTGCTCAGCGAGAACATGTCCGGCCGGCTGACGGCGCGCGGCACGGCGAAGGGCGCGGAGGGCAGGATCAACCTCGGGCTGACGGCGGACATGCCTTCCGGCGCGCTGATGAAGAAGAAGCTGACCGAAGGGACAATCAGCTTCAACGGTGTGCAGGAAGACGGGCGGCTGAGCGGCGATATCGCCGGCAGCGCGTTTCTCGAAGGCGTGGCGGCGCGCCTGAAGGCGGCCATTGCCACGGCCAGGGGCGAGACGCGGATCGACGGGCTCAACTTCAACGCCGGCGGCGCTGCGGTGACAGGGTCCGTCGCGCAGGGCCGCGAAGGGCTCTATTTCGGCAATCTTCAGATAGAAGCGCCGGACATCTCGACGGCCGCGGCGCTGTTTCTCACCGAAGCGTCCGGCGCGCTCAACGCCGATATCAAACTCAATGGCGCAGAAGGCAGGCAGAACGCGACGATCCGTGCCGATGCCAAAGGCCTCGTCTTCGGCGACACTCGGATCGGCGAAGCGGATATCAATGCCGCGGTGGAAGACGCGTTCGGCGTGCCGATGGTCGAGGGTACGTTGAGCGCTTCGGACGCGACGATCAGCGGGATCGAGATCGCGCGGCTGGCGGCCAATGCCGGGCGGCAGGGCGACAAGACGGACTTCACGGCGAGCGCCGCGCTGAAGAACGGGACGCAGGCCGGGCTTGCCGGCAATCTTGCGCCCGAGGGGATGGGATACCGGCTCAACCTCTCGCGTTTCGATCTGGCGCAGGGCGAGCTGACGGCGCGGCTTGCCGAACCTGCCTCTCTGCTGGTCGAGGGGCGGGACGTGAAGGTGGACGGCTTCATACTGGATGTCGGCGGCGGGCGCGTATCGGCGTCGGGCACCTACGCGGAAACCCTCGACCTCAACGTCGTCATCCGCGATCTGCCGCTTGCCATCGGCAACGCGGTGATGCCGGAGTTGAAGCTTGCCGGCACGGTGAACGGCACCGCCCGGGCGACCGGCAGGCGCGCCGATCCGGTGCTGGACTTCGACCTCGCGGCCCGGGGGATCACGGCCGCGGCGCTGCGGCAGGCAGGGCTCGGCGCGCTGGACATCAAGGCGCGCGGACGCACCGAGGGCGACCGCCTTGCCGTCAACTCGACCATCGCCGCCGAAGGCGGGATGCGGGCGACGGCGAATGGCACCGTGACGCTGCCGAGGGGCGCGCTGGACCTCGACGTCGCGCTTGAGCGTTTTCCGCTCGATCCGCTGAATAGGGTGGTGAAGGGGCAGGAGCTGAAAGGCCGGATCACCGGCACGGCGAGCATCGGCGGGACGATCGAAGAGCCGGCTGCCGATTTCAGGCTGGACGGTCAGGGGATTTCCGCGGCGCCCGTCGCCTTCGCCGCACCGATCAGCGCCAGCGCGGAAGGCCGCTATGGCGAGGGCGTGCTGACGCTCACCTCGGCCCGCGCCAATGGCGCGCAGGGGCTTTCGCTGACGGCCAGCGGCCGCGTGCCGGTTTCCGGCAACGGGCTTGCCGTCCGGGTCAACGGTTCGGCGCCGCTGACGCTGGCAAACCGCTTCCTCGGCGACCGGGGCACCCAGCTTTCGGGCACGGTCAAGCTGGATGCGAGCGTGAGCGGCAGCGTTTCGTCGCCCGTGATCAACGGGCAGATTTCGGCGGCCGGGGCGCAGCTTGTCGACCCGGAAACCAATCTGCGGCTCAACGACATCATGCTGGCAGCGCAGCTGAGCGCCGAGCAGGTGACGATCAGCCGGCTTTCCGCGTCGGTCGCGGGCGGGGGCACGGTGAGCGGGCAGGGCAATGTATCGCTTTCGGCGGGCTATCCGGCAAACCTTTCCATCGCGCTGCGCGAGGCGCGCTATGCCGACGGGCAGTTCGTGGTCGCGACGCTCAGCGGCGATCTCGGCGTGACGGGGCCGCTGGCGCGCGACCCGCTGATCAGCGGCGCCATCCGCGTGGAACGGGCCGAACTGTCCATCGCCAGCAACTTCGGCGGTGCCGCTTCGCGCCTCGACGTGAAGCATGTCGCGCCGCCGCCAAAAGTCGCGGCGACGCTGAAGCGGGCGCGGCGCGATGTCGCCGGGGCACCGCCCATGCCGACGGCGCGGCCCGCCATCGCCCGGGTCGATATCCGCATCGACGCGCCGAACCGCATCTTCGTGCGCGGGCGCGGGCTGGACGCGGAGGTGGGGGGCGCGGTGCGCATCACCGGGCCGGTGACCAATATCGTGCCGGTCGGCAGCTTCGACCTGATCCGGGGCCGGCTTTCCATCCTCGGCAAGCGCATCACCTTCGACGAAGGCAATGTGACGCTGATCGGCGATCTCGACCCCTTCGTGAACCTCGTGGCGCGCAACGAGAGCGACGACATCACCGTGCTGATCACCGTGCGCGGGCGCGTTTCGGACCCGGCGATCGCCTTTTCCTCGCAGCCCGCGCTGCCGCAGGACGAGGTGCTGGCGCGGTTGATCTTCAACCGGGGCCTGAGCGAGCTTTCGCCGGTGCAGATCGCAAGGCTGGCGGCGGCGGCGGCGGAACTGGCGGGCGGCAGCAACAATTCGCTGCTGTCGAGCCTGCGCGGCGCGGCGGGGCTGGACGACCTGGAAATCGTCACCGACGCGGAAGGCAACACGGCGGTGAAGGCCGGACGCTATGTGCGCGACAATGTCTATCTGGGCGTGGAGGCCGGCGCCAACGGCTCGACGCGCGGCACGGTCAATCTCGACGTGACGGAAAACCTCAAGGCGCGCGGCGGGGTGGGCTCGGACGGGCGGACGGATCTGGGGATATTCTTCGAGAAGGATTATTGAGGGGCTGGGCCGAATTGACGATTACCGTGTCGCTCTGCGAAATACCAATATCTTCAGCGTAGCGATTTCCGGTTTGCTTCCGGGCCAACAACCGGGAGGCGTCGTTGTATGGTATTCGCCCATGCTAACATACTCCCAGCCATCCTCCGCTTCCTGATTAATGATATCTTCGTAAGCCTGTACTGCTTTGGCTCTCTCACGATCATTTCTAACATTGATGTTGGATGGTCCCGCGACACAGCGGTATTGATAGGTCATTTGCATTCCCCCATCATTTCAAGGACGGTCCTCGCCTCCGTTAGGTGGGCGGCATCGTCGTATTCGCGCAAACGACTTGAAGCTTCCTTTGACGGAGCCATATTTCTGGATCGACAAAACGGCATACTCTGAGCAAGAGGGATCAAAGCGGCACCTGCCTCGAATTCTCGCGGGTGCGAACCGCTGATAGAGTCGGATAAAGGAAACAATCAAGGTTGCCGCGCTCGAGTTCTGGCGATCAGTGTAAGTTCACCCGCCGTTTGTCCATCTTTTGCAAGTATGTCTCGAAAAGCAGCAGATGTGACTTGGTATTAGCAACAAGCATGTGTTGATTCGGATTTTGTTATCCACATTTCGCTCTGATCTCGGATGTCCAGTTCGGAATAAGGTCCATGCATCTCTATCTCGCCAACAAGCTGTATTCCTCGTGGTCGCTGCGGCCGTGGCTGCTGATGACGGCGCTGGGCATTCCCTTCGATGAGACCGTGATCGCGATGGCGTTTCCCGATACGCGGCAGAAGATGCTGGAAGTCTCGCCGACGGGGAAGATGCCGTGCCTGCATGATGGCGAGGTGCGGGTGTGGGAGAGCCTCGCGATCATCGATTATGTGGCGGACAATTTCCCCGACAAGCCTGTCTGGCCGGCCGAAAAGGCGGCACGGGCGCATGCGCGGGCGGCGGCCGCGGAAATGCATGCCGGCTTCACGACGCTGCGCGGCGCATGTCCGATGAATCTGGGCAAACGTTTCGCGCCGCGCGACCTGGGCCCGGACGTTGCGGCCGATGTGGCGCGGATCGAGGCGCTGTGGGCGGAGGCGCGCGGGAAGTTCGGGCGCGGCGGCGATTTCCTCTACGGGAATTTCTGCGCGGCCGACGCGATGTATGCGCCCGTGGTGACGCGGCTGGATACCTATCAGATCCCGGTGATGCCTGAGACGCGGGCCTATATGGATGCGGTGCTCAACCATCCGGCGTTCGTGAAATGGCGCGCGGCGGGGCTGGCCGAGCCCTGGACGCTGCCGCACTACGAGCAAGGCTGGGTGCCGGTGCAGGTGTTTCACCATCCGAAGGACAGCGTGTAGCGGCGGCTCCCGCAAAGGCTGCCCGTGCCGACAGGCGGGCGGTATGGACTGCTCGGTCGCGCCTCACAGAGAGAGGGCCTGGCCTGATGCTCATCGGCTCGATACTACGGCGCCGCGTGAACGTTTGGGCATTGCCATCGCCCATCACTGGTGCTGGACGGACCCCGTAAGATCATCTTTTGGCGGCTTCTGGTCGGGTAGGGGTAGCAGGGCGCCCCGTTCGTTCACATCCACGCATCCGATATGCCGGCAAAGATGACGGCGTATCGACCGGATCCGGGCATTGACCTCATTTCGTCCTCCGAGTTGGCCGGGCGATTGAAAATGGGCGCGCGCCGAGATGCCAGCGGACAGAAAGAAATGATAGGTGCAGGCGCCGCCGGTCGCATGCATCACCTTGTCGAAGCAGACGATCAGATCGAACTCGTCGTCCTGCGCGAGGCCGAAAAATGACGTCGTCTCACTGTCGTATGACCACTTGCCGCCCAGCATCTCCAAGGCCTGGTAATATCGCGTATCGATGAGGTGCGAGAGCATTTTCTGGTAGCGCTCCCGCAGATCGTGTGTGCGTTTCTCGCTGACCAGGAATACATCGTAGTATTCGGGTTGCATCGCTTCGATCACGGCTTCGAGCGCCGCATTGCTGGTCGGCCGGGTTGCCGCAGCGGCGATCGAGAGAGGCTGTCCGTTGAATGTCGCGATCAGGCCTATTCTTCTCGTGAAAAGGCGCCCGCGCGCAAGATCGTGCGGCCCACGCGTCCCCTTCGCATGGAATATGTAGGCACCCGGCAGGGTGAACTGCCGGGCTGGGTCGCCGCCTTCCGAAAGGAGCGTGACCGTCACATCGCGGGGATCGGCTGAGAAGAAGTAGTCGTCGCCCTTGTATCCGGTGCCGGGGAAGCTGCCCGAGGTAGCCGGTGATGATGTGAAGCCACATAACGCCATCGCAGCGGCAAGAAGGGTGTTGCAGACGCGCGTTCGCACGCGTCCGCGGCGCGCAAGCGCGGCGGGCTCAAATTGCATGGTTGTCGTTCCAGGTCGGTTTTGGTTTTGGCCGAAAGAGGCCGTCGTTCGCCCGATGTTGTGCTTAACGATTCATGAACGCCACCGTCGCCGCACTTTATGGCAAACAAAGGGTAAAATGGCTCGGCAGGCTTTTATTCAAATTCGCCGCAGGTTGTAACGGGTCGCATGCGGGGCGATCGGGCTCGTCCCCCGCAGGGTCGATTCCACTATATTCCCGTACGGGAAATACAAGGACTGTGCGAGCGGAGCAGGAGCGTTCCTACCTCCGTCAATCTGCCAAAATTTGTCCACAGGTGAGGGTTCAGCGCGCTTCGCATATCTCGCTGTCGACGGTTATGACGCCGTGTTCCGAGCCGTCGGAACGCTGCAGCACGTATTCGGCGACGACACCGCGGTCGATCTGGCGGCGAACCGCCGGGTCGCCGCAGACGCTGCGGATCTGTTTCTCGCGCAACACCTGCATATTGCCGGGTTTGGTGATCCGGTGAATGGAGGTAATTGTCGGCAGTTCAGGGTCCAACATTGTTGTCCGCAGTCCGGGAAGGGCGTCCGGGGCATTGGCAGAGGCCACCACGAAACGTTCAATCATGTCGTCCCTTTCGCCACGCGGCTGCCGCGTTTCCGGATTCCGGCGCCGTGCGGCGGGAATCTTGTCGCAGTACCCGGCGTCGATGCGCACGTTGGCCAGCTCTTCACCCGCCAAGTCTTGCCAGACGAGCCAGATGAGACCTCCCGCTTTGAACAGTCCGGGCGCATCTTTGTGCGCGCAGAAAGCAGCGCCCATGGCCCGCTGATCAATCTTGGACAGCGTGTGGGCGTTGCCGGAGAATTCGTAGACGTAAGCACGCCTCTTCTCGGGACTGAACCTGAGCCTTGCGAACCTGAATGCGTCAGCGTCTTTTCCAATCTGTTGCCAAACCAGTTTGCGGAACGTGTTGCGAATGAATTCGTCATAGTTTCGCGTAAGCTCAACGATCGGCGCCTTAGCATCGGCGTCAGCCGATAGCCTGTCGCAATCTGTTGCGGCGATGATCGTCAAGACGTTCGGTAGCTTGTCGGGGTTGTCTTCCAATACCTCAAAGTACGCTTTGAACGTCGTGCCGGCGGCAATCAGCGTGGCCATGCCCCGATCCCGGCAGATGTTCTTCAACATCTCGTTTGCGTCAACATCGACACTGTCCTGATTTACGGCCACATGGAGGTTTATGGTCGTGCCTTCCGAATTCGCCCAAACGAGAGTCAGACGATCGTTGAGCGACCAGTTGGCGATGGAGCCAGCGATGCGTGCGAGAGCCTCTTCCAGAGGCTGCCCGTCCAATGCACGATGCACGCGTTCAGGTGCAAACGCCCATCCTCCGCCGAATTCGGCGTCTATGGCTCGAGCCAGCTCATAGCAACGATCCGCGTTCGCCTCCAAAGTCGCGACCGCTCCGTCCTTCGGATTGATAAGATCGATACGGACCGTCGCCCCGGCCTCGATCAGGTCTCGCATGTCAGGGGCCTGGCATATCATGCGAACCATGCCGTCATCGGGACGTATGTCGGCCGGCACCCGGTACCGAATCGTCAGTGTGCCACCGTCGACGTCCGTGCCGACATAAAACCACCCATCGGCGATCGCTTGTAGGCCACGGTTCCTGACCGTGTCGTCGAGTCTTGCATCGAGATCCAGTGCCGCTGAAGGGGCGGCCAAAAGCGCCAGGATGCCGGTCACGACGGCCAATATCGCCTTGCCGGCATTCGAACAGAAATGCGCCCTGAGAAATTCGCAGGCCGTCTTCCCGGGTGCAAAATGCGCCATCTCACCTCGCCTTTGCCTATGGCAGCGGGTGGAAATCCTAAGCATCGCTGCCCCGCTAAACAATTCTGGAACAAACGAAATCATGTTCCCGTTATGGTTGTTGAATTCCCCGGACGATATCAGAACGGCTTTCCCTCATACGGCGCGCTCGGCATCCTTTGGCATGCGAGATAGTCACGATGCGCCAAACAGCGAGATGATGAGGTTCAATGCCCGCGAAACTGAAACCCGTGACCGGCGGCAAGACCGTCAAGGCGATCAAGACCTCTCACGACGGTTACGATCCGGCCTTCTGCCTGACTGCGATTGCGTGTCTAGGTACCGGGCATTCGCTTAGCGCGCTGGCCGGCGAGATCGGCGTGACGCGGCTGCGGCTGGACGAATGGGCGCAGCGGCACGTCGATTTTGCCGAGGCGCTGAAGATCGGCGAGGCGAAGGCTGTTCTGGCCTGGGAGAAAATCCTTTTGAACATCGCCATCAATGGCGGCGGCAATGCGACGCTGGCCATGTTCGGACTGAAGAACCGCGCAGGCGAAGACTGGCGCGAGCGGCAGGACAGCCGGACGGGGGTGGTTCAAGTAACGATCGCGGGAGACGCAGCGGACTTGTGAACCGGACAGCGCGTCGCCACGCTCAAATCATAAAGGGTGGCTGAAGGCCATGCAGTGCGGACGGGTCAATCGAGACCGCAGGTGGACGCATTGATCACAAACCTGTCCATCACAACGTAGTCCGCATCGTGCAGCACGTAACGGCCTTCCATGCCGGCGGAATAAGCTTCCCGCGCGGCCTCGTTCCGGCACAGTCTGTCTGCTGTCGCGCGCTGGATTTCAGAAGCACTCATCTCCAGGGGCGGTTCGACGAGGTAGTAGAACGTCACATGCTTGTTGACGACCTCCACATCGGCGGCGTTCGGATCCTCGTTGAGCAATCCCAGGCTGCCAGGTGCAGCTTGCAGGAAGCGCTGCATGAGTTGGTGGCGTTCCTCCAAGGTTGTGGCGTCGACATGGGGTCGAGGGGTGCGGGATGCCTGCTGGATGCGATCTTCAGGCGACACGCGCTGTTTAGGGCCAATGTCGCCTCGCCAAAAGGCAACCAGGCATATCGCGCCGACAAGGCCGAGAATGAGGCCATCGAGCAGATTGAACCGATAATTTATGGCACGTCGCCTAAAGGCCATGCTTATTCACCCCCGCGATGATTTGCCAGTTTGAGGCAGTGACGGTGACAATCAAGTCACCAATGCGCCGCCGCGTCACGCCAATTCCCGCCGAGGCTTAACATCGACGAAGCGCGCGCGGTGCTGGCCGGGGAGAAAATCCTTTGAACATCGCCGTCAATGGGAACGGACTTGTGAACCGGTGGCGACGACACCACGTATTGGTCACCAAAGGGTGCCTGACCCGCTTCGCGCGTGCCGGCCCGCGCATCGCCGCTTCCCCCGCAGCACATGGCGATGCACCCCCTGAGACTGGCGCGCGCGAAGTTTTTTCTTTCGACAAAGACCAAAGGTGCCGGCTATCGACCGACGGCCTGACTTCCCGCGAGCCAGCCCGAGACGAGCGCCCAGCCGAGCCAGCCGCCGTAGTAACGTCCGAAGACGCCGCCGGCATCGACCCCAGCCGCATAGAGGCCGGGCAGGATGTTACCGCCGGAATCGAGCACGCGCATCGCGTCATCGACACGGATGCCGCCGCAGGTGGCGGACAGGCCGCCGCGCGCACGCAGCGCATGGAAGGGGCCTTGCTCCACCGTATCGGGATTCATCGCGCGCGGCGGCTGGAGCGTTTCGGCGGTGCCCGCATGGCAGGCGGCGTTGAAGGCCTGGATCGTTTCCAGCGCGCGCTCGCTGACGCCCTCCTTTTCGTGCAGCAAACGCACAAGGCCCTCCAGGCTGTCTGCCTCATAGACCGGCGCGCCGATCGCGCGCCATTCCTCAAGGCGGTCGATCTTCGGCAGGGCCGGGGAGATGCCCGTATCGATGCCGTACTGCCGATAGGTCTTGTCGTCGAAGATGATCCAGAAGACGCCGCCGGGCTGTTTCCAGCCTTCCTCGAGAATGATCTCTTCCAGCTTACCTTCCGTTTCGTCGACGAAGCGCCGGCCGTCGCGATTCACGATAACGCTGTGCAGGGCGATATAGGCTGTGAGCGGCTGCAATCGTTCAGGCGGCAATGGTGTGTCGGGCATGCAATGGCCGTAGACATGGCGCATGTTGCGGCTTTCGCCGGCGCCCAGTGACAACGCGGTCTGGAGGCCGGCCCCGGTGGAGGCCGGCAAGCCGCGCTGGTAGAATGCCTTGCCGGCACCGGCGCCGACATAGCGGTCGACGAGTGCGAGATTGGCCTGAAAGCCGCCGCCGGCGAAAATGATGGAGCGGGTCCGCACCGGCTCGGCGCCGCCGCCGAGGACGACGCCAAAGCCATAAGCGGTGCGTGTTGCCGATTCGAGCGGGGCGTTGAACCGGATGTCGGCACCCTTGCGGCGGGCTGCCTCGGCCATCAACTGCATGAATTCCTGTTTGTTTCCGGCAGTTCCCCGTTCCATGACGATGCCAATGCCGAGTTCGCCGAGCGGAGCGGGCCGCGAGAGCGGCAGGCCCTGGCTCATGAACCAGTCGAGGGCGGGAAAGAAATTGCCGCAATAGGCCGCCTGGAGGGCGGGATCGCCATCGGTGACGTATTGCGAGAGGTCGGCGGTGGATTTCGGCGCCCAGAGGATGCCTGAGGAAATGTTCGCCGCGCCGCCAGGGACGGCCTCGCTCTCGACGATGAGCGTGCGGGCGCCGGCTTCAGCGGCGGCGATTCCCGCAGCCAGCCCGGAAAAGCCCGCACCGGCGACAACGAGATCCCATAAAGGGTTTTCCGGAGATTCTTCAGGTCTGATCATGACGCGTTCCCTCCCACGTTAGTGTTCCTGCCGGCTGTGGAAGAGATGCGGTGCGGGCAGCCCGGCAGCTTGCGGCCATAGATGGCATCGCGCAGCCGGGCTGTCCGAAAGCCGCTTAATTCTCCTGCAGGACCGCCAGCATGCCTTCCGGATCCTTCATGCCTTTTTCCCGGGCTGCCGCGATCCAGTCGCCACGCATCGGTTCGATACGTGCCTTCAGGTCACTGACGAGCTGATCATTTGCCACGACGATCTCGGCGCCGGCGTCTTCGATGACCTTGCGCGCCTTTTCAAGTTCGGCGGCGATGACTTTCGCCGCCCGTACGGCAAAGGCGGCACCGGAAATCTCCTCGATGGCCTTCCGGTCCTTCTCGGAAATCTTTTCCCACGCTGCCTTGTTGATCGGGATGCCCACAACCGTCGAACCGAAGCCGCCCGGGATGTAGGTGATCTTGCGCAGAACGCCCTCAAGCTTGAAGCCGGGAATGGGATCAAGCGGGAACACGGCGCCGTCGATGATCCCGCTGGAGGCCAGTTCATAGAGTTCTGAAGAGGGCTTGGACACCGGCGTTGCGCCAACGAGTTCGATCGCGCGGGTGATCGACGGGGAGGGCGTGCGGATTTTCATACCATCGAGATCCTCGATCTTCTCGATGATCTTTTTTGTCATGGCAAAATGCGCGGCGTTGGTCGCGAACACCGAAAGCATGTGGACTTCGCTGAAGGTGCCGGCCGGTTTCAGATATTCTTCATATGCCTGCCAGACGGCCGGCGAGCGCTGTAGCGGATCGTCGCCCAGGAAAGGCAGTTCGACACCCTCGGTCAGCGGGAACCTGCCCGGCGTGTAGCCGGCGACGATGAACGTCATGTCGGCGAGCCCGTCAGCAACGACGTCGTACTGGCCGGGCACCGTGCCGACCGCCTTGGGGGTCGGTTCGATCTTCACGCGGCCTTCCGTGACGCGCTCAACATCCTTGAACCAGGGAAAGATCAGATCGCGCTGCAGGAAATAGCCGTCCGGCAGCCATTTCGAATAACGCAACGTCACGTCCTGCGCCGAGGCGCTGGTCGCAAACCCTGTGGCAACCACCATCGCGGTGGCAGCGGACAAGATCAGTGTCCTGAGATGTTTCAACGATTCCTCCTGTTTGTTGTCGTAACGCACCGGAATACATATGCGTACGGAATATTCTTATAAGGGATCGTAACCTTAGCAAGCAATATGGGCGCGAGCCGCCTCCCGGTCTTGCGCGCCGATTTTGCGACTACCCGGCGGGGACGTGCGTGTCGAAGTCGAAGGCTTCCTTGATGACGATGTCATGTTCCATGTCGCAAGGCGGGCAGGTGACCGTATAGAAGACGAGATCATCCTTGCCCGAGTTGATGATCTGATGCACCGCGCCGGGCTCGGCGTAGCAGACGTCGCCGGGCTTGATCGCGGAAATCTCGCCGTCGCAATACCAATGGCCGGTGCCCGAAAGGATCAGCCAGGTCTCCTCGGTATGGTTGTGCAGGTGCCGGTCGCAACCACCGCCGGGGGCAATGGTGTCGTGATTGAGCCGCATGAGCTGCGACGAACCTTCAATCGTCGGCTCCGATACGCGGCGAAGCAGGAATCCCGGAAAGTCGGCGACGCTCTCGCCGGGTACCGTCGTCGACGCGACGACGCGATTTGTCTTGCTCAGCATGTTTCTGGTCTCCTGTTATCGTTTGTTTCTCTGGGGTCTCGTTCTTCAAATCTGAATGGCAACTTCAGGGCATCTCGAAGGATCGGGCCTGCTCGCGAAGCCGGTGTTTGTGAATCTTGCCATTAGGCGTACGCGGCATTTCGGCGACGATCTCCACTCGCTCGGGCCAGAACTGCTTGGCGACCTTATGCTCGCCGAGAAATGCGCGGATGGCATCAAGGTCGAGGTGCGTACCCGGCTTCACTGTGGCAAACAGACAGGCGCGTTCGCCGAGGCGTTTGTCCGGGAAGGCGACGAGGGCGACATCGACCACGGCCGGATGGCGCATCAGGAGGTTTTCCAGTTCCATGACGGGCACGTTCTCGCCGCCGCGAATGATGACGTCCTTGGTGCGGCCCGCGATGCGGATGTAGCCGTCCTCGTCCATGAAGGCGAGATCGCCACTGTCAAACCAGCCGTCGTCGCTGAAGGGCGTGATGTCCGGACGCTTGAAATAGCCCATGAACATCATCGGGCTGCGCACCAGCAAGCGCCCCGTCATGCCCGCCGGCACAGGCGCGCCGCTGTCATCGGCGATGCGGATATCGACATGAGGCAGCGAGCGGCCGTCCGAGGTGGCGGATTTCTCCGAGGCCATTTCGGGCGGCGTCAGCGTGCCGGCGAGACTTTCGGTCATGCCCCAGAGGCTGGAGACGGGGAAGCCGAAATCGTTGATCGCGCGCTCGATCAGCGCCGGCGGGATCGGCGCGCCGCTGCACAGAAAATTGCGCAAGGCGAAAGCGCCGCGTTCTTCCGGTTTCGTCGCCTCGCAGATATCGGCAAGGAAGACGGGCGCGGCGCTGATATAGGTCACTCCTTCATTCAGCATGATCTCGACGCCCTGGCGCGGCTGCCAGATATCCTGAAGCACCACGGTGCCGCCGAGGCAGAGGCCCTGCATCAGCGAGAGGTAACCGGTCATGTGACCAAGCGGCGAACAGCCGAGAAACACGTCGCCGGGGCCTTGCCCGAACGCGCCGCCGAGTGCAGCGACACCGGCGAGCACGGTATTGTTGCAATGCATGACGCCTTTGGGCTGGCCCGTGGTGCCCGATGTGAAGGAGAGAACGGAAAGTTCGTCAGGCCGGAACGGCGAGTCGGCGAGGCTGCGGGGCGCGGGAATACGATCCTCGCCTGACAGCAACATCTTGTCGAAACTGTTGTCGCCCTTGCCGCCGGCGACGATGGCATGTTGCAGTGTCGGGACGGTTTCCTTCAGGTCCTCGGCCATCGCCGCGTAATCGAAGTTGCGGAACGTTTCCGGGACAATGAAGACCTTCGCTCCGCCATGTCCGAGCATGTAGGTCAGCTCATATTCGCGCAGGACCGGGACGAGCGGATTCATGATCGCGCCGACGCGCGCCGCTGCAAGCGCGGTGACGACGAATTCCCACCAGTTGGGAAGCTGGGCGGCAACGACATCGCCAGGTCCGACGCCGAGCCGGCGCAGGCCCGCCGCCGCACGGCCGGCCATGTCTTCCACTTCGCCATAGCTCAGCCGGACCGGCTCATCGTTATCGGTCCGATAGGCGACGACCGCAGGTTTGCCGGGGTCGCGCGCGGCATGGGCGCTGAACCTGAGATCGACGGTGGATTCGTCCCACAGGCCGAGCTTGCGTATTTTCTCGCACTGTTGTTGCCAGTTGTAGCCCAACGCGGTCTTCCCCTGTGGCGTCGCGAAATCAGAACGGCTTGAGCGCCATGCCACCATCGACATAGATCGACTGGCCGACGGTGTACCGCAATGCACCATTGGCAAGACTCGAGATTGTATGGCCGATCTCGTCGAGTTCCGCCCAACGGCCCGCCGGCACGTAGCCCTGGGCGATCAGCCCGTCATATTTGTCCTTCGAGCTCGCCGTCATGCTCGTCGGCATCATGCCCGGGCGGATGTCGTAGCAATCGATGCCGGCGGCGGCGAGGCGCACGGCGTAGTGCTTGGTCATCACCGCAGTGGCTGATTTTATGATGCAATATTCCGACACCACCTTGCCGATCATGTGGTCGGTGCCGACCGACGAAATGGTGATGATCGACTTGAAATGATCGCCGACGCCGTTCTTCCGATCGTCGAGCATGCGCTTTGCGACATGCTGTGTGAGGAAGAAGGGCGCGCGTAGATTGACCGCGTAGACCCTGTCGAAGCTCTCCGGCGTGACATCGAGCATATCGCCGCGCGAGAGCACGGAGACGCCCGCGTTGTTGACGAGGCAATCGAGGCGCCCGCACGTGTCATAGACATTATCGACAAACGCCTTCAGTTCCTCGACCCTGGCCAGATCCTGCGCGATGCCCCAGGCCTTGCCGCCTTCCTTGCGGACGGCTTCACAGACCGATTCCATCGCTTCAGTTTCGTGCAGGTCCGAGACCACGACATCGAACCCGTTCCTTGCCATCTGCGGCGCGATGATCGAGCCGAGACCGCCGGCCGCGCCCGTGATGATCGCGACCGGCCTGCTTGCTGCTGCGTTTCCCATTGGTTCCCCTTGCGCCCCCCTAGAAGGCCACCGGCAGGGTCTTGATGCCCAGCACCGATGTATTCTCGATATAGCCAAGGTCCTCCACGCCACCGTTCAACTGCAGATTGGGCATACGCTTCCACAAGATCGAATGGACGATCTGCAGTTCCACCCGGCTGAGTAACTGGCCCATGCACTGGTGAATGCCGAAGCCGAACGCCATGTGCTGCCGCGCATTGTGACGGTGAATGTCGAGCTTATTGGGCTCTTCGAAGACCGTTTCGTCCCGGTCGGCCATGTTCGTCATGACGATGACGCCTTCGCCGGCCCGGATGAGTTGCCCGCCAACCTCGACGTCCTCCGTGGCGACGCGCCGGCGCCCATTATGCGTGATAGAGGCGAAGCGGAGGAATTCCTCCACGGCGTTGCGGATGAGGCGAGGATCGTCGGTTTCCTGCAATTCCTTGCGCTGCTCGGGGTAGAGAAACATCATCAGCGTGCTGTGGGTGATCTGGTGCGCCGTGGTCTCGTGGCCGGCAATGAGCATCAGCCGACCAAGGCTGATGATGTCGGCGCGGCTCAACGCGCCCGTGCGCAGCTGGTTGACGACAAGCCGGCTCAGCAGGTCGTTCTCGGGCTCCTTGTCCTTCACGTCGAGGAGCCCGTCGATATACTCATTGAGTTTGCGGCCTGCCTCCGCCGATTTCTCGGAGGACTCCGCATTGCCTGTCGCCTCGTTGCTGAGGCCGGCGAAATATTCCCGGTCGTCGACCGGTACGCCGAGAAGTTCGCACATGACCTCGACCGGCAGCGCCAGCGCGAAGTGCGGCACGAAATCGAGCGGTCCGCCATGCGCCAGCATGTCGTCGATCAATTTGTGGGTCTTGGCCTCGATCGCAGGGCGCATTTCCTGGAGCCGGCCGACAGTGAAATCGCGCGCCAGCATCGCCTTCTGGATGCCGTGCTCGGGATTGTCCATGGTGCGGACGTTGTGGTCGGTGCCGAGATTGGCGGCATAGGCGGCGTTCTTTTCGGGAAAGCCCGGACGGCGTGGATTGGCGCTGAAACGTTCATCGCCAAGCGCCTGCTTGACGTCCTCATAGCGGGTAAGCAGCCACGCCTCGGTACCGTCCCAGGTGCGGACCTTGTTGATGCGGCTTTCCTCACGCCACCGGAACACTTCCTTCGGCGGATGCAATGGGTTCGCGGGGTCGCGAAGGGGAAGGAAATCTCTGATCGGCATCGATCCGTTCATTTTTGCTCTCCCTAGAAAATGCACCTGTCATTCGCGGTCGGGGCGTCAGACCGTTTCTTTTGACCAATCGTCCGCGCCGCGGGCTAATCCTCGATCAGTTCAATTGTCGCCGTGGGGCAATTCGCGGCCGCAGCGCGTACACCGTCATGGAGTAGGGGCGCCGGCTCTGGATCGAGGAGCAGGACCATGTCGGTCAACTCGTCGCGGCCGAACACCTCGGGCGAACGGTCGCTGCAGGCACCGCAGCCCATGCAGTTCTCGGTGTGAAGAACGATCTTCATCCGATCCTCTCGCCTCCCTCGTCAATGCGATGCGGAATGTTTCTTCCGGCTTCCGCCCCTGCGTCGAGCAGGGGCGGAACTTTGCCGGTGCCGGCTTCCGCGGGCTTAATTGTCGAACAGGGCAAGCATCCCTTCCGGGTCTTTCAATCCCGCTTCCCTGGCGCGCTTGATCCACCCATCGCGGATCGGCTTCAGACGCTCTTTCAGGTCGGCGACGAGCTTGTCATTGGCGACGACAATTTCTCCACCCCCGTCCTTGATGGTCTTGCTGGCGACTTCCAGTTCCTTCGCGCTCAGTTCGCCCGCAGCCTTCGCCAGCACAGGACCGGAAATTTCCATGATCGCCTTCTGATCCTCCGGCGAAATCTTGTCCCACTTGGCCTTGTTGATCGGGAAGATCGTCGTGGTGCCGGAGATGCCACCGGGAATGTAGGTGATTTTCTTCAGAACTGTGTCGAGCTTGAAAGCCGGGATCGGATCGATGGGAAAGATCGCGCCGTCAATGACACCGCCAGCGGCGAGTTCATAGATTTCAGGCGTCGGCTTGGAAACTGGAACAGCCCCCAGCAACGTGATTGAATCAGCCACCGTCGGGCCGGGCGTGCGGATTTTCATGCCATCGAGCTGTCCGATGTCGGTGATGATCTGCCTGGTCATCGCGAAGTGACCGGGATTGGTGCAGATCACGCCGAGGATCTTGACTTCCTTGAAGATGTCGGCAGGCCCGAGGAATTTCTCGTAGGCGTTCCAGAAATTCGGGCAGCGCGTGGTCGGATCATCGCCCAGGAACGGCAGGTCCAGTCCCTCCGCAGCGACAAAGCGGCCGGGCGTATAGCCGGTGACAACGAACGAAATATCGGCGAGGCCATCTGCCACGACATCGTACTGGCCCGCTACGGTTCCCACGCCCTTGGCCGTCAGTTCCACCTTGACACGGCCATCGGTCACCTTTTCGAACCGCATCAGCCACGGAATGATGACATCGCGGTCCATGGCGTAGTTGACGGGTAGCCAACGGGAATATTTCAGAATGACCGGTTCGGCGCTTGCCGTGCCCATCATCATTGTTGCCGCTATTGCGCAGGCCGCAGCCATGCCGGCAATTCTGTTCAATCGCATCCTTGTTTCCTCCTCCTTCGGTCTTGCCGAAGGGCTTTTCATTGTCAGTATCACGTGACGTCCAGGATTTCCTTTGACGGCGGTTCTTTGGACGGACCCAGCTCATTGGAGCAGGACAATGCTACTCTAGCCTGCTATTGCTTTCAATGCTGATAGTACCGTGACGGTACAATGCGCGCTTGCCTGGGTCTCGGCTGGGCAAAAGGTCCGCTCCCGGTGCATTGATGATGCCGCCCGCCTTTTCGTCGGGGACGCGGTCCGGGATCAATCGGGATCGCCGCCTGGTGCTCGGGCGAGATACTATTTCGCGGGCAGAGGCTGCGCCCGTTCGCGATCCACGAGGTTGTCCTTCATCAGGTCGATGGTCGCCTGGAGCTTGTCGACGTCCTGCTGCGACATGCCCCGCATCGCAATGTGCCACTGTTCGATCATGATCGGCCAAACTTCGCGGCGGATCTCCTCGCCACGAGGTGTGAGATGGAGGCGAAAGACACGCCTGTCGACAGGATCGGTGCGGCGCTCCACGGCGCCGAGTTCGACAAGGCTGTCGATGAGCCTGACGACCGAGATCGGCCGCACCTCAAGACGGTCGGCCAGTTCCGTCTGCTTCAGGCCGGGTTCGTAGAACACATAGTTGATCACGCGGGCCTGACCCTGCGAAAGGCCAAGCTTGGAGGCCTGCTCGTTGATCCTCTGACGGATCAGACGGGCGACGTCGCCAATGCTGTACCAGAGCGCGGGGTCGATTTTCAGGGCCATCGAAATTCCGATTCGATTGTGGACGCCGCATCAAAGCCGATCCCGCGGCTGGCGGCAACCGGCACAACAAAGGGCAGGTCGGCCCGCGCTCAAGGCCCCGACGCCGGGTGAAGCTGCGGACGCAAGACATTTCTCCACATTCCACAGGCTGCCAAACCGCGTTGCTGGCTACGGCTTGGCAGATTTGGCATATTGGGCTGGTAATCCTTCATCATGGACGTTTTGCGAGCGCGGCGCGTTGACTTGGTCCCGACGCACCCGCAAGACCCATATCTCCAGTTCAGCTTCGCGCGCGCCGCTGCTTGAGCGCCTGCCGCCTGCCTTCCTCCCCTGGGGCCGGCGGCGCTTCATGCTGCTCGCCGGCGCGCGCGAAACCCGGAAAAAGCCTGAAAGGCGCTCCAGCGCTCGACCCATCTCCATTCAGAAACGATCATCTCCCGTGCCATCTTTCCGCGACAAGAGACCGATTGCGAAATTCTCGCTGACCGGGCGGCAGATCGAATTGCAGGCGCTGCTCAGCGGACCTGCGACGCACTGCCTCCTTTACGGCGGATCGCGGTCGGGCAAGACGTTCCTGCTTTGCTACGCGGTATTGACACGGGCGCTGAGAGCGGAGGGTTCGCGCCACGCGATCTTCCGGCGCACCGGCGCTTCGGCGCGCCAGTCGATCGGGCGCGATACGCTGCCCAAGGTGGCGAAGCTGGCCTACGGGCTCGTCCCCGAATTCCGCAGCGAAGAGGGATGCTTCCTGCTACCGAACGGATCGGAGATCTGGCTGTCGGGTCTTGAGGACAGGGAGCGGCTGGACAAGGTGCTGGGGCGGGAATATGCGACGATCTATCTCAACGAAGCATCCGAAATCACCTATCAGGCCTTCAGCACGGTCAAGACGCGCCTCGCGCAGAAAGCAGCTGTGACGGCGGGCGGCGGCACCCATCTGCCGCTCAAATGCTATGTCGATCTCAATCCGACGACGCAAAGCCACTGGACCTACCGCGTCTTCGTGGAGGGCGCCGAGCCGGAGGGACGGCGGCCGCTGCCGCGCGAGGACTATGCATTCGGCGTCGCCGGGCCGCTGGACAATGCCGAAAACCTGCCGGCCGCCTATATCGAAAGCCTCAAACATCTTCCGCGCTCGCAACGGATGCGGTTCTTCGAGGGTGCCTATGCCGGCGACAGCGCGGATTCACTCTGGACACGGCAGTCGATCGGCCGGTTGTATGCGGAAAGCGAAGCCGATCTTCCGGTCTTCCGGCGCGTGGCCGTGGCGATCGACCCGGCGGTTTCAAGCCATGCCGGTTCCAACGAGACGGGTATCATCGTCGCCGCGACGGACGGGCAGGGGCAGGGGCACGTCCTGGCCGACGGTTCCGGCGTGATGAAGCCTGATGAATGGGCACGCAAGGCGGTCACGCTTTTCCACTACTACCGGGCGGACTGCATCGTTGCCGAAGCCAATCAGGGCGGTGAAATGGTGGAGACGACGCTGCGGGCGGTGGCGCCCGACATACCGGTGAAGCTGGTGCGGGCGAGCCGGGGGAAGTATGTGCGCGCTGAGCCGGTCGCGGCGCTCTATGCGCGGGGCCGGGTGCGCCATGTCGGAGAATTCCGAGAGCTTGAGGACCAGATGTGCAGCTTCACGCCGGATTTCGACCGCAAGGCCGAGGGATTTTCGCCAGACCGGGTCGACGCACTGGTCTGGGCCCTGAGCGAACTGTTTCCGGGCCTGATCAGCGACCGCCAGCGCGGTGCGAACCGCGCGCAAGCGCTGGCGATGGGGGATTATGATGTGTTTGGCGGGTGAGCGGCGAGCGGTCGTAGCCTGCCGTAAAGACATGACAGGTCCGACGTGGTAAATGCCTTTCGGGGGCGCAGAGCGCCGCGGCAACCAACGGGGCAATGGATCATGGCGGGTCAGGGTCTTCTCATCATCCTCATCGTCGGGCTGCTGGCCGGCTGGCTGGCCAGCCAGTTCGTGCGCGGCACCGGGCTCGGCCTGATCGGCGATCTGCTGATCGGTCTGATCGGCGCCGTCGTCGGCAGCTGGCTGCTGCCGCAACTCGGCATCCATCTCGGCGGCGGAATCATCGCCGCCATCCTTAACGCGTTTATCGGCGCGGTCATCGTGCTGGTGATCGTGAGACTCATCCGGCGCGGCGGCCGGTGGTAGCAGGCCAGGCTGCAGGTCTTCTCAGACGATGCCGGTAAAGCCTGCCGTTCACCACATTCCCGTCTGCCCCTTCTGCCAGCGGGTCGAAATCCTGCTGGGACTGAAGGAGCAGCGCGGTGCGGTCGACTTTCATGTCATCGACATCACCAAGCCGCGCGATCCGGCGTTGCTGAAAAAGACGCGTGGCACGACGATGCTACCGGTTCTCGAAACCGCCGAGGGGCGGATCATCAAGGAGAGCCTGGTCATCCTCGACTATCTGGACGAGACGTTGCCCGGCGGACAGGTACGGCGAACCGACCCCTACGAACGCGCCGTCGAGCGGATGCTCATCGCCAGGGAAGGCGCATTCACGACAGCCGGCTACATGTTCGTGATGAACCAGGACAAGGCCAAGCGGCAGGACCATCTCGACGGGCTTGTGAAGCTCTATGCCGGCCTTGACGATTTTCTTCTCGAACACAATCCGGACGGGACATATCTGTTCCAGGAATTCGGTCTCGCCGAGGCGGTGTTCACACCTATGTTCGCCCGGTTCTGGTTCCTTGAGTATTACGAGGGATTCGCGCTTCCGGCAGATGAGCGGTTTGCAAGAGTGGCCAAGTGGCGCGAAGCCTGTCTTGAGCATCCGGCAGCGCAACAGGCGAGCCGCGAAGAAATCGTCAAGCTCTACTACGACTACGCTCAAGGGGCCGGGAACGGCGCGCTTCTACCCGGCCGCTCGCGCTCGTCCTTTGCTTTCGAACCGCACTGGAAGGAACGGCCCTGGCCACCGGCGGAAAAATACGGGGCCAAGGCCAGCGACGAGACCCTCGGATTGCTTTGAAATCTACGCTTCATCCACGCAAAAACCGTATAATTTTCAATAAATCCGCATGGATTTGAGCGCCAAGGATTAAAGCCGACCCGCTAAGAGGACGCCGAGGGACAGGAAAATAGAAGTTCCGGAGGCGTGAATTTTGACTTTTTCGGCAACGGCGCTCCTGCGCCGGTTTGCGCGCGACAGGCGCGGCAACATGGCAATCATCTTCGGCGCATCACTGCTGCCCATTGCCGCGACGATGGGCGCCGCGGTCGATTTCGCCTCGGCCCAGGGTGCGCGGGTGCGGCTGCAGGCCGCAGCCGACGCGGCTGCCCTAGCGGCAACCCGCAATTACGGCAAGAGCTGGCAGGCGCGCAAGCAGATCGCGACCGACACATTCAACGCCAACCTCAGCGGTGCCGGCGGCGCGGAAGATGTCGAATTTCTCATCGTCGATCAGGGCCAGTCGCACAAGGTGGATGCCGCAGCAACGATCAAGACCGCCTTCATGGATATCGTCGGCGTCGACAAGATCCCGCTCAGAGTGGATGCGGAAGCGATTTCGCCGCGCGCCTCGCTGGAGGTCGTCCTCGTGCTCGACAATACGGGGTCGATGAGTTCGAGCAACAAGATCGGCGTGCTCAGGCAGTCGGCGGAGAATTTCATCGACATGATGGAGACCGCGGCGGACATTCCCGGTAAGACGATCAAGGTTGGCCTCGTGCCGTTCACGACGATGGTGCGCGTCGACCCGTCCTACGCTGACGCGGACTGGCTCGACCTTGAGGAAAGCAGCAGCTCGGGGGGGTCCAGCGGCGGTTGGGGCGGCTGGGGCGGTTGGGGCGGCTGGGGTTCTGGCGGCGGTTCATCCTCGAGCACCTGGAAGGGGTGCATCTACGACCGGGTGCAGCCCTATGACACCAACGATACGCCGCCCGACAGCGACGACGAGGATACGCTCTTCCCGCCCGATCCCGACAATGGCTTCTCGTCATCCGACTGCGACATGGCGAAGGTGCATGAGCTGTCGAACGACTTCAACTCGCTGCGCAACAATATCGACGACATGAAAGCGGAGGGTAACACCAACATCACCCTCGGGGTGGTGTGGGGACTGCACCTGCTTTCCGACAGCGAGCCCTTTACCCAGGGCGATCCGTGGAGCGAGGTGGAAACGACCAAGGTCATGATCGTTCTCACCGACGGCGAGAATACGGAAAGCCGCTGGTCCACCCGCACAAGCACGATCGACGCGCGTACACGCGTGGCGTGCGACGCGGTGAAGGCGAAGGACGTGCTGGTCTATACGGTTCGTGTCGTCAATGGCGACGCCGACCTGTTGCGCGACTGCGCGACGGACGACTGGATGTATACCGACATCCGGGTCGCGAGCGATCTGACGGCAACCTTCGAAAAGCTGGCGGCCGACATCATCAACCGGCATCTGCGCCTGACCATGTGACGACGAGCGGAGAGGTGCGCCAGGGCCTGCGCATTGCGTTCAATCGCCTGAAAATTCGTTACAATAGTTAAGCGTCTTTCGAAGCATTTTCTTAAATGGCGATGCGATATTTAAGCGTCAGGCCAAAGGTTGGCCGGTTGGAGACGAAAGATGCGTAGAGTGTCGTTGAAGCGGCTTTGCCGGCGCTTTGCAGCGGATGGGCGCGGCAATGTGGCCGTTATCTTCGGTATCGCCCTCGTGCCGTTGATCGCGATGGCAGGCGCGGCGCTTGATTACTCGTCAGCTTACAACCTGCGAGCGAAGATGCAGGCGGCGGCCGATGCCGCGGCGCTGGCGGCGACGCGCAATTATGGAAAGAGCTGGGCCACACGCAAGCAGATCGCGACAGACACGTTCAACCACGACCTTCAGTCGCTGACATCGGCCAGCGGTGTGACCTTCAACATCGTCGACCAGGGGCAGAGCCATCTCGTCACGGCAAGCGCCGTGAAGTCGACGTCGCTGCTTGGCGTCGTCGGGATCCATTATATTCCCGTCTCGGTCGAGGCCAAGGCCATGACCCCGGTAGCGTCGCTGGAAGTGGTGCTCGTACTCGACAATACGGGTTCGATGAGTTCGAGCAACAAGATCGGCGTGCTGAAGCAGGCGGCGAACAATTTCATCAACATGATGGAAACGGCGGCGGCCATTCCGGGAAAGACGATCAAGCTTGGGCTCGTACCCTTCACGACGAATGTCCGGCTGAACGCCAGCACCTACAAGAATGCAAGCTGGCTCGACATGACGACCAGCGAACGCAACAACTGGAAGGGCTGCCTCTACGATCGCGAATACCCTTATGATGTCGACGACACGACGCCAACGGCATCCAACGCCAAAACCTTGTTCGACCCGGATCCGGACACCGCCTATTCGTCTTCGAAATGCGATATGGCTAAGGTGCACGAGCTTTCGAGCAGCTTTTCATCGCTGCGGTCGCGCGTGTCAGACATGAAGGCGGACGGAAACACGAATATCACCCTGGGTGTCGTCTGGGGGCTGCACCTGCTTTCCAGCACCACACCCTTCACTGAGGGCGACCCGTGGAGCAAGGTGGAAACGACGAAGGTGATGATCGTACTGACCGACGGCGAGAATACGGAAAGCCGTCAGTACGGCAGCACCAGTTCCATCGACAACCGTACGAAAAAAGCCTGCGACGCGGTGAAGGCGAAGGACGTGCTGGTCTATACCGTGCGCGTCGTCGACGGGAATGCGAGCCTGCTGAAGAACTGCGCAACGGACACTTCGATGTATACCGATATCCAGAAGGCGAGCGACCTGACGCCAACCTTTGAAAAGCTGGCGGCGGATATCATCAACCGGCATTTGCGCCTGACGATGTGAACTATGGACCCAGCGAGCGGTGAGCCGGGGCGGGTTGCGAAACCCGCCCTTTTTGCTGGCCGGATGAGGGCACCCCAAGTTGAGGCCCGCGCCTTTCGTGCAGGGCCAATTGCCAAGACGCAGGCCTCTCGAGCGGCGATTGCCAATTTCAGAGAAGAACTGCGTTTTGTGTAAAGAAACGGAAGAGCCGGTGCTCTGAACCGGTCCAAAATGGATGCATATTCCGTTACGAAAATTCACCTTAATCGGAAGTATTTGCTTAAACCCTTCCGGATATATTTCCAGGCGTGACCAGGAGCCGAGCGGGAGACGCGGATGTCCGGAGCCAATAAGACGGGATTGTTTACCCGATTTGCATCTGACACGAGGGGCAATGTCGCCATCATTTTCGGCATTGCGCTTCTGCCGCTGATCGCCATGGCCGGGGCCGCACTGGATTTTTCGTCGGCCTACAATGCGCGGGCCAAACTTCAGGTCGCCGCCGACGCGGCCGCGCTCGCCGCGACCCGCAATTACGGAAAGAGCTGGGCCCAGCGCAAGCAGATCGCCACGGACGCGTTCAATCAAAACCTGCAGGCGCTGAGAAGTCTCGACAATGTTCAGTTCAACATCGTCGATGAAGGCAACAGCCATGTGGTGACGGCGAGCGCGACGGAGCCGACATCGCTGCTCGGGATCGTCGGCATCAAGCATGTTCCGGTCGCCGTGGATGCCGTGGCGATGACCCCCGTGGCTTCGCTGGAAGTCGTCATGGTGCTCGACAACACCGGCTCGATGAGCTCGAGCAGCAAGATCAGCATTCTCAGGGAGTCGGCGGAAAATTTCGTCGACATGATGGAGACCGCCGCCGCCATTCCAGGCAAGACGATCAAGATCGGCCTGGTGCCGTTCACGACCATGGTGCGGGTAGACCCCGATACCTATCGGGAGGCCGATTGGCTGCTTTTCGAAGATGACGGCAGCAACGGGCGCGGCAATGGCCGCGGACGGGGCCGGGGACGCGGTAACTCAGGAAGCGGAGAAAGTGCTGCGAACTGGAAGGGCTGCATCTATGACCGGCAGGAGCCCTATGATGTCGATGACACGCCGCCAGATACAGACAAGGAAAAGACCCTCTTCGAACCCGACCCCGACAACGGTTTCTCGTCATCCAGCTGCCGGATGGCGATGGTGCATGAATTATCCAATAATTTCAGCTCGCTTCGCGACAATATCGACGACATGAGGGCGGAAGGGAACACCAACATTCCGCTTGGCGTGATCTGGGGGCTTCATCTTCTCTCGTCGAGCGAGCCGTTTACCCAGGGCGATCCGTGGAGCGAGGTGGAAACGACCAAGGTCATGATCGTTCTCACCGACGGCGAGAACACGGAAAGCCGTCATGGCAACAGCACGGCCGCGATCGACCAGCGACTGCGCAAGGCGTGCACGGAGGTGAAGGATCACGACGTGCTGGTCTACACGGTGCGTGTCGTCAATGGCGACGCCGACCTGCTGCGCAGCTGCGCGACCGATGCCTCGATGTTCACCGACATCCGCAATGCCAGCGAACTGACGCCGACCTTCGAGAAGCTTGCCGCGGACATCATCAACCGGCATCTGCGCCTGACGATGTAGAGCCCGCAAATCGAGGCTCGCGCTAGGGTTAAGTACACATACGTACGGGAGATTCAAGGCTTGCAATTTCCGCCGTTCTTGGCTGTATATGAACAGACATGCATATAGAGGCGGGCTGTGATGTTCGCCGATGTCGAGTCGGGGAGATCAATGAGATACAAGGCAATCACCTTCTTGGTGGCGCTGGGGTTTGCGTCACCTGCAATCGCGGCGGACATGCCCGCCAGCCCCACGGCACCGCAGGTTTTTGAGGACCTTTGGTCCGGGGCGTTCGTGGGTCTTCATGCCGGATATGGATGGGGCAATTCGGATATCACGAATTCCAGCCCGCCAGGTCCACCCGCGCGGACAACTGCGCTGGACCCCGACGGGTTTCTCGGTGGCATCCAGGCGGGCTACAACTGGCGGCGCGACAGCTTCGTGTTCGGCGCCATCGCAGATGTCTCATTTGCGAGCATGAGTGACACCTATATCAACGTGCCGCCGCCGGGGCCGCGTTATACCGCGACTGCCGACATCAACTGGATGGCGACTCTGCGCGCTCGCGCCGGCTGGTTGCTGAGCGAAAACTTTCTGCTTTATGCCCATGGAGGCCTGGCTTTCGCGGACATTGACGGCAGCGTAGTCGCGATCAACGCTATGAATGTCGTCGGTCTGCCGTGGAACGCCCAAGGGAGCGACAGCGGGTTCGGGTGGATCGTCGGTGCTGGCGTGGAGTACAAGCTTAGCGCCAAATACAGTGTATTCGCCGAATATTCCTATGCCGATTTCGGGAGCTATATGTTCCCAAACCTAGCGCCTCCCGGTCCGACCAACGTGTTTTTCCAGGACACCGATGTCAGTCTCGTGAAGTTCGGGCTTAATATGAGCTTCTGAGGCATCGGGAATAGAAAATTGTTGAGGGCGGGCATCTTAGGAGCCCGCCCTTTTCCTTTGCGGGCTTGGTCTTTCGCTTCTGACCCGCTGGAAATCCAGTCTGCCGATCAACGCCGGAGTACTGATACGCGCGCGTCCGGGGGCACTCTCTACACTGGACATTCGCCTTGCTGCAGCCCGTTTCCTTCGCCGCCATCGAATATCTTTGCCTGAACATGCGCGCCCGCGACCGGGCGGAGATCTTCGGCATGCGCGGGCACGACAATCCGATGCTGCTGGCGCATGAGGTGCTTGCCGCCGCAACGCGGGGGCGCAGCGCCGTCGCCTTCAGCGACAGGAAACCCGCCGCGATTTGCGGCGCGACGCCGCTGTGGCCCGGCGCCTTCACGATCTGGGCTTTCGGCACGAACGACTGGCCGCAGGCCGCGGTGGATATCGCCCGCTATGCGCTGAAGGACCTCAAGCCCTGGCTGCTGGCGCGCGGCGCGCATCGGGTTCAATGCGAAAGCCGCTTCGATCACACGGACGCGCACGCGCTGCTGGAACGCTTCGGCGCGGTGCGCGAAGCCGTTCTCAAATCCTACGGGCGCGATGGCGCCGACTATTTCCTCTATGCATGGAGAAAGACAGATGTGCTTCAGCAAACCGAATATTCCGCAGCCCAAGCCGGCGCCGTCGCCTCCTGACCGGAACCAGGCGACCTTCGCGGCGGTGAACGAGCAGCGCGCCGCGCGGGCCGGCGCGGCCGGCCGGCAGTCCACGCTGCTGACGCGGCTTTCGGACGCGGAAGTCGCCGGCGCCGCAACCCCCAAGAAGCTGCTGGGAGAATGAGCGACATGGACAAGGCCGACAGACTCTGCCGGCGGTTCGAGCGGCTGAAGGCGGACCGGGGCGTGTGGGAAGATCACTGGCAGGACGTTGCCGAACACATCTTCCCGCGCCGCGCCGACTTTTCGCTGCAACGGAGCCCCGGCGACCGGCGGATGCGACGGATCGTGGATGCCACCGGGCTTCATGCGCTGGAACTGCTGGCGGCGGGCCTGCACGGGCTTGCCACAAATCCGGCGGCGCGCTGGTTTTCGCTGCGCCTGCGAGACGACGTATTGAGCGCGGGCCAGGAGGCGCGAACCTATCTGTCCGCCGTCGAAGACGCGATGTTCGCGGCGATGCACGCCCCGCGCGCGGGCCTTGCGACGCATCTGCACGAGCTCTATCTCGACCTCGCGGCCTTCGGCACGGCGGTTCTGTTCGTCGGCGAGGGGGCGGGCGGCGAGCTTCTCTTCCAGACGCGTCCCTTAAGCGAATGCGCAATCGACGAGAACATGGAAGGGCAGGTGGATACGGTCATCCGCTGCTTTTCCTTCACCATCCGGCAGGCGCACCAGCAATGGGGCGAACGCTGCTCGCCCGAGGTGCTGAAGAAACATGCCGAAGGGCGGTTCGACGACCGGATCGAAATCCTGCACGCGGTCTTCCCGCGCGCGGACATGGAGCGTGTGCCGGGGAAGGCGACACCCGATGCCATGCCCTATGCCTCGCTCTATCTTGAAAAGGAGGCCAGGCACCTGCTGCAGGAAGGCGGGTTTGAGGAATTTCCGTACTGCGTGCCGCGCTGGTACAAAACAGCCAACGAGAAATACGGCCGCTCGCCCGCCATGTCGGCGCTGCCCGACGTGAAGATGTTGCAGGAGATGGCGCGCACGACGCTGAAGGCGGCGCAGAAGATCGTCGACCCGCCGCTGCTGGTGCCCGACGACGGCATGATCGGCCCGGTGCGCACGGTCCCCGGCGGGCTCAACTTCTATCGCGGCGAGCGCGAGATCACGCCGCTGCAAACCGGCGGGAACATTCCGGTAAGCCTTGAAATGATGCAGGATCTGCGGGCGCGCATCCAGACCATGTTCTTCGTCGACCAGCTGCAATTTGCCGGAAGCGCCGACATGACCGCGACCGAGGTGATGCAGCGTACGCAGGAGAAGATGCGGCTGCTCGGACCGATCATGGGGCGGCTGGAGTCGGAGCTTCTCGGGCCGCTGATCTCGCGCGTCTTCGCCATTCTGTCGCGCGGCGGGCGGCTGCCCGCGCAGCCCGCGGAGCTCGACGGTAAGACCTTCGATATCGAATATGTCTCGCCGATCGCGCTCGCCCAGAAGGGCCAGAAGGTGGAACGGGCGCTGCAGATGCTGACGATCTCCGGGCAACTCGCCGGCGCGGATCCGGCGGTGATGGCGCGTTTCGACGGCGCCGGATTCATGCCCTGGCTGGCCCGAGAACTGGGCGTCGACCCCGACATCATCCTCGACGACGAGGAAATGGCCGCCAAGCAGCAGACGCAGATGGCCCTGATGGCGGCCGGGCCGGCCGAACAGGCAGCCTCCGCCTTCCTCAAGGCGGGTCAGGGCGCGAAGGCGTTTGCCGAGGCGGGGGTGGAACCCTCCGCCCGGGCAATCACTTAAAGCAGCGCCAGCGCGATCATCGCCAGTCCGACGATGCTGACGGCCCACAGGGCGGTGCGTGCGTAGACGATGCCGGCGACATAGACCGGCCAGTAGATCAGCCGCGCCCAGAAGAAGATAGTCGCGCCCGTCTCGGCCATGCCGGCGGCGCGGCCGGAAAGGCCTGCGGCGGCGGCGAGGGCAATGAAGACAACTATGTTCTCCAGCATGTTTCGCGCCGCGCGTTCGGCACGGGCGTTGGCAGGGCTGATGGCGACCACTTCGTCGCGGTTGGACATCATTTTCTTCAGGCCGGACGGCGTCCATGCGGTGTATTTCCAGACGCCAGCCACTACGATCATGAGCCACAGAAGAATGGCCGACCATGCCATTGCTGCAATCAGCGACATCCCCGTTCTCCTCCCATCCCCTGGTATCGGAACAAAATGCTAGCGACTTCCGCATGGGAAGGCCATACTGCGTGGTCTGTCAGGTGAAAAGATTGCGGCGAGAGGGTGGCGGAACCTTGCATTCGTTCCCGCCATTCTATCTGATGCGATCAACCCAGCGACGACTCGCGACCGGAGACCGAAATATGACGATCAAACGCGCCTTTCTGTTTACCGCCCTGTTGCTGGCTTTCGGCGCGCCCTCGCTCGCTGCCGCCCAGGAAGCAAAGAATGACGGAAACTTCGACAATGGCGAGATCCGATACGGCGAGGGCCGCAACGACGTCTTCACGCGGTGGGATCAGGACGGGGACCGCGCGCTGAGCGAGCGCGAAGTCAACGAAGCCGGCTCCACGGTGAAAATCCTGGAATTCGGTCTCGCCCGCGACGGGCGTCCGGTGTTCGGCCGGCAGGGCAACGACCGCTACCGCTAGGCTTTCCACGCCGAAGGCGCTTCGGCGCCCGCCAGAGAAATAGTCAACCGGCCGGGCCATGTGCCCGGCCTTTTTGTGTTCTCAGCCAGCGAGACATCCCATGAGCAACGTATTCAGCCTGACCGGCGCGGTGGTCGATGGCGCGGACGCTTCCGTCGAGACGCCCTGCCATGACCTGATCGAAACCCTGGAAAGGCTGCTCGCCGACGCCCGCGAGGGCAGCTTGCGAGCGCTTGCCTATGCGACCGTGCGGAAGGGCACACTCTGCGGCGCGGGATGGGACGGCGCGCCGGGCTCGAAATTTCCGCTCGGCGCCGCCGTTTCGATCCTCGCCGCGCGCTATCCGAACTGGATGGTGGAGGGGGAGTAGGGAGGCTATTGAGCCCTTCTAAACGCGCTTTTTGGATTAAGCCAGTCGCAATAAGTGTGCTCGTCTGCGTAGTGACCTTCGAAGAAGTCTTCGGGACGTGCATGCGAAATGGCACGCTGTGTCATTGCGATGAAAGAATAGGAGTCATCGAAACCGGCCGTTATGAGAACTCCCGGATCTTCGAGATCAATAGCGTACGGGCTGTGTCTCGTATCCGCAGTCGGTAGAAACAGGGCAGGTTGATCAGTGGCGAATGCAGAAACAGGATAGTCAAATGCGTTGTGTCGGAACTCATCCCAAACCCTGACACTATTGCCTCCCAACTGCTTCAAAAAGCGATTGATTGGCTCTGAAAGGCAATCTGCGACTACATCGTCCTCTGGGCAGAAGAGCTGTTCTTTGCAACAGTACTCCACAATCTTCTCCTGAAGCTGCCGGTCGGCATGGTCGGTGACGCCGAGGCAACTCAGCAGCCATACGGCACGCTGAAACTGCCTGTCCGGAACATCCGACGATACCGCCATGTGAACGCTCTTCCATGATCGCGGTTCGCCACGGAGTTTGATGGCGTCCCAATCGATGCCTTCCGGCAAAGAGTTGGGAAACGCAACAGGCTCATACTCTGCCGCGCTACTGCCTGGCTCCTTGTCGCTCTTTCGAATGCGAAAGAATGGATGCAGGGCGATGAATACGTGGTCGTAGATGCCATCCCACCACGTGAGCAACGGCACATCGTTGTCCGGGTATTCGATCCGCCTGTCCATGACGCGAGATTATCCAGCGCTGCGCTGCCGTGCCAAATCAAAAGAAAGATTTATCGATGCCCCATAAACGCGAAGAGATCGCGCATGCGATCCGCGAGGTCGACGCGACGCCCGCCGGCGAAAGGCTGATCTCCTATCTGCTCGACTTCTGCCATGTCTTCCGCAATTCGATGCCGAAGGACTGCAACCCGCATATGACCCTTTTCAACGAAGGCCAGCGCTCCGTCGGCAACGAGATCGTGGCGCTGCTGGTGAATGAACCGGCGCGCTTCAAGGCCGAGACGCTGCGTCAGATCGCGGCAAGAGCGCAGGGAGATGACGAATGAACGAGACGGAAGCGACCGGGGCGCCGATCGAGGCCGAGGGCAGGGAAGCCGCACCGAACTGGCGTGAGGAACTGCCCGAAGAGATGCGCGCGCATCCGTCCCTGCTGAAGTTCGACAGCGCGGAAGGCCTGGCGAAATCCTATCTCGCGGCGGAAAAGCTGATCGGCACGGAGAAGGTGCCGGTGCCGAAGACGGATGCCGACTGGGAGCGGTGGTACCGCGCCGCCGGCAGGCCCGAACGGCCGGAAGAGTACGGGTTCGCCGCGCCGGACGAGTTGCCGGAGGGCCTCGCCTATGACGAAGCGCTCGACCGGCGGCTGGCGGGCCTTGCGCATGAAGCGGGACTCAACCGGCGGCAGGCGGACCGGGTGCGGGCGGGACTGATGGAGATGGTCAAGGAGGGCGGCGCGCAGCAGCGCCAGGCGGCGGAAGCCGCGAAGTTCGCCGAGGCGCAGGCGCTGGCGGATGCCGAGCGCGCGCTGCAGGCCGAATGGGGATCGGCGACGCAAGGCCGCAAACAGATGGCGGCGCGGGCGGTGAGCGAACTCTTTCCGCCCGAAGTGGTCGCGCGCATGGAGGCGGCGGGGCTCGGCAACGAGCCGGCGATGGTCAGGGCATTCTATGAGATGGGCGTTCGACTGGTAGGCGAAAAACAGCTGATCGGCGAAGCGGCGGCGGGCGAAACGGCGGGTGACCTCGACGCCGCGATCGCCACTCACCGGACACGCCATGCCGCGGCGCTGACCGACCGCAACCATCCCGATCATGCCGCACGGCTGTCCGAACTGACGGCGCTCTATGACCGGCGTTTCGGATAAGGCGGTTTTTGCGAGTCGGCGGAAGGGGTTGCCGGCGGGATTTCAGAAATTGATTCAGCGCCGTCCGTCCTGTGGCCGGCGCAGTGGAATCAATTGCCGGTCACGCGGGGCAATGACGGAGAAAACTATTCGGCCGGCTGGGCGAGGGCATCGGCCCCGCGTTCCTGCAGGCCGAAGAAAACGCCGACGGCGATGACGCCGAGCGAGACCGCGATCAGCAGGAAGGTGTTCTCATAGCCGATCGTGCCGATGACCGGCTGGCTGAGGAGCGGCGAGGCGAACTGGCCGAAGAACATGCAGGTCGTGAAGACGCCCATCGCGGTACCGCGACGATTGGCCGGCGCGGCGTTGAGGCAGGCGGTGAAGAAGGTCGGCATCATCAGGCCGAACGCGCCGCCGGTGAGCGCCGCCGCCAGGATGAGCAGCGGCAGGGAATGCACCAGATAGAACAGGGCAAAGCCGGACGCCATCATCGCATAGCCGAGCGCCGGCGTGCCGCCACGCCCGAGCACGGGGCGAACGCGGTCGAAGAGAAGGGCGAAGATGGCGCAGGAGAACATCATCCCGCCGAGCACCCAGCCGCCCACCGTCGCGTCAGCGTAGCCGATCTCGACAAGATAAAAGGGGATCTGGGTGGGCACGATGTAGAACAGCGCGAAGCTCACGAAGATCAGCGCGGAGAGCGCTCCAACGAAGAATTTCCAGCCCTGCTGGCCTTCATCGCCCGGCAGCGGCGCGGCATGCAGCATGGCGCGGTGCCGCGGCTCCTTCAGCACCAGATAGAACAAGGGCAGCAGCGGCAAGGAAATCGCGTAGATGCCAAAAGGAAGGATGGCGGAAATGCCGGCGAGCGCGCCGGCGCTCATGACGAAGAAGAAGCCGGCGAAATTCATGATCGCGACCTGATAGCCCATCAGGCGCGCACGCGCGATACCGGTGTAGTAATCGCCGATGAGGGCCGATTGCGAGGTCATGATCGCAGCCACGGCGACGCCGAACAGGAGGCGGCTGGCGAGGATCGCCTCGAGCGAGGGCAGGTAAAGCCCCGCCGTGCCGGCAACGGCAAAAACGAGACACGCGACGAGCAGCTGGTTTCGGCGGCCGAAACGGTCGGCGGCATATCCGGCGAAGGACGCGGCAAGCGCGACCATGAGAGAGGGCGCGGTGACAAGCAGGCGCGTCATGAGATCGGCATTGGGCGTATCGCGGAACATCGCCTCAATGCCCGGCAGGGCCGGCGCGATGGTGGAATTGGACATAACCGTCAGCATGCCGGCAAGCAGCAGCGCCCAGGCGCGCGGATCGCGCAGCAACCCGATTTCGCCACGGGGCTCGTAAGATATGCTGCCGGCGCCACCGGGGCCGGACGGTTCGTGTCTCATGCTTCCTCTAGGAGAATCGGCAGGCCCTCCGGGGGCCATCGCATTGTGCAACGCAGCAAGAATAGGCTGCTTCGGCTTATATTCCTAGTGCCCCGCTATGCGCTGGCATCATGGCAGACCGCTGTTGCTGCATGATGCCTTGCGCTTGCGGCCCGCGCTGGAGGCCGCCGAGGATGAAGGACCAGCGCGGCAGAGGAAGGTCGTCTCGCAGTCCAAGCGGGCGATCAGCGGCTCGCTGGTCAGGCGGAAGCGGCAAAGAAGCTTAAAATCGACAAGACATATTGGGAGCCATCGCTGTTTCCCGCCGAAATCACCTATCCTGAGCTACGCGTACTGAGGCCCGACGGCACGGTGATGGACGACTAGCCGGCGCCACTTCAAGGCATTCCGCACTTTCATTCCAGGCCCGCTCCGGCGGGCCTTTTTTATTGCCAGGCAGGCAAGCCGGGCACAGGAGCGATCATGCCGACATTTCCGGTTTACGAGCGTCGCCAGGGACTATCCGGCGGGGCGACGGGTTCTTATGCGTCGGCGGCGCCGTTTCAGGCCAAGGGACGGGCGCTGCAGGGCCTGGGCGATGCCGTCGCCGGGCTCGGCTCGGCGCTCGACCAGCGGGCGCGGCGGATTGCCGAGACGACCGAGGATGCCTGGTTCTCCAAGGCAAGGGCCGAGACCTCGCTTCAGCTTGCGCAGCAGCGGGCGGAAGGGGCGGACCCTTCGGCGCTGATCCAGACACTGGACGCCGCGCAGGCGCAGCGGTCCAGCGAAGCGCCGAGCGAACGGGCGGCCGGTCTTTTCGGTCAATGGACGCTGCATGCGACATCGGCGCTTGCAGGGGATGCGGCACGGTTCAAGGCGGGCAACGCGCTGGACCAACGGGAACGGGATTTCCAGCGCGCCGTAGAAGCCAATCTGGAAGCGGCAAAATTTGGCGACGAGAGCGCCTGGGCGCGGTCTCGGGACGATCTGGCCGGATTCAGCCAATGGGCAACGCCGGAGGAAGTGGAGGCGCAGAAAGCCGAGAGCGAGCGGCTGTTCCGTGTCGCCAGAGCCGAGCACGCCGCCGCCAGCGATCCGCAAGGGTTCCTCGACGCGATCGCGGGCGGGACCGACGAACGCTTAAACGGGCTTGGCGAGGACGAACGGCGGGGGCTGACCGAACAGGCGGAAGCGCGGCTCGACGCAAAGCGGCGCGATGCCGGCGCGGAACGTATCGCGGACATCGCGCGGCAGAGCCGGGACATGGAGGCGCGGAATCGCAGCGGGCGATCCGGCCGTCACCGCCCATGCGATCAGCAATCTCGGATTGCCGGAGCAGAACACTCAAAAATTGCATCAGGCGTATGAAGCCAAACAGGCGGAATATGCGCAGGTCGATGATGTCTTCAAACGCCTCAGCGAAGGCAGTGCATTCAATCCGAAGGACACTAACGAACGCCTTGCCGTCTCCAAGGCCTATGAGGCCGCAGCGAAGGGCGGCGACCTCTTCGGGAATGATCCCTCGGCCCGCGACACCGCGCTCTATCTTGCCGGCAACACAGGCATCGTGCCCGACGCCGTTCTCTCCACGCTGCGCGGGGCCTTCGCTTCCGACGATCCCGCTCGCATCGCCGCCGCGACCCGGCTCGCCGTCGACCTCAACGACGCCAGCCCCGACGCCCTGACCGATGCGGGCGCCGGCGCCATCGCCGGCATCGGCACCGAATATGCCCGCCTGACCACCGAGATGGGCCTTTCGCCCGAGCAGGCATCGGGGCAGCTGGGTGAACAGGTGCGCAAGGCCGGCGCCGCCGGGCCGGATGCCTGGATCGATAAAGACGGCCGCTTAAACATCAACATCTGGAGCGATCCTGAACACAGACGCCAGCTTCAGCTGGGAAGCGACGCTGCGAACGCGTCCGCGTCGGCAACCGTCCCCACGCGTCCCGACATCAGCGCCGCCGTCGCGGGAGCGGCAACGGCGGGAGACTGGGCGGGCACGCTGGGGCAAGGCGCGGAAAAGGCGGCGCGACAGGCGGCGCCCGTTCTCGGGAAGGGCGCAGCCGCAGTACTGGGCAAAGTGCTGTTCTTCCTCAGTCCGATCCTCGACGCCACGGAAACGGGCGGCCGGATCGACCGGGAAGTCACGATCAACGGCATAAGGGCGCGCGTCACCGGCTTCGGCGCGGAACGTAGCCGCACCTTCGAGATCGAGATCGACGGGCGGACCTTCCGCTTCAACGGCAGCACCAACCGCGACGGCGATATCGCCGCCGGTGCGGGCTACGAGATCATCGATGGCGAGCTGGTGCCGCTCGCCGATTTTGCCGAAAGCTGGAACCGGCTGGTCGAACACGCGCCGGCAGGCTCCGGCCTTGCGATGGTGGCGCAGAGCCAATCGGCCGGCGGCGAGGACGACGAGGAAGAGGACGGCAAGCCGACCACGGGCGAGGGCGGGGCGGGCGCGGAAGACCTAGCAGCAGACGACGGGGAGACGCCGGAACGCCAGCGTATCAGACGGCCCGATGGCAGCATTCACGAAACGGGCGCAAATGGCGGTCCGGCTCTTGATGACATCGCCGATCAAGACGCTGACCCAGCGCAAAGCCCGGATGGATCAGATCAGCCGGACGCCGAAAGCACCGCTGCGAAAGAAACGCGACCGATCAGCTATTTTCTCGATCGAACGCCGATCTATGATGACGAAACCGCACCGGAACCCGACCCGAACGACCCTGAAGATCCATTGTGGGTCAGAACGTTTCGCCACCTTTCGGCGCGGATTATTCTCAAAACGCTGCAGGGCGTCGTCAACCGGGACAGATACTATGACGATGACGGCGAGCTTCACGAAAGCGACCTCGTGGAAGTCCACGGCGGTCACTATGTCGATGGCGAGACGGTCAGGATCGTGCAGAAATTTGCGACCAACAACAAAGGTGTCATAGAGGCTGAGATCCAAATAAAAGATCCGATTACGGGCGAATGGCACACGAAGCCAGACAGGAGCACGGTATTTCCGACAAGCTGGTCGCGGCAGAGGGTGATGTATGAAGCGCGCAAAGCGTTCCTGAAGGCCCAATATAGAGGGGGCAATAGGTGGGAAGGCTACTCACCCAGCGGGGTGAAGATTCGGTTCACGAAAGAAGCCAATGGCGAAATCAACTCTTTCTATCCACTGATCGAAGAATAAGAGGTATCCAAAATGAAGGGAGATATGCATTTTTCAACCAACGCTGATGGTCATGCCACAGCCAAAGGTGCGAACCCTGACCTGCAAATTCTTGCTTTTTGGCTGTCTGACGACATGCCGCACCACGGGAATACAGGTGCAAAAATTGAAACTCACGCCCTTCAGATGAGCCCCTTTGCCTATCACGGCATGGGCAATGACTTCGGCAAGTACCAGTTTGGAGATTACGTCCTTGTGCGCAGTGAAACCGACCGATTGGAGGAAATGCAGATCTTGCTGACGGCGCAACAGGTGGGGAATCTTTTCAACGCCTACAATGCGTTCCTGAAAAGTGATCGGCGTCCGACCACCATCGAAGTCGAATACATTGCGACAGGCAAGGAAGCGAAGACTCAATTTGAAAAACTTGCCGGCAGAAAGATCGGCAAGCCGCGCGTCTGCGCGTGGCTAGACAAGGAAAAGGCCGCAGAGGCCGCCGCGAAGGGCGGGGCGTGAACACGAGCACAGCGCCCATGCCGCCTGACAGGCTTCCCCTGTTCTAGTCCATCCGCCGCCTTTGGGCGGCGTTTTCATTTTCCATCCCAGACCCCCTCCGGCGGGCTTCTATTGACCACTTAACGAAGTCAATTGCGGCCGAACCGGATGCCTGGATCGACGAAGACGGCCAGCTTCACATCGCGATCCGGCCCAATCGCGACCATCTGCGGCAGCTGAGGCAAGGCGGCGAAACCGCTGGCACGGCGGCTAGTCCGACCGCCCCGACGCTTCCCGACATCAGCGCGGCCGTCGCGGGCGCGGCAACGGCGGGAGACTGGGCGGGGACTCTGGGGCAAGGCGCGGGAAGGGCCGCGCGACAGGCGGCGCCCGTTCTCGGGAAGGGCGCAGCCGCAGTCCTGGGCAAAGTGCTGTTCTTCCTCAGTCCGATCCTCGACGCCACGGAAACGGGCGGCCGGATCGACCGTGAAGTCACGATCAACGGCATAAGGGCGCGCGTCAGCGGCTTCGGCGCGGATCGTAGCCGCACCTTCGAGATCGAGATCGACGGGCGGACCTTCCGCTTCAACGGCAGCACCAACCGCGACGGCGATATCGTCGCCGGTGCGGGCTACGAGATCATCGATGGCGAGCCGGTGCCGCTCGCCGACTTCGCCGAAAGCTGGAACCGGCTGGTCGAACACGCGCCCGCAGGCTCCGGCCTTGCGATGGTGGCACAGAGCCAATCGGCCGGCGGCGAGGACGACGACGAGGAAGAGGAAGGCAAGCCAACAACGGGGGAAGGCGGGGAGGGCGCGGAAGGCCGAGACCGAGCGGCTGTTCCGTGTCGCCAGAGCCGAGCACGCCGCCGCCAGCGATCCTCAGGGGTTCCTCGACGCGATCGCGGGCGGCAATGACGAACGCTTAAACGGTCTTGGCGATGACGAACGGCAGCGGCTGACCGAACAGGCGCGAGCACGGCTCGACGCAAAGCGGCGCGATGCCGGCGCGCAACGTATCGCGGAGATCGCGCGGCAGAGCCGGGACATGGAGACGCGGATCGCAGCGGGCGATCCAGCCGTCACTGCCCATGCGATCACCGCCAGCGGCCTGTCGGCATCGGACACGCAAAAGCTGCATCGGGCGTATGAGGCGAAGCAGGCCGAGAACGCGCGTGTCGACGATGTCTTCATGCGTCTCAATGAAGGCGGGGTGTTCGACCCGAAGAATGTCAACGAGCGCCTTGCCGTCTCCAAAGCCTATGCGGCGGCGGCGAAAAGCGGCGATCTCTTCGGCGAGGACGCCTCGGCCCGCGACACCGCTCTCTATCTTGCCGGCACTACCGGCATCGTGCCCGACGCCGTGCTTTCCACGCTGCGCGGGGCCTTCGCCTCCGACGATCCCGCCCGCATCGCCGCCGCGGCCACGCTCGCCGCCGACCTCAACGAGGCCAGCCCCGACGCCCTTGCCGACGCGGGGGCGGGCACTATCGCCGGCATCGGCACCGAATATTCCCGCCAGACGACTGAAGGCGGCCTTTCGCCCGAGCAGGCAGCGGGAAAGGCAATGTCGTGGCTTCGCGACGCGGCCAAAGCAGCCGGCAGTGTTGCCGACCTCTTCCTGCCGACGGCCGCAAACGCGGCTGTGCCGGGGGCGGACGGAGAACCCGTAATACCCCAAGGCCGCGCCGGCACGAACGCCCTTGGAGGATCGCCCGCTACCGGTCAGTTCAGTCCGAATGCCGATGATGCCGCACCGGAAAATGCAGGAACTGATGCGGAACGCTGGTTGGCTCAAGCGCGACCGCCGCGTACGACACGTGCAGAGCTGATGGCTCGGTATCCTGCCGCCACACTGCGTGAGATTACGCAACTTGAAGCCGAGATGAGTTCCGGCCTTGCCGCAATTTCTCGGGTGCAAAGGTACAATCCTGATTGGCAATCTCCGCGCAGCCTCTTTTCGACACCGAACGGTGAAATTCGGCACTGGCGTGCGGTAAGGCAGCAGGCGGAACAAGATCTTCGTGATATTGAGAGCAATGGGCCCACACCCGAACTCGTCTATCCCAACGGTCAAATTATCGGATACGTAAATCGCAGCGCGACCCCTGACATCCGCACCGTCTCGCCTGCAGAATACCAACACCTCAGGCAAAATCTGCTTAAGGGGGCGCGGCCGATTCAAAATCAACGGTATGGTGGTAGCATGTTTCAACGACCCGACGGATTTGTTTTCGGGCTGCGCCAAAGCAAGAAACATGGCGAGACAATAGACATCTGGCGGCGCGAATATCCCGGATTTGAACAAGCGTTAAAGGTGCATCAGCAATGATCAACAAACGAAAAGACGTGCATGGTTTAGCGCCGGCTGATTGGATTGAAAGTCTTTCGAACGAAGTCATTCGCGACGATGATGTTGGAATGCGCGAATTCACCGGTCACGCCGAGCGTCGCGATTTCGCCTTCGATGACGTCGAGCAGGAAGAATTTCTTCGGTCGTGCATCCGGTCCACAATCGCAAAGGGCGGTATTCCATTTGAGTTGAGGTTCGACGGACCACGCTCTACTTATGTCGCCCGTCACGATTTGGGTTCAACTCCGCAGGAAATCGAGGACGCCGTCATCGTCTGGTGGAGCAAAGATCGCAGCCGGAGCTATGACGAGGATGACATACGCTTTTGTACACGCGACATGATTGGAAGCGTTTTCAATCACGACACCAATAGTTGGGAGTAAGGATCTGACTACCATTGAGATGGAGTTCATCGCAACGGGTGAGGCAGGCAAAGAGAAGTTCGAGCAGTTTGTGGGTGTCGAGTTCGGCAGGCCACGCATTATCGAGCGGATCGACGATGAACAGGCTGCCGAAGCCGCCGCCAAAGGCAGGGCGTGAACACGAGCACAGCGCCTATGCCGCCTGACGGCAGGCTTTCCCTCTTCTAGCCAATCCGCAGCCCTCGGGCGGCGTTTTCATTTTCCATCCCAGGTCCGCTCCGGCGGGCCTTTTTAATTGCCCGGACCTTCGAGATCATTATCTCGTGGATCGACGAGGAAAAGGCCGCGGAGGCCGCGGCCAAGGGTGGAGCGTGACAGTGCGCGCTAAGCGACCTTTGGCCCCAATCGCTGAATCCCGCCAGTGCGTTGTGCGGCTTCGCTCACAGATCGATTCAAGGGGAATACAAGATTTCAACGCCGGACAAGCCTGCGCGCGCTATCGCGCCCGGCCCCGGCGGCTGCCGCGCGTCTCAATCAAACGCGACGGCCAGCATACAAGCCTGACGCCCGGCTTTTCCATGACAAGGGCGAGAGCAGCCCGCGCGCAAACCGCGCGGACAACTGATCGACGAATCCAAAACATCAACCGCGAATGAAGGAGGTGGACGGGATGTCTACCGAAATCACGACGGCGTTTGTCGAACAGTACAAGGCAAATGTCGCGATGCTCGCCCAGCAGAAGGCCTCGCGCCTTCGCCGCGCGGTCATGGAGGAATCCGTGACCGGCACGCGGGCGTTCTTCGAACAGATCGGGCCGACCGAAATGATCGCCCGGACGACGCGCCACGGCGATTCCCCGCTGGTCAGCACCCCGCATGACCGGCGCGCCGTGACGCTGACCGACTATCACTGGGGCGACATGGTGGACGACCAGGACAAGGTGCGCCTGCTGATCGACCCGACGAGCCCCTACGCCCAGAACGCGGCAATGGCCGCGAACCGGAAGATCGACGAAGTCATCATCCAGGCCGCCGACGCGACCGCCTATACCGGCGTCGACGGCACCGTGGCGACGAGCTTCGACGCCGCGATGATCGTTGACGTGCAGACGCGCGACGTCGGCGTTTCCGCAGCGGACCTTGGCATGAACGTCGCCAAGATCATCGAGGCCGGGCGGCTGCTGGCCGCCAACGAGGTGGACGAGGACGAGGAGAAATTCATCGTCTGGAACGCGCGCCAGCGCGCGTCGCTGCTCAATTCCACCAAGGCGACCTCGGCCGACTATGCCGCGGTGAAGGCGCTGGTGACCGGGCAGATGAACGAGTTCCTCGGCTTCACCTTCATCCGCTCCGAGCGGATCGGCACGGACGCCAATGGCGACGACAAGGTGCTGTTCTTCGCGCGTTCGGGCATCCGTCTCGGCATCGGCATGTCGCCGAAGACGCGGATCGCCGAGCGGCCGGACAAGGAATTCAACACCTATGTCTACACGGCCATGTCCATCGGGGCGACCCGGATGGAGGAGGCCAAGGTCGGCTATATCGAATGCGACCCGACGGCCGGGCCGGGCGCGTAAAGAAAAGGAGCTGAACAATGGCAGTGACAACCCAGAAAACGACCGAATACGGCAACGCCACGGCGGCGCCGGCGGTGAACAACAGCCCGGCGGAAATGGGCGGGCGGCTGCGCATCGCCTATGGCGTGCATGACCAGTCCGGCGCGGGCGACGCAACCTCGTCGGTGGCGCTGTTCCGCCTGCCGGCGGGGCGCGTGCGCGTGCTGCTCGGGCTTTCCTTCTTCTATGTGAACTGGACGACGGCCAGCGCGACGCTGGACCTCGGTTGGGACGCCTATACGAAGCTGGACGGCTCCACCCAGGCGGCAGACCCCGACGGGCTGATCGACGGGCTCGATGTCGATACGGCCGGAAAATATTCCGGCGAGGATCTGGTCAGCGCGCTTACGCAGAGCGCCGGCGGGACGCAAGTGTTCGAGAGCAAGGACGGCGTGGTCATCCGCGCGACCTCACAGGACGTGGCGCTGGCGAACGGTTCGGACATCGCGGGCTATATCGTCTACGTCGTCGACTGACGCTGGAACAAGACGAGGGCGGGGCCGCATGCTCCGCCCTTTGCCGGCCCCGGAGCGCTGCTGGACAGGCGCCCTGAGCGTCGATAGCGTTTGCCCCGATGAACGCCGGCGAGCCCGCGGCCCCGGGGGAAGAGAGTGCGAGTGAGGTGGAGTGTTTCCGACTTCCTGAAAGGACGCCGCAAGCCGAAAGGCGAAGCGCCGATGGGCGCCACTGAAGATTCCCGCGCGCGAGCGGCAGGGCCGAGCGACAGCCGCCCGCCATTCTTTTCGGTCATCATGGCAACACGGAACCGCGCCCATTGCATCTGCGAGGCCATCGATTCGGTTTTCGCCACGAAATATGAGCAAGTTGAGCTTGTCATCATAGACGATGCTTCAAATGACGGCACGCAGGCGCTGCTGGAGGGCCGGTATCGTCAGGAAATCGCGCAGGGGCGCATGGTTCTCCTGCGCAGCGACGCACATGTCGGTGTCTCGGCGGCGCGCAATCTCGGCCTCAAACAAGCGCGCGGCGAATGGATTGCCTATGCAGACTCGGACAACAAGATGCGCCCGGGCTTCTTCGCCGAATTCGCCAGGGCAATTTCAAAGCATCCGCAAACACACTGCTTCTATGCGCGTTTTCTCAAGCTCCCGAACGGTCATGTGGGGGGGAAGCCCTACCGCCGCGATCAACTGCTGCTGGCGAACTACATCGACCTCGGGGTCTTCATTCACCGCGCCAGCCTTTACGACTCGCTCGGCGGCTTCGATATCACCCTGCGACGGATGGTCGACTGGGATGTGATCATCCGCTACACCGCCGCCCAACCGCCCGTCTTCGTCCCGCAGATCCTGATGACCTATGACGACCGGATGGAGGCGGATCGCATCACAACATCCGAATCGGCCCCGATCGCGCGCCTTGCCATCGCCGAAAGGTACGGCAGCGTGCCGACGGTGACGACCGCCATCATCTGCTACAACCAGCAGGATTTCATCGCCGAGGCCATTGACAGCGCGCTGCGACAGAAGGGCTATTTCGCGCACGAGATCCTGCTTTCCGACGATGGTTCCACTGACGCCACCGGCGACATCGTTCAATCCTATGCGCGTCGGTTTCCCAATACGGTCCGCGATATCAGTCGTCAGGACAATCGCGGCATGCACGAGAATTACGCCCACGTCTTTGCCCAGGCCTCAGGCAGCTTCATTGCCATCCTGGAAGGCGATGACTACTGGATCGACGACCACAAGCTGGAAAAGCAGGTGCGTTTCCTCGCCGACAACAGCGATTGCTCGATGGTGTTCTCGAAAATCGAGATATTGGAGAAAACCGGGCGGCGGAACGGCTTTGCAAAGCATGACGAGATCGCCGCCGACCGGCTCTCGGGCGAGGATATTCTGAACGATCCGCACTGGAATCCGATCGGAAATTTTTCATCATGCATGTTTCGCAGGGGCCTCATGCGGGCGGCGCCGCCGATCCTGTTCGGGCCGGGATTCAGCGAGATCGGTGTCTGCTTCCATCTCGAGCAGTCGGGAAAGATCGGATTTATCAACGAAACGATGAGCGTCTATCGCAAGCATGCGGGCGGCCTTTGGGCGGGAGCGGACGACGCTGCACGGCGGCGGCGGGCGAGACTGGTGCGCGAGACCGCCAAGGCGGTGGCAAGAAAGGAATTCAAGCCCCGGATACAGGCCGCGATCGAGGAAAAATTCGGGGAAACCGCAACGGACAAAGGACAGTGAGCGAAGACGTCGAAACAGAGATGGCCGTCTGGATGAGCGAAGCGGAGACAGAACTGTTTGTCCGGTTCCTGTCCATGTCGGATGACTATTTCGAGTTCGGCATGGGCGGCAGTACCGTTCTTGCCGCCGGGCTGGTCAAACGGTCGATCCGCTCGGTCGACAGCGATATGGCCTGGATGGACAGAACGCGCAAGGCGATCGGCGAGGCGCGGCCGCAAGTCGAACTGATCCATGTCGATATCGGACCTACAAGGGATTGGGGGCACCCGGCGGGACGCGGGCATGAGGCCAGGTTTCCTGACTACTCGCGCTCGATCAGAAGGCGCGACACGCGGAAGGTGGATTTCTGCCTCGTCGACGGGCGATTTCGCGTCGCCTGCTTTCTGACCGCGCTTGCCTGGCTGGACCGGGATGCGATCCTTGCGGTTCATGACTACCGCTCGCGGCCCGAATATCACGTCGTGGAGCGGTTTGCGCGGCCGATCGCGGAAGCCGAGGACATGACCATGTTCGTGCGCCGCGCCGGCGTCCGGCGCTGGGCGATCGACCGTATGGCGGCGCGCTACAGGCACAACCCAGCTTAGCAATCAGACAGTGAACGGCGGGGACGCCTCGCGCTGGACCCGCCTGCTGGCGCGTGCCTCGCGCAGGATCAGGACGATGCCGCTGGCGACGATGACGGCGGCGCCGACATAGACCCAGATATCGGGGATGTCGCCCCAGAGATACCAGCCGAAGATGCTGGCCCAGAGAAGCGCGGTGTAGTCGAACGGCGCGACGACCGATACCGGCGCCATGCGGAACGCCTGGCTCAGCAGGGTGATGCCGGTCGTGCCGAAGAGGGCCATGGCGAGGAAAAGAACGAGATCGGCCAGTTGCGCCTCGGGCCAGTCGGTGAAGACGACGAACGAGCCGAAGACCGCCGGAAACAGCGTGATGTAGAACAGCATGGTGCGAACGCTGTCACGCGGGTCGATCCATCTGCTGCTGATCATGTAGACCGCGTAGAGCAGGGCGCAGAGAAGCGCGTATAGCGAGGCCGGCTGGAACGCCGCCGCCCCGGGGCGGACGATGATCAGAACGCCGGCGAATCCCGCGACCACGGCCGCCCAGCGGCGCCAGCCGACATGCTCGCCCAGAAACACCACCGAAACGGCGGTGACGAATATGGGCGCGGCGAAGACGAGGGAGACCGCCTCGGCGAGCGGCAGGGATCTGATGCTGAAAAAGAACGCGTAACCCGCGCCCATCACCACGACGCTGCGCAGCGCATGGACCCCGACGCTGTGCGACTTCAGCGCCGGCCTGCCATCGACCGCGAGGATCAGGGCGACGATCAGCGGCAGCGCCAGTACGCTTCTGACAAAGACGATCTGAAACGGGTCGTAGCGCGCGACGAGGAACTTCGCGGCCGCATCGTTCATCGCGAGCAGAAACACCCCCGCGCACATCACCAGAATGGCGTAAAGGGGGCGGGATGCCGTGTGCTGATGCGGGGAATTTTCCAAAGTGTGTCTCGTCGCGAGGGGAGCGCGGCCAGAGTGCCCGTATCGGGAGGCGGGGGCAATGGCGCGGAATGCAGAGACATTGCGCGGCGATGCACGGCGGCGGAAACTGGGGCTATGGATGCGACCGCCGCCATCACAGGCTTTTCCGTCGGGTTCAGCCTGATTGTCGCCATCGGCGCGCAGAATGCCTTCGTGCTTCGGCAAGGTTTGAGAGGCGAGCATGTCTTTGCGGTATGCTTGACCTGCGCGCTTTCGGACGCGGTGCTGATTGCCGCTGGCGTCTCCGGCTTCGGCGCGGCCGTGAGCGCGGCTCCATGGATCGATCCCTTCATGCGCTATGGCGGGGTCGCGTTTCTTTTCGTGTACGGTGCGCTGAGCCTGAGGGCCGCATTGACCGGGAAGGGGGCGCTGAAGCCGGGGGAGGGCACGGAGCTAAGCCGCAAGGCGGCGTTGGCCATCGGCCTCGCGCTGACGTGGCTGAACCCGCATGTCTATCTTGACACGGTCGTTCTGCTCGGCGCGGTCTCTACGCGGTTTCCGGGACGGGAAATCGCCTTTGCCGCCGGCGCGGTCTGTGCGTCGTTTCTGTTTTTCTTTTCCCTTGGCTATGGGAGCGGCCTGCTGCGGCCATTCTTCGCCGATCCGCGCGCATGGCGGGTGCTGGAGGGCCTCGTCGCGCTGATCATGTGGGGCGTGGGCTTCGGCCTCTTCTTCACCTAGACAGCGGCCAGGGACCGTTCGGCGGTTTTGTCATGCCGACCATCTGAACCGGCCGGTGAAAATGACGGACGGGACGAAGGCATCGGTCTGGGACGCGGTGTGGCTGCCTTATGGCGGGGCCTATTCGATCAGCGGCAGCGCCTCGAACGAAGCGCGGTTCCCCGGCCAGTGGTTCCAGATCGAGAGCGGGCTGGCCTATAACTGGCACCGCCATTACGACGCGACGACGGGCCGCTATAGCCAGGCCGACCCGCTGGGTTTTGCCGACGGGCCGAGCCTTTATGCATATGCGCTGAACTCGCCGCAGATGTTTGTCGATCCGGATGGACGGCAGATCGCGCGCCCCGGTACGATGCCGCTTCCGCCGATCGCCATTCCCGGAACCCCGGAGAACGAGAACTGGACACGATGGGCGACCGGCAAGATCAGGGACTTCGGCAATATGTGCCGGCGGGCCGTGGGATTGGGTGGTGGCGGCGGCGAGCCGGAACCATGCCGTACGATCTCAGGCAAGGTAGTTCCCGTTGGAACGATTGCCTACCGACCGCTGGACACTCCCAGCCGGCCACAACACGGTATCGTAGGGCCACATTATAATCTTTATCGCGCAAACAAGAATCCCAATAGCGGCAGATGCTTTTGGCAGCCGATTGGAGCAGTCCCGGTCGGGGAACTTCCTCGCGGTGCCATTCCCATTGAACCATTCGCAAACTGACCTACTGGAGGAGCGTGGTGAAATACACAGACGGACAAGAGATTCGGATCGGGGATAGAGTTCGTATGGGTGATGACGATCAAGGAGTTGTCGAATGCGATATCGGCGCGGGAAAATTCTCGCCTAGGTTCCCGAAAAATGAATGGGCCTATCTCAAAGAGGGGATCGTTGTCTCATTCCCTCGATATGGTGTCATCCATATGACGGAGGTGGAAGTGGATTTGAAGCTTATAGCGCGTTCGGACTAGCCTGTGGCCATTGGTCCTGCCGCTGTCGTTCGGGATCATCTTCTACATCGCCTACATGCCTATACGTGTGCCCCATCGCTGCGCAGGGTGGCCGAAGCGCTTTGCCTGACGCCGAGGGAAGCTCGCTGAAGGGCACCTATACCTATAATGCCCTTGGGCAACTTACCGAGCGCGTGCTGAGCAACATGACGCCCTCGGGCACCGTGCATTCGATTTACGATCGCTTCGGCAATCTGATCGCGGAAGCGGACGGGACGAGCGGCGACACGGTGCGCGAATATCTGTGGCTCACCGAAACCCCGTTCCTCGACGATCAGACCGGGCCGGCAGCGGCGGTGCCGCTGGCGGTGGTGGCCGATGTCGACACGATGTCGTTGCAGCTCTGGTTCGTCCATGGCGACCATCTCAACCGGCCGGTGAAAATGACGGACGCGGCGAAGGCATCGGTGTGGGACGCGGTGTGGCTGCCTTATGGCGGGGCTCATTCGATCAGCGGCAGCGCCTCGAACGATGCGCGGTTCCCCGGCCAGTGGTTCCAGATCGAGAGCGGGCTGGCCTATAACTGGCACCGCCATTACGACGCGACGACGGGCCGCTATAGCCAGGCCGATCCGCTGGGCTTCGCCGACGGGCCGAGCCTTTATGCGTATGCGGTGAACTCGCCGCAGATGTATGTCGACCCGGATGGGCGGCAGATCGCGCGTCCCGGTACGCTTCCACTGCCGCCGATCGCCATTCCTGGAACGCCGGAGAACGAGAACTGGACTCGATGGGCGACCGGCAAGATCAGGGACTTCGGCAATGTGTGCCGGCGGGCCGTGGGATTTGGCGGTGGCGGCGACGAACCGGAAGAGGATTGCCATGGGCGATACGCTCGTGAGGAGCAGAGATGCTATTCTCAGCGACGCGACTTCGCTCATCCGCACTTCTTGGGAGGTTGTCTCGATCGGGCGGCAGAACGACGACGTCAATGTGTTCAAAACAGTGGCCGTCCCAATCCTGCCGAACCGAGAGAATGGAGCTCTGCTGATGAAGAAATTTGGAGAAATTTTGGCCGATGAATGGCGACAACGGAGACGATGACCACTCAATCGAGAAGCATGCTCTTATTGAGCCACGACTTTGGGCGGAAGAAATTCGGCGTGAGTCGGGATACCAGGATATTAGCCAATCCTTAGCGGAACGCTTGGCCAGGGCGGCGGTCCCCGATGAACGGCGGGCGCTGCATTCACTGCTCGTTAATGAATTCAGCATGTACAACAATGTTGGTGAAGCCGATTCCGCTCTGGAAGCGTATCTCTCGGAGTTCCCGGTTGATGAGCGTGCGTGGATCCAAGCCGCAAACATTTGGTTAAATGAGCCACGAGCCCTTCCTGCCGTAGAGCAAGCCATCGCCCTCGCGAAGGAATCCAGCAAGTTCCTGCGCGAAAGCTATGGCGTGAAGGCTCGGATTGCCTTGGAGATGAAGGACAACAGGCTGCTGAATGAGGCGATCTTGCAGATGATCGAACTCGGGCCGCGCAAGGATATCATCGATATCGGCGTGGAGAGTGACTTCGTCGAAAGGGCGCCGGAGGGCTCAATCGAGCCTGAAGTGATGGAGGGCTTCAGGAAGCTCTACCTGGACTATTACGGTCGGCCATTCGCGGGTTGAGCCCGCTCGCCAGCCCATCCCCGCCAACCGGCTGAAGACGGTGACGGTGGGAAGCTCGCTGAAGGGCACCTATACCTATAATGCCCTTGGGCAACGCGCCGGCTAGACAGCGGCCAGGGACCATTCGGCGGTTTTGTCTGCTTCCCGCGCCAGACGGCTGTGGAGGGAGAGCAGGTTGATGCCCGGCATGGGCCTGGCCAGCAGGAAGCCCTGTCCATACTGCACGCCGCACGCGCGCAGCAGCGTCACCTGCCACTCGTGCTCGATTCCTTCCGCGACGAGCGTCATGCCGCGGTCGCGGGCGATGCGGACCAGCATTTCCACGATCGTCTTGGCCGACGCGTCCTCGCCCAGCGCGTCGACGAAGATCTTGTCGACCTTCATCGCGTCGGCGCCGAGGCGCTGGACGAGCGAGAGGCCGTTGTGGCCCGTCCCGACATCGTCAATGGTCACCTTGAAGCCGAGGGCGTGGAACTCATCCACCGCGCGGATATCGGTTTCGATGTCATCGAAGACCTCCCGTTCGGTGATTTCCAGCGTGATCCGGGCCGGATCCACGGCGGCCGCACGAACCGTGTCGTGCAGCCTGCGCGCGAAGCCGGGCGAGATCAGCTGGCGGCGGGCGATGTTGAACGAGAGACTGAAATTCCGGTCGGTGACGAGAAGGGCGCGCATTTCAGCAAGTGCATCCCTGACCTGCGGCCAGGTGATGTCGTCGATCCGGCCTTCCGATTCGGCAAGGCGGATGAACTGCGCGGCGGGGATCACGGAGCCGTCGGGCCTGACCCAGCGCGCCAGAACCTCCGCGCCGACCATCGTGCGCCCGTCCAGACGGAAGATGGGCTGATACCAGGGCCGGAACTCCTTCCGGGCGATAGCCTTATCCAGTTCATCCGAAGGCTCACCAGGGCTGCTGCAGATGCGCGCGATGAGCAGGCCGTAGCCGAGCCCCGCGAGTATGGCGCCGAGGACGATCGGGCCGTAGGGTTCGTGGTAGAGGGCCTTCATGGCGCTTTTCGACGCCTTCAACGTCACCACGATGGGATAGCGCGCGGAATGGGCTGTGTGGGTGAACATATCCGAGGCCGGGGTTGTCCATGCGGGATTGGTTCCGGCGATGCGCGTCCCGTCGCCCAGATGCATGGAGATGTCGCCCCGGCCCCGCATGCCGTCCGGCATGATATCCACGAGCGTACCGTCGACATCGAGAATCGCGGCCAGTCCCTCGCCACCCTCGATATCCCGGCGTATGCCCCCCGACGGGCCCGTCCGGTCCATCCCGACACGGATGCCGAGCGCGGTGCTGGCGGACTGCGGAACCGCGAACAACCTGACGCCGCCTGTCGCCGATGGGAGCATGCGATCGAAGGCCGGCCATTCCACATCGAACTCGAGCGTGCCGGAATAGGCCGAACAGCGGACGGCGCCGGTATCGCCGACCGCCCGGATATCCTTGAGATATGTGCTGCGATAGACCTGCAGCCGCAGGGTACGCAGAGTCTCCGGGTCGCAATCGAAATGGCTGCCCGAGGCGGCCACGTCGAGCTCGCGGATACCGTTGTCGACGGCGATTTCCGCACGACGCAAGGCCACAAGCGAATATTCGCGCAGCTGGCGTGCGTTCTGGACATCGATCAGCCAGTTGGCGCCGTACTGACCCACGAACAGGCATACGAGCGCGCAGAACGGCACGAGCGTGACATACGCCATGATGCGTGTTCGTAACGGCAATTCCGCCCCCTTCAGCCTGAGTGAACGCTAGCATCGCCGCATCAACAATTGGTTACGGCCCGCGGGCACGCCCGGCGCTTGCCTCGCCTCGGGGAGAACCATATGGTGCGCCCGCTCGCAGACGGGGAGGGAAGGGCCCATGGCCAAGGGATACTGGGTCGTTCACATGACGGTGTTGGAGAAGGACGGGTATCGCGCCTATGTGCGAGAGGCGCAGCCTTTCCTCGCCGAACGCGGCGCGCGCTTCCTCGTTGTCGGCGGCAGGTATGAGGCCGTCGAGGGTAGCGCGGCGCCGAGACATATCCTCGTCGAGTTCGACAGTTTCGATGCCGCCCGGGAGGCGTATCATTCACCGGAATACGCCAGGATCCGCAAGCTCAGGGAAGGAGCTTGCGAAGCGGATGTGCTTGTGGTGGAAGGGTTTTCGGCCTGAGCCTCAGGCGGACCGGATAGTCGTTCACCGAATATTCCCGCGCAGGGGCTTTCAATCTTGAAGAAATGGCTAGCGATATTGCTGCCGGAGCCGGTCGCGGGCGGGGCAGGCCCGGCGATTCGCGCCGCCCTTGGCGCGATCCTGGGTCTGGCGCTCACGGCATCCATTTCCGGCGCCGTGACGGAAGCGCCCGGCGCGCTCCTGCTGATGGCCCCGATGGGCGCGTCGGCAGTGCTCCTGTTTGCCGTGCCCGCCAGCCCGCTGGCGCAGCCCTGGTCGATCCTCGGCGGCAACATCCTCGCGGCCATTTTCGGCGTCGCCGCGGCGCGCTACATCGCCAACCCCCTCCTAGCCGCACCGCTCGCGGTGGGGCTTGCCATCGCGGTCGGATCGATGCTGCGCTGCCTGCATCCGCCCAGCGGCGCCGTCGCGCTGACAGCGGTGCTCGGCGGCGCGGAAGTGAGAGCGTCCGGTTTCGACTTCGTTGTCGTTCCGGTACTGCTCAATTCGCTGCTGCTGACATTCGCAGCGCTCGTCTTCAACAACCTAACGGGACGATCCTATCCGCATCGCGCCCACGCGCCGCAGCATCCGCATCCGCTGGGCCGCGAGATCATCCTCAAGGATGAAGATTTCCAGGAAGTCCTGGACGATTACGGCGAGCGTCTGGACATTCATCCGCAGGATCTTCGGAAGCTGTACGAGGAACTGCGCGGCCGGGCGGAAGCGAGACGGGCAGCGACAGCAAGGGCACGCGGCATCTGGCGCCGCCAGCGGTTGCGGCGCAAATGACCCCGCGATCGCGGATGCGGTCACACCGGTCCGGACGATTCCGACCCGCGTCCGCGGAAGACCAGTCTATGCAGCGCCCAGAGTACAGGACCGAAGAGCACGTTCGGGACAAATGAGGCGATAAAGAATTCAGGCGCTTCATCCATGCCGAGCGCCCCCCAGCCCGACAGGGGCGCGAAAACGAAAATCACCACCAGCCACAGCAGCAATCCGAGGCCCAGCGCCACCGGCAGAGTCAGTCTGTGCCGAAGGATCGCGATGATCGCGACCGAGCAGGCGGTGATAAAGAGAAAATGAAAAATCATGCCCCCGGCCAGCGACACCTCGCGGTCGAGAAGGGTTTCCGCCACCGCCTGGGCGATCGGTTTTGGAAACCGGGCCAGCCCGCCCATGATCGAGGGGACGATCACGGCCGCAAGGACGGTCGCCGTCGCCAGCCCGACGATCAACGCCTTCATCCAGTCTGCCGCGCTCATCGGTCGATAGGGCATCGCGACGCTTTCCTCACAACCACCAACAAGAAGGCATTCTAGATGGCCAGTAATGTAGAAATTGCAAACCTTGCCCTGACCCGCATCGGGCATGACGTGATTACGTCATTCAGCGCGTCCGGCAACAAGGCGTCCCGCTGGTTCAATACCCATTACGAGACGATCAAGAAGGCTGTCCTGCGGGATCACCTATGGAACTTTGCCATAAAGCACGATGTCCCGACTGCGGACACGATCGGCACGATCACCGGCATTACGGCGGCAAACCCGCCTGTCGTGACCTGCGCCGCTCATGGCTTCTCGGACGGCGACACGGTCTACATTGCCTCCGTGCTCGGCATGACCGAGGTCAACAACAAGACATTCACGGTCGCCAACAAAACCACGGATACGTTTGACCTGTCCGGCGTCACTGGAAGCGCCTATACCGCCTATTCCTCCGGCGGCTCGCTCTATGGCTATGCGCCGGTCGATTACGCCTATCGCTTTCCCCTGCCTGGCGATTGCCTGCGCCTTGTGCGCATCAACGGCGGTGAAACCACCGAATATCGCGTTGAGGGCGGGTTCAACAATACCGGCGATAGCTCCCGCTATATCTACACCGACGAGAGCAAAATCGACATTGAATATGTGTTCGACGTGACGGATGAAGCGGACTTCGACGCCAGCTTCACCGATCTTCTAGCCGCGCGTCTCGGTGCGGAAATCTCATTCTACCTGACAGATAATTCCACCCTGACCGAACAGGCTTGGAAGATCCACGATGCGAAGTTGCGCAATGCTCGGGCGATGGATGCCCGCGAAGGTACGCCGCGCGGGATCGAGGCCGACATCTGGTTGCAGGCGAGGGTCTAGCCATGCCTTCGGTAACGGCGATCCAGACCAATTTCACGGCGGGCGCTTTCAGCCCGCTTTTGTTTTCCCGCGTCGAATTGCAGAAGTATCGCAACGGCGCGCAGGTGCTCACCAACTTCATTGTCCAGCGCTATGGCGGCATCAAGAAGCGCGGGGGCACGCAGTTCATCCGCGAGGTGAAGGCCAGCAGCCATCCCGTTCGCCTGATCCCGTTCGTCTATTCCAAGACGCAGGCCTACGTGCTGGAATTCGGGGATAATTATATCCGCTTCTATACCAATGGCGGACAGGTTCAGTCCGGCATGAGCGCGGTGGAAGTCTCCACGCCCTGGGACGAAACCGAGATATTCGATATCCAGTATGCGCAGTCTGCGGACGTGCTCTATCTGGTGCATCCCTCCTACGCGCCGCGCAAGCTGGAACGCAATTCCGCCACGTCCTTTACCCTGTCCACGGTGACGTTCGAGGACGGGCCGTATCTGCCGCTGAATGAAACGGGAACGACACTGACGCCTGCCGACTATGGCGCGCTGACGCCGGTCATGACTTCGAACACGGCACCCTCCGGCAGCGTCACCGGAACCGGGTCGGGCGCGAGTATGTACCAGGTGTTCGACAAGGCTCCGGACACGGACAATGTGTGGGGCAGCACGACGAGCGGGTATGTCGTCTATGACCGTGGCGCCGGCAATGCGGTGATCGTGAACGCCTATTACGTGCGCTTCACGGATAACAGCCAATATGTCGATCAGGCGCCCATTTCCTGGGAGTTGCAGGGGTCGAACAACGGCTCGACATGGGTCACGCTGGATACGCGCAACAAGGAAGTGGGCTGGTCCGGTTCGGAGGTCCGGTTCTATGAATTCGCCAACGAGACGGCCTACCGGTACCATAGTTTCCGCTGGTACGGCGTGGATGGCCTGAATTCCACCAGGTTTGCCGAGATCGGCATGAACATGGCGGCAGCAAGCCAGACGGCCTTTAACCTGACAGCATCCAGCACGACCGGCATCAACAATGGCCAAGGTTTTCTGTCCACGGACGTTGGCCGTCATATCCGGCTGCTTGGCTCCGATGGCAAATGGCGATGGGCGGTCATTCAGGCCCGCACGTCATCCACGGTGGTTACGATCAAGCTCTACGGTCACGCCCTGCCGAGCCTTTCGCCCATCATCAACTGGCAGATGGGCGCGTGGTCCGAGGAAACCGGCTGGCCTTCCTGTATCGCCTTCTATGAGGGCCGCCTGTGCTTTGCCTCCACGTCCGAGCAGCCGCAGACGGTCTGGATGTCGAAGGTGGACGACTTCACGAATTTCGGCACCTCCGACCCCATTGAAGACACCGACGCGATCAACGCCAGCATTTCGTCGGAAGAAATCAATACGATCCAGTGGATCGCGGAAAGCAGCGAGCTTTTCGTCGGCACGACCGCCGCGCTGCGCACGATCGGCCCGAACACGTCCACCGGCACATTCAGCCCGACCAATATCCGCCAGAAGCGCGAGACGACCTATGGCGCCTCAAGCGTCCAGCCGGTGCGCATCGGCAACGTCGCGCTCTATTCCGGCTATTACGGGAAGGATCTGCGGGAAGCGGCCTATTCCTACGAAGCCAACGGCTATGTCTCGCAGGACATGTCGATCCTTGCCGAGCACCTTCTAAGGGGCGGCATCAAGCAGATTGCCTATGCGCAAACGCCCGTGGGCGTTGTCTGGATGGTCATGGACGATGGTTCGCTGACCGCCATGACCTATGAGCGCGATCAGGAAGTTGTGGCCTTCCACGGTCATTCCATTGGCGGCACAAACGCGACGGTCGAAAGCGTCTGCGCAATACCGGGAACGGGGCGAGATGAGGTGTGGTTTGTGGTCAACCGATCGGTGAACGGGTTTCCAAAACGGTATCTGGAACGCCTGTCGGAAGGCCATGAGAATGACGGCGATATCGAGGACGCGACGCATCTGGATTGCCATTTGTCCTATTCGGGTTCCTCGACGACGACGCTGAGCGGGCTTTCGCACCTGAATGGCGAAAGCGTCTATGTCTGGTCGGATGCGGGCAAGCAGGGACCTTACACGGTGTCCGGCGGCTCGATCACCTTAGGCACCGCCGTCACAACCGCCTGCGTGGGCTATCCGATCATCTCCACGGCTGAAACGCTTTCGCCGGAAGCGGCGGCACAGGGCGGCACGGCGCAAACCCGCCTTGGGCATATCTCCGAAGTCTTTCTCCGCTTGCTGGAATCGCAGGACGGGCAGGTTGGCCCGGCGGACGGCACGCTTGAAAGCGTCGAATACGAGGATGACGCGCTGTTCACCGGCGACAAGCGGGTACCGGTCGCGATGGAATGGGGGCGGGGCAAGCGGCTCGAGATTACGCATGGCGAACCCACCCCCTTTCATGTGCTCGGAATTATCTCTGAAACAAGGATATCAGGCTGATGTGTCTAGCTCTTCTCGGACTTGCAGGTCTCGCGGGAGCCGGCGGTGCCGGCGCGCTCGGTTCTCTCGCAACGCTTGCCGGCACGGCCCTTTCGGTGGCCGGCGCCGTCAATGAAGGCTAAGCCGCCGCCGCGGTCGCCGGCTATAACGCCCAGGTCGCGCGCAACAACGCCACAGCGGAACAACAGCGCGCCGCATACGAGGCCGATATGACGCGCGACCGCGTGCGCGGTGTCATGGCGCAGCAGCGCGCGGGTTTTGCCTCCGCCGGTCTGGACCCCCGGCAGGGGACGCCTGTCACGGTGCTGGGCGACACGGCCAAGCAGGGCGAACTGGACGTGCTGGCCCGCCTTTATACCGGCGAAAGCGCGGCCACGGCCTATCGCAACGATGCGGCCCGCTTCGCCGCCGAAGGCGAGGCGCAGAAGAGCGCATCGCGGCTGAATGCGGCGACGTCCCTCATCGGAGGCATCTCGAAACTTGCCACACGTCGATACGAGCCGCTGAGGAACGGGTAGGCTGCCTGCTCAGTACCTGACGTCAAAATGCACGTTGTAGCCGCCGTCGACCGCCTGTTCGGCAACGAGGTCCGCGATTTGCTTCTCTGTCATCGCGCAATCTGGAACTTTCAAGAACACGTGTCGCACGGCCATGCCGAGCGACAGGGGTTCGTCGTAGGGTGTGCAGGTGTTGAGGAAATCCGCGATAGCGTCACGTACGGCCACACCCAGCGGTGAGGTTTCAAGATCCATTCCGTTCCCCGAAGAAGCCTCAAATGCGGATATTATTGCAATCCCTTACTGCCGCAACCGCCGCGCAAGAATATGACGCCGCGCCCGTCAGCGGTGATCGCGATGGGCGTCGAGGCGCAGATTGTAGCCGTTGGCGATCGCATCCTCTTCTATCGCGACGGAAAGATCCTGCTCGGACAGTCCGCAGTCGGGCCAGCTCTGGCGCACATAGGACATGGCAGAGCGCACCGACACCGGATGTCCGTGTGTCTTATGACGTTTGAGATATTCGCCGAGAACTTCGCGAAGCCGCGGCAGATGGGGCTGAACTCTGTTTGTCATCCGTCATTCCCCCGTGAGGCATCAAGACCGAAGGGTAGCATTGAGCCGGCTATGGGAGAAGCTCTGTCTGCCAGCGTACCGAGACCGGCGCGATCGAGGTCAGAGTGCCGAATGCGCCTCGAAATGGAGACTGAAGCCGCCACGCAACATCTCCCTTGCGAGGATGTCGGTCAGATCCTTGTCGGCAAGATCGCATTCGGGATAGTTGACCCGCACATATCGCAGGGCGGCTTTCACTGAGATCGGATCGCGCCACGCCTTGTGACGGATCAGGAATGCGGCGAGAACGCGCTTGATCTGCGGCAGATAGTCGGTGTCGGTCATCATTTCAGCAAAACACCCAGCTGGCCGGCGAAACGGCGCGATTCGGGAAAGAGCGGTGCAACGGGTAGCCCGCCAACATGGCAGAGGCGTGTCGGTCCCATTGCGCTAACAAATGATAAGGCGTGCGCACCGGCGGCGCGGTAGCTAGTGTGCCATGAAGACACACAGGACGCTCATCCCGCAGCATTGTCCGGCAGCGTACAAAGACAGCCGGCATATTGTCTTGCGTCGAATCCCCCACATAACTGAGCCCTTGATAAGTCTGTTGATTTTGAAGAAGGGGGCGGCCTGATGCTGACACGGGCAGAGGCCTTCGTCACCTCACGGAGGGGGGAGCCGTGAAGAATACGATCGGGCAGGAGCGCGTGCGCAATGCACTGCTGCGAAATCTGGCCGCTGAGGATTTCATGTCCCTGGCGCGCCGCGCGGAGCTGGTGGATCTGCCCCGTATGCTGCAGCTGGCGGAGGCGGGCAAACCGGCCCAGTACGCCTATTTTCCCGAAACGGGCATCGGCTCGATCGTCATGAGGTCGCCCGAGGGACAATCGGTGGAAGTCGGCATGTTCGGGCATGACGGCATGTCGCCGCCGGTGCTGGCCGCCGGCTGCACAGAGAGCCCCATGGACATCTTCATGCAGGTGGGCGGGCGCGGATATCGAATTGCCGCGGAGGAACTCGGCTCGGCGATGACCGAAAGCCTGTCACTACGCCTGCTGCTCAGCCGGTACGCGCATGTGATCGCGGTGCAGAGCGCTTCGACGGCCTTGTCCAATGCTGTGCATCCGGTCGACATTCGCCTCGCCCGGTGGCTTCTGATGTGCCATGACCGGTCCGAGGGCGACGAACTCCCGCTGACGCATGATTTCATATCGCTCATGCTCGCAGTGCGCCGGCCGAGCGTGACGAACGCGCTGCACGTTCTGGAGGGAGAGCGGCTGATCCAGTCGGAGCGCGGTTTCGTGACGGTGCGCAACCGGGAGGCGCTGGAAATCTTCGCCGCCGATGCCTACGGCCGAGCGGAAGAGGAATATCGACGCCTCATCGGCAATGTGAACCAGGCGGGCGCGTAGGCCGGCAGCAAGATGCGGCACGTTTCAGGATATGTGGGATTGAGCCATTGGCAGCATCCCCGGAGCTCCGTCGCACCCGTGTTCGGGGTTGGGGGGCGGGTGCAACGAAGCTCCATATCCGGGTTCGGGGGGATGCCCGGATACTATCGGGATGAGAACGGCGATCAGGACCGTTCGGCGCAATAACGGGACTGGCGCGGATCGGTTCCATCGACCGTTAAGATTTTATTCATCTTCGCAAATCAGCGATGCCCGGCTTCGTAGCGCTTGCTGCGAAGGCCCGGCGTGAGTGCGTCAACAAGGTCGCCCCAAAGGCCGAGGGTGAAGCCGCAGCGCGAGCAGCCCACGGTTTCGTCGCGGGCGACGCCGGCGGCGATCACGTCGTTCTCGGTATTGCATTGAGGACAGACGGCGATCGCTTCGCTGGGCACACACATCGTCCGCACCTCCTTCAAAGTCCGGTCCCAGGTTTCGCAATACACAACTGAAAACCTGCGTAGCTGGCTATCAGCCTAAACGATGCTAAGGGCGCGAAAAGTTCCCTCCAATTGCATTTGTTAAGCCGCAAGCCGGTCCGATGCGCTGTGCTGAACTGCGGTATGGACGACCTTGCCTGACGAGCCGCGCGCTCCGACCGATCCGAACCTCCAAAGGAGAACATGATGGCAAACGCCAGAAGCGCGGCCGCCGCGCCCGAAACAACGCCCGGAAGCCCTGACGCGCGGGCCCGTCTTGCCTTGTCCGTCGAAGATGTGCGCGCTGCGTCGGCCGTCGTCGACGAGGCGCTCGACGGACTGGCGGACGCACTCAACCGGCTGGATGCTTTGACCCAGGCATTCGCCGCGACGTGGCGGGGCAGGGGCGTGGACGTGCGCCAGACGCAGGCCATCGTGTGGGCGGGCTATGTCCACGAAAGGCTGATGCAGGAGACCGGGGCCTTCGGCCGCTACCTGCAGAACGTCCATAACACGCCCAGCGCCTGGGCCATGCCCGTAGCGCGCTGGGTGCCGGCGGCGGAGAGCCTGATCGCTGATGCCGCAAGTTTCAAAGCGAAAGGAGATGCCGATGAGCGATGCTAAGGACGGGCCCGCCGACGCGGGCGTGCTGGATGGCGAGATCGCCGATTTCAGGAAAACCCATGGCGCGGTGCTGACCGAACAGGGCCATCCCGAGCACCGGCAGCGCGTGGGCGAGCTGACGCGCCTCTATGAGCGCCGTTTCGCAGCCGGCGGCGCGGCCGGCGAGGGCGGGGCGGCCCAGCGCCCGGCGCAGGAGAACGGCTTTGGCGAGGCGGCCGCGAGCGATCTTTCCCGCTGGATGGCGCCGCCGGAAAGCGGCGCGGCCTATGAATTTCGCGATGGCCCGATCCCCGAGGAGGTGCGCGTCGGCGATGGACGACAGCACGCGGCGATCACTTTAGATCCGGCCTTCGAGGGCGACGTGCGCGGCTGGCTGCACGAGACCGGCGCCTCGCTGGCGGACGGCGCGGCGCTGCACGCGACCTATCTTGAGGAAATCAACCAGCATGGCTTCACCGACCGGCGGCGCGCGGCGCTTGCCGATATGTCGGCACGCCATCTCAGCGAGACCTACGGCGAACGCCAGACGGAGGCGCTGGAAGCGGCGCGGCGGCTGACCCGCGAGATCGACGCGAAATTTCCCGGGGAGGACGGCCGCCCCGGCTTCATCGAATTTCTCGAGACGAGCGGCCTCGGCAACCATCCCCGCGTCATCGACGGCATGATCCGCGCCGCCAGGAAACGCGGCTATTTCACCGGCTGATCGACCGACTTTCCCTCTTTTTCAGTTTTTGCGCCGCCGCGGCCCCGGGCCCGGCGGCTTTTTCTTTTTCGCAAGGGAACAACCATGCCGACATTTCCGGTTTACCAGCGCCGCGAGGGACTATCCGGCGGGGCGACGGGTTCTTATGCGTCGGCGGCGCCGTTTCAGGCCAAGGGACGGGCGCTGCAGGGGCTGGGCGATGCCGTCGCCGGGCTCGGCTCGGCGCTGGACCAGCGGGCGCGGCGGATTGCCGAGACGACCGAGGATGCCTGGTTCTCCAGGGCAAGGGCGGAGACGGGGCTTCAGCTTGCCCGGCAGCAGGCGGAGGGCGCGGACCCTTCGGCGCTGATCCAGACACTGGACGCCGCGCAGGCGCAGCGGTCCAGCGAAGCGCCGAGCGAACGGGCGGCCGGTCTTTTCGGTCAATGGACGCTGCATGCGACATCGGCGCTTGCAGGGGATGCGGCACGGTTTAAAGCCGGCAACGCGCTGGACCAGCGGGAACGGGATTTCCAGCGCGCCGTAGAAGCCAATCGGGAAGCGGCAAAATTTGGCGACGAGAGCGCCTGGGCACGGTCTCAGGACGATCTGGCCGGATTCAGCCAATGGGCGACGCCGGAAGAAGTGGAGGCGCGGAAGGCCGAGACCGAGCGGCTGTTTCGTGTCGCCAGAGCCGAGCACGCCGCCGCCAGCGATCCGCAAGGGTTCCTCGACGCGATCGCGGGCGGCAATGACGAAACCCTGGCAGGGCTTGGCGAGGACGAACGGCAGGGACTGACCGAACAGGCGGAGGCGCGGCTCGACGCCCAGCGGCGTGAGGCCGGCGCGCAACGGGTTGCGGACATCGCGCGGCAAAGCCGGGAACTGCTGGCACAGATCGCCTCGGGCGATCCAGCCGTCACTGCCCATGCGATCACCGCCAGCGGCCTGTCGGCATCGGACACGCAAAAGCTGCATCGGGCGTATGAGGCGAAGCAGGCCGAGAACGCGCAGGTCGACGATGTCTTCAGGCGTCTCAATGAAGGCAGTGCATTCAATCCGAAGGACACCAACGAGCGGCTCGCCGTCTCCAAGGCCTATGCGGCGGCGGCGAAGGACGGCGATCTCTTCGGCGAGGACCCATCGGCCCGCGACACCGCGCTCTTTATGGCTGGAAGCACCGGCATCGTGCCTGACACGGTGCTTTCATCCTTGCGCGGGGCCTTCGCTTCCGACGATCCGGCGCGGATCGCCGCCGCGGCCACGCTTGCCGCAGACCTCAACGAGACCAGCCCCGAGGCCCTTGCCGATGCGGGGGCAGGCACCATCGCCGACATCGGCACCGAATACACGCGCCTGACCGCCGAGATGGGCTTTTCGCCCGAACAGGCGGTGGGAAAGGCGATGTCCTGCCTTCGCGACGCGGCCGAAGCGGTTGGCGGTCTCGCCAACCTCTTCCTGCCCACGCCGGCAAACGCGGCGGTACCAAGCGCGGATGGAGAATTCGAAGTACCCCAAGGCAGCGTCGGCATGAGGGCCCCTGGGGGATCGCCCGCGACAGGACAGTTCAGTCCGAATGCCGGTGATGCCGCGCCGGAAAGTGCAAAGCCTGAAGCCGAAATTCAACTGGCACGGATGATGCGGGCACCCGCCGGGGCAAGACGAACTGCGGCAGGGCGTTCATCGCCCACGACGCTGAGGCAGGAGGCTGAGCTGGAAGCGCTCAGGCCGCAACGTGATAAGAAAGTGGCGCTCGTGCGGGAACACAGACCCAATTGGAAGCCGCCCGCGGGTCTCTACGAGGGGCCTGAAGGTCAAATTGATCAATTGCGCGACGAGATAGAGAGCGCAAATCGGGCTCTTGCGGATATTTCCCGTCGCTCCGGCCCTACGAGCGATCCGAAAATACAGGAAAGCCTGCACACCAACGATCCGGTCGACCGCATCTACAGCGGAGAATCCGAAGACCCCGACGGGCTGAAGGACATGATCCTTTCAGCACCATCACCCGAAGACGAAAATCACTGGACCGAGGCCGGCACGGAAACCCTCAACGATGGCGGCAGGCGGACCCGATATGTCGGGCGGCAAGGCGCCGTCGTCGAGGAAACGCTGCGACGCAACCATGATGTCACAAGCCGTCTCGTAACGCTTCCAGACGGCGTGAAATTTCAGGTCGACACTCAAGGATTAACCCAGCGCATCTGGGACAGCGGCGGGCGATTGGTTTCGGCCCTTGAGTTGACGCCATCCGGGTTCCAGCCCGCGGGCCCGGGCCGCACCCTTACCGACGAAGAAGAGGAGCAGCTTAGCGAAGCTCTCACCACTCTCTACAACAATCTCGTTGTTCGTGCGGCGCGGTCCGGCAAAAACGGGGGCAAACAGGTCGCCCTCGGTGGGCGTATTCGAGAATACCGTGAAACGGGCAAAGGGCCGTCTCTGTCAGTCCAGTTCGTCGGCGAACTTGCCCCTTCGGATGTCAAGCAGCGATGCAAGTTGTTGCCGGAAATTCAGAAGGAACTCGACGATGCGGAGGTGAAAGTGAGAACCGATCTCGGCACCGCCCTGTTGACCACCAGCCCACAGGTATTCGGGACCCTGGTTCACAATGAGGCGGCAGCAGCGCTCAGAGTGAAATTTCAGGGCTTGTACGGTACAAAAATATTCATCGAGCAGAGTTTCGATGGCAGTTTCGACGCAAACGGCAATCCCATACCAGTGGATAAGCGCGCCAAAGGGCACCTGTATTTCGATGTGATCGAGGTTACCGACGACACGCTTTGCATATACGATCACAAGACGGGTGATGCGACACTCACAAAATCTCGGGCCGACGATCTTGCGTACTTCGTGGTGAAATATGGTGGTTTTGGAAGGATGCCGCTGCTGATACCGTTAAAGCCTTTCGAAGTCTGGTAGATTGGCAAACAGGGGAAGGAAGTTTGGTCACCGAATCCGAAATCAAACGGCTCTTGCGGACTTTGGCGGACAAGGACCCGGATTTGCACGCAGCCCCCCGGACGCTGGTGGTCGGGCCCGTTCGGCACATTGTTCGGCTGATCCGTTTTTCGTCGCATCTGAAGACACAGTTCAATTTGGCGATAAATCTCGATCCCTTGTGCGACCACACATACAACTCGGCATACTTCTTCGCATACTATTTCGGGTTGCCTTTTGCTTGGAAGACTGACGACAAGAATTTTCCCAGGCCGCATTTTGCTCAGTTATTTGGCTGGGTGATCCCGGCGATGAAACAAGTGAACAGTCTCGAGCAGACGATGGCGGCGTGGGAAGTGAGAATCCCGCCGGGGTTGCCTTGGAGAGTGCGGTTCTTCGCCCAGGGGTATGTGATGTTGGGGGATTTTGGTGCCGCGGGCCGAGAACTGCGGGATTCTCGCCGCAACATGTTCAACAGCTGGTCACCAGGTCTCGGTGACAAGCTGGCGGACGAACAGGGTAATTTTCCCCTGGCCAGCAAGCGCGCCCTATTGGCGCTGATGCACCGCCGCGAGGCCGCGAAGGCGGCGGAACTCAATCTGGACAGGACGCTTTGGGAGCCATCGCTATTTCCCGCCGAAATCACCTATCCCGAGCTTCGGGTTCTCAGACCTGACGGTACGGTGATGGACGACTAGGCGGCGCCACATCAAGGCATTTTGCACTTTTACTCCAGGCCCGCTTCAGCCGGCCTTTTTTATTGTCCGTGCGAAGCCGACACATCCACTTCTTCCGCCGCCCCGACGCTTCCCGACATCAGCGCGGCCGTCTCGGGCGCGGCAGCGGGAAATTGGCCCGGCACGCTGGCGCAGGGCGCGGGAAGGGCCGCGCGCCAGGCGGCGCCCGTTCTCGGGAAGGGCGCAGCCGCAGTACTGGGCAAAGTGCTGTTCTTCCTCAGTCCGATCCTCGACGCCACGGAAACGGGCGGGCCGATCGACCGTGAAGTCACGATCAACGGCATAAGGGCGCGCGTCACCGGCTTCAGCGCGGATCGTAGCCGCACCTTCGAGATCGAGATCGACGGGCGGACCTTCCGCTTCAACGGCAGCACCAACCGCGACGGCGATATCGTCGCCGGTGCGGGCTACGAGATCATCGATGGCGAGCCGGTGCCGCTCGCCGATTTTGCCGAAAGCTGGAACCGGCTGGTCGAACACGCGCCCGCAGGCTCGGGCCTTGCGATGGTGGCGCAGAGCCAATCGGCCGGCGGCGAGGACGACGACGAGGAAGAGGAAGGCAAGCCAACAACGGGCGAGGGCGCGGAAGACCCACCTATGGACATGGGCGGCGAGAATCCGCTGACGCCGCAGGACGGTCAAGAGCCGCAGCAAGACCCGGAGAACAACCGCCCCCCGTCATCGGGTGGCCCTCCGCCCAGATTCCGCTTGCCGAAACGCGATCCTTCGGACGGCATCGGCCCGGACGATGACAAGAAGAAAGGCGATCCCCAGGACGGCAACCCGACCGCGCCGGACGGCACAGCGAAAGAGCCTGAAAGGCAACGGCAATCGCGCGAGGAAGCCAAGCCCATCGCCTATCTCTATGGCGGCTTCCCGATCTATAATGATCAAACCGCGCCGCTGCCCGACCCGAACGACCAGGAAGACCCATTCTGGGTTCGCACCGACCGCGATCTTCCCGCCCGCGTAATCCAGAAGGTGCTTGACGGAAAGATTGTCCATTATCGGTCAGGCGAACGCACCGCAACATATGTATATGGCGGACAATATGCAGCCGGCCTGACGGTCGAAATTTTGGAGACACTGGATATAGATGACAGGGGTGTCCGTGAGGCTAGAATCAAGATTTATGATGTTCGTTCAGGCCTTTGGTACACCAAGCCCAAGAAGACTACACTGTTTCCCAAGCGCTGGTCTCGCGCGCGGGTCATGTATGAAGCGCGCATGGCTCTGGAGAACGCGACGCACGCGGGAGGAAGTCTATGGCGCGGCAGGTCTCCGAGCGGCATCATCATCGAATTCTTCAGGGAACCCAACGGTGAGATCGGATCATTTTATCCGCTCCTCAGAACAAAGTAAGGTGACTCTATGAAAGGAAGAATCGACATCTCGATGGATTCTGACGGATCCGGATATGCCATTGCGAAGGGTGATAATTTCGGTGCGCGGATGCTGAAAGCCTGGCTCTCTAGCGACAATCCGGACCCGAAAAGCCCTGGCGCGGAAATCGAGACCCATGCGCGCGAGAAGCGGCCGTTTGCGTTTAACGGCATGGGCAACAACTGGGGGTACTACCAGTTCGAACAGTATCTGTTCTTGCGCAGCGAGACCGACCGGCAGGAGGAGATGCAGATTCTCCTGACCGCTGAGCAGGCACTGCGTTTGCTCAACGACTACGAAAAGTTTTTTGCGGGCGACCGGCGACCGACGACAATCGAGGTTGAATTCCTTGCGGCGGGCAAGGAAGCGAAGCAGAAGTTCGAGCAATTTTCGGGCGTCGAACTTTGGCCGCCGCTCATCCAATTGGAGGATGAGGAAGAAGCTGCGGAGGCCGCCGCCAAGGGCGGGGCGTGAGCGCGAGCACAGCGCCCATGCCGCCTGACGACCAGGTTTCACAGATCTAGTCCATCCGCCGCCCTCGGGCGGCGTTTTCATTTTCCATCCACGGCCCGCTTCGGCGGGCTTCTATTGACCACTTAACGAAGTCAATTGCGGCCGAACCGGATGCCTGGATCGACGAAGACGGCCAGCTTCACATCGCGATCCGGCCCAATCGCGACCATCTGCGGCAGTTGAAGGCAGAACCCGAAACGGCGAACGCCGCGGCTTCCCCGACCGCCCCGACGCTTCCCGACATCAGCGCGGCCGTCGCGGGCGCGGCAACGGCGGGAGACTGGGCGGGGACGCTGGGGCAAGGCGCGGGAAGGGCCGCGCGCCAGGCTGCGCCCGTTCTCGGGAAGGGCGCAGCCGCAGTACTGGGCAAAGTGCTGTTCTTCCTCAGTCCGATCCTCGACGCCACGGAAACGGGCGGCCGGATCGACCGGGAAGTCACGATCAACGGCATAAGGGCGCGCGTCAGCGGCTTCGGCGCGGATCGTAGCCGCACCTTCGAGATCGCGATCGACGGGCGGACCTTCCGCTTCAACGGCAGCACCAACCGCGACGGCGATATCGTCGCCGGTGCGGGCTACGAGATCATCGACGGCGAGCCGGTGCCGCTCGCCGACTTCGCCGAAAGCTGGAACCGGCTGGTTGCAGCAGCGCCCGCAGACTCGGGCCTTGCGATGGTGGCGCAGAGCCAATCGGCCGGCGGCGAGGACGACGACGAGGAAGAGGAAGGCAAGCCGGGCACGGGCGAGGGCGTAGAGGGCGCGGAAGAGCCACCCATCGACATGGGCGGCGAGAACCCGCTGAGGCCGCAGGGCGGCCAAGAGCCGCAGCAAGACCCGCAGAACAACCGCCCGCCACCGCCCGGCGCGCCGCGCCTGACCGAGCGACTACCCCGGCGCGACCCTTCGGACGGGATCGGCCCGGAAGATGAAAATGAGGATGACCCCCAGGACGGCGAGCCGACCGCGCCGGAGGGCGCCGCGAAAGAGCCAGGAAAGCGACGGCAATCGCGAGGAAGCCAAGCCGGTGGGACGTCTGGTCGACGGCACGCCAATCTATGATGACGCAACGGCAGCCTTACCGGATCCAAATGACAGAGAAGACCCCTTATGGTTGCGTGCCGATCGCAATTTCACCGCTTCTGTGATCGAGAAGACTTTCGACGGAAATGCAGAAAACGGCAATGCTGACGGTGGGCATCTTCTGAGTTCATCTAACGTCTTCGTGATTGAAGAGCTTGTCGGTCCGGATCATCGCGGAATTCGCATTTGTCGAATAAAGATTTATGACCGCAGGAAAGGCGTCTGGGTCGAAAAGCGTGTCCCCAGCTCAATGTTTGTCAAAAACTGGTCGCCTTCACGCGCCATGTTTGAGGCGCGTCCGGCTCTGACCAATGCCAGGCAGATTGATGACAGTCGCTGGGAAGGCGTATCACCGAGTGGTGTCACAATAGTCTTTCACAGAAATGCAGATGGGAGTCTCAGGACCTTCTATCCGTTACGCAGAGGAAGAAGAGGGTAATATATATGAAGGGAATAATAGAAGCAAAATGGAATGGTAAAGACGACGACGATTTCGAGTATGCTGGCAGCAATTACGGGTCGCGCGTTTTGGCAACATGGCTCGTGGACGAGTCGCCGGGTCTATATACAGCCAAGGATATTTTGCGACATGCTGGAAAAACTGACTCAATCATCTACTGCGGTGTCGGCAACGCGTTCGGCATCTACCAATATGGTCTCTATGTTTTCCTCCGCGTCGAATATAGCGACAGTGAATATCATCAAGTGCTATTGACTGTGGATCAGGCCGTATCGCTGATAAAGGCATTCGATGCCCTTTGCGCAAGTGATGTTGACGACGACACTTTCGAGGTCGAGTTCATCGCCGCCGGTAAGGAAGCACGACAGAAATTCGAAGAGCTAGCGAGCGCAGAAATAGGTCCTCCGAAGGGCATTTAGGACGCTAATCCTGCGACGAATGGCTGTCTCTGTCGCCAGCGTTGACGATTGCTTCCGCCCGAGGCGCTTCAACCCGAGTCGCAATTTCGCAGCAAATGCGATGAGCAAGCGGCACATACCCAATTTTGGCGATGCGGGCAGCGCCGGGCAGGAGCACGGTATTTCCGACAAGCTGGTCGCGCCAGAGGGTGATGCACGAGGCTCGCAAGGCATTCGAGAAAGCCACACGCACAGGAGAGAAAAAATGGAAAGGTGTTTCGCCGAGCGGGGTTGAGATTGAATTTACCAGAGAGCCCAACGGCGAAATCAATTCATTCTATCCGCTGCTATAGCCAAACAGATGAGGTGTTCTTATGAATGAATCGTTGAGCTTTGAATTCGATCAAGAGCAACGGAGGGTTTTTTCCTCTGATGGCCGTGGTGCAAGCATTCTTGCCTCGTGGCTTGGCAGCGACAACCCGGGCTTGGAATATCCCCACGAAGATATAGAGAGACATGCCCACAAAAAGCTTCCCTTTGCATACCACGGCATGGGTAATAACACCGGCATCTACCAATTCGAAGATTACGTTTTCGTGCGTAGCGAAACCGACCGGTTGGAGGAAATGCAGGTGCTGATGACAGCCGAGCAGGTGCGGAGTCTCCTTGCCGCCTATGACGCGTTCTGGAAAGGCGATCGGCGTCCGACCACCGTCGAAGTTGAATACATCGCGACAGGCAAGGAAGCGAAGACTCAATTTGAAAAACTTGCCGGCAAGAAAATCGGCAAGCCGCGCGTCTGCGCGTGGCTCGACAAGGAAAAGGCCGCAGAGGCCGCCGCGAAGGGCGGGGCGTGAACACGAGCACAGCGCCCATGCCGCCTGACAGGCTTCCCCTGTTCTAGTCCATCCGCCGCCTTTGGGCGGCGTTTTCATTTTCCATCCCAGGCCCGCTTCGGCGGGCTTTTTCTATCCGCCGCCGCGCGGCCTTTCTCATTTCGCGAAGGAGCGACACCCAAATGGGCATTTCCGACTACAGCGCCACAGAGGTGGAAAACACCACCGTGCCCGGCACGCCGCCGATCGAGATCGGCAAGGGCAACCTCTCGCCGCAGGGGCATGACATCCAGCGCCAGGCGCTGCAGCGGATCATGGCCGACATGAAGGCCTTCAGCGCCCGCGCGAACGGGCGGAAGAACTGGCTGATCAACGGTGACGGGCGGATCAACCAGCGTGCGGCATCGACCGGGATCTCGGACGACGAATACGCCCATGACCGCCACTATGCCCTGACGCAGAGCGGGGACATCAGCGTTTCCACGCTGACCGCGCCGGCCGGCGGCATCGGCCACATGATGCGGCTGACGCAGGCGAACGCCGGCGCGCAGCGCTTCGGCTATGCGCAGATCATCGAGGCGGCGGAGACCTATGCGCTGCGGGGGCGGGTGGTGACGCTGGGCGGGCAGCTGCGCCATTCGGCCGCCGCGCCGCTGCGCTTCGCCATTCTGGAATGGACCGGCACCGCCGACAGCGTGACCAGCGATGTGGTGAACGACTGGACCAGCGGCACCTATGCGGCCGGCAGTTTCTTCAAATCCAGCGGACTGACCATCACCCAGGTGGGGGCGCTGACGCCGGCGGCGGCGACCATGGCCGATTTCCACCTGACGGCGACAATCGGCGCCGGCGCAAACAATATCATCGTTCTCATCTGGACCGAAGGCGCGAGCGCGCAGAACGAGACGCTGGACCTGCGCTGGTATCTCTGCGAGGGCGACCTGACCGGCGCGACGGACTTCCCCGATGTGGACGTGGCGGGGGAGATGGTGAGGTGCTTCCGCTTCTACTACGCCTATACGATATCGACGGGAGCATATGGGTTGGTTATGGGCGGGCGGTCGACATCCGTCTGCAGCGGTACGTTGCCATTTCCTACGGTGATGAGAATTGCGCCGAGTTTCGGAATCGCTGGAACACCGGGGTTGCTTGGTGTTGCAACAGAAAATCTTGACTCCATGACCTGTTTCGCCAGCTCTCAAGTTGCAGGCATAAATTGGTCGGATACGGGAGGGCCGCTTGCAAATTTGTCCGTTTATGGATTGACGGGAGTGTCAGGCGACGTAGTGCTGGAATTCAATTCCGAGCTATAAATCTTGTGAATTGATTTTCGTTTTGGCCGTAATATTTCTGATGTTATGGGCGCATGCGTCAGTAATATTGCAAACAAGAGCATTATTACCGTTGCGCTTTGCGATACAATAAAATAAACCTGAAAGAACAGTGCGGGAATGAGTCCGATGATTAGTGCAGATGCCCCAATCGCAAGTCTGCCTTCGAAAGTCCTTTGATGTGCTTTTTTAAGAGCCAATGTCAAAGTTATCAATAAGGCCACAAATAAAATTGAGGCGGGGATTCCTGCCCTAATCGCCATACCGGTATATTGGTTGTGTGAAGGGTATATCTTATGGCTTTTGACTCGCACGCCGAATAAAGTTGTACCTGGATTCAAAGGCTGAAACGCATAACCCACCATCGGTCTTTCGCGAATTCTCTGCATCGCGTCCACGAGTAACGCCCACCTCCGGTTGTCTGTACCGGCGAGGTTTTCACTCTCCGTGGTCTCGGCCACGGTTTTTGAAGGCCCACCGGTATTTCTGGGCGCCGTTGGCAGTGGCTGTGTTGATCTCGCGCCTTGCGTACTGTCTGTTGTATTGCCTGGACGCGAACGCTGCTCCTGAGGTTTCGGGGGCGGCACTGAGGCCTCCTGACGAACGCCGGCTTGGGGTTGTTCAGGGCGTAGTGAAACGCCTGCGAACGTCAAGTTGGCGATGCCGCAAAGGGCCATTACAAGACCTGTTGCCAACAGCGTTGGCGCAAGACTCCGCATTCTGCTGGATGTGACCGCTTCTGCCGCTGTCCAAACCCACCAGACCGCGAACATGACACCGATGAGCACCAAGCCGGTTCGTGACCAAATCATGAGGAGTGAGGCGGCATGGACAGCGAAGAGAAACCACAGGGCTCTGCGTGATATCGGCGCTTTTACGGAACTAAGTCCTGCCAGAACCACCGCCAGCGCCACCGCCGATACCGCAGGTTGGATATTCTTAACCCCAAAGAAGGCTTCCTGAAGAAATAGCCACGAGCGAACCGGTGTGTTGAATGACAGCTGCCACAGGAACGCAGCGCCAAGAAGAATTATGCTTGCCGCGCTCGCAATAGGCAGTGCGAAGATCACGCGGAGCCGCCAGTTTTCTTCGATAGGGGTGTTTGCTACGGCGATGAAAAGTAGGAGCGGCAATACGGCTTGTCCGTATAGCAAGAAAGAAATCGTGGGACGCTCGCTCGTATAGACGCCGTACACCCCTACCACCGTGAACCAAACAACCAGCGCAAGAGCAATCCAAGTCGCTGGCCCGCGAAGCCAAAGACGATCGGCAAATGCGCGGATCGCCGAGACAGGTAGAAGCAGCGCCACGAATACCAGTGCGATATGAATGCCGAACCCCGTTGGCGTGACGCGATTGTCGAACGCCAATGCAGGGGCAAACGTCAGACCAGAATCAGTCGTCACAAAGTAAAATGGCGTTGCGACAGTGATTGCCAGGCCAAGCAAGGTCATTGAATAGATTCTGGCAATCATATTGATGTCTCGCCGAATTTCAGACGCCAGTGTGGGCGATTGATCTCGCGTTCAGGCGAATCGCCAATGCTCCCAGCATCCCGCTTTTGCCGCCGCTGACAAGGCGGCGGGGCGAAGCCATCCATCACACATAAGGAAATTCTCCCATGAGACACGACACCCGCGCCGTGCAGGCGCGGCTGGCGGCGCTCGGATTCGATCCGGGCCCGATCGACGGCGTGCGCGGCCGGCGCACCATCGTGGCGATCAAGGCCTTTCAGGCCGCGCACGGGCTGACGCTCGACGGGCTTGCCGGCCCGCTCACCTTCGCGGCGCTGCTGGAGGCCGGCGGGGGCGCCTCCGCCCCTTCGCCCGATGCACACCCGTGGCTCGATATCGCCCAAGCCAAGATGGGGCTGCACGAGAAGGCGAACCGGCTGGCGCTGGCCGCCTTCCTGAGATCCGACGGGCGCACGCTGGGCGATCCGGCGAAGCTGCCCTGGTGCGGCGATTTCGTGGAGACGTGCCTGGCGCTGTCGCTGCCGGGAGAGCCGCTGCCGGCGAACCCGTATCTGGCGCGCAACTGGCTGCGCTTCGGCCGCGCCTCGTCGCCGGGGCGCGGCGCGGTGCTGGTGTTCTGGCGCGGCGCGCGAACGGGGCAGGGCGGGCATGTCGGCTTCTACCATGCCGAGGACGCGCGGGCGTTTCACGTGCTGGGCGGCAACCAGGCCAACCGCGTTTCCATCTGCCGCATCTCGAAATCCCGCCTGCTGGGCGCCCGGTGGCCGGTCACGGCGCTGGCGGGCGGCGGCGCGCGCATGTTCGCGCGCGGCGAAGGCGCCCTCTCGTCCAACGAAGCCTGAAAGGGCAGGCCTGCCCTTCCTCCAAAGACTCCTGAAAGGGCAGGCCTGCCCTTTCCTGCAACGAACCCTGAAAGGAACGAACATGAACTGGGATACGCTTCAGCAATTCCTCCGCATCGTGATGCAGGTCGTCTCCGGCGTGCTGATCAGCAAGGGCCTGCTTTCCGAAGAGATGAGCGTGACGCTGACCGGCGGTGTGCTGTCGCTGGCCAATGTCGCCTGGTGGATCTTCTGGAACCGCAGGGCCGCGCCGGCGACCGTGTGAACGAAGGAGGCGCCGATGGACTGGCTCGCCGTCATCCTCCTCCTGCTGAAGCTGCTGGACGCGGCCAGCCGCGCGCTTTCGCAGCGGCGGCTGATCGGCGAGGGGCAGGCGGCGGCCGCCATGCGCGCCACGGGAAAGGCCCGAGATGTCATTGAAAACGCACGCGAAGCGGCTCGCACCGCTCTTGATGCTCCCCTCGATGCTGACGGCGACGGGGTGCCGGACGATGACGGCTACCGCCGCGATTGACGCGGCGGTGGTTCAGGCCGCCTGCGGCAGCTTCCGGCCGATAGGCTGGTCGAGGGACGATACGGCGGAGACGATCCGCCAGGCGCGCGCGCACAACGCGGCGTGGGAAGCCAATTGCGGCCGAGGCCGCGCGACGGTGCAGGAGCTGAAATGACCAACAAGGAAATCGAACGCCTCTCCGTGCTGGAGACGCAGATGACGACGCTGATCGAGCAGGTGCGCGAACTGAAGGCCGAAATGAAGCCGATCGCGGCCGCGTTCCAGCAGCGCCGGGGCGCGCTGTGGCTGCTGTTCGTGCTCGGCTCGGCCATCGGCGCGGCGGCGGCCGGCGCGGCCAATCTGTCGCGCGTCTTCGGACCGTGATTTCGCGAATCCTGTCAACGCAGTGCGGGGACCGGCTCGCAAGAAGATTCAATCGCGGCCGCCCTTGCCGGCGAGGCGAAGGCGGCACAGATTGCCGTGTCGAGCCGGCGACGACGGGTTATGGGGCCGGCGCGCTGCGCGAATGCGGGCGTGATCGCGCGACGACTTGCTGCATGCGAGATGTGGGCGTCAGGAGCCGCACCCACCCGAAGGCCACGAGGACGAGCGTGATATATATCCAGTCGGCCCAATGAACGTGGCCCAGGGCGCCGAACAACCCGTGCGCGACCAGAGGATGGATCAGCGGGGTGAACTCCGGCACGTACCAGCAGAACGCCTCCAGCGCATAGCGATCGGCCTGGCAGACGGCCGCCAGTCCCTCAAGTCCGAAATATTTTCCGCAGATCGCAACCCATATGGCCCCGAGCAGCGCCGCCGGTTCCAGCCAGCGCCGCCCGCCCGCGCCCGGACGTTGCAGCGCGTCGACGAACACGAAGAGGGAGGGGATGATGGCGAAAATGTAGAACCGCGTGCCGAAGGAGTAGCCGCCATACCAGGCCCACCATCCGCTATAGATGAGGAGCGCCGCGAGAAGGAATGTGAGCGCGTAGGGCTTGTATCTGTAGTCGCATATGAACAGGAAAATCAGGAAAGGGTTGAAGAGAAAGATGCTCTTGCCGAAGGAAAAGATGCTGCCGAGCAACCCCAGCAAGACCGGATAGCTGAAGCCCGGCAGGCCGGAATAGGGGAGCAAGGTCCGGAACCCCGTCTCGCGCGCGCTGGCATAGGGGTTGTCCAGCAGTTCGCCCTTGATCAGGAGGTCGGCCAGGATCGCCGCGCCGGCCATCGCCAGCACCGCCAGCAGGAAGCAGAGGAGCCGGGGGCTGTCCTCCCGTCCGCGCCAGAGCCGGAAGGCGGCCAGCGCCGCGGTGGCGCAGAGCGGTCCGATCAGCACATAGGTGTTGGCGATCCCGAGCGCGCCGATAAAGGCGGCCACCAGCAGGGCGGCGCGGCTCCGCGCGCGATGGAAAAGCGCAAAGCCCAGCGCCATCAGCGCCGCCGTCGTGATCTCGGCGTAGAACTGCCCCAGATAGTGGACGAGCATCGACAGCGGCACGAGACCGGCGACGAGTGCCGGGCGCCGCCAGTCGCGGCTGGCGAACAGACAGCCGATCATCGCGGCGACGATCAGCAGGAGTTCGAAAAAGCGCGGAACGGCATTTTCGGCGAGGCCCGGAAACGCGGCCCGCAACGGCAGATCGAGCAGGCGGGCCAGCAGGGGCTGGACGGTGGAATATTTCACGAAAGCGACCGGCCCGCCGGCAAACAGGGTGCGGAACGTCTCGTAGCGGTAGTAGCCGTCCGACAGCGGCTGCGCCACCGCGGAGACGGCGAATGCGAATGCGGCGGCGCAGAGAACGGCGGCGAATATCCGCTGACCGTGCGGGTTGGACGCGGCGCCGACGATCGCGTCTCTCATGCCGGATGCATTCTGGCTGTTCCCCCCAATTCTTTCCCCTGCGACACTACAAAGCCGGCGATGGCTGGGGAAGCGGAACGAATCGAAGATTTGCAGAACGCGCTGCCTGTCGCGGCGAGGGGGAGGCGGCATGGTTTGTCCGGTCAGGCCGGGCAATGGAGGGGGCGTTCTGAATCTTTTCATGGAGCTGCGGGGAGGGCTTCACATCCGGATTCATCGGGCGCGGCAGTGATCCGCGACCACCCGCGCGCGGTCGCGACCACCCGCGCGCGGTAAGGAATGGATAGGCCGGGGTCGTCACGGCGCAACTGAGTTGCTAGGTGGGGACGAACCGACGCGCCCGAAACGGCGTTGCGTCACGAGGCGCCGGCAAACCCATACCGCAAGAGGAGAATGAGGCTCATGGAGCAGATCATCGCGTTTCTCGAGGACATGAAGGAGATCGTCTTCCTCTATGCGGTCGACGTCGTGGCGGCGATATTCATTCTCATTGCCGGTTTCATCGTCGCGCGATGGGTGCGGGCGCGCGTCGGCGCGGCCGTGCAGCATTCAAAGCGGCTCGATGCGACGCTGAAGCCGCTATTTGCCAATTTCGCCTATTACGGCATCCTCGCCGTCGTCGCAGTGATGGTGCTCGGCCAGTTCGGCGTGGAGACGGCGAGCATCCTGGCGGCGCTGGCGGCGGCGGGCCTCGCCATCGGTCTGGCCCTGCAGGGGACACTCTCCAATATCGCCGCCGGCATGATGCTGATCGGCCTGAAGCACATGCGGGTCGGCGACTATATCGACGCGGGCGGCAATGCGGGCACGGTGGAGGAGATCGGCATCTTCGCCACGCGGCTGAAGACCTTCGACGGCATCTATCTGGCGGTGCCCAACAGCGAGATCTGGGGCAATCCCATCATCAACTACTCGCGCAATCCGACCCGCCGCATGGATATCGAGGTGGGCATCGCCTATGACGACGATATCGATGCCGGCCTTGCCGTCATGATGCGGCTGATGCGGGAAGATCCCCGCGTGCTCGACGATCCGGCGCCCGAGACGATGGTGAAGTCGCTGGGCGATTCCTCGGTCAATCTCAACATGCGCTGCTGGGCGAAAACCGAGGATTACTGGGGGCTGCTGTGGGACCTCAAACGGCTGTCCAAGGTCGAGATCGAGAAGGCGGGGCTTTCCATCCCGTTCCCGCAGCGCGACGTGCATCACTATCGCGAGGCGGCGGCGGAAGCGGCGGAGTAGGATCGTCCCCACCGGTCGCTCCGAAGGCAGCCCGGCAGGGGTTGTTCGGTCGAGCCGGCCCGATCAACAAGCGCCTATCCTAGAGATGCCGGCCGCCATTGACCGGCAGTGCGACGCCGGTGATGTAGCTGGCGCGGCGCGAGGCGAGGAAGGCCACGGCCTCGCCGATTTCGCGCGCCTCGCCGAACCTTCGCAGGGGGATGGCCGCCGTCAGGCTCCGTAGGACTTCCGGCGATTTGCCGGCAAGGATATCGGCGCCGACTCCGGCATCGACCCAGCCCGGGCGCACGGTCGCGGCGCGTATGTTGTGGCGGGCTTCTTCCCTGGCGAGCGCCTCGAAGAGCTTTTCGACCGCCGCCTTGGGCGCCGACGACAGGACGCCTTTCGGTTCGGGCGCATGGAGCTGGTCGGTCGTCACGGCGACGAGCGCGCCGCCTCCTTTGTCCCGCATGTGCGGGACGAGCGCGCGGATAAAATTGAAACAGGCTCCCGCATCGCCTGTAAGATGCGCGGCAAATTCGCTCGGCGCCAGGTTGGCGGCATATTCCACGACGACCACCGGCCCGGCGGCATAGACGCCCGTGTGGATCCTGCCGAATCGTTCGCCGATGCTTTCCATCAGGTCCGCCGTCGCCGCGGCGTCGGTAAGGTCGATGCGATACGCCTCGGCGACGCCGCCCTCGGCCCAGAGCGCTTCCACCAGCGCCAGCGCCTTCATCTCAGCCTGGCGATACAGCACGGCTACCGCGCTTCCCTGCTCCGAGAGCACCTCGCAGATGCCCGCGCCGATGCCGCCGGACCCGCCGGCGACCACCGCGACCCCTTCCGGAAAATTTCCCCCCGACCGTCTTCCCGCCATCCGTCCTCCCCAGCGCCGGCGCACGGCCGCCCCTCAACCTATGCTTGGGTGTTTTTCCTTTTTCGCCTTTGCATTGTAGGCGCATGCCGCCGCGAGACCAATGCATTTGGCTTTTCTCGGCGTAGTCTTTTGGTATGGTTCGCCAGTGTATTGCATTCGGCCGTATGCTTACTGAGGCTGCGCGAACGACAAGAAACTGACGCAAGGGGAAATGATGACGGGGAGTGCGCACGCGCCGAAGGCGCGGTTCGACTGGAACGCGCATGCGCGCAGGATGCGCGAGGCGGGTCTGTGGCAGGGCCGCACGGTGGACGATCTGCTCAATGACGCCGTTCGCCGGTTTCCCGACAAGCGTGCGCTCGTCGCCTATCGCGCGGATGCGGGGACCGAGGCGCCCGTGCGCACGATCACATTCGGCGAACTCGGGGACATGGTCGATCGTGCCGCGGGCTCGATGCGCAAGCTCGGGATCGGAAAGTGCGACGTCGTCGGGCTGATGCTGCCGAACTGGTGGGAATTCGCCGTCGCCTCCTATGCGGCGGGCCGCATCGGCGCGGTGGTCAATCCGCTGATGCACATCTTCCGCGAGCGCGAGCTGCGTTTCATGCTGAGCTTTGCTGAAACCAAGGCGATCGTCATTCCCAGGACTTTCCGCGGGTTCGATTTTCCCGCGATGCTGGACGCGCTGGCGCCAGAATTGCCGGCGCTGGAACATATCATCGTGGTTGACGACGAGGGTCCGCGCGGCTTCCGGCCGCTATTGCTGGACAGCGGCGAGGCGCCTGTCCGCTACGGCGACGCGGACGGTCTGGCGCCCGGCGACCTGACGCTGCTGATGTACACATCCGGCACCACGGGCACGCCCAAGGGCGTCATGCATCCGGCCGAGACGCTGCTCGCCTGCTGCAAGGCGCTGGGCGACGTCTTCAGGCTGACGCCGGAGGATATCCATCACGGCGCCATGCCTTTCGGCCATATGAACGGCTATCTGGCGGTGATGCTGCAGGCGCTGTATTTCGGCAGCACGCTGACCCTGCAGGATGTCTGGGACGGGCATGCGGCCTGCGCCATCACGGCGGCGGAAAAGGTCACGCACATGTCGGGCGCCACGCCCCTGCTGGCGGACATGTGCCGGGCGGTGGAAAGCGGCGCGCCGCGGCCGCAAATCCGCACCTATCTGTGCGGAGGGGCGCAGATCCCGCCAAAGGTTATCGAGGATGCCTGGCGGCTGCTCGGGACCGGCGTTTCCTCGCTTTGGGGAATGACCGAGACGCTGAGCGGGACGCTGACCGAACCGGAACGGGCCATGGAAAAATCGGTGACGACCGACGGCCGGCCTCTTGAAGGGGTCGAGGTGCTCATCGTCGACGACGAGATGAATCCGCTGCCGACGGGAACCACGGGCAGGCTGCTGACGCGCGGCTCGCAGCTCTGCATGGGCTACTACAAGCGCCCGGATCTTTGGGATCTGCCGCCGGAAGGCTGGTTCGATACGGGCGACATGGCCTATCTGGACGACGAAGGCTATCTGCGCATCGACGGGCGCACGAAGGACATCATCATCCGCGGCGGCGAGAACGTGCCCGTGCTGGAAATCGAAAATATCCTGCATCGGCATCCCGCCGTCGACGATGTCGCGCTCGTCGGCTATCCGGACGAAAGGCTGGGCGAAAGGGCCTGTGCGTTCGTCGTGTTGAAGCCGGGTTCCTCGTTCGATCTCAACGACATGCTGGGCTGGATGGCGAAGGCCGGGACGGCGCGGCAATACTGGCCCGAGCAGATCGAGATCATCGAGCAGATGCCGCGCAATCCAAGCGGCAAGATTCAGAAATTCATCCTGCGCGACAAGGCAAAGAAATACGCCGTGCCTTCAGAGCGGGACAGAGCATGAGCGAAAAGCCGTTCGACTGGCACGCGCACGCAGAATCGATGCGCGCCAGGGGGCTCTGGCAGGATCTGACGCTCGACGACCTGCTCACGCGGGCGGTGTCGCGGAGCCCCGACAAGACGGTTCTCATGGCGTACCGCGCGGACACCGGGAGCGACCGCCCGGTACGCACGCTGACCTATCGCGAGCTTGAAGCACTTGTCGCCCGGGCTGCCGGCGCGTTGCGGGGTCTCGGAATCGGCAAGGGCGACATCGTCGGGCTGATGCTGCCGAACTGGTGGGAGTTCGTCGTCTACGCATTCGCGATCAACCGGATCGGCGCCGTCGTCAATCCGCTGATGTACATATTTCGCGAGCGGGAACTGCGCTATATGCTCGGTTTCGCCGGAACCAGAGCGATCGTCATTCCCGACGCATTCCGCGGTTTCCGGTTTCCACCCATGCTGGAGGGCCTTCGCGGCGACCTGCCACTGCTGGAACAGGTGATCGTGGTCGGCGGGGAAGAAGACAGCGGGATACTCGATCTGTTGCGGCCCGCGGCGCATCCACCTGTCGGGCCCAATCCGCCCGAACGGCTGGCGCCGGACGCCTTGAGCTGTCTGATGTACACCTCGGGCACGACCGGCGAGCCCAAGGGGGTCATGCATTGCTACAATTCGCTGATCGCCTGCTGCGACGCCTTGGGCGAGCGTTTCCGCCTCGGCGACGACTGCGTGCTGCACGGCTGTTCTCCAGTCGGACACATGAACGGCTATGCGTCGACGATGCTGCTGGCGATCTACTATGGCGGCAGCTTCACGTTCCAGGACATCTGGGAACCAAAGGCGGGCGTCGCGATCATGGCCCGCGAAGGCGTCAATCATATCTCGGCCGCGACGCCTTTCCTGGCCGACATGTGCAACGCGGTGGAGGCGGGCGCACCGAAGCCGCCGCTGCGCACCTTCCATTGCGGCGGGGCGCAGATTCCGCCATCGGTGATCGAGCGCGGATTTGAGGTGCTCGACGTGCCCGCGTCTTCGCTTTGGGGCATGACCGAGGCACTGGGGGGCAGCCTGACGGAGCCCGAAAGGGCGCGCGAAAAATCGTCGAGCACCGACGGCAGGGTGCTGAAGGGCATGGAACTGCTGATCACCGACGATGATTACAAGCCGCTGCCGGTGCGCAAGACGGGCCGGCTGCTTGTACGTGGCGCGGCCATGTTCATGGGATATTACAAGCGCCCTGACCTGCCGGCGCTGCGGCCGGGCGGTTGGTTCGACACCGGTGACATGGCCTATATGGACGAGGAGGGCTATATCCGCATCGACGGCCGGACCAAGGACATCATCATCAGGGGAGGCGAGAACATCCCCGTGATGGAGATCGAAACGCTGCTCTACCGGATGCCCGCTGTGGCCGACGCGGCGCTGGTGGCCTATCCGGACGAACGGCTCGGCGAGCGGGCCTGCGCCTTCGTGGTCCTGAAACCGGACCGTGACCTTGCCCTGGCCGACATACGCACCTGGATGGGCAGGTGCGACGTCGCCAAGCAATACTGGCCGGAGCGTCTGGAAATCATCGATGCCATGCCGCGCACCGCCAGCGGCAAAATTCAGAAAAACGTGCTGAGGGAACAGGCGGCGGCAACGCGAACGGCTTTCGCCTTGTGACGCCATGGCGGCGCGTCACGTGCCGCCATGTTCCGACAGAAAGCCGACGATCGCCTTGTTGAAAGCGCTGTTGCGGTCGCCGACGACCATATGACTGGCATCGTCGACGCGCACATATTGGGAATGCGGAACAAGCGTGTGGAGTTGTTCGATCTCTTTGGCGCCGATGACTTCGCTATGGGCGGCGTGAACCAGCAGAACCGGCACTTTGAGGGCTTTGGCGGCGGCCTCCAGACGATCGGTGGATGCAGTGTGGGAAATATGGAAGCTCTCAAGGAACAATGGATCCCAGTGCCAGAACCAGCGGCCCTCGCGTTTGCGCAGATTGCGCTCCAGGCCCCGGGTGCTTTTGGGCCTTGGGCGGTCGGTCGCAAAACCCGCGACGGCATCGGCGGCTTCTTCCAGATCGGCAAAGCCTTCGGGGTTGGCCCGCATGAAATCCTGGATGCGCTTGACCCCATAGGGATCGGTCGAGACCGCAACGTCCACCAGGACGATGCCGGCGGTCGCATCGGGGCCGTCCTCGCCGGCGACGACGATTGAGATAATGCCGCCCAGCGATGCGCCGATGAGAAACGGCCGCCCGCCAACTTGCTTCATCACCGCCCGGAGATCGTCGGCGAAGGCGCCGATCGTATAGTCGCCCCCGGGATCGTACTGACTCTCGCCGTGTCCCCGCGCATCGAGCGAATATACACGATAGCCGAGGCCGCCGAGCACGCTGGTCGTATCCTGCCAACTGCCCCGTGTCTGGCCGCCGCCATGCAGGAGAATGACCGGCTGGCCGCCGGCAGGACCGGCGACATCGGCGGCTAGCCTGAGGCCGTCCGCGCCGGAGAAAAACATCGTGCCGCTTTCCATGACTTTGATACGCTTCCGTATGATTGCATCAATATATTATTGGTAAACAAGGTGACCCCGGAATGTCCACCGCACGCAAGATTATTATCACGTCACCATCTTGCGTTTCCGCCGCGGCAGGAAGAAGATGGTATCCGGCGGCACCAAACAGCGCCGCAGCGGAAGTCCGCTCTCACCCGTGACATGGTGGAGAAGGCGGGCACGGCAGGGGACGGAACGGCAGCCCGAACGCAGCACCGGCGCAAACCCCGCGAACGGCCGACAGGCAATCATATCAGGGAGGAATGAATCCATGTTCAAGAAGGGACTACACACGATAGCGGGCGCTTCGCTGGCGCTTGCGCTGGCGGCCGGATCCGCCGCCGCCGCCGGCGTCACCATAGGTTTCCTCACGGACATGACCGGTGCTTCCGGCGTCCATAACGGCGAAAGTTCGCTTCCCGTCATCCAGATGGCGATCGAAGACGCCGGCGGGACGATCCTCGGCGAGCCGGTGAAGGTTCTTTCCGCCGACCAGCTCAACAAGCCCGACGTGGCGCTGGGCATCGCCCGCGAATGGGTCGAGCGGGAGGGCGTCAACTTCATCACCGACGTGAACAACTCCGCGGCCGCGCTGGCCATCAATGACTGGATCCGCGGCAAGAACGTGCTGTTTGCCAGCGGTGCCTCGACAACCAAACTGGTAGGCGAGAACTGCTCGGACCAGCATACGCAGTGGCTGCCGAATTCGGACGTGCTCAGCAAGGCGATCGTGATTCCGCTCGTCAAGCAGGGTGCCGACAAATGGTTCATGATCACGGTCGACTACGCGTTCGGCCACGATCTGGAAGAAAAGAGCATCGCCGCGATCAAGGCCGCCGGCGGCGAGGTCGTCGGCTCGGTTCGGCATTCCCCGACGACGACGGATTATTCCGCATTCCTGCTGGAAGCCCAGTCGAAGGGTGCCAAGACGATCGGCCTGGTCACCTTCGGTTCCTACATGGTGAACATCATCAAGCAGGTGCAGGAATTCGGCATGGACGTACAACTCGTGCCCTACTACCTCACCTTGCCGGACATCAAGGCCGTCGGCCTCGACGCGCTGAAAAATGTCAGCACCTCGGTCCTTTTCTATTGGGACCGGAACGACAAGACGCGCGCTTTTGCGAGGCGTTATGAGGAGCGGTATGGCCGCAAGCCGACCATCTCCAACGCCTATGTCTATCAGGCGGTGCATCACTACCTGAAGGCGGTGAAGGCCGCGGGGACGACGGACGCCAAGGCCGTTGCCGCGAAGATGCGCGAATTGAAGGTCGAGGATGCGACCGACATCTCCGCCTATGTCAGCGAGGACGGTCGCGTCGTGCGCGACATGTACGCGGTCAAGACCAAGACGGCCGCGGAATCCAAGGGCGACTGGGATTATTTCACCATCACCGCCACGGCCGACAAGGATACGATCTTCACGCCGATCAGCGAGAGCAAGTGCCCGTACGTCAAGAAGTAGAATCCTTCCGTTCGGGCGGCGGTCCCGCCGCCGCCCGGCACGTTTCCGGCTGGAGGAGGTTTTATTCCCCGGCCAACGGCATAGAAGCCGGCTCCAGTGCTATCCTGCTAGAATCTTGACCGTCATCTCACCGATGCCAGCGGCACCGGCGGTGACCGTGTCGCCGGCGACGACCGGGCCGACGCCCTCCGGCGTTCCCGTCATGATGACGTCGCCGGGGTGCAGGGTGTACATGGCCGAGGCGAGGGCGATCAGTTCGCTGATGCCGACGGTCAGGAAGGCCGTGGAGGAACGCTGGCGTTCCGTACCGTTCACCGCAAGCCAGAACTCGATGTCATCGGGGTCGTCGATTTCATCTGGGGTCGCCATCCACGGGCCGAGCAGGCAGAAGCCGTCGGCCGACTTCCGGTAGGAACGGTCCTCGATGCCCCGGTAGGTCATGTCGAGGCCGATCATGTAGCCGGCGACGAACCGGCGCGCTTCCGCGAGCGGAATGTTGCGGCCCGTCCTGCCGATGATCAGGGCGATCTCGACTTCGTGGTCGCAGCGGCGACCGGGCAGGCGGATCGGGATCCCGTCGCCGGGACCGGCGAGAGCTGAGTTGGCCTTCAGAAAGAGCCCGAGTGTCTCCGTCGGTCGATCCATGCCTTCGAGCGCCCTGGCGTGGACTCCCTGATCGACGGCAGGGTCTTTGGTGTCCTGTTCAACATGGGCGCGATAGTTGGCCGGCGCCGCCATGATCTTCGAAGGCGCGGTGATCAGCGAATTGAGCCGGACGTCCGCCGGGGACAGGCGCGGCGCATCGCCGCCCAGCGCCTGCGCGCGGAGGAGAATTCCTTCCAGATCGGCGATCACGGGATCTCCCTGGACCGGCGGCCATCTGTTGACGGCAGGATCGAGAGCACCCGTGATGTCGGCGATCGTTCCGTCCTCCACGAGACCGAGGCGATCGCCGTTGAAGCGGCACAGTTTCATTGCGTCTTCCCGCCCCGGCCTCAGTCGAGTTCCTCGCGATAGTAACGCGTGAAACGCATCAGCGGCTCATCGGTCAGTTCGAATACCACGGAATCCGACGATGCCTCGTGGGCGAAATGATGCCAGATCGGCACGACGACCGTGTCGCCGCGCTCCCAGGCAAGGGCCTTGCCGCCCACATCTGTCGTGCCGCTTCCTTCCATCACCACGAAAACCCGGTTGGCCGTCGAACGCGAGCGGCGCGTCCTCGATCCGGATTCGAGCCGCTGGACGGACAGGCCCATGTCGGGCATGTCGGGCGCTTCCAGCGTGATCCGGCGGCCGTAGATGCCCCGGTCGGAAACCGGCGCGGCGTCGAGGCCGCGGGCAATGTCGTCGGCCGCGAATCTGAAGCGCGACGTCTCGGCAATCGATGTGACGGGCTCGAAGCCGTCGGGGTGATCCTCGATGAACATCGGTTCCAGCAGGTGCGTCAGCGGAATATCCAGCCCGTCGAGCCAGAAAGCGGGCTCATCGCCGTCGTGACCGTGACCATGCCATGCGCCGCCGGGCGTCAGCACCACGTCGCCCGATTCCATCGGTGTCTTCTGTCCGTCGACGACGGAAAATGTCCCCTTAGCGTCGATGATGACACGTAGCGCATGGGCCGCGTGCCGGTGGGACGGCGCCATTTCACCCGGCAGGATCGCCTGATAGGCGCAGGCGAAGCTGCGCGTCGTGGCGAAATTATTGCCCGGATAGGGGTTGCGCAGGACGAGATTGCGCCTTTCGGCGAGTTCCATCGGCACGACGTCGTTGGCCAGTTCCAGCGCCGCGCGGATATCCGCATAAGACCAACGGACCGGCACGAAATCGGTTCTCGGCTCCTTCCAGAATATCGGCTTGTCGCGCTTGACCCATCCCGGCGTCACGTCGAGTTCTTCGGCCTTGGCATAAAGGTCGTCCATGGTAGCCGTGCCGCCCGCAGCCGGCGCTTGCATCGCAGTCATGATTTTCTCCTCAAGCGGCGAGGGTGCCTCAGCGTTCCTCGCTGAAAGCATCCGTGAGCCTCACCAGGCAATTCAAAAAAAATTCGCGCTCATCCTCTCTAAGCGGCGCCAGCAGCTCCTGTTGGGAGCGCCGCGCGGCGGAAAAATGCGTCCTGAACAGATCCTTTCCGGAATCGGTGATCGCGATCTGGGAGACGCGCCTGTCCTGCGGCCAGGCGCGGCGCTCGACCAGGCCGCGTTCAAGCATCCGGCTGAGCATTTCGCCGAGTGTCGAACGGTCGATACACATCGCCCGGCCAAGATCGCTCTGAAGCATCGGGCCCGACTGATACAGCGTCATCAACAGGCCGAACTGGCGCGGGGTAATATCGGGGTCAACGGCTGACGCCAGGAACAGCGCGGTGGACCGGGCGTCCATCTGGCGGAACAGGAAGCCGGGCGCGCGCTGGAGGCGAAACTTGCCGATTTCTTCCTCGATCGAATCAGGGGCCGCACGCGCCACAGCACCGGATTCGGCTATCAATGCCACCTTTTTCGCCAAGGCTGCCCGGGCTCCTTCCGTTCCCATGCCGCACCGATCCACGCTATTGCCAGTCGGCGTCGTGAGTAGTAGCATTGCCAATACAGCCGTATACGGACGATTATATCTCGTTCTTATCTTCGGTCAACCGGACGCCGTGCGGTAAGCAAATAAAAAAGTCCGGTCGGGTAGAGGAAATGCCGCTCACGCAAATATTGCGTCGAGGGAACGGAGTATTTTATCATTCAACACCGATGGCCGCTTTGATTCCCGTCTTTTCAGGCGCTGTTTTGCTTTGAAATTTCAGGTTAAAATGCGGTGGCGATAATTATATATGTTGACTTACTATATTTTGAGCGTACGATTTTGTCAGAAAACGTTGCATCTCGACGTACTGTGTCGAGAGCGATGGAGGAAGCAACAACAGGGAGGGAAACATGCACGGCAAGATTATTCGTAGATTGGTCAGTGGAGTGGCCGCCGTCGCAGTCGGCGCGACGGTATGGGGCGGTGGCGTTGCGGGCGTGACGAAGGCGCAAGCTGCCGAAGTCGACGGGCCGAAGGTGACCTGGCTCGTGTCGCTCTGGGGACCGCGCCGCGGGCAGACCGAGGGCATCGAACGGATGAAGGAACTGCTCGCCGAAAAGACCGGCGGCAACTTCGTTCTCGATCTGAAATATGGCGAGGTGCTGTCCGGCCCCAAGGAAAATCTGGCCGGCGTCCAGGCCGGCGCATTCGAAATGGCGATGTTCTGCGCAGCGTACGACCCCACCAAGGTGCCGGCCGTTTCGGGCCTGGAACTGCCTTTCATCCCGGCGAACGCGAAGAGTTTTCAGGATCGCGTCGCGCTGGAGGAGGCTTATATCCACCATCCGGCCGTTCTTGCGGAACTGGAAAAGTGGAATGCCTATCCGGTCATGATGAGTACGCTGCCCTCTTGGGGGCTGATGGGCACGGGCAAACCTCCCAAATCGCTTGCCGACCTGAAGGGACGCCGGATCATGGCATCGCCGCAGGAGAGCAAGATTTTCACGAGCTTCGGTGCGGTCACGTCCTCAATCCCGTCCGTGGAATACTATCAGTCCATGGAACGCGGCGTCATCGAGGCGGCATCAATTCCGTGGACCTACACTTTCTGGACCTACCGTCTGGCCGAACTGTCGAATTGGTGGACGACCGACCTTGGCAAGCTGACCGGGCGCGGCACATGTCCCTATGTCGCCAACAAGGCTGCCTATGACGCCCTGCCGCAGCAGTACAAGGACCTGATCGAGGCCTCGAAGGCCGAAGCCTACAAGTGGCATGAAGAGGCCTACAAGAAGATCGACGAGGTCAATCTGAAGGACGCGGAAAAGCGCGGTCTGGTTGAAGCCAAGTTGCCGCAGGCCGAAATCGACGCGCTCTCCGAAAGCCTGCGCGACGATATCTGGGGCGAGTGGAAAAAGACCGCAACCGCCGCCGGACTTCCGGCCGAGGACCTCGCCAAGGTTCTGATGGGTCAGGGCATGTAAGCTCAGGGGCCGGACTATAGGCTCGCCGCGGCGCTCCCAGAGGGTCGCGGCGAGGCTGTCCCTGCCGATTACGTCACTTCAATGCGGCGACCTCCCGATCGGCAGGGACGGTCCGCGCGCCTGGCCCCGTCCCGGCTTCCAATCGCCCGAAAGACGCATCCGACCATGCAGCAACCGGAACGAAAACATATTCTCCAGAGCCTTGACGGCGCGCTCGGCAAGGTCGAATGGACCTACGCGCTGGCGGCAGGTTATGGCGCGCTCTTCATCACCGCCGTCGGCTGCGCCGAAGTCTTGGGGCGGCGGTTCCTGGGCTCGCCCGTTCATGGCGCCATCGACATGATCGAGGTCGCCATGGTCCTTGTCGCGCTGGCCGGGGTCTCGCTGATGCAGGCCAACGCCGGCCATATACGCATGACGGTGTTCATCTCGATGTTTCGCGGCGCGCGGACGCGCGCTTCTATCGATTTGATCACCTATGTCTTCGCGGCGGCGCTGATTGGCGCGCTGCTGGTAACCGTCTCAATGCACACGCTCAACATGATTCAGCGCGGCGGCGCCACGACGCAGATTTATATTCCGCTCTGGATCGCGGGAGCGATGATCGTTTTCTCGCTGCTGCTGATGATCCTGCGGCTGGCGCTCCAGATCGTCGCCACGATTCGCGTGATCGTGTGGCCCGGCGCCGAACCCTACGCTTTGCCGCGCGACTCGGCGGCCGTCCCGGAGGAGGTGTGATGGATCCGCTCACAATAGGCACGATTGGCGCGTTCATTCTCGTCGTGCTGATTTTCGCGGGCATACCGATCGCCTTCGCTGCGGGGGGCGTCGGTCTTGTCGGCCTCATGTTGCTGCGAGATCCGCTCGCTATGTTCACCATGATCGGCGGCGTGCCGCTGACGTCGGCCGCATCCTACACGCTGAGCGTTCTGCCGCTCTATATCGCCATTGGCTTTCTGGCCTATCATGCCGGCCTCACTGTCGGCGCCTTCTCTGCAGCGAAGGCCTGGTTCGGGCGGCTCCCGGGCGGGCTCGCGACGGCGACCATCATGGCAAATGCCGGTTTTGCCGCCGTTTCAGGCTCCAGCATCGCGGCGACATCCGTCTTCACACAGCTGGCGCTTCCTGAAATGGAGAAGGCCGGAATCGGAAGAGCGCTCGCGGCGGGGACTGTCGCCGTTGGCGGCATGCTCGCAGCACTGATCCCGCCGAGCGCGCTGCTCGTCGTCTACGCGATCATCGTCGACGCCTCAGTCGGCAAGCTGCTGGTCGCGGGGCTCGTTCCCGGCGCGATGTCGATCGTCGGCTATGTTCTCGTCCTCGTGGTGATCTCGATATGGAAGCCGGAGGCCCTGCCCAAACTGGAGCGGGTGAGCTTTGGCGACAAGATCCGCTCGCTCAAGGGCGTGTGGGGCATATTCGGGGTCATCGGCGTGATTCTCGGCGGCGTCTATTTCGGCTGGATGACACCGACGGAATCGGCAGCGGTTGCGGTCGGCATCATCCTTGTGATGGCCGTGATGAACGGAATGCGGTTGAAGACGCTGAACGGTGGGCTCATCGAAACGATCAAGACCACCGCGATGATCTTCACGATCTTCTGGGGCATGCTGATCTTCACGCGCTTTCTCGCCTTCACCGGATTGCCGGACGCCGTCACTCAGGGGATCGTGTCGCTCGACGTGGCGCCCTGGATGGTGATGGTCGGCATCGTCATTCTCTATGTCGGGCTCGGCATGCTGCTCGACGGGCTGGGCATGATGCTGCTGACAGTGCCCATATTGCATCCGGCGGTGGTGGAACTCGGCTACGATCCGATCTGGTACGGCATCATCGTCGTCAAGATGGTCGAGATCGGGCTTGTGACGCCGCCGGTGGGACTGAACTGCTTCGTCGTGCATGGCACCCGGCCGGACATCCCGCTTGGCGACGTCTTCAAGGGCGTTACCCCCTTCCTCGTCGTCGAGGCGATCATGCTGGCGATCATCATGATCTGGCCGGATATCGTCCTTTTCCTTCCCAACACGATGTGGCGGTGAACCATGAGTTTCGACCACGGTCTGCTCGACAGCGCGCCTGTCCTTTCGCAATTCCGTCTGGAGATGATCGACAGCGGCATCGCGCACATGATCTTCGACGCACCCGGTCGTTCGATGAACGTCTATGCCAAGGAGGCCATCAGCGACGTCAACAGCATGACCGACTGGCTCCCGGGCAGCGGCCTGAGAGGGCTGCTCGTGTCATCAGGCAAGGACAGCGCGTTCTGCGCGGGCGCCAATCTTGAGGAGATGGCGGCCGCCTACAGGGCGCTGATCGCACTTCCTGAGGCTGATCGTCCCGCCGAGGTCAGGCGCTTCCATGGGCGGGTCGGCCGCGGTTTCCGGGCGCTTGAGAAGACCGGCGTGCCGATTGCGGTCGCGATACGGGGGCTGGCGCTTGGCGCGGGCTGCGAATTCGCGATGGCGGGCCACTACCGGGTGATGGCCGACGTGCCGCGTTCGGCGCTCGGCCTGCCGGAATCGCTGGTCGGGCTCTATCCAGGAGGCGGCGGCACACAGCGCATGCCCAGGCTTGTCGGGCTGGAGCGGTCGCTGCCCATCCTGTTCGACGGTGATCGTTTGCAGGCCCGCGAGGCTGTTGCCACCGGCGCCGCGCATGAAGTCGTACCCGAGGGCAAGGAGATAGAGGCGGCCTTGGCGTGGCTGAAATCCGGCCCGGAGGCCATCCAGCCGTGGGATCGTCCGGGCTACCAGTTCATGACTCAGGCGGAGGTGGATGCAGCGCTCAAGCCGGTGCGCGACAGGCTGCTGGACGAAACGCACGGACTGATACCCTCGGTGACAGCGACGCTGGAATGTCTTGAGCGCGGCCTTGCCCAGGACATGGAAGAGGCGGTGCTGACCGAAATCGACGTTCTCGGCACCTTCATCGCCCGGCCGGAGCCGCGCGACATGGTACGCACGCAGTTTCTCGGCAAGCAGGTCTATCGCAAGCGCGAGAAGGCGGGCGCGCTGCCGCCGGCGCTCGACGCGCTGAAGGCCGATGTTGCCTCCGCCTACGCCGCGATGGCGAATTCCCTCGGAAGGGATCGTGCCGAAACGGCTTGGCGGGAGGCGCTGTTCGGACACAATCTGCCGGCACGGCAAGCCGGTGGAGCCGCGAAGGCGGATCTGTCCGTCCTGCCGGAAATTCCGGCGATCGCGCCGACCGGCCACTGGATCGAAAATCCGCAGAACGACTGGCAGGCCGCAGCGGCCAGGCTGGTCGCGAGCGCGGCGCTCGCCGCCGCGGTCTATCGCGATGCGTTCGATGCCGACGGGCAGAAGATGGCTGATTACGCGGTGCAGAGCGAGATCGGCTTTCCCATCTATCTCGGCGGCCCGTTCGCGCTGCTGGACAGCGTCGGCTCGGCCGGCGTGCGCCGGATGCTCGGCTGATCAGCTGAACAAGAGGGATCAGGAATCATGGATGCGGCAACGCGCGACAGGTTGCTCGACGAACTCATCGTCAAGGAGCGGCTGCACGAGCTCGAGATGGCCTACTGCCGGGGCGTCGACCGGCGGGATCCGGCCCTGCTGAAGTCGATCTTCTTTGAGGACGCGATCGAGGAACATGGCGAGATGTATGGCGGCAACGCCTGGGATTTCGCGGACTGGGTGTTTCGCGACTTTATCGGCGAGTTCGAGAACACGACGCATTACGTGCTCAACGAATGGTACAAGGTCGACGGGCTGAAGGCGGAAGGAGAGACGCACCGCGTTTCATATCACCGCAAGCGCGATCCGGAGCCGCACGAGATCATCGCGGGCGCCCGCACCTTCAATCGCTACGAATGCCGCAACGGCGTCTGGAAGATCGCCTATCGCGGCGTCGTGCGCGACTGGATCACGAAGCGTCCGGTCGATGACGCGCTCTACAAAGGGCATTTCGAGATGCTGATGAGCGAGATGGGACCGAAGGACCTTTCCTACGATCGAATGACCATGTTCGGCCGCGGGCCGATCTGAGCCTTGCTCAGCCGCCGGACTGCTGCTTCCTGTCGCATATATACAGCGATAGCGCCGCGGCGTTCGACACGTTGAGGCTGACGATCGTGCCCGGCATGTCAAGACGGGCAAGATGGCTGCAGGCCGCCCGCGTCGACTGGCGCAACCCCTTTCCTTCAGCACCGAGAACGAGGCAGACCGGCCCTTCCGGCATCACCGTTTCCAGCGTTTCGCCGGCCTCGCTGTCCAGGCCGACCAGGGTCATGCCGCTTTCCCTTAGCGCCTCCAGCGTCCGCACCATGTTCTGGACGCGCATCAGCGGCACATGATCGAGGGCTCCCGAGGCCGATTTCGCCAGCACGGCGGTTTCCTGCGGGCTGTGACGCGAGGTCATGATCAGCGCATCGACCGCAAAGGCCGCGCAGGACCTGAGGATCGCCCCGACATTGTGCGGATCGCTGACCTGATCGAGGGCGACGAGCCGGCGCATGCGCGCCAGATCGTCATGCGACGGCTCGGGGAGGGGATCGCAAAAGAGGATCAACCCCTGATGAACGGCCTCAGGGCCGGTAATCCGGCCGATCTGCCCGACATTAGCTTCCTCGACCTTCAGCGTGCGCGGGACCCGTTCGCCGAGCCGGGCGAGCGCGTTCGGCGTGGCCAGCAGACGGTGCAGGGTGCGTCGCGGATTGGCGAGCGCTTCGCCCACCGTATGTAGGCCGTACAGAAAGTGTTCGCCCGGTGGCGGGGCTTCTCGGCGGCGGTTGAAACCGCCGGATGGGGAAGGTCCGCGGCGGAACGGCTTGCCGCCGCTCCGGACATCGTCGCGGCGGCGCGGACCACCCGGCCGCCCCGCGGGCCTGCCAGGTCTCTTGCCGGTTCCCTTGCCGTGTCCGTTGTCTGATCCCGTCATGACCGCATCGCCTAGCGGAGGCGGACGCGGCGGACAAGCTGTCTTTGCGCACGCGTCTAAATTTATTCGCCAATTCCGGTTGACAGCCGGCGGGCAGGAACACCATAACACACGCCGTCCGGCACCGCCCTTGCATCTTGCGGGGCAACCGATTTTTGGAGGGGTGCCCGAGTGGCTAAAGGGGACGGGCTGTAAACCCGTTGGCTATGCCTACGTTGGTTCGAATCCAACCCCCTCCACCAGCCGGACCAGACGGCGCGTTTTGTTTGCGATGACCGGCGGCGTCCTATCCGCCGGCGCGGCAGGGCCTGAAGATGCGGGTGTAGCTCAATGGTAGAGCAACAGCCTTCCAAGCTGATGACGAGGGTTCGATTCCCTTCACCCGCTCCAGCCGCCGTTCAGATTCCTCACTCCGGCTCATATCGCTGAAAGAGTATAAAATCGAGCGGATCGAGCGAGGTCATGCGCTCTCCGGTCACCACAAAATCCAAGTCGATTTTCGTGTAGCTGCCGATATGAGCGGCCTCGAAATTTAATGCGGCGATGTCCGCATGCTCCAGATCGTCTTCGTCCGGCTCTCTGTCGACATAAAATCTGAAGATGACTTCAGTTCCATCGAGACGCATGGCGACCATGCGCATGTTTCGTGTTATCTCGCCATTCAGGCCTGCCTCCGCCTGGATGATGACATCTGGGGGAAGGCGTCGTCGTTCATTCATTTGTTGACGCCGTACGTTTCGGGAAAGGCGTCGGACGCAACGAAGAGAACCTTCTCTGGCCATGGCAATTTGCCGACCGGCGTGTCCGTCACGATCAATTCGCTCAGGGCGGGCCTTTCGGAAAGCTCTCCCATCTTCTGGTTGAAGAATTCTTTGGCTTCATCTGCCAGCACGTTCTCCAGTTCGGTCGGAGTGTCCGACATGAAAAAGCGGATGACATACCCGGCATCGGTTCGGCCGAAGCCGACCGCCCGCATATTGTCGGTGATTTTTCCCCTCACGGATTCGAAAGCCAGAACGAGGATTTCGTCGGGTATCTTTGCTTGCGGCATTTAGGATGCGTGCGCTGATCTGTTTTATTCCATCGATTATCGTCGCTGAACGACCGCGTGAAATCAAATGCTGATCATCGCGGTATGAACTGATCGATCCCATGCGACTCTGTTGCCATCGGCAGTCATCCGTGCCCCCTAAATCCAAGCTTTTCACTTGCATCGCGCGGATGAGTGTTTTATCCGCCTGTGGCGTTTCGCGGGCACCCATCTGGCGTCAACTGCAGACCTTAAGGATTTGAAGGAATGGCCAAGGCTAAATTCGAGCGGACGAAGCCGCATTGCAACATCGGGACGATTGGTCACGTTGACCACGGCAAGACGTCATTGACGGCGGCGATCACGAAGGTTCTGGCCGAGACGGGCGGCGCGGAATACAAGGCCTACGACCAGATCGACGCGGCGCCGGAAGAGAAGGCGCGCGGGATCACGATTTCGACGGCGCATGTGGAATATGAGACGGCGAACCGTCACTACGCGCATGTCGACTGCCCGGGCCATGCGGACTATGTGAAGAACATGATCACGGGCGCGGCGCAGATGGACGGCGCGATCCTTGTGGTGTCTGCGGCGGACGGCCCGATGCCGCAGACGCGCGAGCACATTCTTCTGGCGCGGCAGGTCGGCGTTCCGGCGCTTGTGGTGTTCATGAACAAGGTGGACCAGGTCGACGATCCGGAGCTTCTCGAGCTTGTCGAGCTTGAGGTGCGCGAGCTTCTGTCGTCCTACGAGTTCCCGGGCGACGACATTCCGATCGTTCAGGGTTCGGCGCTGTGCGCGCTGGAGAACCGCGAGCCGCAGATCGGGCATGACGCGGTGCTGAAGCTGATGGAGGCCGTGGACAGCTACATTCCGCAGCCTGAGCGTCCGGTGGACCAGCCGTTCCTGATGCCGATCGAGGACGTGTTCTCGATTTCGGGCCGCGGCACGGTTGTGACGGGGCGCGTTGAGCGCGGCATCGTGAAGGTGGGCGAGGAAGTCGAGATCGTCGGCATCCGCGACACGACGAAGACGACGGTGACGGGCGTTGAGATGTTCCGCAAGCTGCTGGACCAGGGGCAGGCCGGCGACAATATCGGCGCGCTGCTGCGCGGTGTGGAGCGCGAGGGCGTCGAGCGCGGGCAGGTTCTGTGCAAGCCCGGCTCGATCACGCCGCACACGAAGTTCAAGGCGGAAGCCTACATCCTGACGAAGGAAGAGGGCGGGCGTCATACGCCGTTCTTCACCAACTACCGTCCGCAGTTCTATTTCCGCACGACGGACGTGACGGGCGTGGTGCACCTTCCGGAAGGCACGGAGATGGTGATGCCGGGCGACAATGTGACGATGACGGTGGAACTGATCGTGCCGATCGCGATGGAAGAGAAGCTCCGCTTCGCCATCCGCGAAGGCGGACGTACCGTCGGCGCAGGCGTCGTCGCCTCGATCATCGAATAGGCCTCTGGGCATCGGATACTGAAAGCGCCGCCGGAAAACCGGCGGCGTTTTTCTTTGCGCTGCCGGATATGGGCATGGGCGGGTAGCCGTGGCATCTTTGCGAAGATGGTTCGGGAGGGCGCTTCAATGGAAATGCTTCCGGTGACAATGACGATGGCTGCCGTCATGGCGCTGCTCGGTACGCTGATGAGCGCGCTCGTATCGCAGCGCCGCTGGGCCACCAAGGTCGCGCGCGGCGACGGCGGCGACAAATTGCTGGGCAAGCGGATGCGGGCTTTCGGCAATTTCGCCGAATACGCCCCGCTCGCAGTCGTCCTCGTCGGGCTTTGCGAATATGCGGGGCTGAACAAGCTGTTCGTCGGCGCGCTGGCGGCGGGGTTCGTTCTCGGCAGGCTGTTTCACGCCGCGGGCATGCTGTGGCGCGGTACGTGGATCGCCCGGGGCATCGGCATATTGCTGCAGCATGGCGCCTCCGTCGTCGCGGCGCTTGCGCTGTTGTGGCGCGTATGGCTCTGACGGCGCGCGGTTTATCCTTTTCGGCACGCGCGAGGCTTGAATTTGCCGCGCGTGTCAGGCAAAGAACCTGCGGCCTTGGCCGGCAGGTTGCTGCCGCCTCCTAGGGGTATAGCTCAGTTGGTAGAGCGACGGTCTCCAAAACCGTAGGCCGGGGGTTCGAGTCCCTCTGCCCCTGCCACGCCTATTTCGATATGCGCAAGAGCCCCTCTGCATCCCCTCAGCCGTTCTGCGTCCCCTCCCTGTGCGCATTTGACCCATTGGACGAAGGCGGGCGACTTCAACTAGGGTAATTATCGAATTCACTCGTCAGGTGGCGGATTGTCGGGGCCTTCCGCGGCCGGTCTTGCCGATTGCGGTCCGCAAGCCAAGAGACAAGGGGCCGGCGCGAAGGCGCCGGCGAAGCGCCGAGATGTCCGACAAGAGAAGAGGCGTTCGTTCCACAGTGCTGGTGCTGTGCGCTGTACTGTGCAGTGTCGTGGGGCTCGTCATATATTCGCCGACACTCTACCGTATGTTCTGCGCCGCCACCGGCTATGGAGGCTCGGTGAGGCAGAGCGCGGCCGCCCAGCCCCAGGCGGTTTCAGAGCGCAAGATCAAGGTCTATTTCGACGCCAATGTGGCGCCGGGACTGGACTGGGAATTCCATCCCATGCAGCGCAGCGTGGAGACGCGCATCGGCGAACCGGTGAAGGCCTACTATTATGCCAGGAATCTTTCCGGCGAACCGATCGTCGCGCGGGCGACCTTCAATGTGACGCCGTTTCAGGCCGCGCCCTATTTCTTCAAGATCCAGTGCTTCTGCTTTACTGACGAAAAGCTCCTGCCGGGACAGAGCGCGGAAATGCCGCTCGTGCTTTATCTCGACGAGCAGATGCTGCACGACGAAGATACCCGGACGCTGCAGAGCGTGACGCTGTCCTACACATTTTACCGTCAGTCCGATCTGCCAAGGCAAGATGTGGAGCGCGCCCGCGATCTTTCCGCCGGCTCCATCGCGCTCGATCAGTCCCTCAAAGAGAAAAAATCCCTGGAGTTCGACAATGAAGCGCCCCGTCGCTAATTCCGCCGCCGTTCTTGCCCTTACCCTGATGGCCTTCGCCCCCGGTGCTGTGTCGGCGCACAATTACACGCTCGGCAAGATCGCCATCGGGCATGTCTGGGCAAAGCCGGCCGAACATGGCGGGGCGACAGCGGTCTACGGACCGATATTCGATCAAGGCAAGGATCCGGTGACGTTGAAATCGGTCTCGACTCCGGTGGGGCGGGCCGGTTTCGGATCCGGAAAAGAGGGTGCGTCCGGCCAACTCGATCATATCGACATCCCGGCGGGCCGGCCACTTGCGCTCGCCGCCTGGCGCGAGCACATACGCGTGGAGAATCTTGCAAGGTCGCTGAAGGCCGGGGATCATTTTCCCCTGACCATGGATTTCGGGACGGCGGGCCGTATCACCGTGGAGGTTGAGATCGAGAACCAGTCCAGCGAGTGAGAATCGGCCTTGCGGAAATTCTTTCAAGACAGCTATTGAGAATCTTGGCGGACAAGGTTATTTAGGACTTTGGAGAGGCGCGCAATGCCTCGGGGATGACCCGGATGCTTGCGCGCCAAATCGTCTTGAGCACAAGCGACTTTCACGGAAATCATGGCCAGTAAGACCAATCCGTTCACCTTCATGCAGCAGGTGCGAGCAGAAGCGGCCAAGGTGACCTGGCCGTCGCGGCGCGAGACGGGAATTACGACCCTGATGGTTTTCGTCATGGTGTTTCTCGCCTCGATGTTCTTTCTGGCGGCCGACCAGATCATTGGCTGGGTCGTCGGCCTGATCATCGGCGTGGGCGGTTGATCCAGGCGTATGCGCCGGGCCTGGTTCCGGCGCTGCGGCATGCGGCAAGACCTTAGAACGGCAAGACAAAGATAGAAAAAGCAGGTCTTTGGGGAACTGATGACGAAGCGTTGGTATATCGTCCACACCTACTCGAATTTCGAGAAGAAAGTGGCCGAATCGATCAAGGAAAAAGCGGCGCAGGTCGGCCTGGCCGATGCTTTCGAGCAGGTGCTCGTGCCGACCGAGAAGGTCGTCGAGGTGCGGCGCGGCCGCAAGATCGATGCGGAGCGCAAGTTCTTTCCGGGCTATGTGCTGGTGAAGATGGATCTGTCGGACCGGGCGTTTCATCTGATCAAGAACACGCCGAAGGTGACCGGGTTCCTTGGCGCGGCCGACAGGCCGGTGCCGATCTCGGAAGCTGAGGCGCAGCGCATTCTCAATCAGGTCCAGGAAGGTATCGAGCGGCCGAAGCCGTCGGTGCATTTCGAGATCGGCGAGCAGGTCCGTGTTTCGGACGGGCCGTTCGCCTCGTTCAACGGCACGGTGGAAGAGGTCGACGAGGATCGCGCCCGCCTGAAAGTCGCGGTGTCGATCTTCGGCCGCGCGACGCCGGTGGAACTGGAATACGGGCAGGTCGACAAGCTGTAGCCCGAACAGATCGTGGGAGGCATGCCCGGTTCGCCACCGGGAGCCCATGCCGGACCACGAAGCGTCCGAAGACCGGTGCGGCGGAAAGGCTGCGGCGGCGACATTTGAAAGGATGAGACAATGGCGAAGAAGATTATCGGCTATCTGAAGCTTCAGGTGCCGGCCGGTTCGGCGACGCCGTCGCCCCCCATCGGCCCCGCGCTGGGTCAGCGCGGCCTGAACATCATGGAATTCTGCAAGGCGTTCAACGCCGCCTCGCAGGAAATCGAGAAGGGCGCGCCCTGTCCGACGGTCATCACGATCTTCCAGGACAAGTCGTTCACCTTCGAGATCAAGACCCCGCCGGCCTCCTACCTGCTCAAGCAGGCTGCCAAGGCCTCCAAGGGCGCGAAGATCCCCGGCCGCGAGAAGGCCGGTTCGGTGACGCAGGCGCAGGTCCGCGCCATCGCCGAGGCGAAGATGAAGGATCTGAACGCGAACACGGTCGAAGCCGCGATGAAGATCATTGCCGGTTCCGCCCGCTCCATGGGTATCGAGGTTCAGGGGTAACGGTCATGACCAAGATTGCAAAACGCACTGCATCCGCCCGCGAGGGTATCGACCGCAACGCCGTCTACGCGCTCGACGAGGCGGTGAAGATGGTCAAGGCGCGCGCCAGCGCCAAGTTCGACGAAACCGTCGAGGTCGCGATCAATCTCGGCGTCGATCCGCGTCACGCCGACCAGATGGTGCGCGGCGTCGTCAACCTGCCGAACGGTACGGGCCGCACGGTTCGCGTCGGCGTGTTCGCGCGCGGTGACAAGGCCGAGGAAGCCAAGGCGGCCGGCGCCGATGTCGTCGGTGCGGAAGATCTCGTCGACATCGTCCAGAAGGGCCAGATCGATTTCGACCGCTGCATCGCCACCCCCGACATGATGCCGCTGGTCGGCCGTCTGGGTAAGGTGCTCGGCCCGCGCGGCATGATGCCGAACCCGAAGGTCGGCACGGTGACGCCAGATGTCGGCGCGGCCGTGAAGGCCGCCAAGGGCGGTGCGGTGGAATTCCGCGTCGAGAAGGCGGGCATCGTCCATGCCGGCGTGGGTAAGGCGAGCTTTGGCGAGCAGCAGCTGACGGAGAACATCCGGGCACTCGCCGACGCGGTGGTCAAGGCCAAGCCGACCGGCGCGAAAGGCAATTATTTCAAGCGTATCGCCATCTCATCGACGATGGGACCGGGTGTGCGCGTGGAGCCGTCAACGGTACTGGGCGGCTGATCCGCCCGGCCTGACGGCCGATAGAAGAATTCGTCCGGTCCGCAAAACGGGACGGGCGATGCCAGCCGGGGAGGCCTTCGGGCCGAGCCGTCTGGGAACCTGTCCGAGATTGCAGGTGTCTCCTCTGGAAAGGGGCGACTTAAGCCGAAGGGCCTGCATGAGACGGGAGCGGACCGGAATTCCGGTTCGAACCTCGTTGGGTTGTCCGTTGGCGCGGCGTTTTGCGGCATACGGGCAGGGCAGGGTTTTCGTGAACCGCCGTGGCGCGGGGACCGTCCTGTCCTGGACGGCCTACCGCGGCCGGCACGATGGCAACCGGCGATGGACATGTCCATCGCCAAACCGGAGAGAGCCTGTGGACAGAGCAGAAAAAACCGAGCTCGTCGCGGCGCTGAACCAGACGTTCTCGACCACCGGTGTGGTGGTCGCGGCACATTATTCCGGACTCTCGGTCGCCGAGCTGACTTCCCTCCGCGGGAAGATGCGCGACGCCGGGGCGAAGGTGAAGGTGGCGAAGAACCGTCTTGTGAAGCTCGCTCTTGAAGGCACCGATCTTGCCCATATGGACGCCCTTTTCACGGGCCCGACCCTGATCGCCTTTTCCGACGATCCGGTGGCGGCCCCGAAAGTGGCTTCCGACTTCGCCAAGGCCAACGACAAGTTCGTGATCCTCGGCGGAGGCCTGGGCAAGCAATCGCTGGATGCGGACGGCGTGAAGGCACTTGCCTCGCTGCCGTCGCTCGACGAGCTGAGAGCAAAGCTCGTGGGCATGATCCAGACGCCCGCCACCCGTATCGCAGGTGTCACACAGGCACCGGCCGGGCAGCTGGCCAGGGTCATCAAGGCCTATGCCGACAAGAACGCTGCGTAGCTTGAACGCTCCAACGTGGTTTGAACACACAAGGAAACTGAAAAATGGCTGATTTGCAGAAACTGGTAGACGACCTTTCGTCCCTGACCGTCCTCGAGGCGGCCGAACTTTCCAAGATGCTTGAAGAGAAGTGGGGCGTTTCCGCCGCCGCGCCGGTGGCTGTTGCCGCCGCTGCCGGTGGTGCCGCCGGCGGCGATGCCGCAGCGGCTGAGGAAAAGACCGAATTCGACGTGATCCTGGCCTCGGCCGGCGCTCAGAAGATCAACGTGATCAAGGAAGTGCGCGCGATCACGGGTCTCGGCCTGAAGGAAGCCAAGGATCTGGTCGAAGCCGCGCCGAAGCCCGTCAAGGAAGGCGTGTCGAAGGACGAGGCAGAGAAGATCAAGGCCCAGCTCGAAGGCGCAGGTGCGTCCGTCGAACTGAAGTAAAGATCTGCGTTTCCCCCGGCGAGTGCCGCCGGGGGAAACGTGAATTTTCAAATCGCCGTGGCACCCCCTTTGCGGGGGTAGCGGCGTCCGGAGAGGCTGAGGTTTCAGGCGGCCCTGCCGGCAAGGCGATATTCCACGCGGCGGAACGGCGGCCTCCACGGGCCGACGGGGACGCCGAGGCCAGACGAGGATGATCATGGCAGAGACCTTCACCGGCAAGAAGCGCGTTCGCAAATTCTTCGGGTCGATCCAGGAAGTGGCGGAAATGCCGAACCTCATCGAGGTTCAGAAGGCATCGTACGACCAGTTCCTGCAGGTTGCCGAACCGGAGGGCGGGCGCGAGGACAGCGGCTTGCAGGCGGTCTTCACTTCCGTTTTCCCCATCACCGATTTCTCGGGCAACGCGATGCTGGAATTCGTCTCGTACGAATTCGAGCAGCCCAAATACGATGTCGACGAATGCCGGCAGCGCGGGATGACTTTCTCCGCGCCGCTCAAGGTGACGCTGCGCCTGATCGTGTTCGATGTCGACGAGGACACGGGCGCCAAGTCGATCAAGGACATCAAGGAGCAGGACGTCTATATGGGCGACATGCCGTTCATGACGTCCAACGGCACCTTCATCGTCAACGGCACCGAGCGCGTGATCGTGTCGCAGATGCACCGTTCGCCGGGCGTATTCTTCGACCATGACCGCGGCAAGACCCATTCGTCCGGCAAGCTGCTGTTCGCCGCGCGCATCATTCCCTATCGCGGCTCCTGGCTGGACATCGAATTCGACGCCAAGGACATTGTCCACGCCCGTATCGACCGGCGCCGCAAGCTGCCGGTGACGACGCTGCTCATGGCGCTTGGCATGGATTCTGAGGAAATCCTGTCAACCTTCTACAATATCATCAATATCACTCGTGACGGCGACGGCTGGCGTCGGCCGTTCGACGGGCAGAAGATGCGCGGCATGAAGGCTGCGACGGATCTCGTCGATGCCGACAGCGGCGAAGTCGTGCTCGAGGCGGGCAAGAAGATGACGATCCGCCATGCGCGCGATCTGGCGTCCAAGGGCGTCGTTGCGACGAAGGCGTCCGACGAGGATCTGTACGGGCTCTATATCGCCCAGGACATCGTCAATCCGCAGACCGGCGAAATCTTCGCCGAGGCCGGCGACGAAATCGACCAGAAAGTGCTCGACACGCTGAAGGAGGCGGGGGTCGACGACCTGCCGGTCCTCGATATCGACCATATCAATATGGGCGGCTACATCCGTAACACGCTGGCCGCCGACAAGAATTCCGATCGCCAGGAAGCGTTGTTCGACATCTACCGCGTCATGCGTCCGGGTGAGCCGCCGACGCTTGATGCCGCCGAGGCGATCTTCCAGAGCCTGTTCTTCGATTCGGAGCGCTTCGACCTTTCCGCGGTCGGCCGCGTGAAGATGAACATGCGTCTCGACCTCGACGCGCCGGATACCCAGCGCACGCTGCGCAAGGAAGACATCCTCGCAGTCATCCAGACGCTGGTCGGCCTGCGTGACGGTAAGGGCGAGATCGACGACATCGACCATCTCGGCAACCGGCGCGTGCGTTCGGTCGGCGAACTGATGGAAAACCAGTACCGGATCGGCCTGCTGCGCATGGAGCGGGCGATCAAGGAGCGCATGTCGTCGGTCGATATCGACGCCGCGATGCCGCAGGACCTGATCAACGCCAAGCCGGCGGCGGCGGCGGTGCGCGAGTTCTTCGGTTCCTCGCAGCTGTCGCAGTTCATGGACCAGACCAATCCGCTGTCGGAAATCACCCACAAGCGCCGCCTGTCGGCCCTTGGGCCCGGCGGTCTGACCCGCGAGCGCGCCGGCTTCGAAGTGCGCGACGTACATCCGACCCATTACGGCCGCATCTGCCCGATCGAGACGCCGGAAGGGCCGAATATCGGTCTCATCAATTCGCTGGCGACCTTCGCTCGGGTCAACAAATACGGCTTTATCGAGACGCCGTTCCGGAGCGTCAAGGACGGCGCCGTCACCAATGAGGTCGTCTATCTGTCTGCGATGGAAGAGGCGAAGTATCACGTCGCCCAGGCCAATGCCGAGATCGACGACAAGGGCAAGCTGGCCGGCGACCTCATCGTGTGCCGGCATGCCGGTGAAGTCGTCGTCGCGGGCCGCGACAAGGTCGACTACATGGACGTGTCGCCCAAGCAGCTGGTTTCCGTCGCCGCGGCGCTCATTCCGTTCCTCGAGAACGACGACGCGAACCGCGCGCTGATGGGCTCCAACATGCAGCGTCAGGCCGTGCCTCTGGTGCGCGCGCAGGCGCCGCTGGTCGGTACCGGCATGGAATCGGTGGTGGCGCGCGATTCCGGCGCGGCGATCGCCGCCCGGCGTACCGGTGTTGTCGATCAGGTCGATGCGACCCGTATCGTCATCCGGGCGACGGAAGAGCGCGATCCGGCGAAGTCCGGCGTCGATATCTACCGCCTGATGAAGTTCCAGCGTTCCAACCAGTCGACCTGCATCACGCAGCGTCCGCTGGTCCGGGTCGGCGACAAGGTTCGCGCCGGCGACATCATCGCCGACGGTCCCTCGACCGATCTCGGCGAACTGGCGCTCGGCCGCAACGTGCTCGTCGCGTTCATGCCGTGGATGGGCTATAATTTCGAGGACTCCATCCTGCTTTCGGAAAACGTCGTGCGCGACGATGTCTTCACCTCGATCCATATCGAGGAATTCGAGGTCATGAGCCGCGATACGAAGCTCGGGCCGGAGGAAATCACGCGCGACATTCCGAACGTCTCGGAAGAGGCGCTGAAGAATCTCGACGAGGCAGGCATCGTCTATATCGGTGCGGAAGTGATGGCTGGCGACATTCTGGTCGGCAAGATCACCCCGAAGGGCGAGAGCCCGATGACGCCGGAAGAGAAGCTTCTCCGCGCCATTTTCGGTGAAAAAGCCTCCGACGTCCGCGACACCTCGCTGCGCGTGCCGCCCGGCGTTCAAGGGACGGTTGTGGAAGTGCGCGTCTTCAACCGCCACGGCGTGGAGAAGGACGAGCGCGCGATCGCCATCGAGCGCGAGGAGATCGAGCGCCTGGCCAAGGACCGAGACGACGAGCAGTCGATCCTGGACCGCAACGTGTTCGGCCGCCTTGCGGATATGCTGTCCGGCAAGGAGGTCGCGAGCGGCCCGAAGGGTATGAAGAAGGGCGCCAACGTCGACAAGGACCTGCTCGCCGAATACACCCGCGGCCAGTGGTGGCAGATCGCCGTCACCGACGACAAGGTGATGGGCGAGGTCGAAGCCCTGCGCAAGCAGTACGACGAATCCAAGAAGCAGCTGGAACAGCGCTTCATGGACAAGGTCGAGAAGCTCCAGCGCGGCGACGAGCTGCCGCCCGGCGTGATGAAGATGGTCAAGGTCTTCGTCGCAGTGAAACGCAAGATCCAGCCGGGCGACAAGATGGCCGGCCGTCACGGCAACAAGGGCGTGGTCAGCCGCATTATGCCGGTCGAGGACATGCCGTTCCTCGCCGACGGTACGCCCGTCGATATCGTGCTGAACCCGCTTGGCGTGCCGAGCCGCATGAATGTCGGGCAGATCCTGGAAACCCATATGGGCCGGGCCTGCGCGGGCTTCGGCCGTCAGATCGAGGATGCGCTGGACGCCTATCGCCGCACGCACAAGCTCGATGAGCTCAAGAAGAGCCTGACCCACGTCTATGGCGACGACAAGACGGTCGCCGGTCTGAAGGACGACGAAGTTGTCGAACTTGGCACGAACCTGACCAAAGGCGTGCCGATCGCGACCCCCGTCTTCAACGGCGCGCATGAAAGCGATATCGAGGAAATGCTGGCCAAGGCCGGTCTCGATGTCTCCGGTCAGTCGCAGCTGTATGACGGACGCTCCGGCGAGCCGTTCGACCGTCCCGTCACCGTCGGCTATATCTACATGCTGAAGCTGCATCATCTTGTCGACGACAAGATTCATGCCCGCTCCATCGGCCCCTACAGCCTCGTGACCCAGCAGCCGCTGGGCGGCAAGGCGCAGTTCGGCGGCCAGCGCTTCGGCGAAATGGAGGTCTGGGCACTGGAGGCCTATGGCGCCGCCTACACGCTGCAGGAAATGCTCACCGTCAAGTCGGACGACGTGGCCGGGCGTACGAAGGTCTATGAGGCGATCGTGCGCGGCGACGACGCGTTCGACGCGGGCATTCCGGAAAGCTTCAACGTGCTGGTGAAGGAAATGCGCTCGCTCGGCCTCAACGTCGAACTGACGAACATGCGGCCGACGGCATCCAGCCAGCCGGGTGGCGCCGAACCCCCTCCGGCGCTGCCGCCGGCGGATGCCGCGGAGTAGGGCGCACATTGCGGCCACACAATTTTGCTAGGCACGCCGGTGCGCTGAGAATCGCGCCGGCGGCAACCGAAACTCCCATCGACCGTAAAGCGAGACGGCGCTTGAAAAGCAGGAGCACCCGATGAACCAAGAGGTCATGAACCTGTTCAACCCGCAGGTACAGCAGCAGACCTTCGACCAGATCCGCATCGGTATCGCCAGCCCGGAAAAGATCCTGAGCTGGTCTTTCGGCGAGATCAAAAAGCCGGAGACGATCAATTACCGTACGTTCAAGCCGGAACGCGACGGTCTTTTCTGCGCGCGCATCTTCGGTCCCATCAAGGACTATGAGTGCCTGTGCGGCAAGTACAAGCGGATGAAATACAAGGGCATCATCTGCGAGAAGTGCGGTGTGGAAGTGACGCTGAGCCGCGTGCGGCGCGAGCGCATGGGCCATATCGAACTCGCGGCGCCCGTCGCCCATATCTGGTTCCTGAAGTCGCTGCCGAGCCGCATCGGCCTCATCCTCGACATGGCGCTGAAGGATCTGGAGCGCATTCTCTATTTCGAGAACTATGTCGTGATCGAGCCGGGCCTGACGCCGCTGAAGCGCCTGCAGCTTCTGTCGGAGGAAGAGTATCTCGACGCCCAGGATACCTATGGCGAGGACACCTTCACCGCGCTGATCGGCGCCGAGGCGATCCGCGAGCTTCTGATCGCCCTCGACCTGCCGCGTCTGGCCGAGGAGCTGCGCGTCGAGATTGCCGAAGCGACGACGGAACTGAAGCCCAAGAAGCTGGCCAAGCGACTCAAGATCATCGAAGGCTTCATGGAGTCCGGCAATCGTCCCGAATGGATGATCATGACGGTCGTGCCGGTCATCCCGCCGGATCTGCGTCCGCTCGTTCCGCTCGACGGCGGCCGCTTCGCCACCTCAGACCTCAACGATCTCTACCGCCGCGTAATCAACCGCAACAACCGTCTGAAGCGGCTGATCGAGTTGCGCGCGCCCGATATCATCATCCGCAACGAGAAGCGCATGCTTCAGGAGGCGGTCGATGCGCTGTTCGACAACGGCCGTCGCGGCCGCGTCATCACGGGCGCCAACAAGCGTCCGCTGAAGTCGTTGTCCGACATGCTCAAGGGCAAGCAGGGCCGGTTCCGCCAGAACCTGCTCGGCAAGCGCGTCGACTATTCGGGCCGTTCGGTGATCGTGGTCGGTCCCGAACTGAAGCTGCATCAATGCGGCCTGCCCAAGAAGATGGCGCTGGAGCTGTTCAAGCCGTTCATCTATTCGCGGCTCGACGCGAAGGGCTATTCGTCGACCGTCAAGCAGGCCAAGAAGCTGGTTGAGAAGGAGCGCCCGGAAGTCTGGGACATCCTCGACGAGGTCATTCGCGAGCATCCTGTTCTGCTCAACCGCGCGCCGACGCTGCATCGCCTCGGCATCCAGGCGTTCGAGCCGGTCCTGATCGAAGGCAAGGCGATCCAGCTTCACCCGCTGGTCTGCGCCGCGTTCAACGCCGACTTCGACGGCGACCAGATGGCCGTGCACGTTCCGCTGTCGCTCGAGGCGCAGCTGGAAGCGCGCGTGCTGATGATGTCGACCAACAACATCCTGCATCCGGCCAACGGCCAGCCGATCATCGTGCCGTCCCAGGATATCGTCCTCGGCCTGTATTACGTCTCCATCGTCAAGGAGAACGAACCGGGCGAGGGGATGGTGTTCGGCTCTATCGCCGAGATCGAGCATGCGCTCGATTCCAAGGCCGTGACGCTGCATGCCAAGGTCAAGGCGCGTTTCGAGAGCCTCGACGCCGAAGGCAATCCGATGACCCGCGTGTACGAGACGACACCGGGCCGCATGCTGCTGGCGCAGCTTCTGCCCAAGCATCCGAAGATCGGCATCGAGGTCGTCAACAAGCTGCTGACGAAGAAGGAGATCTCGGGCGCGATCGACACCGTCTATCGCCATTGCGGTCAGAAGGAGACTGTCATCTTCTGCGACCGGATCATGGCGCTCGGCTTCCGTCACGCCTGCTATGCCGGCATTTCCTTCGGCAAGGACGACATGCTCATCCCCGAGACCAAGGCGGGGCTGGTCGAGCAGACGCAGCAGCTCGCCAAGGAATACGAGCAGCAGTACAATGACGGCCTGATCACCCAGGGCGAAAAGTACAACAAGGTCGTGGACGCCTGGGCGAAATGCACCGACAAGGTCGCCGACGAGATGATGGGCCGCATCCAGGCGGTCCAGATCGACGAGGAGACCGGTCGCGAGAAGCCGATCAACTCGATCTACATGATGGCCCATTCCGGCGCGCGCGGTTCGCCGGCACAGATGAAGCAGCTGGCCGGCATGCGCGGCCTGATGGCAAAGCCGTCGGGCGAGATCATCGAGACGCCGATCATCTCGAACTTCAAGGAAGGCCTGACCGTGCTGGAGTACTTCAACTCCACCCACGGCGCCCGCAAGGGTCTGGCCGACACGGCGCTGAAGACGGCCAACTCGGGCTATCTGACCCGCCGTCTGGTCGATGTCGCGCAGGATTCCATCATCACCGAGCATGACTGCAAGAGCGAACGCGGCATCACGATGACCGCCGTGGTCGATTCCGGCGAGGTGATCGTGTCGCTCGGCCACCGCGTGCTCGGCCGTACGGCGGCTGAAGATGTCCTCAGCCCGTCGACCCAGGACGTGATCGTCCCGGCCGGCAAGCTGATCGAGGAACGTGACGCGGAAGCCATCAATGCCGCGCATGTCGTGGCGGTAAAAATCCGTTCGGTGCTGACCTGCGAAGCGGAAGTCGGCGTCTGCGGGGCCTGCTACGGGCGCGATCTGGCACGTGGCACGCCGGTCAATATCGGCGAAGCGGTCGGCGTCATCGCGGCGCAGTCGATCGGCGAGCCGGGGACACAGCTCACGATGCGTACTTTCCATATCGGCGGCACGGCGCAGATCGCCGAGCAGTCGTTCATCGAGAGCAATCATGACGGCACAATCGAACTGCGCAACAAGAACGCGGTGAAGGACTCCGATGGCGTCCTGATCGCCATGGGCCGCAACATGCAGGTCGTCGTGCGCGATCTGGAGGGCAATGAGCGCGCCGTCCACCGTGTCAACTACGGCGCCCGCATCAAGGTCGATGACGGTGCCAAGGTGAAGCGTGGCCAGCGTCTGGCCGAATGGGATCCCTATACCCGTCCGGTCATTACCGAAGTCGCCGGGTCGATCGAGTTCGAGGACGTCGTGGAGGGCCAGTCGGTCGCCGAGACGACGGACGAGTCGACCGGTATCACCAAGCGTGTGGTTCTCGACTGGCGCACCAATGCGCGCACGGCGGATCTGAAACCGGCGATCATCATTCGCGACAAGAAGGGCGACATCGCCAAGCTCGCCCGCGGCGGCGAGGCGCGCTATCTGCTGTCGGTCGACTCGGTCATCCAGGTCGAGCCCGGCACGGACGTCCATGCCGGCGACGTGCTTGCGCGTATTCCGCTGGAAAGCGCTAAGACCCGCGACATCACGGGCGGTCTGCCGCGCGTTGCCGAACTGTTTGAGGCACGCCGGCCGAAGGATCACGCCGTCATCGCGGAAATCACCGGTACGGTTCAGTTCGGTCGCGACTACAAGAACAAGCGCCGCATCGCGATCGTTCCTGAGGACGAGAGCATGGAGCCCGTCGAATATCTCATTCCCAAGGGCCGCCACCTGCATGTGCAGGAAGGCGACCATATCGAGAAGGGCGAGTATATTCTCGACGGCAATCCGGCACCGCACGACATCCTTGCCATCAAGGGCGTAGAAGAGCTGGCGGCCTATCTGGTCAACGAGATTCAGGAGGTCTACCGGTTGCAGGGCGTGTCGATCAACGACAAGCATATCGAGGTGATCGTCCGCCAGATGCTGCAGAAGGTGGAAATCTCCGATCCCGGTGAGACGGGCCTGCTGGCCAATGAGCAGATCGACCGCGTCGAGTTCGATGCGATCAACGCCAAGGCCGCCGATGAGGGCAAGAAGCCTGCCACCGGCGTTCCGGTCCTGCTCGGCATCACCAAGGCGAGCCTGCAGACGCGTTCCTTCATCTCCGCCGCTTCCTTCCAGGAAACGACGCGGGTGCTGACGGAAGCTGCGGTCTACGGCAAGGTCGATGCGCTGGAGGGCCTCAAGGAGAACGTGATCGTCGGGCGTCTGATCCCGGCCGGTACCGGTTCTCTGGTCTCGCAGCTCCGGCAGGTTGCGCGGCAGCGTGACGATCTCATTCAGGCCGAACGCCGGAAGGGGATGGAACTGTCGATGGACGAGGCTGCGCAGCAGCAGCCGGCCGAATAAGGACGGTTGCAGGACGTTACGGAACGGGCCGCGAACGCGGCCCGTTTTGTTTTCCGGCAAAGCGCTGGCATGATGCCCGCCATGTCCGGCCGGCGCGGGGCGAAATCGGGGGAGTAGCGTTACGAATGGACGACGCGGTTGTCTTCGCCATCCAGGGCCAGGCATGGCTCGACGAGGAAAGTCAGGCCGGGCAGGAGATGGGCAAGGGGCCTGTCGCCCTGTTGATCTTCGCCATGGCGCCGGACGAGGACGGCGCGGTGACGCGGGCGCTGACCTCGCTCGCTGAGCAGGGTTACTCGCGCTGCGAATTCGACAGAATCGGGCTTGTCTCCGTCGCGCCCGACGACGCCGATATCCTGGAAGCGGCCTATGGCGACGCGCTGGAAGGCAATGTCGCGATCATCACGATGCCAGGGGAATAGAATCGGCTTTCGCTTCGATTCGGCGGCGCGGGCACGCGGCAACGGCGAGCAGGGCCTGCTTTTACGTCAACCGCACGGGATCGGGGAACGCCGGCGCGCGAAAACGGGAAACTCGGCTCGATTTGGGCGTGCTCGGGGGTTGACGGGATGAATCGCTCCGTCTAAATAAGCGCAACTTTCGCGGCAGGCGGTAAGCCCTTCTGATCCGCGCATTCCTTATGCGCAGACACCGAGCTTAAACGCTGCCGTTCGATAAGCGAAAGACATTTGAGGCACATGACCCTGTCAAAGGGGTCCTCTGTTCTTCCGGGCGCCAGCCGCGAAAGCGGTCCATTGGCGCGATTTTGTTTTGGCGATTCGATGCCGGTTCTTCCGGCACGAAACGGAAAAAGTGAACGGGATAGGCTTTATTCGATGCCGACAGTGAACCAGCTCATCCGCAAGCCGCGGAAGGATCCGCCGAAGCGCAACAAGGTGCCGGCGATGCAGGCATGCCCGCAGAAGCGGGGCGTCTGCACGCGCGTCTATACGACGACGCCGAAGAAGCCGAACTCGGCCATGCGCAAGGTGGCGAAGATCCGTCTGACCAATGGCTTCGAGGTCATCGGCTACATCCCGGGCGAGGGCCACAACCTGCAGGAACACTCCGTGGTGATGATCCGCGGCGGCCGCGTGAAGGATCTTCCCGGCGTTCGCTATCACATCATCCGCGGCATTCTCGACACCCAGGGCGTGAAGGACCGCAAGCGCCGCCGTTCGAAGTACGGCGCGAAGCGGCCGAAGTAAGCGTCAGACAGTTAGACGGAAAGAGGACCAGAGCGCATGTCTCGTCGTCACCGGGCAGAAAAGCGGGAAATCAATCCCGACGCGAAATACGGCGATCTCGTCGTGACCAAGTTCATGAACTCGGTGATGTATGCGGGCAAGAAGTCCGTCGCCGAGGGCATCGTCTATGGCGCGTTCGACGCCATCGAGCAGAAGGCCAAGCAGGATCCGCTCGGCGTCTTTCATCAGGCGCTCGAGAACGTCATGCCGACGATCGAGGTGCGCTCCCGCCGTGTTGGCGGCGCGACCTATCAGGTACCCGTCGAGGTTCGTCCCGAGCGTCGGCAGGCGCTCGCCATCCGCTGGCTGATCACGGCCGCCCGCGCCCGCAACGAGCGCACGATGGTGGATCGTCTTTCGGCGGAGCTGGTCGATGCTTTCAACAATCGCGGCTCGGCCGTGAAGAAGCGCGAAGACACGCACCGCATGGCGGAAGCGAACCGCGCGTTCTCGCACTACCGCTGGTAAGGGAGACACGAACCCATGGCCCGCACCCATCCGATCGAAGATTACCGCAATTTCGGTATCATGGCGCATATCGACGCCGGCAAGACGACGACGACCGAGCGTATCCTTTTCTACACCGGCAAGAGCCATAAGATCGGCGAAGTGCATGACGGCGCCGCGACGATGGACTGGATGGAGCAGGAGCAGGAGCGCGGCATCACGATCACGTCCGCCGCGACGACCGCTTTCTGGAAGAACAAGCGTCTGAACATCATCGATACGCCCGGCCACGTCGATTTCACGATCGAGGTCGAGCGTTCGCTGCGCGTGCTCGACGGTGCCGTTGCGCTGCTGGACGCCAATGCCGGTGTTGAGCCGCAGACCGAAACCGTCTGGCGGCAGGCCGACAAGTATCACGTGCCGCGGATGATCTTCGTCAACAAGATGGACAAGATCGGCGCCGACTTCTACCGCTCGGTGGAGATGGTCAAGTCGCGCCTGGGCGCAACGCCCATCGTTCTGCAGCTGCCGATCGGCGCCGAGAACGAATTCAAGGGCTGCGTCGATCTCATCAAGATGAAGGGCATCGTCTGGAAGGACGAGTCGCTGGGCGCCGAATTCGAGTATGTCGATATCCCGGCTGACCTTCAGGCCAAGGCCGAGGAATATCGCGAGAAGCTCATCGAGCAGGCTGTCGAGCTCGATGAAGAAGCGATGATGGAGTATCTGGAAGGCAACATGCCCGACGAGGAGAAGCTGAAGAAGCTGATCCGCAAGGGCACCTGCGACGTCACGTTCTTCCCGATCTTCTGCGGCTCGGCCTTCAAGAACAAGGGCGTGCAGCCGCTGCTGGACGGCGTTGTCGACTATCTGCCGAGCCCGGTCGAAGTGCCCGATATCCGGGGCATCGATCCCAAGGACGGTTCGGAGGTGAAGCGCAAGTCGTCCGACGACGAGCCTCTCTCCATGCTCGCCTTCAAGATCATGAACGATCCTTTCGTCGGCTCGCTGACCTTCTGCCGGATTTATTCGGGCAAGCTGGAAACCGGCATATCGTTGATGAACACGGTCAAGGAAAAGCGCGAGCGCATCGGTCGCATGCTGCAGATGCACTCCAATTCGCGTGAGGACATCAAGGAAGCCTTCGCCGGCGATATCGTCGCCATCGCGGGCCTGAAGGATACCACGACCGGCGATACGCTGTGCGATTCCAACAAGCCGGTCATCCTTGAGCGGATGGAGTTCCCCGATCCGGTCATCGAGATCGCGATCGAGCCGAAAACCAAGGCCGACCAGGAGAAGATGGGCATTGCGCTGCACCGTCTCGCGCAGGAGGATCCGTCCTTCCGCGTCGGCATGGACGAGGAGTCCGGCCAGACGATCATCAAGGGCATGGGTGAACTGCACCTCGACATCATCGTCGACCGCATGAAGCGCGAGTTCAAGGTGGAGGCCAATATCGGCGCGCCGCAGGTGGCCTATCGCGAGACGATCAGCCGCTCGGCCGAAGTCGACTACACCCACAAGAAGCAGTCGGGCGGTTCGGGCCAGTTCGCGCGCGTCAAGATCGTGCTCGAGCAGGCGGAGCCGGGCGAGGGTTTCTCGTTTGTCAGCGAAGTGGTGGGCGGCTCGGTGCCGAAGGAATATGTCCCGGGCGTCGAGAAGGGCATCAAGTCCGTCATGGGTTCCGGCGTTCTGGCCGGCTTCCCGGTCGTGGATGTGAAGGCCCGTCTGATCGACGGCGCGTATCACGACGTCGACTCCAGCGTGCTGGCGTTCGAAATCGCGGGCCGCGCGGCATTCCGCGAGGGCCTGCAGAAGGGCGCGCCGAAACTGCTTGAGCCGATCATGAAGGTCGAGGTCGTGACGCCGGAAGATTACATGGGCGACGTCATCGGCGATCTGAACAGCCGGCGCGGTCAGATCCAGGGCACGGAAGCCCGCGGCATCGCCACCGTCGTCAACGCGATGGTGCCGCTGGCCAACATGTTCGGTTACGTGAATTCCCTGCGCTCCATGAGCCAGGGCCGGGCGCAGTATTCGATGGTGTTCGATCACTATGCGGAAGTGCCGCAGGCGGTCGCCCAGGAGGTGCAGGCGAAGTTCGCCTGACGGGCGCAATCGTCTGGATTCGGAAAAGAAGAAACAGTTTTAGGAAAGATGGAGAGCCACCATGGCCAAGGCTAAATTCGAGCGGACGAAGCCGCATTGCAACATCGGGACGATTGGTCACGTTGACCACGGCAAGACGTCATTGACGGCGGCGATCACGAAGGTTCTGGCCGAGACGGGCGGCGCGGAATACAAGGCCTACGACCAGATCGACGCGGCGCCGGAAGAGAAGGCGCGCGGGATCACGATTTCGACGGCGCATGTGGAATATGAGACGGCGAACCGTCACTACGCGCATGTCGACTGCCCGGGCCATGCGGACTATGTGAAGAACATGATCACGGGCGCGGCGCAGATGGACGGCGCGATCCTTGTGGTGTCTGCGGCGGACGGCCCGATGCCGCAGACGCGCGAGCACATTCTTCTGGCGCGGCAGGTCGGCGTTCCGGCGCTTGTGGTGTTCATGAACAAGGTGGACCAGGTCGACGATCCGGAGCTTCTCGAGCTTGTCGAGCTTGAGGTGCGCGAGCTTCTGTCGTCCTACGAGTTCCCGGGCGACGACATTCCGATCGTTCAGGGTTCGGCGCTGTGCGCGCTGGAGAACCGCGAGCCGCAGATCGGGCATGACGCGGTGCTGAAGCTGATGGAGGCCGTGGACAGCTACATTCCGCAGCCTGAGCGTCCGGTGGACCAGCCGTTCCTGATGCCGATCGAGGACGTGTTCTCGATTTCGGGCCGCGGCACGGTTGTGACGGGGCGCGTTGAGCGCGGCATCGTGAAGGTGGGCGAGGAAGTCGAGATCGTCGGCATCCGCGACACGACGAAGACGACGGTGACGGGCGTTGAGATGTTCCGCAAGCTGCTGGACCAGGGGCAGGCCGGCGACAATATCGGCGCGCTGCTGCGCGGTGTGGAGCGCGAGGGCGTCGAGCGCGGGCAGGTTCTGTGCAAGCCCGGCTCGATCACGCCGCACACGAAGTTCAAGGCGGAAGCCTACATCCTGACGAAGGAAGAGGGCGGGCGTCATACGCCGTTCTTCACCAACTACCGTCCGCAGTTCTATTTCCGCACGACGGACGTGACGGGCGTGGTGCACCTTCCGGAAGGCACGGAGATGGTGATGCCGGGCGACAATGTGACGATGACGGTGGAACTGATCGTGCCGATCGCGATGGAAGAGAAGCTCCGCTTCGCCATCCGCGAAGGCGGACGTACCGTCGGCGCAGGCGTCGTCGCCTCGATCATCGAATAACAGGTCAGACAGAAGGGCGGCGCGGGCCCGACAAGATCCTGCGCCGCCTCAATCGTTTCAGGATGGTTTTACAATCATGAACGGGCAGAACATCCGAATTCGGCTCAAGGCGTTCGATCATCGCATTCTCGATGCGTCGACCCGCGAGATCGTCAATACGGCCAAGCGGACGGGCGCACAGGTGCGCGGTCCCATCCCGCTGCCGACACGGATCGAGAAATTCACCGTGAACCGGTCGCCGCATATCGACAAGAAGAGCCGCGAACAGTTCGAGATGCGCACCCACAAGCGCCTCCTGGACATCGTCGAGCCGACGCCGCAGACGGTGGACGCTCTCATGAAGCTTGATCTCGCCGCCGGCGTAGACGTCGAAATCAAGCTCTAAAGGTAATCGAAGGATCACAGTGGCTATGCGCTCTGGATTGATCGCGCAGAAGGTGGGGATGACGCGGATCTTCGACGAAGCCGGCGAACATTTGCCGGTGACCGTCCTGAAGATCGAGAAGTGTCAGGTCGTCGCCCAGCGCACGAACGAGAAGAACGGTTACACCGCGCTGCAGCTTGGCGCCGGGACCGCCAAGGCCAAGAACACGACGAAGGCCATGCGCGGCCATTTCGCCGTCGCCCATGTCGAGCCCAAGCGCAAGCTCGTGGAATTCCGGGTGAGCCCGGAAAACGCGATCGCGGTGGGGGCGGAACTGACGGCGGATCATTTCATCGCCGGCCAGTTCGTCGATGTCACCGGCACCTCGATCGGCAAGGGCTTCGCGGGCGGCATGAAGCGCCACAATTTCGGTGGTCTGCGCGCATCGCATGGCGTGTCCGTCTCGCACCGTTCGCATGGTTCGACCGGTGGCCGCCAGGATCCCGGCAAGGTATTCAAGAACAAGAAGATGGCCGGACACATGGGCGATGTGCGGGTGACCGCGCAGAACCTCAAGGTGGTCAAGACCGACGTGGAGCGCGGCCTCATCATGGTTCACGGCGCAGTGCCGGGCTCCAAGGGCGGCTGGGTGCTTCTGCGCGACGCGGTGAAACGCGATCTGCCCGAGAATGTGCCGTTCCCGGGTGCGTTCCGTCTGCCGGAAGGCGCTTCCGCGCCGGCCGCGGCGGAGACCCCTGCGGAAGTTCAGCCCGCCGCCGAAGCCGGCAAGGACGGTGAATGATGAAACATGACGTGATCGCGCTTGACGGCAAGAAGGCCGGTTCAGTCGACCTCTCCGAGGACGTCTTTGGACTGGAGCCGCGCGCCGATATTATTCATCGTGTGGTGCTCTGGCAGCTCGCCAAGCGCCAGGCGGGGACGCATGAGGCCAAGAAGCGTGCCGACATTGCACGCACGGGCAAGAAGCTCGGCCGGCAGAAGGGTGGCGGCTCGGCCCGTCACGGCTCGCGCCGCTCGGGCATTTTCGTCGGCGGCGGCAAGTCGCACAGCCCGGTAACCCGCAGCCATGCGCATGACCTGCCCAAGAAGATCCGGGTGCTCGGCCTGAAGCACGCGCTATCGGCCAAGGCCAAGAGCGACAGCCTCGTCGTCGTTGACGACGCGGTCAGCGCCGACGGCAAGACGAGGACGCTGCTCGGCCAGTTCGGCAAGCTCGGCTTCGACTCCGCCCTGATCGTCGCCGGACGCGAGATCGACAGCAAGTTCCGCCTCGCGGCACGGTCGATCCCGAATGTCGACGTCCTGCCGATCCAGGGCATCAATGTTTACGACGTCATGCGGCGCGGCAAGCTGGTCCTGACCAAGGCGGCGCTTGAAGAACTGGAGGCTCGGTTCAAATGAGCATCAATCTCAGCCTCTATGACGTGATCGTCGCCCCGATCATCACCGAAAAGTCGACGATGGCCTCGGAGATGAACCAGGTGGTGTTCAAGGTGCGCAAGGACGCATCCAAGCCGATGATCAAGAAGGCGGTCGAAGCGCTTTTCGAGGTCAAGGTGAAGAACGTCAATACCCTCGTGGAAAAGGGCAAGACCAAGCGTTTCCGCGGGATCAAGGGCCAGCAGAGCGACGTCAAGAAGGCGATCGTGACCCTCGAAGAGGGCCACTCGATCGACGTGACGACCGGTCTGTGAGCGCATAAGAGATTTTGAAGGAACAGGGGCCTTAAGAAGCCATGGCACTGAAAACCTACAACCCACGGACGCCGAGCCTTCGCCAGCTGGTGATGGTCGACCGTTCCGCGCTTTGGAAAGGCGAGCCGGTCAAGAAGCTGACCGAGGGCCTGACCAAGTCGGGCGGACGCAACAATGCCGGCCGCATAACCGCGCGCCGTATCGGCGGTGGTCACAAGCGCCGCTATCGCCTGGTCGATTTCAAGCGCCGCAAGATGGATGTGGCGGCAACGGTCGAGCGTCTCGAATACGACCCGAACCGGACCGCCTTCATCGCGCTCATCAGGTATGAGGACGGCGAGCAGGGGTACATCCTGGCGCCGCAGCGCCTGGCGGTGGGCGACACGGTGGTCTCCGGCGCCCAGGTCGACGTGAAGCCGGGCAACGCGATGCCGCTGTCAGCGATCCCTGTCGGCACCATCGTCCACAATGTGGAGATGAAGCCGGGAAAGGGCGGTCAGATCGCCCGGTCGGCAGGCACCTATGTGCAGCTCGTCGGCCGCGACCAGGGCTATGCGATCCTGCGGCTGAATTCGGGCGAACAGCGTCTCGTCCACGGCGCCTGCATGGCGACGGTCGGCGCGGTATCCAACCCGGATCACAGCAACATCAGCCTGGGCAAGGCGGGCCGCAAGCGCTGGATGGGCAAGCGCCCGTCGGTGCGCGGCGTTGCCATGAACCCGATCGATCACCCGCATGGCGGCGGTGAAGGCCGTACCTCGGGCGGCCGCCATCCGGTCACGCCGTGGGGCAAGCCGACCAAGGGCAAGCGTACACGCCGGAACAAGGAAACGCAGAAGTTCATCCTGCGTAGCCGGCACCAGACCAAGAAGAAGGGCTAAGGCCGATGACGCGTTCAGTTAGAAAGGGTCCGTTCGTCGACGGTTACCTGCTGAAGAAGGCGGAAGCCTCCCGGCAGTCCGGCCGCAACGAGGTGATCAAGATCTGGAGCCGCCGCTCCACGATCCTGCCGCAGTTCGTCGGCCTGACCTTCGGTGTCTACAACGGTCAGAAGCACATTCCGGTGCTCGTGAGCGAGGACATGGTCGGCCACAAGTTCGGCGAGTTCTCGCCTTCGCGGACCTATTACGGCCACACGGCCGACAAGAAATCGAAGAGGGGCTGATCGATGGGCAAGGCGTCCAAAGAGCGCAAGCTTCCCGCAAACGAGGCGAAGGCCGTGTTGCGCATGATGCGGATCAGCCCGCAGAAGCTCAATCTTGTCGCGGCGATGATCCGCGGCAAGAAGGTCGACCGCGCGCTCGCCGAGCTGGAATTCTCCCGCAAGCGCATCGCCCGCGACGTCCGCAAGGCGCTGCAGTCGGCGATCGCGAATGCGGAAAACAATCACGACCTGGATATCGACGATCTCGTCGTTGCCCAGGCCTATGTCGGAAAAGCGATGGTGATGAAACGCTGGACGCCGCGTGCGCGCGGCCGCATCGGCCGGATCGAGAAGCCGTTCTCGAACCTCACGATCATCGTTCGCCAGGTCGAGGAGGCCGCCTGATGGGTCAGAAAGTCAATCCGGTCGGTCTGCGTCTGGGTATCAACCGGACCTGGGACAGCCGCTGGTTCGCCAACGGCCGGGAATATGGAGAGCTGCTGCATGAGGACGTGAAGATCCGTTCCATGCTCGAAAAGCAGCTCAAGCAGGCCGCGCTGTCGAAAGTGGTGATTGAGCGTCCGCACAAGAAGTGCCGGGTGACGATCCACACCGCTCGTCCGGGCATCGTGATCGGCAAGAAGGGCTCGGATATCGAGAAGCTGAAGCAGAAGATCGCCAAGCTGACGGATTCAGAGGTTCACCTGAACATTCAGGAAGTCCGCAAGCCGGAGATCGACGCGCAGCTCGTCGCTGAATCCATCGCGCAGCAGCTGGAGCGCCGCGTCGCGTTCCGCCGGGCGATGAAGCGGGCCGTTCAGTCGGCGATCCGTCTGGGCGCGGAAGGCATCCGCATCAATTGCGGCGGCCGTCTGGGCGGCGCGGAAATCGCGCGGACCGAATGGTATCGCGAGGGCCGGGTGCCGCTGCATACGCTGCGGGCCGATGTCGACTACGGCGAGGCGACCGCGCACACCGCCTATGGCGCCTGCGGCGTCAAGGTCTGGATCTTCAAGGGCGAGATCCTGGAACACGATCCGATGGCGTCCGAACGGCGCGCGACGGAAGGGCCCGAAGGCGGGCGCGGCCGGCGCGAGCAGGGCTCGCGGGCGGCAGAATAATAAAGGTTTGGAGAAGCGATCATGCTGCAACCCAAGCGCACAAAGTACCGCAAACAGTTCAAGGGACGCATTCACGGCGTCGCCAAGGGCGGTACCGATTTGGCATTCGGCGCCTACGGCCTGAAGGCCCTGGAACCGGAGCGCGTCACCTCGCGCCAGATCGAGGCGGCCCGCCGCGCCATCACGCGCCATATGAAGCGCGCCGGCCGTGTGTGGATCCGCATCTTTCCGGACGTGCCGGTGACGAAGAAGCCGACCGAAGTCCGCATGGGTAAGGGCAAGGGCGGCGTTGAGTACTGGGCGGCCAAGGTGAAGCCGGGCCGCATCATGTTCGAAATTGACGGCGTGTCGCCGGAGCTGGCCCGCGAGGCGCTGGCGCTGGGCGCGGCCAAGCTGCCGATCAGCACGCGCTTCGTGCGCCGCATCGGCGAATAGGACGGGCAAGGCCATGAAGAGCGAAGACGTTCGGGCGATGACCGAGGACCAGCTTTCCGACGAACTCGGCAAGTTGAAGAAGGAGCAGTTCAACCTGCGTTTCCAGCAGGCGACGGGACAGCTCGAGAACACGGCGCGGGTGCGCCAGGTGCGCCGGGATATCGCCCGGGTGCGCACCGTGCTGAATGAGAAAAGCCGCTCGGCGGCCAAGGCCTGAAGGAATTAGACGATGCCGAAGCGCGTATTGCAGGGCGTTGTGGTCAGCGACAAGACCGACAAGACCGTCGTGGTCCGGGTCGAGCGCCGCTTCACTCACCCGCTGTTCAAGAAGACGGTCCGCCGGTCCAAGAAGTATCACGCGCATGACGCGGATAACACGTTCAAGGTCGGCGATCTGGTCGCGATCGAGGAGACGAAGCCGATCTCGCGGCTGAAGCGCTGGGTCGTCGTTGGCGCGGTGGGTAAATAACAAGGGCTTTAGGCCGGCGCCGCCTTCAGGGGATGGCGTGCCAGGCCGGTTGCAAAGAGAAGAATTGAGAGGTCGGCCATGATCCAGATGCAGTCAAATCTCGACGTTGCGGATAATTCCGGGGCGCGGCGGGTCATGTGCATCAAGGTGCTCGGCGGTTCGAAGCGTAAATATGCCGGCGTCGGTGACATCATCGTCGTTTCCGTCAAGGAAGCCATCCCGCGGGGCCGCGTGAAGAAGGGCGATGTGCTCAAGGCGATCGTCGTGCGCACCGCCAAGGATATCCGCCGTCCGGACGGCAGCGTCATCCGGTTCGACCGGAACGCGGCGGTGCTGGTCAACAACAACAAGGAGCCGATCGGTACGCGTATCTTCGGCCCCGTCCCGCGCGAACTGCGCTCGCGCAACCACATGAAGATCGTTTCGCTCGCGCCGGAGGTTTTGTAATGGCTGCGAAAATCAGGAAGGGTGACCACGTCATGGTCCTGACCGGCCGTGACAAGGGCAAGACCGGCGAGGTGCTCTCGGTGAGCCCGGCGGCAAGCCGCGCGGTGGTGCGCGGCGTCAATGTCGTGCGCCGTCACCAGCGGCAGACAGCCAATCAGGAAGGCGGCATCATCTCCAAGGAGATGGGGATCCATCTTTCCAATCTGGCGCTGCTGGATCCGAAAGACAACAAGCCGACCCGTGTCGGATTCAAGACGTTGAAGGATGGCCGCAAGGTGCGCGTTGCCAAGCGGTCGGGAGAAGAGATCAATGGCTGAGGCAGCTTACACGCCGCGCTTGAAGCGCCAGTACGACGAAGTCGTGCGGGCCAAGCTTACCGAGCAGTTCGGCTACAAGAACCCGATGGAAGTGCCGCGGATCGAGAAGATCGTCCTGAATATGGGCGTGGGCGAGTCGGTCAACGATTCCAAGCGCGCCCAGGCGGCGGCCAACGAACTCGCGCTGATCGCGGGTCAGAAGCCGGTCGTGACGCGGGCCCGCAAGTCCATCGCCACCTTCAAGGTGCGCGAGAACATGCCGATCGGCGCCAAAGTGACGCTTCGCAAGGCGAAGATGTGGGAATTCCTCGATCGCATGGTCACGATCGCGCTGCCGCGCGTGCGCGACTTCCGCGGTCTGAACCCGAAGAGTTTCGACGGGCGCGGCAACTACGCGCTCGGCATCAAGGAGCACATCGTGTTCCCGGAAGTCGACTACGACAAGGTCGACAACATCCTGGGCATGGACGTGGTCGTCTGCACAACCGCGAAGACCGACGAGGAAGCGCGCGAACTGCTGAAGGCGATGAACTTTCCCTTCCGGACATAAGGTCCGGCAAGCGAAACGGTTAAGGAACGGAAGACGATATGGCCAAGAAGAGTGCGGTCGAGAAGAACCGGAAGCGGGCAAAGCTGGCAAAGCAGTATGCCGGCGTTCGCGCCCGGCTGAAGGCGATTGCAAATGATGAGCAGCTTTCCATGGAAGAGCGCTTCAATGCCCGGCTGAAGCTGGCGCAGCTGCCGCGCAACTCCGCGCCCAGCCGTGTGCGCAACCGCTGCGAGGTCTCAGGCCGGCCGCGCGCCTTCTATCGCAAATTGCGCATGTCGCGCATCGCGCTCCGTGATCTTGCCTCCGATGGCAAGATTCCGGGCATGGTCAAGTCGAGCTGGTAAGGAGACGGGTCAATGTCTGTCAGCGATCCGATTGGCGATATGATCACCCGCATCCGCAACGCGCAGATGCGCGGCAAGTCCGTGGTGACGACACCCGGCTCAACGCTGCGTGCGCGTGTGCTCGATGTGCTGAAGGATGAAGGCTATATCCGCGGCTATTCCGAGTCCGAGATGATCGGGCAGCAGAAGGAGCTGCGCATCGAGCTGAAATATGCCGATGGCGAGCCGGTCATCCGCGAGATTTCGCGCGTGTCGAAGCCTGGCCGGCGTGTCTACGCCTCGGTCAAGACGCTTCCGACGGTTCACAACGGACTCGGCGTGTCGATCGTCTCGACCCCGAAGGGCGTGATGGCCGACTGGAAGGCGCGCGAAGAGAATGTCGGCGGCGAAGTGCTCTGCCAGGTCTTCTGATCGGGCGGTTTGAAGAACACGGAATTTGGACGGGAACTGAGCAATGTCTCGTATTGGCAAGAAACCGGTCGGCGTACCCAGCGGCGTCACCGCCACGATCGACGGTCAGAACGTCTCGGTGAAGGGACCGAAGGGCGAACTGTCCGCGGTGCTGGTCGACGAGGTCCTGGCGTCGATGACCGATGACGGAATCAAGATCGATCCGCGCGACAAGAGCCAGCGTGCCCGCGCGATGTGGGGCATGTCTCGCACGGTGGTGCAGAACCTCGTGACCGGCGTCTCGCAGGGCTTCACGAAGACCCTGGAAATTCAGGGCGTCGGCTATCGCGCCGCGATGCAGGGGCAGAAGCTCCAGCTTTCGCTGGGCTTCAGCCACGATGTGAATTACGAGGCGCCCGAGGGCGTTAAGATCGAGGTGCCGAAGCCGACGGAGATCATCGTGTCGGGCATTGACGCCCAGCGGGTCGGCCAGGTTGCCGCCGAGATCCGCAGGTACCGTCCGCCGGAACCCTACAAGGGCAAGGGTGTGCGTTATCAGGGCGAATATATCGCCCGCAAGGAAGGCAAGAAGAAGTAAGGCCATGAGCAAACGCATCGAAAACTCGGCGGCCCGCGCCGCCCGCACGCGCCGGTCGATCCGCAAGGTCGCCAATGGCCGTCCGCGCCTCAGCGTCTACCGCTCGGCGCAGAACATCTACGCGCAGGTTATCGACGACAGCGTCGGCCGCACCGTCGCGTCGGCCTCCACGCTGGAAAAGGATCTGCGCGGATCGCTCAAGACCGGCGCCGACAAGGCCGCCGCCGAAGCCGTCGGCAAGCTGCTTGCCGAGCGCGCCAAGAAGGCCGGTGTCAGCGAGGTCGTGTTCGACCGTGGCGCCTATCTCTACCACGGCCGCGTCAAGGCGCTGGCCGATGCCGCGCGCGAAGGCGGACTGAAATTCTAATTTGTTTCCGGCCGGTCCGGACGAAAAGGTGAGACGAGATCAAGATGGCGAAAGCTCCGCAGAGAGAAGACCGCGACCGCGACAGCGAATTTGTCGACAAGCTGGTCCACATCAACCGAGTCGCGAAGGTCGTGAAGGGCGGCCGCCGCTTCGGTTTCGCCGCGCTGGTGGTGATCGGCGACCAGAAGGGTCGCGTCGGTTTCGGCCACGGCAAGGCGCGCGAAGTGCCCGAGGCCATCCGCAAGGCGACGGACTCGGCCAAGCGCAACATGATCCGCGTGCCGCTGCGCGACGGCCGCACGCTGCATCATGATGTCGTGGGCCGTCACGGCGCCGGACGCGTCATCGTTCGCGCGGCGCCGGCAGGTACGGGCATCATCGCCGGCGGTCCGATGCGCGCCGTCTTCGAGACGCTCGGCGTGCAGGATGTCGTCGCCAAGTCGCTTGGCACGTCGAACCCCTACAACATGGTGCGTGCGACTTTCGATGCGCTCAAGCATGAGGACAATCCGCGTTCCGTCGCGGCCCGCCGCGGCCTGAAGGTTTCGGTGCTGCAGGCACGCCGCCGCGACGGCCAGGCCGACGCCGGCGCGGACGCCTGAGGCAGGATCTGAGGAAGAGTTGAGAAGATGGCCAAGGCAGACAAGAAGATCACGGTGGAGCAGGTCGGCAGCCCGATCCGCCGCACCAGCGACCAGCGGGCGACGCTGATCGGTCTCGGACTGAACAAGATGAACCGGCGCCGCACGTTGGAAGACACGCCGGCGGTTCGCGGCATGATCGCCAAGCTCGGTCATCTCGTTCGCGTCGTCGAAGATCAGAAATAAGCGGAATTCAAGGAACGAACGCCATGAAACTGAACGAAATCAGCGGCAATGAAGGCGCACGCCATTCGGCCAAGCGCCGCGGCCGGGGCATCGGTTCGGGCCTGGGCAAGACCGGCGGACGGGGTCACAAAGGCCAGAAGTCGCGCTCGGGCGTGGCTGTGAAGGGCTTCGAGGGCGGCCAGATGCCGATCCATCGCCGTCTGCCGAAGCGCGGCTTCACCAATATCCATGCCAAGAGCTGGTCCGAGGTCAATATCGGCCGCCTGCAGCAGGCTGTGGATGCCGGCAAGCTCGATGCGGGCAAGGCCATCGATGCCGAGGCGCTTGTCGCCGCCGGGATCGTGCGTCGCGCCAAGGACGGCGTGCGGCTGCTCGGCAAGGGCGAACTGAAAGCGAAACTGCAGCTCAAGGTTGCCGGCGCCACGAAAGGCGCGGTCGCCGCGGTTGAAAAAGCCGGCGGCAGTGTCGACATCATCCAGACCAGACAGGCGGCCGCGGCCGACTGATCCATGGCGGGGGCCGGCCTCGCCGGTTCCCCAAAGCGGAGTGACGCATGGCTTCTGCCGCCGAACAACTTGCCGCCAATATCAACTGGTCCGCCTTCGGGAAGGCCGAGGAACTCAAGAAGCGCATCTGGTTCACGCTGGGTGCGCTGCTGGTTTACCGGCTTGGAACCTATATTCCGCTGCCCGGCATCAATCCAAGTGCCGTTGCCGATCTCATGACGCGGCAGGGTAATGGCATTCTCGGCCTTTTCAACATGTTCAGCGGCGGCGCGGTCGGCCGCATGGCGATCTTCGCGCTGAACATCATGCCCTACATTTCGGCCTCGATCATCATCCAGCTGATGACGACGGTGTCGCCGCATCTTGAACAGCTCAAGAAGGAAGGCGAACAGGGGCGCAAGCAGATCAACCAGTATACGCGTTACGGGACTGTGATTCTTGCCACGCTTCAAGGCTACGGTATCGCCGTGGGTCTGGAAGGTGCAGCCAATGTGGTGTTGGACCCTGGCTGGTTCTTCCGCATTTCCACCGTCATTACGCTGGTCGGCGGCACCGTATTCCTGATGTGGCTGGGCGAGCAGATCACCCAGCGCGGCGTCGGTAACGGCATTTCGCTGATCATCTTCGCGGGAATCGTCGCGAATCTTCCGGCGGCGCTGGTGGGGACGCTCGAACTCGGCCGTCAGGGCGCGATCTCGACAGCGTTCATCCTTGCCATTCTGGTCATGTCGGTACTTGTGATCGCCTTCATCGTCTTCATGGAGAGGGCGCAGCGAAGGCTGCTGATCCAGTATCCGAAGCGACAGGTGGGGAACAAGATGTTCCAGGGCGATTCGTCCCATCTGCCGCTGAAGCTGAACACGGCCGGCGTCATTCCGCCGATCTTCGCCTCGTCGATCCTGCTGCTGCCGGTGACGGTGGCCAATTTCACGGCCGGGCAGGGCCCCGAATGGCTGACGAGCGTGACCGCGCTGCTCGGCCATGGCCAGCCGCTCTATCTGCTGCTGTATGCCGCGGGCATCATCTTCTTTGCGTTCTTCTACACGGCGATCGTGTTCAATCCTGCCGATACGGCGGACAATTTGAAGAAGCATGGCGGCTTCATTCCCGGCATCCGTCCGGGCGAGCGAACCGCGTCGCATATCGACTATGTCCTGACGCGCATCACGGTCATCGGCGCCGCCTATCTGACGATCGTCTGTCTGCTGCCGGAATTTCTGATCTCTTATGGTCGCCTGCCGTTCTATTTCGGCGGCACATCGCTCCTGATCGTCGTGTCGGTGACGATGGACACCGTCCAACAGATCCAGGGCCATTTGCTGGCGCACCAGTATGAAGGCCTGGTCAAGAAGTCCCGTCTCAGAGGGGGGAAGAGACGTTGAAGCTGATATTGCTGGGGCCGCCAGGGGCGGGAAAGGGAACGCAGGCCGCGCGTCTGGTCGAAAGGCACGGTATTGTGCAGCTCTCCACCGGCGACATGCTGCGAGCTGCGGTCAAGGCCGGCACTGAAATCGGCCGCAAGGCCAAGGCTGTGATGGAATCGGGCGGGCTCGTGTCCGACGATATCGTCATCGGCGTCGTCAGCGACCGGATCGACCAGCCCGACTGCGCGCGCGGGTTCATTCTCGACGGTTTTCCGCGGACGGTACCCCAGGCCGAGGCGCTGACGGACCTGCTCAAGAACAAGGGCATGAAGCTCGATGCGGTGATCGAGCTCAAGGTCGACGAAAACGCGCTGGTCAAGCGGATGGAAACGCGGGTGCATGAGATGGTCGCGGCGGGGCAGACGCCGCGGGCGGACGACAATCCGGAAAGCTTCCGCAAGCGGCTGGAAGAGTATCGGGAAAAGACCGCGCCGCTGTCGCGCTATTACGCCGGCACTGGCGAACTTCGCCAGGTCGACGGCATGGCGAGCATCGACGATGTGACGGCGGCGATCGAAAAGGTGCTCGTGCAGGTGTGAGCAGAATGCCCGCGGCGCTTGACAAAAGCGCGTTTGCGGTGTTGACGCCGGCCTTGCGGGCCGGTAATTAGCGCCATCCTTTCGCGAATAAGCGAACAAGGCGGGCGCTGACGGAACTAATAAGGGGTTGCCGCGCGCCGGCTTTTTCGTGCGTTTGGTGCCACGCGGCCCGTGAAGGACTACAGGATTCTACGCGCTCAGGACGGGCGCATACCAGGAGATTGCATCGGTGGCTCGTATCGCAGGCGTCAACATTCCGACGAACAAGCGCGTGGTGATCGCGCTGCAGTACATTCACGGAATCGGACCGAAGAAGGCGCAGGAAATCTGCAACGAGGTTTCGATTCCCGCGGAGCGGCGCGTCAACGAGCTGTCCGACGCGGAAGTGTTGCGCATCCGCGAAGTGATCGACCGCACCTACATGGTCGAAGGCGACCTGCGGCGCGATACGGCGATGAACGTGAAGCGCCTGATGGATCTGGGCTGCTACCGTGGCCTGCGCCACCGCAAGGGGCTGCCGGTTCGCGGCCAGCGTACGCATACCAATGCGCGTACCCGCAAGGGACCTGCCAAGGCGATCGCCGGCAAGAAGAAGTAAGCAGATTTAGCACCCTTCCGGGCTGACAAGGACAAGACGAAGAGACATGGCCAAAGAAGCGACACGCGTTCGCCGCCGCGAACGCAAGAACATCACCTCAGGGGTCGCGCATGTAAATGCGTCCTTCAACAACACGATGATCACCATCGCGGATGCCCAGGGCAACGCGATCGCGTGGTCTTCGGCGGGCGCCATGGGGTTCAAGGGCTCGCGCAAATCGACCCCCTTCGCCGCTCAGATGGCCGCCGAGGCGGCTGCCAAGAAGGCGCAGGAACACGGCATGAAGACCCTCGAGGTCGAGGTTACCGGTCCGGGTTCTGGCCGCGAGTCCGCGCTGCGCGCGCTGCAGGCGGCCGGGTTCTACGTCACCTCGATCCGCGACGTGACGCCGATCCCGCATAACGGGTGCCGCCCGCGCAAGCGTCGCCGCGTCTGACGCACAGGTCGCCCGAGGCCCGCAACGGGCCCGGCGCCACAAGCCGAGAATTTACGTCCGCGGCGCCGGTCTGCAGAGCGCGGCGGTACAAGAGAGGCAAGAAAACATGACGGTGATCGAAAAGAACTGGCAGCAGCTGATCCGCCCGAACAAGCTTGGCGTCAATCCCGGACACGATCCGAAGCGCCGCGTGAGCGTCGTGGTGGAACCGCTCGAGCGCGGCTTCGGCCAGACGCTCGGCAACGCGCTGCGCCGCGTGCTGCTGTCGTCGCTGCAGGGCGCCGCGGTGACGTCGGTCCAGATCGACGGCGTGCTGCACGAGTTCTCGTCCATTCCCGGCGTCCGCGAGGACGTGACGGATATCGTCCTCAACATCAAGGACATCGCCATCAAGATGCAGGGCGAGGGCCCCAAGCGTATGGTCGTGCGCAAGGAAGGCCCCGGCCATGTCACCGCCGGCGACATCCAGACGGTCGGCGATGTCGAGGTGCTGAACCCCGAGCTCGTGCTGTGCACGCTGGACGAGGGCGCGGAAGTGCGCATGGAGTTCACCGTCGATACCGGCAAGGGCTATGTGGCGGCGGACCGCAATCGGGCCGAGGATGCACCGATCGGTCTCATTCCGGTCGACAGCCTCTACAGTCCGGTCAAGCGCGTGTCATACCGCGTTGAGAACACGCGCGAAGGTCAGATTCTCGACTATGACAAGCTGACGATCGACGTTGAGACCAACGGCGCGATCAGCCCGGAAGATGCCGTCGCCTATTCGGCGCGCATCCTGCAGGACCAACTCGGCATTTTCGTCACTTTCGAGGAGCCGAAGGCGGAGACGTCCGAACCGTCCGTGCCGGAACTGGCCTTCAATCCGGCGCTGCTGAAGAAGGTCGACGAGCTGGAGCTGTCGGTCCGTTCGGCCAACTGCCTGAAGAACGACAACATCGTCTATATCGGCGACCTGATCCAGAAGACCGAGGCGGAAATGCTCCGCACGCCGAATTTCGGCCGCAAGTCGCTGAACGAGATCAAGGAAGTGCTCGTCAGCATGGGCCTGCATCTGGGCATGGAAGTGGAAGGCTGGCCGCCGGAGAATATCGAGGATCTGGCCAAGCGCTTCGAGGATCATTACTGACATTGACCGGCCGTGAGGCCGCTCGCTCTGAGAGGGAAGACTTAAAATGCGCCATGCAAAGGCCGGCCGGAAGCTGGGCCGCACATCCAGCCACCGCAAGGCGATGTTCGCCAATATGGCCGCCTCGCTGATCAAGCATGAGCAGATCGTGACGACTTTGCCCAAGGCGAAGGAGCTGAAGCCGATCGTCGACAAGCTGATCACGCTCGGCAAGCGCGGCGATCTGCATGCGCGCCGTCAGGCGATCTCGCAGATCCGCGATATCTCCATGGTCTCCAAGCTGTTCGATACGCTTGGCCCCCGCTACAAGGACCGTCAGGGCGGTTACACGCGGGTGCTGAAGGCGGGTTTCCGCTATGGCGACTCCGCGCCGGTCGCCGTGATCGAACTGGTCGACCGTGACGAGGCCGCCAAGGGTCTCGATTCCGGCCCGGTGATGGTCGAGGAAGCCGCCGAGGCATAAGCTTCGGGCACATGACGAGTTCGGCGAAAAGGGGCGGATTTCCGCCCCTTTTTGTTTTGGCGGTGACATTGCCAGGGCCGTGGCCTTAATGTCTCCGCCATGCACGGCATTTCACAAAGCGTCGGCGCCCCAAAGTGACCTCCCCACCGGAATGGAACAGGCAGTTTGCCTATTTCCGCGCGGTCGGCGATGGCGACGCGGAAGACGTAAGCCGGTTCCTCGGTTTAGAGCCCAACGAATCCTGGTCTGCGGGCGAGAGCTTTGAGCTCTATGACACGATATTCAGGCGCACTTCCTCCGTGTGGCGTTTGGACAGTGGCGTTGGCGATGACGCGGATTTGCGGGAGCACATCGACGCGCTTCTCGAAAAGCTTGCGCGACGCGCAGACGGATTGAAGGCGCTTCGCGAGATTTTCCGGCCGGAGATCGTGTGCGTGGGATCTTCCTATCAGCATTTCTATGTGGACCTCGCCAAAGACAGGCTGCAAAAGGCCACGTCGCTTGGCCTGCGATTCGTCATTGATGCTTATGGATTCGGCGATCTGCATGAGCAGATGATGGCGCTGCGGGAGCTGGCAAACAGCGGTCAGTCCGGTGCGGGCGACTCAATTGATGACCAAGACACGCCCAAGCCGTCAGCCGACGAATATGAAGACGAGTATGAATACGCGCAACTTCTGATCGAGGCTTCGCCAAAGGAGGTGGAATCGCTTCTTGGCGTCCCGCCGGACAGGGGCTGGGCGAAGGGCGATGACTGGGTGCATCAGGGCGGAGATCGCGGCCCGCGGCGATTCTCACGTTCATTTATCGATAGCGGGCTCGGACGGCGGGAGCCGATGGACAGACATATCGTGGCTTTGCTGGAGCGGCTGGAGCCTAACCGAACCGGTGTGATGACGATGAGCGCTCAGGTCGAGACGACCCTCGATTGTGTGTCCAGAACGACAGGGTCCTTCAACTGGTCGCTGGACTTCCCGCTTCAGCAAAGCATTGCGGCGCTTGGGGTGAACCTTGGTGTCGATGCCCACCCGGGTGACATTCACGAAGAGATCACGCGGTTGCGCGAGAAAGTGGGGCTTCGCCGGTCAGGCAGGCGGAGGCGGTACTGGTAGCAGGGCGGATTTCCGCCCCTTTTGCTTGTCATGGCTTGGCGGCCTGCCGGGCCAACACTATCTTTCGGTCCGGGCTTTAGAAAACGGAATCGGAAAGAGACATGATGCGCCCCGTCCTTCTGCTGCTGTCCCTTGTTTTGGTCGTCGGCGCGGAACCCGCCGCGGCCCAGCTTCGCGGCCAGCTTGGCGAACCCGGCCGGTTTCGCGGGCCGCCGCAGACGATGGAGCAGCTGACGTTCTCCTTCGCGCCGATCGTGAAAAGCGTCAGTCCGGCGGTAGTCAACGTCTATGCCAGCCGCAATGTGCGGCAGATGCCGTCGCCCTTCGCGAACGATCCCTTCTTCCGCCGCTTCTTCGGCGATCAGGGCTTCGGCGTCCCGCAGGAACGCGTGCAGCGCTCGCTCGGCTCGGGCGTCATCGTTTCCGCCGACGGGCTGATCGTCACCAACAACCACGTCATCGCCGACGCGGACGCGGTTCGCGTCGCCCTCAACGACCGGCGCGAATATGAGGCCGAGATCGTCCTGAAGGATGAGAAGACCGATCTGGCGGTTCTGCGGATCAAGGCGGGAAATGATCCGCTCCCATTCATGCAGTTCGACGATTCCGACGCGCTTGAGGTCGGGGATATCGTGCTGGCGATCGGCAATCCCTTCGGCGTCGGCCAGACGGTGACGTCGGGGATCGTATCGGCGATTGCCCGCACGCAGGTCGGCGTCGGCGACATGGGCTTCTTCATCCAGACCGATGCCGCCATCAATCCGGGCAATTCCGGCGGCGCGCTGGTCGACATGGACGGCCGGCTCGTCGGCATCAATTCCGCGATCTACAGCCGCAGCGGCGGCTCCAACGGCATCGGCTTCGCCATTCCCGCAAACATGGTGCGGGTGGTGGTCCGCTCGGCGGCGGGCGACGGGGTACTGCGGCGGCCCTGGCTTGGCGCGCAGCTGGAGCCCGTAACGCCGGAGATTGCAGAGAGCCTCGGTTACGACCGGCCCGTCGGCGTGCTCGTCGCGCAGGTCGAGAAGAAGGGGCCCGCGGCGAAAGCGGGGCTCAATACCGGCGATGTCATCGTGTCGGTCGGCGGTCACGAGATCATCGACGACAATGCGCTGCGCTATCGCCTGATGACGCTCGGCATCGGCAGCAAGGCCGATCTCACCGTCCGCCGCAGCGGAAAGGAAATGAAGGTTTCGCTGCCGCTGGAGACTGCCCCGGAGACGCCGCCGAGGCAGGAAGTGGCGCTTTCGGGGCGCTCGCCCTTTGCAGGCATCAGCGCGGTCAATCTGTCGCCTGCCGTGGCCGAAGAGCTTTCACTCGGCGATCCGGAAGGCGGCGTGGTCGTCAATTCAGTCGAGGAGGGCTCCCCGGCGGCGCGCGTCGGCTTCAAACGCGGCGACATCATCCGTGCCGTCAACGGGCAGGCCATCGACGATACGAGGGCGCTGAAGCAGATCGCCGAGCGGCCGAGCCGCTACTGGGACATGGAGATCCAGCGCGGCGACCGGGTCTTCCGCAGCCGGCTGGCCGGCTAGCAGAACAAGAATGACCAACCTCTTTCAGGCGGCGGGCATGGAACGCGAGGCGGATCGTCCGCTTGCCGATCGCCTGCGGCCGGAAAAGCTGTCGCAAATCGTCGGTCAGGAGCATCTTGTGGGGCCGCAGGGCACGCTGACGCGGATGCTCAAGGCCGGCAGCGTCGGTTCGCTCATCCTGTGGGGTCCGCCGGGCACGGGCAAGACGACGATGGCGCGCCTGATTGCCGGAGAGACCGACCTGCATTTCGAGCAGCTTTCGGCGATTTTCTCGGGGGTGGCGGACCTCAAAAAACTGTTCGAAACGGCGCGGGCGCGGCGGATGGCGGGGCAGGGCACGCTGCTCTTCGTCGACGAGATACATCGTTTCAACCGCGCCCAGCAGGACAGCTTCCTGCCCGTGATGGAGGACGGGACGATCCATCTCGTCGGTGCGACGACGGAGAACCCGTCCTTCGAACTGAATGCGGCGCTTCTTTCGAGAGCGAGCGTCCTTGTCTTTCGTCCGCTCGATGAGGAAGCGATTCAAGCGCTGCTTGCAAGGGCCGAGGAACATTCAGGAAAGACGCTGCCGCTGGATGACCAGGCGCGGGCCTCGCTGGCGCGGATGGCCGACGGCGACGGGCGTGCCGCGCTGACGCTGGCGGAGGAAGTCTGGCGCGCGGCCGGCGAGGACGAGACGTTCGATGCGGCCAAACTCCAGGAGGTGTTGCAACGCCGGGCGCCGATCTACGACAAGTCGCAGGACGGGCATTACAATCTGATATCTGCCCTGCACAAATCGGTTCGCGGGTCGGACCCTGACGCGGCGCTCTATTATTTCTGCCGGATGATCGATGCTGGCGAAGACCCGATGTATCTGGCGCGGCGGCTGCTCCGGATGTCCGTCGAGGATATCGGGCTTGCCGATCCGCAAGCGCTGATGATCGCCAATCATGCGCGCGACGCCTACCACATGCTGGGCTCGCCGGAGGGAGAACTCGCGCTCGCCGAGGCGGTGCTCTATCTCGCCACCGCGCCCAAATCCAATGCCGCCTACACCGCCTACAAGGCGGCGATGCGCGACGCGAAGGAGCATGGGTCCCTGGTGCCGCCCAAGCATATACTCAACGCGCCGACGAAACTGATGAAGGCGGAGGGCTACGGGCACGACTACGCCTACGACCACGATGCGCCCGATGCTTTTTCCGGTCAGGACTATTTCCCCGAGGCCATGGGGAGGCGGCACTATTACGATCCGCCGGAGCGAGGCTTCGAACGCGAATTGCGCAAGCGGCTGGACTATTGGCACAGGTTGAGGCAAAAGCGGCAGGGTAATATTAGAGAAGACTGAATTAAGGGGCCGCCATGCTGAACTGGCTCGACGCCATCCCGTTGCCGCTGCTGGTGCTATTCGCGATCTTCATGGGCCTGGCGCCGTTCTATCCGGAGCCGCATCTGGTGGAAAAGACCCGTATGCTGTTCCAGGGAACGCTGCGGCGTCCGATCGACATCTTCGATCTCTTCTGGCATCTGCTGCCGATCACGCTGCTGGCGTTGAAACTCCTGCGGATGTATCGACCTGGCTGACCAGCCGCTTCCAAATCGGGTCGATCCGCTCTAAGACCTGAGGTTATGAACACGGTTTTCTATGTCGCGATCGGCGGTGCGTTCGGCGCGTCCGCCCGCCATCTTGTCGGCCTTGCCACGCTGCGTTGGTTTGGCGCGGGTTTCCCGTGGGGTACGATTGCCGTCAACATCGTCGGGTCATTGCTGATGGGCCTGTTTATCGAGGCGCTGGCGGTGCACTTCGACGGTTCAACGGCGCTGCGCGCGCTGATCGCGACCGGTTTCCTGGGCGGCTTCACGACCTTCTCCGCCTTTTCCCTCGATGTCGCGGTTCTCTGGGAGCGGGGAGAGGCGGCGCCGGCGGCGCTCTACATCCTCGCTTCGGTCGTTCTCTCCATCGCCGCGCTGTTTGCCGGCCTTGCGGTCGGGCGGAGCGTTTTCTGACATGGCCGCGGGCGTACGCATGGTGGCCGAACGAGAGGAAGGCTTGCGGCTCGACCGCTGGTTCAAGACACATTTTCCCGGTCTCGGACATGGCGCGCTGCAGAAGATGATCAGAACGGGCCAGGTGCGTGTGGATGGCGGCCGCGCGCGCGCCGACATGCGGCTCGGCAGCGGGCAGACGATCCGCATTCCGCCGCATATCGAGCATGGCGTCGTGCCGGGCGAGCAGAAGGGCGGGACGATCTCCCCGGCCGATGCGGCGCTTCTGAAGAAGATCACGCTCTATGAGGATGACGACCTTCTCATCCTCAACAAGCCGGCGGGTCTAGCCGTCCAGGGCGGCACAAAGACGAGCCGCCATATCGACGGCATGCTGATGGGGCTGACCGACAGGGCCGGCGACCGGCCCCGCCTCGTGCATCGGCTCGACCGCGATACGTCGGGCGTTCTGGTGATCGCCAAGACGCGCAAGGTCTCCAGCCTGCTCGGCAAGCAGTTTGCCACCCGTTCGGTTCGGAAGATCTACTGGGCGCTTGTGAAAGGCGTGCCGAAGCCGCCGCAGGGCAAGATCGACATGGCGCTGGTCAAGGCCGGCGGTTCGGACGGCGACCGGGTGCGCGCGGCGGAGCCTGGCGAAGAGGGCGCGCAGCAGGCGGTGACGCATTACTCCGTTGTCGACAGGGCGGGGCAGGGCTTTGCCTGGGTCACCGCCAAACCGGTCACCGGCCGGCAGCACCAGATCCGCGCGCATCTTGCCGGCATCGGTCACCCGATCGTCGGCGACAATAAGTATGCCGGGGATGTCGACCTGCCTGACAGCCTGGCCGCCGGGCTGAACCTTCACGCCAGGCGCGTCACGTTCAAGCATCCGGTGGAGGGGCACGTCGTCGACGTGACCGCGCCGCTGGCTGAACACATGCAGCGCAACTTCGATCTTTTCGGTTTCTCGCCGGAGGGTCGCGGGGAGGACACCGATTGACCCCGCGCCTCGTCATCTTCGACTGCGACGGGACCATCGTCGACAGCCAGCATCGTATCGCCGCGGCGATGGCGAAGGCTTTCGAGTTCAACGGTTTGCCGGCACCTGAACGACAGGCGACGCTCAAGGTCGTCGGTCTGTCGTTGATCGAGGCCGCGCGGGAACTGGCGCCGGACATCGACATGGCTGGGCACCTCCGGCTTGCCGAAGCCTACAAGGCCGCGTTCTTTCAGATGCGCCAAAGCGGAGAGCATGACACGCCGCTCTATCCGGGCGCGGAAGAGGTGCTGCGTCTGCTCGCAGGGCGCGGAGAGATCGTCCTCGGCATCGCGACCGGCAAATCGCGCCGCGGCGTCGATGCGCTTGTCGCCGAGCATCGTTTCCACAACATGTTCATGACGATACAAACCGCCGACGATCACCCCTCCAAGCCGCACCCGTCCATGATCGAAAAGGCATTGGCGGAAACGGGCATCGGGCCAGCAAATGCGATGATGATCGGCGATACGAGCTATGACATGGCGATGGCGGTGTCGGCCGGCGTGCCGGCGCTTGGCGTCGCGTGGGGCTATCACACACCCGAGGCCTTGCTTGGCGCAGGTGCGCTCGGCATCGCGCGGCATTTCCACGAACTCCCCGGCCTGATCGACTCCCTGGCCCCCGCCGCCGCTGCCGAAAGGGCCGCGTCATGACCGCGCTGGCATGGGGTTCGCTGGTTCTCCTGTTCGTCGTTCTCGTGCCGCTCTTCGTCTGGGTGCGACGGCGTCAGAAGGCCTATGGTCCCGTCATCGGCGCGGGCGGCGAGGCGGAGACGCTTTCGCGCATTCTCGAAGAGCAAAGAAAGCTCAGCGACAAGCTGGACCGGCTGACCGAGAGCCTGAAAGCGCGCGAAGGGCGCAGGATCGATGGAGGAGACCGATGACCGCCGATGGCAGAGGGGGCGACGGAAAGGGCGTCGATCCGCTTCTCGCGGCGCGGTTGAAGGCTGGGCAGAATCTGCCGAAGCGTTTCTACAAAGCTGCGACGATCGGCGCCCATGGCGACGTGCCGCACGTCCTTCTGCTCGACGGAAAGCCCGCCCGGACGCCGGCACGGCGGCTGATCGCCTTCGACAATCCCGTCGTCGCGCAGCTTGTCGCGGGCGAGTGGAACGCGCAGGGCGACACCATCGATCCGGCCACTATGCCGGCGACACGCCTCGCCAACACGGCGATAGACGGCATGGCGCAAGCGGCGGGCGCGGTACGGGATGAAATCGCCGCCTATGCCGGCAGCGATCTGGTTTGCTATCGGGCCGAGGCGCCCGAGTTGCTGACGACGCGGCAGGGCGCCTCATGGGACCCGTTGCTGGGGCTGGCGCGCCGGTGGGGCATGCCGCTGAAGGCGGCGGCCGGCGTGATGCATGTATCGCAGGATGCACGGAGCCTCGTGCAGGCGCGGCGCATGCTGGAGCCTATCGAAGGCATGGCACTCGCCGCGATGCATGTGGTGACGACCTTGTCCGGCAGTTTCGTGCTCGCCATGGCGCTGTGGCGCGGAGAGATCGAGCCGGATGCCGCGTGGGAGGCCGCGCATGTCGACGAGGACTGGCAGATTTCACTCTGGGGCGAGGACGCGGAAGCGGCGGCACGGCGCGCCTACCGGCACGGAGAGTTCAACGCGGCCGTTGCGGTGATCCTCGCTTCCAGACCGGAATCAGGCGCGCGGTGACGGTTGCGTTGCGCGGCAGGCCTGCTAAACAAACGCCAGCGAGCCTATCGCTCCAACCATACCGATTTTGAGTGACGGGGGTATGAATGCACGAAATCCTGGATCAGCTTGAGGAACGCCGCGCGGTCGCCCGGCTGGGTGGCGGCGAGAAACGCATTTCCGCGCAGCACGGGCGCGGCAAGCTGACGGCGCGCGAGCGGCTTTCGCTGTTGCTGGACGAGGGTTCGTTCGAAGAGTTCGACATGTTCGTCGAACACCGCTGCACCGATTTCGACATGCAGGATACCAAATTTCCGGGCGACGGCGTGGTCACCGGCTGGGGCACGATCAACGGCCGCACCGTCTTCGTCTTCGCCAAGGATTTCACCGTGTTCGGCGGCTCGCTCTCCGAAGCCCACGCCCAGAAGATGATCAAGATCCAGGACATGGCGCTGAAGAACCGCGCGCCTGTCATCGGCCTGTTCGATGCGGGCGGCGCGCGAATCCAGGAAGGTGTTGCGGCGCTCGGCGGCTATGGCGAGGTGTTCAAGCGCAACGTGGCCTCTTCCGGCGTCATCCCGCAAATCTCCGTCATCATGGGTCCGTGCGCGGGCGGCGACGTCTATTCGCCGGCCATGACCGACTTCATCTTCATGGTCCGCGATACGTCCAATATGTTCGTCACCGGCCCTGATGTCGTGAAGACCGTGACCAACGAGACGGTCACGGCCGAGCAGCTCGGCGGTGCATCCATCCACACGACGAAGTCATCCATCGCCGACGGCGCATATGACAACGATGTGGAGTGTCTGCTGCAAATCCGTCGGCTGATGGATTTCCTGCCGCTCAACAATGAATCCGGTGTGCCGGTGCTGCCGACATTCGACGACATTCAACGCAACGACAATTCGCTCGATACGCTGATCCCCGACAATCCGAACAAGCCGTACGACATCAAGGAACTGATCCTGAAGACGGTGGACGAGGGCGACTTCTTCGAAATCCAGCAAAAACACGCCGGCAACATCGTCACCGGTTTCGGCCGTATCGGCGGCAAGACGGTCGGCGTTGTCGCCAACCAGCCGATGGTGCTGGCGGGCGTGCTCGATTCCGATGCCAGCCGCAAGGCTGCGCGGTTCGTGCGCTTCTGCGACTGCTTCAACATCCCGATCGTCACCTTCGTCGACGTGCCGGGCTTCCTGCCGGGGACCGCGCAGGAATATGGCGGGCTCATCAAGCACGGCGCCAAGCTGCTCTTCGCCTACAGCCAGGCGACGGTGCCGCTGGTGACCGTCATCACCCGCAAGGCCTATGGCGGCGCCTATGACGTCATGGCTTCCAAGCATATCGGCGCGGACGTCAACTATGCGTGGCCGAGCGCGGAAATCGCGGTGATGGGACCGAAGGGCGCGGTCGAGGTTCTCTACCGCAGCGAACTCTCCGACCCGGCCAAGATCGCCAAGCGGATCAAGGAATACGAAACCCGTTTCGCCAATCCGTTCGTCGCCGCCGAACGCGGCTATATCGACGAGGTGATCATGCCGCATTCGACGCGGCGGCGCGTGGCGCGGGCGCTGGCGATGCTGGAGAACAAGGAAATCCCGCGCCCCTGGCGCAAGCACGACAATATCCCGCTTTAGGGAGCAGTCTCCGGCAGCGCGCTGTCGTCAAAGATTCAATTGCGCGTGACAATTGTTCACGTTATGTTCCTCCTGTTTATTCGGGGAACATTTCAAAGGAACATTTGTCATGAGCATGGAGACATACGCCATTTTCACCGGCGAGATGCCATCCGTCGCCGATTTCGAGGCGGAAATGAAGCGGATCGGCTTTCCCGTCGCCCTCGACAAGGACGTTACCTCGCTTGAGGAGTCCGAGGGCTTCCAGCCAATGACCTGGGGCGAAGAGGAAACGGGTGTGGAGATGGATTTGTGGTTGCGTAGCGACGATGAGGAATTCTTCGAGGACGTCGACGTATCGCCTGATCTGGACCGGGTCTGCGTATTTCGCTGGGGCGGTGACGAGACCGAAATGCTCTGTGGGCTATTCGGTGTCGCGGCGATCGCCGGCCTGACAGGCGGCACTGTCTACGACGGCGAGTCGGGCGAAATCATGGACGCCAAGGGTGCTGCGGAACTGGCGGTAAGGGTGAAGAAGGAATTGAACCTCTAGCAGCAGTTGCACTTGCTCAGCGCCTGCCGATAGGCGCGAAGCCGGCCGTGGCGACAAGATCGTGCTCGGTGGCATCGACCACGCGCACCTTCAACATGTCGCCGACCTTCGCCGCCGGCAGGCCGGGCATGTGGACGACGCCGTCGATCTCGGGCGCGTCCCACTGGCTGCGGCCGACCGCGCCCTCCGGCGTGACCTTGTCGATCAATACCTTGATCTGCCGGCCGACACGCCGCTTCAGACGTTTGGCCGAAATCTGCTGCTGGCGGCGCATGAAGCGGTGATAGCGCTCTTCCTTCACGTCTTCCGGCACGGCGCCGCGCAGGTCGTTGGCCTTCGCGCCATCGACGGGTTCGTATTTGAAACAGCCTGCCCGGTCGATCTGGGCTTCCTCCAGCCATTCCAGCAGATGCTCGAAATCCTCGTCGGTCTCGCCGGGAAAGCCGACGATGAACGTCGACCGCAGGGCAAGGTCAGGGCAGGTGTCGCGCCAGGAGGAGATGCGGCCGAGCACCTTTTCCTGATTGGCCGGCCGCCGCATGGCCTTCAGGACGCCGGGGCTGGCATGCTGGAAGGGAATATCGAGATAGGGAAGGATCTTTCCTTCCGCCATCAGCGGTATGACCTGATCGACATGCGGGTAGGGGTAGACATAGTGCAGCCTGATCCAGATCCCGAGTTCGCCGAGTTCGCGCGACAGGTCGAGAAACCTTGCCGGCACGTCGCGGCCCTGCCATTTGCCGGGCGCGTATTTCAGATCGACGCCATAGGCCGATGTGTCCTGCGAGATGACCAGCAGCTCCTTCACCCCGGCCTTTGCCAGTTTCTCCGCCTCCATCAGGACGTGGTGGACGGGGCGGCTGACCAGATCACCGCGCAGCGAGGGAATGATGCAGAAGGAGCAGCGGTTGTTGCAGCCCTCGGAAATCTTCAGATAGGCGTAATGGCGCGGCGTCAGGCGCAGCCCTTCGGCTGGGACGAGATCGACGAACGGGTCGTGCACCGGCGGCGCGGCGTCATGGACCGCCTCGACCACGGCTTCATACTGATGGGCGCCCGTAACGGCGAGGACACCGGGATGCGCGGCGCGGATCGCGTCGGCGTCATTGCCCATGCAGCCGGTGACGATGACGCGGCCGTTTTCCTTGAGCGCCTCACCGATCGCGTCCAGCGATTCCGCCTTCGCGGAATCGAGAAAGCCGCAGGTGTTCACGATGACGACATCGGCGCCGTTATAGTCGGGCGATAGCGTGTACCCCTCGGATTTCAGCCGGGTCAGGATTCGTTCGGAATCGACCAGCGCCTTCGGGCAGCCGAGGCTGACAATGCCGACGCTTGGCGAAGCTTTCGCCATCAAAAACGACCTCTTGGACTGGAGTACCGGCGTGCTTCATATCGCCGGCGCGGCGCCTCGGCAAGGTCGGCGGCATGCGGATTATTGACAGGGCGACGGTAACGGGGCACTTCCTGCGCGAGTTCCATTCCAAGCGGGGTTGCGCCGGCGCTGGCCGCAACCGGAGTCAGTGTCATATGCAGTTCAAGGGGAGCCTCATCCCCTGCCGCCTGTGCGGCAGTCCACCAGAGGAGCATGTCGTCTATGCGACGCGGGACCGCCACATGCGGTCGCTGCGGACGGTGCGCTGCCCGCGCTGCAATCTCGTCTTCTCCAATCCGATGCCGACAGACGAGGAACTCGACGAATTCTACAAGGCCGAATACAGGACGCTCTACAAGGGAGCGGTGGGCCCGCAGCCCAAGCGCATCCTCAGAGCGACGCGGGTGGCGTTGAGCCGGGCAAGGCTGCTCTCCACGCTCGTCCGGCCGGGTGCAAAGGTCCTCGACATCGGCGCCGGCGGCGGCGAAACCGTCTACGCCCTGACGCGGCTCGGCTATGACGCTCAGGGTATCGAGCCCGGGGCGGACTATGCCGAATTCGCGCGAAGCGCCTACGGCATCAGAATCCATATCGGTCCGTTTCTGACCTTTGCCGGCGAGGAGGGCACGTTCGACGCGGTGATCAGCTTCCACGTGATGGAGCATCTGCCCGATCCCGATGTGTTCTTCGGGTTTGTGAAGTCCCAGTTGAAGAAGGGCGGCGTGCTGCTGGTGGAGGTGCCGAACATCGCTTCGCGGCGCGGATCGTTCAGCGGTCGCTTCCACATGGCCCATGTCCACCATTTTTCCAGCGCGACCATGCAGGCATTCGCCGAGAAGTCGGGCTTCTCGCTGCTCGGCAACCATGCCGGCCCGGAGGACGGCATCGTCGTCATGAGTTTCGTCAACGGACCCGCCGCCGGGAAGCCACCGAAAAAGACGCTGCCGGCGCCCGACGCGGCGGCGGCGGCGAAGGCGGTGCAACGTCTGGGCCGCGAACGGCGCGTGCTTGGCGGCGGTTGGCTCGCCACGCGTATGAGCCTGTTGCGGCGGACATTGAACGAACGCCGCTTCGTGCGTAGCGTCGCACGAGAGGATATTGCCCGCATCGTGGTCGACAGGCACCTGGCCGCGATGCGAAATCGTAAGCAAGATCAAGGTTGAGGATTTTGTGCCGCGGGCCTATCAAGACCCGTTGGCAGCAAGTCGCGTTTGAACATTAGGATGACCGGCGACGCCGGAGTGGCAGGAACGAGTTGAAGGGGGTCGACGGGTGTTTTCCAAGATTCTGATCGCCAACCGCGGTGAGATCGCGTGCCGCGTGATCAAGACGGCGCGGCGGATGGGCATCAAGACGGTGGCCGTCTATTCGGATGCCGATCGCGATGCGCTGCATGTGCGCATGGCCGACGAGGCGGTGCATATCGGTCCGGCGGCGGCGGCGGAGTCCTATCTGGTCATCGACAAGATCGTGGACGCCTGCAAGAAGACGGGCGCCGAGGCGGTGCATCCGGGCTACGGCTTTCTGTCTGAACGCGCCGCGTTCTGCGAACGCCTGGCGAAGGAGGGCATCGCCTTCATTGGCCCGAACGCGAAGGCGATCGAGGCGATGGGCGACAAGATCGAATCCAAGAAATTCGCCAATGCCGCAAAGGTTTCGACCGTTCCGGGCCACATCGGCGTCATCGATACGCCCGAGGAGGCGGTGAAGATCGCCGACGACATCGGCTATCCGGTCATGATCAAGGCGTCAGCCGGCGGCGGCGGCAAGGGCATGCGCATAGCGTGGAATTCCGGCGAGGTCGCCGAAGGTTATGCGCGCGCGAAATCGGAAGCCGCCAGTTCCTTCGGCGACGATCGCGTGTTCATCGAGAAGTTCATCGAAAATCCGCGCCATATCGAAATCCAGGTTCTTGCCGACAAGCACGGAAACGCCGTCTATCTGCACGAGCGCGAGTGCTCCATCCAGCGGCGCAATCAGAAGGTGATCGAGGAGGCCCCGTCGCCATTGCTCGACGAAGCGACACGCCGGAAGATGGGTGAACAGGCCGTGGCGCTTGCGAAGGCGGTGGGTTACGATTCAGCGGGCACGGTGGAATTCGTCGCCGGCCAGGACAAGAGCTTCTACTTCCTCGAGATGAACACCCGCCTGCAGGTGGAGCATCCCGTGACCGAACTGATCACCGGCATCGACCTCGTCGAACAGATGATCCGCATCGCAGACGGCGAGAAGCTTCCCTTCGGACAGAAGGACATCAGGCTGGATGGCTGGTCGGTGGAATCACGCGTCTACGCGGAAGATCCCTATCGCGGCTTTCTGCCTTCCACGGGAAGGCTGACGCGCTTTCAGGCGCCGGCGGAAAGCACGCAGGACGGCGTGACCGTTCGCGTCGACACGGGCGTCGAGGATGGCGGCGAAATCTCCATCTACTACGACCCGATGATCGCCAAGCTCGTCACTCACGCGCCCACCCGTCTTGAGGCGATCGACGCCATGAGCAAGGCGCTGGACGCCTTCTATGTCGACGGCATCCAGCACAACATACCCTTCGTCAGTGCGCTGATGGAGCATCCCCGCTGGCGTTCGGGCGAACTCTCGACCGGCTTCATCGCCGAGGAATATCCGGACGGGTTCGCCGCGCGCGACGTCGATGTCGAGACTGGGCGGGTTCTGGCCGCGGTCGCGGCAACCATCGATCATATCCACAACGAACGCCGCCGGTTGATGGATCAGCAACTCGCCGCGGGCGAGATCAAGTTCGCCAAGCGCCGAATCGTGAAGTTCGAGGCGATGCAGACGCCGGTGTCGGTGTCCGGTGAGATGCCGGATTACACCGTTGCGTTCCTCGACGATGACGGGCACGGCATCGAGCTGCATTCGCACTGGGTTCCCGGCAGGCCGGTCTGGAGCGGTACGATCGATGGCGAGGCGGTGAACGTTCAGGTCCGTCCGATTCTGAACGGGTTTCATCTGTCCTATCGCGGCGTGTCGACCAAGGTTCACGTCTATACGGAGTATGAGGCCAGGCTCGCCGCGCTGATGCCCTACAAGGCGCCGCCGGATACTTCCAAACTGCTGCTATGTCCGATGCCGGGCCTGGTCGTCTCGATCAATGTCGAAGAGGGGCAGGAAGTGAAGGCCGGCGAAGTGCTCGCAGTGGTCGAAGCCATGAAGATGGAGAACGTATTGCGCGCCGAGCGCGACGGCACCGTATCGCAAATCAACGTAAAGGCGGGTGACAGTCTGGCGGTTGATGCTGTTATTATGGAGTTTGCCTGAGGTGCGGCGCATCCTGCGTCGCCCGTCACATCCGAACGAAAGAGGGGCATGGCGCTTTAGATGTGGTTACTCAAGCAGGTCCTCGGCAGGGCCATCAAGAACGGCCGTCTGATCATCACCGACGCAGACGGGCAGAGACATTCATTCGGTAGCGGCAAGGACGGCAGCGAGGTGCATGTGCGGCTCGCCGACAAGAAATTGCCGACGCAGATCGCATTGCGACCCGATCCGGTCGTCGGCGAGGCCTATATGGACGGCCGGCTGACTTTCGAGAACGGCTCCACCGTCCGCGATCTCCTTCAGCTCTATACCGCCAACAGGCGCGAGGGACGCGAGCCGCACCCGCTGCACGAGTTCATCGAGAAGATGCAGCGGTTCCTGCGGCCGCTGCATCAGCTCAATGTTCTCAAGCGCTCGGCCAGGAACGTCCAGCATCACTATGACATCGGCAACGATTTCTACCGGCTCTGGCTCGACAAGGAGATGAACTATTCCTGCGCCTATTTCCGCGAGCCCGATTACACGCTGGAGCAGGCGCAGAAGGCCAAGCTCGAGCATATCGCCGTGAAGATGCGGATCGAGCCCGGAATGAGGGTGCTCGACATCGGCTGCGGCTGGGGCGCGATGGCCATTCACCTTGCCAAGAATCACGGCGCCATCGTGACGGGCATCTCGCTGTCGCCGCAGCAACTCGTGATCGCGCGCGAGCGCGCGGAGGCGGCCGGCGTCGCCGACAAGGTGACGTTCCTCGAACAGGATTACCGGCTCGTGAAGGGCCAGTTCGACCGGATCGTTTCCATCGGCATGATGGAGCATGTCGGCATTACCTATTTCGATACCTACTTCAAATCCTGCCGCCGGCTGCTGACCGAGGACGGCATCGCGGTGATTCATGCGATCGGCCGCATGTCGCCGCCCGGTTCCACAGGGCCTTTCACGCGCAAGTATATTTTCCCCGGCGGCTATGTGCCTTCGATGTCGGAGGTCTTCGCCTCCACGCAGCGCTGCAAGCTCTGGGTGGACGATTGCGAGATCCTCAGGCTGCACTATGCCTGGACGCTCAATCACTGGTGGCAGCGTTTCATGGCCAACCGCGAAGCGATCGTGAACATGTTCGACGAGCGTTTCGCGCGCATGTGGGAATTCTATCTGCTCGGCGCGGAAAGCTGGTTCCTCAACGGCCCGCTGATGGTGTTCCAGATACAGCTCACCAAGCTGCGCAACGCAGTCCCGATCACGCGCGACTATATCGCGGAAGCGGAAGGGATCGTCGCGGACTCTCGGAAAAAGCCGTCGGCTCCGGCGGCCAAGAAGTCGGCCGCGGCGAGGGCCAAGCCCGCGGGCAAGACGGCGGCGGCGAAGGCGGCACCGGCAAAGCGTGCGGCTGCCAAGCCGGCGCGGCGAAAGGTCAAGGCCGGCTAGACCGCGGCGACGCTTCGTGTCGGGCCGAATACCTGTTCGAACGAATCGCGCAGGATCATGTCGAATTCCGGCAGCGATACGATATGGCCGAGATCGGCAAGGCTCGTCACGCCGTGGGCGGCAACGCCGCAGGGCACGATGCCGCTGAAATGCTCAAGGTCCGGGTCGACATTGACGGCGATGCCGTGGAAGGCGCGGCCGCGGCGGACCCGTATGCCGAGGGCGGCGATCTTGTCCTCCGCGCCCTCGGCCTTTTCCGGACGGCGAACCCACACGCCGACGCGGTCTTCGCGGCGTTCGCCCCTGACGTTGAGGGTGGCCAGTGCCGCGATGATCCAGTTCTCCAACGCGCAGACATAGGCGCGCACGTCGTTGCCGCGCCGGGTGAGATCGAGCATCGCGTATGCGACCCGCTGTCCCGGTCCGTGATAGGTGTACTGCCCGCCGCGCCCGGTGCGGTGGACGGGGAACCGGTCAGGGACGATGAGGTCTTTCGAATCGGCGCTGGTCCCGGCCGTATAGACCGGCGGATGTTCGAGCAGCCAGACACGCTCAGCCGCGTCATCGTCGATCATCGCCGCGATATGCTTTTCCATCTCGAGCATAGCGTCGCCATAGGGTACAGGCGCACGAGCGACCACCCAGTCGACGGGGTCGCTGCGGTAGACGGCGGGATTGGGCGGCGCTGCGAGGCGGATATTAACCATCGGGTAACGATAACGGATTAACGATTGGGAAAGCTATTCAGCATGCCTCAATTCATCTCACGGGGACGCTAGACGGAGTTGACCTTCATGAACAGTATCGATCGCGTGAGCGTTGAATTGTCCGTTGTGCTGGGCACCGCGACGATGCCGGTGCATCAGTTGCTCCGCATGGGGCGGGGCGCGGTAATCGAACTGGATCGCTCCGAGAACGACCTGCTGCCCGTCTATGCCAATGACCGGCCCATCGCCGTCGGTCAGGTCGTCGTGGAGGGCGACAAGATATCGCTTAATATTGAGCGACTTCTATCAAAGGGCGAAACGGATTTCTGAACGTCTGGGCAAAAGCGCTCAAAACGCCGCGTGGAGCCTTGTGGCCCGCCCGTGAATTTGTTAATTGAGCGCGCCTGCCCTTGGACAGGGCGTTCCGGCGATTTGCGGTCGTGGCGGAATTGGTAGACGCGCAGCGTTGAGGTCGCTGTGGGGTAACTCCCGTGGAAGTTCGAGTCTTCTCGACCGCACCATGACCGGACAGGGCCGTGCAGGCCTTTGTGCGGTCTTCCCTAGCGAATAGCAAAATCATCTTCCGGATCTGCGGATTTCAACTCCGGCGCGAGGCCGCGCAGAAGAGCGCGCGGTGTGCGTGACGGCGGTCCGTCCGCGTCCCTTTGCGCGCGCGAGGCGATTCATCTAGAGATGTGCCGATCAGGCCGTGCTCGCCAACTGGCCGCAATCTTCCAGCTTCGGAGCCGCACCCCGTGACCGATCTTCATCCGCAAGACGACACGACCGAGACGCCGGCGCCGGAAACGCAGGATGACGCCTGGCACGTCTCAGACGAATTTCTCGACAATGTGCGCTCAGCGATCGAGGCGGCGGACGCACCCGCGCTGCGGGACCTGTGCGCCGATCTGCATGAGGCCGACGTCGGCGATCTCGTCGAACGGCTGAACGCGGAACAGCGCGTCGCGTTCATCATGCTGCTGGGCACCGATTTCGACTTCGCGACGCTGACGGAAGTCGACGATACGATCCGCGATCAGATCCTGAGCGACCTGCCGAACCGGGCGGTCGCGGAGGGCGTCGCCGAACTGGAAGCGGACGACGCCGTCTACATTTTGGAAGACCTGGAAGGCACCGACCAGGAAGAGATTCTCTCCCACATTCCCGAGGCCGACCGCGTGCAGATTCAGCGCGGCCTGGATTTCCCCGAGGAGAGCGCCGGCCGGCTCATGTCGACCGATTTCATCGCGGTCCCGCCTTTCTGGACGGTCGGCCGAACCATCGACCACATGCGCGAAGCCGACGATCTGCCGGACGAATTCTACGAGATTTTCGTCGTCGATCCGTCTTTCAAGCCGATCGGCACGGTGTCGTTGAACCATATTCTGCGCAGCAAGCGGCCGACGAAGATCGAAGAGATCATGGATTCCGATCCGAGCACGGTGCCGGCGACGGAAGACCAGGAGGAGGTCGCGCGCATGTTCGAGCGCTACAACCTCGTCTCCGCGGCGGTTCTCGACAAGGCCGGAAGGCTGGCCGGGGTCATCACCATCGACGACGTCGTCGACGTTATCCAGTATGAGGCGGAAGAGGACATCCGCGCGCTGGCCGGCGTCGGCGACGAGGAAATCTCAGACTCCATTCTCTATACGACCGGCAACCGTTTCACCTGGCTGCTCATCAATCTCGGGACGGCCATCCTCGCTTCGCTCGTCATCGGCCTGTTCGACGCGACGCTCCAGCAGATGGTGGCGCTGGCGGTGCTGATGCCGATCGTCGCGTCGATGGGCGGCAACGCCGGAACCCAGACCATGACAGTGGCGGTGAGGGCGCTCGCGACCCGCGACCTTGCGGGCTTCAACGTCAAACGCATCGTCTGGCGTGAGACGATGGTCGGGCTGATCAACGGGGTTGCTTTCGCCTTCATCATCGGCGCGGTCGCGGCAATCTGGTTTTCCGATCTGCCGCTCGGCGGCGTGCTGGCCGCGGCAATGATCATCAACATGATCTGCGCCGGTCTGTTCGGCATCCTCATCCCCGTGGGGCTTCAGAAGTTCGGTGCCGATCCCGCTGTCGCGTCCAGCGTCTTCGTGACGACGGTAACCGACGTCGTCGGCTTCTTTGCCTTCCTCGGGCTGGCCGCCGCCTTGCTTCTCTAGTCGGTTCGTGGGAATAGGGCGGCGCGGCGCGAAGCTGACAAGATACCGAAGACGATGGAACAGAAGAAAAAGATACGCGCTGCGGTCATCGGGCTCGGCTATTTCGGCCGGTTCCACGCCCGCCACTATTCCGAACACCCCGACGCCGATCTGGTCGCCGTGGTCGATCTCGATGAGGAACGGCGTAAAGCAGCTTCCCGCGAATTCGGCGGCGAGCCTGTCGCCGACTACATGGATCTCGTCGGCAAGATCGACGTGGCGAGCATCGCCGTGCCGACCTCGCGCCATGCGGAAGTCGCGACGAAACTGATGCAGGCCGGCATCCACGTTCTCGTGGAAAAGCCGATCACCGACAGCGTCGAAAGCGCGCAGGCACTCGTCGATCTGGCCCGCGAGAGGAATCTCGTTCTGCAGGTCGGCCATATCGAGCGCTTTTCGGCCGCGTTCCGCGAACTGTCCGCGCGCTGTTCCACGCCGCTCTATATCGAGGCACACCGGATTTCCCCCTTCAAGCCGCGCGCGACCGATGTCGACGTGGTTCTCGACCTGATGATCCACGACATCGACATCATTCTGGGGCTCGTCGGGTCGCCGATCATGTCGGTTCACGCGGTGGGGGCACCGGTGCTCAACCGCACCGAGGATATCGCCAACGCGCGCCTTGAATTCGAGAATGGCGCCGTCGCCAACATCACCGCGAGCCGGGTCGCCGGCAAGACCGAGCGGCGAACGCGTATCTTTCAGCCCGACGCCTATCTCGTCTGCGACTTCGGCAACAGCCAGCTCGTGCGGTTCCGCCGCACCGGCGATCCGGAAAAGGAAGGCATCAACGCGATCGGCTTCGAGAGCTGGAATATCCCGAAGGAAGATTCGCTCAGGAACGAAATCTCGGAATTCCTCGACTGCGTGGCGACGGGCCGGATTCCGACCGTCGACGGCCGTGTCGGTCGCGAGGCCCTCCGTGTCGCCAGCATGATCAACGAGAGCCTGCGGGAGCATCAGGCGCGGGTGCAGGCGCATCTCGGCGACAGGCTGAAGCCGCAACCCTCCTGAAGCGGCGCGTCAGTCGGGGTCACGCCCGCGGCTGACCGGATTGCCCGACTGGGCCGGTATTGCCGAAACGCCGGCGCGCGCGACGGCAAGACCGGAGAAAATCAGCGCGATGGCGATGATCATCGGCAGGGTGATCGGCTCCGACAAAAGCAGCGCTCCGTAACCGATGCCGAAAATCGGTATCAGATTGCTGACATGGGAGAAGTAGGAGACGCCGACCCGTCGCACGACACTCAGGCGCAGGATGTAGGCCAGGCCGGTTGGAATCATGCCGAGATAGAGAGTCGCGTAGATCGCCTGTGTGTCGAGCGCTTGCGGCGCACCCTGGAATAGAAGCGATAGCGGCAGGAAAACGACCGCGACCATACCCATCACCAAGGCGGAAAAATTGAAGGGCTTCAAGCCGAGTTCGCCTCGCATCAGGGTGGCAGCGAGCGAATAGCACACCGACATCAGGATGATCCCGCCCTGGGCGGGAAGGTTTTCCGTCAGTCCCCGCGTTGCGTCCCAACCCACCACGGTTGCGACGCCTGAAAAACCGAGGACTACGGCGATCATCTTGTGAAAATTCAGCTTGTCGTCCCTGGTCGTGAAGTGCGCCAGCAACAGACCGACCATTGGGCTGGTCGCCGTCAACAAAGCGCCTGTACTGGCCGGCAGCACCTGCTGAGACCAGGACAGGAGAAAGAACGGTGCGGTGACGTTCAGAAAGGCGAGGGCCGTAATCAAGCGCCATGTTTTCGCGTTTTTGGGCCATTGCCAGCCCTGATACAGCGCGAAGGGAAGGACCGTCAGGCAGCCGATGGCGGCGCGATAGAATACCAGCCAGACGACGCCGGTCTGGAAAACGGCGAGCTTGGTGGCGACGAAGGTCGATCCCCAGCTTGCGGCCAGCAGGATGATAAGTCCCAGATCGAACGCGGTCGGCTTTCGAATCTCGGATCTGCGATTGTAGTCGTCATTCATGGGAGGCGCTTCCGGCGGGTCTGTTCTTGCGGCACAGTCCGGCAGGGCTGGGATGCCGAATCATGCCCGGCTTGTTTTCAGCCTGCGGACGATTTGAGCACGGAGCGTCATGTTTTTCTATCTGGCAAAGATCGGCTTCTTCTTCATACGCCCGTCGAATTTCCTGGTGTTCCTGCTGGCGGTCGGCGTCGCGCTGCTGTTCACGCGGATGCGGCGTACAGCGCGGGTGCTGACGCTTATCGCCGCACTGGGCATAGTCGCCGGCGGCTTCATGCCCGTCGCGAACTGGCTGATGTGGCCCCTGGAGCAGCGTTTTCCCCTGTTGCGGGAGGAAGGGAAAGTCGACGGGATCATTCTGCTGGGCGGCTTCCTGGATACGACGACCGGCGCGACGATCGGGACCGTCGAGTTCAATGAGGCGGCGGACCGGTTCGTCGCGTTCGCGGCGCTGGCGCGGCGCCATCCACAGGCAAGGCTCATCGTTTCGGGAGGCACCAACACCCTGATCACCGAGGATGTGGCAGAAGCGCCGGAAGCGGTGAGGGCAGCGTCTTCGCTCGGCATCGATCCGGCGCGAATCATCGTCGAATCGGAATCGCGGGATACTTACGAAAACGCCGTCTACAGCCGGCGTGTCGCCGATCCCGCACCTGGCGAACGCTGGCTGCTGGTAACGTCGGCCTATCACATGCCACGAGCCGTCGGATGTTTTCGCAAGGCCGGATTCGATGTCGTGGCCGTGCCGGTGGACCATCGCGTGACCGCCGCAGCGCTGACGCGAACGTTCAATGAGGCGTCCGGAGGGCTTGCCCGCCTCGACGAAGCCGTGCGGGAATGGATCGGCCTCGTCGCCTACCGTCTGACGGGCCGAACGGGCGAGTTTCTTCCCGCCGCGCAGGGGAACGAATGACGCGTTTCACCATTCCCTGTGCAGCGCAGCAAAATCCGCTTGAAAACATCATGAACAGATCGTAAATCTCGCAGCTGTTCGGCCCGGTTGCATCAGGCTACGGGGCCGGTGTTCATAGAGGCATAAATGGGTCATCAAAACGAAACCTCCTATGTGCGAGTCGCGACTTATACGCTGGCCGTACTGGTTGGTCTGATGGCGCTCGCAGCGCTCTTTGGCGGTTTTGAAACCGTCGCGGTGGCGGCCCGCTAGGCCGGCAAGACTTCCATTCATTCAAAGGCTGCGCCGCCCCAAATGCGGCGCGGCCTTTATTTTGCCCGATTGCGCGTTACAGAAGGCGCGCATGAAAACTCGATTGATTCTCCCGGCGCTGGCCGTGCTTCCGTTCCTCGTCATGGCCTCCGGCGCCCAGGCGGCGCAATGCGGCATGGCTTCCTGGTATTCCCATGCGGGCAAACGCACCGCCAACGGGGAGATCGCCAATCCGGCCGGCCTTACCGCCGCGCACCGCAGTCTGCCTTTCGGCACCAAGGTCAAGGTGACCAATGTGCATAACGGCCGCAGCGTTGTGGTGCGCGTCAACGATCGCGGGCCGTTCGTGAAGGGCAGGGTGATCGATCTGTCGAAGGCCGCCGCCGCGCAGATCGGGCTTGTGACGCGCGGCACCGGCAAGGTCCGCGTCGATTCGGTCGACGCTCGCGGTGCGGGCTGCTGAAGCCGTTCAGAAAGTGAAGCCTCAGTCTGTCGGTTGCGGTCCGTCGTAACCGGTCACGATCGCCAGATCCATCACGGACTTGCCCTGCCTGAGCGCCATCGCCTTGGCGTATTCCGGCGAATGGTAGCAGGCTGAAGCCGCCTCGAAGCTTGGAAACTCGATCACGACGACACGCGAGCGGGGATTGCCTTCCGCGTTTTCGGCCTTCCCGCCACGGGCCAGGAAACGGGCTCCGTATTTGCGAAACGCTTTGGCATTCTCGGCAACGTAGGCCTTGTAGCCTTCCGGGTCGCTCACGTCAGCGAAAACCACCCAATAACCCTTCGTCATCGCGTTACTCCCGGTGAGCAAAAAATATCCTTCAGCGCCCTGAGCACCGGCAAAGCGTTGGATTGAGGAACGCTGTAATAGATGGTCTGGCCGGCGCGGCGCGTTGCGACGAGTTTGTCACGCCGAAGGCGCGCCAGATGCTGCGAAAGGGCGGACTGGCTGAGTCCCACCGCGGAAGCGAGCTCGTTCACCGATTCCTCGTCCCGCTGGATCAGGTGGCACAGGATGCGGAGCCGATTCTCGTTCGCAAGAAGTCGCAGCAGCGTTGCGGCCTCGTCGGCGCGTTCTGCGAGTTCCTGGGCATCATCTATGGTCGGGGTATCGGACAAAACGGGTCCTGAACAATTGCTTTTCGACGCCCCATCACCGTGGAGGGCTCGGCCGAAACGGCCATCGACACTGTCTATATGACAAGGCGATCCATGTGAATAGCTGCCGAGCCGTGGCAATTCCTGTTTGACCAGCAGGGACCGCGAGGCCACAAAGAGGGTGAAGGGAACCTTCATGCTGCATCTGATAAAACTCTGCGTCGGCGCGGATTCGATTGCCGATCTTGAGCGATGGATAGGTTTCCGGCTGAGACAGAAGGCAAGCCAGGGACTTGCGCCCGAACAGGTCCACACGACGCGCATGACGCCTCGGCGCGTGTCGGAACTGCTCGACGGTGGCTCGCTCTACTGGGTCATCAAGGGTACGATCCAGTGCCGGCAGCAGCTCAATGACATCCGGCCCTTCGTGGACGAGGAGGGTATCGGACGTTGTCATCTCGTGCTCGAACCGGTCGTCGAGCCGGTGGTTCCGCGGCCGCGCGGGCCCTTTCAGGGCTGGCGTTATCTTGACTCCAGGGACGCGCCACCCGATCTGAAGACGGGTGAGGGCGGCGACTTGCCGCAAGAACTCCAACAAGAACTGGCAAGCCTCGGATTGCTTTGAGCCGAGGCTGAACAAATCCGGATCCGCTGCCCATGTCATCCATCCTCTCAGTGCAACAGCTGAGCAAGGTCTATGCTTCCGGGCTGACCGCGCTCGACAACATCAATCTGGAGATCGAGAAGGGCGAAATATTCGCGCTGCTCGGTCCCAACGGCGCGGGAAAGACGACGCTGATCAGCATCATATGCGGAATCGTGACGGCGTCTTCGGGGCGCGTAACGGTGGCGGGCCACGACATCGCGAGGGACTACCGCCGAACGCGCTCGATGATCGGCCTCGTGCCGCAGGAATTGCTGACGGATGCGTTCGAGACCGTCTGGGCGACGGTGAGCTTCAGTCGCGGTCTCTACGGGCGCGCGCCCGATCCGGCGTTGATCGAGAGAATCCTCCGCAGCCTTTCGCTGTGGGAAAAGCGCAATGAGAAGATCATGATGCTGTCGGGCGGAATGAAGAGACGCGTGCTCATCGCCAAGGCCCTGTCGCATGAACCGGACGTGCTGTTTCTCGACGAGCCGACCGCAGGCGTCGACGTGGAACTGAGGAGGGACATGTGGGCCTTGGTCCGCGACCTTCGTGAGCAGGGCGTGACGATCATCCTGACAACGCATTATCTGGAAGAGGCCGAAGAGATGGCGGACCGGATCGGCATCATCAGCAAAGGCCGCATCATACTGTCCGAGGACAAGGACGCGCTGATGCAGAAGCTGGGGAAACGGCGGCTGACGCTGGATCTCCAGGAGCCGCTCGAAGTCCTTCCAGCCGAGCTCGACCAGTGGAACCTGACGCTGGATGGAGATGGCTGCCGCCTTCACTACGATTTCGATGCCAATGCCGAGCGTACCGGCGTGCCGTCACTGATGCGTCGCCTTGCCGATCTCGGCATCGGGTTCAAGGATCTGACGACGGCGCAGAGCTCACTTGAAGATATTTTCGTCAATCTGGTGCACGAGCGGTCATGACTCCTTCTACGATCAATTTTCACGGCGTCTGGGCCATCTACAAGTTCGAGATGGCCCGGGCCATGCGCACGATCTGGCAGACCCTGATCGCCCCGGTCATTACCACCTCGCTCTATTTCGTGGTGTTCGGCGGCGCGATCGGGTCGCGAATGGGCGAGATCGAAGGCGTCCAGTATGGGGCGTTCATCGTGCCCGGTCTGCTGATGATGACGCTGTTGACTCAGGCCATATCGAACGGCGCTTTCGGGATCTATTTTCCCAAATTCGTGGGAACGATTTTCGAAGTTCTCTCCGCGCCCATTTCGTCGATGGAGATCGTCGTGGCCTATGTCGGCGCGGCGGCGACCAAGGCGCTGATGGTCGGCGTCGTCATTCTCGTAACGGCTTCATTCTTCGTACCCCTGCAGATCGTCCACCCGGTGTGGATGGTTGCATTTCTCATCCTCACGGCGCTGACCTTCGGCCTTTTCGGATTCATCATCGGCGTGTGGGCGAAGAATTTCGAGCAGCTTCAGTTCGTACCTCTGCTCGTCGTAACCCCGCTCGCATTTCTCGGCGGGGCCTTCTATTCGATCGACATGCTGCCACCGCTGTGGCGCACGGTCTCACTTTTCAATCCGGTGCTCTATCTGATCAGCGGTTTCCGCTGGAGCTTCTTCGGTCTTGCCGATGTCGATGTTGCGATCAGCCTTGGCATGACGATGCTGTTTCTCGCCGTGTGCCTTGCGATAACAGGCTGGATATTCCGCACCGGCTACCGGCTGAAGACCTGACGGCGGTGGGCCGCAACGCCGCTTCGCGCACCAGTCGCGCGGGGGCCGCGCATTTACCATCGAGCCTTAATCGCGGGCGCATCCGGGACGGTAACTTGACCCGCCGCTACGGCCTGTTGCACTGTTGATGACGGTTTCGGTCAAGGGGTTGGTCCGTGAACTTCGTCGGGGGGCACAGATCCACGCACGTCATCGTCGTCGGTAACGAGAAGGGTGGATCGGGAAAGTCGACGACGGCGATGCATGTGGTCGTGCATCTGCTGAAGTCGGGGCAGCGCGTCGGCTGCATCGATCTCGACAGCCGTCAGCTCTCTCTCAGCCGTTACCTGGAAAACCGGCAGCGCTGGTCCGATCTGCGCGGGCTGAGTCTCGAGATGCCGATCTGGCGTTCGGTGCCGCGCGGCGAAGCGCATTCGGTCAAGGAGATCGAGGCGGAGGAATTCACCGCCTTCAGCGAGGCTGTCTCCGCGCTTGAAGGAAAGGTCGATTTTCTGGTCATCGACACGCCGGGGCACGACAGTTTCCTGATGCGGCTCGCGCATGCGATGGCCGATACGCTGATCACGCCGGTCAATGACAGCTTCGTCGATCTCGATGTGCTGGGACGGGTCGACCCCGTCACCAGCGAGATCGTCGGCATCAGCCACTATGCGAAGATGGTCCGCGAAGCGCGCCGCAAGCGACGTTTCGTCGACGACAAGCTGCTCGACTGGGTTGTGCTCCGCAACCGCCTGACGATGCTGAGCAGCAACAACCAGAACAACGTGCGCGGCGCGCTGGAGGAATTGGCCGTGCAGATCGGCTATCGCCTCGGCGTCGGCATTTCCGAGCGTGTCGTCTTCAAGGCCTTCTTCCCAAAAGGGCTGACGGCGTTGGACAATATCGACGAGCAGAATCTCGGCGAACGACCGAACATGTCGCATCTCGCCGCGCGCCAGGAGATACGCGAACTGATCGCGACCTTGCGGCTGCCCATCGATCAGCAGGGCTTCAAACGCGCCGCGACCCGCCAGGCCTGGCTCGCGGCCTCGGCCAGACCCCTGGATCCCGACGATCTCATCATCTGATCTCCGGCGCGGCGGTCTTGGCCGGAGGGGGCGATGATCCCATGTTATCAATTCCGCCTTCCGGCGGTCATTTGATATGGCAGGATCGAAAGGGACCATGGCGGGCAAGAATCTGACAGAAGCCGAAAGGCAGGCGCTCAGGACGCAGGGCAACGACGTGGCGAGCTTTCTTGAGAAGGTGCGCCGGATGCCCGCGCCGGCGACAAGCGCTACGGCCCGGGGCCGCCTCATCTTCGCGCTTGACGCAACGATGAGCCGCCAGCCGACGTGGGACCACGCGATCGCCCTGCAGGCGGACATGTTCTCCGAAGCGGCCCGACTTGGTGGACTGGATGTGCAGCTCGTCTATTTTCGCGGCCTTTCGGAATGCCGCGCCAGCCGCTGGACCTCGGATGCGGAGGGCCTGAAAGGTTACATGTCGCGGATCGCCTGCCAGGGTGGGCATACCCAGATCCGCAAAATTCTCGCGCACGCGGTGCGCGAGGCGGAAAGAAGCCCTGTTTCGGCGCTGGTTTATATCGGCGATGCGATGGAGGAGCCGATCGACACGCTTTGCGCGCGCGCCGGCGAACTCGCCCTGCGCAATGTCCGCGCCTTCATGTTCCAGGAAGGAGCCGACCCGGTGGCAGGGAACGCTTTTGCCGAAGTCGCACGGATCACCGGCGGGGCGCATGAGCGGTTCGATTTGTCGTCGGCCGCGCGTCTGCGTGAGTTGTTGAGGGCGGTCGCGGCCTACGCGACCGGGGGCCTGAAGGCGCTCGAAACGCAGGGAAGCACCGGCAGGCTGCTGCTACGCCAGCTCAGGCCCGGACGATGATCGCCTTCTTCGCGGGGATCGCGGGGCTCCTGCTGGCGCTTCTCTTCGCGCAGCAGTTCGTCTCGGCCAATCCGGCACAGCTGGCCAATGTCGTACGTATCGGCGGCGGCATCGTGTTGCTCGCCATGGCCGCGGCGATGGCGTTTGGCGGCCGCTGGGGTTGGGCGCTGCCGCTGGCTTTCGTGGCAATCGGGCTCATCGGACGTGCGCTGTCGGGCTCCCGCACGCATGCCTCCGCCGGTGCCACGTCGCATGCGCGCTCGGCGTGGCTGGAGATGACGCTCGATCATGACACCGGCAGGCTCGGCGGGCGTGTCCTGCGAGGGCCGCATGAGGGGCGGGACCTCAACAGTTTCACGATCGCCGAGCTCGTCGCGATGGCGAGTGATTTCGACGATGAAAGCCGTCAGCTACTCGAAGCTTATCTGGACCGCAGGAACCCCGCCTGGCGTGAAGACCTGAATGCTGACGCGACGGCGGGGGGCGGTGAAAGCGAGGCCCGGTCGGGGCCAATGACGAAGGATCAGGCCTATAAGATCCTTGGGCTTGAGCCCGGGGCGAGCGCCGCTGCGATACGCAAGGCCCATAGAACGCTGATGGCGCGCGTGCATCCCGACCATGGCGGGTCGAACGACCTCGCCGCGAGGATCAACGCCGCGAAAGATGTCCTGCTTGGTTCCCATCGCCGTCGCTCCTGATCAGTTCCGGGCCGCGAAGCAGGCATATTCCCTGCGCTTGAGATAAGCGCAGGCGGCCTGTGCGGAGGATTGGTCGAAGCCGGCAAACCGGGCGCGCCACAGTGTCGACCCGTTCTTCTCGACCGGTTCTGTGAACGGCGCGGCCGAGGCCAGCAGGTGACGCGCATCGGTCCGCGCGACGGTGAGCTTCTCTTCGGCAGACCCTTTGTTCGGGAAAGCGCCTATCTGGATCACCCAGCCGCCGATATCGGGACTGGCCCTGGCGATGTCGGCCGAACCCTGTTCAACCGCGCTGTCCTCCGCCCGTCCGGCCTGATCGTCGCGCGTCTCGACGACGAGCTGCGCGAGGGATGCCCGCTGAGCCTCGGTCTGACCGGCCGCGGCCGGCACCGGGATCGGCACCGTCGTCACGCTGCGCGGCATGGCGATGATCTGCACCGGTCCGCCGGTTGAAGCCGTCTGGACGACGTCGGCCTGCAGCGCCTCGGGTTTGGCTGCCGGCATCGGAATTTCGTCGCGATGCGGGAGCTGGGCGTAGACCTCCATCTGTCCCGGGCGGACCTTCGAAAACGACGCCGTCAGAATGTCCCGCATGTGAGCATCGCGGGAACGGCCGGTCTTTCCGCCCATCACCACGCCGACGAGGAGCTTGCCATCGCGGCGGACCGTCGCCACCAGGTTGAAGCCGGAATCGCGGATGTAGCCGGTCTTGATACCCTCGGTGCCCTCGAAGTTGCCCAGCAATTTGTTGTGGTTGCCATAACGCCGCCCGGCGTAGCTGAACGTCCGGGTGCGGAACAGCTTATACTGCTGCGGAAAGCGGCGCATGATGTCGCGCGCGAGGACCATCTGGTCGCGCGCCGTTGTCACCTGACCCCGGTCGGGGAGGCCCGAGGCGTTACGGTATGTCGTGCTGCCCATGCCGATGCGGCGCGCGGTGCGTGTCATGCGCGCGGCAAAGGCCGTTTCGGACCCCTCGATGCCTTCGGCGACGACGACCGCGATGTCGTTGGCCGATTTTGTTACGAGCGCGAGAATGGCGTCTTCCACGGCGATCGTCTGGCCCGGCCTGAGGCCAAGCTTTGAAGGCTGCTGCGCCGCCGCATGCGAGGAAACCTTGAGGCGCGTCGACATGGACATGCGTCCGGCTTCCATCTCCTCGAAGAGGATATAGAGCGTCATGATCTTCGTCAGCGACGCAGGATAGCGCTTATCGTCCGCATTGCGTGCGAAGACGACGCGGCCGGTGAATCCGTCGGCGACCAGGGCGGCGTATTTCTCGGCCGCGTGCACCGGAACGGGTGCGACGATGGACATGAAGACGGCAAGGAAGGCGGCGAGCACAGCCGCCGGCCGGGCGTTGCCCCCGGCGATACGCGTTCCCTTGGAAACCCACCCGGAACGCAAACACAACGCAACCATAGTACTGACCCCATAACGGCGAACGCGCCCCGCGTCCGCGTGACCCCTATCGGCGCATGACCGGCTTGTCTCCGCTCCCGGCCGTGACCGCAAAGCTAAGGTTAGGGAAGCGGGGTTAGGAATCGGTAAAGGGTCGCATGCTGCACTGCAAAAAATTTTGATTGACATTTTTGTGCAGTGCACCTAAGTACGTATACAGAGAGTGCAGAAGGCATGCCAACGCACCCGAGCAAGAGCAGTCTAGAGAAGATCGACCCCGACGAGGAGATGATGATGATCAACGGTTTTGAGAGTTTCCAGAAATACGGCAAGGACAACATGGACCTTGCGATGAAGAGCTTCGGTACCGTCAGCAAGGGCTTCCAGGCCATTGCTACGGAAGTGGCGGACTATTCCAAGAAGTCGCTCGAGGATAGCGCAGCGGCCGTTGAGCAGCTGCTCGGCGCGAAATCTTTCGAGAAGGCTTTCGAAATCCAGAGCGACTTTGCCAAGAGCTCCTATGAGAGCTTCGTCGGCGAGGCCACCAAGCTTGGCGAGATGTATGCCGGGATGGCCAAGGACGCCTACAAGCCGTTCGAGACCGCCGTCGCCAAGGCAGGCAAGTAATTCGATACGGCCTGACCTCCGTTCGAGAAGGTTCGAGCCCGGCCGATTGGCCGGGCTTTTTTTTGTTCTGAGCCGGGGCGGCGGCGAGGGGTGGCGAACGTCCAGGGCAATGCCTATCTAAACTCGCCTATGGAAACTCCTCCCGCTCATGCTTAGACTCAAGGAAATCCACGAGATTGAGTCCTGCTGCATTGAGGCAGCTGGCTCAGGATGCCGGATAGCGAACGACGATGACTGAACGCCCAGACCTGAATTGGACATATTTGTTCAGGACAAAGGCCGAGCTGTCGCCTCACGCCGGCCCTGATGACGACAAGAAGGGCGGCAACGGATCGGACGCCGGCCTTGCGACAAAGACACGGACGCGTACCAAACGTCCGAGCATGTATCGCGTGCTGCTCCTGAATGACGATTTCACGCCGATGGAATTCGTCGTGCATGTTCTGGAGCGGTTCTTTCATAAGGGGCGTGAGGAGGCGACGAGGATCATGTTGCACGTCCACCAGAACGGAGTGGGGCTGTGCGGCGTTTTCACACTGGAAGTCGCTGAAACGAAAGTCGTGCAGGTGATGGATTTCGCCCGCCAGCATCAACACCCGCTGCAATGCGTGATGGAAAAGCAATAGGAGCGTCGATTGCCCTCATTTTCCGGAAGTCTGGAAGAAGCCCTGCACCGGGCGCTGGCGCTGGCCAGCGAACGGCACCACGAATATGCGACGCTCGAGCACCTGCTGTTGTCGTTGATCGATGACGACGATGCCGCGGCGGTGATGCGCGCCTGCAACGTGGACCTTGATCTGCTACGCGAGAATCTGACCGACTATATCGACACCGAATTGCTCAACCTGATCGCGGACGAGGAAGACGACACCAAGCCGACCGCCGGCTTCCAGCGCGTCATTCAGCGCGCCGTGATTCATGTCCAGTCCTCCGGACGCGAGGAAGTGACCGGTGCCAATGTGCTCGTGGCCATCTTTGCCGAACGTGAGAGCCACGCGGCATTCTTCCTGCAGGAGCAGGACATGACCCGCTACGACGCGGTCAATTATATCTCTCACGGGATCGCTAAGCGGCCGGGTCTTTCGCAGACCCGTACGGTGCGCGGCGCTGAAACGGAGGAAGAACTGGCCGAGGAGACGGAGTCGAAGGTCGGCGAGGCGCTCGCCACCTATTGCGTCGATCTCAACGAGAAGGCGCGCAAGGGGCGGATCGATCCGCTTATCGGCCGCGACGCCGAAATCCGGCGGACCATCCAGGTGCTCTGCCGGCGGCAGAAGAACAACCCGCTCTTCGTCGGCGACCCCGGCGTCGGCAAGACCGCGATCGCGGAAGGGCTTGCCCGCCGCATCACTGAGGGTGACGTGCCCGAGGTCCTCAGGGAGTCCACCGTTTACTCGCTCGACATGGGCGCGCTGCTTGCCGGCACGCGCTACCGCGGGGATTTCGAGGAGCGGCTGAAGGCGGTCATGAAAGAGATCGAGGAACATCCGAACGCGATCATGTTCATCGATGAGATCCACACCGTCATCGGCGCCGGTGCGACGTCGGGCGGCGCCATGGACGCATCCAATCTGCTCAAGCCCGCCCTGCAGTCGGGCCATCTGCGCTGCATCGGCTCGACCACCTACAAGGAATACCGGCAGTTCTTCGAGAAGGACCGGGCGCTGCTGCGCCGGTTCCAGAAGATCGACGTCAACGAGCCTTCGGTGCCGGATGCGATCAAGATCCTGAAGGGGCTGAAGCCCTATTTCGAGGAGCATCACAAGGTCCGCTACTCCAACGATGCCATCAAGGGCGCGGTGGAACTGGCGGCGCGCTACATTCACGACCGCAAGCTGCCGGACAAGGCAATCGACGTGATCGACGAGACCGGCGCCTCGCAGATGCTGCTGCCGCCCTCCAAGCGCAAGCGCGTGGTGGCGCTCAAGGATGTGGAGGAGACCATCGCGACGATGGCGCGCATCCCGCCCAAGAGCGTGTCCAAGTCCGACGCCGAGGTGCTCGGGCATCTGGAAACCAATCTCAAGCGGGTCGTCTTCGGTCAGGATGCCGCGATCACGGCGCTGTCCTCGGCAATCAAGCTCTCGCGCGCCGGGTTGCGCGAAGCGGAAAAGCCGATCGGCAACTACCTCTTCTCAGGACCGACCGGCGTCGGGAAGACCGAAGTCGCCAAGCAGCTTGCCGATCTTCTCGGTATCGAGCTTCTTCGCTTCGACATGTCGGAATATATGGAACGCCACACCGTATCGCGGCTGATCGGCGCGCCTCCCGGCTATGTCGGCTTCGATCAGGGCGGCCTGCTCACCGATGGCGTCGATCAGCATCCGCACTGCGTGCTGCTGCTTGACGAAATCGAGAAAGCGCACCCGGATCTGTTCAACATCCTGCTGCAGGTGATGGACCACGGAAAGCTGACCGACCATAACGGCAAGAAGATCGACTTCCGCAATGTCATCCTGATCATGACGACGAATGCGGGGGCGGCGGAGATGGCAAAGCCGGCCATCGGTTTCGGCAGCTCCAGGCGGCAAGGCGATGACGAGGAGGCGATCAACCGTCTGTTCGCGCCCGAATTCCGCAACCGTCTCGACGCCATCGTTTCTTTCGGCGCGCTGCCTTCGGACGTCGTGGCGAAGATCGTCGACAAGTTCGTGCTGCAGCTGGAGGCGCAACTGGCCGACCGCGGCGTGACCATCGAACTGACGCCCGCGGCGAATGCCTGGCTCGGCGAACGCGGCTACGACCAGACGATGGGTGCGCGGCCGCTGGCACGCGTGATCCAGGAGCACATCAAGAAGCCGCTTGCGGACGAGGTTCTTTTCGGCCGGCTGAAAAACGGCGGCGTGGTCCGTATCGATGTCGACGAGAAGGCTGCTGGCGGACCGTCGCTTACCTTCGACTATCCCGATCCGGTCGTTACGCCGAAAAAGGAGCAAGGCGGCCCCCGCAAGGGCGGCAGGCCGCGCTCGGGCGGCTCCGGTGGTCCCCGCAAGCCCCAGCCCAGGAAGCCGCTTTCCGGCAAGGGCAAGGAGGCGGGCGGAAAGCCTTCCGCAACCCGCAAGAAGACGCCGGAGGCGGTGCGCGCCGGCGGCGAGCCGGAGGCACAAAGCCGGCGCCGGGGTTCGGGCGTGCCGAAGGTACCGCGGCCGTCATAGGGGCGCAGCGATCATCTCGCCTGGAATACATATCGACCCGTCGCCTTGTGAGACGGCAGGCCGTTTGCGTCGCAAGAGCCCTTGATTTCCCGTCTTGGCTCGTTGGTTGACTTCGCCAGATTTCACCGTCAGTTTTGAGAAAACATTGCCTGGAGGAGGCTTTTTCGGGGGGCGTCGTCGACCGGTTCAACCGGAACGGTGCAGCGATTTTCAATTGAGCTGATCTTGTGCGCGGCTTGTCCGCGTGCAGCCAATTGTGACCTCTATCCTGTCAGGCGGGGAAGCGAACCATATTTCTCATCCAAAAGGCTGACGATGGAATGTGAATGTATCAGACGTTTTGGCGACAAGCTTTCGCATGACGTTCGGCCTATGCCCGCGCCGAAGGGCGGCGAGATACTGCTGCAGATCACGGCCGCGGGCGTTTGCCACACTGACGTTCACTACCGGCATGGAAGCTTCGACCTCGGTCGCGGGCAGAAGCTGGAACTGGCGTCGCGCGGTTTTCCCTTGCCGTTGACCCCGGGGCACGAGATCGCCGGTCGGATTGCCGCTACAGGTCCGGATGCGGCTCCACTCGACCCGGACCGCAACTATGTCGTCTATCCGTGGATGGGTTGTGGGTCTTGCGCTGAATGCCTGGCGGACCGTGAGTATTTCTGCCCGACGGCACGCTTCCGCGGCGTTCATGCCGACGGCGGCTATGCAACGCACGTCCTGGTGCCCGACGGGAAATATCTGTTCGACCTGGGAGATGTCGAGCCACAGCACGGCGCGCCGCTGGCGTGTTCCGGACTGACGGCCTTCAACGCGCTGATGAAATTCGGCGACGCGCTTGCCAAAGAGGCTCCGGTTGTTATCGGCGCGGGCGGGCTCGGACAAATGGCGATGGGCATTGTCAGGGCGCTTGGCGGTCCTCAGGCTGTCGCTGTGGACATTGACATGAGCAAGCGGGAGAGCGTCGCCGCCGCCGGCGGAAAAGTTCTGATCGACGGGGGTGCTGCTGACGCGGTCAGCCAAGTGCATGCCGCGGTGGGCGGCGCGCCGTCATGTGTCGTCGATTTCGTCGGTTCGGAGAATACCGCCGCGTTCGGCTTTGAGGTGTTACGGCGCGGCGGCAAGCTGGTTCTCGTTGGCCTCTATGGTGGCGCTGCTCCCTGGAGCTTGCCGCCGCTTATCATGAAGACGGTCACCATCTGCGGCAGCTATGTGGGTGGGAAGGCGGAGTTTGCCCAGCTGCTGGAATTGGCGAAGCGCGGGGCGCTACCTCAGGTGACGCTCTATCCCTACAAGCTCGAGCAGGCGAACGAAGCGCTGGACGATCTCGAGGCAGGTCGCATCAACGGTCGCGGGATACTCTTCCCTGCGGGTTTGCCTGCCTGAACCCCGTACCGTCTGGGGGAAAGCCCTACTGTAGGGCCAGCCGCTGGCCTTCGTAGGAAACGGGTGTGCAGTCGGCGCCGTCATCGCGAATGCGCATGCACAGGCGGATGGCGTCGGCGGCATTGGACATCGGCCCTGCCAGCAGGCGCAGCACGAGCTGGCCCTTGTCCGTTTCGCGCACGGCAACGAGCGGATCGAAGCCTGCCAGCGCTTCGTTGTGCGCGGTCGTGATTTCCTTCCATCGCGCACGCAAATCCTTCATCGACCCGGCGTGACCGACCTCGATGGCGAAGCTCGTGCGCATCAGCACCGACGGATCTGATGGGGAAAGACGCGGAAGGGCGTTGCGGACATTGTCGGCGGACATGGCCGGCGCCGGCACCGCCTTGCCGTCCGGCAATTCGCCATAGACCACGCGAACGGACGGCTTCGCCTCGGCAGTATTCGCATGGTCGAAACTGACGGCGGATTGTCCGGGATCCTCGGCGCGCCTCGGCTGCCGACCGATCGAGCCCGTCGTCGCGGGCGTCAGCTGATCCTCGATGCTGGCGAGACGCTGCGCCATCGCCGTCTTCTCAAGCGCGGCGCGGCGGAGCTCCGACTGAAGGCGCGCGACATTTTTCTGCAGCGACATCATCTGTGGCGAGTCGGCGCGCGCCTGCTTGACAGCCGGTTCGTTGGCGGCGGGTGTCGTCAATTGCGCCAGCCGCTCCATGCCTTCATCGGTTGCCGCGACGCCGAAGGCGCTTGTGACCGCGATCACCCCGAGGGCACACCACACCATTGCCGACAGCCAGCCGGGGCCCCGCCTGACCGGTCTAGAAAGGCGCTTTGCGGCCTTGTCCGGCTCACTTGCGCGGTGCTCTGGTGTATTGATGGCCATTGCAAACCGAAATTTAGCTGATTCGTCGTCCTATGATTGGATGAGAGGCGTTAACGATCTCTTAGGCATGTTCCGAAGAGGCCTGAATACAGGGAGTCTCAGGAGATGAGCGACACGCTCTTCATCGTATTGGCGGCGGGCGAGGGAACGCGGATGCGCTCCTCCCGGCCGAAGGTCATGCACAAGATCGCCGGCATGCCGATGCTCGGGCATGCGCTTCATGCCGCGCGCGCGGCCTTTCCCGGCGCACGATTTTGCGTCGTCGTCGGGCCGGGCATGGATACGGTCGCAGACTACGCGCGCGAACATGCGGATGGATGCGCCGTCGCCGTGCAGAGCGAGCGGCTCGGTACGGCGCACGCCGTGCTACAGGCGCGCGCGAGCATCGAGGCCGGCGACTGGCGGCGCATCATCGTGCTTTACGGCGATACCCCGCTGATCCGGCCGGAAAGCCTTTCCGCGCTGGCAGGTTCCATCGACGGTGGCGCGAGCGTCGCGGTGCTCGGGTTCCGGCCCGAGGACCCGCATGGCTACGGGCGGCTCGTCATCGAGGCGGGCAGGCTCGTCCGGATCGTCGAGGAGAAGGATGCAAGCCCTGAGGAGCGCGCCATCGGCTTCTGCAATTCGGGTGTCGTCGGCTTCGACGGGAGGATCGCGCTGCAATTGCTGGATGCGATCGGCAACGACAACGCCAAGGGCGAATATTATCTGACCGATGCCGTCGCCGGCGCCGTGGCGGCCGGTCTCCGCGCGAGCGCGGTGGAGGCGGAGGCGAACGAGGTGCTCGGCGTCAATACGCGCGGCGAACTGGCACGGGCCGAGGCGCTGGCGCAGACGCGCTATCGCGCCGCCGCGATGGCGGCCGGGGTGACGCTGATCGATCCTTCAAGCGTCTATTTCAGCCACGATACGGTCATCGGCCGCGACGTCGTCATCGAGCCGAACGTCTTCTTCGGGGAGGGCGTGACGGTGGGCGCCGGGACGACGATCCACGGCTTCAGCCATATCGCTGGCGCCGATATCGGCGAGGATGCCGATATTGGGCCCTTTGCGCGTCTGCGGCCCGGCGCGAAGATCGGAAAGGAGGCCAGGATCGGCAACTTCGTCGAGGTGAAGAACGCCGTCTTCGAGGCGGGCGCGAAGGCCAATCACCTCAGCTATATCGGCGACGCCCATGTCGGGGAGAAAGCCAATATCGGGGCGGGGACAATCACCTGCAACTATGACGGCCGCAACAAGCACAAGACCGACATCGGGGCCGGCGCATTCATCGGCTCCAACAGCGCGCTCGTCGCACCCGTCAGGATCGGCAAGGGCGCCTATGTCGGGTCGGGCAGCGTCATCACCGAGGATGTATCCGACGGCGCGCTGGCGATCGGGCGCGGCCGGCAGGTGGAGAAGCCGGGACGGGCCCCGAAGCCTAAAATTTGATGCAATTGCCGAACACTACGGCAATTCGGCCGCGCTATGTTTGACGTTCTGACCGGCGATGCCGGGTCATAAAAGGTAACGGGAATTTATTGGCTTTTCGCCGGGTCTGGAATTAGTGATCCGACTTGGCCTTCAAGGGTGGGCGGAGGTTCTTGCATGTGCGGCATCGTGGGTATCATCGGCAAGGACGCCGTCGCGCCCGGCTTGCTCGATGCGCTCCGGCGGCTCGAATATCGAGGATATGATTCAGCGGGCATCGCTACGCTGGAAGGGGCGCATCTCCAGCGTCGCCGCGCCGAAGGCAAGCTTCTCAACCTGGAAAAGCGCCTGCTGACCGAACCGCTGCTCGGGCGAATCGGCATCGGCCACACGCGATGGGCGACGCATGGCGCGCCGACCGAACGCAACGCCCATCCGCACGCGAGCGACAAGGTCGCGCTCGTCCATAACGGCATCATCGAGAATTTCCGCGAGCTGCGCGACGAGCTGGAGGCGGAGGGCATCGTCTTCTCCACCGAAACGGATTCCGAGGTCATCGTTCATCTGATCTCGCGCGAACTCGACGCCGGCAAGACGCCAGAGGCGGCGGTGCAGGCGACGCTGCAGCGGCTGCAAGGTGCCTTCGCCCTTGCCATTCTGTTCGACGGCAACGAAAACCTGCTGATCGGTGCGCGGCAGGGCAGTCCGCTGGCGATCGGTCACGGCGACGGCGAGATGTATCTGGGTTCCGACGCCATTGCGCTTGCGCCCTTCACCAACCGGGTGACCTTTCTGGAAGACGGCGACTGGGCGGTACTGACCAAGGACGGCGCGACGATCCACGATGCGGATGGACGCATCGTGGAACGGCCGGTGCAGACGACGCTGGCTTCCAGCCTGCTTGTCGACAAGGGCAATCACCGCCATTTCATGGCCAAGGAAATCCACGAGCAGCCGGAGGTGGTCAGCCACACGCTGGCGCACTATCTCGACTTCGCCGAACGCAAGGTGAATTTCCCCGAGATACTGCCGTTCGATCCGAGGGCGCTTGACCGGGTGACGATTTCCGCCTGCGGGACAGCCTTTTATGCGGCGATGGTCGCCAAATACTGGTTCGAGCAGATCGCGCGGCTGCCGGTCGATATCGATGTCGCCTCCGAGTTCCGCTACCGCGAGGCGCCGATGAAGGAAGGCGGGCTCGCCATCTTCATCTCGCAGTCCGGCGAGACGGCGGACACGCTGGCGAGCCTTCGATACTGCGGCAAGCACGGACAGCACATTCTCGCTGTCGTGAATGTTCCCGAATCCTCCATCGCCCGCGAGTCGGAGACGGTCTTCCCGACGCTGGCGGGGCCGGAAATCGGTGTGGCCTCGACCAAGGCGTTCACCTGCCAGCTTGCGACGCTGGCGTCGCTCGCGATCGGCTTTGCGAGGGCGCGTGGCGCGATCGACGAAGCCCAGGAGCGCGAATACGTCCGCTCGCTGATCGAACTGCCGCGGCTGATGACGCAGGGGTTGAAGGTCGAGAAGGACATCGAAGTCCTGGCCAAGGATTTATCCAAGGCGCGGGACGTGCTCTATCTGGGACGCGGGACGAACTATCCGCTGGCGTTGGAAGGGGCCCTGAAGCTCAAGGAAATCTCCTACATCCATGCGGAGGGCTATGCCGCGGGTGAACTCAAGCACGGGCCCATCGCGCTGATCGACGAGAACGTGCCGGTCATCGTGATCGCGCCGAGCGACCAGCTCTTAGACAAAACGGTTTCCAATATGCAGGAAGTCTCCGCGCGCGGCGGGCGGATCATCCTGATCACCGATGTCGCAGGCTCCAGGCAGGCCGGCATCGTGCCGGCCGATACGATCGTGATGCCGGATGCTCCCCGGCTCCTGCAGCCGATCCTCTATGCCATCCCGGTGCAGATGATCGCTTATCATACGGCCGTCGTCATGGGGACGGACGTCGACCAGCCGCGCAACCTCGCCAAATCGGTGACGGTGGAGTAGATTTACCGCTGCCGAATCTGCTCCGTGGCGAGACGGTACGATTGAAATACAGGCCGACCATCCCCAATTTGCTGAAGGCCGGCGTTCCGGCGCATCGTTCCTCGGAAGGCCCATGAGCGACGGCAGCGACAATAATCCCGACGGCTTCAACTTGAGCCAGCTTGCGCAGGGCGGTGGCAAGGTGCGCATGCCCTTCATGACGCGCGTGCGGAACTATTTCCTGACGGGGCTCATCATCGCGGCGCCGCTCGGTATCACGGCTTACCTGACATGGTCCTTCGTCACTTGGGTCGATGCTTGGGTGAAGCCCTTCATTCCCTTGCGCTATCTGCCGGAAACCTACCTGCCGTTTCCGATCCCCGGCGTCGGCCTCATCGTCGCGATCTTCTTTCTGATTTTCCTCGGTGCCACCACGGCGAACCTCTTCGGGCGCACGCTCATCGGCTATGGCGAGATGATGCTTGGCCGCATGCCGCTCGTGCGGACGATCTATCGCGGCCTCAAGCAGATTTTCGAGACCGTGCTTTCCAATACGGGGTCGAGCTTCCAGAAGGTCTGTCTGGTTGAATATCCGCGCAAGGGCCTCTGGGCGCTCGCCTTCATCTCCACGGATACAAGGGGCGAGGTCGCACGGCACGCGCCCGAGGGGACCAGGATGCTGTCGGTATTCCTGCCCACGACACCCAATCCGACATCCGGCTTTCTTCTGTTCGTGCCCGACAGCGATGTGATCATGCTGGAGATGAGCGTTGAGGAAGCGGCCAAGCTGGTCATTTCCGCCGGGCTGGTCATACCTCCGACGCCGGAGGAGAAGGCGGCAGCCATCGAAGAGGCGCCATTGAACGGCAAGCGGCAGGGTCGCGAACGTCCCGCCGCGAAGGCTCCAGAGCCTTTAGCCTGATACCAGAAGCTGCGCGGCCTCGTCGCGCGCGAACAGATAGAGCAGGGTGCGCGCCGCCATGCCGCGCGTGCTCAAGAGGTGGGGGTCTGTCTCCAGCAGATGGCGTGCGTCGTCGCGGGCGATCTGAAGCAGATCGAGGTGGTGCGCCGCGTCCACGAGCATGAATCCGGGCATGCCGCTCTGCCGGGTGCCGAGCAAGTCGCCGCCGCCGCGCAGTTTCAGATCTTCCTCGGCGATACGGAAACCGTCGTCGCTTTCGCGCATGACTTCCAGACGCTGCTTCGCGGTTTCGCCCAGCGGCGCGCGATAGAGCAGAAGGCAGCTGGAACGCGCCGCGCCGCGGCCCACGCGGCCGCGAAGCTGATGGAGTTGCGAGAGGCCGAAGCGCTCGGCATTCTCGATCACCATGATGCTGGCTTCCGGAACATCGACCCCCACCTCGACAACGGTTGTCGCAACCAGGATGTCGATGCCGCCGGCCGCGAACGCGGCCATGACCGCGTCTTTCTCCCTGCCTTTCATGCGCCCGTGCACGAGGCCGACGCGGGTTCCGAACCGCTCCCGCAGCGCCGACGCGCGCGCCTCGGCGGCGGTCGCCTCGACCTCCTCGGAATCCTCCACGAGCGGGCAGATCCAATAGACCCGGGCTCCGGCGGCGATCGCGCGTTCCAACGCGTCCACGATTTCTCCGATCCGTTCCAGGGGCATGGCGCGCGTATCGACCGGCGTGCGTCCCGGCGGCTTTTCATCCAGGCGCGAGACCGACATGTCGCCATAGAGCGTCAGAAGCAGCGTGCGCGGGATGGGAGTGGCGGTCATCACGAGGAAATCGACCGCCTGACCCTTGGCGGTGATGGCCAGCCGCTGATGAACGCCGAAGCGATGCTGCTCGTCGACAATGGCAAGGCCAAGGTCGTGAAATTCAACTCCGGTCTGAAAGAGTGCGTGGGTGCCAACGAGAACGTCGATGTCGCCCGCTTCGAGTGCTTTGAGGACTTCGCTTCGCTCGCGGCCCTTTTCGCGACCCGTAAGCAGCCCTATGCGCAGGCCGCTGCCGCCGGTGAAGTTCCGGAGTGTCGCGAAGTGCTGGCGGGCGAGAATCTCGGTCGGCGCCATGAAGGCGCTCTGGGCCCCGGCCTCGGCGACCTGCGCCGCGGCAAGCAGCGCGACGATGGTCTTTCCCGACCCGACATCACCCTGGAGCAATCGGACCATACGGGTTTCACCGGCAAGGTCCGCTGCGATTTCCTCGAGCGCGCGCATCTGCGCGCCCGTCAGCGCGAATTTCAGCTCGTCGCGGATAGGCCGGGTGATACGTCCGTCGCCGCGATAGGCGCGGCCGCGATGCTGCGACATGCGCCCGCGCAGCAGATGCAGCGCCAGCTGTCCGGCAAGGATTTCATCATAGGCGAGGCGGCGGCGGGCGAGGCTTTCGGGTGCGATATCGAGGTCTGATTGCGGATGGTGGACGGTTTGCAGCGCCTTGCTGAATTGCGGCAGCGCCAGCCGTTTCAGGGCCTGAGGGTCGATCCACTCCGGCAGTGGGGGAATGCGCGCGAGTGCCTGCTGGACCGCCTGCACGAGGATCTTGCCGCTCAAGCCAGCCGTCAGCCCGTAGACCGGTTCGAAGGCCGGCAGTTCCTCTTCCTTTTCGGGCGGGACGATAAAATCGGGATGGACGATCTGTTTGAAACCCTGGAAGATTTCGACGCGCCCGCTGACCCAGCGGCTGGCGCCTTCCGGCAGCGTCCGCTCCACATAGTTGCCATGAACGTTGAAGAAGACGAGCGTCATCTCGCCCGTTTCGTCATGGCATTCGACTCGCCAGGGAATGCGTCCGCGTCCGCGCGGCGGGATACGATGCGCGTCGACGGTCAGAAGAATCGTCGCCGTCCTGCCAGGTTCCGCCCCGGCGATCTTCGGCCGGTAGGTTCGGTCGATCAGCGCGTAAGGCACGTGCCAGAGAAGATCGACGATCCGGGCCTCCCGCTCGGGATGGCCGACGGCGGTCGCGATCAGCGCTGCGGTCGACTTGCCGACGCGGTCGAGCGACGTGACGCCGGCGAACAAAGGGTTGAGTATATCTGGCCGCATGCCCTCCTGCCCGACGCCCCTTTCGCAATCCGATCCGGGTGGTTATAGAGCATCACGGCTTGCAAACCGAATGCAACAGGCACACATGACCTCCCGACCCTCCGAAAGTCCGACGCCGGACGCGCGGCGCAAGCGCATCCTCTATCGCGCATGGCATCGCGGGACGCGCGAACTGGACATGCTGATCGGCCGCTTTGCCGCCGCGAAGATCGAGGGCATGGACGATACCGCGCTGGATGGCCTGGAAGCGCTGATGGAGGCGCCCGAGCCGATGATCATGGAATGGGTGACGGGCAGGGCGGAACCGCCGGCCGGCATCGATCATTCACTTGTCGAACAGCTGCGGGTATTCCACGCGGCCCACCCGGTCGCACGGGACTGAACGGTTTTTCCTGCAGTGTCGAAGACAGCCGAAATCGCTGCGCCCCTGAGCGCCCTCGAGAGCGTCCTTCGCGACGCGGGCAAGGCCGTCCTCACGCGTGCGCCGGACGGCCTTGAGGCGATCGCCGCGGTCGATATCGCGCGGCTTCACGCGCGCGCCGGGACTGCCGCCGCAGCAGACCTTCTCGTGGTGCTGCGCGATGCCGGCAGGATGACGCAGTTCTGCGATGTCGCGCGCTTCTTCGCGCCCGAGAGCGAGGTGCTCGCGCTGCCGGCATGGGATTGTCTTCCCTATGACCGTTCGTCGCCCGGCGGAGACGTGCTGGCGCAGCGGCTGGATGCGCTGGCGCGCCTTTCCGGAAAGGCTTCCTCGCGGCCGCGGATCGTCGCCACGACCATCAACGCGCTGGTCCAGAAGGTGCCGGCGCGCCCATGGATCGCGGCGCAGGCGCGGCATCTGAGGGCAGGGCAGAGCCTGGCGATGGAGCCGCTGGCCGCATGGCTGGTCGCCAACGGCTATTCGAAGACGCCGACGGTGCGCGAGACCGGCGAGTTCGCGCAGCGCGGCGGCATCCTCGATCTCTACGCGCCGGGCACCGACAGTCCGGTGCGGCTCGACTTCTTCGGCGACACGCTCGAATCGATCCGCGCATTCGATGCCGAGACCCAGCGCACCTCGACACAGCTCGGCGAACTGATGCTGTTGCCGATGAGCGAGGTGCTGCTTGACGAAGAGTCGATCGGCCGCTTCCGCAGGGCCTATCTGGCCGAGTTCGGCGCGGTTACGGGCGGCGATCCGTTATACGAATCCATCAGCGCCGGCCGGCGTTATCAGGGGATGGAGCACTGGCTCGGCTTTTTTCACGAAGAGCTGGAGACGCTGTTCGACCACTGTGGTGACTGCCCCGTCGTGCTCGATCCGCTCGCGGACGAAGCGGTCGGCGAACGCCTGGAGCAGATCCGCGACTATTTCGGCGCGCGCAAGGCGCCGCCCGCCGCCGTCGATGCCGCACCGGCCTACAAGCCTGCGCCGCCGGCCAGCCTTTATCTCGGGCGGAATGAGATAGACAACGCGCTCGATCGTCGCGCGACTTTCCGGATCACGCCATTCGCCGCACCGGAAGGCAGCAGCGGCGGCAGGGTCATCGATCTCGGCGGCGCCAAGGCGCGCGACTTCGCCGCCGAGAGAGCCAACCCCGATCTCAATCTGTTCGAAGCCGCAGCATCCTGGCTGAACTCGAAACTCGGCGGGCAGCAGCGTGTCGTCATCGCGGCGGCCAGCGAGGGCAGCGCCCAGCGCCTCGGCGAACTGCTGACCGAGCACGGATTGCCCGCTCCTTCCGCCGCTGCGGATGGCGGCGCGCTCGCGAACCTGCCGCGATCGACGCCCGGGCTCGCGGTGCTTGCGCTTGAAGCGGGCTTCGAGACGCGCGACATGCTCGTCGTCAGCGAGCAGGATATTCTGGGCAGCCGGATGATCCGCCAGCGCAAGGCGCGGCGGGCGAGCGATTTCATCTCAGAGGCAACGGCGCTTTCCGCGGGGGACGTCGTCGTTCACGTCGACCACGGCATCGGCCGGTTCCAGGGGCTGAAGACGATCGAGGCGGCAGGGCAGCCGCATGACTGCCTCGAACTTCACTATGCCGGCGGCGACAAGCTGTTCCTGCCGGTGGAGAATGTGGAACTGCTTTCGCGCTATGGCGGCGAAGATACGGAGGTCCAGCTCGACCGGCTGGGCGGCGTCGCCTGGCAGGCGCGCAAGTCGCGCATGAAGCAGCGCATCCGCGAGATGGCGGAGAAGCTGATCGCTATCGCAGCCAAGCGGATGATGCGCGAGGCGCCGGTTCTGACGCCGCCGGAAGGGCTCTACCAGGAATTCTGCGCACGGTTTCCATTCACCGAGACGGACGATCAGCTGACCGCCATCGATGCGGTTCTGGAAGATCTTTCCAGCGGCCGTCCGATGGACCGGTTGATCTGCGGCGACGTCGGTTTCGGCAAGACGGAAGTCGCAATGCGCGCCGCGTTCATCGCAGCGATGTCGGGGCGGCAAGTCGCCGTCGTCGTGCCGACGACGCTGCTGGCGCGCCAGCACTACAACAATTTCGCCGAGCGCTTCTCCGGACTGCCGATCCGCATCGCGGCGCTGTCGCGCCTCGTTGCCGCCGGCGAGCGCAAGACGACGCTGGAGGGATTGAAATCGGGCGACGTCGACATTGTCGTCGGCACGCACGCCCTGCTCGGCAAGACGGTGGCCTTCCGCGACCTGGCGCTTGTCATCGTCGACGAGGAGCAGCATTTCGGCGTCCAGCACAAGGAGCGGCTGAAGGAGCTGCGCGCCGCGCTCCATGTGCTGACCCTGTCGGCGACGCCCATCCCGCGTACGCTGCAGCTTGCCATGACGGGCATCCGGGAACTGTCGCTGATCGCCACGCCGCCGGTGGACAGGCTCGCGGTGCGCACTTTCGTCTCGCCGTTCGACGGCGTCGTGCTGCGCGAAGCGATCCTGCGAGAACACTATCGCGGCGGCCAGAGCTTCTTCGTATGCCCGCGCGTTTCCGATATCGACGACATGCATGCCTTCCTGCAAAGCCACGTTCCGGAAGTGAAGGTGGCGGTGGCGCATGGCCAGATGGCGCCGACGACGCTGGAGGATGTCATGACCGCCTTCTATGACCGGCGGTTCGACGTCCTTCTGTCCACTGCGATCGTGGAGTCCGGACTGGACGTGCCGACGGCAAACACGCTTGTTGTCCATCGCGCCGACATGTTCGGCCTTGCCCAGCTCTACCAGCTGCGCGGCCGGGTCGGCCGGTCGAAGCTGCGCGCCTATGCCTATTTCACAACGCCGGCGAACCGTATGCTGACCCCGGCGGCGGAAAAGCGCCTCAAGGTGCTGCAATCGCTCGATACGCTGGGCGCGGGCTTTTCCCTGGCAAGTCACGACCTCGATATCCGCGGCGCCGGCAATCTGCTTGGCGAGGAGCAGTCGGGTCACATCCGCGAGGTCGGCTACGAACTCTATCAGTCGATGCTGGAAGAGGCGGTCGCCAGCCTCAAATCCGGCGAGACCGATTTTGACGACGCGCAATGGTCGCCGCAGATCTCCATCGGCGCGGCGGTGCTCCTGCCGGAGAGCTACATCCCCGATCTCGATCTGCGCATGGCGCTCTACCGTCGGCTCGGCGGCCTGCAGGACGATCTGGAAGTCGATGGATTCGCCGCCGAGATGGCCGATCGCTTCGGGCCGGTCCCCGTCGAGGCGGAACATCTGCTGGATATCGTGCGCATCAAGCTGCTTTGCCGCCGCGCAAATGTGGAGAAGGTCGAAACGGGGCCGAAGGGCATCGTCCTTTCCTTCCGCGACAACCGGTTCGCCAGTCCCGAAGCGCTGATGCGCTTCATCACCGACGAAGGCCACCGCGCGAAGGTGCGTCCCGATCACCGGGTGTTCTTCAGCCGCGACCTGCCAGATGCCGGGGACAGATTGCGCGCGACGGCGACCATCGCGCGCAAGCTCGCTTCGCTGGCGGAGGCCTGACGGGTTTCAGGACCCCTTTGCCGCCGCCTCGATCGTCGCGATATCGATCTTCTGCATCGTCATCATGGCGGCCATGGCGCGCTTGGCCATGGCACGATCGGGGCTGGTCGTCAGTTCCATGAGCCGCCTCGGCGTGATCTGCCAGGAGTGCCCCCAGCGATCCTTGCACCAGCCGCAGTCGCTTTCCTTTCCGCCGTTGCCGACGATGGCGTTCCAGTAGCGGTCGGTTTCCTCCTGGCTTTCGGTCATGACGATGAAGCTCACGGCTTCATTCGGCGTGAAGACCGGGCCCCCGTTGAGACCAAGAAACGGACGTCCGAGCACGGTGAACTCGACGGTCAGTTCCATCCCTTCCTTGCCGCCCGGGTAATCGCTCGGGGACGCATTGATCCGGTCGACGCGGCTGTCGGGGAATGTCTCCGCATAGAACTTGGCCGCCTTGCCGGCTTCGCCGTGGTCGTACCACAGGCAGGTCACGAGATCGGTCATGGTCGTTCTCCTTGGGGGTTCGGGGCGTTCCAGGAACGCGCGTGAAGACGGATCGGTTCGGGGGCGAGGTCTTCAGTTCCGGTGTTGCGCCAGATTGGTCACGCCGGTTCGTCGTATGAACCGGTTCGCAGCGGTCCTGCGGGTCTGTAGCGGCTGACGATCACTCCGGAGGCCGCTGGCTTTGCTTCGACGAGCGTGAATTCGAGAGCAGGGGCGTTGTCGGAGAAGAAGCGCTTCCCCGTCCCGAGCACTACCGGATAGACGAAGAGATGAATCTCGTCGGCCAGTCCATGCTCCAGCAGCAACGGCGTCATCGTCGAACTGCCCCACACGATCAGGTCAGGTCCCGGTCTCGCCTTGACGGTTCGAATGCCGTGCACAATGTCCTCGCCAAGCCCTTCGGCAGGTCCCCATTGAAGGCTTTCGGGCCTGTGGGTCGCGACGAATTTCCGAGCGCCGTTGAGCTTGTCGGCTATAGGGCTCTTGCCGACCTTCGGCCAATAGCCCGCGAAGATGTCGTAGGTTCGCCTCGCCAGAAGCAGATCGAAGCTTTCCCCATGTGCTGCGTCGATGGCCCTTCCAATCGCCGGATCGCCGTGCGGTACGGTCCAGCCGCCATAAGCGTAGTCCCCGTCCTCATTCGGGCCGCCGGGCGCCTGGACGATGCCGTCGATCGAAATATGTTCGAGGATTCTGACCTGTCTCATTGAAAGACTCCGGATTGCGTGCGCGTCATATATGCACTGTTGCCGGAACCATACCAACCGGTCGGTATCTCGTCAAGACACCGTCAGCCAGACCTCGCCTGTGTGCGGCTTCCCGGTACGAAGTCCTGACAGCTGCGGCGGGCGATTTCGCGGCTTTACGCGTCGCGGTTGCCGGGTTTCACGCGGTTCGCCGCCGCGCGGTCGATATATTGCACCAGAACGTCCGGTGGCTGGGCGCCCATCACCGCGAATTGTTCGCCGAAGACGAAGCACGGGACGCCATCCACGCCCATCCGCCGCGCAAGGTCGGCTTCCTTCTGCACCAGGTCGACATCGGCGCCGCGTTCGAGCAGCGCGGCAACGATATCGCCGTCCATACCCGCTCCACGGGCGATTTGCCTCAGCGTCTCGAGTGACTCTATGTCGCCGCCTTCGGTGAAATAGACCGAGAAAAGACGCTCGACCACCTCGTCCTGTGCACCGTCATTGGCGGCCCAGCGGATCAGCCTGTGGGCATCGAGCGTGTTGGGAGAGCGAGAGATCGCGCCGAAATCGAAAAGAATGCCTTCCGCTTGGCCGATTTCCTTCAGCCGCTGATGCATGGGTCTTGCACCATCGTCGCCGAACTTGCGCCGCATGTATTCCTTGCGGTCCATACCACCTTTCGGAATGGTCGGGTCGAGCTGATAAGGGCGCCAGCGCACGTGAACGGGCGTGTCGGGGCGGAGGGACAATGCCCTGCCGAGCATACGCTTGCCGACGAAGCACCACGGGCACATGACGTCGGAAATGACGTCGATAACCACCGGTTCCGATCCCGTGTCGTTCGCGGATTCTCTCATGGCGGCAGTGTAGCGCCGATCACGCGATGCCGCAAAAAGCGTCTTCCACCAGGCCGAGTGCAGAACTTCCCGGCCGCCATTGGGTGGTGCGGGTCGCCAGCACCGGTGTCATCTCGACCCCGCTCTCGTCCGAGAAAGCGGTCTGGTCGATCACGGAGAGAATTCGGTCGCGCACGACCCTGAGATAATCCAGCGGCATGCTCGGCAGGGCAATGAGCAGGCGCGAGCCGGAATAGCGGCAGGCGCAGTCTTCCGCGCGGATCAGATTTGCAACGATCGCGCCGATGGCGGCGATCATGGAGTCGACGGAGGCAAACCCGTGCCGGTCGTTGAGAGCCCGGACATTCTCAACTTCCACGGCGATCAGGGCGACCATGTCACCCCACCGGTCGCAATCTGCGATCATCGCCTTCAGCCATTCGGAGAAATAGCCGTGCGTTGCAAGGCCGCTGACCGTGTCGCGGGTTTGCGGCGGCAGGGCGTTTGCGAGCGTGCGCCGCATCTCGGCGCGATAGCGACATTCCGAGGCGAGCACGAGAAGGCGGGAGGCCGCGTCGGCTTCGACCGGCGCCGGTAGCCAGCTATCCGCGCCAGCCTTGCACAATGCGACGGCGAGACGTTCGTCCCCGCCGGCAATAACGACCGGCAATTCCGCAAAGCGGATGTCGCGGCGCAGCGCCTCGAGAAGGGCGCCGCTTTCGGCCGCTTCCGCGCCGGGCAGGACGACGACGTCGAACGCGCCTCTGCCGAGATAGTCCAGAGTCATGGGCAGGCTGGGGGCACCGGTGACGGATATGGAATCGGGGACGCCATCGGCGATTTCGCTCAGTAGGGCGGGAGAAAGCGCGACAAGGACTTTCGCATCTCTCACCATTGCAGGTGATGGCATCGCAAGCGATTTTCCGCCGAAGCGTTCAGCGACGCCAATACGTCGCTCAAGCTCGCGCGCCAGCGCCGCCAGCCGCGTGAGGCCGCTGACGCGCGCTGCAAGCTCGTCATGTGAAGCTTCCGGAGATATCGCCGTCACCGAGCCGTCGGTGCCGCCGGCTTCGTCCCGACCGATGACGACAATGGGCATGTGCCGGGTGAGATCGGAACGGGAAAGGCGTTCGATAAGATTGAGCGCCGCGGGCGTCCGGCCGCCAGCCATGCTGCCGGGCGCGGCGATGACCATCGCTTCGGGGCGCACGGAAGACAGGAGCTGAGCGACGACCGTGCCGGGTTCGTCGACCTGAAGGGCGTTGAATCCACGTGCGGCGAGAGCGTCGGCAATGCCGCCACCTTCGCCTTCGGCGAGCGACTCGACTACGACCACTCTTGATGAACGCATCATGCGACGCCCCGACGCTCAGCCCGCGAATGACCATGCCGCCCGCATGGTTAAGGGGTGGTAAAAGGCGGGTCAGCTGCCGCTGTTGAGCGCCTCTCTGAGCGCGCGCCGGCGCAGCTTGCCATTCGCGGTTTTCGGCAGTTCCGCGACAATTTCCAGATGGCGCGGCCGCTTGTAGATCGCCAGACGCGAGGCGACATCGTGCTTGATCGCTTCAAGGTCGATCTGTCCGTTCCTTGCGGGGACGATGAATGCGGCAACCAGCGAGACGCCGGGCGAGGGGCGGTATTCCACGGCGGCAGCCTCCAGGACGCGTGCGTCGCCTTCCAGCGCAGCTTCGACCTCGTCCGGTGACACCCGGTAGCCCATGGCGTTGATCATGTCATCGGCCCGACCCTGCGGAAAGACAAAGCCGTCATCGTCCATCGTCGCCAGATCGCCGGTCACGAACCAGTCGCTCCGCATGGATTCTGCCTCCTCGTCGGGCCGCCCCCAATAGCCCAGCATCAAGCCCGGATCGGACCGGTGTACCGCCAGGACGCCCGTCTCCCCACGTGCAAGCGGCGTGTCGCCGCCATCGACGGGCAGGATCGCGACCGCGCGGCCCGGTTGTGGGCGTCCGGGCGAACCGGGCCGCGCCGCAAATGAGGGCGGGGTCGATATGTAGGTCGATATCTCGCTCATACCGAACGCCTCGCAAACCGGCCTTCCGGTGAGCGTGCGCCAGGCTTCCGCCATGGCGGCGGGCATCGCCTCGCCGGCGGTCAGGCAGTGGCGCAGGGCCGGCCCCATGTTCGCGTTTTCTCTTAAAAGAATGCGATAGATGCCGGGTACACTGGCGAAAATCGTTACGCTGAAACGCCGGGCCAGTTGTGGCCAGACATTCGCGTCGGGCGTGCCCTTGTGGAGAACCGCGGTGGCTCCGTTGGCGAGCGGATCGATGAACCCGGTACCGAGCGCGTAGGTCCAGTTGAGCGCGCCGCTGTGCAACATCACGTCCGGAGGGCCGATCTCATACCATCCGTCATACATCGGGCGCCGGCCGAATATGGCTCGGTGGGCATGAACGACTCCCTTTGGCCGAGATGTGCTGCCGGACGTATAGACCTGATAGGCCGGATCGTCGCGCGAAGTGTCGGCGAAGGGTTGAGGGACGCTGTCGCCGCGCGTGATGGCGGCGGCGAAATCGGCCTGCTCGATGGCGATGCGGCCGCTGGCCGCGCTGCCGATGGCGAGTTCGTCGCCGGCGATAATCGCGGCCGCGTCGCTGTCTTCGGCGAGAAACTCGATCTCCGTTTCGGTCAATCCCGTCGCCAGGGGGATTGGCACGGCCCCGATCGCGGACGCGCCGAGATAGGCAAGCGCATATTCGGGGCCGTTATGCATGCGCAGCAGAATGCGCTCGCCGCGCGCGACGCCCCGGTCGCGTAGCACGCGCATTGCGGCGTGGACGCCGTCGGCAAGCCGGGCATAAGTCCACAGGTCGTCTCCGGAGGGCGACGTGCCGTCGCGGGCAAACACAAGCGCCGGCTTCCGCGGTTCGTTGAAACCGGCAAGCAGTTCGCGGACGAAATTGTACCGGGGCGGCGGCAGGGCTGCGCCGTATCGGCGAGCGGAAATGGCGGCGGCACGGACCATGCGACCGTCAGGCGGCGAGGGCGATCTGGCGTCGCAGGACCGTCCCGTCTTCGCCGCGCGGAATCGCCTGAACGACGGCGATCCGGTCGGGGATGCGGTAGTCTGCGACGCCGGCCTCGCGCAGGTAATCGCGGAAAGCGCGAATCGAGAAAGTCTCGCCTGGCTTGGGCACGAGCGCGGCATGCAGCCGCTCGCCGAATACGGCGTCCGGCTCGGTATAGGCGACCGCATCGCTGACGCCATCGAAGCCGCGGTAAAGAGCGTCGACGCGCGCGGCCGACACCAGCATGCCGCCAACGCGGAAATATTCTCCGATCCTGCCGGTGCAGGCGATGGTCTTCGCGTCCCCCTGGACGAAGCCGCCTCTGAGGCCGGAGGGGAAAAAGCCCCGGACGCCGAGCGTCACGAACCCGCCTTCCTTGTCGATTGCGGCAACCGGGCAGATCGGACCGGCCAGTTCCAGCTCGCCGCGCAGCATCGAACCCGTGTTGCCGGCGCGCGAGGGGGAGCCCCGCAACCGCGTTTCAAGGACCACTGGGCCTTCTCGCGTGCCGCCGAGCCGTGTCTCGCCGAGCGGCATGCAGCCGATCAGCGCGGGATCTTCCGTCGCCACCAACCCTGTTTCGTCGAGATTGACGAGATCGACGGCGCGGTAATCTCGGTCGATATCTGCGGCGGCCGCGCGCACAGGATCGTTCCAGTACCGTATCAGCCTGCCCGAAAACCGGTCCAGAAAGGCCGATCGCACGCGCGAAGCCTGGGCGACGAGGGCGGGAAGCGCCAGATGCGTGACCGTTCCCCTGCCGAGATCGCGGGTGAAGACACCCATGTCGAAGGGCACGGCGAGGCGCAGCTTCACACCCGACGTCAGCATCGGGACAAGGCCGGCGGCCAGACCGCCCAGACAGGAGGTCGGCAGCGCGGTGAGAACGTCGGCGTCGGCATTGAGCCGCGCATGCGCGGCCAACAGGGTGGCGCCCGAAATCAGCTGATTATGGGCGAAGACGACCGGACGATGAGGATCGCCGGATTGAAAAAGGACGCAGCACAGATGCTGGCCCGGCGCGCCGGCGCGGGGCGGTGGCTCATCGCCCTGCGTCGAGGCGTCGTCGAAGAAGCACTCGTCGAGGCCGGTCACGCCATCGGGCAACAATATGCCGAAGCTGAGCACATAGCGCAGCGAGAAGACCTCGAACGCAACCTCGCAGGCGATCTCGGCAAGCGGAATATTGTCGAACACGCTCGTGGTGACGATGGCGGTCGGGCGAATGCGGTTGAGCGCATCGATGAGTTCGGCGCGGCGCCAGGAAAAGGGCAGTGGCGCGGCAACCGCGCCGGCCCGCATCGCGGCGAGGATCGCGATGATGCTTTCGGCCGTGTTCGGCAAGTGGATCGCGATGCGGTCGTCCGGCCGCAGGCCGAGGTCGAGCATGCGGGCAGACAGCGCCGACACCATGCGGTCCAGCCGCGCGGCCGTTATCTCGCGCGGGAAGGGCCGCTGCCAGCCCTGGCGGATCTCGGCGTCGACAAGCAGTACGCGCTCGGGCGAAGCCGCCGCGAGCTTGCGCAGCAGCCCGTCCAGCGAAGCGTATCCCCACATACCGGAATCGGTGTGGGTCTTCGCAATCTGAGGGTCGCCGAGGATCATGGGCCGGTCGTGTCTATCGCGTTGCCTTGCCGTGCCATAGCCGATCGATCGTCAGGCCGTTCAGCGGGATCATTTCCGGTCGTTCGATTCGTGTCCAGCGCGCAATCCACTGGCCGGGTATGTGGTAGAGCGGGATCAGGTAGTGACCCGCGACGAGGAGCCGGTCGAGCGCGCGCACGGCGGCGACGAAACGCTCGCGGTCGCGCGCCGCGACAATTTCGCCGATCATGCGGTCGACATCGGCATCGCGGATGCCGGGATAGTTGCGCGTGCCGTCGGTCGTCGCGGCCTCGCTGCTCCAGTAGAACGCCTGTTCGTTGCCCGGCGAGAGAGATTGCGTCCAGACGAACGGCAGCATGTCGAAATCGTATGTCTGGCGACGCTGCTCGAACTGCGTGGCGTCGACGCTGCGAACGCTGAGGCCAATGCCCGCCCGCTTGAGCATGCCGGCATAGGTGAGCGCCAGCCTTTCCTGTTCGCGTGTCGTCACCAGAATCTGAAATGCGAGGGGCTTGCCCGTCCTGTCGCGCATCACACCGTCGCTTATTCGAAAGCCGGCTTGCGACAGTTTTTCCATCGCCGCGCGCTGGCTCTGCCGGTTGCGGCCGCTGCCGTCGGTTGCCGGCTGATGGAACGTGCCGTCCATGATGTCCGACGGCAGCATGGCCGCGCGTTGCCCGAGCAGTGCCTTTTCCGTCGGATCCGCCGGCCTGCCGATGGAGGACAATTCGCTGCCGTCGAAATATCCCTCGGTGCGGCCGAAAAGTCCTGCATAGAGGGTCTTGTTGGTCCACTGCGCATCGAAGATCTCGATCAGCGCCTGGCGGACGCGGATATCGTCGAAGGGCGGTCGCCGGGTGTTGAACACCAGTGCCGAGAGGGGACGGGGCGTTCCCAGGGGCAGCGTTTCGCGGATGATGTCGCCGGCGCTTTCATTGCCGTAACCTTGCGCCCAGCGGGTCGGATCCTCGTCGACGACGAGATCGACCAGCCCCTTGTTGAAGGCCTCGAACAGCGAGGTCTCATCGCGAAAATAGTCGTAGACGACGCGGTCGAAATTGTTGCGCCCGACATTGAAAGGCATGTCCTTGCCCCAATAATCTGGGTCGCGCTCGAAGGTGACGCGGCTTCCCGGTCTGAGTTCGCCGAAGCGGTAGGGTCCGCTTCCGATCAATGGCGTCAGGGTCGTTTGCTCGAATGTCGCCGGCTCCGTCGCATGCTCCGGCAGAATCGGCATCAGCCCCATGATCAGCGGCATTTCCCGATCGCGCTCGCTGTTGAACTCAAACCGCACCGCATTCGGTTCAACCTCGACCGCCCGTTCAACCTTCGCGTAATAGGTGCGCGTGTTGGGCCGGCCATGATCGCGCAGAAGCTTCCAGGAAAAGATGACATCGGCCGGTCTGATCGGCTTGCCGTCCGAAAAACGCGCCTCCGACCGCAGGTAGAACGTGACCGAAGAGCGGTCGTCGGGCATTTCGACCGACCCGGCGATGAGTCCGTAAAGTGTGAAGGGCTCATCGGCGCCTCGGATCATCAGCGATTCAAAGACATGGTCCCGCACGCCCCTGGCCGGCGTGCCGCGCACGATCAGCGGATTGAGACTGTCATAGCCGCCTAGCACCGAGAGCGTCAGCGTGCCGCCTTTCGGGGCGTTCGGTTCGACGCTCGGGAAATGCGCGTATCCTTCGGCCAGCGCGGGCGCGCCGTGCATTGCAATGGCGTGGCGTCTTGCACTGTCTTGTGCCGCGGCATTCCCGGCCGTGAATGTCAGCGCGATGAAAAGGGCAAGCAGTCTTCGCAAATCGGACGTCCCTGGCCGGCGGCGTTTGGGGGGCGCCGAGGATGATTCCCCGTCTGTCCGGCGCAATCTACCACAATCGCGGGTTCGCGCCGTGCAGCGGCCTTGCAAATCATCGCCAAAGAACGGTAAGCGTCGGGCGGCAAAACATGATCCTGCCCAAATTGGCGGGCAGGGAAGCGCCCAGGATTGCCCGCCACCGCGGGTTAACCGGTCGTGCGGGGCAAGGGGTGCCGCCGCATCAGGCCGTCACGAAGGTTAAGGAGAGGATTTCATGATCACTGGCCAAGCGCGACATAAGGCGGGCATGGCGTTACTGGCGCTGCTGGCCGGGCTGGCGTTTTCCACCGCCGCGTCCGCTCAATCTGGCGACAAGCCTGCGGCGCCGGCAAAGCCCGCTGCCGAAGGCAACCAGGCCAAGGAAGCCAGCCAGGACAACTGGGTGCATATCTGCACGAAGGAACCGCAGGGCGAAAAGGAAATTTGTCTGGTGACGCAGGAAGTGCGCACCGAACAGGGTCAGTTCGTCGCCTCCACTTCCGTGCGCACCATCAAGGGCGAAGAGAAAAAGACGCTTCTGGTCGCGGTGCCGCCCGGAACGCTGCTGGTTCCGGGCATGCGCGTCCAGGTGGACGAGGGAAAGCAGGTGCCGGGCCAGTACACGATCTGCCTGCCCAATGCCTGCTATGCCGAACTCGAGATCGATGACGCCTTCATCAAGCAGATGAAGGGCGGCAACAATCTGATCATCTCGGTCATCAACAATCAGGCAAAGGCGGTCGGCATCGGCCTGACGCTCGTCGGCTTCACCAAGGCGATCGACGGTGCGCCGATTGATTCCGCCGAACTTGAGAAGCGCCGCCAGCTGCTGCAGAGCACCCTGAAAGACCGTGCCGAGAAGCTGCGGGCACAGCAGAATACCGGGGGCAACGCCGCCCCGGCCAACGGCGAGAAGCCGAAGGCGCAGTAAGAGTGAACTCCTGAAAAGAAAAAAGCCCGGAAGGTCAGGCCTTCCGGGCTTTCTGTCTGGAACATTCACAAACGGCTAATGTGCAACCTGGTGGCGAGGGCGGTATACGCCCGCGGCAGCGGCCTCAAAGACTTCCGCCACCTTCGGGTGCCGCACCGGCTCGCCCGACTCGTCCGGCAGTAGGTTCTGCTCCGACACATAGGCGATGTACTCGTTCTCGGCGTTTTCGGCGAACAGATGGTAGAAGGGCTGGTCCTTCGACGGACGCACGTTTTCCGGGATCGATTCCCACCACTCCTCAGTGTTCGCGAATTCCGGATCGACATCGAAGATCACGCCCCGGAACGGATAGATCCGGTGCCTGACGACCTGGCCGATCATGAATTTGGCGTCCTTGGTGCGCAAGAATTTCGGTCCTCAAACTCAAACTTTAATCAAATGTGCTTTCACCGCGGCGGATGTCAAGCCGCGTCGAGGCCGTATTCAACGGCCAGTTCAGGGTCTCTGGCGGCCACCGCGCGGGCAAGATCGACGATCACCTTGGCCTGCTTCCATGTGGCGTCATCCTGCATCTTGCCGTCGAGCATGACGGCGCCGGACCCGTCGGGCATTGCTTCCAGGATGCGCAGCGCGAATTTGACCTCGGCCGGATCGGGGCTGAAGACGCGCTTGGCGATCTCGATCTGCGAGGGGTGGAGCGACCATGCGCCGGCGCAGCCCTGAAGAAAGGCGTTACGGAACTGCTGCTCGCAGGCGGCCGGATCGGAGAAGTCGCCGAACGGGCCGTAGAACGCCTTGATGCCGGCCGCGCAGCAGGCATCGACCATGCGGCTGACGGTGTAGTGCCAGAGATCCTGCTGGGCGCTGGCTCTCGCGCCTTCGCCGGGATCGGAGAGAACCGCATAGTCCGGATGTCCGCCGCCGACGCGGGTCGTCTTCATCGCCCGGCTGGCGGCGAGATCGGCCGGTCCAAGGCTGATGCCGTGCATGCGCGGGCTGGCCTGTACGATGGCGTCGAGATTATTCACGCCCTGCGCGGTCTCCAGGATCGCGTGGATCATGATCGGCTTCCTGATATTATGCCGGGCCTCAAGCTGGGCGAGCAGCTGATCGAGATAATGGATATCCCATTCGCCCTCGACCTTGGGCAGCATCATGACGTCGAGCTTGTCGCCGACCGCGCTGACGATTTCGGTTATGTCGTCGAGCACCCAGGGGCTGTTGAGGCAATTTATCCGCGTCCACAGGCCGGTGTCGCCGAAATCGGTGTTCCTCGCCACTTCGATGAATCCGGCGCGCGCCGCTTCCTTGGCATCGGCGGGGATCGCGTCCTCGAGATTGCCGAGCAGAACGTCGACCTGTCGTGCCATTTCCGGCACCTTGGCGCGCATCTTCTCGTTGTGCGGCGGGAAGAAGTGGATCATCCGCTCGAGCTTGGCGGGGGGGTTACGCATGGGCTCGGGCGCCCCGATGGCGAGCGGACGGTAAAAGTCGCGATAGGTCTTCATCTGTCGGTTCTTCTTGATCTGTCGGGTTTTGGCTGAACGTTCGTGGTGCGATGCAACATGACGCTCCGCGTGCGCCATTGCAAGCGATTGGCGTTATCGCCGGGGCCCACGTCTTTTGTAGCAATTGACCTCTGCGGGCAAAGCCACTACCGGGACCGTGAAGGCGTCGGGGTGACCGGTCGCGGAGGAGGGTGCCCTGTACGAAATTCTCGGCCTGACATTTCCGTTCTTCGCGCTGATCTTCCTCGGCTATGCCTGCGGCAAGATCTTCAAGCTACCGCAGGCGGGCCTTGCCTGGCTCACGGTCTACATCGTCTATGTCGCGCTGCCCGCGCTGTTTTACGATCTGATCGCCAAGACGCCGTTTGAAAAGCTGCTGAGCTTCGGCTTCGTCTTCACTGCCCTGTTCGCGACCTCCGTCGCCTTTCTGATTTCGGCCGTGATCGGCGCGGTGCTGACACGCGGCGGCATCGCCGACGCGGCCATTCAGGGCGAAATCGGCGGCTACAGCAATATCGGCTATATGGGGCCGCCGCTGACGATATCGGCGCTGGGCCCGGCGGCCAGCGCGCCAGCCGCGCTGATCTTCGCATTCGAGAACGTGCTGCATTTTTCGCTCGTGCCGCTGATGATGGCGCTGAGCGGGAGAAACGACGCCTCCCTCGGTCGTCTGGTGCTGCAGGTTGTCCGGCGCGTGCTGTTGCATCCGTTCATCATCGCGACGATCGCCGGCTTCGTCGGCGCCTATTTCGCCCTGCAGCTATGGCCGCCGCTGCAGCAGATGGTGACTTATCTCAGATCGTCCGCCGCGCCCTGCGCGCTTTTCACGCTCGGGGTGACGGTGGCCATGCGGCCCGTCCGTTCCGTGCCGTGGGAAATGCCGTTCCTGCTACTGGTCAAGCTGGCGCTGCACCCGTTCCTGGCGCTTCTCTTCCTGTCGATCGTCGGCGATTTCGACCCGGTCTGGGTGTATACGGCGATCATCATGGCGGCGCTGCCGCCGGCGCTGAACGTCTTCGTGATGGCGCAGCAATACGATGTTTATGTCGAACGCGCCTCGACGTCGATCCTGATCGGCACGGTGATTTCCGTCTTCACGGTCACCGGCCTGATCTTCCTCATCAAGGCCGGATACATACCGCACGATCTGTTTCCCTCGGGCGTTTAGCCTGCCCGGCGTTCGGCGCCCATGCCCTGACGCATGAACATGCGTCTCAACGGACCGATATCGCGCAGCGCGGCGAGGCCGGCGCTGCGGGCGATCTGCGCCGGCAGCAACGGGGACAGGAGCGAGCGGTTGAGGAGGTCGATAACGGTGCTGCGCGCGCCGATATCGGCACGACGCGCGGCCTCGAACGCGGCCATGGCGGCATCGCCTCCGGGATCCTCGCGGTGTGCGCCGGCGACGGCGGCCGCGGCAGCAGCGTCGCGCAGGCCGAGATTCAGCCCCTGCGCGCCGATCGGCGGCACGACATGCGCGGCCTCGCCAACCAGCATCACGCGCCGGCGTGCGAATTGGCGCGCGACGAGCCCGCCGAGCGGAAATTGCGCGCGGCCGGGCTCGGGCCGGATTTCGCCGAGGATGCGGTGGCTGGAGCGTTCCAGCGCCCGCGCGAGCGTGAGGTCATCCATCGCCATCAGCGCCGCCGCGCCCTCTGCCGTTTCGACCGACACGACGGCGGACCGGTTGCCGGGCAGGGGGACCAGCGTGAACGGCCCGGTCGGCCTGTGAAATTCTGTCGAGGTGTCGCGGTGCGGCGCCGAGTGGGAGAAGTTCACGACGAAGGCCGTCTGCGGATAGGACCATTCGCGCGCCGCAATTCCGGCCGCCTGCCGGAGCATCGAGCGGCGGCCGTCGCTGGCGACGAGGAGGCGTGCCCTGATCTCGCGCCCGTCTCCCAGGGAGAGGACGGCGCTGTCGGGCAGGAGTTCGGCCGAGGCGACGGCCACATCGTGCCGGGTCAGCGTCGATCCTGCCAGTGTCGCTTCCAGCGCGCCGACAAGAGCGCTGTTCGGCAAGTTCCAGGCGAAGGCCTCCTGGCCGATCTCGGCGGCGTCGAAGCGGGTTTCGGGTGCACGCAGCAGCCGTCCGGTATCATCGACGATCCGCAAATGTGCCAAGGGCGCCGCCGCGTGTGCGCAATGGTCCCAGACGCCGGCGGCGCGCAACGTTTCGACGTTCCCGGTCATCAGCGCGGATGTGCGGAAATCCTGCCGTCCGGGCGGCCCGACCAGCGCGACCTGCAACCCCGATCGCGCTGCAAGGAGGGCGGCGGTCAGTCCGGCCGGTCCTGCCCCGACGACGGCGATGTCGAACATTGTTGCGTCAGCCATACGTCATGCTCCGCCTTTTCCGTGGAGTGATAGCAGCGTCGCGCGGCCGGGTCGATATTGCCAAATACGATTGCCAAGCGCCGGGCGCCACGCCATCTATCCGGTCCGGAAAAATAAAAATCACGCCGCTCCGCCCGATGCGCCTGGCGACCGGCATTCTTTTCGCAAGGGGACACCATGACCGATATCGCCGCACTCATTTCCGATCCGGCCGCCTGGGCAGCGCTTCTGACGCTGACCGCCATGGAAATCGTTCTCGGCATCGACAATATCGTATTCATCTCCGTGCTGGTCGCGCGGTTGCCGGAATCGGAGGCAAAGCGCGCGCGGGCCATCGGCCTCAGCATGGCGCTCGGCTTCAGGCTGCTGCTGCTGTTTGCGCTGACGTGGCTGATAGGCCTGACCGCCCCGCTCTTCACGCTTCTCGGCGAGGGGGTTTCATGGCGCGACATCATCCTCATCGCCGGCGGGCTGTTCCTGCTGGCCAAGGGCACGCTTGAAATCCATCACGGCATCGAGGGGAGCGGTGGCGACGGCAAGGGCGGCGCGACGGCGGCCGTGGGCGCGATCATCGTTCAGATCGCGGTGATCGACCTAGTGTTCTCGATCGACTCGATCGTGACCGCGATCGGCATGGCCGAGCATATAGAGATCATGGTTCTCGCGGTCATCATTGCTATCGGCGTGATGTATCTCGCCGCAGCACCGGTCAGCCGCTTCATCAGCGCCCATCCGACCACCAAGATGCTGGCGCTGGCCTTTCTGCTGCTGATCGGCGTGGCGCTCATAGCCGATGGTATCGGTTTCCATATCCCGCGCGGCTATATTTACTTCGCGATGGCGTTCTCGGCCGGTGTCGAGGTCATCAACGTCATGGCAAAGAGGCGCCGCGCTGCCCGGCAAGGCGCCTGAGCGCAAGGGAGGATATGGCGATGATCAGGGCCGTCCGCGTACACAAGACCGGCGGGCCGGAAGTGCTGACGCTGGAGGACGTGGAGATCGGCGAGCCGGGTGCGGGTGAAATTCGCATCAGACATGCCGCCATCGGCCTCAACTTCATCGACATCTATTTCCGCACGGGGCTCTATGCGGCGCCTCAATTCCCCTTCACGCCGGGCAACGAGGGGGCTGGTATCGTCTCGGCGGTCGGCAGCGGCGTCGACCATTTGAAGGTGGGTGACCGTGTTGCCTATGCCGCGACCCTTGGCAGCTACGCGCAGGAGCGGATCATCGCCGCCGACCGGGCCGTCATATTGCCGGAAAGCATCAGCGACACGGTTGCCGCATCGGTGATGCTCAAGGGCATGACGGCGCGCTTTCTGCTGCGGCGGACATTCAAGGTCGAACCGGGCCACACGATCCTGTTTCATGCGGCGGCGGGCGGTGTCGGGCAGATCGCCGTTCAATGGGCCAAACATCTCGGCGCAACGGTGATCGGGACGGCCGGCGGCGCGGAAAAATGTGCGCTCGCAAAATCGCTCGGCTGCGATCATGTCATTGACTACCGCGCCGAGAGTTTCGTCGACAGGGTGCGCGAGATCACCGGCGGAAAGGGCGTATCGGTCGTCTACGATTCAGTGGGCAAGGATACGTTTCCCGGATCGCTGGACTGTCTGGAACCGCGAGGGCTCTGGGTATCCTTCGGCAACGCGTCCGGCGCGGTGGAGAATTTCAGTATCGGGATTCTCAGCCAGAAGGGTTCGCTCTACGCCACCCGTCCAATACTGTTTCACCACATCGCCAAGCGGGCGGATCTGGAAGCAAGCGCGAACGACCTCTTCGCGGTGCTCGCCGGGAAGCATGTGAAGGTTCCCGAGCCGCGTACCTATGCGCTGGCCGAAGTCGCCGATGCCCATCGCGACATGGAGGGGCGCAGGACCACGGGCGCCTCGGTGCTCATCCCCTGAGCATCTGGCGCGATTGCGGGCACCGCCCGGACAAAGTGTTGAAGAGCCGCGGCGCCTGCTTTTGCAGCCCATGACCCGGTGCTAGGTTTCATGCCGTTTGCGGAGCAGGGAGAGCTTGCGATGATCGAGAAACTGGTGATCGGCGCCGCCATGGCGCTGGCAATGGTGGCGGGCGTTCACGCGCAGCCGATGGACAAGGTGAAGGCGGGTTTCGTCTATGTGGGGCCGATCGGCGACCATGGCTGGAGCTATCAGCACGATCAGGGGCGGCTCGCGGTCGAGAAGGCGCTGGGCGACAAGGTCGAGACGACCTTTGTGGAAAATGTCGCCGAAGGGCCGGATGCGGAACGGGTGATCCGGGAACTCGCCAATAGCGGTCACAACATCATCTTCACGACGTCGTTCGGCTTCATGCAGCCGACGTTGAAAGTGGCGAAGCAGTTTCCCGACGTGAAGTTCGAGCATGCGACCGGCTACATGCGGGCAGACAATCTGGCGACCTATTCGGCGCGCTTCTATGAGGGACGCTATGTCATCGGACGCATCGCCGGCAAAATGTCCAAGAGCGGCATTGTCGGCTATGTCGCCTCGGTGCCGATCCCGGAAGTGGTGCGCGGCATCAATTCGTTTCTCCTCGGCATGCAGTCGGTCCGGCCGGATGCGCGCATCAAGGTCGTCTGGGTGAACGAGTGGTACAATCCGTCCAAGGAGGCGGCTGCCGCCCAGGCCCTCATCGATCAGGGCGCGGACATCATCACGCAGCACACCGATTCCGCGGCGCCGCTGCAGGTGGCGGAAACGCGCGGGGTCGTCGGCTTCGGTCAGGCATCCGACATGATCAATTTCGCGCCCAAGGCGCAGCTGACGTCAATCGTCGACGACTGGTCGGAATACTATACGAAACGTGTGACGGCGGTTCTCGAGGGCACATGGAAGAGTCAGGACTTGTGGGGTGGATTTGCCGCCCACATGGTCAAGATGGCGCCGTACACCAATCTCCCCGATGACGTGAAGCAAATGGCCCTGGAAACCGAAGCCGCCATTCGCGAAGGCAAGCTGCATCCGTTCAAGGGCCCGATCTTCCGGCAGGACGGAACCCAGGTGATCGGCGAGGGCGAGACGCTGACGGACGAAGTGCTCCTCAGCATGGACTATTACGTCAAGGGCGTGGAAGGCGAGCTTCCGAAATAATGCAAGGCTGCGGAGGCGCCCCGCACCGACGATGTCTCCTGCGCTCCGGGTCGCTGGCCGGTCTCCCGGCGTGGCCGGTCGGGACCGGCGCCGGCAATTCTGTCCGGCCGCGTGCGACGCGGGAGCCCCCGGGCTCGATCAGTCCAAGGGGGCCCTGCTTTTTGCGCCGCGATCCGGCGTGTCGCCGGCGGAAAGCCGGATCGAGGCCGGCAGGTCGGAATTGTGGGCGACGACCAGGGTGGAGAGAAGCTTCAGAAACGTCTTGCGGTCGGCCGCGGACAGCGGCTCCACGAGCCGTTCCTGGACCGCCTTCACCGGCGTCTCGATCTGCTTGAGCAGCGACTTGCCTTCATCTGTGAGGAAGAGCGTCTTGACCCGCCGGTCCGACGGGTCGGCGGATCGGATGACCAGCCCTTTATGTTCAAGACGATCGAGCACACCGCCCAGCGTCGAGCGGTCAAAGGCAATCAGGCCGGAAAGCCTGGTCGCGTCGACGCCGGGATTGACGCCGATCGCCACCAATGCGGCGTATTGCACGGAAGTGAGGTCCCAGGGGCCGCAGACTTCGGTGAAGATCGCCGTGGCGATCTGATGAGCGCGCCGCAACAGGTGACCGGGCTTGGAATAGAGGTCTTCCATCAACATGCGCGTATCTTCCCCCGAATGAACTGACTTCACCAATCGGCCTGCGCGTCTTGAGATGGCGCATTCAGCCTGTTGCGAAACAATATGAAGACGCGACGGGTTGCACAAGTGAATGGCGCTTATCATCCGGCGGGGCGAATTTTGCTCATCCGGGGCCGGGAAGACATCACCTTTTAGGCCCCCATACTCTCAGGACGGCGTCAGCGTTCTGCCGCCGCAGACCGAGATGCACTGGCCGGTGACGTAGGCGGATTGATCGGAGGCCAGGAACTCGACGACGCCGGCGACATCCTCGGGAGTCCCGAGGCGGCCCATCGGTATTTTCTCAAGATCCGCGCTGGTGCCGATGCCGCGCGCCCCGGCCGTCGCGCGAAGTCTCGCCGTTTCGATTGTGCCGGCCGCGATTGCGTTGGCGCGAATGCCGTCGGGGCCGATCTCGGCGGCGAGAAAGCGGGTGTACTGGATGACGCCGATCTTGGATATCGCGTAGTTGGCCAGCCGGCCCTGGCGGTTTCCCGGGTCGATCGCGGCGGTGGAGGATATATTGACGATGGCGCCGCTCTTCTGCCCGCGCATGACCGGCACCACCGCCTGACAGGCGTGGATCGTCGTCTTAAGATTGAGGTCTATGATGGAGTCGAGATCCTCGTCGGAAAACAGCGACGGCCAGGTCCGCTCGACCGGCGTCAGCATGCCGCCGACATTGTTGACGAGGATGTCGATGCGTCCGAATTCGCCCATCACCTCATCGACCATCACGGCGATGTCCCACTTCTTCAGCATGTCTGCCTTGATGCCGATGGCGCGCACGCCCAAAGCGCGGATTTCGTCCGGTACGGTGGGCGCGTCCAGTTGCTCGCCATATTCGGCGGCGCTGTCGAGGGTACGGTAGACAACCGCCACATTGGCGCCGGCGCGCGCCAGCCGCAGAGCACAGCCCCGGCCTATGCCCCGCGTCGCACCGGTCACGATGGCGGCCTTGCCTTCGAGCATGCTCAACTCGTTTCCTCCCGTTGGCCGACCCGGCTATCCCGCCACGCGTGCAACGCTTGATTGACAGCCCAAAATTGCTCCATGTACAGGCTAAGGGTCCGGTTGTCGGTAATACAACAGGAAAAGCCGCGAACAGGGAGGAAGCCATGGCCTGGCTCAGGGCGCCCGAAACGGGTTTTCCCCGCAGCGTCGGTTCGGGCGGAAGGAGCGAACATATGCGGGGGCTTCAGCATGATTGACCGGCTTGAATTCGCGCCGCCGGTGCCCGTGTTGCTGCCGATTTCAGGCAGCGATGTCAAATTTCCGGTGAAGCGCATTTTCTGCGTGGGCCGCAACTACGCGGACCATGCCAGGGAAATGGGTTTTGAGGTCGATCGCGAAGCGCCGTTCTATTTCACCAAGCCGTCATTGTGCTACGCGCCGAGCGGCGGCACGATCGCCTATCCGCCGGGAACGCAGAATTGCCACTATGAAATGGAACTCGTCGTAGCTCTGGGCACGGCGGTCTACAGGGAATCGCCGGACCAGGTGATATATGCGCCCTTCGGCTATTGCTGCGGGCTCGACATGACGCGGCGCGACCTTCAGATCGCCGCGCGCGACAAGGGCCGGCCCTGGGATATGGGAAAGGCCTTCGAGCAGTCGGCGGTTTTGGCGCCCATCACGCCGAGGATGGAGTTCGGAGAACTTGCCGGCAAGACCATCGAACTCAAGCTGAATGGCGAGACGAAGCAGTCCGCGACACTGGACGACATGATCTGGTCGGTGCCCGAACTGATCTCTCATCTTTCCCACTACTATCATCTGCAACCGGGAGATCTCATTTTCACCGGGACGCCCGCAGGTGTCGGGCCGGTCAAACCCGGCGACCGGCTGGTGGGGTCCATTCCCGGCTGCGCGCCGGTCGAGATCACGATCGGCGAACCGGACTGAATCGGCCGCGCACGCCGGCCGAACAGGAAATGGGGAGCATGCCGTGAACCAGGCGATCCGCTGGGACGAGGAAGTCGACCTGCTTGTTGCCGGCGCGGGCTGCGGCGGGATGACAGCGGCGCTCGTCGGCGCGCTTGAGGGGCTGGACGTCCTCATTTGCGAGAAAACCGGCAAGGTCGGCGGCACCACGTCGCGCGCAGCCGGCACGCTCTGGATTCCGGGCAACAGCCAGAACCGCGACGCCGGCTATCCCGACAGCGTCGAGGCTGCCGCCGGATATCTGCAGGCGCTGATCGGCGATCGCGGGCTGGACATCCGCAAGGCCTATCTTGAGAGCGGTCCCGCCGTCATCGACGATATCGCCGCGCGCACCGACGTGCGGTTCCTGCCCTGCATCAAGCATCCCGATTATGTGGTCGAGCCCGGCGCCGCCGTGACCGGGCGGGCGATCATGCCCGAGCCGTTCGACGGCCGGCTGCTGGGAGATGATTTTGAACGGGTGCGCGCGCCGATCGGCGAGTTCATGCTGCTGGGGGGCATGATGGTCGGCAAGATGGACATCATCCATCTGCTCAACCGGTTCAGGTCGCGGGCAAGCTTCATGCATTCGCTGAAGCTGGTGCTTCGCTATTTCAGAGACCGGCTGCGCTATTCCCGCGGCACGCGGCTGGTGATGGGCAATGCGCTGGTCGCGCGCCTCTTCTACAGCCTGCGCAAGCGGGACGTGCCGATCCGGTTTGAATCGTCCATTGCCGAACTGATTGTGGAGGATGGCGCGGTCACGGGGGCGGCTTTCGACACGCCCGAGGGGCGCAGGCATATCCGTGCCCGCAACGGCGTCGTCCTGGCCACCGGCGGCATCGCGCATGACACGGAGCTCTGGAGGGAGTTCATGCCCGTGCAGCCCACACACTCCATCGTCTGCGAGAGCGTTCGGGGCGAGGGGCTGAAGGTGGCGCGTCGTGCGGGCGCCGTCGCCGACGATGACGATCATCGGGGCGGCGCGCTGTGGCAGCCGGTATCGGTGACGCCGCCCAGGAAGGGCTGGAGCGGCCTCTTCGCCCATCTCTACCTGGATCGCGCCAAGCCCGGTCTCATCGCGATCGACAGCACCGGGAAGCGATTCGGCAACGAAGCCGATTCCTACCACCATTTCTCGCAGGCGATGCTGGACAACAAAGCCTGGTCGCCCTCCAATCCTTGCTACCTGATCTGCAGCGCGGAATTCGTCGAGAAATGGGGGCTTGGCGCGATCCATCCGCGGACCCGGAACCTGAAGCCTTTCGTCGACAGCGGGTATATCACGATGGCGCCGACACTCGCCGGGCTCGCGGCGAAGCTCAAGATCGATCCGGCCGCGCTCGAGGCGACGGTTGCCCGGTTCAACGGTTTTGCACGGGCCGGCGTCGACGAGGATTTCCATCGGGGCGAAAGCGAACTCAATCGTTTCAACGGCGATCCCGACCATCGGCCCAACCCTTCTCTCGGGCCGGTGGAGGGTTCGGCGTTCGTCGCGCTGCCGGTGTGGCCGGCGGAATGCGCCTCCAGCGCCGGCCTCAAGACGAATGCCGACGCGCAGGTGATGAACGGGCAGGGCGAGCCGATATCAGGCCTCTACGCCTGCGGCAACGACATGGCCTCCCTGCTCAAGGGCGCCTATCCCGGTCCGGGGGCGACGCTCGGGCCGGCTGTCGTTTTCGGCTACCGCGCCGCCATGCACGCCAGACGGCGGAGGATGGACAACCAGCGCGCGGAGGCGGCGGCGGGCTGACAGGCCCGCGACAGCCGTCAGCCCAGACTTGTTCGCGACGGCCACTGGTCAAACGCACCGGCCTTCGTTATGAGGGCTTCGCGCGAAGGATGGGTGGCCGAGTGGTTGAAGGCACCGGTCTTGAAAACCGGCGTGCGGGAGACCGTACCGTGGGTTCGAATCCCACCCCATCCGCCAAAAGCCGCGATACGGCCCGGAGACATCGGTAACAGATTGTTCCTGAGGCATGGGTGACAACCTCGTGCCGGACGGTCGTCCACGATCTGCAATGTTGCCGTGAGTGCGTCTCTTCCAGCGCCGCCGTGCCAAGCCGGCGAACCGGCGCAAGCGTTGTTTTGCGATGCGCGGCCCGCGCCATCAGAACGGTGGATCAATGGCGCCGGTGTAGAAGAAAATGCCGATCCCGCTGGTAAACAGGATGTTCCCCGCCACCGCATGCAGGGCAAACGCCAGGGGGAAAGAGCTCCGCGCCTTGTAGGCCCAGGCGAAGACAAGGCCGCCCAGGAAGGTCGCCGTTGCAGCGACCCAGTTCCAGTACATCAGATGCGCCAGCGAGAAGATCGCCGCGTTGAGCACCAGCGCGGTACGCCCGGACGGGAGAATTCTTTGATACCGGCGAAAGAATAGCGGGCGGAAGACGATCTCCTGAGGCAAGGCCGAAAGAATAGGATAGAGCAGCATCACCGCGAGCCAGAGCAGGGGATTGACGCGCAGCAGCATCAAATACGCCTCCGGCCTCAGGAGCGCGACCAGCGCCAGGCTCGCGGCGGCGGTGAGGGCGGCGAAAGCGGCGACGATGCGCCAATCTATCCGCCTCCACCCCTGAAGGAGTTCCCGCCAGTGGAAAGTTGGCGTGCGGTGCAGCAGCACCAGGCCGACGGCTGCGACTGCGAGCAGCATGGGGGGCATAGCGGACGGTGGCGCGAATACGGCCATGAGGATCGGTGTGGCGACGAACAGCGAGAAAAACTCCGCAAGGAGTTGCTGTTCATTCGCGCCGCGACGAAGCGCGGCAGTTTTCTCGCTGGCCATTCGGCAAACTCTTTCCGACAAGTCAGTCGCGCCATCTGCGTTCGCAGACCGAATAGAGGAACGTCGCTGACCAGGACAACACCATGAAACCGCCGATCGACTGCATCATATTGATAACCCGGATCGGGCCCATCGTTTCGATGTGGGTATAGCCGAGCGTGGCGAAATTGATGCCGGAAAAGTAAATCAGCCCGTTCCAGCTCCCGTCGAAACTGGCGCCAAAATCGCCAAGGGCGCCCCAGAGGAGCAGAACCCTGTAGACGACGGCAAATGCGATGATCTCCATCGTGTGCAGCGCGAGCAACCCGACAAAGGTGAGTTGTATCGCCGTGAGCGGCCATCCGGTCGGCTTCGCGTTCAGGACGCGGATCGCGAGAAGGCCATAGTGGTGGACGATCCCGAGAGCCGCGACGAGTGCGAAGCCGATCAGCAGTGCCATTCATCCTATCCTTTCAGCCGGTCGCCGCAGGCAGGTGCTCGGCGCCATCGATGGTTCACCCCAGCCAGAACATCCGCAGCGGCATCCAGATCGCCATGGCGACCATCATCAGGTTTTCGGTCAGGGAGACGAAGCCGAGCGGCACGTTGCTCGATCCGCCGACGCAGGCGCATTTCAGTTCGCGCCTGTCGATATAGACGGCCTTGAACACGGAAACCGCGCCCACGACGCCGATGAACAGCGCCACCGGCGCGGCGATCCAGATCAGCGCGCCCGCGATCATCAGGATGCCGGCCAGCGCCTCGCCAAAGGGATAGAGGTAACCGTAGCGGACCCAGCGGCGCGCCAGCAGATCGTAGCCGAGGAACATCGTGGAGAAGCTCTCGACATCCTGCAGCTTCTGGACGGCGAGAAGGCACATGCTGATCGCGATGAACCACTCTAAGGCCCGGATGGTCAGCACGGTCCCCATGGCGGACCAGCTGACCGCCAGCGCCATCAGGAATGCGACCCCGAAGATCGCGATGACCGGCCGGTAGCTCGTCTCGCCTTCCTTCGTGACGTGGTAGCCGAAATATTCGCGAAGCTCGTCATACCCGCCGATCCGCTCGCCATCGATAAGGGTCTGGGGCGTGGTATCGACATTGAACTTCTGCTTGATCGCCTCCGTCTCCTCGCGCGTCTTGAGATGGTGATCCTCGACGGCAAATCCCTTCCGCTCGAGCAGGTCCTTCGACTTGAGGCCATAGGGGCAGAGATGATCCGGCATCACCATCCGGTAGAGCGTTGCAGTCTTGCCTGCGTCGGTTGCCATGCGGCCTCCTTTGCGGTGCAGCCCGCGGAGCGAAGGCCAACCGGCCGGCGATGGCCGGCAAAGTCCACCTTCGGGGTGTTCGCAGGGCTGCTCCTTGCGTCATGTGTATGGTCTCGTGAACGACGCAGCGACCGATGGTGTTCCCGGGGATTTTCCGCGGGCGGACAGTATCTAAGAAAGCTTGCTGCAACACACCTACCTTATAGGGTAAGCTTGTTGCTGCCAGCATAGACGAGCGAACACAAGAGCAACCGCAGATAGGGGCGACTCATATGAATTTGGACCAGTTGTCGTATCGTAATTTCGGAAATCTCTTAGCAAGGTATAAAAATAATGGTCGTCGTGAATCAGCAAATTTTTTAGCGTGGTTCTTGGAAAACATTTATCGGCTTGATCCGGTTGATGCCGCCGACGCCGTTTGTGATGAGATGAATGACAAGGGGATCGACGGCATCTACGTCGATCACAATGCGGAAGAGATACACTTTTTTCAATCGAAGATTTCGCAGAAAGAAAGTTCTATTGGTGATGTCAATATAAAGGGCTTCATTGGTTCTGTTCACCAGTTCCGCACATCTGAGCAGGTACAGAAGATATTAGATGGCGGTGCGCACGATGATATAAAAAAATTAATTTTACGATGTGAAATTGGAACTCTTGTCGACATGGGGTATACAATAAAAGCTATCTTCATTTCTAATTCGGAAAAAGATAAAAATACTATAGAGGTAATGCAACATTTTCCGGATCTTTTAGTATACTCTGCCTCCGACATAATATCAAATTTTATTGAGTTTGATGCAGATGAGGGAGTAACGGAATACTTTGATTTTGATACAAGTTATGCTGGACTCATTGAGTTAAAGGTCAACGAATCGACTCACGTTTATTTTTTACCTGTAAGCGCTACGTTACTCGTGAAGCTTTCCGGAATTTCAGATGGCAAATTGTTTAGCCAGAATGTTAGATATTCTCTCGGGAATACGCCCGTTAATAAAGCTATCGCTAAATCGATATCCGATACGCAGGAGCACAAAAATTTTTCATTGTATCATAATGGCATCACCTTGATTTGTAATTGGGCTGAGTATTCTGCAGAAAATGAAATTCTTAGAGTTAGGGATTATGTTGTCGTAAATGGCGCCCAGAGTATAACGACTTTTTTTCATAATGCGCCAAAGCTGTCGGATGATTTGCGTGTTTTTTTAAAAGTTATTTCATTGAAGTCAGATGATTTATCTAGAAAGATAACCGTTAATTCTAATAATCAGAACTCCATAAAACCACGTGATCTTCGCTCCAATCACGATATTATGTTAAGACTGAGAGCAGAATTTTCGCAGTCCAACTGCGGGTATGAATTTGAGATTAAAAGGGGGCAACCTAATGATTCCGGTCTTCCTGTGATTTCAAATGAGGATGCGGGGCGAGAATTGCTCGCTTTTGATTTAAATGAACCTTACTCATGCCATCAAATTTATAGAGTTTTTGATGACAAATATGCTGAAATTTTCGGAAGGCGGGAGGTGACTTTTGGTCGGATACTATTCTTGCGGCAATTGATGGAGCTAACTGCCACTGCGCTTTCCGAACTCGAAAACCGACCAATCGCGTCCTACGCGCTAACGAAGTATCTTCTATTGAATTGTATTGGCCACGTGATCCGCCTCTTCGTGAGTGGAAGAAAGTTCTTAGCGGACTCGGATCTTATGAATGCGGAGGACGCACGGGGCCGCGTTCTTGGAGTGTGCGAGCCTATTATTCGGGACATGATTGTCGATTTGAATTACGAGTTGCGGTCAGTAGGGCCTGCCTTCGATTACAAAAAGGAGTTTAAGAGTCCCGAAGCTGTCAACGATTGGCGCCTAAGGCTTCTACGTACCTATGAGAAGGACTTCAAGCGGGGAAAGACGCCAGGCTTGGGCGAGATAATAAGTCGGGAAGTTGCCTCAGCCAACTGACGTTTGGCCATGCTGAGAATTCTGCGATGCTCTGCGTGGGCAAGCGTTCGGCGCCAGCCCGCCCAGTTTGAAAAATTCCAGATCCGCGGCGGCGCTCCCTTGGAACTCCACGGCCACCACCCCATCTCAATCGGCCAAGTGCTTCATGCGCGCAGCTTAGCATCGCCGGGGCGGGCTGCAAGAATGGCGGGAAGCGGACATTGCCGCGCATCCCGCGTCGGATAGGGGGTATATCTTGCTGGATATCTGGTTGCCTTTGATCGGGGGGCTCGTCCTCCTGATGGCGGGAGGCGAGTTGCTGGTGCGCGGTGCCGTGCGTGTGGCATCCGCCCTCGGCGTTTCCCCGCTCGTGATCGGGCTCACGCTCGTCGGGTTCGGCACGTCCACGCCCGAGCTCGTCACCTCGGTCCAGGCGGCGCTTTCGGGCGCGCCCGGCATCGCCTACGGCAATATCGTCGGGTCGAACATCGCCAATATCCTTCTCATCGTCGGCATCGCGGCGCTGATGACACCCATCGCGATCGCTTCTTCCGCGCTGAAGCGTGACGGTCTGCTGATGCTCGCCGTGGCCGTCGTCTTCGCCGCATTGACCTCAGTCACACCGCTCGGCCGCCTGGCGGGCGCGGTCTTCGTGGCCGCGCTTGCCGCCTATATCTATTTCGCCTTCCGGCAGGAGCGCGCCGCCGCGCCGGCGGGCCACGGCGCAGCCTATGAGAAGGGTCTCGCGCTGCAGGAATTCGACGAAAGCCTGGCACCCGTCTCCAATCCTCGCGGCCAGATTGCCATATCCCTCCTGATAGCGCTCGGGGGGCTCGTGCTCGTCATCGCGGGCGGGTATCTGCTGGTCGATGGAGCCGTCTCGCTGGCCCGGGATCTCGGCATATCGGAAACCGTCATCGGCCTCACCATCGTCGCGGTCGGCACCTCCATGCCCGAACTGGTCACGTCCGTGGCGGCAGGCCTGAAGAAGCAGGGCGACGTGGCGTTCGGCAACATCGTCGGCTCGAACATCTACAACATTCTCGGCATAGGCGGGTTCACCGCGCTGGTCGCGCCGGGCGCCGTGCCGGGCGATATCGTGACGTTCGACAATATCGTGATGGTCGGCGTATCGGTCCTGCTGGTCGCGTTCGCCTGGACGGGTCTGCGCATCGCGCGCTGGGAGGGCGCGGTGCTGCTCGGCGGATACGCGGTTTATATCTTCTCGCTCTGGCCGTCCTGACGCATTCGTTGAACTTGGGCTGACCCGATGTTGCCCATTGCGTAAAGTGTGGTTCGGCCCGCATTCGCGTCTGGCGCGGCTCAGTTTCCATCATCTCCACAGATGGATCTATTGCTGTATGATCACGGCAATTCCCGGAGGCCGCATTGCGCCTGTTGTTGGTTTTGATCGCCTCTCTGCTCTTCGCGATGACGGCGTATGCCCAGCGCGTTCCTGAGGGTATTCACCAGTACAGGCGGGGGCCTGCCAGTATGTGCGGCATGAAGGGCGCGGATGTAGCCGACCTGGCAAACAAGGTTCGCTCATCCAAAGAATTCTCGAGATTCAGAGAATTCGAAACCAACCGCTTTGAATTATACGCTAGCCGAGAACGCATGACGTTCTGGGTTCTCACGAAGCCCGCCCAGCCAGTGCATCCGGCGATCACGTGCAATGAATACTCGCAGCGCGCGGACGGTACATGGGATCAAAAGCGTACGCTGTCTTGTGACGCCTCACGCGAAGCGTGCGACCGGCTGTATCGGGAATTCGAAGCGCTGGATAAAAAGGTGCGTCAATCTCTGGAGCGGCAATCGGCGCGATGAGAGTCGTCGCTCGGATCAAAGGCAGGCTTGACCGACGACGGCCCTCGCTTCGTTTAGCAGATCGTTTTCATCTGCTTTCCAGAAAATAATGACCACATCGTCGCATGGTGGCAAACCCGCGATATTCAGACTTGCGCGCAGGTACTCAGAATCTATGACGAAATCGTTCTCGCCCAGCCATTCAACTAGCTCCATTGCGGGGACGCCGGCATGAAAGCGCGCGTTGAAACGCTTCGCCGAAGCCGGGTCTTGCCATTGCGCGTCTCTGAGCAAGGCCGGTTTCGGGTCGTACAGTGCCGGGGAAGCAGTGTTTATGAAGCCTTCGGGGAAGAGAAGGGCAATGGCGGCAATCGGTGTCAGACAAAGAATGAAAATTATCAAAGCTATTCGGCGGAGTATTTTCATTGAAGCCTCTCACCGGGCAGCCGAACGCTGGCTACGGCGGCGACCCATGATAGCATGCGTACCGGACGCATCACAGTGAGCGGATGGCGAGAGGGCAGACAGTTTCATGTCGCTCTATCTGAGAGCCTGGCTCATGACCGGTTGGGTCATCATCGTATTCATATCAGCGCCTGCCTGGTTCGCCGCATTCAACGACTATCTCGGCAATATTGGCCAATTCGCCGCTGTGGCGTTCTGGCTAGGTCATGGTGTCGCGATGGCCTTCCTCTTCAAGTGCCCCGTCTGCGGTCAGTCGATCTATGTCAGCACAGCCGGGCGTTGGACGAGCAGGTGCCTTTGGCCATACAAGACATGCAGTAAATGCGGGCGCGATCATACGGTCTGACAAGGCGCCGGCCAGTAGATCGCAGTTTTCATCACGGAGTTTTCCATTAAATGCCGCAAGCCGGTGTCCTGCGTTCGCTCCGGATCTTCAATTATCGCGTCTGGGCGGCCGGGGCGCTGGTTTCCAATGTCGGCACATGGATGCAGCGCACCGCGCAGGACTGGCTGGTGCTCACCGAACTGACGCAGCACAGCGCCGCCTCCGTCGGCATCGTCATGGCGCTGCAGTTCGGGCCGCAATTCCTGCTGCTGCCGTGGACGGGCTACGCCGCCGATCGCTTCAACCAGCGCCGCATGCTGCTTGCCACGCAGTCGATCATGGGGCTGCTGGCGCTGAGCCTCGGCGTCCTCACGGTGACCGGCCTCGTCGAGCTCTGGCATGTCTACGTCTTCGCGTTCGTCTTCGGCTGCGCCGCCGCGTTCGATGCGCCGGTGCGGCAGGTCTTCGTCACGGAACTCGTCGGCAATACCGATCTGCACAATGCCGTGGCGCTGAACTCCACCTCCTTCAACGCCGCGCGGATGATCGGCCCGGCGGTCGCCGGGCTTCTCATCGCCTCGGTCGGCACCGGCTGGGCCTTCGTGATCAACGGTCTCACCTATGCCGCGGTGCTCGCCTCGCTTTTCTTGCTGCGCGTGGGCGAACTGCATCCCAATCCGCGCGCCGAGCGGAAACGGGGCGGCCTGACGGAGGGGTTTCGTTATGTGTGGGGCAGGGCGGATCTGAAGGCGATCCTCGTCATCCTCTTCCTGATCGGAACCTTCGGCCTCAATTTTCCGATCTTCATCTCCACGATGGCGGTCAAAATCTTCCACACCGACGCCGGAGGCTATGGCCTGCTGTCGTCGTTTCTGGCTGTCGGCACGGTGGCCGGCGCGCTGCTCGCCGCCGCGCGCAGTCAGCCGCGCTTCTCGCTGCTGCTGGTTGGCGCCGCCGGCTTCGGCGTCGGCTGTACGCTGGCGGCGCTCGCCCCCGATTACTGGCTTTTTGCCGCCACGCTCGTCGCCACCGGCGCGGCGGCGCTCACGATCATGAGCACGACCAACAGCCTGATGCAGCTTTCGACCGAGCCCTTCATCCGGGGACGCGTCATGGCGCTGAGGATCAGCGTGGCGATGGGCGGAACGCCGATCGGCGCCCCCATCGTCGGCTGGATCGCCGACACTTACGGCCCGCGATGGGCCATAGGCGTCGGCGCGGCGGCGGGATTCGCGGCGGCGCTGGTCGCCGTCCTCGCGATGCTGCGCAAGGCGGATATCATTCCCGGCGCGCGCTGAGCGCCCGAGGGCGGTCCTATCCCTGGATCTCGGGCTCGACGAGCAGGGCCAGCTTGCGGAGGGATTCCTGCCAGCCGAGATAGCACGCCTCGAGGGGTATCAGGTCGGGGATGCCTTCCTGCTGGATATTCAGTTCCGTGCCGACGGAAACCGCCCTCAGCTCGATCGTCACTTTCATCTCGCCGGGGAGTTTGGGATCGTCGAACCGGTCCGTGTAGACGAGCTTCTCGCCGGGCACGAGCTCGAGATATTCGCCGCCGAACGAATGGCCGTTGCCGGTGGTGAAGTTGCGGAAGCTCATGCGGTGTTTGCCGCCCACCTTCGCATCGAGTTCATGAACGGTGCACAGAAAGCCGTAGGGCGGAAGCCAGCTGGCGACGGCATCGGGTTCCACGAACGCCCGGTAGAGTTTTTCCGGCTTGGCGGCGATGACACGGTGCAGTCGAACGGTGTTGGGCATGGGACGAGTTCCTCTTGTTCGGGTTGTCCGGATCGGGCACCCGGGCGATTGAGAGCCAACCGCGCGTCGATGACCGATCACGAGTACCATACCAACTGGTCGGTATCATGTAAACCTGCTTTATCCATCAGGACGGGCAGCGGGCCGGCCTGCCTGAAATCCCGCTGTCGCCGCCCGTTGCTTACTGCTAATATAGCCACCGAAAGCGCTGTTATTTCGGTTCCTTGAGCCGCTTCAGGGGGAGCAGTGCGATGACTGACAGCAAACTCTATCACGAAGGCAACCGCGCCCTGCAGGATCGCTTCGAAAGCCGGCGTATCGCCGACCGGCTGGAGATGCTGGCGCGGGAGACCTTCAGCGACGACGACCGGGCCTTTATCGAGAGCGCGGTCTATTTCTTTCTCGCGACCGCAGACGGGGAAGGTCGGCCGGACTGTTCCTTCAAGGGCGGCGCGCCGGGCTTCGTTCGCGTCACCGGGCCGTCCGAACTCGCGTTTCCCGACTATGACGGCAACGGCATGTTCAAGAGCCTCGGCAATCTTGCCGTCAATGCGAATGTCGCCATGCTGTTCATCGCCATGCATGGGTCGCCCCGGCGATTGCGCGTGAACGGAACCGCCAGCATCAGTCGCGACGACCCGTTGCTGGGGGAGACGGTGGGCGCGCAGATGATCGTGCGCGTTTCGGCGCGCGTCATCTTCCCCAATTGTCCGCGCTACATCCCCATGCTTCAACTGGTCGATGCCTCGCCCTATACGCCGCAGCCCGGCTGCGATCCGGTCGAGCCGGCGTGGAAGAGCTTCGATATCTTCAAGGACGACGTCCATCCCCGCCAGCCGACCTTCAAGGGCTGACCGGCGGCGACCTATCGCCAAACGCCTGATCGGCGGGGCGGCTCGTGCCCGCTTTCGTCAAACCTTCCGACCCTCAATTCGCCCGCGCAGCCAGGGCGTCGTCCGTGGTGAGGCGGGACCCGCTGACCAGTCATGGACCGCCGGTTTCCCCCGGCCGATATCCGCGTCGCGGTCATTGCCTTCAGGCGGGTGGGCTCGGTAAGGTCCGGGCCGGCAAATTTGCGCAGAGGCGGAGGGCAGGGGATGACGGCGGACGCCGCGAAGACGGAAACCAGTTTCGGGCTGTCGGACGACGAGCTGAAGACGCTGCCGACGGTCTATCGGCCCGGCCTGATGGCTGGGCGGACGGTTCTCGTCTCCGGGGCCGGCACCGGTCTCGGCAAGGCGATCGCCATGCTCTATGCGCGGCTCGGCGCGCGGCTGGTCATCTGCGGCCGCACGCGCGAGAAGCTCGAGGCGGCGGCGCCGCTCTTTCGCGACGCGGGCGCGGAAGTGCTCGTCCACACCGTCAACATCCGCGAGCCGGAGCAGGTGCAGGCGCTGTTCGACGGGGTGGCGGCGGATCTCGGCGGTATCGACGTGCTGATCAACAATGCCGGCGGCCAGTTCGCGCAGCTCGCCATCGATTTCAGCCACAAGGGCTGGCAGGCCGTCATCGACACCAATCTCAACGGCACCTGGTACATGATGCAGGCGGCCGCCAAGGCCTGGATCGAAAGAGGCGTGCCCGGCAACATCGTCAATATCGTCGCCTCGGTCTGGCGGGGACGGCCGACCGTCGCGCACAGCTGCGCGGCGCGGGCGGGCGTCATCTATCTGTCCAAATCGGTCGCCGTGGAATGGGCAGAGCACGACATCCGCATCAACTGCGTCGCGCCCGGCGCCATCGAGACAAGCGCGTTCGGCCAGTATCCGCCGTCGGGCATCCACGGGTTTCTCAACAATGCCAATCCGATGCGGCACGCCGGCGATGTGCAGGACATCGCCGAGGCATGCGTCTATCTCACCGCGCCTTCCGGCAAATACATCACGGGCGAGGTGGTCACGGTGGATGGCGGGCAGCAACTATGGGGCGATTCATGGCCCGGCGGGCGGCCGGACTATTTCGCGTGGGCGCCATAGGATGTGGGACTGGATCAAACGCCGCCTCGACCTGGAGCCGAAGCCCGCGCCGCCGGCCGCCGAGTTCGAGGAAGCCTTCGCCGCGCTGCGGGCCGATTGTCGGGGGGCCGCCTTCATTTTCGCGCGCACCGTTCACAACGCCGGGGCGGTCGTCGACCGCGAAGACCTCTCCCTGCCGCAGAAGATCAAGGAGATCGACAAGGAGATCGGCCGGGCGCGGATGGTCAGCAGTTCCGATGGCGGCATCACGCTGATGGGCCTGCGTGTCGTCCGCCGCCTGCTGGCGGCTTCCGAGGAACAGCCGGATCAGGCATTCGCCTATCACGCGGTTTACGAGACGGTGGCGCGTCACGGCGCCGGCTATCGCGAGGTGGAGGCGGGCGACAGAACGACGCCGACCTTCGCGGGCGCCGCGCGCATCCTCGGCAAGCACAAATCGCCGGCCGACATGATCCGGTCGGTCGAGGGTGATTTCGACCGGCTGCTGGCGGATGCGGAGGATGAGGCCGAGCGGGAAAAACTGAGGCGGCAGCTTGAAAGCGACCGCTGGACGCTGCTGGCAATGTTCGACCTCAGGCAGGAGGCGGAATCGCGCGAGATCGATGCGGCGATGGGGCGGATGCGTAGGCTCATCGCACCTTAGTACTCGACAATAGAAATGTTGCGATATCCAAATGAAGATCATTCTCCAAATAATTGTTTTGGCAACATTTTTTTATTTTATATATGTACTGAATTGGATCTTTACGCCAAAAATAGAGCCTGGCAAGGATGGCTGGGTTACGCTCAGGCCGCATTGGATATTGAAATTTACAATCGGCATTTCAACATTTTTAGGTTATTACATTATCTACCGTATTTTGTTTCTCGATCTCTCCGGCAATGCCAATGCTGTTCTGTCACGCTTTTTCTCAGTGCTCTGGTTGATTGCAGCCTGCGTTTCCGTGCTCGTTACAATTCGATATTCATTTGGAAGCGAGTATCGGTGGCGAGGCGAGGAAATTCATGTCCGCGGCCGCTTTGAAGCGAGCAGAGGTTTCCGGATGTCCGACGCGTGGTGGATGGGAAGAGCTCCGGGCGGCGGTGTCGGAGTGAAGTTTGTCGATGGTTCGGAGTTGTTCCTGCCACCGATGTACGAAGGCCAGAATGAACTCGTTGCAGCAATAGCTGCAGTCATCGCGAAAAGAGATGGGCGCAATACGTGACCCGGTACAGGGTATCGCGTTCTAATCCGGGCGATTGGGCGGCGGCCTTCATTCTGTCACCATAATACAGCCCCAGCCGTCATAGTCGCCGCCAAAATTCTTCGCGTCCTTGTAGAGTTTGAACGCTATATCGACCATGTCGACCGGCCGGTCCTGGCGGCCGATGGTCAGACGGAAGCGGCCTACCAGATCGAAATCTTCCTGGAGAACCCGAAACCCCATCTTTCGCGTGTGTTCGACAAACCCGCGTCGCGTGATGGGGTCGGCGAACTTGATGTGATGGTCGATTTCACGCGGGATATCGACCCTGTCACCCTTGTCTTCCAGTGTAGCAATCAGGTCACGGTTTTCGATGTGCTGCCGGTCGTCCTCCGAGGGATAGAGGAGACGGGTGTAGGCAAGCCAACCCATGTCTAGTGTCGTTGCGATCTCATATCGGTAGTTTGGATGCGCACCCATTGCCGCGGCTGCCGCATGGCCGAACGCGTCTGGATCGCCAGTATAGAAATAGAAGTTGCGATTGCCACCGGTGGTCATCCTGCCGACATGGATGGCTGAGGTGGCCGATAAGATCATGGGCATCACGGCGTCTTCCAGATCCGCAAGTGCCTGGAATTCCTCGTTGCTCGACAGGCCGTCCGGGCGAGGGGAGAGCATCTCCAGCCGGATTTCCCCCAGATGCGTATACCCCGCCAGCGGGACGGATTGGGCGATGCCAAGATCAAGGAGGATGGATGCCGGCTTTGCCTCAACCTGCTTTAAATAGAAGCTCCAGTGGTCGCTCACTTGTTGTCCCCATAACTGGCAGGCGTGAGAACGATAGATGGCCCAGCGCAAAGGGCATATGCATGGAACGCGATCTTCGCATATGTGGCCGGCGGTGGCATCAGTTGCGCTAGTGCATGAATGCACCTTCAACTAATGTCGGCCGAATGACGAAAGCGACTGTCACCCTCTGGCGTCCGGTCGGTCCGGCTGAGCTCAAGCTGATCGAGGAGAGCGGCATGACGGCGTTTCCGCCACGCCTGCCCGAGCAGCCGATCTTCTATCCGGTGACCAGCGAGGAATATGCCGTGAAGATCGCGCGCGACTGGAATGTGCCTGCGAGCGGCGCGGGATATGTGACGCGTTTCGAGGTTCGGGCAGACTACCTGGCGAAATTCAAGGTGCAGGAAGCGGGCGGGCAGGCGCATCTGGAATACTGGATTCCGGCGGAGGACATGGACGCGTTCAACGCCGCTATCGTCGGCAAGATCGAAATCGTGCGCTCATTCGGAGACGGTCGCAGCCTGTGCACGGAAGCGCCGTAACCTCGGATCTCAGGCAGGGTCGCCAGCCGTCTTGTCCGCCGTCTCGGCGGCGAAACGGCGCTTCTCGTAGCCGCGAAGCCACAAGGCGACGAAGACGGCGAGCGCGATGAGAACCGAAAGGGACAGATAGAGCGGCTCAAGCCCGACGCGGATCGCCATCTCGATGCCGAGAATGGGCCCGATCGTGCCACCGATATCGCCGAAGAGCTGGAAGGTTGCCGCCGCCGGCCCGTGCTGCCTTTCGCCGGCGGCATCGCCGAGAAGCGCCATCATCGGCATCGTCACGCTGTTATAGGAAAGGCCGGTGACGACGGCGCCGAGCAGCATCATCGGCAGCGTCTGGGCGATTCCGAGAATGACAAAGCCCAGGGCGAGGCCGAGCAGCGAGGGGATCAGCGGCGTGGAGCGGTACCTGATGGCGTCGATGGCCCGGCCCATGACGATCGCGCTGAGGGCGGCGACGCCCATCATCACCGCCATGAGCAGGCCGGACGTACCTTGAGGACCAAAGCCGGCCATCGAGATGCCGCGCTCCTGCGCGAGCAGTACCAGGGTGCACAGGATAACGCCCTGCACCGTCATGAAGATCAGCATGTTGAAGCACCAGGCCGAAGCCAGCGCCGGCAGGTTCGGCGAGCGCAGCAGCGCCCTGATGCCATAGGCGGCATCGCCCGCAGAGGGCGCGACGCCCGTCTCGGGTATCTTCGCGGGCGGCCGCGGCAGAAAGAGCAGAGCAACGATTCCCCCCGCGAAGCTGACGGCTGCGCCGGAGAGAAAGGCGGCATTGTTGGTATAAAGATCGGCGAGGAGGCCGCCGACCACCACGCCGCCGGGAACGGCTGTGTTCATCGCGATGCGCACCGCCGCCGTCTTGCGGCCGCGATTGCCCCGGTCGGAATAGCTGAGGACGGCGGCCTGCGCGCCAACCAGCAGGAATCCCATGCCGATGCCGTGCACGAAACGCGATACGAGCAGCACGAGCGCCGGCTCGCTGGTCTGGAGCGCCAGGCTGAAGCCGAGCATGCCCACCGTTTCAATCAGCATCGCCAGTGCCAGAAGCAGGCGCGGGCCGAGGAGATGAAACAGGTGACCGGCGGGCAGGTTGAAGAACAGCCGGGCAATCCTGTTGGAGGCGAGGATGAGCCCGACCATGAAGGCGGGAATGCCCAGATCGAGGCCGAGCGCCGGCATGATGGGAAATACGAGGCCGCCGCCAAGTCCGCCGAAGAAGGTAATGATGGCGACGAGCGTTGTGACGGGGATGCCGGTCAAGATATCGGGTTCCACTGCATGGCGCTCGCCAGGTGCGCGGCCCGGCAGGCTGGACGAGCATGCCGGTCTGCGGGCGTATCTGCTGCCCGGGCATGCGTCTTGGTCCGGAAGGCGAGGCGAGCGGCCTCAAGGTCGGTGACTGTCATGCACCCGTTGCATCGGCCGATCAAGTGCAGACTCTGAACCGCCGTTCAGGCGCTGGCGCTGTTCAACAGCCTCATGTCCTCGTCATCGAGCGACAGGGTGGCGGCGCGGGCAAAGCTTTGCACATGCGCGACGCGGGTCGCGCTGGCAATCGGCGCGGTGATGCCCGGCTGTGCCATCAGCCATGCAAGAGAGATTTCCGCGGGCGTTGCGCCATGCCGGTCGGAGACCGCGTCGAGCGCGTCGAGAATGGCGGCGCCGCGTGCGTCGAGATATTTCTCAATGCCGCCGCCACGCACGGACTGACCGAGATCGGCCTTCGAGCGGTATTTGCCGCTGAGAAAGCCGGCCGCGAGCGCGTAATAGGGGACGACGCCAAGGCCTTCGCGCAGGCAGAGTTCGCGCAGCGCGCCCTCGAAGGGCGTCCGGCTGTACAGATTGTAGCCGGGCTGGAGCACCTTATAGCGCGGCAGGTCCAGCGGCTCAGATGTGCGCAGCGCCTCCTCCAGTTGCGCGGCGTCGTGGTTGGAAGCACCGACAGCGCGCACCTTTCCCGCCTTGATCAGGCGGTCATAGGCTTCAAGCGTCGCCTCGAATGGCGTTTCGGGATCGAACCAGTGCGAGAAATAGAGATCGATTGTATCGACCCCGAGACGGGCAAGCGAATCCTCCGCGGCCCTGGCGATCCAGCGGGGCGAGAGGTCCTTTCGCCCCTGGCCCATGTCTGATCCGACCTTGGTGAAAATGACGACCTTCTCGCGCATGCCCGGTCGGGCCTTGAGCCAGTTGCCGATAATCGCTTCGGATTCGCCGCCCTTGTTGCCGGGCACCCAGCGTGAATAGGAGTCGGCCGTGTCGATGGCGTTGAACCCGAGATCGACAAAGGCATCGAGGACGGCGAATGCGGTCTTCTCGTCGATCGTCCATCCGAAAACATTTCCCCCCATGACAATGGGTGCGATGGAGAGACCGGTTCTGCCAAGCGGGCGGTTTTTCATTGGGATTTCCTTTCAGACGAAGGCTTCGCGGCGCGGTTTGTGCAACGCGCGCTTGTGAAGATCGGTTTGTCGCGGCTAGGCTGTCGACGGATGCACCTTTTGCCGCCTCCATGGTGGCTCGGCATTGTGGCGAAGCATTGCCACGCGATGCAAGGAACCGGTGGCGTGGGTTGCGCGCTTTACGGTCGAACATAACAGCGGCTGAGGACATACTGCGATGAAAAACCTTTTCGCTGCGGCCTTCGCAGCTTTTGCGCTGATGACCGGGGGCGCCGTCGCGGACGTCGTCGTATCGTCGAAGATCGATACCGAGGGTGGCGTCCTCGGCAACATGATTCTGGAAGTGCTCGAAGCGAGCGACATCCCCGTCGTCGGCAAGGTTCAACTGGGTGGAACGCCGATCGTGCGCGAGGCGATCACCGCGGGCGAGATCGACATCTATCCGGAGTATACCGGCAACGCGGCGTTCTTCTTCAACGAGGCCGACAGCGATGTCTGGAAGGATCCGGAAGCGGGCTACAAGCGTGCCGCAGAGCTCGACCTGCAGGCCAACAACCTCGTCTGGCTTGAGCCGGCGCCCGCCAACAACACCTGGGCGATCGCCGTGCGCAAGAAGATCGCCGACGCCAACAATCTGAAGACCATGAGCGATCTGGGCAAATTCATTGCCGGTGGCGGCGACATCAAGCTCGCCGGTTCGTCGGAGTTCGTGAATTCGCCGGCCGCGCTTCCCGCTTTCCAGTCGACCTACGGATTCAAGCTCTCCTCGGAGCAACTCGTCATCCTGTCGGGCGGCGACACGGCGGCCACCATCGCCGCCGCCGCGCGCCAGACCAGCGGCGTGAACGCGGCAATGGTCTACGGTACCGACGGCGGCATCGAGCCTTCGGGCCTCGTCGTCATGGAAGACGACAAGAATGTGCAGCCGGTCTACCGGCCCGCGCCCATCGTGCGCAGGGAGGTGCTGGAGAAGTATCCGGCCATCGTCAAGGTTCTCGAACCGGTCTTCGCCAGGCTCGATCTGGAAACCCTTCAGAAGCTCAATGGACGCGTGCAGGTCGGCGGCGAAGCCGCCAGGGACGTCGCGCGCGATTTCCTGAAGAGCGAAGGCTTGATCAAATAGCGTGGCCGACGATATCGCGCTGAAGGCAGGCCCCACCGCGAAGCCGTCTATCGACAGGCTCGGAGCCATCGCGGCGGTCATGGTCCTCTGCGGGCTGGCGCTGCCCTTCGTGACGTTCCGCGCCAACAGGATCGTCGTCGGCGATGCGCTGTCTGTCCTTCAATCGTTGCCGGTCTTGCAGGCCGCTGGTCTGCTGATAGTCGCGGCCGCCGCATCGGCAATCGTCGTATTTTCCAAGAGCCTCCCATTGCGCCTCGCCGCGGGGGCGGCGGGCATGATCGCCGTATTGCTGGGCCTTGGCTTCTCGGCGAGCCATCTCACCCCGTCCGGCAACGCCGCGGCGAGGGTTGGTCCTGCCGCCGGATTCTGGGTGCTGGTCGCGGCCTTCGCGCTCGTGCTGACCGACACGCTGGCGCGATGGCGGCCCGGTCCTTATCGGCGTCTGCTGGCTCTGGGCATCGCCACAGGCGGGCTGCTGCTGCTGCTTGGCTCGGGCCTGTGGAGCGACGTTTCCATTCTCAAGGAATATGCCGTGCGACGCGACCGGTTCTGGGAAGAGGCGGTTCGGCATGTGACTCTGGCCTTTTCCTCGCTCGCCGCGGCGGCGATTGCCGGCGTGCCGCTGGGCATTCTTTGCTTTCGGGTCGCGGCGATACGCGAACCGCTGCTCAACGTCCTCAATATCGTGCAGACGATCCCATCGATCGCCTTGTTCGGAATTCTCATTCCGCCGCTCGCCTGGCTCGCGGCGAACGCGCCGCTTGCTGCGTCCTTCGGCATATCGGGCATCGGCGCGGCGCCGGCCCTGATCGCGCTCATCGGCTATGCGCTGCTGCCCGTGGTGACCAACACGCTGGCCGGACTTGCCGGCGTTCCGGCGGCGGCGCGCGACGCGGCGCTCGGCATGGGCATGACGGAGCGGCAGAAATTCTTCCGCGTCGAGGCGCCGCTTGCCTTCCCGGTGATCCTGACGGGCATCCGGATCGTCCTGGTCCAGAATATCGGTCTTGCGACGATCGCGGCCCTGATCGGCGGGGGCGGGTTCGGTGTATTCGTCTTTCAGGGCATGGGGCAGACGGCGATCGACCTCATTCTGCTCGGCGCGCTGCCGACCGTTTTTCTCTCTTTTGCGGCCGCCGTCATTCTCGACGCACTCGTGGAGCTGAGCGCGCCTCGCGGCGCGGGGAGGGCAAGGAGATGATCGAGGCCGGCCACCTCACCAGGGAATATGGCGGGACGGCGGTCGTGGACGACGTGTCGATGATCGTTCCGCCGCGCAAGATCGCCGCCGTCGTCGGTACCTCCGGTTCGGGCAAGACGACGCTGCTGCGCATGATCAACCGGCTTGTGGAGCCGACATCGGGCACGGTGCGGATCGACGGAGAGGATACGCGCGCCATTCCCGCGCATGAACTGCGAAGGCGTATCGGCTACGTCATACAAGGGCACGGGCTGTTTCCGCACCGGACGGTCGCGCAGAATATCGCGACCGTGCCACAGCTCCTGAAATGGGATGCCAACCGGATAGAAGCGCGCGTGGATGAACTGCTGGAGCTATTCCAGATGCCGCCCGGCGAGTTCCGCTCGCGCATGCCGCATGAGCTTTCCGGCGGTCAGCAACAGCGGGTCGGGGTTGCCCGGGCACTCGCCTCCGGGCCGAATCTTCTGCTGATGGACGAGCCTTTCGGTGCCCTCGACCCGATCATCCGCACCAAGGCACAGGATGATCTCCTTGAAATCCAGCGCCGCTTCGGCACGACGATCATTCTGGTCACGCACGACATGAGCGAGGCGATCCGCCTTGCCGACATGATCGGCGTGATGGACGGGGGCAGGTTGCTGCAATATGCGCCTCCCGAAGAGATTGTCGCACATCCGGCAAGCCCCTTCATCGAAGCGCTTCTCGGGGCCCATGAAGGCCCGTTCCAGCTTCTGTCGCTGGTCAGCGCCGGCGAACTCGTCGAACCGGGCGATGCCGAGGGCGCGGCATTGGACGCGGCAAGCTCGGCGCGCGATGCCTATGCAGATCTGCTTTGGTCGGGGCGGGCGGCCGCGCCGGTCGAACGCGACGGCGAGCCGGTCGGCCGGATCACGCTGGCGGCGCTCACGGCGCGCGCCGCAAGGCCGCCGGCGTGACGCGGACAGGTATCATCGTCAGGTTGGCGGTATTGGCGCTGCTCCTTGCGTTTCTGGCATGGCCGGACGCTTTTTCCCCAATATTCGAGCCGCTGACGCAGCGCGGCGCGCCACCCATCTACACGCAGGCCAACCTCCTGCAGCTCACGCTCAACCATCTCTTGCTGGTCGGCGCCGCCGTGCTGGCCGCCGCGATCGTATCGATCGGCCTCGCGATCTTCGTCACCCGTCCCGCCGGCGCGGAGTTCCTGCCCTTGTCGCGGGCGCTCGCCAATGTGGGCCAGACCTTTCCGCCCGTCGCGGTCCTGGCACTTGCGGTGCCGGCGCTCGGCTTCGGCGCCGCGCCGACCTTCGTCGCGCTGTTTATTTACGGATTGCTGCCCATTTTCGAGAACACGCTCACCGGGCTGTCGACCCTGCCGCGCTCCGTTCTGGAAGCAGCGCGCGGGATGGGCATGACGGACCGCCAGATGTTCCTCCGGGTCGAACTGCCGCTGGCGCTGCCGGTCATTCTTGCCGGCATGAGGCTTTCCACCGTGATCGCTGTCGGAACGGCCACGATCGGTTCGACGGTTGCTGCGAGTACGCTCGGCGAGGTGATCATCGCCGGGCTTCTGTCCAACAATCTGGCCTTTATCCTGCAAGGAGGTCTCGCCGTCGCCGCCCTTGCCGTCCTTCTCTACGACACGATGCGATGGGTGGAGAATGCCGCCCTCCGGCGCGGGGGCGGGACGCCGCGCCGCGCCTCGCCAAGGCGTCCGGATTGAAGGATATGGTTGGATAGACCGCGGCGGCGATGCAGACCGTGGGCGCCGCATTCGCTTCGGACGAGATCGTCAAAAATCTATTGGCAGCCTATGCGTTCGAACAGGCGGAAAGCGTTTGCTACCGCAGCCTCGACGTGGCCTGCGAAGCGGTCGGCGACGGCGAGACGGCTGCGGTGTGCAGACAAATTCAGGCCGAGGAGGAAGCGATGGCAGGGCTGTTGTGGCAAGAACTGCCGCAGACGGTAAGGCTTCATCTCTCGCGGATGCAGGCAGCCGCGCCGGAAGCCCGGCGCTAGGACCAGTTGCAACATTCACTTACCGAAGTTGATCGTCAGCTTGGCCACAAAGGGGAACGATGCGGTCTTTCAACGGTTGATTGCCCTGACGGATGTGCCCCTCCCGAACCCCCGAGCATCCGTCGGTTGGAACGTCTGCCCGTTGAGCGTTCCGAGGCCGGCCCTGCGAGGCCGGCCTTTCCTTTTGCCTCTTCTCTTGCTTGAACGCGGCAAGCCCCGCGAATATGTTGCCTCTGCTGACTATGCGCCTGCACACGAATGGCGGGGCGTCGCGTATTGAATGCCAGAAGACCGGTACAGATGAATTCTCCACGACACCAGAAGACACGGCAGGAAGGCCTGTCGGAAACCCCCGCCGTGCCGGAAGTTCCGGATTTCGGTGAACTTGCGGTCATAGAACCCGGGCTCATGATGACCCGGATGCCGCATCCCGATCAGCCGCACGAACTGAACATCTATTTCATCGAGGATACGGACGGCTGGACCCTCGTCGATACCGGCTGTGGAGAGGAAGCGCAGGGCATCTGGGAGAAGATGCTGGCCGGACCGCTCCGGGATATCAGGATCAACAGGGTGCTGGTCACGCACTTCCACGCCGATCACATCGGGCTCGCCGGATGGCTGCGAAAAAGGCTCGACGCACCGGTACTGATGACGCGGGATTGCCAGGAATCGCTGGCCTTCGACATGCGTCCCTACGATGACGACCAGCGCGCGTTCGTGAAGCATTTTTGCGAGAGTCACGGCTATGGGCCGGGTGCGCAGGAACGTCTCCTCACCCAACCTTCGGAATTCTACGCGGACGTTCACCCTCTGCCGGAAGATCTGGTCCATCTGCCCCTTGCGGGACAGCTTTCCTTTGCCCGTCACGATTTCGAGATACTTCCTTTAAGCGGGCACGCCCCCAATCTGATCACATTGCGCGAGACATCGGGACGCATCTACATGTCTTGCGATCAGGTGATGGGCGCGCTCAGTCCGGTCCTCTTCGTCAATGTCGTCGAACCGGAATACGACGCGGCAGCCGACTATATGAGGTCTCTCGATCTCATCGAGAAGCAGATTTCGCCGGAGGCATTCGTCCTGCCGGGCCATTTCTCGCCGTTTACGGGGCTACATGACGCCGTAAAGCGGGCACGTGACCGCCAGAACAGCCGCGCCGAACGCGTCCTGAAAGCGTGCAGCGAGGCCGAACTGCAACTCGCGGACGTCAGCGCTGTCCTCTATGGAAGCAAACCGGAGGGACGCGAGTCGTGGTTCTTTGTATCCGAGGCGCTGACGAACGTGAACCGGCTGATCGGCGAGGGGAAACTCGCCTGGCACGATCGCGGCGCCGCCAGGGTTCTGCGAGCGCTTTAGATCCAAAGCGGTCGTTGACGGCCGATCAACCGGCCTTCGCGACCCGGGCGATTTCCTCCAGCGCGGACGGATTGTCGAGCGCCGAGATGTCGCCCAGAGGCAGACCGCTATAGGCGCCGCGGATGAGCCTGCGCATAACCTTGGCGGTGCGCGTCTTGGGTAGTTCGCGGACGACGTGAACCTTGTTCGGCCTGAACGCGCGCCCAAGCCTTGCGTCCGCATGATCCATGACCTTCTGCGCGAAGGCCGGTTGATCATCGGCGGCGGACGGCGCGATGGCGAATACGACGAGAACCTGACCTTTTGCCGGATCGTCGACGCCGATGGCGGCGACTTCGACGATTTCCGGCATTTCCATCAGCACGTCCTCGATTTCCGCCGGGCCCGTCCGCTTGCCAGCGAGCTTGAGCGTGTCGTCGGAGCGACCGCGGAGGAAGAAATTGCCGTCATCGTCCAGAATGGCGAGGTCGCCATGCACCCAGATGCCTGGAATCGTCCGCCAGTAGGTGTCGAGATAGCGCTCGTCGTCTTCCCAGAATGACGACGTCATGCCCACACCGGGGCTGCGCACGACCAGTTCGCCGACGGCATTGCGAATGGAGTTTCCCTCAGCGTCGACGACATCGACCTCCATGCCGGGCACGGCTGTATTGAAGCCGCCGGGGACAATGGGCCTGTGCATCACGCTGCCGACAAGTCCGCCGCACACCTCCGTCCCGCCGGAGAAGTTGATGACTGGCGCCACGCCGCCGCCGAAGTGACGGCCGTACCAGGCGAAATGCTCCGGGTCGATCGCCTCGCCGCCGGTGATGAGCAGGCGGATGGAGGACATGTCGCCGGCGGTCGCCAGCTTCTCGTTGGCGGCAAAACCGCGGATCATGGTGGGCGCGCCGCCGAAATGCGTCACCTTGTAGCGCTCGATGAACCGAGACATGCGGGACCAGTCGGGATAGTCCGGCGCGCCGTCGTAGCACATCATCGTCGCGCCGCGCATAAGCGCGGTGGCGATCGCCAGCGCGCCGGCCACCCAGCCCATGTCGGCGGGCCAGAAGAAGATGTCGTCGCGCTTCATGTCGAAACAGATGACGCCGTCATGCATCACCTTCATCGGGAAGGTGCCGTGGGTATGGACGATACCCTTGGGCAGGCCTGTCGTGCCGGAGGTGAAGAAGATCATGAACATGTCCTGACTGGACATCGGTTCGCCCTTCGGCCCGGCCTCCGGGCCGGCGGCCACGTCATTCCAGTCGACGACCCCGTCGCCGCTCGCCTTGTCGCCCTGAAGCGGCTTCAGGATCAGCAATTCCGTACCTGCCGACTTTACCGCTTCCCTGGCGACGGCCTCGCGGTCCACCAGCTTGCCGCGTCGCTTGAAACCGGCCGTCGCAATCAGCGCGCGCGCGCGGCACAGCGAAAGGCGTGAGGAAATCGGCTCCGCGCCGAATCCGCTGAACAACGGCATGACAACCGCGCCGGCATAGGTAATCGCGATCATCGACACGATCGCCTCGATGCCCGGCTCTATCAGCAGGCCTATGCGGTCACCCTTCGTAATCCCGAGCTTCTTCAGTCCGCCCGCGAACTTCCGGACGCGCTTGTGAAGCTCGGCATAGGTGACCTGCGATTGCGCCCCGTCCTCGCGCTCTGCGATGACGGCCGGCTTGTCGGCCGTCGCGGGGTCTCTCGCGAATGCAAAGATGGTATCGACCCAGTTGATCTCGCCGCCGACGAACCATTTGGGGAATTCCGGCGCGCGTGAAAGGTCGGCGAACTGCTCGTATGGCTTCGACCATTGGACGGCGCAGAAGTCGAGAATCTCGGCCCAATACCGGTCCGGATGCTCGATGGAGAGCCGATAGAGATCGTCATACGTATTGAGGCCCAGCCGCTCCATGAGGAGGGTGACGTTGCAGCCGGCCTTCTGTTGTTCGCTCGGATACCAGATATCGGACTGCGACGTCGCCATGAGTGCTCCTTCCTGCCAGGTCTTCTTCTTAAGTCAGATGCGGGAATTTCCCGGGAAATCGGGCTTGCGCTTTTCCTTGATCGCGGCAACCCCCTCTCGCACCTCGGGGCCGGAAAACCCCATGAATTCAAGGGCAAGCGAGTTATCGAAGGTCGGGCCTGCCGCGCGCAGCCAGTTATTGAGCGCGTATTTTGTCCAGCGAACGGCGCTAGGCGCGCCGGCGGCGAGGCGCCGCGTGACTTCCATGGCCTTTTCGCGGAGTTCGTGATCCTCGACCGCCAGCGAGACGAGCCCTATTTCCTCTGCGCGTTCGCCCGTCAGGGGCTCGTTGAGCAGGAGGTGATATTTCGCCTTAGCGAGGCCGCACATCAACGGCCACAGGAGAACCGCGTGATCGCCGGCGGCGACACCGAGGCGGACATGACCGTCAACGAGCTTGGCCTTTCTCGTGACGATCGAGATGTCGGCGAGGAGGCCGGCGGCCAGCCCGCCCCCGGCGCAGCCGCCCTGCATCGCGGACACGATCGGTTTGGAGCAGTTGATCATGTTGTAGACGAGGTCGCGTGCTTCGCGGAAATTGCGCATGCGCAGGTCGTGATCGTGGATGAGGTTCTCGACAAGATCGAATTCGCCGCCGGCGCAGAAATGATCGCCTTCACCGCACAGCAAAACCGCGCGGACCGTATCGTCGCGATCGATGTCGCGCCAGATATCACCGAGCTGGCGATGCGTCTCGCTCGTCAGCGCGTTCATCCGATCCGGTCTGTTGAAGCTGACGCGCAGAATGCCGTCCTCCGGCCGATCCACCTTCAGCTCGTCATAGGCGCTGTAGTCCATCATCGTCGGCATTTCCTCAAACTGCGCTGCAGCCATTGTATGCAAGCTCTCGCCGCATCATGACTTACGGTCTGTCGGAACGGAATGGCGCTCCCACGCGTCCCTCGAGCGCGAGCCCCGATGCCGTGGCCGGCATGGTTGTTTTTGTGCGCAAAAGCTAAAGAGCGCGCCGCCGCTGTGTCAACAAATATGTTGATGGGATTGCGAGCCGCTCCTAAGATCGATTGCCAGAAGAAGACGACATTGGCCGCAGCATGGCCATGGCAGGAGGAAGCAGATGACAGGTTCGATCGGGCACGGCCCGCTTCATGGAATCCGGATTGTCGAGTTCGCCGGTGTCGGGCCTGGCCCGTTCTGTGCGATGCTGCTGGCGGACATGGGCGCAGAGGTCATCAGCGTCGACCGGAAAGTTCCGCACGGGCTCGGCATCAAGAAGGAGCCGCGCTTCAACCCCACGACGCGCAGCCGCGATTCCATGGCCGTGGACCTGAAGACCGAAGAAGGCAGGGCGCTCGTCTTGCGGCTGCTGGAACAGGCCGACGGGACGATCGAAGGCAACCGGCCCGGCGTGATGGAGCGGCTGGGTCTCGGCCCCGATGTCTGCCTCAAGCGCAATCCGCGGCTCGTCTATGGACGCATGACCGGCTGGGGACAGCAGGGGCCGATGGCGAAGGAAGTCGGGCATGACCTCAACTACCTGGCGCTGAGCGGAATGCTCTCGATGATCGGATCGAAGGAACAGGGTCCGGCGATACCGCTCAATCTGATGGCCGACTATGCCGGCGGCGGTCTCTATCTTGCGCTCGGCATGCTCGCCGGTCTGCTGGAAGCGAAGAGCTCGGGAAAGGGGCAGGTCATCGATGCCGCCATGCTCGACGGCCTCGGGTCCCTCATGACGCATCAGTTCGGTTTCATCGGAAGCGGCCGCTGGGTGAAGGAACGCGGGGCCAACTTTCTTGATGGCGGGGCGCCCTGGTACAACGTGTATGAAACGAAGGACGGCGAATGGATTTCGGTCGCGCCGGTCGAGCCGAAGTTCTACGAGGTTTTGCTGACGGCGATGGGGCTGGATCCGGCCAGCGTGCCCGATCAACTGGACAGCGGTTCATGGCCCGCGCTCAAGAAGCAGTTCGCCGACATCTTCCGCAGCAAGACGCGCGACGAATGGTGCGCCATCATGGATGGCAAGGAAGCCTGCTTCGCCCCGGTGCTCAGCACCGACGAGGCGATGGCGCATCCGCACATGAAGGCGAGGCAGGCCTATGTCGACGTCGACGGAGTCGTCCAGCCGGCGCCGGCGCCGCGCTTCAGCCGCACGCCCGCGGCCGTGCGTCGTCCGCCACCGGTGCCGGGGGAGAACACGGATGAAATCCTGGACGCCTGGGGCGTGACCCGTGCCGAGCGCGAAGTGCTGAGAAAGAACGGGGTCATCGGCTAGATTATCGGCCGTCATGGAGGAAGAACATGAGTAAGCGGAGATTGGCCGGAAAGGTCGCTGTCGTGACCGGCAGCGGGCGCGGCATCGGCAGGGCCGAGGCCATGGTGCTGTCGGGGGAGGGCGCGAGTGTCGTCGTCAGCGATTTCGGCAAGAATGACAAGGGCGAATTCATCGCGGAAGTCACCGCGGCGGAAATCAACGATGGGGGCGGCAAGGCGGTCGCGGTAACGGCCGACCTGATGACGGTCGAGGGCGCGGAAAAGACGATCCAGGCGGCCGTCGATGCCTTCGGCGGCCTCGACATCCTCGTGAACAACGCGGGCATGCGGGGCGGCAATCCGGTCAACAAACTGACCGAGGAGCAATGGGATCTGGTCTTGGGAACGCATCTCAAGGCGACGTTCCTGACGACGAAATTTGCCGTGCCGGTGATGCGTGAACGAGGCGGCGGATCGATCGTCAATACCGGTTCCGAGGCAGGTCTCGGGATGCTGTTCAATTCAGCCTATGCGGCCGCCAAGGAAGGCATTGCCGGCTTCACACGCTGCATCGCCCGCGAGCAGGGACGCTTCAATATCCGCTGCAACATGATCCGTCCGCGCGCCACGGCGGGCGCCACCGGCGGCGGCGACTGGTTCACCCAGAATCTGATGGGCCCGTGGAAGCCCTTGCTGGAAGCGCTGGGCGATCACTGGATCGGCGAGCGCGGCTTCCGCTGGGACAAGACGACGACGCCGGAAGCCGTCGGCTCGCTCGTCGCCTGGCTGTGTACGCCCGCTGCGGAACATATCAACGGGCAGGATTTTTTCATCGGCGGCGACGAGGTCGGCATCTTGAATCAGCCGGACGTTACCGCAACGCTGTTCAGCAACGATCAGTGGAATGTCGACAGCCTCGATAGTTACATGCCGACGATTACAGGGCGGCTGGTCAACCCCTACGGCTTCGCCAATCCTTTGAAAACGGACGACTGAGCCGGCGTCAGTCTTCCAGGCTGCCGCTCAGACGATCGGCGGCAGCCAGATAGTCCTCCATGAACTCCCGGACGACCTCCCGGGTGGACAAGGGCGACCTCATCATCCCGACGCCCTGACCGACGAAGTAACTGGCGAGTTGTTTTGCGCCCTCGTGACCGCCATTGGCAAGCTTGAGCACCTTGCTCATGGCCGTGTCCGATACGATCGACTGCAGCGGCATCGGCAACGGCTTGGGCGCGCCTTCGGCCTCCCAGGCATCGGTCCAGTCGGATTTCAGCTGACGGCAGAACTTTCCCGTGCGCGACTTTGAGCGGATCGTGTCGGTCGCCGTCGCGGCAAGCATCTTCTCCTTGACGACCGGGCTCGTCTCCGCCTCCGGCGTGGTGAGCCAGACCGACCCCGTCCACGCTCCGTCCGCGCCCATGGCGACTGCCGCCGCCATCTGGCGGCCGGTGACGATGCCGCCCGCCGCGAGCACCGGCGTTTCGCTGCCTGCCGCGCGCAGCGTCTGGACCACGTCGGGGACGAGGACCATCGTGCCTATATCGCCGCAATGTCCGCCCGCCTCGGTGCCTGCGGCGACGATGATGTCGACGCCGGCCTCGACCTGCTTCAGGGCGTGTTTGGGCGATCCCACCAGCGCCGCGACCGGAACGCCTGCCGCCTTGCTGCGCTCGAGCATATAGGCGGGCGGCGTGCCCAGAGCGTTGGCGATAAGCCTGATCGGGTGAGACAGCGCGATATCGAGCAGACTTTGCGCGCCCTCATCACGGATATTGGGGCCGATCTTGGATCCGCGGGCGAAGCGCTCGTCCGTGAGGTCGGTGACATCGATGCCGTGGCTTTCAAGTACCTGCCGGGCAAAATCCTTGTGCGATTGGGGAACCGTCTTCGCGGCGTCGGCCTGGGTGATCTTTTCACCCTTGCCTTCATATTTGTTTGGGACGATGAAATCGACGCCATACGGCTTGCCGTCGATATGGGCGTCGATCCAGGCAAGCTCAGCCTCGAACGCTTCGGGAGAGCGCACGTCCACCGCACCGAACACGCCCATGCCTCCGGCCTTGGAAACCTCCACGACGACATCCCGGCAATGCGAGAAGGCAAAAAGCGGAAACTCGATTCCGAGCATATCGCAAAGGCGGGATCTCATTGGTGCTTATCCTCCCAATTATTGGTCTGTCCGGTGCGGGCGAGACTAGATATCGGCCCTAGCGCAGTCAACGTAGATGTTGATTAACCGGTTCTTGCTTGGCGCATATTGCCAATGGAAATGGGAATTGGTCTGATCTATGTACAGCCCGCCCACCCGATGAAAGAAACGCATGCGGATCAAGGCAGCAGAAACGAGCAAGATTTCCGAACGCCGGCTTGCCGCGCGCAAGACGGCTGCTGCGGAGTATGAGAAGCGTCGGGCGCGCGTTCTGAAGGCAGCTGCCGAAGTCTTCAAGGAACTGGGTTACAGCACCGCCACCGTTGACGACGTGGCCAAGCGGGCAAAAATCGATCGCGCCTCGATCTATTATTATTTCAAGGGCAAGAAAGATCTTCTCCGCGAAATGGTCGGGGGCGCGACAGCAGACAATGTCGACATGGCGGAGGGCATTGCGAACTCCGCCGCGTCGCCGCCCGAGAAACTGCGCAAGCTGATCGTCGACCTGCTGCTTTCCTATGAGCGCCACTATCCCTATCTCTACGTCTATGTGCAGGAAGACATGAGCCGTCTGCTCCAGGACAAATCGCCATGGAGCAAGCAGATGGTCGCTCTCAATCACCGCTTCGACGTCGCCGTTGTCAGGATCATTCAGGAAGGTCTCAAGGCGAAGGCCTTCAAATCCCGCGGGGACGCCAAGCTGATCGCCGCCGGCGTCGTCGGCATGTGCAACTGGAGCCACCGCTGGTTCGAGCCAAGCGGCAAGCGGCGCGCCTCCGAGGTCGCGGAAACCTTCGCCGATATGGTGCTCGACGGGCTCTGCGCCTGATCGGGGACGCGGATAGCGTCGCGGCACTGGTCGGCTGTTTTTCAACAGAATCGTTGACGCGGAGGCGCGTGTGCCATCTTTTGGCCGCGACGGAGCGAAATCTCGCAGAGTTGAAAAAGTTCAGGCTGGCGACACATGAAGACCGAGTTCAATCAGGAGACGGCATTGCCCGCATATGGCGAGGTGGCCCAACTCGCGCCGGGACTGTTGTGGGCGAGGTTGCCGATTCCTTATCCTCCGAACGAAGTGAATGTCTATTTCCTCGATGGTCAGGACGGATGGACAGTCGTCGATACGGGGATGCATGCCGATATTACGCGCGAGGTCTGGCAAGCGCTGCTGAGCGGTCCGTTGAAAGGCTATTCATTCGACCGGATTTTGGTGACACATCACCACCCCGATCATATCGGCCTCGCCGACTGGCTCTCAGACCGGCTCGGCGCCACAGCTTGGGCCACGGCGGGTACCCTGCAGGCATTCGAAACGGATACGACCGAGTATGGACCGGATGCGCTGGCGGCCGTCGATCGCTTTTGCGCGGCGCACGCGCTTAATGACGATGCCGCCTACGCGCTGAAACGGCAGCCCAATGCATTTCTCAGCCGCGTGCGCGTCGACGTGTCGCGTCTTCGAACGCTTCCCCTCGACAAGCCATTGACGTTCTCGATCGGGACGTTCGATCTCATGGTCGCCGAGGGACACGCGGCGGGTCAGTTTCTGATGCGGGATCGCGCGGGGCGGTTCTTCTTTTCCTCCGACCAGATTCTCCCGGGAGTGGTGTCGAAGCTTGCTTTCAATCCGCTCGATCCGAGCGCCGACACGGCGGGGACCTATGTCGCCTCGCTCGACGATATCGAGGCCTGGGTGGACGAAACCGCGCTCATCCTGCCTGGCCATTTCGCGCCCTTTCGCGGTCTGCGCGCGCGCCTTGCCGAAATCCGCGAGCGTCAGGCGCGGCGCGGCAACCGCCTGATGAAGGCTTTTGCCGATGGACCTGTTCCTGCCGGGCGGCTGCTCGGTGCGCTTTCGGGGCGCGAGCCGAAGGGCAGGGACATAGCCTTCGCGCTGGCGGAAACCTTCGCCAATATCAATCTGCTGATCGCGCAGGAGAGGCTCGAATGGCGTGAACGCGGCGGGCAAATGATCCTTGTGCCACGCTAGCGCGGGGACAGCGCCCAGCGCCGGCCGATGTACAATTCTCAGGCGAGGCGCAGCGCGCCCAAGCCCGGCAGGGCGGATGCGAAGCCATAGCGCATCATAATGTGAACCATGACCATGCTCAGGAAGAAGCGCCAGATTGCCGATCAGGTTGATCGCTTTCCGGGACTTGATGAAAACATATTGACTCGATTCCCAAAATCAACGTGAATGTTGACAAGAAGTTGCGCGGCGACATCCGTCGTTCCCTTGCCGGAAGTGAGCCGGACAAAGGAGTGTGCGAGCGGCGCAACAAGAAGCGGACCCTTCAACGGGTCCTGTAGGGCAAGGGAATCTCTTTCCGCGTGAGCGCACACCATTGCTTTGAAGGTGTGGCAATTCCTGACCGCATCATCGGAGCCGCGGGCCCGCGGGGCGGGGCATGTCGCGCGTTCGACTTGCACGCGGCGGCAGATGCGGAAAGCGACACAAGGTGCGGACACGCGGTATCCGGACGATTCAACTACAGATCGGGAGGCAGAAATGTTGAACAGGCTTGAGCCATGCATGTCGGGCGCCGCGTTTGCGGCCGACATTCGCGCGGCGATCAAGACCGCCAACTGATCCGATGAATTGAAATTGCCTGCGGCGTTGAGGCCGCGGGCATTGTTTTTCCCATTTTCGGGTCGGTCGGAGCATGCCGGAAGGCGACGCGAAACACGAAGAGACACTGATGAACAACCATTCCGGAACTCTAGAAGGCGTCACGGTCATCGATTTCACGTCGATGATGGCGGGGCCATATGGCACACGGATTCTGGCCGACTGCGGCGCGCGTGTCATCAAGATCGAGGCCGAAACGGGCGATTACATGCGCTACCGTTCGCCGATCCGCGACGGGCGTAGTGCCTATTACGGCCAGATGAATAGCGGCAAGGAGAGTATTGCTCTCGATCTGAAGAACCCGCGCGGCCGGCAGATCGCCCATGACCTCATCAGGGGCGCCGACGTCGTTGTTGAGAATTATCGGCCGGGCGTGATGAAAAGTCTCGGTCTTTCTTATGACGAGTTGAAAGCGTCCTGTCCGAGACTGATCTATTGTTCGATCTCCGGTTTCGGTCAGAGCGGCAAGCGCGCGAGAGACCCGGCCTACGCGCCGATCATCCACGCCGCGAGCGGCTACGATATGGCGCACATGACCTATAACAGTCACCTGGAAAGACCCCAGATGACGGGGATATTCAATGCCGACGCCTTCGCCGCGGTCTACGCGTTCGGCGCGATCCAGAGCGCCCTCTACCATCGCGAACGGTTCGGAGCCGGGCAGCATATCGACGTCAATCTGATCGACACGATGTTGAATTTGCTCGTCTACGAATGTCAGGAAGCGCAGTTCGAGGTCACGCAGAAGCGCCCCCTTTACCAGCCTCTGAAGGCCAGCGACGGCTTTGTGATGGTTGCGCCCGTCAACCAGAAGAACTTCGAGAACCTTGCCGATGTGGTCGGCCGGCCCGAATGGAAGACGGATGCCCGCTTCTGTACCAACAACGCGCGCGAACATCACTGGCAGGAATTGATGGATCTCCTGGAGGAATGGACGATCCAGCGGACCGCGCAGCAATGCGAGGACATCCTGATGAAGGCGGGCGTGCCGAGCTCCCGCTACGCGACGGTGGCCGATCTTTTCGCCGACGCCGAAATGCAGGCGCGAGGGTCGTTCACGGAGATTTCCGATCACTCGGGAAGCTATCGGATTCCGGTCCAGCCATTTCGCTTTTCGCAGGCAGCGGTCGTATCGCGGCAGCACGTGGCTGACGTGGGCGAGGATACCGACGCGATCCTGCGCGACATGCTGAACCTCTCAGCGGACGCGATTGCCGAGGCGAGGGCGAGCGGCGCGGTCTTCTGAAGGGGGAAGCGCATATGCCGCGGATTGAGGGGAAGAGGAGTCGTGTGTCCCATGGGTGACTGGAACTTCGCGCAAGTCTACGAAGTCGTGGCAAGGAAAATTCCCGACGCGCCGGCCCTGCTTCAGGGCGCCCGTGCGGTGACCTGGAAAGAGCTTGATGGGCGGGCCGAGAATATCGCGGCTTATCTCGTCTCGCGCGGCATCAGCCGCCAGGCGAAGATCACGCAGTATCTCTACAATTGTCCCGAATACCTTGAATCGATGATCGGCGGCTTCAAAGCCAGTCTTGTGTCGCTCAATACGAACTACCGCTATGGTCCGGATGAATTGACCTATCTATGGAACAAGATGGACGTCTCGGTCGTCGTGTTCCACGGTACGTTTTCGGCGACCATCGACGCCATGCGGTCGCGCGTGCCCGAGGTGAAAGTGTGGCTGTGGGTGGATCACGGCGAAGGCGAATGTCCCGCTTGGGCAATCCCCTATGATGAAGCAGCCAGCTACAATCATGCCGACGTCTGGCGTCCCTGGGCCTTAAGCGGCGATGATGTGCTCATTCTGTGCACGGGCGGCACGACGGGAACGCCGAAAGGCGTGATGTGGCGGCAGGACGATCTGTTCGTGCGCCTGAATACCGAGAATGGCGACAGCTTCCCCGATGAAGCCGATTATGCCCTGCAGGAATCCTTAGTTTCCACGCGGGGGCGTCCGTATCTCGCTGCTGCTCCCCTGATGCATGGCGCGGGTCTGTTTACGGCGCTGCTCACCCTGTCACGAGGCGGCGCCATCTCATTGCTCGAGAAGCGCCATTTCGATCCGATCGATCTTTTGGACACGGTCGAGCGCGATGAGGTCGGCAGCCTGATGTGGATCGGCGACGCGTTCGCGCGCCCTGTCCTGGATGCATTGCGCGCATTTCCGGACCGCTGGAATCTGTCCTCGCTGCGCGTGATCATTTCGACCGGTGTCGTGTTCAGCGCCGAGGTGAAGGCGCAGATTCTGGAATATGTTCCCAAGGCCGTCATTTCCGATGTATTCGGGGCATCGGAGACGATGTCGGTCGGACGCTCGATCAGCAAGAAGGACGAGCCCGCGCGGACAGCGACGTTCAAAGCCAAGGCGACCACGCGCGTATTCAACGAGAGAGATGAGGATGTGGTACCCGGATCAGGCGAGCGCGGCATGCTCGCCATCGGCGGCCGGCAGCCGATCGGCTACTACAATGACGCTGAAAAGGGTGCGCAGATTTTCCGGACAATCCGGGGCGAGCGCTTCGTGATACCAGGGGACTGGGCGACGATCGAGCGGGATGGCACGGTGACGCTTATCGGTCGCGGCTCGGAATGCATCAATACCGGTGGCGAAAAGGTGTTTCCCGAGGAAGTCGAGGTCGTGATCCGGCGACATCAGGACGTTTTCGATGCCGTCGTCGTGGGTGCCCCGGACGCGCGCTTCGGGCAGGTGATCGTCGCGATCGTGCAGACCGAACCGGATCGCTCCATCAACGCGGAACAGCTGATTTCCTACGTGAAGACGAATATCTCCGGCTACAAGGCGCCCAGACATGTGCTCGTGGTCGACAAGATCGCTCGCCTGCCGAACGGCAAACCCGACCTGACGGTGCTGAGAAAGCTTGCCGCAAATCGCGTCCCGGCCGCGCGACAGGCCAGCTGATTATCATGGGAAAATCCCGATGGATCTGACTTATAGCGAAGAACACGAAGCATTCCGCCAGGAGGTGAGAGCGTTTCTCGCCGCCAACAAGGAGCATTATCCCAAACCGTTCGGGGTGAACCGGCCGCCGGAGGATGCACGTGCCTGGCAGAAACGTCTGATCGAGCACGGCTATGCGGCGCGCACGATCCCGAAGGTCTACGGCGGCTACGGCGCCGAGCCCGATATCCTGAAGTCGCATATCATCGCCGAGGAGTTTTCCCGTGCGAAGGCGCCCTGGGGGCTGGTCAGCCAGGGCATTTCCATGCTCGTGCCGACGCTGCTTGAAATGGGGAGCGAAGAGCAGAAGCGGAAGTGGATTCCCCCGACGCTGCGCGGTGAGGTGATCTGGTGCCAGGGCTATTCCGAACCCGGCGCCGGGTCGGACCTCGCCTCGCTGAAGACGAGCGCGACCGAAGATGGCGACGACTTCATCATCAACGGCCAGAAAATCTGGACGACGACCGCGCATGCGGCCGACATGATCTTCTGTCTGGTGCGCACCGAACCGGATGCCCCGAACAAGTATCTGGGTATCAGCTACCTGATCTTTCCGATGGACACGCCGGGCATCGAAATCCGTCCGCTGATGACCATGACCGGCAACGCGGAGTTCAACGAGGTCTTCTTCACCGATGTCCGCGTACCGAAGTCACAGGTGGTGGGCGAACGCGGGCAGGGGTGGACTGTCTCCAATGCGACGCTGAAGCACGAGCGGGGCATGATGGGCGACCCCAATGCTTCCGCGGCAAGGATGAACTCGATCCTGCAACTGATGAGCGAGGAGACGCTCGACGGCATGCGGGTCATCGACATGCCGGTCTTCCGCGACCGCGCGATGCATCTCCAGGGCAAGGTCCTGGCGATGCAGTATCACGGCATGCGGTTGCTCACGATGCAGGCCAACAAGCAGGATCCGGGCCTCGCGCGCCTGATCGTCAAACTGCAGGCCTGCGAGATCAATCACCAGCTGGCGGCCCTGGCGGTCGACGTGATGGGTGAGATGGGACTGCTCTATCACGACAGCCCGCTCAGCCGGTCGCATGGCGTCTGGCAGAAGCGCTACATGTTCGATCTCGCCATGATCATTGGTGGCGGGACGGCGCAGATCCAGAAGAACCTGATCGCCGAGCGCGGTCTCGGCCTCCCGCGCGAGCCGAAGCTCGCCAGGGTGAAATAGGCGCCGGGGAGATAAGCGTGGAATTCAGTCTTACAGAAGAGCAACGGCAGTTCCAGAACGAGGTCGACAAGGCACTCGGCAGGATCAGTCCGCTTGAACGCGTGCGCAAAGCAGCGGCGGCGCCGCATGAATTCGCGGACGATGTATGGGCGGGTCTTGTCGATATCGGGGTGCCGGCGATGCTGGTGCCGGAGGCGTTCGGCGGCCTCGGGCTTGGATTGCTGGACGCGGTTCTGGTTGCGGAACTGTTCGGCAAGCATGTGGTACCTGCGCCGTTGCTCGGCGCGGCGATCATCGCCCCGCTCGCGATAGCCAGCTTCGGCACAGCCGAACAGAAGGCCGAGTACCTGCCGAGGATTGCTTCCGGCGAATTCCGCTTCGGTGCCGCCCTGACGCAGACGATATCGGGCAATCACGAACGCGCAGGCCTTGCTTCGGCTGCGGGCAAGTTGAACGGGAAATCGACATTCGCCGTCGATCATCTGGGCGCACATGGTTTCATCGTCGCCGATGACAAGGGGCAGCTCCACCTCGTCGACGCGGATGCAACGGGTCTTGATGTGGTCACGCTCGACACCGTCGACCGGACGCGCGCGACCGCGCAACTTGTCTTCACCGGGACGGCCGCGTACCCGCTCGATGCGGGCAATGCCGGGATGGGCCGTCTTGCCGATGCCGCGCGGCTCGCGCTCGCGGCCGACCTCCTGGGTGCCGGCTGGAAGATGATCAACGACGCGGTGGAATATGCCAAGATACGCCATCAGTTCGGCCGGCCGATCGGCAGTTTCCAGGCGGTCAAGCATATGTGCGCCGAGATGGCGGCGGGGCTTGAGCCGGGCAGGGCGCTGCTCTGGTATGCGGGCTATGCATATGATCACGGGCTCGAAGATGCCTCCCTGTGCTGCCTGCACGCCAAAGCATATATGGCCGAAGCCGCGCGATTTTCCGCGCGTACGGCGACCGAGGTTCACGGCGGCATGGGCATTACCGACCAGCTCGGCCTGCAATACTGGTTCAAGCGGGTGGGCTGGAGCTATCAGGCTTTCGGGTCGCCGGAGCGCCTGCGTGAGGAGGCGGCGCTCAATCAGAAACTGATTTCGCGCGAGCGCTTCGCAGTGGGAGCAGCCCCATGAGCGGACGGTGGGGGGCGGACGACGAGCGCGGCGCAGCCAATCTGATCGACGCCGCGGCGACCCTGCGCGGTTCCGCCTGCGTCCGGACCGGTCAGGTCATTCCCCTTGCGATACCGATCGCCAACGGGCAGCTCGGACCGGCCGCCGACCACAGGCCGGCACCGCAGCATTACATGACGCGCCACGGGGGCGACTACGCCGCCGGCCTGGCCGAGAAGCCTGGCTACGGCTTTTCCGACGACGTGCTGATGGTGCCGACACATGGCACGACCCACATCGATGCTCTCGCGCATGTCTGGCAGGGCGGCGTGATGTATAACGGCTTCAAGGCGACGAAAGTCACCAGCCGCGGCGCTGCGACCTGCGGCATCGACAAGGCCGGCCCGCTGGCGACACGGGCCATTTTCGTCGATTTTTCCGGCGCCGACCCCACCGGTGCAATCTCGCGGGATCAACTCGTTGCTGCCGTCGAGGCGACGGGTGTCGCGCCGGAACCGGGAGACGCGCTGCTGGTGCGCACCGGTTGGCTTGCGGCGTGGCGGGAAGGTGGGGCCGACAAGATGTCTTCAGCCGGGCTGCATCATGAATGCGCAAGCTGGATCGTGGAAGCCGGATTTGCATTGGTCGCGGCCGACAACATCGCCGTTGAAGTGATGCCTTCGCGCGATGCGACATGCGCGATGCCGCTGCATATAGCGCTGACGCGCGACAACGGGATCTATCTGGCCGAACTCTTCGATTTTGACGCTCTTGCGGCTACGGGGCGCCGCGATTGCATGCTGGTGATCGCTCCCTTGAACCTGAGGGGCGGCGTTGGGAGTCCGATCACGCCGGTCGCCATACTGTGAACGTGCATCGCAGACGCCGTTGATCAACACGTACGTTGACAAGCGGCGAAGGCGCCCGCTAGGTTCGCGCCGCAAGAAAAACGAGATGCAAGGAGGAGCCCGATGGGCGACTGGAATTTCGCTGACATCTACGACGTCGTCGCAAAGGAAATCCCGGATTCGGTCGCGCTCGTGCAGGGCGACCGGAAGCTTGTCTGGCGCGACCTGGACCGCCGGGCGACCTCTATTGCGGCATTCCTCATCGCCGCCGGGCTCAAGCGGCAGGCGAATGTCACCCAGTATCTCTACAACTGCACCGACTATCTCGAGTCTATCGTGGCCACATTCAAAGGCGCGTTCGTGCCGATGAACACAAATTTCCGATACGGGCCGGAGGAACTGACCTATCTGTGGACCAACGGCGATGTCGAGGCCGTGATCTTTCACGGAACGTTCGTCCCGGTCATCGAGCAGATGCGGGAAAAGGTTCCGGCGGTCAAGGCGTGGTTGTGGGTCGACGATGGCAGCGGCCCTTGCCCTGACTGGGCGACGCCCTATGAGGAAGCGGCCGCGTTCGAGGCGAAGGAGAACTGGCGTCCGTGGGGTGTCAGCGGCGATGACATCCTGCTGCTCTATACGGGCGGCACGACAGGGATGCCAAAGGGCGTTATGTGGCGGCAGGACGATCTGTTCATCCGCCTCAACACCGAAAACGGCGATGATTATCCGCCCGAGCCCGACGTGGACTTCCTGCGCCAGCACATCGCAAAGAACGGCCGTGCCCATCTCTCAGCCGGGCCGCTGATGCACGGAGCCGGGTTGCTCACCTGCTTCATGACGCTTTCGCGCGGCGGCAAGATTTCGCATCTGACGGAGCGCAACTTCAATCCGGTCGATCTTCTCGACACGATCGATCGCGATCAGGTCGCCAGTCTGATGTGGATCGGCGACGCGTTCGCCCGGCCCGTGCTCGATACGCTGGAAGCCAATCCCGGCCGCTGGGATCTTTCCTCGCTGCGCACGATCATTTCCAGCGGCGTCGTTTTCAGCGCCGAGGTGAAGGAAGGAATTCTCAAGCACATACCGAAGGCCGCGATCGCCGACGTGTTCGGCTCTTCGGAAACAATGTCGCTCGGGCGGTCCATCACCATGAAGGACAAGAAGACGAAGACCGCGTCATTCAAGGCCAAGCCGACGACACGCGTCATTGACGAGAACGACAGGGATATCGTGCCCGGCTCCGGCGAGAAGGGATTGCTGGCGATCGGCGGCCGGCAGCCCATCGGCTACTACAAAGAACCGGAGAAGACCGCGGCCGTCTTCCGCCAGATTGGCGGCGAGCGCTATGTCGTTCCGGGAGACTGGGCCACGATCGACGCGGACGGGACGATCACCCTCATCGGGCGAGGCTCGGAATGCATAAATACCGGCGGTGAGAAGGTGTTTCCGGAAGAGGTCGAGGTCGTCCTGAAACGCCATGACTCGGTGTTCGATGCGGTCGTCGTGGGAGTACCCAATCTCAGGTTCGGCCAGTCCATCGTCGCCGTCGTCCAGCCCAAGAAGGGCCAGACGGTGAATGGCGAGGCGCTGATCGAGCACGTGAAGTCGCAAATTTCGGGCTACAAGGCACCGCGGCGCGTTCTGCAGGTCGACGAGATCAAGCGCGGGCCCAACGGAAAAGCGGATCTCACGGCTATTCGGGAGTATGCGATCAGCCAGGTGCCGAGCAGCTGATCGGGACGCAAAGCTGAGCTCGCCATCGCCAAAGTCAACACATATGTTGACAAGGGGGCGGCAAGCCATATTGTGGATCGAACGATCGCGCCCGCATCCCCCGATGACAGGCGCGGCAAAGAAGAATTTGAATAGGCGGGGTGCGCCTTGCACCGGATCGCCAGCAAAGAGGAGGGCACGTTTTGGCGCCTGAAAACGTCGGTGTCTATGTTGAGGGCGTTGCCCTCGAAATGAGCTGGGCAGACCCCAGACGCAATCTGTCGGAACTCATCTTCGACACGGTCAGGAACGCTCTCGACGATGCCGGTGGCAGCCTCGACGGAATCACCTCCGTTGTGCTCGCCGCGCATGATCTGGTCGATGGCCGTTCGCTTACGAGCATGGTGACCGCACCGGCGGCAGGCGCTTATCTGCGCGATGAGATCCGCTATGGGGACGATGGCGCCGGCGCCTTCGCGGCGGCCGTGACCCGGCTTGAGGCCGGTGAGTGCACGCGCACGATCGTCGCGGCCTGGGGCCGGTCCAGCGAGCACGATGTGGATGCGGTCTCGCAGACTCTTTTCGACCCGATTTTCGCCCGCCCGCTCGGACTGGAGGAACTCCATGTCTCTGCGATGCGCGCGCAGGACTGGCGCCGCCGATATGGCGGCGACGCCCGCGCGGCCGCGAAGCGGCGTGGCGAAGCTGCGGCGAAGAACCCGCGCGCCCTTCACAAGGGTGGTTTCAAGTCCAAGCCGACTTATCCGCTGGTCGAATCCGATCTTCCGCTTTGGGGCGACGCGGTGGCCGCGCTGATCCTGACCACGAAGCCGACAGGTGTCCGGCTGGCGGGCCTCGGGCAATCTTCCGAACCTTACTGGATTGGCGATCGGACATTGCATGAGGCGACCGCGCTGCGGCAGGCGGCGGACCGGGCGATGCGGGAAGCCCGTTGCAAGGCCGCCGATCTCGATCTGTTCGAAATCGATGGCCTGACGCTCTATGACGAGGCGATCGGCCTTGAGGCGATCGGTCTGGCGCGCCCGGGAAGCGGGCTGGATGTGCTCGCCGGAAACGAGAGGTGCAATCCGTCAGGCGGTGGAGCAGCCGGCTATTGTGCACCGTCCATGGGACTCGTGCGGATCGTTGAATCCGTATTGCAGATTCAGGGCCGGGCGGGCGGCAACCAGGTGGGCTCGCCGCGGCGCGCCATCGCAACCGGTTCGTCCGTCGTGGCGGGCCAGACGCAGACGGCGGTTATCTTGGAGGCGGCATGACAGCGGTAGCAGTAATCGGCGTGGGTCAGACGAACTACCGGCGCGCGCACAAGGACAAGAGTTCGCGGGAGCTGATCTGGGAAGCGTCCAAGATGGCGCTTGAAGATGCCCGGATGGATATCGGCGCCATGGACGCGATCATTGCGGGGATCGCGCCCGAAGCGCTGTCCGGCGAAGGCGCGGTCGAACGCGGCGGCATGATGGGTGTCGGCAAGCCGTTCCTTCGTATCAATACCGGCGGCGTGACCGGGTCTTCGACCGTATTCGCGGGAACGACCTACATTCAGTCGGGCCGCGCCAAGGCCGTTCTGGTGGTGGCGCTCGAACGGATGGGACAGGCGACGAGTTCGCAGCAGGTCTTCAATACGATCTTCGATCCCGTCTACGAGAAGGATTTTCCGCTGACGACGATCACCATGGCGGCGTTGCGCGCCTCCATGCTGATGCGGATGTACGGCTACACGGAACAGCACTGGGCGGAGATCGCCGCTCGCAGCTTCCGCAACGCGTGCCGTAATCCGCATGCGCATCTCAAGCTCGATATCACCGCCGACGATGTGCTGAAGTCGCCCCTGCTGGCGTGGCCGATTCACCGTTACGAGGCGTGTCCGATGTCGGAAGGCGCCTGCGCGATGGTGCTGGCGGCGGAAGATCTGGTCGGTGACAGGAATGTCGCCTGGATTCAGGGCGCGGCCTCGACATCCGACAGCTATGCGATGGGCGATCGTATCCGGCGTCCCGAAGCGACGCTGGTCGATCTTCTCTCGCTGCGCCTTTCGGCCGAACGCGCCTTCAAGCAGGCGGGTATAGACAGACCGCTGGAACAGATACAGGCGGTCGAGCTCTATTCGGCGTTTTCAAGTGCCGAGGCGATGGCCTATCCGGCCCTCAAATTCTGCAAGGCGGAGGACGGCCCGCGTTTCGTGGAAGCGCAGTTCACCGATCCCTCGCTCCCCAAGATCAATCCCTCGGGCGGTCCGCAGGGCGCAAACCCGGTGAGCGCGACGGCGATGGTCCGTATCGCCGAGTGCGCGCTGCAGGTGCGCGGCATGGCGGGCGACCGCCAGGTCGCGGATGTGGAGCGGGCAGTGGCAACCGGGCAGGGCGGGGCGACGCAGTTCTCCACCGTCTGCGTCCTCGGCAAGAAGAAAGTGCATTAGGAGAGCGAAATGAGCGAATCCGAACTCATTGAAATCCCAGGTCAGTGGAACTTCAACTACAACTATTTCGCCGGCGAAAGCGCCAGCCGCTTCTTCCGCGAATTGCGCGAGAACCAGCGGATCATGGGCACGCGTTGCACCAAGTGCAAGCGGCTCCTGGTGCCGGCGCGCGCATTCTGTGACGCCTGCATGGAGCGCACGGACGAGTGGGCGGAAGTCGGACCGGAAGGCACGCTGGATACCTTCACGATCATGACGACGCAGTTTCCGGGCCTGCCCAAGCCGCCGCTCGTCATGGCCTATGTCACGCTCGACGGCGCCGACACGGCGCTGATCAACCTCGTTCACGGCCTCGATCTGTCGGATATCGACAAGGCGGCGAAGCGCCTGAACAGCCTGCCGCGGGTGCGCACGAAATTTATCGACGATCCGAAGGGACGTATCACCGACTTCTCGTTCGAGTTGATATGAGACCGGCCGGGCGCGTGTCGGTAACGGGATTTCAGGGTCTGAACAGATGACGAGCAACAGCATTTCGGGCAAGGCGGCGATCGTCGGTATCGGCGAGGTCGGCTATTTCCGCGGCACCGACATGTCGATCCTGCAGATGGTCTCCAAGGCCAGCATGGAAGCCATCCGGGATTCCGGGCTGAGCCCGAAAGATATCGACGGTGTGATACCGCCTCCCGGGTTTGTCGCATGGGACGAGATCGCCGCGCAGGTCGGGATTCCCGAGGTGCGGTACACGGCCTGTCCTCAAATGGGCGGGGCGAGCCCCGTCGCCGCGCTGATCACGGCCTCAATGGCGATCGCGACCGGCATGGCGAACGCGGTTCTGGTACCGATCGGCTGGAACGGCTATTCGGCCATTCGTCCGCGACCCGACGCGCGGCCAAACAAGCGCCGCTTCACGGCTGCCTTCTTCGAGACGGTCCGCAACTACTACGCGCCCTATGGCCTGCGCTCGGCGCCCTGGTGGTACTCGCTCTACCTGCAGCGCTATGTGAAGCACTACAACGTGCCACCGGAAGCGGCCGGCGCCGTAGCGGTCGCCTGCCGCAAGCACGCGCAGCTCAACGATCTGGCGGTCATGCGCGACAAGCCGCTGACCATGGAGGAATATCTCGCCTCCACCTTTATTTCCGAACCGATCCGCAAGCACGATTCCTGTGTCGAAACGGACTGCGCCGCCGCTATCGTGGTCACGTCGGCGGAACGGGCACGCGACCTGAAACATACGCCCGTCACGGTCCTGGGCGGCGCCGAGGGTCACCCCAACCGCCCCGACGAACTCATCAACCGCAAAGACATCCTCAAGCTCGGCCTCGACTATGCGGCGCCGCGCGCCTTCGCGATGGCGGGTGTGAAGCCGCACGATATGGATTTCCTCCAGATCTACGACTGCTTCACCTATGTCGCGCTGCTGGAGCTGGAGGCGCTGGGCTATGCCGAACGCGGCGGCGCGGCGGACTTCGTCAAGGACGGCAATATCGAGCTTGGCGGCAAGTTCCCCATGAACACGCATGGCGGACTGATGTCGCAGGGCCATTGCTGGGGCATGAACCATATCGTCGAGGCGACACGGCAATTGCGCCATCAGGCCGGCCGTTCCCAGGTCAAGGATTGCGAAATCGGCCTCGTGACGGGCTATGGCGATCTCGGCGACGGCACGATCGCCATTCTCGGGAGGAACGGCTGATGTCTTCTTCTGTCAAGATCAAGCTGCCGCAGCCGGACGACCTCGACGCGGTCTTCTACGAAACCGTCGCGAAGACCGGGAAACTGTGCATTCAGCATTGCGGGGACTGCGGCACGTGGACCCATCCTGCGCGCTACTACTGCCCGGAATGCGCATCGGAGAATCTGGCGTTCGAGGCGGTGAGCGGCGAGGCGACGGCGCATTCCTTCACGGTATCGCATTTCACTGTCGAGCCGGCATGGAAGGACCTCGTGCCGTATGTGACGATCGTCGCCGAACTGAAGGAAGGCCCCCGAGTCATCGCCCGCACGAAGATGGGTGCCGATGACATCAGCATCGACATGCCGATCAAACTCGATGTCGAGGTGCTGGCGCCGGAGTTCTCCTATGTCTGGGCGAGCAAGGCGGAAGGCTGATCGATGAGTGAGAGCCCCATTCTTTTCGAGGTCCGTGACGGCATTGCGGAAGTCACGCTCAATAGGCCGGACAAGCGCAACGCGCTGAACCCCGAGATGCTGGTGCGGCTTGCCCGCTGCTGGGAAGCGATCGAGGCGGATGCGTCCGTGCGTGTGGTGCTTCTTTCGGGTGCCGGCGACAAGACCTTTTGCGCCGGTGCAGATCTGGGACGCCTGACGCCGTTGCTGACGCGGGCAAGGGGCGCGGAAGACGAGTGGGACGAGGCGCTGCTCGCCGATCCCAAGATTCTCAACCGGGCGATGCTGCGGCGCAATGATTTTTATACGCCGGTAATCGCCGCGATGAAGGGCACGATCGTCGCCGGCGGCATGGAGCTGGCGCTCGCCTGCGATCTCCGGGTCGTCGCCGAGGACAGCGAACTCGGCCTGCTGGAAGTCACTCGCGGTCTCATCGCCGCCGCTGGCGGGGTCGCTCGCGTTTCAAGGCAAGTGGCATCGGCCGTTGCAGCGGAAATCCTTCTTGTCGGCGACCGCATGTCGGCGGCCGACGCGCTGAGGGTCGGTCTGGTCAACCGGGTCGTGCCAGCGAATGAAGTTCTGGCGACAGCCCGGGCCCTTGCGGAACGCATGGCGCAGAACTCGCCTCTGGCGATGCGCAAGGCCAAGGAGACCATGCTGGCATCATCCGGCCTGACAATCCCCGAGGCCTTCGGGATCGAGGATCAGGCGATCAAGATTATCCTGCGCTCGGAAGACGCGCGCGAGGGTTCGCGCGCCTTCATGGAAAAGCGGGCGCCGAAGTTTACCGGCCGGTGAGGCAGGGGCGAAGACATGAATATGATGGACAGGACGGCGTTGCAGGCAAGCGACACATTCACTGTGTGGCTTGAGAAGTTCGGCGCCGCCCTTGCTCGGGCGGACGGCGACAAGATCGCTGCGTTTTTCGCGGAAGACGGGCACTGGAAGGACATTCTTGCCTTCACCTGGGAGCATCGGACGATTTCCGGCCGCGCGGCGATAGCAAGGGCGTTCGAGGCTTCGGCGAAACAGGCCCGGATCGGCAATGTCCGCGTGTCGCCTGGCAGAACGCCGCCGAAGCAGCTGCGCCGTTCCGGCAGCGACGTTCTGGAAGGCTATTTCGATTTCGATACCGGTGTCGGATCGGGAACCGCGTTCGTGCGACTGCTCTACAGCCCGGACGGCTCGCAGGAACCGCGCATCTGGTTTCTGCTGACGACGCTGCAATCGCTCAAAGCGCATCCGGAACCTGTCGGCCGAAACCGTCCGTCGGGCGATGAATTCGCCAAGAACGAACTTGGGCGCAGCTGGCGGCAGGAACGTGAGCGTCAGCAGAGCTTCGAGGATCGCGAACCTCAGGTGCTTGTGGTCGGCGCGGGGCAGGCCGGCCTCACGATCGCCGCCCGGCTGGGCCGGCTCGGCGTCGATACGCTGGTGATCGAGAGGTTGCCGAGGGTCGGCGACGTCTGGCGGCAGCGCTACGAGTCGCTGACGCTCCACAATGAGGTGATGGCAAACCATCTGCCCTATCTGCCGTTTCCGGAGAACTGGCCGCTGTGGCTGACGAAGGACCACATGGCGATGTGGTTGGAGGCGTATGCCGAATTTCTCGAACTCAACGTCTGGACGAATACCGAACTCGCCGGCGCAAGCTACGATGAGGACGCCGCGCAATGGACCGTTCAACTCAACCGCGACGGCAAGCGCAGATCGGTGCACTGCCGCCATATCGTGATCGCGACCGGAGCCAGCGGCGGGCTGCCGCACATTCCGAAACTGCCCGGAATCGACAGCTTCAAGGGCAGGGTCGCGCATTCCAGCACCTTCAAGAACGGCGCCGACTACAAGGGGCGCAAGGTGATCGTCGTCGGCACCGGCAACAGCGGCCATGACATCGCGCAGGATCTCTTCGTCAAGGGGGCGGAGAAGGTCTGGATGCTGCAGCGCAGCCCCTGCTGTGTGGTCAGCCTCGAGCCGACGGCCGCCATGGTCTACAAGATCTATGGCGAGGGTATGCCCACCGAGGATGTCGATCTGATCACGGCATCGGTTCCCTATCCGGTGATGGAGGACACCTATCGCTGGATTACGGAGAAGGGCGCCAAACTCGACGCGGAGATGCTCGACGGTTTGGCCAAAGCAGGCTTCAAGACCTATTTCGGCAGCGACGGCACGGGCTTTCAGATGAAGTTCATGCGCGGCGAGGGCAATTACTACATCGACGTCGGCAATGTGGAACTGATCATCAACGGCAGCGTCGGCGTGCTTCAGTATGACGACGCGGAAGGGTTCGTCGCCGAAGGGCTGAAGATGAAGGACGGCCGCATCGTCGAATGCGACGACGTGATCCTGGCGACCGGCTTCAAGAACATGCAGGAAACCCTCCGGACGATGCTCGGAAGCGAGATCGCCGACAGCGTCGGCCCGCTCTGGGGCTTCGACGAACATTACCAGATGCGCAACATGTGGCGGCGCACGGCGCAGCCCGGCCTGTGGTTCACCGGCGGGTCGCTGCTCGATTCGCGCCTCTATTCGCGCTTCCTCGCGATCGAACTGCGCGCCGAACTCGACGGGATTCTGCCCGCGAAGGAAGACCTGCCGCTGGCCTAGGCAGCCCGCAGCACATTCCGTCTGTCGCAGCAAACGGGCTCGTTGACAAAACAAGCTTTGCTGTTGCGAGGCGATGTATTATTTCTGACCGTAGAGCCGCGACCAGCGGGCAGGCACAGGAACGATGCCGACGGGAGGAATGAATGAACAATCAGGAATTCGACTATATCGTCATCGGCGCCGGTTCGGCCGGCTGTGTTGCTGCGAACAGGCTATCCGCCGACCGGCAGAACCGTGTCGCACTGGTTGAGGCGGGAGCATCGGACCGCGAATTTCCGCTGAGCTTCAAGACTTCGCTGCCGATCGGCAACGTGCTCCTGCTTCCCGACAAGCGATACAACTGGGACTATGAATTCACCACCGACGAGGCGACGGACGGGCGCACGATCGGGTGCCCGCGCGGCAAACTCTTCGGCGGCTGCTCTTCAGTGAACGGCACGGTCTACATGCGCGGCCATCGCGCCGATTACGACGCCTGGGAGGCGGAAGGCAATCGCGGCTGGGGCTACAAGGAAGTTCTCGAGGCCTTCAAGAAGCATGAGAACTGGCATGACGGCGTCAATCCCGACTATCACGGGACGGGCGGCGAACTGGATGTGGCGGCGCTGCGCGAGCCCAATCCGATCTCACGCGGTTTCATCGAGGCGGCGAAACAGGCGGGCCATCCCGAAACCAGGGATTTCAACGGGCCTGAACAGGACGGTTTCGGCCTCTTCGCGCTCAATCAGCGGGGCGGGGCACGGCTGAACAGCTCAAAGGCGTTCCTGCACCCCGTGCTGGGCCGCAAGAACCTTACGGTTCTCGCCGAGACGCTCGTCGAGAAGATCATCATCGAAGGTGGCCGCGCGGTCGGCCTGCGCGTCAGGCGCAACGGGGCGGCCGAAGAGTTGAGAGTGAGCAAGGAGATCATCCTTTCCGGCGGCACGATCAACTCGCCTCATCTGCTGATGCTCTCGGGAATCGGACCGAAGGATGAACTTGAAAGGCACGGCATCAAGGTCGTGAAGGACCTGGCGGGCGTCGGCGGCAACCTGCAGGACCATGTCACCGTCTCGATCTCCAACGAGGATCCGTCAGGCCATTCCTTCGCTCTGACCGCGAAGTCCTTTCCGCGTCTTGCCGGGCAGGCCGCGAAATATCTCCTCCGCCGCAAGGGGCTGCTTTCGTCTCCCGTTGCCGAATCCGGCGGCTTCATCCGCACGCAGGAAGGCCTGGACAGGCCCGACGTGCAGGTGACGTTCATGGTCGGCATGAAAACCAGGGCGAACTTCGTTCCCACGGTGCACGGCACGATCTGCCACATGAATATCTGCCGGCCCAGGAGCCGCGGGCGGCTGTCGCTGCGCTCGGCCTCGCCAGATGACAAGCCGATCATCAAGCCGGGCTTCCTGAAGGACAAGGAAGACGTCCAGATCCTGATCCGGGCGATACGGATCATCCGCGAGATCTTCACCAAGCCGGCGATGGCGCCCTATGTCGGCATGGAAATTCTGCCCGGTCGCGACAAGACGTCGGACGACGATCTTGAGAAATTCATCCGCGGGCATGCCGCGACCGTCTACCACCCCGTGGGCACCTGCAAGATGGGCCCGAAGAGCGATCCGATGGCCGTTGTCGATAACGAATTGCGTGTGCACGGGATCGATGGGCTGCGGGTTGCCGACGCTTCGATCATGCCGAATATCGTTTCCGGCAACACCAGCGCGCCGGCCATGATGATCGGCGAGCGCGTCGCCGAGTTCATTCGCGGTAAGCGCAACTATGTCGAGGAGGCCGCCTGAGGGCGCTTTTCGCTGCGCAATTCCCGGTTCGCGGAGCCGGCTGACGGTGTCTTGTTGTCCGGTGTCAGTGCGGAATTGGAGCCAGCAGGACTTCGTCCATCAGCCGCGACAGCGCGGCCGGATCATCGACGACATTGCCATGCGCCGGCGCGATGATCCGCGTGGGAAAATCCTGCAGCAGCCTGTGCGTCGCTTCGACCAGATCGCGCTTTTCGGCGAATTTGGTCCAGTATAGGGCGAGGTCGAAGACGAGCCGGGTTTCGTTGAGGGTCGGCTGGTTGGCCAGTTCCGTGGTGAAGAGCGTGCATTCGCTGTCATATGTGTGGGAAAAGGCGAAGCCGTCCGAAACGAACATGGTTTGCGACTTCGTGTCATAGCCCCAAAGCGATGCCGGCAGATCGTGAATGACGGCTGGCAACACGACGAAGCGGCGATCGCCAAGATCGATTTCCTCGCCCGGCGCCATCTGGCGGAAGCGAGCGTCCTTCTCGTGCCAGGGGTAGTAGAGGTGGAAATTGCGGACCTCGCCAACGGTCATCGCGTTGGGGAAGGCGCGCATGAGTTGATCGAGATTTCCCGCGTGCGGATATTCCTCGTGCGTCGGGAAGATGTAGGTCAGGTCGTCCCCGACCCTCGATCGGATAAAGGCTTCGATGGCGGCCCCGTCTTTGGCGTGGCCGGTATCGACCAGGATGCTGCCATTTTCGCCTTCGACGAGATAGGCGCTCGCGTGGGTGTGAAACTCGCGCCCGTACATGCTGGCGTGAAAGCAGCCGCCGAGCAGGTGGATGCCAAGGCCGAGGTCGCGGCTGTGAAACCCGTTATAGTCCATCCGGTTGCCGGCGCCGATGCTTTCGTCGCGCGAGGGGGAGGCTGTCCGTTCGCTCATCGGTTGTGCTCCGCTCAAGAGAGGCTGAGGTCGCGGAGGACCGCGAGCAGCGCCTGCTGGCGCTCGACGACCGCTTCGCGGCCGACCACGATGCGGCCGCGCGAGGGCGCGAGGATGTCGATGTCGTAGCGCGCGAACAGCGCTTCCAGCCCTTCGATGATCGGCCGAAGCCTGCTGCGCGGCAGCCAGTCGTAGCGCAGCTGCATATTGCGCTTCATATAGGCGACGAGGGAATCAAGGCCGGTCCGCCGGTCGACGATGCGGTCTTCGCGGCCGGCGCCGGTGGCGTCGGTCATGATGTCCGAGCAGAACAACGCCTTCGCGCCGGTGTCGTAGTACCAGGTGGTGGAGAGCATCCTCAGCGGCGTCTGCACCGCCTCAAGCACCCTGTCGCCGGCGATCGCTATCCTGTCACCGGGGCGCACGGGCACCTGTTCCACGCCGAAGCTGATCATCTGGTAGCGGGCGCTGGCATCCTCGAAATAATCGAGCGGATTCATGACGCCGGGGGTGAAGGCCTGCTGGAGGTTCCAGCGTTTCACAAGGCCGGGGACGTTGGAGATCGTGTCAGGCTCGTTGCGCGTGACGGCCAGTCTGGGCAGGATACCGGCGCCGATCAGGCCTGAAAGCTGCTCGTTCACGGTCTGCTCGAACAGCGCGACGCCGGCCTCAACCAGAAGATATTCGCTGCGCTCGCGCAACAGATAGACGTTGATCGGGTCGTACCGTCCGTGATCTTCCGCGCCGCGCCAGGAAATCCGCTCGTCGATCTCGACGCTGTCGCCCAGCAGGAAGAGCCTGCCGGAAACGATTTCATGAGTTCTGGCGTGCTTTGTGAGCATCTGTCCTGGCCCCCTCCCGAAATGTCGCGGGCGCGCTCAGTCGCCCTTGAAAGTTCCGTCCGCCAGTGCGCTTTTCAGCACCTTGCCGATCTCGCCGACCGCCTTGCCCGCCGTCGGCAAAGCCGCGCCCATGGTCAGAAAGCCATGGATCTGCCCGCCATAGTGATCGACCTTGACGGGAACGCCCGCCGCGCGCAGGCGGCGCGCATAGGCGTCGCCCTCGTCGACGAGCGGATCGTAGCCCGCCGATACGATATAGGCCGGCGGCACGCCTTTGAGGCTTCGGGCGAAGACCGGCGATGCGCGCCAGTCCGTCTGCTGTTCGTCGCTGTTGAGATAATGCCCGATGAACCATTCCATGGTCTCGCGGGTCACCGGCAGCCCTTCGGCGGCCACATCATACGAGCGCCGCGCCATGGTCAGGTCAGTCACCGGATAGGCGAGGAACTGGAATTTCAACAGTGGCAGCTTGCCGTCCCGCGAAAGCAGGGTCATGACAGCGGCGAGATTGCCGCCGGCGCTGTCGCCGCCGATGCCGGCGTGGCCGGCGTCGAGGCCGAGCTTTTCCGCATTGTCGAATATCCACTCGACAGCGATCTCGGCATCTTCCAGCGCCGCGGGATATTTATGCTCAGGCGACAGGCGATAGTCGACCGCGATGACGGCGCAGCCCGATCCGAGCACCAGCTGCCGGCAAAGAATGTCGTGCGACTCCAGGTCGCCGATCACCCAGCCGCCGCCGTGAAAGAAGATGAGGAAGGGCAGGGCGCCGTTCGCGCGTCCGCGGTCCGGACGGTAATAGCGCAGGCCGACGCTGTGCGCGCCCTTACTGGCGGTCAGATTCTCTATGTCGCCGATTTCAGGGGGCGTGACGTTGGCCGCCTTGCGCGCCGCCGCCATTGCTTCACGCGCCTGCTCGGGCGTCAGATCCTGAAAATACGGCGCCTTGATCTCGATCCGCCAGGCGAGGAGTTTTCGTGTGTCGCTGTCGAGCGTCATCGATGTTTCTTCCCTTACGTGCCGATCAACGACGGGCTTCTGATGACCCGTTCATTGCATGAGGATTTCATGCCATGCGCGACCTTGACGCAATCTCGCACGCGTTAATTGACAGGTCAACTGAACGGGTCAGTGCCGGGCGGCGTGTGAATCCGTCAGCGGTACGGGTCTGCTGCGGCCCTTTATCAATCGATCTGCCGCCATGGCGAGAAAAATGCCAACCATCATGGCAAGGACGAAGACCAGCGGTTCCCAATAACCGATCGCCAATACCGGAACGGCGCCGCCGGGACAGAAGCCGGTGATGCCCCATCCGATGCCGAAAACCGCCGATCCGCCGATAAGACGGGCGTCGATCCGGCGCGAGACGGGGATGGCGAAGGACGGTTCAGCCAGCGGCTTTTCCCGCAGACGGAACAGCAGCCGGTAGCCGATGAATGTCGTCACCAACGCACCGCCCATGACGAGAAGCAGGCTCGGGTCCCAGCTTCCGACGGGGTCGAAGAAATTGAGAACCTTGGCGGGATTTCCCATGCCCGAGATAGCGATGCCGATACCGAAGACGATGCCGCTGAGAAGGGCTGTGAAGATTTTCATGGCTCACACCCCGCCGATCACGTGCCGGACGACAAAAACGGTGACGAATGTCGCCGCCATGAAGATGCATGTCGCCACGATGGAACGCGGTGACAGGCGGGCCATGCCGCAGACGCCGTGACCGCTGGTGCAGCCGGACCCGACATAGGCGCCTGCGCCGACGACGAGGCCGCCGCCGATCATCGCGGCTGTCGAGATCGGCACGCCGAATTCCAGATGCCCGCCCATGGCGGCATAGACGGCCGGCGCCGCGAGGGCGCCGAATGTGAAGGCGGCGCGCCACGGCCAGTCGCTCGGATAGGGCGGCACGAGGCCGGCCAGAATACCGGTCATGCCGGCGATGCGGCCGTTCAGCGCCATCAGCATGACCGCCGCCATGCCGATCAGAACACCCCCAATCAGCGCTTCCCAGGGTGTGAAAGCCGTTTCCATCGCGCGCAGCTCCTCTCCATCCGCCGGCGTCTCCGCACCGGTTCACCTTTCTGCACCGGCATCGGTCAGTCCGGCAAGTGGGGGGATTGGCGCGGATTGTCAGTCGGAAGATGCCGGTTCACGCTCCTGCTTCTTCGGCAGGCGCCTTTCGAGCATATGCATGGGTACGAGGATCACCATCGCGAGGACGGTCGCCATCAGCGCGATGCTGAGATAGCCCGCGCCGCTTGCCAGACCGACCGACCCCGACAACCACATGCTCGCCCCCGTCGTCAGGCCCCTTATGTCGCCTCGAGCCTGAATGATCGTACCGGCGGCGACAAAGGCGACGCCTGCGGTCACGGCCTCGACCGCGCGCGTGGGGTCCAGCCGCACGGTATCGGCATTGTTGATCGTTGCGGCCATCTCGATCGCGATGACGGCAAATGTGCAGGATGCAAGCGAGACCATCGTGATCGTGCGCAATCCCGCCGGCCGCTGGCGGTATTCCCGGTCGAAGCCGATGATGAAACCGAAGGCGCAGGCGGCGAGCATGCGGATCAGGATGTCGGCAATGCTCATCTGCGTCTCGAAGGCGCCGTGAACTGCGGCAACGATTTCATTCATGACTGGAGAACACGGTGTCCCCTTTGGGGTTCCGTCCGCGCAGGTTTTGCCGTCTATCTTCACATCGGGCGGCGGATTTGCCAGATTTGCGATGAAGTTGCGTCGGGGAACCAGCATGACAGCCACCGCGGAACGCGAGTTCGAACTCAAGCTGGCCTTGGGCAGGACCGAGCAGCAGGCTCTCGCGCGGCATGTGAAGGCGCTAGGTCTCGCCGCGGCAGGACCTAAGCGGCAGCATCTCGTGTCGACCTATTTCGACACGCCGGGCCGCTCCCTTTTCGACGCCGGCATGACGCTGAGGCTGCGGCGCGCGGGGCGCAAGACCATACAGACGGTCAAGGCGGGAAAGCCTATCCGCGGCGGCGTCTCGCATCCCGACGAAGTGGAGACGCCGGCGCCGGGCAACATCCCCTCACTGGACACGATGCCCGATGGTGCCCTGCGGCGACGGCTGGGCAAGCTCATCGATGGTCAGGAGGTCGGGCCTGTGTTCCTGACCGATGTGCGCCGGCAGACCTGGCAGTTTTCCGCTGGAGACTTCGCGGCGGAACTGGCACTGGACAGCGGGCAGGTGGTTTCGGACGGTGCGTCCGTTCCGATCAGCGAGGTGGAGCTTGAACTGAAGAAGGGCGACATCGATTCCTTTCTGGCGCTGTCTGAGCAGATCTTCAGTGACGTACCCCTGCAGTTCAGCCGGGTCAGCAAGTCCCATCGCGGATTTCTGGCGATCGGCGCGGTGAATGCGCCGCCCGTCTTGCCTCTCAAATCCCCGGATGTCCGGTTTTCCAAGGCCGATTCCGTTGCAACGGTGTTTGCCATGCTGTTTGCGTCCGCCAGCGCCCAGGTGCTTGAGAACTGGCAGGGCGTGACGGAAGACGACGATCCCGCCTACGCCCACCAGATGCGCATCGGCATCCGGCGGCTCCGCACGATGATCAAGCTGGTGAAGGGCCGCGTGGAGGGTGAGGCGCTGGGACAGCTGAACGGAGAGCTGCGTGCGCTTGGACAACTGGTTGGCGAGCTGCGCAACAGCGACGTGATCATCGATGATGTCGTCAGGCCGGCGATGGAGCATGCGAGGCAAGTCGGCGACTTCCGCGCGCTCACCAGAGCACTCGAGGCCCATCGCGAGGCGGTACGCGCCCGCGTGAGAGCGGAGCTGGTTGACAGAAAATACAACCGATTGCGCCTGCAACTGGCCTTGCTTCCGCATGGAGCGGGATGGCGGGCGGCGCTTAGAAAGGACGATGAGATCGAAGGCTTCGCGCGCAAGGCGTTGGAGAAGCTGTGGACACAGGTCTCAAGGCAGGGCGCCGATCTCGCAAAGCTCTCCGTGGAAGAGCGTCATGCAATGCGAAAAGACCTGAAGAAGCTGCGTTATGCGCTGGAGTCCTTTGCCCCCATCCTGCCCCGAAAGCCGTTTCGGAAGTGGCACTCGAAACTGAAGGCACTGCAGGACAGTTTCGGCTATCTCAACGATGTCGCGTTGGCCGATACCCTCCCGGAACTGACGAGCGGCCAGGGCAGGGGACGTCAGGCGGCGCAGGCTGCCGTCTTTGTCATCGGCTGGCACGCCGCACGTAGCGAGAGTGCCTTCACGATCCTCCAGGCGCACTGGAACAGGTTGGCGGATCAGCCAAGGCCGTGGCTGTGATCGCCTCGGGGCAGGTCCGCGGATAGGACATGGCGTTCCAGATTCTGCACGCGGTCGGTGGGCTTGGGCTTTTCCTCTTGGGCATGAGCATGCTCACGGAGGGCCTGCGCGGCCTTGCAGGTCCCGTTCTGCGCGAATGGCTGCGCAGGTCGGTGAGCAGCCCCGCCAAGGCGACGCTGACAGGGGCCCTGGCCACCGCGGTCGTCCAGTCATCCAGTGCGATGACGGTCGCGGCGATTGGTTTCGTCAGCGCCGGGATCATGACGTTCCAGCAGGCGCTCGGCATCATCTTCGGCGCCAATATCGGCACGACGCTGACGGGTTGGCTGGTTGCCATTGTCGGGTTCAAGCTCGAACTCGGGACGGTGTTGATGCCGTTCGTGCTCATGGGCGCACTCGGGCAGATCTTCGGTCGAGGCCGCTGGCGCGACGCGGGACGTGTTGTCGCCGGATTCGGCGTTCTGTTTCTGGGCATTGCCGCGATGCAGGACGGGATGGCGTTTCTCGGCGATTTCCTGTCGGCGGATCGCTTTCCCCCGGACAGCGTGTGGGGACGATTGCAGCTTGTCGGCCTCGGCATCGCCGTGACCGTGGTCACCCAGTCCTCGAGCGCCGGCGTCGCCGTCGCACTGTCGGCGCTGGCGGCAGACGTCATTACCTTTCCGCAGGCGGCGGCTCTCGTCATCGGGATGGACGTCGGCACGACGTCTTCAGCCGTTCTCGCGGCAGCCGGTGGATCGACGGCCTCCCGGCGCACCGGTTACGCGCATCTCATCTATAATCTGCTGACCGGGCTGATGGCCTTCGTCCTGCTCTGGCCTCTGGGTTGGCTTTACGCGTCCCGCGTTGCCGCTGGAGCGCCCCCGGATCCGCAGATCGCGCTGGTGGCCTTCCATTCCTTTTTCAACATAGTGGGCGTCCTGCTCGTCATCGGCTTGACCCGGCAATTCGCGGCGCTCGTCATGAAGCTGGTCCCGCAGCGTACAGACCGCATCGGTGGCAATCTCGACGAAAACCTGCTTACCGATTCGGCTGCCGCGATCGATGCGCTTTCGGCGACAACGAAGGACCTCGGAAATGCGGTTCTCACTGTGCTGTCCGGCCAACTCGGCACAGGCGGGCGTGAGGCGGCCGGCATTCCGCTTGATGAAGTCCTGGCGGCACGCGAGGAGGCCTTCCTTTTCGCCCAGCGGATCAATTTCGGCGGCGCCACCGATCCGAATGCCGGGAAATTGCGATCCGCGATTCACGCACTCGATCACATCGAGCGGCTCGCCTATCGGTGCGGGCAAACCGAAAGGTCGCAAGTCGTGCGTGCCGAGCATGAACTGGCGCAACTCGGCGCCGCGCTACACGATGCAATTCGGGTATTCCTGATGCCGGCGGGCGCGGGGCAGGATGGCGAAGCGGCAATCAACGCTGCGCGCAGGCTCATACGGGAGCGGCGCGACCCATATCGCGAGGAAACCATTGCCGCCGCGGGTTCGGGCCGCGAAGGTCTTGACGAGATTATCGGCCGCCTCGACGCCGTGCGCTGGTTGCATCGTGTATCCTACCACGCCTGGCGTATTGCGCATCACACCAGCACCGAAGGTGCGACGAACGATCCGGCCGGCCCGGACCGGTCGGGCAAATAGACAAACGAAAGGAACCGCGTTCATGGGCAAGGATATCAAGGGACAGGTCGTGTGGGTCGTCGGGGCGGCGGGGACGATCGGACGCAGCACGGCGGAGGCGCTCGTGGCCGAGGGCGCGAAGGTCATCGTCTCCTCGCGCGGGATCGAGGACGCCGATCCCCCGATAGCCGGGGCCACCGCGATCAATGTGGACGCGCGCGACGCGGCATCCATCAAGGCCGCGGCCGCGCGCATAGCGAATGAATTCGGCGGCCTGGATGGCCTCGTCGTTTCGACCACGCTGCCGATCTTCGGCGATCTGCTCGAACTGGCCGACGAGGACTGGGAGAAGGTTCTGGATACCAAGCTGATCGGCTCCATCCGGCTGACCCGCGCCGCCGCGCCGGAAATGATCAGGAAGGGGCGTGGAAGCATTGTCCTGATCAGCGGCCTCGGCGGTTTCAATCCATCGCTGACCCATATACCCGGGTCCATCGCGAATGCCGGGATCAACCTCTTCGTGAAAGGCGCGGCCAAGCGGCTCGGGCCGGACAATATCCGCATCAACGCCATCTCTCCGGGCGCGATCCGCTCGCCGCGGCTGGATGCGATGCAGGGCAAGGGATCGGGCATCAAGACGCCGATGGGAGGCGCCGGAGAGCCAGCGGATATCGCGGAGACGGTGATGTTCCTGCTGTCCGACCGGTCCAAGTACATAACCGGATCCGTCATCAGCGTGGATGGCGGGGGCCTGCTGTGAGCGGGCTCATGGCGTCCATGGAGGGCATGTCCATTTCGGCGCGCAGCCGCGGCAGGGCCTCGGGATGTTCCCGTTGCAGCCATGCGACCATCTCCTCGCGGATCAGGCACCTGAGATCCCATGCGCGTGGAGACGTGCGGGCGCTCGCGAGCGCCCGCAGCTGCATCGTCGTTTCCGTCGTTTCGACGACCTGAAGGTTGACGACCGCGCCATCCCACAGATCGGTTTCCCGACAGATTTCCTCAAGCTTTGTCCTGATTGCGTCGACCGGGGCGTGGTAATCCACGTGCCAGAACACGCTGCCGATGATCGAAGCCGATGTGCGGGTCCAGTTCTGGAACGGCTTCTCGATGAAATAGGAGAGGGGGACGACGAGGCGCCGCCAGTCCCACACCTTGATCACCACGTAGAACAGGCCGATTTCTTCAATCCAGCCCCATTCGCCTTCGACGACCACGGCATCGTCGATGCGGATCGGCTGGGTGAAGGCGATCTGGAGTCCTGCCAGCAGATTTGACAGGACAGGACGTGCGGCGAGCCCGATCGCAATGCCGGCAATGCCGGCGGATGCAAAGAGCGAAATGCCGATCTGCCGAGCCCAGGGCACCACGGTCAAAGCCGCGGCGAGGGTGGCAAGACCGCCGACGACGACCCAGATCCGGCGCAGCACGTCGAGTTTGGTCGCGGCCATCCGCGCCCGCAGATTGTCCTCGACTTCCAGCTTCAGCCTTGAGAGACGGCGGCGCAGCAGCGTGTCGCCGAGCACCGTCAGGCTCCAGCCGGCGGCGATGACGAGCAGCAGTCTCACGAATAGGATGAGCCCTGTGTACCAATAGTCGCTGAAGAGGACTGTTTCCGTCAGGAGCCACAGGACGACAGCGGCGATGGCCAGGGCAATCGGTGTGCGGAGGCGCTTGACCCATTTCCGGATTGTCGGGACATTTATGGGGAAGTCGACGATACGATCGGCTCCTTGAATGTCGCGCTGGAACGAGAGCCCGGCCGAGGCGTCCCCGAACTGGCAGATCGGAACCCAATGCGCCGGAAGCAAAAAAGTTCCATCGAGTTTCGATCTTGTCTTTTCCTCGCCGCAATTGTGTTGAGATTGTGTGACTGCATAGTTGTGCGACGCGCGCGGATGCGGACGGGTAAGAACTTGTTAACCATGGCATTCGACGCACGATCAAATTAATCCCCTTTAAACCATAAAGGTCGCAATGATCTGGGGGATGTACGGAGAAATGCGCCGGGCGGCGGGACTACCGGCCCGGTAGCAGCGGGGATTGTCGGAATGCGTTTGAGAACTACGGCCTTGCAGCTGGCGAGCGGTCTGGTGGTTGCCGCCATCATCGCGTCCTGCAGCGGTCCTGCGAACAATGTCAGCCGCGTCGATCCGAAATATGGCGTGTCCGCGAGCCCGCGCGTCGCGGATACCAGCCAGCCGATCCCGAAGGGGGGAGGCTCCTACAAGGTCGGCAACCCCTATACGGTCGCCGGGACCATCTACACTCCCAGGGAACAGCCCTATCTCGACAAGGTCGGCATTGCCAGCTGGTATGGCGATGACTTCCACGGGCGACTTACCGCCAATGGCGAAATCTACGACATGAATTCCTTCTCCGCCGCGCATCCGACGCTGCCGCTGCCGAGCTACGTTCGGGTGACAAATCTGGAGAACCGCCGGTCCGTCGTCGTTCGCGTCAACGACCGCGGCCCCTATGCGCATGACCGGGTCATCGATCTGTCCAAGCGTGCAGCCAATGTTCTCGATTTCCACAATCGGGGTCTGGCGAAGGTGCGCGTGCAGTATGTCGGACGGGCGCCGCTCGAAGGCGACGACAGCGCATGGCTGACGGCAAGCGTTCGCATGGAAGACGGGGCAACGCCGACCACATTGCTGGCGGCGACACTGCCGCAGGCACCGTCGGTGATGCCGGAATCGCGGCCGATCAGCGCCTTCGCGGCCGGTGAGCCGACGCCGCGCGTGGGTGTGGGCGAAACCTTCGTCCCGCAGAATCGCCGTGGCGTGCTCGGCCTCCTCACCGGCTATTCGCAATTGGACCGGACGCCCGACTCCATCGAAGCCGCCTTCGCCGTCTTCGATACAGGCACGACGGTCGCATTGCCGGCAGCTTTCCAACCCTCGACACGCTAAGCTGAATTCGGCGTGGTAGTTCGTGCGCGCGGTTGATCGCCCCGCCCGGACATTGCTATGTCATGAAGCCTGCATATGGCGGATGGCAGGAGTTGAGGGATATGGACGGTCATTTGCGCCGGTTTGCGGCAGTTCAAGCGATTTTCTTCGCAGCCGTAACGGCATTCGCCATTTCGACGGTGTCACCGGCAACGGCACAGGGCACGATATCAACAAGCGCGCCGCACGCCTTCATGATTGACGCCGAGAGCGGTACGGTCCTTCTCAACGTCAATGGTGATGAACTCATGGCGCCGGCCAGCATGGCCAAGATCATGACCGTGGAGGTCGTCGCCAATGCGCTCAAGGAAGGCAAACTGTCCCTGAGCGACGAATTCGTCGTTTCGGAAAACGCGTGGCGCAAAGGCGGCGCGACGTCCGGCGGCTCGACAATGTTTGCGGGTCTCAACTCACTGATTTCGGTCGAAAATCTCCTGCACGGTATCATGATACAATCGGGTAACGACGCCTGTATCGTCGTGGCCGAGGGCATGGCCGGCACGGAGGATGTATTCGCGCAGATAATGACCAACAGGGCTCGTGAACTCGGCCTTACGAAGTCCGTATTCAAGAATTCGACGGGACTGCCCGACCCCGACCAGAAGGTTACAGCCCGGGAACTGGCTGAGCTGGCGCGGCACCTCATTCTGACCTATCCCGACATCTACAGCATCTACTCACAGACCGAGTTCGAGTGGAACGGGATTACCCAGCGCAACCGCAACCCGCTGCTTTCCATGAATGTCGGGGCCGATGGCGTGAAGACAGGATACACTGAAGAGTCGGGCTACGGGCTGGTCGGTTCGGCCGTCCAGGACGGCCGCCGTCTGATCGTGGTGGTGAACGGTCTTCCGACCGCACGGGAGCGCGCCACAGAGGCGCAGAAGCTTCTGTTGTGGGGTTTTCGCGCGTTTGAGGAACTCAAGCTGTTCGAGCCGGGGCAGCGGGTGGGAGAGGTTCCGGTCTATGGCGGGGCACAGTCCGCGGTCGCGCTGCGCAGCGACGATGTGATCAAGCTGCTGATCGGCAAGGGCGTCAAGCGCAACATGAAGGCAAGGATCGTCTACAAGGGACCGCTGATGGCGCCGGTGGAGCAGGGAGACCGCGTCGGGGTGCTGCGCATCTACAACAATGACGAAGTCATCTCGGAGGCGCCGCTCTTCGCTGCGGAAAGCGTCGGGAAGGGCCCGCTTCACAAGCGCGCTCTCGATGCGGTCTGGGAGTTGTCGCTTGGCTGGCTCCAGTAAACAGATCGCGGCCGCGGATATATTCGGGCAAAGGGCCGGCAGGCCGCGTTCAGACCGACCGCGGCGGCGGGCTGACACCCCGCTCAGGGACGTTTCGCAGCGATGAGATCGGGGACGTTCATCACATTTGAAGGAGGCGAGGGGACGGGCAAGTCCACGCAGGCCCGCCGGCTGGCCGACTATCTCGAAGCGCATGGCGCGAAGGTCTTGCTGACGCGGGAGCCGGGCGGGACGCCATCGGGAGAGATCGTCCGCCGCATCGTTCTGGCGGGCGCGGCCGAACCGCTCGGCCCCCTGGCCGAGGCGGTGCTGATGAACGCGGCGCGGAGCGACCATCTGGAAATGATCATCCGGCCCGCGCTGAAAGCGGGCAAGACCGTCATCTGCGACCGGTTCAGCGATTCCACGCTTGCCTATCAGGGCTTCGTCGGCGGGGTCGATCTCAAGTTGCTCCGGCAGATGGAAGCGGTCATTGTCGGCGATACGGTGCCCGATCTTACATTCGTCATGGACGCACCGGTGCCGCAGACGCTGTCGCGAGCACGTCGGGAAACCCTCAAAACCGCGGGAAAGAACGCAACACCCGATCGCTTCGAAAAGCAGGACAAGTCGATTCACGAGGAAATTCGCAAGGCTTTCCTCGCACTTGCCTTGCAGGCGCCGCGCCGCATGCGCGTGATCGATGCCACGGGGACGCCTGACGAGGTATTTGCCCGGATTGTGCGGAACTACGAGAAGCTTAGCGAAAGGGCCGCATGAGCCTGGCTGAACCGATCCACGGTCCGGCATTGATCGGCCAGGAAGCGGCCGAGGAGGAACTCGCCCGGGCGATTTCCTCGGGGCGGCTGCACCACGGGTGGATCCTTGCGGGCCCGAGCGGCATCGGCAAGGCGACTCTGGCCTATCGCGCCGCGCGCTATCTGCTGGCGTACGGCGCTGGTAAGGCGGAGGCGGAGACGCTCGACGCCGATCCGGCGCATCCGGCCTGCCGGCAGATCAACGCGGGTGCCCATCCCGGGCTGCTCACGCTGGCGCCGCCGCAGCCCGAACCCGGCCGCCGGGCCGGACTTATCCCCGTGGAACAGGTCCGGAAGGTCGGGCGCTTTCTTGGCGCGACGAGCGGAGAGGGTGGCTGGCGCATCGTGGTCATCGATCCCGCCGACGGGCTTAACCGCGCCGGCCAGAACGCCATCCTGAAACTGCTGGAGGAGCCGCCCCGGCAAAGCCTTTTCCTCATCGTTGCACATCAGCCGGGACGGCTGCTGCCGACGATCCGGTCGCGCTGCCGCATCCTGGAACTGGAACCGCTCTCGGAGAGTGCCGTGCGCAGGATCCTGACGGAGGCGGGCTTTGAAGCGGGCGACAAGCTGGATCTCGCGGTCCGCTTCGCCAATGGCGACGTGGAACGGGCGGCGCAGATCGCAGGCGGCGAATATGACGATGCGCTGCCCGCGCTTGCCGATGTCATAGACACCCTGCCGGCGGTCGACACCGAAAAGGCGATGGCGTTGGCCGGCATGACGGGCGGCGCGGGCGGCGAGGTTCTGTTCGAGATCGTGACCGAAGCGCTTTGCGGCTGGCTTCGCGCAACGGTTCGCGGCGCGGCGGAGGGCGCGGCGGCGGCCGCGCTCGCACCCTATCCTGCGCTCTGGGGCCGCATCACCGAGCGGGCGGGCGAGACGCGCGGCTATAATCTCGACAGGTCGCATTGCGTGCTCGCCAATCTGTTCGACATCCAGGATGCCCTTGCGCCGGGCCGGCAGCGCTAGTAACACCCGCTGTGCCGACCGAAAATTCCGCAGTGCGAACGGGACAGATGAAGCCGCGCTTTTACATCACCACCGCCATTTCCTATCCAAATGGCGCGCCGCATATCGGCCACGCCTACGAACTGATGGCGACGGATACGATTGCGCGCTTCATGCGGCTGGACGGCTACGACGTGCGGTTTCTGACGGGGACCGACGAGCACGGCATCAAGATGCTGCAGACGGCGCGCGGGCAGGGGCTTACCGCGCGCGAACTGGCGGATCGCAATACGCCGCTGTTTGAGTCGATGGCCAAAACCCTGAACGCCTCCAACGATGATTTCATCCGCACGACGGAGCCGCGCCACCACGCCGCCAGCCAGACGATCTGGAAGCGCATGGCCGAGAATGGCGACATCTACAAGGGCAGTTATTCGGGCTGGTATTCGGTGCGCGACGAAGCGTATTACGCCGAGTCGGAGACTGAAGTCCGCGAGGACGGTCAGCGATACGGTCCCCAGGGCACGCCTGTGGAGTGGGTCGAGGAGGAAAGCTATTTCTTCCGCCTGTCGGCCTATCAGGACAGGCTTCTGGCTCACTACGAGTCACATCCCGATTTCATCGGTCCGGCCGAGAGGCGCAATGAGGTGATGAGCTTCGTGAAGAGCGGCCTGAAGGATCTGTCGGTTTCGCGCACCACTTTCGACTGGGGGATTCCGGTGCCGGGCGATCCCGCGCATGTCATGTATGTGTGGGTCGACGCGCTGACCAACTACATCACGGGTTTGGGATATCCGGATACGGACAATCCGCTGTGGAAATACTGGCCGGCAATCCACATCATCGGCAAGGATATCGTCCGGTTTCATACGGTATACTGGCCGGCTTTCCTGATGTCGGCAGGCATCGAGTTGCCGCGGCGGGTGTTCGCGCACGGTTTCCTGTTCAACCGCGGCGAGAAGATGTCGAAATCCGTCGGCAACGTCATCGATCCGGCCGGCATCGTCGCCCATTACGGGCTCGATCCGGTGCGCTATTTCTTCCTGCGCGAAGTCCCCTTCGGACAGGACGGCAACTACAGCCACGATGCGATCGTCCAGCGCATCAACGCCGACCTCGCCAACGATCTCGGCAATCTGGCGCAGCGTTCGCTCTCGATGATCGCAAAGAACCTCGGTGGAAAGGTCCCCGAGCCCGGCGCCCTGATCGCGGATGACAAAACAATCCTGGCGGCCGCGGATGGCATGCTGGAACAATGCCGTGCCGCCTTCGAGCGCCAGCAGATCCATGTTGCGCTGAATGCGATCTGGGCAGTCGTGGCGGACGCCAACCGCTATTTCGCCGGTCAGGAACCGTGGGCGCTCCGCAAGAGCGACCCGCAGCGCATGGCAACGGTCCTCTATGTGACTGCCGAGGTGATCCGGCAGATCGCGATACTTGTGCAGCCTGTGATGCCGGATTCGGCGGCGAAGATTCTGGATTTGCTGGCGCAGGACGCCGGCGATCGTGCGTTCGCGGCACTGGGCAAGCGGCTCGATCCGGGCAGACAGCTTCCCGCTCCCTCGGGCGTGTTTCCACGCTATGTGGAGGACGAGGCGAAGGGCGAGACGCGCTGATGCTCGTCGACAGTCATTGCCATCTCGATTTTCCCGATTTCGCAGACGAGCGCGACGAAATCGTCGCGCGGGCCAGAGCGGCCGGAATCGGGTGCATGGTCACGATCTGCACCCGGATAAGAAAATTCGATCAGGTCCTAGCGGTCGCGGAGGCCTATGACGGGGTCTATTGCTCGGTTGGCACCCATCCTCACAATGCAGATGAGGAACTCGATATATCCATCGAGAAAATCGTTGAATTATCGCGCAGCAAAAAGGTTGTGGCGATCGGCGAGGCGGGACTCGACTATTATTACGACAATGCGCCGCGCGAAGCGCAGGCGATGGGGCTGAGACGCCATATCGACGCAGCCCGGCGTACGGGTCTGCCGCTGGTCATTCATGCGCGCAGCGCCGACGACGACATGGCGTCGATCCTGACCGAGGAGATGGGGAAGGGGGCTTTCCCCGCGGTTCTGCACTGTTTTTCCTCCGGTGACGCACTCGCATTGACCGGTATTGAACTGGGCCTCTATGTCTCGTTCTCAGGCATTCTGACGTTCAAGGCATCCCAGAACTTGCGCAATCTCGCCGCCAGACTGCCGGCCGACAGGCTCCTGGTGGAAACCGACGCGCCTTATCTTGCGCCCGTACCCAACCGGGGCAGGCGCAACGAGCCGGCATATGTCGCCGATACCGCGGCGGCGCTCGCGCAGGCGCGCGGCGTCACCGCCGAAGAGATCGCCGAAACGACCACGGAGAATTTCTTCAGACTGTTCTCCAAGGTCCCCAGACCATCGGCGGCATGATGACGGACCGGCTGCGCTTCACGATTCTGGGTTGCGGTTCATCGCCGGGCGTTCCGCGCATCGGCAATGACTGGGGCGCGTGCAACCCGCGGAATCCGAAAAACCGGCGCAGGCGTTGTTCGATGCTGGTGGAACGGTTCGGCGACGAGGGGGTGACGCGCGTCCTGATCGATACCGGCCCGGATTTGCGCGATCAGGCGCTCGCCGCCGACATTTCGACCATAGACGGCGTTCTTTATACGCACGCGCACGCCGATCATATCCACGGCATCGACGATCTGCGGGGCTTTGCCTTCAACATGCGCCGGCGTGTCGACATTTATGCCGATGCTTCGACCATGGAGCGTCTGAAGGAAGGTTTCGGCTATTGCTTCGCAACGCCCGCCGGAAGTGACTATCCGCCGATCCTCAACGCACATGACATCCATGTCGGACGTCCGGTCAGCATCGCCGGCGCGGGCGGGCGCATCGACGCGCTTCCTTTCCGGCAGCAGCACGGCTCGATCGAAACCCTCGGGTTCCTGATCGGCGGCGTTGCCTATTCGCCCGATATCAACGGGCTCGACGACACGGCGGAGGCGTTGCTGCGCGGCGTGGATGTGTGGATCGTCGACGCGCTGCGCTACACACCGCATCCAAGCCATTTCAGCGTCGATGAAGCGCTTGGCTGGATCGCGATGCTCAAGCCGAAGCGCGCGATCCTGACGCATATGCATGTCGATATCGATTTTGACGAGATCGCCGCGAAACTGCCGGCGAATGTGGAGCCGGCCTACGACTTCATGCGCTTTGAGATGCTGGTATAGGTCGCATCCTCACAGGGAGCCTTCAGCGATGTCAGATTCCCGCAACTTGTTGCAGATGAAGCCGATCCTCCATCTCGATCATTGCCTGACGATGGTCGAGGCGGCGCGGCGGGAGGCCACGCGATGCGATGCCGCCGTCAGCATCGCGGTCGCCGATGACGGCGGACATATCCTGCTGCTGATGCGCTGCGACGGTGCGACGCCGATGTCCGCCGAGGTCGCGCCGTCAAAGGCAAGGCTTGCCGCCACGGCACGACGACCGACCAAAACGCTTGAGGACGCCGTGAATTCCGGTCGCCAAAGCTTGCTGAGCGAGCCGGCGCTTAACGGTATGATCGAAGGCGGCGTACCGGTGAAGATCGGCGAGCAATTTATCGGGGCGGTCGGCGTGAGCGGGACGACGCCCGCGCAGGATACGCAGATTGCGGAGGCCGCGGTGGCCGCATTTCTGAAAGTCGTTGTCCTGGCTGAGTGATTTGAGTTCCATAATATATCTTATGCGGCATTTTACTCTGCGGTTTCCATTGGGTCGCCCGCCCCGAATGCGGCGAAAATTTCGGAGTTCCCTCTGATGCGGCCATCCCGCGATATCGAACGGCTCATCAAGATCATGGCGGCCTTGCGCGACCCTGACACCGGCTGCCCGTGGGATATCGCGCAGGATTTCTCCACGATCGCGCCATACGCCATCGAGGAAGCGCATGAGGTTGCCGATGCGATCTCGCGCGGCGACATGGACGACCTGACAGACGAATTGGGTGATCTGCTGCTCCAGGTCGTCTTCCAAGCGCAGATGGCAACAGAGCGCGGCGCGTTCGATTTTGGCGACGTCGTCGAAGCGATCACGACCAAGATGATCCGCCGGCATCCGCATGTCTTTGCCGATGTCGAAGCCGACAGCCCCGATGCCGTCAAACGCAATTGGGAAGAGATCAAGCAGGCGGAAAAGGCGGCGCGCGGCCGGGTGCTGAAGACGGCTTCCCGGCTGGATGCGGTGCAGGCTTCCCTACCCCCATTGACCCGCGCGGTAAAGCTTCAGAAACAGGCCGCCAAGATCGGGTTCGACTGGCCCGACAGCGGTTCAGTCATCGACAAGATCCGCGAGGAAACCGACGAACTCGCCGAGGCGACGGCTGCCGGAGCATCTCGTGACGAGTTGCGCGGCGAACTCGGCGACCTGCTGTTCGCCGTGACCAATCTCTGCCGGCATCTCGACATCAGCCCGGAACAGGCAATGATCGAGGCCAATGCCAAATTCACGCGCCGTTTTTCCCATGTGGAGCGCCGTTACGAAGCGTTGCTGACGGAAGGCGGCGCGCGCCCCGATCTTGAGGAGATGGAAGGCTGGTGGCGGGACGCAAAGGCTGCGGAATAGGCTTTCGCGATCAGCCGAAACGGCGGTCGAACTCGCCAAGCCGCTGCTGGGGCACCGAGACGGTGAGTTCGCTCTCACCCGTTTTCGGATCGTCACGGCGCTCCAGCACGGTGCAATGCTCGTAGATCCAGCTTCTGCCGCGGCCGTCCGTGGGCGCGATCTTCACCGTCCGGCGCCGTTCGCCGGCGGCGAGCGCATCGGCAACGCGGCGGCGGAGATCGTCGATGCCCTCGCCCGTTACCGCCGACACGAGCACCGGCCGCCTCTCCGGCTCAGCGCGCGCAGCCTGCGCCGCGAGAACCTCACGCGCGGGCGGATCGGCAAGGTCGATTTTGTTCCAGACTTCCACGATCCGGCTGTCGTGCGGCTCGATGCCGAGCTCGCGCAGCGTTTCGGTCACGTCGTGGGCCTGAAACGCGCTGTCCGGCGAGATGATGTCGCGGACATGCAGGATGATTTCCGCCGAGATCACCTCTTCCAGCGTGGCCCTGAAGGCGGCGACCAGCGTGGTCGGCAGTTCAGAGATGAACCCGACCGTGTCGGACAGGATCGCCTTTTGACCCCCTGGCAGATCCAGCCTGCGCAGCGTCGGATCCAGCGTTGCGAACAGCATGTCTTCGGCGAGAATGTCCGAGTGAGTCAGCTGGTTGAAAAGACTTGATTTTCCCGCATTCGTATAGCCGACCAGCGCGACGACGGGAAACGGTACGGCCTGGCGGGATTGCCGATGCAGGCCGCGGGTCCGGCGGACCTTGTCGAGATCCTTTTCAATGCGCGTGAGGCGCGTCTGGATCTGCCGGCGGTCGGCCTCGATCTGGGTCTCTCCCGGCCCGCCGAGGAAGCCGAAGCCGCCGCGCTGGCGTTCAAGATGGGTCCAGCTCCGGACAAGCCGGCTCTTCTGCCAGGTCAGATGCGCGTGCTCGACCTGAAGACGGCCTTCCTTCGTGCGCGCCCTTTCGCCGAATATCTCCAGGATCAGGCCGGTCCGGTCGAGCACCTTGCAGTTCCAGGCGCGCTCCAGATTGCGTTGCTGGCCCGGGCTGATCGGCTGGTCGACGATGACGAGACCGATTTCCTCGGCCTCGATCCGCTCGCCCAATTCGGCGACCTTGCCGCTACCGATGTATGTCGCTGGCGTTACTTTCGACAGCGGAATGGCGATGGCGTCGACGACTTCAAGGCCAATGGCGGCGGCGAGCCCCGTCGCCTCCTCGAGCTTTGCCTCGCGGCCGCGCTCCCCCGGATCGTCCGGCAGGGCCTTCGCCTCGCCCGGACGCACCAGCCACGGCACCGCGACAAGGGCGCGCGTCGGCCCCTGCCGCGTCGGAAGCTCCGATGCGGCCGCCCCCCTTTGATCCCTTGGAAGATCGCCGGGCCTGTTGCTCAATCGGGTTGCCTCACCCTTCTCCGTCACCCTCGCCGGGCTCGAAGAGCTGCACCGGCTGGTTTGGCATGATCGTCGAGATCGCGTGCTTGTAGACGAGCTGGGAGTGCCCTTCCCGCCTCAGCAGCACGCAGAAATTGTCGAACCAGGTTACGACGCCCTGGAGCTTGACCCCGTTGACCAGAAAAATCGTCAGCTGAATCTTGTTCTTACGGACATGGTTTAAAAATGAGTCCTGAAGGCTTTGTGTGCGTTCTTGCGCCATTCTGTTCTTCCTCGCGATCGGCATCACCATGGACTTCGCGCCACGCGTCGGATGCCAATACGGACCATAAGATGGCAGCACACCCCTTCCCTGCAAGACCTGGAAGCAAAAAAACTGACAATTTTGCCCGATATTTGCCACGCGTCCGTACGGTTCGGACCACAGGTTCAATCGGAACTCAGGATTTGGCGCTGGTTTGAGCAGCAATCCATGAGTTCCAGGAGCAATAGCGCAGAAACGACCTTTCCCCTTCGAGTTCTCGCGACGCCAAGTGGACAATGGCCGCCAAAATACCGACCGACGCGGCAGAATCCTGCGCCGAATCTGCGCCCGCGCCACGCTCGAAGCCTGGATATCTATGGACCCTTACCGCCTCCAGGTGCTGACACGCAGCAGACTTGCCAGAGCCAGAATTTCCAGCCGGCCGAGCACCATCAGGACGCACAGCGTCAGCTTGGACGTCTCGGACAGAGCCGCGACAGGTGTGAAGTCGCCCGTGTCGACGACGGATGGCTGGTATGCGGTTCCCGCGTTGGAGAGCGTCGCGATGGTGAGGACGACGGCGTCCTCGAAGCCGAATTGTTCTGCCGTCAGGATGGCGATCACGACACAGATGAGTATCAGCGAGACGGTCATCGCGCTCCAGATCGCCTTCATCATCTGCATATCGTAGGGCTGCGAGCCGAATCGGGCGCGCCGGACCCCGTGCGGGTAAACGAGCCGGTTGAGCTCGCGATAGGCTTGCACAACCATCGCCCCGAAGCGGAACAGCTTGATGCCGCCTGCTGTGGAGAACGCCCCCCCGCCAACGACCAGAATGATCAGCAGCGCGGTGATCGGCAGGACGCCGAAACTGCCGGTCCGGCTTTCCACGCCGGTCGTCGAGATCAGCGAGGCCGCCGTGAAAAATCCGTCCGTCAGCGAGCGCAGCAGCGTGTCGCCGCCGAGCCTGAAGAGATTTGCGGCGATCAGCAGGCCGATCCCGGCGGCCAATGCGAATAGCCAGACCGTCTCGCGATTGGCCCGCACCGTGCGCCATTTGCGCTCGGCGATCGCGCGTTGCCACAAGATGTTCGTCGCGCCGACCAGCATGAAGATTGCGAAGATCCAGGTTGCGCCCAGCGGCACATATTCCGCGAAATCGGAACTTCTGATCGTGAAGCCGCCCGTCGAGAGCGCCGCGAATGACAGGCCGAGCGCATCGAATGAAGGTGTGCCGGTCATCACCAGCGCGGTAAAGCACAGCAGGGTCGCGAAAAGGTAGACGGGCAGCAGGCGCGACAGGGTTTCGTAAAGCCGGTTCTGCTCGCTGACGCGACCGTGCTCGGCGATGCGCATATCCGTCGGCGGAAGCCCCCCGACGCCGGCCGGGCCGAGGACGATGACCGCGACCAGCAGGCTGAGGCCGCCGCCGATCCATTGCAGGAGGCAACGCCAGAACAGGATTGCCACGGGAAGCTGCTCGTTTCGCGCCAGCACCGACGAACCGGTCGTCGTCAGCGCGGAAACGGCCTCGAAATACGCATCGATCGCGGGCGTCTGCGGGACGGCGAGCGCAATCGGGATCGCGGCGAAAACGGGCAAGCCGACGAATAGGATCGCCGCGAGAAGGTACCGTTCATGGCGCCGCAGGCGCTGTTCGCGCCCGCGTAGCCCAAGGACGAGCGAACCGGACACGAAGAGGCCCAGCACGCCGGTGATGACGAAGGATGCCACGAGTTCAGCCTCGCCCGCCATATAAGCGGCGAGTGCCGGCAGGACGAAGGTCAGGGAAAGCACACCGAGGAAGTGGGCGAAGATGAACAGGACGCGAAGCATCGCCCTGCGATCCTAGAAGAATTCGATCGATACGCGGAACATCTGCTCGACGCGACGCACCTCGTCGGCCAGGGCGCAGATAACGATCCGGTCGCGCGGTTCGATCACGGTCGAGCCGCGCGGGATGATCAGCTTCTTGTCGCGCAGGATCGCTCCGATGCGCAGTCCTTCGAAAATATCGAGTTCCCGCAGCGGCTTGCCGACCAGCGGCGAGGTCTCCAACGCTTCGGCCTCGATGATTTCGGCCGCGCCGTTCTGGATCGAGTGAACACCCCGTATCCGGCCGCGCCGGACATGCTGAAGGATGCGCGACATGGTGACCTGGCGCGGATTTATATAGGCCTGGATGCCGAGATCGCGCGTCAGATCCGGATAGCCGCTGTTGTTGACCAGGCAGAGCGCCCGTCCCGCTCCGAGCCGCAGCGCGAGCAGCGAGGAAAGAATATTCACCTCGTCGTTGTTCGTCAGCGAAACGATCGTGTCGGCGTCGCCGATATCGGCCTCCCGCAGCAGTTCCTCGTCGAGCGCACTGCCGTGCAGGACGATGGTGCGCTCCAGATCCTCGGCGATGGCAATGGCCCGTTCACGGCTGCTTTCGATCAGTTTGACGCGGGTGCTGCGCTGGCGCTGCTCCAGTTCGCGGGCGACATAGATGCCGATATTGCCGCCACCGGCGATCACCACCCGGGTGGCCGCCTTCTCCTCATGGCCGAAAATGGAAAGCGTGCGGGCGATGTGCCGCACGTCCGCCGCCAGATACGCGATGTCGCCAACAAGGAGGGAATCCGCGCCGCGCGGGACAAATAATTGTCCGTTGCGGTAGATCGCGACGATCGTCGCCGTCAGGTCCGGGAAGAGGTCCGTCAACTGGGACAGCGGCGTATCGACGATCGGGCAGTTCTCGTCGCAGGTGACGCCGGCCACGACGACGCGCTCGTCGGCGAAATCGGCGGTATCGAATGCGCCGGGCAGCGCCAATCGCCGCAGCACCATTTCGCCGACCTCGACCTCGGGCGAGATGATGACGTCGATCGGCAGGTTCTCGCGCGAGAACAGGTCCCCATATTCCGGCGCCAGATAGCTCTGCGCGCGAATGCGGGCGATCTTGGTAGGGATGTTGAAGAGCGAACTGGCGACCTGGCAGGCCACCATGTTGACCTCGTCATGCAACGTGACGGCGATGATCATGTCCGCCTGGTCGGCGCCGGCACGGGCGAGAACGTCAGGATGGGCGCCGTGACCGACAAGGCCGCGGACATCGAGCGTTTCCGTGATGGACTGGATCAGCCGCGGCGAACTGTCCACCACGCTGACATCGTTACCCTCGACCGCCAGTCTTTCGGCGATGCCGAAGCCCACCTGGCCGGCGCCGCAAATGAGAATGCGCATCTGGACTTCCCGAACCCGTCAACAATACCGCACCAGGCCGATCGCGGCGAAGGCGTGAGGCAGTCTTAACGGCAAAATCGGCTTTCGCCTATCCGATGCCGAGAGATTTCAACTTCCTGTGGAGGGCGGAGCGTTCCATCCCGACGAATTCGGCGGTCCGCGAGACGTTGCCGCTGAACCGGCTGATCTGCGCGATCAGGTATTCGCGCTCGAAGACCTCGCGTGCCTCGCGCAACGGCAGGGACATCAGCGATTCGCCCCTGGCGTTGCCTGGCGTGGGCGGCAGCGCCGACGTGACCTCGGAGGGGAGCATTTCCGCCGTGATGGTCGTATCCGCCTCACCGTCGGCGAGAATCATCAGCCTTTCCACATTGTTGCGAAGCTGACGCACGTTGCCCGGCCAGTCGTGGCTCTGCAGCACGGCCATCGCATCCTGTCCGACAACGCGCGGCGGGAGCCCCGTTGTCATGGAAATCTGGTTCATGAAATGCCCGACCAGTTCGGGAATGTCCTCACGATGTTCGGCGAGCGCGGGCACGCGGATAGGGACGACCGAAAGGCGATGAAAGAGATCCTCCCGGAACCGCCCTTCCGCGACCTCCGCCTCAAGATCGCGGCTGGTGGAGGAAATGATCCGTACATCGACATGCACCCGGCCGGAACCGCCGAGACGGGTGAAATTCTGTTCGACGAGTACCCTGAGAATCCTGTTCTGCGTTTCGCGCGGCATGTCGGCGATCTCGTCGATGAACAGCGATCCGCCATCGGCTTCCTCCATCGCGCCGATATGGCGTTCGCCATTGTTGCCCTCACGGCCAAAGAGCGCTTCTTCCATGCGTTCCGGCGTGATCGCCGCGGCGTTTATCACCGAGAAAGGCCCGTTCGCACGCGCCGAAAGCGAATGAAGCGTGCGCGCCACCAGTTCCTTGCCGGCGCCCGACGGGCCGACCACCAGTACTCGGCTGTTCGTTGGCGCGATGCGCTCGATCGCGTGGCGAAGCTGGTTCATGACGGCGGACTTGCCGACGATACGGTCAGGGTCGCCGGTTCGCTGCCGCAGATCCCTCACCTCCCGCCGCAGACGCGAGGCCTCGAGCGCGCGTTGCGCGATGAGCACGAGACGATCCACCTTGAACGGCTTCTCGATATAGTCGTAGGCGCCGCGCTTGATGGCGGAAACGGCCGTCTCGATGGTCCCGTGGCCGGAAATCATCACGACCGGCAGCTCGGGATGACGCTCACGCAGCTGGTCGAGCAATTCAAGGCCGTCGAGCCGGCTTCCCTGCAGCCAGATGTCGAGGAAAACGAGCGTGGGGCGCCGGGATTCCACCTGGCTCAGCGCTTCGTCCGCGTTCGCGGCCGTCCTTGTCTTGTAGCCCTCATCCTCCAGGATTCCGGCAACGAGTTCACGGATGTCGGCCTCGTCATCAACGATCAGGATATCGGATACTGCCATGGTTCAGGCTCTCGCTTCGATGGGGAGGTCGCTCGGGTCTGCCGCTTCTGCGGCGGCATCAGGGAAAATCAGTCGGATCGTCGCGCCGGTGCCGCCGTGAGATACGGCCGGGGCGTCGACGAGTTCGATGCGGCCGCCGTGATCCTCCATGATCCTGGAGACGATGGCGAGACCGAGACCGGTCCCCTTCTCACGCATGGTCATGTACGGCTCCAGCAGGCGCTGCCGGCCCTCCGCCGGCAAGCCGATGCCGTTGTCGGTCACGGCGACGATGACCGTGGAGCCGCGCACCTTGAGTTCCACGTCGATGGCGCCGGGCGGCGGATCCGAATCGGCGGCGCGCAGCTCGATCGCCTCGGTGGCGTTCTTGATCAGGTTCGTGAGAGCCTGGGAAACGAGGCGCCGGTCGAATCGCGCAAAGCTCGGAGCATCGCCCACATTGGTGGAGATCTTCACCTCCGGATAGCCAACGCGCATCAGGAAAACGGTCTCCTTGATCACGGCGGCGATATCGTCGGCGCGGATCGTGGCCTGCGGCATGCGGGCGAAGGTGGAGAATTCGTCGACCATGCGACCGATATCTCCAACCTGCCGGATGATCGTGTCCGTGCACTGGTCGAAGACCTCGCGATCGGTTTGTATCTTACTTGAATACTTTCTCTTAATTCTCTCAGCTGAAAGCTGAATTGGCGTCAGCGGATTCTTGATCTCATGCGCGATGCGTCTTGCCACATCGGCCCATGCCGAGGTTCGCTGGGCGGAAACGAGCTCGGAAATGTCGTCAAGCGTGACGATGAAGCCCTGCCGCGCGCCGCCCGAACGTTCGGCTGCGACACGGACATTGACCGTCTGTTCGCGCCCTGCCCGGTGCAACTGGATCTGGCCCTGATGGATGCGCTGCGGCTGATGGCGGGCCTTTTCCAGCAAAGGCGCGATCTCAGGCAGGATTTCAGAGACGGGACGGCCGATCGCGGTACGCTGAAACCCGCCCGCCACATCGTTGGCGGAGCGATTGGCGACGGTGAGCAGGCCGTCGGCATCGACGCCGATCACGCCCGCCGTCACGCCGGACAACACCGCTTCCATGAAGCGCCGGCGGTTGTCGAGCATGTCGTTGACCCGCAGGAGCTCATCACGTTGTGATTGAAGCTGACCGGTCATCCTGTTGAAAGTATTACCGAGAATGGCAAGATCGCCGCTTTTCTCGACGACCGGCACGCTGGCGTTCAACTCGCCCTTGCCGATCCTTTCGGCCGCGCCGATGAGGTGCCGTATCGGCGCGACCAGATTGTTGGCAAAGCCGATGCCGACCCATGCCGATGCAAGCAGAAGTATGAGCGCCATCCCCACATACATCAGTGCGAAGGCGACCTGGACGGTAAATCGCTGCTGTTCGAGCCGCTGGTATTCGGCGGCGTTCGCCCGGGTCAGGCGGAGATAGTTGATCACCTCCTCGTTCACCTGCCGGGCGACGTAGAGGTAGAGATCGTCGAAGGCGTCGAGCTTGACGACGGCGCCGACCTGGGTGGTGACGCCGGGGGCGATGACGACAACCTCGCCATCGGCCGCCTTCGCCATCGCCGCTTCCGGCGGCTGCGCAAAACCCTCCGTGCCCGGATCGTCGGCCCGCAACACGAGCGTCAGATCCCGCCTGATGAGATAGGCGCCGGGCAGCGCCCGGACGGCCGCCTGCGCGGAAAAGAACTGAGCGAAGCGCGGCCTGTCGGCGTCGAAGAGTTCGCGGCCGCGATTTAGGTCGGCCGCCATGGCCAGCAGATCGGCGCGGATCACCTGTCCGTGCTCGCGCAGATAGGCCTGCGCGATCGAAACCGATGTCCCGATGATCGTTTTGGTCCGGTCGGAAAACCAGTTGTCGAGACCCCGGTCGAGCGTCACGCTGGCGACGACGGCGACGATGATGGCCGGCACGACGGCAATCACCGAGAACAGCGCCATGACGCGGATGAGAAGCCGGGCGCCGGCGATGCCTGCCCTTCTGGCGCGCCAGATGCGCACGATCTCCCAGCCCACCATGACGAAAAGCATGGTGACAAGCACGGCATTGACGCCCACGGCGCCTTTGACCACCTCCTCGCGCGGCTCAATGGGCGTGAGGCCGGTCAGGATGGCGAAGGTCGCGACGCCGACGACAACGGAAAGCAGGACCAGTGCGCCGCCAATCCAGCTGACGCGGCGGCTGCGGATCAGTCGCTCTTCAACAGGTCGCCGGTTTTGCTTTCGGGCGCCGATAGGGGTTTCCGTATCCGCGGTGACAGCCATACGGTTGCCGCCTCTTGTCTGCGTTCATCTGCACCCCGCCCTTATAGGGCCAAGGTTGATGCAGAATTGCAACAAATAACTGTGACATGTTGCTCGAAATCCTGAGCAGGTTCAGCGTTGGCCACGAATAACGGCGATTTCAAGGTCTCGTATCTTCTTGCGCAGGGTGTTGCGGTTAAGACCCAGAAGGTCCGCCGCCTTGATCTGGTTGCCCCTCGTCGCGGCCAGCGCCGCCCCTATGAGCGGGGCTTCGACTTCGCGCAGCATGCGCTGATAGAGGCCTGGCGGCGGCAGCGAACTGCCGAATGAATTGAAATAGCCGACCAGATGCCGCTCCACGTAGCCGGAAAGGCTGTCGTCCGCGGATTCCTCCAGCGGAACATTGGCGCGCGAATCCGCCAGTTCCTGCTCGACGATCGCCCCGGTGATCACTTCCTGCGGGTATATCGCGGCAAAACGGCGGACCAGGTTCTCCAGTTCGCGCACGTTGCCCGTCCAGCGATGGGTCCGCAGCCTTGCCAGCGCATCGGCATCGACCGTCTTGCGCGGCAGGCCTTCCCGCTCGGCCTGGGCGAGGAAGTGCGTCACCAGATCGGCGATGTCCTCGCTGCGCTCGCGCAGCGGGGGCAGCCGGATCGGTACGACATTGAGGCGGTAGTAAAGATCCTCGCGGAAGAGCCCCTGCTGGATCAGCTGCCGGAGATCCTTGTGCGTCGCCGCGACGATGCGCACGTCGGTGCGAATGGGGGTGCGCCCGCCCACGGTCGTGTACTCGCCCTGTTGCAGCACGCGCAGCAGCCGCGTCTGCGCGTCCATGGGCATGTCGCCGATTTCGTCGAGAAACAGCGTGCCGCCCTCGGCCTGCTCGAACTTGCCCGCACTGCGTTTCTGCGCGCCGGTAAAAGCGCCCTGCTCGTGACCAAACAGCTCCGATTCGATGAGGTCGCGGGGAATCGCCGCCATGTTGATGGCGACGAACGGCCCGCGCGAACGCTTGCCGTAATCGTGCAACGCGCGCGCGACCAGCTCCTTGCCTGTCCCCGATTCGCCATAGATCAGCACCGTCAGGTCGGTCTGCATCAGGCGGGCGAGCACGCGATAGATGTCCTGCATGGCGGCGGAGCGTCCCACCAGCGGCATCGCCTCGTGGTCGTCCTGCGTCTGCCGGGAAACGGTCTTCTGCTGTTTTTCGGCCAGTGCACGCCCGACGATCGCGGTGACCTCGTTGAGATCGAAGGGCTTGGGCAGATACTCATACGCGCCGCGTTCGGAAGCGCGGATCGCCGTCATGAACGTGTTCTGCGCGCTCATGACGATGACCGGCAAATCCGGACGGATCTTGCGGATCCGCGGCAGAAGGTCGAACGCGTTCTCGTCCGGCATGACCACATCGGTGATGACGATATCGCCGTCGCCTTCATTGACCCAGCGCCAGAGCGTCGCCCCGTTCGAGGTGGTGCGCACCTCATAGCCGGCCCGGGCGAGCGCCTGGTTCAGCACGGTGCGGATTGCGGCGTCGTCATCGGCGACGAGAATGCGGCCCTCAGGCATTGGCGGCGCCTTTCTTCGTTTTCGTCTCGGAATAAACCGGCATCAGGATCCGGAAAGTCGTGCGGCCGGGCTGCGATTCGCATTCGATGATGCCGCCGTGATCGCCGACGATCTTGGCTACCAGCGCGAGGCCCAGCCCCGATCCCTGCGCCTTGCTGGTGACAAACGCATCGAACAGGTAGGGGCGGATGTCCTCGTTGACGCCCGGCCCGTTGTCGCGCACGCAGATTTCGAGGGGAAGGCTCACGCGCTCCGTATTCCCCGGCACCTGCAGGCGCACGCCGGGGCGGTAGGCGGTCGAGAGCGTGATCTCGCCGCCGATATGGTCCGGGCCGATGGCTTCGGCCGCGTTCTTGACCAGGTTGAGGATGACCTGGACGAGTTGGTCGCGATTGCCGTTCAGCGGCGGCAGCGAGGGGTCGTATTCCTCATGGATGTTGATGTCTCGGGCAAAGCCCGATTTGGCGATCTTCTTCACGTGCTCCAGTACGGCGTGAATGTTGACCGGCTCGCGTTCCACGGGACGTTCGTCAGAGAACACCTCCATCCGGTCGACCAGCTTGACGATCCTGTCCGCTTCGTCGCGGATAAGCTGCGTCAGCGTGCGGTCCTCCTCGTCGACCGTCGTTTCCAGCAGTTGGGCGGCGCCGCGGATGCCGGAAAGCGGGTTCTTGATTTCGTGGGCAAGCATCGCCGCAAGCGCGGTCACCGAGCGCGCCGCGCCGCGATGGGTCAACTGCCGGTCGAATTTTTCCGCCTTGCCGCGTTCCTGCAGCATGATGACGGTATAGCCATCCGTCTCGCCATAGGGCGCGCAGTAGATGTCGACCGGCCTTTCATGGCCGATGCGCGGCGTGCCAAGATCGACGCGGTAACCGCTGATGGGCGCGTTGCGCTGCCTGGATTGATCCACGAGCAGGAGAAGCGGGCTGCCGAACGGCACCAATTCCTCAAGCGTGTGCCGCGTCAGCACGCTGCTGCTTGTGTCGAAGAAGTGCTGGGCCGCGTCATTGGCCGAAGCGATCTGCCCGTTGGGCGCGACCACGACGACGGGATGAGGCAGCGCGTTGACGATCGAGTCACCGGTAAATCCTGCGGGGGATTTTCTCTTGGATAGCGGATGCATGGACAAGCTCATGCGGCCCTCGCCTCTTGCTGATCATTGCGAAAGGCATCTCTGATGCCGCGGATCACCCGTGCCGGATCCTCGCTGGTCATCAGGCCGGGGAGAATATGTGCGCAGACACTTTCGGGAAGACTGCCCGAAAGATACCAGCCGATATGTTTGCGTGCGGCGCGCAGGCCGACGGCAAGGCCGTAATGGTCGAGCATCGCCTCGTAGTGGCGGGCGATCGCATCGGCGAGCTGGTCGGCGGCGGGCGCCTGCGCCTCGCGACCGGCGAGTTCGGCCTCGATCTGCGCCGTCAGCCAAGGCCGGCCATAGGCGGCGCGCCCGACCATGACGCCGTCCGCTCCCGAGGAGGCCATCGCCTCGCGCGCGTCTGAGGAGCAACCGATATCGCCATTGACGATCAACGGGACAGAGACCGTCTGCCGCACGGCGCGGACTTTCGCCCAGTCGGCGCGGCCCTTGTAGAATTGCTGGCGCGTGCGTGCGTGCACGGTGATCGCCTGCGCGCCCGCCTCGACGGCGATCCGCGCGATTTCGGGCGCATTGATGCTCTTCTCCTCCCAGCCCAGACGCATCTTGACCGTGACCGGCACGGGGGACGCCTTGACGACGGCTTCGACAAGACGGCCGGCGAGCGCGCCGTCGCGCATCAGCGCAGCGCCGCAATAGCCAGTCGTTACCCGCTTGGACGGACATCCCATATTGATGTCGATAATATCGGCGCCGCTGCCTGCGAGACGGCGCGCGCCTTCAGCCAGCCAGCGTGCCTCGCGACCGGCGAGCTGGACGATGTGCAGCGCCCCGCCGGCACATTGCGCCTTGAGGAGCATTTCCGGCCTGTCGTGCACCAGCGCTTCGCTGGCGATCATCTCGCTGACCACCAGCGGCGCGCCGAACCGCAAAGCGGCGGCGCGGAACGGTGCATCCGTCACGCCTGACATGGGCGCAAGCAGCACCTTTCCGGGCAGGTCGACATTGCCAATACGCAGCGGCATTTCCATTGCAGATCCCGATTGCCTATCGTTTAGGCGGCTTGCACTATTGCTTATGATTTCATCATTTGCAATTCCAAATCATTTCGATAACACCTTTTTGCTCGGCACTTCACGCCGCGCTTACGGGAGCGAACGTTTTGGGGAATTCGTCCAGGCTTGGGGTGGTCCTTGTTGCCGGAGGCAAGGGCAATCGCGCGCGCATTTCGGCGAATGAACTGCCCAAGCAGTATCGCGAGGTCGGCGGCCGGCCGGTCATCGCCTGGACGGCAGCCGCCCTCCATCAGGCTTTTCCGGATGCGGCAATACAGCCCGTCATTGCCGCCGGCGATGAAACGCTGTTTGCGCCCCTTCGCGGATTGCCGGGCTTGCGCGATCCCGCTGTAGGCGGTGTATCGCGGCAGCACTCTGTGCTGGCGGGTCTGGAACGCCTCGCCAAGTCGGCGCCGGACCATGTCCTGGTTCACGACGCGGTACGGCCTTTCGTTACGACCGAGACCGCCAGAGTGGTCTTCGCGCAACTTTTGGCCGGCGCCGTCGCGGTCGTTCCCGCGGTGCGCCCGGCCGATACATTGCGCCGGACCGCCGACGGGGCGATCGTCGATCGCGAGACGCTTCTTTCCTCTCAAACGCCGCAGGGCTTCCGTTTCGATCTATTGCTGGATGCCCATCGCAAGGCGGCCGATGCGGGGCTGAGCGGGTTCACCGACGATGCGGCGGTGATGCAATGGGCCGGTTACGAAATCGAATTCGTCGACGGCGACCCGGGAAACAGCAAGATCACGACTTCGGCCGACCTCGCGATCGCGGAAAGCCGGCTTGCGGATAGGGGGCGCATGGAAACGCGCACGGGCCAGGGTTACGACGTGCACCGCCTGGTCGCCGGGCGACCCCTCTGGCTCGGCGGCATCAATATCCCGCACGACCGCGGCCTTGCCGGCCACTCCGACGCCGATGCCGGTCTTCACGTCCTCACGGACGCGCTGCTCGGCGCGATCGGCGAAGGCGACATAGGCCGGCATTTCCCGCCGTCCGATCCGCAATGGAAGGACGCAACTTCCGACAGGTTTCTGCGTTTCGCGGCAGAGCTCGTTTCCGCACGGGGCGGACGCATCGTCCATCTGGATTTGACCATCATAGCCGAGGCACCGAAGATCGGCCCCCATGTGGAAGGGATGCGTGACCGGATCGCCGGCATCGCCGGCATCTCCACCAGCCGTGTCTCCGTCAAGGCGACGACAAGCGAGAGGCTTGGTTTCGTCGGCCGGGAGGAAGGGATCGCGACGATGGCGGTCGCAAATGTGGAATTGCCGCAGGAGTGAAGCATGCAGGATGTGGCGCAGCTGGCAGACGACCTCTTTCGTGTCCTCAGCGAAAAGCATCTCAGGCTGGCGACGGCGGAGTCCTGCACCGGCGGGACGGTCGCGGCCGCGATGACGGACATCCCCGGTTCGTCGGCCGTCTTCGAGCGCGGCTTCGTGACATACAGCAATGAGGCAAAGGCCGGCATGCTCGGCGTCGATCCGATCCTCATCGACACCAAGGGCGCCGTATCGGAGTCCGTTGCCTTGGCCATGGCGCGCGGAGCGCTTGCGCATTCGGCGGCCGACATCGTGGTCTCCATCACCGGAATCGCCGGGCCCAACGGCGGCAGCGCCGACAAACCCGTGGGGCTCGTTCATTTTGCCGCGGCGCGTCGCGGCGGCGGCATGCGCCACGAGCGCGTGGTCTTTCCCGATACAGGCCGCGCAGGTATCAGACGGAGCGCGGCAGCGCATGCGCTCGCCATGCTGCTGGAGATGGCGAAGGAAGATCAGGCCGCCCCGTAGACGACATCGGCCCGGTTTTCAAACGCCTCCGCGAATCTGCCGAAAGCCTTGTCGAGCACGGCGCCGGCGGCGACCTGCATCAGGCGACTCCTGAATGCGTAGGCAAGCACGAATGTGATCTCGGTGCCCTCGCCTGTCGGTGTAAAGCGCCAGCGGTTCGTCAGCGTCCGGAACGGCCCCGTCAATTGCTCCACATCGATCGTCAGGTTTGCGGGATCGGCGACAATACGGCTCGTGTAGCTCTCATTGAAGACCGCGTAGTGGACGTGCATCGTCGCGATGATGATTTCCTTGCCGTCCCTCATTTCGCGGCTGCGTATTTCGATACGGTCGCAGAGCGGGACGAATTCCGGGTAGCGTCCGACATCGGCGACGAGGTCGAACATCTTCCGCGGCGCGTGCCGCACCCTTCTGACGGAACGGAAATTCTTCAATTTGCGGGGCTACCCTGGCGCGCGGCCTGAAGCCGCCGGAAATCGTCGCCGGCGTGATGAGAGGAGCGGGTCAGCGGGCTCGCCGACACCAGCAGGAAGCCCTTGGCATAGGCAACCGTCTCCAGCCCCTTGAACTCGTCCGGGGGCACGAAACGGTCGACCTTGTGATGCTTGCGTGTCGGCTGAAGATACTGGCCGATGGTCAGGAAATCGACATTGGCGACCCTGAGATCGTCCATGAGCTGCATCACCTCGTTACGGGTCTCGCCGAGACCGACCATGATGCCGGACTTGGTGAACATCGCGGGATCGAGTTCCTTGACCCGCTGCAGCAGCCGGACAGAATGGAAATACCGTGCGCCCGGCCGAACGGTGAGATAGAGCGAGGGCACGGTTTCCAGATTATGATTGAAGACGTCGGGTTTCGCCTCGACGACGATCTCCAGCGCGCCGGGCTTTTTCAGGAAGTCGGGCGTCAGCACTTCGATCGTCGTCGCTGGCGCGGCCTTGCGGATCGCACCGATAACCTCTGCGAAGTGACGCGCACCGCCATCGGCGAGGTCGTCCCGGTCGACGGAGGTTATGACCACATGCTCAAGACCCATCCGGGCGACAGCGTTCGCGACATTCTCCGGTTCGCGCATATCGAGCGCTTCCGGCAGGCCGGTGCGCACGTTGCAGAAGGCGCAGGCCCGCGTGCAGGTGTCGCCCATGATCATGAAGGTGGCGTGCTTCTTCTCCCAGCATTCGCCGATATTGGGACAGCCCGCTTCCTCGCAGACGGTCACGAGATTGTTCTCGCGCACGATCTGCCGGGTTTCCTGATATCCCCGCGAAGTCGGAGCCTTGACCCGTATCCATTCGGGTTTGCGCAGCAGCGGCGTGTCCGCTCTGTGCGCCTTTTCCGGATGGCGCGGGCGCTCTTGCCTTGTGGTGTCGATCAGCGTGACCAAAGTCCCGTCTCCATAGTGAGGGCTTATTGCGCCTCCGGCGTTCACACAAGCGTGTTTCTTCTTAAAATTTAGAATTAATTCGAATGATCTTAGGCGGCGACCGCGGCAAGTGCTATTTTCGACGATCCAGCGGAGTATCGCACAAGATGAAGACGGTCGGACAGGCTTGGACCTCGGGGACGAACAACTTCGACACCCTGCGTCTTGCCGCAGCACTCGCGGTCATCGTCAGCCACGCGTTCTACCTCCAAAGCGGGCTCAACAGCGATGAACCGCTCGCCGCGAGCACCGGCCTGCCGCTCGGATGGCATGCCGTCCAGGTGTTCTTCATCATGAGCGGCTTTCTCGTCTTCGCCAGTTTCGAGCGCCGTCGCGGCATTGGCGCCTTCGTGCTCGCCAGAGCGCTTCGGATCATGCCCGCGCTGATCACAGCCGCCCTGTTCGTCGTTCTGGTCGTCGGCCCGCTGGCGACCGCTTTCCCGCTGGCCCAGTATTTCCGGCCTACCGGCCTACTCGACTTCCTCGGCGACACGCTGATCTTCTTCGATACCGATATGGTGCTGCCGGGAACGTTCGCCAACCTGCCGACGGAAGTCCCTCTCGGTACGATCTGGACCCTGAAATACGAGATTTTATGCTATGCGGGTCTTGCCCTTGCCGGCTGGCTCGGCCTGACCCGGCACGGCAGCTTCTACGCCCTCTCCGCCGCCGGTCTCGTGTCGCTCGGCTTGCTTACCCATGTCTATCCGGAGATCTCAGAAAGGTTCGGCGCCCTCCAGCACCTGCTGCGGCTCGGCGGTTGCTTCCTGCTGGGCATGATGGCCTGGCGCTGGCGCGACCGTATCCCGCTGCACTTCGGCGGCGTTGCGGCGCTGGGGCTCATCGCCTTTCTGTTGCGCGACACCCTCGCCTTTAGGCCGGCGCTCTATATCGCGGAGGCCTATGGCGTCATGTGGTTCGCCTTTGCCGCGTTCGACGCGAAGCTGCCGCGGCTGTCCTTCGATTATTCCTACGGCATCTACCTGATCGGCTTTCCCGTGCAGCAGGTCGTGCGGCTCTGGTTCGGCGACTATGCGGCGCTTACGCAACTGGCCATCGCCCTCCCTGTCGTAATTCTTCTGGCGGCACTGTCCTGGCATTTCGTCGAGAAGCCGCTGATGCAGCTGAAGGACGTAGGCTGGGGCCTCCGACCCATCATGGCTCCGGCCGCCTGAGGCTGGTCTACCGCTACATATGGATGACGCGGCCATAGGCGTCGAGGACGCTCTCATGGACCATTTCCGACAGGGTCGGATGCGGGAAGACGGCGTGGATCAACTCTTCCTCGGTCGTTTCCAGATTCATGGCGATCACGAAACCCTGGATAAGCTCCGTCACTTCGGCGCCGACGAGGTGTGCGCCCAACAGCTGCCCGGTTTTTGCGTCGAAGACCGTCTTGACCAGTCCCTCGGCCTCGCCAAGCGCTATCGCCTTGCCGTTACCGACGAACGGGAAACGGCCGACCCGCACTTCATACCCGGTTTCCCTGGCTTTCGCTTCCGTAAGACCAACGGACGCGACCTGCGGCTGGCAGTAGGTGCAGCCCGGAATCTTCAGCTTGTCCAGGGGATGCACGTCCAGCCCCTTGATGGCCTCGACGCATAGCACCCCTTCGTGCTCGGCCTTGTGGGCGAGCATGGGCGGGCCCGCGACATCGCCGATGGCATATATGCCGGATATGTTGGTCCGGCCCAGACCGTCCGTGACGACTGTGCCGCGATCGGTCTTCACGCCAAGTGCTTCAAGCCCGAGATTTTCGATATTGCCGGTGACACCGACGGCTGAAATCACCCGGTCCACGGTAAGGGTCTGCGTCTTGCCGCCCTTCAACTCGATCGTGCAGGAAACGCTGTCGGCCTTTTTCTCGGCCTTCGTTACTTTTGCCTCGGTGTGGATCTTGAGGCCGAGCTTCTCCATCTTCTTCCGGGCGAGCCCGGCGATTTCGGCATCCTCCACCGGCATGATCTGCGACATGACCTCTACCACGGTCACGTCCACGCCCATCGTGTGGTAGAAGCTGGCGAATTCGATGCCGATCGCACCGGAACCGATCACCAGAAGCGACTTCGGCATCGCCGGCGGCACCATAGCCTCGAAATAGCTCCAGATCAGCTTGCCGTCCGGCTCCAGACCCGGCAGCGCGCGCGGCCGCGCTCCCGTCGCGACGATGATGTGTCTTGCCTTGTAGCCGCCCTCCCCGAGCGCGTTCTTCGGCACCGGGTTCTGCGGCTCCATCGGCTTCTTCTTCGTTGCCGATACTGCGATCTCACCAGGTTTGGCGACCTTCGCCTCGCCCCAGATCACATCGACCTTGTTTTTCTTCAGAAGATGGGCGACGCCGCCATTCAGCTGTGCAGAGACCGCGCGCGAACGTTTGACGACGCCGGCCGGATCGAATCCGACCTTCTCCGCGGACAGACCGAAGTCCTTCGCATGCTGCATGTAGTGGTAGATTTCAGCCGATCGCAGCAGCGCCTTGGTCGGGATGCATCCCCAGTTCAGGCATATGCCCCCCAGATGCTCGCGTTCGACGATCGCGGTCCTGAAGCCGAGCTGAGCGGAACGGATCGCGGTCACGTAGCCGCCCGGACCCGAGCCTATGACGATGACGTCATACGGGTCCGCCATCAGACCAGCATCCCCATCGGCTTTTCGATCAACTGCGCGAAGGCATCCAGCAGCTGCGCGCCGAGCGCACCGTCGACCGCGCGGTGATCGGTGGAGAGGGTTACGCTCATCTGCGTGGCGATCGCGACAGCCCCGTCCACCACGACAGCGCGTTGCTCGCCCGTACCTACCGCGAGGATCGTTGCGTGCGGCGGATTGATGACGGCGGCGAAATCCTTGATGCCGAACATGCCGAGGTTTGAAACCGCGCTCGTGCCGCCCTGATATTCCTGCGGTTTCAGCTTCCGCTCGCGCGCGCGCCGGGCGAGATCCTTCATCTCGTTCGAAATCGTGCTCAGGGATTTCTCGTCGGCTCGGCGCACAATCGGCGTGATCAGGCCGCCCGGGATCGACACCGCGACTCCGATATCGGCGTGGTGATGATGCAGCATGCCGCCTTCGGTCCAGGAGACGTTGGCGTCCGGAACCGCCATAAGCGCCATGGCCATCGCCTTGATGATCATGTCGTTGACGGAGAGCTTGTAGAAGGGGACGCCGTCGCGCAGGGCGGCGGCGGCGTTCAACTCTCCGCGCAGCGCGAGGAGCGCATCGATGGTCACGTCACGAGTCAGATAGAAATGCGGGATCGTCGTCTTTGCCTCGACCAGCCTGCGCGCGATCGTCTTGCGCATGCCGTCATGCGGGACGAGGTCGTATGCCCCTTCCCCGAAAAGCTTCAGGATCTGTTCGTCCGCCATCGGCGCGGCCGGCGCCGGCGCGGCGGAGGCGGGCGCACCGGCGGTCGATTTCGCGGCGGCGGGTTTCGTCGCCCCCCGGCCCGCGGCCGCCTCCACGTCGCGCATGACGATGCGGCCGTGCGGCCCGGAGCCTGCTATCGATGTGATATCGATATCTTGCTGAGAAGCAACGCGCCGCGCGAGCGGCGAAGCGAAGATCCGCTCGCCGTTCCTGCGCGGAACAGGTCCGGCCTTGCCGCCCTCGGGCAGCCCCCGGGGCGCGGATGGGCGCGGGGAGTCGGGTGCCGCCTCTCCGGTCTTCCTTGCTTCCGGTTGAACCGGCTCGCTGGCACGCGATTCCTGCTTCGGCACCCCTTTTGTAGAGCGCGCGGCATTCGCAACTGCCGAAGCGTCCTCGCCTTCCTCCAGCAGGACAGCGATGACCTCGTTGACCGGCACGTCCTCGGATCCGGCCGCGACGACGATCTTTCCGATCTTGCCCTCATCGACGGCCTCGACCTCCATCGTCGCCTTGTCGGTCTCGATCTCGGCGATGACGTCGCCGGCGGCAACGTCGTCACCCTCCTTGACCAGCCATTTGGCGAGATTGCCCTTTTCCATGGTCGGCGACAGGGCCGGCATGAGGATGTTGATGGGCATGGGCTTAGCGTTCCTGAGGTTTTCCGTTCCTGCAGTTCAGGCTTCACCGGATGGAAATCCGTCCGGTGCGCGGCCGATCTCAGGCGGCGATGTCTTCGGGCGTAACGACGAGATATTCCGGATATTCGGATTTCTCCATGGCGCTCAATCGTCTGTTCATGGCCGCGAGGATCCGGTCGTCCAGCTTCGCGGCATATTCATGATATTTGCGGGTGTTGAGGTCCGTCAGGCCGAACTGCTTCTCCAGCACCTGAAAATTCATTTTGACGAGAATGGTCCTGTCTTCCGCAGCCAGCGGCCGCTCCACATAGAAGAACCATGTCCGCCAGTTCGATCCCGGTTCCCAGTTCATATTGATACTCCTTTTCTCTGCCGGCTCTACGATTTGTACGAGACCGCTTTCACCGCTTCGATCACTTCCTGCACCGAAGGAAGCGCGAGCTTTTCCAGATTCGCCGCATAGGGCATCGGCACATCCTTACCGGTGACGCGTGCGACGGGCGCGTCGAGATAGTCGAAGGCTTCCGACATGATCTGGAAGCCGATCTCGGCTGACACGGAATTCTGCGGCCAGCCCTCCTCGACCGTGACGCAGCGCCCCGTCTTCTTCACCGAGGCGATCACCGTCTCCATGTCGAGCGGACGGATGGTTCTCAGATCGATGATCTCGGCCTCGATCCCCTCGCCGGCCAGCGCCTCGGCCGCCTTTGTCGCGTAGGTCATGCCGATGCCGAAAGACACGATCGTGACGTCGTCGCCCTTCCGCGCGACCCTCGCCTTGCCGATCGGCATCAGAAGATCGTCGGTCACCGGCACGGGAAAGCTCTGGCCATAGAGGATCTCGTTTTCCAGGAAAACCACCGGATTGGGGCTGCGGATCGCGGCCTTGAGCAGCCCCTTGGCGTCGGCGGCGCTGTAAGGCTGGATGACGATCAGTCCGGGCACGTGAGAATACCACGAGGCATAGTCCTGGCTGTGCTGGGCGCCGACCCGGGCGGCGGCGCCGTTGGGTCCGCGAAAGACGATCGGACAACCCATCTGGCCGCCGGACATGTAGAGCGTCTTGGCGGCGGAATTGATGATCTGGTCGATCGCCTGCATCGAGAAGTTGAACGTCATGAATTCGACGATGGGCCGCAGACCCGCCAGCGCCGCGCCGACGCCGAGGCCGGCAAAGCCGTGCTCGGTGATCGGCGTGTCGACCACGCGGCGCGGCCCGAATTCATCGAGCAGCCCCTGCGTGATCTTATAGGCGCCCTGATATTCGCCCACCTCCTCGCCCATCACGAACACATTCTCGTCGCGCCGCATTTCCTCGGCCATGGCGTCGCGAAGTGCCTCGCGCACGGTCATTTCGTGGACTTCCGCGCCTTCGAATTCCGGCTCGCTGACCTGTTCCGTGATGGTGGAACGCGCCGGCGCCGGCGCTTTCTGGATCTTTTCCCGCGGTTCTTCGGCAGCGGCTGGCGCGGGTTCGGCGGCCGGCTCCTCCAGCGCGGCCTTGCCTTCCCCCTCGCCGAGCAGGCGGGCGATCACGGTGTTGACCTTGACGCCCTCTGTGCCTTCCTCGACCAGGATGTCGCCGATGGTTCCCTCATCGACGGCCTCGACCTCCATCGTAGCCTTGTCCGTCTCTATTTCCGCAATCACGTCACCGGCGGAAACTGTGTCGCCGGCCTTCTTCATCCATTTGGAAAGCTTGCCCTCTTCCATCGTCGGCGACAGGGCGGGCATGAGAATGTCGATCGGCATGTCCTCAGTCCTCCCTATCAGCGCAGGATATCCGTCCAAAGCTCGGACGGATCGGGCTCGGGGTCGGTCTGGGCAAAATCGGCGGCATCGGCGACGACGGTGCGGACATCCTTGTCGATCGCCTTCAGTTCGTCTTCCGTCGCCTGACCGCTTTCCAGCAGCCGCGCCTTTACCTGTTCGATCGGGTCGTGTTCCTGGCGCATCTTCTGCACCTCTTCCTTCGAACGGTACTTGGCCGGGTCGGACATGGAATGGCCGCGATAGCGATAGGTCAGCATTTCCAGAATATAGGGGCCTTGCCCGTTGCGGCAGCGCGCGACGGCCTTTTCGCCGGCGGCCTTGACCGCTCGCACATCCATGCCGTCGACCTGCTCGCCGGGGATGTCGAAGGAGGCGCCGCGCTCGGAGAGGTCGGTATTGGCGGAAGACCGCGCGACGCTGGTCCCCATACCGTATTTGTTGTTCTCGATCACATAGACGACCGGCAGGTGCCAGAGCTTGGCCATGTTGAAGCTCTCATAGACCTGACCCTGGTTCGACGCGCCGTCGCCGAAATAGGCGAAACAGACATTGTCGTTGCCGCGATACTTGTTGGCGAAAGCGAGCCCGGTGCCGAGCGAGACCTGCGCGCCGACGATGCCGTGACCGCCGTAGAAGCCCTTCTCGACGGAGAACATATGCATCGAGCCGCCCTTGCCGCGCGAATAGCCGCCGCGCCGACCGGTGAGTTCGGCCATGACGCCCCGAGCTTCCATGCCGCATGCGAGCATGTGGCCGTGATCGCGGTAACCCGTGATGACCTGATCGCCCTCCTTGGCCGCCATCTGCAGGCCGACGACGACCGCTTCCTGGCCGATATAGAGATGGCAGAAGCCGCCGATCAGACCCATGCCGTACATCTGGCCGGCCTTCTCCTCGAAGCGGCGGATCAAGAGCATCAGCCGATAGGCTTCAATCTCCTGTTCGGGCGTGAATTCGGCACTTGCGTTCTTGCCGGCTGTCGATGCCCGATTCCGGGTCTTCCTTGCCGCTGCGGCCACGCGCTTCTCCCTCGTCCAGGCAGTATGCTGTTGCAGAAACGATAGCATGCCGGCCGGCCGCTCGCGAGTCGATCACCAGACTTTCTGCGCATCACAAGGCTAAGAAAAATATATGGATTTCGTGATTAACCGGATTTCCGTTAATCGCGGTGGCGCGCCGATTGCCGGCGCAGTTCCCTACTCGCCTCGCGGCTTGACCGTCAGGACGATTTCGCTTGGATGCGCCTGATTGAGGAGCGCCCTCGCCCGCTCGTCCAGCATGTCCGGATCGATGCTTTCCGGACGCAGGAGAGAGACACGATGCTGAAGGTCGGCCTCCTGCTCCCGCAGCGCGGCCAGCTTTGCGCCAAGCAGTGCGTTCTGCGCCTTCAATTCGCGCATGGACAGCAGACCATATCCGCCGACGAAGGCGTGATAGCTGAAATAGGCCGTGACGACGATTGCGCCGAGCCAGGCGAAATAGCGGCGGCGCTCCGATCTGACCTGCTTGTGCGGCATTGCGAATCCCGGTGAATGGCCGAGCGCCATTTCACATCATCGGCGGTTAGGGTTCCGTTAACGCTGCCGCATCGCGCTCTCAACCGAGAGCGGCAAGCGCCCGCCGTCCGGCATACTGGGCTGCGGCGCCGAGTTCTTCCTCGATGCGCAGAAGCTGATTGTACTTTGCCAGCCGGTCGGAGCGCGCCAGCGACCCGGTCTTGATCTGCCCGCAATTGGTCGCAACCGCCAGATCGGCGATGGTCGCATCCTCCGTCTCGCCGGAGCGGTGCGACATGACGGCGCGGTAAGCGGCCTTGTGAGCGGTCTCGACAGCGTCGAGCGTCTCGGTCAGCGTGCCGATCTGGTTGACCTTGATGAGAATGGCATTCGCAGCACCCATTGCGATGCCATCCCGCAGCCGCGCGCTGTTGGTGACGAAGAGGTCGTCGCCGACGAGCTGGCACCTGCCGCCGACCGCCTTTGTCAGGGCGACCCAGCCCTCCCAGTCGTCTTCGGACATGCCATCCTCGATGGAAACGATGGGATAGCGCGAGACAAGATCGGCAAGATAGGCGGCCTGTTCGTCGGGGCTGCGGGTCACGACCTCGCCCTCGTAGACGTAGTTGCCGTTCTTGTGGAATTCGGTCGCCGCGCAGTCAAGCGCGAGCACGACATCGTCGCCGGGCCGGTAGCCGGCCTTCTCGATCGCCGACATGACGAAATCGAGCGCGGCGACGGAACTGGCCAGATTGGGGGCAAAGCCGCCCTCATCGCCGACATTGGTGTTGTGGCCGGCATCCTTGAGCGCCTTCTTGAGCGTATGGAAGACTTCCGCGCCCATGCGAAGGCCGTCCGCGAAGGTATCGGCGCCGACGGGCATGATCATGAACTCCTGGAAGTCTATCGGGTTGTCGGCATGGGCGCCGCCGTTGAGGATGTTCATCATCGGCACGGGGAGCGTGCGCGCGCTCGTGCCCCCGACATATCGGTAGAGCGGCAGCGCGGCGGCATCGGCCGCGGCCTTGGCAATCGCCAGCGACACGCCGAGAATGGCGTTCGCGCCGAGGCGGCTCTTGTTGGCGGTGCCGTCCAGTTCGATCATCGCCTCGTCGAGGGCGATCTGCTCTTCCGCGTCGAGGCCGATAAGCGCTTCGGCCAGTTCGCCGTTGACGGCCTCGACGGCTTGCTGCACGCCCTTGCCGAGGTAGCGGTCGCCGCCGTCACGCCTCTCAACCGCTTCGTGGGCACCCGTTGAAGCGCCTGACGGAACAGCCGCGCGGCCCAGCGAGCCATCTTCCAGCACCACGTCCACTTCCACTGTCGGGTTTCCCCGGCTGTCGAGAATTTCGCGGCCGGTGATGTCGATGATTGCGGTCATGGATGATCGAGTCCTTCGCTGGTGTCTGCGCATCGCTGTGGGGCCTTATTGCGCCCGGCGCGGCACTTGTCAAAGGCTTGTGAAGTGTGCGTTGGATGCACCCACGATACCGTCCCGCGGGCACAAGCAGGAGCATTGCATGGCTGACCTTCAACTGGGCCGGAAGGCCGCCATCCCGGCCTCCCCGGATGAAGCCCGCCTCGATGCTGTGCCCAACGATTTTCCGGACGAGAACTATGTGGCGCGATTTACATGTCCGGAATTCACGACCCTGTGCCCCGAAACGGGCCAGCCTGACTTTGCCCACATCGTCATTGACTACGTGCCGGACAAGCACCTGCTGGAATCCAAATCGCTCAAGCTGTTCATGGCATCTTTCCGCAATCACGGAGCGTTCCACGAAAGCTGCACGGTTATGATCGGCAAACGGATCGCCCAAGCCATCGAGCCGCGCTACCTGCGTATCGCGGGCTACTGGTTCCCGCGCGGCGGCATTCCGATCGACGTGTTCTGGCAGACGGGCATCCTTGCTGAGGGAATCTGGCTTCCCGAAACCGGTGTCAGCCCCTATCGCGGCAGGGGTTGAAAGCAAGGCTCGGCGTCAATCCCGCTCGCGGTTGCGCAGAAGTGACGCTCCGATCACAGCGCACATCACCATCACCATCCCGCCGCCGACCAGCGAGGGGACCCGGCCGACGGTCTCCAGAAGCTGCCCATAGATCACGATGCCAATCGCCTGCCCCATGAAAACCGAGGTTGCATAGAGCGCCGTCGCCGTCGATCGGAATTCAGGTGCGATCTCCGTGACATAGATCTGGACGGTACCGTGGTACATGTACAGACCCCAGCCAAGCGCGAGAAAGCCGGCAATGCCGTACTGCCAGGGAATTTCCAGTGCGAACAGCGTCATCTGGCTGGCCATCAGAAACCCGCCAAGCAAAATCACCCCGCGTTCGCGCAGAAAACGCAACAGGTGACTGACGCTTATGGCATAGACCACGCCGCCAAGCGCGAAGCATCCGAGCAGCAACCCGGCCACCGAGAACCGCGGTTCCCCCTGCTGGGCAAGCAGCGTCGCGACGAAGGGGAGGAAACCGAATACGCAAATGCCTTCCAGCACCGTTATCGGGTAGCAGATATGACTGATGGGGTTGCGGAAGATCGCCGTGTATCCCCGCATCAGATTGGCCAACTGGAATTTCTTCGGCTGCGGCTTGATGCCTCTGAGGCTATAGGCACCCAGACCGCCGGCGATGAAGATCAGGACGAAAAGCAAGAGCATCGTCGTCCGCCACCCGGCGAAATCGCCGATGACGCCGCCGACGGTTGCGCCGAGCACGTTGCCGGTGAGCGTGGTCGCCATAATCCGGCTGGCGAGCACCTGCCGCTGGCGCAACGGAACGATGTCGGAGACCAGCGCGAGGCTGATGGGAAAGATGCCGCCGGAAGCGATGCCCTGGAAAACGCGAGCGACGATCAACGACCAGAAATTCGGCGCCAGCGCGCTGGCAAGCAGCATCAATGCCAGCGTAAAGACGCAGATCTTGATCGTCTTCAGCTTGCCGAACAGGTCGGCCACCGGGCCGAGGAACGGCTGCACAAGCGCGAAGGGCAGACCGAAGGCGAAAGCGGCATAGGCGGCGTCATGATCGCTGATGGAGAATTCCCGCGCGATCTGCGGCAGTACGGGGTCGAGGCACCGGATCGGCATGGCGCTCGCAAAGCCGATTCCCGCCATCGTGACGAGGATCAGTCGCATGCGCGCTTGAACCGCATCCTCCTTGTCGCTCATCCTGTCTCCCATCGTTTGCCGCGCATGTGCGAGGTTCCGGACCGATCAGCCGTCTTCGTTTCAGGTATCGTTGCGCGGGCGCAGCGCGAAGGCGGCGAACAATCCGGTCACCAGGAAAAGCAGTCCGCTGCCGGCCAGCGTCGAAAGGCGGTCACCGGCGTCAAGCATATAACCATAGACCAATACCCCCGCCGACTGCCCGAGGAAAAGAGAGGTGGCATAGACGGCCATCGCCGTGGTCCGCGCCGATTGTGAAATCTCGGTGGTATAAAGCTGCACGGAGCCATGGAAGATGTAAAAACCGGTCCCCATCACCAGAAACAGGGCAACTTCGATCTGCCACGGCGCCGAAGCACCAATCGCGACGAGCACGGCACATACGACCGCGCCGCCGAGCAGGATCATCCCGCGCTCGCGCAGCACCGGCAGGAGCCGGCCGACGACGGAAGCGTAGACGACGCCCCCCAACCCGAACAGCGCCAGGCAAAGCCCCGCGATCGAGTAGCGCGTCTCGCCCTGTTGCGCGAGCAGCGTTGCGACGAAAGGGGTAATCCCGAGGATGCACATCCCCTCCACGAAAGTCGCCGGATAACAGATATAGCTGTCACGATGGGTGAAGATCGCCCGGTAGCCGGCGAGAACCGTCGACAGGCGGATATCCTTCTTGGGCGGCCTGATGCCGCGCAGGCCGAGCGCCGCAAAGATACCCGCAATCGTGATGCAGACCGACAGAAGCAGCATCACGTAGCGCCAGTCGAGGAAGTCGCCGAACAGTCCGCCCGATACCGCGCCCGCCAGATTGCCTGAAATCGATGTTGCCATGATGCGGCTCGCGATGACCTGACGATGCTGCAGCGGAACCACATCGCTCACGACAGCGACGCTGATCGGAAAAATACCGCCGGCCACGATGCCCTGGAGGACTCGCGTGACCAGCAACAGGTCGAAGGTCGGCGCGATCATGCTGGTGAGCAGCATTGCGGCGAGCACGAAAACGCAAATCTTGATCGTGCGCAGCTTGCCGAAAAGATCGGCTATCGGTCCGAGGATCGGCTGGGCCAGTGCGTAGGGCAGTGCGAAGGCGAAGATCACGAGCCCTGCCTGATGATCGTCGATATGGAACTGCTTCGCGATCTGCGGCACCACCGGATCGAGGCAGCGGAACGGCATCGAGCAGGCAAATCCGATGATGGCGACGGTGATCAGGATCAGCCGCGTCTGCGGCGTGAGGCTCGGGCGCGCGGAATTATCCGCACTCATGCATCCCTGCCCTTGGCGAGCGCATCGAATGCCATCAGCGTGCGGATGAGCTCTTCCATCTGACTGATCGGCATCATGTTGGGGCCGTCAGAGGGCGCATTGTCGGGGTCAGGATGTGTTTCGACGAACACGCCGGCCACACCGACGGCGACCGCGGCGCGGGCAAGGACGGGCACAAACTCGCGCTGGCCTCCCGAGGCCGTCCCCTGCCCGCCGGGTTGCTGCACGGAATGGGTGGCATCGAAAATCACCGGGCAACCGGTTTCAGCGAGAACCGGCAATGCCCGCATATCGCTGACGAGCGTATTGTAGCCGAAGGAAACCCCTCGTTCGGTCACCAGAACCTTGGGATTTCCCGCGCCCGTGACCTTGGCCACCACATTCTTCATGTCCCAGGGCGCGAGGAACTGGCCCTTCTTGATGTTGACGACGCGGCCTGTTCGCGCCGCCGCGATCAGTAGGTCTGTCTGCCGGCAAAGGAAGGCCGGAATCTGAAGTATGTCCACCGCTTCCGCCACAGCCGCGCATTGCCCCGCGTCATGCACGTCGGTCAGAACCGGCAGCCCCAGGCTTTCACGGATTTCGGCGAATATCGGCAGCGCCTTGTCCATGCCGATGCCCCTTGCCGCATTCAGGCTGGTGCGATTGGCCTTGTCGAACGAGGATTTGTAGACGAGGCCGATGCCGCAGCGGGCGGCGATTTCCTTCAGCGCCGACGCCGTCTCCAGCGCATGTCCACGGCTTTCCATCTGGCAGGGACCGGCGATCAGGCTGAGTGCGCCCTCGTTTGAGAAGACCGCATTTCCGACGCCGACGACGCGATCCGGCTGCATCACGGCCTTCCCTTGTCCGTAATGAACGCAATTGCCGCGCCGAAGCCTTGCGTCGCCGGCACGACCAACCTGCCGTCCGCATCCTCAAACGAAATTTCGCCTCGTTGCAGGCATGCGCGGGTCTTGCCGAGATCCTCAACACCGATTGCGCAGGCGGCAAAACGGGGTGCCCCGAAGGAGTCCGCGTCAACCGCGTCTCCCCAGATCGAAGAGGCCGCGCGGCGGGTCAGAACGCTGATGCGCCCTCTGGGCGTTTCGACCTGCAGGCCCATGCTGCTGGCGCGGATCGACCGGTTGCCGGTGACGATCTCCAGGAAACGGTGGATATCGACCGGTTCGTCGGCGATCATCGTCACTTCCACCACCCGCTGCGCCGAATTGTCGTGGCGCTGAAAGGCTGGCTGCCAGAAATGGTGCGGCGCGAGTTGCTGGCAGGCGAAAAACATCGCCTCGGGCATGTAACGGTCGCTGGCGAAGGCGAGCCGGAACCCGACGGTCGCCGACCCGCCATCGGGCAGACCGGCTTCTCGGGAGAATTCAAACGGCAGGTAGGCCTGCACGCCGCCTCTGGCGAACGCCGCGGCATCGGCGTTGGCGTCGGCACTCTCGAGGGCCAGCATGCTCAGCCCTTCATGGCGCTCCAGATAGAGATAATTGTAGCGCGGCCAGTTGAACGCGCCGGGTTTGCCGTCGGGCATCAGGTCGGGATCTTCCGCGCCGAGCAATTCGATGAAATTGCCCTGAAGCTGGATGAGCGAATTGATGGTGCCGAAAGGATGCCGGTTGATCGGCGTCAGTGTGAACCCCATGCGCGTGAATACCTCGCGGGCATGGTCCATGCCGTGGACGGCCCAAACGAGGTGGTCGATGCCGCGCTGCATGGGTCTATACGAGCCTGGATTGTTCGAGCGCCGCTTCGATGAAGGATGCGAATAGCGGGTGCGGGGCGAAAGGCCGGCTTTTCAGCTCCGGATGGTATTGAACCCCGATGAACCACGGGTGGTCGGGATACTCCACCGTCTCGGGCAGGATGCCATCCGGCGAAACGCCGCAGAAACTCATGCCGCCACGTTCAAGCTGTTCGCGATAAGCCATGTTCACTTCATACCGGTGGCGGTGCCGCTCGGATATTTCCGTGTTGCCGTAAATATCCGCAATCCGTGACCCGGGGGCAAGCTTGGCATCATATGCCCCCAGCCGCATCGTACCGCCGAGGTCGCCGGCAGCCTGCCGGGTCTCCAGCTGATTGCCCTTTAGCCATTCCGTCATAAGCGCGACGATCGGCTGGTCGGTTGCGCCGAATTCGGTCGAATTGGCCCCCTGGATGCCGGCGAGCGAGCGCGCCGCCTCGATTACCGCCATCTGCATGCCGAAACAGATACCGAAATAGGGTACGCGCCGCTCGCGCGCGAACTTGGCGGCCTTGATCTTGCCCTCGGCGCCGCGCTGGCCGAAGCCGCCGGGCACCAGGATGCCATGGACATTCTGCAGCCAGGGTGCGGGGTCTTCCTGCTCGAAGACTTCCGACTCGATCCACTCCACCTTGACCCTGACGCGATTGGCGATCCCGCCATGGACGAGCGCCTCGTAAAGCGACTTGTAGGCGTCCTTCAGGCCCGTATACTTGCCGACGATCGCGATCGTCACCTCGCCTTCCGGATTGCGTATCCGGTCGGCGATCTCTTCCCACCGCGCCAGATCGGGGTGCGAGGGGGCGGGATCGATCGAGAAGGCGCGCAGCACTTCGGCATCCAGGCCTTCCTCATGATAGGCGAGCGGAACGGCGTAGATCGTGTCGACGTCCAGAGCCTGAATGACGGCTTCCGGGCGCACATTGCAGAACAGCGCCAGCTTGCGGCGTTCTTCCACCGGGATCGGCCGGTCGCAGCGGCAAAGCAGGATGTTCGGCTGGATGCCGATGGAACGCAGCTCCTTCACCGAGTGCTGCGTCGGCTTGGTCTTCATCTCCCCGGCCGAGGGGATGAAGGGGAGCAGCGTCAGATGAATGAAGATCGCCTCGCCGCGCGGCAGTTCCTGCCCGAGCTGGCGGATCGCCTCGAAGAACGGCAGGCCCTCGATGTCGCCGACGGTGCCGCCGATCTCGCAGAGGACGAAATCGACGCTCTCATTTCCGGTCAGGACGAAATTCTTGATCGCGTCCGTGACGTGCGGGATGACCTGCACGGTGGCGCCGAGATAGTCGCCGCGCCGCTCCTTGGCGATGATCTCCTGATAGATGCGGCCGGTAGTGATGTTATCGCTCTGCGCGGCCGAGACCCCGGTGAAGCGCTCGTAATGCCCGAGATCCAGATCGGTTTCGGCGCCGTCATCGGTGACGAACACCTCGCCGTGCTGATACGGGCTCATCGTCCCCGGATCCACGTTCAGATAGGGATCCAGCTTCTTGAGACGGACGGAGAATCCACGCGCCTGCAGCAGCGCTCCGAGCGCCGCCGAAGCCAAGCCTTTACCGAGCGAAGAAACCACGCCGCCGGTGATGAAAATATACCGCGCCATGGAATTTGACAGTAATCCGGCCCATCGCGATTCGGGAAGCTGAAAAAGACCGCGCCCGCCGGCTTGTCCCCAGTTGGATCAGCCGGGCGGGCGCCGCCATGCGAAATGTCCTTTTACTCGGACTGCGGCACCTGAGGCGCCGAAGGCTGTGGCGTTGTAGACGGCGGGGCAGCCGGCTGCTGGCCGGACGTGTCCGGTGCCGTTGCCGGCGGCACCGCGGGCTGCGGCTGACCGAGCCGGTCGAATATGTTGCCCCCGGTCTGCCCCCCGGTCGGCGCGGCAGGCTGCGACGACCCCGGCGCCGCGGGACTGCGGTCCAGAATGGAGGGCGCATCGCCCGTCGTGCGATGAAGGATCGTCAGGCCGATGCTGGTGACGAAGAACGCCGCCGCCAGCCAGGTGGTCGTGCGGGTGAGCGCATTCGCCGCGCCCCTGCCCGTCATGAAACCGCCGCCGCCGCCGCCGATGCCGAGGGCGCCGCCTTCCGATTTCTGCAGAAGAATGACGCCGACAAGCGCGACGACAATCATCAGGTGGATGGCGATAATGACCGTTTCCATGGCTCGGACCGTTCTCGTTCCTAAACAATTGGGCCGCCTTCTACACGATGGCGGCGGCGATGGCCAGCGTCAGCCGTAGACCGCGGAGATGGCCATGAAGTCGTCCGCTTTCAAGCTGGCGCCGCCGACAAGCGCACCGTCCACATTGGCGACGCCCATCAGGGCCGCGGCGTTGTCCGGTTTCACAGAACCGCCATAGAGAATACGCATGCGCCTGCCCTCAGCGCCGAACCTGCCGGCGAGGCGGGCGCGGATCATCGCGTGCATCGCCTCGACGTCGCCGGCGGTCGGCGTCAGCCCCGTGCCGATCGCCCAGACGGGTTCGTAGGCGATGACGGTGCTGGCGGCGGTGGCCCCATCCGGTACCGAACCGGAAAGCTGGGTCGATACGACCGCGTCGGCCTTGCCCGCATCGCGTTCGCGGCGCGTCTCGCCGACACAGATGATCGACGTAAGCTTCGCCCGCCACGCCGCCTCGGCCTTTGCCCTGACTATGGCGTCGCTCTCGCCATGATCCGCCCGGCGCTCCGAATGACCGACAATGACCGCGGCCGCGCCGCAATCGGCCAGCATTTCGGCGGAAATGTCGCCGGTGTGCGCGCCGCTGGCGCTGGCATGGCAATCCTGCCCGCCGATCGCGATCGGTGAATCGACCAGCACCTCGACCGCAGATGCGAGCAGCGTCGCCGGTGGACAGATCATGAGGTCGACCTTCGCGTTCCGGGCCGCGCCATACCGACGCGCCATCTCGTGCAATTGTCCGAGCGATTCCGTGGTCCCGTTCATTTTCCAATTGCCGGCAACGAGTGGCTTTACGTCGGGCGTCATCGCTTGTCTCCCTGGCACCGTGAACGGCATGGCGATAGCAGAGGTTCGGCGCCGGCGTAACCCCGAAACCGGCATTGCGGCGCCCGGCAGAACGCCCCGCGCGGCCTTCCCGCAGGGGTGCCCGTCCGGCCGCCGAACAGAACCGTTTCCATCCGGCACCGAAAGACTCTAGTATCGCCGCCTTTTCAAGGGCCCGGCGCCCGTGCCAAAAAGAGCCGCGAAGGCGGGGGACAACCCGCTGGCGGATAATATGTAAGGAAGCACATGCTCGACAGTCTGCGCCGCAGCGCCGGTTCCTGGGTTGCCAAGGTCTTCATCGGTATTCTCGTTCTCAGCTTTGCCGTGTGGGGCATCGCTGACATCTTTCGCGGCTATGGCGGCAGCGCCGTCGTGCGTGTGGGCGGCACCGAGATCGATGCGGAGACCTTCCGGCGTGAATTCCAGCTCGAGATCCAGCGCCGTTCGCGTGAGCTGGGGCAGCAGATCAGCTTTGCCATGGCGCGCTCCATCGGGCTCGACCGGCTCGTGCTCGGCAAGCTCACCGCGCAAGCGGCGCTTGACGAGACGGCCTCGCAGAAGAACCTGCGCGTCACCGACGAGGCCGTCGCGCGGAACATTCGTCAGGATCCTTCATTCCGCAACGCCTCGGGACAGTTCGATCGCGAGTATTTCGAAGCCGCGCTCCGTCAGCTCGGCTACAACGAGGCCGGGTTCATCGCCGAACGCCGCGCGCTGATGGGACGTCAGGCGCTGGCCAATGGCGTTGCCGGCGAAATGACCGTGCCCGAGCCGCTGCGCCAGGCCGTCGGCAACTACCGCTTCGAAAAGCGTCAGTTCCGATACCTCATCGTCGGACAGGAGCAGGCGGGAACCGCCGATGCCCCGGCCGAAGAGGCTCTGAGGACCTATTTTGAGGAAAACAAGTCGGATTTCCGCGCGCCGGAATATCGCGCGTTGCAGGCAATCAAGGTCGAACCAGCGGACCTGACCTCGGCGGTCGACGTCAGCGAACAGGATATCAGGGAAGCCTACGAGCGCGAGAAGGAGCGCTTCACCACGCCGGAACGCCGCCGTGTCCGACAGATGGTATTTGCCGACAAGTCCGAGGCTGAGGCCGTGGCCGGGCGCATCGATGCCGGTGCGCGCTTCGAGGACGTAGCATTCGAGCGCGGTCTGAAGCCCGATGATATCGATCTTGGCATGGTGGCGCGGAGCGAGATTGCCGACCCGGCCGTCGCGGACGCGGCCTTCTCGCTTGCCACGGGCGAGACCAGCGCCCCCATCGACGGGCGTTTCGGGACGGTGATCGTGAATGTCGGGGAGATCGAGCCCGGCGGAACGAAACCGCTGGAGGAAGTGACTGACGAGATCCGGGCGGACATTGCCGGCCGTCGCGCCGAACAGGACGTTCTCGACATGCACGATCGGATCGAGGATGAGCGCGCGGCCGGCGCAACGCTGGAAGAAATCGCCCGGAAGGAAAATCTCGAGCTCATTCGGGTCGAGGCCGTCGATTCGACCGGGCTCGATCCGCAGGAAAAGCCGGTAGAGTTGCCTGCCCAGAAGGATCTCCTGTCAGCCGCCTTCAACAGTGATGTCGGCATCGAGAACGATCCCGTGCAATTCGGCAAATCCGGTCTCGTCTGGTTCGACGTGACGGCGATCACGCCGGCGCGCGAGCGCACTTTCGAGGAAGCCGAGGCGAAAGTGCGTCAGGCGTGGCAGAAGGAAGCCGATGCGGAAAAGCTCAACAGCTTCACGGAGAGTCTGGCGACGCGTATCCGCGACGGCGCCAACATGGACGATTTGGCTAAGGAAATCGGGGTTGCCGTCACACGCAGCCGGCCGCTGACGCGCAGCGATCAGGACGCCGATCTACCTGCCGCCGCGCTGGATACCGGCTTTGCCACGCCTGAAGGCGCTGTTGCCACCGCCCGGGCCGGTGCTGACAGACGCGTCGTCATGCGCGTGGAGGCCGTGACTCCGCCCGAAGAGCATGAAGTCGCCTTCGCTGGCGATCTGGCCGCCAACATCGCCGCTGGATATGCCGACGATCTGCTGACGCAATACGTGCAGGCCATCGAGAAGCAGTTCGAAGTCACCTATAACCAGCAAATGCTCAACCAGGCGCTTGGTATCTCCTCGCAGGAAAACTGAGACGGAACGATGGGTGATCTGAAACCGACGCTCGCGAAACTGGCCGCTGGCGAGACGCTGGGCACGCAGGAGGCGACGGACGCGTTCGACGTGCTGATGTCGGGCGAGGCCACGCCTTCGCAGATCGGCGGCATGCTGATGGCGATGCGGGTGCGCGGCGAGACGGTTGAGGAAATCACCGGCGCCGCCCGCACGATGCGCGCCAAGATGCTGCGGGTCGTCGCGCCGAAAGACGCCATCGATATCGTCGGTACCGGCGGCGACGCCTCCGGCACATATAATATTTCGACCTGCACCGCGCTCGTGGTCGCGGCGGCCGGCGTGCCGGTCGCGAAACACGGCAACCGGGCGCTCTCGTCGAAGTCCGGGGCCGCCGATGTTCTGACGGCGCTCGGCGTCGACATCGAGATCGGTCCGGAACGTATCGCACGATGCATTCGCGACGCCGGCGTCGGATTCATGTTCGCCCCGTCGCATCACGCGGCGATGAAGCATGTCGGCCCGAGCCGCGTGGAACTCGGCACCAGGACGATTTTCAATCTGCTCGGCCCCCTTTCCAACCCGGCGGGAACGCGGCGTCAGTTGCTCGGCGTCTTCGCCGCCGAATGGGTGGAACCGCTTGCCCATGTCATGCACAATCTGGGCGCGGAGAAGGTCTGGGTCGTGCATGGCACTGACGGGCTCGACGAGATGACGGTTACCGGCGCGACGCTGGTTGCCGAACTGGCCGGCGGCCGCGTGCGCACATTTGAGGTTGCGCCGGAGGATGCCGGGCTTTCGCGGGCCATGCCGACGGAACTGAAGGGGGGCGACGCCGCGCACAATGCCGAAGCCCTGAGCGCCGTACTGGCCGGTTCCGAAGGCGCGTATCGTGATATCGTGCTGCTGAACGCGGCCGCGAGCCTCGTCATCGCTGACAAAGCCGCAGATCTGAAGGAAGGCGCGGCGATCGCGGCCGACATGATTGACAGCGGCCGGGCCGCCGAAACGCTGAACAGGCTCGTCGCCGTATCGAAGGACGCCCATGGCTGACATTCTCAAGCGCATCGAAACCTACAAGCGGGCCGAGATCGCCGAGGCGAAGGCGCGCGCGAGCTATGATGCCGTGTGCCGCGCGGCGGAAAAGGCACCCGCGGTTCGCGGTTTCGCGCGCGCGTTGCGGGCGCAGATCGAGGCGCGTGGCGACGCGCTCATCGCGGAGATCAAGAAAGCGAGCCCTTCGAAAGGGTTGATCAGGGCCGATTTCGATCCCCCTTCCCTCGCCCGGGCCTATGAGGCCGGCGGCGCCGCCTGCCTGTCGGTCCTCACCGACGCCCCTTCCTTCCAGGGCGCGCCGGAGTTTCTCGTCGCCGCGCGCGAAGCGGTATCGCTGCCGGTGCTTCGCAAGGATTTCATGTACGAGCCTTATCAGGTGGCCGAAGCGCGGGCGCTCGGCGCCGACTGCATCCTCATCATCATGGCGTCCGTCAGCGACGCGGAAGCTGCCGCGCTGGAAGCGGAGGCCGGAAAATGGGGCATGGACAGCCTGATCGAGGTTCACGATGCGGAGGAACTCGATCGCGCCCTGCGGCTTTCCTCGGAGCTGATCGGGATCAACAATCGCAATCTGCGTAGCTTCGAGACGACGCTCGAGACATCAGAGCAATTGGCTCCAAGGGTGCCGGAAGAGCGGCTTGTCGTCGGCGAGAGCGGCATTTTCTCTCCCGCCGACATCGTGCGCCTGAACCGCGCCGGCATACACGCGTTCCTGGTCGGAGAAAGCCTCATGCGCCGCGACGATGTGGCGGCCGCGACGCGCGAGCTGCTCGACACGGGAGCTGCGCGCAGCGCGGCGGAATAATCCATGGCAGGCGAGCGTCTCACCCATCTGGATGAAACAGGCGCGGCGCATATGGTGGATGTCGGCGGCAAGGCGGCGACCCGCCGTGTCGCCGTCGCCGAAGGGCACGTGCGGATGGGCCCGGCGACGCTGAAGGCGATCATGGAGGGCAACGCCCCCAAGGGCGACGTTCTCGGCGTTGCGCGAATCGCGGGGATTCAGGCGGCGAAAAGGACCGCCGAACTCATTCCGCTCTGCCATCCGCTGGCGTTGACCAAGATCGCCGTCGATCTCGCGCCGGATGAGACCCTTCCCGGCATCCGCATCACCGCCGAGGTCCAGCTTACCGGCAAGACGGGCGTGGAGATGGAGGCGCTGACGGCCGTTTCCGTGGCGGCGCTCACGATCTACGACATGGCGAAAGCGATCGAAAAATCCATGGAGATCGGATCTATCCGTCTGGTCTCCAAAACCGGCGGCAAATCGGGCGACTGGCAGGCCGAAACAGGAAAGGCCTGATCGCATGGCTTTGACGCCGGTAGCTGAGGCCCTGCGCAGGATCGTTGCCGACGCGACACCCGCGGGGCAAGAGGCCGTCACGCTGGATGAGGCGGACGGACGCATCCTCGCCGTCTCTCTCGCCGCGCGGCGCGACCAGCCGCCTGCCGACATGTCCGCGATGGACGGCTATGCCATCCGACACGCATCGCTCTCGTCATTGCCCGCGACCCTGCATGTCATCGACGAAGCGGCCGCCGGCCACGCGGCCAACCGCATCGTCGGCGAGATGCAGGCGATCCGTATATTCACCGGGGCGCCGCTGCCTGAAGGCACGGATACGATCGTCATACAGGAAAACTGCACCCGAGAGGGCGACACTATCATCATTGACGAGCCGCAGCCGGCCGGCCGGCACATCCGCCGCAGGGGCATCGATTTCCACGCGGGGCAGACCCTTCTGCCCGCCGGCCGCCGGCTCGGACCACGCGATCTTTCCCTCGCCGCCGCCATGGGACATGGCACCGTCGCCTGCCGGCCGCGTCCGCGCGTCGCGATCTTCTCCACCGGCGACGAACTCGTACGCGCCGGCGAAGAGGCCGGGCCAAGCCAGATCGTCGCCTCGAACGCCTACGGGATCGCCGCGCTCGTCCGGCGCGCCGGGGGGCAGGTCATCGATCTGGGGATCGTGCGCGATTCGCCCGAGGCACTCGCGCAAGCGATCGAATCGTCGCGTCGCGCCGAAGCCGACGTTCTGGTCACGCTCGGCGGCGCCAGCGTCGGCGATCACGATCTGGTCGGCCCTGCCCTCATCGCAGCCGGGGCGGAGATGGACTTCTGGAAGATCGCCATGCGGCCGGGCAAACCGCTGATGTCGGCCCGACTCGGCGCGATGCGCATCCTAGGCCTGCCGGGCAATCCGGTTTCGGCGCTGGTCTGTGCCCGCATCTTCCTGCTGCCCCTGGTCGCGGCTCTCTCAGGCATCGACGCGACCGGCTATTCAAGGCGGCACAAGGCATTCCTCGGTCACGAACTGCCCGAAAACGACCAGCGCGAGGACTATATGAGGGCGACGCTTGCAGCAGGGGAATCAGGTTTCGTCGCGACGGCGTTTTCGAGTCAGGACAGTTCCATGCTGTCCACATTGGCAAGCGCCGACATCCTTATCGTCCGTCCGCCTTTCGCGCCTTCGGCAGCGGCCGGAACCACTTGCGAATTCATATATTTAGATATTTTCGCCGGCTCGCCCAATCCGTAAACCCGTTGTTAACCGCTTGCGGAACACAAACAGAACGACTAATGTTTGTTCCTGATTTGTCCGCGGCGGCCGTGTTCCGCGGGAACCGATCGGGCATTGGGACGAGGGTGCGAGATGCTAACGCAGAAACAGCTGGAACTGCTCCTGTTCATCAACGACCGTCTGAAGGAAGACGGCGTCCCGCCCTCCTTCGATGAAATGAAGGACGCGCTGGATCTCAAATCGAAGTCCGGCATTCACCGACTCATCATGGCGCTGGAGGAGCGCGGCTTCATCCGGCGTCTGCCGCACAGGGCGCGGGCGCTTGAGGTCATGCGCCTGCCCGAGGCGGTCGCGCCGGCCTCGCGACGCGGCTTTGCTCCCAACGTCATCGAGGGAAGTCTCGGCCGCAAGCCGATGCGTCCCTCACCCGACGCGCCGGAAACGGTGGCCGTTCCCGTCATGGGACGGATCGCCGCCGGCACGCCGATTTCGGCGATCCAGAATCATTCCCATTCAGTGCCCGTGCCCGCTGCGCTTCTGACCGGCGGGGAGCATTTCGCGCTTGAAGTGCGCGGCGATTCGATGATCGAAGCCGGCATTCTAGATGGCGATACCGTCATCATCCGCAAATCCGATACCGCCAATACGGGCGATATCGTCGTCGCCCTCGTCGACGATGAGGAAGCAACGCTGAAGCGACTGCGCCGAAAGGGCAATTCGATCGCGCTTGAGGCCGCCAATCCCGCCTATGAAACGCGCATCTTCGGTCCGGAGCGTGTGCGAATTCAGGGACGTCTGGTCAGTCTTTTCCGGCAGTATTAGCACGTCGGTAGCCTGACACCGCATGAAGGGCCCAGTAGCGACCGGCGGACCGGGGTCTCGCGGCCTCCAGGCGGTAACCGGTCGCCTCGGTGTATATGGCGATGGCGCCCATTCGATCCCTGTCGTCGCGATCGATGATCTTCCCGGCGCATTCTGGGAGGAAATGGGTTCCGCTTTTCCAGCCGCTGAGAACGATGAAGTCGGCGCGGCCGCACAGATGCGCCCATTGCCGGGTCTGCCTTGTATCGACCAGCGCGACGGACATTGTCGCAAGCTCGGCCATGCATACCGATTGCGTGCAGCGCGTGAAGCTGACGGCGTCATCATCAAGGCCGAGACGTCGCGTCCAGACATCGATGACATATCCGACCTTGCGCGTGCCGGTGATCAGAAGACCGTCACCATCGCGCAGGGCGACGAGATAGCCGTCGCGGTCGATCAGCGCCGCAGGTCGCTCGGCCAGGATCGCCGCGGCTCCGATACCGAGAACCAGCCCCGCGAGACCGAGCATGCGCACCGGGCCGCGCCACAGACACATCCACAGACCGCTGACGGTGATCAGGACGAGGGTTGCGAGCGGAAAGGACGGTACCGTCAGGTCGGCGCCCTCCAGCCCGGCGACCGCCGTCGCAATGTCGGTAACCGCATCGATGCCCCAACCCATCACCGGCCAGGCCAGCCAGTCGAGCCCGATCGGCATCAATGCGAGGCCCAGGACCCCGAAGGGCATGACGATCAGCGTAACCACCGGCATCGCCGCCACATTCGCCAGCAGCGAGAAGGGCGTCATGCGGTTGAAGTGGTAGGCGCCGAAAATGCTCGTCGCAAGGCCGGCGACGAGCGTCGTGAAGAAGATGGCCGCCAGAAAGCCGACAAATAGCCGTGCCGCCTTGCCCACATGCCCGGCCGCCGGCTTCTCGAACCAGCGGAATCTAAGGCCGCCGCTCGCCTCATAGGCTGCGATCAAGGCCGTCGTCGCGGCAAAGGACATCTGAAAGCTGGCGCCCGCGACGGACTGAGGGTGAAGCACGATCACGACGAACGCTGCCAGCGCGAGGTTGCGCAGCGAGATCGCCGGACGGTCGGCGATGACGGCGACGAGCATAATGAGGAGCATCACATAGGCGCGCACCGTCGCTATGGCGGCGCCGGAAATCACAAGAAAGCCGGTCGCGGCGAGAATTGCACCGAACGCCGCGATGCGCTTGGCCGGATAGCGCAAGGCAAAGCCGGGTATCAACACCAGAAGCAGGCGCAAGGCATAGAAAACAGTGCCGCTCACCAACACCATATGCAGGCCGGAGATGGCCAGCAGATGCCCCAGGCCGGAAATCCGCAGGGCCTCGGTCGCGTCTTCCTCTATAGTGCTTCGTTTACCGGTCAAAAGCGCGGCTGCGATCGCGCCGGCGCCGCCGGGAAGAGAGGCTATGATCCTGTCGGCAAGGCGGCTTCTTGCCCGTTCAATACGCAAGGCGAGCGTATCGGGTGCCGCGTCGGCAAGGCGTTGCGGCGGGCCGAGCGTATATCCGACGGCCCCGAAGCCATTGAAGAACGCCTCGCGCCGGAAATTGTAGCCGTCTGGAACAGCTTCGTCGGGCGGCGGCAGCAGGATCGCACGCCCGGAGATGCGCTCTCCCGCCGCAAAGGCTTCCCCGCCCGGCCAACTCACCCGTACCCGGGCTGGTAGTGAGTCGGGCGCTTCCTCGAGCTTCAGGAGCGCACGCTGACGGCCGTTCGCGAACCGGTCGATACTCTCGATCGTGGCCGTGAATTCGACCGGACCCGCGCGCGCCGACAGGAGCCTATCGTTGGCGTGCCGCATCGACGTCCAGGAAGCCAGCAACACACCGCCGGCAAAGGTGGCGACGGCCGTGCAGAGCAGAAAGGCCGGGAAGCGACCGCGCAAAAAAAATGCCGCCACCGCGAGCGAAGCGAAGGCGAACACGGTGATCATGACATCGGGTTCGCGGCCCGCGCCCAGATGGAAGGCCGCGCCGGCGGCGAGGAGAACCGGTATCCACAGAAAGAATCGATCGGCCTGCTCATCAAAGAAACGCGAGAGCCTGCCCGACCCGGCCCGCGCCCGTGTCCGGCCGCGCGCTCCTTCCTGCGTCCACGCTTCGTCCGCGGTGTCTGTCATCGAGACGTTTCCCCGAAGGCGCCGTTTATCTCGCCAGTCGTGCATGCTACACGACTGCCGGTCCCGTTCACGCTCGACATTTCCCAAGTTCATATCCGGAGGATTCATGGCCGGCAGCACAAATCCCGTCGTTACCCGATTTGCTCCTTCGCCGACGGGCTTTCTGCACATTGGCGGCGCCAGGACGGCGTTGTTCAACTGGCTGTTCTCCAAGGCAAACCAGGGCCGGATGCTGCTGCGTATCGAGGATACCGATCGCGAGCGGTCGACCCAGGAAGCCGTGGACGCCATTCTGGATGGATTGAAATGGCTGGGACTGGACTGGGATGGGGAGCCTGTTTCGCAATTTGCGCGGGCGGAACGACATCGAGAGGTTGTCGAGGCGCTGCTGGCATCCGGCAATGCCTATCGCTGCTATTCAACGCAGGAAGAACTCGTGGCGATGCGGGAGAAAGCGATGGCCGAGGGCCGGCCGCCACGCTACGACGGCACCTGGCGCGACCGCGACCCCTCCGATGCACCCTCCGGCGTGACGCCGGCCATCCGGTTCCGCGCGCCGCAGGAGGGCGAGACGGTCGTGGACGATCAGGTGCAGGGCCGCGTGGTCATTCCCAACAAGGACCTCGACGACCTGATCATCCTGCGCAGCGACCGCAACCCGACCTACAATCTCTCCGTCGTCGTCGATGACCACGATATGGGCGTCACCCATATCATCCGCGGCGTCGATCACCTGACGAATGCCGCGCGGCAATCGCAGATTTATCGCGCACTGGGATGGGACGTGCCCGTGATGGCGCATATCCCGCTCATCCACGGGCCGGACGGCGCCAAGCTCTCCAAGCGGCACGGGGCTCTCGGGGTAGAGGCGTACCGGGCCATGGGGTACCTGCCCGACGCGATGCGCAACTATCTCGCGCGGCTCGGATGGAGCCATGGCGATGACGAGATTTTCTCGACCGGGCAGATGATCGAATGGTTCTCGCTGGACGGGATCGGCAAGTCGGCCGCGCGGTTCGATTTCGCCAAGCTGGAGAATCTCAACGGCCATTATATGCGGGCCAGCGAAGATGACGCGTTGACCGATGCCCTGCTCGCCTCGCTGCAATATCTGCCCGGCGGACCGGCATTTGCCGCATGTCTCGACGACGGCAAGCGGGCCGCACTTCGCCAAGCCATGCCCGGCTTGAAGGAAAGAGCGAAGACTCTTGTCGAACTTATTGATGGTGCTAGTTTTCTCGTTGCCACGCGCCCATTGTCGCCCGATGACAAAGCATCGCAATTGCTGGATGCGGCGGGCCTTGATACCCTGAAAGGCGCCCGCGAGGCTCTCGCGGCAACTCCGGGATGGGAAGCCGGCTTGCTGGAAGAAGCCATACGGCAGTTCGCCGAGGGCGCCGGCCTCAAGCTGGGCAAGGTCGCGCAGCCATTGCGCGCCGCCCTCACCGGCCGCACGACGTCGCCGGGAATCTTCGATGTCCTGGCGGTCCTCGGAAGAGACGAATCGCTGGGGCGGCTGGATGACGCGCTGGCTCGCATGTAGCCTTCCGACAACCTGTCCCGCGCCCGTGCTGCACTTGCGAATAGCAGGTAAATGCGATACCAGATTATGGCAATAACGGGCCGCCGCGAACGACCGAAAGCCGTCGGCTCGACTCCCTTGCCGAACTGGTTCAGATAAAAATCTTGAAAGCCTTCCGGCGCATCCGCGACGGCTGGACGACATGAGAGGATTGATGCCAATGAACGAGAACAAGGCCACGCTCAACCTCGAGGGAACGACCCACGAATTCCCGGTACACAAAGGCACGATCGGACCCGATGTCGTGGACATCAGCGCGCTGTATGCCAAGTCCGGCGCATTTACCTATGATCCCGGCTTCACCTCGACGGCGAGCTGCGAATCCCAGATCACCTATATCGACGGCGACGAAGGGGTTCTGCTCTATCGTGGTTACCCAATCGAACAGGTCGCGGAACAGGGCGATTTCCTGGAGACCTGCTATCTGCTGCTTTACGGCGAACTGCCGACAGATCAGCAGAAGCGCGACTTCGTCGGCCGTGTGACAAATCACACGATGGTGCACGAGCAGATGACCCGGTTCTTCACCGGTTTCCGCCGCGATGCGCATCCAATGGCCATCCTGACGGGTTCGGTCGGCGCGATGTCCGCCTTCTACCATGACTCAACCGATATCTCCGATCCCTACCAGCGGCTCGTGGCCTCCATACGGATGATCGCCAAGATGCCGACGCTGGCGGCGATGGCCTACAAATATTCGGTCGGACAGCCGTTCATCTATCCGCGCAACGCACTGGATTACTCGTCGAACTTCCTCCACATGTGCTTTGCGGTTCCTTGCGAGGAATATGAGGTCAATCCCGTGCTTTCGCGCGCGATGGACCGGATTTTCATCCTCCATGCCGACCACGAACAGAACGCATCGACCTCGACCGTAAGGCTGGCCGGTTCTTCGGGCGCCAATCCGTTCGCCTGCATCGCGGCGGGTATCGCGTGCCTTTGGGGCCCCGCGCATGGCGGCGCCAATGAGGCGGCGCTGAAGATGCTGGACGAGATCGGCAGCGTGGACCGGATTCCCGAGTTCATCGCCCGCGCCAAGGACAAGGACGATCCGTTCCGCCTGATGGGCTTCGGTCACCGCGTCTACAAGAATTATGATCCGCGTGCGCGCGTCATGCAGAAGACCTGCCATGAAGTGCTTCAGGAAGTCGGGATCAAGGACGACCCGCTGCTCGATGTCGCCATGGAACTGGAGCGGATCGCGCTTCAGGACGATTATTTCGTCGAGAAGAAACTGTACCCCAACATCGATTTCTATTCGGGCATCACGCTCAAGGCGATGGGCTTCCCCACCTCGATGTTCACGGTGCTCTTCGCCGTCGCCCGTACCGTCGGGTGGATCGCGCAGTGGAAGGAAATGATCGAGGACCCGCGCCAGAAGATCGGCCGCCCGCGCCAGCTCTATACGGGTGCAACGCGCCGCGACTATATTTCCGTGGGCAAGCGCAAGTAAGCTGCTGCTGCGCGTAATCGCAAAAGGCCCGGCATGACCGGGCCTTTTTCATTATGACCGACCGCCTGGCACACGCGCGGCGACAGTCTCCAGAACGATATCGGCCGCGTGGTCGGCCGGCGTTGCCGCCTCGTCCTCCATGCGCCGGCGGATCGCAGCGATACCCTCGATCTGGCGGCGCCTTTCGGGCGTGTCAGACAAGAGCGGCGCGAGCGCGCCGGCAAGGTTTTCCTCGGTACATTCCTTATGCAGGAATTCCGGCACGATGCGTGAGCCGTGCACCAGATTCGCCATGGCGATCGAATGGGCGCGAAAGAACGGCATGAGCGCGGCGGCGAGCCACTCGATCCGATAGCCGACGACCTGGGGGACCCCCATCAACGCCAGTTCCAGCGTCACCGTCCCGGACGCCGCGAGCGCCGCCGTGCCACGCGAGAAGGCTTCCCACTTTGCCGCCTCGCCAGCGACAATCTCCGGCTTGACCGGCCATAGCGCGGCCTTTTCAGCAATTTGCGCTTCCAGATGCCGCACCGCCGGGATGACGATTCGCATGCCCGGCCGGTGGACCCGCCCGACAACGTTGCCGAACAGCGCCATCAACCTCTCGATCTCGGTCCGCCGGCTTCCCGGCAGGACGAGGAGGACGGGCGGATCGGCCGGTGCCTCGGGCGCCCGCGTCTTCGTCGCGATGATCTCGCTGACCGGATGGCCGATATAGTCGCAGGGCGGTCCGCCGAGCTTTGCGTGCTCCGCGGGCTCGAACGGAAGGACCGCCATGGAGCGATCGACATAGGCGCGCATGGCGCGCGCCCTGCCCGGCCGCCACGCCCACACGGTCGGCGGCACATAATTGATGATGGGTATTTCCGGATTCGCCTTGCGCACTTTTCTGGCGACGCGATGGGTGAATTCGGGCGAATCCACGATGACAAGCACATCCGGCTCGGTGGCGATCACGCCAATAGCGGCCTCCCGGATGCGCCGCAGCAGCATGGGCAGGTTGCGCGCGATGGCGACGCCGCCATTGATCGCGATATCGCTCATCGGGAAGATGCTCTTGAGGCCCTGCTGCTCCATCCGGTGGCCGCCGATGCCGACAAAGGACACCGGACCCCGGCGGTTCAGCGCCTCCATCAGATGCGCGGCCAGCACGTCTCCCGATTCCTCGCCGGCGATGATGGCAATTCTCAGCGGGCGGGACGGGGCGGTTCCGCTCATGCCGGTTCGCCTGCGATCCCGACGATGAACAGGCCCGCCTCGTCCGCCAGTTTGCGCATCTCGTGCCGCTCTGGAATGAGAACCGAACCCGCCTCCAGCGCGATCCCCGCGAGCTGCGCGGCGATGGCCATTTCGACGGTCTTGACGCCGGCGACCGGCAGGTCAAGACGCCGGTCCTGCCCGGGCTTTGCGGCCTTGACGAGGACACCCGACGGCGGCCGGACGCGAAACCGGCCATTGGCCCGCAGCGCGGCGCAACGTTCCACCATCGCGTCCGTGCCCTCGGCCGCCTCCACGGCGACGATCCGGCCGGAAGCCGCGACGACGGCCTGGCCGATATCGAGGGGCCCCATCTGCCGGATCGCGGTAAGGCCGCACTCCACGTCCGCCCGCGCCGCTCGGTCCGGCTTCTTGCGGGTGAGCGCACCTGTTGGCGTGGCAATGTCGGGGGCGATTTCGAGCGGCCCGACGAGGCGGAAGCCGAAGGCCTCGATCACGTCGGCGATGATCGTGTTGGCGCGATCGTCGCCGCCCATGCGGAGCTGGAGGAGTTTCGGCACGGCCTTGAGCGCGCCCCACTCCCATTTGATGTCATCGAAATCCGGGCGACGGAAATTGCCCGCGCAGGCCACCCGGCCGATACCCTTCCCGGTGGCAATGGCGTGTGCGGTGCTGATCTGGCTGATGGCGACGACCGCATGTTCGAATCCGGCGAGATCCATGTCCGTCTCGCCCCGAATGGCAAAAATGAAAGGCGATTCGCCCGCGCGCGCGGCGGAACGTGCGATGTGTCCCGGCATGGGTCCGCTGCCGGCGATGATGGCGAGACGTCCCCCGCCACCTTTCGCGGGACTTTCCTTGCCGCCTGCCTTTTCCTTGCGGGAGAACAGCATGAACCCGACCCGCCTCGTCAGTCGCGCGCGGGCACGCAGAACCGCCTTTTCGTATCGGCGCGGATGAAGCCGATCACCGCATCGACCAGTTCGTTGCCGCTTGCCGCACCGAAACGCTCCTGGGCCACCGAGAGCGGCTCGCCGGATTCAAAGAGACGGTCATATGCCGCGCGCAGCGCCCGGATATCGTCGCGGCCGACGCCCCTGCGCTTCAGCCCGACAATGTTCAACCCTTCCAGCCGGGCCCGGTTGCCGACGACCATGCCGAAGGGAATGACATCGAACTCGACGCCGCTCATGCCGCCGACAAAGGCGTATTCTCCGATGCGGACGAACTGATGGATCGCGGAAATCCCGCCGATGATGGCGCCCCTGCCGACATGGACATGTCCGGCGAGCGTGCCGTGGTTGGTGATAATGACGTCGTCGGCCACGTCGCAATCATGTGCGACATGCGCCCCGGTCATCAGGAAGCACTTGCTGCCGACCCGCGTCGTCCGGTCGCCGGTCAGCAGGCCGGCATTGACGGTGACCTGCTCGCGCAGGATGCAATCGGCGCCGATCACAACGCGGCCTGCTTCCATCTCGGCCGCGCGCAGGTGCTGGGCGGGTCCGCCGATCGCGGAGAAGGCACCGATTTTCGTCCGCGGGCCGATCTCGACGGCCCCTTCGATGACGACATGCGACGCCGTGACGACGCCGGCGGCCAGCGTCACGCCGCCGCCGATGATTGTATAGGGGCCAACCACGCAGTCTGCCGCGATGGCCGCGCCATCTTCGATGATGGCGGTCGGATGGATATCTGGCATTATTGTCCTTCGGCGGCGCCCAGTGTTGCGCTGACTTCGGCCTCGGCGACTTTTACACCGTCGACTTCCGCAACGCACCCGAAGCGCCAGACCAGCCCGCGATTGCGGAGCTTGCGGACGACGAAGCGCACCTGATCGCCCGGCATCACGGGCTTGCGGAAACGCGCCTTGTCGATGGTCATGAGATAGACGAGCGACAGGCCGCCATTCTTCATCCGGTCATGGATGCACAGCGCACCGGCCGTCTGAGCCATGCCTTCGAGCAGCAGAACGCCCGGCATGACGGGATTGCCCGGGAAATGGCCCTGGAAATGCGGCTCGTTGATCGTGACGTTCTTGATGCCGATGCCGGACTCGTCGCCATCCATCTCGATGATCTTGTCGATCATCAGAAACGGGTAGCGATGCGGCAGAAGCTGCAGCACGCGCATGATTCCGGCACTGTCGAGCGTTCTTGTTTCTTCAGCCATGCGGCGGCCGCCTTTGCCCGGTACTCGGAATGGGAAAGTGGCGGCGCCCGTTGCCGGCATCCGCCACCTCCGTCAAATCAGAACTTGGCACCGCCGCCGAACCGGAAGGTCTGCGTCTCGTCGTAGGGCTCCTTGGTGAGCGCATAACCAAGATCGCCGCGAACCGGACCGAAGGGCGAATCCCACAGGATGCTGACGCCAACCGACGACCGGATCTTGCTGCTGTCCACATAGCAAGGTCCGGTAATAACCGCGCCGCAAGCCGCATAGCCCGCAGGGAGCGTGCCGATGTCGTAGAGCGTACCGGCATCGGCGAAGATCGCGCCGCGGAAGCCGAGTTCGCTGGGGATCACCGGGATCGGGAACTGGATCTCGATCGTGCCGTTGAAATACAGCGTGCCGCCCAAGGCGTCGTGGCTCAGCAAGTCGCGCGGACCGTAACCGGCCGAATCGAAGCCGCGGATCGTCTCGCCGCCCTTGAAGAAGCTGTCGAACATGCGCACGCCCTGGCCGCCGAAGCCGGCGATATGGCCGCCCTGCACCCTGCCCATCAGAACGATATCGGGCAGGATTTCGCGACGCGCGGTGAATTCGCCCGTGGTCCGGAGGAAATTCACGTCGCCACCGAGGCCGGCCACTTCCTGCGAGAAGCGCGCGAGAATGCCGTTGCGCGGCCGGCGCGGATTGTCGAGCGTCGAATAGGTCAGATGGTAGCCGAGAACCGAGTAGTCGGCCTGGCCCGCGCCCGATTTCACCACCGGCGATGCCTCGCCCGGAATGCCGCCCGCGCCGCACGGAATGGGTGTCAACGCAACCGTGATACAATTGTCGTTAAGGGCGGCCGGGATCGTGATCTCGCTGCGGTAATACTGGTACTGGAACAGCACGCTGAGCTGCTCATTGAGCTCAAAGCCGGCGCGCAGGCCGCCGCCCGTCGTCTGTGACTCGTAGGACGACACGTTGGTCAGATCCGAATAGCGCGAGAAGACGTCGAAACCGACCGCCAGCCGCCGGTCCATGAAATAGGGCTCGGTAAAGCTGAACTCGTAGTTTTCCTTGCGCGAGCCGAAGCTGCCGCCGATCTTCACATACTGGCCGCGGCCGAGGAAGTTGCGCTCGGAAATCGAAACGTCGGCGATGAAGCCTTCGCTGGAGGAGTAGCCGGCGCCGGCCGAGATTTCACCGGTCAGCTTCTCCTGAACGTCGACATAGAGGATGACGCGATCGGGGCTGGAGCCACGCTCGCGGTTGATCGCGACCTTCTCGAAGAAGTTCAGCGCCTGCAGGCGGCGCAGGCCGCGATCGACGAGAACGCGGTTGTAGGCATCGCCCTCGGCGAAATCGAGTTCGCGGCGGATGACGTTGTCGAGCGTGCGGGTGTTGCCGCGGATCTCGATGCGCTCGATATAGGCGCGCGGACCTTCATCGACGACATAGGTCATGTCGATCGTCTGGTCTTCGTAATTGCGGTTGCCGCGCGGACGCACCTGGGCGAACGCATAGCCCGCCCTCGACAATTCGATCGTCATGTCCTCGAGCGTCTTGTCGACGAGCGTATTGTTGTAGACGGAGCCGGTGTCGGTCTGGACGAGGCTGTAGAGCGCCGCGGGATCGACATCGGGAACGTTGGAGATGATATCCACATTGCCGAAGCGGTAACGCTGCCCCTCGTCCACGGTGAAGGTGATGTAGAACGCGTTGCGCTCGCGGTCATAATCGGCGATTGCCGAAACGACGCGGAAATCGGCGTAGCCACTCTTCAGATAGTAACGACGCAGCATCTCCTTGTCGGCTTCCAGCCGGTCGGGATCGTACACATCCGACTTCTTCAGCCAGCTCAGCCAGTTCTTTTCCGACGTGATCAGGACGTCCCGCAGAGCCGAATCCGTATAGGCAACGTTGCCGACGAAGTTGATCCGCGACACGCTGGTCTTGTCGCCCTCGTCGATCTCGAACACCAGATTCACGCGATTCTGGTCGAGATCGATGATCTTGGGTTCGACGCGGGCGCTGAAGCGGCCGGAACGGCGATAGAGCTGCAGGATACGCTGCGTATCGCTCTGAATCTTGGAGCGGGTCAGCATCGAGCGCGGCTTGGATTCAACTTCGGACGCCAGCAATTCGTCCTTCAGCTTCCGGTTGCCCTCGAACGAAACCTTGTTGATCAGGGGATTCTCGACAACGCTGACGACGAGGACCGAACCGCGCATGTTGAGCTGCACGTCGGAGAAAAGACCGGTCGAGAAGAGCGTTTTCAGCGATTCATCGGCGCCGGAGGCCGTATAGGCACCGCCCGCCTTCAGGGAGAGATACGACCGAACCGTCTCGGCATCGATGCGCTGATTGCCCTCCACGGAGATGGAACGGATCGTCTGCGCCTGGGCGACCGACGCCCCCGCGACCGAAACACCCGTCACCGCGACTGGCACCAGCGCCAGGAAAAACAGGAAGGCGAACACACGCTGCGCTGAAAACACTGCATTTCTCATTGGGTTATCGATCCTTAGATCCGTCTGACCTTCTCGTTGTCACGCAGGATTCCGTGCGCGTACTCAAGCGGCACCCGGCACCGGGCTGATTCCACCCGGACCTTGTATCGGTTTTTCTGGCACTTTGAAACTGTCCGTCATCCCCGCTGTGGCACTTTATCCGCGGCGTTGCCGCACTGCAACGCCACGTCCCCCTCATATTTACAAAATACTTAACTGGATCAAGTCATTCCAGGTCGCAAAAATCATCAGCATCAGCACCAGCGCAAGCCCTATCCTGTATCCGATATCGAGCACGCGCGGACTGAGCGGCCGGCCTCGCACCGCCTCGATCCCGTAGAACAGCAGATGCCCGCCATCGAGCATGGGCACCGGAAACAGGTTCAGCAGGCCGATCGATACGGACAGGATCGCCGACATGTTGACGAGAGCGAGAATGCCGATCGTCGCCACCTGACCGGAAACCTGGGCGATCCGTATCGGTCCGCCGAGCTGATCGGCCGATTCCCGGCCCATGATGATGCCGCCCAGATAGCTGAATGTGCGGTCGATGACGAACCATGTCTCCTCCACACCCATCCACAGCGCCTGCAGCGGGCCGGCGCGTGTCAGCACGATCTCATCGGCCTTGGGATCGCGCGAGATGCCAAGAATCCCGACACGCTGAATGTTGCCGAAACGATCCTTGATCTCCTGATATGTCGGGGTCGCGGTGACGGTGACCTCGCCCCCGTCGCGGCGCAGGACAATCCTCAGCGGTTCGTCCGCCTTGCCGGACACGATGCGCTGCATCTGCGCGAAGCTCTCGATCTCCACCCCGTCGATGCTGAGAATGCGGTCGCCGGGCCGGATGCCGGCCTCGGCGGCCGCGCTGCCCGGACGGACCTCATCGACATCGGCCGACATGACGTAACGTCCGGCCGTGGCGAACAGCGTCGCGAAGATGACGATGGCAAGGATGAAATTGGCGGCGGGACCGGCAACCACGATCGCCATGCGCCGCCAGACGGAAGCCGTCTGGAATCCGCCCGGCACATGCCGGGGACCGGCGCTGTCTGGAATACTGGCGGCGTTCTCGTCGTCGATGAAGCGGACATAGCCGCCCAGCGGTATGATCGAAATGCGCCATCTGGTGCCCCTGCGGTCGTTGAACCCGATAATTTCCGGGCCGAAGCCGACGGAAAAGACGGACACGGCGACGCCGCACCAGCGGGCGACGAGGAAATGGCCCAGTTCGTGAAAGAACACGACAATCGTCAGGACGAATATGAAAGGGACGAGATAGCTGAGAAGCGTGCCGGCAGACCCAGTTATCAGTTGAAGCAGATCCATTTCGTCCGGCTCACTTTCAGATTGGATGTCGGCAGCAACTCAGCGCGCAAATTGCTCCACCAATTCACCTGCCACGCGCCGGGCCTGCCTGTCCACAGCCATTGCGTCCTCAAGAGAGGCAATGGCGGCGGCGCCACCGGCAATATGACGATCCGTGCTTTCCCCGACGACCCTGGCGATATCAACAAATCTCAATCTTCTTGTCAGGAATGCGGCAACGGCCACCTCATTGGCCGCGTTCAGAGTGGCCATGGCGCTGTCACCGGCCGCCATCGCGGCCAAGGCGATGTCGATTGCCGGGAAACGCGTCCTGTCGGGCGCCTCGAACTCGAGCCTCGCCAGGGCTGCCAGATCAAGTCTGGCGACCGGCGTATCGATCCGATCGGGATAGCCCAGAGCGTAGGCAATGGGCGCGCGCATATCCGGCATGCCCAATTGCGCGACAACCGATCCGTCGACATAGGCGACCAGCGCATGGACGATCGACTGCGGCTGGATCACGACGCCCAGCTTGTCCGGCGGCAGCGCAAACAGGTGGTGGGCCTCTATCAGTTCCAACCCCTTGTTCATGAGCGTGGCGGAATCGATGGTGACCTTCGCCCCCATCGACCATGTCGGATGGTTGAGCGCATCTTCCGGTGTCGCGCGCGTCAGCGCATCCGCCGACCATGTCCGGAACGGTCCGCCCGAAGCCGTGAGGACGACCTCGCGAATGCGCTCCAGCGGACTGCCGTCAAGCGCCTGGAAAACGGCGCTGTGTTCGGAATCGACCGGCAGGACCTCCGCGCCGCAGCGCTCCGCTTCCGCCATGAAGAGGCTGCCGGCGCAGACAAGGCACTCCTTGTTGGCCAGCGCGACACGCGCGCCGCGCCGGATGGCGGCAAGGGTCGGCGCGAGTCCGGCCGCCCCTACGATGGCACCCACGACGATGTCGGCGTCCTGCCGCGAGGCCGCCTCGATCACCGCGCCCTCGCCCGCCCCAGACGCGATGCCGGTGCCTGCGAGCGCCTCCTTCAACGCCTTGCCCTTCGTCGCATCCGCAACGGCGGCGAACGATGCGCCGAAGCGCCTCGCCATCTGCGCGAGGGCGGCCACGTCGTTGCCGCTGGCGACCGCCTCGATGGAAAAGCGGTCCGGATGACGCTCCACGATGTCGGCGACGTTGCGGCCGATCGACCCGGTGGCGCCGAGAATGGTTATCCTGCGCATCGCGTCACCAGAGCAAAAGGCCGATGGCCGGTTCGCCGGCGTGGACGAAGCCGATCAGGGCGGCCAGCACCGCGGCCGGGCCCAGGCCGTCGATCCTGTCCATGACGCCCCCGTGACCCGGGATCAGATTGCTGGCGTCCTTGACGCCGTAGTGGCGTTTCACCGCGCTTTCCATGAAGTCGCCGGCCTGCGAAAAAACGGCCAGCAGCAGCGCGAGGCCGGCCAGCGGCGCGGGCGGATAGTCGGCCGCCAACGCGAAGATCGACGCAAAGACGCATGCTGCAAGCATGCCGCCGATCAGGCCGGCCCATGTCTTCTTCGGCGATATGGCGGGCCAGATTTTCGGGCCGCCGATAGCCCTGCCGCTGAAATAGGCGAAGATGTCCGTCGCCCAGACGATGCCGATGACGAGCACCATCGCGGCAAGGCCTTCGGGGCCGCCGCGCAGCGAGATGAATGCCAGAAGCGGCAAACCGGCATATGCGACGCCGGCCGCGGCCCAAGGCCAATGCCGCCCGGCGGCCAGCCCGGCGGCGAGCGCGCCGGCGAAAACGGTCAGAAGCGCATAGGTGGACGCCGTTACATGGCCGAGAACGGCGACGGCGACGAGCGTAGCCCAGCCGATGACGTTGACCGCCGGCAGCCGTTCGCTCACCGACATGCGCGTCCATTCCCAGAAAACCAGGCAGGCCGCCGCGAGCGCGAGCGCGGCAAACGGTGCGCCGCCGATCCAGAGGGCGGCGAGGACCACGGGAGCGAGCACCAGCGCGGAGACGACGCGAACCGCCAGATCGCTCTTGCCGGCGCCGGAGACCCTCATGCCTTCAGCCGCTTGTCCGCGTCGACGCCGCCGAAACGGCGCTCCCTGCCCTGAAATTCCGCGACCGCTCTGTTGAGGTCGTCGGCTGAAAAATCGGGCCAGAGTACGGGGGTGAAGACGAATTCCGTGTAGGCGCACTGCCACAGGAGGAAGTTCGATATCCGCTGCTCGCCACTGGTGCGGATCAGGAGATCGGGATCGGGCACGCCGGAAGTCTGGAGGGCCGCGTCGAGCGCCTCCTCGCTGATGTCCCGCGGATGCAGTTCGCCCGATATGCATCGCTGGGCGAGCCTCCTGGCGGCCTCGGTGATTTCCGCGCGGGCACCGTAATTGAACGCGATCTGCAGATGCATCCGTGTGTTGGCCCGCGTCAGCTTCTCCGCTTCCTCGATCAGCCGGCAGATCTCCCTGCCGATGCCCTCGCGCGAACCGATAACGGTGATCCGCACGCCCGCCTCGTGCAGACGGGCAAGATCGGTGCGGATGAACCGGCGGATCAGCCCGAACAGTTCGACAATTTCGGCGCGCGGCCGCGCCCAGTTTTCCGAGCTGAAGGAGTAAAGCGTGAGATGCGCGACACCCAGATCGCCCGCCGCTGTGACCACGCGCCTCACCGCCTCGACGCCGGCGCGATGGCCTTCCGCGCGCGGCAATCCGCGGGCCTGGGCCCAGCGCCCGTTGCCGTCCATAATGATCGCGATGTGCCGCAGCATCGATCCCCCTTGCCCTACCGGAAGGGCAAGAATGCGTGTCAGACCTGAAGGATTTCCTTTTCCTTCGCGGCGAGGGACGCGTCCACCTCCCCGACATACTTGTCGGTCAGCTTCTGGACCTTGTCGCCCAGCGCACGGCCCTCATCCTCGCCGACTTGCTTGTCTTTTTCTATCTTCTTGATGTGTTCAAGGCCATCACGGCGTACATGACGCACTGCAACGCGCGCCTGTTCGGCATATTTGTGCGCGACCTTGACCAGTTCCTGGCGGCGTTCCGCGTTCAGTTCGGGGATCGGGATGCGCATCAACTGGCCTTCCACGACCGGATTCAGACCGAGATTGGCCTCGCGTATCGCCTTGTCCACGGCATCGACCATGGAGCGGTCCCAGACCTGAACCGTGATCATGCGGGCTTCGGGAACGCTGACCGTCGCAACCTGATTGAGCGGCATCTGAGCGCCATAGGCCTCGACGGTGACAGGTTCCAGCAGCGAGGCGGATGCCCGCCCGGTGCGCAGTCCCCCGAATTCGGTCTTCAGCACGTTCAGCGCGCCCTGCATGCGGCGTTCGATATCGCCGAGGTCCATCGCGTCGCTCATTGTGGAATTCCTCCCGCCCGGTCAAATCAAGGCGAGCGGCGCATCCGGTGCCCGCCCGCGGAAATGTCGCTTTCCCGGATCAGTTGCCCGAGATGATGGTTGCCCTGCCGCCGCCGGACAGCACGTCGGCCATGCCGCCGCGCTCCGCGATCGAGCATACAATAATCGGAATCGCATTGTCGCGGCAAAGGGCAATGGCCGCGCCGTCCATGACGGCGAGGTTGTCGGCGAGCACCTGCGAGAAGCTCAGCGCGTCATAGCGTCTGGCATTCGGCACCTTCTTGGGGTCGGCCGAGTAAACACCATCGACCTGCGTCGCCTTGAGCAGCGCGTCGCAACCCATTTCCGCCGCGCGCAGCGCGGATGCAGTATCGGTGGTGAAGAAGGGATTGCCGGTGCCGCCGGCGAAGACGACGACGCGGCCCGCCGCCATATGCGCACGGGCGCCGCGCAGCGTGTAGCTCTCGCAGACCTGCGGGACGTCGAGGCCGGACAGCACGACCGATTCGCTACCTCTTTCAGAGATCGCCGCCGATAGCGCGACGCCGTTCATGACGGTCGCCATCATGCCGAGATAGTCGGCCTCGGCGCGGTCAAGCCCCTTGGCCGCCTCGGCCAGGCCCCGGAAAATGTTGCCGGCGCCGACGACGATCGCGACATCGATACCCGCCGCCCGGACCGCCACGATCTCGTCGGCGATGGCGCCGACGGTCGGCATGTCGAGACCGTAAGCCGCCGCGCCCATCAAGGCTTCACCGGAAACCTTGATCAGCACGCGCTTGTAGGACGGCCCCGCCATGACCCAAGACCTCAGTTGCCGGCCGCTGCCTGTACTTCGGCGGCGAAGTCGGACTCTTCCTTTTCGATGCCCTCACCGAGAGCAAAGCGGACAAAGCCCTTGACCGCAACCGGCGCGCCGATCTGCTTTTCCAGTTCCTTTGCCGCGCCGCCGACGGTCAGATCGGGATTGATGACGAAAGCCTGGCTCAGCAGCACGACTTCCTCGTAGAACTTGCGGATGCGGCCCTCGACCATCTTGCCGATGATCTCCTCGGGCTTGCCGGACTCCCGTGCCTGCTCGACAAGGACGGCGCGCTCGCGCTCCACGACGTCGGCATCGACCTCGTCGGCGGTCGTGGCGAGCGGCGCGGTCGCCGCGACATGCATGGCGACCTGGCGGCCGAACTCGGCGACCTTCGCAGCGTCACCGGAGGATTCGACCGCGACGAGCACGCCGATCTTGCCCAGACCCGGCGCGACCTGATTGTGAACGTAGCTGGCGACAGCGCCCTGCCCGACGGAAAGGCCCGCGGCGCGACGGACATTGAGATTCTCGCCGATCGTGCCGACGAGTTCCTTCACATGATCTTCCACCGTGTCGCCCGTGCCGGGGAACTTCGCCTTCAGCAGCGCGTCATAATCGCCGCGGCCGGCAAGCGCTGTATCGGCGATCTTGCGCGCGGTTTCCTGGAACTGCTCGTTACGCGCGACGAAGTCGGTTTCGGAGTTCAGCTCGACGACGACCGCGCTGGTACCTTCGCCGGCGACCGCGATCAGACCTTCGGCCGCCACGCGTCCGGCCTTCTTGGCAGCCTTGGCAAGGCCCTTGGCGCGCAGCCAGTCGACCGCGGCCTCCATGTCGCCGCTCGTCTCATTCAGCGCGGACTTGCAGTCCATCATGCCGGCGCCCGTCTTGTCGCGCAGCTCCTTCACCATCGCCGCCGAGATCGTCATGTCATTCTCCAGTCAATCGTTGCCCGAATCGAAATCCGGCCATGAAACAAAGCGTTTGCCACCCGCGCGTGACACGTGGGCGGCATTCGCGTCAGGGCCCGCGGATCAGACCGCCTGGTCGACCAGCGCCCGCGCCTGCTCGACCCAGTTGTCGCGCTCGATGCGGCCCTTGAAGCTCAGTTCGTCATCGATCCGGGTGACATCCTCGCCGGAAAAGCCGGCGATCTGCCAATAGTGGAAAATGCCCAGATCGTTGAGCTTTTGCTCAAGCGCGGGGCCGACGCCCTGAATCTTTTTCAGATCGTCCGGCGCGCCGCGCGGCGCATCGAGACGCTCGAAGGGCGGGAAGACGATCGCCTCGCTCGGCGATTCCGCGTCGACCGGGGCCGTCTCCGGCGCGGCTGCAGCTGTCTCGAGCGCCGGTTCGGTCATCGGATTTTCCAGCGCGCCGGCATCGCCGATGGCTGCGCCCTGGGTGCGCTCGATCCCGTCGAGCGCGGCGCGGGCGATCATGTCGCAGAAGAATGCGATCGAGCGGCCCGCGTCATCATTGCCGGGAACCGGGAAATCGATACCTTCCGGGTCGCAATTGGAATCGAGAACGGCGGCGACCGGAATGTTCAGACGGCGCGCCTCGCGGATCGCGATCTGTTCCTTGTTGGTGTCGACCACGAAAATCATGTCCGGCTGGCCGCCCATATCCTTGATGCCGCCGAGCGCGGTTTCCAGCTTGTCGCGCTCGCGGGTGAGTTGCAGGCGCTCCTTCTTGGTCAGGCCCGTGGCCTCACCCGACAGCATCTCCTCCAGCTTGCGCAGCCGGTTGATCGAATGGGAAATCGTCTTCCAATTGGTCAGCGTGCCGCCGAGCCAACGGGCGTTGACGTAATACTGGGCGCAGCGCTTGGCGGCATCGGCGACGATATCGGTCGCCTGCCGCTTGGTGCCGACGAAGAGCACGCGTCCACCGCCGGCGACGGTGTCGCTCACCGCCTTCAGCGCCTGATGCAGCAGCGGAACCGTCTGCGAAAGGTCGATGATGTGAATATTGTTGCGCTGGCCGTAGATGTACCTGCCCATCTTCGGGTTCCAGCGGTGGGTCTGATGACCAAAATGCGCGCCCGCTTCCAGCAACTGACGCATAGTGAAATCGGGAAGAGCCATGCTTCCGTCACTCCTGTTTTCCGGTTTGTCCTCCGCGGGATCTGACGGCCAGCGAACTGGTCCGGCACCGGAGCGGAATGGATTTCCGCCTTTGGCCCGCGTGTGTGATGGCGGCCTTATAGGGAGAGTTGCGGCGCCGCGCAAGCTGCAATTGCCGCCGGCGGAAGCCCGCCAGAGAGCCCGTCAGGCGTAGTCGACCTCGACGACGCCCGGTATGGAGCGCATGGCTGCCGCGACATGCGGGTCGACGGCAAAGCGGCCTTTCAGCGCGAACTCGACCTCGCAGCGCTCTTCGCCAAGCAGTACAATCAGTGAGACCGAAGCCGCACCTCTCGGCTTGAGCCGGTTGACGACCGACGGGAGCGGTTCTGTGTCGCGAAGAAAGATCGTTAGTTTCTGTGGTGTTGAAGCCGCCAGTTCATTCAGTGGATCAACATCCTGGATGCGGATCCGCTTGAGATCGCCGGAGGCATCCACGCTGACCGTCGCCACGATGAGCTGACCCGGCTCGAACAGCGCCCTGTTCTCCGACAGCATTTCGGAGAACGCGACGGCTTCCACCTGCCCGGTCGGATCGGACAGGCCGATGATCCCGACGCGCCCGCCCGTCCTGGTCCGCCGTTCATTCTTGGAGACGACGATACCGGCGATCCTCGCGGCCGACACGCCCTCCTCCATCGCCTCGTTGAAATCGGCGATGGTCTCCACTCGAAGGCGCTTCAGCGTTACCGCGTAGTCATCGAGCGGATGGCCGGAGATGAACGAACCTACCGCCTCGAACTCGGCCTTCAGGCGATCCGCCGGGTGCCACTCGGCCACGACCGGCAGCGGCATGGAGGGCGTCTGGTCGCCGCCGCCGAACATGTCCGACTGGCCGCTGATGCGGTCCTGCTCGGTGCGCGAGGCGACGGCGAGAATGCTCTCCGCGGCGGCATGGGCCTGCGCCCGGCTGCCGGTCAATTCGTCGAAGGCGCCCGCCGCCGCGAGGCTTTCCAGCGCCCGCCGGTTCAGAGCTTGCGCGCCCACGCGCGCCGCGAAATCGGCCAGCGAACGGAACGGCCTGTCGCCACGCGCCTGGACGATCCGCTCGACAGTGTGCCTGCCGACGTTGCGCAGCGCCGCCAGCGAATAATGAATTTCCCCGTCACGCACGAGAAACTCGACGCCGGAACTGTTGACCGACGGCGCACGGACGTTGACGCCGATGCGCCGCGCCTCGCGGCGGAACTCGTCAAGTTTTGCCGTGTTGCCCATGTCGACGCTCATGGAGGCGGCGAAGAACTCCACGGGATGGTTCGCCTTCAGCCAGGCGGTCTGGTAGGCGACCAGCGCATAGGCGGCGGCGTGCGACTTGTTGAAGCCGTAATCCGCGAACTTGGCGAGCAGATCGAAGATCTCGTTGGCCTTGCCTGCGCCGATCCCCTTCTCGGCGGCGCCGGAAACGAAGCGCGGGCGCATCTTGGCCATTTCGGAAGCGATTTTCTTGCCCATGGCACGGCGCAGCAGATCGGCCTCACCGAGCGAGTAGCCCGCCAGTTCCTGGGCGATCTGCATCACCTGTTCCTGATAGATGATGACGCCGAAGGTCTCCTTCAGGATCGGCTCCACCAATGGATGCACGTAATCGGGCGCGGCGCGACCGTGCTTGCGTTCGTTGTAGACCGGGATATTCGCCATCGGGCCCGGCCGGTAGAGCGCGACCAGCGCGATGATATCCTCGAAGCGGTCGGGCTTCATCCCGAGGATCGAGTTGCGCATGCCGCCCGATTCCAGCTGGAATATGCCGACCGTCTCCGCGCGCGAGAGCATCGCGTAGGTCCTGGCGTCGTCCAGCGGCAGCGCGCCGATATCGATATCGATGCCCCGCTCCCGGAGCAGCTTCGCCGTCAGCTCGATGACCGTCAGCGTCTTCAGGCCGAGGAAGTCGAATTTGACGAGGCCGGCGGCCTCGACCCATTTCATGTTGAACTGGCTCGCCGGCATGTCCGAGCGCGGATCCTTGTAGAGCGGCACGAGCTCGGTCAGGTCGCGGTCGCCGATCACGATTCCGGCGGCGTGGGTGGAGGCGTGACGGTAGAGTCCCTCCAGCTTCAGCGCGGTATCGAGCAGCCGGCGGATCGTCGGGTCGCTGTCGCGCGCCTCTTTCAGTCGCGGCTCGCCGTCGATCGCCTCCGCCAGGGTCACGGGATTTGCCGGATTGGCCGGGATCATCTTCGAGAGCTGGTCCGCCTGGCCGTAGGAAACGCCGAGAACGCGGGCGACGTCGCGGACGACGGCGCGCGCCTGCAAAGTCCCGAAGGTGATGATCTGCGCCACGCGGTCGCGTCCGTAGCGCTCCTGCACGTAGCGGATGACGTCATCGCGCCCGGTCGGACAGAAGTCGATGTCGAAGTCCGGCATCGAGACGCGCTCGGGATTGAGGAAGCGTTCGAACAGCAGGTTGAAGCGCAGCGGATCGAGATCGGTGATCGTCAGCGCCCAGGCCACGAGCGATCCCGCGCCCGAACCGCGGCCCGGGCCGACCGGTATGCCCCGCGATTTCGCCCATTTGATGAAGTCGGAAACGATCAGGAAGTAACCCGGATACTGCATCCGGCCGATGACGTCGATTTCGAAGGCCAGCCGCTCCTTATAGCGCGTCTCGTCCATGCCCGGCGCCAGGCCATGCATCCTCAGACGCTCGGCGAGCCCCTCCTCGGCCTGACGGCGCAACTCGACCAACTCGTCCCCCTCGCCGTCACCGAGAAAACGCGGCAGGATCGGCGCACGGCTGAGCGGACGGAACGCGGAGCGGCGGGCGATCTCGACCGTGTTGTCCAGCGCCTCGGGCAGATCGGCGAAAAGCTTCGCCATCATCTCCGCCGGCTTGAACCAGTGTTCGGGCGACAACTGCCGCCGGTCCGGATCGGCGACCGCCTTTCCTTCGGCGATCGCGATCAGCGCATCATGGGCCTCATGGTCCTCCGGCCCGGCAAAATAGGGCTGATTGGTCGCGACGACCGGCAGCCCCTTGGCATAGGCCAGATGCAACAGGGCCGGCTCGACGCGCTTCTGAACCTCGAGGCCGTGACGCTGGAGCTCGATATAGAACCGGTCGCCGAACATGCCGGCCAGCCTGTCCGCGAGATCGGCGGCGCCGGATTCGTCGCCCTGCGCCAGCGCCATGTCGATCGGGCCGTCGAGCCCACCGGACAGCGCGATCAAACCTTCCGCTCCGGTTTCGAGGGTGCCGTAGGAAAGGCATGGCGCGCCGGCGCCGTCTCCGCTCAGATGCGCGTGGCTGACCAGGCGCAGCAGATTGCGGTATCCCGCCTCATCCTTGGCGATGAGGACTATGCTGGGTAGCCGTTCTCCCGGCCGCTGGTTCGCGGCGGGGCGCAGCGAGGCCATCGGGATCGTAACGCCGATCAACGGCTGCAGGCCCGCGCCGGCCGCCTTCTCGGAAAATTCCAGCGCGCCGAAAAGATTGTTCCGGTCGGCAAGGCCGAGCGCCGGCATGTCGTTCTTCGTGGCAAGGCCGATCAGCTTGCCGAGAGGGATCGCGCCTTCCAGCAGCGAATAGGCCGAGTGGCTGCGCAAATGGATGAATGGCGGAGCGCCGGCGGCCACGGGCTTTCCTCTCAAGGCATGAACAGGCTTGTCCCATCATCACCCGATTCCCGGCGAAAGCCCAAGGCATGACGACGTACCTGTCCCCGACAATCACACCCCGGTCGACAGCCAGCACATCGCGGCGGCAGAGAAGATCAGGACCGAGAAAAGCCCGGCGAAATCGGCAAATTCAAAACGCATGACAATGACCTCCGTTGGATGAGGCAATAAATGTTCATGTTGTGTTCTTTCTGTCAAGCGTGCCCGGCAGCGGCTCGCTTTGCGTCCTCGACCGCAGGATGACGCGGTGCGCCCTATCTGCTATCGCAATCAGACCTTGGATGCTGGGACCCAAAATGAATTTCGACCTCATACTCGGAATTGCCGCCATCGCATTCGGGCTCGTCACTCTCGCCACGCGACTGTTCGGCGGAGGCGAGCCGAGCGCGAAAAAGCAGGCGATGGGGGAGCGCTTCGGCGCCAGGACCGGCGAAATCCTGCATCTTGTCGCCTACACCCTGCTGCCCATCGTGTTCGGCGCGCTGCTGGTTTATCTGGCGATCTGGGCGCGCTGAGCGCCCGGCCCGCCGGGCTCAGGCCGAAGCCAACACCATATCCGCGCCCTTCTCGCCGATCATGAAGCACGTCGCGCTGGTGTTGCCGGAAGCGATGGTCGGCATGATCGAACCGTCGATGACCCGCAACCGGCCGATACCGCGCACCCTCAACTCAGCATCGACGACGGCAAGGTCGTCATGGCCCATCTTGCAGGTGCCGACCGGATGAAAAGCGGAATAGGCGGCACCGCGTACGAATTCGATGATCTCCTCGTCCGTCTCCAGCGGCTTGCCGGGCACCATCTCGCGCTTGATCAGGCTCTTCAGCGGATCGACCTTGACGAATTCATCCATCATCCGCATGCCGGCGATCGTGATCCGGCGATCGTATTCGGCATTAAGAAAATTCGCGAAAATGGCGGCCTTATCCCTCGGGTCCGGGGATTTGATCCGGACATGGCCGCGGCTTTGCGGGCGCAGCACATAGCAGGCGATCTGAAAGCCGTTCTGCGGCATCAGCTTGCCGCCCTCGGCGAGCATCGCCGACAGGAAGACCTGGATGTCGGCCTCCTCCACGGATGGATCGCTCTTCAGAAACGCGCCGGCGGGTGCGGGCCCGGAGGCAAATGGGCCGCGCCCGCTCAGCAGATATTGCGCGACGGCCAGGCCCTGGCGGAAACGGTTCTGCATCATGTAGTTGAAGCTGCCGGGCGCGTCGCTTTCATAGCCTCGTCCGACCATCAGATGATCGGCCAGATTTTCACCGACACCCGGCAACTCATGCAGCACCTCGATGCCGTGCTCCCTGAGGAGACCCGCCGGGCCGATACCGGAAAGCTGAAGGAGTTGCGGCGAGTTTATGGCGCCGCCCGCGAGAATCACCTCGCCGCGAGCGCGCGCGATATGCGCCTTGCCCGCGCGTTCGAAAAGGACGCCCCTCGCCTCGCGCCCGTCGAACAGGAGACGCGTCGCCAGCGCATCCGTCTCGATACGCAGATTGCCGCGCGCTTCCGCGGCCTTCAGGAAGCCCGTGGCGCTGGAAGATCGGCGCCCGCCCCTGGTCGCCGACTGGTAGTAGCCGACGCCCTCCATCGCCGCGCCGCTGAAATCGTTGTTGCGCGGCACGCCGCAGGCCGCGACGGACTCGATGAAGGCATCGGCCAGCGGGTTGGTCCAGCGACCGTCCTCGACATGCAGCAGCCCCTCATCTCCATGGAACGGGTCGGCGCCCCGCGCCTGTTTCTCGGACTTGCGGAAATAGGGCAGCACGTCCTCATAGGACCATCCATCGGCGCCGCTCTGTCGCCACAGATTGTAGTCGATGGGCGCGCCCCGCACATAGAGCATGCCGTTGATCGCGCTCGACCCGCCGAGCACCTTGCCGCGCGGAAAATAGACGCGCCGGCCGTTGAGGCCCGGCTCCTTTTCGCCCATGTAGCGCCAGTTGACGACCGGATCGGTAAACGTCTTGCCGAAGCCGAGCGGTACGTGGATCCAGAAGCTCTTGTCGCGAGGGCCCGCCTCCAGCAACAGAATCCTCAGGCCGGGCCGTTCGGAAAGACGGGCGGCGACGACGCCGCCGGCGGACCCTGACCCGATGACGATATAGTCGTATTCACCGAAGTCCGCCGCATCCCGGCTGTCGTTGTCGCTCATGGTTTCCCCCGCATTGGCTGAGGCACGAGTAGCCGACAACAGGTAGCGCGATCAAGATGAATGAACGTTCACGCCGGGCGGGTAAATCAGTATTCCACCAGCCCGCCATCCTGCACGGTGACGCGCCGGTCCATGCGCGCCGCGATTTCGTGGTTGTGGGTGGCGATGATCGCGGCGAGTCCCGACCCGCGCACCAGTTTCATGAACAGGGAGAACACGCGTTCTGCGGTCGTCGGGTCGAGATTGCCCGTCGGCTCGTCCGCCAGCAGCAGCACCGGCGCGTTGGCGACCGCCCGGGCGATGGCGACGCGTTGCTGCTCGCCGCCGGACAGTTCCGCGGGACGGTGGCCCGCACGTGCGGTAAGGCCGAAGAACTCCAGAAGCTGCGACGCCCGTTCGCGCGCTTCCTTCTTGTCGAGGCCGGCGATCATCTGGGCCATCATCACGTTCTCAAGCGCGGTGAATTCCGGCAGGAGATGATGAAACTGATAGACGAAGCCGATGCGCCGGCGGCGCAGCGCGGTCATGCCGCTATCGTCCATGTGGCTGGTCTTGGCGCCGCCGATCATGACCTCGCCGCCGTCGGGCCGTTCCAGCAGGCCGGACAGGTGCAGGAGCGTCGACTTGCCCGCGCCCGACGGCCCGACGAGGGCGACGATTTCACCCGCGTTCAGCGACAGGCTGACGCCGTTGAGGACATTCAGCCGCGTGTCGCCCTGAACATAGGTCCGGCGCACGTCGACGAGCTGAAGAACAGGCTGCTGGCTCATCATGTCACTCGTAACGGAGGGCTTCGACGGGGTCGAGCCGCGCCGCCCGCCACGAAGGGTAGAGCGTGGCCAGAAAGGAAAGGACGAGCGACATGACGACCACGGTCACCACCTCGCCGGGATTGAGATCGGAGGGAAGTTTGCTCAGATAATAGAGTTCCGGTGCAAACAGTTCGGTGCCGGTCAGATTGGACAGGAATTGCCGGATATTCTCGACATTCAGGCACATGACCACGCCGAGCAGGAGCCCCGCCAGCGTTCCGGCAACGCCGATCGAAGCGCCGGTTATGAAGAACACCCGCATGATCGCGCCGCGCGTCGCGCCCATTGTGCGAAGGATCGCGATATCGTGGCCCTTGTCCTTCACCAGCATGATCAGTCCCGAGATGATGTTGAGGGCCGCGACGAGCACGATCAGCATCAGGATCAGGAACATGACGTTACGCTCGACTTCCAGCGCGCTGAAGAAAGTCACATTGCGCTGGCGCCAGTCGGAGACAAAAACCTGCCGGTTGACGGTGGTGTCGATCATCGCGCGGTAGCGGTCGATATCGTCCGGATCATCGACCCAGGCCTCCACCCCGGTCGCCGCGTTCTCCATGTTGAAGTAAGTCTGCGCCTCCTCGAACGGCATGAAGACGAAAACCGTGTCGTACTCGCTCATGCCGATCTCGAAGATCGCCGAAACCGGATATGCCTTGACCCTGGGCGTCGTGCCGAAGGGCGTGACAGTTCCGCGCGGCGATATCAGCGTGACATTGTCGCCGACCCGGACGCCGAGCTTCTCTGCAAGGCGCGAGCCGATGGCGATCCCGCCGGCGGCCTCGTAACCGTCGAGCGTACCGAGCCGCACGTGATCGGCGACCGAGGGCACGTTCTTCAGATCGGCCTCCCGCATGCCGCGGACAATGACGCCGAAGCCTCCCGTCGTCGTGGAGGCCATCGCCTGCCCTTCCACGAACGGAAACACCACCTGCACCCCTGAAATGGCGGCGATGGTGCTAGTGACGTTGTCGAAATCGTTGAAGTTGCCGTCGATTGCCTGGACGATGACGTGCCCGTTGAGGCCGAGAATCTTGTCCATCAGTTCCTTGCGGAAGCCGTTCATCACGGACATGACGATGATCAGCGTCGCGACGCCGAGCATGATGCCCAGAAATGAAAATCCGGCGATGACGGAGATGAAGCTGTCCTTGCGGCGGGCCCTGAGATAGCGGAGCGACAGCATCCATTCGAAGGCCGAGAAGGGCTTCGTGGCGCTTTTTCCGCCGCTTTGCCCCGAACCGCCTTTCATGGCCGCGAGCCTAGCCAAGGATGCGGGAAAGGGCAGATTCTGCGGAAATTTCATGCTTCTCGCCTGTTGCGCGCCGTTTCAGTTCCACCGTGCCGGCGGCCACGCCCTTGGGCCCCACCACGAGCTGCCACGGCAGGCCGATGAGATCCATTGTGGCGAATTTCGCTCCCGGCCGGTCGTCGGTATCGTCATAGAGCGTGTCCACATCATGGCCGACGAGCTTCTCGTAAAAGTCGCCGCAGACAGCATCGGTTCCCGCATCGCCAGCGCGCAAATTGATGAGCCCGACATTGAAGGGGGCGACGCTGTCGGGCCAGATGATGCCCGATTCGTCGTGGCTTGCCTCGATTATGGCGGGGACAACACGCGTCGGGCCGATGCCGTAGGAGCCCATATGCACCGGAACCTCCTGCCCGTCGGGCCCGGCGACATGCGCCTTCATCGGGGCGGAATACTTGGTCCCGAAATAGAAGATGTGGCCGACCTCGATGCCGCGCGCCGACAGGCGATCGGCTTCGGCGATCGTGCCGAAGGCGGTCTCGTCATGCATTTCCTCGGTGGCCGCATAGCGGCTCGTCCAGCGCCCGACGATGGCCTCAAGCGCGGCAGGATCGTCGAAATCGACATCCTCGCCAGGGACTTCGAAATCGAGAAAATCCTTGTGACAGAAGACGGCGCTCTCGCCGGTCGAGGCGAGAATGATGAATTCGTGCGACAGGTCGCCGCCGATCGGGCCGGTATCGGCGGCCATCGGGATCGCCTGCAGCCCCATGCGGGCGAATGTGCGCAGATAGGCCACGAACATCCGGTTGTAGGCGTGACGCGCGCGCTCCTTGTCAATATCGAAGCTGTAGGCGTCCTTCATGAGGAATTCGCGCGAGCGCATGGTGCCAAAGCGCGGCCGTACCTCGTCCCGGAACTTCCACTGGATGTGATAGAGATTGAGCGGCAGGTCCTTGTAGGAACGCACATAGCCGCGGAATATCTCGGTGATCATCTCCTCGTTCGTCGGACCGAACAGCATGTCGCGCTCATGGCGGTCGAGAATGCGCAGCATCTCCTTGCCATAGTCGTCATAGCGACCGCTTTCGCGCCAAAGATCGGCCGACTGGATCGTCGGCATCAGGAGTTCGATGGCGCCCGCCCTGTTCTGTTCCTCGCGCACGATCTGCTCGACCTTGCGCAGGACCTTGAGACCCAGGGGCAGCCAGGCGTAAATCCCCGCCGATTCCTGCCGGACCATTCCGGCACGCAGCATCAGCCGATGCGAAACGATCTCGGCTTCCTTCGGCGTCTCGCGAAGGATCGGCATGAAAAACCGGCTCAGGCGCATGGGCGAATCCGTATGCTGCAACTCTATCGAAACCGCCCGAGTGATTGCCGACCCCGGCACAAAACACAAGCCCTGTCGGGAATTCGGCGCTGATTATAAGCCGACCGGACATTCGATAATTTCCGGTTGCAATTTTTTGTGATTGCACTAACGTCAATACGTTCTCGGGCGGAACATTGTCCGGGTCTTGGGAGGAGCGGCTGGATACGTCCAAGCCGTAAAACTTATAAAAGGCAAGGCTCTATCCTTGCCTTTTATTTTTTTGCCTTAGCCTGCCCGCGGCAGTGGCGGCGCCTTCATTCCCGGCATCATGTCGAGGGAAAGCATTCCAGAGCGTATCAGATAGGTGAACAGGGCGACGATGATCGCCGCGAGGATGCTCGTGACGATCGCCTTCCTGATCAACATCGGCGCGACCGGAGCACCGGCTTCCGTACCCGGCACCACCTCGCCCTGCTCGTGCTGACTGCGTACGCCCCAGGGCAGCACGGCCATGAAGCAGATCCACCAGACGACGAAATAGACGGCGACAAGACTGCCGACGAAAGTCATCAGACCTGCTCCAGCTCCACCAGCGTGCCGAGGAAATCCTTCGGATGCAGAAACAGTACCGGCTTGCCATGCGCGCCGATTTTCGGCTCGCCATCACCGAGCACGCGCGCACCATCGGCCTTCAGCTTGTCGCGCGCGGCAATAATGTCGTCGACCTCATAGCAGACATGGTGGATGCCGCCGGCCGGGTTGCGTTCCAGAAACGCGGCGATCGGCGAGTTCTCCCCGAGCGGCTCGAGCAGTTCAACCTTCGTGTTGGGCAGTTCGACGAACACCACCGTGACACCGTGATCGGGCTCCGCCTGCGGCGCGGAAACCTTGGCCCCGAGCGTGGCGGCATAAGTCTTCACACCGTCTTCCAGCTTCCGGACGGCGATGGCAACGTGGTTGAGGCGTCCGATCATGACGTTTTCCTGAATCTTGCGTGTTGCACTCGATGCTGGCTCATACGCCGATCACATGAACGACACAAAGCGGTTTTTTGCCCCATGCCTGATCGACGGTGTTGCGGACATTGCGGCGCACCGCTTCGGCCAGATCCTTGGATGATCGCCGGCGGGCGCGGGGCAGTGCGTCCAGCAGTTCCTCGAGGGCGTCGTAGATGACCGCTTCCAGCGGGTCTCCGGCCTCATTGGCATCGGGAAGCCCCTGCAGCTCGATTTCCGGATCGGCGATCACCTCCCCGTCCTCTACGACGATGGACACGAACACCGCGCCTGCATAGCCGAGCCGGCGACGTGTCTTCAGGCCCTCATTCTCATCCTCGACGACAAGGCCGCCATCCTTGATAAGCCGGCCCGCAGGCGCCTCATCGATCACCGACAGAGGCCCGGGCGCCAGGCGGATCACATCGCCATTTTCCGCTTCCAGCGCATCCTTCACCCCCTGGCTGCGCGCAAAGAGCGCGTGCTCATGAAGATGCACCGCCTCGCCATGGACGGGAATGACGGCTTTCGGCCGCACCCATTGATACATTTTCTCCAGTTCGCCGCGGCGCGGATGACCCGAGACATGCACCAGATGCGTGCGGTCGGTGATGACCTCGACCTTCTGACGCACCAGCGCGTTCAGCACCTGCCCGATGGAACGTTCGTTTCCAGGAATGACACGCGCCGAATAGATCAGCCGGTCGCCGGGGCTGAAGGCAATGTGGCGATGATCGTCGCGGGCGATCCGGGTCAGCGCGGCGCGCGGCTCTCCCTGGCTTCCGGTACAGAGCAGCGCCGCCTTTTCGCGCGGGAGATAACCGAAAGCGTCTTCGCCAAGGAAGGCCGGCACATCGTCCATGTAACCCATCTCGCGCGCGACGGCGACGGTACGCTGCATAGCGCGGCCGACAAGCACGGTGCGGCGGTCGGCCTCGGCGGCGGCAACGGCGACCGAGTGCAGCCGCGCCACGTTCGAGGCGAAAGCCGTGACCGCCACCCGTGCTGGCGCATCGGCAATCAGAGGTTTGATCGCCCTGGCGACGTCCCCCTCGCCGGGCGACACCCCTTCGCGAAGCACGTTGGTGGAATCGCAGATCATGACGTCGACACCCTCGTCGCCGATCGCCTTCAGCCTGGTGCTGTCGACCGGACCGCCGATGATCGGATCGTCGTCGAGCTTCCAGTCGCCGGTGTGAAAGACCGTCCCGGCGTCTGTACGCAGCACGATCCCGTTGGGTTCGGGAATCGAATGGGCGAGCGAGACATATTCGATATTGAACGGCCCGAGATCGAATCTGGCGCCAAGCTCGACCAGTTCGACCGGAATGCGCGGCGCCCCGCGCTCCTCGGCGAGCTTTGCCTGAAGAAGCAATGCGGTAAAGGGCGTAGCATAGACCTTGGTCCGGAGCCTCGGCCACAGATCCGCGAGCGCTCCGAAATGATCTTCATGCGCATGGGTCAGCAATATGCCGAGCAGGTTGTCCCGCTCCGCTTCTATGAAGCGTATGTCGGGAAAGACGAGATCGACTCCCGGATGACTCTCGGCATTGGCGAAGCTCACGCCGCAATCGACCATCAGCCACTTGCGGCGGCGCGGCGGGCCGAAGCCGTAGAGGCCGAGATTCATCCCGATCTCGCCAACGCCGCCCAGCGGCAAGAACACTAGTTCAGAGGGTGCTGCCATAATCGATGAACTGTCTAGTCTGCCGCGGCGATTGACGCAACCGCGCCAAAATGGACTTCACCGGCGGCGACCGCGATCTCGTGGCCATCCGGCTCGCGGATGAGCAGCCGCCCGTCGATGTCGAGGCTCTCGAAGGTTCCCCGGACAATTCTGGAGCCGATGCGGACGGCCACCGGACCGCCGATTCCCGCCGCGCGCGCGAGCCACTTCTCCCTGACGGCGGCGATTCCGGCCGCGCTCTCCCACAATTCGTAATTCTCCACCCAGGCATCGGACAAGGCCGCAAACAGTCCGGCGGCATCGATCTTCGAGCCGAGATCGCGCAGGCACGTCGCCGGATAGGGAACGTCCCGCGGCGCGGAGACGACATTCACGCCGATGCCGGTCACGAGGGCGGAGCGGTCACCGTCCAGTTGTTCAGATTCCAGCATGATTCCGGCGAGTTTCGCGCCGCCGGCAATCAGGTCGTTGGGCCATTTGAGCTCGAAACGCGTGCCGCCCGGAGCGGCTCCCCCGTCGAGGGCGGTATCGATGCGCGCATCGGGCGCGGCCCTGGCGAGCGCGTCGGACAGTGCAAGGCCCGCGACGAAACCCAGCGTCGCCATGCGTTGCGGCGAATGTTCCAGCGTCATCAGGAGGCTCGCCGCCAGATTGCCGGGCTCTGTCTGCCACGCCCTGCCCCGTCGGCCCCGCCCCTGGCTCTGGTGGCCGGAAACGAACCAGGCCGGTCCCGCCTCGCCAGAACGGGCGGCCGTCATCGCCTCGGCGTTCGTCGAGCCGACCGTCTCGAAGCAGAAAAGCCGGTATCCTTTATCAGCCGCCCGCGCGCCTAGCGAAAATGCCATCGATCAGAACAGCGAACGGGCTGCCGCCTCAGCCGCCGAACGGAGCGGCCACGGGTAAGCGACGAAGAACACGGTCACGACACCCGAGATGGCGAGCACGGCGCGCATCTCGCCGGTCAGCGGCGAGAATTTTTCGGCCGGCTCGTCAAAATACATGATCTTGATGATGCGAAGATAATAATAGGCGCCAATCACGCTGGCCACGACGCCAATCACGGCGAGCAGATAGAGGCCTTCGCCGATTGCCGCCATGAACACGTACCACTTGGCGAAGAAGCCTGCCAATGGCGGGATGCCCGCCATCGAAAACAGCAGTATGGCAAGAATGAGGGCCTGCATCTTCGAATTGCGCGAGAGGCCGGCGAGATCGGATATGTCCTCGACCATCTCGTCGCCGCGCCGCATTCCAAGTATGCAGGCGAAGACTCCCAGCGTCATCGCAAGGTAGATCGCCATATAGATGATGACACCCTGCACGCCCGCCTGGGTGCCCGCGGCCAGTCCGACAAGCGCATATCCCATATGGCCGATCGAGGAATAGGCCATCAGCCGTTTGATGTTACGCTGACCGATGGCGGCGAATGCGCCAAGGCTCATCGACGCGATCGCGATGAAGACAATGATCTGCTGCCAGGCCGGCGTGATCGCCGGAAAGCCGTTGATCAGGAGCCGGACCATGAGCGCCATGGCTGCGATCTTCGGTGCTGCCGCAAAGAACGCGGTCACCGGGGTCGGCGCGCCCTCATAGACGTCAGGTGTCCACATATGGAATGGCACTGCCGAAATCTTGAAGGCAAGGCCGGCCAGCAAAAAGACCATGCCGAAGACAACACCGAGACTTGCGCCCTCACGCGGCACGGCGGCGGCAATCTCCGAAAAGGCGACGGAACCGGTCAGGCCGTAAATCAGCGATGCACCATAGAGCAGCATGCCGGACGAGAGCGCACCGAGGACGAAATATTTCAGACCGGCTTCCGTCGACTTGATGTTGTCGCGATGGATGGAGGCGATGACATAAACAGCGAGCGACTGGAGTTCGAGGCCGAGATAGAGCGCAATCAGGTCGTTCGCCGAGATCATCACGAACATGCCCGCCGTCGCCAGCAGGATGAGAACCGGGAACTCGAACTTGGCGATCGAATGGGCCTTCAGGTAATCCACCGACATGATCAGCGCGCCGACCGAGCCGATCAGCACCAGCAGCTTCATCAATCTGGCAAAATCGTCGAGAACGAAGCTGCCGCCGAATGCCTCGAAGCGACCCTCGGGCATGAAGCCGAGCAGGAAGGCGCTCGCGATCAGTATGGCGATCGCGCCGCCGGTCACGACGCCCATCGCATCGCGCGTCGAATAGGCGCCGATCATCAGCAGCACCATCGCACCGACTGCCAGAAGCAGTTCGGGAAGCACCGGGATCAGGTCGGCCATCATGTCGGGACTCATCTTGCGGCTTTCCTTGTCGTCAATTCGCGGCGAAGGTCAGGCCGCCGGCCGAGGCAACCGCCTGCTGATAGGCATTGATCAGGGCATCGACCGAAGCGGCGGTCACATCGAGGATGGGCATCGGCCAGAACCCGAAGAGGATCGTGAGCACGACAAGCGGCGCGAGAATAGCGATCTCGCGGCGGTCGAGGTCGAGAATGGCCTTGAGGTTTTCCTTTTCCAGCGCCCCGAAAATGACCTTTCGGTACAGCCAGAGCGCATAGCCAGCCGAGAGGATCACGCCCGTGGTGGCGAAGAACGCGACCCAGCTGTTGACCTGGAACGCGGCAAGAAGGGTCAGGAACTCACCGACAAACCCGCTGGTGCCAGGCAGCCCGACATTGGCCATCGTAAAGACCATGAATGCCACGGCGTATTTCGGCATGCGGTTGACCAGCCCGCCATAGGCGGCGATCTCACGCGTGTGCAACCTGTCGTATACGACGCCGACGCACAGGAAGAGCGCGCCGGACACGATGCCGTGGCTCAGCATCTGGAAAATGCCACCCTGCACACCCTGCACCGTACCGGTGAAGATGCCCATCGTCACGAAGCCCATATGGGCGACGGAGGAATAGGCGATCAGCTTCTTGATGTCTTCCTGCATCAGCGCGACGAGCGAGGTGTAGACGATGGCAACGACGCTCAGCGTGAAGACCATCGGCGCGAACATGTCCGAAGCCAGCGGGAACATCGGCAGCGAGAAGCGCAGGAATCCGTAGCCGCCCATCTTCAGGAGAATGCCGGCCAGAATGACCGAGCCTGCCGTAGGCGCCTCGACATGGGCGTCGGGAAGCCACGTATGCACCGGCCACATCGGCATCTTCACCGCGAAGGACGCGAAGAAGGCGAGCCACAGCCATGTCTGCATCGATTGCGGGAACTGATGGGTCAGCAATGTCGGGATGTCGGTCGTGCCCGCCTCCCAGTACATTGCCATGATCGCAAGCAGCATCAGCACCGAGCCGAGCAGCGTATAGAGGAAGAACTTGAAGCTCGCGTAGACGCGCCGCTTGCCGCCCCACACACCGATGATGATGAACATCGGAATGAGGCCGCCTTCGAAAAAGACATAGAACAGCACGAGATCCAGCGCGGTGAACACGCCGATCATCAGCGTTTCCAGCACGAGGAAGGCGATCATGTATTCCTTCACCCGCGTGTCGATCGCCTTCCAGCTTGCCAGGATGCAGAACGGCATCAGGAAAGTGGTCAGGATCACGAACAGCATGGAAATGCCGTCGACACCCACATGATAGCTGATCGACTCCCCGAGCCAGTCGTGTTTCTCGACGAACTGAAAATCGGCCGTGCCGGCGTCGAAGCCGAACCAGATCACAAGGGAGAGAATGAAGGTTACGCCGGTCGTCCACAGCGCGACGAAACGCGCGTTGCGAATGGCGACGGGATCGTCGCCGCGGATGGCGAAGACGAACAGCGCGCCGACCAGCGGCAGAAACGTTATGAGCGAAAGGATCGGCCAGTCGTACATTATCGGGCGGCTCCCCAGAACATATACCAGGTTGCAAGGACAGCCACGCCGATGATCATCGCGAAGGCGTAGTGATAGACATACCCGCTCTGCAATCGGACTACGCGGTTGGTGACGTCGACCACGCGAGCGGAAATGCCGTCGGGACCGAACCCGTCGATCAGCCAGCCGTCGCCCTTCTTCCAGAAGAAGCGGCCGAGCCATTTCGCAGGACGCACCAGGAGAAAGTCGTAAATCTCGTCGAAGTACCACTTGTTGAGCAGGAACCTGTAGAGCAGGTCGTGCGTGCTGGCGAGACGGCCGGGAATATCGGTCCGCAGCAGATAGAAAAGCGCCGCGATCGCCGCACCGATGACCATCATCACGAACGGGGCCCACTTCACCAGGGCGGGCACGTGGTGCATTTCCTCGAGAATTTCGTTGCCTTCCGCAAGGAACAGCGATTCGCGCCAGAAGTGCTCATAGCCTTTGCCGATGAAATAGGTACTGAACAGGAAACCCGCGGCAATGGCGCCGAGCGCCAGGAGGCCGAGCGGTATCGTCATCACCAGCGGCGATTCATGAACGTGATGGAGAACGTCCGAGGATGCCCGAGAGCGGCCGTGGAAGGTCAGGAACATCAGGCGCCATGAATAGAAAGAGGTCAGCAACGCGGCGACCACCACCATCGTGAACGCGTAGCCCGCGGCGGGGTTGTGCGCGACATAGGCCGCCTCGATGATCGCATCCTTGGAGAAATATCCGGCGGTGAACGGAAACCCCGTGAGCGCCAGCGTGCCGATGAACATCATCGCGTAGGTCACGGGGATCAACCGCCACAGCCCGCCCATCTTTCGGATATCCTGTTCGTCCGACATCGCGTGAATGACCGCGCCGGACCCGAGGAACAGCAGCGCCTTGAAAAACGCGTGCGTGAAGAGATGGAAGATGCCCGCCGAGTAGGCGCCGACGCCGAGCGCGACGAACATGTAGCCGAGCTGGGAACAGGTCGAATAGGCAATGATGCGCTTGATGTCGTTCTGAACCAGGCCAACCGTCGCGGCGAAGAACGCCGTCGTCGCGCCGATGATGGTCACGAAAGTCAGCGCCGTCGGCGACAGCTCGAACAGCGGCGAGAGCCTCGCCACCATGAAGACACCGGCGGTCACCATGGTCGCGGCGTGGATCAGCGCGGAGACCGGCGTCGGGCCTTCCATCGCGTCCGGCAGCCAGGTGTGCAACAGGAATTGCGCCGACTTGCCCATCGCACCCATGAACAGGAGCAGGCAGATCACCGTCAGCGCGTCGAAATCGGCGCCGAGAAAATGGATCTGCTGTCCGACCAGCGAGGGCGCGCTGGCGAAGACCGTGTCGAAGGCGATCGAGCCGGTCATGTAGAAGACCGCGAAGATGCCGAGCGCGAAGCCGAAATCGCCGACGCGATTGACGACGAAGGCCTTGATCGCGGCGGCGTTGGCGGAGGGCTTCTGATACCAGAAACCGATCAGCAGGTAGGAGGCGAGACCCACGCCCTCCCAGCCGAAGAACATCTGCACCAGATTGTCGGAAGTCACCAGCGCGAGCATCGCGAAGGTGAAGAGCGACAGATAGGCGAAGAAGCGCGGCCGGTGCGGATCGTGGTGCATGTAGCCGATCGAGTAGATATGCACCAGCGAAGAGACGGAGGTGACGACGACCAGCATGACCGCCGTCAGCGTGTCGACGCGGATCGTCCAGTCGGCCTGGAGCGGACCGGAGGCGATCCAGGTGAAGAGCCGGACAACCTGGTCCTGCTCGCCGAAGGCGACATTGAAGAAGGCGACCCACGACAGAAGCGCGGAAATCACGAGAAGCCCCGACGTGACGACTTCGCTGACGCGGGGGGCCATGCGGCCGCCGAACAGACCCGCAATCAGGAAGCCGATGAGCGGCAGGAAGACGATAGCCGAATACATGTCCTTCCTAGCCCTTCATCATGTTGACGTCTTCGACCGCGATCGTGCCGCGGTTGCGGAAGAAGGTGACGATGATCGCAAGGCCGATGGCGGCCTCGGCCGCCGCGACCGTGAGCACCATCAGCGCGAATACCTGCCCGACGAGATCGCCGAGAGCGGCCGAAAAGGCGACCAGATTGATGTTCACCGACAGCAGCATCAGTTCGACCGACATCAGGATGATGATGACGTTCTTGCGGTTCAGGAAAATGCCGAAGATGCCGATCGTGAACATCACAGCGGCGACCGACAGATAGTAGGAAAGCGGTATGAGGGGCGTTGCCTGTTCCATGCTCAGATTCCCTTCCCCGACTCGACCTTGCGGACTTCCACGGCGGTCTTCGGATCGCGGGCGACCTGGGCCGCGATCGACTGGCGCTTGATGTTCTCCTTGTGCCGCAGCGTGAGCACGATGGCGCCGATCATGGCGACCAGCAGCACGAGCCCTGCGATCTGAAAAAAGAAGATGTAACGGGTGAAGAGTACCTGCCCCAACGCCGTCGTGTTGCTGACTCCCTCGGCCACCGGCGCCGCGCCGGCGTGAACAACCTGCGGATCGATCGTCCAGCCGCCGATGACGACGAGCAGCTCGACGAGAAGGATCAGGCCGACCAGCGCGCCCACGGGAATGTATTCCTGAGCGCCCTGCCGCAATTCGGCGAAATCCATGTCGAGCATCATCACCACGAAGAGGAAAAGCACGGCGACCGCGCCGACATAGACAACGACGAGGATCATCGCGAGGAATTCGGCGCCCAGCAGCAGGAACAGGCCCGCCGCGTTGAAGAACGCCAGAATGAGAAACAGGACCGAATGCACGGGATTGCGCGACGCCACAACCATGACCGCCGACGCGATCATGACGGCGGAGAAGATGAAGAAGAATAGCTGCCCCAGTATCATGTTGCTGCCCGCCTAGCGGCCGCGCAGGCCTGCCCCGCCATACCCATCGGTTCAATCATCCCGTTTCAGCGATAAGGCGCGTCGAGCTCGAGATTCTTCGCGATCGCGCGTTCCCAGCGCGCGCCGTTCTCAAGCAGCCGGTCCTTGTCATAGTAAAGCTCTTCGCGCGTTTCCACCGCGAACTCGAAATTCGGACCTTCGACGATGGCATCCACCGGGCAGGCTTCCTGGCAGAAGCCGCAATAGATGCATTTCACCATGTCGATGTCGTAACGGGTCGTGCGCCGCGTGCCGTCATTGCGTCGCGGTCCGGCCTCGATCGTGATCGCCTGCGCGGGGCAAATCGCCTCGCACAGCTTGCAGGCGATGCAGCGTTCCTCGCCGTTGGGGTAACGGCGAAGCGCGTGTTCGCCGCGAAAACGAGGGCTGAGCGGCCCCTTCTCGAAGGGATAGTTGATCGTTGCCTTCGGCGCGAAGAAATAGCGCATCGTCAGGAAGAACGCCGAAACGAACTCCGTGAGCAGCAGCGATTTCGCGGCAAGGTCGAGGCGAGCCATGGCTTAGCCTTTCCAGGGTCCGGCGGTTTCAGACTTGGCCGTCATGCCGTCCATCCAGTCAACTGCAGGACGATGGCGACGATGAAGACCATCAGCAGCGACAGCGGCAGGAATACCTTCCAGCCGAGCCGCATGAGCTGATCGTAGCGGTAGCGCGGCACCATGGCCTTGACCATGGCGAACATGAAGAACACAAAACAGACCTTCAGCACGAACCAGACGACACCCGGCACGAGGGTGAAGGGCACGATATCCACCGGCGGCAGCCAGCCGCCGAGGAACAGGATGGTGGTCAGCGCGCACATCAGGGTGATGGACACGTACTCGCCGAGCATGAACAGCAGATACGGCGTCGACGAGTATTCCACCATGAAGCCGGCGACCAGTTCCGACTCCGCCTCCGGCAGGTCGAAGGGCGGCCGGTTCGTCTCCGCCAGCGCGGAGATGAAGAAGACGACGAACATCGGAAATAGCGGCAGCCAGAACCAGCTGAAAAGCCCGTAAGCCCCCTTCTGCGCCAGGACGATGTCGGTGAGGTTCAGTGAGCCGACGCACAGCAGCACCGTGATGATGACGAAGCCGATGGAGACTTCGTATGAGACCATCTGCGCGGCGGAACGCAGCGCGCCGAGGAAGGCATATTTGGAGTTCGATGCCCAGCCGCCCATGATGACGCCATATACGCCGAGCGAGGAGATCGCGAATATATAAAGGATGCCAACGTTGATGTCGGCAATCACCCAGCCGTCGCTGACCGGAACGACCGCCCAGGCCGAAAGCGCGAGAATGCAGGAAATCAGCGGCGCGAGCAGGAAGACGCCCTTGTTGGAGGCCGCCGGTACGACCGGCTCCTTCAGAACGAATTTCAGCAGATCGGCAAAGCTCTGGAACAGGCCCCAGGGCCCGACCACATTGGGGCCCCGGCGCATCTGGACGGCCGCCCAGACCTTACGGTCGGCGTAGAGCAGATAGGCGATGATGATGAGCAGCGCGACGAGCAGCACCAGGCTTTGCAGCGCGATGATCAGGCCGGGCAGCAGATAGACGGACCAGAGCTCAGCCATGGGTGCCGGTCGCCTCCTTCGCAAGCTGCGCGGCGAGCGCGCTCGCCTCGGCCATGACTTTCGATGCGCGCGCGATCGGATTGGTCAGATAGAAATCGCCGATCGCCGGGGCGAAGCCGCCCTTGCGGGTGCGCCCGCCCTTTCTGGCGAGCGCCATGACGTCGGTCGCGGCGCTGGGCACGCGCCGGTCCAGCGCAGCCAGATGCGGCATGTCGGCATAGAGCACGGCGCGCAGCGCGGCGATCGAATCGTAGGGAAGTCTCGCGCCGAGATGCTCCGAAAGGGCGCGGATGATCGCCCAGTCCTCGCGCGCCTCGCCGGGAGGAAAGGCGGCGCGCGCGGTCATCTGCGGGCGGCCTTCGGTGTTCACATAGGTGACGGCCTTCTCAGTGTAGGCCGCGCCTGGAAGTATGACGTCGGCGCGGTGCGCGCCGCGATCGCCATGGGTGCCGATATAGACGACGAAGGCGCCGCCGAGCGCGCTCATGTCGATCTCGTCGGCGCCGAGCAGGAAGACGACGTCGAGCTCGCCCTTACCAGCTGCTTCGATAATCTCTCCCGTCGCCCGCCCGCCTTCGGCCGGCAGGAAGCCGACGTCAAGGCCGCCGACGCGGGAGGCGGCGTTGTGCAGGACGTTGAAGCCAATCCAGTCGGGATCGTTCTCGGGTGCAACCATCCCGTGCTTGACGGCGATGTCGGCGCATTGTGCGAGGATGGCCGCGCCATCCGGCCTTGTCGTGGCGCCCTGCCCGACGATGATCATCGGACGCTTCGCCTTCTTCAGGCGCCTGGCAAAGGATCCCTCGCCGCCGGCGATCTCCGCCAGCGATTCCGGCCCCGCGCCGATATACTCGTATTCATAGGTCAGATCGGGCTGACCGGCGCCGACATAGCCGACCACGAGGTCGCCAAGCAGCCAGCGTTTGCGGATGCGCGCATTCAGCACCGACGCCTCGAGGCGCGGATTCGCACCGACGATGAGAATGGCATCGGCTTCCTCGATCCCGGCGATCCCGGAATTGAAGATGTAGCTGCCGCGTCCGGACTTGCGGTCGAGTACCGAGCCGTCCTGGCGGCAGTCGATGCTGGCGATCTCCAGCCGTTCGGCGAGGTCTTTCAACGCGAACATTTCTTCAACGCCCGCCAGATCGCCGGCGATCATGCCGACCCGCTCACCGGCAATCCCCTTCATCTTCGAAGCGATCGCGGCGAAAGCGTCGTTCCATGTCGCCGCCTGCAGCTTTCCGCCCGTGCGCACGTAAGGCCGGTCCAGGCGCTGACTGCGCAAGCCGTCCCAGACGAAGCGCGTCTTGTCGGAAATCCACTCCTCGTTCACGTCCTCATGGGTGCGCGGCAAGATCCGCATGACCTCGCGCCCACGGGCATCGACGCGGATATTCGAGCCGACGGCGTCCATCACGTCGACGGATTCGGTTTTCGACAGCTCCCACGGCCGCGCCTGATCCTGATAGGGCTTGGAGGTCAGCGCGCCGACCGGGCACAGGTCGATCACGTTGCCCTGCAGTTCCGAGCTCATCGCCCGTTCCAAGTAGGTCGTGATCTCGGCGTCCTCGCCGCGGCCGATGAGGCCGAGTTCGGAAATGCCGGCGACCTCCGTGGTGAAGCGGACGCAGCGCGTGCAATGGATGCAGCGGGTCATCCGCGTGCGCACCAGCGGACCGATATATTTGTCCTCGACCGCGCGCTTGTTCTCGTGAAAGCGGTTCTTGTCGACGCCGTAGGCCATCGCCTGATCCTGCAGGTCGCACTCGCCGCCCTGGTCGCAGATCGGACAATCCAGCGGATGGTTGATGAGAAGGAACTCCATCACGCCTTCACGCGCCTTCTTGACCATCGGAGAGCGCGTCATGACCTCCGGCGGCTCGCCGTTCGGGCCGGGACGCAGGTCGCGCACGCCCATCGCGCAGGAGGCCTGCGGCTTGGGCGGGCCGCCCTTCACCTCGACGAGGCACATGCGGCAATTGCCGGCGATCGACAGGCGCTCGTGATAACAGAAACGCGGGATTTCGGCGCCCGCCTCCTCGCATGCCTGCAACAGCGTGTAATGGTCGGGTACGTCGACCTCGATGCCGTCAACGAGAAGCTTGGTCATCCCGATCTACTCCGCAGCCTGCATTGTCACCGCGCCGTCCGGATCCGGATTGGCGCTGTAGCTGTCGATGCGTTCCTCGATGACATGCCGGAAATGCCGGATCAGGCCCTGCACGGGCCATGCGGCGGCATCGCCCAGCGCGCAGATCGTGTGCCCCTCGATCTGGTAGGAGACGTTCAGCAGCATGTCGATTTCGCTCTTCTGCGCACGCCCCTCGGCCATGCGCGTCAGCACGCGCCACATCCAGCCCGTTCCCTCGCGGCACGGGGTGCACTGGCCGCAGCTCTCATGCTTGTAGAAATAGGCAAGCCGGGCGATGGCGCGGATCATGTCGGTGGACTTGTCCATGACGATCACCGCCGCCGTGCCGAGACCGGATTTCAGGTTGCGCAGCGTGTCGAAATCCATCGGCAGGTCGCGGCACATATCCGCCGGCAGACAGGGAACGGATGAACCGCCCGGGATCACGGCGAGGAGGTTGTCCCATCCGCCGCGCACGCCGCCGCAATGCTTCTCGATGAGCTCGCGGAACGGTATCCCCATCGCCTCCTCGACCGTGCAGGGACGTTCGACATGGCCTGAAATGCAGAAGAGCTTCGTGCCGACATTGTTCGGGCGGCCGATCCCGGCGAACCATGCCGCACCGCGCCGCAGGATCTCCGGCGCGACGGCGATGGATTCGACGTTGTTGACGGTGGTCGGGCAGCCATAAAGGCCGACATTGGCCGGGAAAGGCGGCTTCAGCCGCGGCTGGCCCTTCTTGCCCTCGAGGCTCTCCAGCAGCGCCGTTTCCTCGCCGCAGATATAGGCGCCGGCGCCGTGATGGACATAAACGTCGAAATCCCAGCCTTGAATGTTGTTCTTGCCGAGAAGCTTCGCGTCATAGGCTTCGTCGATCGCGCGCTGCAGCGCCTCGCGCTCGCGGATGAACTCGCCGCGGACATAGATGTAGGCGGCATGCGCGCCCATGGCGAAGCCGGCGATGAGGCAGCCCTCTACCAGCGTGTGCGGATCATGCCGCATGATCTCGCGATCCTTGCAGGTGCCGGGTTCGGATTCGTCGGCATTCACGACGAGGTAATGCGGGCGGCCGTCGGATTGCTTGGGCATGAACGACCACTTCAGGCCGGTCGGGAACCCTGCTCCGCCGCGCCCGCGGAGGCCCGAGGCCTTGATCTGCTCGACGATCCAGTCGCGGCCCTTGTCGATGAAACCCTTGGTCCCGTTCCACTGTCCGCGCGACATCGCGCCCTTCAGGCCGGCATCGTGCAGGCCGTAGAGATTGGTGAAAATCCGGTCCTTGTCGGCGAGCATCGTCTATTTGCCCTTTCCGCGCGGCTTTGCGGGCGTCGTGGACGCACGTCTGGAAGATTCGGTCAGATCGTCCGGCTTGCCGCCCCCGGTCCCGGCGAGGCCGGCCGGCTTGCGCTTCCCTGCGCCCTTCGACGCTCGCTTCGCATTCGAGGCGACCTCGCTCGCCGGATTCGGCGCGGCGGGCGAAGCCGGGCGGGCGGTTGCAGCTTTCGGCCGGGCGGCCTTCGCGGGCTTTACCTTTTCCAGCAGCGTCGTCGGCCCGCCGATCGGAGCGGAATACTGACGGCCATTCTGCGGACCGGGCTTTACGGGATTACCGGCAGCGATATCGTCGATCAGCTTCTCAAGCGTCTCGGGCGTCAGGTCCTCGTAGGTATCCTTGACGATCTGGATCATCGGCGCGTTGACGCAGGCACCCAGGCACTCAACCTCCTCCCATGAGAAGTCGCCATCGGCGGAGAGATGATGCGGATCGTGGTGAATCTTGCGCTGGCAGACGGCTTTGAGTTCCTCAGCGCCGCGCAGCATGCAGGGCGTCGTCCCGCACACCTGGATGTGCGCCTTCCTTCCAACCGGCTGAAGCTGGAACATGGTGTAGAAGGTCGCGACCTCGAGCACGCGAATGTAGGGCATGTCGAGCATGTCGGCGATCGTGCGGATCATCGGCTCGGAGACCCAGCCCTCCTGCTCCTGACCGCGCCAGAGTAACGGAATGACGGCGCTCGCCTGCCGCCCCTTGGGATATTTGGCGATCGTCTTCTTCGCCCAGGCGACATTGTCGCGGCTGAAGACGAAGCCCGAAGGCTGTTCATGATGCAAACGGCGAACGGACATTAGCGGTCCACCTCCCCGAACACGATATCGAGCGAACCGAGTACGGCGGACACGTCCGCCAGCATGTGACCACGGCACATGAAATCCATCGCCTGCAGATGGGCAAAACCCGGCGCGCGAATCTTGCAGCGATAAGGCTTGTTGGTGTCGTCGGCCACGAGATAGACGCCGAACTCACCCTTGGGCGCCTCGACCGCCGCGTAAACCTCGCCCGCCGGCACGTGGAAGCCTTCCGTGTAGAGTTTGAAATGGTGGATAAGGGCTTCCATCGAACGCTTCATCTCGCCACGCTTCGGGGGGACGATCTTGTTGTCCGTATAGGACACCGGACCTGATCCTCTTTGCGAGGAAAGTTCTTCAACGCATTGTTTCATGATGCGGATGGACTGGCGCATCTCCTCCATGCGGATCAGGTAGCGGTCGTAGCAGTCTCCGTTCTTCCCGACGGGAATGTCGAAGTCCATTTCCGCATAGCATTCGTAAGGCTGGCTCTTGCGCAGATCCCAGGCCGCGCCCGAGCCGCGTACCATGACGCCGGAAAAGCCCCAGGCCCAGGCGTCCTCAAGGCTCACATATCCGATATCTACATTGCGCTGCTTGAAGATACGGTTGTCGGTCAGCAGTCCCTCGATGTCGTCGCATACTTTCAGGAAGGGATCGCAGAAGGCGCCGATATCTTCCACCAGCTTCGCCGGCAGATCCTGATGCACTCCGCCGGGACGCACATAGGCCGCATGCATGCGGCTGCCCGACGCGCGCTCGTAGAAGACCATCAGCTTCTCGCGCTCCTCGAACCCCCAAAGCGGCGGTGTCAGTGCACCGACGTCCATTGCCTGCGTCGTGACATTCAGCAGATGCGACAGCAGACGGCCAATTTCAGAATAGAGGACGCGGATCAGCTGGCCGCGGCGCGGGACGGAGATGCCGAGCAGCTTCTCCACGGCGAGCGAATAGGCATGTTCCTGGTTCATCGGCGCGACGTAATCGAGCCGGTCGAAATAGGGGAGCGCCTGAAGATAGGTCTTCGTCTCGATCAGCTTTTCGGTGCCGCGATGCAAAAGACCGATATGCGGGTCGACACGCTCGACGATTTCGCCATCCAGTTCCAGCACGAGACGCAGCACGCCGTGCGCGGCCGGATGCTGCGGACCGAAATTGATGTTGAAATTGCGGATTTCCGTTTCAGCCATAGCGCGCGTTCAGTCCTTGGCCTTTTCGTCGCCCGGCAGCACATATTCGGTGCCTTCCCACGGGCTGAGAAAATCGAAATTGCGGAATTCCTGCGCCAGCCTCACCGGCTCGTGGACCACGCGACGGGCCTCGTCGTCATAGCGCACCTCGACGAAGCCGGTCGTCGGGAAATCCTTGCGCAGCGGATAGCCGTCAAAACCGTAGTCGGTGAGCAGACGGCGAAGTTCGGGATGGCCGGAGAACAGGATCCCGTACATGTCGTAGGCCTCGCGCTCGAACCAGTTGGCTCCCGGCCAGACATCGCACAGGCTGGGGACGGGCGTCGCCTCGTCGGTCGCGACCTTCACCCGGATGCGCAGGTTCTGGCGCGGCGACAAAAGGTGATAGACGACGTCGAAGCGCTTCTCGCGCGCGGGCCAGTCGACGCCGCAAATATCGATCAGGCAATGGAACTGGCATGCCGGATCGTCGCGCAGATAGCGCATGAGTTCGACGAGCGACATCGGCTGAACCGCGACGGTGAGTTCGTCATAGGCGTCGAAGCAATCCACGTCTTCGCCGAACTTCTCCGCAACACCCGCCGCGATGTCTTTCAGGCTTTCATCCATGGTCTAGCGCTCAATCGTGCCGGTGCGACGAATCTTCTTCTGCAGCAGCAGCACGCCATAGAGCAGCGCCTCGGCCGTCGGAGGGCAGCCTGGCACATATATATCCACAGGCACGATCCGGTCGCAGCCGCGCACCACCGCATAGGAATAGTGATAATAGCCGCCGCCATTCGCGCAGGAGCCCATCGAGATCACGTAGCGGGGTTCCGGCATCTGGTCGTAGACCTTGCGCAGCGCGGGCGCCATCTTGTTGGTCAGCGTGCCGGCGACGATCATCACGTCAGACTGTCGCGGCGAGGCGCGCGGCGCGAAGCCGAACCGCTCGACGTCATAGCGCGGCATGGAGACCTGCATCATCTCCACCGCGCAGCAGGCCAGCCCGAAGGTCATCCACATCAGCGAGCCCGTGCGGGCCCAGTTTATCAGATCATCGGTCGCCGTGACGATGAAACCCTTGTCGGCAAGCTCGGCATTGACCTCGCCGAAGAAGGGATCGTCGGCGCCGAGCGGTCGTCCGGACGCGTCCGTAAGGCCTCGCGGCGCCGGTGCAACGAGCGTGCCGTCTGAGGACGTCAATCCCATTCGAGCGCTCCCTTTTTCCACTCATATGCAAAGCCGATGGTGAGGACGGCGAGGAACACCATCATCGACCAGAAACCGAACCAGCCCACTTCACCGAAAGCGGCGGCCCACGGGAACAGAAAGGCGACCTCCAGATCGAAAATGATGAACAGGATCGCCACCAGATAAAACCGGACGTCGAACTTCATCCGCGCGTCGTCGAACGCGTCGAAGCCGCACTCATAGGCCGAAAGCTTTTCGGTATCCGGATGCTGCACCGCAACGACAAAGGGCGCAACCATCAACGCAAGGCCGATGACGCCGGCGACGGCTATGAAAATAGCGATCGGCAGATAGTCGCTGATGACTTCCGGCATGGGGACTTTCCGGTTCTCGACTACACATGTTGCGAAACGGGTAAACCCGTCATCAATCGTCTTGGCTTAGCCCACGAATCTTACGAGCACAAGGGTATCGGGGGTTGGCAGGCCCGGTTCATTTCGACGCGCCCCGGCGCCGGTCAGCGTAGCTTTAACATGACTATTTTTATCATGTTTTTTCGCGTTGCGGCACGGCCCGGCGGCAACGCCAGGCGGCGGCGGCAAGGCTGGTAAAACCATCACAGATAAGATAGGGCTCTGGGCTACAGGTGGACCCTGAAGGCCGCCACGCGAACCGCACCGCGCAGTGGATGACTATGACGCCGCATCATGGCCATGTTGTGATGTGACACGACCGCCGCATCGATGGTTAGTCCCCTGCAAATAGTCTGAGAGATTGAAGGAATGGAAGCCCTGCTGCGGATTTCGCATCGCCTCGGAGTTCCATTTCTCGACGACGCGCACCGGCGTGCGTTCCGTCTCGTGCGCCGCCATTTTCCCGAGCACTGGCTTCGTTTCGCCATCGCCATTGTCGCCATGATCATTGTCGCCGGCATGACGGCGCTGAGCGCGTGGATCATGCGCGACGTCATCAATACCCTGCTCGACTACAACGACATGAACCGGGTCTACCTCGTCGCCGTCGGCGTTGCCGCCATCTTCACGATCAAGGGGGCCGCCGCCTTCATCCAGGCACAGCAACTGACCAAGGTCGGCAACCGGATCGTCGCGGTGCAGCAGCGCGAGTTCTACGACAGCATGGTCGAGCACAGCGTCGATCTGTTCGACGACTTCGACTCCAGCAGACTGACGACCCGCATCACCCATGCCGCGACCTCGGTCCGCGAGACGTTGAACCTCTTCCTGCTCACCTATGTGCGCGACCTCCTGACGGTCATCGGTCTCGTCCTGGTCATGCTTTTGCAAAGACCGGGCGTATCGCTCGTCGCCTTCATCTGCGGGCCGCTGGTAATCTACGGGGTGTCGCGCTTGGTGAAGCAGGTTCGGGAGATCGCCAAACAGGAACTGACTTCGGTCTCGGAAATCATCAAGATCGTCACCGAGACATCGATCGGGATCCGCGTGATCAAGTCGTTCGGGCTGGAAGATGTAATGCGGACTCGCATGCAAACCGCCATCTCGGATGTCGAGCAACGTGCCAACCGTATCGGCATCCTCAGCGCCATGACCGGTCCCCTGATGGAAACCGTGGGCGGCTTCGCCATCGCCGGCGTCATCATCGTGGCGGGACTGTCAATGGGCGCGCCGGGCAACACGCCGGGTTCTCTCATGTCCTTCATCACCGCGCTACTTCTCGCCTACGAGCCGGCAAAGCGCGTCGCTCGGGCGCGCGTCACCCTCGAACTCGGCCTGCAGCGCCTGCGTGCGTTCGAGGAAATGCAGCAGCGTCCGATACTGATCGCCGACAAGCCCGGCGCCGAGCCATTGCCACGGAAGAGCCTGCCGATCGAGTTTCACGACGTCTCCTTCCGCTACAAGCGGAGCAAGACGGTGCTGAAGGATTTCAGCGCCCGCTTCGAGGCCGACCAGATGACCGCCCTCGTCGGCCCGTCGGGCGGAGGCAAATCGACGGTATTCAGCCTGATGATGCGCTTCTACGATCCCAAGGAGGGCAAGGTTACGATCGGCGAAAGGGATATTTCCGAAGTTACCGTCAAGAGCGTGCGGGAGCATTTCGCCTATGTCGGTCAGGACGCTTTCCTTTTCGCAGGCACGATCCGCGAGAATATCGCGATCGCAAATCCGGAGGCCACCGAGGAAGAGATCGTCGCGGCCACCCGGATGGCAAATCTTGAGGAAGTCATCAAATCGCTCCCAAACGGCTTCGACACGGATGTTGGGGAGAACGGATCAAAACTTTCCGGCGGCCAGCGGCAGCGTGTCTCCATCGCCCGCGCGGTCCTGAAGCCCAGCGCGACCATCCTGCTCGACGAAGCGACGAGCGCGCTCGACAACAATGCCGAGAGAGCAATACGCGAAGCGCTCGAAGCCATTCGCGGGCGACGGACCATCATTGTCATCGCGCACCGGCTCTCGACAATTCGAAAGGCCGACAAGATACTGGTGCTCGATGAAGGGCAAAAGGTGCAGGAAGGCACTCACAAAGAGCTGGTTGGCCGGGAGGGCCTCTATCGTACTCTATACGAGTCTCAGTTTTCCGCCGGGGACACCCGCTGAATGAACCAGTTGGAAGGGCATTCGACGGTCCAATTCCGCAGTGGAAGATGGGGCGGCGTGCGTGTGGCCGTCCCCGATGACAGCGACGGGACGGTACTGAGGGCACAGGATGGGCGCGGGCGCGTCCACGAGATGTTCCTTCCTCCGGGAATCCGGTGCGACGTCGTCGCGCGCAAGTCGAGTGCACAATTCTCCTTCGACCGACGCGAGGCCGTGGTAGGCCGCATCGGATGGCGCGCGCGGATGCTGCACCAGCTGATCTACCGTTTGACGTCGCGGCGCAGATACGCCTTTGTCTACCCCACTCACTGGATATTTCCCGTCGATGCGGATTCGCGCAGGCGGATGAGCAGAATTTTCGGGTTCCTGCACTCTTTCAACGTGAATCTGAGCAGCGCGGACATGCTGTCCAACCGGTGGTACGCGCGGCTCGACGGAACTACCCGCCCCGCGAGCCACGAACCCAAGCGGCATATGCTGAAGATCGCCGCCGTCGTGCACCTCCACTATTTCGAAGTGTGGCCGGATATCGCGGCCTCTCTCCGCCACCTGCCGCGGGATGCGCTGATATTCGTCACGCTGACGCCGAACGCGCGCCGCCTGCGGAAGACCATCCTCGCCGACTTTCCAAGCGCGCAAGTGGAAGTCGTGGCGAACCGCGGACGCGATGTCCTGCCGTTCCTGCGCCTGTTCAAGGATGGCGCCTTCGAGTACGCCGACCTTGTCCTGAAAATTCACGGAAAGCGGTCCGACCACGGCTCCAGGCTTGTGATAGGAGATTACTGGCGCCGTGCGACCCTGTCGGTTCTGTGCGGCTCCAGCGATACCGTCGATGCGATCATATCCGCTTTCGCGCGCGACCCGCGACTTGGCGTCGTAGGCCCGGCGCGCTTCCGGTTGCCCAACGCGCATATCGATGCCGGCCAGGCGCTGGGGCAGAACGCTGACGCGGCGCGTCAGCTCTTTCAACTGATCTTCGGCACCGACGAAGGGTTCACGGTCGACTTCTTCGCCGGGACGATGTTCTGGTTCCGGCGCGAAGCGCTCGAGCCGCTCAAGAATGTCGAGAAACCTGAAGAACTCTTCGAGACCGAGAAGGGATTGCTCGATGGGCTGCCCGAACATGCCTTCGAGCGGCTTCTGCCAGCCGTCGCGAACAAGAGCGGCTACATGATCGCCGATACCGACGGCATTCAGCCCGACGGCGTGCCGGCACGAAGCTGAGCCCTCCGCTGTCCGCGCACCGTGGCGCTCGACGCGGCAGAAGGCTTCAGCAAGTATTGAAGGAATGGCGGGAGTGACGGGGCTCGAACCCGCGACCTCCGGCGTGACAGGCCGGCGCTCTAACCAACTGAGCTACACCCCCTCTCGGATCGCCGACCGGGAGGGTCGAAGTGGGCGTGACTTAAGGCAGGTTCGCCGTCCAAGTCAAGCATCGTGAACGGTGTTTTTCCGTTCGATTCTGGTGGGCGGTGACGGGATCGAACCGCCGACCCTCTCGGTGTAAACGAGATGCTCTACCAGCTGAGCTAACCGCCCTCAGAAAAGGTCATGCCGCCGCACGCGCCGGCGCGGCTCAGGGCATACAACACCCCTCCCCCGGACTCAAGCGCGTGGCCGATGGCGCAACCCCAAAACAAGACCCCGCGCGAGATGTCCTCCGCGCGGGGCGCCGGTATTGACAAGCAGGCTTTGAAACGCGTCTTAGCCCGCCACCGCGTCCTTGAGTGCCTTGCCGACCTTGAATTTCGGCCGCTTGGATGCTTTCACCTGGATGGTCGCGCCGGTGAGTGGATTGCGTCCGGTACGGGCCTTGGTCTGGGTCACGGCAAATCCGCCGAAGCCCGGAATCTTGACCTCATCACCCTTCTTGAGGGCGCCTGTGATGGCCGCGAACGTGGCGTCCACCGCTTCCCCTGCGGCCTGCTTGGTCAATCCGGTTTCATCGGCGACCGCCGCAACGAGTTCAGCCTTGTTCATATCGCTATCCTTTCGTGGCTGGCCTCTACGAATCGTATTCTTTCAATGGGAGACAGTCTTGTTGAAGCCAACCAAAAAGCAAGTCAATTCGCATTCTCCACAAGCAAAAAAGCCCGGAAATCCGGGCTTTTTCGGCAGTGCAGCATGAAAATGCCGCTTGTTAGCCGGCTTAGTGTGCCGTCAGGCCCGAAGGGTCCTCCTTCACGTCGCCCGTGACCGTCGCCTTCTCGTCCTCGGTCCACGCGACCGGTGTCGGCTTTTCGGTCAGCGCGATCTTCAGCACTTCCTCCATCCTCGACACCGGCAGGATTTCAAGGCCGCTCTTCACATTCTCCGAGATGTCCGCCAGATCCTTTGCGTTTTCCTCGGGAATGATCACGGTCTTGATCCCGCCCCGATGCGCGGCCAGCAGCTTCTCCTTCAGGCCGCCGATCGGCAGAACCCTGCCGCGCAGCGTGATCTCGCCCGTCATCGCAACGTCGCGGCGCACCGGGATGCCGGTCATGACCGAGACGATCGCGGTGGCCATGGCAACGCCCGCCGACGGTCCGTCCTTCGGAGTTGCGCCCTCAGGCACGTGGACGTGGATGTCGCGCTTCTCGAACAGGGGCGGCAATATGCCGAAATCGACAGAACGGGAGCGCACATATGCCGTTGCCGCCTGGATCGATTCCTTCATCACGTCCCGCAGATTGCCGGTGACGTTCATCTTGCCCTTGCCGGGCATCAGCACGCCCTCGATCGTCAGCAGTTCGCCGCCGACCTCGGTCCACGCAAGCCCGGTCACCACCCCGACCTGATCCTCCATCTCGGCCTGGCCGAAGCGATAGCGCGGCACGCCCAGATAGTCGTCGAGATTCTTGGCGGTGACCTTCACCGTCTTCTTCTTCGACATCATCAGTTCCTTGACCACCTTGCGGGCGATCGTGGCGAGTTCGCGCTTCAGATTGCGCACGCCCGCCTCGCGGGTGTAGCGGCGCAATATCGTCTCCAGCGCATCGTCGGTGATGACGATTTCCTTCTCTTTCAGCCCGTGCTCGGCAATGGTCTCCGGGATCAGGTGACGTCGCGCGATCTCCACCTTTTCCTGCTCGGTGTAACCGGCGATACGGATGATTTCCATGCGGTCCATCAAGGGCGCAGGGATGTTCAGCGTATTCGCCGTCGTCACGAACATGACGTTGGAAAGATCGTAGTCGACCTCGAGATAGTGATCGTTGAACGTGTTGTTCTGTTCCGGATCCAGCACCTCGAGCAGAGCGGACGAAGGATCGCCACGGAAGTCGGCGCCCATCTTGTCGATCTCGTCGAACAGGAACAACGGATTGACCGTCTTCGCCTTGCGCATCGACTGGATGATCTTGCCCGGCATGGAGCCGATATAGGTCCGCCGGTGACCGCGAATCTCCGCCTCGTCCCGCACGCCGCCGAGCGACACGCGCACGAATTCGCGTCCCGTGGCGCGGGCAATCGATTTGCCGAGCGATGTCTTGCCGACGCCGGGAGGGCCGACGAGGCACAGGATCGGCCCCTTCAGCTTGTTGGCCCGACTCTGCACGGCGAGATACTCGACGATGCGGTCCTTGACTTTCTCCAGCCCGTAGTGATCGGTATCGAGCACGTCCTGCGCCAGATTCAGGTCTTTCTTCACGCGGGACTTCTTGCCCCACGGAATCGACAACATCCAATCCAGATAGTTGCGCACGACGGTGGCTTCGGCCGACATGGGGCTCATCTGCCTCAGCTTCTTGAGCTCGGCCTGGGCCTTGTCCCGCGCTTCCTTGGTCAGCTTCGTCCTGGTGATGCGCTCTTCAAGCTCACCGAGCTCGTCGCGCCCCTCCTCGTCGCCGAGTTCCTTCTGAATGGCCTTCATCTGCTCGTTCAGATAGTACTCGCGCTGCGTCTTCTCCATCTGCCGCTTGACGCGGCCGCGGATGCGCTTCTCGACCTGCAGGACGCTGATCTCGCCTTCCATCAGCTGGAGGACGCGGGTCAGCCGCGCCGAAACCGAATCCAGTTCCAGCAACTCCTGTTTGTCGGCGAGCTTGATCGCCAGATGCGAGGCGACGGTATCGGCCAGTTTCGCATAGTCCTCGATCTGCGAGACCGCACCGAGAACTTCCGGCGACACCTTTTTGTTCAGCTTCACATAGTTGTCGAACTCGGCGATGACGGAACGTGCGAGCGCCTCCACTTCGACCGCATCGTCCTTGGCGTCTTCAAGACGCGCGACGTCAGCCTCGAAATAAGAATCGTTCTCGCGGAAATTGCGAATCGCGGCGCGGCCGGACCCTTCCACCAGCACTTTCACCGTGCCGTCGGGTAGCTTCAACAATTGCAGGACGGTGGCGATGGTGCCGGTCTGATAGATGCCTTCCGCGGTCGGATCGTCTTCCGCGGCATCCCTCTGGGTTGCCAGAAGGATCTGTTTCTCATTCCGCATCACCTCGTCGAGCGCGCGAATGGATTTTTCGCGGCCGACAAAGAGCGGCACGATCATGTGCGGGAACACGACAATGTCGCGCAACGGCAGCACGGGGAGCGTGTCGCCGGTCTGTTCCGGGAGGGATGAAGTTCGTTTGGTCACACGAATCTCCTGTCTTCAATCTGTCGTTAATATGGGCCATTGCAGCGCAAAAACCAGTGGCGCATGCGAAATGTCCCCGGTTGGGCGGATCTCGTCACAAATGCGTCGCGCAAAGCAGCGCGGCGGCGAATGAGAAATTCGCCGCCGCTTCTGGCTCCAACAGGCAACCACCGCGGCTGTCAGGCTGAGTTTTCGACGCTCTCCGCGCGGTCGGCATAGATGTATAGCGGTCTGGCGCTGCCATCGACGACTTCCGGGCTGATGACCACTTCGTCCACGCCCTCAAGCCCGGGCAAGTCGAACATGGTGTCGAGCAGGATCGCCTCCATGATCGAGCGCAGGCCACGCGCGCCTGTCTTGCGATCGATCGCCCGACGGGCAATGGCGCGAAGGGCCTCTTCGGAAATCGACAGTTCCACGCCTTCCATGTCGAACAGCCGCTGATATTGCTTGACCAGGGCGTTCTTCGGCTCCGACAGGATCTGCACGAGGGCTTCCTCGTCGAGATCTTCCAGTGTTGCCAGCACCGGCAGACGGCCGATGAATTCCGGGATCAGACCGAATTTCAGCAGATCTTCCGGCTCTACCTCGCGGAAAATCTCGCCCGTGCGCCGGTCGTCCAGCGACTTCACATCCGCCGAAAAGCCGATGGACGTCGAAACGCCGCGCGCGGAAATGATCTTGTCGAGACCAGCGAAGGCGCCACCGCAGATGAACAGGATATTGGTCGTATCCACCTGCAGGAATTCCTGCTGCGGGTGCTTGCGGCCGCCCTGGGGCGGAACGCTTGCGACGGTGCCTTCCATGATCTTCAGCAACGCCTGCTGCACGCCCTCGCCCGACACGTCCCGCGTGATCGACGGGTTGTCCGACTTGCGGCTGATCTTGTCGACCTCGTCGATATAGACGATGCCGCGCTGGGCGCGCTCGACATTGTAGTCCGCCGACTGCAGCAGCTTCAGGATGATGTTCTCGACATCCTCGCCGACATAGCCCGCTTCCGTCAGCGTGGTGGCGTCGGCCATCGTAAAAGGCACGTCCAGAATGCGCGCAAGGGTCTGCGCGAGCAGCGTCTTGCCGCAGCCAGTCGGCCCGATCAGCAGGATATTCGACTTGGCCAGTTCGACGTCGGCGTTCTTGGCTGCGTGGTTCAGACGCTTGTAGTGGTTGTGCACCGCCACGGAGAGCACCTTCTTGGCATGCTCCTGTCCGATCACGTAGTCGTCGAGAACGGTACGTATCTCTTTCGGCGTCGGCACGCCGTCGCTCGTCTTGACCAGCGAGGATCTGTTCTCCTCGCGGATGATGTCCATGCACAGTTCCACGCATTCATCGCAGATGAATACGGTTGGTCCCGCGATCAGCTTGCGAACCTCATGCTGGCTCTTGCCGCAGAAAGAGCAGTAAAGGGTGCTCTTGGATTCGCCGCTATCGGATTTGCTCATCTCATGTCACTCCCGGGGCCCAATGGCCTCCGTCTTGCCGTCAAACCGGCATCTCACCGCGCGAAACCGCGGTAACAGGCAGCGGAATCGCCGACTGCCTCAACGATCATGGCCACGCCGTGATCCAATGCAAGCATGTTGGGGGCGGGCTGATCAAGATTTCATTAATGGTGAAATTTCATTCACCTTAACGCGCCATTGCCCCGACCACGCAATACCCGACGGTAATCAGGCCGACTTCTCCGGCTCGGAACGTTTATCGATCACCTTGTCGATAATACCCCATTTGGCCGCCTCGTCGGCAGTCATGAAGTGATCGCGATCGAGTGTCGTCTCGACGGTTTCCAGGCTCTGGCCGGTATGCTTCACGTAAATGTCATTCAGCCGGCGCTTGATCTTGATGATGTCCTGCGCGTGGCGCTCGATGTCGGAGGCCTGCCCCTGGAAGCCGCCGGAGGGCTGATGCACCATGATTCGAGCATTCGGCAGCGCAAAGCGCATATCCTTTTCGCCCGCGCAAAGCAGCAGAGACCCCATAGAGGCAGCCTGGCCCGTGCAGAGCGTCGACACCGCCGGACGAATGAACTGCATCGTATCGTAGATGGACAACCCCGAGCTCACGACGCCGCCGGGCGAATTGATGTACATCGCGATCTCTTTCTTCGGGTTCTCCGACTCCAGAAAGAGAAGCTGGGCAACGATCAGCGAGGCCATGTTGTCCTCAACCGGGCCCGTCACAAAAATGATCCGCTCCTTGAGAAGGCGCGAGTAAATGTCGAAAGAGCGTTCGCCGCGCGCCGTCTGCTCGATCACCATCGGAACGAGATAGCTGTTGTAGGTATCGATCGGATCGCGCATTCGCTTATTCCTTCCTCGGCTTCGACCCGCCCATCGGCCGCTACCGGAGCGCCGGCGAATCGTCGCGGCGCCATCGCCGCATTGCGGATACATATGCCTACGCGGAACACGAAAAAAGGGTTGAGACGCCGGATTGTCCACCGGCGTCCACAACAGCCCCGGGGCCGTTACTCGTCGCCAGCCTTCTTGGCCGCCTTCTTGGGTGCGGCCTTCTTCTTCGGCTTGGCCTTCTCGCCATGATCGTGATCGTGGTCGTGGTCGTGACCGTGGTCATGATCGTGGTGATGGTGATCGTGCCCGTGATGGTGATGATGCCCGTGGTCATGATCGTGATCGTGATCGTGAAGGTCATGGTAAAGTTCTTCGCGGCTGACCTTCTTCTCCGTCACGTCCGCCTTGGAGACAATGTAGTCGACGACCTTGTTCTCGAAGAGCGGCGCGCGCAGCGATGCCACGGCCTGCGGGTTCTTCTGGTAGAACTCCCACACCTGCTGCTCCTGGCCGGGATACTGGCGCAGGGTTTCGATCATCGCCTTGTTGGTCTCCTCGTCGGTGACCTGAACCTCACCATCTTCGCCGATCTTCGACAGAAGCAGGCCCAGACGGACGCGGCGCACGGCGATCTTGCGGTATTCCTCGCGCGCGTCTTCCTCGGTTGTCTCCTCGTCAGCAAAGCTGCGGCCGGCACGCTCCATCTCGCCCGTCGCCTGGTTCCATATCTGTTCGAACTCCTGGTCCACCAGCGCCTGGGGCAGATCGAAACTGTAGGCCTCGTCCAGCGCGTCCAGAAGCTGCCGTTTCAGACGCTCGCGCGAATGGTTCTCGAACTCCTTCGAGATCTGCTCGCGTATCGCGGACTTGAGGGCGTCGAGCGATTCAAGGCCGAGCTTCTTTGCAAGTTCGTCGTCGATCGGGGATTCGCCGGGGGTCGCCACTTCCTTCACCGCGACGTCGAATGTCGCCTCCTTGCCGGCGAGATGGGCCGCCTGATACGGATCGGGGAATGTCACTGTGATCGTCTTTTCGTCGCCCGCCTTCATGCCGACGAGCTGCTCTTCAAAGCCGGGAATGAAGGCCTTGGAGCCGATGACGATCTGTGAATCGGTATCGGCCCCGCCCTCGAAGGGGACGCCGTCGATCTTGCCCAGATAGTCGAAGATCAGCCTGTCGCCCTCCTCGGCAGCCCCGTCCTTGGGATCGAAAGGACGATTCTGCCTGGCGATCTGCTCCAGCGATTCATCGATCTCGCGATCGCTGACCTCGGCGGACACCTTCTCCAGCTTCAGGTTGGAAAAATCCTTCACCTCGAAGTCGGGAAGAACCTCGAATGCCATCGAATAGGCCAGATCGGTCTTTCCGGAAATGACGCTTTCAACTTCCTTCTCGTCCTCGCTGAAGGAAATCTGCGGCTGCAGCGCCGGCTTCTCCTGACGCTCCTCGAGCGCCTGGCGGGAAGCCTCGTCGACCGATTCCTGGATCACTTCCGCCATCACCGAACGGCCGTAGACACGCTTCAGATGCGCGACGGGCACCTTGCCGGGACGGAAGCCGGGAATGCGGACCTTGTCCTTGAGTTGCTCCAGGCGGCCATTGAGCCGGCGATCCAGCTCGTTCGCCGGGATCGTGATCTTCAATTCACGTTTCAACCCTTCATTGAGGGTCTCGGATACTTGCATCGTCATATTGCTCTCTGGCTTGAATTCATTCCCGGCGTCACCAAACGGCGGGTCTTGAGGTCTTGTCGGGCATCGTCGTGGTGCGGGCGGAGGGACTTGAACCCCCACGGCTTGCGCCACGAGAACCTAAATCTCGCGTGTCTACCAATTCCACCACGCCCGCAAACATCTGCCATCGCGCCAACATCGCGCTTGGGCGCGGCGCGGTTCTATAGCACGGGGTTTTTTGGCTATTCCAGTCCCCTGGACAGCAAAAAAGACGGGACGCCCTGGTCCTCGCGCCGCCGGCATTGCCTCTTGCCGGCCGCCGGACCGGAAAACCTATCGCAGCACGACGGCGGAAATCAGAAGATAGAAACCGCCGGCGAGCGTCAATATGACCGCCGCCTGCTCGCTCGCGACGCCCTGCAGATAGAAATAGAGCCCGCCAAGAGCAAGCAGGCCTATTCCGATTTTCGTCGTCGTCAGCATCGCGCTTTCCTCACGGGCCGCGTTCCGTAGCGGAATCGATAAACGCTACTTATGCGGGTGCCCCGTTATGATTTCCGCAATCGGTACGTTCAAATTCGACACAATGTCACCGGCGATCAGCGCCACACCGGCAGCCCTTGCCGCCTGGGCGTGAAGCCATACCGCCATGCAGGCGGCGGAAAAACCTTCCATGCCCTGGGCGAGCAGCGCAAGCACGATGCCGGCCAGAACGTCGCCGGAGCCGGCGGTCGCAAGCCAAGGAGGCGCAGAGCCTTCGATCGCCGCCCGCCCGTCCGGCGCTGCAATCACCGTATCACCACCTTTCAGGACGACGACGGCGCCCGACCGGACGGCGGCAGCGCGGGCCCTTTCGACTTTCGATGGCCCCTTGATTTCCGGAAACAGCCTTGCGAATTCTCCCTCGTGCGGCGTCAGCACGACGGGCCTTTTGTGCATGGCGATCGCCGCGAACAGCGTGCCGGACTGATGCGCAAAGGATGTCAGCGCGTCCGCGTCCAGCACCACCGCCCGCCTGCCGCCCAGAAGCGCGAGCACCGTGTCGACGGCGGTCTGCCCGACCCCGAAACCGGGTCCCACGAGCCAGGCGTTGCGCCGGGGATCGGCGAGCAGACCGACGAAATCGTCGTCATGGCCGATCGGCGCCAGCATGATCTCGGTCACATGGGCCGCCATCAGATCCACAGCCTGCGGGTTGCCCGCCAGCGTCACCAGGCCGGCCCCCGCGCGCAACGCCGCGCCGGCGGCCAGACGCGACGCACCCGTGCGATGGCGGGGCCCCGACATCACCATTGCATGACCGCGATCGTATTTGTGCCCTTCAGGGCTCGGTACAGGAAATTCGCTTGCCCAGAGCCACCGGCCGTTGCGCCATAGCGGCGTCCCGGTTTGCTTGAGGACATCCGCGGGAATGCCAATATCCGCAACGCTCGTTTCGCCGCAATGGACACGACCGGGCAGCAGGAGGTGACCCGGTTTGCGGCGAAAGAACGTGACCGTCCGGTGCGCCCGAACCGCGACGCCGCGCACGGCCCCCGTTTCGCCGTCAATCCCTGACGGTACATCGACGGCAACAACCAATCGACCGCTTTCGTTGATACGGCGAACCGCCGCGACGGTCTCACCATCGACTTCACGCGCGAGCCCCGCGCCGAAAATCGCGTCGACGATGACGCCTCCCTTACCCGGTGCTGCGGAGATCGGCAGGACAGGGCCCGCAAATCTCTCGGCGTTGATACGGGCGTCGCCCTTCAGCTGCCCGGGCTTCCCCGAGAGATACAGATCGACCGGAACGCCCGCGTCACGCAGCAGTCTGGCCGCGACAAAGCCGTCGCCGCCATTGTTGCCGGGTCCGCATACGATGCTGACCGTCTCCCGCCGCGATATGCCCAGCACCGCTTCGGCAACGGCCCGGCCCGCCCGCTCCATGAGATCGAGCGACGCCACGCCCGCTTCGACCGCCAGCCGGTCGGCCAGAGTCATCTCCACTGGCGTCAGGAGCAACTCCGGCGAGGCGGTCTCGATCATCGCGTGATCGGCATTTGCCAAATTTTTTGCACTCTTTTTAGCCATTTGCCTACTTTTTATCCATAGTAGCGATACCACAGATGCCCGATTTGCGCGCATAATCGGGTGCATCGGCTGTTCTGGCAATTGGCACGCGGCGTGCTTGTAGCCAGTCGTTTTCGCGAAAATACCAATACGGATGGAGCGCCAATAGATGAAAAAAATCGAGGCTATCATCAAACCGTTCAAACTGGACGAGGTGAAGGAAGCGCTTCAGGAAGTCGGGCTTCAGGGAATTACCGTAGTCGAGGCCAAGGGCTTCGGCCGCCAGAAGGGCCACACGGAACTGTACCGCGGCGCCGAATATGTGGTCGATTTTCTTCCCAAGGTGAAGATCGAAGTGGTGCTCGCCGAAGATCAGGTCGACAAGGCTGTCGAGGCCATCCAGCAGGCGGCCCAGACCGGGCGCATCGGCGACGGGAAGATATTCATCTCCACGATCGACGACGCCATCCGCATCCGCACCGGGGAACGCGGCAACGACGCGATCTGACTTTACCAACCCGCAGATTGACTTTATCGGATTGCCCGCGGCACCGGGCAAAATACATTGTCACTAGCCAGAAACGTCGAATGGAAGGGGATGTCTCAAAATGGCTGACGCAAAGAAAGTTCTGAAGACGATCAAGGACGAGGACGTCAAGTTCGTCGACCTGCGCTTTACCGACCCGCGCGGTAAGATGCAGCACGTGACGATGGACGTTTCGCTCGTCGACGAGGACATGTTCGCCGAAGGCGTCGCCTTCGACGGTTCCTCGATTGCCGGATGGAAAAGCATTGACCAGTCCGACATGACGCTGATGCCGGATCCGGAGTCGGCGCATGTGGATCCGTTCTTTGCGCAGTCCACCATGGCGATCTTCTGCGACATTCTCGAGCCGACCACGGGCGAGGCGTACGATCGCGATCCGCGCACGACCGCCAAGAAGGCGGAAGCCTATGTGCAGCAGCTGAAGATCGGCGATACGGTCTATTTCGGCCCGGAAGCCGAATTCTTCGTGTTCGACGACGTCCGCTTCACGGTCGATCCCTACAACACCGGCTTCATGCTGGATTCCAGCGAACTCCCCTCCAACATGGGCTCCGAATACGACAGCGGCAATCTTGGGCACCGTCCGCGCACCAAGGGCGGCTATTTCCCTGTGCCGCCGATCGACAGCGCACAGGATATGCGCTCCGAAATGCTGTCCGTGATGATCCAGATGGGAGTTGCGGTCGAAAAGCACCATCACGAGGTCGCCGCCGCGCAGCACGAACTCGGCCTGAAATTCGACACGCTGACCCGCATCGCCGACAAGATGCAGATCTACAAATACGCCGTGCATCAGGTCGCCAATGCCTATGGCAAGACCGCGACCTTCATGCCCAAACCCGTCTATGGCGACAACGGCACCGGCATGCACTGCCATCAGTCGATCTGGAAGAACGGTAAGCCGGTCTTCGCCGGCAACAAGTATGCCGATCTGTCGGACGAGTGCCTCTGGTACATCGGCGGCATCATCAAGCACGCCAAGGCGATTAACGCATTCTCCAACCCGTCGACCAATTCCTACAAGCGTCTGGTGCCGGGTTTCGAGGCGCCGGTGCTGCTTGCCTACTCGTCGCGCAACCGTTCGGCCTCCTGCCGTATCCCGTGGACGACATCGCCGAAGGCAAAGCGTATCGAGGTGCGTTTCCCTGATCCGGCGGCAAACCCGTATCTGTGCTACGCCGCGCTGTTGATGGCCGGCCTCGACGGCATCAAGAACAAGATCAATCCGGGCGATGCCATGGACAAGGACCTCTATGATCTGCCGCCTGAGGAATTGAAGGACATCCCGACGGTCTGCGGCTCTCTGCGCGAAGCGCTCAAGTGCCTTGAGGAAGACAACGACTTCCTTACCGCGGGCGGCGTCTTCTCGCACGATCAGATCGAATCCTACATCGATCTCAAGATGGATGAGGTCATTCGCTTCGAGCACACGCCGCATCCGGTCGAGTTCGACATGTACTACAGCGTCTGACCGCGCCGCATCTTCCAGTGCAAGGCCGGGATCGCACCGCGATCCCGGCCTTTTCTTTTGCGGGCCCGCCAGATAGACAATGAATGAAATCGAACATTCAGCTGAGAGGTTACAATGAAGGCGCTCATGTATCGGGGTGCGGGCGATATCCGCTACGAGACGATCCCGGATCCCGAACTGCCCGATGCCCGGGGTGCCATCGTCAAGACCCATATGTGCAGTATCTGCGGCAGCGACCTGCATCCCTATCACGTCGACTCGCGGGTGAAGGACTATTGCATCGGCCACGAGGCCATCGGCGAGGTCGTCGAAATCGGTTCGGAGGTCAGGAAATTCAAGGTAGGCGACAGAGTTCTCATTCCTGCCTCCCTGGGCTGCGGCGAATGTCCGGAGTGCCTTGCCGGCAATGTCATCCTGTGTCGGACCTTCAAGACGATGAAATCCTATGGAAGCGGATTGCCGGGCGTCGGTGGCTGTCAGGCCGAAGCGGTCGCCATCACAGCTGCCGATACCAATCTCTTCCAGCTGCCTGATGGCGTCTCTGACGAGGTCGGCATCATGCTTTCCGACAATCTGGCCACCGCCTGGTACTGCGCCCGGCGTGCCAGAATTTCTCAAGGCGACACCGTCGCCGTCATCGGGCTCGGCGCGGTCGGACTTCAATGCGTTATGTCGGCGCTCGCCATGGGCGCCAGCCAGGTCTTTGCGATCGACCTTCTGGCCGACCGAAGGGCCGCCGCGGCGGCGCTGGGCGCGCACCCGATCGAGGACGAGAACGTCGTCGCAGCGGTCAGAGAACTGACCGGCGGCAGGGGCGTCGACGCCGCCCTGGATGCCAGTGGCGGTCCTGTAACGACGCCTATGGCCGTCAACCTCGCGGCACGCGGCGGGCGTGTCTCGATTGTCGGTGTCAGCGAGCAGCCGACGGTTCCGTTCCCCATACTGGCCTGCCTGTCAAAGAACGTTGAAGTCTATACCGGCGTATGCTCGGTGCAGGCGGAATTGCCTCAACTCCTGGAGGCGTTGGAGACCGCCCGGCTGCATGCCGACAGGGTCGGCGAACTGATAACCCACCACATGAAGCTCTCCGAAGGTTCCCTCGCCTACGAACTGTTCGACCAGCGTCCGGCGGGTCTGCAGAAGATCGTCCTGGATCCCTCGGCGTAAGCCTCCTGCTGCAAATCGTGATTTGACCCAGGCGCCTTTCCGCGCGAACCTCGATGCAACATCATGAAGGGAGGTCTATGAAAATGAATCCTCCGACGAGATCGGGGCCGCTGCGGGACTGAGGGACTTGCCTTGGGACCGGCCTTTGGCAAGGCCCGCGATCCGGCAGTGGCCGACCCTGAACGCATTTCAGTGAAACACATTCTGCAACGGCATCCGACAAGGCTGCCGTGAAATCGGAGACAAATCCGACAGGGCGCCGGACATAGGGGCCGAAAGATCCAGATGCGATCCGGCCAAGAGCCGTCGAAAGCGCGCCTGATGTGACAAGGCCCCGCCGCACGAAGCGCCGGGGCCTTTATTTCACGTTCTAGATGATCAGGAAAATCAAACTCAGAACGGTCACATTCACTATATACTCGGCGATACGCATTACCTGGGAACTCGCACGATACTCAACACAAGCGAGAATACCCCCGACCCCTTAACAGCGCCTGAATGCGACCGGTTCAGCTGTTTCTTTTCCGCAAGCCCGCCCTCGCCGCAGCGTCGGCGAAATGCAAGAATTGCCTTTGATTCGCCGGCGAGCGCCGCCTGAACCAGGACTGCCCCGATCTTCCATGGCCAACAGCACGTTGAAACCCGACAATCTTTTCGCAGACCCCGTATCGCCCGCGCCGGCGAGCATGTCGCGCCGCAGCGCGAGAGCCGTGGGCGAGGACGCCTATACCGCGGCCGATATCGAGGTTCTCGAAGGACTTGAGCCTGTCCGCCGCAGGCCGGGCATGTATATCGGCGGAACGGACGAACGCGCGCTGCATCACCTTTTCGCCGAGGTCATCGACAATTCGATGGACGAGGCGGTGGCCGGGCACGCCAGTTTCATCGATGTCGATCTGGCGGCGGACGGCGCACTGACCGTCACGGACAACGGGCGCGGCATACCTGTCGACCCGCACCCGAAATTCCCGGGGAAGTCGGCGCTCGAAGTCATCATGACGACGCTGCATGCGGGCGGAAAATTCGATTCCGCCGTATACGACACGTCCGGCGGCCTGCACGGCGTCGGCATCTCGGTCGTCAACGCCCTTTCGGAATTCCTCGAAGTCGAGGTTGCGCGCGGGCGCAGGCTCTATCGGCAGACCTTCGCCAGAGGCCACGCGCAGGGGCCGCTTGAAGATCTCGGCGATGTGATGAACCGGCGCGGCACGCGCACCCGCTTCCGGCCGGACCCGCAGATATTCGGCCGCAACGCCAGCTTCAGCCCCGGGCGTCTTTTCCGCATGGCGCGCTCCAAGGCCTATCTCTTTGGCGGCGTCGAGATACGCTGGACCTGCGACCCCTCTCTGCTGCCTGCCGACGGCTCCGTTCCGGCGAGGGAAACGCTGCATTTCCCGGGTGGCCTGAAAGATTTCCTGAGCGCCGAGATCGCCGGCGACACGCTCGTCGTCCCCGATCTCTTTTCGGGCAAGATCAAGCGCGAGGGCGGCCACGGCTCGCTGGAATGGGCGGTCGGTTGGTTCGCCGGACGCGACGGATTTATGAATTCCTACTGCAACACGGTCCCGACGCCCGAGGGCGGCACCCATGAGAGCGGCTTTCGCAGCGCCCTCCTCCGGGCATTGAAGGGATATGGAGAGCTCTCCGGCAACAAGAAGGCCGGAGTCATCACCGGCGAGGATGTCATGGCATCCTGCGGCGCCATGCTTTCCGTGTTCATCCGCGAACCGGAATTTCAAGGGCAGACGAAAGACAAGCTCGCGACCGTGGAAGCCGCCCGCATCGTGGAGCAGTCGGTGCGCGATCAGATGGATCACTGGCTCACGGCCAGCCCGCTGCAGGCCGGCAAGCTTCTCGACTGGGTCGTCGAGCGCGCCGAGGAACGGGTCCGCCGCAGGCAGGAAAAGGACGTCAGCCGCAAGAGCGCGGTGCGCAAACTGCGCCTGCCCGGCAAGCTGGCCGACTGTTCCGACCAGACCGCACAGGACACCGAAATCTTCATCGTGGAAGGCGATTCCGCCGGCGGATCGGCCAAACAGGCGCGCGACAGACGCCGTCAGGCGATCCTCCCCTTGCGCGGCAAGATCCTCAACGTCGCCAATGCGGGCCGTGAAAAGATCGTCCAGAACCAGCAGATCGCCGATCTGATCCAGGCCCTCGGCTGCGGCACCGGCAAACATTTTCAACTGCCGGATCTGCGCTATGAGCGAGTCATCATCATGACCGACGCCGACGTTGACGGCGCCCATATCGCTTCCTTGCTACTGACCTTCTTCTACCGCGAGATGCGCCCGCTGATCGAATCCGGCCATCTGTTTCTGGCGGTGCCGCCGCTCTACCGGATCAGCCAGGGCGGCAAAACGCTCTATGCGCGAAACGACGCCCACAAGGACGAACTGCTGGCGAATGAATTCAACGGGCGCGGCAAGGTCGAGATCGGTCGCTTCAAGGGCCTGGGCGAGATGATGCCTGCGCAGTTGAAGGAGACGACCATGGACCCCACCCGCCGTACCCTGCTGCGCGTCGAGATCGCCAGTGGCGAGGAGGATGCGACGGCCGGTTCGGTCGGCAACCTGATGGGCAACAGCCCCGAGCTCCGGTTCCGCTTCATCCAGGAGAACGCGGCCTTCGCCGAAGATATCGATGTCTGACCCGACGTATCGGCCCCAACGAGCCCAAAGACACCGGATCGCCGAATTTATCGTTCAAGAACGCGGAAATGCCCGTCAAACGGGAATTTTCCGGGTTTCTGCGCATTGACTTGTCGCGACAAGCCAATAGGGTGCGCCTGACGCGGGGAACGAAGGCCCCTTGCGAAGCGGGCGCCCGGCCCGTTCCAGGCCGCGGGCCGATGGAAAACAGGTATCGATGCAATTTAAAGAACTGGGACTGAGCACGAAGGTGCTCGATGCGGTCGCTCAGGCCGGCTATACGGAACCTACGCCCATTCAGGCGCAGGCCATTCCGCACGTGCTGGCCGGCAAGGATTTGATGGGCATCGCGCAGACCGGCACCGGCAAGACGGCGTCCTTCGTGCTGCCGATGCTGACGCGCATCGAGAAGGGCCGCGCCCGCGCACGCATGCCGCGCACGCTCATTCTCGAACCGACGCGCGAGCTGGCGGCCCAGGTCGAACAGAATTTCGAAACCTACGGGAAGAACCACCGACTCACGGTTGCCTTGCTCATCGGCGGCGTCTCTTTCGACGAGCAGGAAAAGAAGCTGATGCGCGGCGCGGACGTGCTGATCGCGACACCGGGCCGGCTCCTGGACCACTTCGAACGCGGCAAGCTGCTGATGACGGGCGTGGAAATTCTCGTGATCGACGAAGCCGACCGCATGCTCGACATGGGCTTCATTCCGGACATCGAACGCATTTGCAAACTGGTCCCGCCGCGCCGCCAGACCCTGTTTTTCTCGGCGACGATGCCGCCGGAAATCAAGCGTCTGACCGAGCAGTTCCTGCGTGATCCGGTCATGGTGCAGACCGCACGCACCTCGTCAGCCGCGGAGACGGTCACCCAGCGCGTCGTCAAAGCTCCCTCCACACCTAAGGAGAAGCGTGCGGTCCTGCGTCAGGAGATCAGGGCGGCCGAGAATCTGAACAACGCGATCATCTTCTGCAACAGAAAGCGCGACGTCGCGGTGCTTGAACGAAGCCTGAGCCGGCACGGCTTCAATGCCGGTGCGTTGCACGGTGACCTCGATCAGCACGAACGGATGGCGACGCTCGAGAAGTTCCGCAACCGGACGCTGACGATTCTGGTGGCAAGCGACGTGGCCGCCCGCGGCCTCGACATCCCCGATGTCAGCCACGTCTTCAACATGGACGTGCCGACGCATGCGGAAGACTACGTGCATCGCATCGGCCGCACCGGTCGCGCCGGCCGCTCCGGAACCGCCATCACTCTCGTGACGCGCGCGGAGCGCAAGTATCTGGACGCCATCGAACAATTGCTGGGCCGCCCGATCCCCGTTGACGAAAAAGGCCCGGCCAATTCGGAGGCAGAGCAACCCGCCACCGACAAGCCGGAAGCGCGCCTGCCGCGCAAGCCCAGGAGTGAGGGCCCTAAGCGGCAGCATGCGGCCGAGCATTTAACGAGCCGTAACGACAGAAGGCGCTCCGAGCCTCGCAAAAATCGCAAGGACCGGGATGAGGACGACAGCGGAGTAGTGGGGTTCGGCGACCATACACCTGACTTCCTGGTTCGCTAGCGGGCACACGCCGCACCGTCCGCCAAAGATACGATCCTGCGAGCGACCATCACGCTCGATGGCCTCACGTATACGAAATCCCCTACGTCATTTACCCCCTTTTAAGCCGCTCAGGGCTATTACTTAAGCGGGAAACAAGAGTCGAACGTGTTCGTTCGACTCGAGGGGGACTGATGCAACACGACGATATTGCGCGGACCTTCGCGCATGGCGAAACAGCCCTGAAGTACCTGAAGGCCAATGAAACACCCGCTTTTCCGCGGAACTATGAGCTTTGGTACACCTATTCGTCGGGCCTCAACCGGGAGTTGAATCAGGCAATCAACGAGGCGCTGCGGGCCTATGGCAGCCTGTCGCCGTCGATGACCGACAAGATCTACGAGGAATTCATTTCGCCCGCCGTGCTGACGGAACGCGTCGGCAAGGTCAGCGGGGAACTGACCGGTGAAGTTGCGGAAATCGTCCGGGCGCTCGCCCGCGCCGGCGGCTCCGTGGGGATTTACGGCGATGCGCTGAAGACCGTGATGGATGATCTCGACCAGGTCGATACCACCACGCAGTTGCGGCCAATCCTTTCGAGCATCATCGACGCCACGCGCGAAATGGAAACCCAGAACGGCCAGTTGGAGAAGCAGCTCAGGGAATCTCAGGCACACATCTCGGAACTCCAGCAGACCCTGGAATCCATTCGCTTCGAGTCGCTCACCGACCAGCTGACCGGCCTTGCCAACCGCAAGCGCTTCGACGAGGCACTTCTCACCGCGCTGAACGCGGCTGAGGAGACGGGAAAGCCGATGTGCCTGATCCTTGGCGACGTGGATCATTTCAAGAAATTCAACGACACCTACGGTCACCAGACGGGCGACCAGGTGCTGCGGCTGGTGGCTGCGACGCTGCGCAACAACGTGAAGGGGCAGGATACGGCCGCCCGCTATGGCGGTGAGGAATTCGGTATCGTCCTGCCGCGCACGGAACTTGACGCCGCCTTCAACCTCGCCGATCAGATCAGGGAAGTCATCAAGGCCAAGGAGCTCATCAAGAGATCCACCGGCGAAAGTCTCGGACGCGTGACGATGTCATTCGGAGTTGCCGTCTACAGGCCCGATGACACGCCCGAATCAATCATAGAACGGGCGGACGCCGCCCTCTACACGGCAAAACGGACCGGCCGTGACCGTGTCGCCACCGAGAATGAGAAGAGCGCAGGCAACGCCGTCGCTTGAGCTTAAACGGTACGCTTGCCGCACCGCTCTGACAGATCAGCGTTTGGCTTCCACGAGATTGACGGATTCGCCGCATCCGCAGGCGGATACCTCGTTTGGATTTCTGAAGACAAACTGGGCCGCCAGCTTGTCGACCTGATAATCCATCTCCGTTCCCAGCAGAAACAACACTGCCGACGGGTCAAGGAATACGCGGGCGCCATCCTGTTCGATGACGTCGTCCCCGGCCCCGGGTGCGTCGACCAGCTCCATCTTGTAGCTCATGCCGGCGCAGCCGCCCTTTTCGATGCCCAGGCGCAAACCTGCCTCGGCCGACTGGCGGGACTCAAGCAGTTCCCGCACGCGGGCGGCGGCGGCCGGCGTTATCGACATCGCTGATGGTAGAAAGCTCTTGTTCACTTCTGCCCGCCTTTCGGTATTCGCTTGGTCCGGTATGGCGCTCTTCGCACGATATAGGCCTTCCCGGACAGATTACCACATATTCAGCGACGCGCGCGCTTCCTCGGACATCCGGCTCATATCCCAGGGCGGATCGAACACCATGTTCACCTCGACCTGGCCGACGCCCTCAACAGAAGATACCGCGTTCTCGACCCAGATCGGCATTTCGCCGGCGACCGGACACGCCGGTGCCGTCAGCGTCATGTCGATCTTGACCGAGCGGTCATCTTCCAGTTCGACCCTGTAGATCAGCCCGAGCTCATAGATATCTGCCGGAATCTCGGGGTCATAGACTGTCTTGAGCGCCGCGATGATGTCGTCGGTGAGCCGGGCAACTTCCTCGGGCGGCAGCTTGCCGGCATCGCTCACGGCGTCCGCGGCTGTCTCGACCGCCTTATCCATGCTTTCCGCTTCCGCTGCCATATCACCCACCTTCATTCGAAAAACGTCCTCGCCTTGTCGACCGCCTCAACGAGCCGGTCGATCTCAGCTTTGGTATTATACATGGCAATCGATGCCCTGCATGTCGAGGTTACGCCAAACCGCGCCAGCAACGGCATGGCACAATGCGTGCCTGCCCTGACGGCCACGCCGTACCGGTCGAGCACGGTCGAAACGTCATGCGAATGGGCATTGCCAAGCGCGAACGAGATAATCGCTCCCTTGCCGGGCGCCCGGCCGATGATACGGAGCGAATTGATCTTCGAAAGCTGATCGTGCGCGTAGACGCCCAGTTCAGCCTCGTGCGCGGCGATGGCGGAGCGGCCGATCTTCTCCATATAGTCGAGGGAGGCGGCGAGGCCAATGGCCTGGACGATGGGCGGCGTGCCCGCCTCGAAACGATGCGGAACCTTGCCGTAGGTAACGTTTTCCGTCGTCACGACGTCGATCATCTCACCGCCACCATTGAAGGGCGGCATCGTATCCAAGATCGTCTTGCGGCCCCAGAGGACGCCGATGCCGGTAGGGCCATAGGTCTTGTGGCCGGTGAAGCAATAAAAGTCGCAGCCGAGCGCCTGTATGTCGACCGGCATATGCACGGCGCCCTGACTGCCGTCCACGAGCAGGATGATCCCGCGTTCGCGGCAGAACGACGCTATGTCCGCGATCGGCGTGACCGTGCCCAAAACATTCGACATATGCGTAAGCGCGACGATCTTCGTCTTCGGCCCAAGCAGCCTGACGAACTCGTCGACGAGAAACGCGCCCTCATCGTCGACCGGTGCCCAGCGCAGCACGACGCCCTTACGCTCGCGCAGCATGTGCCAGGGGACGATGTTGGCGTGATGCTCCATGATCGACAGCACGATCTCGTCGCCCTCGCCCAACCGCTCGCCGAGAGAGAAGGCGGCAAGATTGATCGCCTCCGTGGCTGAGCGGGTAAAGATGATTTCATCGACGCTTGGGGCATTGAGAAAGCGCCGCACCGTCTCGCGCGCGGCCTCGAAATTGTCCGTCGCCAGATTGGAGAGGTAGTGCAGACCGCGATGGACATTCGCATACTCGGCCGAATAGGCCCGCTGAACCCGCTCCAGCATCGCCTTCGGCTTCTGGGCCGACGCGGCGTTGTCGAGATAGGTCAGCGGCCTGCCGTGGACCTCAAGGTCCAGAATCGGGAAATCCCGCCGGATCGCCTCGACATCATATGCGGAAGCATTCGCGTTCATTGATTGCCCAGGTGCCGGACGAGCCAGCTCTCGGAGATGCCGGAAAACTCTTCCGCGAGCGATTCATCGAAATCGCCGAACACTTCATTGGCGAAGGCGGATACCAGCATCGCCTGCGCTTCGCGGCGCGGAATGCCCCGTGCCATCAGGTAGAAGAGGAACGTGTCGTCGATCTGCCCGGTGGTGGAACCGTGGCCACACTGGACGTCATCGGCATAAATCTCCAGTTCGGGCTTGCTGTCGGCTTCCGCCCTGTCGGAAAGCATCAACGCCTGCGACATCATCTTGCCGTCCGTCCTCTGCGCATCGGGCCGAACCAGAATCTTGCCCTGGAACACGCTGCGCGCCTCGTCGTCGAGCACCGACTTGAAAAGTTCCCGGCTGATGCAATCGGGCACCGCATGGTCGATGAAGAGCGTCGTATCGACATGGCGTTTGCTTCCGGCCAGATGCAGGCCACGCAAATCCGCGTCGGACCCGGGGCCGGTAAAGCGGACACCGACATCAGTGCGCACAAGATCGCCGCTGGAGACGAGGATCAGCATGCGGAACTTCGCGTCCTTGCCGAGGGTCACCGCAATCCCGCCGAGATGCGCGCCGCCTGCGCCGGCATCGACGTGGCGAATATAGGTGACGTTCGAACCGTCCCCGACATGCAGATGAGTATTCTGGAGCGACTGCCCGCCCCCCTGCGCGGCATTGATGGTTTCGATGACCGTGGCATGCGCCGCGTCGCCGAAACGGTAAACCGAGGCGGCGTGGCTGCGCATACCTTTCGGTTGCACATAGGCCGTGCGGAGCGGTTCGCGGATGTCCGCTCCCGCCTCGACATTCACGCTGATGCCGGTATCGGCAAGCGCTGCGGCGAGATCGATGATCGGCCCCTCAAATCCCGTGAAACGTTCTTCAAGCGCGAGCGGATCGACGCAATTCTCAACACTGACGCCCGGGCCCGCCGACGGCGTTTTCAGGGAGAAGGGCGCCGGCGCGGCCGTTTCACGCAGCTTCATGCGCAGATCGGTATATTTCCATTCCTCGATCCGCCGGTGCGGCAGGCCGATCTCGCTGAAGCGACCGAACAGCACGGACCGCGCCGCCGTCTGTCCGAGCGCAGCGCTGCGGGCCGCAAAATCCTGCGTCAAAGCGCGCTCGGCCGGAGTTTCGGTTCTGGTCATCTGCATCGTCATCGCGTCACATCCCTCACGCGGCGTCGACGAATTCGGCGTAGCCGGATTTTTCAAGCTGCCGTGCGAGTTCCGCGTCCCCCGACTTCACGATCTTCCCGCGCGAGAGAATATGGACGACGTCGGGTACGATATAGTCGAGCAACCGCTGATAGTGGGTGATGACGACGAAGGAACGGTCGGGAGCGCGAAGCGCGTTGACGCCGTCGGCGACAATCCGCAGCGCGTCGATATCGAGGCCGGAATCGGTTTCGTCGAGGACGCAAAGTCTGGGCTCCAGCAGCGCCATCTGCAGGATTTCGTTGCGCTTTTTCTCGCCGCCGGAAAATCCGACATTGAGTGGGCGCTTGAGCATTTCCTGATCGATCTGGAGCTTTTCGGCTGCACTACGGACGGTGCGCATGAACTCCGGCATCGTCAGTTCCGCCTCCCCGCGCGCGGCGCGCTGCGCGTTCATCGCGGCCTTCAGGAAGGTCATGGTCGCAACCCCGGGGATCTCGATCGGGTACTGGAATGCGAGGAAGACGCCTGCGGCGGCGCGCTCGTCCGGCTCCAGTTCCAGCAGGTCGGTTCCGTTGAAAAGGATCTGGCCTTCCGTGACCTCGTAGTCGCCCTTGCCCGCGAGGACATAGGAAAGCGTCGACTTGCCGGACCCATTGGGCCCCATGATCGCCGCCACCTGACCGTCTTCCACCGTCAGGTCGATCCCATTGAGGATCATCTTGTCCTCATCGGCGATCTTCACATGCAGATTCTTGATTTCCAGCATTCTTGCATTCCTCTTGCAGCGTCCGCTGCCTTAAAAATTGAAACCGGTAAGGGCGCCGTCAGAGACCCAACTGTGCCCGCAGCAGCGGCAGGAGGGTCGCGGCGACGATCCCGACGACGATACCGGCGATGATCCGCGGGATGCGACCGCCCAGACGCGGCGCCGTCAGCGAAAGCAGTCCGCAGACCGCGCCGTACCACGCAATCGCCGTCGCGTCGAAGGTCACCCGACGCTCCCTTCAAGGCTGATGCCGATGAGTTTCTGGGTTTCGACCATGAACTCCATCGGAAGCTGCTGGATGACGTCGCGCACGAAACCGTTGACGATCAGCGCCACGGCCTCTTCCTCGGATAGCCCGCGCTGCGTGCAGTAGAACATCTGATCGTCGGAGATTTTCGAGGTGGTCGCCTCATGCTCGAAGGTCGCGCTGATGTTCTTGGATTCGATATAGGGCACGGTATGGGCACCGCATTTGTCGCCGATGAGCAGAGAGTCGCACTGCGTGAAGTTGCGCGCGTTGGTCGCCTTCGCATGGGCCGAGACAAGACCGCGATAGGTATTCTGCGATACGCCCGCCGCGATGCCCTTGGAGATGATGCGGCTCGACGTGTTCTTGCCGAGATGGATCATCTTGGTACCGCTGTCGACCTGCTGGTGACCATTGGAAATGGCGATGGAATAGAATTCGCCGCGCGAGTTGTCGCCGCGCAGGATGCAGCTGGGATATTTCCAGGTGATCGCCGAACCGGTTTCGACCTGCGTCCAGGAAATCTTGGAATTGCGGCCGCGGCAATCGCCGCGCTTGGTGACGAAATTGTAGACGCCGCCCTTGCCTTCCTTGTCGCCCGGATACCAGTTCTGGACCGTCGAGTACTTGATCTCCGCGTCGTCCAGCGCGATCAGTTCCACCACGGCGGCGTGGAGCTGGTTTTCATCTCGCATCGGCGCGGTGCAGCCTTCCAGATAGGAAACATATGACCCCTCGTCGGCGATGATGAGCGTTCGTTCGAACTGGCCGGTATCCTTCTCGTTGATGCGGAAATAGGTCGAAAGCTCCATCGGGCAGCGCACGCCCTTGGGCACGTAGACGAAGGACCCGTCGGAAAACACCGCCGAATTCAGCGTCGCGTAGAAATTGTCGCTCGGCGGCACGACCGAACCGAGATATTTGCGCACCAGTTCGGGGTGTTCGCGCATCGCCTCGGATATCGAGCAGAAAATCACGCCCGCCTTTGCGAGTTCCTTCTTGAACGTGGTCACGACGGACACCGAATCGAAGACCGCGTCGACCGCGACACGCGCGCCCTCGACGCCGGCGAGCATTTCCTGCTCCTTCAGCGGAATACCGAGCTTCTCATAGGTGCGCAGCAATTCCGGATCGACTTCGTCCAGGCTCTTGGGCGCGGACTGGCTCCGGGGCGCGGCGTAATAATAGAGGTTCTGGAAATCGATCCTGGGATAGTGAAGCTTCGCCCAGACCGGTTCCTTCATCGTCAACCAGCGGCGATAGGCATCGAGCCGCCACTCAAGCATCCACTCCGGCTCGTTCTTCTTTGCCGAAATGAAGCGAACGATGTCCTCGTTCAGTCCCTTGGGCGCCTTGTCCACCTCGATGGCGGTCGTGAACCCGTATTTGTATTTGTCGACGTCGATCCGTGAGACCTGATCGACCGTCTCGCGTACTGCAGGCATTTCTTTGCTCCTCTCGCGATTTCAAGGATCGCGGATTGGCGATTGCTTAGTTCTGTTGCGTCTTCAGGCCGCCGCGACGCGACCGCGTCCTTCAAGGGAACGCGTGATGTCGCGCCAGGCGGACAAAAACATCTCGATATCTTCCTTCACCGTTTCATGACCGAGGCTCACGCGGATCGCACCTGCCGTCAGCGCGTCCTCGTATCCCATTGCGCGAAGCACATGGGAAGCCCCCACCTTGCCGGACGAACAAGCCGAGCCGGAGCTGATACTGACGCCTTTCAGATCGAAGGCCATCAGCGCCGTCTGGGCATCAAGCCCGGCGAGAGCGATGCACGACGTGTTGGGCAGCCGGCCGGCGGTACCGCCGGCGATGACGGCGTCCGGCGTCATGCCCAGCACGGCCGACTCCATGTCGTCCCTCATCTCCGAGAGCCTTTCGGCTTCACGAACCATGGCGGCCACGGCCGCTTCAGCCGCCGCGGCAAACGCCACCGCGCCGGCCACGTTCTGCGTTCCGGCCCGCGCGCCGCGCTCCTGACCGCCGCCGCGCACCAGCGGATCGACGGCGAAGGCGGGGTTGCGCAGTGCGATCGCACCGATGCCCTTCGGCCCGCCGAGCTTGTGGGCGGAGACGAGCAACGCATCCGCCGGGCAGACATCGCGCGCAACGCTCACCCGGCCGAAGGCCTGAACGGCATCACAAACGATATAGGTATCTTCGCCGCCGACCGCATCCCTCAAGGCCGCGAGCGGCTGGAGCACGCCGGTTTCGTTGTTGGCGGCCTGAACCGCGATCAGTCGCCTGCCCTGCCCGGTGCGCGACAATTGCGCTTCCGCTGCGGCAACATCGATCATGCCATCGCGGCCGAGCGCGATCGCGGCGACGGCGGAGGTGTCGAACCTGTGGCCGGCGCGAACGCAGTCATGCTCGCCCGCGCCGATGAGCAGCCGTGTCCGCGACGCGTCGCCGGACCCGCCGGAACGCGGTGAAAGCAGTGTCGCAGCCGCTTCGCTGCCACCGGAGGTGAAGATGATGTCGGCCGGCCGCACGTCAAGCAGGCTTGCGAGCCTCTCGCGCGCCTCCTCCAGCGCCGCATGGGCCTTGCGCCCTTCGGCATAGACCGAAGAAGGGTTGCCGGCGAGCAACAGCGCGGCCTGCAACGCCTCCCGCGCCTGCGGGCGCAGCGGCGCGGTCGCATTGTAATCCAGATAGGATCGCCGACCCGTCACGTTCTATCATCTCCCGGCACGGAGCTTGTGAATGAATGGCGAACGGATAACTTGCATCGCCACCCTCCATTCATGATAAGTAGGCCCTCTTGTTCGGAAGGCCCTGTTTCCCGGCAGCCTGCTGGGGCGGCGCCAGTTTCGAATAGTTCTAAGTTTTCTAGGGGCGTCACCTCCCCTTGTCAAGGAATGGCGGGCACCGGATCCGGTGTAGACCGCCATCCGGTGCGTCAGGGAAAGAACTGTATGCCGGAAGTCATTTTTACGGGGCCGGAAGGCCGGCTGGAAGGCCGTTACCACCCGCCCAAGCGTCGCGATGCGCCGATCGCGATTCTGCTGCATCCGCACCCGCAATTCGGCGGGACGATGAACAACCAGATCATCTACCGTCTCTACTACATGTTCGCCGAGCGCGGTTTCGCGGTTCTGCGCTTCAATTCCCGCGGCGTGGGGCGCAGCCAAGGCGAATTCGACCACGGTGTGGGCGAACTTTCGGATGCGGCGGGCGCGCTGGACTGGGTGCAGGGGTTCAACCCGGATTCGCGCGCCTGCTGGATCGCCGGTTTCTCGTTCGGCGCATGGATCGGCATGCAGCTGCTGATGCGCCGCCCGGAGGTGGAAGGCTTCATTTCCATCGCGCCGCCCGCCAACCTCTATGACTTCAGCTTTCTCGCGCCCTGCCCATCCTCCGGCCTGATCATCCATGGCGATGCGGACCGGGTGGCGCCGCCTAAAGACATCAAGGGCCTCGTGGACAAGCTGAAGGCGCAGAAGGGCATCCGCATCACACAGACGATCGTGGAAGGCGCCAATCATTTCTTCGAGAACAAGGTCGACGAACTGATCGAGAATTGCGCCTCGTATCTCGACACGCGGCTGGCGGAAATCGCATCCGGTGAGGATTACGGCCGCTAGCGCGAGATGAGACGCCCGCCCACCAGCGGCGCCGGCACGCCGGTCGTCGTCGGGAAGGTGATCGGGAGGCCGCGTTTCACGCGCGCCGCCAGATAGGCGAAGCATTGCGCCTCGATTGCCTGGGACTTCCACCCGGCCTTCTCCGCGGGGATGGTCTGGACGCCTGTCTCCAGCCCGATCGTCCTGAGCAGGTGCGGGTTCTTCGCACCGCCACCGGTCGCGATGATCAGTTCCGGACGAAAAGGCAGCAGTCTCAGCCCGGCCGCGACGGCGCGCGCGCTGAAGGCCGTCAGCGTGGCCGCGCCGTCCGCCTCCGAAAGCGCATAGGCTGGCGCGGGGTCGAACGCATCGCGATCAAGCGATTTGGGATAGGGCGCGGCGAAATAGGGATCGTCCATGAGCATCGCCAGCGCGGTTTCATCGGCCACGCCCGACGCTGCCAGCCGCCCCTGGTCATCATAGGGCCTGCCGGTGCGGGCGGCCATGAAATCGTCCAGCAGCGCGTTCGCCGGTCCCGTATCGCAGGCGATCATGTCTCCGTCCGCGTCGATGGCCGTGAAATTGGCGACACCGCCGAGATTGAGGACGATAACGGGCCTCGGCAGATCGGACATGGCAACGAGCGCGCGGTGATAGGCCGGCGCGAGGGGCGCGCCTTCGCCGCCCGCCGCGACATCGGCGGATCGGAAGTCATATGCCGTCTCGCACAGGAAAGCGCTTGCCAGAACCGCCGCATCGCCCAGTTGTACGGTGATCCCGCGCTGGGGCGCGTGGAAGACAGTCTGGCCGTGAAAGCCGATAAGGTCGATGTCGTCGGCGGTCATGCCGTGACGGGCGAAGAAAGCCTCCAGCGCCCTTACATGCAAGGTGCCGACGAGCGTTTCCGCCTCGGCCATGATCCCCGTCCGCTCGCTGCTGCTTTTCACGCTGCGGGCAGACGTCTTGGCCTGCATCAGGCGTTCGCGCGATTGCGGATCGAACGCAAAGCTCTCATGCGGACCGAAGGCGAACAGGGATTCGCCGTCCGTTTCGATGAGCGCCGTCTCGATGCCGTCCATCGACGTGCCGCTCATCATCCCAACGACCCTCAGCCGTGCCGCCATCTTCCCCGCCGCCCAAACAAATCGTGCATTCCGCCGTCAATCGATGCTAAACCACCGCCCGCGCGATGATGCTGCACAACCCTTTCAGCGTCGTTACTCCGCGCCGATCACAGTAACCTATCGACGAGAACCGACGGCACAAGATGCGTTTCAAATCCGATTTCCTCCACACGCTGGAACAGCGCGGCTTCATCCACCAATGCTCCGACGACGACGGCCTCGATGCCCTCGCGCGGCGCAAGGAAGTGACCGCCTATGTCGGATATGACTGCACCGCGCCGAGCCTTCATGTCGGCCATCTGCTCTCGATCATGATGCTGCACTGGCTCCAGGAAACCGGCAACAAGCCGATCGCGCTGATGGGCGGTGGAACAACCCGGGTCGGCGACCCGTCCGGCCGTGACGAAACGCGCAAGATCCTCACCATCGAGGAAATCGATTCGAACAAGGAGAGCATCAAGGGCACTTTCCGGCGGTTCCTCAAGTTCGGCGAGCAGCCCGGCGACGCCGTCATGGTCGACAACGCGGAATGGCTCACCGGGCTCAACTATATCGAGATGCTGCGCGAGATCGGCCGGCACTTCTCCATCAACCGCATGCTGACGATGGATTCGGTCCGCATGCGGCTTGAGCGGGAGCAGGAACTCTCCTTCATCGAGTTCAACTACATGATCCTCCAGTCCTACGACTATGTGGAACTGGCCCGTCGTTATGGCTGCAACCTGCAGATGGGCGGATCGGACCAGTGGGGCAACATCGTCAACGGCATCGATCTGGGCCGCCGCATGGGGACCCATCAGCTTTATGCCCTCACCTGTCCGCTGCTGACGACCGCGTCGGGCGCGAAGATGGGAAAGACCGCCGCCGGCGCCGTCTGGCTCAACGCCGACATGCTGAGCCCGTGGGATTACTGGCAATACTGGCGCAACACGGAAGACGCCGATGTCGGCCGGTTCCTGAAGCTCTTCACCCTGCTGCCGATGGACGAAATCGAAAAGCTCGCCGCATTGTCGGGCTCGGAGATCAACGAGGCCAAGAAGGTGTTGGCGACGGAGGCAACGGCGCTGATGCACGGGCGCGAGGCCGCCGATCAGGCGCAGGAAACGGCGCGGCGCACATTCGAGGAAGGCGTCACCGCCGACAGCCTGCCGACGATCGAGGTCAGCCGCGCCGAGCTTGAGAAGGGCATCGGCGTCCTCAGCGCCAATGTCCAGGCAGGCTTCGTCGCCTCCACCAGCGAGGCCCGGCGTCAGGTGAAGGGCGGCGGGCTCAGGGTCAACGATGTCGTGGTCACCGATGAGAAGATGCTGCTCACGCCGGCCGACCTGAGCGGCGACGGCTTCATAAAGCTCTCCATGGGCAAGAAGCGCCACGCCCTTCTGAAGGCGGTGTGAAGGCCGTCAGTTCCGGCCGAGATCGCCGGGGGCGATGGATTGCGGCGCCGAGCCGCTCGAAAGCGAATCGATCGGCTGCTCGAAAATGAAGCGGAGGACGCCCGGCGTCACCGCCGAAACGGGGTTGACGGTGAGGATCGGCTGCTCGATCGACCCACGTATCGAATAGGAAATGCCGACCAGACCCTCGTTCTTTCGCCCGCCCAGGATCGGGCCGATGATCGGAATCTTGCCGAAGATCGAGTTGATCGCATAGAGCGGCACATAGGTTCCCGCCATGCCGATGCGCTTGCGGGAGAAGTCGATCTCGCCCTCGACGGTCGCGCCCATCGCCTGCCCGCGGATGACGCCATCCTGGACGCGCACGAGATCGCCCTGCCTGGTGAAGCGCAACTCGAACTGCCTGAAAGGCAGATTGCCCGTATTCGCCGTAGGCACCCCGCCCGCGCCCTTTTGTTCGCCAACGCGGAGCGCCTCCTGCTCGCCGCTCGCGACGATCCTGTCGAGGCCGGTGTCGTTGTTGATGACAAAATCGTCTATTCGCATGCCGCCGTCGGCATAGCCTTGCTGCTGGCCCGTTCTGGCGACGAGCGTGAACGAACCGCCCTGCATGTTGGAGTAGATGCCGGCGAAACGCATCAGCGCGCCGGCATCGCCGGATTTGATGGTGATGACCGATGCCTGGCCATTCGCACCCGGCTTCATGGAGCCCGACAGGGCGCCGTTCGGCGCGAGCATGCCCTGAACGTCAAACCCCGTGGTGCGCCCGCCCGCGCGCGTCAAATTGAGCTTCACGCCGGTCATCGTCTGGTCGTCGTGGCCGATGGCCTTACCGATATTGGCGACGATATTGAGCGGCGCGGCCGATCCTGTGTTGGCGATGCCCTCCTCGTTGGCGAACGCCGCACTCAGCACACTGCGCACGTCGAGAGAATCGGCCTCGATCTCGACATTGAGCGCATTGCTGCGGCCGCGCTTGATGCTCACGGATGCCACATCGGCGCGACGCAGGCTGAAGCGCGGCAACTGGGCGGAAAGGATTTCGCCGGCAGGGGAGAGCGTGACTTCACCGGCGATATCGAGGCCTGATCCGGTCACGGTCAGCCCCTTGAGGAATATTCGCGACTTATCCTTCACCATCCGGAATTTCGCCGTCGCCGCGGCGCCCGGCGGCTTGTCGAGGCCGATCGCGGGATAGCTCATGCGCACCGGCGTCAGGTCGAGCGTCACGTCGTTGGCTTCGCGCCCCTGCTCATCCCGGCCGCTGACGATCTCGACGGGCAACTCGCCGGAGACGAGTTCCTCGAGAGAAAACCCCATCTTGCGGCGCTCTTCCGCGCCCAGAAGGGTCGTGACCGTCTGCGTTGCGCCGCTGCCGCCGAACATCTGATCGGTCAGGTTGATCGTCGCGTCGACGCCATCGATCCGCGCGTGGCCGTTCAGCGCGATCGTCGTGCCGTCGGAAGTGACCTCGAGCATGCCCTCCTCCACCGACCGGCCGTCGGCGGTCTTCATGGCAAGGCGGTCGACCTTGCCGTTCACGAAGACCCGTGTTTCGGCGAGCTTCACGTCCGAGATCAGCGGCAGTTCCACCCGGATGTCGGCCTTGGCGGCGCCCGAAATCGTTTCCGGATCGAGGCCCTTGTCGGTCGCCAGATTGATGGGATCGTTGTCGAGCAGTTCCACCATGGCCCCTGCGTCGCCGGACAGGGAAACGGCTGCGGCGCCCGGCGGCTTGTCGCCGTACAGATTGTGGGCCGTGAACGATCCGGACTCGACCTCGATCCGCTTGCCGCTGATCGTTTCCACATGGGCGCCACGGCCGAGGCGCACCTCCAGGCGGTCGCCGTCGAGGACAGCTTTCGCGCTTGCGTTTCGTATCGGCGGCATCGCACCGAGATAGGTGAAGGCAACATCGGACATCGCGAATTCGAACCGGCCTTCCAATGGCGGTCCGCCCGTCTGAAGCACCCCGGGCTGGCCCGTCAGGGAGAACTGCGCGCTGGTGATATCGCCGGCCAGGATGTGCTGCATGACCCATTCCCGCGCGCCCGGGGCGGCATAGGCCGGCCAAACGCGCTTCAGGACATCCACCGGCATCGATGCGATGCCGCCCTCGATCCGCGCGAACGGCCGCGCATTCAAACCGCCGACGACACCCGAGATCGCCACCGCGGCCTCCTTCGACGCGATGTCGAAACGGTCGATTCGCAAAGCTCCCTGGCCCGGCACGTAAACGGCGGTGACGATACCGCGATCGATGGTCACCGGATCGGAGACTCCGTCGCCCGACACGGCGGATTTGCCGAAATCCAGCCTGATCGGAACATAGCCATAGGCGAAATTGCCCGAGCCGGGGATGCTGGCGGTGCCCTGAAACTGAATCTCCGTGCGAGCCGCAAGGATGGTCGAAGGATCGATGATCAGCTGTTCCTTGTCGGCGAGCCATCGCCCCGACAGGTGCGCCTCATCGATCAGCGCGCGGTGTTTGGCGGAGAGGCCCAGAAAGCCGGCGCCCAACTTGAGATCGAACTCGGAGCCGCCCAGTCGGCCATCGGGCGCGAGCGAGCCTTTGACGCTGCCCGTGATCGGGGTGCTGAACTGTATGCCGTCCTCGCCGCCCGCCATGCCGGCGGTCATGCGTTCCGGCACGATGTCGGCGAGTTTCGCCTCGAAGGAAAAGCCGGTTTCAGTGCGGCGGCCGGCCAGCTGCATGCTCCAGCCGATTCCTTCGCCCTCATCGCCGACGAAGGCGATCCTGAGACCTTCTTCGTTGTAGTCCAGCACGTAGGAACTGAGGGAAACGGGCTCGGCCGCCAGCGCCTCCAGCCCGCGGCCGATGCGCAGGTTGCGAAGCGCGATCCAGCGGATGCCGAATGTGCGCACCACACCATGCGCGACCGTCAGGGAAGTCGTGGCCAGCACATAGGGATTTGCATCGGGCAGGAAAGCGCCGTCACCGGCAGCCGGCGCCAGTTCCGCGATCGGCCCGAAGGCCTCAACACCGCTGACCTCGAATCGACCGATCAGGAGCGCGGCCCATTTGGGCCGGACGGCCATTCTCGGAATGGTGAAGCGGGCACCATCCGCCGCGCGGGTCAGCTGAAGGTTGTGGACAACCAGTGAAATCCGCTGGGTATCCTCCATCCGCTCGATGCCGACGCTGCCGAGCGTGAAGGATACGCCGGCCGGCAATGCCTCAGCGAGCCGCCCGCGCACCTCGTCCGTAAGATAGGCTTCGGCAATCGGGCCGCTGGACAGGCGCCAGGCCAGAATCCCGCTGGCGAGCGCGAACACCAGACACAGGAGGAGCACGCCGGCCGCGCCATAGCGGAACACCCGCGATCGCCAGACGGCGCGCAGCCTGACGCTTCGCATCAAGTAGACCTTGGCGCGTTTGGCATATCGCTGGAAAGACGCTTCCCCCAACCGATCCTCTGCTGGTTCTTGGATGATGCCGGCTTCATGCACCCGGCTTGACGGTCGAGCAGCTTATGCGCCACCAACCCATTAACGGAACTGAAAAAGTCCAAACAATGGCAGGAGCGACAAATTGATCGACATCGGCGACGCGGCCCCGGCGTTCTCCCTGCCCGCAAGTGGCGGCAAGACGATCACCCTCAGCGATCTGATCGCAAACGGACCGGCCGTTCTGTTTTTCTATCCGAAAGACGATACGTCCGGCTGCACGGCGGAAAGCATAGACTTTTCAGGCCTTCGCGAGGCGTTCATTTGGGCCGGCGCAACGGTCACGGGAATCAGCCCGGACAGCGCCAGAACGCATGACAGATTCCGCAAGAAGCACGGCCTCACCGTCGATCTCGTTTCCGACGAGGCCAAGACGACACTGGAAGCCTATGGCGTGTGGGTCGAGAAGAGCATGTATGGGCGCAAGTATATGGGCGTGCAACGGTCAACCTTCATCATCGGTACGGATGGCAGAATCGCCCGCGTCTGGCGAAAGGTGTCGGTGCCCGGCCATGCCGCGGAGGTGCTGGATGCAGTCGAGGCGCTGACGCGTTCCTGAGAAGTCAGGAGCGTTCGCCGGCGCGGATTGTGCGCGGCCGGAGCGCCTTGCCGAGCGGATGGGGCGGAGCGGCGCCACGCCCGCGCATAACCGATTATTAACCCTGTTTTCCGAATATCTATCCGATGGGATGAGCCACTCGGCAGAGCGGCCGCACAGGTGTTGTGACGGGGTAAAATGGGGCATCGGCAACATTCGCCGGCCGGCTTTGGAAAGCGACATGCGCCACCGCGGCTGATCTATGCTCGCGGACAACAGGTCAAGGCGCTGACGCTGCGGGGATGGATGATCGGCCTCGCCGGCGGGTCCCTTTTCGGAGTCTTCATCTGGCTGGTCTGCGCGACCGCCTATGTCTTCTACAACGATGACCTCGTCGAGATCGCGCACAACTATCAAAGCCAGATGCAGCGCGACTATGAGGACCGGATTGCCTCGCTGCGCGCGCAGATCGAGGACATCACGACGCGTCGCTATCTCGATCAGCAGGCTCTCGAGGCGCGCATGCAATCCCTGACGGCCACTCAGGAAGAAATCGCAGCCCGGCAGACGCGCATGACGGCGCTGCTGGAGGACGCGCAGAAGCGCGGTCTTGCGCTGGGCGGAGCCGCGCCGGTTACCACCGGATCCATCGCACCAATGCGGCCCAAGCCGCTCCTTGCGCGCTTCTCGTCGCTGCGCGGCACCTCGGCGGGACGCAGCGTGAACCTCGTTGACGCCAGCGTCGACACGATCGCCGAGGGGCTTGAGCAGATGACCGCCGAGCAGGGTGCGGTCGTCGCCACGCTCGAACAAGGTGTCGACGAACGTTTTCGCGCCCTTGCGGAAGTGCCGCGCGCCCTCGGCCTGACCATTGCCGGTCACGACCGTATGGCGGCGATGGGCGGGCCGTACATTCCGGCGCGAGGCGAAGCGGCGGTTGCGATGCCGATGGAAAGGTCTCTGGATCAGCTTGAAGATTCGTTTGCCGCGCTCAAGGCGCTCGAGACCCAGGTGCAGCGGCTCCCGGTGCGAAAGCCGCTCATCAACTATCGCGAGATCAGCAGCGACTTCGGCACCCGCCGGGACCCATTTCTGGGACGCCTCGCCTTCCACTCCGGCATCGATTATGCCGCCAGCCGCGGCATGTCCGTCAGGGCGACAGGCTCAGGCCGCGTCACGATCGCCGGGCGCAACGGCGGTTACGGCATAATGGTCGAGGTCGACCACGGAAACGGACTGACGACACGCTACGCACATCTCAGCCGGATCGAAGTCGAGGAAGGCGACATGGTGTCACCCGGCACCGTCGTCGGACGGGTTGGATCCAGCGGCCGCAGCACCGGCCCGCACCTGCATTATGAGACGCGTCGCGACGGCGAACCCGTCGATCCGACCACCTACCTGGCGGCAGGCGACTTCCTGCCGAGCGCAAGGCAGACGAAGAATCCCTAGGGTCAGGATCTAGCTTGCCTTTTCCGTTTCGCCATAGACGCGCTGCGCGAGCGCGGCTTCCATGAACTCGTCAAGGTCGCCGTCGAGCACCGCCTGCGGGCTGGTGCTCTCTATTCCCGTGCGCAAATCCTTGACCAGTTGGTAGGGCTGCAGGACGTAGGAACGTATCTGGTTGCCCCAGCCGATCTCGCCTTTGGTTGCCATCTCCGCGGTCGCGGCTTCTTCTCGCAGCTGCAGTTCGCGTTCGTAGAGCCGGGCGCGCAGCATGTTCCACGCGGTCGCGCGGTTCTTGTGCTGCGAGCGCTCGTTCTGGCACTGGACGACGATGTTGGTCGGAATGTGGGTGATGCGCACCGCGCTGTCGGTCGTATTGACGTGCTGGCCGCCTGCGCCTGAAGCGCGGAACGTATCGATGCGCACTTCCGATTCGGGGATATTGATCTCGATGGTGTCGTCGACCTCCGGATAGACCCATACCGAGGCGAAGCTGGTATGGCGGCGCGCCGCCGAATCGTAAGGAGATATCCGCACGAGGCGGTGGACGCCCGATTCGGTCTTCAGCCAGCCATAGGCATTAGGGCCGCGCACCGTGAACGTGCCCGCCTTGATGCCGGCTTCCTCGCCAGGGCTGATGCCCGTTATCTCGACCTTGAAGCCCCGCTGCTCGGCCCAGCGCATATACATGCGCATCAGCATTTCCGCCCAGTCCTGACTCTCCGTACCACCGGCGCCGGCGTGGATTTCGACGAAGGTATCGTTGCTGTCGGCCTCACCCGAAAGCAGCGTCTCGACCTGCCTTTTCAACGCCGTCTTGTGCAGGGCCTTCAGCGCGTTTCCGGCCTCCTCGACGAGGGCCTCGTCCCCCTCCTCCTCGGCAAGTTCGATCATGCCGGTCTGGTCGTCCAGCTCCTGCTCGAGGGCCTGGACGCCTTCGACCGAATCGACAAGCTGCTGCCGTTCGCGCATCAGCTTCTGCGCCTCGGCCGCGTCGTTCCAGAGGTTGGGGTCCTCCGCCTTGGCGTTCAGTTCGGCAAGGCGCCTTTGCGCGACATCCCAGTCAAAGATGCCTCCTCAGCAGCGCGATGGACTGCTTGATTTCGTCGACGAGATTGGAGAATTCGGCGCGCATCTGATCCGTGGTGTTCTTGGCCTGGAGGGGACTTCCAACGCGGCGTTTTTAGTTGGCGCCGCGAGCCGAGTAAAGCCCGTGGTCACGCAACAGCAGGCCGGACGGATCGGATCCGTCCGGCCTGGTCCGGTCAAGGACGTTGGATTGTCAGGCAGCCTTCTTGTTCAGGGTCGACGTGGCAACCTTGGTGAGCTTGGAGTCCGCGCTTTCCTCTTCCTTCAGCGTCTTGACGAGCAAATCGGCGACATCATCGTGGCCGAGCCGCTTGGCCCAGGTGATCAGCGTGCCGTAGCGCGTGATCTCGTAATGCTCGACCGCCTGCGCCGCCGATGCCATGGCCGCATCGCGGGTCGCGGCATCGCCGATCTCCTTCATCAGTTCCTCGGCCTCTTCAGTGATGCCTTCAATTGCCGGGCATTCCTCGCCGGAGGCCTTCTTGCCGAGCTTTTCGAACGCCTTCTCGAGCCGCTCCACGTGGCCCTTGGTCTCCTCCAGATGATCTTGGAAGAGCTTCTTAAGGTCCGCGCTTTCGGCCTTGTCGATCATTTTGGGGAGCGCCTTGGTGATGTGCTTCTCGGCGAAGTAGATATCCTTCAGCGTGTGCAGAAAGAGATCATCCAGAGATTTGATGGACATAGACTTTTTCCCTCAGGTCAGTGTGGTGAATAATGTCGTTGCAGGTCCGCCGTCGGCTGCCGCGATATAACAGCTCAGGGGCGATAACGTTCCTTTGATCGGGTCCGAAACCTGCGATCCACAGGCTACTGCGTGACGGCTTCGACGAAGTGGCTGTGACCACATCGGGGACAATCTGAACGCTCGCGAAATTCCTTGCCGGTCACCGTCGATCCGCATTGGCAGCAGGCCATTTGGCGCGCGCTCGTCTCGACGCCGGCGCGCAGAACCTTCCGATCGGGGAACTCCCACGGTGGTACTATGGGCAGTCCAGCCTTCGCCCGTTCGCGCCGGAAGACGCTCACCGATCCGTTCGCCTCCAGAAAAGCGCGATCGATCTGACCGATACTTCGGATTCCGGCAACGCGGAGCTGCTGAAACAACTCGCGTTGGCCGATACGGCGTTCATGCAGCACTTGCCAGTCCAGGACGCCGTCCCGGGCGATCTCCAGCGGCGATCCGTCAATGATCGCTTCCGCCCGCCCGCTGCGGAAGATCAGCATGTCCAGACCCTTGTTGACGCCGACGATGACCGTGATCACGGCGAGGCTGTGAAGGATCGGCACGTCCGGATAGAACATGGGATCGCCCACGGCCGAACCCAGAGCGATCACGAGCAGGAACTCGACCAGCGAAAGCTGGGCGATGCTGCGTCCACCCACCCACCTCACCAGAACGAAGGAATAGGTGTAGATCAGCAACGTTCTGAAAACGATCTCGAAAAAGAATGCCGGCGGCTGATCGCCGAGAAGCATGCGTCCGAGTTCGAACGGAATGACGGGTTCATTCATCGCGCCGCCTCACATTGGAGACAGTGCCGCCCGGAAGCTAGTAAGTCAGCAGCGCGGGCAGCGTGGCAAGCGACACCACGCTCACCAGAACCGCCGCCACATAGCCCAACAGCCAACGCGCTTCGCTTACACTGTTCTCACCCTGCATCTTCGCCTCCAGCGTTTTGTTTTCTGGGCTGGATAATGACGTTTGCGGCAATCGGTTCCCCGAACGATTGAACCAGCGTGGGAACGCTTTCGAGAAGTTGGCCTGCCGGCCACAGGATAAATGGGTTCCGCGCACGGAAACCGCACAATGGGTATCCGGGTCCCGGTCGTCCCTGGACGCAGAGATATCCGCGCTGGAAAGACCGCTACCCTATTTGACGGGCTCGACCGGTCTGAAGGGCGATACTTTCTCACTGAAGGACGCGACGCATTTTCGCAAGAGCACCTCGAACTGGTCGAGCTCAGCGTCGCTCAACCCTGCGAAGGCAGCCTGGAGCGGCCCGGCGAGATGGGCAACCGAACGTCGCGCGGCGTCGCGTCCAGACTCGGTGATGCGGATCATATAGCGGCGCCCGTCGAGCGCTTCGGCTTCCCGTACAACAAAGCCATCGTCGACGAGCATGCCGAGAATGCGGGTCATGTTCGCACGGCTGGTCCCGACCAGATCGGCAAGGTCGCTTGGAGAGGCCCGCTCGCTCTCGCTGGCCATCAACAGGCACAGCACGTGAAAGCAGTGCTCGTTGATGCCGATCTTCCGGAACTCGCCGGCAAAAAAATCGCCCATGCTGGCAAGGCACAGACGAAGCAGCTGGACGAATATCGTTTCACGCACGGGCAATCCGGGCAGCGCCCGGCCCATTGCCGGCGCGCTTTGGTCAATTGCCGAAAGCCTGTTCGTGCCGCTCATTGAAAAGCCCTGTTCTATTGGTACGCAGTGTTCTTACATAGTGTCCGGGCGATCTCAAAGGGTGGCGCGAACAGCGCGTGGCTACTGATTGCGAAGCCGCTCGCGCAACGGACCTTTCTGAACCTTGCCACTCGGCGTCAGCGGCAACGCGGTTTCGAAGAGCACCGATTTGGGCACCTTGTAGCCTGCCAGGAGCTCTCTGCAGTGCTTCTGCACCGCCTCCTCCGTCAATGACGCTCCTGGCTTGGGCACGATCAGCGCCGTGACGCGCTCGCCCCATTTTTCGTCAGGCGCGCCAACGACGGCGGCCATGGCGATATCCGGATGCTTGAGCAGCGCCAGCTCGACTTCGGCGGAGTAGACGTTCTCGCCGCCGGAAATGATCATGTCCTTCTTGCGATCGACGATATAGATGAACCCTTCCTCATCCTTCTTCGCCATATCGCCGGTGCGGTACCAGCCGTTCTTCAGAAGTTCAGCCGTCACGTCCGGACGATTGCGATAGCCCGTCATCATCATCGGCGTATAGACCAGCAGTTCGCCGATGACGCCCGGCGCCACCTCTTCGTTCTTTTCATCGACCACCATCATCTCGACCATCGGCAGCGGGCGTCCACACGAGGCAATCCGCGTCGCGTCGGCCGAGAGGTGCTCATCGTGCCGGAAAATCGTATTGAAATAGCTCTCGGTCGTGCCGAAAGACTGACAGAACTCGCATTGCAGCTTGTCGATGGCACTCTTCAGGAGCTGCTGGCCGATCGGCGAGCCGAAATAGATCACCGAGCGTACGGAACGGAAGTCATCGCTCGTGACATCGGGCCGTGAGACAAGCAGCTGGATTGCCGTCGGCACGAGGGGCACGATCGTCGGCCTGTCCTTGCGCAGCATTGCGATCAGCGCCTCGGGATCGAACATCGGCAGGATCGCGATCGAACCGCCAACATAGAGAGCGGCGATGGAAACCCAGCTGCCGCCGAGATGGAAGTTAGGCATCGACATGACGAGCACGTCGTTTTCGTCCCGGTAGAGCGCGGGCTCCAGCGAACCGCAGAGGAACGAATACTGAAACGCCTCGTGGGATGCCATGACTCCCTTCGGAAGCCCGGTCGTGCCCGAGGTGTAAGAAAGTAGCGCTGTATCCTTGCCGTCGATCTCGACGCCGGGGTCGCTGACGCTGATCCCCTCGATCCACCCATCCAGCCCGCCGGCTTCGCGGGTCGAGGGATCGAAGGAAACGAGTTCGAAAGAAGTGGAGGCGGCCTTGCGGACCTTTTCCATCGTCTCCGTCATTTCCCTGGTGGCGAAGATTACTGGCGGCGCCGCGTCGTCCGCGATGGCGGCGAGTTCGGGAACCGCCAGACGCCAGTTGAAGGGAGCGAAGGCCAATCCGGCCTTTGCGGCGCCGAACCAGACTTCCCACACCTCTATGGCATTCTTGCCGATATATCCGACAGTGTCGCCGCGCTTCAGCCCCATCTTCAGCAGACGATTGGCGATCGCGTTCGATCGCGCGTTCAGTTCGGCATAGCTGCGCCGCGCGTCCCCTTCGACCAGCGCGGTCTTGTCCGGCGTCCTGGCGGCCCAATAGCGCGGGACATCAGCGACATTTCGAATTTCCACAAATCTCCACATGGTATTCCTCCCTTATTTCATAGCCTTGCCATCCGTCAGCCGACGGAGATGCCGCCATTCACACTGAGTGCCTGACCCGTCATGCGCCGTGCGTGCGGTCCAGCGAGGAACAGGGCGGCATCAGCCAGGTCGGCAGCATCCGGTAAGCCCAGATGCGCCAGACCCGTCGCCTTCTCGAACATCTTGCTGGCGAACGGATCCGCGCCGATGAGCCTCGCCCCCGGCGTGCCGTCGATCAGCGACGGCGTCAGCATGTTGATGCGCACGCCATCACGCTTCGCCTCAACCGCCGCGGCGCGAGAGAACATGACGATCGCCGCCATCGCCGCGCCGATCAGCGTTTCGCCGGGGGTTGCGAATTTGGCGGCGTCTGACGCGACGTTCACGATCGCTCCGCTTTTGCGCGCCCGCATCATCGGCAGCACCGCATGCATCATGTGCAGCGGGGGCAGCATGATCTCCTCGATCCGCGGACGGACGTTTTCAATCGGAATATTGTGCAGGAGGCGTGGTGGTTCGCTCGGCCCCGTCGTGCACATCAGCACATCGATGGCACCGAGTATCGATTCCGCCTCGGCAGCGGCGCGTACCGCCTCCCCGGTCAGGATCGCGTCCGCCCTGACGAACGTCACATCGGCTCTGCCGTTGCGCGCCCTGACCGCGGCGCACGCTTTTTCGCCGCGCTCATCGTTGCGCCCGATGAGCACAACGCGCGCGTCCTCCTGGCTGAAGCGGACGGCGGTTTCCAGCCCGACGCCCGCCGTACCACCCAGGATGACTATGCCCTTGCCCGCAAAAACGCCCTCGCTCATTTATCCGTCTCCCGCGGCTACAGCGACGACGCGGTCGCGCCGGCGCGACCCTTGTCGGTCTTCTGGAAGAATTGCTCGGATCGCTTCTCGATTTCCGGATTGCCACCGCACAGCGCGTAGCCATAGAGACACTCGACCTTCAGCTGTTCGTCCAGCGTCCGCCCGATGACCTCGAAGATCGTTTCCTTGGCCGATTCCACCGCGCGGCGGTCATTGCGCAGGATGCGCGCGACGAGATCCTCGGCGCTCGCCATCAGGTCGTCATGCGGGACGACCCTGCTCACCATGTTCACCTGGAGCGCCCTCTGCGCCGAGATCGGCTCGCCCGTCAGTTCCATCTCCAAGGCGATTCCGACGCCGCAGGTATTGACGAGGCGGACGATGCCTCCATCCGCCGGGTGCATACCGCGGCGCAGTTCAAACGAACCGAACTGCGCGCGCTCGGAGGCGATCCGGATGTCGCAGGCCATCGCCAGTTCGAGACCGCCGCCAAGAACCCAGCCATTGCAGGCGGCGATGATCGGCTTGTAGATCCGGTGCAGCCCCCGGGTGATGCCGCCCGCAAATCCTTCGGGAAGCTTGTCGCGGGCAAGGCTCGGACCGGCATCGGCCCATTCAGGGACATGGGTCTTAAGGTCGGCGCCGGCGCAGAACGCGTCGCCCTTCCCTGTCAGAATGGCAACGCGAAGCTTCTCGTCGTCGCGGAACTCGATCCATGCGCGGCGCAGCGCGTCCTGCGTCTCGATGTCGATGGCGTTCTTCACCTCGGGACGGTTGAGTGTGATGTAGGCGACCTCGCCCTTTTTCTCGAAAAGTACCTTGTCAGTCATGATCTGCCTCGTTTTTCGTTACTGCCCGGGACGTCTCTGCCCCGGACGTTGGCGCTATGGCCGGTCAGCTATTGGATGAAAGGATTTTCGGACCGCGCGCGCGATGAAAGCCGTTGAATGGCTTGCAGGCGTCGGTGTGTTCGATACGGCCCCATATCGGCCGCGCGTTCGGCGCGCCGCCATCGACGCGTATGCATGTGCCGGTGATAAAGGCGGCAGCCGGCGAAAGCAGGAAAACGATGGCGGCAGACACTTCCGCCTCGGTACCGAACCGGTTCATCGGAATCTCGCCGATGATCTGCTTTTGAATGTAGTCGGTATCCTTGGCGTCATAGGTGTCGAGCCCGCTGGATGCGATGGCGCCGGGCGCTATGGTATTGACCCTGACACCGGCCGGCGCCCATTCGCTCGCGGCGCTTTCCGACAGCGTCAGCATGCCGCCGCGCGATGCGCCCGAATGAGCAAAGTTCGGCCATCCGTTGGCGATATCGGCGATCATGTTGACGATGGCGCCGCCGTTGGCCTTCATCGCCCGGTTGTAGACCTCGCGCATGACGATGAAGCCACCCGTCAGATTGGTCCGCACGACGGCTTCGAAGCCTTTCGTGGAGATCGTCTCCAGCGCGGCGCGGTACTGGCCGCCGGCATTGTTGAACAGGCCGTCGATACGGCCGGTGGCCTCGAGCACGCCGTCGATCATCGCGCCGACAGCCTCTTCGTCGCGAATGTCGGCAACGAAGGTGAGCGCCCTGCCGCCATCCTCCTCGATTTCGGCCCTGACGGACTCGATCTTCTCCGCCTTCCGGCCCACCAGGGCGACCGTGGCCCCGAGGCGCGCAAGCTCATGCGCCGTGCATCGACCGATGCCGCTGCCGCCGCCGGTCACGATAACCGTCTGGCCGTCGAACAGACCTTCCGCAAACGCTGTCTGATACTTCAAGTACGCCTCCTCAGATATTGGCCGCGCGGCCAGCACGGGCGCGGGCGACGATCATTTTCATGATGCCGGCGGTGCCATCGCCGATTTCCAGTCCCATCACATCGCGCAAGCGCTGCTGGTGCGGCAGATCCATCGACCAGCCGTAGTGGCCGAATGTCAGAAGGCACTGGTGAATTACGTCGAACGCCGTCTTCGGGCCGAACCACTTGACCATCGCGGCCTCAACTGTGTGCGGCGCACCTTCATCGCGAAGCGACAGTGCATGCAGCGACAGTTGCCGACCGGCGGCAAGCAGCGTCTCCCCTTCGACCAGGGGAAACGTTACGCCCTGAAACTGTGCGATGGGACGACCGAAGGCCTCGCGTTCCTTTGCGTAGGCCCAGGTTTCATCGACCGAGGCTTGCGCGGCGCCGATGCATTGCAGCGCAATGAGCGCGCGGCTGTAATCAAAGCCCGCAAGCACCTTGGAGAAGGCCGCACCCTCATCCCCGAGACGGCACTCGCAGGGAATACGGACGTCATCGAAGAAGACAGGTCCTCGACCGGTCGCGTGTCCGCCGACATCGGAGAAACGACCCGCTTTGACGCCCGGCAGGTCCGAGGGCACCAGGAACGCGGTGATTCCGGATCCCTTTCCACCCTCAATCCGCGCGAAAACGATATATCCGCCCGCCGTATCGGAGAACGTGACGGAGTTCTTTTCTCCGTTCAGCACATATGAGCTGCCGTCCCTGCGCGCGGACAGCCTGAGCGCCCCGGCATCGGAACCAGCACCGGCCTCCGTCAGCGCCAATGCGAGGATCGTCTCGCCGCGGCAAACGCGCGGCAACCACGCGGCAGCAATTTCACGATGCGCATGACGCTCGACAAGCGCGCCGCACAGAGACTGCGTGACGCAGAGTGAGCCGATATTGAAATCGCCATAGGCGAGCGCCTCGATCACAAGTCCTGTCGTCACGGCAGCCGCACCCATGCCGCCATGAGCCTCGGAAATGTCCATGCCAAGGAAGCCCAGCGCCCCGAGATCATGCAGCAGATCGGCCTCCAGCCGCCGGCTCCTTTCCCGATGCTGGTAGGCCGGCAGTAGCCTCTCGCGGGCAAACCGTTGCGACGCTTCGCGCAAGGCACTTTGCTCTTCTGACAAAATCACAAGCTTCTCCCCGAGCCTCTCGCCGCCGTGAGCAACGCCAGTTTTCTTATAGTTTAGTATTAAACTATCATAGAATGACGGGCAAGTGCACCTTGTTGAATTTTGCGAGAGGCCAACCATGGAACCGATTGCCCCTCCGGGCTTAAGTCCTGAATGCAATTGAGGGGTGCGTTGTCGGATCAGGAAAGCCTGCGCTTCGCATTTCAGGGAAGCGAACGCTGGCAAAGCTCAACGCATTCGATCTCGTCGTGACGGTGGCTATCGGCTCGACGCTTTCGTCCATCTCCTTGCAGGAATCCATTGCCCTCACCGAAGGCGTCGTTGCGCTCGGGCTGCTCATCAGCGCTCAATATCTGGTGACCTATCTCTCAGTCCGCTTCGCAAGCGCCGTTCGCTCCGAGCCGGCCCTTTTGGCGCGGGACGGGCATTTCTGCACTGAATCAATGCGCAGAGAGCGCATTACCCGCGGTGAGGCGCTCAGCACTGTCAGGTAGCAGGGAGGTCACGAGGAGAGCGACGTGAAAACGCTCGTTCTGGAAAGCGATGGATCGCTGAGTGTCGATCTCAAGGTTCCGCGCGACGGCGCCTGAAACGAATCCGGAAATCCATGCTGGAACGGCGACCACGCTTCCCCTTGAGGCCGTCAACCAGAAATCCTCATCGCGGCGCTTGATTTGTCGTGCGCAACCCGGCTATTGCGGTGGCGCGCCGAACCGGCGCGCCGGAGACGTGGCCGAGTGGCTGAAGGCGGCGGTTTGCTAAACCGTTAGGCGGGGTAAACCCGTCTCGGGGGTTCGAATCCCCCCGTCTCCGCCAGATTCATTCGGTCCATTCCGAGGACATGCGCCCTGCCCCCGGCGGGCGCGGGGGTATCGCCCCAACCTCCAAGGAACGCCGCGGCTGCCGCAAATCAGTGGACCGTCAGCCACTCGCGCGCCGCGCGCTGGGCACTGGCGATTTCAGCCGCCGACATCTCGGCCGCCACTTCCTGGCGATAGCGCGCCGCATCGCGGTAGCCCTTCAAGGCAGCGATGTTGAACCACTTGTGTGCGCTGACGAGGTCGGGCGCAGTCTCCACACCCAGAGAACACATCATGCCAAGCCTGAAGAACGCTTCGCCTGCGTCGAGACGGCCTTCGACCGCCGCGCTTTCCATCGACCGCATATCGAAATGAGCCATTTCACAAACCCTCCAAGTCGCGGCCCTGCCGCCTGACGCCTCCCACAGCATCGATGAAGGAATGATCGCGCGACCGCTTGAACAGCGCGTTAAGCGTTTGGGTTACGCAAAACCAAACAAAATTTGAATCAAATCTGAATCCAATTTCCGGCGCGCATATTTTTTATTTATTATTTCAATGGCTTCGTCCATCCAGAGACGGTTCCCTGGTCCTTGGGCGCAAACGAAACGCTAACCATCCCGCTGGAAAGGCAACGTGCCGAGCTTGACAGCATTAGGGTGCCTGAGCGCTGCGCCGATGCCCGTTCAATTTGCGCCGGCGAGAGGTTCCGTTGCATCTTTGCAACAGCTTCAGCCAAACGGATTTTCCGGTTGAACCCGATCGGGGTGACCGCAGTTGTGGGCTCAGGCAACACGAACATTTCACATCTGTTTCAAGGACCGTACCCATGAAGAAGCTGCTGCTCACAACTTCCGCCATCACGCTGCTTGCCGTTCCGGCGCTCGCCGCGGACATGCCGCAACCCTCCCCCGCCCCGGCGCCTGTGGAAAGCTACTCGACGCCTGCGCCGACGGTCTGGCAGGGCTTCTATGCGGGTCTCAATGCGGGTGGCGTGTTCGTCACCGACAGCTATGCCACTGACCTCAACGGCTACAATATCGCCGGCGAGACCGTTCCCCTCGGCGACCACAACGGTTTCATCGGCGGAGCTCAGATCGGCTATAACTGGCAGGGCGCAAGCAACTGGGTCTGGGGCATCGAAGGCGACATCCAGTATCTGGACTATTCGGCCGGCGGGCGCACGGTCGCCAATATCGGCGACACTTTCTACGCCGCCGACGCCGACATCCTGGCGACGTTGCGGGCTCGTCTCGGCGTCGCGACGGGATTCGGCCTCATATACGCCACGGGCGGTCTGGCCTATTCGGATCTTGAGTATTCCGTGACCGATACCGCGACGGCGGCACCCGCCGGGCCGTCCACGATTGCCGCCAGCGCCGAATCCGACTGGGGCTGGACGGTCGGGGGCGGTGCCGAGTTCATGCTCGCCAACAACTGGTCTGTGAAGGCTGAATATCTCTATGTGCATTTCGACGGCGAAACGGCGACCGGCGTCTCCGGCGGCACGCCGTTCAACTTCGCGTTTGACGACACCGAAATGCACATCGCGCGCGTCGGGCTGAACTACCGGTTCGGCAGCATGTAGGCCACCGGCCACTGAGGATTGTTCGGGGCGCGTCCCAAGGGGCGCGCCCTTCCTTTTTCGTCCGGGCAATTGCGCGGCTGCGCCCGCTCGCTTTTAATCGTCGAAGCAGACGCTGGAAGGGTGCCGACGACACGCGCATGCCGAGATGGGCCAAGATCGTTCTCATTCTCTTTCTCGTGCTCGGCGGCCTTGCCGGCAGCGGCGCGCTGCTCTTCGCCAAGCTCTCGGGCGCCCGCGCCGAACTGAACGCCGCCGTCGAGCCGATGATCCGCGACATGGCCGACCATCGCTGGGATCGGCAGACGATGCTGCGATATGCCAGCCCCGACCTGAAGCAGCATGTCGAGGAGAAGGGGATGGGCGTCGATACCTATCCCCTGGTCGCCCTTGGCCACGTCACCGAATATGTCGGCGTCCAGGAATTCGAAACGAGCACGCAGAACGCCAAGCTGACGACCCTCGTCAAGTTCGAGTTCGGTGCCGCCAGAATAGACCTCGTTCTGTCACGGCATGACGGCAAGTGGCTTCTGGACAGTTTCAACATTCGCTATAGTCGCAGCGCGCCTGAGGGGGGAGGACAACGAAGTGTCTGACGGGATCGCGACGCAGAATATCGCCACCGCCGGCCTGCGGATCGCCGGAGGCCTTGTCGATCTGGTCTTCGCGCTGGCCATCTTCTTCATGTTCTCGGTGGCCTTCGGCACGGTTTCTCAGACCGACGAGGCCGACTTCAACGTCAATCTCACCGGCTGGCCTTTCTTCGCCTACGCGCTGCTCATGCTGCTGATCTATTCCTGGCTGGAATTCCGCTTCGGCAAGACGCCGGGCAAATTCATGGTGCGCACGCGTGTGGTGAAGGAATCGGGCGCGCCGATCACGTTCAATCAGGCGCTGATCCGCAACGCGCTGCGCATCATAGACGGCCTCCTGCTCTACCTCGTCGGGCTGATCATCGTCCTCGCGACCAAGGAGCGGCAGCGCTTCGGCGACATCGTCGCCAAGACGCTGGTTGTCCACGATCCGGTCGTGCCGATGGTGTCCGCGGCCTGAAGGCCGCTATTCGACGCCGAGCTTGGCCTTCAACATCTCGTTCACGGCCTGCGGATTGGCCTTGCCGCCGGAGGCCTTCATGACCTGTCCGACGAACCAGCCGACCATGCTGGGTTTCTCTTTCACCTGCTCGACCTTGTCGGGATTGGCGGCGATCACCTCGTCCACGGCCTTTTCGATGGCGCCGGTGTCGGTCACCTGCTTCATGCCGCGGCTCTCGACGATCTGACGCGGGTCTCCGCCCTCGGCGAGCACGATCTCGAACAGTTCCTTGGCGATCTTGCCGGAGATGACCTTCTCGGCGATCAGATCGACGATCGCACCGAGCTGCGCGGGCGATACAGGACTTTCCGCAATCGGCGTACCGGTCTTGTTGAGCTGGCCCAGCACCTCGTTGATCACCCAGTTGCACACCGTCTTGCCGTCGCGCCCTCTGGCGACTTCCTCGAAATAAACCGCAATCTCGCGCTCGGAGACGAGGATGCTCGCGTCATAGGGGGTCACGCCATATTCGCTCGTCAGCCTCGCCTTTTTCTCGTCGGGAAGCTCCGGCAGATTGGCCGCGATCCGATCGATGAAGGCCTGGTCGAATGTCAGCGGCAGCAGGTCGGGATCGGGGAAGTAGCGATAGTCATGCGCTTCTTCCTTGGAGCGCATGGAACGCGTCTCGCCGTTCTTCGGATCGAAGAGCCGCGTTTCCTGATCGACAGTCCCGCCGTCCTCGATCAGGCCGATCTGGCGGCGCGCCTCATATTCGATGGCCTGGCCGACGAAGCGGATCGAATTGACGTTCTTGATCTCGCAGCGCGTGCCGAAGGCGCCGCCGGGCTTGCGCACGGAGACGTTGACGTCGGCGCGGAGCGAGCCCTCCTCCATGTTGCCGTCGCAGGTGCCGAGATAGCGCAGGATCGTGCGCAGCTTGGTCAGATAGGCCTTCGCCTCGTCCGCCGAGCGCAGGTCGGGGCGCGAGACGATCTCCATCAACGCGACCCCGGATCGGTTGAGATCGACATAGCTCTTCGTCGGGTGCTGGTCGTGCAGGCTCTTGCCCGCATCCTGCTCCAGATGGATGCGCTCGATGCGCACCGTCACCGGCTCCTCGTCCTTCAGTTCCACCAGCACCTCGCCCTCGCCGACGATGGGGTGCTTGAACTGACTGATCTGATAGCCCTGCGGCAGGTCGGGGTAGAAATAGTTCTTGCGGTCGAAGACGCTGCGCTTGTTGATCTCGGCCTTGAGGCCGAGGCCGGTGCGCACGGCCTGCTCGACGCAATAGCCGTTGATGACCGGCAGCATGCCCGGCATCGCCGCATCAACGAGGCTGACATGGCTGTTGGGCTCGCCGCCGAAGGCGGTCGAGGCACCGGAGAAGAGCTTCGCCTTCGAGGTCACCTGGGCATGGACTTCCATGCCGATGACGATTTCCCAGTCGCCGTCGGAACCGGCGACGAAATTCTTCGGGTTCGGAGTGCGGATATCGGTGAGGCTCATCGTCTGTCGTCCCTCATGCCCACCACGTCTTCGGGACAAAGCGCCCCGCGGCGTTCTCGATCACCTGCCCGGCGGCGAACAGCGTTTCCTCGTCGAAGGGGCGGCCGATCAGCTGCAGGCCAAGCGGCAACCCTTGCGCGTCGAGGCCGGCCGGCACGGCAATGCCGGGAAGGCCGGCCATGTTGACGGTCACGGTGAAGATATCGTTCAGATACATTTCGATAGGCGAGGCATCGGCCATGGCGCCGATGCCGAACGCCGCCGACGGCGTCGCGGGCGTCAGGATCGCGTCGATCCCTTCGGCGAAGACGTCCTCGAAATCCTTCTTGATCAGCGTGCGCACCTTCTGGGCGCGGATGTAATATGCGTCGTAATAGCCCGCCGAAAGCACATAGGTGCCGATCATGATGCGGCGCTGAACCTCCCGGCCGAAACCGGCGGCGCGGGTCTTTTCATACATGCCGGCGATGTCGCCGCCCTGCTCGCGCAGCCCGTAGCGCACGCCGTCATAGCGCGCGAGGTTGGAGGAGGCTTCCGCCGGCGCAACGATATAATAGGCCGGCAGCGCGTATTTCGTGTTGGGCAGGGAGATATCGACGATCTCGACGCCCTCTGCCTTCAGCCACTCGATGCCGTTGGACCAGAGCTTCTCGATCTCCTCGGGCATGCCGTCGACGCGATATTCCTTCGGAATGCCGATCTTGCGACCTTTCACGCCCGCCTTCACGGCGGCGGCGAAATCGGGAACGGCCATCTCCGCGCTGGTGGAATCCTTCGGATCGAAGCCTGCCATCGAACGCAGCAGGATCGCCGCGTCCTCCACATTGCGGGCAATCGGGCCCGCCTGGTCGAGCGAGGAGGCAAAGGCAACCACGCCCCAGCGCGAGCAGCGCCCATAGGTCGGCTTGATGCCGACCGTGCCGGTGAATGCGGCCGGCTGCCGGATGGAGCCGCCGGTATCCGTCGCGGTCGCGCCGGCGCACATGAAACCGGCGACAGCGGCCGCCGAACCACCGGACGAACCGCCCGGCACGAGCAGGCCGGAGAGTTTTTTTGCCCGCTCGGCCAATTGCGGGCGTCGGCCTGCGCCATTACCCGTCAGCGGCGCATCTCGCATTGCACTTTCCGTCGCGCCCCGTGCCATCTGCGGCGTCCAGTTCGCCGGCAGCCAGGGATTGACGACGGGCCCGTCATAGCTTGTCTCGTTGGACGACCCCATCGCGAACTCGTCCATGTTCAGCTTGCCGAGCATGACCGCGCCGTCGCGCCAGAGCTGGCTCGTGACCGTGGATTCGTATGGCGGTTCAAAACCGTTGAGAATGTGTGAGGAGGCCTGCGAGCGCACGCCCTCGGTGCAGAACAGATCCTTGATGCCGAGCGGAATGCCCTCGAGCGGCCCCGCCTCGCCTTTCGCGATGCGCTCGTCGCTCGCCTTCGCCATTGCGCGCGCCTTGTCGCCGGTAACGGAGACGAACGCGTTGAGATGCGGGTTCGCGGCCTCGATCGCGCCGAGAAACGCTTCCGTCAGCTCGGCGGCGGAGACATCCCCTGCATCGAGCTTGCGGCGCAGTTCACCAATGGTCGCCTGTGTCAGTTCGTTCATGAATGGCTTGTCTTTCGGAATTCCGTCTTATTCGACGACTTTGGGCACGACAAAATAATTGTCGTCCGTGTCGGGGGCGTTGGAGACGATGCGGTCCGCGATCTCTCCGTCGGTGACCGTATCCTCGCGCAGGCGCAGCGTCATCGGCGTCACCGACGTCATCGGCTCCACGCCCTCCACGTCCACGGCCTCGAGTTGCTCGACGAAGCCGAGGATAGCGTTGAGCTCGCCCTGCATCCGTTCCGCGTCGGCATCGCTGATGGCGATGCGCGCCAGATGCGCGATGCGCTGTACCGTGGCCTTGTCGACCGACATCGGCGGGTTCTCCCGTGGTTGAGCTTTCAAGAACGCGCAAGAAAGTGCGCGGTGGGCCGTGAAACGGCCCCGCGTGCTTGATAGCGCCGCGCGCGGGCGCGCGCAACGCCGGAAGCGGATGCGGATCAGGCCTCGAACCTGACCGCCTCGCCAACCCTGGGCACCAGCACCTCGGTCTGCGAACCGCTCATCTGCTCGACGAAGGAATCCGCCGTCTGGTCGATGATCGGGAAAGTGCCGTAGTGACAGGGAATGACGGTGTCAAAATTGAAGTAGCGCATGCAGGCGAAGGCGGCCTGACGCGCGCCCATCGTGAAGCGGTCGCCGATCGGGATGAAGCCGACGGTCGGCGCATAGAGTTCGTCGATCAGTGCCATGTCGGAGAAGACCGACGTATCGCCGGCATGGTAGACCGTCGGCTCACCCGGCGTCTTCGGCATGACGACGATACCGCCCGGATTGCCCATATAGCGCAGCTTGCCGTCCACCGTCGCGGCCGAGGAATGCCACGCCGGCACGATCGCCGCGGCGAAGTCGCCAAGATCCTGTTCTCCGCCATGATTGCCCGGCGAGATATTTTCCACCCCCTGCCCGTTCAGATACATGCAGATTTCGAAATTGGCGACCAGCGTCGCGCCGGTCGCCTTGCAGATCGCGGCGGTGTCGCCGATGTGGTCGTCGTGCCCGTGCGTCAGAAGGACGTGCGTGGCGCCCTTGGAGGCTTCCTCGACGGTGCCGGTCCAGGTCGGATTGTCCGAAAGAAAAGGGTCGAGCATGATCACGGACTTGCCCGTCTCTATGCGGAAGGCCGAATGGCCGAACCAGGTGATCTTCATTGTGCATTCTCCAGGGTCATTGTGTTTCCGGCGATAGCGGACGCCCCCACCGTCCGGAGCGTCCCGCATCATAGTGATGGCCGGTCCGGGAGCATCATGCTAGGTCCACGGCGGGATTCAACCCCGGAGAAAAGTTCCATGGAGACGGATCGCGGCAAGACGTCCGGGGACGGCTATACCATCGAGGCGTTTGCCGCGCACCTCCCGGCGGCCGGCGCCCTGATGGGCCTCGATCCGGGCACCAGGACGATCGGCGTTGCACTGTCCGACCGGGGCCGGATGATCGCAACCCCCTTCCACGTCATCAATCGCGGCAAGTTCGCCGGCGACGCAGCCGAGCTTTTGCGATTCGCCGGCGACAACGCCGTCGCCGGTATCGTCGTCGGGCTGCCGCGCAACATGGACGGCACTGAAGGTCCGCGCGCCCAGTCGGTGCGTGCCTTCGTGCGAAATCTGGAAAAGCTGACGGATCTGCCCATCGGCTTCTGGGACGAAAGACTTTCGACGGCCGCCGCCGAACGGGCGATGATCGAGGCCGACATGTCGCGCGCCAAACGCAAGGCGCGGATCGACGCCGCTGCCGCCGCCTATATCCTCCAGGGCGCGCTGGACTATATCGCAAGGGGACGGACTGCCCGATGAGCGACGCTTTCGCCGGACTGATGCCCGTCGTCCTGGTCATTGTGCTCGGCGCGTTCATCAAGCGCATGAAGCTGATCGACGAGGCCGGCTGGCGCGGCGTCGACCAACTCGGCTACTACGTGCTCTTTCCCGCCATCATCATCAAATCGCTGGCGATCACCGACTTCAGCACGCTGCCGGCCGGTTCGCTCGCACTGGTCCTGTTCTGCTCAGTCACGGCGATGAGCGCCCTTGTTTTGCTGATGCACCCGCTGCTGACCGGGCCGCTGAACATTTCCGGCCCCGCCTTCACATCGATCTATCAGGGGTCAACGCGCTGGACAGGCTTCGTGGCGCTGGCACTGGCATCCAGCTTTTACGGGCCGGAAGGCGTCGCGCTGATCGCGGTCGCGTTCGCGGTCCTCATTCCGGTCGTCAATATGATGTCGGTCTACGTGCTCGCGCGCTATGCCGGGGGCACCAGGCCGAATTCCGAGGCAGTCGTCCGAGAGGTGCTGAAGAACCCATTCATCTGGTCCTGCGTCGCGGGGGGCATCGTCAACCTGCTGCTGACCGGGGCCGGCATCGAGTTCCCCGCCACGCTCGCCGCGGCCTTCGGCATGGTCGGTCAGGCCGCCCTCGCCCTCGCGCTGATCTCCGTCGGCGCGGGGTTGCGGCTGACCGATCTGCGCCGCCCCGGCGTCGCGCTGGTGCTCGCGACCTTCCTGCGCCTGCTCGTCATGCCCATGTTCGGCGCGATTTTCGCGTCATTCATTCCGCTTGAAGGCCACGCCATGGGCGTCGCGATCATCGCGCTGTCGGTGCCTTCCGCGACAATCGGCTATGTCATGGCACGGCGGATGGGCGGGGATGCCCCCCTGCTGGCGGCGATCCTGACATTGCAGACGCTGCTTGCGCCGCTGACACTGCCGCTGGCGATGTGGCTTTACGCCTGACCCTCAACGGCCCGGCATCGCCGCCTCGATCAGCGCCTCGCCCCCGCCGTCGATGCCGGTGCCGTAGCTCGCGCCGTAATCACCGCCAAGACGCACCTCGGCAAAATGCTCAGCGAAGGGATCGCCCGCCTCGACCATCGCCGCGAAGGCTGCCAGCAGCGCCAGTTTTTCCGCCGCTGTTCGCGCCCGCCCCTCGCCCGCCTTCAGGGCCGACGCGATGTCACCCGCCGTCTTGCGCGCGGCATCATGTCCGTTCGTCGCCGCGACCAGACCTCCGATGACCTGTTCGACGGCGTCGGGCTCGCGGAAGGCGGCGCGCAGGAGGTCGAGCGCCATGACATTGCCGGGCCCTTCCCATATGCCGTTGAGCGGCGCTTCGCGATAGATGAGGGCAAGCGGAAAATCCTCGATGTAGCCGTTACCGCCAAGGCATTCCATCGCCTCGACCGCAACACGCGGCGGCAGTTTGCAGGCCCAGTATTTCACCGCCGGCGTCAGAATCCGGCGATAGGCCGCTTCCGCCTCGTGCGTATCCGCCCTGTCGAAGGAAGCGGCAAGCCGTGTCGCCGCCGCCGTCGCCGCCATCACGTCGAGCGCCATGTCGCCCAGCACCGATTGCATGAGTGGCTGATCGACCAGACGCTTCTGGAACACGCGTCGATGGCGGGCATGATGGATCGCCTGGGCCAGCGCCTGAAACGCGATACCGGCCGCGCTCGCCGCGCAATCCAGCCGCGTCTGGGTCACCATCCTGATGATGGTCGGCACGCCCCGGCCCTCCTCGCCGAGGCAGAAGGCCCGCGCCTTGTTGAAGACGACTTCCGACGAGGCATTGGAACGGTTGCCCAGCTTGTCCTTCAGGCGCTGGAACTCGAGGCCGTTGCGACGGCCATCCTCGTCGAAGCGCGGCAGGATGAAGCAGGTCAGGCCGCCCTTGGCCTGGGCGAGGATCAGAAACGCGTCGCACATCGGTGCCGACATGAACCATTTCTGCCCTTCGATCACATATGCGCCGTCGGCGGCGCGTGCGGTCGTATCGTTTGAGCGCACGTCGGTTCCGCCCTGATTCTCGGTCATGCCCATGCCGAGGGTCACGCCGGTCTTCTCGGCGGCGGGCGCGAAGCGGGAATCGTAGTCGCGGCTGAAGATGCGCGACAGCCAGCGTTCCGCCGCCGGATTGTCCGCCGCCGCGTCCGCGAGCGCGGGAATCGAGGCGTGGGTCATGGTCAGCGGGCAGACATGCCCCGCCTCGACCTGCGAGAGCATATTGACCTTCGCCGAACGCGCGACCTGCGCGCCGCCGCCGGCCGGGACGCCGCCGGGCTGGAAGCCGGAGCAATGCAGCCCGTGGGCGAAACCCTCAGTCATGAAATAGTGATAGGCGGGATGGAAGAGCACCTCGTCGCGCCGGTCTCCACGTGCGTCCACGGCAACGAGGCGTGGCGGGTTCGCATTGGCGAGGCGCCCCTGGGCGATGGTTTCCGCGGCGCCGGCCCATCGGCCATAGGTCGCCAGCCCTTCCGTCTGCGCCGCCGCACCGAAGGACGAGACGGCGCGCGCCAGCGCCGGATTGGCCGTGAAGAGGTTGACGTCCTCGAACGGCGGCGGCTGGTTCGACGTGTCGTAGGTGGCCATGTGCATTCCTCCCTGGACGCGATATTAACAACGCCGTTCGGCCAACGCCTCAACAGCCTTGCGGACGCTGCCCGTTGAGCCTATAGCAACGGCTTTAATGGACCACGCCCTGAAAAGCGCCAGGCGCACCTTCCCGCACCGGCACCTGCTGGGTATCGAACAGCTTTCCCCCGCCGATATCGAGACGCTTCTGGACGCCGCCGACGCAGCCGTCGAGTTCTCGCGCCGGCCTGACAAGAAACAGGATATCCTGCACGGGCGCACGCTCGTAAACCTCTTCTTCGAGGCATCGACGCGCACGCAATCATCCTTTGAAATCGCCGGAAAGAGGCTCGGCGCCGACGTTCTCAACATGGCGGTGGGCATTTCGTCGGTGAAAAAGGGCGAAACGCTGATCGATACGGCAATGACGCTGAACGCCATGCGGCCCGACCTTCTGGTCGTGCGCCATCATGCGGCGGGCGCCGCCGAACTGCTGTCGCAGAAGGTCAATTGCGCGGTGATCAACGCCGGCGACGGCGCCCATGAACACCCCACCCAGGCCCTGCTCGACGCACTCACCATCCGCCGCAACAAGGGACGGATCGCGGCGCTCACCGTCGCCATTTGCGGTGACGTCCGTCACAGCCGCGTCGCGCGATCCAACATTCTGCTGCTGAACGCCCTCGGCGCACGGGTCCGCGTGATCGCCCCGTCGACCCTCCTGCCCCCGGCTGTGGAGCGGCTCGGCGTCGAGGTCTTCCACGACATGGAAAAAGGACTGGAGAATTGCGACATCGTCATGATGCTTCGTCTCCAGCGCGAACGCATGGACGGCTCCTACGTGCCCTCCGTGCGCGAATATTATCGTCTCTTCGGCCTCGATGCGGCGAAGCTTGCAAGGGCAAAGCCGGACGCGCTGGTCATGCATCCGGGACCGATGAACCGGGGCGTCGAGATCGACAGCGACATCGCCGACAGCGCCCAGAGCGTGATCCGCGAACAGGTGGAGATGGGCGTCGCGGTTCGGATGGCGGTGCTGGTCCTGCTGGCGGAGAACGCGGTTTATGAGTGAGCCCGGCGCGATACGGCTGATCGAGGGCGCTCACATCGTCGATCCCTCCCAGGACCTCGACGCGCCCGGCCGCATACTGATCCTCGACGGCAGGATCGCCGCTTGCGGCAGGATCGACGACGGCGACATTCCCGCGGGTGCGGAACGCATCGACGCGCGCGGCCTTGTCGCCGCGCCGGGTCTGGTCGACATGCGCGTCTTCGTCGGCGAGCCGGGCCATGAGCATCGCGAGACGCTGGCCAGCGCCAGCCACGCCGCCGCCGCCGGGGGCGTTACCAGTTTCGTGTGCATGCCCGACACCAGTCCTGTGATCGACGACGTCGCGCTGGTCGATTTCATTCAGCGGGCGGCCCGCGATACGGCGCAGGTCAATGTCTACCCCTCGGCGGCCCTCACCAAGGGGCTGGAAGGCCGGGAGATGACCGAGATCGGCCTGCTCAGCGCCGCCGGCGCCGTCGCCTTCACGGACGGGCGACATGCGGTATCCAATCCGCGTGTGTTTCTGCGCGCCCTCACCTACGCGCGCGATTTCGACGCGCTGATCATGCATCACCCGGAAGAGCCCGAACTGGTCGGCAGTGGCGTCATGCATCAGGGCGAGATGGCGACAAGGCTCGGCCTGACAGGGATTCCGGTGACCGCCGAGACGATCATGATCGACCGCGACATGCGGCTCGTCGCGCAATCGAAGGGCCGCTATCACGCCGCTCAGCTGTCGAGCGCGGAGGGCGCGGAAGCGCTGGCGCGCGGCAAGCAGGCGGGGCTGAAAGTCAGCGCGGGCGTCTCGATCAATCACCTGACCCTCAACGAGAACGACATCGGCGCCTATCGGACCTTCTTCAAGATGGCGCCGCCGCTGCGCACCGAAGACGACCGGCAGGCGCTTATCGAAGCGCTGCGCACCGGCGTCATCGACGCGATCGTCTCAAGCCACGACCCGCAGGATGTCGAGACCAAGCGCCACCCCTTCGCGGAGGCCGCCGATGGCGCGGTGGGTCTTGAAACCCTGCTGGCGGCCGCCCTCAGGCTTCACCACTCCGGCGATGTGCCGCTTTCTCGGCTGATCCGGGCGCTTTCCACCCGGCCGGCGGAGATTCTCGGCATCGAGGCGGGCACGCTGAAGAAGGGCGCGCGCGCCGACATCGTGCTGTTCGACACGGACGCGCCCTGGGTGGTGCGTAAGGAAGATTTGCGCTCGCGTTCCAAGAACTCTCCCTTCGACGAGGCCCGGCTTTCGGGCCGCGTCATGCGCACGCTGGTTGCGGGCCGCACGGTCTACGCCTACGCTCCCGGCTGAATGGCGGCCCAATACCGCGAGGGGGAGATTTCATGACAGGCGCAGTACTGCTGTCGGCGGTATTCGGTTATCTGCTCGGTTCGATACCCTTTGGTCTTTTGATCACGCGCGCGGCCGGACTGGGTGACATACGCGCGATCGGGTCAGGCAATATCGGCACGACCAATGTGCTGCGCACGGGGCGCAAGGAGCTGGCGGCGCTGACGCTGCTGATGGATATGGCGAAAGCGACCGCCGCCGTGCTGATCGCGGGCCGATGGGGAGACCTGGCCGGGCTCGTCGCGGGCGCCGGCGCCTTTTTCGGCCATCTCTTTCCCGTCTGGCTGCGCTTCAAGGGCGGCAAAGGCGTCGCGACCTATCTGGGTGCATTGATCGGCGCCGCGCCGCTGGCGGCCCTCGCCTTCGCCGTGGTCTGGCTCGCCGTCGCGGCCATCAGCCGCTATTCGTCGCTCGCGGCCCTGGCCGCCAGCCTGCTCGCACCACTTGCCGTCTATCTGAGCGGCGCCGGCATGACAGCCACGGCGATATTCGCCGGTCTCACCGTCGTCCTCTGGATTGCCCACCGGCAGAATATCGCGCGCCTTGCCGAAGGCAGCGAAAGCCGGATCGGCGCGAAGTAGCGATGGACGCAGACGCCGGGAAACAGACCATCGACAGAAGCGAGCGGCGCGACCGAATCCGCCTCTACAGATCAGAAAATGTCGGACCGACGACCTTTGCCCAGCTGATCGCGCGGTTCGGTTCGGCGGCGTCCGCGCTGGACGCCCTGCCGGAGCTTTCGCGGCGCGCCGGGCTTTCGCGCCCGATCCGCATCTGCCCCGAGGCGGATGCGGACCGCGAGCTTGCCGACGCCGAAAAGCTCGGTCTTTCGCTCGTCGTGCCGGGCGAGGTCGGCTACGCGCCGCTGCTCCGGCACGCGGACGGCGCGCCGCCCTTTCTCTATGTTAAGGGCGACAAGGCGGCGCTGGACCGGAAGACCGTCGCCATCGTCGGGGCGCGGAACGCCTCCGCGGCAGGGCGCAGGATCGCGGCCGATATCGCGGCCGGGCTCGGCGCCGCCGGTTTTGTCGTCGCCTCCGGGCTTGCGCGCGGAATCGACGCAGCCGCCCATCAGGCAAGCCTTGCAACCGGCACCGTCGCGGTGCTTGCCGGCGGCCTTGCAAACATCTATCCGGCGGAGAACAGCGAACTTGCCGAACGGATCACGCGGAAGGGCGCGCTGGTTTCCGAAATGCCGCCAGCCTATGAAGCCCGCGCCCGCGACTTTCCGCGGCGCAACCGGATCGTCTCGGCGCTTGGCATGGGCGTCGTCGTGGTGGAAGCGGCGACACGATCCGGTTCGTTGATCACCGCGCGCCTCGCCGGCGAACAGGGCCGCGATCTTTTCGCCGTCCCCGGCTCCCCGCTTGATCCGCGCTGCGAGGGCACGAACCGTCTCATCCGCGAGGGCGCAACCCTGGTTCGGCACGCCGGCGACGTGCTGGAGGCGCTGGAGGGACAAGAGACCTACCGGTACCCGGCCTATTCGGCCGACCTCTTCGAGATCGCGGCGGATAATGCCGAAAGCGGCGACAGGATCCGTGACGCCGTCGGCGAGGCCCTGTCCTTCACACCCGTCTCGATAGACGAGATCGCGCGGCAGACCGATCTTCCCGTACCGGTCGTGCAACTGGCGCTGACGGAGCTGGAACTGGCGGGACGAGCCTCACGCCTTTCCGGCGGGAAGGCGTGCCTGAAGACCTGATCCGGATTTGCGCAACCGGCCCGGTGTGCCTACATGGCGGGGCACGATCAGGCGTCAACAAACCGATGCGGTTTGACTTGGCGCCGGGTTTTCACCATTTTCACGTCCGCCTCCGACGCGCTGCTTCGCTTAGGAACGGCCGTTCAGTCCAATTCGGGTGCCTTGCTCCTTCATGAATATTGTCGTCGTTGAATCGCCTGCGAAGGCCAAGACCATCAACAAGTACCTTGGCGGCGACTACAAGGTGCTGGCCTCCTATGGACATGTGCGGGATCTGCCGGCCAAGGACGGGTCGGTGAAGCCCGAGGCCGGCTTTGAAATGGAATGGGAGGTCGACGCCAAGGCCAAGAAGCACCTTTCCGCCATCGCCGATGCCGTCAAGAACGCCGACCGGCTGATCCTCGCCACCGACCCCGACCGCGAGGGCGAGGCGATTTCATGGCACCTGCTGGAAGCGCTGCGCAAGCGCCGCGCGCTGAAGAAGGATACGCCCGTCGAGCGCGTCGTCTTCAATGCCATCACCCAGCGCGCCGTCACCGAGGCGATGAAGAACCCGCGCGAAATCGACCAGCCGCTGGTCGACGCCTATCTGGCGCGCCGCGCGCTCGACTATCTCGTCGGCTTCACGCTGTCGCCCGTTCTGTGGCGCAAGCTGCCCGGCTCGCGTTCCGCGGGCCGTGTGCAGTCGGTCGCGCTCCGCCTCGTCGTCGAGCGCGAAATGGAAATCGAGCGCTTCAGGGCGCAGGAATACTGGAGCGTCGTCGTACATTTCACGACGCCGGCCGGCGAGGCCTTTCAGGCCCGGCTGACGGTTCTGGACGGAGAAAAGCTTGACAAGTTCTCCATCGGTGCCGAGGGGGCGGCAAAGAACGCGGTTGCTGCCGTCGAGGCGCGCGATTTCACAGTCGCGTCCGTCGAGGCGAAGCCTGTCACGCGCAACCCCTACCCGCCGTTCACGACATCGACCCTGCAGCAGGAGGCGAGCCGCAAGCTTTCCATGAGCCCGGCGGAGACGATGCGCAGCGCCCAGAAGCTCTACGAGGCCGGCCACATCACCTATATGCGGACCGACGGCGTCGACATGGCGCCGGAAGCCGTCATGGCGGCGCGCGAGGTGATCGGCGACATGTTCGGAAAGGCCTATGTCCCGGACTCGCCGCGCATGTACAAATCCAAGCAGAAGAACGCGCAGGAAGCGCATGAATGCATCCGGCCGACCGTCATGGCCGCCGCGCCGGGATCATTGTCGGGGGTAACGCCCGCGGACGCCCGGCTCTACGATCTGATCTGGAAGCGTTCGCTCGCCTGCCAGATGGCGGCCGCGCGGCTTGAGCGCACGACCGTCGATATTTCCAGCGCCGACAGGCAGGTCGGTCTGCGCGCGACGGGTCAGGTCGTCAAGTTCGACGGCTTCCTGAGGGTCTATGAGGAAAGCCGCGACGATCGCGCCGGAAACGGCGAGGACGAGGACGACCAGAACCGCCTTCCGGCGATGGCCGAGCGCGACGCGCTGAAGCGCGGCGACGTCGTCCCCAACCAGCATTTCACGCAGCCGCCACCGCGTTATTCGGAAGCAGCGCTGGTGAAGAAAATGGAAGAACTCGGCATCGGCCGGCCCTCCACCTACGCCTCGATCATCTCGGTCATCCAGGACCGCGAATATGTGCGCAAGGACAAGGGCCGTCTCGTACCCGAGGAAAAGGGCCGGCTCGTCACGGCGTTCCTGGAGAATTTCTTCCGGCGCTATGTCGGCTACGATTTCACCGCCGAACTGGAAGAGGAACTCGACGACGTTTCCGGCGGCCGCAAGGACTGGCGCGATCTGCTTGCGCGCTTCTGGAAGGACTTCTCGGTCAATGCCGACGAGACGATGAAGCTGCGCAACGCGGAAGTCATCGAGAAGGTCAACGACGCGCTCGCCGAGCACATCTTCCCGCCGCGCGAGGACGGGACCGATCCGCGCCTCTGCCCCAAATGCGGCAAGGGCCAGCTTTCGCTCAAGCCCGGCAAGTTCGGCGCCTTCATCGGCTGTTCGAACTATCCGGAGTGCAACTATACCCGCCAGCTCGTGGTGAATGGCGATGCCGCGGCGAGCGAGGACAACGGGCCGCGCATCCTCGGCCGGGATCCGCAGACAGGAGATGAAGTCAGCATAAGGACCGGCCGTTTCGGTACCTATGTGCAGCTCGGCGAAGGCGAAAAGCCGCGCCGTTCGAGCATCCCAAAAGGCTGGGACGCGACAGAGCTGACACTTGAGCAGGCGCTGGCGCTGTTGTCGCTGCCGCGCGAGGTCGGACTGCACCCGGAGACCGGCAAGCCGATTTCAGCCGGTATCGGCCGTTACGGCCCCTTCGTGCTGCATGATGGCCAGTACGCCAATCTGTCCAGCGTGGAGGAAGTCTTCTCCGTCGGCCTCAACCGCGCCGTCTCCGCGCTTGCCGAAAAGGCCGGAAAGGCGCGCGCACGCGGGCCGAGCACGATCCGGACACTTGGTTCCCACAATGGCGTCGAAGGTCCGATCGAGGTTAAAAGCGGCCGGTACGGTCCCTATGTTACCAACGGCAAGATCAACGCAACATTGCCCAAGTCGCTCGAGCCGGAGACGATCTCGATCGAGGAAGCGGCCGCGTTGATCGTCAAAAAGGCCGAGGCCGGCGGCGGCAAGACGAAGGCCGGCCGCAAAAAGAGCTGAAGGCTCGAACGCTTGAATGGCAAAGAAACAGCGCGGCGCAGGCGACGACAATCTGCCGAGCCGCGAACAGATCATCGAGTTTCTTGAATCGGCGCCCGGCAATGCCGGCAAGCGCGAGATCGCGCGCGCATTCGGAGTCAAAGGGTCGGCACGCATCGCGCTGAAGGCGTTGCTGCGCGAGATGAAGGCCGAAGGACTGATCGAAAAGCGCGGCAGCCACCTGCACAAGCCCGGGGAACTTCCGCCCGTGACGGTGCTGGAGATTGTCCGGCGCGATACCGATGGCGATCTGGTCGGAATTCCCAACGACTGGGACGAAAGCCACGGACGTCCTCCCGAACTGATCGTGACGCAGGCGCGCAACGCCCGCGAGTCCGCGCCAGGTATCGGCGATCTCGTGCTCGCCCGCATCGCGGAAGGCGGACGGGCGCCCGACGCGGCGCACGTCGCGCGGATCATCAAGGTCATCAGTCGCAAGCCGGCGACCGCGATCGGCATCTTCCGCGGCCTGCCCGGCGGCGGCGGCCGCGTGGAGCCGGTCGACAAGCGGCAATTGAAAAGCTTCGCCATCGCGCCGAATGCCCGGAACGGGGCCGAGGAAGGCGATCTCGTCACGATCGAGCCGGTGCGGGGCCGGCCGATGGGTCTGCCGCAGGCAAAGGTGAAGACGGTTCTGGCCGAACAATCGACCGAATACGCGCTCAGCGAGATCGCGATCCATCGCCACGACATCCCGCATGTTTTCCCCGAAGCGGTCCTGCGCGAAGCCAAAGAGGCAAAGCCCGCCGGAAACGATCATCGCGAGGACCTTACCGCCCTGCCCCTGGTCACCATCGACCCGGCGGACGCCAAGGATCACGACGACGCCGTCTATGCCGAGGCCGATCCGGAGCATGAGGGCGGGTTCGTCCTCTGGGTCGCGATCGCCGATGTCTCCTGGTATGTGCGGCCCGGCGACGCGATGGACCGCGAGGCGCGCAAGCGCGGCAACTCGGTCTATTTCCCCGACCGTGTCGTCCCCATGCTCCCCGAGCGCATTTCCAACGATCTGTGTTCGCTGCGCGAAAAGGAGCTTCGTCCCGCGCTCGTCGCGCGGATCAGGATCGACGGCGCGGGGCGCAAGCACGGCCACACCTTCATCCGCGCCAATATCCGCTCGGCGGCCAAGCTTGCCTATCCGCAGGCGCAGGCGGCCATTGACGGCCGTCCGGACGAAAAGACCGAGCCTCTGCTCGAGACTGTGCTGAAACCGCTGTGGAAGGCTTACGAGGTTCTCGCCAGGGCCCGCGACAATCGCGGACCACTCGCCCTCGACCTGCCGGAACGCAAGATCCTCCTCAAGCCGGACGGCCATGTCGAGCGCGTATTCATTCCGCCCAGGCTCGACGCGCACCGGCTGATCGAGGAATTCATGATCATCGCCAATGTCGCGGCGGCCGAAACGCTGGAGAAGCGCAAGGCGCCCGGCCTCTATCGCGTGCACGACCAGCCGTCCGACGTGAAGATCGCCTCGCTTTCGGATTTCCTGTCGTCGATCGGCGAGAAGCTGCCGAAGGATGGCGTGCTGCGTCCATCGCATTTCAACGCGATCCTGAGCCGGATCAAGGGCTCACCCAACGAGACGCTGGTCAACGAAGTGATCCTGCGCAGCCAGGCGCAGGCCGAATACAGCGCCCAGAACTACGGCCATTTCGGCCTGAACCTGCGGAGCTATGCCCATTTCACCTCGCCTATCCGCCGGTATGCCGATCTCGTCGTCCACCGGTCGCTGATCGAAACGCTGGGCCTTGGCCCGGGCGGACAGGTCGTCGAAGACGCGACGGAGCTTGATGAGATCGCCGCCGAAACCTCGAGCGCGGAGCGCCGGGCCATGGCCGCCGAGCGCGAGACGGTGGATCGTCTGATCGCGCATTTCGTCTCCGAGAGCGTCGGGGCCACATTCGCTGCGACAATCAGCGGCGTTACACGTTCAGGCCTGTTCATTAGACTGGACGAGTCGGGTGCGGACGGATTCGTGCCCGCATCCACCATTGGCGGCGACTACTGGGTCCATGACGACGTCCACCAGAGACTCGTCGGCGAGCGCACGCGCGGCGTATACCAGCTCGGCGACCGGGTCGAGGCAAAGCTCGTCGAAGCTGTCCCGATGGCCGGCGCGCTGCGTTTTGAACTCCTGACGCCGGCTCGCCAGGACAAGGGCGTACGCCCGCCGGCAAGAAGACGTGCCGGTCCAGGGCGCAAACCGTCCGGACGGCCGGCGAGAGCAAAAGGAAAGCGATGATGGCGATAGAATACGGACATGACGAAACCCGCGCGGTTGGCCCTGCCATCGGAAAAGGCCTGAGGATGCGCTGCCCGTCCTGCGGCAAGGGACGCATGTTCCACGCCTATCTGAAGGTGTCCGACGCCTGCCCTGCTTGCGGCACGGAGTTGCATCATCATCGCGCCGACGACGCACCGGCCTATTTCACCATCCTCATTGTCGGTCATGTCATCATACCGCTCGCCGCGGTGGTGGAGCGCGCGTTCATGCCGGAGATGTGGGTGCACATGGCGCTGTGGATTCCCCTTTCGCTGGCCACCGCGATGCTCAGCCTGCCGCGGATCAAGGGAGCTCTTGTCGGCTTGCAATGGGCATTGCGCATGCACGGTTTCGACGGCAGGGGCGACAGGCTGGACGGCCATCTGGCGCCGACAGAGCCGGGCGCCGCGGCATGAGCGCCGATACGGCACCTGCCAAACAGCGCGCCGCCCGCCCCCGGGATGCCGCATCGCTCGTGATTCTCGACCAGCGCCGGGGCAAGCCGCACATCCTGATGGGGCGTCGCAACGCGGCGTTGAAGTTTCTTCCCGGCGCCTATGTCTTTCCGGGCGGGCGCGTCGACCGGCGCGACCACCACGCTCCCTTCGACGGCGACCTGCACGAGGCGACTGCCGCACGTCTTCTCCTGGATATGAAACGGGGCCCGTCCCTGCGCCGGGCGCGCGGGCTTGCCCTCGCGGCGGTCCGTGAAACCTATGAAGAAGCCGGCATGCTGATCGGGCGCGCGGGGTCCGTCTCACGCACGCCTGAAGGCATGTGGAAGGGCTTTTATAGCCATGGCGTCGTTCCGGATCTGTCGCAACTGACCTATTTCGCCCGGGCTATCACGCCCCCCCATCGACCCAGGCGATTTGATACGAGGTTCTTTGCCGTCTCGGCGCGTCACGTCGCCCACTCCATCGATTTCGACCACCGGCCCGACCGGGAGCTGGATACGATGGAGTGGGTTCCAATCGATGCTATCGGCGATCTGAAAACAGCCCCGATCACGCAATTCGTGCTTTCGGACCTGAAAGCCTTGCTGGATTCGCGCGGGACAGTCCCTCCCGGCTGCCCGATCGCCTACTACCAGCCGCACCATCGACCCGGGCGACGGTTGGTGCTGGACCTGCCGACCTGACGGGAATGGCGCGGGTCGGCCACACCGGATCGCCGCGCGCGGGAATCACCGCCGCGATCGCCATGACAACGGCAGTGGGCGTGGGTCTCTCCCTGACGATACCGCTCCTTGCCATCGCCATGGAACTCAGGGGCGTGCCGGCGAGTATGATCGGCCTCAATTCGGCAATGGCCGGGATCGCCTCGATTTCCATCGCGCCGTTCACGCCAATCCTGCTGCGCCGATTCCGGACCGCGCCCCTGCTTCTCGCCGCGATCATGGTGTCGGCGGTGAGCCTGATGGGCTTCTGGATGTTCCAGAGCCTGGCAGCGTGGTTCATTCTGCGCGTTTTTTTCCATTCGGCGCTCACCATCATATTTATCGTCAGCGAATATTGGATCGTGGCCGCGGCGCCCGATGCAAGGCGCGGCCTTGTCATGGGTATCTATGCGACCGTGCTTTCGGCAGGCTTCGCGATCGGCCCGCTCATGCTCGGCCTTCTCGGCGCGAGCGGCTTCTGGCCCTACGCGCTGGGTGCGGCGCTGCTGCTTGCGGCGGCCGTTCCGCTGGCAGCGGCATGGCGCATTGCACCTGAAGCCGCAGGGGAACAAAGTACCGGCTTTCTGCGGATGCTCGTCGCCGTGCCGGTCGGCACGCTCGCCGGCTTCTTTTTCGGCTTTATCGAGGCTGGCGGGTTTTCGCTTCTGCCCGTATTCGCCCTGCGTTCGGGCTTTTCCGGCGAGATGGCGGCAGGGCTGATAGCGGCCATCGCCGCCGGCGGCGCCCTGTTGCTGATCCCCCTCGGACATGTGGCGGACAGGACCGACCGCCGGCGATTGCTGCTGATAACGGCGGCGATCGGCGCCCTTCTCATCGCCGTCGTGCCGTTGCTGACGACACAATATGCCGCGATGCTCCTGGTGCTGGCGCTATATGGCGGCATCGCGGGATCGATCTACGCGACGGGCCTGACCCATATCGGCGCGCGGTTGAAGGGCGGCCAACTCGCCTCGGCCAATGCCGGCTTCATCTTCATGTATTCCTGCGGCATGCTGGTCGGGCCAGCGGCCCTCGGCGCAGCCGCCGACCTCTCGGGCCCCGCGGCGATCCCGCTCGTTCTCGCCGGCGCGCTTGCGCTGTATGCCGCCATCGTGCTTTGGCGCATTATCGGCGCGCGCGGCGCGGCCCGTCCTTGACTTCGGCCGAGCTTTTCGGCATTACCGCCGCACATGATTTCAGCGGCGACGGCAATTGCCGGGCGCGCCAACGACAGGTTCACGAAAATGGCCAAGCCGACCACCACGAAAATCCGCCTCGTCTCGTCCGCAGGCACGGGTTACTTCTACGTGACCAAGAAGAACGCCCGGACGATGACCGAGAAGATGACCGCTCGCAAATACGACCCGGTCGCCCGCAAGCACGTCGAATTCAAGGAATCCAAGATCAAATAAGCAGCGGCAATAACCGCTGAACCTGCCAGGGCGCCGCTTTATGCGGCGCTTTTTCTTTGCCGCAGCCGATGATCCTGCGGCCTGGGCCCCGCTGACGTCAGCGCGAAAAAGAAGCGGCGCCCTGAGGCGCCGCGAAGTCGTTGATGGTGCAAGTGTCAGTCAAATCAGCATCAGTCAAATCAGGCGGCCAATCGGCAGCGGCGATTTGAGGAGGCCACTCCTTGCCGCGCCGATTGGCCTGACCCCACGGACCCAGGAGATGCGGCGGACCTGAGCATTCCATGGGGTATGTCCGAGGCGGCCGCTCGCCGTGGCGAATTCAGTCCCACCCCTTATGTCCCAAGGGCGACATTATCGAAGGATTTAGATAAATCAAAACGGATTCAGGGTTAACCGCCGAAGGTTTGATTCTTAACCTTTAGAAAACCGGTTAACGCGTTCTGGGGACGGCCTGATCAGGCAGCGTCGGAGACGACTCTGTTTCGGCCGTGGCGTTTGGCGCGATAGAGCGCCTGGTCCGCCCGCCTGATCAGCGTGTCGCGATTGTCGTCAAGACGTTCGATCGTCGCGACGCCGGCGCTGGTGGTGATGTCGATGAAGCGGGTGCCGTTCTGAATCGGGAACGGCTCGTCGGCAACGGACCGGCGGACGCGTTCGGCGACGCGGATCGCCAGCGAGATATCGGTATCCGGCATCACCACAATGAATTCTTCCCCGCCGAAGCGGCAGGTCATGTCAATGCCGCGGGTATTGCGTTGCAGACGCCGCGCGAACTCCCGGATGACCTCGTCTCCAACGTCATGACCGTGCGTGTCGTTGACGGATTTGAAGAAGTCTATGTCCAGGATAAGCATCGACAGCGGCCGCTCGCGCGACAGGGCATCGGACAGCAGCGTATCGAGATGGCTTTCCATATAGCGCCGGTTGTAGAGGCCGGTCATCGGATCGGTCATCGCCATCGTCACGGACACCTTCACGCTGTCGCGCAGGCTTTCCATGTAGCGACGCCGGCGTATCTGCGTGCGCACGCGCGCGGCCAGTTCGTTGCGGTCAATCGGACGCGTGACGAAATCATTGCCCCCGATATCGAGCGCGCGCATCACCCGTGCGGTATCGCCCTCGTCGGCGACGAGCAGGATCGGCAGATTGCGCGTCCGGTCCAGCGAACGTATCTGCGAGCAGAGGCGCAGCGGGTCGAAATCGGCAAGCTGGAGGCTGATGATCACCGCATCGTAGTTGCCTTCGGCGGCATGAAACAGCGCCTCCTGCGGGCGCGATTCGATGTCGACGGCATGCTGATGCTTGAGATAGGAGCGGATCGTCTCCGCGGATGACTGACGGTCGTCGACCAGAAGGATTTGCCCGTTCTCGCCGCGACCCAGGGCTGCCGGTTCCATCTGTGCGTCAGCGCCGATGCCCCGGCTGGTGGAGGCGCGCAGGCGCAGTTCATCCGTCAACATCTTCAGCCGGACAAGGCTCCTGACGCGCGCCATGAGCTGCGTGTCGCTGACCGGCTTGGTCAAAAAGTCGTCAGCTCCGGCCTCGAGCCCGGCGACGCGGTCGGCCGGCTGATCGAGCGCGGTCACCATGACGACCGGCACATGATAAGTCCGCGGATCGGCTTTCAGGCGGCGACAGACCTCAAACCCGTCCATCCCGGGCATCATGACGTCCAGCAGGATGAGGTCGCATGCCCCCTGCTGCGCGATCTCCAGCGCCTCCAGGCCGTTGCGGGCGACGTCGACCTCGAAATATTCAGCGGTCAGTCGCGCTTCGAGGACCTTCACATTCGCCGGGATATCATCAACAACAAGAATGCGCGCCGTCACTTGAACAAAGCCCCCTCAGCCCTCGCCCAGATAATGTTTCACCGTCTCGACGAACTTGCCGACCGAGATCGGCTTGGACAGATAGGCTTCGCACCCGCCTTCGCGGATACGCTCCTCATCCCCCTTCATGGCGAACGCGGTGACCGCGATCACGGGAATGTGCCGCAAGTCGTCGCTTTCCTTCAGCCACTTTGTAACCTCCAGCCCGGAAACCTCCGGGAGCTGGATGTCCATGAGAATCAAGTGAGGCTGATGGCGACGCGCCAGATCGAGCGCCTCGATCCCGCTGCGGGTCTCGACGGTGTCGTATCCGTTCGCCTCGAGAATGTCGTGAAAGAGCTTCATGTTGAGCTCGTTGTCTTCCACGATCATGACCGTTTTCGCCATCTAGCGTTCCGAACATATGAATTGCATGGCGAAGAGTTGTCCCAACCCGCATGGCCTGGAACTATCCCCCCAACGTCGTGAACGATACGTCTCAATTCTTAACAGAAGGCCAAGGCAATAGTACACAGTCGGGGGGGTAACCGAGGAAAAAGGGACGCGATCGGATCAGATGGAAGATATTGAAGCGATCGGTATCGAAATCCTGCAATTCATCGCCGCCGATGAACAGCAGCTGGACCGCTTTCTTTCGCTGACCGGGCTGACTCCCGCGACGCTTCGGGAGGCGGCCCGCTCGCCGCGCTTTCACGAAAGCCTGCTTGCCTATCTTGCCCAGAACGAGGGCGATCTCATGGCATTCGCCGAAGCCGCAGGCCGCAGGCCCGAGGACATCATGCGGCATGCCGCCTCACTGCCGGTTGCGGATTTCGGCGCATGAGCGCAAGCGGCTTCAGCATCGGCGTCGACATCGGCGGCAGCAAGATCGCAGCGGCGCTTCTCGCACCCGATGGCACAGTGGCGGACAAGCGCCGTGTCCCCACGCCGAGCGACGATTATGAGGCGACCGTGAGGACAGTTGCGCAGCTTGCGCGCTTCGACGCCGCAGGCGACGCCCCGGTCGGTATCGGGATGCCCGGCTCCCTGACCCCCGGCGGGCGGGTCCAGAACGCAAATTCCACATGGCTGAACGGACGCGAACTCGGCCGCGATCTCGCCGCCGCCGCCGGCCGGGCCGTCCGGCTCGCCAACGATGCGAACTGCTTTACCCTTTCGGAGGCCGCGGACGGCGCGGGCGCCGGCTTTCCGACCGTCTTCGGCGTCATTCTGGGCACCGGCTGCGGCGGCGGTTTCGTCGCCGGCGGCAGGCTCGTCGACGGGCCGAACAGGATCGTCGGCGAATGGGGGCACACACCCCTTCCCCATCCCTCGCCGGAAGAAAACGACGGCCCGACATGCTGGTGCGGCCGCACCGGCTGCATGGAGGCCTGGGTAAGCGGGCCGGCGCTGTCGGCCGACCACAAGGCGGCGACGGGCGCGCGGCTCGATGCGCCCCTTATCGTGGAACTTGCCAAGGCCGGCGATGAACTCGCCATGGCAAGTCTTGCGCGTCATGCCTCACGGCTCGCCCGGGGTCTTGCCAATGTCGTGAACATTCTCGACCCGCACGTCATCGTGCTCGGCGGCGGCCTCAGCCAGATCGGCCATCTCTATGCCGTGCTTCCCGACCTGATGCGACCGCTGATCTTCGCCGAGTCTCCCCGCGTCGATATCCGCCAGGCCGTCCATGGCGATGACAGCGGCGTGCGCGGCGCGGCATGGCTGTGGAATCCGGAGATGGAGGGATACGCGGACAGCTTTGTCCCTGAGGCGGCCGCATGACAGCGCCCGGCCTCTGCCGCGACTGTCTGGCGCCCTCTCCGCACGGGACGCGCTGCCAGGCTTGCGGCAGCCCGCGCATCGTCCGCCATCCGGAACTCGATAGGCTCTCGATCGCCCATCTCGACTGCGATGCCTTCTATGCCTCGATCGAGAAACGCGACAATCCCGCCCTTCGCGACAAGCCCGTCATCGTCGGCGGGGGCCGGCGCGGCGTCGTCTCGGCGGCCTGCTATCTGGCGCGCACGGCCGGCGTCCATTCGGCGATGCCGATGTTCAAAGCGCTGAAGGCCTGTCCCGACGCCGTCGTGGTGCGGCCGGACATGGACAAATATATCCGCGTCGGGAGGCAGGTGCGCGAGATGATGCTGGCGCTGACGCCGCTGGTGGAGCCGATCTCGATCGACGAAGCCTTTCTCGATCTGGCGGGGACGGAAAGGCTGCACGGCCAATCGCCGGCGGCGAGCCTAGCCGGCCTGGCACGGCGCGTGGAAAAGGAAATCGGCATTACCGCCTCCATCGGCCTCGCGCCCAACAAATTCCTCGCCAAGGTCGCATCCGATCTCAACAAGCCAAGGGGCTTTTCCGTCATCGGCCGCGCTGAAGCGACAACATTTCTCGCCACGCGGCCGGTCGGGCTTATCTGGGGTGTCGGCAAGGCGATGCAGGCAAAGCTCGCCGGCGACGGCATCCGCCTCATCGGCGACCTGCAGCGCATGGAACTGGCAGACCTTGCCCGGCGCTACGGCGCGATGGGCATCCGCCTGCACGGGCTGTCGCGCGGCGATGACATGCGTCGGGTCGATCCCGATGGCGAACGCAAGAGCGTCAGTTCGGAGACGACGTTCAATGAGGACATCTCCGACCGCGAGGAGCTCGCGCACCATCTGTGGCGGCTTTCGGAAAAGGTTTCCGCCCGCCTCAAGGTCAGCCATATCGCCGGCAGGACCGTCACGCTCAAGCTCAAGGGCACGGATTTCCGTTCGATCACGAGGGCCGAGACGCTGTCGGATCCGACACGCCTCGCCGACCGCATCTTCCGGACCGGACGGCAGCTTCTGGAAGGCGCGGCGACGGGCCGCAAGTTCAGGCTGATCGGCATCGGCGTCTCCGATCTGTGCGACGAAGCCCTGGCCGACCCGGACGATCTGATCGATCCCGGCGCGGGCCGGCGGGCGCGCGCGGAACTCGCCATCGACAAGGTGCGCGAAAAATTCGGCCGCGATGCGGTGCGCAAGGGGCTGGGCCTTGGCGCGAGGAAGCCGCCGCGCGAAAGCGCGTGACCCGATTGCCCCTTGCGGGGCGCGCGCATATCCAGTCTCATCGGCGAATTGCCACACAGGATCCCTAATGACCGAAACCGTCGAAGACCGCCTTTCCAGCGCGGGCCTCTCCCTGCCCGCAGCCGCCGCGCCCGTCGCGTCCTATGTCCCGACCGCGCGCAGCGGAAACCTGCTGTTCGTTTCCGGCCAGATCACAACGGGACCGTCCGGCGTCGAATTCATCGGGCGCTGCGGCGAGCAATACGGCATTGACGAGGGACAGGCGGCGGCAAGACTCTGCGCGCTCAACGTCCTGGCGCAGGTGAAGGCCGCGCTCGGTTCGCTTGAAAAAGTCCGGCGCTGTCTCAAACTCACGGGATTCGTCAACTCCACGCCCGATTTCACCGATCACCCGAAAGTCATCAACGGCGCGTCCGACATCATGATCGCGGCTTTCGGCGAAAAGGGCCGCCACGCTCGGGCAGCCGTCGGCGTCGCCAGCCTGCCGCTCGGCGTTGCCGTCGAGGTCGAAGCGATATTCGAGGTCGAATGAGCGGACTTGACTGGCTTATCCGCCGTCCCGTCGCCCATCGCGGCCTGCATGACAGCGCCTCGGGCATCGTCGAGAATACCTTGCCCGCCGCGCAGGCTGCGATCGACGGCGACTACGGGATCGAGGTCGACCTGCAACTCTCCGCCGACGGCGTGCCGATGGTCTTTCACGACGACACGCTCGACAGGCTGACGGAAGCCACCGGCCCGGTTGCGGCCCACACGGCGGACGCCCTTTGCAGGATCGCGTTCAAGAGGGGACGCGCGACGATGCCGACGCTCGGCGGCCTGCTCGCGCTCGTCGCCGGACGGGTGCCGCTGGTGCTGGAGCTGAAATCGGATTTTCAGAATTCCGGCGCGCTCGAACAGGCGGTCGCCGCACAGCTTGAAACCTATGCCGGCCCGGTCGCCATCATGTCCTTCGACCCGCGCATGGTCGCGCGCTTCCGCGCGATCGCACCGCAGATCACGCGCGGCATCGTGGCGGAAGGCTTTTCCCGCGCGGCCGACTGGCCGGAACTCACCGCAGGTCAGCGGCTTAGGCTCAGGATGATGACGCATCTGCCATCCTCACGCCCGCATTTCGTGGCTTATGGCATTCGCGACCTGCCGGCGTTCATGCCGCTGGCGCTGCGCGCGGCGGGCAGGCCGCTGCTGACATGGACCGTGCGCAACGCCGCCGACGGGGCGCGCGCGCTAAAGTGGACCGATCAGATGATCTTCGAAGGCTTTCGCCCCTGATGGCCGAGAACGGCGACAGCGTGACCCTCACCGTTCATCCGGCGATTGCCGAAATCGGCAAGATGGCGTGGAATGCGTGCGCGAGCGGCCTTGATAACAAGAATCCGGAAACGCCATCGAACCCATTCATATCGTTTGAATTTCTCAACGCGATGGAAGAGAGCGAATGCGTCGGTCCGCGCACGGGCTGGCATCCCGCTCATCTTGCCTTGCGCGATGGCGGCGAGATCGTCGCCTGCTGCCCCGCCTATGTGAAGAGCCATTCGCAAGGCGAATATGTCTTCGACTATGGCTGGGCCGACGCCTTCGAGCGCGCCGGCGGGCGCTATTATCCCAAGCTTCAGGTGTCCGTACCTTTCACGCCCGCGACGGGACCGCGTCTGCTGGTCCGCTCGGGACAGGACGAGCGCCAGGCGCGCGAGCGGCTGGCCGAGGGGCTGATGGCCGCTTGCGGACAGCTCGACGCTTCCTCGGTTCACGCGACCTTCCTGACCCCTGAGGACGCGGCCGTCTTCGATGCGCGCGGCTATCTTCACCGCGAGGACATCCAGTATCACTGGTTCAATGACGGGTTTTCCGCGTTCGACGATTTTCTGGACACGCTCGCCTCGCGCAAGCGCAAGGCGATCCGCCGCGAGCGGCGGCAGGCGGCGGAGAACGGCATTACATTCCGGCATCTGCGCGGCGGCGAGATCACCGAAGCCGACTGGGACGCCTTCTTCCGCTTCTACATGGATACCGGCAGCCGGAAATGGGGCTCGCCCTATCTCAACCGTGCCTTCTTTTCCGCGATGGGCCGGGCAATGGGCGAGCGCGTACTGCTCATCATGGCGATGCGGGACGGCGCGCCCGTCGCCGGCGCGCTCAACCTCATCGGCGGCGACGCGCTTTACGGGCGATACTGGGGCACGCTGATCGACCAGCCCTTCCTGCATTTCGAGACCTGTTACTATCAGGCCATCGATTTCGCCATCGCGCACGGCCTGTCGCGCGTGGAAGCGGGCGCGCAGGGGCCGCACAAGATCGCGCGCGGCTACCGGCCCGTCATCACCCATTCGGCGCACTGGATCCGCCATCAGGGCCTCAGGCGGGCCGTCGCCGATTATCTGCGTTCCGAGCGTCCGGCCGTGGAACGCGAGGCCGACGCGCTGGCGCAGCACCTGCCGTTCAGACGGGGGGAGTGATCACGTTCCCTGCCCCAGCACGGCCAGTCGAGAGAGCAGAAATGCCTTCACGCCCGGCTCGGTCGCCAGGGCAATCGCGCGGCGGTAAGCAGCGGCGGCTTCGTCCCGTCGCCCGGCTCGCGCTGAAATGTCCGCCAGCGCCGCCCAATAGGGCTGATAACCGGCCATCTGTTTCGCATTGACCTCCAGCAGGACAGCCAGGCCGGCTTCGGCACCGCGCGCGAACGACACCGCGACCGCCCGGTTGATGGCGACCACGGGCGAGCCGGTCAGCGCCTGAAGCCCGTGATAGAGATTTTCGATGGCCTCCCAGTCCGGCGGACCAGATAGCCGGCCCGTCACATGGGCAGACTGGATCGCCGCCTCAAGCTGGTAGCGGCCGGGCCGGCCCATCGCGCCCGCACGTCCAAGCAAAGCCTCCGCCTCGCCGATCATCGCCCTATCCCATAGCGATATATCCTGCCGGTCGAGCGGTACGAAACCACCATCGTCATCGCGGCGGGCAGCCTTGCGGGCTTGCGCGTAGAGCATCAACGAGAACAACCCGCCCGCTTCCGGCTCTTCCGGCGCAAGCTGGACGACCAGCCGCCCCAGCCAAAGACCTTCCTCGGACATGCCGCGCACCGCCGGATCCGCGCCCAGCGGGTCCGCCCAGCCGCTTGCGAAGACCGCGTATATCGCCTCCAGCACGGATTCCATCCGTTCCGGCAGATTCTTTCGGGCCGGAATGTCGAAGGGGATGCCCGCCTCGCGAATGCGCAGCTTTGCGCGGACAAGACGCTGGGAAAGCGTTGCCGGCGAGACGAGGAAGGCATCAGCAATGCGGGCGGCCGTGAAACCGAGAACCGTCTGCAGAATCAGCGGTGCTCTCGCCGCCGGGTCGATAGCGGGATGGGAGGCTGCGAACATCAGGGCGAGGCGGCGGTCGGGAATCGGATCATCGCTAGCGGCGAGCGCATCCATCTCTTCGCCGATCAGACCGAGGGTTGGTACAGCAGCATCGGCTGTCCGTTGCCGGCGGATCGTATCGAGCCAGCGACGCCGCGCAACTGTCGCCAGCCATCCTTCCGGGTTGGCGGGAACTCCCTCGCGCGGCCAGGCTGCCAACGCCGCAGCGAAGGCGTCGCCAAGGGCATCCTCCGCCGCCGCCACATCGCCGGTGCGTGCGGCGAGATAGGCCAGCAGACGGCCGAAACTGTTGCGCGCAACCGTCTCGACCGTCCGGGCAGCATCGCCTTCGTATGCGCCGGCGGGGCTCACGCTACTGATGAGCCAGCGGCCGAATCTCTATCGCGCCGCCATGGACGGCGGGGCAACGCGAAGCCCACTCAAGCGCCGTATCAAGATCGGGCACATCGATGATGTAATAGCCGCCCAGTTGCTCCCTCGCTTCCGCATAGGGGCCGTCGAGCACCCGTACCTTCCCCTCGCCGCCACGCACCGTCGTTGCAGCCGTGGTCGGCTTCAGCCTGTCGCCAGCGACAACGATGCCGGCATCGCGCATCGCCTCGGTATAGGCCTGGAATGCCGGCGATATGCTGCCGCTGTCGGCCGGATTGGCCGCTTCCATCGCCTTTTCGTCGCCATAGATAAGAAGCATGTACTTCATGTCCGGTCTCCCTGTTGGGTTCGGCGGAACACCCCGCCATCCCCAAAGACGTGTGGGGATCGTGAAATTCGACAGGCCCGTTCGATTTTCTCAACGCCTTCCGGCCCCTTCCCCAATTCCCTATACTCGCGTCAAATACGAAAGAAGCAGGAGAAGCCATGACTTCGCAGCCCTATGACGACCAGAACCCCTTCGCCAAGATCCTGCGGGGGGAATTGCCCTGCCACAAGGTCTATGAGGATGAGAAGACATTGTGCTTCATGGACATCATGCCGATGAGCGACGGGCATGCTCTCGTCATCCCCAAGGCACCGTCGCGCAACATGCTCGATATCGATCCTGAGGATCTCGCCGCCGTGATGGCGACGGCGCAGAAGATCGCCCGCGCGCAGATGAAGGCGTTCAACGCCGACGGCATCATGGTGATGCAGTTCAATGAGGCGGCATCGGGCCAGACGGTCTATCACACCCACATTCACCTGCTGCCGCGCATGGAGGGCACCAAGATGCGCCCGCATACCGGCGAGATGGCCGACCCCGCCGTGCTGGCGGACATGACTGAAAAGCTGAAAGCGGCGCTCGCCTGACCTCCAGGGAAGAGACGCCCGACACCCGTGTCGGACAGCAGTTCGGCTGCCGGCCCAGCGCACGCGGCCGTCTCTTCTACCGGCTAACGCCAGCCTCCCTGGGGCGTAAAGTGCAAAACGGCGAATTATTAGACCGGTTACAAAAGCTGAGCCTCGGGGGGTTTCGGCTCCCTATTCGATTCATTCGCTCCCGCTGAGCACGGGGATACCAGCACCCTGCTCGACATGAGCCCAGGCAATTCTGCCGGCGTTCCCTACCCGTAAAGGGTGAGCGCATGCGACGCTACGGAACACTGACACACCCCACAAAATCGAACGCATTTAAATACCCAATTTATAAAACCTATGGTTGCTACGTCACTTTACGATACATATGCTCTCCTTTCAATTTTTAGCATTGATTGACTCCATCTTTTTCCTATCATCGAAATTGATAGGCACCTTTCATCGCCTCTTTTACTTTATTCGACGTTACCCTTGGTATCATTCAGCTGGTCTTAAAGGCTCGAAACCAAGGAGATTACATTATGGCGAGAGTTTATAAAGCAGTCAGTGCTTGCCTCACGGCAGGAGCTGCCTCCCTGTATCTGACCGTATCTGCATTGGCGATCGATGTCGGAGTCGGTGGCGTCGGCGTCAGTGCCGACAGCGGCGGCATTGGAGTCGGAATTGGCGGCGACGGCGGGGTCAGCGCAGGCGTTGGCGTCGGAAGCAGCGGCGTTGACGCGAGTGTCGGCGTCGGCGGGTCGAGCGGCCTTGGCGTGGATGCGGGCGTCGGCACCGGGAGCGGAGGTCTCGGCGCGAGCGCAGATATCGGACTTGGCGGTGCCAGCGGGCTCGGTGTCGGTGTCGATGCCGGCCTCGGCAGTGGCAGCGGGAGTGCCAGCGTCGGCCTCGGCCTCGGCGGATCCAGCGTCGGTGTCGATGTCGGTCTCGGCGGCGGCGGCCTCGGTGTGGGCGTCGACGTCGGACTTGGTGGCGGCGGAGGCAGCGCCGGCGGCGGTGGCGGTGGAGGCGGCGGCTCCGGCGGCGGCGGTGGCGTCGGTGGCGGCGGTGGCCTTGGCGCGGTAGGCGGGCAGCAGGCCGTCGCGGCCTTCGCCGGCATGTCGACAGCAGAATTGCAAAAGCTCCGCGTCACCTGCCGGGCCGTCTCGGCCGACCCGTATGCATATGACCGCGGGCTGGTCCAGCTTTGCTCCATTCTGAAGAATGTCGCGAGCGTCAGCCGCCGCTGACGCATCCCTCCTCCCAGGAAGGAAAGCAGCCCGCCGGCATGTTCCGGCGGGCTGTTTTCGCAACGGGACGCCCGGACCGCGCGTGACCGCAGGTGACCATCCACCGCTGCGGCCGCAGGCGCCGCGGAATGCGCGTCCAGCGCATATTGACCTGCCGCGATTGCTCCCCCATAAGGGCCCCGACATTGGTGGAGCAAGAGCGCGTAGCTCAGCCGGTAGAGCAACTGACTTTTAATCAGTAGGTCCAGGGTTCGAATCCCTGCGCGCTCACCAAATGTCATTTATTTTTCAATAAGGTATTTATGAGCTGTGCGCATTCGCATGCTCTTGAGAACAGTGCCCGCACTATGTGCTGAGCCTGCTTCGTAGCCCTGGTGTCAGGATTGGAAAGGATGAGCTCGATGCGCACAGCTTTCCGGAACCTGTGGCCGATCGCCGGCGGTCTAGCGATCGTCTGGCTTATCAGCGAGCTGTTTCCAGATGGTGTGCCGCTCCAGTGGCAAATTCTGGGCTTGGCGTGCTTCGTCTGGTTGCTCTATATCCGCATCCAAGCACAGTTAGAAAACATCAGCATATATTGATCGTCTAGAAAGCCAGCTCACCGAATTGGCCCCCGAAACGGAGATGACGAAACTGCGATTTCGTTACAACCGGAACGACCCGGTCGGTCGGGCTCCGGATTAAGTTCCTTGGTGAGGCGGACAAAAGTCCTTTAGCACTCGAAGCGGCAAAAGCGGCCCCTATTGGTTCTTCTACGGACCAGCGCAGAGTTTCGAAGTCTCCGATTCCGGAGAGATCGAGATACTCCCACCTGCCAAGACCTTCGCCTGATTGCCTTAGAGGCGGGTATGTAAGATCAACCGCAGCGCGGCGAAAACATACATTACATCAACATGCATGTTGACTTACTGGTCAGTAAGCCGAGACAATGACCGTCCGTCGGCTTGAAGCAAGCGCAGACCGGTCATAGCGCCAGCCGCATGCCGACCAAAGAAGGCGGGGACCAAGCCCGCCATTTTGTGGGAGGTAAAGATGAAACGCAGTACTCTTCTCGGGTTCCTTTCAACCCTTGCCGTCGCCACGGTTGTCGCCGTGCCCGGCCACGCGGCAGACCCGATCGTTCTCACCTATTCCAAATGGCTACCGCTGAACTATTACGTCGATCGGGATGTGATCATCCCAACGCTTGAGAAGTTCGAAGAGGTGACGGAAGGTCGCGTGAAGGTGGAAATCACGCCGAAGGTCGTCGGCACTGTGGCCGGTCAATATGACGTGGTGGCCGACGGGTTGGCTGACTTGTCTTTCATCGTCCCGGGCTACAACCCCGGCAAGTTCCCATTGACCGAAGGACTGGAGCTGGCCTTTCTGGGAGACGATCCGTCGACACGCTGCCCCGCGACCTGGGAAGCCTACAAGAAGTATCTGGAGCCCGTCGGCGCCTTCAAGGAAGTGCAGGTGCTGAGCTACTGGTGCAGCAGCGTCGCCAACTTTCCGATGACATCCAAGGTCATCAACTCGGTCGATGATTTCAAAGGCCTGAAGATTCGCTCCTCCAATCGCGCTGTCGGAGAAGCCATCGAAGCTTTTGGAGGCACCGCGATCACCAAGCCGGCTTCAGAGCTGTACGAACTCCTCAATGGCGGGGCGCTTGACGGTGCAGTGATACCGATGGATGCCATACCGAGCTTCAAGCTTGAATCGGTTCTGAAGGTCATCAACACGGTACCGGGCGGCATCAACGCCTCGACCGTTCTGCTTCCCATCAACAAGGCAAAGTGGGACAAGATCTCCGAGAAGGACCAACAGGCGATCCTCGCGCTCACAGGTCCCGTACTGGCGAAACTGGGCGGTGAAGTTGCCAAGCGGGAGGTCGATCAGGCGGCCAAGACCCTCCAAGCGGCAGGCGCCCAAATCCATGCGATCGAAGGCGAAACCCTGGCAGAGCTGAAGAAGCTCTATCAGCCCATTCGCGACAAATGGGTCAAAGTGGCCAAGGAAAATGGCCTGGCCGATCCAGATGCGATGCTCGCCATTCTGGAAAACGCCGCCAAATAGACCTGCATTCGAGGACATGCCGCCCGTGAGGTCATCTCTCGCGGGCGGCAGTAATTTCCAGAACTACTGATCGCTATCCTCGGCCCAAGGGCTCAACCGAGCTCCTTCTGCGATGTCATTGGATTGGCCAGCAGCATCTCTTCCGCCTGTCGCCCGCACAGCAGCGACCGTCTTGGCGAATTCGCTGCCGTTCCGCATATCGACGAGGATCATGTTGCCGTGCGCGGCAGCCGAACTCAGCGTATCGAGCCGATTGGTATCCATGAGCAGCGTGAGCGCCTGCTCGCGCGACATCACGGTGGACAGCTTCTCCACGGCATCCTCCAGCCCGCGGGCGATCGCGTCGCGCATCTCGGCGATGCCCTCGCCCTGCAATTTCTTGGATTCCTTTTCCGCCTGGGCGATGCCGACCAGTTCGATGCGCTTGGCGTCGGCGATATTGCGGGCCGCCTCCTTCTCGCGCTCGGAGGCGATGACGCGGTTGAACGCGGCGCGCACTTCGGGGCTCGGCTGCGGCTCGTCGATCAGCACGTTCGCGATGATGTAGCCATATTGCGCGAACTGCTCCTGCAACGCGTCCTGCACCTGCATCTCGATGTCGTCGCGATTCTGGTAAAGATCCACCATCGCCATGCCGGACGCCGTCTGCCGCGCGCTGTTCAATACATAGCTGGTGATCTGCTGCTCGGGGTTTTCCAACTCGTAATGCGCCCTGACGGCGCCGGCCGGCTCGCTGCTCGCGCGGTACTGAACCTTCACCGGCAATGTCATGAAGGCATTGTCGGAGGTTTTGACAGAGACGTCGGCGTCTATTTCCTGCAGCTGAAGATGATGACGCCAACCACATGGTCGATGGGCCACGGGAGCTTGAGGCTCAGCCCGGGCATGCGGGCGTTGGCGAGCGGTCTGCCAAGGCGCTCCACGATTTTTGCCCGCTTGCCCGGCGTGATGACGATCATGGTCGCCGCGAGCAGAAGCACGATGACGAACAAGACAAACTGCAATGAGAATATGAGATCGAGGAGGCCCATCAAAGCACCCGTTTGGTCATACATCGTCCACGTCTCCGGAGCCGGGTTCGTTTGATCGCCGGCCGATCACAACGCGCCAGGGCGTCACTTTCCGTCTATCCGGCCCCTGCTCCACGGGGCAGAATGGGCGACCATAGCCCATCGAGGCGCCGCCATGAATATGGAACCAGCGATACGAGTCGAAGATCGCGAAGAACTGATCTACATGCTCGCCGAGGCGGCAGCCATCGAGCACAATGTGATGTGCTGCTATCTCTATGCGATCTGGAGCCTGAAGCGTGGTGAGCGCGACGGCCTCACCCCTGTCCAGGCAGAAACCGTCCGGGCCTGGAAACAGGCGCTGACGGCCGTCGCCGTGGAGGAGATGACCCACCTCACGCTCGTCGGCAATCTGTCATGCGCGATCGGCGCGGCTCCCCATCTGTCGCGTCCCGAATTTCCCATCCCGTTCGGGTACCATCCCGAGGGTATCGATCTTGAGCTGTTCGGCTTCTCACGCGAACTCATCGACCACGCGATATTCCTGGAACGGCCGGAAGGCATCGACCTGCATGATGCGCCCGAGTTTGTCCCGCCCGGGCACTACAGGCGCAGCGCCCACAAGGGCACCGTCATGCCGAGGGCACAGGAATACCGAACCATCGGGCATCTGTACCGCGGCATCTACCACGCGTTTGAGGCGCTGGCGCACAAGCTGGGCGAAAAGAACCTGTTCTGCGGCAATGCGGAGGACCAGATCGGCCCAGCGGACGCGCCCCTGCCCGGCCTGTGCACGATCACCAGCCTTCAGACGGCGCGGGCCGCGATCGCAACGATCGTCGAGCAGGGCGAAGGCGCGCCGCAGCATGCGGAAGATTCGCACTATCAGCGCTTCCTTGAGGTGCGCGACCAGTTCGACGCATTGGTTGCGGCGGATCCCACATTCCAACCCGCGTTCCCCGTCGCCCGCAATCCGGTGATGGACCGCCCAGTCGATCCGGACAACAGGGTATGGATCCGGGATCGCGAGGCGGCGAAAGTCCTCGATCTGGCCAACGCGCTCTACAACCTGATGCTGCGCTTCCTGGCGCAATCGTTCGGTCGCGATGCGGGCTCTTCGGACCATCGCGCCATCTTCGTAACGATGGCACGTCAACTGATGGCGGTCATGTCGCCGGTTTGCGAACATCTGGCATCCCTCCCGGCCGATCCGGCCCGGCCTGGCGTGAATGCCGGCATGAGTTTCACGATGATCCGCGACGTCTCCCGTCTTCCGGAAGGCAATGGCGAAATCCGCATGCTTGCCGAGCGTCTGGGTGAACTTGCCGCGCAATCGGCGCGCCTGTTTCCCGAAGGGCATGAACTGTCCGGCACGACGGCCATGCTTGAGGCGATGGCAGCCGCTCTTGCGGTTGGCGATTCAAAACCGGTACAGGAGCCGCCGCGCCGGCCGGTCGACGTGCCCGCGATCGACACGGGAAAAGGAGCGGCCGACCGAATCGAGGGCCGCGATCTCATTCTCTCCTTTGACGGAAAACGCTGCATCCATGCGCGCTTCTGCGTTCTTGGCGCACCGGAAGTCTTCCTCGGCGGGGTCGAAGGCGACTGGCTGTTTCCCGACCGGATGGACACGCTGGATCTGCGGGGCGTTTGTCACAACTGCCCCTCGGGAGCGATCACCTATGAGCCCAAGGGCGACCTGCCCGGAGAGCCCGCGCCTCCGGTCAATGTCATGAAGATCAGAGAAAACGGTCCCTACGAATTTCGGGCAACACTTCACATAGCCGGCGAGAAACCTGGTTACAGGGCGACGCTGTGCAGGTGCGGCGCTTCGAGGAACAAGCCATTCTGCGACGGGTCGCACAATGCCGCGGGATTTAAGGCAACGGGCGAACCGCAGACGCGCGAGTCCGAAATGCTTGCCGTGCGCGATGGACCGCTACGCATTTCGCCACAGAAGGACGGGCCGCTTCAGATCATGGGCAATCTGGAAGTCTGTTCGGGGACGGGCCGCAACGTGGACCGCGTCACCGCCACTCTCCTATGCCGCTGCGGCGGGTCGAACACCAAACCATTCTGCGACGGTACGCACAAGAAGATAGGCTTCAGGTCCTGAACGCTCGACATCAAGGGAGGACTTCGTCGCGAACTTCCGGCTTGCCGTCCTCAAGCCAGCGGATCGCGCGGTAGTCGGGAAGCGAGCCTTTCAGCGCCGCCCTCAGCGCCTCATTGAGACCGCGCGCGGATTCCACACGTTGCATGAAGACATAATCCGCCCCGGCTTCGTAGATAGCCTTGCAGGCCTCGAAGGTGACCGCATTGGCGATGATCGTCGCGGACGGATTGTTCTTGCGGATCATTTCCACAAGGCGGCAGTTGTCGAAGCCGCGCAACAGGTCGTCCGGTACGGTCGATATCAGTATGTCGGCCTTGTCGATGCCGGAATGGAGCAGCGTCTCCTCATTCGACAGATCGCCATAGTGGACATGGGCGCCGAGCGCGCGGATCGAATCATGCAGGGCGACGTTGAAATCGACCACCAGGGTCTGCCGCGCCAGCTCCGGATCGCTTCGCGAGATATCGTGCAGCAGGGACGAGGCGATGCGGTGGAATCCGAGAAGCGCGAGGCGATAGCGGTGTTCCTGCTCCTGCGCGGCCCTGTCCGGCTCTTTCATGCCGATCTTTGTCAGCCAGGGGGACAGCCAGCCATATAAGGCATAGGAGCTCTTGAACAACGGAGTCGTGACGACCGCTGTGATCACGAAAGCCAGGATGATCGCGCTCGACAAATCCTGAGAGATATGGCCGAGGCTTACGCCGAGGAAAGCGATGATCAGGCCGAATTCGGATATCTGCGACATGCGAATGGTGGTGACGGTCGCGTTCCGCTGGTCCGTGCCGGAAAAGTACAGCAGCGGCAACAGCACGACGAGACGGGCGGCCAGCGTCAGGAGGACGATCGCGACCGCCATGACGGGCACCGCCATGCCGGATGGCGCGGGCATGCTCATGCCGAGGCCGACGAAGAACAAGGTGATGAAGAAGTCCTTCACCATACCGACCTTGGTGACGATTTCGGTGGCGTAGGGGAAGTTGGCGATGGCGGCGCCTGCGATGAGCGCTCCCATGCCGGGGCCGACTGCAAAATGGACGTGCAGATGCTGGTGGGTAATCTCCTCGTAGATCATGTCGAAACTGGCGCCGATGAACACCACCGCGAAGCACCAGCTGATCGCGCCGAGCACGACCAGTTCCGGGAGCTTGGCGATCCAGCGGAAGAGAATCGGCACCACGAACCGGGCGAGCAGCAACGCGATGACCAGCAGCACAAGGATCCCGCCGAAGGATGCGGCGATCGGTGCCAGTTCCGGATTATCCAGATTGGGCTGGATCAGCAGGATCGCGGAGGCCCAGATGTCCTCGAAGATCAGCAGGCCGAGCGCGAGCCGTCCCGGTACGGTATCGAGTTCGAAGGATTCCACGAACAGCTTGACCACCAGCAGCGTCGACGCGGCGCCGATCACCGCGCCGATGTAAAGCGCGGATATGCTGTCCGGGACGAGCACTCCAAGGCCGATCAGGGCAAAGCCCTTGGCGACGATGAAGCCGAACAGGATCGTCAGAGGCATCGACGCCAGACCGCTGATCACGATCGTCCTGCCGCTCGCGAGGATCTTGGAGAGCTTGAGTTCCAGTCCGATCACGAACAGAAGCAGCACGAAGCCGAGCTGCGAGATCGTCTCGATGTTCTGGACGTCGGTCACCAGTCCGAGGGCAAGCGGGCCGGCCAGAATGCCGGCCAGAATAAAGCCGGCGATCGCAGGCACCTTCAACCGCGTGAATGCGATCGCCAGCACGCCGGACAGAAACACGCCTATGCCGAGATCGTGGACAAGCGGGCCCATATCACCGGCTGCCCGCGCGGGCCCTGCAAGGAGGCAGGTTGAAAATGCGGCGGCCGGCAACAACCGCAGGCTGCCGGTCAGGTATCTCTTGATCGATCCGTACAAGTCGCGCCCCCGCTGCCTTTCCCGATCAGACGGTCATGAGGACCACCAGATATGTCATGCCGATATAGGTGATGTGGTGAAACAACTGATCGAGCCCGTGATAGGCCCAGTATTTCTGCGGGCTTTCCGTGACGGGCGCATCCTCGCCGTAATGCGCCTTGGCGAAATCCAGCAGATAATGGACAACGAATTCCGCAACGATAATCGTCGCGATGACCCGAAGGGGAAATGCAAGCAGCAGGAAAACGATCGCGGTTCCGGCCACGTGGACGCCGGCATGCGCATAGCCGCCAGCCTTGGCAAAGCTATCCTTGCCCTTGATCATCCACACGGTCTGAAGGAGATAATCGGCCACAAAATGCTTGAGCTCGAGCCCAAGCATGACCACGAGAGCCATTTCTACCGGATTCATGCCGTACCCAAACCCCAGCTCCCAAAACCAGCCCGGCTCATATCTATCAGCAATCCCGTATTTTCCCATCACAATTGTGAAGCCGGGGGCATGCACGCCACCGGCAATCGAGCGGATTCACGCGGCAGGCATTTTCTCGAAATCCTCGGCTCTTTCGACGATCCGCGCATAGAAAGTTACGAGCGCCGGATCGACCGCTGCGGCATGGCTGAGACAGTCCTTGACGAGCCTGCCCTTCGCGGCGCGCATGTTCCGGCCGGCAAGCGCCTCGATGAGCTTTTCGTGGGCTGCCCGCAGGCTTGCGAAAGCTTCGGACCGCGCGACAGCGGCATCGCCTACAAGGATGTCTATGGCCAATCTGTCGGTTTTGCCCTTGAGTTCCACGAAGCCCGCAGGGAGCGTTGCCAGTTCGGACGCGGCGAGCGCGGTGCTGCGCAACAGCACGATATCGTATCCGACCGCCTTGCAGCTCGACTCGATGCGTGATGCGACATTCACGGTGTCGCCGATGACCGAATAGTTGAAGCGCTGGGCCGAACCGATATTCCCGACGCAGGCGATGCCGGACGCGCAGCCCATGCCGATACGGATTGGCGGCTTTCCGTCTCTTTCCAGCGTCTCGTTGAAACGGGCGAGCGCCGTTCGCATCCCGAGGACGGCAAGGCAGGCGCGCGCTTCGTGATCGGCCAGTTCGACGGGCGCGTTCCAGAAGGCCATGATCGCATCGCCGATGAATTTGTCGATCGTCCCCTGCTCCTCCAGAATCGCGTCGGCGAGCGTGGAAAACAATGCGTTGAGCAATGTCACCAGGTCGGAAGGCGACATGGTTTCGCTGAGATGGGTGAAGTTCCTGATATCGGAGAACATCACCGTTACCGGCCGGATTTCACCGCCGAGTTCCAGGTGATATCCACGCGCCTCGAGTTCCTTCAGCACAGTGGGCGAGACGTAGTGCGCGAAGGATCGCTGGATCACCCGCTTCTCGCGGTCGACGACTATGAACTGAAACGCGGCAAGGCAACCGAAATTGACGGCGCCGCCGACAAGCGGGAATGTCACATCGAACAGAATTCCGTGCTTCAGGAAGAGATAGAAACCGCCCGCCAAGATCGTGACAGCCGCGGCCGCACCGGCGGAGATCGACGTCGCCGCGCCGAAGCGCGACATCACGACGGACACAACGATCCCGATGGCGATGAAGGCCAACAGTTCCAAGCCTCGTACGAAATCGGAGCGATAAAGGAACTGGTCGAGCAGGACCTGCTCGATGATCTGCGCATGTATGGAAACGCCGGGTATGTTTTCGCCCAGCGGGACCGCCCGGATATCCAGAAGCCCCGCCGCCGACGTGCCGACCAGGACGATGTTTCCCTCCAGCGCGGCGCGCAGTTCCGGTGTCTGAGCGTCAGCCAATACGTCCTTGGCAGATACGTAAAGCCGCGGATCGTCATGACGATAGCGTACCCAGATCTGTCCGTCGGCGGTCGTCGGGATCGCATAGTCGCCTACCTGAACGGCTTCCGTTACGCCGCGCAGATCAGGGGAACCGCTGACGATCATCGTCGTCTGGCCGAGGGCGACCCTCAGCACCTCCAGGCTGAGACTGGGCACAAGCCCGCTTTCCGCCCGCCAGACGAGCGGCACGGTTCGCACCACGTTCGATTCGCTGCCGGGACTGACATTGATCTCGCCAATTCTGGCTGCGGCCTCGCGTAGCGACGGCACCAGCGGCGTCAGCTTCCCCACCGTCGGCAGGCCGGCGGATGGGTGTTCGCCGATTTCTACGAAGCCGGCCTTGTCATAGGGTTCATGTGCGCTATCGGCGAGCGTTGCGGCGACACCCAGCACGACATTGCCGGCCCGCATTGCATCGGCAAACAGCTGGTCGTAGTCGAGCCGCCTGAGTGCCGCAGTGTCTCTCGGCCCTTCCAGGAGGCCGGCGACTGCCGGATCTTCCAGAAGGCGCGCAGGAGAATAGCGGTCCGCTTCCGAAAACATCACGTCGAAGCCGATCACGGCGGCCCCATAGGCATTCAGTTTCTCAACAAGCTCGGCAAGTTTTGTCCGCGGCCATGGCCACTGGCCGATCGCGGCGAGCGACGCATCGTCGATATCGACGATGCGCACGGGTGCGTCGACATATGGGCGCGGGGATACGCGCTGCAGAAGGTCGAAATAGAATGCGCGGAACGCTCGCGTGGGAAACGGATCGTATGCCCTGACGCCGGCCATTGCGACCACGAGCAACAGCCCCAGTATCAGGAAGGGGTTACGCATCAGGCAAAGCGCCGATATGCGCCTCGAGGCGGCGCTGTCAATCGGGCCCCAAATTATTCAAGCCGGCCATCAGAACTCACCCCCGCCCTCGCCTTCGCCTTCACCGCCGCCATAGGAATCACGGCCCGGGCCCTGTATCGAGGGCGCGCGCGAAGGATGGCCAGGCGCGATTGAGGTCGAACCGTTCAGGATTCCCTGCGACTGTGACGAGTTGGAGCAGGAGCTGATATCGGCGCGGAAAGGATCCAGCAGCGAGTCCTGCGAGAGGAGATAGGGAAACCCGATGCCAAATCTCCTGTCGGTTTCGCGCTGACTGCTCGGCGAGCCAACGAAGCCCGCCCGATTTGCCACCACAAGCGTGCAGTTGCCCGACACCTGTTCGCATGCTCCCGACATATTGCAGAACGAAATCACCCCCGACAGCAGGACCAGATCGGTGCTCCACCATCCGACGGCGATGTCGAATATCGTGCCGCGTATGCCCACGGTCGCCGTGCGGGTGCGGATATCATAGGCGCTCTTCGGACTATTGCCCGTGATGAAGCGGAAGCTTCCGCTGACCGCCGTCACCGCGAAGCGGCTTGCGGTGTTACCGGAACGCATCAGAACGGTGTCGACGAGGAGACGCGAATTCGGACCGACCACGACCTTCGTATTGTCGTCAAACAGAAGCTGAACCTGGCCGCCGCGGCTGGTTTCAACGGTGTCGCCGACGGACACGCGCCCTCCGGTTGCGAGTGCTCTGGTTCCGCTGCCGGTCGTAACGCTGGCGCTGTCGAGAACATCGACCGCGGTAGCAATCTCCGCCAGCGCCGGCGCGCTTGCGCCGGCCAGCGCCGCCACCAGGATTGCGAGTCCGGCAAATCCACGAAACCACATAGACGACCCCCGTGTGCCCGACCGAATACACGGCCGTCATGACATACACTTCACGCGGCTTACGGCGCCGCCGCCAGTCTTCCGGTAGTTCATATTGATTGGATATTTGCGAATTACATACATAAATTTTACAGGGCGCGCTACTGGTCGCAGCGGCGACGTCCATACATGACCTATGGTCGGGACCTAAGCCGGCGGCAGGTCGCCAGCCTTCCACCCAGAGCGGATATCGAACGCCACGGCCTCGAACGTGCCGGTACCGATCGCCTCGCGAAGGGATGCCATCAGCGACTGGTAATAGTGGATGTTGTTCCAACTCAGGAGCATGCCGCCAAGCCCCTCCCCGGATTTCACCAGATGATGCAGATAGGCGCGCGAATAGTCTCGCGCCGCCGGGCAATCACTCTCTGCGTCCAGGGGCCTTGGGTCGTCGGCGTGGCGGGCATTGCGAAGGTTGACTTTGCCGCGCCTGGTATAGGCAAGGCCATGCCGACCGGCGCGCGTCGGCATCACGCAGTCGAACATGTCGACGCCGCGCCGTACCGCCTCGACGAGATCGTCGGGAGTCCCGACACCCATGAGATAGCGTGGGCGTTGGGAAGGCAGCGAGGGCACAGTCTCATCGAGCATCGCCAGCATGACGTCCTGCGGCTCGCCGACTGCAAGCCCGCCGATCGCGTAGCCATCGAAGCCGATATCGACGAGACCCGCGGCGGATTCCCGGCGCAGGCCGGGTTCGGCGCCGCCCTGAACGATACCGAACAGCGCGTGGCCAGGCTGCGAGCCGAAGGCCAGCTTGCTGCGTTGCGCCCAGCGCAACGAGAGTTCCATGGCCCGGCGAGCTTCCTGGACCGAGCATGGCAGAGAGACGCATTCATCGAGCTGCATCTGAATATCGGATCCCAGCAACCGCTGAATCTCCATCGCGCGTTCCGGAGTCAGCATGTGTTGCGATCCATCGATATGGCTCTGGAAACGCACTCCCTCTTCGCTGACCTTGCGCAGTCTGGCCAGCGACATGACCTGGAAGCCGCCGGAGTCGGTGAGGATGGGGTACGGCCAGTTCATGAACTTGTGCAGGCCGCCGAGCCGGTCGATGCGCTCGGCCCCCGGCCGCAGCATGAGGTGATAGGTGTTTCCAAGAATGATGTCGGCGCCGGTCGCGCGGACGGTTTCGGGGAACATCGCCTTCACCGTCGCGGCGGTACCCACGGGCATGAAGGCGGGCGTGTGGATCGTGCCGCGCGAAAAGACGAGTTCGCCGCGCCGCGCCGCGCCGTCCGTCGCCAGAATCCGGAAGGGAATTTCGCTCACGGTTCCGCCCTGTGCAGCAAAGAGGCATCGCCATAGGAATAGAAGCGGTAGTTCCGCGCTATGGCGTGGGCATAGGCGCGTTTCATGACCGCGGTTCCGCTGAAGGCGGATACGAGCATGAACAGGGTCGAGCGCGGCAGATGGAAGTTGGTCATGAGCAGATCGACCGCGCGAAAGCGGTAGCCGGGCGTGATGAAGATATCCGTGGCGCCGTTGAATGCGTGCAACCTGCCATCCGGGCCAGCAGCGCTTTCCAGCAGCCGCAGGCTCGTCGTTCCCACCGCGACGATGCGGCCGCCGCTGGCGCGTACCGTATTGAGCGAGGCCGCGGTTTGCGCCGACACAATGCCGTTTTCCGCATGCATCCTGTGGTCGTCGGTATCCTCGACCCTTACCGGCAGAAACGTGCCCGCGCCGACATGCAGGGTCACGAAATGACGCGAGACGCCCCTCGCCTCGAGCGCGGCCAGCAATCCGGACGTGAAATGCAGGCCGGCCGTCGGCGCGGCGACGGCGCCGGGCTCCACGGCATAGACCGTCTGGTAGTCGGTTTCGTCACTTTCGTCAGCGGCCCGCTTCGATGCGATATAGGGCGGCAGCGGCATGACGCCTGCCGCCTGCATCGTTTCATCCAGCACCGGCCCCGAAAGATCGAAAGCCAGCGTCACCTCGCCGTCCTCGCCGACGGCCTCGACGCCGGCGTTGAGATGACCGGCAAAGCACACTCCGCTGTCGTCGCCGAATGCGATGCGGTCGCCGGCCTTCAGCCGCTTGGCCGGTCTGGCGAAGGCCAGCCAGCGGTGATCGTCGAGCCGTTGATGCAGGGTCGCCTCGATGCGCGCAGTGACATCCCCGCGCCGGCGGAGACCGGCAAGACGCGCATGAATGACGCGCGTGTCGTTGAAGACCATCGCGTCGCCCGGCCGCAGAAGCGAGGGAAGGTCGCGGACCGCGTGATCCTTCAGAACCCCGTCGGGGTAGACCTCAAGCAGCCGCGCGCTGTCGCGTGGCGACGCCGGCCGCAACGCGATCGCGCTTTCGGGAAGCTCGAAATCGAAGTCTTTCACCCGCATGGGCGGGTCTCACATCCTGAGTGTCAGTCGCTGTCGGCGGCGACGCGCACGCTCTTGATCCTGTCCGGATCGCGCACCGGTTCGCCACGCTTGATGCCGTCCACGGCGTCCATGCCATCGGTCACCTGGCCCCAGACCGTATACTGCCCGTCCAGCCAGGGCGCTTCGTTGAAGCAGATGAAGAACTGGCTGTCGGCGCTGTCGGGATTGGCCGCGCGCGCCATCGAGCATGTGCCGCGCACATGCTTTTCGCGGGAGAACTCGGCCTTCAGATGCTTGCCGGAACCACCCGTGCCAGTGCCGGTCGGATCGCCGCCCTGCGCCATGAACCCGTCGATGACACGGTGAAAGGGCGTTCCGTCGTAGAAGCCCTCACGGACGAGTTCCTTGATACGCGCCACGTGTTTGGGGGCAAGATCGGGCTTGAGCGCGATGGTGATCGTGCCGGCGGTCGTTTCCATGATGAGGGTGTTTTCTGCGTCGGACATTCCTTGTCCCTTTCTTTGTTGCGATCCTAGCGGTCGATGACGGTCATCTTGACGATTGAATCGGGTTTGCGCGGCGGCTCGCCGACCTTGATCCTGTCGACATTTTCCATGCCCTCGACGACCTCGCCCCAGAGCGTGTACTGCCCGGTCAGATGGCCGCAGCCGTCATAGCAGATGAAAAACTGGCTGTTGGCGCTGTCGGGATCGTCCGATCGGGCCATGCCGAGCGAACCGCGGCGGAACGGCTCGCGGCTGAATTCGGCTTTCAGGTCGGGCAGCGAAGAGCCGCCATAGCCGCTGTCCTGCGGATCGCCGGTCTGCGCCATGAACCCGTCGATGACGCGGAAGAACTTGCGCCCGTCATAGAAGCCCTGCCTGGTCAGCGTCTCGATCCGCTCGACATGTTTTGGCGCGAGATCGGGACGGAGCTTGACCATGACGGGACCGGTCGAAAGGTCCATCCGGATCATCTCTTCGGCCGAAGCCGCGCCGGCGGCAAGGGCGAAAGCGGCGGCAAGAATAAGGCTTCGCATCAGCATCGGTGATTCCTTGTGATAACGGCGGACCGGACAGATCAGCGGCGTGCCTTGGAGGCCAGTGCCGAAGCGACCGGCCGCGGCACGAAGGCATCCACATTTCCGCCCATCACAGCGATCTGGCGTACAAGCGTGGCGGTAATGTGCCGGACGCCGGAGGATGCCGGCAGGAAGATCGTGTCGATTCCAGGCGCCATCGCGCCGTTCATGCCCGCCATCTGCATCTCGTAGTCGAAATCGGTCGCATCGCGCAGGCCGCGCACGATGATGGAGGCGCCCTCTTCGCGCGCCGTATCGACGATCAGACCGTCGAAAGTAACGACATCGAGCGTAACGCCTGCCTTGCGGGCGAGCGGCAAAGCAACCGCCTCGATCAGTTCCTTGCGTTCATCGGGCGTGAAAAGCGGTGTCTTGCCGGGATGGATACCGATGGCAACGACCAGCCGGTCGCAGATTCTCAGCGCGCCCCCGATCACGTCGAGATGACCGTTGGTGACGGGATCGAAACTGCCCGAATAGATCGCGGTTCGTTTGCTCATGGCCAAGGCGTTAAACGGTTTTCAGGGGGAAGGCAAATCAGCGGCGCAGCAGCGCGAGCCACACCCCGCCGCCGATCAGGAACGTGCCGGAGATCCGCTCGGCAATGCGAAGCCGGGAGCGCGTCAGGGCTTTCCCCGCGCGCCCGGCGAGGATGGCGTAAGCGCCATCGAAGATCGTCGCGACCACCATGAAAGTGCCGCCCAGCAGTGCCGTCTGCAACACCGTGTCGCCGGCCGGGTCGATGAACTGGGGAATGAAGGCGCCGAAGAAGAAAAGCGCCTTGGGATTGGAAAGAATGACGAAGAATCCCTGCCAGAAATGTGTGCGGGTCCCCGGGCTGCCGGCTTGCGGCGCGCCTTCCTCGAGCAGGGCGCCGTCCGCGCGCCACAACTTTATCCCGAGCCACACGAGATAGGCCGCCCCGGCCAGGCGCAGAAAATCGAAAACGCCAGCCATCGTCGCCACCACGGCCTGAAGCCCGACAGCCAGGATCGCGACCATGATCGCCAGCCCGAGCTGCGTGCCGGCGACGTTCATCAGGCCGGCGCGAGCGCCGTGACGTATCGAATTGGCGATGATGACGGTGACCGTCGGGCCAGGAACAACGATGATCGCAGCGCAAGCGAACACATAAGCGATATAGGTGGCGATTGTCACCGAACTTCCTCCGTGCCCGATGCCTTCATCGCGTTCCTCGCGCGGCGGGCGGCGACGGGAGAATACCGCCTCGCGAGGGTTGGCGCCAGCGCCACGGTCACTCCCGCAGGACCGGCACGGCGGTACGGTCATGACTAACCGGCGGTTAAGCCCAGATTCCCGAATTCTTCAGATATTTCCGTTAGTTTTCCCCCAAACAACATCGCCTTCAGGGGGCGCCGACATGTCCGTTCTTTTGCATCCCGCGACGCTCGCCGTCGCGGCATTCGCCAGTATTCTGGCTGCCTTCGCCTCGGGCGACCTGCATGGCGCAAGCGCGCAGGAGGCGGTCACCGCGCGGGAACTCGAGACCATCCGCGGATGGCCCTATTTCGATCCGAGCTGGCGTTTCCGCGGCGGCGAAGCGCGTCGTCCGGCGCGCATCGTCATCGCCCTGCCAGTAGACGCGGAACAGGCAAGGCGCAACGCCGCACTGCTGGCCATCGCCGCCGAGTAGGCGGCCGCCGCCTATTCTTCCGCGCCGCCATCCCCAGCCGGCCCGGAAGCGTCGGTACCGTCTTCGCCGGCCTCACCGCCGTCTTCACCCTGGTCGTCGCCATTCACCTCGCCGATCCGTTCGACCGAGACGACCCGATCGCCCTCGGCGACGTTGAAGATCGTCACGCCCTGCGTCGAGCGTCCCGCGATGCGGATGTTGTCCACCGGGCACCGGATGAGCTGGCCGCTGTTGGTCACCAGCATGACCTGGTCATGATCCTCCACCGGGAAGGACGCGATCAGCGATCCGTTGCGATCGTTCACAGTCATGGCGACGATGCCTTTGCCGCCGCGGCCGGTGGTGCGGTACTCGTGCGAAGAGGTGCGCTTGCCGTAACCGTTCACCGACAATGTCAGCACGAACTGTTCAGCCGCCGACATCGCGACATAGCGGTCGGCGGAGAGTTCTCCCCCGGCGGGCTCGGCGTCGTCGCCCGCATTGTCATCAGAATCGCCCCGCATCATGCGGCTGCGCTTGAGATATTCGCCGCGCTCCTCGGAGTTCGCCTCGAAGTGGCGCAGGATCGACATCGAAATGACTTCGTCGCCCTTGCCCAGATTGATGCCGCGCACGCCGACGGAATTGCGCCCGGCGAAGACACGCACGTCGCTCACCGGAAAGCGGATGCACTGGCCGGCCTGCGTCGTCAGCAGCACGTCTTCCTGATCGTTGCAGATCTGGACGGAGATGATCGAGTCGCCATCCTCGTCGAGCTTCATGGCGATCTTGCCGTTGCGGTTGACCTGGACGAAATCGGACAGCTGGTTGCGCCGCACCGTGCCGCGGCGGGTAGCGAACATCACGTTGTAATTCTCGCTGGCCGCCTCGTCCTCGGGCAGCGGCATGATGGTCGTGATCGTCTCGCCCTCGGCGAGCGGAAGAATATTGACGAGCGCCTTGCCCCGCGCCTGCGGCGCCGCCTGCGGCAGACGCCACACCTTCATCTTGTAGACCATGCCCCTGGAGGAGAAGAACAGGATCGACGTATGCGTGCTGGCGGCGAATATCTTGGCGACGAAATCGTCCTCGCGCATGGCCATGCCGGTGCGGCCCTTGCCGCCGCGATGCTGCGCCCGGTAGGTGTCGAGCGGGACGCGCTTTATATAACCGCCATGGGTGACGGTGACGACCATCTCCTCGCGCTGGATCAGATCCTCGTCGTCGATATCGCCGAAATGCTCGATGATCTCGGTGCGCCGGTCGGTGCCGAATTCCTCGGCGACCTCGGCCATTTCCTGTTTGACGATCGTCATGATGCGGGCGCGTGAGCCGAGAATGTCGAGGTAATCCTTGATCTGCTCGCCCAGCTTGTTGAGTTCGTCTCCGATCTCGTCGCGCCCGAGCGCGGTCAGCCTTTGCAGACGCAGATCAAGGATCGCACGCGCCTGTTCCTCGGACAGCTTGTACGTGCCGTCCTCGTTGATCGTATGGCGCGGATCGTCGATCAGCGTGATCAGCGCCGAGACATCGCCGGCGGGCCAGTTCCGCTCCATCAGCGCTGCGCGCGCGCTCGCGGGATCGGGCGCCGTGCGGATCATCCGGATCACCTCGTCGATATTGGCGACGGCGATGGCGAGGCCGACGAGCACATGGGCGCGGTCGCGGGCCTTGCCGAGCAGAAACTTGGTGCGCCGGCTGACGACCCTTTCCCGGAAGCGGATGAAGGCCTGCAGCATGTCCTTCAGGTTCATCGTCTCCGGACGGCCGTTGTTCAGTGCGACAATGTTGGCACCGAAGGTGCCCTGCAAAGCGGAGAAGCGGTAGAGCTGATTGAGCACGACATCCGCGACCGCGTCGCGCTTCAGTTCGATCACCACGCGCATGCCGTGCCGATCGGATTCATCGCGGATATCCGAGATATTCTCGATCTTCTTGTCGCGGACCAGTTCAGCGATACGCTCGATCATCACCGCCTTGTTCACCTGATAGGGAATCTCGGTGATGACCAGCGCCTCGCGCTCCTTGCGGATCTCCTCAACCTGGACACGGCCGCGCATGAGGATCGATCCACGCCCGGTATTATAGGCCGAACGGATGCCCGACTGACCGAGGATCAGACCGCCGGTCGGGAAATCCGGTCCCGGAACGATCTGCATCAGCTCTTCGATCTCGGTTTCCGGCGCGTCGATCAGCCTCGTCGCGGCGGCGACCACTTCGCGGAGATTGTGGGGCGGAATGTTGGTCGCCATGCCGACGGCAATGCCGCCGGCGCCGTTGACCAGGAGGTTGGGATAGCGCGTCGGCAACTGCACCGGCTCACGCTCGGAATTGTCGTAATTGTCCTGGAAGTCGACCGTATCCTTGTCGATGTCCTCAAGGCTCGCGTGGGCAACCTTTTCCAGCCGGCATTCCGTATACCGCATGGCCGCCGCCGGATCGCCGTCGACGGAGCCGAAGTTGCCCTGCCCGTCGATCAGCGGCAAGCGCATGGAGAATTCCTGCGCCATGCGCACCAACGCATCGTAAATCGCCTGGTCGCCATGCGGGTGATACTTACCCATGACGTCACCGACGACGCGCGACGACTTCTTGTAGGCCTTGTTCCAGTCGTAGCCGGATTCGTGCATCGCATAGAGAATGCGCCGGTGCACGGGCTTAAGGCCGTCGCAGACATCCGGCAGCGCACGGCTGACGATCACGCTCATGGCGTAATCGAGATAGCTCCGGCGCATCTCATCGGAGATCGAAACCTGGGTCGTTCCCCGGGGCGGCGCCGCCGCGCCACCGTCCTCTTCGTGGTCACTCAACTTCAGTACTGCCCGATGTGATTAATGATGCGGCAATTGTACCCGATTCTGCTTTCAAACAACAGGATTGCGCTATAAATTTGTTCAGCTCATTATCGTTGTATTTCAGAAGTTTATTTGTATTTCTTAATGTTACAGACGGTTGCCGGAGGGGTGCGGCGCTTCAGTTTGGGGAACTTGCGCCCTAACATGCCCACGGCCGCGGTGTGGCGCCGGCTGACCGATCGTGACGGCAAAGGGGCGCAGATGCCCTCTCTCGACATTCTCGCCTCTGCATTCGTGACCCTGTTCGTGATCACCGATCCGCCTGGGCTGGCGCCTATTTTCATAGGCCTGACGGCCGGCATGAGCGAAACGCAACGGCGCCGCACGGCACTGCACGCCGTCGTCATATCGGCGATCGTGCTCGCCGTTTTCGCACTCTTCGGAAAGGTCGTGCTCGACGCGCTGGGCATCACGATCCACGCGTTCCGCGTCGCCGGCGGGCTGCTCCTCTTCTGGATCGCCTTCGAGATGGTCTTCGAGAAGCGGGGCGAGCGAAAGGCCGATACCGCCAACAAGGCCGTTCACGACAGCCACTCAAGCGAGATCGCGGCCTTTCCGCTGGCCGTGCCGCTGATCGCCGGTCCGGGCGCAATCACCGCCGTCATCCTGCTGGCCGGTCGGCTGGGAACCGATGCGGCGGGGTTGGCGTCTATCGTAGTGCTGATCCTCGTCGTCATGGCGATCATGTTCGGTTTCCTGATGGCCGGTGTCTTCATCGACCGCTTCATCAGCCAGAGCGCGAGGTCCGTCGCGACGCGCCTTCTGGGGGTCATATTGTCTGCCCTTGCGGTGCAGTTCGTCGCCGATGGCGTACGCGCATTGCTGGCAAGCTGAGAAAGGGAGGCGCGCGTGGCCGCACAGGGATCCCGCACCGTCATCTTCGCGGCGCTCGCCGGCAACAGTCTCATTGCCGTCACCAAATTCATCGCCGCCGCCTATACCGGTTCGTCGGCCATGCTGTCTGAAGGCATCCATTCGCTGGTTGATACCGGCAATCAGGGCCTGCTGCTCTATGGCATCAAACGGTCCGCGCGGCCGCCCAGCGACGCCCATCCGTTCGGACACGGGCCGGAGATCTATTTCTGGTCCTTCGTGGTCGCCATCCTGATTTTCGCCGTCGGCTCCGGCGTGTCGATCTATGAGGGCATCGCCAAGATTCAGGAACCGCATCCGATCGAAAACCCGCTGATCAACTACATCGTCCTCGGCCTGGCGCTGGTCTTCGAGGGCGGGGCGTGGTTCATCGCCTATCGCGCATTCCAGGCGACGCGCGGCAAGCGCGGCTATTTCGAAGCCGTCCGTCTGTCGAAGGACCCGACCGTCTTCACGGTACTGTTCGAGGATACGGCGGCGATGCTGGGGCTGATCGTCGCTGGTGCCGGCATCTTCGCCGCCGACTATCTGGCGCTGCCGTGGCTCGACGGCGCCGCCTCCATCGCCATAGGACTGATCCTCGCCGGGACGGCCATCCTGCTGGCGATCGAGACGAAGGGGCTGCTGATCGGTGAATCCGCCGCGCCCGAAGTCGTCAAAGGAATCCGCGAAATCGTCAGCGCCGCATCATGCGTCAACGCCATCAACGAAATCCGTACCATGCATCAGGGGCCAAACGAGGTCCTGCTGGCGGTGAGCATCGATTTCAAGGACGGGATCGCGGTCGGCTCGGTGGAAGAAACCGTCTATGCGCTGGAAATGCGGATCAAGAAGAAATTTCCCGCCGTGCGGCGCGTCTTCATCGAGGCGCAGTCCGCGCAGCATCATGCGCGCATCATCGAGGCGGAAGTCACGGGCGAGGTGCCCCGCAACGCCTGACGAGCCGCGCTGGCGCACCGATCAGAACGGAATATCGTCGTCCATCGGCCCGAAGGCGCCGCCGCCCGAACCGCCCGAGCCGCCGCCGAACCCGCCGCCGGAGGACGAACGGCCGAAATCGCCGCCAGCACCCTGCCCGCCGCCCTCGCCGCGGCCGTCGAGCATCGTCAGCACGGAGTTGAAGCCCTGCAGCACGACCTCGGTCGTATAGCGCTTCTGACCGGACTGGTCTTCCCATTCGCGGGTCTGCAACTGGCCCTCAAGATAGATCTTGGAACCCTTGCGCAAATATTGTTCGGCGATGCGGCACAGGCCCTCGTTGAAGATTACCACGCGGTGCCATTCGGTCCGCTCGCGCCGCTCGCCCGTGCCCTTGTCGCGCCAGCTTTCCGACGTCGCGACCCGGAGATTGGCGATCGGGCGGCCATCCTGTGTGCGGCGGATCTCCGGATCCGCACCCAGATTGCCGATCAGGATAACCTTGTTGACGCTGCCAGCCATGCCAGAACCCCTTGAAACCGGGCGCGGCGCGCCCACATCGACAAAACGCTTCTGACCCTAGCCACGACGGCGCCGCAAATCGCGGTCCAACATGGCTTTTCCACAAAACAGTGCCAGAAGTTCCCGTTATGTTCTAATCTTCCCCCTGTGACGAATCAAGCCGTTTCCGGCGGTTGCGCAGTTGGGTATGGTCGGATGAACCGGAAGCGGGCCGGCGCGTATTGAAGGTGCGGCGCATGCCGCGAAGGCACGAGGACAATGCCTGATGGCATCACCATTCATCAGCGTGCGCGGCGCGCGCGAGCATAATCTGAAAAATGTCGATATCGATATTCCCCGCAACAGCCTGACGGTCATGACGGGCCTTTCGGGGTCGGGCAAATCCTCGCTCGCCTTCGACACGATCTACGCGGAAGGTCAGCGCCGCTATGTGGAATCGCTTTCGGCCTATGCGCGGCAGTTCCTGGAGATGATGCAGAAGCCCGATGTCGATCACATCGAAGGCCTGTCGCCGGCGATCTCCATCGAGCAGAAGACGACATCGCGCAACCCGCGCTCCACCGTCGGCACCGTCACCGAGATCTACGACTATCTGCGCCTGCTCTTCGCCCGTGTTGGCGTCCCCTATTCGCCGGCAACGGGGCTGCCGATCGAAAGCCAGACGGTCAGCCAGATGGTCGACCGCGTGCTGGCGCTGGACGAAGGCACGCGCCTCTATCTGCTGGCGCCGATCGTGCGCGGCCGCAAGGGCGAGTACAGGAAGGAACTGGCTGACCTGCTCAAGCGCGGCTTCCAGCGCGTCAAGGTCGACGGCACATTCTATGAAATCGCGGACGTTCCCGCCCTCGACAAGAAGTTCAAGCACGATATCGACGTCGTGGTGGACCGCGTCGTCGTGCGCGCCGACATGGCCACGCGCCTTGCCGACTCGCTGGCGACCGCGCTGGAACTCGCCGACGGGATCGCGGTCGCCGAATTCGCCGACAAGCCGCTGCCGGCCTCGGAACTGGCAGGCGAGAGCGCCAACAAATCGAAGAACGAGACCCATGAAAGGCTGATCTTCTCGGAGAAGTTCGCCTGCCCGGTCTCCGGTTTCACGATCTCCGAGATCGAGCCTCGCCTGTTCTCGTTCAACAATCCGTTCGGCGCCTGCCCGGTCTGCGACGGGCTGGGCAGCGAACGGAAGGTGGACGCGGGCCTGATCGTGCCGGACAGGTCGCTGACGCTGAAGAACGGGGCGATCGCGCCATGGGCACGCTCCTCCTCCCCGTTCTATCTCCAGACGCTGGAATCGCTCGGGCGACACTATGGCTTCTCCCTGACCAAACCGTGGTCGGACCTGCCGGAAAAGGCGCAGCAGGCGATCCTCTACGGATCTGGCGGCGAACTGATCCGCATCGTCTACGACGACGGCACGCGCTCATACGAGACGAAGAAGACGTTCGAGGGTGTGATCCCCAACCTTGAACGGCGCTGGAAGGAAACCGAGTCCGCGTGGTCGCGCGAGGAAATCGAACGCTATATGGCGCACGCTCCCTGCCATGCCTGCGGCGGCACGCGGCTCAAGCCCGAAGCGCTGGCGGTGAAGATCGACGGCAGTCACATCAGCGAAGTCGCCGCACTTTCGATCCGCGCGGCGGCCGAATGGGCCGAGGCGCTGCCGGCGCATCTGTCCGAACGCCAGAACGAGATCGCGACGCGCATCCTCAAGGAGATCCGCGAACGGCTCAACTTCCTCAACGATGTCGGGCTCGACTATCTCACCCTGTCGCGCGGCTCGGGCAGCCTGTCGGGCGGCGAAAGCCAGCGCATCCGGCTCGCCTCCCAGATCGGCTCCGGGCTGACCGGCGTTCTCTATGTGCTCGACGAACCTTCCATCGGCCTTCACCAGCGCGACAACGCCAGGCTGCTCGGCACGCTGAAGGCGCTGCGCGACCTCGGCAACACCGTGCTCGTCGTCGAACATGACGAGGACGCGGTATTGCAGGCTGATTATGTCGTCGATGTCGGGCCGGGCGCGGGCATTCACGGGGGGAAGATCGTCGCCGAAGGGACGCCCGAGGAAATCATGGCGAGCCCTGAGAGCCTCACCGGACAGTACCTCACGGGCATGCGGCAGATTCCGACGCCGCATGAGCGCCGCAAGATATCGCCCAAGCGGCGGATCGCCGTCACCGGCGCGCGCGGCCACAATCTGAAGGACGTGACGGCGGAGATTCCCCTATCCACCTTCACCTGCGTCACCGGCGTCTCCGGCGGCGGCAAGTCGACGCTGCTGCTCGACACGCTCTATCGCGCGATCGCGCGCAAGCTCAATGGCGCGCGCGACAACCCCGAGCCTTACGACACGATCACCGGCCTTGAATATATCGACAAGGTCATCGACATCGACCAGTCGCCGATCGGCCGGACGCCGCGCTCCAATCCCGCGACCTATACCGGTGCCTTCACGCCGATCCGCGAGTGGTATGCGGGGCTGCCCGAGGCGAAGGCGCGCGGCTACGGGCCGGGGCGCTTCTCGTTCAACGTCAAGGGCGGGCGCTGCGAGGCCTGCCAGGGGGACGGCGTCATCAAGATCGAGATGCACTTCCTGCCTGACGTCTATGTCACCTGCGACGTGTGCAAGGGGCACCGCTACAACCGCGAGACGCTCGAGGTGAAATTCAAGGACCGGTCCATCGCCGACGTGCTGGAGATGACCGTCGACGAGGCGCGCGAGTTCTTCGACGCGGTCCCTTCCATCCGCGACAAGATGGAGACGCTGCAGCGCGTCGGGCTCGGCTATGTGAAGGTCGGCCAGCAGGCAACGACACTGTCGGGCGGCGAAGCCCAGCGCATCAAGCTCGCCAAGGAACTGTCGAAACGGGCGACGGGACGCACGCTCTACGTCCTCGACGAGCCGACGACCGGCCTGCATTTCCATGATGTCGCGAAGTTGCTGGAGGTCCTTCACGCCTTCGTCGATCAGGGCAACACGGTCGTCGTCATCGAGCACAATCTGGAAGTCATCAAGACGGCGGACTGGATCATCGATCTGGGGCCCGAGGGCGGCGATGGCGGCGGCGAGATCGTCGCGGCCGGAACACCCGAAGATGTTATGGACGAGCCGCGGTCCTATACCGGACAGTTCCTGAAAGAGCTGGACCAGCGACGGCGCACGCATCGGCGATCAGACGCTGCCGAGTAGGCTTAGCCGGCGGTTCCATGACCAGTGGCAGTGGCGCGGGAGACCGGCTCAGCTCGCCGCCAGCCAGGTTGCAAGCTTCATGATATCCGGTTTCTCACCATTGGCGCGCGGCCATGAATCGACCGCCCAGCGTTCGCCACCCTTCTTTTCCTCGATGACGGCGGCGTTGTGCGGGTAGCGGAAATCGAAAACGAAGCCTCTGGTGCGCGGCGAAAGAACCTTATGATGGCGCAGCAGTCCGCGTTTCTCCATGAGGATCAGCAGGCTCGTCGTATTGGCGGCCTCGTCGATGCAGTCGAGCTGCGTCGGGTCGCCACCCATGGCGCCGAGTTTGGGCTTGTCGCTGCTGGTGCCCGCTTCGCGGCCGGCCTTCGCCTCGAACCACTGCACGGCGCGAGAGATCGCGGAACGCTCGGCGGCAGGCGACGCGCGACCGGCCGACATGATGGACGCGAGCCTGCCGATTTCACCGGAAGAAAACCCGATCCGGGTGCGGAAGGCGCAGCCATAACCGTGACAGTATGTGATACGCGACGCTTCCGGCGGGTGGACGCCGTAGCTGGCGAAAAACGCCGACGCCCCGTCGGCGCGTGCATACGTCGCCATGCAGAGCAGGCCCAGCCCGCCGACAATCGCCAACCCCCGTTTCATCCGGGCATCTTAGCGCGCGATGAAACAAATGTAAGCCGGCGGGCGAGCAAAGCTGCGTGATTGTCAGTGCCGGGCGCGCGCGATATGACCTGCGCCATGAGCAAGACAGACACGATCCATATCGTCGGCGGCGGACTGGCAGGCAGCGAAGCGGCCTGGCAGATCGCCAACGCGGGCGTGCGCGCCGTCATCCACGAGATGCGGCCGGTGCGCGGCACCGACGCCCATGTGACGGAAGGCCTCGCCGAACTCGTCTGTTCCAACTCGTTCCGCTCCGACGACGCGGAACAGAACGCGGTCGGCCTGCTGCATGAGGAGATGCGCCGCGCCGGATCGCTGATCATGGCGTCGGGCGATGCCCATCAGGTGCCCGCCGGCGGCGCGCTGGCGGTCGACCGGGTCGGCTTTTCCGATGCCGTCACGGCGGCGCTGGAATCCCATCCGCTGATCGAGATCCGGCGCGAGGCAATCACCTCCCTGCCGCCGGCGGAATGGGGATCGACGATCATCGCCACCGGCCCGCTCACCGCGGTGGAACTGGCGGAAGCAATCCTCGCAGAGACCGGCGAGGAACAGCTCGCCTTCTTCGACGCCATCGCGCCGATCGTCCATAAGGACAGTATCGACATGAAGGTCGCATGGTTCCAGTCGCGCTATGACAAGGCGGGACCGGGGGGCACCGGCGCGGACTACATCAACTGCCCCCTCGACCGCGAGACCTATGAGCGCTTCATCGACGCGCTTATCCGCGGCGAGAAGACCGAGTTCCGCGACTGGGAACGCAACACGCCCTATTTCGACGGCTGCCTGCCGGTCGAGATCATGGCCGAGCGCGGCCGCGAGACGCTGCGTCACGGCCCGATGAAACCCGTCGGCCTCACCAACCCGCACAATCCGGAGGTGAAGCCGTATGCGGTTGTGCAGCTTCGGCAGGATAACGCGCTGGGCACGCTCTACAACATGGTCGGGTTCCAGACGAAGCTCAAATATGGCGCTCAGAGCGAAACCTTCCGCCTGATTCCGGGCCTGGAGAACGCCGAGTTCGCGCGGCTCGGCGGCCTGCATCGCAACACGTTCATCAACAGCCCCAGGCTGCTCGACCGGCAGCTGCGGCTGCGCTCGCGGCCAGATCTGCGCTTTGCCGGTCAGGTCACAGGCGTGGAGGGTTATGTGGAATCAGCGGCGATCGGCCTGCTCGCCGGTCGCTTCGCGGCGGCCGCGGCGCTGGGCGGAGAACTCACAGCGCCGCCGGAGACGACGGCGCTCGGCGCCCTCCTCACTCACATCACGGGCGGCCATATCGCCGAGGGCGCGAGCTTTCAGCCGATGAACATCAATTTCGGTCTCTTCCCGCCGGTCGAAATCCCGCGCGAGCCGGGCAAGCGCCTGCGCGGCAAGGAAAAGATCCGCGCCAAGCGCCGCGCGATCACGCGGCGGGCACTGGCCGATATCGACGGCTGGCTCGGCGCGCGTCGGGAAGCCGCCGAATAGACCAGGTCAACTGGTTTGTCTGCGGATATCCGGTAGCAGGATCGTCAAAAGCCCGATCGCAGGCAGGAAGGAACAGATCGAATAAACGTATTCGATGCCCTTCCAATCGGCGACCTGCCCGAGGACCGCGGCGGAGATGCCGCTGAGGCCGAAGGCCAGACCGAAGAAGATGCCGGCGACGAAGCCCACGCGGCCCGGCATCAGTTCCTGCGCGAAGACGATGATGGCCGGGAACGCCGAGGCCAGCACCATGCCGATGATCATCGACAGCACGGTCGTCCATGGCAGGTCCGCATAGGGCAGCGCCAGGGTGAAGGGCAGCACGCCGAGGATCGATACCCAGATCACACGCTTGGTACCGATCCGGTCGCCGATGGGGCCACCGATCAGCGTGCCGAAAGCGACCGCTCCGAGAAAAAGGAAAAGGTGGACCTGCGCCGCCTGCACGCCGATGCCGAATTTGTGGATCAGGTAGAAGGTGAAATAACTCACCATGCTGGCCATATAGACGTATTTGGAAAAGATCAGCATCACCAGCACGGCAAAGGTGACGATGACCGTGCGCCGCGGAAAATGCGACACTGCCGGCGCGGAGGGGCGGCTCGCCGCGGCCCTTCTGTGGGCGCCATACCAGTGCGATACGCGGGTGAGCACGATCATGCCGGCAAGTGCCGCCACCGAAAACCAGGCAACGCTCGCCTGCCCCGCCGGAACGACGATGAAGGCGGCGAGCAGCGGGCCGGTCGCGCTGCCCACATTGCCGCCGACCTGAAAGAGCGACTGCGCCGTGCCATGCCGTCCGCCGGAAGCGAGCCGCGCGACACGCGACGACTCGGGGTGAAAGATCGCCGACCCCATGCCCACCATGCACGCACCCGCGACAAGCATCGTATAGTGCGCGGCGAAGGCGAGCAGGAACAGGCCGCAGAAGGTGAAGGCCATGCCCACGGGCAGCGAATAGGTCAGCGGACGCCTGTCGGCATAGGCACCGATGGCCGGCTGCAGCAGCGACGCCGTCACCTGAAACGCGAAGGTCAGCAGGCCGATCTGGCCGAAGGTCAGATCATAGTTCGCCTTGAGCATCGGATAGATCGCCGCGAGCAGCGACTGCATCAGGTCGTTGAGGAAGTGACACAGCGACAGGGCCAGAACGATGGCGAATGTTGCGCGTGACGCGCTTTCCTTCTGCTGCTCAATGGCGGGATTGACGTTCAAGGCCCGGGCTCCTGGTTCGCGCCCTGTCATACGCCTGCCGGCGAAGCGCGTCGATGGGGCTTCAGCCGAAACGCCCGTGGCGGCCGAGCCAGAGCCTGACGACGATGCCGAGCGGCGTCATCGCCGGCGGGGGCGCGAGCAAGGGGCGCGGCCGGCGCAGCATGGCGATGCGCCGCCGGACGAGCGCGAGGCCGGCAAAGGCCGGGAGAACGGGCCTGGGCAACGCCCTGCTCTCGCGCCGGAAAATGCCGAGGCACTCGGCCGCCCGGTCAAGAACGGAAGAAAGTGCGGCGGCCAGACCTTCCGGTTCGCGCCCGGCAAGAATATCGCCGGTGTGCACTTTGTGCTCGGCGAGCAGATCCAGCGGGAGCGCGACGCGGCCGTGACTTGCGTCGTAGCCGAGATTGCGGACGAGGCCGACGAGCCCTTCGGCAAGCCCGCCGGCGCGCGCCGCGCGTTCGATCGTTCCCCATCCTTCGCCGGTCAGAATGCCGCTGGCGGCACGAAGAAGGGTTCCCGACGTCGCCGACAACCTCCGTTCGGTTTCATCCATCGTCACCGGCGGCTCCGCATAGAGAGCCGCCGCACGCGCATCGATCATGGCCTGGAGATCATCTGCGGCTATCGTCCGGCGCTGGAGCGCAGAAAGAAGAAGCGCGCTGACGGGATTGGCCATGATGTCGCCGTGGCCCTCTCCGGCGATCGCATCGCGCCACCATTGCAGGCGTATCTCACCGGGCAGCGGCTCGCTGACGATGTCGGCGATGCGGCTGATCTCGTGATGAAAGCAGTAGAGCGCGGTGAGATCGGCACGCGCGGCGGGCGGCGCCATTGCGGTTGCGATATAGCGTTCGAAATCGGCCGCGCGCAGGCGCGCGGCGCATTCGCTCAGATCGTCTTTCATGGCTATTCGACCGCGATCAGCGCCGCCGCGACGCGCCGGTTCTCGGCCAGCAGTACATTGTAGGTGCGGGCAGCCGCCCCCGTCGTCATGGAATCGGCGGTGATGCCGTGCGAACGCAACAAATCCCGGGTCTTTTCGTCCAGGGGAACGAGATTGATGCCCGTCCCGACAAGGAGAATTTCGATGGCCTTGGCTTCCGCGACCACGCACTCCAGCGCATAGTTGTCGAGACCGGTGAAGACACGCTTGTCCCATCGACGGATACCGCCGGGAAGGTAGAGAAGGCTGCCGCGGTGCGACATGCCGGCAAAGCGGAACCCGCCATTGCCGTAGGCGTCGATCGGCGCCCTTCCCGGAAAGAATCCGTCAGTCCCCGCCATCCGCAGTGCTCGCTGTTGCCGCGGTTGCGCCGGTGCCGCTGGGCCCGGGCCGCAAGTTCAGGAAGATGAGAACCGGCGCCGCGATGAATATCGACGAGTAGGTACCCACCACGATGCCCCAGATCATCGCGAAGGTGAAGCTGCGGATGACCTCGCCGCCCAGGAAGTACAGGGCGATCAGGGCGAGCAGCGTCGTCAGCGAGGTCATGACCGTACGCGAAAGGGTCTGGTTGATCGCAAGATCGAGCAGTTCCGGCAGTGGCATCTTCTTGTAGCGCCTGACCGTCTCGCGGATGCGGTCATAGACGACGACCGTGTCGTTCAGCGAATAGCCGACGATGGTGAGGATGGCGGCGATGCTGGACAGGTTGAATTCGAGCTGTACGACGGCGAACATGCCCATGGTCAGCACGACGTCATGCACGGTGGCGATGATCGCGCCGATCGCATACTGCCACTCGAAGCGGAACCAGATGTAGATCAGCACCGCGAGAATTGAAACGAGCACAGCGAGCGTACCGGCTTCGACCAGTTCGCCCGAGACAACCGGTCCGACGACCTCGACCCTTCGGTATTCCACCGCATCGCCGAATGCCGCCTTGATCTTTTCAACCACAGCCTGCTGGGCAAGATCGCCGCCCGGCTGCGCCTCGATTCGCACGAGAACCTCATCGGGCTCGCCGAACCGCTGAATTTGCGCATCTCCGACATTCAGCGTGCCGATGACCTCGCGGATACCGGCGATGTCAGCCGGGCCCTCGACCGTGCGCATCTCGATCAGCGTGCCGCCGCGGAAATCGATGCCGAAATTGAGGCCCATCGTCACGAGGAGCACGATGGCCGCGACCGACAGAAGCCCGGAGAAGGGAAACGACAGGCGGCGGAACCGCATGAATGCGAGATGCGTGTCGTCGGGAATCAGGCGGAGAAGTTTCATGCCGTTGGACCCTTTCCGCCGTTCAAAGATTGACCGTGCTCGGTCGCGTCCGGCGGACCCAGGTCGCGACAATCAGGCGATTGAGAAAAAATGCGGTGAAGACCGTCGTCACGATACCGATCGCGAGCGTGACCGCGAAGCCGCGCACCGGTCCAGATCCCATGTAGAACAGGATCACCGCTGCTATCAGCGTGGTGATGTTGGCGTCCATGATCGTGCCGAGCGCCCTGCTGTAGCCCGCATCGATTGAGGCGATCGCGCTCTTGCCCGCCAGTATTTCCTCGCGGATGCGCTCGTAGATCAGCACGTTGGCGTCTACCGCCATGCCGACTGTCAGCACGATGCCGGCGATGCCCGGCAATGTGAGCGTCGCGCCGAGGAAGGACAGCAGGCCGATGATCATGGCGATATTGATGATCAGCGAGATATTGGCGAACAGGCCGAACAGGCCGTAGACCACAAACATGAACACGACGACGGCGAGCGTCCCGACGAGCGCGGCAAGTTTGCCGGCCTCGATAGAGTCGGCGCCCAGACCCGGACCGACCGTGCGTTCAGCCAGGATCGTCAACGGGGCCGGCAACGCGCCGGCGCGCAGCAGGATCGCCAGATCGTTGGCCGAGTCGACCGAGAAGTTGCCGCTGATCTGCCCGGAACCACCAAGGATCGGTTCGCGGATCACCGGCGCGCTGATCACCTCGTTGTCGAGGACGATGGCGAAAGGCTGGCCGACATTCTGCTGGGTCACCAGACCGAACTTGCGTGCGCCGGAGGAATTGAAGCGGAACGAGACGATGGGCTCGTTGGTGCGCTGGTCGAAGCCCGGCTGCGCGTCGACAAGATCCTCGCCGCTCACCATCACGCGCTTCTGCACCAGATAGGGCGCGGGCGGATCGTCGGTGGAATACAGAACTTCGGAATCGACCGGAGGACGCCCGCTTATAGCCTCCTGAACCGGCATCGAGCTGTCCACGAGACGGAAGGTCAGCTTGGCGGTCTGGCCGATCAGCGCCTTCAGCCGCGCGGGGTCGTCAAGCCCCGGCACCTGAACGATGATGCGGTCCGCGCCCTCGCGCTGGATCGTCGGCTCGGTGGTGCCGAGTTCGTCGATGCGGCGGCGGACGATCTCGATCGACTGCTCCACCGACGAGCGGACACGCTGCTCGATGGCAAGATCGTTGATGGTAACCGTGATCAGCCCGTCTTCACTCGACGCGACTTCGATGTCGTATTCGGCCGTGCCCGTGAGGGCCATGCCCGAGAGCGCCGTTCGGGTATCGCGGATGCGGCGCACCGCATCGTCGAGCTGGCTGGTGTCGCGGACCCGCACCTGAACCGAGCGGCCGCTGATGCCGAGGCCGGTATAGCCGATGCGCGCCTCGCGCAATGTCTGCCGCACGTCGTCGCGAAGCGCGTCCATGCGCTCGCGCACGACTGCCTCGGTATCGACGGCAAGCAGCAGATGCGATCCGCCCTGAAGATCGAGACCAAGCACGAGCTTGCGCTCGGCCATGCCGCCGGGAAGGAAACCCGCAACACTGGCCGGCAGAAAATTGACGCTCATGGCCAATAGAGCCAGAGCCGTTGCGACGAGCGCCGCAATGATGGTCCAGCGGGAGAAGTGCAGCATAGCGGATTCCGGTCAGACGATGGATGGCGCGCGGGATTTCGGCGAACAGGCGGTCACTCGGACGCCGGCTCTCCCTTGGCCCGCACCTCGGAAATCATCGCGCGAGCGACGCGAACCTTCACCCCCTCGGCGATCTCGACCTGGATTTCGCTCTCGTCGGTCACCTTGGAAACCTTGCCGATGAGACCGCCCGAGGTCACGACAGTGTCGCCGCGCCTTACCGCCGCGATCATTTCGCGATGCTGCTTCATACGCTTCTGCTGCGGACGCAGGATCAGGAAGTAGATGATCACGAAGATCAGGATGAAGGGCAGAAAGGAAATGATGGCGTCGCTGCCGCCTGGGGCTCCGCTCTGGGCAAAGGCCGGGGTCACAAACATGTCGCTTAATCCTAAGGCTTCGGCGCCGTCGGCCCTTCTTGGCGAGGGATCGCGGCGGCATGGATGGTCGGTGGCGGACTATATCCATGGCGATGCGCCTTGCAAACCATCGTTTTGCCGGGCTATTCGCTATTTTTGCGATCAGCGGAAAACAATACGGCGAGACGGATCGATACGAGATGAACAAGCAAGACGCGTCCCTGCCTGCCGACCTGCTGACGCGGATCGCCGACGCGCTGGAGCGAATCGCACCATCCCGGCCGACGCCGCGGGACTTCGGCGCCGCGGACGCTTTCGTCTGGCACGGTCCCGTCGGCGGATTCCAGCCGGTGATTTCGGTCAACCGCATCGACCGGTCGCTCCTCGTGGGCATCGACAGCGCGCGCGATACACTGTTTTCCAACACGATGCGCTTCGCCGAAGGGCTGCCGGCCAACAACGCGCTGCTGTGGGGCACGCGCGGGATGGGCAAGAGCTCGCTCGTCAAGGCAACGCATGCGACCGTGAACGACCAGCTTGCCAGAAAGAACGGCGCTCGCGCGCTGAAGCTGGTCGAGATCCATCGCGAGGACATCGGCACGCTGCCTGACCTGATGGGCGAACTTCGCCAGGCGCCGCACCGTTTCATCGTGTTCTGCGACGATCTCTCCTTCGACGGCGACACGACATCATACAAGTCGCTGAAGGCGGCGCTGGAAGGGGGCATCGAGGGCCGGCCCGATAATGTGCTCCTCTATGCGACATCCAACCGGCGGCATCTCCTGCCCCGCGACATGATCGAGAACGAACGCTCCACGGCGATCAATCCTTCAGAGGCGGTGGAGGAGAAGGTCTCGCTGTCGGACCGGTTCGGACTCTGGCTCGGCTTTCACAAGTGCAGCCAGGACGAATATCTTTCGATGATCGAAGGCTACTGCCGCCACTACGGCATCGACTATCCGCCAGACGCCCTGCGCCACGAGGCGCTGGAATGGGCAACGACGCGCGGCTCTCGTTCGGGCCGCGTCGCCTTCCAGTTCATCCAGGATCTCGCAGGTCGCACCGGCAACATGATGGAAGACTGACCGGCAACGGCCAAAAGACAAGGGCGGCTCCCAAGAAGCCGCCCCCTCTCTTCTCGGTCAGGATGATCAGTTCGACCTCAAAGCGACGAAAGATGTTTCAGCGGGTCGACCGGACGCGAACCCTGGCGCAGCTCGAAGTGAACCTGAGGCGTATCGACGCTGCCGCTCTGGCCGGCCTGCGCGATGACCTGACCGCGCTTGACCGTGTCGCCCTTCTTCACCAGCAGCTTGTCGGCATGGGCGTAGGCGGTGACCCAATTGTCGGAGTGGCGGATCAGGACCAGGTTGCCATAGCCCTCCAGCTCGTTGCCGGCATAGGCGACGACACCGTTCTCGGCGGCGCGAATGGACGTTCCGACAGGCACGGAGATGTTGATGCCGTCATTGGTGCGCCCGGAAGCCTTCTCGCCGAAGGACGATATGACCCGGCCGCGTACCGGCCAGCGGAATTCGCTCGCCGAGCGCGCCTCCGGTTCGGTCAGGGCAGCGGTGCGGACCGGCTCCTGCTGCGGCGCGGCTTCCGGCGTCTTCGCTTCGGCGGCCTGTGCGGGCGCCTCGGGCTTGGGCTGCGGCGCTTCGACCGGCACGGTCTTCACGCTGCGCGCGCCGGAGTCGTCGCGGCTGATCGGCTGCGGCGCAGCGTCGGTCGCCGTTGCCGGGTTTTGCAGCGCGGCGGTCCTGACGTGCTGATATTTGGTGCCCGGGATGGCCAGTTCCTGACCGACGCGGACCTGACCGCCGTTCTGCAGATTGTTGGCAGACGCGATATCGGCAACGCGGACGTTATGGGCGTGCGCGATGGTGTAGAGCGTATCGCCCTGCTTGACCACATAGCCACCGGTCGACGCGGTACGCGTCGGTGCAACCGGCTGGGCGATCGGGGCGGTGGAGCGCTGCGGTGCCGAGGCGACTGTCGCCGACATGGACGAGCCCGGAATTACGAGTTCCTGGCCGATGCGCAGCTGGCTTGGCGAGGACATGCCATTGGCGCGCAGCAGTTCGCTCTCGCTGACATTGTAGGCGCGGGCGATCGAATAGACCGTATCGCCGGGCGCGACCCGCTTGCGGGCGCCGGAGGAATAATCAGAGCGCGCCATCGTGGAAGCCGCGCCCGCCTGTGCCGGCGCAATCGGCTGCACCGTGCTCGCCTGGTAGGTCGGCGCACCCGAGGCTTGCGGCGCGGGCAGCGGCTGAGAGGTGTATCCGCTGCTGTAGCTGCTGGCGTAATTTCCGGCCGCCATATTGGAGGCATAATCGTTTCCGCTGCCGACCGGCTCCGGCGGCACGGGCGCCACCGATCCGGTTACGTCCGAAGAGAACATCGGCTCGCTGAATCGGGTCACGTCCGAACTGCAAGCGCCCGCGGTCAGCGCCAGCATCGAAACAGCAAGGATCCTGAGAAGGCCATAGTTGGAAGGGGCCGGGTACTCGCTACGCATGGGACAACTCGCAATGTACGCAAATCACTGAATGCGAGTTAACCTCACTTGGGTAAACAACGACTTAAGAAAAACAGACATTTAGGCGCATTTTCGTCAAATTGACGGTTTGTCGCGCCTTGGTCGGGATTTTCAAGAGAAGATCGCCCTGCCCGGGACCAGCGGTACGAACCGCACATGCATCAGCGTTTCCTCCGCCAGCGTGCCGTCATCGCGCATGACCAGGCGCACGAGGCGCTGCACCTCGTTGTCCGGGCCGATGGGCAGCACCATGACGCCGCCGGGCTTGAGCTGGCCGGCCAGTTCCTGCGGCATTTCGGCGGCGGCGGCCGTCACGATGATGCGATCGAAGGGGGCCTGCGGCGGCCAGCCCTGGCTGCCGTCTCCATGCATCAGCGTGACATTGGTGATGCGCAGGGCCTCCAGGCGCTTCTCGGCGGCCTGCATCAGCGAGCGGTAGCGCTCGATGGAGTAGACGCGCCGGCACAGCCGCGCGAGCACCGCCGTCTGGTAGCCGCTGCCGGTGCCGATCTCCAGCACCTTCTCGCGCCCGGTCAGCCGCAGGGCCTGGGTCATGCTGGCGACGATGAAGGGTTCGGAAATCGTCTGGCCGCAATCGATGGGCAGCGCGCGGTCCTGCTCGGCCTGCGCCGCATAGGCGGGCGCGACGAAATCGATGCGCGGCGTCTGTTCGATCGCCTTGAGAACCCCGGCATCCATGATGCCCCGGGCGCGCAGATCGAGAACCAGCCGCGCCCGCGCGACGGTCGGGTCGTTGTCTGAGCCGTTTCCAGATCCCGCGGCCATCATTCGCGCAACGCTTGCGCCAGCGGATCGAGGCTTTCGTGATGGGTCATGTCCAGCATCAGCGGCGTGATGGAAATCCGCCGGTCGTAACTCGCCCTGAGGTCGGTGCCGAGCGGTGGATTGGACCGGATCCGCGAGAACGCCATCCAGTAATAGGGATTGTTGCGTCCGTCGACGCGGCGGTCGAGGTAGAACAGGCTCTGATCGCGCTTGCCCTGACGCGTCACCTCCACGCCCTCGACCTCGTCCGGGTCGCATGCGGGAAAATTGATGTTCATCACCACGTCCGCATTCTTCATCTGCGGCAACAGCCGGGAGACGATGCCTGGGCCGTATTTGCGTGCCGTCTCCCACGGCACCGGCTTGTCCTGATCGTAGAAATATCCCTGGCTCAGCGCGATGGAGCGGATTCCGAGGACGGCCCCCTCGAAGGCCCCGGCGATGGTCCCGGAATAAGTTACGTCGTCGGCGATGTTCTGCCCACGGTTGACGCCGGACAGCACCAAATCCGGCGGGTTGTCCAGCAGCACCTGACGAACGCCCATGATGACGCAGTCGGTCGGCGTCCCCTTCACCGCGAAGCGCCGTTCGCCGATTTCCCTCAGGCGCAGCGGATCGTTGAGCGAAAGCGAATGCGACGCGCCGCTATTGTCGATCTCCGGCGCGACGACCCAGACATCGTCGGACAGCGTCGCGGCGATGCTCTCCAGCACCTCAAGGCCGGGCGCATTGATGCCGTCGTCGTTTGTCAGCAGTATCCGCACTGTTCCTCTTTCCCTGTTCGGACGCGCGCTCAGGCGGCGGGCGCGATCTTTTCCATGCCGCCCATATAGGGGCGGAGCGCCTCGGGCACGACGACCGAGCCGTCGGCCTGCTGGTAGTTCTCCAGAACCGCGATCAGCGTCCGCCCCACGGCAAGGCCGGAACCATTCAGCGTATGGCAGAAGCGTGGAGCGCCGCCTTCGGCGGGTCGGTAACGGGCGTTCATCCGCCGCGCCTGGAAGTCGCCGCACACCGAGCAACTGGAGATCTCGCGGAACGCATCCTGCCCTGGCAGCCAGACCTCGATGTCATAGGTCTTGCGCGAGGCGAATCCCATATCGCCCGTGCACAACGTCACCGTACGATAGTGAAGGCCGAGCCTGTCGAGAATGCCTTCCGCGGCGCCACGCATGCGTTCAAGTTCCTCCAATGCCGCCGCCTCGGTGGTGATGGAGACGAGTTCGCATTTGGCGAACTGGTGCTGGCGGATCATGCCGCGCGTATCGCGGCCCGCCGCCCCTGCCTCGAGCCGGAAGCAGGGTGTCCAGGCGGTCACCCGCATCGGCAGCGCGGCCTCTTCAAGCAGGGATTCGCGGACCAGATTAGTCAGCGGCACCTCGGCGGTCGGGATCAGCCAGAAGCCGTCTTCCGTATGGAACTGATCGTCGGCGAATTTGGGCAACTGGGCGGTGCCGAACATCGCTTCGTCGCGCACCAGCAGGGGCGGATTGACCTCCGTGTAGCCATTCTCGCCCGTATGCGTGTCGAGCATGAACTGGCCGAGCGCCCGTTCGAGCCGCGCCAGCGCGCCCTTGAGCACGACGAACCGCGCGCCCGAAATCCGCGCGGCGGCCTCGAAATCCATGAGGCCCAGCGCTTCCCCCAGTTCGAAATGCTGTTTGGGCTGGAAGCCGAAGGTCGGCTTCTCGCCCCTGATATGCAGTTCCACATTGTCGCGTTCGTCGGCACCGTCCGGTACCTCGTCGAGAGGCATGTTGGGCACGACCGCCATCGCCTCCTCCAGCGCGGCGGTGAGGCGGCGCTCTTCTTCCTCGCCGGTCTGGACGAACGCCTTGACGCGTGCGATCTCCTCGATCAGCGCGGCTGCGCCGGCCTCGTCGCCGGAGGCTTTGGCCTGGCCGATCGCCTTGGAGGCGGCGTTGCGCCGTTCCTGCGCCTCCTGGAGCCTGGTGATGTGTTCCCGGCGCGCCTCGTCGAGCTCTATCAGCCGCGCCGCGACCGGCGCCGCGCCACGGCGCGCGAGAGCTTTATCCAGTTTCTCCGGATTTTCCCTGATCCATTTGATATCGAACATGATTGATCCGAAAAGAAAAATGGCGCTCCCCCGCGTCGGCGGAGCATGACAGATTCGAGGTCGGAACGTCAGGCGCTCTCGGCTTCCTTCTCGCGCTCCAGCGCATCGCGGCGCTTCTCGACGCGGCGGACTGCGAGAATGGAGATTTCGTAGAGAAGCAGGGTTGGAATCGCAAGGCCGATCTGGCTGATCGGATCGGGCGGAGTCAGGAAGGCCGCAACCAGAAAGACCAGCACGATCGCGTGTTTGCGCTTGGACTTCAGCATATTGGATCCGATGATCCCGGCACGCGCGAGCAAGGTCAGCACCACCGGCATCTGGAAGCAGATGCCGAAGGCGAAGATCAGGGTCATGATGAGGCTGAGATATTCGCTGACCCGGGCGACGAGCTGGATCTGCGCCACGTTTTCCCCGGTCTGCTCCATCCCGAGGAAGAACTGCATGGCAAGCGGCATGACGAGAAAATAGACCAGCGCGCCGCCGAGGATGAACAGGACCGGCGTTGCGACGAGAAACGGCAGGAAGGCCTTGCGCTCGTTGCGATAGAGACCCGGAGCGACGAACATATAGAGCTGGCCGGCGATAATCGGGAAGGAGATGAAAAAGCCGCCAAAAAGAGCCAGCTTGAACTGGGTGAACAGAAACTCCTGCGGCGCGGTATAGATCAGGTGGATATCGCGGACGTTGCCCGCGGCCTGCTCGTAGGGCCAAAGAAGAATATTGAAGATATCGGCGGCGAAGAAGAAGCAGACGATCGTCGCAATCGCGAGGCCGATAAGCGCCTTTATCAGCCTGTTTCTCAACTCGGTCAGGTGCTCAACGAGCGGCGCGCGCGAGGCCTCGATATCTGCGTCGTCCCGACTGTCACGCATCGCCTTTGCCTTTTCCGGCGGGCTTGCTGGAAGATTTTCCCGGTCGGCTGCGGGCAGACCCGGCGGCCGCCCCCGGCCCGGATTCGGACTTGGCATCGGACTTGGCACCGGACTTGGCGGCGGCTTTTGAGGTGGCCTTGGAGGCGGCATCCGCCGGCGTTCGGGCGGCAGTCTTTCGCGTTGTCTTTGCTGTGTCCTTAACCTTCGATTTCGCGGCCGCCGCCGCCGGTGCCTGCGGCGCGATCTTCACCGGATCCCCTTGCGTGGCAGGCGCGGGAAGCGGCTCCATCGCCGCCGGCTGGGCCTCCCCGTTATTCGACAGCATCGAACGCATCTGGGACGCGGGATGAACGCGGCGGACGCTCTCGATGTCGCGCCGGACATCGTCAAGTTCGGATTCGCGGATCGCGTCGTTCACCTGGCGCTGAAAATCCCCCGCCATGCGCCGAAGCTGTCCGGCATATCTGCCGAAACTGCGCAGCACTCTGGGCAAATCCTTGGGGCCGACGACCACGATCAGGACGACCGCGATGACGAGCATCTCGCTCCAGCCGATGTCAAACATGGCGTGTTGCTTTCCAGATGGCCGCCGAATGACCGTGAATCAGGCCCCCGGCCGACGCCGAACCTCCGGCGCCTCAGCTCGTCTTCTTGCGTGGGCGCTTGGGCGCGGCCGGCCGCGGCGCGGTCTCCTGAGGGGTGTGCTCGATGGTGCGTTGCGGCGCGTCGGCGACGCTGTCCTTCGCCTCCTCGTCCTCATCGTTCATGCCCTTCTTGAAACTCTTGATACCCTTTGCGACATCGCCCATCAGGTCCGAAATCTTCCCCCTGCCGAACAAGAGAACAAGAAGAACGATGACGATCAGGATTTGAAACCAACTGGGGGCCATGAAAACGCTCCTTCAAGCCGCTCGCCGCGGCACTACCGATGGGCCAGAGGATATATGGACCTTCCCGCCCCCGCAATAAAGGCTTCTTCAGTCCATGCTCCCGGCGTTCGAACGGAAAACCAGAATGCCGTGCGGATCGACGCTCAGGGACACATCGTTACCCTTCGCGAAGCCGGCATCGGGCCGCGCGCGTGCCATCAGGGGCCGGTCGATGCCCTCGACCACGATTTCCAGGAAGTCGCTCTCGCCAGAGAACCGCCGCATGATGATGCGCCCGGCAGTCCCGCCCTCGCCTTCCGCCGCAACGCGGATGCCGTGCGGGCGCACGCCGACGGCGTAGACCGCGCCGTTCTCGGCGCTGCCATAGGGCAGATTGCCCAGCGGGGTTGCGATGAAGCCGGCACCGCCGGTTCCTTCCAAAAGGTTGATCTCGCTGAAAAATTTCGCAACGTCGATATCCACCGGCTCATGGTAGAGGTGCTGCGCCGAACCGATCTGCGCAATCGTGCCCTTGCGCATGAGGGCGATGCGGTCGGCCATGAGCATCGCCTCCTCGGGATCGTGGGTCACGATGATGGAGGTCGCGCGCGTCTCGCGTAGTACAGCCAGCGTTTCCTCGCGCACCTCGTCGCGCAGACGCCGGTCGAGACCCGAAAACGGTTCGTCCATGAGCAGGATACCGGGGCGCGGCGCGATCGCCCGTGCGAGCGCCACGCGCTGCTGTTCACCGCCGGAAAGCTGATGCGGATAGGCGCGCAGATATCCTTCCATCCCGACACGCGCGAGCGCCTTCACCGCCTCGGCCTTCGCCACGTGGCGCGGAAGCCTGCTGAGACCGAAAACGGCGTTCTCCAGAATCGTCAGGTGCGGGAAGAGAGCATAGTCCTGAAAAACGTAGCCGATCCCCCGCCTGTCGGGCGCGACGAAGCTTCGCTCGTCGGAAACGGGGTTCCCGTCGATGGCGACGCTTCCGGCGAAGGGGCGTTCAAGCCCGGTGGCGACCCGCAGCAGCGTCGACTTGCCGCAGCCCGAACGGCCGAGCAGGCAGAGAACTTCTCCTGGCGAAACCTGAAAGCTCACATTGTCGAGCGAAACGGTTTCGCCGTAGCGATGCGAAACCCCCTTGAACGAGAGGCTGGAGGCAATGGAGGCCGCCGCGGTGCCCCTGCGTCCCCAGCCCGGCATGGCGACTGGTGTGCCGGCAGGCTCCGCACCGTCTTGCCGTGCGCCCGTCACCCGACCATCCCGTCGCGATCGTCGTCCTCGAAATCGCCCTCGTCCAGAGGATCTTCATCGTCCGAGAGTTCGCCATCGGCGGGCTGGGGCACGGAAAAGCCGGGCGGTAGCGCGGCATCGAGCAGCCCGGCGCCCTTCAACTCGTCGAGCCCCGGCAGATCGCGAAGCGATTCCAGGCCGAAATGATCGAGAAACTCCGGCGTCGTTCCATAGGTGACAGGCCTGCCGGGCGAGCGGCGGCGGCCGCGCATGCGCACCCAGCCCGTCTCCAGCAGCACGTCTAGACGGACGCTGACGCCCCGGATTTCCTCGATTTCCGCGCGTGTGACCGGCTGGTGATAGGCAATGATCGCCAGCGCCTCGAGCGCGGCACGGGAAAGCTTGCGTTCGTCGGTCTGATCGCGCTGGAGCAAGAACGCCAGATCATCGGCGGTGCGAAGGCGCCACAGATCGCCGACCTTGACCAGATGGACGCCGCGCGAGGCGTAGTCGCGCTGCAGGCATTCGAGGATAAGGGGAATATCGGCCTCATCGGGAAGGCGTGCGCGCAGCGTCGCCTCGTCCAGCGGCTCGGTTGCCGCGAACAACAGCGCCTCGGCCATGCGCATCTGTTCGCGCAAGCTGTCGCGGCTGACTGTTCTCTTGCCCTCGTCCATTGCGATCCCGAGCACCGTCGCGCCGGCTTGCGCGCCATCCAAGGATAGCTGGACCAGCTTTCCCGCGGGGTCAAGGGCGAAGCCGTCGCAGCCGCTCCTGTCCTATATTTCGACCACCTTGCCGTCAGCTGCCGTCTCGTGGCCGAGGACTGTGGTCCGCGCCAGCATATCCTCGCTCATATGCGTCAGGATCAGCCGCTTCGGAGCCATTTCGGGAAGGTGCGCCTCCAGCTCCTTCAGGTTCAAATGATAACGGACGGGGCGGTCGTAAAGATAGCATTCGCAGATCATGAGATCGGCGCCGCGCCCGAGTGCTATCAGCGCATCGGTCCATTCGGTATCACCGGAATAGGCGATCACGCGTCCGTCCACCTCGAAACGATAGCCCAGGCAGGGGCCGCCCGGATCGCCATGGACGACTTCCGAGGCGGTGACGCGAACGTCGCCTATCGCCATTTCCTGCCCGCCCGAGATTTCCCGGAAATGCAGATCGAAGGCCTGCGCCTTGGAAGATGCGCCGTGGAACAGCGCCTCCATGACCAACCAGAACCGTGCCTCGACGCCCTTCGGACCAACAATCGTGAGCGGGCGGCGGCGTGCGGTTACGAAACGCGCGTCAAGGACGAAGAAGGGAAGTCCCGCGAAATGGTCCCCGTGGAAATGCGTGATGAAGATCGTGTCTATCGCGTCGCGGTCGATCTCATACCGGCGCAATGCGACCAGCGAGCTTGCGCCGCAGTCGATCAGGAAACTGGTCCCCGGCGCGGCGACGTGAAAACAGGTATTGAATCGCCCGCCGCTGCCGAAGGCGTCGCCGGCGCCGACAAAAGTGAGTTTCACGGGCATTTTCTCCTGCGGCGGCGTATCTCGATCCGGCGAGACGAAACCCGCTTCAATTCTTGCGTCTGACGAAGAGCGGCGCGAACGGGCGCTCCTGGCGCAGTTCCGCCCTTCCCTCGCGAACGAGTTCGAGGCTCGCGCCGAAGCTGGATGCGATCACGCCGGCCCGCATGTCCGGATCGTCGATGAATTCGGCGAGAAAGTGATCGATCGGCGTCCAGTCGGCGATTTCGCCGAAAAGCTGCTCAAGCCGGCGCCGCGCCTGCTGCAGCGTCCATATCGCGCGCGGCTTCATCGTCAGGTTGCGATTCAGACCGCGCTGGCGCTGGTCCGCATAGGCGCGCAGGAGATCGTAGAGATCGGCATCGAACCGCCGGTGGCGCAACAGCGTCACGCCTTCCGGCATCCCGCGCGGAAATACATCCCGGCCGAGGCGGTTCCGGTTGACGAGGCGCACCGCCGCGTCCCGCATCGCTTCAAGGCGCTTGAGGCGGAAGGCCAGCGTCTCGGCCAATTCCTCGCCCGTCGGCTCGTCATCCTCGGGCACCGGAATGAGGAGGCGCGACTTGAGGTAGGCGAGCCATGCGGCCATCACGAGATAGTCGGCGGCAAGTTCGAGGCGCAACCGGCGCGCCTCCGCGATGAAAGCGAGATATTGCTCGACCAGCGCGAGAATGGAAATTCGCGACAAATCCACCTTGTGCGTCCGCGCCAGCGACAGCAGCAGGTCGAGCGGACCTTCGAAACCGTCGACATCCACGACGAACTGCTCTCCGGGCGCACGTTCGGCACGCTCCTCCATGAACAGGTCGTCACCAGACGCCATGACACTCCCCCTTCAGGCCATCAGCCGCGTCACGCGATGGCCGGTGCCCCGGCAAGTCCGAGCAGGCTTGCAAACTCGCCCCGCAGGTCATCGCAATCCTCTTCTTTCCGGCGCGGCCACGCAAGGGCATGGGCGGCGCGGCGTTCCGACAGGCCCGCGAGCACGGGCGAGGCAGCGGCGACGGCTTCCATCTCCGTCATATCCCCGTTGCAGTGCAGCGCCATGTCACAGCCGGCCGCGAATACGGCCTCGGTGCGTGCGGCCATCGTTCCCGACAACGCCTTCATGGACAGGTCGTCGCTCATCAGCAGACCGGTAAAGCCGATCTGCCCGCGGATGACGTCCTTGATGACGCGCGTCGAAGTCGTCGCGGGAGCAGCGGGGTCGACGGCCGCGTAGACGACATGCGCCGTCATCGCCATCGGAAGCCCCGCAAGTCCGGCAAATGCCGCGAAATCCGTCATGTCCAGTTCCGCGCGCAACGCGGTAACCAACGGCAATTCGAGGTGACTGTCGGCGCTCGCGCGACCATGGCCGGGAATATGCTTGACGACCGTCGATACGCCCGAGGCCCGCATGCCTGCGGCAGCAGCTCCGGCGAGCGCTATCACCGCTTCGGGCGTTTCGCCATAGGCGCGGTCCCCGATGATATCATGGGCGCCCGGGATCAGCAGATCCGCCACCGGAAAGCAATCCACGGTGACGCCGAGGCCGAAAAGCTCCTCGCCGATCAGCCTTCCGCTCAGCCACGCGGCGCGCTCGGCTTGTGCCCGATCCTTGTGCCAAAGCGTCGCGACCGCACCGGCCGGCGGCATGTCGCGCCAGTGCGGCGGGCGCAGGCGCCGTACCCGGCCGCCTTCCTGGTCGATGAGGACGGGCGCATCGGCCCGGCCGACGATGCGGCGGAATTCGCCAACCAGACCACGCAACTGGCGCGGCGTCTCGATGTTGCGGGCAAAGAGGATCAATCCCCAGGGCCGCGCGCGATCCAGAAAACCGGCTTCCCGCGGCGTGATGGACGGTCCGGCAATGCCGGTGATGAAGGCGCGCGTCTGATCCATACCGTCTGGTTAAGAAGCGGTGGCCTCGCCGGTCAAGCGAATTGCGAGGACATCCGGTGGGAAACCCTCGTTCTGCAAATGAAAAAGGCCGGCGCTTGTCTCAAGAGCCGGCCTTCCCGATCTTCAGGCGATCCACGGATCAGTTGCGACGGACGAAGCAGTCCTGACCGGCTGATTTCAGCCGTTCGCAAATAGATACGGCCTCCTGCTGCGAGGAAATCGGGCCGACACCGACGCGGTAGTAGACGCCCTTGTCGCCGAGATCGGCGCGCTCGATACGTGGCACATGGCCTCCCAGGGCCGAATTATAGCGGGACTGGATCGAAGACACGGCGGACTGCGCCTGATCCTCGCTCTTGCGCGAGGCGACCTGCACGACATAGGTGCCCGCCGGCCCGGCAGATGTCGAAACCGGCGCCGCCGGCTGCGCCGCCGCCACCCTCGTGGGTGCCGCCGCGGGCGCAGGCGTCGGGCTCGGTGCGGCATTGTTGATGTTGGACGGCGTCAGCGAGAGCGGACGACCGGAGGGTACATTGTTGACCTGCTGCGTGGGTGCGGGCGCCTGTGCGTCACGCGCCGCCGAAGCGTCTTCGCTCTGGCGCGACGGCGCCGCGGGTGCGTCGGCAACCCGCTGCGGGGCGGAAGGAAGCTGCACCGGCGCGGGCGTCACGGGGGCCTGGGGCTGGCCGATCACCGTTCCGTCGGGCTTCACGACCACCGTCTTGACCCGCTTGGGCTGGTCGGGCGCGGGAGCCGCGGTGAGCGGCGCTGCGGCCTTCTGGTCCGCGGTCGGCTGCGAAGCCAGCGTGGCGTCGCGGGCAGACGGAATTTGCTCGCTGGCGACCCGGCCTTCCTCGCCACGCGGCACCACATTGGTGCCGATGACACGGACGGGGCTGTCGCCGGAGGGCTGATCGACCTGCTCCTCGCGCGGCACGACGCGTTCTTCGGCCGGCTGGTCGTTGCCGCCGAGACGATCATATACCAGCTTGTTCTGGTTGGGGATTTCCGCCCCACCCGGATCCGCCGGCTTGGTCTTGACCGGACCGTCCCGCGCGGCCAGCGTCGGCGGTTCGCCACCGGCTGTCTCGGAGAAGATGCTGTTATAGGCGAGCACGCCCGCGCCGCCCGCCACGATCAACGCGACAAGAGCACCGACCAGGAAGATACCGCGGCTTCGGCCCGTCCTTTCCGTGCCGGGATGGGTGCCGAAGTCGGCTGCCTCCTCATCGCTCAGAGGCGGCATGTGGCCGCTATCGTCGAATGACGGATCAAACTCGGAGAAATCGAGTTCCTGCTCCATCATCGCTTCAAAATGCGCATCGTCGCGCAGGTCGCGTGCTGCGGGCGCGCGCTCGACAGCTTCGAAACGCGGGCCGCTTTCAATCCGCGGAGCAGGATGAGCCTGCGCCCTCGGCGCCGCTGCATAGGCGGCAGTGGCAGCCCCGGTAACCCGAGGCCCGGGTTGGGCAGTTGAATGCCTGGGCTCGGCAACGGGAGCCTTTGCCTCGGGCGCAGCCGGCTGCTCCTGCCGTCTTTGTGCCTCCGGCCATAGCGCTTGTGCGTTCGGCTCCGGCGCGGCGGCAGGCGCGTCCGGCTCGAAATGGACGGGTTCGCCGAGCTCGACCGCAGGCGGCGGGGTCTGAACCTTCGCCGCAGGATTCGATGCGCGGGACTCGGGACCGGGAGCAGGCACTGCGGCCGCATGTACAGCAGGCCTGGCGCGAACCGGGAAAGAACCGAGCGCGGCGTAGGGATCTGCGTCCTCGGCCTCGAACATGGCGGCCTCGCCATCTTCGTAGTCATCGGCTTGGAAGCTTTCGCGCTCCTCTTCCTCCTGCTCGTCAATGTCGGCTTCGTCATGCCCGGTCTGACGCGCCGGGACGTCCCAATCCGCAGCGCTCTCCTCGGCGCGGGCAGGTGCGGAGCGATAGGCGGCACTGTCCCGCGAGGGCTCCGCCGCGGCAGCGGGCTCGTCATACCAGACGAAACCTTCGTCGTTCTCGCCGAATGCCTCGTCGAAATCGAAATCGTCGTTCTGCTCGATATGCGTCGCATGCGCCGCGCTGATATCGGCCAGCAGCCGATCGACGTCGGGGCTCGCGTCGGCGGACCTGACGGCCGGTTCGGCCGGCGGTTGCGTCGCCGCCGACCGCGCGGCACTCGGCATCGGCGCGGCAGGGGCTACCGGTTTCGGGGCCGTTGGCTGAGGATCGGCGCGCGAAGGCGTATATCCAAACGACGTGTCGCGCGCCGAGGTCAACCGACGCTGCGGCGGCATCACCGGCTTTGAGGGTGCCTCGGTCTGCGTCTTCGTCGATTCCACACCGGAAGGCTTTATCTGATTTTCACCAAGAGCGCCTTCCATCTCCCTGATCAGGTAGTCGCCAATATCGTCGTCGGCGGCGGGGGACCCGGAAGCCCCCGACGCAGCCGGCGACGGCGCCTGGTGCGGCCGGCTTGCTATCGCGTCGTATGGCGACGGCTCGCGCGCGGCGTAAGAGGAACTCGCAGGGCGTGCCGGCGCGCTCGGCGCGGCCGGAGACGCAACCGGTCCTGAGGGCCCCGCGGGCCGCGACGATGCCTGACCGGCTTGCGGTGTCGCCGCAGCGGGGCGCGCCATATCCGCGAACGGATCCTCGTCGATCAGTCGCGCGAGCTCGGCCAGCGGATCGCTGTCAAAGCGGCCCGGGTCATTCTTCGGCTCCCAATCTTCATCGATGCGCCGATTGGGCGTGCGGTCATACGTTTCGGCCATGAGCGTCCTGCCCCTCCGACTCCACGTCGAAGCCGCGACCCTTAACAGGTCTTCCGGAGGATGGCTTCCCTAGCGCATCTCCTCGGCCGGCTCGACTCCAAGTATTCCAAGCCCGAAAGCCAGAATGCGGGTTACACCCAGCACCAGCTGCATCCGCGCTTCGGTCACCCTACGATCAACAGGGTGAATAAAACGTAATTGTGGCGTGTCTTTGCCCTTATTCCACAAGGAATGGAAATCGCTGGCAAGTTCATAAAGATAAAAAGCGATCCTGTGAGGCTCTTCCGCCCGGGCGGATGCCTCGAGAATTCGGCGATATTGTGCAAGTCGTCTGATGAGCGCTATTTCGGCCTCGTCCGTCAGCTCAGCAAGCGTTTCCGGGCCGAAAGGCCTGTCCGGGACGATATCCGGAAAGACTTCCAGCACGTTGCGCAGGACCGATTTTGCCCGCGCATGCGCGTACTGGACATAAAATACCGGATTGTCGCGCGACTGCTCCACCACGCGGGCGAAATCGAAGTCGAGCGGCGCTTCGTTCTTGCGGTAGAGCATCATGAAGCGGACGACGTCGCGGCCGACCTCGTCCACCACATCTCGAAGCGTGACGAAATCGCCGGCTCGCTTGGACATGCGCACCGGTTCGCCGGCGCGGAACAGCTTGACCAGCTGGCACAATTTCACCGTCAGTTTGACGGTGCCGCCCGAGATCGCCCGCGCCAGCGCCTCCAGCCGCTTGACATAACCACCATGGTCGGCGCCGAGGACATAGATGGTTTCCTCGAAGCCGCGCAGGAACTTGTCCTGAAAATACGCCACGTCGGCCGCGAAATAGGTGTAGGCGCCGTCGGACTTGACCAGCGGGCGGTCGATATCGTCGCCGACATCGGTGGAGCGGAACAGGACCTGTTCGCGATCTTCCCAGTCCTCGGGCAGTTGCCCCTTCGGTGGCGGCAGAGTGCCCGTGTAGACATAGCCCTGCGCCTGAAGGGCGGCGATGGCGCCTGAAATGCGCGAGGCGTTGCCGGCGTGCAGCGTCGCTTCGGAGAAGAAGACGTCATGACGGACATTGAGCGCCGCGAGATCCTCGCGGATCAGGTCCATCATCATCTCCACCGCCGTCCGACGCACAATCGGCAGCCAGCCCGCCTCTTCCATCTCCAGCAGGGACCGCCCATGCTCGTCGGCAAGCCTCTGACCCACGGGCACGAGGTATTCACCCGGATAAAGGCCCTCGGGAATGTCGCCGGCGGCATCGCCGAGCGCCTGCCGGTAACGAAGGAAGGCCGAGCGGGCGAGGACGTCGATCTGGGCCCCGGCGTCGTTGATATAATATTCGCGGGTCACGTCATGCCCGGTCACCGCCAGCAGATTGGCCAGCGCATCGCCGAACACGGCCCCGCGGCAATGGCCGACATGCATGGGGCCCGTCGGATTGGCGGACACATATTCGACATTGATCTTGCGGCCGCCGCCGAAATCGAGCTTGCCATAGGCGTCGCCATCGGCGATCAGCGCGGCGAGCTGCCCGTGCCAATAGGCGTCGGCGAGACGGATATTGATGAAGCCGGGGCCGGCGACCTCCGCGCTCAGATCCCCGTGCCGCGCCAGGACAGAAACGATTTTTTCAGCCAGATCGCGCGGCTTCAGCCCTGCCTGCCTGGCCAGCACCATCGCGGCATTCGTCGCAACATCGCCATGCGAGGGGTCGCGCGTCGGCTCGACGGTGATCTGCGCGCCATAGGTATCGGCGGACAGGTCGCCCGCATCACGCAACACCTGCAACGCGGCATCGACCCGCGCCGCGATATCCTCAAATACATCCATCGGGATACAACTTCCTCAAAGGTCACGGCAAGGCCGCGAGGGAGCGGCTATCGCAATTCAGGGGCCTCGTCAAACAGCCGCCCGTATTCCGCGACCGCGTAGCGATCGGTCATGCCCGCGATATAGTCGCCGATGCGAAGCGCCAGTTGCCCGGTATCCCGCTCACCTCCCTGCAGCGCCCAGTCCACAGGCAGCAGATGCGGCCGCTCCAGCAGCCGCGCAAACAGCCTTTCAACCACCCTCGCCGCCTCCCGCATGACGCGGTCGACACGCGGATGGCGATACATCCGGGCGAACAGGAAATCCTTCAGCGACCTGACATCGGTTTCCATCGACGGGCTGAAGCCGACGACCGGCATTGCCGCTCCGCGCACCTCCGCGGCACTCGAGACGCCGGTCGCGGCGATACGCCGGCGCGTCTCGGCTACCGCGTCCTCGATGGTCACCGTGATCAGGCGGCGGACCAGTTCATTGATGCGCCGCGCCTCGTCCAGGAAGGGATAGCGCGCCTCGACTTCCCTCAAAATGCGGGAAGCGAGCGGCACCTCGGCAATCTCGGCCATGGAGAAAAGACGCGCCCGCAGCCCGTCGTCCGTATCGTGGGAATCATATGCGATATCGTCGGCGAGCGCCGCTGCCTGCGCCTCGGCGCTGGCAAAGGTCCACAGATCCAGAGGCATTTTGGCGTCGAAAGCGCGTATCTGGCGCGGCAGTTCGCGCCCGGAATAGGGCCCGACGGGCGTTCCGTCCGGCAGGATCAATGGTCCGTTGTGCTTGACCAGCCCCTCCAGCGTCTCCCAGGTCAGATTGAGCCCGTCGAACTCGGGGTAGCGCGTCTCGAGCCTCGTCACCACGGCCAGGCTCTGGCCGTTATGATCGAAACCGCCCCAGTCGGACAGGCACCGGTCCAGCGCGCGTTCGCCCGCATGGCCGAAGGGCGGATGGCCGAGGTCGTGCGAAAGCGCGAGCGCTTCTGTCAAATCCTCGTCGAGTCCGAGCGCTCTGGCGAGCGACCGGGCGACCTGCGCGACCTCGATCGTATGGGTCAGCCGCGTACGGAAATGATCGCCCTCGCTGTAGACGAAAACCTGGGTCTTGTGCTTCAGACGCCGGAAAGCGGTGGAATGGACGATCCGGTCGCGGTCGCGCTGGAAGGGCGTGCGCATCGGATGCTCCGGCTCGGCAAATGCGCGCCCCCTGGACAGAGCGGGATCGCTGGCGTAGGCGGCAAAGACGCGGGTTCTGCTCATCGCTGGTGTCCGCTCGCTGCGCATATGCATTGACTGAGACCGATCCGTGCATAGATTCAAGCATGCGGGAGGGCAAGGATGCCGATCATCGCATGAGCGAGAGAATTCAGGAAAACATCACCATGAGCGAGCTACCGATCTCCGTTACCGACCGCGCCGCCACCCGGATCGCGAAGATCATCGCGAAAGAACCGGACGGAACGGCTTTGCGCGTCAGCGTGTCCGGCGGCGGATGCTCCGGCTTCTCCTATGGGTTCGATCTCGACAGGGATCGCGCGGACGACGATCTCGTCATCGAGAAGAACGGCGTCACTGTCCTGATCGATTCTGTCTCTTTGATGTATCTGTCCGGTTCGGAGATCGACTTCGTCGATGAACTGATCGGCGCATCCTTCCAGGTCAGGAATCCTAACGCCACGTCTTCCTGCGGTTGCGGCACGAGCTTCTCGCTGTGAGCGGACAGGCGCTGCGGATCGCCACCTGGAATATCAACGGCGTCAAGGCGCGTATCGAGACGGTGACGGCGTGGCTGCAGGAGGCCTCGCCCGGCATCGTCTGCCTGCAGGAAATCAAATCCGTTGACGAGGCCTTCCCCCGCGAGCCTTTCGAGGCGCTGGGCTACAACGTGACGACACACGGCCAGAAGGGGTTCAACGGCGTCGCGCTGCTTTCAAAGAGGCCGCCGGAAGACATCCGCCGCGGCCTGCCCGGCGACGACGGCGACGAACAGGCACGCTACCTGGAGGCGACCTTCTCCACCGAGACGGGAGCGGTGCGGGTCGCCTCGATCTATCTGCCGAACGGCAACCCGCTCGGGTCGGAAAAATTCCCCTACAAACTGTCGTGGCTCGACCGTCTGCACGATCACGCACGCGCGCTTCTGGCCTTCGAGGAACCTCTCGTTCTCGCCGGCGACTACAATGTGATCCCGACGCCGGCCGATGCACGATTTCCGGAGAACTGGACCAACGACGCGCTTTATCAGCCGGAGTCGCGCGGCGCGTGGCGGCGCCTCGCGGCGTTGGGTCTCACCGACGCCAGCCGCGCGGTCGCACCCCGCGAGGAGCTCTATACGTTCTGGGATTACCAGGCGGGCGCCTGGCAAAAGAACAACGGTATCCGGATCGATCACATGCTGCTGTCGCCGCAGGCGGCCGATCGCCTGCTGAGCGCGGGCACCGACAAGCACGTCCGCGGCTGGGAGAAGCCGTCCGATCATATTCCGGTGTGGATAGAACTGGTGGCTTGAGCGCCGTCAGGCGTCAGCCCCGCTGACGCTTGATCCAATCGGCCGCCATATCGTTGGCGCGCTCCAGCGTATCGGCGTCAAGCTTCTCCAGCGCCTGAAAATGCAGCCCCAGCACCCAGTCGCGGTCCTGCGGCGTGGCGTTCTCCTTGGCGATGATGAGCCACATCATGCCGAGATCGGGGCGGGCGGGAACCTCGCCTCCATGCAGAAGCAGATCGCCGAGCATCGCCTGCGAAGGCACGTGATTCTTGCGCGCGGCGAGGCCGAGCCACTTGATCGCACGGCCGGGATCGCGGGCAACGCCCTCCCCGTCGAGATACATGCGAGCGAGATAGAACTGCGCTTCGGGATCGCCGAAATAGACGGCGGCATGGGTGAACAGGTTCACCGCCTGCCCGACATTCTTCTGGACGCCCGCGGACTCAAGCCCGCGCCGATAGTAATTGCCGAGTTCGACGAAAGCGTTGGCAACCACGCTCGCCATGGCCGTGTGCGGATTGTCGTCGGCGTGCTGGCTGGCCAGCTGGCGGAAGAGATTGAAGGCCCTGGCATCGTCTTCGCCGACGCCGTCGCCCTGCGCATACATCTTGCCGAGCTTCCACTGCGCCAATGGATGCCCTTCGTTCGCTGCGACCTCGAGTGCGGTTGCGGCGCGCTTCTTGTCACCGTTGAAATAGGCCTGCAAACCTTCGCGCAGCGCTTCCCGCGGCGTCGCTTCCGGCAAGGACGGATCGAGGGCGAGGGCCGGCACGGCGACGAAGCCCGCGACCATTGCCAGCACGAGTGCCTTAGCGATCCGCATAAACCACAACTTTCCCTGCCCACCGCGTAGGTGGTCGACGCCGCGCCGGCATTCTCCGGTTACATACCCGCAAGGCAGTTCCGAATTGTTTAAGGGGCGCGCGTTCAATTTCCTGTCAATTCCGACCCGCCGCCTCATGAAGGCGGCGGCGCCAATTCCACTGCCATGCAACCAGATGCCGCACAACTGCTGAACCAAGCCCGTGCGATTCCATCGGCAGCCTGTTGCCCGGACGCCACAGTTGTCACGGGGCGACCTTGAGGCCTATCCATCAATATCAGAATTTGTGCGAGTTTATGGCGCAAAAGCGGCGTATCGCCACAATCTGGGCCGACGACGGAAATGAATCACCGTTTGTGGCAAAAGGAACACAGGGTGAAGCGGGACCACCCAGGGACGTCAGCCGCCGAGACGCGCCCTGATTTCGCGGAGCCGGTCGCGCGAGACGACAAGGGCGGAAAGCCGCTCGCGCTGCTCTTCCACCACCTCTTCCGGGGCCTTGGCCAGAAATCCCTCGTTTGAGAGCTTGGACTCCAGCTTCCCGATCTCGGCATCGGACTTCTTTATCTCTCTATCGATGCGCGCCCGCTCCGCGTCGAAATCGATGATTCCCTTGAGCGGCAGGGCCATGACCTTGTCGTCCAGCACGATCTGTAGGGATCCCTCCGGTGCGGCAGCGGCGGTTTCGACGGCCGACAGCCTCGCGAGGCGCGTCAGCTGTTCGCCGAAGCGTTCCAGCCTGTTGGAAGTTGCCGCGTCGGGAGCGACGGCGACGAGCGGAATCTGCGCGCCCGCGGGGACATTCATCTCGGCACGAACCGAACGCACCGCGCCGATGAGCCCGATCAGCCACTCCGTGTCGGCGATTGCAGCCTCGTCGCGCGGCGCCGTCGTTGACGCCCAGGGCGACAGCATGAGCAGGCTGCCGCGTTCGCCGGTGCGCTGCCAAAGCTCTTCGGTCACGAAAGGCATGAAGGGGTGCAGCATCTTGAGGATTTCATCGAGCACGAATGCCGCCGATGCGCGCGTCTCGTCCCTCGCCGTGCCGTCGGGGCCGGAAAGCGCGGGCTTCGCCAGTTCCAGATACCAGTCGCAATAGGTGTTCCAGACGAAGCGATAGACAGCCGCTGCGGCGTCATTGAACCGATAGGCGTCCAACGCGGCAGCGACCTCCCGCACCGCGGCGGCGGCGGCCGCGACGATCCACCTGTTGAGCGGTTCGGCGACACCGGCCGGATCGAAGCCTTCCGGAACGCGGCATTCGTTCATCTCGCAGAAGCGGGCAGCGTTCCACAGCTTGGTGGAAAAGTTTCGATAGCCCTCCACACGTGCCGGCGCGAGCTTGATGTCGCGCCCCTGGGCGGCCATTGCCGCCAGCGTGAAGCGCAAAGCGTCGGCGCTGTAGCTGTCGATCAGTTCGAGCGGATCGAGGACATTGCCCTTCGACTTCGACATTTTCTGGCCGCGCTCGTCACGCACGAGCGCGTGGATGTAGACGGTGTGGAACGGCTCTTCGTCGAGGAAATGCAGGCCCATCATCATCATCCGAGCCACCCAGAAGAACAGGATGTCGAACCCGGTCACCAGAACGTCGGTCTGGTAGTAGCGCTTCAGTTCCGGCGTTTCTTCGGGCCAGCCGAGCGTGGAGAACGGCCAGAGCGCCGAAGAAAACCAGGTGTCCAGCACATCGGGGTCGCGCGTCAGTTCGACGTCGCGCCCCAGTTTCTCGCGCGCCTGCGCCCTCGCCTCTGCCTCGTCATGGGCAACGAAGATTTCGCCGTCCGGCGAATACCAGGCGGGTATCTGATGACCCCACCAGAGCTGGCGTGAAATGCACCAGGGCTGGATGTTGCGCATCCATTCGAAATAGGTCTTTTCCCAGTTCTGCGGCACGATCTTCGTGCGACCCTGCTCAACGGCCTCGATCGCCGGCTTCGCGAGCACTTCGGCGTTGACGTACCACTGGTCGGTCAGCATCGGCTCGATGACGACGCCGGAACGGTCGCCGAACGGCTGGGCGATGATCTTTTCCTCCTCGCCGCGGAAGAAACCGAGTTCCTTGATCTCCTTCAGAACGAGTTCGCGCGCCTCGTAGCGGTCGAGGCCGGCATAATGCGCGGGAACATTGTTCTCCGGCGTCACGACCATGCGCGCCTCGGCGTCCATAAGCGGGATCAGCGGGATGTTATTGCGTCGCGCGACCTCGAAATCGTTGAAGTCGTGCGCGCCGGTGATCTTGACCGCGCCTGTGCCGAATTCGGGATCGGGATATTCGTCGGCGATGATCGGGATCAGGCGCTCCGCGATCGGCAGGCGCACCAGTCTGCCGACGAGGTTCCGGTAGCGCTCGTCGGAAGGGTGAACCGCGACCGCGCCGTCGCCGAGCATCGTTTCCGGCCGCGTCGTGGAAATGACGATCTCGGAAATCCCGTCGACCGGACCATCGGCCAGCGGATAGGCGAACGACCACATGTGGCCGGAGACTTCGCGCTGCTCGACCTCGAGGTCGGAAATGGCGGTCTGGAACACCGGATCCCAGTTGACCAGCCGCTTGTCCTTGTAGATCAGGCCCTCGCGGTAGAGGTCTACGAAGACCTTGAGCACCGCGCGCGACAGGCCTTCGTCCATCGTGAAGCGCTCGCGCGACCAGTCGCAGGACGCACCGAGCCTGCGCAACTGATTGACGATCGTACCGCCCGACTCTTCCTTCCAGGCCCAGATCCGCCGCACGAACTCCTCGCGGCCGAGCTTGCGGCGATCGGGCTCCTGCCGCTCCATGAGCTGGCGCTCCACGACCATCTGGGTCGCGATGCCCGCGTGGTCGGTACCCGGTTGCCAAAGAACGTCGAGGCCGAGCATGCGCTTGTAGCGCACCAGAATGTCCTGCAGCGTATTGTTGAGCGCGTGGCCCATATGCAGCGAGCCGGTGACGTTCGGCGGCGGGATGACGATGCAGTAGCTGTCCCCGCCGGATCTGGCGCCGGCGCCCGCCCTGAAGGCGCCCTCGTCCTCCCAGCGCGCATAAATGCGCTGTTCCACGCTTGCGGGGTCGTAGGCCTTGTCGAGCATTGTCGGTTACTTCCGGGATTGGCGTTCGAGGGGAACCGTAAATCCCATTACCCGAGCCCAAGTCAACCGCCATCGCACGGCAGGATGGCGCCTATCCGCGCCGGTCGAAGGGTTGGGCCGGCTCAGCGGTTGCCGCGCGTCACGCGTTCGATTTCCGAACGCACAATCTCCTCGACAAGCCCCGGCAGATTGTCGTCCAGCCAGGTCTTCAGCATCGGGCGCAGCATCTCGCTGACGAGATCCTCAAGGGTGCGGGCATTGCCGTTGCTGGAGAGCATCATGCCGGCAAGAGAGGAAAATGCGGACGAGACGGCAGCCTCGGTTTCACGGGATATGAGTTTCTCGTCGACGGCGGCAGCCACGGTGGGCCTGGGATTGGGCATCTTGGGCCTGGGCGCCGGTTCAGGCGTCGGTTCGGGCCTCGCGGCCTTGGCTGGCGGCTCATCGTGCTCGGCCTCGCCGAAATCGACCCCGTCGTCGATTCCTTCCACCAGTTCCATCGGCTCGGCAACCATATCTTCGGTCAGTTCGAGCACCTGTTCGTCTCCGGTGTCTTCCTGCTCCTCGCGATCGGCGGCGCCCGCGTTGCCGGCCATAATGGCATCGATCTCGGCCTGGCTGGGCTCGTCGCCGTCCTCGAACATGTCGTCGATCATGCTCTTGGCATCTTTCGCCGCATCGGCGGGAAGCGTGGCCGCTTCGGCCACCGGCTCGGAATCGTCGGAAATGATCTTGCGAATGGAGGCCAGGATTTCCTCCATTGACGGTTCCTGGGCCGCGCCAGCGTTACTCATGATGACAATTCTCGCCGCATCTTAGCGCCCCTTGATTCGCTCGACGGGGCAATTCCCATGCGACTATGGCACGGATGGGCGGGCACGCAACCCTGTGGCACTACTGCGCTGTGGAGAGGCGCCGGCGCCGCCGGATTACTGTCCGTCAGGCGTCCGCAGGCCGAACCAGCGGTCCCGGACCTTCTGATAATTCACCTCGGGTTCATAGACCTGAACCGCGAGACTGAGGGTCTGTGCGGACAGACGGCCGATCGCCGAAGTCAGCGCGTAGGACGCGACCACCTGATCCCGCTGGGCCAGGATACGGGAGACCCGCGCGTCGAGAAGTTCCTGCTGCGCATTGAGAACGTCGAGCGTGGTGCGCTGGCCGACGGATGCCTCTTCGCGCACGCCGCTCAAGGCGATATCCGCGGCACGAATCTGCGCGTCGGCGGAGTTGAGCTGGGCAGTCGCCGCTTCGAGCCCGCCCCAGGCGGCGAGAATCGCCGCCTCGACGCTCTGGCGCGCGACATCGATCTCTAGCGCCGCCTGCGAACGTTCGTGCTTGGCCTGGCGAACCGTCGCGTACTCACCGCCACCCTGATAGATGGGGATCGTCAGCACGCCGAGAATGGAAACGCTGTCGGCCTGCTGGACGGTGCCTGAGGGCTGATGCGCATGCTCTGCTGAAGCTTGTATCGACAAGGTCGGCAACAGCGCGCCTTCCGCAACCTTTACCGAATAGGCCGCCGATTCTTCCAGATATTCAGCCGCCTGGATGGCGGGATGCTGTTTGAGGCCGATCGACAGCGCCTCGGAAAGCGAGCGCGGCAGGCCGTTGCGCGGAGAGGCGGCGGCCAGATCGGTGGGATCGCGGCCGATGATCTGCTTGTAGACCGCACGGCTTGCAAGGAGCTGGGCCGCGGCCGCGTTGACGGCCGAGCGGGCTCCGGCGAGGCGCGCCTCGCCCTGGGCAACATCGGTGCGCGTCAATTCGCCGACATCGAAACGGTCCTGCGTCGCCCTCAACTGCTCCGTCAGGACATCCACATTCTGCTTGCGCAGCCGGACGATGGCGCTGTCGCGCACGACGTTCATATAGGCTTCGACGGCGGAAAGCAGGGTGTTCTGCTCTGCGTTGTCGAGGGCAAGGCGCCCGCCGAGCACGCCGGCTTCTGCCGCCTTAGTCGCGTTGATGTTGCGCATCCCGGAATAGACGGGCTGCGTCACCGTCAAGCCGATCGACCCGGGATCACGCGTCAACCGGCCGCCGGGACGGGTGCGCGTTTCCACCGAGCCCAGAGTGCCCTCAGCCGAAATCTTCGGCCGGAATCCGGACAGCGCCTTGGGGACTTCCTCGTCCAGCGCACGCTGCGAGGCGCGCTGCGCGTTGAGATCGGGGTTGTTCATATAGGCGTGGGCGAGCGCGGACGACAGCGTTTCGGCGCGCAAATCCGCCACGCCGGCCAGCGAATAGGCGACCATCGCGACCACGGAAACGCGACCTACACTTCTCAAGACTCGCCGCACGATACCCTCATTCACCAATGTCATCAGCTGGCTGTCGCAGGAACGTAGAGAATCTTCCGCGACCATGAAATATTTAAGAACTGCCTTACGGACATTCGCCTTGCGGTGACGCAAATGCGCAACACCGATCCGCGATGTCTTCAAAAGACGAATTCGGGCGTCTTCGCAAAGCCCGGCAACGGTTTGGCCGCCGCATCGAATTCGGCCACTCCGCTCAAGCCCGAACCTGCCTTGCGGAAAATCATGCCGCGCCCGACCGGCCCCTGCCTGACAATCGCGACGAGCCGGCCGTGCTGCCGCAGCTGTGAGGCATAGGCGGCCGGAACCTCGCCGATCTCGCCGTTGAAGATGATCACGTCGTAAGGTCCCTCGTCGGGGTATCCGCCGGCCATGTCCGCCTCGACCACGGCAGCATTGTCGATGCCCAGCCTGGCGAGGTTGTCCGCCGCCGCCGCGACCAGTGCGGTGGATCCGTCAATGGCGACCACCGCGTCCGCGAGCCTGGCGAGCACCGCCGTCGAATAGCCCGAGGCGCATCCCACGTCGAGCACGAGATCTGACGGGCCGACACCGGCGAGCTGCACCAGCTTGGCAAAGTACATCGGCGACATCAGATACCGCTTGGCGCCAGCCTCGTCCGCCACCTCGATATCGGCATCGATATACGCCAGCGGCTTTTTCGAGGCGGGCACAAAGATCTCGCGAGAAATCTCGCCCATGACCGCCAGCAGCCGGCGGCTGGTCACTGCGTTCGGCCGCAGTTGCGAATCCACCATACGGGCGCGGGCATCCGCGAAATCACTCATCGCCGCGTATACTCCCAAGCTTTGTGTCGGAATCCCGAGGCTTGCCCCTCCAAGGCCTGCCGAGAGGACCATGGTCGAGGCGATTTGGAAAGGCAAGAGCCAAGAGCATCCCCAACTCTCTTGCAGCGGCAGCAATTTGACGCAGTCAAGTCTGCAGCGAAGAAGCTGTTGTGACAGGCGAGGCGAGTTGATATAGCAGGCGCTGCCCTCCGGGACCGTCGGACAAGACGGCGCCCAATTTCCCTTTATGGCCACGTGGCGGAGTGGTGACGCAGCGGACTGCAAATCCGATTGCGGTATTGAAAACATTGCGAGTTTCTGCACAACGCTCTTGAAAATATCGGCCAAAACCGGCCTTTTCCGGCAGTTTTGCACAACATTTGATGCGCTCGACACCCACACCCGCCATGACCATCGGCAACATGCGCGAGCATGGCGTCCGCCGCCTCGATATCCAGTGCCGCGAATGCCACCATCGCGTGATCCGATCGGCAGATGGCCTGTCCGACGATATCGAGATCCCGGCCTATGGCGCGCGGCTCAGATGCTCAGCGTGCGGATCGCGGAACATAGACTGCCGGCCGAACTGGATGGAGCATGTCGCGCATGGGAATGGCGGCAGGGCGGCGGAATAGGATCTGTATATTTGTTGCCCGAAATGCAAAAAGCCGCCGCCCCGGCCCGAAGGCTGAGACGGCGGCTGAGTTTAGGGAGGATCGCCAAACATTGGCGGGTGCCCCGAGGGGCCTGTTGAGCCGGACGAACCGGCAATCTCTATCGTCTGTTCATCAACGATTTGCCGAGTTCGCGAATCTCGGTGCGCGTCTCATGGATCTCATGCGTCATGCGATCGAACGCATCGGCGCATTTGTAGATGGCCTGTCGCATCTTCTCAGCGTCCTGCCGGTTGACTTTGTGCTCGACTGCCAGCGCATCGACGGCCTCGGCCAGCATCTTCACTGCCCCGCCATCGACGAGCGCGCCCGTGACCTCGACGTCGCGTTGCTGAGGCTTCCGCTCGCGGCCGCCTTTGATGCCCAGCCACGACAGCAGACCGACGATCAGGATCAGAAGCCCGTTGGCGATATTCTCGAAATCAACCGTCGCCCAATCCATCCCGCGCCCCTTTGTGAACCGATGCGATGTCCGACCAGGAGCGGTAGACGTTGACGAGTTCGAGCAGGCAGAACGACGAATAGGCGACAAATGCCGTGACGATGCCTGCACCGAATAGAAACTCGACCAGAAAGCCGAGTGAGAATTGCGACCAGAACACCACCCCGGCCAGGCTGGCGGCAGCGCGCATGTGCGGTGAGAATGGAAAGCCCTTGAACGTGCCGTTGACCGACAGTGCGGTCAGGCGGGTCAATGCCACGAACAGGCAGATATAGGCCCATGTCTGTTCCTCGGCCCATCCCGCCACCGTGGTAAAGGACTTGCCGGCGTCGAACATGTTCGGCTGAAGCTGGAAGGCGATCCACATGCCGAGCGTCGGATAGACCATCACCCATTCGGAGACGCGAAGCGGGAAATGGTCGGTAATGCCGCGCTGGATATCACGGAGATAGATCATTGCGCTGCCTTCGGCCGCTTCCAACCGCAGGACGCTATCCCCGCCTCTTGCGTCACACTGATCCAACGCTGATCGCGCGAAGTCTTTCCCTCCACCGGAAAGCCGGGATCGTGAAACACGCGGCACTCGCCCTCGATCGACGCCGGTTTCGGCGCTGAGGCGCAGCCCGCGAGGATGATCGCGCTAGCGATCGCAAGAGCCATTCGTGACATCCCATGTACCTCCTTGATCGATACAGTCGGTTACGGTGCGCGCGGCCTCGCCGGCAGCTTCGGCGGCCTCGTCGTTCATCTGAGCGACGGTCGCCAGCGCATCGTCCCAGCCGGCCTGGTAGCGCGTGCTGCCGTAGTAGAGGACGCCAACGACAACGATACCGCCCGCGATGATGACCATACCGGCCTTCGACGTGGCGAGGCGCCAGATCAGGCCAACGATGGAAAGCGCGCCCATCACAGATCATCCGCGCGCCGGCGGCGCAGGTATTCGGTCGATCGCTCCATCGACATATTCCTTTCTAGATTCGCTAGTGATAAAAAGGCGAACCCGCCGGGCGTTGCTGCGCCGCGAGCGGGTTCTGACCACGGAAGCGATGGAGGCTCCGCATGGCTACTTCTCGTCTATGTTCGATTCCCGATTGCAGCAAGCCCGTCTTGGCGCGCGGGTGGTGCCATTGGCACTATGAAAAATGGCGCCGCTCAAACCCACTAAGGAAAACGTCCCCGTGCTCAATTAACGGCTGCGATAGAGAAGCCGTCTGCCGTGGCTGGTGCGACAGGCACTATCACCGCTGGATGCGTCACGGTGACCCGACGAAGGGCAGAATACCTACTGGGGAGGCTCACAGTTTCATAACCGCAATAGCCATCCCATTCGATGCTGATATCTGCCTAGAGTGGCCTTTCCTGCGAAACGCTCAAGGGTATGGCCAAGTTCAATGGGGCGGGCGGAAGCAACTAGCCCATCGGGTCGTGTGCGAGGAGGTTCACGGGGGAGCGCCTAGCCAAAGGCATCAAGCAGCCCACGGCTGCGGAAACTCCTCCTGCGTCAACCCGCACCATTTGCGATGGGCTACGCCCAAAGAGAACGATGCCGACAAACTCCGGCATGGTACGCTGCAATTCGGCGAACGGCACCCTAATGCTCGCTTGTCTGACGATGACGTAGATACAATCAGGCGATTGCGAGGCAGAATATCTCAGGCTGAGATAGGGAGGATGTTCGGGATACGGCAGTCGTCTGTATCTCGAATCCAGCTCTATCAATCGCGCACCATTAAAGATCAGAACGACGACGACGTAAAACCTCAGTAGCGATCCCATTTGCCAGCAGGAAATACGGCGCCCAATCACCGAGCACCGGCACGATCAGCGACGGATCGATATAGGTCACGGCGATGACGACGAAGCCGATGAACGCCTGCAAGCGCGCGTAGAAAATCGTTTCGCTGTCGTTGAAGAATTTCTTGATCCTGGCCCACATCAGAAAAGCCCTCCTATGATGTTTGAAATTTTGTCCCACGCCGCAGCACCGGCAGCGGCCAACGCTCCAAGGACGGCGATGACAACGGCCGCCGTGCCTGTTTTCCGGGGTACTGAGGCGCTGTCCGGCACTTGGCCGGTGTCAGGGCGCGGCGGAAGTGGCGTTTGCGTCTCAGCGGGCTTCTGTGGCCCTGCGAGCGCGGATCGAAGTGCGGCCTCGATGTTCACCTTCTTGGCACTTGACCAATCCGGCGTGCCGCGTGCCGTGACGCGGGTGTATTCCGTCACCGTGCCCTTGTTCGACCACTTGCCATCGAAGAATAGATCGCGTTCCGCCTCACGGCGTTCTTTGATCTCGGGTGGCTTGCGCCAGTCCATGAAGGCCTTGCGCGCCTTGGCGATGTTGCCGGCCTTGAAATGCTTCACCCAGGAAGCGCGACCGATGGCGCCGGTATTCCAGTGGAAGGATAGAGCCGCGGCGAATTGCGCCTTGCTCAGCCTGCATCCGGCAAAGGCGGCGCGAACGGCCGGCGCATATTTGGTTTCCAGCAACCACGCATAGACCGCAAGGCAATGCTCCATGGGTTGCGGTTTGCCGATATAGCGTTCGACGGCATGGCCCGAAGCGGAGGTAATCCCGGCGCTCCATGTCCAGACATTCACGCTGTCCCGGTACGCCTGCCGGACGATTGCTTCATGCGACAGGATTTCAAGCGCGACCTCATAGTCGACTTTCATGGGCTTACCTCACTGTGAGAAGGCCGGCGCCGATCACGAAAGCGAGCACCAGCAAATAGACGATCAGGAATCCGATGAAGCGGTTCATCGCGGGCGGACAAAGCGATGCGCGCCGGAGACGGTACGCGTGACCTCGCAGACATAGCGGCGACCGCGCTTTCCGCAGGAATTGCCCGTGATCGCCACGTAGCGGGTCCGGGCCGAATTGGCCCAGCGCACGAACAGTTCGACATGGCCGCCACCACGACGCGGGCGATAGACGATATCGCCCGGCCGGGCAGATGCGCGGGACACGCGCTGCCATTTGAGCGACGACGACGAGTGGTTGCTTCCGGTAGGCCGGTAGCCCGCCTTCTGCACCCAGCGGTTCACTGCCGCCTGGCACCAGAGATAGCGCATGCCGGTGGGGTTCTTCCCGATGTCGGCGCGGGCGATCGCGACGATCCTCGAATGGCCGACTGAACGCGGGGCGTTAAGTCCACCTTGGGGCGGGATCAGATCGGAAGGCTCAGCATAGGCGAGCGTCGGCAGCGCCACGGCGAGCACACAGGCAAGCCGCAGCGCGCCCCGAAGAGCGTGCGTCATCAGAGAATATCCGTTATGTCTTGATGCTGGCCGGGCGCCGTTTATTGTGCAGGCCAGTGCATTGATTCAGATGAGAACCCAGCCCGTCATGCGCCGCGTTCGTTTCCGAAATTTGCGCCGCTCTTTGAAGCGGACCGCCATAGCGCACCTTTACGCAAATGTACGGCCTGTAATTGTTGTGAATGAGTTCCCGAAATCCGGTGGAACATGGATTTCTGCCATGTTGGCCGAGATGGCCCGGCTTCCATTCCACGACAACGTGACGCCCCCTGTGGAGCCCCAGGTACTGAAGGCCCATTACTATCGGCGAGGGCTCATGCCGCGAGGGGTGCTGGTCTGGCGAGATGGCCGTGATGTTATGTCGAGTTTCTACTTCCACTCACTCTTCAAATTCGTAGACAAGCCCTTCAACCACGCCTTTGTTGATCACATGCGAGCGAAGTATCGATTCCGCGATTATCATGACATTCGCAGTAACTTGCCAGAGTTTCTGGAGCGCGAACTCAAGAGGCCATCTTACCCATCCTTCACATGGCCAGAATTTGCCTCCCATTGGGCGGACGAAACCCGTTTTGTACATGTCTTGTATGAAGACTTCTCCCGCGACCCCTCATCCTCGCTCCATCGGCTCATGCTTCGCATTGCTCCTGAACACGCGAGCGAACATCGGGCTCGTGAGGTCGCGGAACGCTTTTCAATAAAAAACGCCAAGGGCGGCGCAGGCCAGTTTGTGCGACGGGGCAAGGTCGGCGGGTGGCAAGACGATTATTCCCCCGAGGCTGTCGAGATTTTCAATCACTATGGCGGTGGCGCGCTTCGCCGTCTTGGCTACCAATAATCTTAGGCAAACCAGACCGTGCGCGGCGTCACGACGACGCGATAGGTCGTATTCGGTAAATCGATAGCCCCGCCTGTATTGTTGGAGACGGTAACATCAACCGTGTCGGCGGTGCGGCAATTGGCGTTGATGACCATGCCTTGCAGGTTCTGCGCGGTCGCCACCTGACAGAAGTCGCCGGCCACGGCCCCGGTCACCGTGATGGTCAGCACTGCTTCATCGCCATCCGCAATGGACGCGAAGTCCAGCGCGCCCGACGCCGTAAGCTGCCGCGCTTTCAGTTCACGACCGAAATTCCGATCCTCGCCGGAAACGATGGTTCCATCCGAATGGCAATTCCGAACCACGCCGAGCACTGAGTTCGCGGTTGCAGGATTGTTCCGCACGCCGGCCACGCTGTAACCGTTGAAATAGCAGGTATCGACGGTCAGATTAGACGAGCGCATGGCGTCAATGGCGTAGTCCTTGCCCGCCGTACTGTCTGCAAAGAAGCAGTTGTAGAAGCTGTGGCTGTAGCCGGTTGTTGCGGCGCTGCCCACCCTCACATCGTAGCCGCCATTCGCTTCATAATACCCGAAGTGATGGCCGAAGGACCGCACATTGCCTTGCAGATCGATGCCGCCGCTGGTGTTGCCTTCAACAGCCGTGCCGAACAGACCGATGGTCTGGCAGCCCGCAACCTCCATGCCTATATCGCAGCTTTGAATCTCGCCGCCGAAAATGTTGATGTTGTTTGCTGAGACTGTGGAGGCCACCGTGTCCAGTTCGATCACGATACCGGTCCCGGCGCATCCCCGGATAATCGGGTTGAAGATTGAACCGATATAGGTGTTGCGCATCGTCAGGCCGTCGCCGGTCGATCCGGTGATCCAGAGATTTTGAACGTCGAACCGGATCGCGCCTTCATTTGATCCGCCCGTGCCGTCGCCATCGAACAAGACCGCCGTCCCTGCCGTGCCGGTGCGGCTGACACTGATATTGGCAATTGACCAATGCGTGACGTGCTCGCCCTCAACGATACCGGAGACGACGAGCGAGGCCGCCGTGAAGGTCAGGTGTGAGGCATAGCCTTGGCCGGCGAGCCTGATCTGCTTGGAAATGTTAAAATTGCTGGTGAACGTGAACGTGCCCGCTGGGACGATGATCTCGCCGGACGAATATATGGCGGAAAGAAAATCATTTGCGGCCTGGAATGCCGTGGAGTTATTCGCCGCGCCGGCACTTGCACCGAACCACCGGACATCGACAGGCCCGGTATAGATGCGCACCCACGCGCCGGACGAACCGTCGCCGGGCGACACGTAAATACCTTCCTGCGTGTCCGCCGCGACTTCCGTGGACAGGTCCGAGCTATCGAATTTGAACACCCCCTCGCGGCCCGCTTCGGTCAGCGTTGCCAGATCGCCGGCAGCGGGAGACAGGGCTTTCAGCGCCGTTCTGGTCGCTACAACAGAGCCGCCCGCATTGTCATCCACATAGGCCTTGACCGACTGCTGAGAAGGAGCGCGCGTGGCGCTGTCAGAGGCCATGTCGTCCTCATCGAGTACCGTGGCCGTGACAATGGGGTTTGCCGGGTCTGAGGCATCGACGCTGATACCGGTGCCAGCCGCAACGGTTTGCACAACGCCGTCGTCTCCTGTGTTTCCCTTATCCCCGACGCGGTCGAATGCGAGCGCGCACGACATGCCGTTGGTCAGCGTCCCGGCGCCGCCGACATAGGTCAGCGTCAGCTTGCGGTAGCCCGTACCGTCCACCACCGATCCGGTCACGTTGAACACACGCCGGATCGTGGCATCGCTCAAGGAACGGATCGTCAGATTGCCTTTAGTCGTGCTGGTGCTGTCATCCCATTCGTCCAGTATCGAGGAAACCGTGACGCCGTCGGCATCGGCATTATCGATATAGGCCCCCGTGGCAGAGGCGGGGTCGGCATTGTTCAGCCGGAACGTGCCCGCACCGGGATCAGAATCGGTCGTAGTGGTGGAAAACGTGAACCGCAGCGCCGCGATAGAATTGGCGGCCTCAAGCGCGCTCGCTGCCGCTGCGTCCTCACTGTCCGACGCATTGCCTTCTGCTGTCTCAGCAGCACCCTGAGCGGCCTCAGCGGCTGTTTGAGCGGCGGCAGCCGCAGCAGCCGAAGACCCGGCATCAGAACTCAGCGTCTCTGTGAACGTGATATCATCCGTCCCCAGGCTGATCGGGTTGGAACTGGCGACGTAATATTCCTTGCCGGCTAGCGTCGATCCTTCAATGACCGTGACGCGGGTTCCCTTCGTCAGATCACGGTTGCTGTCCATGTCGCGGGCGCGCTGCCATACCCCGGTGCTCGCTATGTAGATGCCGTTCTGGCTGGCATCGGTCTGACTGCGCACCAGCACCCTGTCATCGGCAACGACCGTGACACCATCGATCGACTGAAGCCCGGACAGCGTGATGCTGGCGGTTGTCGCGACACGGCACGGCGCCTTGTAGGCAAGGGTTTCCCCGTTGCCCGTGATCTGGTCAACGTAGCTTGTCATTTATCCCTCGTGGGGTTGCTGATCTGTCTGGACTGGTGTCAGGTAGAGCGATGCGCTCGATATCCGGCGGGGGCCGGCAGTTTCTGGCATTCGTCATCGCCAGCCTTGGCTGGGCCGGGGCGGCGCGGCTTCTTCTCGATGCCGATATCGTTCATCCCGTCGCGGTCGGGGTCGTCTGGCTCATCGGCTTTGTCTGGATCACCGGCTACATCGCGTCGGGCCCGCGTGACGCCGATCATCTCGTCAGGACATGGCTGTTGATGCTGGCCGGAATCGCGGCCATTGCCGGGGTGATTGTTCTCGCCGTCAGTTGAACGGCGTCAGTGGCTTCGGAAAATAACTCTCCTGCCCGTAATCGGACTTGCGCCTGCCCTGGACGCGCCGGGTGAAGCCGGGGCTGGTCGCCTCTCGAAGCGAGTTCAGGAACAGGTAGTCAAGCGACGGCCGCACATAGAACAGGTTGGCGTAGGGCGTGTTCTGCGTCGCAAAGTTGACGAGTTCAGCGAACCGGAATTCCTCTTCCGAACTCAGGCCCGCGTCACGGGCCCGGAGCGCCATATCAGCGAGATCGAAAGTCGCGCCGAATGTCGGCCCCATGGCGGTTTCCGCGAGCCCGCCACCGAACCGGTTGACCCTGCCGAACAGGAAGTCGCCATAGATGCCGGCAGCACCGCCCTGAATGAACGCTGCGGCCCATGTCTCCGGCTTCGACGGATCGCGCGGCGGCCAATACCCTCGCGCCACGTCCTTCATCGTCATCGCGGCGTAGCCCGCCATCGTCATCCCGGCGAGCAGCGTGCCGATATGCGCGGTCCGTTCCAGAATGCTGGCATCCTTGCGATGACCGAACAGCGCCCTGCCCCCGACGCGCTGGGCAAACGCCATGGGGAAGCCCTTGAACTGCCCGATGAAACGCATCGCCTCGCCGCCAATGGTGCCGGGACGCATGCCCAGCGTCATCGTTCGGCGTGACCTGGCATCCACCTCGACCACGCCATAGCTGGTTTCATCGGCGAAGAAGCGGAGCACGGACAGTTCCAGATCGCGGCGGCCGTCTTCGATGATGCCCGCCCTGCGCTCGGCAAACTGCGCTTCACGCTTCGCTTTGGTCTCCGGCGTTTTCGCCTCGTCGACCTTCAAGGAAGTGCGCGCCGCCGCGATACGCTCCGCAACCAGCGGCTCGATGCTACTGTCATCGGCGTCTCGGATGCGCTCCGGCGTGATGTATGCCTTGCCCTCGACCTCCCGCGCCCCGGCCTTACGGATCGCTTCCCACTTCGCTTCCGTGATCGAATGCAGCCCGAGCACATGTCTGTAATTGGCCGGGAGATCGGCAAAGGATGTCTTCGCCCTCATGCCCATTTCGGCAGCGATGACGCGGCCCGCAGAGGCGCGCTGGATATCGGTCCACCATGTCAGGCCGTTCCAGCGGAAGAACGTCTCCTGAAGCTTTGACAGCCGCCCTACAGGACCATCTACCGCGGCAGCGGGCGCCACGATATGACCGATCAGGCCATCAAAGCCCTCACCGACCAGAAATGAAATCTCCGCCCGCTCGCCCTTCGGCCGGCCGCGCATCATGCCCTCGATCTGCGCCGTGAAACCCTTGAAGAAGCCCGAGCCTCGAAACTGCGACGCTGCACCCGCCGTCACTGTATCCGAGACGGACGAAATGACTGCGCCACCCAGCTTCGCCATGGACTGAGCCGCGCGGATATCGGAACCTATCTTTGCCGCAGTCACCTTTACGGGACGGGATACCAGACCGGACGCGATGTCGATTGCCTGACGAAGCGGGCCCGCATCCAGCGTCAGAGACGCTATTTGCTTCTGCTTCTGCGCATCAGAAAGTTTCGGATCTTCCTTGATCTTCCGTTTCAGGCCATCGACGAGCGAACCGAACATGACTTCCGGATTCGGGCCCAGCGCCTCCATATTGGCTGCGAACCGGGCCGAGTTTCTCAGATGCCCGATCATGCCGGACACCGTGTTGCCATAGCCAAATTCGGCGCGATAGGCCAAGGCCGATTCCGCGTCCTTGAAATGGAGGACGCGAGACTTCCCCAGCCTCTTGGCGAGGTTCGCAGGATTTACCCGTTGCCCGAGTTCACGCGGCGTCGGTTTGTTCGGCAGGCCGGTGATGATCGTGTCATAGATATCGGAAAGCGCATCCTTGATCTGATCGCCGTTTTCGACATCGGGGAAGGTGCGCGCCATGTCCAGTTTGGTCCAGACCGATTCGATCCAGGCATCCTTGCCGGCAGCGATCATCTTGACGTCGTCATGGGTCTGCGCGCCGGACCAGCCATCCAGTTTGCCGATCGATGCCCCGAGCTTGTTCAGATCAGTGCGGCTCAATTCGGCATAGGTCGAGAACACCTTCGCGATGTATTTCGCATCCTCGTTACCGGTGATGCCGGGCTTTCCACCTTCCCTGAGTTCAGCCATCTCGATCGTGATATCGGTATCCATGGCCGGGTCGCGAAGGGCATGGATCAGGTGTGGACGATTGGCCTGAATCTCCGCAAACAGTCCACCGAGATAGCGTGCCTCATAGGCGCCGGTCAGTGCGGCGACGGAATTGCGACCGCCCTCGACGCCCTTCTGCGTGCCCTCGAATACAGCCAGAAGCGCCTTGCGGGGCGTCATGCCCTGATTGATGAGGCCGGTGACGTGCTGGTCCAGCCTGTCGCGCACCAGAATGTTGAGTGCGGCGTGGCGCCGCTGCATCGCGGCGGCGATACGGGTTCGCTCCGCTTCCCGCTCGGCAAAGGACTTCAGCCGCTCGCCCATGCGGTCTGTGCCGCCTTCGGCCTGAAGGCGCTGCTTGTACTGTGCCACCTCGTTGAAGGCGTCTTCGATCTGGTCGCGGCTCAGCCTGCCGCCGGTGGCTTCCATAGCGGCATTGAGGCAATCCGCACCGATCTTGAAGCGGGTAATTCTCATATCAGGCAACCCGCTACTGATTTCAGGGCTTCGCTGTAGGCTGCGCCATCCTCATAGGCGGCATCGGCATCGGCGAGTTCGGCGATATCGGCTTCAGTCAACCGCCCCTCGGCACGAAGCTGGGCGATATCGGTTTCCTCGGGGAATGCCCCGGTGGCCGGGTCCACGCTGAATTGCTCGGCCAGCGCCTTGGTATCCTCGGCCTTGATGATCCGGCCTTCCGCCTCTGCCCTGCCCTCCGGCAACGGGTCAGGCCGGGCCTCGGTCTTGTCGACAACCGGCGTCCGCGCTACATTATCAGGTGCCGGCACGCTCTGCCCGGCTCCGGGGGTGCCAATCGAACGGTCCCCGGCAGTATCCTCCGCGAGGTTACCAGCCTGCGGACGGGACTCGGGCGGAGCAGCCGGCCTTTCCTTGATCCGCGTGATCTTGTTTCCGGCGTGCATCCCCCGATATGCATCGGCATAGCCGGGCACGTCATTTGCCTTCTTCCAAAGCTCTAGTGGGTAGCGTCCGATAGCGGGCTCATCGTACACAGGGATGTCCCTGCTCGACGGGGCCGCGCCCCATCGGTCGGCCTTATCGTTCCACGTCAACAGGGTGGCTTTGCCGTCCTTCACGACGACGCGCGCGCCTTGGGGCCCTAAGTCCTGCATCCCCGCCGCGCTCAAAACAGCAGCGTTGGTGTCGACATAGACCGTTCGCGCGGTCTGTGGCTTTATTCCGCTGTCCCCTTCGTGGCCCGGGTCATTGCGCGCCGCCTTGTCGCGAATTGTCGTGCCGTCGTCCAGAACACGGTAGACGGAGCCCTTGGCCGTCTCAAACTCTTCGACGCGACGAACCGATACCGGTGACGCTCCCTCGTAGGCCCGGTTCAGTTCTGCAATTTCACGCGCGATACGCTCCGCCGGCACCGTGGCATTCGGGCTGAGCCTGACATCTTCGCCACGGGCCAGCGCATCTATGCCCTCATTCAGGGCTACACGGGCTTCCTGCGTGTTTCTCAGCGTCGAAAGCCGTTCCTGGATGGAAAGCCGCGCCTTGGCATCGGCTCTGACCTGCAGCACACCTGAGACAGAGCCGAACGCGCTACCGATCAGCGCCGCCGTTGCGACCTCGGACACCATGGCCTGCCATGACACATCATCGCCGAGGCCTCGCCTTGCCTCTCGCGTCAAAAGACCGAACATCGCGGTGTTGCCCGCTGCATCCAGTGCGCCGGCGACGGCCGCTCCGCCGACGCGCCCGACCTTCGCCACGGCCGCCGCCTTCACCAGCGGACCCGCAATAGGGACATAGTTGATCGGGTCCAGCGCCTGCCCGGCGAGATTGCCAAGGAACGAGGTCACGGGGCGCTTCTGGGCGTAGAACTCACGCACCTTGCGCTGGTCGTACATCAGGGCGAGCGCTGCGGCGCGCTCGTCCGTCATGCCGCGATCCCATGGGATATCGTCGCGGAAATAGGGCGATGACTTGTATTCGTCCTCCGTGATCCGTTTCGCGCCTTCGGGGATGGCCGCAGTCCCGCTCATCACTTCAGGCGGGCCGCCATCTTCTTCCGATGGCATGAACGGCGCCATGAGGCTTGGCGTATCGTCGCCCGGTGAGGCGTCGGGGACGCGCGAACCGCGGTAAATCGTTCCGAGGCCGAAACTTTCCTGAGCCCCGCCCTTGGCCTGATCGAAGAAGGTCCGGCCGACGCCCATCGGCTCCTCAAGTGCCGAGCGAAGAAAGTCACCGGGTTGGCCAATTTCGTACTCTGGCCCGGCCCGGAAGCTGTAGATGCTATCGCCCATCGGGGATCACGCTGCCTGACATCGGGGGTGGAAGCAGGGAAACCCCGGGGCGCATTTGCTGCCTCAGAAGATCGGTGCCGCGCTTGCGCAACGCCGCCGCGCCAAGATCATCGAGCGAGAAGAAAAGCCTCTCTTCGGCATCAGTTTTGACGGCATTCCCCGTTCTCGGGTCGATAAAGACAAAGCCGTCGCCTCTGTTGCGGAAATACCCTTCCGAAAGAATGTTTTCGATACGGTTCTGGGACACTGCTTCCAATATCGCCCTCTGCCCGTCGCTTGTTGATGGATTCGCGGCGCTAATTTCCCTATCAGCAATGGCCTCAAGCGCGCTGCGCACCTTCGGCATGACAGCCTCAAAACCGCGCATCACTTCCGCGACATCGGCATCCTTCGGAAGCAGTATCTCCGCATTGACCGGATAGGACCGGGTCACCGGCTGCACATCGCCGTACAGGTCTTTCGCTACGGCCTCGACAGCGGCATCCAGATCCTCGCCATTCCTCAGCCGGATTTCGACAGCGTTCTTGATCAGTTTGGCGTCACGCTCGGCACGGTCGAAGTTCTCGACACTGCCATCGGAGAGGCCGTAATAGATATCGCCGATCGCACCGTCCGCCATGATGCTGTCCTGAATGGCCCTGCTGACCGCTTCGGGCTTCTCTGGCGCGGTTCCGGGCAGTTTGGAGGGATCGGTCATCGCGGCCTGGAAAAGCCTTCTGGCGGCGCCGCTATCGCCCCTGGCAAGCGCCTCGAACGCGCCTTCGGTGATCGCCGGCATCCCTGCATCGACAAGCTGCTGAAAAATCGCCCTGCGCTGCGCCGGATCAGGCGTGGCGAGCATGACCTGCGCAATGGCGTCGATACGGGCCTGCTGCGGCTTCTCCGCGTCATTGAACGCCTCTGCGGCCTGAACCGCCATTTCCTTCGGCAGCGGCTTCACGTCACGGATGCCGAGTTGCTGCTGAGCCGCGACCGATGCCGTAATGGCAGCCTGATAGCCTTCAGGCGTCGTGGCGCCGCTCCATGCCCTGTTCACCGTGCCAAAGGCGCGGCGGACATAGGTCGCCGGATCGCTGTCACGTGCCTTGAGCACGTTCTGAGCCGCCTTGGAAAGCGTATCGTACCGGGCCTGCTGAAGCGCGGCGTCATCGCCCGATGATGTAGGCTCCGCCGACGCCACCAGAGACGCAATCTCCCCCTCCGGCATGGTCTGCATCCGGAACGCTTCGCGGCTCGTCTCGATGACCTGCTGAAATTCCTTGAACTTGCGGACCGCATCCTCGCCATAGGCGGCCATGAACTGGGCCTGAGTCGGCATCGAGCCGGAATACTCGCCGGTGTTCTGAATCGCGGCGGGCGCATTTGTCAGCGCGTTCTCGATCGCGAATTGCGCCGTGACCCGTTCTTCCTTGGCCTGCTGCTTGGCTTCTGTTTCAGCGGCATCGGCGATTTTCGCCCTGTCCTGCCACGACATATCGGCGTAGCGCGGGTCGACCTCGCCTCTGGGCACGTTCACCGTGACGCCGGCGACACGCTGCGCCGCGGCAAGACGGTTACCCCAGCCGTGCCCTCCCGATGGATTGGCGTCGCTGTAGCCGCGCGGCCGCTCGTATCCGATAAAAGCCGCAGTTGCTTCCTCAATCGATCCGGCGGCCTTCAGCTTCTCATACGCCTTTGTTTCATGCGTCTTCATCTCGGAATCGATGAAGTCGAGCTGTGTCGTGAAGTCGGTCCAGTCCGTGTTCCGCGATGCGGCAAAACGCTTCAGGCGGGTGAAGCGTTCGCCGCGCCACTGAGCAATGCCGAACGCTGTACCGTTGTCGCCAACGGCACCATCCGACCTGACGCCCGATTCCTGCACCAGATTGCCGACAATGCCAGCGGCCTGTTCCGGCGTGTAGCCAAGACCGACGAAGTGGTCCCGCGCGATCTGCGCCCTGCCCTGCACATCGGCGGGCAGCGGCGTGGCGGCGAAGCGCGGGACGCCCAGCGCTTCCATGCGGACAGCAGGCGGAAGGCCACCCAACGAAGCAAACTGCGCCTTGGCACGCCATGACCTGCGCAGCGCCTCTTTCTCGATCGGCCCGACGTCTTCATCGGGGAGCGAGTCGATGTACTCCATGCCGGTCTTCAGGTTCTCGTCGAACGAAGCCGGGTTGCGGTACAGCTTGTCTTCGATCAGCGTCAGGCCGTCATTGACCTTGGTGTTGTAGTAGTTGCCGCGTTCCTTGCGCTCGAAGGTCTGCGCCCGGCCGGCAAGGCTGTCCTCGACCTGAAACAGTCGGGCGTCATATTCCGGCTTCAACTGCTCCGGGACTGAGGCAAGGAATTCTTTGGCGCGCTTCTGATAGGTCTCGGTAAAGCCTTCCTTGAAGCCGAACGCGCCGGGCTGTGCCGATTGGCCGGCCTTGGCAAGTTCGTCGTCCTGCTGCGCGGAGAACTCAAGGAAACGGCGCTGCGTCTCGAACCGCTCGGCTTGCGGCACCTCTTCCTGTCGTTTCTCGATGCGCGCCACGCTGTTTGCCGCCGAGCCCAGTCCTTCGCCAAGATTGGCGATGCCACGCCCGATGGCGGTCGTGTCGTAGCTGGCGATCGAGCGACCGGAGCGGCCGCTGACGGGGTTGCCCATGTCCTGGGCGCCGGGGAGACGGGGCATCAGCCGTACCGGTAGTTGTAGGAGCCATTGGAGCCCATATCGAGCTTCTTCTGGCTATAGGCGTCGGCGAAGCTGCCCATGCCCTTCATGATGGTTCCCGCTGCCGAGAAGTAGCTACCTGTCTTCGCCGCCTTGCCCTCCATGCGCGCCGCTGCGGCCTGTGCGCGGCGCCCCTTTGCCCGTTCCTCGCCGCCGTAACGGATCATGCCGGCCTGCAGCGCCCCTTCCTGCGCCACATCGCCGGCCAAGTCCTGCACCGTCTCGTCAAGCGCGCCCAGCCCGGACGAACTGGCAACGGCCTGCTGCCGGGACATGATGAAATCACGCTCCTTGCGGGTGCGATCGGCTTCACGCTGCGATGCAGCGATTTCTTCGTCGGCCATCCGCTCCTGCTGCAGGGCCTCAAACTCCTTGGCATCCTTCTGCGCGGAGCCCGCCGCGATGGTGCCAACCGCAGATGCGGCCGTGCCTGCCAGCGCGAGGATAGCGCTCAGTCCGAAGTCAGCCATTCACCGCCCCTCGATGCCATGCCCAGATACCGTTGTCCTCGGGCTCAAAGCCCAGCCTGCGCAGCCATTTCGGCGCCGTGGGCTCGCGTTCGTCGCATACCGCAACGATGCGCCTGTGCCGCGCCTTGGCCTCGTCCATCAGCTTCAGTGCCGTCCTGTGGATGGCGTGCCGGAACGGACGGGCCGATTCCTTCAGATCGCAGAACGCGATGACGACGCCTTGCGTGATGCGAAACCCGGCAATGGCTGCCAGTTCGCCATCGACGAAGGCCGCGATGCCCTTGACCGTCGGTGCCCGGCCATCATCGCCGTACCACTGCATCAGATGCTCGTGGCGAAGCGGAACGATTTCATGCCGCATCAGAGCTTGTCCGACGTTTCCACTGAAAGCACGGCGGCCAGCAGTTCCACCGGTTTCGGCGCCGTGGCCTGAAGGCAAAGCCGGCTGTCGGTGTCCCATGAGCCCGAAAATGGAAACGCGGGCTCGTCGAAATCCTCGAATATCTGGTGCTCCGTGGATTCCACACCGCTGAAGATGCGGGGCAGCGGGTTCAGATTGTCGAAGTCCCGGCCGTAGTAGAGCCCGTCATTGTGCGTGTTGCGCATGATGGCGCCGATATAGTTCACCTTCTTGCGCTGCCCCAGCGCGGTTCCAGCCGCTGCGGAATAGGCCAGCTTCGTCGACTTGAACCGGGCGACGTAGGAAAGCCCGACCACCACATCAGCGGCGCTGACAGCCTCGCTGAGCGTGATCGCGCCTGTGTCGACCGTGAACGTGCCGAGATACTGGCCCGCCGCCCAGGCGATCACTTCCTTGCCTTCCAGATGGGTAAGCCCGGTGACGCTGGTGCCAGTCACATTTTCGATGACGACAAAGCTGTCGGCCTGCTTGTGGACCGTGCCGCCGATGCATTCCGATTCCAGCGCCATCTTTTCCAGATAGCGCACCGTGCTGCTGTCGACGGTGCGCTTCACCCAATAATAGACCTGGTCTTCATCCTCGCCGGGCAGTACCGCGATGCTTTCGACAAAGCCGCTATCGGCCATTTCGATGCGCGACCAGCAGAACACCTCTTCCGCCGGCTCATAGGTCAGAACGATGACCGTGCCGTCATCGAGCCAGACATGGATTCTGGTGTCGGGCTGGCGCTGGATCGCCATTCCGACGACATTGGCATCCCCGGTGAGATCGGGGCAGAGCAATGTCAGATCGCGGGGCGAATAATCATAGGTGTCCGGGTTGAAGACGAGCTCGAACAGCCGTTTGCCGGACCGCTGGGCAAAGACGCCCCTGTTGTCTACCTTGGCCGCGGCGACACCCTGTCTCGACCCTTGCGTCGATGGATCGCTGGCCTGCGTGTTCTCCGGCGTCAGCGGTTCATCGAACGATGTCGACTTGATGGAGAATTCCGTTCCCGAAGTGCCGAGGATCAGCCTACCGAGAGACAGCGAAAAATTGATGGTGTCGACCGGGCCGGAGCCGAGCGTCCTGTTGATCGCGCCGGCATCACCCTCGAATTCGGGATCGAAGTTCTCGTAGTCGTCAGCGATGGACCCGACAAAGCGCGTCTTGCCGGCCCACCAGAGCCGCCCTTTGTGAAAAGCAACTGTACTCGGCCAGCCCTGCTTTTCCGACCAGATGCTTTCCTGCCAGTTGTCGGTGTATGCCGTCGTGCCGAACCGCTTCAGCACCTCGACCGTGACCTGCGTCGGGGATGAATAGCCGGTGACGCGGCAAATGCCATGCACCCCGCCGCCGTCATAGTCGATATTGATCTCGGCGACGCCGGATGTATAGCTCGATCCCTCGAAACCGAGCTTGTAGTAGACGATTGCGTTGTCGTCGGTGTCCTCGTTGTTCTGGTCACCGGCAGTGTTTGAGGTGATTGGGACCGTCGAAACCCCGGTGCGCTCACGAAAGCGCTTGTAGCCAGTATCCGGGCCGTCGAACGATCGCTGCCAGCGCAGCGTGCCGGACCATGTCCCCGAAACCGAATAGGTCCAGTTCCGATCATTGTAGAGCGCGCCGTTCTTGACGCCCGTGACCCGGAACGGGTCGGTATAGGTGTCGTTGTCTGCGAGCCGGTAGTTCTGGCTTACCCCTTCATTGAACAGCCGGAATACGGCACCGACATGCGTCGACTTGAAGAACGGCTTGTCCGCGGTAAGCGTCGTGTTGCCGTAGGTCTGGCCGACCTTCAGTTTCACCTTCGCCGTGCGGGCTGCAAAGAACGGCCCTGTGTCCGGGGCATAGAGCACCACGGACCAGCTATCGGTGTCCCTGCGTTCGATGCGGTACTGCTGATAGCCCTCGCAGGCGACGAAGATGACATCTGCGCTCTGATCCCAGCGGACCTTGTGCAGATCGGCCGTTGCCCACGGGATATCGATTTCCATCGTCCCGGAAGAAGCCACGGCGCACGAAGCAACGATCTTGTCGATATCGAGATCGTTCTGGAACTGCACCCAGAAGTTGCCCGTCGGCGTGAAGGCAAGGCTGTGATCGCCGGTTCTCAGCGTCGTTTCCGAGATATACTCGTCGCCGCCCGATGTCGAACCGCATCGGAATGTCACAGGACCGCGCGTCACCGTGATTTCCAGGGCGTGCCGCTTGTTCTGATCGCCCCCGGCCACCGTGATCTCGCGACGGCAGATCGCGTTGCCGCCGACATTCACGGCATCCAGCGTCAGACCCGATCCCCCGAACCCTACCGCCGCCCCGCCCGTCGAAGCATCGGTCCAGTCCGTCGAGGTCGCAAAGCTGGAATTGCTGATCGTGGTGGATACCGAGACACGGGAAATCAATGCATCGTCGACGAGCACCCGCATCTTGCCGTCGGCGAGTTCAAGCAGCGCGGTATCGTCTGTCGCCGCGACGAACGGAATCCCGATCGGCTGGGCATTTGACCGGGTCGCCCCGATATAGCCGAAGCCGGGCCGCAGAAACATGGACCCTTGCGTCTTTGGCAGGAAATTGACCAGCACTTCGGCGCTGAGCCTGATCCGGTCCACATCGACGCGGGCAAGCGCGTTCTTGCTGACAATGCCCCTGTTCCAGGCGAGCAGGGCCGCATTCGACTTCGGCATCAGCCGGCCCTATACCTGCCCTCGCGGGAGCCGAGGCCGCTTCCGCCCCGGCTTGCCACGAGCCTGCCGGACGGCGGGAAGCGCGTCGCGGGCTGGTTCATGCCGTCCTTGTTCGATGCGTCGCGCTTTGCTCGCATCATCATCTCAAGCAGTTCCTGCTTCCGGCTCTGGCCACCGGTCACGGCGCCGCAGATCCGATGCGCCAATGCGTATTGGAAAAAATTGACGTAGCTTTCCGGCCACTTGCCGAGGTCGGCGCCATAGTCGGCATCGTTGGAGACGTACCAGAGATAGATCGGCTCGATATCGGCCAGCCAATAGTCCTTGCGGTCCTCGTAGTTCAGCAACGGGATGCGGCCGTATTCATCAGCCGACATTGCCGCAGTCCTGATCCAGTCGTCCGGCTTCTCAAAGACGAGGGAATAGCCGAATTCGCTGGTCAGGCTGTCTGATGGCTCCAGCGTGACGGCGCGGAGCGCGAAGTTCCAGAAGCCTTGTTCCAGACACCATCTGAAGACGGAGTCATAGGCCGCATCGAGTTTCTTTTTCTTGTTGCCGGTCTCGGAAAGGGACGCCAGCGGTTCCTCGTCGAGATGCAGCAAGGCGCCGTTATAAAGGCTGAGCTTATCAGTCATCGATGCAGCCTCGGATCAGATCAGGCCGCCATGGCCTTGCGATGCGACTTGATGTAGGACGCCGCTTCTTCCTTGGACCCCAACTGGTCGCGGAGCACGGTCTTGTCGGCGACGCGGACCACGCGCCATTTCGCGGACGGCCCGCCCCATTGCACGGCATATTCCTCGGGGGCCTCGACCACGGCGTCATTGGCCAGCTTTACCGGCCCCAGCGTGAGAGCAATTTTGGCGCCCCACACCCCGGCATCGAGCACGACGCCCTCGGCATACCATTCCCTTGTCTCTGCGAAGGCCTCGATCCGGTCGCCCGCCTTCAGGTTCTGGCTGACATGGACCCACCATTTCGGGTCCAGAAGGTCTTTCGGCTCGTCTTCCGGCTTCGGCGTGACGTGCCAGGTATTGCGGACATATTCGGCGAGCTTGAAGCGGTTGCCGATGATTGCGGTCATGACGGGTTCCTTTAGGTGAAGTTGCCGACGGCAACGACTGAAACGCCGGCGCCGGTCGTGACAGACCATGCCCCGGCAGACGAACGCGCCCCGATCGGGACGTAATAGGTGCCGACGCCACCACCGGGACTATTCGGGAAAACGGCGATCGCGGAGCCGGCGCCGTCCTTGATCGAGACAGCGGCGGTCGCGGCCGTGGCGACGACGACGAGAAGATGGGAGAGGAAATCACCGGCCGCGCCGGTAGCGCCCAGCGCCTGATCGGTCTGGGAAGCGGCGACGGTTTCATATTCGGTGCCGCCGACCGGAAGGCCGGCAGGATCGACCTGCACGACGGGGGTCGCGCGCGTCGCAGCGGGATCACCCGCCACAATGGGGATGTTCATGTCGGGTTATCCTTGTCGCGGAAAAGCGAAAAGAGCGGGAGCACAAAGCCCCCGCCCCTGTTTCGTCAGCCTCAGGTGATGGCCGTCAGGGCGCTCAGCGTGCCGTTGCCGTCGGCGTCCACCGTGACCTGCACAATCGTTGCGAGGCCATTGGTGGAGTCGATGACATGGACGAAGTCGCCCGTGGTCATGCCCAGATCGGATGCGTTCGTGATGTAGTCGGTATCATCGAACGTGGCCTCGGCATCAGCGGACTTGTACAGCCACATCTTGCCGTTGCCGCCGACGCCCTGGGAAACCAGCTGCGGAGGGTTTGAAGTCGAGTAAGCCATGTTCCAGCCTCCTTACGACGCGGCGTGAGCCGAGCCATCATGATTGATGACGCAGACACCGGAGTTCTGAAGAAGCTTGGACCCCATGAACAAGGAAGTCCTTGCCCAGTAGTAATCCTCTTCCTCGTTGTAGCCGGGGATCGCGGAGACATTCTCCGTGTCCGCGGCGTGACCGATCGCCGACCGATGGTAGACGAACAGCTTCTCGGCACTGGTGCCCACACCCGGAACACGGGAATGAACCATCCAGTTGATGCCGGCCCAGCGACGCATCTTGCGGGCGGGGCCAACGAGCGGCTTCATGTCGACATAGTCGGCCGACGAGTAGCCATCGTCCTGCAGGAGATAGGCTTCCGCGCTCGGCGACAGTACGCCGAACATGTTGTCCTCTTCCTCGGTCGGGACGTCGTTGACGCCGAGAATTGCTTTGGCCTTGGCAACGAGCGCCAGCGAGGCCGTGGTGGCCGTGCCGGTGTCGTTCGTCGCGGTATTGAGCTCCGTCAGGATCGTGTCATCGATCTTGCGGTTCATCACCTTGACGGTGCCGTCCTGAAGGATCTTGCGGCCATTGCCCTGCGACCCGAAGATGTTGAAGCGGGTGCGCCGGGGCTTGTCGTGCCATTCCGTCAGCGTCGCGGTGAGCTGCGTCAGGTTGTCGGCACGGGCCGGGATCAGGCCGTTGACGCCGCGCGTGACCGCTTCGGCGCCGTTGGTGTCAGCGACAAGGAAGATCGCCTCGTTGCCCTGCCGGACCATCTCGGTCGTGCAGGTCGAACGGAGCATGGATTGACCGAACTCGAATCCAGCAATGAATTCCTGTCGGTACTGTTTCTGAAATGCAGTGTCTGCCATTGGGGTTCTCCAAATTGGCGTTGGGGAACCGCAGCGTCAGGGTGGCCGAGCGGGAGCGTTGCCGGGGTAGCCTTGCGGGGCCGGCGTGCTGCCTTTCGGGGCTTTGCTTTGGTGGGTTAGGTGGCCTTTGTCACCGGGGCCGCGTCAGCGGGATAGCCGGGTCTGAAGAGCCGATAGATGCCGTCCGAAGACGGAATTACTTCTTGCCGCCCAACTTCTCCTGAGCGTCATAGAGCTGCTGAAGCCGCTTCTGAGCGGCGGCATCCTTAAACCAGGCGTCGCGATCCTCGCCCATGCGCTTCGTCAGCGCCTTGATCTCGGCTTCGATCGTTTCGACCTGATTGCCGCCGGCCGGAACGATCGTGGCGGCGGGATTTTCCTGAAGCGCCTTGGCGACGAAGAACTTCACGATGGCCGGGTGATCGCCGACTTTCGATCCGTCAGCCAGTCTGCCGCCCATCAGATTGTCGAACAACTCGCTGTCGACACTCTCGAAATAGGGCCGCATCGCGTTGATGTTGGCCTTGAACTCGCCGCCATATTCCTCGCGGAGCGCCTGCATCGAAGCGGCCTTGAAGTCGGCATCCTTTTCCGCCCGAAGCACGGCCTGCTCTTCCTGGATCGCGTAGTACTCGTCGACGAGTCCGGCCATGTCTTTGGGCGGCAGGTTCATCTTGTGCGCCCGCTCGGCAAACGCCGCGATAACGGGCTTGTCCTCATCCCCGATCTGACGCTTGTCCGGCAGTTCGATTGCCGCGACATAGTCATCGACCGTTTCCGGAATACCGGCTTCCTTGCGATACGAGGCAATCTCTTCCTCGGTCGCCTTCTCGCCGGGCCGCTCCTTCGGCTTCAGGCCGGACCTGATCTTGTCCTGAGCCTCCATGAGCGCCTTGGCGACAGCGGCGGGACCGTCATAACGGCTCAGGCGTTCAAGAGCCTTCTTGTCGTCGCCGGCGATCTGCTGACGCCAATCGTCGGGCCATTTTTGCGGCGCCGGTGACTTCGGATCGGGATCGTTGCCACTGGCAAGCGGGTCTGCGCCCTTCTCAGGAGCCTTCCCGCCTTTGTCCGGTTCAGGGGAAGGGTCAGCCCCTTTCTGCGGCTCAGCGGCCTTGTCTGCGGGATCAGCAGGGTTCTGATCGGCTGCGGGAGGCGCGGCATCAGCCGCGGGCGCCGCCGTATCGACTGCATCCGTCATTCGGTTTCCTTTTCCGAGTTGTGAATCTTGACTTGAAGGATGTGCCTGATCTGGATCGTCACCGACCGCCGACCGGACATGTAGTGCGTGGCATCGGGCATGCCGGGCTGCATCGCATCATCGAAGAACCCGCCTGCTTTCTCGCAGATCCAGTTCAGTCCTGTTTTCTGCTGCTCCGGGCTTGCCGTCCCCGCAGCGATGGCCTTCAGGGCGCGTGCAGTCTCGATGGTATATGGCGCCGGCTTGAATACCGGGGCATCGGGAAGCTTCACGCCGCACGCCCTGCATCAGCAATGGCCTTGACCATCGGTGCAGCCTTGCCGGCCGCATCCGCTGCCCCTGCCGCTTCGGCCGCCATTTTCTCGGCCGCCATCTGTTCCGCCTTGGCCTGTACCCGCGCCGCGATCTCGTCCTTGTTGCGCGTCCAGTCCGTGGGCCAGCCGATGGCTTCGAGCGTGTCGCGGGTGATCTCCATCGGATCGACCATCTCGGCGACGCTGGGATCGAACGACGCCGCGATCTGCACCACGGCCATGCCTTCCTGAAGCTTCTGGGCCTTGCCGTCGTTCTCGATGTCCTTCAACGGGGACTGGAATGAGAACTCAACATCGGCGCCGCGAAGCGGTTCCGGAATTTCGCTGGCCGGGAAAGCCCCCATGCTGCGCATCACGTCGAAAGTCTCGGAACAAAGCGGCTCGTTGTATTCGACCTCGACGGGCTCAAACATCGGGATATGCGCCCGCATGTGCTGTTCCATGATCTTGCGGACCTGGTACGCCGTCATGTTCGAGGTATCGGGCAAATTGATCTTGGTCAGCATCATGCCTTCGCGGATCACCATGTCGTAGCGTTCCGACATGTTCTCGCCGAAGGGTAGGCCTGAGTAGTCGGCATTCACCGGCCGCAGCGCCTCACCGGTCTTCTCGTCGTAGTCCCGGTCGATCAGCGTCAGGCCGCCGGCATAGAGCCCGATATCGGAGCGGAACACATCCTCGACACCAACCATCGGCGGGTCGATGGCCTTTTCGCCCGCTTCAAGCAGGATGCGCTCAATCGCCATCTTGGTGCGCGCATCGGGCAGAATGATCGACGTGAACGGCGACCGGGCATATTGCGAGCCGGAGACAGTATCCGCACGGGGCACGACATAGCCACGGAACGACCGGGGCACCTGTTCAAGCGTCACGTCTTCCTTCGGCAGGGTCCAGATCGATACCCAGCGATGGCCCGGCCTGATCTTCAGCGCGCCGAAGTCGTAGGCATCGGCCGGGACAACGACATGCCGCGCCTCAATCTTGCGGAACGGGTTCTTCTCCGCTTCGTCGCGCAATTTCTGTGGCACCTTGTCGCCGAAGCGCTGCACCAGCATGCGCAATGTGATCTCGGTCTTGCGATGGATGTCCTGCACCGCGCCGGCATAGTCTTCGGACCAGACCACATCGCGAAGATGCCATGTCCGGTAGTAGAGCGCGTCGCGTTCCGGTGTCGGGCAGACCTCGATCGCGCATTGACCGAAGGTGACATGGTCATGATCGCCGGTCACGGTGGCGCGGGTGAAGTTGCCGCCCCTGCGATACATCGCGGCGCGCATGACCTTGGTCGCGTATTCTAGCCAGACCCTGGCATCGTCCTGATCGTTGCGTTCGTCGTCGGTCGCCTTGATCTCGAAGAAATTGAGCGGGCGAAGCATGGCGCGGTACAGATTGCCCATCTCGCGCCGTGCCAGCGCCGGCACCGATGTCATGGCATTGGCGGCATAGTCCGCACCGATGCTGTTGAGCACGGTGAAGTCGGCCCGTTCGAAGTAGAAATGCTCCGCCAGTTCCTGCCAGTGCAGGAGCAACGGCTTTCTTTCCTCAAAGAGCCTGTTACCGGCCTCGATGATGGTCGTGATGGACGGGGAAATGGGCATCAGTCGATCAATTCATCCCCGGCAGTATGATGCGGGAGCCGGTCGTGGCCCGTCGCATTGCATCCATGCCGTTGTCGATATTGCCGGCCGCGATGGAGCGAAGATCACGGCGCTTGCGATCCGATGCCTCGCCACGGACGATGGCAGCCCCGGCACAGAAGCCGAGCACGCCAACGATGGCCTCAACCGTCATCGGTGACTTCGCGGTATGGGCCGCGATGACATCACCGATCGACAGCATGAGCTCGCGATGGTCCCGGCTCAGCTTGACGTCGATAGCTGCCATGCTCAGGCGCCCAGCTTGCCTTGGGCACCGGACAGGTTGTCCGACATGATCGTGCTGTCACGGCCGCCACGCATGCGCTGCTCCGCCACCTTCTTGCGGCGCTCGGCAAGGATGGACGGGTCTTCCGAGTCCGGCATCCGGGTCTTCTTCTCAAGCGTGGGTTTTGGCCCACCGAACAGATTGCCCATGTGAATCTCCTTCAGATCAGGCTGAGAAAGGACATAACTGCGACACCCCATGAGGCAGCCGCCAAAATGGCGATGATGCCGGGCATCGCGTGAAACGCGGGGAATGCCTCCCACTGATTGCGCATTTCCTCGACGACGACAGCCAGGCCAGCTGAGATGGCCGCCAACAGGTATGTCGCCGGGTTTCCGGTCGCGATGCCTGCACCAGCGATTATCAGCAGAAACACCGCGCTCGCTGTGTTGAGGTTCATGCGTGCCTCCTTCTCGATTTCATGTTCGAATAGCCGAGCTTGACCACCGGTGGTGGCCGCCCCAGCGCGCCGGCATTGCGCTTCGTCATGCCGGGGAACAGCGCGGAAAGGCCCCAGATCATGGCATCGGCCCGATCCGGAGACCGGGAGCCGACATAGCCCGCCGTGGTCATGGCGCAGAGCTGGTCTTCCAGTTCCGGGAACAGCCCGACCATGGAAACCTTCTGCTGCTCGAACAGGGCGGATATCGGTTCTGCCCGGACGATCTTGCCCCGGCTGGCGTGAACCTCGCGGAACGGCACGGCAGAGCCGACACGGCGCGACGCAGCGGACTTGATGATGTCCTCCACCATCGCCCCGCCGAAATTGGATTCAGCAACGACACAATCGGCGTCGTGGCGATCGAAGGCCGAGATAACCGCGTCACCCCAGCCCGCCGGCGCCATACGGCCGGACAGGTCTTCCAGCACATAGCCCCGGCCATCCTTGCCAAGGCCGACAACGATGATGCCGACCTCATCGCTGCGCTCGTCTTCCTCGCCCCTCACGCCAGAGGGATCGACAGCAACCACGATCCGGACCATTTCGGGCAATGCTCCGTCCATGATCCGCTGCTGGTCCAGCAGTTCCAGCGTCCACAGCGCCGAATCCGATGTGTCCGCGAATTGCCCCAGCCAGAAGCGCCGGCGCATCGCCTCGGACATGCCCTGCAGTTCGCGCAGATAGGACTCCGGCAGGTTCGCCGCGTTGTCCTTCGGGTTCATGACCAGCGCGGCATAGTTCTCCGGGTTTGCCAGCGCCGTGCGTCTGTCCGGGTCGCGCTTCTCGACAAACAGCCGGTAGGTCCAGTGCGCCTGGCCCGGTGGATTGCAGTCGTAATAGGCCTTGAGCCGCAACGGTGTTTTCTGCGCAAGGCGTGTCATCGCCATGTTGCGGGACGCATAGGGGATCTGCGAACACTCGTTGAGATAGATCGTGGCGTATTCTTGGCCGAGAATCTTTTCCGTGCGTTCCTTGTCGTCCAGCCCGCCGAACCAGACTTCCGAGCCGTTCGGCAAGGTCAGATACCAGTCCGTCTTGTCGAGACGGCTTTGTTCCGACACACCGGGAAAACACGCCTCCAACACAGCGGGGAGCGTGTCGAGAACGATCGAAGCCTTGATGTGATTGAACCGGTAGCGGAGCATCGCGTGCCGGCTCTTGTGCGCCAGCGCCCGGATCAGGACCGCACGGACAAAGCCGAAGGTCTTTCCCGATCTGGACCCGCCATAAGCCATGATGTGCGTCGCATCGGACGCAATCAAATCGATCTGCGTCTGCTGCTTCGTCGTCAGCTTGAAGGTCATTTCAGGCCGATTTCAACCTATGGGGAGTACTGGCCCTGTGAGCACTTCGCACTTTCCGCAACCGGAGATAGGTCAAAGGATCGCCGCGTCCTTGGAATCGATGACGATCTGGATCGGTTCTCCGTTCTTGCCCGCGTGCTCCACCCTGTCGACAAACATGCCCAGGTGCTTGGCCAACTTCTCAAGGGCACTGTTCTTGTCCCAGAGCTTGATCTTGTGAACGTTCTCGACGACAGCGCGACCGTCAGCATCCTTTTCACCGGTCGGGCGGGTGACAACCTCAATGCCCGCAATCGCAGCGGCGAGATCATCATCCCATTCCTGCGGCGGCAGGAGGCTTCCACCGGGCGACATCACCTTCCTGACGTCAGAGAAGCCAAGCCGGCACAATTCCTCTATCACGCGGGCTATCGATGCCTCTGCTCTTTCAGCGCTTTTGCCAACCAATTCGGCTACTCGCCGCTCTATGTTCACATTTGTTGACAGCCGTGATGCTGCTGACCTGCTTTCGTTGTATCCCGCGTTCACATACGCTTCGGATGCGGACATGCCCTTCGCCAGCCCTTGGGCAAAGGCTTCATGTTTCGGGTTCTTGAGAATAGGCATGGCGCCTCAGATCACACCTTTCGCCGCGAGATCGCGGGCGCGTGCCTCAGCCTCATCGAAGCCCTTGACCAGTATCCGCTCAACGCGGGACCCGTCGGTCCTGTCGATAAAGCCGTAGGTGCGGCCATCGACTGCCTTCGATGTGAAGCGGACCGTGGCCTTGCCGCCGAGAATGGAATGCGGGACGCCGAGAAGCATCTTGCGGGGTTCGGGCTGTGCGGCCTGCTCCTGCTTCGCGGCTGGTTTTTCCGCCTTCTTCTTCGCTGCCATGTCGAATTCCTTTCGGTTCGGCGCTACCACGTCGTCAGTGCGGCGCGCTTCCAGGTATCGGTTGCGACGCAGACGTAGACATAGTCCGCGTCACGGGCGATCTGACCCGCTGTGCCGGTGTCTGAGGCTGAGGCGGGTACGGAACTCCATGTGTTCAGCTTGCCGTCCAGCGCGGTTTGCTGGGCCGTGGAGACCGGTTTGTCCGCATCCGCGGTATTGTCGGCATTGCCGAGGCCGACCATGCCCTTGGATATGCCATTGACCGTGCCGGAAAAGGTCGGGCTTTCGATCGGGGCCTTTGCATTCAGCGCTGCTTGTGTCGAGTCGCTGATCGGCTTGTCGGCGTCGCTTGTGTTGTCGACGTTTCCGAGCCCTACATCGGCCGCGTCCAGCGTCTCGGCGGCCTCTTCTGCCTTGCGCTGCGCGATCGAGGCATTCAGGGCGGCTTGCTGCCTTGCCGAGCTTTCGGCCGCCCTGATCTGTCTCGTTAGCGCCGTTCTAGAGGCGCTGGTGAGGAATGCCATTATCAGGTGTTCGCGATAGCGTCCGACATGACCCAGCGGCCATTCGGCAGCAGCAGGCCCAGCACCACAGACTCCGTGCCGGTGTCCGTCCAGGTCAGATCGATGTCCCCGTCAGCCTCGGAGATCAGTTCGAAGATCAGCTTGGCTGTATGGGTGATCAGGATCGTCCCGTCAGTGCCGATCGCAATGCCGGTAGAGCCGCCGGTGCCAAGGGCCTGCCGAGTCGCGTTGGTGAACACGTAGAGCTTCACCAGCTCGGCGTAGGCGATGTCATCACCATTGGCATCTTTGAGCTGGATCGTGATCGGGCGGACGTTCGCATTCTCGGCGCCAACCGTGATCGAAGCATCGACACAAGGCGGCGTGATGGCGATGTCGCTGCCGTTCGGGCTGGCGACAAGGTTGCCGGTCGATGCCAGACCGATACGCCGGCCGACGATGGACTTCAGGGAAGGATAAAAGCTCATGATGTGTTCCTTTGCTGTGTTGCTGTTGCTTCAGGACATGAAAAAGCCCGCCGAGATGGGCGGGCGGGTGAAGGTCGGGAATAGGCGAGCGTCAGGGCGTCTATCTGCCCCGCAGTTCCCGCAGGATCGCCTTTGTATCGGCGCGCTGTTCGGCCTGTAGCGCTTTCAGCGTGGCAAGATCGGATTCGACGCGGGTCTGTGCGATCGATGCGCGATGCTGCGCCTTGTCCAGCGCCTCAAGCTGCTGTTCGACACGATCGATACGATCGGCAACCGCGCCCTTGACGAATTCCTCCGCCTTGGGCTTGCCGAATGTCCAGAGCAACCCGGTGATGACGATCAGTACCGAGACGTTCTGGGATAGCCATGAAATTGCAGAACGGGCGCTGGGCATCGCGTTGGCCTATGCTTCGATAAACCAGCGATCGCGGATGCGTACCATCTTGTTTCCTGCCTCATCCTCGCTCCATGCGTCAGGGGCGGGGCGGAACAGGTCTTTTATGAAACGGAGAAAGCGCATGGGATGGGCTCCGGGCTTGAACCTTTACAATTTTTGAAAGAGTTGATGCGCCCTGCCTTCCTATCCAGCCGAGCGGCTGACACGCGCACCATACGGCGACAGTTCGGAGAGGCAGGGCGGCTTTGCTGGTTGCGGCGGCCGGATTTGAACCGGCGATCTTCTGGGTATGAACCAGACGAGATAGGCCACTTCTCCACGCCGACGAAAGCAAAAGCCCGGCACCGGGTTTCCCCGTCCGGGCGCAGCACTCCACTATGCGCGAAAACATAGACGCAGTGGCCCACCGATGTCAAGACGTTTCGGGTCCGGCACGAAATGGGTGATGTGCAGCGGGTTTCTCATAATGCCATTCGATCGCCATCAGGGTCAGGTTCGATTTCAGAACGCCGCTGACGTGCTTGCGCCTTGTGTCCTGACTGGCACCGCCGGGGATGAGGCCCGCGACCTGATCGATGGTCCTGCCCTCGCCACAGATCATGCGGATGATGATGAAGGCGATCCTGCCGCACACTGTCTCGACATGCTTGATATCGTGTCCAGCCCTCAGCTTGCGTTCTGAGAATGAATCGGCCTTTCCGCCTCCATCTACGCGAACCGCGCTGTAATCGATCGCGCCGGCACCTGCCATGCCCATGATTTCGAAATTGGCCCTGATGCGGTCCGCTGCCTCTTTCTGCGCGCTGTCCAAGTCGCCACGGTTGTACATTCGCTCAAGCGGGTGCTCTGACAGGTTCACGGTGACGAATTCACGCGCTCCGTGATAGCCGAGCGGATTGACGACCTGCCGCGTTGCGATGTCCGGGGCCTTGCCGTCATAACCCGGTTTCCCACGCTTCTGCTGCGGCCGCACCATGAAAGCGCGCCTGCACGAATCCAGGAACACGTCACGCATCGTTTCTTCGTCCCGCTCCCGCCCGTAGAATGCACTGAGCGGGACCGGAAGGGCCTCTGTCTTTCGCCGCTTTGCCATGCCTGCCCCCTATTCCGCCGCGATACCGCGGATGCGCCGTCTCTTGCGCTCCACAGGGACCGATTTGCCGCCTCGCCTGATAGCCAATGGCCCGAAGGCCTCGTTGCGCTCCATGACAGCGGCAGAGGCTTTCTCAGAGCGCCATGAGGCTATGCCAAGGGGATCGGGATCGGGCTCGATGTGTTCGATCTCGATTTTCGGGTTGAGCCGCTCACGAAGCTTTTCCTTCGCCGCCTTGAGCGCTTCCAGAGACGTGGGGAACGTCTGTTCCCGGCCATCCTTCCAGACCGTGCGCCAATTCGAATTGTCGAAGTAGCGATAGAGGCCGCGCCATGCTCCGCCTGCATACATGGCCTTGTATTCGGGGAAGTAGTCCGCCATCACCAGCCCCCTTCGATCAATTCGGCCTGTTCCGCCGTGATGATGGAGCGATAGCGGGTGAACCTGTCCTCGAAGACCAGATCCTTGCGGATGTTCGTCGGGCCGAACCGGACCTTGATCGCGCCTATCTCGGCATGGTCCGCAGTGTATTTGCCGAACGCGCTTTCAATCTTCGAATAGTCCATTTTCGTCGTCGCGGTCCGCTGGCGTTCCTCACGGAACTTCTCCGGCCGGTAGAGATAAGCTATGGCATCGTAGGCCTGCTTAGCTGGATCTCCACCGAACAGGTCAGACGATACCGGGCGCGGATTGTCTCGCCTCATGCCGAAGCTGTTGCGCTGGTTGAGCACCAGCCATGCCGCATCGGTGACTTCGGCGCCGGCTTTCAGAATCTTGTTGATCTCCTTGGCCTTGGTGCCTTCATCGGCCTTCCTGTCTTCCGGCTTCACCGAGCCGATATGGTCGACGACAATGAAGGGCACCTTCTCCGTGCCATGCTTGCGCACGAAGGCCCGCGCCATGTTGACGAGATGGCCGGCGCTCTGATCCGCGCATTTGATGATCCGGAACGGAAAACGGTCGATATCGCCGGCCAGCGTGTTCAGGTCTTCCAGTTCCGGGTTGCCCAGCAGTTTCGGGTTGCGGATCCGCCTGGCCTCGATGCCGCGTTTTTGCGCCGCCATCTGCCGAATGATCTGGTCCGCACTCTGGTCGTAGCTGAAGAACAGCGTCGGGTGGCCGTTCTCGAAGGCATGGCTGAGCAACTGGATTGTCAGGCTGGTCTTGCCCTCTCCCGACGATGACAGCAGGCCATAGAGGTTCCCGGCCTCGAAACAGGGTTCGGATATCACGTCCGCGATTTCCTTGAGCGCGATCGGCACGCCGCGGACATGGCCGCGCTTCAGATCCAGGGTGAGCCTGCGCATGAACGCCGCGCCCATCCCTTCGGCTGTTTCCTTCTCATCCAGCTTCACGCTGAGTTGCAGCAAGTTGTCCTGTAGATCGGAAAGCACCGATTCCAGATGCTGCCCCGGCTTCAGCGAACCGAGATGCGACATCGCGCCTTCCAGATCGGCCATGAGGCAGCGGATCGCCCATGTATCGCGGATCGCTCTGGCGTAGTCCTGCGCATTGATGGTTGTCGGTGCATCTGCGGCAAGGCGGGCCGCGTAGGTATGCACCGGATCGTCGCCAACCTTCTCGTCACCGAAATAGCCCTTGATCGTTACCGGGCTTGCACTCCGGTTTGCCTGTATCAGCGACGCCATGACTTCGAACATGCGGCCATGCAGGTTTTCGCAGAAGTGTTCGGGCCGTACCAAGGGCGCGACCTGAAAATAGGCCTCGTTGTTGATCAGCATGGCGCCGAGTAGCGCGCATTCGGCTTCCAGAGCGTCGGGGCGGGCGTTCATGCCGCGCCCCGCGTCAGTTCCATGAGTTCCTTGACCTTGGACAGGTCCGCGTAGTAGCGGCCGCCAGGCCCCCTGCCATTATCGGCCGACGGTGTGGTAATCGCCCTTTCATGCGCCCAACCGAGAGTGTGTATGCGCCGGTAGATGGCGGCGGCATCTCCATCGATCAAATCGCAGAGATCATGGAGGTTCATCTCCATGCCGAACGCTGAAATAAGGCAACTATTTCGCCTATTGCGGGCCTGCTCGGTATCAGTTGCCCAGCGGCAGTTTCCGGGCTCATAGTTCCCATTCACATCGATGCGGTCAATCGACATGCCGTCGGGGCGCGGCCCCATGTCCGAAAGGAATTTTTCGAAATCGCACTTCCACTCGGGCGCAACTGTGATGCCCCGTCCGCCATACCTGGGGTAATCATGTGCACCGGGGTTGAAGCAGCGGCCTTTGATCTTGGTCCAACAATCATATTCGGCTGTAGCGCGGCGGTTTGCCGTGTGCCCATGCCTTAGCTTGGCTTTTCGCGTAGCATCACGAAGGATCACCCGGGTTGCACACCCACAACTCCGCGATTTGCCGCTTGCGAGGCTTTGCTGATAAACGGTCTTTCGCACACCACAAACGCAGCGACAAAGCCACCGGCTGTTTCTCTTTTTGTCAGGTGAGGCAGGCTCAAGCACCGTCCAATATCCAATTCTTTCTCCCAATTTCATCCTGCCATCGCCTCTTCATAAGCCACCATCTTCGCGGCGATTCCCTCGCAGTACAGGGCCATTAGAGCCGCGTCCCTTTTGTGCTCATTGGTCGCCACGATGCCGAGCATGTCGCATGTCAGTTCGGCGCGCTTCTTTGGCGGGTAGATGCGGAACTGCTTCGGGATGATCGTCTGCCATGTCCGGGGGGCGACCTCGATGCATTCGATACCGAAGCCGCCGATCACGGTTTGCGCCACCCCGGCCAGCCTGCTCAACTGCATCACAGTCGCTGGGTTGATCGTGCCCGATTGCTCGCTTTCCCCGGCCAGATCGCTGCGCTTCTTGACGTGCTGCGGGATGATGGTCAGCGGGGCCTCTATGACGGCCAGATCGGGCTTCCCAATGCGCGGGTCCGTTGCCCATGACTTCAGCAATGCCACCATGTGCCGGCGCATCGCCTCGCACTTCTCAAACGCGCCCTTGCCCTCGCATTTGAAATCGCCGCTGACGATGGAAGACGGATGCGCGCCCTTTGTGTGACGCGCCCAGCCTGAATGCGTGGCGATGTCGAAGGTGGCGAGGATCATTCTGCGGCCTCCGTGAACAGAGGCATTGACGCCGCGTCGAGCGCGGCAGCACAAGCCGGGTTGATCCAGAGCACTTCCGTGCGTTTGGCCGCACCATCGGCCAGCGCATCGCGTTCGACCCGCCGCCAGTCAGCCAGCGCGTCGTCATACAAAGCCGATGGATAGCCCGACAGGATGACCATGCCGGCGAGTCCGCGAAGGAACACCAGCAGCTCGGAATGATCCCCGTCCGTCAGTTCGTGTGCGTAGTCTTTCGACAGGTCCGCGCGCGTTTCGAACACATAAGGCGGGTCCACATAATGCAGCGTTTCCGGCCCGTCATGCTGCGCCATAACAGCCTTCGCGTCTTTGCTCTCGACAGTGACGCCAGAAAGACGGTTGATCACCTGCACAAGTGAATCGGGATAGTTCACCCAATCATGCGCGGGCGTAGTGCCGGATCTATTGCTGTTCGCCCGAAACCCGGTGATGCGGTTATGCCCGTTTGAGCCGAAACCCATAAAGCTGCGGATGACCAATCGGCGGGCGCGTTCTATCGGATCATCGTCCGCCTCATAAGCCTCCTGAAACTCGCATCGGGAAAACGGTGTGAGACGCAGCGCATCAACCAGCCGGTGAGCATCGGGCGAGCGCAGGACACGGAAGATATTGACGACCTCGCCATCAAGATCATTCCAGATTTCAGCGTATGCGGGTTGCTTCCGCATGAGCACGGAACCAGCCCCGCCGAACGGCTCGACATAAACACGATGCGGCGGGAAATGTGATATGATCCAAGGGGCGAGCAACCACTTGCCGCCATGCCAGCGAAGAACTGGACGATTTGGCCCGCTCATACCCGTTCCCTCGTCTTCCGCTGTTTCTTCGGCGCCGGGACATAGACGCGGCGGTAGTGCTTCTCGCACCATGACGTGCCAGTGCGGACAGGAGCGCCGCAGCACATCGCAGGCGCATTGCTGAATATCCATTTGCAGGAGCGCGGGCCGGTTTCGGTGAAGGGGACAGGCTCGCCGGTATAGTCAGGCGCGCGCTCGGCAATGATGGGCGTGGGCAGACGCTCCGGCGCATGTTCGGGTGCCCGATAGGCTTCGGCGCGCTCAGGGCGTGATTTGCGGGGCGCTGCGGGGCGGTTCTGGCGTGCTATGCGGCGCTTGGCGGATTGCGGCTGCTCCCGCTTCATCAAGCCGAGCCGGTGGATTTTGCCGATGACCGCGTTGCGAGTCGTCCCGCCAAGGAACGTGGCGATTTCTCCCGCCGAGTTTCCGTCCGACCATAGCTGTTTCAGCCGGGTTACGCGCTCGTCTGTCCAGTCGAAGTGGAAGGTCATGCTGCGCTCCTGTCCTGGCTGGCAATCTGTGCAGCGACGTAATCGCCCCACTGCTCGGCAATGGCGGCGGCGTGGCCCGGCGTGAATTTGGAGCGCGCCATGCGCCGTTCTTCCGGGTCGTGTGTCGGGGTCATGCGGAACACCTCGTCCCGCGCCGTGGAGCCGTCGAGCGTGCCGGTGCGTTTGAGCTTCGGGAGATTGCCCCACCAGCCCGTCGCCTTCTTCACGTTGTCAGGGCCTTCCGGATCGGTTCCGAACCACCAGGGCTGGACGATCTGGTTCGGCTTGCCGATCATCAGTTGCGCATAGCCGAGCATGACCGGATTTTCCCACGCGGCGAAGCGAACCGGGCATGTCTGCATGTGCAGCCAGAAGGCGTGTGCGTCATGGATCATGGCGAGGAACCGGGCGTCGTTGATCCCGTTTTCCTTCTTCATGTCGCGGTACAGATGCTTGGCGCCGCTGTTTGCCATGAACGTGCAGGTCCGGTGATAGATGGCGAGGTCGAAGCCGTTGCCTTCTATGTCCGCCCAGTTGCCCTGATAGTGCGGCCCAAGAGCGACGGTCGCGGAGAAGTCGCACGATATGGCGTCATGCCCGCGTGCAATGAAGGCATCGCGGATGATGCCGTTGTGTTCGCCGCCGATGAGCACCTTCATGAGCCCATACCCGGCACGTAGATGCAGCGCACCTTTGACGACAGCGGCGGCCGGCAGACATGGAACTTGCTGTCACGGCTCGGCTTTACCCGATCCGATCCATAGGCGACGATCTCGCCGTTTTCGTTGATGCGCCAACCCTGGCTTGTGGCAGATACCGCGCCGTCTTCAGCTTCTGCGCAGTCCGCGCTCGAACAGCACGAATTGTCATATTGCCAGCCCGCAGCCGCTTCATGCGCCGCTGCCATATCCACCCATGCCGCATAGATGATCAGCGCAAGGCCGATAATCGCGAGGGTCCATACAGAACAGATCACTGCGAGGATTCTCATGCCGTGGGCCTCCGATATTGTTCCGGGTGATGCTCGTGAAGCAGTTCAAACAGCGCTTGTGTCGCCGCCACGGTCTTGGCGCGTTCCTTGGCTTCGAAACTGCTGGCACAATCGGATTCCGGCTTTGGCGCCGGTGCCACGGGTTTTGGCGCCCCAGCAAAGTCGGTGTGCCTGATCGGGTTGGCAGCCGCCGTGGCCTGCAAGTGTCTCGCCGTGTTCGGGTTGCTCCGGCGCTCGTCGTCAGGAATCGCGCCGCGCACAGCCATGTCCGAGAAACCCGATGCTGCGGCGATCGCCCTGTATGAATGGCCCAGCCGGTAGTATTTGAGGCAGAGCACCTTTTCGGCTGGTGTCATGCGGCGGCGATGGGTGGTGGCCTTGCTCATGGTCACTTCGCCGCCTTCTGCGCCAGCGCGGAGCGGCCGGGAGGCGGATCGCCCATCAGCGCACCGGTTACGTCCGCGCCTGCAGGCCTTGCGGGAGCGCCGCCATTGCGGGCAGTCACTCCGACCATCGCAGCGCCTGCCTTGCCATGGTCGCGGCGCGGCCCCGTTTCATCCGCCCACGACGGAAGGACAATTTCTACCCAGCCGTCTTCAATCGCTTCCCATTGACACCAGCGGGGCGCTTCCGACCGATCAACGAATGCCGGTTGATGACCGAGCCGAAGGGAAAACCATGCGCCCTTTCCGGTTTCCCGGCGCTGCACCTCGGCCTGCCCCGCGCTATTGTTCTTGCGGAGCCTGATCAGCCCGTGATGTTCGCCCTCGCCGATCATCACTTCGATCTTGTTGCCGTCGGCCCAGTCCAAATTCTTCGCGACAGCCTCGCTGATGGTCATGGACAGACGCGCCGACGATTTGTTCGTCCGCTTCAACGAAACCTTCAGGCCGGTTCCGGTGTTCGACGGCGCGAGTTCGATCTGTGCTTTTGCCCAAGCCATCGCCCTACTCCGCCGCTTCCTGATGGCCGGCCTCGTCGTCGTGGCCTTCGATCAGTTCATCCTCGAACTCGCCATCGTCGCTTTCGGCTTCGGCGCGCATTTGCTCGATGCGTTTGGCTTCCTCGGTGCCGGTGCGGTAGGAATCCTCATAGGCGCGGTATTGAGGCGAGCCTTCGCTGTAGGGATTGTCGCGGTCGGCCTGCATACGGCCATCGCGCAAGCCGCGCTCCGATGCACGCTCCGTGTCCGGCAGGCCTTCGGCTGCTTCCCGCGCCACAATGAAATCTTCGATATCGAGTTGTGCGACCTCGTCGACGCCAAGCATCTGCAGGTAGCGCATCCGATTCCGCAGAGACTGGATATGCTTCTTCGCATCCTTGTCCGCCGCGACCTTGATCGCCCATTTCAGCGCATCCTTGTCGACACCGTCATTGACCGCGGCGGAGTAGAACGATGCCAGGGTGGCGTCGACGCTGCCCTTTTCCGTCTTGATGCGTTTGATGCGACCGGCGTGGTACTGGACCAGCGCCTTGACGTCGATATTCGGCAGATCAACCATGTCGGGCCTCCGTGTGGGTTTCCGCGTCGGCCCCATCGGTCAAGCCGGCGCAATCAGTTGGATCGATCGTCTCCGCGATCTCCGTCAGCCAGACTCCGAAGCCGGAGATGCTGCTGCCGGAAGCCGTCAGCCTGTGCCCGCAGAAACGGATCACCGGAGCGCTCAAGGCGATCAATGAGCGTTTCCAGGCGGGCGATGTTTGCTGAGATGCCGTCGGTGATGGCCTCGTGACGGCGTGCTTTGCGTTCCGCATCTTTGTTCCTCAACCAGTTCAGGATTTTGTCCCCGGCCTCGCCATAGGCAGCGGCACGAATGCGGCCGCGCTCAGTGGTGTTTCGGGGGCTCAGGTTCTTGGCGGCCCTGCGGATCACAGTCGCCATGCTTTCGGTCTGCGGGTCCCACCCGCCGCCGGCATCGATCACGATGTTCCGGGCCAACTCAGACGCAGACATTTTTCGCTCCACAAACTCTGACAACCTGTCGGACATTTCCGATTCCTTCCTCGCTACGGTTGATCTCAGCGATGGAGACAACCGAACCGGAGGAAGGGAAATTGATCTCGATACCGCCCAGGGTCAGGACAGTCCGGCGTGCAGGCCGGAGCGATCTGATCCATAGGCGGAGGAATGAAATGAAAGACGGCTTGCCGGGATTTGCTGAAATGAAATCCGGCCCCGAAAGGCCCCCGTCCGAATGGTGTCCGTGCAAGGACACCACCCTTTTTGCACCAGCGGCATCCCGGCCTTGGTCATCTAGCGCCCTGCCGTCATGGGCCGCGCTGGGAGTAGCGGGACGGGTAGAAAATTGGATGATGTGCGGGGTCATCGATACAAGACCCTCGGATAGCGGCCGATATAGCGTTGCGGTTTCGGCGGATCATTCGATGGCCACGGCGCCTGCTTATCATCGTGCGCGATGATCCATGCCGTGCCCTGTTCAGTCGCTGTGTACCGATGGCAGTTATCCGGATCGCGCTTGAGCAAGCCCTGCTCATGGAGACGCAAGCAAGCTCGCTGCCTTGCCCGCGTCTCAGCCAAGAACCAGCGGTTGCCGTGGCACACGGTCCGCAAAACTGCGATCTGTGCCCGCCCGACCATCACGCCCCCACAATCACAGCGAGCAGAAATGCGAGAACCCCTGTCAGCACAGGCCAATGAAGCCAGCGCAGCGTCCAGAGCGCGTCTGCCTGCTTTCCGGCGTCATAGGCTGGGGATGGGCGCGCGTTCATTGCGTCACCGACTTCAGGTGCTCGACCTTGCCCTGCGGGGGCGTGCCCTCGTAGCGTTCGGACCCGAGGGATTCCCCTATGGCAATCACCATCTTCTTCAGCTTCGCGCCCTGTTTGCGGTTTCGCGGAAGCCATGTGGCCCAATCGGGGAACGCATCCTCCAATCGGATCATCGCCTTGATGGCCGTTTCGGAATCCGGGAACACGCCGAGCGAGCTGTAGAGCCCCAGGCCGGTCGGGATGTGTGTCACCGTCCATTCATCGGGATCGTTAAGGTTTTGATGGGCGGCAAAGCTGCCATAGGTGAAGGCCTCGGTCGTGCGCACCACGTCGGCTCCGAAGGAGCTGATGCGTATCGCCACTTCCTGCTTTTTGACCGCCCCGTTCATTCTGCGGCCTCTACTGGTGAGGGGGATGGGGCGGGGCGCTGCTCGTTCAAAGTCTCGACCAAGTCAGCGTCGATGCCGGTAAAAATGAAGTCTGAAGCGGCATGGAGAAACATCACACGCGCTTCCCTGCTCGCCGCATTCCATGCGCGGCACAGGCGATCGATCTTTACTCGCCTAACTCCAGGATTGGTGTGGTGAATTTTGCGAGCAGAGCCGTGCGCATCTTCGGACAGCGGAAAGCCCCGTGCCTCGATCTGCCGAACTCTTTCGCGAGAGACACTGAAAACCCGTCCGATCTCCGAAAGCGTCAATCCACGCCCCCGCAAGGCCTGCATTTTTTGATTGCGCGGTTCTTGAGTTTTCATAACCGACGCGATCAGGCGCGCTTTTTCTGCTTTTTTGTCAGCCAGGCGGCTCTTTTTATCCGATTCAGCCTTTGTTCGCGCTTCGCTCACAGCGGCGATAAAAGCCTCCAGCCCGCGCTCCTGAAGAACCGGGCGCAACCCCTGATTCTTCTTGACCAACCGGGTGATGGACCCATTTCGTTTGAGGCCAAGCATGTGGCATCGCAGACGGATTGTGCCTTCCGACCTTCCAAGCACCGCGGCCATCTGCTCGTGAGAGTAGTAGGCCTCAAACATGCGGATCAGGGTTGCCCTGTCGGCGTCCGTCCAAAATGTTTCAGAGTTCCGCTTGTTCTTGGCCTGTACGGCAGCGGTCGCCCACCGGCAGTTATCGGGAGCGTAAGGACCATCGTTGTCGATACGATCGATGGAGTGCTTGGGAGAGGGGCGAGCCCCCATGTCCCGATAGAAGTTTTCGAAATCATCCACCCATCGATCGCAGACGACAATTCCCCGCCCGCCATAGCTTGGATACGACCGATGGCCGCGATTGTTGCAGCGGGCAATCATCGCCGTCCAAATTCGATATTCCGGGAAAGAGGAGCGGTGACGCCCGTCGATGAGAGCGCGAGCGAAGACCTTGCGCTGGCGATAGACTACTTCTCTCGCCTCAAGATGCTCACTCATTGCGCGGCCTCTGCCGGCGCGGGCCCGAATATATCTGGACGCAAATCGTGGCGGCTTACGGTGCCCTCCGTGGCGCGCTCAAAGGCAATAGCCTTTTCCGCACTGATCTGCCCGGCCTCATTCAGAAGCCATGAAATGTACTGCTGCGAGCAACCAGCGGCCTGCGCTAGTTTCGCCTGCGATCCTCGGGCCCTAATGGCCCTCTCAATGTGGGTTCTGAATGTCATTACACAAGCAATCTAGTAGAAACCGGGGTGCTCGTCAACTAGGTTCCTTGTGTGCGCTGCGACTAGGTAGCTGGTAGCTTCCGGGGCATGCCGACGATGGGGGAAAATCTGAGAAGGCTTAGGGTTGCCGCGAAGCTGTCACAGGCGGCGCTGGCGGAGCGCGCTGGCGTGAGTCAGCAACTCATTTCGCAGATCGAGGCCAATACCAACAAATCGACAAAGGAACTGCCGGCGATAGCCTTTGCCCTTGGCGTTGCGGTCCACCGCATTGACGAAGAATACGATATCCCTGTTCCCGATGATGAGCTTTCCAAGAGAGTCCGCACCCTCAAGGTCGCCGCTCACGTCCAGGCCGGCCACTGGGCGGAAACTTGGGAATGGGCCGATGAAGACCAGTATGAGGTCGCCGTTCCGCTAGATCCGGCCCTGAAGGATTTCCGTCTCTATGGCGCGGAAACACGCGGCCCATCCATGAACCGGCGCTGGCCGGAAGGCACGGTTGTCGTGTTCACCCATGTCGAAGAAACACATGAAAGCCCAACGCCCGGCAAGCGGTACGTGGTCGAGCGTCGGCGCTATGACGGGGCCGAAGCCGAATACACGGTCAAGTTGCTCCATCTGGATGCTGACGGAAGGCTTTGGCTTGTTCCCGAATCCGATGATCCGCGGTTTCAAGCGCCGATAGCGATCGATGATGGAGTCGAAGACGAGACTGTCCGCATCGTTGGCCGCGTCTGGTATGCGGTAACGCGGGAGTGAGGGGATTGGCAGAGGACGCACCAGAAAAAGACGCAGCCCAACCGGTGATAGAGGCCCTCAAAAGCACTGCTTTCGAGAACAAGACGCCGGCCACCCTGGGAGATCTGGCAGAGCTCTACGCGCTGCTTGTCCGCTCGCATGATGCGACATTGGGGGTGATGCTGGCGGCACATTCCAACTCGCCAAAGGCTCGTTTTAAGGCATCTCAGAGCATGGAGCGTTTTCTGAAAGAATTGGGCGAAGCCCTTCATCGTTTCGGCAAGAAGGTAGGCGAAAATGGCTAGACCAGATATTCGCCTCGTGACCGATGACTACGCCAAGCAATCATCAGCATCATTGAAAACTGGCGGCGGCGGGGGTACATATGACGGCATGGAAGCGCGTGTCAAACTGCTGGAGTATCGGGCCGAACAGGCGGACAAGATGTTTGCTCGTATCGACGCCAAGCTCGACGGCATCGCAAAAGACATGTCCGAGATTAAGGGTCGCATCTCCGCGATGCCGACCACGTGGCAGCTTATAACCATGGTGCTCGCCATAATGGGCGCGACCTTCGCCTTTATTCGATTTGGGCTGACCGGGATCTAGGGCTGCCATTTCTCCTTCGCTGCGAACAGGTCTTCGGACATAGTTCTCCCAATCAAGACGGTCTCTCACCACCACGCACGGGCAGATCACCATCAAGCACCGGGGTCCATATGTCGGTCCGGTGAACACCTTCAAGTCTCGATATCCGCAGGCGCCTATATCGAAGGCCAGCCGCTCACCCCCACACCCATTGAGCCGGTCTAGGCTCGGGACGCTGTGGAAACTGTGGTGGATAATTCCCTGCGTTGCTCCTCAAGCCATGTTCAAGCCATTCGGACGGTAGCCTAGCCGTCGAGACAGTCCGGTTCTAGGGAACCGGCAAGCCGTTTGGAGATTCATAAGCCGGATCGATCGGCGGCGGCGGGAGAATGCCCAAAGAAAACCGCAGCGCTTGCGCCCCTGGTCACACGATACCGCGCCGGGAACCTCCGGGCAGACACGCGATTCGTGTGATGAGACACCAGCAGTAATGTCCGTTTTGGTTGCGCAACTATCCATGATCTGGTAGGCAATCCTTATCGTAAAGACATCACTGCTGCCCCGGTCGGATCCATCCCGCCGGGGCATTTCTTTACCGGGCCGACTCGACATGAGCCGCCGGCTGCGCTGAAATCCGGTCGCGGCCCCGAAAGGCCCCGGTCTGGTAAACCGGCCACCCCTTCCGGGATAACCGCGATCCTGCCCCGGCGTGGGAACTCCCCAGAAGGGACAGGCCGCGTCTGGCCAGTCCCCGAACCGGATACCAGGCAGGCCGCCCAAGGCTGTAGCGCTCAGCCAAGGACGGGCCGGTAAGGAGGGCGAACGGCGGTCAAACCGTTCATCCCCGCGCTGAAGCGAAACCCTCAAGGCTTCGCTCCGGAGCGAGCCGGAGGCTTATCCATGCGCAAGCATCGAAACCTTCGACTCACCGTCTCTGTGAAGCTCAATGTGGCCTGGTGCCTGTTCGGCATTGCCGCCATCATCACAGCCTTGCACTGACCTCGAAGCCCTCGGTTCGCGCCGGGGGCTTCTTGCTTTTCAGCACAGCCAGATTCGCATCCGGCACGCTCAACCTATCGACAGGGAAATGGAGGCGTCAAGAAAAATCACTAGATTGCTTGTTGACATTCCACAAGGACGCTAGTAGGCTCCACTCCCATAAACACGCATGGGAGACGACGATGAGCGAACGACTGGACCACGCAAACTGGGATTTGCTGCCGGATCACATCCGGGGCGGCGTCAAGCGGTACATCGAGCACGGCGTTGAGCCGGGTGGCTTTCTGACCGCCGTGATCTGCAACGATCTGAAAGGCGCGCTCGGCAAGGCTGACGACATCAACCGCACGGCCATCTTTGAGATTGTCCAGTTCTTCTACATGGACGCTCCGGCCATCTGCTGGGGTTCGCCGGAAGCGTTCTCCGCGTGGATCGAGCGCGGCGGCCTTGTTGGCTCGACTGTTGAGCAGCCCGCACTCGCCAAAGCAGAAGGGAGCCGCTGACATGAACACGCCCATCAAGACGAAAAAACCAGCCAAGGCCAAGAAGGCCGAAGCGCCCGCGCTCGTTGCCTACAAGGGCTTCAACAAAGACCTGACCTGCCTCGGCTTCCAGTATGAGCTTGGCAAGACATATGACAACGGCGGAAAGCCGGTCGTGCGTTGCGGCGCGGGCGCGTTCCATTGGGTGGACAATCCGATGGACGCATTCAGCTACTACCCGCCCGCCACCAGCAGATACACGATGGTCAACCCCGCCGGGGAAATAGCGCGCGATCCGGGCGGCGATACCAAGGGTGCATCCAGCATTCTGACCGTCACAGTCGATATTTCGATTGGGGATATGGTGCGGAACGCAGTCGCGTGGATTGCCGAGAAGGCGAAGGTACGCACGACAGGCGACGGCGCTCACTCGGCCACGACAGGGTACGGCGCTCACTCGGCCACGACAGGCGACCGCGCTCACTCGGCCACGACAGGCGACCGCGCTCACTCGGCCACGACAGGGTACGGCGCTCACTCGGCCACGACAGGGTACGGCGCTCACTCGGCCACGACAGGCGACCGCGCTCACTCGGCCACGACAGGCGACCGCGCTCACTCGGCCACGACAGGCGACCGCGCTCACTCGGCCACGACAGGGTACGGCGCTCACTCGGCCACGACAGGGTACGGCGCTCACTCGGCCACGACAGG
>JBFWQA010000001.1:0-698926 GCA_050249695.1 Flavobacteriaceae bacterium | reverse complement strand
CTCACTCGGCCACGACAGGCGACCGCGCTCACTCGGCCACGACAGGCGACCGCGCTCACTCGGCCACGACAGGGTACGGCGCTCACTCGGCCACGACAGGGTACGGCGCTCACTCGGCCACGACAGGGTACGGCGCTCACTCGGCCACGACAGGCGACCGCGCTCACTCGGCCACGACAGGCGACCGCGCTCACTCGGCCACGACAGGGTACGGCGCTCACTCGGCCACGACAGGCGACGACGCTCACTCGGCCACGACAGGCGACCGCGCTCACTCGGCCACGACAGGCGACGACGCTCACTCGGCCACGACAGGCCGGAACGCGATTGCCCATGCGGCTGGCGTTCGCAGCACTGCGTCTGCCCATGAAGGCGGGGCGATCAGCCTGGCAGCCTATGACGACAACCACAACCTCGTCGCGGTTCGATCCTCGCTTGTTGGTCAGAACGGCATTGAGGCGGGCAAGACGTACCGCCTGACGGTTGAAGGTGAATTTGAGGAAGTCGAGGATCGCTGACATGAACACGCCCCACATCCCCACATCGATGCAGAACACACGCGGCACGCCCCGCGACATGGTGCGGCCTGCCCTGCCCTTCATCGCGCACAACGAGTTCCTGCTGTGCCTGTGGCGCTACAACGGCGAAATTATCCTTGCCGAGCATACAGCGGAAGCATACGCGACACCCGCCGACGCACTGGCAGCTATTCCCGATGACTGCATATCAGTCGCGATCTACCGGCCCTTTGCCGAGGATAAGCGCGAGCGGCACGAGGATGTCACGGAAGTGATGGCCGGTGCCTGGCTGGACCGCAACGGCGACGACTGCGTGCTTCCGCCCTTCGTGCATGAAAGCGCGGCGGTCTTGGACTACCGCGACACACTCGCAGAGCCTTCCATTGCCGAAGAAAACCGTCTCGGCAAGCGTGAACTGGGGGTGGCGTGATGGCGAGCAAAGCGACAGAAACCGACAAGGAAATCCTCGCCCGCGTCATGGCCGAGCCGACTTTCGAGAAGGTGGCGGAAGCAATGCGCAAAGCGAACAAAGCCGGCGAACAGGCAGTCATAGACATGCTGAAATCGGGCATCGGGGAGGATTCGTAATGTCCATCAAAGACACAGACGCGGGCGCGAAACCGGCAGTCGTCAAGCCGCTGGATCTGTCAAATCTGCTGCGGGACGCCTTTTGGTCGGGCTTTGAGATTGCAGGCGGCGATCCCACCACCATAGACCAGTGGTGGCCCGACTACGATCCTGAGAAATGCCCTGCATACGGTCGCATCGTAGCTGCGGTTGAAGTCGCCAAGAACACCCGCCCTGCCCCTGCACCAGCGGCAGAGGGTTTGCAACCCCGCGTGGGCGCTTGGATGCAGGCGTGCTTCGGCCCTGAAATCTCTGCCGACAAGACAGAACGCAATCACCGCTTCCTAGAGGAAGCCCTTGAACTCGTGCAGGCGAACGGCTGCACCGAAAGCGAGGCCGCGCAGCTTGTGGCCTACGTTTATGGAAGGCAGTCCGGCGAACTCCATCAGGAAATCGGCGGCGTTATGGTCACGCTTGCCGCTCTTTGTCTCGCCATCGGTGAGGACATGGACGCAGCGGGCGAGACTGAGTTGGCTCGTATCTGGACGAAGGTTGAGCAGATCAGGGCGAAGCAGGCCGCGAAGCCTAAGCACTCGCCTTTGCCAACAGCACCAGCGGCAGAGAAGGCAGAGGCGGAGCCACCGGGGACAGGGCCTTTCACGATATGTGAAGCGTGCGGGAAGCCCGATCTATACGCGCATGAAGCGTTCTGGACGGACGATGGCGCATCATTCTGCGAGACATGCCTTCCTGCCCCGCCCGCCCTCGCCTCACTCACAGCAGAACGAGACAGGCTGCGGGAGGCGAACGACCGCTATGTAATCTGGTCGCATGAGCATTCGGCGTGGTGGCGACCGGAAAGCCGAGGGTACGCCAAGGCGATTGAGGACGCGGGAGTCTATGACCGCGATGAGGCGCTGTTGATTTGCCACAATGCCCGCGACGGATGGCACCCCAGGGAAGCGCCCACAGAACTGCCTATACGCATTTCCGATCTGCCGGAGTTTGCCCGCGCCGCCCTCACCGATGGAGGCAGCAATGGCGCATCCTGACGATTTTGACTACCTCGTAGAAATCGGCTGCGAAGTCATGGACCGCACGCTTGGCATACATGAGATGCCGGCCGGTTATCACCTAATGCTCAACTTGGACCGCACGCATTTTTTCTGGATGGAGCGGGCTACAGGTCGTTGCAGCGACGAGCATTGGGACAAATGGGCCTCCTATCGCGGCGCGAAAGCAGACGCACTCACCGATGGAGGTAGCAATGGCGATGCTTAAGTTAGGGTATTTGGTGGTAATGGTGCCGTGCTTGATAGCAGCCCTAAGCTTGCCTTTAGTATGGTGGAAGCCGGATGTATTCGGGCCCATCCTACTCTATGCAGTGTTTGTGTGTTCTATTGCTGGCACTATTCTTATGAGCGGAGCGATCATTTGGTGATGGATAAAAAGATGGCGAATGATGGTGGTGCAGAACTGCTTGTCGCTGCCAACAGAAAACTGCTGGCCGATTGGGACAAGCGCAACTGGCTGCGCTTCCTTGAGCGACTGGATCGCGCCGCCCTCGCACAACAGGAGCGGAAGCCATGACCCGCTACGCAGAGATCATAGAACGGCTGGAAGGGGCGGACGGGCCGGATCGGCTGACCGATGCGAATGTCCTTTGGATCACTAATCCAGAAGCTTTTGCAGCCGATGCTGGCGATGACGACGCTCACTTAAAATACTCATACTGCTATGGGCGCGGCGGCTGGACCCTGAACAGGGCAGACAGGCGCTACCTCGATACTATCCCTGTCCCCACATACACAGCCTCCCTCGACGCCGCCGTGGCGCTGGTCGAGCGGCTGTTGCCGGGGCACCCGTGGACGGTATGGAGCCGAGCCTATGGCGCTGTCGCGCATCAGCCAGAAGGCCGGACGTGGAGCACGACGAACGATCCACTAATTGCTGAGGCGTGGAAGCGGACGCCGCCGATCCATTTGTTGATCGCCCTGTTCCGCGCCCTCCAAGCAAAGGAGGCCGGACAGCCATGACCCGCTCCCTCGACTTCGACCGCGCAATGAGAGCGCGCTACGAGAATGGCCGCCATGCCGATCGGCTGATGACGGATATCCGCAAGGCCCTCCAGGCACTCGAATACGAATTGCCGATGACCGAGGAAGAACGCCGGGCCTTGCTCAAGGTGCGCTGGCGTCTGGTCGGCTCGATTGACGATCTTCTCGAGGATGACCGGATCATGGGCACCGCGGAATCCGCACCCGCGCCAATGGACGCCGATCATATCGGCACGTTCACCCACATAGGCGTTCCGGCCGCGAAGGTCGCCACATCAATCGGCGCCGAACTGAACCGGCAAAGCCTCACCGCAATCAAGAACATCGTCCAAAGCCTCGACCTCACCGATGCAGCGGCAGACGTGTTCAAGCAGAAGGATGCAGCGGAATGACCCCGGACCCCTACGACTACTGGAAGCGCACCCTGGCAGGCGAAACGCTGCCGATCCATGACGGTGACGTCCAGTGCGGATTCTACAAGCGCCGGAAGTTCAAGAACGGCCCGTTTGTCGGCGTTGCAATCTGGCTCAATGATGACGGAAAGCCGATCTGCACCGATGGCGGCGCGCTGGTCGAGCACCCGGATCGCATCTGGACCTATTGCGCGGCCCGGCCGATCACCGAGGAAGCCTATCGCGCGGCCGAAGCCAACGGCGATTTCATCATTCCCGATGGCGTCCATGTTCCGGGCCATAACAGCGCGGGCATGACCGAAGATGAACGGATCAAGGCGGAGATTGCGGATCTTCAGGAACGCGCCGCTGCACTTTCCGTACCCACGAACAAGACCGAAGCCGATGCGGCGAGCAATATCCGCGACAAGCTCAACTCGCTGTCGAAGGAAGCCGACAAGATCAGGGCTGAGGAAAAGAAGCCGCATGACGACGCGGCAAGGGCGGTGCAGCAGAAATGGAAGCCGCTGGTCGATTCCGCAAAAGCTGCGGCCGACGACATCCGCGACAAGAAGCTGACGCCATATCTCAGGGCTGAGGAAAAGAAACAGAGGGAAGCCGCTGAGGAAGCGGCTCGGAAGGCGGCTGAGGAAGCCGCCGCGAAAGGTGCCGGGGCGGAGCGTCTCCCCACTGCCCCGGCGCCTGAGCCCGCTCCTGTCCGCGCCGGTGGGGTCTATGGCAAGGCAGCAAGCCTGCGGACCATCAAACGGGCGGAAATCACCGACTTTGACGCGCTCTATGCCGCGCTGAAAGACAACCCGGACATGCGCGAATGTGTCGAGCAATGCGCTCAGAAATTGGCACGGGCGGGCATCGCGCTCCCCGGCATGAAGATCATCGAGGAAAGGAAAGCGGCGTGAATCAGGTAGCCACTATCGAGAAGCCGACGCGGCTCGACGAATTTCGGATGCAGGTTCTCCCGCCGGAGCGAAAGGCGGAGATCATCCGGGCCCTGCCCGCGCACGTCAAACCGGAGCGGTTCGAGCGCAATCTTGTCAATGCGCTGATGCAGACACCGGAACTGATGGAACTGGACCCCAGGCTGATCTTCCGGGAAGTGTCCAAGGCGGCGGCGCTCGGGCTCTATCTCGATCCGCAGCTTGGCGAAGCCTACATGATCGCCGGCTGGAACGGGAAGGCGAAGCGCAAGGAACCGCAGCTTCGCATTGGCTATCGCGGGCTGATCAAGCTCGGGCGCCAGTCCGGCGAGATCACCATGATCTATGCCCACGAAGTCCATGCCAACGACACGTTCGAATGCAGCCTGGGTGATCATAAATCGCTGCTGCACAAGCCGAACGTCTTCGGCGATCGCGGCCCGATCGTCGGCTATTACGCTGTCGTGAAATATCAGGACGGCGAATCTGACTTCGAACCGATGACGATCCAGCAGGTTCACGATATCCGTGACAGGTCGGACGGCTGGCAGGCGTTCAAGGCTGGCAAGATCAGGTCAACGCCGTGGTCCACTGACGAAACCGAAATGGCGAAGAAGACCGCCATCCGCCGTCTCGTGAAGCGCATCCCTCAATCGCCGGAACTGGCGGATGCCATGACAATCGAGGATGCAGCGGAGCATAGCGATATGCGGACAGCGGCTGTTTCGCCCCCTTCCCCGCCCTCGCCTCCGTCACCGCGGACAATCGAGCACGATGCAAAACCCGCAGAGAAGCCCGCTGAGGCGCGAAGGCCTGCCGAGACGGATAGCGAGCCGTCCGAACCCGCCGATGCCACTGAGAGCGCCCCTGAGCAGCCCGACGACGCATTGCCGCCGATCCGTGACTATGACGCGCAGATCGAAGACTGGATCGGGCAGATCGCCAGTGCGGAAGACGCCGGCATTCTCAATGAGGTCTGGGCCACGATAGTCGATTATCTCGAAGAGCCCGGCCGTCATGTCCTGCCCCCGGATATCGAGCGGCTGCGCAAGGCCTATGCCGACAAGCAGGAGCATCTGGGCTGATGGCACGGGAAGACGCACAATTTCGGCTGCGACTGCCCGAGGCGCTGCTGGGTGTCCTCAAGGCCGCCGCCAAGGACAACGGACGAACGATGAACGCGGAAGTCGTCTTTCAGCTTCAGCGCGCCTATGGCCACACCGTGGAGGATATCCCCATGCCCAAAGAGGGCGGCAAGACAGAATCGCTGACGCTCCGCCTGACGCCAGAGGTGCGCGCAAAGCTCGACGAAGCACAAGCAGCCATTCCGTACTGCCCGTCCATCACGAAGATCGTGGAACGGGGAATCCTTCTCGCATTGGACGAACTCAACGAGATGGCGAAGGCGCTGAGAAAGCCGGGGAGCGCTGCCTGATGGAACTGAAAGGCACATTTGTCAGGCGCGGATCGGGGCTGTTCCCGGCCAACTCGATGGCTGAGGAAGAACTGCGGCAGTTGCCACAGGAAGAGCCGGTTCGCGTCCATGCGCATACCACGCGATCAGCCAAGCAACTGAACATGTGCTGGGGCCTGGCCACGCTGGTCGCCGATGGCATGGGCGAAATGGCCGACAAGGAAGACGGCATGGACCTGCTATGCGTCCGCGCCCATCACATGAAGTTCGTGACGAACCCGATCACAGGCGAAGTGACGGTCAAGCGGAAGTCGATCGCCAATCTCGGCCGACAACCGTACACCCGGCTGATCAAGCGTTTCATCTGGACGATCCGCAATGAAGTGTTCGCCGGGGTGGACAAGGCCGCGCTGCGGTCCCGGTTCGAGGAAATCCTGCGCGGCGACAAAGACCTGCCTGAGCATCTGAAAGCGTTCGATGACGCCGCCAATGAATCGCTGGGGAGGAAGGTGGCGTGAGAGACAAATATCCGAGCGAGTTGGCCGAAAGGTTTCAGGTGCGTTGTCCTCTCGGTCTCCGGGACAAGATCAAGGAACTGGCGGCGCACAATAAGCGCTCCATGAATTCCGAGATCATCGCCCGCCTTGCCGAAAGTGTCGGCGAGCCTGAGCCGTTGGCCGAAGAAGCCCAATGCGGCAACTGCCGTTTTTTCCTCGGCGGTAGCACGGCGCAGGGAGACATGTGCCGCCGGTATCCGCCGAACAATCGGCATCCCGCGCTGACTGTGCCCACCGGCTGGTGCGGTGAATGGAGGGCGCGCTGATGACGTATGCAGGACGTGGCGCAGATCAGTTTGTTGTGCGTTTGCCCGACGGGATGCGCGACCGGCTTAAGAAGTCCGCAACGGTCAACGGCCGCTCCATGAACGCTGAGATACTCGCGCGGATTGAGGCGTCCTATCCAGCCTCTCGGTTTGAGCTTGCCCTTGCCGTTGGCTTCGCCGCGCTTCACGCCATGGAAGAAGCGGAGGCGAAGAAGGGATGACCCGCACCAGCGACCATCGGAAGTCGATACCGCTCGGCGTGAGGCTGCACAGCGTACTGCTGTTGCTCGGCTATACCGACGAAGAAATCACAGGTGGCGGAATTCAGTGGGACCACTGCCCCGCATTGGGCCTGCGCTTCGTCGATCGTGATACCGGGGAAATGATCCCAGCCCCGAACGATCCTAGGTACATCCGCCCGATGCGGACGGCGGAGCACCGCGTCAAAACCAGCGGCACGAAGGCGACCAGCGCGGGCAGCGATATCCACGCCATAGCGAAGGCAAAGCGCGGCGCGAAGAAACAGGCCCGGCATTTGGCGGCAGTCAACGCGAAGCATGACGACGAGGCGCAAGAGCCGCCCCGGCCCCGCTCGAAATGGCCCCGTGGCCGCAAACTGCAATCGAAGAACACGTTCAGGAGGCGCGGATGATCAAACGCTCAATCCAGGCACAAATCGCGGAGGCGAAGCGCGAGCTTCAAATGCGCAAGGAAGTCTACGGCCGGCGCGTCTCGATGCACAAGATGAAGCAGGGCGAGTCCGATGAGTTGATCCTGATCCAGGAGAACATCATCGCCACACTCGAATGGTGCAGGGACAACCGGGGACTGTGCGTCGAGTTTGAGAAGGCGCGGAAGGCCGACGCCGATCATGTCGGTGACGCCAACAAAATGATGCAGCCATGAAACTCAACTCCCCCGCAATCACCCTCACCGCCTATGCGGTCATAGCGATGCTGGCTCTAGGCGGGATTTATAGGCTGGTGGAATGGATAGTCGGATAGCCATGTCCCGCGCCCCTGCCCGAGATCAACGATGACGAAGAAAATCGCCCTGCATGAACTGCCGGACTGGCCCGCCGCGATGGATCAGCAGCAGGCGGCCGCATATTGTGGCATAGGCGTCGACACCTTCACAGAAGTATGTCCGGTCAAGGCGGTTCGATTCACGCAATCCACACGCGGCCACAGGTGGTTGCGCACAAAGCTCGATCAGTGGCTTGAAGAACTGGACCGGCAGGTAAACCCTGACGCGCCTAAGCGGCGGCGGATGGGAGAAAATTACGGTGGTAAAGGTGCGGCTGCGCGGGCTCAATAAGCGCCAGGCGCGCGGCAAATGGTACGTCAGCATCCGGGCCACCGGTGAAACCGTGGTCAAGGGCTTCGATGGCACCGCCGCGGAACTGCAAGCCCATCTGGAAAGCGAAGGCTTTCTGACCAGCTATGCCACCGCGCTACGGCGCAATCGCGTCCGGGCCCCGGTTCCCGGCTCTCTCGGCGATCTTGTGGACTGGTACATGTCCGGCGACGTCGATCGCTGGAACCGCCTCGATGAACGCACCCGGCAGGACTATTCCAAGGCGCTCAACGATCTTTCGCAGGATGACCGGGACATGTTCCTCGACGATCTGGAACCGGCCGACCTGTACGATCTGCGGGACAATGTCGCGAAGATCAAATGGCCGAAGCGCGCCGACCAGCTCATGGCCGCGCTGTCCGGGGCGATGTCGGAAGGTGTGAAGCGCCGCAAGATGCGCCGGAACATCGCCAAGGGTATCGAGAAGATCCACGTCGCCGATGGCGATGCAAACAGGGAATGGCCGGAAAAGGATGTCGCCACGGCGATAGAGCGGGCGCCCCGGCATCTGCTGATACCGCTATTGCTGGCCCGCTTTGCCGGTCTACGCGGCGGGGAAGCCGCTGCCCTGCCCCGCACCGCCTATCAGAAGCATCCCGCCTACGGGCGCACCATCAGGTTCCGGGCGAACAAGAACCGGAAATCGAAGACAGGCGGATATCGCTTCATGATCGTGCCGCCGATCCTCGCCGATGCGCTCGACCTGGCGCTTGTGGATTCGGCGTCGACGATGATCTGCCTGCATTCGGCTGGCCTGCCTTGGAAATCGGCGAAATCATTGCAGAAGGCGATGAGCGTTTACCTTACCGGACTGGCCGAAGCGGGCCAGATCGAAAAGGGGTTGACCTTGCACGGCCTACGCACGACATTCGCCGCCGATCTTCGCAGGCAGGGGGTGGACCTGTCGGACGTGCAGCCGGCCCTTGGTCATGCTTCACCATCCCAGACCGCCCACTATACCCGGCATGTCGAGATCGAATTGGCGGTTGCCCGCGCGTTCGGCATGAACAAAAAGGCACCGTGAATTGCACAACGCCGCGAACCTTGCACAACGCGGCAAATCAAAAACGGGGACAACCCGTTGATATCTAAGTCGGAAGGCCACGTGGCGGAGTGGTGACGCAGCGGACTGCAAATCCGTATACCCCGGTTCGATTCCGGGCGTGGCCTCCAGCCTTTTCAGCGCCCCTTCCCGTTTTCAGGCACGGCGTTCCGAACACCGTTCAGCGCCTTGAGGTAGATTCGCGTCGTCTTCACCTTGAAACGCCGCTCGAGCCGGCGCGCGCGCGGCGAATCGACCGCCAGCACGGCAATGCCAAGCGGAATCATCCAGAAGCCGACCACTGGCAGGAAGCCGACGATCCCGCCCAGCACCAGGGAGATCCCCAGCAAAGTGCGTTGCCAGCGCCGCCCCGGCACCCTGATCGTCCGGCCGCCGATCCGGATTGCCTGAGGCCTCTCGCTCACGACCAGTCTCCCCTGCGCGCCTGAAAACATCAAAATGGGGGAGAGGCAGCCCTTTGCAAGCCCGGACGGGTTTGCTATACGCCACTCCACTCACACTGGTCCCCGGTAGCTCAGTGGTAGAGCAACCGGCTGTTAACCGGTTGGTCGCTGGTTCGAATCCGGCCCGGGGAGCCAACATTTCTCGAAAATTCGTGGATCGACAGGCGCGGACGAAGAACTCGGCGCCCGGTCAGGCCTGCGCACGGTTGCCGTGCGCAAGAGCGCGAAGCTTTTCGGTGTCGACGCGAACGAAAAGCGTCTCGCCCCTGGCGATCATGACGTTGCCGGACCAGACCTCGCAGATCACGTTCGTCCTGCGTCCGACGGGACCTTCCACCCTCCCCTTGAGGAATATTTCGGCCTCCACATCGCCCGCCTTCAGATAGTCGATGCTCATCTTGCCCGTCACGCAATCGATGCGGGGCGCGCTGCCGGGATTTCGACCTTCGGCCCTGTAGTGTGCCGCAACCGCGGTCCAGCAGGAATGACAGTCGATCAGCATCGCCGTCAATCCGCCATAGACGAGGCCGGGAAAGCCGATGAACTCGGAACGCGGCATGTGCCTTGCCACGACATGGATTCCGTCGTCATCCCAATAGCTCTTGAGACGCAGGCCCGAGGGATGGACCGGACCGCAGCCATAGCAAGTGCCGTCCGCGAATGCGGCGTCCTGCAGCGAAAGTCGAGGATTTGATGGCATTGGAAAAAACGACAGCGCCGCGGGGGTTGAACGATGAATTGCAGACTAGCTTGGCAAAATCGCAGCGCCAAGAGGTACCCGATCATGCGGGCTGGCTTGCTGGCCGTCCACCGCAAATCACTTCCCGCTGGCGGCGAATGCATGGCCTTCCCGCTCAACGGCGCGTTGCTTTCCAAAAGCCCGATTGGGTCGTAAGAGTAGGTAGCGGCACCTGCGGCCGGCCGAGTTGGCCGGACCATGCACGCAGCAAGGAAATTCCCCCCAATGTCCAGCGACCCTTCCCTTTCCGGTCTTCGCTCGGCCCTGAATTTACTGATCGGTATTTTCGTGGTCTCGGGCGTATTGCTGCAGATCGTTGGGTTCACGATCAGCGGCTGGCTCTGGATCGCCGTCTTTGGCACTTACGTTGCGCTGAATTTCCGTATGGTGCGCCCGAATGGCGCGCTGCTGCTCGTCCTTGCCGCTGCCGCGCTCGGCCTTGCCTATTACCTCAATGGCGCGATCGATCTTGAAGGGGTCGTGCGGGCCAGCTTCCTCTTCGCCCTCATGCTGCTCTTCAGATATGTGGCGCCTCTTGCCGACCGCACGAGGGAAATCGGCCAGATGGCGGAACTCGTGGTCTCCCGCCCTGCCGGACAACGCTATCTCTTCGTCACCTTCGGTACACATGTGATGGCGATGCTGCTCCATATCGGCGGGCTCATGTTCGTCATCGCCCTCCTGCGATCGCGGATGGAACAGCTTGGCCCGGCGACCTACCGCTCGCTCGTCGCGGGGGCGATGCGCGGTTTTGGGGCAAACTCACTCTGGTCTCCCTTCGCCATCGCGGTACTGGTGACGCTTTCGGGAGTGCCTTCCGTCCCCTATCTGCAGTTCGCGCCCATAGCCCTGTTCGTGATGGTCTGCTACCTGATGGCCGGCTACTGGCTGGAACGCCCATTGCTGACCAGCGGAGGCCGGAAGCTGACGGGCGAGGACCGCCGCCTTGTACTGTGGGTCGCATTCGCCGTCCTCGCGCTGAGCCTGACCATCGCGAGCGTTGCCCATCTCTTCCAGATCAGCCTCATCCAGGTGGTGTTCTTTGTGGTCCTCGCAGGGGCAGTTGCATGGACGGCGATGCTCGTCGCGCGCGGCGAACTCGCGGCGCGCAGTATCGGTGGCATGGCCGCGCTTGCCGCCGCCAGCATAACCAACGAGAACGTCATCGTCTGGACATCGAACGTTCTCGGCGTCGTCGCCGGATCGATCCTGGTCAGCGCGGGGTGGCTGCATGAAGGGCTCAGCCCGTGGCTCGCCACGCTGATTGCGGGGCTATTGCCGGGCTTTATCGTTCTGCTCGCGGTGCTGGCGGTAAACCCGCTGGCGTCGGTCCCTATCCTCGCGGGGCTCCTCAATCCGGTGTGGCCGGACAGCGCGAAGTTCTGGCTCGTGCTGCCGCTCATCTGGGGATGGGGCGCCTCGGCGGGTGGAACAGCTTTCATGGCCAACATCATGTTGACCGCAAAGCAGATCGGCATCAGTTCGACGACGCTGGCCTATGGATGGAACGGCCGGTTCACTGCCATTACCGTAGCCGTATTCTCCATCGTCGCAGCGTGCGGAACAGCCCTGACGCTGATGTAGAGCCGACCCCGTCATGAGATGTGGCCAGGCGGTGCGACAAACGCCCTGACCGCCGCCAATGCGGCACGGGAGCGGCCAGTGTCATGAACAATCGCCGGCGCCAGGAAGACGTCTGATCGCTCCCGGAGGGACGCTCGCGCCGCCGGCCCGCCCGCTACACGCAATTGACCGCTTGTCGCCACAAAGCGGCCCCGCGAGGGCCCCATAGGGTTGGCACAATTTATCGACATAAAAATGCGATCACCGCTTTGAAGCCCGCACCCGGCCGCGACATCAAAGCGGGACAGGGCAGTGTGATGCAGGTGGAACCGCAGGAAGACGAAAAGGACGACGAACGGTCTTCGCGGCTGGATTCGGTGTTTCGCGTCGCAAGTCTGATCGCGGCTGTCGCCCTCGCCTATCTCGCCGGCGGGATCATGACGGCAAGCGGAACCTTTCCGGGCCCGCAGATCGCCGCCGCCTACGAGGGCGGGAAGGCCCTCTACAGTCAGTTCACCAGCTACCAGAACATCTACGGCACCGACCTGTGGTATCCCCAGCGCGGCGACAGCCGTGGCGTCACCATCCACGTCCGGGAGAAGGTGCAGGATGGCCTGACCCTCTATACGTCCGGACATGCCCCGGCCGCCTATCTGATCGATATGGACGGCCATGTCGTGCATGAGTGGCGAAAGCCCTTCAGCGAGGTCTGGCCGGACGGACCGGACAGCCGGGTCTGGCAGGCCGGCGCGCAGATGCAGCGCAAGCCGCAGCCCGATCCCTTCGTCTATTTCCGCAAGGCGCACGTCTTTCCCAACGGAGATCTGCTGGCCCTTTACGAAGGAGCGGGCGACACGCCCTATGGCTACGGCCTTGTCAAGCTGGACAAGGATTCCAACGTGCTGTGGCGCTATGCCGGCCGCGCCCATCACCAGTTCGATGTCGGGCCGGACGGCAGGATCTATGTCCTGACCCACGCTTTCTCGCATGACGACATGGAAAGATACGACAGACTCAAGGCGCCGAGACTGGACGACTATCTGGTCGTGCTGTCAGCCGACGGCGAGGAACTTCAGAAGATCCGACTGCTCGACGCCGTCGCCGATTCGCCATTCCGGCAACTCGGATATACCGTCTCCAGCTACGCCGTGGGCGAACCGCTCCACGTCAACTCCGTCACCTTTCTCGACGGCGGGAAGGCCGCCGCGCTTTCCTTCGCCAAGGAAGGGCAGGTGCTGCTGTCATTCCGCGAACTGGGGACAGGCGCCGTCGCGATACTGGACCTGGGAACCGAGCGCCTCACCTGGGCGACGCTCGGCCCGTGGATCGGACAGCACGACCCCGATCCGCTGCCGAACGGCAATATCCTGCTGTTCGACAATTTCGGCCGCTATCAGCTCCCCGGCGGCCATTCCCGCATCCTCGAATTCAACCCCGAGACGATGGAAATCGTCTGGCAGTATGCCGGAACGCCCGAACAGCCGCTGGAAAGCCCGATCCGCGGCGACCAGCAACGCCTCGCCAACGGCAACACGCTCATCGACGAATCGAGCGGCGGCCGCCTCGTGGAAGTGACGCGGGCGGGCGAGATCGTCTGGGAATTCTTCAATCCGGTGACCGGCGGCCCCGATGGAAGGCTCATTCCCATCTTCGGCTGGGCCGAGAGGCTGACGCCGGCGGAACTGGACCCGGCCGTGCTGCGGGATCGGCAGCAGGCCTTCAAGCAGGAAGCAGGAGACTGACATGAAAAGCAGATATTTCATCGCGGCGCTCATCGCCGCATTCGCCTTTCCGGCGACCGCCTTTGCCTATGTCGGCCCCGGTGCCGGGCTCAGCCTCCTTGGCGCATTGTGGGCGCTCGTCGCGGCGATCGCAGCGGCAATTGTAATGATCGTCGCCTGGCCGGTCCGGAAGATGCTGCGGAGCCGCCGCACCGGTAACGGACGGAAGGAAGATCGCGCGCAGCCGCCGAGCCAGCCGTCGAACCCGGCTTCGGCAGAAATGAGAAAGTGACCGGAGGACGAGAGGATGGGACTGCTCGATCTTCCTTCTCCGGGGTTTTCGATCCTGAACGGCTGGCTCGGCGGTTTTCTGCCCACGGTTCTTCTGGTGGTCGTGTGGGCCGCCGTCGGCGCTTTCATTTCCATGGAACTTTACCGGCTCCTCTCACCCCAGGCGCGGATCGCCCGGCTGCGACGCCGGCTCGTCGCCGCCCAGGCGGATCTGAACGAATTCGACGGCCCATTCGGAGAAGCACTCCGGCGCATACGCACCATGCTTTCGCTGGCGTTGCGGCGCGTGCTTCTGGTGCTGCCGGCGACGATGATCGCCTCGCTGCCCGTGCTCATGCTTCTGGTCTGGGCGGACACGCAGTACGGGCGCGCGTTTCCCGCTCCCGGGGAAGCGGTCGAGGTCAGCGTCACGGACGGCTACCGGGGCGAGTGGCGCGATTCCACCAATGCCGCCGCGCCGGGCGCGGAAGTGACCGACCGCGATGGCGCACGCATCGCCGACGTCGCTGTGCCGCAACCCGTTCCCGTCATACACAAGTGGCGCTGGTGGAATACGCTGATCGGCAACCCGGCCGGCTACCTGCCCGACGAGGCGCCGTTCGAGCGGATCGACATCGCCCTGCCCCGCCAGGAGCTTATCCCGTTCGGCCCGTCATGGCTGCGGGGCTGGGAGCCGCTGTTCTTCGTTTCGATTTTCGTTTTCGCGTTCGCGCTGAAGGCGCTGCGCGGAATCGAGTGAGCAAGGCATGAGCGAGGCGGCCGCCATCGAGGTCGACCCATGGACGATCATGTTCGGACGGATGCTGGACCGTTTCCCGCGCCTGTTCATCAAGGCCGGAGACCTCGAAACACGACTGGTCTCGGAGCGCCTCGGTGGCATCGGCATTCACGCACCGATCCATATCTGCGGACTGGCCCGTTCGGGCAGTACCATCCTGCTCGAACTCCTCGCGGCGCATCCCGACACCGCCACCCATCGCTATCGCGACTTTCCGCTGCTGCATGTACCGGTTGGATGGAACTGGTTCGTGGACAGGGCGGGAAAGATGGACGCCACGCCGCGCGAACGCGCGCACCATGACCGTATCGCGATAACCGCCGAGAGTCCGGAAGCCTTCGAGGAAGTGCTGTGGATGGCTTTCTTCGACGACCTCCACGATCCCTCCTCCTCCGCAGTCCTCGGATGGGAAACGTCATGCCCGCCATTCGAGGCCTTCTACCGCGATCACCTGCGCAAGATCCTGTTGCTGCGCGGTGCCGGACGCTATCTGGCAAAGGGCAATTACAACGTCACCCGCATCGGCTATCTGCTGAAGCTGTTTCCGGACGCCCGGTTTGTGATCCCGGTACGCGCGCCGGCCGATCACATCGCCTCCCTGATCAAGCAGCACCGTCTGTTCAGCACCGCTTCCGAAGCCGACGGACGCGTGGCCGAATATCTGCGGCGGAGCGGCCATTTCGAGTTCGGTCCGGATCGCCGGGCCGTCAATACCGGCGCTTCCAGTGCCGTGCCGCCCGCCGCGAAAAGCTGGGCGCAGGGCGATGAGACGGCCGGCTGGGCCCACCAGTGGGCGGATGTCTACGGCCATGTCGCCGGGCTGCTGGAAGACCCCATCATGCGCGATGCGATAATGATCGTCCGCTACGAGGACTTGTGCATCGATCCCGCCGGCACACTCTCCGGCATCCTCGGCCATTGCGCGCTGGCGCCGGGCGATATCCCCCGAAGAGCCTCCGAAACCGTCAGCGCGCCGGATTATTATCGCCCCTCGTTCGAGAAATCCGAACTGGCAACGATCGCGCGGATTACCGGCGATGTGGCGGCAAGATTCGGCTATCGGGCGCGGTGAATTGACCGGCGCCCGCTATTGGCGGCAACCGTTGCGAAGCAAGCCGCCGAGGGCGCGGCGCAAGCATGCACCGCGCCATCATGGCCTGCCGCCTATTCCAGTTCGTATTTCACCGGCAGCGTCTTCAGGCCGCCAACGAAATTCGTCCAGGTCCATTTTGGCTCGCCATCAAGTTCGAAACGCTTTACCAGCGGCAGCATCTCGCGCATGAAGATCTGAAGCTCAAGGCGTGCCAGGGCCAAACCCAGGCACACGTGAGGCCCGAACCCGAAGCCGACATGCTTGTTGGGTCGCCGGTCGATGCGGAAACTCCACGGATCCTCGAAGATGTCTTCGTCGCGGTTGGCCGATGGATAGGAGAGAAACACATGCTCGCCGGCCTTGATGGTGCGTCCGCGTAATTCATAGTCCTCCGCGGCCGTCCGTAGAAAGTGCTTCACGGGCGAAACCCAGCGGATCATTTCCTCGACCGCCGAATTGACCAGATCGGGATTGGCTTTCAGCTTGTCCCACTCGCCGGGATTGCGGATCAATTCCAGTATCCCGCCGGCAAGCGTCGAGCCGGTCGTGTCATGCCCGGCACCTGCAAGCGAGACGAAATACATCTGCGCAATACCGTGATCGATAGGTTTGCCGGCGACTTCAGCGTTGGCGATGAGCGTCGCCACGTCCTGCTTCGGATTCTCGCGCTTTTCAGCCACGAGCGGCTCGAAGAAATCGAAGTACCGGAATGATGCCTCGATAACGCCGGCCCCGTCGCCGCTGATTTCCGGATCCGTGCCGCCGAAATAGGTCGCGGTAATCTCCTGCAACTCCTTCTCGGTTTCCGGCTTGGCGTCGATGCCGAGGATCAGCATGATCACCCGAAGCGGAAAGACGGCAGCGATCTCCTTGTAGAAATCCAGTGCCGGCGCGCGTTCGACGAGAAGGCGAAGGCTGCGATGCGCAAGTTCCGTGATTTGCGGCGACAGACCCCTGATCGGGGACGGCATGAACCATTCCTGTGCGATTCCGCGATAAATCTTGTGGTCGTCCGCATCCATGACCGATATGGCCCGGCCGAAATGGTGCTTGCCTCCTGCGGCGGCGGCCATCTTTTGTTCATAGTCTATGGAAAAGAGCTTGTTGCGCTTGGAGTTCAAGAATTTTTCCGGTTGCCGCTCGATCTCCATGATGTCGGCATGTTTGGTAACGGTCCAAAAGGGACGGTGCCCCTCCGGCTCGGTCCAGTGCACCGGATCGTTGTGACGCAGCTCCGTAAACAACCGATGTTGCCCTTCCAGATTAGCGTAGGTCTGATGGGCGGCAATGGCGTTCGCAATTTCCTGATCCTGCATATTTCCCCCTATTGCATTTATTGTTGGCCCGGCACCGACATGCGGTAGCGCGCAGGCTGTCCATTGATTTGCGGCCACGGAAATAAAAAGACCGGATTGACCCGCGCTGGTGCTTGGACCAACTCGTCCGATGGCGAGCACTTCCTCCTATCCCGTTCGTCCAGAACGCTGCGGATAGAGCGACAGGGTGTCGGTCTGATGCCGACCTGGCGACCCACATTCGGCCGCTACCCATTGAACGGAGTCTCTGGGACGCCGCGCTCCGCTCGAGCAAAAGCCTATGACGGGTCGGGGCGTCCGTCAACGCTGGTGTTGGCAGCCTTTCCGTCGCCTTCGGGAAGGGGGCCTCCCGGCGGCGGGCCGGACCGGAAAAGAATTTTGCGGTACGATTTCAACAGCGGCACATGCGGCGTTGATGCGGGCGGATTGAGCGGCTAGGACTACGAAACCTCAACGCCCGCGCGCAGGACAGGCCATGACAAGAACAACGACGCCGGCCCGCAACGTGACCGAGTTGATCGGCAACACGCCGCTGCTGCGCCTTAAAGCGGCAAGCGAAGCGACAGGCTGCGATATCTACGGTAAGGCCGAATTCCTGAATCCCGGTCAGTCGGTCAAGGACCGCGCCGCGCTGTCCATCATTCGCGACGCAGAGCGCAAAGGACTGCTCAAGCCGGGCGGCACGATCGTCGAGGGCACGGCGGGAAACACGGGAATCGGCCTCGCCATGGTCGCGGCGGCGCTGGGTTACCGCTGCGTGATCGTCATCCCCGAAACGCAGTCGGAGGAGAAGAAGGCTGCCATTCGCCTTGCCGGCGCGGAGCTGGTCGAAGTGCCCGCCGTGCCCTACCGCGATCCGAACAACTACGTGAAACTGTCCGGCCGCCTCGCCGAACAGCTGACGAAGAGCGAACCTGCCGGCGCGATCTGGGCCAACCAGTTCGACAACGTCGCCAACCGCCAGGCGCATATCGACACGACGGGTCCGGAAATCTGGCGGGACATGGGCGGCGATATCGACGGGTTCATATGTTCGGTGGGGTCGGGTGGAACCCTCGCCGGCGTCGCAATGGCGCTGAAGGAAAGGAAAGCCGACATCAGGATCGGCCTTGCCGATCCGCATGGCGCGGCGCTCTTCAGCTATTATGAAACGGGCGAGCTCAAGGCCGAAGGATCCTCCGTCACGGAGGGGATCGGACAGGGCCGAATCACGGCCAATCTCGAAGGCCTCGATGTCGACAAGGCCTACCGGATCGATGACGCCGAAGCGGTCTCGATCCTGTTCGATCTTGTGGAACACGAAGGCCTGTGCCTCGGCGGTTCGTCCGGCATCAACATCGCCGGGGCGATCCGCCTCGCCAGCGATCTCGGCCCCGGACACAGGATCGTCACGATCCTCTGCGATTACGGCAACCGCTATGCCTCCAAGCTCTTCAACGCGGCGTTTCTGCGTGAAAAGGGTCTGCCGGTGCCGGCGTGGCTGGAGCGCGAACCGGCTTTCGCCATACCCTTCGCAGACGCAGATTGACGCTCGAACCGCAGGGCGTGATTATTGTTTAATATCAACCAGCACCAGCCGATCTCAAACCGGCTGCATACGTTATCGAACGTAACAAACGCCGCTATCAGACGGCACCGAAGGGGGATTGATGAGCCGGGATGATTACCTAGTTTCGACCGAGTGGCTGGCCGACCATCTGACTGCCCCGGACGTCGTCATTCTCGACGGCTCATGGTACCTGCCGGCGATGGGAAGGAACGCGAAGGCCGAGTACGAAGAAGCTCATATTCCCGGTGCTGTCTTCTTCGACATCGATCAGATTGCCGATCCGAACACCTCCCTGCCTCATATGTTGCCGAGACCTGAGCTCTTTTCGTCCCGCATGCGCGCGATGGGCATCGGCGACGGACAGCGGATCATCGTCTATGACGGGCACGGGTTGTTTTCCGCGGCCCGGGTCTGGTGGACGTTTCGGGTGATGGGCGTCGAGGACGTGCGCGTTCTGGATGGCGGGCTGCCGAAATGGGTTCGCGAAGGCCGTCCGATCGATGACGAGACACCGCGCCGCGTGGAGCGCCATTTCACCGCGCGGCGTCAGGCGGAGCTCGTGGCCGACACGCAGGACGTCAAATCCTGCAACGGCCGGACCCAGATCGTGGACGCGCGCTCCGCCGGCCGGTTCATGGGCCGCGACCCGGAACCGCGCGAGGGCGTTCGCCGCGGACGTATTCCAGGCTCCCTGAATCTGCCGCACGACCAATTGCTGAATGCCGATGGAACCCTGAAGAGCGATGCGGAACTGCGGGCGGCGTTCGCAAAGGCAGGCATCGATCCGGGCGAGCAGATCATCGCCTTGTGCGGGTCAGGCGTGACCGCCGCGATCGTTTCGCTGGGCGCCGCCATCCTGACGGGCAAGCCATCCTGCGTCTATGACGGCTCCTGGGCGGAATGGGGCGCGAACGCCGCGCTCCCGATCGAGACGGGCAGTTAAGCCCCCCTTTCGTAAACAGGCTTCAGGCCGCCAGCTTGTCGGCGATTCCGTGCGCCGTCCAATGCAGCCGGCGCGCCTGAACGTCCTTCCTGATCTTGGCATTTTCAGCGATCAGTTCCCTGCGCACATAGGGACGGCCATGATCGAGATGGAGACAGGCAAGGCTGTAACGGCACTGGCGTCCCGTCACCGACGCGTTCTCAAGTCTCTCGCCGATTTCCCGGTCGCAACCGCCATAGGCCATACGCTCATCGAAACCGTTTACCCGGTAGAAATCGGACCGCCACATGGATGAATTCATTCCGTTGAAGGTGGCCCGTGTCGGCGTGACCGCATCAAGCATCCGGCTGACAGGTCCGAAGCGAACCAGTTTGGCGAATTTGGTCGTCCATGGCTGGCCCGCATCGCGCAGGAATCGCGCCCTGAAGATGGTCGCCGACGATATACCCTCCTCGGTAATGGCCTCGCTGACCGCGCTCGTCAGCCGCAGACAGCCGCCGGACAGAAAACTTCCCGGCGCGGAAAGCCGCAGATGGTTGGCGACGAAATCGCCGCGCGCGACGACATCGCCATCCATGAAGATCAGGTAGTCGCCGGTCGACCGGCGAACGGCCTCATTGAGAATGACGTTCTTGCGGAATCCGTTGTCGGGGTGCCAGACATGGTTCAGACGTCCGGCGAACCGCGGTGCGAGCCGGTTGATCACGGCCCCGGTTTCCGGTCCCGAACCGTCGTCAGCGACAACGATCTCGAAATCATGCCGATCCTGATGCAGGAGCGCGAACAGCGACAGGTGCAGCCACTCAGGCTGATTGTACGTGCTGACAATAACGCTCACAGCGCGGGTGGACCGCATTTGCATCGCCTCTGCAGGATACCGGTTTTGCAACCATGCATTGAATCACCGGCAACTCCGTCATCAAAGACGGGCGAAAACGTGACCGGCAAGAATCGCCGCTGCACATTTCGCATATATGATGCACTAAACGCGGCTTCTGTCAGTGCAGAATCTGGCTCAGAAAGAGCTTTGTTCGCTCGTGGCGGGGATTTGTAAAGAACGGTTCCGGTTCGTTCTGTTCGATGATCTGCCCGGCATCCATGAAGATGACGCGGTTGGCGACCTGCCGTGCGAAGCCCATTTCGTGCGTAACGCAAAGCATCGTCATGCCGGATTCGGCCAGCGCGACCATCACATCGAGTACTTCCTTGATCATTTCCGGGTCAAGCGCGGATGTCGGCTCGTCGAACAGCATGATCTTCGGGTTCATGCACAGCGACCGGGCGATGGCCACGCGCTGCTGCTGACCGCCCGAGAGCTGGCCTGGATATTTGTGCGCCTGCTCGGGAATCCTCACCTTCTCCAGGAATCCCATGGCGATCTCCTCGGCCTGCTTCTTCGGGATCTTGCGGACCCAGATCGGCGCGAGCGTGCAATTTTCGAGAATCGTCAGATGCGGGAACAGGTTGAAATGCTGGAACACCATGCCGACTTCGCGGCGGATTTCGTCGATGCGCTTGAGGTCGTTGGTCAGTTCGATCCCGTCGACGACGATTTTGCCCTTCTGATGCTCCTCAAGCCGGTTGATGCAGCGGATCATGGTCGATTTGCCGGAGCCGGAGGGCCCGCAGATCACGATGCGCTCGCCCCGATGAACGGTCAGATCGATGTCGCGCAACACGTGGAAATCGCCATACCACTTGTTGACGCCGATCATCTCCACGGCGAGCTCGGACGACAAGGGCGGCGGCCCGGCGTCGCGCTTTGCAGGACTTGCCGGGGCGCGGGCTGCGGCGGCGGCCTTCACGGTGGCTTTGGCCCCGGTCCTGCCCCCGGCTTTAGCCCCGGTCTTCGCGCCGGTCTTCACGGTGGCTTTGGCACCGATCTTGGAACTGACCTTTGCAGTTGTCTTTGCCGCCGCAGTCGCGCCGGGATTTGCCGCGCCCGAGACCTTGGATTTCGCCGTTCTGGATTTTGCCGCCGTCCTGGAAGCGGGAGACCGGGCCGCCGCGAGCTGCCGCGCCGTCTTCTGGCTTCTCGTCTTGCCGCCGGCCGACTTGTCGGTGTCTTTCGCCATGACAAAGGTCTCCTAACGTTTTCTGTGGCCGGTATCGAGGCGCCGTTCGGTCCAGACCGAATAGCGACTCATGCCAAAACAGAAGATCCAGAATATCGCCGCCGCGAAAAGATAGCCGGTATGGCTCTGGTAAGGCGTCGACCAGCTCGGGTCGGTGAAGGACGACTGCACCTGACCGAGCAGATCGAACAGGCCGATGATCAGCACCAGCGTGGTGTCCTTGAACAGCCCGATAAACGTGTTGACGATGCCGGGGATGACGAGTTTCAGGGCCTGCGGCAGGATGATCCGGTACATCATCTGCCAATATGTCAGCCCCAGTGCCTGTGCCCCCTCATATTGCCCCTTCGGAATGGCCTGAAGCCCGCCGCGGACCACTTCGGCCATATAGGCGGCGGCAAAAAGCGCAACGCCGATCAGGGCGCGCAGCAGCTTGTCGAATGTCACGTTTTCGGGAAGGAACAGCGGCAGCATGACCGACGACATGAAAAGTACGGTGATCAGCGGAACGCCGCGCCAGAATTCGATGAAGATGATGGAGACCAGCCGCACGACCGGCATGTTCGAGCGGCGTCCGAGCGCAAAGGCGATGCCGAGCGGCAGCGACATCGCAATTCCCGTCACGGCGATCACCAGCGTGACCAGAAGGCCGCCCCACCGATCCGTCGGCACGGGGCGCAGGCCGAAGTCGATCTCGAGAATGACGATGATCACCGCCAGAACCGCAAAAAAGACCAACACCGACGCGGCCGCCGGCAGCGGATGCGACCGTGAGGCGCGCGCGAGCGCGGCGGCGGCCGCAGCGACGACGGCAGTCAGGATGAGGTAGTCGATCCAGAATTTCAGCGCCGACGGCGCGATCATGTCGTCAGGCAGAATGAAGCCGTTGAAATCCATATTGCCGCCCGTCAGCAGGACCAGCGCCACGGTCGGAAAGACCAGAAGCATGTAGAGGACATTCTCGCGCTTGAACGGCACCGACGGAATCATCATCGGGATCAGGCCGCCGAAGAAGAGAAGGAATGTGAGATTGACCCGCCAACGCTCGGCATCCGGATAGCGGCCGTAGATGAACTGCGGAAAATACGCCTTCACATAAGCCCAGCATGCGCCGTCATGGCCGAGGCAGTCTTCGCGGTTCGTGCCTTCCCAGACGGCGTTCACGAAGGCGAACTCGATCAATGGCGGCACCAGCATATAGATGAGCCAGATGCCGATGAGCGTCAAAATCGTGTTGGGTATGCTGGAAAAGAGATTGGTGCGGGCCCACGCCCAGGGGCCGACGACCGAGGACGGCGCCGGCCGGCTCGGCGCCATCGTCTTGCGAACGTAGGAGATATCCGTCACGCCGCCCCCCTTCATCGCTCGACCAGCGCGATGTGGCTGTTGTACCAGTTCATGAAAAGCGACGTCAGAAGGCTGATGGAAAGGTAGACCGCCATCCAGATGCCGATGATCTCGACCGCCTGCCCCGTCTGGTTGAGCACCGTGCCGCCAACCGAAACAAGGTCCGGATAGGCAATGGCCACGGCAAGCGAGGAATTCTTCGTCAGGTTCAGATACTGGCTCGTCAGCGGCGGGATGATGACCCGCAGCGCCTGCGGAATGACGACGAGGCGCAAGGTCGGGCCGCTGCGCAGACCGAGCGCGTGGGCCGCTTCCGTCTGGCCGTGGCTCACGGCCAGTATGCCGGCCCTGACGATTTCGGCGATGAAGGCGGCAGTATAGGCACTGAGTGCCAGCAAGAGGCCGACGAATTCAGGGATCACCCTCGCGCCGCCGACAAAGTTGAACCCCCTCAATTCCGGCGTTTCGATGGACAGGGGCATTCCGGTCACGAGCCATGCGAGAACGGGCAGCAGGATGAACACGGCAAAGCCGGAGAGGAAGACGGGGAACTGCTGACCCGTCGCTTCCTGTCGTTTCCGGGCCCAGAGATAGATGCCGATCCATAGCGCGATGGCGACCAGGACCGCCCAGCCGATCAGGCCGGAACCCTCTTCGAAGATGATGCGCGGCATGAACAGGCCGCGATTGTTGAGGAAGACGCCGCCCGCGAATTCGACCGAGTTGCGCGGGTTGGGCACCGCCCGAAGAACGGCGAAATACCAGAAGAATATCTGCAACAGCAGCGGGACATTGCGCAGGACTTCCACATAGACCGTCGCGATGCGCGAAATCAGCCAGTTCGGAGAGAGGCGGGCGATACCGACAATGAAGCCGAAGACCGTCGCGAAAAGCACGCCGAGGCCGGCGACCATCAACGTGTTCAGCAGCCCCACCATGAGGGCGCGGCCGTAGCTGGAAACTTCCGAATAGCTGATCAGGCTTTGCGTGATGCCGAAACCGGCATTGATATCCAGAAATCCAAACCCGCCGGAGATGTTGCGGGCGCGCAGGTTCGCGATGGTGTTGTTGACGATCTCCCAGCCGAACCAGACGATCAGGACAATGACAACGATCTGGTAAATCCAGCCGCGGACCTTGGGGTCGTTGAGGACGGACCTCCTGTCCGGTGCGCGCGCGGTTTCCTGAAGCGCCATGCCCCCTCCAGATCAGCCGACGATGGGCGCCGGCCACCCAGTCTTTCGCCCGCCCCTCTGCGGGCCGATCCGTTCATGCCGCTCCAGCCAGTGCGGGCATTTCGGAAAGTCGGATCCCCGGCCGACGCATCGGCCGGGGAAGATCATGCCGATATGTTCAGCGCACCGGAGGCGCGTACTGAACGCCGCCATCGGTCCACAACGCATTCAGACCGCGCGAAATACCCAGCGGGGTGTCGGGCCCGACGTTGCGGTTGAAGATTTCGCCATAGTTGCCGACGGCCTTGATCACGTTGACCGCCCATTCCTTGTCGAGACCGATCGAGGGGCCGAATTCGCCTTCGGTGCCGAGCAATCGCTTGACGTTCGGGCTGTCGGCGCCCTTCATCTCCTCGACATTGGCCTTGGTGACGCCGAGTTCCTCCGCATTCAGCAGGGCGAAATAGACCCAGCGCACGACCTTGAACCATTGCACGTCGTCGTCGCGCACGAGGGGTCCCAGCGGCTCCTTGGAGATGATTTCCGGCAGTACGATATGCTCGTCGGGATTGGTCATCTTCAGGCGCTGCGCATAGAGACCCGATGCATCGGTCGTGTAGACGTCGCAGCGGCCGGCGTCATAAGCCTGCACCACTTCGTCGGACTTTTCGAAAGCGACGATTTCATACTGCATGTTCTTGGCGCGGAAATAGTCCGCGACGTTCAGTTCCGTCGTCGTGCCGGTATTGGTGCACACGCTGGCGCCCGACAGTTCGAGTGCCGATGACACGCCGAGAGACTTGCGGACCATGAAGCCCTGGCCGTCGTAATAGGTCACGCCGGCAAAATTCAGGCCGAGGGTCGTGTCGCGCGTCATCGTCCAGGTGGTATTGCGCGAGAGAAGGTCGATCTCGCCGCTCTGCAACGCCGTGAAGCGTTCCTTCGCCGACAGCGGCGTGAATTTCACCGCGTCGCCATTGCCGAACACAGCCGCGGCGACACCGCGGCAGAAATCGACGTCGAGCCCCGTCCAGTTGCCTTTGTCGTCGGGATTGGAAAAGCCCGGCAACCCCTGGCTGACGCCGCATTGCACATGACCCTTCGCCTTGATGTCATCGAGCGTGCCGGCCGTCGCGGCGGTCGCCGCCATCGCGAAAGCCGCGCTGGCGAGCACCGGCATAATCGTTCTTTTCATGATCAAGCCTTTTCTGTCCCCTGGTTGCATTTCGGGCGTTTGGTCGCAACGCACCGAGAGACGGGACCGCCTCCGGCGCCGTAAAACTCCCTCCTCGCCCGTTTCCCGTTCAAAAAAACGCTCTCGGAGGGCCCTTTTAGGCCTTCAAGACTTTTTCAATCGAAGGCTATTCTGCTAGGCAGGTCAAGACCATATTCCGGGCAATTCCATCGTTTCGCTAGGCAAATAGTCGAGGTTTTAGGCAGGAGGAAGCAATTGACCATGAAAAGGACGCCTCGACCCGACACCCTGATCACACATGCCGGACGAACACCCGGAGACTATTTCGGCTTCGTCAATCCGCCCGTCTATCAGGGTTCGACGGTTCTGTTTCCGGACGTGGCCGCCTACAAGCGGGGCGACCAGCGCTACCGCTACGGGCGGCGCGGCTCCCCCACGCTGGAAGCGCTGGAGAATGCGATCAGCGCGATGGAGGGGGCGGCGGGCACCGTGCTTGAGCCCTCGGGGCTGTCGGCGATCGCCGTCGCGTTATTGAGTTGCCTTTCCAGCGGCGACAATGTGCTGGTGGTCGACACCGCTTACAAGCCGACCCGGCATTTCTGCGACACGATCCTCCGGCGCATGGGCATCAGCACGACCTACTACGATCCGCTGATCGGCGCGGACATCGCGCGCCTCATCGACGGCAATACGCGCGCGATTTTCCTGGAATCGCCCGGTTCCCTGACCTTCGAGATACAGGATGTGCCCGCAATCACGGCGGTAGCGCGCGAACGCGGCATCACCACCATCATGGACAACACCTGGGCAACCTCGCTTTACTTCCGGCCGCTCGAGCACGGCGTCGACCTTTCGCTCTCCGCGGCGACAAAATATATCGGCGGCCATTCCGACATCATGCTCGGCACCATCAGCGCCGACGCGGAACACTGGCGCGCGCTGCACGAGACCCATGGGGCGATGGGCCAGCATGTTGGCCCGGATGTCGCCTATCTCGGCCAAAGGGGCTTGCGGACAATGGCCGTTCGACTGCGCCAGCATCACGCTTCGGGGCTGAAGGTCGCCGGGTGGCTGGAGACGCGTCCGGAAGTCGAACGCGTGCTTCATCCCGGTCTTGAGAGCTTCCCGGGCCATGCGCTCTGGAAGCGGGATTTCACCGGCGCCAGCGGCCTGTTCTCCATCGTCATGCAACCAGGTCCGCAGGAAGCCGTGGCGGCCTTCATCGACGGCCTCGACTATTTCGGCATCGGCGCGTCCTGGGGCGGCTATGAGAGCCTTGCGGTTCCCTTCGACCCCACCTCATCGCGCACCGCCACGCGCTGGAACGCGGCGGGACCCGCAATCCGCCTTCACATCGGGCTGGAGGATCCGGACGATCTGATCGCCGATCTGGAGTCCGGACTGGAGCGTTGGCGGCAGGCCGGCGGCGGCGGCTGACGGCCAGAGCGGCCCGCCCCCATTGCAGTGCCCGGCAGGAAGCGTAAAGTCATCCTGCGGCCTCGGCGAGGATCGCTCGGCGCTTTTCCATCGCGGCCGGCGCCCGAGATATGCGCGCAAGAGCCGTTCGGAAGCATGCTCACGCCAACAGGAAGGCAAGTCATGGCCAAAGACGACAACCCGTTCTCAGACATGATGAAGTCGTTTCAGCAGTTCGGAACGATGGGGTGGCCGGGCGGTCAGATGCCCGATTTCAGCAAGGCCGGCACCGACAATTTTCGCACCATGCAGGAAATCGGCAGGATTTCCGCCGAGGCGCTGCAGAAGATGATGTCACGCCAGCAGGAAATGGCGACGGAGGCCATGAGCGCATGGCAGAAGGCGGCGCGGGAATCGACGACTTCGGACCCGACAAAGATGATGACGCGCGTTGCCGACCTCACGCGCGAGAACGCGGAACGGACGGCGAAGAACTTCTCCGAGCTTTCGGAACTCGCCGCCGATGCCCAGAAGAAGATCATGGGCGCCGTCAGCGACATCGGCAAGAAATAGCGCTCAGGCCCCGCGCGGCGCGAAGATGATGATCGCCGCGCCCGCGAGGGCGACGATCGAGCCGGCGACGTCCCAGCGATCCGGCATCTGGCGCTCGACGATCCAGAGCCAGAGCAGGGACGCCGCGATATAGACCCCGCCATAGGCGGCGTAGGCCCGGCCCGCGAAACCGGCATCGACGCGCGTCAGGGCGAAAGCGAAGAAGGCAAGGCTCGCCAATCCGGGGGCGAGCCACAAGGGCGACCTGTCAAGCCGCAGCCACGCCCAGAAGGCGAAGCAGCCAGCGATTTCGGCGATGGCGGCGGCGATGTACCAGATGATGGTCAAAGACGCCTCCCTATTTCCCGGACCCGGTTGAGCTTATCGAGACATAGCTGACATTTCATTCCGGAGACATGGTTTACACAATCGGCATTTTGGGAGCGCCCGGATGCCTTGGAAAGAGTGTAAGCCGATGGACGAACGTCTCAAATTTGTTGCCCGCCTTCTGGAAGGTGAGAAGATGGCGCCGTTGTGCCGCGAGTTCGGCATCTCCCGGGTGACGGGCCACAAGATTTTCAATCGCTACAAAGCATGCGGCCTTGACGGTCTCAACGACCGCTCCAGACGCCCGTATCGCCACGCCAACCGACTGCCCTTTCAGATCGAGCGCAGCATTCTGGGTTTGAAGAAGGAATATCCCGGCTGGGGAGCGCCGAAGATCAGGGAGAAGCTGATCCGGGCGTATCCGATGATCAAGCCGCCGGCCATCTCCACCGTTCATGCTGTGCTCGATCGGCACGGCCTGGTCCAACGACGCCGCCGGCGACGGCACCGCGCCGAGGGGACGGCGTTGTCCAACGCGCACGCGCCCAACGGGTTGTGGTGCGCCGACTTCAAGGGCGAGTTCAGGCTCGGCAACCGGCAGTACTGCTATCCACTGACAGTCAGCGACTACAGCTCTCGCTATCTGTTGGCCTGCGAAGGGTTGCAATCCACCAAAGCCGACTTCGCCTTCGCGGTTTTCGAGCGCACCTTCAAAGAGTTTGGGCTGCCCCGCGCCATCAGAACCGACAATGGCGTGCCCTTCGCCAGTGCCCATGCCCTGTTCGGATTGAGCAGGTTGTCGGTCTGGTGGCTCAGGCTCGGCATTGCCATCGAGCGCATCAGACCGGGTCATCCCCAGCAGAACGGACGCCACGAGCGTATCCATCTGACGCTGAAGAACGAAGCCACCAAACCGCCCGCCTTCAACTTTCTCCAGCAACAGGAGAAACTCGACGCATTCGTCGAGGTTTACAACAACCAGCGCCCCCATCAGGCGCTTAATGGCGCCTATCCTGGCGAACTCTATACGCCTTCACCGCGCATCTACGAACCGCCGCAGGAGCCAGCCTACCCATTCCACGAGCGAACCGTGCGCGTCACCCGCTGCGGCCGTATCTGCATCGGCAAGAGGAAAATCAATCTCAGCCAGGTCTTCGCAGGGCAAATCCTCGGCCTCAGGGAAGTCGACGATCAGATCTGGCTCGTCTCATTCCTCGACTACGACATCGGATTCTTCGATAATTACGAAGACAGGGTCGAGCCCGCGACAAACCCATTCGCACCGGAGATAGTGTAAACCATCTCTCCGGTATCAAATGTAAACCATGTCCTCGGAATGGACCCGGTTGGAATTGGTGACCCCGGCAGGATTCGAACCTGCGACCATCGGCTTAGAAGGCCGGTGCTCTGTCCAGCTGAGCTACGGGGCCGTTGCCGTTCCAGAGCCGCTCCCTCAATGAGTCCAGGACTGGCGGCGGTCGAAACGGAAATTGTCCGAATAGGAGGTGCGGCGGCGGCGCGGTTCGTGCGGCTCCTGCACCCGATAGGCGATGCCGTTGCGCTCGGCATATTCAACGGCAGCTTCCATCGAGGCAAAGCGCATGCGCAACTGCTGCTTCATATCGGAGGAACTGGTGTAGCCCATCAGCGGTTCGATCTCCCGCGGGACCTCGGGCTCGAACTCGAGGACCCAGCGTTTCGTGCCCGCCCTGCCCGACTGCATCGCCGTGCGCGACGGCTTGTAGATGCGTGCCACCATGACCCTCAAAACCTCCGGTCCAGTTCAACCCGATCTATGGTCGGGGCGGCAGGATTTGAACCTGCGACCCTCTGCTCCCAAAGCAGATGCGCTACCAGGCTGCGCTACACCCCGACACAGGGCAAACCGCGCCGTCAAGCGCGCCGCCCGTCTTTGCCACAAGACCCGCGCTGTGCGCAACCGCGCCTGCATCGCCGCGCGGCCATCCCTATTCCAAATTGCCGAACATCCGGTGACGGACGATGTCGCCCGGTTTCAGCCCGATGCGGCGCGCCGTGCCCGCGGCGACCTCAAGCACCGCCCGGGCCGGCCCGCGCGAACCGATGATATCGCGCGAGAACGGCTCGGTGTTGCGGGCGATCCGCGTCACCGAACCGTCGGCCGCCAGAAAGATCATGTCGAGGGAAACCGGCGTGTTCTCCATCCACATGGTGATCTCCTGGTCGGTCAGAAAATCGAACAGCATGCCGCGATCGGGCGCCAGCGAGGGACGGAACATCAGCCCCTTCGATCGCAGGGCCGGCGTATCCGCCATCTCGACCATGAATTCGGTGCGGCCCCGGCCGGTCTCGATGATAAGCGGTTGCAGCGCGGTGTCCGGCGCATCGGCACGCGCGAAGGCCGGCATTGCCGCCAGCGTCAGGAGCAGCGCCACGGCCCCGACAGCGAGCCATGAAAACGTCTTGCGCATAATCGCTAGTGTGACGGGAACGGTGCCGGTCCGTCGAGCTGCACTTCGGCGGCCATCAGCCCTTTCGGCCCCGGACCGTATCTGACGAGCACCGTCTGGCCGGGATGAAGTTCGCTGATGCCGAACTGCCGGAGCGTTTCCATATGAACGAAGATATCCGGTGAGCCCGGGCCGCAGGTCAGAAAGCCGTAGCCCCGGATGCGGTTGAACCACTTCACCTCGGCGCGCACCTGATCGCTGGCGGCCTGAACCTGAACATGAGTCCGGGCCGGCATCTCGGCGGGGTGGATCGCCTGGGAATTGTCCATGGAGATGATGCGGAAGGCCTGGAGACCGCGGGGCCGGTTGAGCGCCTCGCACACAACGCGCGCGCCCTCGAAAGCCGTCTGATAGCCGTCCCGCCGCAGGCAGGTGACATGCAGGAGGACATCCGGCAAACCGTTGTCGGGGACGATGAAACCAAATCCCTTGGAGACATCGAACCATTTCACCGTGCCGACCACCTCGACCACATCGACAGCCGTATCCTGGCGTGCCTCGTCTATCCAGGCCGTGTCGTCGATCTTGCCGAACTTGCCCCCCATCGAGATTACTCCACACCTGCCACCGCTCAGATAGGCATGATTCGCCCAAGTCCATCTTCCAATCAATAGAGCAAAAGATCAAATAGCGATCTGGAATTTACACATATTGACGCCGGGGCATCCTTGAACCTTTCGCATGGGTGGTACATTCCTGCTGCGAAAGAATTGCGAAGCACGGCCTTCACACCCACCAAGGAGATTGCGATGCGCTATCTGCATACGATGATCCGCGTCAGCGATATTGAGGAAACCTTGCGCTTTTTCAGCCTGCTCGGCATTCACGAGGTCAGGCGCACGGAAAGCGAGGCGGGGCGCTTCACGCTGATCTTCCTGGCGGCTGCCGACGACGAGGAAGCCGGCCGGTCGCGCAAGGCGCCGCTGATCGAACTCACCTACAACTGGGATCCCGAAGACTATGGAGAAGGCCGCAATTTCGGCCATCTGGCCTTCGAGGTCGACGATATTTACGGGCTGTGCGAACAGCTGCGGCGCGAGGGCGTGACGATCAACCGGCCGCCGCGCGACGGGCGGATGGCCTTCATCCGCACGCCCGACAACATTTCCATCGAACTGCTGCAGAAAGGCGACGCGCTGGCGCCGGCGGAGCCTTGGAAATCGATGCAGAACACGGGCCACTGGTAAAACCGCGCGTGATGGTTGCGGGCGAAGGGATTCGCCTCTATAAGCCTGCCCGCGGGCGCCCTTCGTCTATCGGTTAGGACGCCAGATTTTCAATCTGGAAAGACGGGTTCGACTCCCGTAGGGCGCGCCACTCTTCCCTTCACGCCGCCGCGATCGCTTCGCTCAGAGCCTTTGCAGGTCGTTATCGATCGGCAGGACCTGGCCGGAGATCGACTTGGCGGCATCGGAGGCGAGAAAGACCGCCAGCGCGCCGATGTCGCGCGGATCGACAAGCCGCTTCAGGGACTGGTTGGCCGTGAAGGTGGCTTGTACCTCCTCAAGCGTTGAGCCGGTCGCCGCGGCCCGGTCACGCCAGATCCTGCGAACCCGCTCGCCGTCGACCGAACCGGGCGCGATGGCGTTGGCCCGGATGTTGTACTGTCCCAGCTCCATCGCCAGCGTTTTCGTAAAGCCGATCAGGCCCGATTTTGCCGCCGAATAGGGCGTGCGCAGCGGGAATCCCTTTCGCCCGCCGATCGAGGTCATGTTGATGATAGCGCCGCGCCCGGATGAAATCAGGTATGGCACCGCGACGCGCGTGACATTGAACGCGCCGGTGAGATTGACCGCGAGGACGCGGTTCCATTCTTCCGGTTCAATATCCTGGACAGGCTTTGTGGGGCCGCCGATGCCCGCGTTGTTCACGAGCACGTCGAGGCCGCCCAGTTGTCCAGCGGCATAGGTCACCATATTTTCCACCGCGCCCGCGTCGCCGATGTCGCACCGGCCTGTGATCAGACCCGGGATTTCGGCCGCGGCGGCCTTCAGAGCCTCGTCGTCGATGTCGCAGACATAGACGTCGGCGCCCCCATCCCTGAACGCGCGGGCGATCTCGCGGCCGATGCCGGCGCCGCCGGCCGTGACGAGAACCTTCAATCCCATGGCAATGTTTCCTCCGTTCCCTAGCGAGGCATATTCGCATTTTACTCCACCTCCGCGTCAACGCGCATTAACCCGCGTCGACGCGGCAATGCCGCTTGACAGTCGGCGGTCGCAAAGCCTCATGATGCCTGGCGCCAGCGTGTCGGCCGGACGCTTCAGGAGATGGCATTGAATTACGTCGCTGCTGGACTGGCGGGCATCGCGGGAACGATTATCGGTTGGCTGGTGGCAGCCTTTCTGGCAGTCGGGCTCGGCGGCGTGCTCGGCATCGGCGAGCGCGAGGGCGCGCTGGCGATGACGGCGTTCTTCGCCATCGGCCCCGTCGGAGGCCTGATCGGTCTGATCCTTGCCGTATGGCTCCTGATGCGCTGGCGGCGCCGGCACACGATGGCCGTCACCGCCGGACACCTCGCCGCCGCCATAGCGGGCGTCGGTGTGGCGGCGGGCGTGATTGCCGGTGGCTTCTGGGTGATGCGGCCTCACACCGCCAGCAATAGGCTGCCGCCCGAACTCGTCTTCGAAATCGTGATGCCTTCGGGCTCCGAGCCGCCGCCGCTGGTCAGCCGGAGCGAAGCGCTGGCGCGGCGCAGCCCGATCGAACTCCAGACATCCGAAAACACCATGTCCGCACAAATCGAATCGGTCCGCATGGAAGGAGTTCGACTCGTGGTGAGCGGACGTGTCGAGATGGCCCACCGCACCCGCGACAGGGTGCTGGTTTTCAAACAGCCCGCCGGCGATGTCGTTTTCAGCGTCGATCTGCCTCGTTCGCCCGGTCACGAGAAGGATTTCACCGGCTGGGAAGTTCCGACGGTGCCGGCGGGCGGCGTCCGTCTTGAAGGCTTTCACATCCGCTATCGCAGCGTGCTTCCCGGCGAGGAATGAGCGCGCCGCCGCGGCCGCGACGACACGCCTCACTTTCGCCCGAAACAATTTGAAGTAGTCTCTTTATTAGAAGTCGTTGAAGCATCTCCGGCGGAGTCTTTCCATGCATCGCCTGCTCGGCCGGCGGCCCTCGGTCAGCCAGACCATCTTCATCCTGGCCGTATCGGCCTATCTGCTCGCGGTCTTCAACGTCACCTTCTGGCAGAAGACGGCCGCCTATTTCGGTCCTCAGCCCGAACTTTTCTGGCTTTTTTCCATCGGCATCGCAGGGCTGATGACGGTCATCGTTTCGCTTTTCTCACTGTCGATCCTGACCCGGCCGCTGATCATCTTCCTGATCCTCGTCGGTGCGGTTTCGGCCTTCTACACCGATAATTACGGGACGATCATCTCGCGGCAGATGATCGAGAACGCGGTGACGACCACGGCCCATGAGGCCAAGCACCTCGTCACCTTGCCGTTCGTCGGCTATGTCGCCGTCTTCGGGCTGCTACCGTCCGCACTCGTCGCGTGGGTCCGAATCCGGCCGATCCCGTTCCGCCGCAGGCTCGGCCAGCGGCTCGCCATCCTCGCGGTTTCGCTGGCCGCTGTTGCCTTACCCATAACCGTCAACTATCCGGCCTTCTCCTCCTCATGGCGCGAGCATCAGGATCTGATGGCGTCGTTCACGCCGGCCGCTCCCATCGCCAGCGCCGTCAAGTACGGGGTTGTCGCGTGGCGTGAGGCGCACGCACATCTGGAACCCATCGGCCTCGACGCCCATGTCGCCCTGCCCGCGTCACCGCGCAAGCCCGTGCTCGCCATCATGGTCGTCGGCGAAACGGCGCGAGCTGCCGATTTCTCGCTCGACGGCTACGGGCGCAATACCAACCCCGAACTGGCGAAGCGGGACGTCATCAATTTCCCGAATGCCTCGAGTTGCGGCACCGCGACAGCCGTTTCAGTGCCGTGTATGTTCTCTGAATTCAGCCGCGCGAACTACAGCGAGGACGCTGGCCGGTCTTACGAAAACCTGCTCGACGTGCTGCAGCATGCCGGCATTCGCGCCGAATGGTGGGACAATAATACCGGCTCCAAAGGGGTCGCGGCGCGCACACCGACGCGCATCTTCACCTATGAGAAGGACGCGCAATATTGCGAAGAAGGGGAATGCCGCGACGAGATCATGGTCGACGCCCTCCCCGCCTTTTTCGACGGCGTCAAAACCGATACCGTCCTCGTCATCCACCAGATCGGCAGCCACGGGCCGACCTATCATCTGCGCTATACAAAGCCGTTCGAACGGTTCACGCCGGTCTGCAGAAGCGCTACATTCGCCGAATGCTCGCATGAGGAGATCGTCAACGCCTATGACAACACGATCCTCTATACAGACCATGTCCTGGCGCGGATCATAGACATGCTGAAGGACAGGCAGGATCAGTTCTCCGGCATGATGTTCTACGCGTCCGATCACGGCGAGTCGCTGGGCGAAGGCGGTCTTTATCTGCATGGCGTGCCCTATTTCATGGCGCCGGCCGAACAAACGCACATCCCCTTCATGTTCTGGCTTTCGCAGGACTTCGCGAGGGATCGGGAGATCGATACGGGCTGCGTGAATGCGCATACCGCCGCCGCGGTCTCCCACGACAACGTCTTCCATTCGATGCTGGGGCTGCTCGATGTAGAGACCACGGTCTATCACCGCGACCTCGACCTTTTCGCCTCCTGCCGCGATCGCGCGTCGCAGATCAGCGCCATGGCCTCAACCCGTGCGACGCATTGAAACCGTCCCGCGCGAGCGGGGCTGGCGGCATCTGATCGCCGCCACGCGCTATTCGTGGGGCGGGCTGCGCGTCATCATCCGTGAGAGCGCGTTCCGCCACGAGGTCATCGCCTGGATCGGCATTCTCGTCGTGTTTTTCCTGCTGGGCGCCGAACCTGTCGACTATCTCGTCTCGACCCTGCTGTTCTTCATCACGATCGCGGTGGAGGCGCTCAACACCGCGATAGAGATCATTGTCGACCGCTCCTCACCGGAGATTTCCGATTTCGGCCGCGCGACCAAGGACCTCGGGTCCTTTGCCGTCTTCTGCATGCTCGCGGCCAACGGCGTATTCCTGCTCTACGTGCTGTGGCAGCATCTGCTGTGAAGGGTCGGAGAATTGAATCTTCTGAATCGCTTCCAACGGTTTCCTGACAAGCAGAATCAACTCGCCGCCGCCTCCGCGTAATTCGACACCTCGACCAGATTGCCGTCCGGATCGCGGAAGTAGACCGACGCCATCGGGCCACGCGCGCCCTCGCGGATCACCGTATCGACCTCAAGCGCGACGCCGCAGCGCGCCAGATGCGCCTTCACCTGGGCAAGCGGGACATCCGTCAGAAAGCACAGGTCGGCGGTGCCGGGGGCAGCTTCCCGCGCATTGGGGTGGAATTCGCGGCCGGCCTGATGAACATGGATCTTCTGGTTCCCGAAATGCAGCGCGACGGGTCCGCGCGCCGGACGCCTGACCGTCATCCCGAGCACCCGTTCGTAAAAGGCGACGCTCGCCGCCTCGTCGGCCGCGGTGATGACGATATGGTCGATGCCTGTGATGTGCATGCGAACTCCGTTTTGCTCGCGTGCGAGATTGAACGGGCATGTCAACGCTGGCAAGCCGGCGAGTTGATGCCTGAACCTCGAAACAAAAAGGGCGCCGCAGCGATGCGGCGCCCCTGCTCATTGACTGCCGGCAGGCTCAGGCCTTGCGCAGCTTCACCGGCAGTTCGTCGATACCGATGACGAAATTGGAGAAACGGCGCTTCGGGGGTCCAAGCGTCTCGATGACCAGATTGCGCTTGAGCATCTCTTCCCAGAACACGCGCAACTGCATCTCCGCAAGGCGGTTGCCGAAGCAGCGGTGGACGCCGAATCCGAAGGAAACGTGCTGGCGCGGATTCTTGCGGTCGATGATGAAGTTGTAGGGATCCTCGATCATCTCCTCGTCGCGGTTGCCCGAGATGTACCAGAGGATGACCTTGTCGCCCTTTTTGATCTTCTCGCCCTTGAACTCCGTGTCGCTGGTTGCCGTACGGCGCATGTGCGCCACAGGCGAAACCCAGCGGATCATTTCCGGCACCATGGATTCCACCAGCGCGGGATTGGCTCTCAGCTTCTCGTATTCGTGCGGGAACTCGTTGAGCGCGACCACGCCGCCTGAGATCGTATTGCGGGTCGTGTCGTTGCCGCCGACCATCAGCAGGATGATCATGCCGCGCAACTCCTGATCGTTCATGTTGCAGGTGTTGGAGGCATGGGCCAGCATGGAGACGAGGTCATGCTGCGGGGGCAGTTCCTTGCGCTCCTCGTAGAGCCTGCGGAAATAGGCGCCGCACGGGGCCAGCGCCTCGTATTTCTTGAATTCGTCGGTGATCTCGCCGCCGACCTTCAGGTCGAGATTGACCAGATCGCTCCACTCGGTCAGCAGGCGGCGGTCCTCGAAGGGAAAATCCATCAGACGGGCAAGCACGCGCCCCGTCAGTTCGACGGACATCGCATCGACCCATTCGATCTCGGTATCGAGCGGCAGACCGTCGAGAATATCGTTCGTCTCGGCGCGTACGAACTCTTCCATGCGCTGAAGGTTGGCCGGCGAGACGATCGGGTTCACCACCTTGCGCTGCTCGTCATGAACGGGCGGATCGGCGACCATGAAGCTCTTGCGGATCGTTTCCTGAGGCTGCTCCTTGATCCAGATGCCGCCATATTTCGCGTCGCTCGAAAATGTCTTGTGGTCGAGCTCGGCCTCCATGATGTCCTTGTACTTCGTGATGGACCAGAAGGGGCCGTACTGGGTGTTCTTGTGATAGCAGACCGGCCGTTCCTTACGGATCCGGTCGAAGACCTCGAAAAGCGTCCAGTCCACGAACCGGGTCTGGTCGGAAGGATCGATGTCCTCAAGCGGCATGCCCTTGATCGATGCAACGTCCATTGTTCGTTTCCTCCTCCTCGCGATGTTACTAGAACTGGCCGATCGGCAACCTCACCGTCAGCCCGTCCATCTCCTCACTGAGCTTGATCTGACAACCCAGCCGCGCCCGCTCGTTGAGATCGGGCAGAAAGCCGAGCATCGCCTCCTCGTTGTCGGTGCGCGGCCCGGTGACGGAAAACCAGGCCTCGTCGACGATGATGTGGCAGGTGGCGCAGGCGCACATGCCGCCGCAGTCGGCGTCGATGCCGGGTATGTTGTTCTCAACGGCCGCTTCCATGACCGACTTCCCCACGTCGGCCTGGACTTCGGTCTCGCTCCCGTCCGTGTCGATGAAAATTACGCGCGGCAAAGATTATCCTCCGTCTTCAGCTCGCTCTGCACGATGCACTCCCTGATCGGGACCGTCCTGTCGCGAAGCTTGGCCGGGTCCAGCTTCAGACCCTTGCCGATGGCATCGCGGGAAAAGTTGAATTCCGCCGGCGCGTTGATCGTCTCGGTCATGATAACGACGCCGTCCGCATCGAGGCGGAACACCGCGAAGGGATCGGGCAGTTCATCGCCCCTGACGACGATGTTCAGGCCGTCTCCGGCGACACCGGCGGACTGGATGCGCAGATCGTACTGATCGGACCAGTTCCAGGTGACCTCGACCGGGCGCTGCGGCTTGCCGCAGATGGCAGCGGCGGCACGCTTTGCCTGTTCGTTGGCGTTGTGAACGCTCTCCAGTCGGCCATGCCCGCCCAGCGCGGCGAGCGGGCGCATCGTGCAATCGCCGATGGCATAGATATGCGGATCGTCGGTGCGGGTGTCGTCATCGACGATGATGCCGTTGCCGCATTTGAGGCCGGCCTGTTCGGCGATCTGCTGGTTGGCGACGGCACCGATGCCGATCAGCGCGCTGTCGGCGGCAAGGCGCGTGCCGTCCTTCAGCAGAACCGCGGAGAGCTTATCCTCGCCCTCGAAGCCGGCGACCTCGGCATTGAGCAGGAACCGAACGCCCTGGGCTTCGTGAAAGGCCTGGATCTTCTCCGATATCGGCACCGAACCGACGCGTTTCAGCACGCGGTCCTCGCGCTCGACAACGACGACGTCGAGGCCGAGCTTGCGCGCCGAGGCGGCAACCTCAAGGCCGATATAGCCGGCGCCGACGATCACCATCGTGCCGCCTTTCTCCAGCGCCGACTTCAGGGCGCGAGCATCTTCCATGCCGCGCAGGCTGAGAACGCCCGGCAGATCGACGCCCTTGACGGGGATGGAACGGTTGCTGCTGCCCGTGGCGAGCACGAGATCGCCATAACCGAAACCCGTGCCATTCGTCAGGTGAATCGACCGGCCTTGCCGGTCTATCCGATCGACGCGCGTGCCGAGCATGACCGTGACATTCTGCTTGTCGTAGAACTCCGCCGGCCGCAGCGCCAGATCGTCATGCGCCCGTTCACCCGTCAGCAGCGCCTTCGACAGCGGCGGACGGTGATAAGGAATATCCAGTTCTTCGCCGATCAGCGCGATCGATCCGGCAAATCCCGCCTGACGCAACGCGCCCACGCAGGCACTGCCGGCATGGCCGGCGCCCACAATGGCGCAATCAAAACGGTTCGCGGCATCACGATCAGTCATGTTTCCTCCGATATCAGGCCGGTTCTTAGCCGACCCATTTCTTACCACGGTTTCTGGCGCCCGCATGGCAACTGTGGAAATGTCAGTAATCTGACTCTTTGAGTTGCGGGCTCAACGTCGACCATCCGGCGGGCGGAGTCAATTGGGCATCGCGCGCGACGGAATACTTTTGCAAGTAACGGCATCATGCTGCAAAGGAAAATCGGTCCAGAGTTCCGAGTCCTCTTGCCCCGTGTGGCGAAAACCATCTGCCGCGAAAACCGCTACCTCTCCCTCAAACCGCCGCCGCATCCCGCACATGCAGCGAGACCGTTTCGCGGCCCTGCCAGCGGTCGATGCGCAGCGTGCCGGCGAAATGCATCGGGCGGCCGCGGCTGTCGAGCAGCGCGCTCCCAAGCGGCGTGCCCGAAGCGCGAAAGGCGATGCCGGAGAGCGGAGCCGCGCCCTGCCCGGCGATGCGCAGGCGGATATGGCCCTGCGACGTTTCGTCGGCGAAGACCAGCCTGTGTCCGTGAAAGACGATGACGGGTTCGGGATTGCCGGAACCGAAGGGTTCGGCGCGGGCCAGTTCGCGGACGGCATCCAGCGTCGCACCGCCTGCATCGAGCACGCCATCGACAAGCAAGCGCCGATCGTTATTGGCGGCGACATCCCCGGCCAGCCTTGCGGCAAGCCAGTCGCGGAACGCGCCAAGCCGCGTCATTTCCACCGTCAGGCCCGCCGCCATGACATGGCCGCCGCCCTTGACCAGCAGCCCCGCATCGACCGCCGCGCGGATCGCCCGGCCGAGATCGACGCCGGGGATGGAACGGCCTGAGCCGGTGCCGCCCATGCCATCCGCGTCCACGGCGATGGCGATCGCCGGGCGATGGAAACGCTCCTTGAGCCGCGCCGCGACAAGGCCGACGATACCGGGATGCCAGCCTTGCGAGGCGGCGACGATCACCGGGCTGTCGGCGGTTTGCAGACGGGCCTCCGCCTCCTCCAGCGCTTCGGCGACGGCCGCCTGTTCCAGCGCCTGGCGCTCGCGGTTGAGGATATCCAGCCGGGCGGCGATGCGCGCGGTCTCGGCCGGATCGTCGGAGGATAGGAGCCGCGCGCCGAGGCCGGAATCGCCGACCCGCCCGCCGGCATTGATGCGCGGACCGAGGACGAAACCGAGATGATAGGGCGAGGCCGGGCCAGAAACGCGGCCGGCCTCCGACAGCGCCGCGATACCCGGATTGAACCGGCGCGTCACGAGTTCCAGCCCGCGCGCGACGAAGGCGCGGTTGAGCCCCGTGAGCGGCACGACATCGCAGACCGTCGCCAGCGCGACGAGATCGAGCCACTGCATGAGGTCGGGCAGCGAGGCGGCCTCGCGGCCACGGCGACGCAGTTCGCGGTTGGTCGCCACCAGCACCATGAATGTCACGCCCGCCGCGCACAGCATGCCAAGGCCGGAGATGTCGTCGGCGCGGTTGGGATTCACCACCGCGACGGCGGGCGGCAGGTCCTCGCCGGCAAGATGATGATCGAAAACCAGCACTTCCAGCCCGACATCGCGGGCATGGCCAAGCGCCTCGTGGCTGACCGTGCCGCAATCGACGGTGACCAGCAGCGAGACCCCCTCACCCTTCAGCGCGTCGATCGCCGGAATGTTGGGGCCATAGCCCTCGCCGATGCGGTCCGGAATGTGGATCGGCGCCTCGATGCCGAAGAAGGCGAGATAGCGCTTCAGCAGCGCGGAGGAACACGCGCCGTCGACATCATAGTCGCCGAAGATGCCGACCTTCGCGCCCCGCTCCACCGCATCGGCCAGCCGCGCGGCGGCGGCGTCCATGCCCTGGAGGACGGAGGGATCGGGCATGGCGGATCTGAGGGATGGCGCGAGAAAATCAGCAGCGCCCTCAAGCGCGATGCCGCGCGCTGCGATGACGCGGGCGGTCAGTTCGCTCAAGCCGTTGGCCTCGGCGATGGCAAGGGCGACGCGGCGCGCATCCGGCGCCAGCCGCTCGTACCACAGCCGACCGCCATGCGAGCGGCCGATGCCGAGAAAGGGTTGGATGTCCGCCCCGTCCGGCATCGCTCCGCCGTCAGGCGAACTTGGCGATGTTCTTGTGCTCCGCGCGGATGCGCCGAACCGTGCCGGTGGACGAGCGCATGACGATCGTCTCGGTGGTGATCAGGTCACGGCCGAAATGCACGCCGCTCAGCAGATTGCCGTCGGTCACGCCGGTTGCGGAGAAGAACACGTCGCCGCTCGCCAGCTCTTCCATGTTGTAGACCCGGTCGGCGTCGTCGATGCCCATCTTGCGGGCACGGTTGCGCTTCTCCTCGGTGTCGAGGATCAGACGGCCCTGCATCTGGCCGCCGATGCAGCGCAGCGCCGCCGCCGCCAGCACGCCTTCGGGCGCGCCGCCTATGCCCAGATAGATGTCGATGCCGGTGGTGCGGCTGTCGGTGGTGTGGATGACGCCGGCGATATCGCCGTCGCCGATCAGGCGGATGCCGGCGCCGACATCGCGCAGTTCCTCGATCAGTGCGGAATGGCGGGGGCGGTCGAGCACGCAGGCGGTGATCTCGTTGACCGGCACGCCCTTGGCCTTGGCCAGGGCGCGAATGTTCTCCGCCGGCTTCGCGTCGAGCCTGACCAGACCGCGCGGATAGCCCGGGCCGATGGCGATCTTGTCCATATAGACGTCCGGCGCGTTGAGCAGCGAGCCGGATTCGGCCATCGCGATGACGGCGAGCGAGTTCGGCAGATCCTTTGCGCAGATCGTCGTGCCTTCCAGCGGATCGAGCGCGATATCGACGCGCGGCCCCTCGCCGGTGCCGACCTTCTCGCCGATATAGAGCATCGGGGCCTCGTCGCGCTCGCCCTCGCCGATCACGACGGTGCCGGCGATCGGCAGGCGGTTGAGCTCGCGGCGCATCGCGTCGACGGCGGCCTGATCGGCATCCTTCTCATTGCCGCGGCCGCGCAGGCGCGCCGCCGCCACCGCCGCGCGCTCGGTCACGCGCACGATCTCGAGCGTCAGGATACGATCGAGGATATCCTCAACCGCCAGCTTGCGGCCGGGCTTCGCCGCTGCCTTCTTCGGAGCAGCGGCCTTTCGCGCGGCGTTCTTCGGCGCGGCGCTTTTCGGCGTCGCCTTGGCAATGGCCGCCCCTTTCTTGGGCGCCGCCTTCTTCGCCTCGGCTTTCTTCGGTGTGGACTTTCTGGTCGTGGTCTTCTTGGCCATGTCGGTTCCCGCGTGGATTTGTGTCAGGTGGTATCGTTCAGACGTGCTCGATCCGTATCATCTGAGGGCGGCCGGCAATATGACCGTCGGCGACGATCGCCTCCAGCGCCCGGCGGATCTGCGCCTCGGTGGTGTCATGCGTGATCATGACGACCGGCTGCGGCGTGTCGTCCCCGCCCTGGCGGTGTTCGCGCTTCTGGACGATGCTCTCGAGCGAAATCTGTTCCTCGGCCATGCGGCCGGCGATCGCGGCGAAGGCGCCCGGACGATCATAGACGGCAAGGCGCACATAGTAACCGCCTTCATGCTTCTGCATGCGCGCGCGGCGAAAGGGCTTCAGCGTCGCGGCCGGCACGCCGAAGGTCGGCAGGTTCTGCCCGCGCGCCACATCGACGATGTCGGAGAGCACGGCGGAGGCGGTCGCATCGCCCCCCGCGCCCGGCCCGATCAGCATGATCTCGCCGACCGCGTCGCCGTCGATGGCGACCGCGTTGAGCACGCCGTTGACGTTGGCGATGGCGGAGGAGACGGGGATCATGGTCGGGGTCACGCGCTGCTCGATGCCGCTGTCGGTGCGGCGGGCGACGCCCAGCAGCTTGATGCGGTAGCCGAGTTCGCCGGCGGCCCGGATATCCTCGGCGGTGATCGTCTCGATGCCCTCCAGATGGATCGCCTCGACGTCGATCTCGGTGCCGAAGGCCAGTCCGGCGAGAATGGCGAGCTTGTGGGCGGAATCGAAGCCGCCGATATCGAAGGTCGGATCAGCCTCGGCATAGCCGAGTTCCTGCGCCTCGGCGAGGCAGGCCTGAAAGTCCAGCGCCTCGTCCTCCATCTTGGTCAGGATGAAGTTGCAGGTGCCGTTGAGGATGCCCATCACGCGGCCGATCGCGTTGCCGGCCAGCGCCTCGCGCATCGTCTTGATGACCGGTATGCCGCCGGCCACGGCGGCCTCGAAGCCGATGGAGACGCCGTTCGCCTCGGCGAGCCGCGCCAGTTCCACCCCGTGGCGGGCGAGCAGCGCCTTGTTGGCGGTGACGACCGGCTTGCCGGCCTTGAGGGCCGCGCGCACGGCATCGGCCGCCGCGCCGCTCTCGCCGCCGATCAGCTCGACGACGACATCGACGTCAGGATCGTTCGCCAGCGCGACCGGATCGTCATGCCAGGCGACGCCCTTGAGCGGGCACCTGCGCTTGCGCTTGCGGTCGCGGGCGCTGACGGCGGTGACGACGATCTCGCGCCCGGCTCGTTTCGCGATCGGCTTTGCGCCCTCGGCGAGCAACGTCACCAGCGACGCGCCGACCGTGCCCAATCCCGCCACGCCAAGCCTGAGTTGCTGCACCATTGAAGCCCTTGAGATACCCTCGGAGGTCCCCCCGGGGCCCCCGCAGCGTTTAAGCGCGACTCGTCTTCAGATCGATGACGTTGTGGAGGGTTTCGTCGGCATTCGCAAGAAACTGGCGGATATTTCGCGCCGCCTGGCGGATTCTCTGCTCGTTCTCCACAAGCGCGATGCGCACGAAGCCCTCGCCATGCTCGCCGAAGCCGATGCCCGGCGAAATGGCGACATCGGCCTTCTCGACAAGCAGCTTGGAGAATTCCAGCGAGCCGAGGGCGGCGAATTTCTCCGGCAGCGGCGCCCAGGCGAACATGGTGGAGCCCGGCGCGGGAATGTTCCAGCCGGCGCGCGCGAAGGCGTCGACCATCGTATCGCGGCGCGCGCGATAGATGTTGCGCGCCTCCTCGATGCAGTCGTCCGGGCCGTTGAGCGCGGCGGCGGCCGCCACCTGGATCGGCGTGAACGCGCCGTAATCGAGATAGGATTTGACCCGCGCCAGCGCGCCGCAGAGCCGCTTGTTGCCGACGGCGAAGCCGATGCGCCAGCCGGCCATCGAATAGGTCTTGCTCATCGAGGTGAACTCGACCGCGACATCCATCGCGCCCGGCACCTGCAGGACCGAGGGCGGTACCTTGTCGCCGAAATAGATTTCCGAATAGGCAAGGTCGGAGAGGATGAACATCTCGTTCCTGCGGCAGAAATCGACCACCTCGCGATAGAAGTCGAGATCGGCCTCATAGGCCGTCGGATTGGACGGATAGTTGAGGATGACGGCGATGGGCTTGGGCACGGAGTGCTTCACCGCGCGGTCGAGGGCGCGCAGGAAGTTCTCGTCGGGCGCGGCCGGCAGATGGCGGATGACGCCGCCGGAAATGATGAAGCCGAACTGGTGGATCGGATAGGTCGGGTTGGGCACCAGCACGACATCGCCCGGCGCGGTGATCGCCTGGGCCATGTTGGCGAAGCCCTCCTTGGAGCCGAGCGTCGCGACGACCTGCGTCTCCGGATCGAGCTTCACGCCGAAGCGGCGCTCGTAATAGCCGGCCTGGGCCTTGCGCAGGCCCGGAATGCCCTTGGAGGCCGAATAGCGGTCGGTGCGCGGCTTGCCGACGGTCTCCACCAGCTTGTCGACGATGTGCTTCGGGGTGGGAAGATCCGGGTTGCCCATGCCGAGGTCGATGATATCGGCACCCCGGTTGCGGGCCTGGGCCTTGAGGCGGTTCACTTCCTCGAAGACATAGGGCGGCATCCGTCGAATGCGATAAAACTCTTCCATCGTGTCAACCTGTCCTTGGCAGGGGCTTGGCCAAATGCGTCATCGGGTCTGAAACCCTGGCGCGGCTCATAGCACAAATCGCGCCGCGCGCAGCATCCGCCGTCACAAAAGCGCAAAATATTTTCGCGCGCCCGAAGGGCGGTGTTCTAGTATTTTCGGCTGGCGATCGCGCTCTGCGTATCCTTGGCGTGCGCCTTGCCCGCCGCCTCCAGCTCTTCCATTTCCTTCTTCTTCTCCGCGTCGGTCTTCAGCGTGCCGCCATATTCGGGGATCACGTTTGTACTCGGCGCCTGCTCGGGCACCTCGTGGCGGTTGGCGGGAAGGTCGCTCGCGACCAGCGGGTTGGAGCCCGCGCAGCCGGCAAGCGCGAGGCCGAACGAGGCGGCGGCGATGAGCGCCACGCGCCGCGGAGGCCGCGCGGGCCGTAACGGCAGACTTTCGCCGTCCCGATTGATCTGCCGCATGGGTTGCAACGCTTTATCCCTTCACTATCTCAAGCCAACGACATTGGCGTTATTCGCAGATTGTGTCACAATCATAGTACGTTGTGGGCGATAAGAGAATCGGTGCCAAGGGGAGCGAGCCGAGGGAGCTGGACTTGAAGGACGACACGCGCGTGAACGACAAGGCGGCGCTCGCCAAGGCCGACGCCTACTCGCTCAAGGACAGGGACGCTTTCACGCGCAACATGGCCAAGCTCGCCGAAGAAGGCAGCAAGGCCCTGGCCGCGATGATAGGCCCCGACGAGCGGGGCGAGGCGCGGATGCTGGTCGGCGAGGAAAGCCAGATCGCTTTCAAGACGCTGGGCCAGGTCGCCGAGAAATTCCTTCAGAACCCGCAGAAGGCCGCGCTTGCCCAGAACGAGCTGTGGCAGGGCTTCTTCTCGCTCTGGACGGGCACGCTGCAGCGCCTCAACAACCCCGCCGACAAGCCCGACATCGCCGCGACGCCCCCCGGCGACAAGCGCTTTGCCGATGTCGAATGGGACGAGAACCCGCTGTTCGACTTCCTCAAGCAGGGCTACCTGCTGGCCTCAAAATGGGCCGAGAACGTCGTGGAGACGACCGACGGGCTGGACGAGCACGCGCGCAACAAGGCGCGCTTCTATCTCAAGCAGCTGACCGACGCGCTCGCGCCCTCAAACTACGTGATGACCAACCCCGCCCTGCTGCGCGAGACGATCGAGCGGCATGGCGAGAACCTCGTCCAGGGCATGCAGATGATGGCCGAGGACATCCAGCGCGGCAAAGGCCAGCTCAAGATCCGCCAGTCGGACCCGGCGAAGTTCACCGTCGGCAAGAACCTCGCCACGACGCCCGGCAAGGTGGTGCACCAGAACTCGCTGATGCAGCTCATCCAGTACGAGGCGACGACGGAGAAGGTGTTCAAGAAGCCGCTGCTGATCGTGCCGCCCTGGATCAACAAGTTCTACATTCTCGATCTGACGCCGGAGAAATCCTTCATCCGCTGGGCGGTCGAACAGGGCCACACCGTCTTTGTCATCTCATGGGTGAACCCCGACCAGCGCCACGCCTACAAATCCTTCACCGACTACATGTTCGAGGGGCCGCTGGCCGCGCTCGACGTGATGAAGTCGATCACCGGTTCCAAGAAGGCCGACGTCATCGGCTATTGCGTCGGCGGCACGCTGACGGCGGCGACGCTGGGCTGGATGGCGGCCAAGGGCGACAAGCGCTTCGACACCGCCACCTTCTTCACCACGCAGGTGGATTTCACCCATGCCGGCGAGATCAAGGTGTTCGTCGACGAAGAGCAGATCGCCATGATCGAGCGGTCGATGAGCCGCTATGGCTATATGGAAGGCGCGAAGATGGCGACGGCCTTCAACATGCTGCGCGCCAATGACCTGATCTGGCCCTACATGGTCAACAACTATATCCGCGGCAAGACGCCGATGCCCTTCGACCTCTTGCACTGGAACTCCGATTCCACGCGCATGCCGGCGGCCAACCATTCGTTCTACCTGCGCAACTGCTATCTGGAGAACAACCTCAGCCAGGGCCGGCTGGAGATCGCCGGCACGCGCATCGACATGAGCAAGGTGGAGATGCCGGTCTACGATCTGGCGACGAAGGACGACCATATCGCGCCGGCCAAATCGGCCTATATCGGCGCGCAGACGATGACCAATTGCGACGTGACCTATGTGCTGGCCGGCTCCGGCCATATCGCCGGCGTCATCAACCCGCCGGACAAGCACAAATATCAGTACTGGACCGGGCCGAAGCCGACGATCCCCTTCGAGGACTGGCTGAACGCGACCGAGGAGCACCCCGGCTCATGGTGGCCGCACTGGCAGGCATGGATGGCCGCCCATGACGACAAGCTGGTGCCCGCCCGCGCCGTGGGCAACGCGGAATACCCGCCGCTTGAGGACGCGCCCGGCTCATATGTGAAGGTGCAGTCCTGACGCGCCGCGCGCGTTAACGGGCCGGGGCTTTGCACGGGGCATGAACTACCGCCACGCCTTCCACGCGGGAAACCACACCGAGATATTCAAACATGCGGCGCTGACGCTCATCCTCGAGCATCTGCTGCAAAAGCCGCAGCCTTTCGCCGTGCTCGATACGCATGGCGGCATCGGCATCTACGACCTCACCTCCGAAGAGGCCCGCCGGACGGGCGAGATGGAGGCGGGAATCGGCAGGGTCTTCGGCAGGCCCCTGCCCTCCGCCCCGCTCTATCTCAAGGCGCTCGACGCCCTCAACGGCACGGCCCTCAGGCTTTATCCCGGCTCTCCGGAGCTCGTCCGACAGGCCCTGCGGGACCATGACCGGCTGATCGTCTGCGAACTGCATCCGGAGGACGCCTCGGCACTGAAGAAACGCTACCGGGGCGACCGGCGGATTTCGGTGCACGAGCGCGACGGCTATGAGGCCGCGGGCGCGATGCTGCCGCCGGCCGAACGGCGCGGGCTGGTCTTCATCGACCCGCCTTACGAGCAGAAGGACGAGACGGACCGGATCGCGGCCGCGCTGCGGGCGGGACACCGCAAATGGGCGAGCGGGATCTATGCCGTCTGGTATCCGATCAAGGATGCCAGCTTCGGCAACCGCATCGCCGCCGCCGCGTCCCGCGCGGGGTTCACGAATGTGCTTCGCGCCGAATTCTGCCCCTATGCCCGCGACGGCCTTACCTTAGCGGGCAGCGGGCTCATCATCTGCAACCCGCCCTGGCGGCTCGATGAACGGCTTCGGCGGCTTTGCGGGGACCTCATGCCGCTGCTCGGGGATGGGCATGGTTCATGGTCGGTGGAGGGAACGGGGGGATAGTCTACATGCCCTGACTTCTTGTCTGCCCATAGACGGGCATGGGAAAACCTCTCGCTGGAGAGAAAATTGCGAGGCGGTGTTCGGAAGAGCTTACAACGAATTGATATAGTGTCTTTTCGAGGACTTGGGATTTTTCGTGATGTAAAATGATCCCGCTCAACCTAATTCGCGGACTGGCTGAGCGCGACCGAGGAGCACCCCGGCTCATGGTGGCCGCACTGGCAGGAATGGGGCCGCCCGCGCCGTCGGAAACGCTGAATACCTGCCGCTTGAGGATGCGCCGGGGTCATATGTGAAGGTGCAGAGTTAGGGGGCGACATATCCATTGTTTGAATGGCTGAGAACCTTCTTTCAGCTCAGAGGCTTCGAGTTCGCCCTGATTGAGTCTTGCATATCAAGTCGTTAGCAATTGTAAATGCGAACAACGGCAATTTCCGAGAACCAGTATTCATGTCGCCAGCGTCAGCCCATTCAGATGACCCCCACTACGTGTCTCGCAGTGGCTGGTTGCGCGCTGCTGTCTTGGGCGCGAACGACGGTGTCGTTTCTGTTGCCTCGTTAATCGTGGGAGTCGCGGCGGCCAATCCAGACCCTAAAGCTGTCGTTATCGCGGGTATTGCAGGTCTGTCGGCGGGCGCAATGTCGATGGCTGCGGGAGAGTACGTTTCGGTCTCTTCCCAATCCGATACAGAACGAGCTGACATCGCACGTGAGAGCGCCGCGCTGAGGCTGCTTCCAGAAGCTGAAATGGCCGAACTTGCAGCAATCTACAGGGAAAGGGGGTTGAGTGAAGAGACATCCCTCTTGGTCGCAAAAGAGCTCTCCGAGCACAATGCACTTGCCACCCACATTAGAGACGAGCTCGGATTGTCTGAGGTACATGCAGCCAACCCGCTTCAGGCCGCATTTACGTCAGGCGTGACGTTCAGTGTCGCAGCCGCAATTCCCCTGTTGGCTGCATTTGCGGCACCCGCAAATTTGATCCTGCCAGTTGTTCTTGTTGTCACAGTAATCACCTTGGCTGCTCTCGGCGCTTTGGGTGCAAGGGCCGGTGCTGCACCGATGTTCCGCGCCACGTTTCGTGTGGTGATTTGGGGCGTGTTTGCGATGGCTACCACCGCAGGCGTTGGCTGGCTGTTTGGTGTCAGCGTGTGAGTGAACCGAACTCGCGTCGATTGCGCGCCTATTCTGCTGTTTCTATCCAATCGGTCATTTTGTGATTTACCGCCTCCGATTGGAGACTACGGATCATACGGGATCATTTCCGATTGGCTTGATGGTCGCTCGCTCGTCCATTCCCAGACCCGCAGTCAGCTAAAGCTTCGACGCCATCAACTGATCGCAGCGCCGCAAAGTCGCTGTATCCTCACGGGAACAGCGGCAGCTGCTCCAGCCCGGTCGTCTCTTCCAGACCCATCATCAGGTTGAAATTCTGCACCGCCTGGCCGCTCGCGCCCTTCACCAGATTATCCAGCGCCGAGATGACGATGGTGCGGCCCGGCTTGCGGTCTGCCACCGCGCCGATCAGGCAATAGTTGGAGCCGCGCACGAAGCGCGTCGCCGGCGTCTGGCCTTGCGGCAGCACGCGCACGAAGGGTTCATGGGCGAAGCGTTCGGCAAGGCAGGTGTGCACCGCCTCCACGCTGCCATGCACATAGATGGTGGCGAGGATGCCCCGGTTCTGCGGCAGGAGATGCGGCGTGAAGCTGGGCGTCAGTTTTTTGCCAGCGGCCTTTGAAAGTTCCTGGTCGATCTCGGCCATGTGCCGGTGCCGGCCGACGCCATAGGCGTGATAGCCCTCGGAGACTTCGGTGAAGAGGTTCGCCTCCTTGGCCGCCCTGCCCGCCCCGGTGACGCCGGAGGCCGCATCGATGATGATCTCGTCGGCGTCGATCACCTCGGCGGAGACGAGCGGGATCAGCGGGATCAGCGCGGTGGCCACGTAGCAGCCGGTATTGGCGACGAGCCGTGCGGACCGGATCTTCTCGCGGTAGAATTCCGGCAGGCCGAAGACGGCCTCTTTCTGCAACTCCAGCGCCTGATGGGCGTGGCCATACCACTCCTCGTAAGCTGCCGGGTCCTCCAGCCGGAAATCGGCGGAAAGATCGACGATCCTAATGTGGTCCGGCAGGCCGGCCAGCACCTTCTGCGTGGTCGCGTGCGGCAGCGCGCAGAAGACGGCGTCGATGCCCGTCCAGTCCACCTCGTCGATGGTGGTCAGCGCCGGCAGATCGACGAAGGTCAGGTGCGGAAAGACATCGGCCATGGACTGGCCGGCCTTGCGGTCTGCGGTGATGGCGGCGATCTCGGCATGCGGGTGGCGCGCCAGCAGGCGGACGAGTTCGGCGCCCGTATAGCCGGAAGCCCCGAGGATCGCGACCTTGTATTTCAGAGTGTTCATGGCGATTCCATCCGCTCAGCACCGCGCCGGCGGCAGCGCCGGGCAGCCCTAACTAATGGCTTTTGATCGCAAGTTAAAGACTAACGGATGCCGTTGGCGCGCTGCACCTGGCGGATATAGGCGACGATGCTGTCCACCTCGGCGGGGCCGACGCCCTCGACCGGCGCCATGTTGCCGAATTGCCAGTGATGGCTGCGCACGCCATTCCGCACCGCGCTGTGAAACGCGCCGTCGGGATGGTGGCCGGGTTCGTAGATGATGTGGATGAGCGGCGGGCCGGCGCCGTCGACGCCGGCGGCGTTCCTGCCATGGCAGGCGGCGCAGTTGGCGTTGAACAGCGCCTCGCCCTCCCTTGCGGTTGCCGACAGGCTGGGCACCGTCACCTCGGCCAGCGCCTTGCCGCCGCCCTCGCCGGGCGCGCCAAAATAGCGCCACAGCAGCACCGCCGCGATGACGACGAAAAGGACGATGATCAGGTTTCTTGCATTCATCATCACGTATTCCTTTCTCCTTCGCCCCTCAGCCGTCGAGATCGATCTTGCGCAGGCGCAGCGAGTTGGAGATGACCGAGACCGACGACATGCTCATCGCCGCCGCCGCGATCATCGGCGAGAGCAGCGTGCCGGTGAGCGGATAGAGGATGCCGGCCGCCACGGGCACGCCGATGCCGTTATAGGCAAAGGCGAAGAACAGGTTCTGCTTGATGTTGCGCAGCGTCGCGCGGGCCAGATTGCGAGCGCGCACGATGCCGGTGAGATCGCCCTTCAGCAGGGTGATCCCGGCGCTTTCCACCGCCACATCGGCGCCGGTGCCCATGGCGATGCCCACCTCGGCCGCCGCCAGCGCTGGCGCGTCGTTGACGCCATCGCCGGCCATCGCGACCTTGAGGCCGCGCGCGTGGAGTTCGTCCACAAGCTTCTTCTTGTCCTCCGGCAGCACGCCGGCGCGGATATCGTCGATGCCGAGACGGCCCGCCACGGCGCGGGCGGTGCGCTCGTTGTCGCCGGTCGCCATGATGATGGTGACGCCCGCCGCGTGCAGCGCGCGGATCGCCCCTTCCGTCGTCTCCTTGATCGGGTCGGAGACGGCGACGATGCCGGCAACGGCGCCGTCGAGCGCGACGAACATCGCCGTCTTGCCGTCGCCGCGCAGCGCGTCGGCCTGCCGTTCGGCGGCGTCCGTGTCGAGGCCGAGATCGCGCATCATCGCCGTGTTACCGAGCGCGACCTGCCGGCCGCCGACAACGCCCTTCACGCCCTTGCCGGTGACGGCCTCGAAGTCGCTCGCGCTCTCCGGCTTCACGCCGCGTTCTTCCGCGCCCGCGACGATGGCTTCGGCCAGCGGATGCTCGGAGCCCTTTTCAAGGCTCGCGGCCAGTTGCAGCACCGTCTTTTCGTCGGCGCTGCCGAGCGCGACCACATCGGTCAGCCTCGGCTTGCCCTCGGTCAGGGTGCCGGTCTTGTCGACGACGATCGTATCGACCCTGGCCATGCGCTCCAGCGCCTCGGCATCCTTGATGAGGACGCCGGCCTGCGCGCCGCGGCCCGCCGCCGTGGTGATGGAGATCGGGGTCGCCAGGCCGAGCGCGCAGGGACAGGCGATGATGAGAACCGAAACGGCCGCTGCGATCGCATAGGCGAATGTCGGCTCCGGCCCCCAGACGAACCAGACGACGAAGGCGATGATGGCCGACAGCACGACGGCGGGCACGAAGACCGCCGAAACCCTGTCCGCGAGCCCCTGGATCGGGGCGCGCGAGCGGCGCGCGTTCGTCACCATCTCGACGATCCGCGAGAGCATCGTATCGGCGCCGACCTTGGCCGCCTCGATGATCAGCGAACCATTGGCGTTGATCGTGCCGCCGGTGACGTGATCGCCGGCTGTCTTCTCCACCGGCACCGCCTCGCCGGTGATCATGCTCTCGTCCACCGATGAGTGGCCCTCGACGACGGTGCCGTCCACCGGCACGCTGTCGCCCGGCCGCACGCGCAGGCGGTCGCCGACCATGATGTTCTCAAGCGGTGCTTCATACTCGTCGCCGTCCGGCGTGATGCGGCGCGCGGTCTTGGGGGCAAGGTCAAGCAACGCGCGGATGGCATCGCCGGTGCGCTCGCGCGCCCTGAGCTCCAGCACCTGGCCGACGAAGACCAGCGCGACGATGACGACGGCGGCCTCGAAATAGGTGCCGACGCCCTCGCCCATCCGGTAGTGCTCGGGAAATACACCCGGCAGGAAGACGGCGAAGAGCGAGTAGATATAAGCGGATGCGACGCCGATGGAGATCAGCGTCCACATGTTGGGCGACATGTTGCGCAGCGAATCGACGCCGCGCCTGAAGAAGGGCAATGCGGCCCACAGCACGATGGGCGTCGCCAGGACGAATTCCGCATAGGCCGCGACCTGGTGGCCGATCCAGTCGCGCACGGGCAGGCCGACCATGCCGCCCATTGTCAGGACGATCAGCGGCACGGCGGCGGCGATGCTGATCCACATGCGGCGGGTGAAATCGACCAGCTCGTGGCTCGGCTCGTCGGAAACGCCGCTGACCGGCTCCAGCGCCATGCCGCAGATCGGGCAGGAGCCGGGCTCGTCGCGGATGATTTCCGGGTGCATCGGGCAGGTGTATTGCACGCCTTTCCTGCCCATGCCCTTGCGGCCTTCATTGCGGCCGGAGGCGTAGAACCAGGGATCGGCCTGGAAACGACCGTGGCACTTCATGGAGCAGAAGTGAAATTCCCTGCCCTTGTATTCGGCGCTCGGCTTGCCCGCGCCGAGCTTCACCGTCATGCCGCAGACCGGATCGGTCGCGGTGCCCTCGCCCGCCGGCGGCGCGCTCTCCGCGGCGTGGTCGTGATGGCCATGCCCGTGATGATCGTGATCGTGCGTCATTTTCGCGTTTCCCTTGTACCTGTAGGCCCGCCGTTGCGGCGCGGGTCCATGTCGCTCGCAACAGCCCTAGGCCTTCCAGTGACTGGAAGGTCAAGGCGGATTTTTCGTCCGGCGGCCGATGCGGGGCGGCAGCCCCAGTCAACGCGAGGAAAGTCGGCCTATCAGACCCTTCACGGAATGGCGGATGCGGCGTTCCAGTACCTTGGGCCAGGGGTCGCGATGGGGTATCTGCCGGCTTTCCAGTTCCTGAATGCGCTGTTTGAGATCGCGCAGCTGCAATTCTCGATCGGCGATGGCCTGCGCGATGATCCGAAGCTGCGCGTCGGAGAAGTCATTGCCTGCCGGCGAGGTCGTGGGCTCGATGAAGGTCATCTTCAGCTTTTCGCCCGCCGGAATCAGCGCATTGATTTCCTCCGCAAGGGGCGCCACCCGCTCGATGAAGCGTTGCTGCACATCCAGCGGCGGATATTCGATCTCGGCGGCAATGTCGGGCAAATCCTCGCAGAACCGGTCGGCCAGAACATAGCCGGAGGGGCCGAGCTGCGTGTTCAGAATGCGTTGCAGGTTGAGTTCGCTGCGCGTCAGGCCGCGATTGATGATCTCGACCTGGGGCTGCTCCAGTTCAAAGGGCAGGGAAAGCCAGTCCCGCAGCACTTCGGCAAGCCGGCGGCGCCAGTTGCCGTAGTTCAGCACGCGCAGCTCGACATCGGGATGCGCGTTCAGTTTCTTCAGCGCGTTCAAGGTGCGCTCCAGCCGCGCGAACGCGTCGAAATGTTCCACGAGATCATAGTCTATGCCGTTGCGCTTGATGTTCTGCTGGAAGGCGGAGGCGGCATATTCGATTGGATCGCGCAGCAGGAGAAGGACGCTGAACCGGTCGAAGCCCAGGCTTCGGGCGTCCGTCATGAACGCGCCGAACTGCCCGCTCTCGGCGATTTCCGACGCCAGCAGCTCGCTGGAAATCAGCAGATCGACGTCAGGGTTCTGCGCCTGGAGAAACGTCCGACGCCGGGCCTCTTCCCTGATCAGGAAGCTGCCGTTGCCGCTGGTGATGGAGCTGTCGGTAAGCTCTGGACCGGTTTCCACAGGATAGGCGATGCCATGCCCGGCCAGACGGGCCGCGTTTTTGCGCAGCACAGCCTGCATGAAGGTCGTACCCGTCTTTGGATTGCCGATATGCAGATGGATCGTCGTCATGTGTTTTAAGGGTGCCGATTACCGTCCGGCACCTTGGTATCGTTTCCGCCGCGCTCAGCATAGGACCGAACGGGTGAAAAGTGAGACCCCGGTACAACGGCGCAATGACTGTTCGTCAGAGCGCCGGCCTTCTTTCAAATCGCCGGAAATCCCCATATACCTGCGCGGGCTTCCCGGCGGGAGCCAGAGAACAATCACCGGGCCGTGGCCCCGAACCCCACAGCATCTCTTACAAGAACGGGACGTCACCACCATCGTCATGAGCAGGCTTACCAAAAGCGTCAGGAAGCGTCTCGGCCTCGATCGGCCGGAGCCGCCCCGACAGCCCGAACCTCGGACGCTGCCTCGGCGCGGGCTTTTCTTCTGCCATATCCCGAAGACCGGCGGGACATCGGTGCGATACGCGCTGGAGGCGATCTATCCTCCGCATGCGGTCATGCCCGATGCCTATATGATGGCCCGGAACGGCGGCCGATATCCCGAGCTCTCCATCGTCAAGAATGTGCTGGTTGCGCAACGGAAAAGCGTCCTGCTCTTTCGCGGCCATTATCCACTGGCGGCGGCGGAGCTGGTTCCCGGCTTCCTGACCGCAACCGTCCTGCGCGATCCGGTCGAGCGAACCATCTCGCAGATCCGGCACGGCATCGCGCGGGGACATATGGAAGCGGATGAAGCCTGGTCTCGCCTGGAAGACGGCGATTCGTTCTTTCCGAAGAATATGCAGGTGAACTATCTCGGACAGTCGCCTGCCAGCAGGAAGCCGCCGAAGGCACAGCTCGCCGCGGCGAAGGAGGCGATTCGTGAAATCGATGTCGTCGGTTTCAGCGACGACCTTCAGGGTTTCGCCGAAAGGCTGAACGATGCGTTGGGCGTGCGCCTCGAATTCGGCCACGTCAATACCGGCACTGCGCCGATGCCGGAGCTGACCGAACGGCAGCTGGAAACGCTGCGCGCCAACAATCTGCTCGATATCGAACTCTACGAATTCGCCCGCTCGGTTCGCGGATAGCAGAAAAAGGAAGGGCGCCCCTCGCCGGGACGCCCTTGCCGTGTTCGAAAACGTGAACCGTTCCGCCGCTGAAGATCAGCGCTTGGAGAACTGGAAGCTGCGGCGGGCCTTGCGGCGGCCGTACTTCTTGCGTTCCACGACGCGCGGATCGCGGGTCAGGAAGCCGCCCTTCTTGAGCACGCCGCGCAGCTCCGGCTCGTAATGGGTGAGCGCCTTGGAGATGCCATGGCGCACCGCGCCGGCCTGTCCGGAGAGGCCGCCGCCTGCAACCGTGCAGTCAATGTCGTACTGGTCGACGCGGCTGGCCGCGACCAGCGGCTGGCGGAGGATCATCCGCAGCACCGGACGGGCGAAATACTTGTCCAGATCCTTGCCGTTGACGACGATGCGGCCGGCGCCGGGCTTCACCCACACGCGGGCGACGGCGTCCTTGCGCTTGCCCGTGGCATAGGCGCGGCCCTGGGCGTCCAGCTTCTGGACATGAACCGGGGCTTCCGCCTCGCCCGTGCCCATCGCGCTGCCGAGATCCTGGAGAGATTGAATATCGCTCATTTGCATCCGCTTCCTTGTCAGTCTGCGCGCACGTTCTTGGCGTTCATGCCTGCGACGTCGAGCGTCACGGGCTGCTGCGCCTCATGCGGATGGTCGGGGCCTGCGTAGACACGCAGGTTGGAAAGCTGCTGGCGGCCAAGCGGCCCGCGGGGCAGCATGCGCTGCACGGCCTTTTCCAGCACGCGGCCGGGGAAGCGGCCTTCGAGGACCTTCTCCGCCGTGCGCTCCTTGATGCCGCCCGGATAGCCGGTGTGCCAGTAATATTTCTTCTGGGCCCGCTTGTTGCCGGTCAGCACGACCTGGTCGGCATTGATGACGATGATGTTGTCGCCACAATCGACATGCGGGGTGAAGATGGCCTTGTGCTTGCCGCGCAGCCGGCGGGCGATTTCCGCCGCCAGACGCCCGACAACGAGGCCCTTGGCATCGATGAGAAGCCACTTCTTCTCAATGTCCGCCGGTTTTGCCGAAATTGTCGTTTTCATTGTCTTTTCCGCTATGGAAGCTGTCAGATAGGTCAAGGGCGCTTGCCGCACCCCTTCAAATTCGTGGCGAACTGCTACAGCGCGCGCGCCGCGCCGTCAAGCCATTACGGGCGCCAACGCCGGAAAATACGCATATTTTTCAGCCAATTAAAAATAAGGTAATATATTACCGTACCGCATGCATAATCCGAAGGGCGCAATGGAACGGGCCGGACGCATCGGGTAGTCTTCCGCGGGAAACAAGGGAGACGCCATCATGCCGCAAGCGCCGCTGGACGCGCCGGTGCTGCGCGAGGATCACGGATCCGTTGCGCATCTGAGGATGAACCGCCCGAAGGCGCGCAACGCGCTGAGCATGGATCTCATGGCGGCGCTGCGGGCCGCGTTCGAGACGCTGCGCGGCGATGACGCCGTCTGCGCTGTCGTGCTGTCCGGCGCCCCGCCCGCCTTCTGCGCCGGGCACGACCTCAAGGAGATGACGGAGGCGCGAGGCGGCACGGACGCGGGCGCGGCCTTCTTCCAGGCGACTTTCGATGCGGCGGCCTCTCTCATGCAGGCGATCGTCAATTGCCCCAAACCGGTGATCGCGGCCGTCGAGGGGATCGCCACCGCGGCCGGCTGCCAACTCGTCGCCAGCTGCGACCTGGCGATCGCGGGGCGCTCGTCGCGCTTTGCCACGCCCGGCGTCAATATCGGACTGTTCTGCTCCACACCCATGGTCGCGCTGTCGCGCAACGTCCCGCGCAAGGCGGCGATGGAAATGCTGCTGCGCGGCGACATGATCGAGGCGGAAAAGGCGCTCGAATGGGGCCTGATCAACGCGGTCGCGGAGGATGGCGAAGCCGTCTCCCGGGCGCTGGACTGGGCGGCGGACATCGCCGCGAAATCGCCGCTGACCGTACGGATCGGCAAGGAAGCCTTCTACCGGCAGTTGGAAATGCCGCTCGCCGATGCCTATCTCTACACAGCAGACGTCATGACGCGGAACATGCTTGCCGAGGACGCCGAGGAAGGCATCGACGCGTTTCTGACAAAGCGCAAGGCGGAATGGCGCGGCCGCTGATATGGCCCCGGACAAGATATCTCCCGAGAAGGACAAGAAGAGCGATATGGATCACGACAATTATCCCGAGAACTACACCAAGGACATTCTGACCAGCGTCAAGACGATCGCCGTTGTCGGCGCATCCCCCAAGGAGGAGCGGCCGAGCTATGGCGTAGCGAAGACGCTGATCTCCAAGGGCCATACGGTGCACCCGGTCAATCCAGGCTTCGCCGGCAAGGAAATCCTCGGCCGGCCGGTATCGCCCAGCCTCGCGGCCGTACCCGGGCCGATCGACATGGTCGACATCTTCCGCAATTCGGAAGCGGCCGGCGAGGTCGTCGACGAAGCGCTGAAGCTCGATCCGCTGCCCAAGGTGATCTGGATGCAGCTCGGCGTGCGCAACGATGAAGCCGCAAAGCGCGCCGAAGCCAAGGGCGTGAAGGTGGTCATGGACCGCTGCCCGGCCATCGAATACCGGAAATTCTGATTATTCACATCGCGCAAATGAAAACGGGCGCTCCCACCGGGGCGCCCGTTCTTTGTTTTCGGATCGATCCGAGGATCAGAACTTGTAAGCCACGCCGAGCCGCGTCGTCTGCGAGGTGACGTTGTGGGTCTGATTGTTGGGCGGCGCGGCGCAGCAATTGATGATGGAACCGACGGCTGAACCGTAATCGGAATAGCGCCACTCGAGGCGGGCGATCAGATTGTCGGTGACGGCATATTCGGCGCCGGCGCCAACCGTATAGCCGACCATCGTGTCGCTGAACGGATCCATCGGTACGCCGATATGATAGTTGAAGTCGAAATCGGCCATCGCCAGACCGCCGGTGCCGTAGATCAGCAGGCGGTCGAACGCATAGCCGACGCGGCCGAGAACCGTCGCCTGCCAGTTCATTTCCGCATAGCCGACGACAGCGCCGGTGCCGGGACCTGACTCCCCATTGCCGGCGGCGAACTCGAAGCTCGTGTCGATACCGAAGACCCAGCCGCTGGGCAGCTGCCAATTATAGCCGCCGTAGATGCCGCCAAGGAAGCCATCCGGGCTCGTCACGCCAAGGAAAGGCGGAATCGGATCGATAAAGTCGTCGGTCGTCCAGTGATAGCCGGCGGAAAGACCGAGATAGAAACCCGTCCAGTCGTAGACCGACATCGACGCGACCGGCGCCGCGTAAGAAGGGGAAGACGGCATGTCGGCGGCCTGTGCCGAACCCGCCATCGAAGCGGCGAGACACATCGCCGCGAATGCCAGACGTTTGAACATGAGAAGCCCCAGCCTTCTGAAATGGTGGTACCCGAGAATTGCCTAGAAATTAGGCCGTTTATATTAGGGCCGCAAGCTACAAGGCACGCTGCTGAGGGCCGGCGCAAAGATAATCCCGCACCGTTGTCAATCGGCAACAATTGGCCGGTTCGACAAGTCATGCGATACAGGGCCGCCTGAAAACCATGCCAACAAGGAGGCGCAAAGCATCATGAGCGAGGAAAAAAAGCCGGGTTTCGACACGCTGGCCATTCACGCGGGCGCGGCCCCAGATCCCACGACCGGCGCGCGCGCCACGCCCATCTACCAGACGACATCCTTCGCTTTCGAGAGCGCCGATCATGCGGCCTCGCTGTTCGGCCTGCAAGCGTTCGGCAACATCTACACGCGCATCATGAACCCGACTCAGGCGGTGCTGGAAGAGCGTGTCGCCGCGCTTGAAGGCGGCACCGCCGCCCTCGCCGTCGCCTCCGGCCACGCCGCGCAGATGCTCGTCTTTCACACGATGATGCAGCCGGGCGACCAGATCGTCGCCGCCAGACAGCTTTACGGCGGCTCGATCAACCAGCTCGGCCATTCCTTCAAGTCCTTCGGCTGGCAAGTCGAATGGGCCGACATCAACGACGTCACCAGCTTCGAGCGCGCCGTCGGACCGAAGACCAAGGCGATCTTCGTTGAATCGATCGCCAATCCGGGCGGCGTGATCACCGATCTCGCGGCGGTCGCGGAAGTCGCCAGGCGCAACGGCGTGCCGCTGGTCGTCGACAATACGCTGGCGACGCCCTATCTGGTGCGCCCCTTCGAGCATGGCGCCGACATCGTCGTGCATTCGTTGACCAAATTCATGGGCGGCCATGGCAATTCGATGGGCGGCATCATCGTCGACGGCGGCACCTTCGACTGGTCGCGCAGCGGCCGCTACCCGATGCTTTCCGAGCCGCGGCCGGAATATGCCGGCGTAAAGCTGCACGAGACATTCGGAAATTTCGCCTTCGCGATTGCCTGCCGCGTGCTCGGCCTGCGCGATCTCGGACCGGCGATCTCGCCCTTCAATGCCTTCCAGATCATCACCGGCATCGAGACGCTGGGCCTTCGCATGCAGCGCCACTGCGAGAACGCGCTCGCGGTCGCCGAATGGCTGTCGAAGCATGAGAAGGTATCGTGGGTCAGCTATGCCGGCCTGCCCGGCGACCGCTATCACAAGCTGGCGCGGAAATACGCGCCGAAGGGCTCCGGCGCCGTGCTGACCTTCGGTCTGAAGGGCGGATACGATTCAGGCGTGAAGTTCGTCGAAGCGCTGCAGTTGTTTTCGCATCTGGCCAATATCGGCGACACGAGGAGCCTCGTCATCCATCCCGCCTCCACCACCCACCGCCAGCTCAACGACGACCAGAAGATCGCCGCCGGCGCGGGACCGGACGTGGTGCGCCTCTCAGTGGGACTTGAGGACAAGGCCGATATCATCGCCGATCTGACGCAGGCACTCGATCAGGCGTGATGGTCAGCCCCGCGCGGGATGGAGCGAGCGCAGATGTGACGTCACAAGCGCGACCAGAAGTATCGCGCCGGCCTGATGGGTCAGCGCGATATGGAGGTCGACGCCGCTCAGCAGCGTCCAGATGCCGAGCGCCATCTGCGCGAAAGCAAACGCGCCGATATAAAGGGCGCGCCGAGACCGGCCGACGAAAAGGGAGCGGGCCGCGTGAAACAGCGCGGCCAGCACCACCGCGTAGCCGACCATCCGGTGCATGAACTGGACCGTCAGCACGCTTTCGAAGAAATTGCGCCACCACGGCTGGATGAACAGCAGGCCCTCGGGGATGAACCGCCCGTCCATCAGCGGCCATGTCGGATAAGCAAGGCCGGCGTCGAGACCGGCGACGAAGCCGCCGACGACGATCTGGAGGGAGATGAGTACGGCAAGGGCCCAGGCGGACCATTTCAACGCCGGTGCCGGCACCCTTCCCTGCGGCGCGCGCAGCCCCTCAGCCACCCAGATGATCGCCGCGAAGATGAAGACGGCGAGGCTGAGGTGCGCGGCGAGCCGGTACTGGCTCACATCGACCCGGTCGACCAGACCGCTGGCGACCATGAACCAGCCTAGCGCGCCCTGAAGCCCGCCGAGCACGAAGATGAAGGCGAGCCTGGGAGCCAGTTCGCGGCTGATCCGACCCGTCGCGAGAAAGAACAGGAACGGCAGCAGGAATACGAAGCCGATCATCCGGCCGAGAAAGCGGTGCGCCCATTCCCACCAGAAGATGGACCTGAATTCCGTCAGGCTCATGCCGCGGTTGATCTGAACGTATTGCGGGATTTGTCTGTATTTGGCGAAGGCGTCGGCCCAGTCCGAGTCGGAGAGCGGCGGTAAAATCCCCGTCACCGGCTTCCATTCGGTGATCGAAAGGCCCGACTCTGTCAGGCGGGTTGCGCCGCCGACCAGTATCATCGTCGCGATCATGGCCGCGACGAAATAAAGCCAGATCATGACCGGCTTGCGGCCCCTCGTCCGCGTCTCAGGCTCGAAGAGGGGGCTCACGGAACTTTGCAAATCGCTCATGGGACGTTAGCTAGACCAAACGGAACCGCAGCCGCAAGCGGCTGCGACCTTTGGCCCGCCGGCTCCCGCCGGTCGCCTGCAATGGAGTTCAGATGCCCATCAGACTGCGCAAGTTTCTGGGAATGATCGCGCTGATCGTGCTGCTGATCGTCTACAGCCTCGTCGCGATGCGCTACGGCGACACGCTGTTGCAAGGCCGGCCGGTCTGGCTGCAGACGATAGGTTGGATACTCCTCGGAATCGTCTGGGTGCCGCCGGCCGGTCTCATCGTTCGCTGGATGGTCAGGCCCTAACGGCCCAGGATACCACCCTGCTGCTGCTGCCACTGTCTCCAGTCGCGGCGGTCGCCGTCGCCACCGCGGCCAATACGGTCGTTCCGATCGGTCCTGCCGTTGCGATCCCAGCGTCCATCGCGGTTTCCGCGACCATCGCGATCCCAGCGACCGTCACGATCCCCCCGCCGGCCATCGTTCCAGTCACGACCTCGGTCGTGACGGGGAGGACGATGATCCATCCAGCGATCACGGTAGCGGTACCAGTCATAGTTCCGGTAGTGCCGATATGAGTAGTCACCGAAGCTGAATGTGATCAGCGGGACCCCGATGCGCGTGCCCCATGACGGAATCGGACGCCACGTGTCGGCATAGCGATAGTTGAGGTAGTTGGCCGAAACCCAGCCGCGCGATCCGCGCCAGCTGACATCGCACCATGAATAGCCCTGCAGACACCCGTAAACGGTGACCGAATGGCCGTACGGCACGGTCGTGATCACAGGGTAACGCGTGCTCGGTCCGGCGCGCATGTTGAGATCGGCGGTCACCTGTGCCGTCGCGGCAAGCGCCGGCGCGGCAAACAGGGTAAAGCCGGCAATCGCCGCAGGGCGCGCCAGCCTTCTGAATAACATCTTGAAGTTCATGGATTTACTCCTGGGGTTCGCAAAAAATGCCTCGCGAGCGAAACGCTATTTGACTGTCTATGTTCCATACGGGACGGCACATGAACCCCGGCTGAACGGTCCGTGATGGAGCGCTGGCGGAGGGTGAGGCTCGATCGAGGTTCAGCGTCCGTTAAGGCGCACGCGGCAGCGCCGAGGTGCCCTTTGCCTGTCAGGCGACCCGGTTCGAAAGCCCGTTGATCAGGGCGAAAGGCACGCCTGATACGAAGAGGTCCACATAGTGCAGAGATTGATAATCGCCGTTCAGCGACACCCGCGGGAGCGAGGTCAGGCGCCCGCTATCGGTACTGCGAATGACGCCCGGTCGCGTGGTGAACGCCATCTTGAAGCCCAGGGATTGCGCCGCGGCGAATTCCCGCGGGCCGGCCGAGCACGGATCGCCATAGGGATAGGCGAAGAACTCGGGCCGGCGACCGAGCGCCGCTTCGAGGATCGTGGCGCTGTCGCGCATTTCGGAGAGCATCCGGCTTTCGTCCAGTCTCGCAAGCGCCGCATGCGTCACGGTGTGGGCACCGATCGTGCAGAGCGGGTCGGCCGCGATCCTGCCGATTTCGGGCCATGTCATGCGGGCCTGCCGGGCCAGCTCGGTCATATCGACCCCGTACCGGTCGCAAAGCTCGCGGACGGCATTGAGCTTGCGCTCCTCGTCGAGGCTCCTCAACCACCAGTAGACCGCTTCATAGGTTGCATATTTCTCGTCCACATCGACGCATTCGAAATAGCGGCGTTCGCCCATTTCGACCGCGATTGCCTCGCGGTTGGAGATCACCATCTCCAGGCCGCGCCACCACATTTCGAGCTGACCGTCGGGCAGCGCGGTGACGACAAAGATCGTGTACGGACATTCGTTGGACCGAAAGACCGGGGCGGCATGTTCCAGATTGTCACGATAGCCATCATCCAGCGTAAACGCCGCGAAGCGTCGTTCCGGCTTGTCGGAGACGATACGGCGATGCGCTTCCTCAAGCGATACCAGATCGATGCCGGCCTTGCGCAGCCGCTTGAGCGTTCGATCGAGGAAATCCGGCGTGATTTCCAGAACCCGGTTCGGGGAAAACGGATCACCGCTGTCGGGCCGTACATGATGCAGCGTGAACACCGTGCCCCGTCCGCGTGTCGCCGGCCCCAGCCAAAGATGCGCGCCCGTCATGTAGAGGCCGTTCAGTCCGGCCTTCAGCATCAGTGTCCTATTTCTGTTCATATGATCGCAACTAGCAGCAAAATGTAACGATTGTCTTAGGCCGTTTCGCCGAACACGACCGAGCCTCGCACCGCCGCGGAATCGGAAAAAGGAAATATTGATCTTTTGCGCGCATGCTCCGGTTCGTCACAAGGGCGCGGAGCGGAGCGTAAGATACAATGTCGGTAGTGATGGAGACCGCGGCGGGCATGGCCCTCATTCGCGACGACGGAGACGTCGATGCGGAAACCTATTCGGTCTCACGGTGCGGAACCGGAGCTGCGGTGGACAGGGTCTGGGACGGGCTGTTACACACCGGCCTCGCCAGCCCCTACCAGAGCCGCGTCTTCATCAGCACGCACGTCGAGATGCTTGCCGCGGCAAGGGGCGTATCCCCGCACATTCTCCTTGTCCGGAACGGCAAGGGCGAAACGGTGATGCTCGTCCCCCTGGGCGTGAGCCGGATCGGGCCGCTTGCCGTCGCGGAAATTCTCGGTGGCAAGGAAGCGAACTCCCTGATGCCGATATGCGCGCCGGACTTCGCAAAGTCAGTTTCCGCGAAGACGTTGCGCGAAATTCTGATCGAGTGCGGGCGTCTTGCAGACGCCCATCTGCTCTCGCTGCGCAACGTGCCGGAAATGTGGGCCGGTACACCCTCGCCGCTCACCAGACTGAAACACCAGCTGTCGCCGAGCTTTGCATATCACGCAAACCTCAAGGACGATCCCACGGCAACGATTGCGGCGCTCCGGTCGAATTCGGCGCAAAAACGTTTGCGCCGCTACGAAAAGCGTCTGCGCCAGGAGGGCGAGGTGCAGCTGAAGCGCGCCGCCACGGAAGAAGAAGCGCAGCGACTGTTCGACACCTATCTGGCCCAGAAGCAGCAGCGCATGCGCGAGCAGCGCATCGGTAACGTGTTCGAACAGCCGGCTGTGCAGGCCTTCTATCGAAAGCTGATCTCGCGCCAGTTCGGCGTCGCGGACGGAAGGCTCGATATCTATTGGCTGCAGGTCGGAGACGATGTGGCCGCGACATGGTTCGGCGTTCATCACAAAGGCCGCTGGTCAGGGATGATCACGTCTTTCGACACTCAGAAATACAGCACCCTTCACGCCGCCGAGATCCTGATCAGATTCATGGTCGAGGATCTTTGCCGGAGAGGCTTCGGAACACTCGATCTCGGCATCGGTGAAGCGCGCTACAAGAACGACTGGTGCGATGGCGCCGACCGGCTGATCGACATATTCGTTCCGTGCAGCCCCATCGGCCTTGCGGCCGCGCCCGTTCTGGCGATGACTTACAGAGCCAAGCGATTCGTGAAGCAAAATCCGAGGCTTAAGTCCCTGGCAATGCGTGTGACCGCAACCAGGGCGGGATGACCGGCCCGCGCGCCTGTCTTGTTCAGGCGGTCTGGGTATCCAGTCGCTTGGCGGGCGCCGGACGATACGGCACGATCTCGCTGACCCCGGCCGCCGCCAGACGATCGCGGGCGCGCGACATAGCCGCGTCGCTGACGCCATCGCCAAGCACCAGCATCGCCTCGCGCGCGTGGCGCGCCATGGCCAGGCCTTCGGCCGTCTGCGATACCGGTGCGGATACGATCACGATCGTCGAATAGGTTTCCGCAAGCGCGTCCAGGACGGTATCCATGAGCGGCGAATGCGCAACCAGCGCCGGGTCGCCCTGTGGCCGTCCCGCACCGATGATATGCAGGCGGGATTTCGGATCGCGGTGCAGAATCTCCTCATACTGGGCCTTGCCCGCTATCAGATCGGCCAATCCCGGCCCGACGACAAGATCGAGGTGCCGCTCGATACCCGAGCGGCCGAAATCGCTGTCGAGGAGCAGTACCCTGTCCTTCCCGCCGGCATATGAACGGGCAAGCTGCAGCGCTGCCGAATAGGTGGCTTCGCTCGCCTGTACGGGGGCGACGAGAACGCAGCGCGCAGGATGCGCGGGAGGCTCCTTGGGCTCGGTGCGCGTTGCCCTGACCGGTTCTGGCGCGACATTCACCGCCGGTTCGGGCTCCGGTTCGAGCACGTCATCTTCAAAGATCGGGTCGGCTTCATATCGCAGCGGCGCCGGTTCACGAGAGAGGACATGCGCCTCAGCCGTATCGATATCGCGATCGACCGCGCCATCGCCTTCGGCTTCATCCTCACGCCGTGCGCCCCCTGCCGCCGACGCCAGCTGTGAAAGCACATTGATTCCGCAGGCAAAAATGAACATCGCGACCGTCGCGATCGTCACAAGAGGCGCCTTGCGCGGGAAATAGGGTGTCGTCGAAACGCTGGCGGGAGACAGCAGCCGCGCATTCGCCGCGTCGGCTTCGCCCTTCTCGCGTCCGGCGGCCTCTCGGTAGCGGGACAGATATATCTCCAGCAGTTCGCGCTGGGCGGCGGCTTCGCGTTGCAGCGCGCGCAACTGCACCTCGTCCTCGTTGTTTGCGGCGGCGTTCGTCTTCAGCGCGTCGAGCTGCGCCTGAAGTTCCACCTCGCGTTCTGCGGCGATCCGCGCCTCGCTCTCCAGCCCCTTCACGATCCGGTCCGCCTCCTGACGGATCTGCCGGTCGAGATCGGCGGCCTGAGCCGACAGTTCCCTGATCCGCGGGTGACGCGACAGAAGGGTCGATGAAAGTTCGGCAATCTGCGCCTGGAGGTTCACCTTCTGCTCGATAAGCCGCTGAATCAGCTGGGAGTTGAGGACGTCGCTGGCGTTCAGCGCGGTGCCCGTCTTCATGGACTCCCGGATCAGCCGGGCGCGCGCCGTCGCATCGCTGCGGCGCGCCCGCGCATCGCTCAGCGCTGTGGAAATTTCGGAAAGCTGCCGTGTCGACAGCGTCGTCGCCCCCTGCTCTCCGGTCGCCGCGACGTTGAAGAGCCCCTTTTCCGCGCGGAACTGCTCGACCTTGCGCTCGGCTTCCGCGACGCTTTCGCGCAGCGTATCGACCTGCTCGCCGAGCCAGGTGCGGGCATCGGCCGTGGCGTCGCTGCGGGCGAGCTTCTGCATCTCGATGAACGACGCGCTGATCCGGTTCGGCACTTCGGCGGCGAGCACCGGATCCTCGGAATTGAACTCGATTTCGATGACCCGCGACTTGTCGAGCTGGAAGACGGAATATCTGTCGTAAAAGCGCTGCTTGATACGCTCGTCGACGACGTCCGAAGTCAGGGGAGCGCTCAGCCCGACCATCTGCTTGATCATCGTCAGCAGGCCCGCATTGAGCGCCGGATTGAACTCTCCCCTCTTCTTCAGGTCGAGATCCTCAATCACCGGTTCGACGACGGCTGATGCGGTCAGAGCCTGTACCTGGCTGCGTACCGTGAGTTCGTCGATCGCGTTCGCGCTGCTGGACTTGTTTTCCGCCTCGGGCCGGTTGAAGGGCGTCTGCCGGTCTTCGATCAGCACCCGCGCGGAGGCGCGGTATGTCGGCGTGACCATCGAGACGAAGATCACGCTGGCGACAAACGCCAGAAAGGTCGGTAGCAGGATTTTCCACCGGGCCCGCCACAGACCTGCGAGCAGACCTCCAATACTCAATGTCTCCTGCTGATCGGTCATGTGCTCCGTCCGGATTTGCCTAGGTCGCCGCCAGTGCCCCGCGCGCCGGCGCTTCCGCCGACCGAGCCGCTGGCACGGAGGAAACGATGCCCTCTTATGGTAACGATCCCGTTAATTGTCGTGGCCGGGTCAGGGTTCATTAACCATGCCGCGCCTATTCTCTCGCCATTCGAAGTCGAACCGAGATGCCGGGGCATGGAACGCGCGGCACATTTCTGGCGGTGAGCATGTTGTACAAGGCGTTGACGCGAACCTTCCTTGCCATTGTGTGCGTTGTGCTGGTCGCCGGCTGTGCCGGGCACCTGCGGGCTTCGGCGCCGTTCAACGCCAGTCTCGACGAGCCCTACCGGCTCGACAGCGGCGACAGGGTCCGCATCATCGTCTTCGGGCAGACCGATCTGTCGAACAGCTTTTCGGTCGATGGCACCGGCCGCATGGCGCTGCCGCTCGTCGGATCGGTCGACGCGCGCGGCCTGACGACCGCGGAGCTGGAGAAGGCCATCGCGGCGAAACTCCGCGCCGGCTTCCTGCGCGATCCCCACGTCACCGCCGAGGTTGAAATCTACCGGCCGTTCTTCGCGCTCGGAGAAGTCAACACGCCCGGGCGCTACGCCTTCGTCAACGGCCTGACGGGCCGCGAGGCCGTGGCCATCGCCGGCGGCTTCACGCCGCGGGCCGTGAAGGACCGCATCCGTATCAGCCGCGACTATCAGGGCCGGACCGTGGAGGCGACGGTGCCGCTTGATTATCCGGTTCGGCCGGGTGATACCGTGCAGGTCATCGAACGCTGGTTCTGACCTTCCGTCGCGACGGCGCCATGCAAGATTCGCTCGCCATTCTGCACTGCATGAGGGCGCCGCTGGGCGGCCTCCTCCGCCATGTCTGCGACCTGGCCGAGGGCCAGAGCGCGCGCGGCCACAAGGTGGGGATCGTCTGTGATCGGACGAAGGCGGGCAAACACACCGAGGAACGGCTGTCCGTCCTCGCCGATACGCTGGCCCTCGGCGTCCACAGGATCGACATTCCCCGCCTCCCCGGACCTGGCGACTGGATCGGCGTGCAGCGCACGCGGGTGGTCGCGGACCGCCTGAAGCCCGATGTCCTGCACGGACACGGCGCCAAAGGCGGCGCCTATGCGCGCCTGCTGAAGCGACAGATCGGCCGTCGCGGCCATCTGCCGATCCGGGTCTATACGCCGCATGGCGGCAGCCTTCACTATGCGGCCGGTTCGCCCGCCGGCCTGATCTACATGTCACTCGAGCGCTGGCTCATGGAACGCAGCGATCTCCTGTTGTTCGAGAGCGAATACAGCCGTGGGGTCTATGAAGCCGTGCTCGGCCGGTCGCGCGCGCCGATGGTCGTCGTCCACAACGGGATCGCGCGCGACGAACTCACACTGGCGATACCGGCAGACAACGCGACCGATATTCTGTTCATCGGTGAGCTGCGCGACCTGAAGGGCGTCGATGTGCTGATCGAGGCGATCGCACTGTGTCGCGCAGCCGGGCACAAACTGACCGCGACGATCGTCGGCAGCGGACCGGAAGCTGATCGTTACAGATCGCTCGCAGATGAAAGAGCCCTCAGCGACGTTGTCCGCTTCCCCGGCGCGATGCCGGCGCGCGAGGCCTTCTCGCTGGGGCGCGTCGCGGTCGTGCCATCGCGCAAGGAATCTTTGCCCTATATCGTGCTGGAGCTCGCCGGCGCCGGTTTGCCCCTGGCCGCCACCGATGTCGGCGGCATCAAGGAGATTTTCGGACCGCAGAAGGACCGCCTGCTGCCGGCCGGCGATCCCAAGGCGCTGGCTGCGAGCCTTGCCGAGCTCGTGAACCATCCGATAGAGGCGCAGGCGCGGGCGCGCCGGCTCAGGGAGCGCGTCGCCGATCATTTCTCCAAGGACCGGATGGTCGACGGAGTCCTCGGCGCCTATGCCCGCGTTCTCCCCGAACCGGTTAAGTCTTCCTAGACAAAAATCCTTTATTCCAAGGGTCATGTGAGAATCCGGCGCGCTTGCCGGATCACGCGTGGAAGGACGACATGAACCAGCGCGACGCCTACACAATGGAACGCGTTCTCGGCGCTTCGCCGATGCCGGCCCGAACCGGCGCCCCGGAGAACGAGGCCAGACTCGAGGAGTTCATCAGACGCATCGGACGGCCCGAAGCGGCCATCTCACCGGTTGTCGTGACGGGCTTCGTGCGCCTCATTGACCTGGCGCTGATCCTGCTGACGGGATACGCGGCCTATTTCCTCTACCTGTTCCCCCGCGAAGGGCTGCAGTTCTCCTACATCGCGGGGATTCCGCTCGTCTCGGTCCTCTGCACCATCGCCTTCCAGGCGGCCAATATCTATTCGGTGCAGATGTTCCGCACGCTTGCCCGCCAGACCCTGCGGATATTCGCGGCGTGGGCAGGCGTGTTCGCGGCAAGCGCGACACTTGTGTTCTTTCTCAAACTCGGCGCCGACCTGTCGCGCGCCTGGTTCGGCATGTGGTTCACGCTCGGCCTTGCCACACTGGTCATGTTCCGGATGGCGCTGGCATTCCAGGTGCGCGACTGGACCCGCTCGGGCAGGCTCATCCGGCGCGCCGTCATCGTCGGCGGCGGCGAGCCCGCGGCCGAACTCATCCGAATGCTGGAAAGCGACGAAGACAACGATCTGGAAATCTGCGGCGTGTTCGACGACCGCGGCGACGACCGATCGCCGAGCATTCTGGCCGGGCACCAGAAGCTTGGCACCGTGGACGACCTCGTGCGCTTCGCCCGGCGGATCCGCCTGGACCTGCTGATCGTCTCGCTGCCGGTTTCGGCCGAGGCCCGCGTGCTCCAGATGCTCCGCAAGCTCTGGGTGCTGCCGGTGGACATCCGCCTCAGCGCGCACACCAACAAGCTCAAATTGCGCCCGCGCAGCTATTCCTTCATCGGCACCGTGCCGATGCTGGACCTTTTCGACAAGCCGCTGGCCGACTGGGACTACCTTCTCAAACAGACTTTCGACCGCGTGCTCGGCGCGCTCATCCTGCTGCTCGCGGCGCCGGTGATGATCGCCGTGGCAATCGCGGTCAAGCTCGACAGCAAGGGCCCGGTGTTCTTCCGGCAGAAGCGATACGGCTTCAACAACGAGATGATCGAGGTGTTCAAGTTCCGTTCCATGTACACGGACATGAGCGATGCGAACGCCTCCCGCCTCGTGACGAAGGACGACCCGCGCGTCACGCCCGTCGGCCGCTTCATCCGCAAGACCAGCCTCGACGAACTGCCGCAGCTGTTCAATGTGCTGCGCGGCGAGTTGTCCATCGTCGGCCCGCGTCCGCACGCCGTGCAGGCCAAGGCCGCCAACCGGCTCTATGACGACGTGGTCGACGGGTATTTCGCCCGCCACCGTGTCAAGCCGGGCATCACCGGCTGGGCACAGGTCAATGGCTGGCGCGGGGAAACCGATACGCAGGAGAAAATCCAGCGGCGCGTCGAACACGATCTTTTCTACATCGAGAACTGGTCGGTCTGGTTCGACTTCTACATCGTGATCATGACGCCGATCTCGATGCTCACGAAGACCGAAGGCGCCTACTGATCATGCCGGCGGCGGCCATACAGACGCGCGAGCCGCTGGCGGCGCTGCGTACGGCCGTACTTGCGCTGTTCGTGTTTTCCGGCTTCTTCGTCATCGTCGAGCCCTCGCCTTATGAGGTGACGTTCACGCTCGCGCTGCTGGTGTTCATGGTCACCGGCATGTCGCTCCACGCCGCCATCTCTCCGATGGTGCTGACCCTCGTCGTATTCAATCTGGGCGGGCTGATGGCCCTGCTACCGATTCTGGAAGATGGCGATGCCGTCGTCTTCATCGCCGTGTCCGCTTATCTGGCACTGCAGACGATCTTCTTCGCCTCGATCGTGACAACCAGTCCCCTGCGGACCCTGGAGACGATCCGCTACGCCTACATCGCCGCGGGGCTGACGGCCTCCCTCGCGGCCATCGCCGGGTTTCTCGACATCGCGGGTCTGGGCGAGACGTTTTCCCTCTATGGCCGCGCTTCGGGCACGTTCAAGGATCCCAACGTCCTCGGCACCTTCCTGATCCCGCCGGCGATCTTCCTGTTTCAGGATATCGTCACCGGCAGGAAGCCCTGGCTGCGCGGGATGGCCTTCGGCCTGATCGGCTTTGCGATCTTCCTGTCCTTCTCGCGCGGCGCCTGGGGCAACCTGGTCTTTGCCGGCCTCGTCATGTCGTTCATGATGTGGAACGGCGAACATCATGCCTCGACGCGTCTGCGCATCGTGGCAGCCGGGGTGATGGGCGTGCTCGGACTCGTCCTGCTGATCGCCGTTGCCCTTTCGGTGGACGAATTGCGCGGCATCCTGCTGGAGCGCGCGTCGCTCAGCCAGTCCTACGATCTGGGAGAAACCGGGCGTTTCGGCAACCAGCTTCGCTCGCTGCCGGAACTCGCCGCGCGCCCGCTCGGCTACGGCCCTCTCCAGTTCCGCAATCACTGGCCGGAAGACCCTCACAACGTCTACGTCAATGCGTTCGCGTCCTATGGATGGCTCGGAGGCATCGCCTATTTCGGTCTCATCATCGCGACGCTCGGCGTGGGCTGGAAGCTTCGGCGGGTTTCGCCGGCGCTCAAGCGTCACGTCTACGCCTTCTGGCCACCGCTGCTGGCTGTCATCATCCAGGGCGCCCAGATCGACACCGACCACTGGCGCCATTTCTATCTGATGCTCGGCGTCATCTGGGGCATCTACGCGGCCGACTGCCGGATGAAAAACGCCGCGCAGCCTTCAAGGCGCGCGGCGTCTTCTGGTCAAGTCCCCAAATTGCGGCACGCCCGATAGACGCACCGTCCGTCCCGCGCGGTCAATCGCAATCTAGAGTGGGACGCCTCCCCAGGCACCCGGTGCGACCGCTCAGGATGGCCTGAGACTGTCACATGCGCGGGGAGGATGACAGGGTAAACCGGCGGTTAACGCGAAATAACGCATTTGATGGTAAACGCGGACATCAGCCGCAAACATCGACCCATTCGGCACCGACAAGATCGGCCATGCGCTGCGGCGGCAGTCGAACCGCCGCGTTGGTCGCGCCCGCGGCCGGCACGACCTCGCCGAAGGATTTCAGGGAAATGTCGCAATACACCGGCAGCGGTGTCGCCAAACCGAAGGGACAGACCCCGCCGACGGGGTGTCCGGTCGCGGCCAGCACCTCGTCCGCGCCCGGCATGCGCGCCTTGCCGCCGAACCGATCCTTGAACTTGCGATTGTCGATGCGTGCGGTCCCGGCGGCTACCACAAGCAGCAGTTCGCCCTTCACGTTGAAACAGATCGTCTTGGCGATCTGTTCGGGCGCAACACCATGGGCCTCCGCCGCCAGCGCGACCGTCGCCGAACTCGCCTCGGTGACGATGACTTCGATATCGGGCGCGTTCCGGGCAAAGAATTTCTGGACGGATTCAAGGGACATCGCAGAACGCCGCTATGCCTCACCTGATGGCAAAGCAACAACGGCCCGGCCAGGCCCTATCCTTTGTCCGGCCTGATTTTCCACCCAGAGATCGATGTCTACCAGGTGCTCGCCGTTCTCGACGTATTTGCGGACGATATGGCCGCGGCAGGTGACCGTATCGCCCTTGTACTGAATTCCCCGGTACTGGCAGGAGACCCTTTTGATGACGCCTGCATCGCCCATCCACAAGCGCAGGAAGTCATGCATGTAGGAGAAACGGAGATGCCCCATGGCGAATACGTCCCTGTCCCCTCTCGCTTTGGCGAGGTCGACGTCCATGTGTATGTCTTCGAACTCGTCATTGACGGCGGCGAAACGGTTCCAGTGTTGCAGGCCCGTGGTTCTTTCGAACGGGGGCAGCACCTGCCCCTCCTGCACGTCTTCGAACCGCGGATTTAGCGGTGCGTACGATTGTGACTGCGGTGCCGCTTCAGCCGGTGAGCCGCCTTTCGACGGCCGCACCGGACGTGAAGTACCCTCCTGGATGATGATCACTTCCTCACCGCGCTGGATCTTCACCAGTTCACCGCGCTGGTTTGTCCAGCGTGTCTCGGTGGGGACAAAAATCAAATGTCCGTTGCCGCCGGCTCGTTCATAGGGGTCGAGGAGCGTTTCGGTGGCGGTGATGACATCCGCCGGGCGTATGGGAGCGAAGTATCGCGCATCGCTCATGGCGTTGAAACGGCGCCTTCCCTTGCCCAGCCCCATCGGGAACCGGCCCGGGCCTTCCATTGCCCAGGCAAAAGGGTTGAAGTCCTCCGGAGCGACAATGCCGCCCCAGACCGTCTGTTTGGCATGGTCTTCATCCCAGAACAGCCGTGGCGGCCTTTCCGGCCAATAGACGGCGATGGCATATTTCCGGATGTCTGTGGCCGTGACGGGGAACGACGTGAAGCGATAGAGCTCCTCGCCGACCCTTGCCTTGATCTCGGCAAGCGAGATTTCTTCGGACGAAGCGGCCTGATCCTTCGCCTGCATGCTAGCTCAGCTTTGCCAGGAGCGGCGGAACATCCTTGGCTTCCAGGACACGGCCAGTCAGCGTATCGACGGTTTGCCGCGCCAGAAAGACCGCATAGTCGGCCCACATCTCCGGATCCTGCAGGCCTTCGGTTTCCGATTCGGCAAGCATCTGGCCGGGGGTCGCGGTTCTCTCCGGCGCCAACGCATTCACCGTGATGTTGTCTGCGCGAACCTCCGCGGCAAGCGCCTCGGTGAACCTGGAAACCGCCGCTTTCGCGGTCATATACTGAACGGTGCCGAGGATCATCGACCTGCCGACCGCTGAGGACAGGTTGATGATCGTGCCCCCACCCTGGCGTTTCATGAAAGCCAGCGCCTCTCTCGAGCAAAGAAAGACGCTGTTGAGGTTGATGGCCAGCGACAGGTTCCATTTCCTGGTGGGGAGGTCCGCGATGGTTCCCGGGAGCACCGTCCCGACATTGTTGACCATGATGTCGATGCGACCGTACTTCTCGCCCACCTTGCGGAACATCTCGAGGATATCGTCTTCGGATGTGACGTCCACCTTCAACGGGAAGGCTTCGGCTCCCAGCGCACGGATCTCGTCCGCCGTCTGATGGATGGTGCCTTCGTGCTTTCCCTGCGTTTCGCTGCGCGCCGCCACCACGATGGTGGCTCCCCTCCTCGCAAAAGCCAACGAGATCGACTTGCCTATTCCCCTCGAAGCCCCCGTAACGACAACGACTTTGCCTTTGAATTCGTCAGACGTCTCTGCCACGCTTTTCTCCCCAAGCATTTACTGATTGAATTTGATTTAGTTGGTATTTGCCGAAGTCTTCAGTCTGTCTCGCAATTCAGCAACCGCTTCGGGATTGACCAATGACGACAAATCGCCGGCGTCTTCTCCCAGGAAAACCGCGCGCACGACACGACGCATGATTTTCATGTTGCGGGTTTTCGGCAGATCGCTGACGAAAATCACGTGTTTCGGGCGGAAAGATGCGCCCATGTTCTTCAAGAGGGCTTGGGTGATTTCACCGGCAAGCGCGTCGTCCGCGACGACGCCCGGCATCGCGGAGCACACGCAGACGATGGCATTTCCCTGAACCGGATCGGGAACGCCGATGGCGGCGACTTCATGCACTTTGCCGGTGCCCATGACGATGCTTTCGATCTCGGACGGCCCGGTGCGTTTTCCTGACACTTTCATTGTGTCGTCGGATCGGCCGAGGATGAAGTACAGGCCGTCCTGATCGCGCATCGCAAGGTCGCCCTGCACCCACATCCCGGGGATTTTCGACCAGTAGCTTTCCAGATAGCGCTCGTCGTCGTTCCACAGGCTCTTGGTCATTCCGATCGAGGCCTGGCGAAGCACCAGTTCGCCGACCTGTCCGGTCTCGACACTTCGTCCGTGCTCGTCGACGATATCGACCCCCATTCCCAAAGCCGGGGCGCCGATCGACCCCACCTTCATCGGGTGATGGACCGTGCCGATAACGATATCTCCGCTGACTTCCGTGCCGCCGGAATTGTTGATGATGGGAATCCTGGATTTGCAGACATGCCTGAAAAACCAGAGCCAGGGCGCATCCGTCCATCCCTCACCGCCGGACAGCGTGATACGGAGCGAGGACAGATCATAGCGTTCCACCTCCTCTTCGCCGTAACGCATCAGGCCGCGCACAAGCGTTGGAGCGATACCCAGATAGGTGACCTTGTGGTTTTGTATCAGACGCCAGAACCGGCCGGTGTCGGGGAAGTCGGGGACACCTTCCGCGATCAGGAGGCTCCCGCCCAGCATGCTCGGCGCGCAGGCGCACAGAGCGCCGACCATCCACCCCATGTCGCTCATCCAGAAAAAGCGATCAGTTGACTTGAAATCGCCGGAGATGTGCACGTCGCGGGCGACCATCGCGCCCAGAAACCCTACATGGGTCCATACACATCCCTTCGGCTTGCCCGATGTGCCGGACGTATAGAGGAGAACCGCCGGCGCCTCCGCGTCCATCTCCTCGGTCGGGAAACGATCGGCGCGCCCTTCGACCAGTTCGTGCCACCAATGGTCGCGTGGGGCACGCATCGACACTGCGTGACGGTCGCCCAGGTGCTTGACGACGATCACGTGCTCAACAGTCTTCACGCTGGCGAGCGCCTCGTCGAGCACGCCCTTCATGTCGCCAGGCTTTCCCCGCCGCCATGCCCCGTCGACGGTGATAACGGCTTTCGCGCCGCCGTCGTTGAGCCGTGTCGCGATGGGCTGGGCGCCAAATCCTGAAAAAAGCGGCATGGCGATCGCGCCGATTTTGATCACCGCGAAGAAAACGATGAATGTTTCAGGCAGATTGGGCATGAAGATGCCCACGGTGTCGCCTTTGCCGATACCGAGCGACTTCATCGCACCGGCCATCCGGCAAACTTCGGCATCGAACTCCTTGTAGGTCAGGCTGCGTTGCGCATCCGGGTCCTCGCCTTCCCAGACAAGGAACGTCTTGCCCCAGGTGGGCGTATCACGATGCTTGTCGATACAATTGAGCACCAGATTGGTCTTGCCGCCCACGCACCAGCGTGCCCATTCAATCCCTCTGGATGGGTCGAACATCTGCGTATAGGGCTTGTAGAAGCGCATATCGCAGAAGCGGAATATGTTCTCCATCAACCAGCCGGGATCGGAATCGCCCTTTTTCACGAGCGCATCAAAGTCTTCGAGCCCGACCATTTTCAGGAAGGCCGTCAGGTTGCTTTGAGCGACGATCGCGGGGTCCGGTTGCCAGTAGATTTTCTTCGATTCCGGCATTCCGGGTTCCACACTCATTCGCCGCCGACCGAGTCGGTTCGTCATCGCGTGTCCGAGCCGGAGGCGAAACCTCCCGCGACAAACACTGTGGGATTTATGGATGGTTTTATAAGGGTCGTAAACAGTCCCGTTGACATCCGCCCGTCTGAGCGCACGCCTTCAGCAATCCTCGGAATGGACCGAGACCGGATGGTCGGAGCGGCGGGATTCGAACCCACGACCCCTTGTCCCCCAGACAAGTGCGCTACCGGGCTGCGCTACGCTCCGTATCCATCGGCGCGGCACTCATAGCGCAGGGGGTCAGCCATCGCAACCAGCGAAAAAAGGCTCGGGCCGTTATCCGAGAAAAATCGTCAGAGCGGAAAATGCACCCATGGCGAAAAGGGTCGTTACGACGCCTGCGACGAATACAGGAAAGTGTGACACGCGCGTTCTCCTGGTCTTTGCCCCAGCGGCTGAAAACCTAACGCGTGATCTTGTCTGGAAGTTGCGTGAACGGCGGCTTATTTGTGCCGGTCGCCGGCCGCACGCAGGATTTCCCGGCACTCCTCCAGCGACGTCATCGCGGCACGCAGCTTGCTGACGGAATCTCTGGAAAGCTCGGCCACCGGCGCCGGCTCTGCGGACCGCGCTGCCGCCTGCGGGGCAGGAGCCGAAGCCTCCCGGCGGCCAGCCGTCGGGTGCGGCTGCACCGCGGCGGGGGCCGGCACGGGCGTAGCGCCCTCCTGCCAGATCGTCGCCACGAAGCGCAGGCCCTGATCCTTGAGGATCCGCTGCACGCCTTTGATCGTATATCCCTCGCCATAAAGAAGATGGCGGATGCCGCGCAGCAGATCGACATCCTCGGGGCGATAGTAGCGGCGGCCACCCCCGCGCTTGAGCGGCTTTATCTGCGAGAACCGGGTTTCCCAGAACCGCAGAACGTGCTGGGGAATATCGAGCAGATCAGCGACTTCGCTGATTGTCCGGAACGCTTCAGGGGCCTTTTCGCTCATCGCTCAGGCTATTGCGATCAGCTGTTGATGCGTGCCTTCAGCACGGCGCTCGGCTTGAAGACCAGCACACGGCGAGGCTCGATCGGCACTTCTTCACCGGTTTTCGGATTGCGGCCGATGCGCCGTCCCTTCTTGCGCACGACGAAAGACCCGAAAGACGAGAGCTTCACGGTTTCTCCCCGTTCCAGGGCGCCGGAAATCTCATTCAGAACGGATTCGACGAGTTCAGCGGATTCGACCCTGGACAGACCGACCTTCTGATAAACGGTTTCATAGAAGTCGGTCCGGGTGATCGTCTTGCCGGTCATGGCCTGCCCCCTGTCGTCCGCCAGCGTCGCATCATCCATAGGTAAGCGTAATCTACTAGCCGTCGCGCTTCAAAGCGTCAATTCAGCAGTGTTCACAAATAATTGCCGCTTACCAGCGGATCAACGCCGCGCCCCAGGTAAAGCCGCCGCCGAGCGCTTCAATCATAACCAGATCGCCCTTTTTGATCCGCCCGTCGCGGATCGCGACATCGAGCGCCAGCGGGATCGAGGCCGCCGACGTGTTTCCGTGCTGCGCGACCGTCGAAACGACTTTTTCGTCCGGCCATCCAAACTTCCTGGCCGTCGCCGAGATAATGCGCTGGTTGGCCTGGTGAGGGACGAACCAGTCGACGGCCTCCGCCGTTACGCCCGCATCGTCGAGAGTCCCCTCGATCACATCGGAAAGCAGGCCGACCGCGTGACGGAAGACTTCCCTGCCTTCCATGCGCAGGTGACCGGCCGTCTGCGTCGTCGACGGACCGCCATCGACGTAAAGCTTGTCGCGATGCCGCCCATCGGAGCGAAGGCGCGACGCGAGAACGCCGCGGCCGGCGGCATCGGCCGCATCGACCCCTTCCAGAACGATCGCGCCGCCGCCGTCGCCGAAGAGTACACAGGTGGTTCGGTCGTTCCAGTCTAGGATGCGGGAGAAGGTCTCCGCGCCGATGACCAGCGCGCGCTTGAACTGGCCGCATCGCAGATAATTGTCCGCCGTCGTAACGCCGAACACGAAGCCGGAGCAGACCGCATGCAGATCGAAGGCCGTTCCCTGCTCGATGCCCAGCCTCTCCTGCACCGTGACCGCGGTAGCCGGGAACGTATAGTCCGGCGTCGCCGTCGCGAGCACAATCAGATCGATGTCCGCGGGCGCAAGACCCGCATTGTCGAGGGCCGCGCGGGCCGCCGCGGTTGCGATGTCCGACGTGTATTCGCCATCCGCGGCGATGTGCCGCTCGCGAATTCCGGTCCGCTGAACGATCCACTCGTCATCGGTATCGACGATCTTTGCAAGATCCTTGTTGGTCATGGTGCGGGCGGGCAGGTAAGCACCCGCGCCGCGTACGATCGAGCGTATTTCTCTCAAGCGGAACTACTCCCTGGCGCCGTCGACTGCCTGCGGACGACTGCCGCGAAATGCCTCCAGACCCCTGGCGATATGGTCCAGCAAACGGAAGCGGACGACTTCGATACCAATATCCACGGCGTTCGCAAAGCCTTCCGCATCGGTGCCGCCATGGCTCTTGACGACGATGCCGTTGAGGCCAAGGAACACGCCGCCGTTGGCCTTGCGCGGATCGAGACGCGCGCGCATCTGTTCAAACGCGCTGCGTGCCAGCAGCCCGCCAAGCTTGGTCAGCCACGACCGGTTCATCGCGGCGCGCAGATAGGTGGCGAACTGCACCGCCGTTCCTTCGGCCGTCTTCAGCGCGATATTGCCGGTAAAACCCTCCGTGACGACAACGTCCACGGTGCCCTTGCCGATATCGTCCCCTTCGACAAATCCGCGATAGTCGATCGGATGATCGGAGCCGCGCAGGAGCTGGCCCGCCAGACGGACTTCCTCAAGTCCCTTGACCTCCTCCACCCCGATATTCAGCAGGCCGACCGTCGGGTTTTCCACGCCGAGCACGGCGCGCGCCATCGCCTGGCCCATCACCGCGAAATCGACCAGCTGCCAGGCGTCGGCGCCGATTGTGGCGCCGAGATCGAGGACGATGGACTCGCCGCGCAGCGTCGGCCATGTCGCGGCAATCGCCGGTCTGTCGACATTGGCCATGGTGCGCAGGGCAAACTTGGCCATCGCCATCAGGGCGCCGGTGTTGCCTGCGGAAATCGCAATATCGGCTTCCTTGCGCCCGACGGCCTCGAGGGCAAGCCACATGCTGGACCGCCGGCGGCCATGGCGCAGCGCCTGACTCGGCTTGGCGTCCATCCGCACCATGACGTCGGTATGAACGATCGTGGAGGCCGCCTTCAGTGCCTGGTGACGCTCCAGCAACGGGCGGATTTTCGCTTCATCGCCGAATAGCAGGAAGGCCACGCCGGGGTGGCGCTCAAGGGCAAGAGCACAACCGGGAATGACGACCTCAGGGCCGACATCGCCGCCCATCGCGTCGATTGATATCCGGACTGTTTCGCTCATGCCGCGGGTCTTTTTGTCCTTTTTGGCGGCATCTTCGCGAAAGAGGCCCGCCCGTCCGTGCGGACAATAGCGGTTTGAATTGCCGGTACAACAGCAAACTGGGCGGCTTGGCGCACTTTTCAGCCGTCCTTTCGCCCCTTGCGCAGGGCGTCCAGCGCGCGGAACGGATTGTCGGTATCGGCTCCTTCGTCCCCTGCGGCCTTCCCGGTCTCGAAGACGACGCCCGGTTTGCGCGGGTAAAGGTCGATCCCGAGCGCGAAGAATTCCTCCACGATCCGCCCGATGTCCGCCCGGCCCGCCACCATCGGCTCCGGCGGGTCGTCTTCGGCATCGACCGGCGCCGTCCCGGGCTCCGGATCGAAGCGGACGTCGATGTCCTCGCCGATGGCGTTGTCCACCGGCTCCAGCGTCACGACGCAGCGCTGTACGACTTTCGCCTCCACGCGCCCGGTGGCGGCCAGCCCCTCCCGCCTCCATGGGCGCAGCTCGACTTCGCCTTCGAAGCTTTCCACCGCCTCCAGCCCGTAACGCCGCGCAAGGGCTGCACGTTGCGCTGCATCGGCGTTGAAGCGCCTTTTCAGACCTTGCGGCGGCACCTCGTCGCGCGCGACGGTCAACTGCAGGATGGGCCGTTCTTCATTCATGGTTCAAACCGGCGCGGCCGCACGCGGCGAGACCCATGCGACCTCGCCGTCAATGAGTGCATCGAGATCATGCGACTGCAGCGCCTGCCAATTCTCACGCATGTAGGCGGCGAGCCTGTCGGCCGCGCCGGCTCCAGCGGGACGGACATTGCGCTCGATGGCCGATTGCAGCGCGTGCACGTCATCGCCGGAAAGTGCCGCGCGATAGACATCGGCGCGGCCATAGACATTTTCCGCCATGCGCCGGATGCGCTTCGGCACCGCGAGATCGCCTGTCCCCATCTCGCGCAGGGAGCGATCCATATCGCGAAAGAAGAGGTCGAACAGCGCCTGGCCGGCGATGCGGCCCGGCTCGCCGAGCTGCTGCGTGCGGTCCAGAACCAGCACGAGATGCATGACGATCATCTCGAAACGTCCCTCGACATCGTCGGCGACCCCGAAATCGGTATAGAAGACCGGCTGCCGCGCCTGCGCCACGATTGCTTCGTAAAGCTGGCGCGGGGGCTCGGGCGCCCTCATTCTCGCCAGAAAGTTCCTGATCACTTGCCGCTCCAATCCAGACGCCAACGCCGCCACGGTTGCAAATTCACAATACAGGCTGTAGCGGTGCTGGCGAAATTCGCGTTAGTCGAGGCCGTATGACCATGTTTCAAAAGAATGCGCAAGCGAGCGTCAAGCCCGCTTCGATCCGGCGCCGCGCTCTGGGTGCGGCAGCGCCCCTGCTGGCGGCGCTCCTGGTGGCCGGCTGCGGTTCCGGCGGCAGCATCGGCGATACCGCGTCCGACATCAGCCGCAACCTGAAGAGCAACCGTCTCTCCAAGAACATCCGCTTCGACAGCATCAACCAGCGCACCGCGCACGGCTACGTGTTCTCAAAGGATACGGTCGAACAGGTGCCGGTCGGCGCCAGCCGTGAGCAGGTCGAATTCGTTCTCGGTACGCCTTCGACCACCGCGACCTTCGGCAACACGGTCTACTATTACATCTCGCAGGTGACCGAGCGCCGCCCGGCGCAGAAGCCGGTCGTGGTCGACCAGCGCGTCATGGCGGTCTATTTCGATGCAGATGACCGCGTCTCGCGAATTGCCGACTACGGTCTCCAGGACGGCGCCGTCTTCGACTTCGTCGCCCGCAGCACGCCGACAACGGGCGAGGAAAACACCCTGCTCAAGCAGATCTTCGCCAACGCGCTGGGCGGTGGCGGCGACGGTTAGTCGCCGCGAAGGCTCGCCGAGGTCCCCGAAAAGCAAAACCCCGCGAAGCAGAAGCCTCGCGGGGTCTTTTTTTCTCACCGTTCCGTCCGGATCAGTGTGCGAGCACCGCCAGCAGCAGCAGCGCCACGATGTTGGTGATCTTGATCGCGGGGTTGACCGCGGGACCGGCCGTATCCTTGTAGGGGTCGCCGACCGTATCGCCGGTGACGGAGGCTTTGTGGGCCTCGGAACCCTTCACGTGCCTGACGCCGTCCTTGTCGACGAAGCCGTCCTCGAAGGACTTCTTGGCGTTGTCCCAGGCGCCGCCGCCCGAAGTCATCGATATGGCGACGAACAGGCCGTTCACGATCACGCCGAGCAGGGACGCGCCAAGCGCCGCGAAGGCGGACGCACGCGAGCCGGAGATCAGCAGCACGCCGAAATAGACGACGAGCGGCGCGAGCACCGGCAGCAGAGACGGGATGATCATTTCACGGATGGCCGCCTTGGTCAGCATGTCGACCGCGCGGGCATAGTCGGGGCGATCCTTGCCCTTCATGATGCCCGGCTTCTCCTTGAACTGGCGACGCACCTCCTCGACCACGGCACCGCCGGCGCGACCGACGGCCGTCATGGCGATACCGCCGAAGAGATACGGGATCAGGCCGCCGAAGATCAGACCGGCAACGACATAGGGGTTGGAAAGGTCGAAGGAGACCTCGCCCATGCCGGCGAAATAGGGGTACTGGCCCGAATTCGCGATGAAATATTGCAGGTCGTTGGAGTAGGCGGCGAACAGCACCAGCGCGCCGAGACCCGCCGAACCGATGGCATAGCCCTTGGTCACGGCCTTGGTCGTATTGCCGACCGCGTCGAGCGCGTCGGTGGTCTTGCGCACCTCCGGCGGCAGCTCCGACATCTCGGCGATGCCGCCGGCATTGTCGGTGACCGGGCCGAAGGCGTCGAGCGCAACGATCATGCCGGCGATGCCGAGCATCGCCGTCACGGCGATGCCGGTGCCGAACAGACCGGCCAGCTGATAGGTCGAGATGATGCCGCCGACGATCACGATCGCGGGCAGCGCCGTCGATTCCAGCGACACCGCGAGGCCCTGGATGACGTTGGTGCCGTGGCCGGTGACGGACGCCTGCGCGATCGAATTCACCGGGCGCTTGTTGGTGCCCGTGTAGTACTCGGTGATGACGACGATAAGCGCCGTCACCGCAAGGCCGATCAGACCGCAGAGGAACAGGTTCAGACCCGTTATCTCGCGTCCGGCGACGGTGCCGATCGAATCCCAGCCGATGGTCAGCGAGGTCGCGGCGCCGAGGCCCACGATCGAGAGGACGCCCGTGACGATGAGGCCCTTATAGAGCGCGCCCATGATCGATCCATTGGCGCCGAGCTTGACGAAGAAGGTGCCGATGATCGAGGTGATGATGCAGGCCGCGCAGATCGCGAGCGGATAGACCATGACCGATTCCAGCACCGTGCTACCGGCGAAGAAGATCGCGCCGAGCACCATGGTGGCGACAATCGTCACCGCATAGGTTTCGAACAGATCGGCGGCCATGCCGGCGCAGTCGCCGACATTGTCGCCGACATTGTCGGCGATCGTCGCCGGGTTGCGCGGATCGTCTTCGGGGATACCGGCTTCCACCTTGCCGACCAGATCGCCGCCAACGTCAGCGCCCTTGGTGAAGATACCGCCGCCCAGGCGGGCGAAGATGGAAATCAGCGACGCGCCGAAGCCGAGCGCGACGAGCGAATCGATCACGGTACGGTCCGCCGGGGCAAAGCCGAGCGCGCTGGTGAGCACGAAGAAATAGACCGCCACGCCAAGGAGCGCCGGACCGGCGACCAGCATGCCGGTGATCGCACCTGACTTGAAAGCGATTTCCAGCCCTTCGGCCAATCCCTTGGAAGAGGCCTGCGCGGTCCGCACATTGGCACGCACCGAGACGTGCATGCCGATGAAGCCTGCCGCGCCCGACAGGACCGCGCCGATCAGAAAGCCGATGGCGGCGTAGATCGAAAGCAGCCACCAGGAAAGCAGGAAAACGACAACGCCGACGATGGCGATGGTGGTGTATTGGCGCGACAGATAGGCGGTTGCGCCTTCCTGGATCGCACCGGCGATTTCCTGCATGCGCTTGTTGCCGGCATCGGCCGACATCACGGACTGAATCGCCCAGATGCCGTACACGATCGACAACACGCCGCAGGCGATAATGGCCCAAAGAGCGAGTGTCATGGGTTTTGCCCCGTTTTGTCTGAATGGATATGATTCACGTCTTGTATCTGCGTCCCGCCGGTGCTGCCGCTCTCCGGATCCTCCCGTTTGGTCCGGACAGACTCGGACACCGCCCCGCGGGGCCGCAGTTCGGCGCGGAACTTAGTGAAAATGTCGCCGCTAGGCAACCGCATGCTGGAATGGCTGCGAACCGGCCTTGGGCGTCATGGACGCGGCAACGCGACACGCGCCCAGGCTAGCGCCGCGAATGCCAGGGCCGCCATCGGGAATACCACAATCAGCAGCGTGTCCCAGCCATAGTCGTTGAGCAGGTTTCCGGACATGAAGGACGCGAAGGCGACGAAGCCGAACACGAGGAAATCGTTGACTCCCTGAACCGTCGCGCGTTCGGAATGTTCATAGGTATCGGCGACCATCGCGGTCGCCCCGATGAAGCCGAAATTCCATCCCACGCCGAGAAGAACGAGCGCGATCCAGAAATTGGCGAGTTCCACGCCGGTCAGGCCGACGATGGCGCAGGCGACAAGCAACCCCAGCCCTGCGACGACGACCCGCTCCTTGCCGAATCGGGCAATCAGATTGCCCGTGAAGAAGCTAGGCAGGAACATCGCAAGCACGTGCCACTGGATTCCGAGCGCTGCTTCCGCCTGACTGTGATTGCAGGCGATCATCGCCAGCGGCGCGGCGGTCATGACGAAGCTCATGATCGAATAGGAGCAAATGGCGCAGAGAACCGCGATGACGAAACGCGGCTGCGATATGATCTGCCGGAGACTGCGCCCGCTGGCCTCGACCTGGGCGTCCGTCACCGGGGGCGTTCGAAGCAGCAGCAGGACGGTCCCGCCCAACAAAGCGAGGACGGCCGCGCCGCCATAGGCGCCGGCGAACGGCACCGGCGACAGAAGATCCTTCGTGAAAATCACCGCCTGCGGCCCGACGATGGCCGCGCCGACCCCGCCGAACATGACCCACGAGATCATCTTCGGCTTTAAAGCCGCGCTCGCCGTGTCGGCGGCGGCGAACCTGTACTGCTGCACGAAGGCGGCGGCGAAACCGATGGCGACATGGCCGATGAAAAACAGCCAGAAGCTCTCCCGCAGGACCGCCACCATGGAGACGAGCGCGCCGATGAGCGCGATGAACGTTCCGGTGATGAAGCCGTTCCTGCGCCCGACATAGCGCATCAGATGGGCGGCGGGGATCGTACCGAAGGCAGTGCCGAGGACGAAGCCGGTGACGGGGAGCGTCGCGAGCGACTTGTCGGCGCCGAGAAGGTAAGAGCCGGCAAGGCCTCCCATCGTTATCGCCATGGGCGCCAGCGCACCCGCGATGGATTGCGACACGGCGAGCACGAACGCGTTTCGCCGGGCCATGCCGTCATCGATGAATTCGCTCATCCGCCCCTCTTCCCGCCCGGGAAATGATCATAGCCACGCTTCACCGGCAGCGCCATCGGGCGGCCATCGCCATCGAGCACCGCGATCCCCTCATCCTCGGCGGTCAGGCGACCGATCCGGAAGACCGGCCCCGCAGATCCCGCGCCGATATCAACCGAACTGCCGGGGCCTACGGCGAACAAGGCGACATAGTCGTCGCCGCCCGTCGCCAGATCGAGCAGCGAGACCTTGCCGGCCTCGACCAGGCGCCTGGCCGCCGGCGCAAGCGGGACTGCCGCCGCTTCGACGCGGGCGCCGGCGGCGGAAGCCCGGCACAGCCTTTCCAGGTCGATGAGCAGTCCGTCGGAGACATCCATTGCCGCGGCCGCCTTGTCGCGCAGCAGCGCGGCCGTTTCGGAGGGCCTGTTCACCACCGGCGCGCGCGTCGCCGCCACGAAATGCGAGGCCTCCTCCTTCGTCAGGCCGAGCTCGGCTTCAAGACCTGGCTCCTGCAGCAGACGCAGACCCAGCGCCGCGCTGCCGACGGGGCCGGTGAGAAAAAGCTCGTCACCGGCCTTTCCCCGCGATCGCCTTACCATCCTGCCCGCCGGAACCTCGCCGATGGCGACGATGGTGATGGCGAGCGGTCCATCGGTCCGGGTCAGATCGCCGCCGAGCAGCAGGCCGTGCATGTGCGCGTCGAGGCCGGCGGTGAACTCGGCGAGCCACGCTTCATCCGGTTCGCCGGGCAGCGCGCAGGCCATAAGGTAGCCGACCGGTTCCGCGCCCTTGGCCACGAGATCGGAGAGATTCGCGGTCACCGCCTTGGTGGCGATATCGCGCGGCGGCGCGTCGGCGAGAAAATGGACGCCGGCGACCAGCATGTCGGTCGTCACCACCAGCTCGGTTCCCGCCTTGGGGCTGATGAGGGCTGCATCGTCGCGCAGATCGAGCGCGCCCGGCGCGCGCGCGGTCAGCGGCCGCAGATACCGGGCGATGATGTCTTCTTCCGAAGAGATCGGCCCGCTCATCGCTATCCTGCCGGATCCTGACCGGCGGGCAGTTCGTCCGGCCGCGCGCGCCGCGCAAGCGCGTCGAGGACGCCATTGACGATGCCGACTTCCTCGCCGCTGAAGAAGGCCTTCGCGACCTCGACATATTCGTTGATGACGACGCGCGCGGGCACATCGGCGCGGTTGTAGAGCTCAAAACCGCCCGCCCGCAGCGTCGCCCGCAGCGTGGAATCGATCCGCACCAGCGGCCAGCTCGCCTCCAGCGTCTCGTTCACGGCCCGGTCGATGCGGCGCTGATCGGAAACGACCCCCTCAAGGATATCGCGGAAGAAGGCTTCGTCCGCGTCGGGCATCTGCACGTCGTCGATCACCGCGCCGAGGCGATGGGCCTCGAATTGCGAGAGCGTCGTCGGCAGATCGGTGCCGCCTATATCCATCTGATAGAGAGCCTGAACGACCGCCAGCCGCGCCGCGCCGCGCCGTTGGGCGCGATCCGGCTTTCCAGGCTTTCGCCGCTTTTCGGCTGCCGTCATCGCCCGCCCGTCATCTGCTGCTTGAGCCTCATCATCGCGACCGCAGCCTTGGCCGCTTCGCCGGCCTTGTCCTTGCGATCGCGCAAAGCGCGGTCCCAGGCCTGCGCCTCGTTTTCGACCGTGAGAATGCCATTGCCGAGAGACAGGTGGTTGTTGACCGAAAGATCCATCAGCGCCCGGGCGGATTCGTTGGAGACGATCTCGTAATGCGTCGTCTCGCCGCGGATCACGCAGCCGAGGGCGACGTAGCCATCATAACGCGGGCCGTAGCCGGCGCGACCGGCCATCATCGAATAGGAGATGGCGGCGGGAATCTCGAGGACACCGGGAACGGTGACGCGGTCATAGGGGATTCCCTCCGCCTCGAGGGCAGCCACGGCGCCCTCGAGCTGGGCATCGGCGAGCTTTTCATAGAACCGCGCCTCGACGATCAGGAACCGGTGTTCACTCATTTATCCGTTGCCTCCAAAAGACCTGGCCTCCATGAGACGGGCCGCGTAGCGGGCCATCTGATCCACTTCAATGTTGACCCGGTCGCCGGCGCGGCGATCGCCCCAGGTCGTCACGTCCAGCGTGTGCCGGATCAGCAGCACGTCGAACCGGTTCCGCGCAACCCCGTTTACCGTCAGGGACGTCCCATCGAGCGCGACGGACCCCTTCGGCGCGATGAAGCGGGCAAGCGGCGCCGGCGCTTCCAGCAGGAACCGTCTTGCGTCGCCAGCATCCGTCGCTTCGACGATCTCGGCCGTTCCGTCGACATGGCCCTGCACGAGATGACCGCCAAGTTCGTCGCCGAGCTTCAGCGACCGTTCCAGATTGACCCGGTCGCCCTCCTTCCAGCTTCCCACGGTGGACAGCTGGAGCGCCTCTTCCCACGCCTCCACCTCGTACCAGTCGCCCTCGCCCTGCCGCGCTTTTGCGGTGACGGTCAGGCAAACGCCGGCATGGGCGACCGAGGCGCCGATGTCGATGCCGGAAAGATCATACGCCGTCCTGACGCGCAGCCGCAGGCCGCCGGCGACCGGCTGAATGGCGGCGATACGCCCGACATCGGTGATGAGGCCGGTAAACATGACACTCTATTCCAGTTCGCCCGCCAGCGCCGCGCGGCGGTAGACGGTGAGGCGGTCGCGGCCCATATACCGCTCCTCGACGAGCGTGTATGCCCCGTCCTCCCCCAGAACCGCAAGTCCGGCGGAACCGAACGGCAGCAGACCGCCCTCGCCGATCACTGGCTCGCCCTGGTAGATCACGATTTCATCGGCAAGCCTTGCGGCTAGAAACGCTGCGGCGACCCGCGCGCCGCCTTCGACGAGCAGCCAGCTGACGCCGCGTCCACCGAGCGCCGCGAGCAGCGGCCCCACCTCCTGTGCGCCGCCCGCATCCCGTGGCGAAATCCGCTCCGCGCCGACCGGGATCCGCACCCCTTCGTCGGCGACGATCCAGACCGGCGCGGCCCGGTCGGTCAGCATCCGCGCCTGCGCAGGCATCCGTCCATGGCGGTCGAGAACGACGCGAACCGGCGATTGCGCGCCCATGCCCGGCAGGCGGCATGTCAACGCCGGATCGTCGGCGAGCACGGTGCCGACGCCGACGAGAATCGCGTCATGCGTCGCGCGCAGCATGTGCGCGTGCGCCCGCGCCTCGTCTCCGGTGATCGCGACCGGACGCGGACCGGGCGCCGCGATATAGCCGTCGGCGCTCACCGCCAGCTTCAAGGTGACGAAAGGCCGGCCCGCGCGGCGGGATAGGATATGGCCGGCATGGGACAGCCGCGCTGCGTCCGCGCAGATGTCCGTCAAGACCTCGACACCGCCGGCCCGCAGCGTTGCAAAGCCCTTGCCGGAGACGCGCGGATCGGGATCTGCGATCGGCGACACGACCCACGCGATGCCGGCCGAGGCCAGTGCCTCGGCGCAAGGCGGCGTGCGGCCGTGATGGGCGCAGGGTTCAAGCGAAACATAGGCCGTCGCGCCCCGCGCGGCGGCCCCCGCCTCCACCAGAGCCTGGGTCTCGGCATGCGGCCGGCCTCCAGCGGCGGTGACGCCACGCCCCACGATCGCGCCGTCCTTCACGATCAGCGCGCCGACGGAAGGGTTGGGCGACGTCAGGCCGCGATGGCGCAGCCCCAGCCGGATGGCGGCCTGCATGTATCGCTCGTCATGGAAAAGCATCGGCGCGCAGCGACAGCCCGGTCATTCGACCGGTTCGTCGTCCTCGAAACCGTGAACCGGCTCTCCGTCCTCGGTCAATGCGCCAAGAAATTTCTCGAAATCCTTGGCTTCCCTGAAGTTCTTGTAAACGGAAGCAAAACGGACATAGGCGACATCGTCCATAGAGCGCAGCCCTTCCATCACGAGATGGCCGACGACCGCCGACTTGATCTCGCTTTCGCCCATGCTTTCCAGCCGGCGGACGATGCCGGAAACGAAACGCTCGATCCGTTCCGGCTCGACGGGGCGCTTGCGCAGGGCGATCTGCACCGACCGCATGATCTTGTCGCGATCGAAGGGGACGCGGCGGCCACTCGACTTGATGACCGTCAATTCACGGAGCTGAACCCGCTCGAAAGTCGTGAAGCGCTGGCCGCAATCGGGACAAATGCGACGACGCCGGATCGCCGCATGGTCCTCGCTGGGACGGGAATCCTTCACCTGGGTCGCAAGACCGCCGCAAAACGGACAACGCACGGACTGTTCTCCCCCAGGTCAGACGGCGGTCAGAGCGTCGGATAGATCGGAAAACGCTCCGTCAGCGCCACGACCTTGTTCCGCACCGCCTCTTCCACGGCCGCGTTGCCATCATCTGAATTGGCTGTCTGCAAGCCGTCAAGAACTTCCGCGATCAGCTTGCCGATCTCACGGAACTCGGCCTCGCTGAAACCGCGCGTCGTGCCCGCGGGGGTGCCGAGGCGCACGCCGGAGGTCACGAATGGCTTTTCCGGATCGAAGGGGATGCCGTTCTTGTTGCAGGTGATGTTGGCCCGGCCGAGCGCCGCCTCGGCACGCTTTCCGGTGGCGTTCTTGGGCCGCAGGTCAACCAGCATGAGGTGATTGTCGGTACCGCCGGACACGATATCCAGACCCGTTTCCTTGAGGCTCTCGGCCAGCGCCCTGGCATTGGCGACGACCTGATGCGCGTAGGCTTTGAACTCGGGCCGCAGCGCCTCCCGGAATGCCACCGCCTTGGCGGCAATCACGTGCATCAGCGGGCCGCCCTGAAGGCCGGGGAACACCGCCGAATTGATCTTCTTGGCGATGGCCTCGTCATTGCACAGGATCATGCCGCCGCGCGGGCCGCGCAGCGACTTGTGCGTGGTGGTGGTGACGACATGGGCATGCGGCACAGGCGAGGGATGCGCGCCGCCGGCAACGAGGCCGGCGATATGGGCCATGTCGACCATCAGATAAGCGCCGATGGAATCGGCGATCTCGCGGAATTTCTTCCAGTCCCAGACGCGCGAATAGGCCGTGCCGCCGGCGATGATGAGCTTCGGCTTGTGCTGCTGGGCGGCGTCGGCGATGGCATCCATGTCGAGCAGGTGGTCTTCCTGCCGCACGCCATAGGAGACGACGTTGAACCATTTGCCGGACATGTTGACCGGCGAGCCGTGCGTGAGATGGCCGCCGGAATTGAGGTCGAGGCCCATGAAGGTGTCACCCGGCTGAAGCAGGGCCAGGAACACCGCCTGGTTCATCTGGCTGCCGGAGTTGGGCTGGACGTTGGCGAACTGGCAGCCGAAGAGCTTCTTGGCCCTTTCGATCGCCAGTTCCTCTGCAACGTCGACGAACTGGCAGCCGCCATAATAGCGCTTGCCCGGATAGCCCTCGGCATATTTGTTGGTCATGATCGAGCCCTGCGCCTCGAGCACGGCGCGGGAGACGATATTCTCCGAGGCGATGAGTTCGATCTCGTGCCGCTGGCGGCCGAGTTCGTTTCGGATGGCACCGGCGATTTCTGGATCTATGCTGGCGAGATCGGCGGAAAAGAAGTCTCCAACAGCGCGCTTGCTGGCGGCCGGATCAATGGCGGTCATGACGGGCTTCCCTACAAAGCCGGCGCACGGGCCGGCAGCGTTTCGGCGGTCTTGCGGAGCACCCGGCTCCGGCAGACCCCGCGCATAGCACAGAACACCCTTGGGGCAAACCTTTCAGAGCGGGTATCAGGCGCCCTGCCCGCCGGTTCGCTCGCGGGCCAGCCGACGTTCCAGCTTGCGCATGGCGATCCGCTCCATATCGGCGCGCGAACTTCCAGCCGGCGCGATCACATGCACCTCAATGCCGCTGTCGGCATCGACGGCTGCGACGCGCATCGAATTGCCGATGGCGCGAAACTCGAAATAGACCGTTCCCATGGCGCGAAATCGTATCCGAGCCCGCCGGCCGGCGCCATCGATTCGGGTTGCTCAGGTGTCGTTCGCCAGAAGGCCCGCCGCATCGCGGTTGTAGATATCGGGTCGGAAATTGACCATTCCGTCGTCCGTAACCCAGGCTGTCACATAGGCAAAATACAGGGACGGACGGCTTTCGACCGGTACGTCGAGACGCTCCCCGGAACGGATCACCTGATCGATGCGGCTGCGCGGCCACTCGCCGTTGGGCTGGAGAATCCATGCGGCCAGTTCGCGGATGTTCTGCACGCGCACGCAGCCGGAGCTGTAGAAGCGGCCGTTGGTGCCGAACAGCTCCTGCGAGGGCGTGTCGTGCATATACACCGCGTGCTTGTTGGGGAAATTGATCTTCATGAATCCCATGGAATTCACGTCGCCCGGATCCTGGCGAAGCAATATCTTCGTGGAATCGACCGTATTCCAGTCGACCGTCTCCGGCTGCAGTTCGTTGCCTTGCTGGTCGTAGACGCGGATATTGAACTTGGAGAGATATTCCGGATCCTCCTGCATCTTCGGGATGATGTCCCGGCGCACGATGGATTCAGGCGCATTCCAGTAGGGATTGAAATTGATCTCGGAGATCTTGCTGGTCAGCAGCGGCGACGGCCTGTCGACCTTGCCGACGATCGCGGTGTGGCGCTGCACGACCCGGCCCTGTTCGACGACCTCGATCTGCGCGCCGGGGATATTGACCATGATGTAGCGTTCGCCGAGATCGATTCCGAGTTCCTGCAACCGTGCCGCGTTGACGCGCAGCTGTTCGATCCGCTGCTCGACCGGCACATTCAGCTCATGGAAGGTCTGGGTCGACACGATGCCGTCGGCGAGGATGCCGTGGCGGGTCTGAAAGCGGACGACCGCAGCCTGGACGAACGTATCGAACGTATCGCCGATCCCGGCCTCGCTGGCGATATCACCTGTCGCGGCCAGCCGCTGACGCAGCACCGATATTGCCGGGCCGCGCTGGCCGATGCGCAGCGTCTCGGCATCAGGCACCTTGGGCCAGCCGCCCGCCTGTGCCATGCGCGTGTAGCTGTCGAGGGCATACTGGATGTTGCCGATCGTGGAGGGCGAAGCGATGGGGGTATGCGAATCGACATCGAACGAAATCGTCTTGCTGGACGGATCGAAGCCCTGCCCCCAATTAGCGCCGTTCGGATCGATAGTGGCGGCCAGATTGATGCCCTGCGCAAAGGCACCGCCCGACGCAAGCGCCGTGCCCGATGCGAGGGCTGCGAGAGCTAGACGGGAGAACTGGCGGCGAGTCGTCATCATTTTCAAGGTCTTTCGCTTGGCGTCATCCATGAGGCACCCGCCGGATCGGCAAGGTGCCCCGACGGCCCGAACCGTCGGCCGGCCGATCCGAATTCAAATCAATGTCGGACATTTCGGTGACTGTAGTTTTAACACGGTTGACCGGCATCCAACAACAAAGTCTCAACAGCAGGCGCACATGGCGGCATTATGGCGACGGTTCAACCCTGCCGGAACTTTTTTGCCGCACGTCCGGGCGGCCGCATAACGCGAAAAAGCCCCCGGCGATCCACCGGAGGCTTTGACAATCGCGTGATCGGTTGCGGGTCTTACAACCGGTAGAGAATGTGATCGGTCCAGAAACGCTCCAGCTTCTGCAACGCGGTGTTGATCGCGTCGAACTCGCCGCGGCCGAGGCCGCCGACCTTCTCGATGGCTTTCAACTGGCGGTCGTAAAGCTCGTCGATGACCTCGCGGACCTCGTGTCCTTTCGGCGTCAGCTTGATCTGCACGGCGCGGCGGTCGACCGAAGAGCGCTGATGATGGACATAGCCCATATCGACCAGCTTCTTAAGGTTGTACGAGACGTTCGAGCCGAGATAGTAGCCGCGGGTGCGCAGCTCGCCGGCCGTCAGTTCACTGTCGCCGATATTGAAGAGCAGCAGCGCCTGGACGGCGTTGATGTCCTTCCATTCCAGCCGATCGAACTCGTCCTTGACGACATCCAGCAGCCGGCGATGCAGACGCTCAACCAGCGTCAGCGATTCCAGATAACGCGGCTTGAGTTCCGCCTCTTCCATCGGCCGCGCGGCGGCCGCGGACTGTCCCAGTCCACCCATATTCTAGCCTTCCATCTGTTGTCGTGGTGTATCCCCACATTGATGATGGAGATTAGGCGGGGCATCCTAAAAGTCGCTTAAAAGGCAGCATTAAATGCCTCTGAAGATTCGCAATTAATCGATTCTGAACAGGGCGGGAACAATTGCGAACGCACATCGCCGCGGGCCCGCAATCACGGGAAAATACGGGCGATGACGCCGCGCGGGCGGCGCGGCGTCATCGATTCATTTTTTCACATTCCATTTACTCAGGTGGAAGACGCAGGAGTTCGCCGATGTTTTCCGGCGTGCCCGCCCACCATGCCAGAAGGATGTAGATCGTCACCGATACGATATCGAAGACGACGGCGGTCTGGTTGGTCCCGAATATGTCGGGGAAGATCCAGTGCATCACGACCTCGGTGACGGCGGCGAAGAGAAAACCGGCGACGCCCCACACGGCGCCGAACCACAGGCCGACCGCCGCGATGGCGTCGAGCGCGGCGAAATAGACGGTCATGATCTGCCAGGAAAGCGTCATGTCAAGAAACGGGGAAGAGAAGACCGTCTCCATGCCGAGCACGCCCATCCAGTGAAAGAGCGCGCGCACGAGCATGATCATGCCGAGCACCCGCAGATAATAGACCAGGATGCGGGGCGCCCATGCCTGTTCCCGGATCAGACGCAGAACCATCGGCTACCTCTTCCAGACCAGGCGCGCGGCTTTCAGACCGGGCGCTTCCGGCGGCAAACCTATCCTTCCATGTCCGCGCACTCAACCTTGCCGTCGAAGCGGCCGCGCGCGGCGCCATGCGCTTTGAAGCGGTTTCAGGGCATGCTAAGTCCACGGCGCGCCTTCCCCGGTCGGCGCGGACGCAACCTTTAAGGGGAACGACATGAACCCAAGGGACTGGACGGCGGGCGCGGGCATGCCGGCAACCAGGCTGCGACGGAACCGGCGCGCCGAATGGGTCCGTCGCCTCGTGCGCGAGACGGACATTTCGACGGGCAATCTGATCTGGCCGATTTTCGTTCAGGAAGGCGATACGCCGCGCGAACCGGTGCCGACGATGCCGGGTGTCGACCGCCTGTCCGTCGATGAGGCCGTGCGGATGGCGGAAAGGGCGGCGGGGCTCGGCATTCCCGCGATCGCGGTATTTCCCAATACGCCGCGCTCCCTGCGCGACGCGGGCGGCAGCGAGAGCTTCAATCCCGAAAACCTGACCTGCCGGGCGATCCGCGCCATCAAGAAGGAAGTGCCGGAGATCGGCGTCATGGCCGATGTCGCGCTCGACCCCTATACCGATCACGGACATGACGGGCTGATTATCGACGGGCGCATCGCCAATGACGAATCCGTCGAGGTGCTCGTGCGTCAGGCGCTGGTTCAGGCCGCCGCCGGCTGCGATATCGTCGCGCCGTCCGACATGATGGACGGGCGGGTCGGCGCTATCCGCACCGCGCTGGAGGCGCAGACCTATCACGACACGCTGATCATGGCCTATTCGGCCAAATACGCCTCCTGCTTCTATGGCCCGTTCCGCGACGCCGTCGGTTCTTCGGCGACGCTGATCGGCGACAAGAAGACCTATCAGATGGACTTCGCCAACACCGACGAGGCGCTGCGCGAGGTCGCGCTCGATATCGCGGAAGGCGCCGACATGGTGATGGTGAAGCCGGGCATGCCGTATCTGGACATCGTCTGCCGGGTGAAGGAGACGTTCCGCGTGCCGACCTTCGCCTATCAGGTCTCGGGCGAATACGCGATGATGGCAACTGCGATGACCGCCGGCATTCTCGACCGCGAGCGTGCGCTGATCGAGATGCTGACAGCGTTCCGCCGCGCCGGCTGCGACGGCGTGCTGACATACTTCGCGCCGGAGCTTGCCGAAATACTGGCTTAAGCCGCCGCTGAAGGCCCATTGAAACAACGTCTTGTCGTCACCAATTCAAAGATCGATTCAGGCCGGGAGGCGCGAAGGCAAAAATGAGCGAATGGCAGCAGCCCGATCGCGGCGACGTCTATCAGGGCAGTTCGATGGGATATCTCTTCGATGGCGTCCTGTCGCGGCGCACGCTCGCTTTCCTCGTCGATGCCGCCATTATCATCGCGATCATGATCGTGCTGTCGGTGATCTTTTTCGCGCTCGGCCTCATGACATTCGGGCTCGCCATGCCGCTGCTGGCGCTGGTCTATCCGATTTCCGGCCTTGGCTACACCGCGCTGACGCTGGGCGGGCGTAACTCGGCAACCGTCGGCATGCGGATGATGGGGCTGGAGATGCGCACGACCTATGGCGCGCCGATCTATCCCCTCCTCGCCGTGGCGCATGCGCTGGTCTTCTACTTCTCCATAGCTTTCCTCACGCCTTTCGTGCTGCTCGTCGCCCTCTTCAACAGACGCAAGCGTCTGTTGCAGGACCTCATCTGCGGCACTGTCGTGATCAACAAGCCTGACTGAGCCGTCGCCCTGCCCGTCCGGCCGGTGGCGACCAGCCCCGTTGCACGCGCGTCCTTTCCGTGTGAATTTCCCGCGGCCGGCTTAGCCCGGCACCGCCGGCGGCGGCATCGTGCCCGCCGCGGCAAATCATCGGGCGGCGCATGGACTTTCATATCACTTTCACTCTCATCCTGATCGCGGTGGCCATCGTCGCCTATGCGTTCGAGGAGCGCATTCCGCTCGAGGCGACCGCCATCGGCGTCGTCGCCGCGCTGCTGCTCGTCTTCCAGATCTATCCGCTGCATGACGCGGCCGGCGAGCCGGTGGTCACGCCCGAAAGTCTGCTGGCCGGTTTCGCCAACCCCGCCCTCGTCACCGTCATGTCGCTGCTGGTCGTCGGGCATGGGCTGGTGCGATCCGGCGCCCTGGAAAACGTTGCCGGCACGGCCTCCGCGATCGGCGGCTCGCCACGCGTGACCATCGCGATCCTGCTCGTCGCGACCGCCTTCGTCAGCGCGTTCATGAACAATACGCCCGTCGTCGTGCTGATGCTGCCGATCCTTGCGGCCGTTGCATCGAAGGGGCGCATCTCCGCCAGCCGTGTCATGATGCCCCTGAGCTTCATCACCATTCTCGGCGGGATGACGACGCTGGTCGGCTCGTCGACCAACCTTATCGTCGCCGGGACGGCCACGGCGCTCGGCCAGCCGCTACTCGGCTTCTTCTCCATGACCCCGATCGCCATCGTGCTGGCGGCCGTGGGCGGGCTCTACGTGCTGTTTGTCGCCCCGCGCCTGCTGCCGGACAGGGCGTCGATGGCGCAGGCGATGCGCGGACCCTCCCAGTCGCATCAGTTCATCGCCGAACTGACCATCGGCAGCGGGCATCCATTCGAGGGCGCGACGGCGACAGCGGGCATGTTTCCCGCGCTGAAGAATATGACGGTGCTGATGATACAGCGCGGCGAGCATGCGATCCTGCCGCCATTCGACGAAGAAAAAATCCGTGCCCGCGACGTCGTTCTGGTCGCCGCCACGCGCGCGGTCCTGACCGAAGCGATACGGGGGGATTCCCGGCTGATCTCGTCGCTGCTCGAAGGCGACGGCGAATCGAGCCGCGAAAGCACGCTCGTCCTCGCCGAGGCGATGATCGCGCCCGGCTCGCGCATGGTCGGCCAGCCGATCGAGCAGTCGGGGCTCTACGGCGTCACGGGATGCGTGGTGCTGGGCGTCCAGCGGCACAGCCGGATGATCCGCTCGCGGATCAACAATATCCGCCTCGAAGCGGGCGACGTGCTGCTGATCGGCGGCAGCAACGCCGAAATGCGGGCGCTGCGCGCGGATCGCGATATCGTGCTGATGGAATGGTCGCGCTCGGAGATCGAGGCCGCCCCGAAGGGCAAGCAGGCGCTGGCGATTTTTCTCGCCGTCGTCGCCGCCGCCGCGACCGGTCTGCTGCCGATCGTCGTCAGCGCCGTGGCGGGGGCGGCCGCGATGGTGCTGCTGGGCGTTTTGAACGTGCGGCAGATGGCGCGCGCCTTCGACCGGCGCCTGTTCCTGCTCGTCGGCTCGTCGCTCGCCATGGCGGTGCCGATGGAGGCGACCGGCGCGGCGGCGGCGATCGCCCATACGCTGATCGGCTGGATGGACGGCGCCAGCGCCACGATGCAGCTTTCAGGCTTCTTCCTGCTGGTCGCGCTGATGACCAACGTCCTCAGCAACAATGCGGCCGCCGCGCTGTTCACGCCGATCGCGCTGCAACTGGCCACGCAGACCGGCGTTTCGCCGATGATATGGTTGATAACGGTGATCCTCGCCACCAATTGTTCGTTCGCGACGCCCATCGGATATCAGACGAACCTTCTGGTGATGGCGCCCGGTCACTACACATTCGGCGACTTCATGCGCGCAGGGGCGCCGCTCGTATTCATATTGTGGGTTGTCTACACCTGCGCCGTGAAGTGGTATTATGGAATTTGAACCGGCACCGACTCGATGACGAAGATCAACAGAGACGCCCAGCAGTTCTATCTCACCGCCCCTGCCCCCTGTCCGTATCTCGACGGGCAGGAGGAGCGGAAGGTGTTCACGCATCTTGCGGGCGACAGGGCCGACGCGCTCAACGACATCCTCAGTCAGGGCGGCTTCCGGCGCAGCCAGTCGATCGCCTACCGGCCAGCCTGCGAGAACTGCTGCGCCTGCGTCTCGGTGCGCACCGTCGTCGACAGGTGGACGCCGACACGCTGGCAGCGCCGGATCCTCTCGGCGAACGCCGACATCATCGGCGGCGATGTCGCGCTGGAACCGACTTCCGAACAGTTCGCCCTCTTCCGCGACTACCTAGCCGCCCGTCACGCCGATGGCGGCATGGCCGACATGAGCATGCATGACTACGCCATGATGGTGGTGGACACGCATGTGAACACCCGGCTGATCGAATACCGCCGCCGCGGACCCGACAGCGCCTTTACCGGCCGTGGCGAAGGGCCGCTCGTCGGCGTCGCGCTGACGGACCGGCTCGCGGACGGGCTGTCGATGGTCTACAGCTTCTTCGATCCCGATCTCGCCGACCGTTCGCCGGGCAGCTTCATGATCATAGACCACATCATGAAGGCCCGCCGCGAGGGCCTGCCCTTTCTCTATCTGGGCTATCTCGTCGATGGGTCTCAGAAGATGGGCTACAAGGCGCGTTTCAGGCCCCTTGAACGGCTGATGCCCGACGGCTGGCGGGTGACGGACTAGGTCGTCTACTGCCGTCCCTGTCTGGGCCGGCCGTCGAAGCGACCGTTTCTCGGAAACCCGTTCGGCGCCATGCGACCCGCCTGGGCGCGGTCGCCCAGCCAGTCACGCATCTCGTCCATGTTGCGCGTGTGCGTGCGGCCCGCCGCATCGGTCCATGACAGGCCGTCGGCGCGGTTGAAGAAGCAGATATCGGCGGTGCCGCCATCCTTGTAGCGCTGCAGCCTGACGCCCTTGCCCCGCGCCATGACCGGCACCTGCTCGGCCGGGAACAGCAGCAGTTTCCGGTTCTCGCCGATCACCGCCACCATGTCGCCCGCCGCCGCCACGCAGAACGTCGCCTCGACGCCCGCGTCGACATTCAGCGCCTGCTTGCCCTTGCGGGTCATGGCGATGACGTCCCTTTCCTCCAGCACGAAACCGCGCCCGTCGCTTCCCGCCACCAGCAGGCGGCGGGCCGGATCGTGGGCAAAGGCCCCGACGATGTCCTGATCCTCGCCAAGATCGACCATCAGGCGCAGCGGCTCGCCATGGCCGCGCCCGCCCGGCAGCTTGTCGCAGCCAAGGGTGAAGAAACGGCCATCGGTGGCGAACAGCACGAGCTTGTCGGTCGTCTGCGCCTGGATGGAGAAGCGCAGGTGATCGTCGCTCTTGAAGGCGACAGTGGAGAGGTCCTGCATGTGGCCTCTCAGCGCGCGCACCCAGCCCTTGTCGGAAATGACGATGGTGACCGGCTCGCGCTCGATCATCGCCTCGACAATCTCCGCCTCGCCGGTTTCCGGCGCGTCGGCGAAGTCGGTGCGGCGACGGCCCAGCACCGTGTCGGGTCCGAAGGTCTTGCGGATCGCAGCGATCTCGGCGCCGATCTTCTTCCACTGTCTTGCCGGACTGGCCAGCAGCGCCTCCAGACCCGCCTTCTCGGTGGTCAGTTCGTCGTGCTCGCGGCGGATCTCCATTTCTTCCAGCCGGCGCAGGCTGCGCAGGCGCATGTTGAGGATCGCCTCGGCCTGCACGTCCGTGAGGGCGAAGGCGGCGATAAGGGCCGGCTTGGGCTCATCCTCCTCGCGGATGATGCGGATCACCTCGTCGAGATTGAGATAGGCGACGAGATAGCCGCCGAGGACCTCGAGGCGGTGAGCGATCTTTTCCACGCGGAAGCGCGAGCGCCGCTGCAGCACGTCGCGGCGATGATCGAGCCAGGCGATCATCACTTCCGCCAGCCCCATGACGCTCGGCACCTTGCCGCCCGACAGGACATTCATGTTGAGCGGCACGCGGGTCTGAAGGTCGGTGACGCGGAAGAGCGATTCCATCAGGATCACCGGGTCGACCGTCCGGCTCTTCGGTTCCAGCACGAGGCGGATATCCTCCGCCGACTCGTCGCGGATATCGGCAAGCAGGGGAAGCTTCCGCGCCAGCATCAGTTCGGCGATCTTCTCGATCAGACGAGACTTCTGTACCTGGAAAGGGATTTCCGTGACGACGATCTGGTAGGTGCCGCGCCCCGTCTCTTCCTTGTCCCAGCGCGCACGGACGCGAAAGCCGCCGCGCCCGGTGCGATAGGCCTCGAGTATGGCGTGGCGGGGCTCGACGATCGTGCCGCCCGTCGGAAAATCAGGCCCCGGCATCATGGCAAGCAGGCGGTCGACGGGCGTATCGCGATCCTCGATCAGCGCCAGCGCAACGTCGCACAGTTCGGCGGCGTTGTGCGGCGGGATGGATGTGGCCATGCCCACCGCGATGCCGGTCGCACCGTTTGCCAGAAGGTTCGGGAAGGCGCCCGGCAGGACGATCGGTTCCTTGTCCTCGCCGTCATAGGTTTCGCGGAAATCGACCGCGTCCTCGTCGATGCCGTCCAGCAGCGCCTGGGCGACGGCGGTGAGGCGTGCCTCGGTGTAGCGCATGGCGGCGGCGTTATCGCCGTCGATATTGCCGAAATTGCCCTGCCCCTCAATGAGCGGATAGCGAACCGCGAAATCCTGCGCGAGGCGCACCAGCGCGTCGTATACCGCCTGGTCGCCATGCGGATGATATTTACCGATGACGTCGCCGACGACGCGGGCGCATTTCTTGAAACCGGCGTCCGGGTCAAGCTTGAGAAGACGCATCGCATAGAGCAGCCGGCGATGGACGGGCTTGAGCCCGTCGCGCACGTCGGGCAGCGCCCGGTGCATGATTGTGGAGAGCGCATAGGCGAGGTAGCGCTCTTCGAGCGCCTCGCGCAGATTGACCGGTTCGATACCGCCCGTCGGTTGCAGCGTGTTGCCCATTGCCTATTGATAACCTTTATCGACGTGATTCGCTCAAGCCCTTCGGCTCGAAAGCAGGGCATAAAGACGGTCCCGCTCGGGCGCCATGGAAAGGCCACGCGGCGCGTAGAGATCACGCATCAGGAAATGCCCGGTCAGGCGGGCCGCGTCCAGGATATCCTGGCCGTTGAATGCGGCGCCGCCAAGGAGGAAGGCCGGGAGCGGCAGCAGCCGGTCGGCGTAAGGCTCGCCGGCGCCCGCGCTGACGGCCCGGCCCGATTTGGGCGACACGAAAGCAAGGTCGTCCGAAGGGCCGCCGCCGGCGCATCCGGACAGGTCCAGCCCGTGGCCGAGATCGGCAAGAAGGGTCAGTTCCAGCCGCGCCAGCAATGCGGCGACTTCCTCCGGGCCCGCCGATATCTGCTGCAGGAAATGTGCCGTCTGGCGATGGATGTCGGGATGCGGATCGCGCTCGGGGAAAAGCCGCAGATGCCCCGCCAGCGTCTGAAAGGCGTAGAGCCGGTGACGCGCCTCCAGAAGCTGCGCCGCCCTCGCCTCGAGCGGCTCGACGCCCCATGTCCCAAGATGCTCGTCGAGCCGCGCGCGCCAGACGACGAACAGGCTGTTTCCCGGTTGCAGAACCGGCTGGAGGCGACGCGAACGCCCGCCGCGCACCAACCCCATGTGCCGGCCATGATCGCGCGTGAATATCTCCGCGATCACGCTGGTCTCGCCGTGGCGGCGTGTCGCCAGAACGATGCCTTCGTCGCGCCACTCCATGCGGTCAGTCCTGCGGCTTTTCCAGCCCCATCTCGCGATATCGCTCAGGATCGTCGCCCCAGCCGGCGCGCACCTTGACGAAGAGAAACAGATCGACGCGCATGTCGAGCATCTTCGAAAGCTCCTCGCGCGCGGCCATCGATATCTGCTTGATGGTCTCGCCCCGGCGGCCCAGCACGATCGCCTTCTGGCTGTCGCGGGCGACGAAGATCGTCTGTTCGATGCGAACGCGCTTCGGCCCCAGTTCCTTCCAGGCCGTCGTCTCGACCGTCGACTGGTAAGGTATCTCGTCATGGACCCTGAGGAACAGCTTCTCGCGCGTGATCTCCGCCGCAAGCGAGCGCATCGGCGCATCCGACACGTCGTCCTCGGGGAAATGCCAGGGGCCCGGCGGCGCGATCTGCGCCAGATGGTCGAGCAACTGACCGACGCCACTGCCGGTCTCGGCCGATACCATGAAGGTTTCCTCGAATGGTGCCAGATCATTCGCCGCCCTTGCCAGCGGCAGAAGTTGCTCGGGGCGGACCAGATCGATCTTTGTCAGGACCAGGATCGCGCGGCGCGGCTGTTCCGCCAGCCTTTCCAGGATCGCCCGGCTTTCATCGCACAGGCCCTTCTTGGAATCGACGAGCACCGCGGTGATATCGGCGTCGGCGGCGCCGCCCCAGGCCGCGTCCACCATGGCGCGGTCGAGCCGGCGGCGCGGGTTGAAGATACCCGGCGTATCGATCAGGACGATCTGCGCGGCCCCGCGCATCGCGATGCCGCGCAGCGTCGCCCGCGTCGTCTGCACCTTGTGGGTGACGATCGCCACCTTGGTTCCGACCAGCGCGTTCACGAGCGTCGACTTGCCCGCGTTCGGCGCGCCGATCAACGCTACGAAGATGCAGGCAGTGCCGGTCGAGCCGGCGGCTGGCTCATTCATTTTCCGCCTCCTCCAGCAGCCGTTCCGCCGCCGCCATTTCCGCCTGCCGCTTGCTGCTGCCCTGCCCGGTTGCCTTGCGGCCTTCGCCGATAGTGACCGATACGGTGAAGACCGGCGCGTGGTCGGGGCCTTCGCGTTCGACCGTCTCGTATTTCGGCACGCCGAGGCCCCTTGCCAGCGACCATTCCTGCAGGCGGGTCTTGGGATCGCGCAGGCGATCCGGCGGATTGATCAGCCGTTCCTTCCAGCCACGTTCGACAAAGGTCCGCGCCACGCCATATCCGCCGTCGAGATAGAGCGCGCCGATCAGCGCTTCGCAGGCATCGCCCTGGATGGTCCTGTTGCCGCGGGCATCGCCGGCGAGCCGCAAACAGCCCTCGAGGCCGAGTTCGACGAGGATCTCCGCGCAGGTTTCCTTGCGCACGAGCGCTGCCAGACGCCGGCTGAGCATTCCTTCCGGGTCATCCGGATAGTGGGCGTATAGAAGGTCGGCAACGGCCATGCCGAGGACGCGGTCGCCGAGGAATTCCAGCCGCTCGAACAGCGCGCCGGCCACACCCGCGCTCGGATGGCACAGAGCGCCTTCCAGCAAGGCCGGGGCGGCGAACCGGTGACCGAGAACCGTTTCGGCCCTGCGCTGGCGCGACGCCGTCATCGCAGCAGGATGAAGAACCGGTCCCAGCGGACCGCCGTCGGCCATTTCCACAACTCCCAGGCGCGCGTGCCCTCCTCAAGCGAGAAGAAGGTGATCTCGGCGCGGCCGACGAAATTCTCGAACGGCACATAGCCGACCGCGCTCAGAACCCGGCTGTCGGTCGAGTTGTCGCGGTTGTCGCCCATCATGAAGTAATGGCCGGCGGGCACCTCATAGACCGGCGTGTCGTCGAGCGCCATCCCCGGCCCCTCATCCAGCACGACATAGCTGACGCCGTTCGGAAGCGTCTCGCGATAACGCGTCTGGGAGATCGTCCGGCCGTAGGGATCGCGTCCGCGCACCTCGTCGAGGCGTTCGCGCGGGATCTCCTGGCCGTTGATGAACAGCACGCCGCCGCGCACCTGAATGCGGTCGCCGGGCAGCCCGATGACGCGCTTGATGTAATCGGTCCTGCCGTCACGCGGCAGCTTGAAAACCGCGATATCGCCGCGCTTGGGCTCGGCTGCCCAGATGCGGCCGGAAAAAATCGGCGGGCTGAACGGCAGCGAATGGCGGCTGTAGCCGTAGGCGTATTTGGACACAAAGAGATAGTCGCCGATCATCAGCGTGTTTTCCATCGAGCCGGACGGGATGCTGAACGGCTGAAAAAGCAGCGTGCGGATAACGAGCGCGATCAGCAGCGCATGAATGATGACGCGAACCGTTTCGCCGATGCCGCCCGATTCTTTCTCTTCGGTCACTGAGCTCATCTCTTGGTCCCTGCCGGATGCCGGCGTTGGATGGTGAGGCCTCTATAACCGCTCATTCGCCCGTTTGCCAGCAATGAGACGCCGTTGCGAAACGGCGAACCCGACCCCGGTCAGCGCGGATTGGCGGAAATGATGACGATGGCCTGCGCCATCGGGAAGTCGTCGGTGATCGTCAGATCGATCTGCGGCGAGAAGCCTGCAGGCGTCAGCACCTCCAGCCGCGCCAGCGCGCCGCCGGTCAGGGCGATCGTCGGCTTGCCGCCGGGCAGGTTCACCACGCCCATGTCGCGCCAGAAGACGCCGAACCTCATGCCCGTGCCGAGCGCCTTGGCACAAGCCTCCTTGGCCGCGAAGCGCTTGGCATACGAGGCCGCGCGCAGCTTGCGTCCGTCGGATTTCTTCTGCTCGAGGTCGGTGAACACGCGCTGGACGAAGCGGTCGCCCCAGCGGTCGAGACTGCGCTCGATGCGGCGGATATCGATGATGTCGTTGCCGATGCCGATGATCATGCCGATGCTTCCGTCCGCGCCGCCGCCATCAGTTCGCGCATCCGGATTATGGCGGCCGGCAGGCCGATGAAGACCGCTTCGCCGATGATGAAATGGCCGATATTGAGCTCGCGCATCTGCGCGATGGCGGCGATCGGCGCGACGGTGTCGAAGGTCAGCCCGTGCCCGGCGTGCACCTCGATCCCGGCCTCGCCGGCCATTGCCGCGCCGCGCCGGATCTTTTCAAGCTCCGCCCCGGCGCGGGCGTTGTCCCCGCCGATGACCGCCTCGCAATAGGAGCCGGTGTGAAATTCCACGATATCGGCCGAAAGGCGTCCGGCCGCATCCACCTGCCGCGGATCGGCCTCGATAAAGAGTGACACGCGAATCCCCGCGTCCCGCAGCGCCGCCACGAGGGGTGCGAGTTCGTTGTGGGCGCCGGCAGCGTCAAGTCCGCCTTCGGTGGTGCGCTCCTCACGCTTTTCGGGAACGATGCAGGCGGCGTGCGGGCGGTGCCGGAGCGCGATGTCGCGCATCTCCCCCGTCGCCGCCATCTCGAAGTTGAGCGGCAGCTCGATCTCGGCCCGGATCATCTCGATATCGCGATCGCGGATATGACGGCGGTCTTCCCGCAGATGCGCGGTGATACCGTCCGCGCCGGCCTCGGCAGCGATGCGGGCGGCGCGCAGCGGATCGGGATGCGCGCCACCGCGGGCGTTGCGGAGCGTCGCGACGTGATCGATGTTCACGCCCAGCCGAAGACGGTCGCCGTCACTGCGCTGCACGTTCCTCCTCCTCCGCTTCCTTCTGGGCAACGTCGCGAGCGCGCTTGCGCTCCTCCGCGAGCCCCGAGAAATACGTCTTGCGCCGCTTCTTCGTCGCCGCGACCAGCCTGCGGAGGGGGAAATAGACCACCGCCCAAGCCACCACACCCAGAATCAAGCCGCCGACCGACATCGGCTTCAAAATCGGCCACAAAGCGTCGAAAGAGTGATGGAACACGCCTTGCGAGAGGTCAATCTCCCGACTGGCGCCGCGCGCGCCGATCAGCCACTTGCCGAGTTCGAAGCTCGCCGCCCAGATGAAGGGAAAGGTCAGCGGATTGCCGATGAACGTGCCGAGCGCGGACGCGATGACATTGCCGCGCGTTATCCAGGCGAGGACCGCGGCCTGGATGAAATGGGTGCCAATGAACGGCGAAAAGGACGCGAAGACGCCGGCTGCCGTCCCCGCCGCGATGGCATGCGGGCTTGCAGACAGCCGCAGCAGGCGTTTGGATACATAACGTACCGAACGTCCCCAGCCGCGGCGCGGCCACAGGGCCTGGCGCAGCCGTTCGGAAAACACCAGCTTCTTTCTGCGTTTGAATAGCATTCTGTCAGCAGGTAGCGGGCTGAAGGAGAGCAAGCCATATGGTCTTGCCCCGCCAGGGGCAAGAAAGAAAGAGCCGTGGCGCCTCGCGGCTCACGCCTTGAGCGCGCGGCTTCCCGGCTTGGTGGCGGGGATGTCACGCAATTCGGGCGGAAGTGCGTCGGGCGCGAAGACGGGTACGCTGAGGGTGATCAGCGAGATCAGAGGCACCCCGATATCGACCTCGCCGCCCGACCGGTCGACGAGGCTGGCACCGGCATCGACGATGCCCCCCGCCTCCTCGATGGCGGCGATGCACTCGCGCGAGGAAAGCCCCGTCGTCACGACGTCTTCGACCATCAGGCAGCGCGCCGCTTCGGGAATCTCGAATCCCCGCCTGAGCGCGAAGGCACCGTCGACCCGTTCCATGAACAGCGCGGGAATGCCGAGTTGCCGCCCGACCTCGTAGCCGACGACAACGCCGCCCATCGCCGGAGACACGACCAGATCGAACATGCGACCGACCTTGTCGATGATCTTCTCGGCCAGCGCCTTGCAGAGACGTTCGCCCCGGGCCGCGTCCATCATCACCCGCGCGCATTGCAGATAGCGCGTCGAATGCAGTCCGGAGGAGAGGATGAAATGGCCCTCCAGCAGCGCGCCGGCTGCCCGGAATTCCTCAAGGACTTCTTCGTCGGTCATATCGGCTCCCGTCGAGGCTGACGACTCGTCACACGTTGAGACGTTCCACCGTATTGACCACTTTCAGAGCCTTAATCAATGAGATCACGGTCAAAAGGTGTTTCAAGTCCCAGACTTCCAGATCAAGCCGCATGTCGGTGAAGTCGCCCGAGCGCTTGATCATCTGGATCGCATCGATATTGGCGTCATTCTCGCCGATCACCTGGGTGATGCCGGCGAGGGTTCCCGGCTCGTTGATCGCCCGCACGACGATGGATGCGGGGAAGCGGTCCCGCTGCATTTCCTCGTCGATCTCCCAACGCACGTCGAGCCAGCGGTCGGGCTGATCGTCGAACTCCTTCAGGCGCGGCGAATGGATCGGATAGATCGTGATTCCCTCCCCCGGCATGGCGATGCCGACGATGCGGTCGCCCGGCACCGCGCCGCCCTCCGCGAAGCGCACCGGCAGATCGCCCCTGATGCCACGGATCGGCACGGCGGAGGACGCTTCCTTACGACCCGGGACGCGAAAGCGCATGCCCATCGCCTTGCGCAGGCCGAACCATCCGCTGCCCTCCTCACGCGTTGCCGGCGCCTGGTTCTTCTTCCTCTCTTCGCGAAAATCCGGGAACATGGCATGCATCGCATCGTCCGAACGGATCTCGCCGCGTCCTATCGCGGCCAGCGTGTCGAGCAGAGAGGACTGGCCAAGCCGCGCGATCATCGGCTCGAACCGCTCATCGGCGTATTTGCGGCCTGAGCGCTCACAGGCACGGATCATGATCTGCCGTCCGAGACCGGCATATTGCGTACGGATTGCGTCGCGGGCGGCACGGCGGATGGCCGAGCGCGCCTTGCCGGTGATGGCAACGCTTTCCCACGCCGCCGACGGCGCCGCGCCTTCCGCGGTTATGATCTCGACCTCGTCGCCATTGTGAAGCTCGCTGATGACCGGTTCGGCGCGGCCGTTGATCTTGCAGCCGATGGCGGCGTTGCCCACGCCGGTATGTACCGCGTAAGCAAAGTCGATGGCCGTCGCCCCGCGCGGCAGCGCGATCAGCCTGCCCTTCGGGGTGAAGCAGAACACCTGGTCCTGAAAGAGCTCCAGCTTGGTGTGTTCGAGAAATTCCTCCGGCGTGTCGCCCTCGTGCAGAAGTTCGACGAGGCGGCGCAGCCACTGATAGGCATTGCTCTCCAGCGCGTCGGGCTTGTGACCCTTGAGGCTGACCCCGTCCTTGTAGAGATTGTGCGCCGCGATGCCGTATTCGGCGATCTCGTGCATTTCCGCGGTGCGAATCTGCAACTCGACGCGCTGGTGCTGAGGACCGATGACCGTGGTGTGGATCGACCGGTAGTCGTTCTGCTTCGGCGTGGAGATATAATCCTTGAAACGGCCGGGCACGAGCGGCCATGACGTGTGGACGACCTCCAGCGCCTTGTAGCAATCGCTGACGGTCGGCACGACGACGCGGAAGCCGAGAATATCGGACAGCTGCTCGAAGGAAATGCGCTTGCGGTCCATCTTGCGCCAGACTGAGTAGGGCTTCTTCAACCGTCCCTGGACGGTCGCGTCGACGCCTCGCTCGGCAAGCTTGCGCGTCAGGACCGTCTCGATCTCCAGCACCACGCCGGCGCTGCTTTCACGCAGCGCCTCGAGCCTCTCCGACACCGTCTTGTACGCTTCCGGCTGGAGCGTGCGGAACGCCAGATCCTCAAGCTCGTCGCGCATCCACTGAATACCCATGCGCCCGGCGAGCGGCGCATAGATATCCATCGTTTCCTCGGCGATCCGCTGGCGCTTGTGCGGCGGCACATGCTCGATGGTGCGCATGTTGTGGAGGCGGTCGGCCAGTTTGACGAGCAGCACCCGCACATCCTGCGAGATGGCGAGCATCAGCTTTCTCAGATTTTCGGCCTGCTCCGCCCTGCGCGTGACGAGATCGAGCTTCTTGATCTTCGTCAGCCCGTCGACCAAAGCGCCGATTTCGGGGCCGAAGAGACGATCGATCTCGGCGCGTGTGGTGTCGGTATCCTCGATCGTGTCGTGGAGCAGCGCGGCGACAATGGTGGCATCGTCGAGCTTGAGCTCGGTGAGGATGGCCGCCACCTCGAGCGGATGGGAAAAATAAGGGTCGCCCGAGGCGCGAAGCTGGGCGCCATGGGCTTTCATTGCATAGACATACGCCCGGTTGAGCAAAGCCTCGTCGGCGTGAGGGTCGTATGCTGTGACCCGTTCAACCAGTTCGTACTGACGCATCATGCGTGTCGCGCCCCTACGGACGGAAACGGCGGCAGATACACCCTGCCGCCGCTAAAAGCGTCTATCGATGCGGCCGCAAGGCCGGCTGCTTCAGTCGCGGTCATCCGGCGGCGTCAGACCTTCCAGACCGGCAAGCAGTTCCTCCTCGCTCATGCGATCGAATTGAACCTGTTCGTCGCCGCCGCCATCCTCGGCACCGACCGGAATCATCGGAACGGTCTCCGATTCCGGCTCGTCTACTTCGACGAATTTCTGCAGCGAATGAATGAGGTCTTCCTTGAGGTCGCCGGCCGAAATCGACGAATCGGCGATTTCGCGCAGGGCCACAACGGGGTTCTTGTCGTTGTCCCGGTCGATCGTCAGCGGCGCACCGCTGGAAATCAGGCGAGCCCGGTGGCTGGCCAGAAGGACGAGTTCGAACCGGTTATCTACCTTGTCGATGCAATCTTCGACGGTGACGCGCGCCATTGGCAGGACTCCATGCGGTCAGCGTGACTTGGGAATTGCGCCCCCTATACGCGCTTGCCCCCGCGATGACAAGGGGCGCGGCAGGCGCACGGCGTGGCGGTGCTTTGGCTGCCGTAACGGCATGCTTGAATAAGCATCCAATCAGGGCTATCCCTTTCAACACATATGTGATGATCCGTTTGAGCGTCCGCCCCGTCATGGACGCAATTCTCCCTCACAACCCAAAGCATTTCCGGGGTATTTCATGCGCTTCAAACAGACCGAACGAGTCGGCATCTTCATCGACGGTGCGAATCTTCACGCCTCCATCCGCGCGCTCGGCTTCGATCTCGACTACAAGAAGCTGCTCGACTATTTCGAGGAAAACACCCGTCTGGTCAGGGCGTTCTATTATACGGCGCTGCTGGAGGAGCAGGAGTTCTCCTCGCTGCGCCCGCTGGTCGACTGGCTCGATTACAACGGCTATACGGTGGTGACCAAGCAGGCCAAGGAATTCTTCGACAACGCCGGACGGCGGCGCATCAAGGGCAATATGGATATCGAACTGGCGATCGACGCGATGGAGATGGCCGACCACATAGACCACATGCTCCTGTTTTCCGGCGACGGCGATTTCCGTTCGCTCGTCGAGGCGATGCAGCGCAAGGGCTGCCGCGTCAGCGTCATTTCAACGATTACGGTCCAGCCGCCCTCGATCGCCGACGAACTGCGCAGGCAGGCGGATCACTTCATCGATCTGACGGAGTTGCGCGACATCGTCGGGCGCGACGTTTCCGAACGGCCGCGCCGTGCCCGGCGGGACGAATCTGCCGGCGACGATGATCAGTTCTGAATGCGAGCCCGGCCCCGACTGTCCCCTCTGCCCGCGGCTCGCCCAATTCCGTCACGAGCAGCGTGCCGCGTTCCCTGACTGGTTCAACGCGCCTGTTCCCTCATTCGGATCCACGACGGCGAAGCTCGTCATCGTCGGGCTCGCGCCGGGTCTCAAGGGCGCCAATCGCACCGGGCGCCCCTTCACCGGCGACTATGCCGGAGACCTGCTCTACGAGACGCTGCGGCGCTATGATTTCGCCGAAGGAGAATACAGGGCAAGCGCGGATGACGGGCTTGTCCTGCGCGACTGCCTGATCACCAATGCCGTGCGCTGCGTGCCGCCGCAAAACAAGCCGCTTCCGGCCGAAGCGCGAACGTGTAACCGTTTCCTCGCGGCGACGCTCGCATATGCCAGGCCGAAGGCGGTCCTCGCGCTCGGCCGCATCGCCCACGATGCCGCGCTTGACGCGCTGGACATGCGCCGGGCCGCCTTTCGTTTCGCTCACGGCGCCAGCCATGAACTGCCCGACACGGTGCTGTTCGACAGCTATCATTGCTCCCGGTACAACACGAATACCGGGCGCCTTACGACGCAGATGTTCGAGGATGTCTTTGCCGGCATCCGCCGGTCCATCGATAGCGGCAAAGCCTGAACCTAACCGCGGTCGCGCAGCAGACGCGCCTTTTCGCGGCCCCAGTCGCGCTTCTTTTCCGTCTCGCGTTTGTCGTGCAGCTTCTTGCCGCGCGCAACGGCCAGTTCAAGCTTGGCCCGGCCGCGATCGTTGAAATAGAGCTTGAGCGGCACCAGCGTCATGCCCTCGCGCTGCGTCGCCGCAGCCAGCTTGGCGATCTCGCGCCGATGGACGAGCAGCTTGCGGGGCCGCCGCGTCTCGTGATTGAACCGGTTGGCCTGGAGATACTCCGGAATGTAGGCGTTGTAGAGCCAGAGTTCCCCACCCTTTTCCCCGGCATAGGACTCCGAGATCGTCGCCTTGCCTTCGCGCAGCGACTTCACCTCCGTCCCGACGAGTTCGATGCCCGCTTCCAGCGTATCGGTGATTTCATAGTCGAACCGGGCCCGACGATTGTCGGCGACGAGCCGACGCGGCTCGTCCTTCTTCTTTGTCGGTGCCATGACGGGCCTAACGGTTGATAAGGCCAGCGTGCTGCATCGCCTCGCGAACAAGACGGCGAGCGTTCTCGCTGGCCTCGACGATCGGCAGCCTCACGTCATGCGACATGTCCGGACGCAGCAGCGAGACGGCATATTTGATCGGCGCGGGGCTGGTTTCGCAGAACAGCGCCTTGTGCAGCGGCATCAGACGATCCTGATAGTCGAGCGCCGTGCGGTAGTCGCCCGCCGCGCAGGCCGCCTGAAATTCCGCGCACAGGCGCGGCGCGACATTCGCCGTCACCGAGATGCAACCCACGCCGCCATGCGCATTGAACGCCAGCGCCGTCCCGTCCTCGCCGGAAAGCTGCACGAAATCCTTGCCGCAATGATGGCGCTGGAGGCTCGGACGCGTCAGGTCGGCGGTCGCGTCCTTGACGCCGACGATGTTGCGGCAGTCGCGGAACAGGCGCGCCATCGTTTCCGGCGTCATGTCGATCACCGAGCGGCCGGGAATGTTGTAGATGAAGGCCGGGATGTCGACGGCATCGTCGATGGCCTTGTAATGGCGATAGAGGCCTTCCTGCGTGGGCTTGTTGTAGTAAGGCGTGACGACGAGTATCGCGTCGGCTCCGGCGGCCTTGGCGTGACGGGCGAAATCGACGGCCTCGGTCGTGTTGTTGGAGCCGGCGCCGGCGATCACGGGTACGCGGCCCGCGACGGTCTCGACGCACAGATCCACCACACGCTTGTGCTCGTCATGGCTGAGCGTCGGCGACTCGCCTGTCGTGCCGACGGGCACGAGGCCGTTGGAGCCTTCAGCTATCTGCCATTCAATGAAGGCGCGAAACGCAGCCTCGTCGACGGCACCGTTGCGAAACGGCGTGACGAGCGCCGTTATCGATCCGTGAAACATTTCCAAGTTATCCCTATGTGCGGGCATTGATTTGGCCGGGACAATAAACGTCATCCACGCGGCGCGATAGAGCCTTGTTCGCGGGTGTAACAAGCCTTCGTCGCGGACGGTCTCAGCCTCAATCACGCCCATGTTATGATTGTACATGAATCATGTGCAGGACGGGGGGCTGGCCGACTGCACATCCGGATCGACGACGGAGACCATAATTGCCTTTCAGACTTATCCCGGCGCTTCTGTTCATGGCGGTTGTCGGGGCAGTTCCGGCCGAAGCCGTGCCGATGCCGACGCCGCGGCCGCACGTGCCCGCGCAAAGCATCGGCAATCCGCCGCCGCCCCCTTCCGCACAGCGGCCGGTCCCTTCCATGTCGGCAACGCCCCCGTCGATGCCGCGGGTGACGGGCGATCCCTCCCCGCTTTCCGAACGGGACAAGAGTCTGACGAAAGAGGCGCTGTCCCTGATCGCGCGCAACCAGTTCGGCGACGCGCTGGCGCGGCAGCTAGCGATACAGCATCCGCTTGGGCGGGGTGTGGTGGAATTCTTCTATGTCCGAGATCGGGCGCGCGATGCGGGCTACCGCCGAATCGCGGATTTTCTCGCCGCCTATCCGGACTGGCCTTCACGCGATCTGCTGCGGCTGCGGCTGGCGCAGGACATGATGGATGAGAACGCGCCGCCCAGCGAAGTGCTGCGGCTGCTCGGGAACGACCCGCCCACCGGATCGGGGCATATCGTCGTCGCGGCGGCGCTCGCCGCCTCGGGCCGGCCGCGCGAGGCGCAGGCGCTGGCGCGCGCGGCGTGGTATCGCGATGATCTCGACCCCGATCAGGAACGCTGGGCGATGCAGCGGCTCGGCCCGCTGCTGACCGCCGACGATCACCGGCGGCGGATGGATATGTATTTCTATCGCGACCGGTCGAGCGACGCGCTGCGGATTGCCGGCTATCTCGGGTCGGGCTGGAAGGCCTACGCCGACGCGCGCGCCGCGGTCATCAAACGCTCAGGCAATGCGGGCCGGCTGCTCGACGCGGTGCCGCGCGCGCAGCGCGACCAGCCGGGCTACGTCTTCGCCAGGATCCAGTATCTGCGCCGGTCGGGCAAGGAACTGGAGGCGGCCGCCCTTCTCGCCAACGCGCCGAAGAGCCGCGACGCGCTCGTCGATCCCGACGCCTGGTGGGTGGAGCGCCGGCTCGCCGCACGCGCGCTGCTCGACGAGGGGCGCGCCACGGACGCCTACAACATCAGCGCCGGCCACAGCGCCGTCGACAGCGGCGACTATGCGGAAGCGGAGTTTCACGCCGGCTGGATCGCGCTCAGATTCCTCAACGACCCGCGCCGGGCCGCTGCGCATTTCGCCAATATCGCGGGCGTGGCCACGATCCCCTCCACACGCGCCAGGGCCGCCTATTGGCTCGGCCGGGCGTCGGAAGCCTCCGGCGATATGAACGCCGCCATCACCCATTACCGCCGCGCCGCTGCCGACCCGAGCGCCTTCTACGGCCAGCTGGCTGCGGCCAAGCTCAGCCAGAGGCGCCTCGACATCCCCCGGCCGCCGAACCCGTCGACCAGCGCCGCGCGCGCTTTCGAGGCACGCGACGGCGTCCGCGCTATCAGGCTGCTGGCGGAGATCGGCTACAATTCGCTGGTTGGACCGATGCTCTACGACATGGCGGATTCGAGCCGTTCGGCCGAAGAAACCGTGTTGATCGCGGCGCTGGCGGCCGATCTTGGCTATACGGACATGGTCGTGCACGCCGGCAAGCGCGGCCAGGCCAACGGCTATTCCGTCGACCGCGTCGCGTTCCCGGTCAACGGCGTGCCGAAATTCAAACCGCTGTCCGAAACTGTGGAGCCTGCGCTGGTCCATGCGATCTCGCGGCAGGAAAGCCTGTTCAATCCCCGCGCGCGGAGCCAAGCGGACGCGCGCGGCCTGATGCAGCTTCTTCCCTCCACCGCCGCGTCGGTGGCAAAACGAAACGGCGTCTCCTACTCGCAGGACAGGCTGTACGACCCGACCTACAACGCACAACTGGGCGCGGCCTATCTCGGCGAAGGCATCAACCGCTACAACGGCTCCTATATTCTTGCCATCGCCGCCTACAACGCCGGTCGAGGCCGCGCCGACGAATGGATCGAACGTTTCGGCGATCCGCGTTCGCCCCGGGTCGACCCGATCGACTGGATCGAACGCATCCCGTTCACCGAAACCCGCGAATATGTCCAGAAAGTGCTGGAAAACCTGCAATTCTACCGAGCAATTCTGCCGGGCGTAGACGGCACGCTTTCGATTGCGACGGATTTGCAGCGCGGCAGCTGACGCGGCCGCCTTGACTTGCCATCGGACAATCGGAGAAGTACACGACCTGAGCGTGGGGAAGACATGGACGACAGGGGCTACCGCGATCTCAAGATCACCGTCAACGACGGGCTGCAAATCAACGTGCAGGCCTATCTGCCACAGAACGGCGGCGGCACGCCCGTTGTCTGCCTGCCGGGCCTAAGCCGCACCGCGCGGGATTTCCATCCGCTGGCCGTGCATCTCTCCACGCACAGGCAACGTCCGCGCGCCGTTTATTCCATCGACCTGCGCGGGCGCGGGAAATCCGACCACGATCCGGACTGGCGGCATTATTCGCCTGTCGTCGAGGCGCAGGACGTTCTCGACGTGCTGGTCGCGCTCAGCATCGGGCCCGCCATCTTCGTCGGCACTTCGCGCGGCGGTATCGTCACGATGCTGATCGCGGCGATGCGTCCCGGCGCGCTCAAGGGCGCGGTGCTGAACGACATCGGACCGGAAATCGACATGCTCGGCCTCGCGCGGATCAAGAACTATCTCGATGCGCCGGAACGCCGGCCGAGAAACTGGGAGGACGCGGTGAAGACGGCCCGGGCAACGCAAGGCGCCCACTTCCCCGGCTTCACCGATGCCGACTGGGAGGAATATACCCGCATGACCTATGCGGAGGATCGAGAAGGCCCCTATCGCGATTTCGACCCGCGGCTGATGAAAACGATGGCCGATCTGGATTTCGAGAAGCCGGCGCCCGCCATGTGGGCGCAGTTCGCCGCCTTACGGAACCTTCCGGTCATGGTCATCCGGGGGGAGACGTCCGACCTGCTCAGCGCGGAAACCATCGAGAAGATGGACCGGCTGCATCCGGGCCTTTCCGTTCTGGAAGTTCCCGGCCAGGGCCATGCCCCGATGCTGACCGGTTCGACGATCCTGTCGCGCATCGCGTCGTTTGCAACGCAGGTGGACGGCAGGACGACGGGCGGCGCCGGAAAGCCGGGCGGATCCAGCGGCGCCTGACGGTTTGGACAATCCGGCGCCCCGGAACTACTTGCCTTTGGCTTTCGCACCACGGGCGGAGAATTCCGTCTGACCGCCCCTGGCGAGTGTCCTGGCCTGGCCAACCCAGTCCTCGCGCTCGATCCGCCCCTTGAAATTGAGCGTCTCGTCGAAGGTCGCTATATCCTTCTTCGTCCAGGCGGCAATCTGCGCAAAGCTGCTGACGCCGGCCTTGTTGAGGCGATCTTCGTTGAGCTTCCCGATGCCGCTGATCAGTTTCAGATCGTCTCTGGTTTTGGTCTGAGCGGCCTTGGCTCGGCCAGCTTTGGGTTTGGGGGCCCTGGGCTTGGTGGCCTTCGCCTTTGCGGTCCCGGGCTTGGCGGCCTTCGCCGCCGATGCGTTCGACGCCCCGCTCGCCGCCTTGCCGGCCGTCGCTGGCTTCTTCGGGGCGCTCTTTGCCGCCGGCTTGCTCGACGCAGGCTTTTCTTCGCTTGGCGCCAGCGGCTCGATCACGGTCAGGCCGGTCATCGGATCGGGAATGGTCATGATCGCCGGCTCGGCCTGTCTTTTCGCGTCACCCGCCTTGGTGACGGGCCGCGCGACGGGCTTTGCGTCGCCGCCGAGACGGCGCAGGATGCAGCCGATCGCGGCACCGATCAGGAACGCGATTAGAAGAAGAAGAAGCGTTTGAAGAATTGTGACACCCATGATCCCCGATCCTCAAGCCTTGGGCGCCGAACAGACCATCCAGCCTGTCGCGATGCCGATCAGCAACGCGATCAGCAGATAGACCCATATGTCTGCAATAAGACCTAACATCCCCGCACTCCCCTGCGATGCGTAACGATGGCGGCAGTTTCGCTGCTCTGATCACCGAGTCATAATTCTTTCGTTGGAAAGACCATATCATCCGCTTCGCGGCCCCGGAAGTCATAAGGGTCGCCGGGAGTCCGGTCGCGCACAAAAAACCCCGGCAGTTGCCTGCCGGGGTTAACTTGCATCCTTCTTGGGAAAGGATGATCCAGACGACCCTTAGAAGGAGCGCTTGGCTTCGAACACGACGCTGAAGGCGTCGTTGCCGACCGGGTTAAACGGCGCAGGAACATGATAGTCGGCGTCGACATAAGCGACTTCGACACCGAACTGCATGTTGTTGACCGGCGTCCAGAAGATGTTGCCCATGACCTGGAAGACGTCGATGCTGGCCTGGTTCGCAGTCAGACCGGTGCCGATCCAGTTGCCGACAACGTTGCTCGGCTCAGCCGTCGCGTAGGCGACGAAGAAGCCGGACTTCCACTGCGGCGCCCACTGAACGTTTGCACCGACAGCAACCATCCACTCTTCGATCGTGGAGTTGATCGTACCGGTGACCGGGTTCCAGAGCACATCACCAATGCTGATGCCGCTGTAGATGTTGTAGCCGTCCGAATAGGAACCGCGTGCCATCAGGGTGACGGCCGAAGTCGCCTTCACATAGACGCCACCTTCGACGCGCCAGCCGAGTTCACGATCGGCAACGCCAGTGCCCAGCGGCAGGACCGCGTAGACATTCTGGTGAATGCCGCCGCCGATCGAGAAGCCGCCCCAGGAACCGGCCCAGCTCAGCTGAGCGACGAGATCGGGAACCTCGTTACGCTCCTGCGCGACGGCGAAACCAGCCGGCGGCGGGACGAGAACACCACCAACGGCGTTGACCTGTGCAACGAAGCCGGCGGCATAGTCACCGTCATTCGAGAATGCAGGATCTTCGATGGCGACAGCGAGGCTGAGGCCATTGCCGAGCGGCATGGTGTAGCGAACCTGGACCGGACGCGAGCCCTGGCCGGCGAACAGCGTACCATTGACGCCATAGTCGGTCAGATGGGGCGTGACGCCAGCCGGATTCAGCGTGCGGGTCGTCTTACCGAACGTCCAGTTGCCGAACTGGATGAAGGCGTGACGGAGATCGAAGGGACCGCCCGTCGAGACGTTGGTGTCATGGGCCTGCATTTCGATGAAGGCGCGCAGCGTGCCGTATTCGGTCTGCGTGCGGGCATCGAAGTTCAGACGGCCATGGACGTGCATGACCAGCGTATCGCCAGTCGTATGCTGGAAGTCCGAGCCGACATTCTTCCACGAATGGAAGATGCTCTGACCAAGGACATTGTCCTCAGCCATCACCGCATATGCCAGAACGTGGCCACCGACCTTGAAGCAGATATCGGTACCCGGCAGTTCAATAAAGCCGGTGATATCGCACCGATATACCGGCTCGCGCGCCGGTGCCTTCGGCATGTCGGCGGCCTGGACCCCGGTCACGAACAGCGCGGCTGCTCCACCGAGGAGAAGAGTCTTTTTGTTGATCATCCTGACCTCCAAAAGAGTTACCAAAGGGGATCGGGTCGAATTCTCCAAGGGCGAGACCCTCAAAATCCCAATTTCCCCGCGAAACATCTGAAGCCGTGTTCTCTTGTCTGTATCCGTAGATTTCGAGAACTTAATTGCGACAGACGCCATACGCTCCAGTTGCCTAAAGCGTAGTCACATCTTTGAAAGCTACAGGGGATGGCGGCAACCCGTATTTTGGCGATCAACCTCCTCAAGACGCCTTTAACGCCCGCCTGTTGCACGAAAGACACTCTGTTGCGGCTTGGCAGCAAGAATTGAGCGGCAACACATCAGTATATTGTTTGTAAATTGTTTTTGACCGGCGTTTTGGCACTCGACGGGCCCCGAAAACACGAATCGCGGAGCGCACGCCGGTCAGCGCACGCCCGCCGATTCATGCAGCGGCTACGCTAGCCAACGGCGCAAAGGTCTTTCCGTCCGCAGAACAAGGAAAAGAGAGGAAGGGCTAGTAGAGCCCGCCGGTGCCCTGGTTGACGGCGCGATCCTGCTCGGGGCTGACCGTCAGTTCGCGGCCGAACTCGTCCTGATAGCCAATGATCGAGTAGCTCGACGGCGGCTCCTGGCCTGGCTTGAAGGCCTCCAGGATAACGCCCTGATCCTCCGGACCGGCGCGCAGTCCCGTCTTGGCATTTATGCGCACCAGATTGATGCCGGGGGGCGCGCGGAAAGGAACGCCGGGCTGGCCTTCGAGCGCCGCGGTCATGAAATCCTTGAAAACCGGCGCGGCGAGTTGGCCGCCGGTCTGGCCGCGGCCCATCGGGGTCGGATTGTCGTAGCCGATGAAGACGCCAACAACGAGGTCGGCGGAAAAGCCGACGAACCATGCGTCGCGCTCGTCGTTCGTCGTACCGGTCTTGCCGGCGAGCGGATGATCCTTGTCCCGGATCGCCGCCGCCGTGCCGCGCTGCACAACGCCCTCCAGCATCGAGGTGACCTGATAGGCGGTATAGGGGTCGAGAATCTGCGCGCGCTCGTCGATCACTTCAGGCTCGTCCTGACCGTGCCATTCGCTCTGGTCGCATTCGGGACAGGCCCGCTCGTCATGCTTGAATATCGTGCGCCCGTACCGATCCTGAATTCTGTCGATCAGGCTCGATTTTATCTGTTTGCCGCCATTGGCGATCATGCAATAGGCCGTCGTTAGCCGCAGCACCGTGGTCTCGCCGGCGCCGAGCGCCATGGACAGCACGGGCAACATGTTGTCGTAGATACCGAAACGGCGCGCATATTCGGCGATCAGCGGCATCCCCATGTCCTGCGCGAGGCGAACGGTCATCACGTTGCGCGACTTCTCGATGCCGACGCGCAATGTCGAGGGACCGTAAAACTTGCCGCCATAGTTCTGCGGCGCCCAGACGCGCCCGCCCTGAACGAGTTCGATGGGTGCGTCCATCACGACGCTGGAAGGCGTATAGCCATTGTCGAGCGCGGCGGCATAAACGAACGGCTTGAACGCGGAGCCCGGCTGGCGCTGCGCCTGGGTCGCGCGGTTGAACTCGCTTTCATCGAAGCTGAAACCGCCCACCATGGCCTTCACGCGGCCCGTGTAGGGATCCATCGCGACGATGGCGCCCTCGACCTTCGGCACCTGCTGCAGCGAATACTGACCTTCTTCCTTGCCCTTATCCACATAGATCACGTCGCCGGCCTTCAGTACCTGCTTGGCGGACTTGATCTTGGCCCCCTTTTCGGGGCCGCTCGCCCAGCGGGCCCAGGCAAGATCGGCTACCGGGATGACGCCCGTCTCGCGCTCATTGGCGAGAGCGCCGGACTTGGTGCGCTCGGGCTGCAACCCGATCACCGCCTGGCCGTCCTCGACGGTCAGCACGACCGCCAGTTGCCAGGGCGCAACATCGTCATAGCCATCCACCTTGGCCACCGCCTCGCCCCAATCGCTGCCGGCCTCGATGTGCTTGAACGGGCCGCGCCAGCCGCGGCTGCGGTCATATTCGGTCAGGCCGCGGATCAGCGCGCGCCGCGCCACGACCTGCATCTGCGGATCGAGCGAGGTGCGGATCGACAGCCCGCCTTCGTAAAGTCCCTTCTCGCCATAGCGGTCGTAGATCTCGCGGCGGACTTCCTCGGCGAAATAGTCCGCGGCAAACAGCTGCGCGCCGGACTGGCGCGGCGAGACGTCGAGCGGACGGGCCCTGGCCTCCGCGGCCTCCTCCGCCGTGACGTAGCCGTTCTCCTGCATCTGGTCGATCACCCAGTTGCGCCGTTCGATGGCGCGCTCGGTGTGGCGGAACGGGTGATAGTTGTTGGGCGCCTTGGGCAGCGCGGCGAGATAGGCCGCCTCGTCGATCGTCAGTTCGTGCACCGATTTGCCGAAATAGATGAGCGACGCCGCCGCGACGCCATAGGAGTTCAGCCCGAGAAATATCTCGTTCAGATAGAGTTCGAGAATCTGGTCCTTGGAGAAGGTGCGCTCGATGCGCAGCGAAAGGATCGCTTCCTTGATCTTGCGCTCGAAGGACCGCTCGTTGGTGAGCAGGAAGTTCTTGGCGACCTGCTGGGTGATGGTCGAGGCGCCCTGCATCACGCGGCCGCCGGAGCTTACATATTTCACCGCCGCACGTGCTATGCCCATGGGGTCGATGCCGAAATGGCTGTAGAAATTCTTGTCCTCGGCGGACATGAAGGCGTGGATGACGCGCTCCGGCACCGCCTGGATGGGAAGATAGAGCCGCCGCTGCTTGGCATATTCGGCCACAAGGCTGCCATCGGCCGCATGCACGCGGGTCATGACCGGCGGCGAATATTCCTTGAGCGCCTGGTAATCCGGCAGATTCCTCGAATAGTCCCACACCACATAGGTGACGACGCCGGCGCCAACGAGGAACAGGATCACGGCGGCGGTGAACAGGAAGCCGAGAAATCGCAGCAGCATCGGTAAATTCTGACCCGTCTAGCCTCGGGCAAGACGTCGCCCGCGGCGACGCAGGAGCCCCTTGAAAAATCTGCCCTGCCATAAGCCTGAAAGGTCGAAACCGCAAGCCGCAGGCCGCTTCGGCACACTCGATCCGGGTGTCGGTGACAAACAAGGCGAAACAATGTCGCCGGACCGTCACAAAATCAATTCGAGGCGATACTGCCGATCTTGCCGCCCAACTTGCTGTCGATCGCCTTTGTGAGCGCTTTCGCCATATGGGCGCGCCAGTCCGGGTCGGTCATCTTCGCCACGTCGTCGGGATTGGTCATATAGCCGAGTTCGATCAGGACGGAAGGTACTTCCGGAGCCTTCAGAACCCAGAACCCGGCATAGCGATGCGGATTCTTGTTCATCCTCGTGACGCTGCGCATGTCCGCGACAAAACTGCGCGCGAAGGTGACGGACAGATTCTTCGTCTCGCGCCGCACCAGATCGATCAGGATACCGGCGACCTCGTCGGGCTTGTCGGTGAGATCGACGCCGGCAATCGCATCGGAACGGTTTTCCTGTTCGGCGAGCCGGGCGGACAGCGCATCCGAGGCGCCCTCCGAAAGCGTATAGATCGTGGCGCCGCTGACTTCGTGGGCGCTCAGCGAATCGGCGTGCAGCGACACCATCAGCACGGCCTTCTTGGACCGCGCGAATTCAACGCGGTCGGCGAGCGGGATGAAAACATCCTCTTCGCGGGTCAACGCGACGTCGAACTTCCCCGTCTTTTCCAGTTCGCCGCGCAATGCCCTGGCCATTGCCAGAACGACGTCCTTCTCCCGATGTTCGCCCGAAACCGCGCCGGGATCGATCCCGCCATGGCCCGGATCGATGACGATCATGGGCCTGGCCCCGGCCTCTTGCGTGTTCGGGCCGGCGGGCACGGGCGTGACGGATTGTTCGACCGCCATCTCCCTTGCCGATTCGGCAACGGCAGCCAGAAATGCCTCCCTGGTGGCGCCGACGATGTCGAGGACCAGCCTGGCGGGCTGATCCTCGACGGGTTCGAGAATGAAGGCCTTTTCCACGCGGCCGGGCTCGGAAAGATCCATGACGATGCGGCTGCGGCCACGGCCCATGTTGCCATAGCGATATGCGGTGACGACGCCGCGGCCCGACTGACCGAGGCCCCGGGGCAACCGAAAGTCGATTTCCGGCATGTCGATGACGAGACGATAGGGATCGGCCAGCGCAAAGACGCGGAAATCGATCACCCGGTCGAGATCGACGATCAGCCGCGTGCGCTCCTTGTCACCGGCGAGGCGTGCGTCGACGGCCACCGGAACGGCAGACGCGCGCGCCTCATCGGCCGGGGCCGCGCGAACGTGACCCGGCAACGCGAGCGCCGCGGCAACAACAAATACCAATGTGCAAATCGTCTTGAGCACCCTGCCCCGACCCCGATCGACCCCGGCGAAACAGATGCCGTCGCACGCGACGGCGCCAAATGCTGTCCCAAACTGACAGCGCCTTTGCACGGAGTCTAGATGCAAGAGGGTTAACCGTCTGTTGAGCATGGCGAATGCTGCGACCGGTGCGGCATTACCACTTGCCAAGGCGATGCCGGCGACATTATCTAGGCATTGTGGAATTTGTGGATTCTGCCGTTGCGGTGTTCTGTCCGTTTTCACCTCCGGTCATGGCTTAGCCGGCCAAGGAGGCGACCGATCAGAAACCGATCCGGTGGTGGCTGGACGTGAAGCCGCGCGGGAATTCTCTGGCAACGGCATATCGGACTTCGGTGACGGTCGCCGCTCACGTCTCGGGCGGCCGGCGCGAAATGGTTTCGTCCGCGCAGTCGGTTCCGGCCGAGTCGCGACGAGTGTCAAACGCTCCTTCAGGGGGCGGCGAGGATGCCGGCGGCGCCGGCGTGAAGTGTAAATGAACCTGAGCGGCGATCACGCACAATTGTGCCCGCACGATGGACCGGCCCGGCCGGTCCGTTGTGCAGCGGGCATGCCAACGGCGGGCTATCTCGCGCGGCGGCTGCGGATGACCCGCGAAGGATCCCCAACAATCGCGACAGGATCACGGGCTCGTCCCCGCCGAACGGGTTACCCCGCGGCGGCGCAGCTTCCTCCTGTGCGCGGGAAAGACAATGAATGTCCAACAACAAAATGCTCATCGACGCGACGCATCCGGAGGAAACCCGGGTCGTCGTGCTACGCGGTTCGAAGGTCGAGGAATTCGATTTTGAAAGCGCTAGCCGCCGCCAGCTTCGCGGCAATATCTATCTAGCCAAGGTTACGCGCGTCGAGCCGTCGCTACAGGCGGCGTTCGTCGACTATGGCGGAAATCGCCACGGTTTTCTGGCCTTCAGCGAAATTCACCCGGACTATTACCAGATCCCTGTCGCCGACCGCGAACGGCTGCTTCAGGAAGACGAAGACGACGAGGCGGACCACGAGGCCCGCGAGGAACAGGGCACCAAATCCGCCGGCGTGGAGGATGCGATCTCCGCCGCCGCCGAGAGCGAAGACAACGGCGATGACGAAAGCGACGGCGTCGAGGAAGTCGTGGCCGAGGACGCCGGCGAAGAAAGCGTTGAATCCGTCGGCAGCGAAGACGCTATGGAGGAGGTGCCCCAGCGCCGTCAGCGGCAGCGCCGGCACTACAAGATCCAGGAAGTCATCAAGCGCCGGCAGATTCTGCTCGTCCAGGTGGTCAAGGAAGAGCGCGGCAACAAGGGTGCGGCGCTGACCACCTATCTGTCGCTCGCCGGCCGCTACTGCGTCCTGATGCCGAACACAGCCCGTGGCGGCGGGATCAGCCGCAAGATCACCAGCGCGGCGGACCGCAAGCGCCTGAAGGAAATCGCCGTCGATCTGACCATTCCGAAGGGAATGGGCGTGATCCTGCGCACCGCCGGTGCCAGCCGTACCAAGGCCGAAATCAAACGCGATTTCGAATATCTCTCACGCCTGTGGGAGAACGTCCGCGAATTGACGATGAAATCGGTCTCGCCCGCCCTCGTCTATGAGGAAGGCAGCCTCGTCAAGCGTTCCATCCGCGACCTCTACGACAAGGAAATCTCCGAAATCATCGTCGCCGGCGAAGATGCATACAAGGACGCCAAGGACTTCATGCGCATGCTGATGCCGAGCCATGCGCGCAACGTCAAGGCGTACAGGGAGCCGACGCCCCTGTTCGTGCGCAACGGGATCGAGGCGCAGCTGGACGCGATGTTCAATCCGCAGGTGACGCTCAAATCCGGCGGCTATCTGGTCATGAACCAGACGGAGGCCCTGGTTTCGATCGACGTCAACTCCGGCCGCTCCACGCGCGAGCACAACATCGAGGATACCGCGCTCAAGACAAACCTCGAGGCCGCCGACGAGGTGGCCCGGCAGTTGCGTCTGCGCGATCTTGCCGGGCTTATCGTGATCGATTTCATCGACATGGAGGAGAACCGCAACAATCGGGCGGTCGAAAAGCGGCTGAAGGAAGCGCTGAAGCACGACAGGGCGCGTATCCAGGTCGGGCGCATCTCTCCCTTCGGCCTGCTCGAAATGTCGCGGCAACGCATCCGCTCCGGGCTTCTGGAGGGCAGTCTGAAGACTTGCCCGCATTGCCACGGCACCGGCCATATCCGGTCCACGGAATCCATCGCGCTGCACATCCTGCGCTCCGTCGAGGCGGAGCTGATCAAGAAGCCGACGGACATCACCGTCGAGACGGCGGCCGACGCCGCGCTCTACATTCTCAACCAGAAGCGCGCGTCCCTGAACGATCTGGAGACCCGCTTCGGCGCGTCAATCCTGATCAACGCGAACGGCGATCTGGGCGCACAGCTCTACCGGCTGGAACGCGGCGCCGATGCGCGCGGTCCGGCGGTGCAGCCCCTCCCCGTCACGCCCGACGACCATGAGGAACCGGAGGACGAAGAAGAAGAGGCGATGATCGCCGAGTCCGAGGAAGAAGAAGAGGCTTCCGGCGACGGCGCGCAGGAAGTTCAGGGCGAGGGCGGGCGTCGCCGTCGACGGCGCCGCAGGCGCGGCGGCGACCGCAACCGGACGGAAAACGCCGAACAGTCGGAGCAGGTCGCAGAAGCGGACGACTCCGGATCGGATGCTTCCGGCGAGAGCCGTGACGAAGAAGACGAGACGGGCGAGAACGGCCAGCCGAAACGTCGCCGGCGCGGACGGCGCGGCGGCAGACGCAGGCGCGAGAGGCGCGAGACTACCGAGCAGGACGCCGTGACGGCGGAAGGCGAAAGCTGGCCCGGGGACTCCCAGGACACCGAACCGCCGCTCGAGGTCGCGGCAGCGGCACCGGACAGTGAAGCCGCAGCCGAGCCGGTGCCTGCCGAAACTGTCGCGGCGGAGGCCGATGCGCCGGCGGAAGGCGCCGGCGAAGAGGCGCCGCCGGCCAAGAAGCGCGCCACCCGCAGCAGACGCAAGAAGACCGACGACGCGGAGGTGACGGAAGAAGCCGCACCGAAGCCGCGCAGCCGCGGATCGCGCAAGAAAGCGCCGCCAGCGGAAGAAGTCGCGGCGGCGGATGCCGCGGGGGACGAGGCGCAGCCCGACGTAGTCGATGAGCCCGTCAGGACGGAAGCCGAAATCGTGCCGATGGAACCGGCCCAGCAAGAGACGGCCGCGGAAAGCCAGGAAACGCCTGCGGAAAGCAGCGAACCGCGGAAGCCGCCGCGGCGCGGCTGGTGGCAGCGGCGCGGCTAGGTCGTCCGGTCATAAAGGGTTTCGAGCACAAAGGGCCGCCGGGCACGGCGGCCCTTTTTTCTTTCAGCCGCGCGCCGGCGTCCAAGCCGCCAGACGGTCGAGGGCACTCATGATGTCCTCGCGCGTTCCGGCGAAGGAAAACCGGACGAACCGGTTGCCCCTGACCGGGTCGAAATCGAGCCCCGGTGTCGACGCGACGCCCGCCTCTTCCAGCATGCTCAGGCAGAGCTGCGCACTGTCATCGGTCAAACGTCCGATGTCGCAGTAAAGGTAAAAGGCACCATCGGCGGGCAGCATCCGGTCGAAACCGATGCCCGGCAGTTCGCGCAGCAGCAGCCGGCGGTTATCGGCATAGATCGCCCTGACCTCCTCCAATTCGCCGGTCGCCTGAAACGCCGCTGTCGCGGCCACCTGCGACACCGCCGGCGCCGAGATATAGAAGTTCTGCGCCAGCCGTTCGACGGTCCGGATCAAGTCCGCCGGGACGACCATCCAGCCGATGCGCCAGCCGGTCATGCAGTAATATTTGGAGAAGCTGTTCACGACGATCGCGTCAGGCGAACAGGCGAGCGCGGTGCGAGCTTCGGCGCAATAGGTAAGCCGGTGATATATCTCGTCGCTGATCAGGCGGATGCCGAGCCGGTCGCAGGCTTCGGCCAGCGCCTGCAGACGATCCGGCGGCACCACGGTTCCGGCGGGATTGGAGGGGCTGGCCAGCAGCAGCGCGCCCACTGGCACCCCGGCGGCAGAGACCATGCGCTCCAGCCCGGCGACGTCGGGTTGCCAGCCTTCGGCTTCCTCCAGAGGCCAGATCACCGGCTCCAGATCGAGCGCCTTCAGCATGTTGCGGTAGGCCGGATAATGCGGCGTCGGGAGCAAGACGCCCGAACCGGCATCGAGCGTGGCGAGAAAGGCCAACAGAAATCCGCCGGACGACCCGGTGGTCACCGCGATGCGCGCCGGATCGACATCGAGCCCGTAGAGATCGGCATAGTGGCGGGAAATCGCTTCGCGCAGCGGCATGATGCCCAGCGCCTCGGTATAGCCGAGCACCTTCTCGCCGATGGCCCGGATGGCGGCCTCTCGCACGACCCTCGGCGCGGCAAATCCGGGCTGACCCACCTCCAGATGGACGACGTGGCGGCCGGCCTGCTCAAGCGTCTGTGCCCGGCTCATCATGTCCATGGCGATGAAGGAGTCCACCTCCCCGCGCCGTGACAGAATTTGCGATACCATTTTGCGGTTCAACTACCTGCACTCCCTGTCCGCCGATCCGAATACCGTAATATCGCCGCGATTCAAGGCTTTATCGATTCACGACTCGATCGGGGTCCGGTCTCGCCGATGTGATCATGGCTGTCATGCGTCAGGCGTTGATACTGCATGTGGCCTGTCTTAGGTTGGGCCGTGTTTCAAGGCGATGCACATGGTGACCCGCAAAAAAACTCTGCGCACATTTCCCGCCACGGCCCGACGCTCGGCGGGGCTTTCCGCGCGCGGTCTGATTTGCCTGATGCTGGCATTCGCGCTGACATTCCAGATCTGGGTCGCCCCGGCGGCAGCCCAGGGCAAGATCAGTTTCCTGCGTGACGCGGAGACCGAGGAACTCCTTCGCGACTACATCGTCCCGATCTATCGCGCGGCCGGCGTCGGCGGGTCGAGAATCAACGTCTATCTGGTCAACGATCGCCAGTTCAACGCCTTCGTCGCCGACGGCCGGCGCGTCTTCGTGAATGTCGGAGCGCTGATGCAGTCAGCTACGCCGAACGAGATCATCGGCGTCCTCGCGCATGAAACGGGCCACATGGCCGGCGGTCACCTGGCACGGCTACACGACCAGATGGCCGGGGCGCAGGCCGTGATGGTGCTGTCCATGCTGCTCGCCGCCGGTGCCATCGCCGCCGGCGGCGGTCAGGCCGGCCAGGCGGTTCTGCTCGGCGGGCAACAACTGGCCTCGCGCAATCTGCTGCGCTACCAGCGCGGCGAGGAACAGGCCGCGGATCGGGCCGGCATGGCTTACCTGGCGGCCACCCAACAGTCCGGCCGCGGCATGATCGAGGTCTTTCGCAAGTTCGCCGATCAGGATCTTTTCGGTTCGCAATATGCCGACCCATACGCACAAAGCCACCCGACACCGCGCGACCGTATCGAATCCCTCGAGCATCTGGCGAAGGAAAGTCCCTACTACGATCGCAAGGACCCGCCGGACCTTCAGTACCGGCACGACCTGATGCGCGCGAAGCTTTCGGGCTACCTGAACGGGCCGGGGACCGTCTTGCGCGACTATCCCAGTTCGGACCGGTCCGTGCCGGCGCAGTACGCGCGCACCGTGATGATGATGCGGCAAGGCAAGTTCCGGGACGCACTTTCAGGCGTGGACCGCCTGATCTCGCAAAGTTCGTCCTACGCCTACTTCCATGAGTTGAAGGGCGACATACTCATCCAGGCCGGACGGCCGGCCGAGGCCATAGGCCCCTATCGCCGGGCCCTCGATCTGAAGCCCAACGAAGGCCTTCTGCGTGCAAGCTACGCCAAGGCGATGGTAACGGCGAACGACCAATCGATGCTGCCGACGGCGATCAGCGAGTTGCGCAAGGCGCTCGGGCAGGAACCCGACCACACTGAAGGCTGGATGCAACTGGCGATCGCATATGGCCGGACAGGACAGCGCGCCGACGCCGATCTTGCCAGCGCCCAGGCCGCACTGGTGCGCGGAGACAACGATACCGCCAAGCTGCTTGCCGAAAGGGCCCAGCGCCAGTTCAAACCCGGCTCCCCGGGCTGGCTGCGGGCTGACGATATTGTGAAATACAAGCCGAAGAAGAACTGATCCAGGTCGTGTACTGATAAGAGTCTGGAGCGTGGTATGCGCGCAAAATCCGGAGCTCTCTCACCCAGCCGCCTCAACAGAAAGGCCATCCAGCGTATGTCGATCCGCCGCCTCCTCGCCATCCCGGCCGTCCTGCTCACCCTCATTGCCGGCCCTGTCTCGGCGGTGGCCGATCCAGCGTTCAACGAAGAGCAGAAGTCGGCGATCGAACAGATCGTGCGCGACTATCTCATGAAGAATCCCGAAGTGATCGGCGATGTCATGAGCGCGCTGGAGAAGAAGCGTCTCGCCGAGGAGGACAGCCAGGCGCAGGCGGCGCTGCAGGCGAACCGCGAAGCGCTCGAGCGCTCTTCCCTATCCTACGTCGCCGGCAATCCCGACGGCGATGTGACGCTGGTGGAATTCTTCGACTATAATTGCGGATACTGCCGCCACGCACTGGCCGATCTGCAGGATCTCATCAAGACGGATCCGAATCTGCGCGTGGTGCTCAAGGAGTTTCCGATCCTGAAGCAGGAATCGCTTGAGGCGGCAAAGGTCTCCATCGCGGCCCTGCGGCAGGGCAAGTACATGGAGTTCCATGTCGCCATGCTGGAGTCGCCCGGTCTTGCCGACATGGAACGGGCGCTGTCCGTGGCCAAGAAGATCGGTCTCGACATGGATAAGGTCAAAGCCGATATCGCAAGCCCCGACATTCTCGAACCCATCCGGGAATCCTATCGTCTCGCAGAAGCGCTCGGCCTGAACGGCACGCCGGCCTATGTGATCGGCGACTATGTCGTCGCGGGCGCTGTGGGCTACGATACGCTGAAAGAAAACGTCGAGACGGCGCGCTCGGGCAATTGCAGGACCTGCTGAGAGCAAGAAATCCACTGCTATCGAAACGCACGATTTGCGGTTTTCGTCCAACCGGCTATGAATTGGCGCTAACACGAGCCATATACCCGAGGACGAGGCAGCAGACGAAGACGCCCGTCCCGCCTGAGAAGCCCAGTGGAGTACGCCCGCGCATGTCGAAAACGGCAAAAATTATCGACAAGGACCTTATCCGCGATCTCGCCGCCCTGCTGCATGAGACCGATCTGACCGAGATCGAAATCGAGCAGGACGACCTGCGCGTGCGCGTCGCCCGCTCGATCGGCGTGGCCGCCCCGACGTTCAGCGCGCCTGCCGCACCGGCCCCCGCGGCCCTGCCGCACTCGGACGTGCCGGCAGATTCGAAGCCGATCGCGGGCGCTGTCAACTCGCCGATGGTCGGAACGGCCTATCGCGCGCCGGAACCGGGGGCGCCGGCCTTTATCGAAGTGGGTAGCGTCGTCAAGGTCGGCCAGACCCTGCTCATCGTCGAGGCGATGAAGACGATGAACCCCATTCCCGCGCCGCGCGCCGGCACCGTCACCCAGATCCTCTTCGAGGACGCGCAGCCCGTGGAGTTCGGCGAGCCGCTCGTCGTGATCGAATAGCCACGGCAAGCGAGAGTCCGCCGCCCATGTTTGACAAGATCCTGATCGCCAACCGTGGGGAGATCGCGCTGCGAATCCTGCGCGCCGCCCGTGAACTGGGCATCTCCACCGTCGCGGTCCACTCGACTGCCGACAGCGACGCCATGCATGTCCGGCTCGCCGATGAAAGCGTGTGCATCGGCCCGGCGCCCGCCCGCGAGAGCTATCTCAACATTCCCTCGCTCATGGCAGCCTGCGAGATCACCGGGGCGGACGCGGTGCATCCCGGCTACGGTTTCCTCTCCGAGAACGCCCGTTTTGCCGAGATCCTCGAAGAGCACAGCATCGCCTTTATCGGCCCGAGCGCCGAACACATCCGCATCATGGGCGACAAGATCGAGGCCAAGAAAACGGCCAAGAGGCTCGGTATTCCGGTGGTGCCGGGTTCGGAAGGTGCGATAACAAGCGACAAGGAGGCTGCCGCCATCGCCGCTGAGATCGGCTATCCGGTGCTGGTGAAGGCGGCGGCCGGCGGCGGCGGTCGGGGCATGAAGGTCGCCTATTCCGCCGACGACCTCCCGCACGCGCTCGCGACGGCGCGCAACGAAGCGCGTTCCGCCTTCGGCAACGACGCTCTCTACATGGAAAAATACCTCGCCAAGCCGCGTCACATCGAAGTGCAGGTTCTCGGCGACGGCAAGGGCAAGGCGATTCACCTTGGCGAGCGTGACTGTTCGTTGCAGCGCCGCCACCAGAAGGTTTTCGAGGAGACCCCCTCACCAGGCCTGAACGGCGCGCAGCGTGCCGAAATCGGCGAGCGCGTCGCAAGGGCGATCGCGGATCTCGGTTATTCGGGAGCCGGAACGGTCGAGTTTCTCTACGAGGACGGCGAGTTCTACTTCATCGAGATGAACACCCGCCTGCAGGTCGAGCATCCGGTCACCGAATTGGTCACAAGGATCGACATCGTCAACGAGCAGATTCGCATCGCCGCCGGCGCGGGCCTGTCTTTCACGCAGGAAGACGTCCGGTTTTCCGGCCATGCCATCGAATGCCGGATCAACGCCGAAAATCCGCAAACTTTCGTGCCCTGCCCGGGTCGGATCGCCTACTATCATCCGCCGGGCGGCCTGGGGGTCCGTGTCGATTCCGCTGCCTATCAGGGCTATAATATCCCGCCCTATTATGACAGCCTGATCGGCAAGCTGATCGTTCACGGAAACACCCGCAACGAGGCGCTGATGCGCCTGCGGCGCGCTCTCAAGGAGTTCGTGGTCGACGGCGTGGAGACGACGATTCCGCTCTTCGACCGCCTGCTTGGCGAACAGGACATCATGAACGGCGACTACGACATTCACTGGCTGGAGCACTACCTCAGCCAAAACGGTTGAGACATAACGACCATTGCGCCACACCGAACCGACACAGACACGGCTGTCTCCCGACCTGTTGCTCGCAGCCTATTCGCTCGGCATCTTCCCCATGGCGGAAAGCGCCTCTTCCAGGGAACTCTTCTGGTTCGATCCCAAACGACGCGGCGTGTTGCCGCTCGACGACTTCCATCTGCCTCGCCGGTTGCGCAGGACGCTGCGCCAGTGCGGCGCCGAAATCCGTGTGGATCACGATTTCGACGCGGTGATCGCAGGCTGCGCCGCACCCGCCAGAGGGCGCGAAGGCACGTGGATCAACAGCGAGATTCGCCGCGTCTACCGCGCGCTTTTCGATCAGGGCGCCTGCCATACGGTGGAGGTCTATCAAGACGGCCAACTGACCGGCGGGCTCTACGGCGTCTCGATCGGGGCGGCGTTCTTCGGCGAGAGCATGTTTCACCGACGCACCGACGCCAGCAAGATCGCGCTGGCGCATCTCTTCGTGCGGCTGAGGAAGGGTGGCTACAGCCTGCTCGACACGCAGTTCATCACCGAGCACCTCAGACAGTTCGGAGCCCGGGAAATTCCGCGCAGCACGTATCGGCGGGCGCTCAAGGCGGCCATCGAGCAGACGGCCGACTTTTACTGCCTGCCGACCGTCACCTCCTCGGAGGTTTGCTTGCAGTTCGTCAGCCAGACATCGTAGACCGGGTGCTCGACGGCGTTCAGCGCCGGGCTGTCGGCAAACATCCAGCCGGTGAAGATGCGGCGGATCGTGTTGTCGAGAGTGATCTCGTCGACCTCGATGAATGACGAGGTACGCGGCTGCTCGGTGGGGGGGCGCGAATAGCACACGCGCGGCGTCACCTGAAGCGCGCCGAACTGGACCGTTTCGTCGATCAGCACGTCGAATACGATGATCTGGCCGGTGATCTTGTCGAGGCCGGTGAACTCGGCGACGGGGTTCTCGATCTTCTCGTCGGCCGCCGCGGGCAATGCCGGCGCCAGCAGCGCCAGGGCACACACTCCGGCCCACACTCCGGCACGCGCGCCAGCCCTCAGGCCCATTCCCTTCATGCCGCCACCCCGGTGCCGCCCATTTCCGATCTCCCCGTTCCGTCGGGGCGGGCTTAACACCGCCTCCACCCGCACGCAATCGGCAGACCGCGCCGCACCGCCAGAACCGCGCGTCTCCCCGAACAGGAATTCGTAGTGATGCAGCAAAATGGTGAAAATAAGCACGTCCGGACGACCGCCCGCACGACGGCTATTGCGGCGACCAGGCGTCGTAGTCACCCGTGACCGCCGGCCGCGACTGCGGCGTCAGGATCGATCCGTCCGGCCGGTAGGCGGCGGCGGTGCCAGTCATGTTCGGCCGGCCCGGCAGTTCCCACTCGCGCGGCTCATAGCCGCTTTCGGTCGGCAGGACGTCGGTCGTGTGGTGCATCCAACTATGCCAGGCGGGCGGGATCGCCGACGCTTCAGCCACGCCATTGTAGATCACCCAGCGCCGGTCGCTTGCCGGGTCGCGATAATAGACATTGCCGAATTCATCATCGCCAACGCGCTCACCCTTGCGCCACGTATGGAAACGCGTCCCCAGGGTCTGGCCGTTCCACCAGGTAAAGAACTGCGCCCAGAACGTCTTCATCGGATGTCCATTTGCTCCGCCGGAAATGACGGGCGCGACTATGACGCCGGGGGTTGTCCTTTGTCCACCCCCGACCGGCGAATTGCGCGCATGCCAGGCTCCTAGCCGGCCATGCGTCCACGACCTAGAGACGCCAGCCGTGCCAGCGCGACGACCTTGCCTTCGCCGCCGCCTGCGGCGCGCGCGCGACCGGCCGTCTCACCTTGACCTGGGTGGGCGGCACGGCGGGAACCTCGACCGCGGGCGTGGGGTCGACGATGGTCTCGATCACCTCGTTTTCCCTGTCTTCTCCATCGCCCCGCGGCAGGAGCCGTTCCATCAGCACCGTGTTGCGAAGCGGTCTGATTCGCTTCTCTATCACCTCATCCACGCCTTCGATCCGCCAGCGGTCGCCCTCATGCACCATCTGGCGCGCGTCCTGGGTGAGCCAGGTCAGGCGCTGCATCAGGCGCGCCGGCGCGATCGGCTTGACGAGCATGTGATGGATGCCGCCGGCGAAGGCCTTCTCGATCATCGGCAGCGAAGCATGGGCGGTGACCATGAGCGCCGGCACCAGACACAAGGGATGCATCTTCTCGTGGCGCATGATGGAAATCAGGCGCAGCCCGCTCATCGGCCGCATCTCCCAGTCGATGATCAGGACCGAGGGCGGCTCCACCGTCATGGAGCGAAGGGCGTCCGCGCCATTGTCGAAGATGCGTATGCGGGCCACGCGGAATACCGAGAGCATCGAGCGCAGCATGGCCTGCGTGCCGCGATGGTCATCGACAATCACCACGTCGAGTTCGCTCAGCGGCATGCCGTAGGCAAGATGATGCTTCGTCACAGGAAGGCCCCCGGTAGAATGACAAGGGGCACGTTAGGCATGCGCGCTTTAAAGGCGCTTTGCGAATGTGAATAGAATTTGAATCGAATTGGCGGCTGCGCGGGTTGCCGGGAGTTTATCCCCCGAATCGGCGCGACCGCCGCACTTTCCCCGAGAAAGCGAATCCACAGGCCCGGCGAATCGGGCCATGATCCATGGGACGCGGGGCAGCATCCGGCTTACCGGACTTCGAGAAATCCCGCTCAATCCCCGGAATCCACAGGCTGTCGACTCAACATTTAGGGATTTCTTTACCGGGACGCACTACATATTGACGACGCCAACCGACTCGTCCACCTTGACCCTGACATCGCGTAAAGATGTCATCTCAGTGACAGGACGGTGAAGACACCAGCCCCTCGGGAACCGGCCATTCAGGCACCGGGGGCCACGAAAAGGTGTCGGCGGCGCAGGATGCAGGGACGACAATCCGTCGGATGCCACAGAGCAGATGGCGGGGCCGTATGCGGAAGCAACACGCGAACGGCTTTGTGGGGTGGGCGTTAAACATTAAATATTGGGGACAGGAGGCCAGGTCGTGAACCTAGGCCCCGCGCGGCGACTGTCGTGCGCAAGAATGGAAAGACATTGAATTATGCGGATTGAGCGCCGGTATACGCGTGAAGGCCAATCGGCCTATGAAGGAATCGAGTTCCGTACGACGACGAGCGAAATCCGCAATCCGGATGGCTCCATCGTCTTCAAGCTCGACAACATCCTTGTGCCCTCGACCTGGTCCCAGGTGGCCAGCGATATCCTGGCGCAGAAATATTTCCGCAAGGCCGGCGTCCCCGCGATCCTCAAGCGCGTGGAAGAAGAGACGGTTCCGTCCTGGCTGTGGCGGGCCGTTCCCGACGAGAAGGCGCTGAAGAAGCTGCCCGAGGCCGAGCGCTACGGACCGGAACGCGATTCCCGGCAGGTATTCGACCGTCTCGCTGGCACCTGGACCTACTGGGGCTGGAAGGGCGGCTATTTCGAGAGCGAAGAGGACGCCCGCGCCTTCTTCGACGAGATCGCCTACATGCTCGCCACGCAGAAATGCGCGCCCAACAGCCCGCAATGGTTCAATACCGGCCTGCATTGGGCCTATGGCATCGACGGTCCGAGCCAGGGCCATTTCTACGTCGATTTCGAAAGCGGCAAGATGGTCCGCTCGGCCAGCGCCTACGAGCACCCGCAGCCGCACGCCTGCTTCATCCAGTCCGTCGAGGACGATCTCGTCAACGAGAACGGGATCATGGACCTGTGGGTGCGCGAGGCACGCCTGTTCAAATACGGCTCGGGCACCGGCACCAATTTCTCCAGCCTGCGCGGCGAAGGCGAGCGCCTTTCCGGCGGGGGCAAGTCTTCCGGCCTGATGAGCTTCCTGAAGATCGGCGATCGCGCGGCCGGCGCCATCAAGTCGGGAGGTACGACGCGCCGGGCGGCCAAGATGGTCGTCGTCGACGTCGATCACCCCGATATCGAGCAGTACATCAACTGGAAGGTGCGCGAAGAGCAGAAGGTGGCCGCGATGGTCGCCGGCTCCAAGCTCTGCGCCCAGCATCTCAACGCCATCATGAAGGCCTGCGTCAATTGCGACGGGCCTGACGGCGATTGCTTCGACCCGGTGAAAAACCCTGCGCTGAAGCGTGAAATCCGAGCCGCCAAGAAGGCGATGATCCCGGAAAACTACATCAAGCGGGTCATCCAGTTCGCGCAGCAGGGCTACACCAGGATCGAGTTCGAGACCTATAATCTCGACTGGGATTCGGAAGCCTATCTGACCGTGTCCGGCCAGAACTCGAACAATTCCGTGCGCGTCGACGACGCCTTCCTGGAGGCGGTCGAGAACGACGGCGACTGGAACCTGACCAACCGCCGCGACGGCAAGGTCCACAAGACGCTGAAGGCCAAGGAGCTCTGGGAGCAGATCGGCCACGCCGCGTGGGCGTCCGCCGATCCGGGCATCCAGTTCCACACGACGATCAACGACTGGCACACCTGCAAGGCCTCGGGCGATATCCGCGCCTCCAACCCGTGCTCGGAATACATGTTCCTTGACGACACGGCCTGCAATCTGGCCTCGCTGAACCTGCTGCAGTTCCGCGACGCGGCCAAGAAGTTCGATATCCACGCCTTTGAGCATGCGACTCGGTTGTGGACGGTCGTGCTGGAAATCTCGGTGCTGATGGCGCAGTTCCCCTCGCGCAACATCGCCGAGCTTTCCTATCGCTACCGCACGCTGGGCCTCGGCTATGCCAATATCGGCGGCCTGCTGATGTCGTCCGGCCTGCCCTACGACTCCGCCGAGGGCCGTGCGATCGCCGGCGCGATCACCGCCATCATGACCGGCGTAGCCTATGCGACGAGCGCCGAAATGGCGGGCGAGCTCGGCGCGTTCCCCGGCTATGAGCCGAACCGCGAGCACATGCTGCGGGTCATCCGCAACCATGCCCGCGCCGCGCGCGGCGAAGCGGGGGGCTATGAGGGGCTGAACATTCCCCCCGTGCCGCTCGATCACGACGCCTGCACCGACCGCCACCTTGTCGAGCACGCCGTGGCCGCATGGGAGAAGGCGCTGGCGCTCGGCGAAGAGCATGGCTACCGCAATGCGCAGGTCAGCGTCATCGCACCGACCGGCACGATCGGCCTCGTCATGGATTGCGATACGACCGGTATCGAGCCCGACTTCGCACTGGTGAAATTCAAGAAGCTCGCCGGCGGCGGCTACTTCAAGATCATCAACCGCGCCGTGCCGGAAGCGCTCCGCACGCTCGGTTATGACGACGGCGAGATCCGCGACATCGCCGATTATGCGGTCGGCCGCGGCTCGCTGGACAAGGCGCCGGGCATCAACCACGCCGCGCTCAGGGCCAAGGGCTTCGACGACAGGAAGATCGAGGCAGTGGAAAAGGCGCTGACGTCGGCCTTCGACATCAAGTTCGCCTTCAACCGATGGACGCTGGGCGACGACTTCTGCCGCGACGTGCTGAAGCTGACGGAAGAGCAGCTGGCCGACGCCAATCTCGACCTGCTGGCCGCGATCGGCTTTTCCAGGAAAGACATCGAGGCGGCCAATCTCTACTGCTGCGGGGCAATGACGCTGGAAGGCGCGCCGCATCTGAAGGACGAGCACCTGCCGGTGTTCGACTGCGCCAACCCGTGCGGCCGCATCGGCAAGCGCTTCCTGTCGACTGACAGCCACATTCACATGATGGCGGCAGCGCAGCCCTTCATCTCCGGTGCGATCTCCAAGACGATCAACATGCCCAACGATGCCTCTGTGGAGGATTGCAAGGACGCCTACATGCTGTCCTGGAAACTGGCGCTGAAGGCCAACGCCCTTTATCGCGACGGCTCCAAGCTGTCGCAGCCGCTGAACGCCCAGCTCCTCGCCGACGACGAGGACGAGCAGGAAGAGGCACTGGAGGAAATGGCCGCGGACAAGCCGGCGCAGCAGCGCGCGGCCGCGATGGCCGACCGCGTGGTCGAGCGTGTCGTCGAACAGGTCATCCAGGAACGCATCAAGCAGGAGCGCGAGAAGCTTCCCCATCGCCGCAAGGGCTATACGCAGAAAGCCATCGTCGGCGGTCACAAGGTCTATCTGAGAACCGGCGAATACGAGGACGGACGTCTCGGCGAGATCTTCATCGATATGCACAAGGAAGGCGCCGCCTTCCGCAGCCTGATGAACAACTTCGCCATCGCCATCTCGCTCGGCCTGCAATATGGCGTGCCGCTCGACGAGTTCGTCGATGCCTTCACCTTCACCCGCTTCGAGCCTGCGGGCATGGTTCAGGGCAACGAGGCGATCAAGAACGCGACATCGATCCTCGACTACATCTTCCGTGAACTGGCGGTGTCGTATCTCAGCCGCCACGACCTTGCTCATGTGAAGCCGGAGGAAAGCGGCTCCACCGCGCTCGGCGCCGGCGTTGGGGAGACGAGCCGCCCGCCCCTGCCGGAAGCTGCGAAATACGTCTCCACCGGCCTGGTGCGCGGCAAGATGAGCGACAAGCTGACCGTCGTCCACGGCGGCGCGACCGAAGGTGTGGCGAAAGCCGCCTCTCCGGCCAAGGGACCCATCGGCGCCCTTCAGGCGCGCGCGCAAGCCCTTTCGGGACGAACCGCGACGGCACTGAAGGCTGAAACGGAACCGCAGACCGGCAAGGCAGAGCCCTCGCCCGAAGCGGAAGTCGCAAAACGCATGGCGGAGGCCCGGATGAAAGGCTACGAGGGCGAATCGTGCGGCGAATGCGGCAATTTCACCATGGTACGCAATGGCACCTGCCTGAAGTGCGATACCTGCGGCTCGACCAGCGGCTGCTCGTAAAACGATTGCCGCAAGGCGCGGGACATCCATCGACCGCGCCTTGGGGCCTTACCCGGCGTATCGGGCCCGGGCGTCTTTTCCGGGGGAAGTAGTAGGTTGTAACCTCCCTTGGTTGGCAACTGGCGGTTCTCCAGGCGAGAGCCGCCATTCTTCTGTGAACGCATGGGATCGGCGCCGGGCAAGCGATTCAGGGCGGCCGGCAAAGCGGAATCATTTCAGTGCGCTGGGGGGAGCGCCTCGCAGGATGATTGAAGCCTCAGGCGGCCCCGAGACGAGACTCTTCCGCCATTTCGTCGGCTTGATCCGCGGATCTGCCCAATTGCCGCCCGAGCCGGACAAAGGCCCTGGGCGGCAGAGGCGGCGAAAAGAGGTAGCCCTGCGCCAGCCTCAGCCCGCGCGCGCGCAGATGAGCGAGTTGCGCCATATTCTCCACACCCTCCGCCACGATGACCTTTTTGAGGGTGCGACCCAATGAAATGATCGTGTCGATGATCGGAGTCTCGTTGGCCCCCGCCGTGATCGTATCGACGAAGAACTTGTCGATCTTGATAACGTCGAAGGGAATCTGCTGAAGGATGGCGAGGCCGGCGTGACCTGTGCCGGCATCGTCGAGCGCAATCTTGCAACCCAGCCTCTGGAGCGCGGCGACGACCTTCCTGGCCGTTTCCAGGTCGTCCAACGGCAGCCGCTCCGTGATCTCGAAAACAAGGCGACTGTACCCGATGTCGCTGCCGCCGAAGATCGCCTTGACGTCGCGGACGATGCGATCGTCCAGGAAATGCAGCGAACACAGATTGAATGAGATGTATATTCCCGGCCGTTCCCTGCAAAGATCGTTGAGATCGGCCCGCACGCGGCGCATAAGCATGCGCGTGACGTCCAGGATCATCCCGTTATGCTCGAGATGATCGATGAACTGGAGCGGCGAAATGATCGTGCCGTCCCGCATGCGGCGCCTCGCCAGAACCTCGCAGCCCGCCAGACGGCCGCTCTCGAGGTCGATGACCGGCTGATAGAACGGAATGAACTGCTTCTCGTCGACAGCCTGCCGCAAATCCTCATCGATGCTCGGCGGCCGGAAGATCAGGAATGCGCCGAAGCTGCCGATTACCAAGGAAAGGATCGCCATTGCCGCCGTGCCGAGCCGCTGCAGCCGGGCAAAGCCTTTTGTGACGACGTCCTGGTCCACCCGTATCTCGATCGCCAGTGGAAAACGGGCCGAGTCGATCGTCCCGCCAAAGGAACCGGCCGCGCCGGCAATGGCGGAATGAGACCTGGGCTCGGCGATGGAAAAACGCATCCTGTCGTCAAGACGCAGCATCACGTCGCTCGCCGAGCGCCAGGCATCCGGCAGGATATCCAGATAGAACGCCGAAGGCGCGTAGACGAAGGTCAGGGTCGTTTCATCGTCGATCCACTGGCGCAGCCCCACATAGGTCTTGTCCTCCTCCAGCCCCTGCATGGTGCCCAGTTCCGGCGAAGAAGGCTCACGATTGGCCCGTGTGAACTGTGTCGTCGTGCGGCGGCGCAGGAAGGAACTGCACATTTCACGGCCACGCAGATCCGCCACGATGATCTGGCTGACATTGCGATTGCGGTCGAGCACGGAGACCATGCGGTCCCTTGCGGACGCACCACAGGCGGCGAGATCCTGCGCGACGAGCGCGCCCATGTCGGCCAGTCCCTCCTCGATCACCTGCTCGGCAAAGGTGGTCATACGACGGCCAATCTCCGCGATCCGCTCTTCCGAATCGCGCAGCGCATAGGCGCCCACATAGCGGTAGAAGACCACCGACGGGAGGGTCATGGCCACCACAAGCAGGACCGTCAGCAGTATCTTCCGCGTGTTTCGCCGCACTCGCATATCTCCACAGTCCCGAGAAGATATGGAGGCTTTGTTAACTTCAGCTAAATGTGTAACTGACGCAGCGTAAAGTATTTTAAGGTGAATATTTTCAGATAATCTGCCATCCCCTCCGCGCATTCCGAGGCAGGTGGAAATCCAGCGCAAATGAACGTAAGTGAAGGGTAGCGACCCCTCGCGAGGAACCGGCGTTTCATGGAATCACTCTTTATCGGCCAAGCCTATATCGACATCACGTTTCTGGTCGATCATCTGCCGACGGGAGACGAAAAGACGGTGGCGGAGGATTATGCGGTGGCCTTCGGCGGAAATGCCGTCACCGCCGCTTTCACATGCGCCCGCCTCGGCTTTCGTCCCGACCTGCTATGCGTGCTCGGCGACGACTGGATCGGACGCATGTTCCTCGACATGGCCGACCGCTACCGGGTCTCCATCCACGCCCGCAAAGTCCGCGCCTCGGCGCTGTCCTTCGTCATGCCGCGGGGCATGAAACGGGCGATCGTGAGGTGCCGCGACGACCATTACCTCCACCCCTTCCCGCAGCTCAGCCTCGACCAGTGCCAGTTGCTGCACATCGACGGACACCAGCCGGACGCCGCCCTGCACTATGCCAGAACCTGCCGCGCGGCCGGCATTCTGACCTCGATGGATGGCGGCACGGTGCGCGAGAACACCGACGCCGTTCTCGACAATATCGATGTCGCGGTCGTCTCGGAGGATTTCTGCCGCGCGCGCGACGAGCGGCCGATGGAGACGATCGGCTATCTGAGGCGCAAGGGCGTGAAGGTCGCAGGCGTCACGCTCGGATCGGAGGGCATGATCTGGCAGGAAGAGGGCACCGAGCCGGCGCATCTGCCCGCCCTCGACGTGCCGACGGCGCAGGTCGTCGACACCAACGGTGCCGGCGATGTCTTTCACGGCGCCTATTGCGCGTCCTGGCTGACGGACCGCAGAAAGCCCTGGCGCGAACATTTTCTTTACGCGCGCGCCGCGTCGGCGCATGCGATACAAAATCTCGGCAATGAGGCGAGCGTGCCGGAACGCGCCGATGTTGAGCGGGCGATGGCGCGCTTCACGGCAAAGCCGCTCAATGAGACGCTGCTCGCATGAACGCAAACGAAGCCTCTCCCCGCCCCGGCATCAGCGCCGTCATCATCACGCTGGATGCCGCGGCGCATATCGAGGCGTGCATCAGGAGCCTTTCCTTCTGCGAGGAGATCATCGTCGTCGATTCCGGGTCTTCCGACGGAACGCAGTCGCTGGCGGAGAAGCTCGGCGCGAAGGTGAGCTACAATGCCTGGCCAGGCTTCGGACCGCAAAAACAACACGCGCTGTCGCTCGCGACGAGCCCTTGGATTCTCTCCATCGACGCCGACGAGCAGGTTCCAGCCGATCTCGCGGCCGAAATCGTCGCTGCCGTTTCATCAGGTGCCGCCGACGGCTACGAGATGCCGCGCAAATCGCATTTTCTAGGACGCTGGATGCGCCATTCGGGATGGTGGCCAGATCACGTGCTGCGGTTGGCCAGGCGAACGAAGGCCCGGTTTTCGACCGACATCGTGCATGAACGGATGATCGTGGAAGGCAGCACGGCGAAGCTCGACGCGGCCTTGCTCCATTACCCGATCGCGACGCTCGAAGACGCCTATGCCAAGATCAACCGCTATTCGGAAGCCGGCGCCCGCAAGATGGTGGCGGCCGGCAAGCGGCCGGGCTTCGGCGCGGCATTCGGACGGGCTTTCTGGTCGTTCTTCTCGACCTATCTCTTGAAGCGCGGGTGCCTGGACGGGCGCGAGGGGCTGATCAACGCCCTCGTACATGCCGACCAGACCTATCAGCGCTACCTGCGCGCCTGGCAGATGACGAGAAACCAGACCTGAGGCCCGCCAGGCGTCAGAGTTCAGCGCCCGAGGCCGCTCAGAATGTCCTGGTAGACCTCGATATGGGCGGTCGCATTGCGTGCCGGATCGAACAGCATGGCCGCGCGGAGGGCCGCAGCCCGACCCATCGCCTCACGCATCTCCCCGTTTTCCAGCAGCTCAATGATCGCATGGGCGACGGCTTGCGCATCGCCAGCGGGCACAACGATGCCGGTCCTGCCGGCTTCGATCGCCTCGGGCAGGCCCCCGGCGTCGGTCACCACCGCCGGCACGCCCATCGTCTGGGCAAGGCAGATCGCCGAACCCAGCCCCTCCTCGCGCGAGGTGAGAACGGCAAGCCGCGCGCGCGCCAGGTCGGCGGCGGCGGGCCTTTCGCCCAGAAATTCCACCCGCCGCAGACCGAGCGCAAGCGCCATCGCCTCCAGCCGCGCCCGCAGCGGCCCCTCGCCCACCAGCCTGAGGCGGGCTTGCGAAGCGGCATGCTCCACGTCGCGCCAGGCGCGCAGCAATGTTTCGTGGTCCTTCTCGACGCTCAGCGCCGCGACGCAGACCACAACCGGTCCGGAGGGCTCACATGCAAAGGCCGGCTTCTCGACCATGTCGGGTATGACCGCGATCCGCTCGCCCGCGACACCGGCGGCAAGAAGCTTCTCGCGGCCGGCCCGGGAAACAGTGATGAACCGATCCACCGCCTCGTATTTCCATCCGCCCTTCGCGCGGAACGCGTTGCGCCGCGATACGACCAGCGGCACGCCTGTACCCAGCCGTGCCAGCAGCGCAGACGCGTGCGCGGGACTCGTATGGGCGTGAACGAGCCGATACGCCCCGCTGCCGATCAATTGCCGAAGCGCCAGCACCGAACGGATATCGCCGAAGCCGGCGGAGCGTACCGGCAGGACCGGAAGAACGCCGCCGAGCCTTGCGGCGAATGCGGAATTTGCCGGCGCGGCCAGCGTGCCGCGCCATTCTTCCGGCAGATGGTGGAGCAGCAGGGCAAGCTGATTCTCGCCGCCACGCCATTCGCGGGCACTGGTGACGTGCAGTACACTCAAATCGCGATTCCCATCGCCTCTTCCGCCCGCGCCTGGGCCTCGACCACGGCAAGCGCAGTCATGTTGACGACGCCGCGCGCCGTGACGGAGGGCGTCAGGATATGGGCGGGAAACGCGGTGCCGATGAGGATCGGGCCGATGGGCAGCCCATCGCCGACGGTCTTGATCAATTCATAAGCGATGTTGGCGGCGTCGAGATTGGGCATGATGAGCATGTTGGCCTCGCCGGAAAGGCGCGAGCGCGTCATCACCCGCTGGCGCACGGTCTCCGACAGCGCCGCATCGCCATGCATCTCGCCATCGACCTCCAGACCCGGCGCCAGTTCTTCGAGCAATGCCAGCGCATCGCGCATCTTGCGCGCACTCGGACCATCATGCGAGCCGAAATTGGAATGCGACAGCAGCGCGACCTTCGGCTCGATGCCGAAGCGGCGGACATGGTGGGCGGCAAGCATCGTCATCTCGGCGATCTCGGCCGCGCTCGGATCCTCGGTCACGTAGGTATCGGCGATGAAATAGGCGCCGCTGGAAAGGATCACGAGGCTGAGAGCCGACAGGTCGTGCGCGCCGGGCTGCAGGCCGATGACGTCGCGCACCGTCTTCAGATGCCGCCGGAAGCGCCCGTCGAGGCCGCAGATCATCGCGTCCGCATCGCCGCGCCTGATGGCCACGGCGGCTATCGTCGCGTTGTTGGTGCGGATGATGGTGCGGGCCGCGTCCGGGGTGACCCCCCTGCGTCCGGCAAGCTCCAGGAAAGTCTCGACATAGTCGCGATAGCGCCGGTCGTCTTCGGGGTTGATGATCTCGAAATCCTTGCCTGGCCGGATGGAAAGGCCGAACCGCTTCAGCCGCGTCTCGATGACGGCGGGGCGGCCGATGAGAATGGGCCGAGAAATACCCTCCTCGATCCCGATCTGCGCGGCGCGCATCACGCGTTCGTCCTCGCCCTCGGCATAGATCACTCGCTTGGCATCGGCCTTGGCGCGCGAGAAGACCGGTTTCATCAGCAGGCCCGAACGGAAGACGAAACGCGAGAGTTCCTCTTCATAGGCCTCGAAATCCGTGATCGGGCGCGCCGCCAGTCCGCTTTCCATGGCGGCCCGCGCGACCGCCGGGGCGATCCACAGGATGAGGCGCGGATCGAACGGGCTCGGGATCAGATAATCGGGCCCGAAGGTGCGCGCTTCGCCGCCATAGGCCCTGGCCGCGACATCGGACGGGGCCTCACGGGCGAGCGCCGCGATGGCGGTCACGGCGGCGCGCTTCATCTCCTCGTTGATTCCCGTCGCGCCGACGTCGAGGGCGCCGCGGAAGATATAGGGAAAGCAAAGGACGTTGTTGACCTGGTTGGCATAGTCGGACCGGCCGGTGCAGATCATCGCGTCGGGGCGCGCCGCCCTCGCAACGTCCGGCATGATCTCCGGCACCGGATTGGCGAGTGCCAGGATCAAAGGATGGTCGGCCATGCCCGCCAGCATGTCGGGCGTCAGCACGCCGCCGGCGGAAAGCCCCAGGAAGATGTCCGCGCCGACAATGATTTCGCCGAGCGTGCGCTTCCCGGTCTCTTGGGCGAAGGCCGCCTTCCAGCGATCCATGCCCTCCCTGCCCGCATGGACGACGCCGTCGATGTCGCTGACCCAGATGTTCTCGCGCCGCGCACCGAGCGAGATCAGCATGTTGAGGCAGGCAAGGGCTGCCGCGCCCGCGCCGGAGGCGACGATTTTCACCTCTTCCAGCTTCTTGCCGCCGATATCGAGGGCGTTGAGCACCGCCGCGCCGACGATGATCGCCGTGCCGTGCTGATCGTCATGGAAGACGGGAATGTTCATCCTGGCGCGCAGCCGTTCTTCAATCTCGAAGCATTCGGGCGCCTTGATATCCTCCAGATTGATGCCGCCGAAGGTCGGCTCCAGCGCGGAGACGACATCGACGACGCGATCGGCCGTATCGGCATCGATCTCGATGTCGAAGACGTCGATCCCGGCGAATTTCTTGAAGAGCACCGCCTTGCCCTCCATCACCGGCTTGGCGGCGAGCGGCCCGATATTGCCGAGTCCCAGCACAGCCGTCCCGTTCGAGACGACGGCGACGAGATTGCCGCGCGCGGTGTAGTCGCGCGCCTTCGCCGGGTCGGCCGCAATCTCCTCGCAAGGCACCGCGACGCCCGGAGAATAGGCAAGCGCCAGATCGCGCTGGTTGCCGAGCGGCTTGGTCGCCCGTATCTCCAGTTTCCCGGGTCTGGGATGCTGGTGATAGACCAGCGCGCCGGTCTTCAGATCGTCGGAAATCGATTGCGCCACGAGCCCTGCTCTCCCGAAACTGCGTTTTTGCGCCCCGTTCACAGAACCGGACCATAGCAGTCTTGACGCGATTCTGTGTCGGTACAAGCACGCCGAGGAGCGCGACGGATCAGCGTCGCGCGATCTCGGACGTCCGGGAAAAGCCGGGACCGGTCAGCCGTTCTTTGGCAAATTCAGCCGGATGTGCAGCTCGCGCAGCTGCTTGGCGCTCGCCCCGGAGGGCGCGCCCATCAGCAGATCCTCGGCGCGCTGGTTCATCGGGAACAGCGTTACCTCACGCAGGTTCTTGGCGCCGACCAGCAGCATCACGATGCGGTCGACACCGGCGGCCATCCCGCCATGCGGCGGCGCGCCGTAGTGGAACGCGCGGTAGAGCCCGCCGAACCGTTCCTCGACCGTCGCGCGGTCGAGGCCGGCGATCTCGAAGGCCTTGACCATCGTGTCGGGCAGATGATTGCGGATGCCGCCCGAGGCGATCTCGAAACCGTTGCAGACGAGATCGTACTGGAAGGCCTTGATGGTCAGCGGGTCCTGCCCCTCAAGCGCGTCCATCCCGCCCTGCGGCATGGAGAAGGGGTTGTGCGAAAACTCGACCTTCTTCTCCTCCTCGTCCCATTCGTAGAAGGGGAAGTCGACGATCCAGGCGAGCTCGAAACGCTCGCGGTCGACGAGGTTGAGTTCCTCGCCGGCACGCGTGCGCGCGTCGCCCGCGAAACCCGCGAACTTCGCCGGATCGCCGGCCACGAAGAAGCAGGCGTCGCCGTCGCCGAGGCCGAGTTGCGCTGCGATCGCGGCGGTACGTTCGGGGCCGATATTCTTGGCGATGGGCCCGGCGCCTTCCAGCGCCTCGCCCTCCTTGCGCCAGAAGATGTAGCCGAGGCCCGGCTGCCCCTCGCCCTGCGCCCAGGAATTCATCCGGTCGCAGAAGGCGCGCGAGCCGCCGGTGCGCGCCGGAATGGCCCAGACTTCGGCCTTGTCGTCGCCGGCGAGAATGTTGGCAAACACCTTGAAGCCGGAGCCGCGGAAATGGTCGGAGACCTCTTCCATGACGATGGGATTGCGCAGGTCCGGCTTGTCGGTCCCGTATTTGCGCATCGCTTCGTCATAGGCAATACGCGGGAAGGAGGCCGTCACCGGCTTGCCGTCGGCGAACTGCTCGAAGACGCCGCGCAGCACCGGTTCCATCGTGGCGAGCACGTCGTCCTGGGTGACGAAGCTCATCTCAAGGTCGAGCTGGTAGAACTCGCCGGGCAGACGGTCGGCGCGCGGATCCTCGTCGCGGAAGCACGGCGCGATCTGGAAATAGCGGTCGAAGCCGGACACCATCAGCAGCTGTTTGTACTGCTGCGGGGCCTGCGGCAGCGCGTAGAATTCGCCCGGATGAACGCGCGAAGGGACGAGGAAATCGCGCGCGCCTTCCGGCGAGGACGCGGTCAGGATCGGCGTGGAAAACTCCGTGAAGCCCGCCTCCTCCATGCGCCGGCGCATCGCGCCGATGACCTTGGTGCGCTGGATGATGTTGCGGTGGAGCGTTTCGCGGCGGAGATCCAGGAACCGGTAGCGCAGGCGGATATCTTCCGGATAGTCGGGCTCGCCGAAGACCGGCAGCGGCAGTTCGTCGGCCTTGCTCAGCACTTCGATCTCGGCGGCGAAGACTTCCACGGCGCCTGTCGGCAGCCCCGCATTGACGGTCTCAGGCGTGCGCGCCTTGACCGTTCCGTCAATTCGCACGACCCATTCGGCGCGCAGCGTCTCGGCGGCCGCGAAAGCCGGGCTGTCGGGATCGGCGACGACCTGCGTCATGCCGTAGTGATCGCGCAGATCGATGAACAGTACACCGCCATGATCGCGCACGCGGTGCACCCATCCCGACAGGCGGGCGGTGGCGCCGACATCGCTGGCGCGCAGCGCGCCGCAGGTGGTGGAACGGTAACGGTGCATCGATCAAGCCTTGCAGATTCTTGTGGTCTAAACGCGCCGCGGACAAGCGCATGGGGATGCCGGTTTGTCAAGAATGGCGGGCCGCGGCGGCATCGGTGGTGGCGCGGCCAACCTTCCCTTGCTATAGCGACTTTCCATGGAACTCATCACAACGACAAAAGCCCTGGAACACGCCTGCCAGAAGCTCGCCGGGGAACCCTTCATCGCCATCGACACGGAATTCATGCGGGAGTCGACCTATTGGTCGAAACTTTGCCTCGTACAGCTTGCCGGCCGCGACAAGCTGCCGGTCATCGTCGACACGATGGCCGGCGATGTGTCGCTGGCGCCGCTGTTCAGGCTGCTCGCCGACGAATCGGTGATCAAGGTGTTCCACGCCGCCCGGCAGGACATCGAAATCTTCCACCACATGACCGGACAGGTCCCCTCGCCGATCTTCGATACACAGGTCGCCGCCGCCGTCTGCGGTTATGGCGAGCAGATCGCCTACGACCAGCTCGTCCAGCGTACGAGCGGCGCGCATATCGACAAGAGCCACCGCTTCACCGACTGGAGCCGGCGGCCGCTCAGCGAAAAGCAGCTGCACTATGCGGCGGCGGACGTGGAGCATCTGATCGACGTCTACGAGGCGCTGGCGGCGGCCCTGGAAGAATCCGGGCGCTCGCAATGGATCGGCGAGGAGATCGCCCTGCTGTCCTCGCCGGACACCTATTCGGCGGCGCCTGAAGAAGCCTGGAAGCGGCTGAAGATGCGGGCGCGCAAGCCGGTGGAACTCGCCGCCACGCAGGCGCTGGCAGCCTGGCGCGAGGAAGCGGCGCAGGCGCGCGACGTGCCGCGCAGCCGAATCATCAAGGACGACGTCATCTATGACGTTGCCGCGCAGCTGCCGGAAAGCCGCGAAGCGCTCGGCCAGCTTCGCAGCGTGCCGAAAGGGTTCGAGCGTTCGCAATCGGGAAGCGAAATTCTGGAAATCGTCGCCAGCATCAAGGCGCTGCCGCGCGACCGCCTCCCCTCCATCCCGCGCAATTCCCGTCCCAACGGGCAGCCCGGCGCCGTCGCCGATCTGATGAAGGTGCTGCTGAAAGCGGTCAGCGAGCAGCACAAAGTCGCCTCGCGCCTGATCGCCAATGTCGAGGACATCGAACAGATCGCCCTCGATGACGATGCGGACGTGCCGGCGCTCAAGGGCTGGCGGCGGAAGATATTCGGCGAACTCGCCCTCGATCTGAAGCACGGGCGGCTGACCCTCGGGATCAAGGGACGCGCCGTCGCGGTCAACCGCGTCGACGATTGAGGCGATCTGCTAGACGATCCGTGTTTCCGGCTCGCGGCCGATCAGCTTGGCGAGCTGGCGCAGCCTCTTCTCCGTGCGGGCCCCGGCCAGATCGCCAAGATCGGCCGGCAGGGTAAGGACGAGCCGGTCGCCCTCCACCACCATCGGCGCGCGCGGCAGGACGCCCGGCATCGACGCCGTGATCATGTAGGCTACGCGCATCGCGCCGCCGAGGATCCGGGCCCGGTCGAGCATCCGCGCGCTGATCAGTTCGCGGATGCCGGGCGGATGGGCGCCGCTCAGCCCGGTGTGGCGGAGATAGACCGCCGTCCCGATATAGGCGCGTCCCGGATGGTCGACGGAGGTGAAGTTCGCATGCAGGATGATGTTCAGGCTCTGGATACCGCGATAATCGGGATGGGCGCGCCATGCGATATCGGCAAGCAGGCAGGCCGCGTGCCGCAAACGGCGCTCTGCCCGTGTCTCGTCGATCCTGGACGATTCCATGAAGGCGTCCGTCCATTCACAGAGCTCGACGGCATGCCGGGGTGAGCGCGAGCGCAGCTGGGCCATTTCGCTGGCCGACAGAATCAGCGGATCCTCGCCGCGCTGCTTGCCCGATAGCTGCCCGTAGAGATAACCCTCGCGCACGCCGAGAGACGACATGCAGACGCTGGACGGCTGCTGCACCTCGATCAGCTTTTCCAGCACCAGCGCGCCGAGCGGCAGAAGATCCCGGCGGGCGGACGAAACCTGTTCGATTGAATCAAGCGTCGTCACGTCGACGGTGCGCGCGATTTTCGCGAAATCCAGGGCCTCCTCCGGCGTCATCGAATACTGATGGATGACATGCAGCGGATAGTTGCACTGGGCCATGTGGAGCCGCGCGAGCGCGCGGAACGTGCCGCCGACGGCGTAGAATGCCCGGCCTTTGCCGGTCTTCAGCACGCCGGCGCCGGCGAAGGCGGAATCGACGATGGCCGCGGCGTTCTTCATGGACGAGCCGGCGAGATCGCGCAGCCTGAGGCCACCGAGCGGCAGCGTCACGCCGTCGCCGATCACGCCGTGCCGGATATCCACCAGTTCCAGGCTGCCGCCGCCGAGGTCGCCGCAGATGCCGTCGGGGTCCTCGATGCCGGCGACAATGCCAAGTGCCGAGAGTTCCGCCTCGCGACTGCCGGAGAGTATCTCGATCTCGCGGCCGACCGCCTTTTCCGCGGCCTCGGCGAATTCAGGACCGTTAGCCGCTTCGCGAACCGCTGCCGTCGCAAGCACAAAGCATTGCCGGACGTCCATCTGATCGCACAGCAGCCGAAAACGGCGAAGCGCGCGAAGCGCTTCCTCGACAGCCTCGTCGGCGAGTTTTCCCTGGCTGGCGACCGCCCGTCCCAGACCGCAGAGCACCTTCTCGTTGAAAACCGGCGTCGGCGAACGCGTCAGCCCCTCATAGACCACCAGACGCACGGAGTTCGATCCGATGTCGATGACGGCGATGTGCTGATGGCCGGGAATGCGTCCGAGAACAGGCGCATCCAGCAGCATGCGCGCCTGTTCAAGGGAGCCAGCGGTCCGGTCAGCGTCGATCAAGGGTTTGGGGGAAATGTTGCTTGAGAGATTTGCCACGTCCGGACAGACTTGGGTTTGTCATGAAATAGCGATGGGCGTTGAACGCCTCCTCGGGAGTCGCCGCGATGATGCGCCGAGCGGTGCCATCGGGCAAGAGCAACCAGCTCTGATCGGTATCTTTCAGGTTTGCAACCATGATCTGGTCGAGGACCTGTTCGTGCACCGTCGCGTTGTCCAGCCGCACCAGCGCCTCGACGCGCCGGTCGAGATTGCGCGGCATCATGTCCGCCGAACCGATGAAGACCGCCGCCTCCTTGGAAGGCAGGCCCTTGCCCTTGCCGAAACAGTAGATGCGCGAGTGTTCCAGGAAGCGGCCGACGATGCTCTTCACGCGGATATTGTCCGAGAGGCCGGGCACGCCGGGTCTCAGGCAGCAGATGCCGCGCACCACGAGATCGACCTTCACGCCCGCCTGGCCGGCCCTGTAGAGCGCGTCGATGACGGCGGGATCAACGAGGGAGTTCATCTTCATCCAGATGGCGCCGGGACGGCCCGCCTTCACATGTTCGATCTCCTCGTCGATGTGCTGGATCACCGCCTTGCGGACCGAGAAGGGCGAAACGACCATGCGTTCCATGTCCGCCGGATCGGCATAGCCGGTGATGAAATTGAAGATGCGGGCAACGTCCCGGGCGACCGCCGGATCGGCGGTGAAATAGGAAAGATCGGTATAGATGCGCGCCGTGATCGGGTGGTAGTTGCCGGTGCCGATATGCACGTAGGAGGCAAGCTGGCCGCCCTCGCGGCGCACGACCAGCGAGAGCTTCGCGTGCGTCTTCAGCTCGACGAAACCGTAGACCACCTGAACGCCTGCGCGCTCCAGATCGCGCGCCCAGCGGATATTCGCCTCCTCGTCGAAGCGCGCCTTGAGTTCGACGACCGCGGTCACCGACTTGCCCGCCTCGGCAGCTTCGATCAGGGCGCGGACGATCGGGGAATCGTTGCTGGTGCGGTAGAGCGTCTGCTTGATGGCGACGACATCGGGATCGTTGGCTGCCTGCTTGAGGAATTGCAGCACGACATCGAAGGATTCGTAAGGGTGGTGGACGACGATATCCTTCTGCCGGATCGCCGCGAGGCAATCGCCCCCATGATCGCGGATACGCTCGGGAAAGCGCGGGGTATAGGGCGTGAACTTCAGCTCGGGCCGGTCGATGGCGACCAATTGCGAGAGATCGGCCATCGCCAGAATGCCGTCGATCGTACGCACTTCGGCCGGTGCGACGCCCAGGTTTTTGGCGACGAACTGCTTCATGTCGTCGGGCATGCCTGCATCGAGTTCGAGGCGGATCACCGAGCCGCGGCGGCGCTGCTTGAGCGCCGTCTCGAAGAACCGGACCAGATCCTCGGCTTCCTCCTCGACCTCGATGTCGCTGTCGCGGACGACGCGGAAGGCGCCCCTGCTGCGGACCGAATAGCCGGGAAAGAGCCGGCCGATGAAGAGGATGATCACCTCTTCGAGAATCATGAAGCGCTGCGGTCCCCGGCCCGACGTCGGCAGCGCGATGAAGCGCTCGACCTTGAGCGGGATGCGCACGAGCGCGCGCAACAGCTTGCCGTCTCCGGGCCGGACAAGTTCGAGCGCGAGGGTAAAGCCGAGATTGGGGATGAACGGGAACGGATGGGCCGGGTCGATGGCGAGCGGGGTCAGCACCGGAAAGGCCGCTTCCAGAAACTTGGTCTCAAGCCACTGCCGGTCCTTCGCGCTCACCTCGCCGGCGGAGATCAGGGAAATGCCCTCGGCCGACAGTTCCTTGCGTATGTCGCGCCAGACATCCTGTTGCTCGGCGGTCAGGGCGTCCGTCGCCTCCGCGATGCGCTGCAGTTGTTCTCCCGAGGTCAGCCCGTCCTGGCTCCGCGCGCCGAGGCCCGCGTGATATTGCGACAGCAGCCCCGCAACGCGGACCATGAAGAATTCGTCGAGATTGTTGGCTGAAATGGAAAGAAAGCGCAGCCGCTCCAGCAAGGGATGGTTCGCGTTGCGGGCCTCTTCCAGCACCCGGCGGTTGAAGCCGAGCCAGGAGAGCTCGCGATTGATGAACCGTTCCGGCGAGTTCATCAGCTCGATTCCGACCGTGCGTTCCGGCTTCGCCTCGACAGAAGTCGTCGCCTTCTCCGCCACCGGCTTCTTGGTCTGAATGCTCGCCATTTTCCGCTCATCCATTTCCAGACAGACTGCCTCTACCCCGCAAGGTTAGTGGCTAGTCTAATTAGATGACGGATTTACGTCACCAGAACGCTAAGAGCGGCAGGCTCACCCGGACATTCGTTCGAGTGTGCGGAGCACGAGCCCACGGGTCAGCGGACGCTGCTGGCTGAGCGTCTCGCGGTCGAGTTCCGCAACAACGTCGCGAACGAACGCATAGGAGCGCTCCACACGCGGCAACGCCGCCTTCAGCGCGGGTGCCTCAATGGCGAGCTGCCGGTCAGCGCAATGCTTGACGAACAGCGCCGCGATCAACTCGTCATCCGGCGGCTCGATGGATACGCTGTCCGCGCCGCGCAGTCGCGACGCAAGATCGCGCGTCTGCAGCGGCCATGCGCCCGGCTCGGCACGCGCGGTCATCAGGATCGGCCGCGGCACGGTCGTCGCCTCGTTGAAGAGATGGAACATCAGGGTCTCGTCGGCAAAGCCCTCGTCGCAATCCTCGATCACGACAGCCGGCGCCGAACGCAGTTGATCGGCGCGGACGGCCTGGCCCGCGGTAAACACCGCGGCGGCGTGGTCTTCCGCCCAGATCGCGGCGAGATGGCTCTTGCCGCTCGCCGCCGGTCCGATCAGCACAAGAACGGCGCCGCGCCAGACGGCCGTGCCCGTCAGACGTTCGCGCGCCGCACGGTTCGCCGGCGAGGCAAGGAAATCGTCCCGCCCAAAGGACGGGTCCGGCGCCAGATTCATGACAAGCTGTCTGCCCGGCATCAGATACCGCCGCCACCCTCGTCGGAGGTGCCGCGGTACAGGCGGCTTGCGAGATAGTGCCGCAGCCCGAAGCGGGAGACGACGCCGATCGCGGCCGCGATCGGCACGGCCAGCAGCATGCCGACGAAGCCGAAGAGATAGCCGAAGGCGAACAGCGCGAACATCAGCCAGACCGGATGAAGACCGATATTGTCGCCGACCAGCTTGGGCGACAGGAAATTGCCCTCCAGAAACTGGCCGACGAAAAAGACGCCGGCGACCACGCCGATCATGATGTAGTCGGGCCAGAACTGGACGAGCGCCACACCCAGCGAGACGGCAAGTCCGACGATCGATCCGACATAGGGAATGAAGCTGATCAGCCCGGCGCCGAGGCCGATCAGCAGACCGAAGTTGAGCCCCGTCAGCGTCAGTCCGACGCCGTAGAACAGGCCGAGCACGATGCAGACGGTGCCCTGCCCGCGCACGAAGCCCGCAAGCGCCTGATCGATATCGTGCGTGAGCTGGCGGATCGACGACAGATGATCGCGCGGCAGCCAGCTGTCGACCCGGGCGACCATGTTGTCCCAGTCGAGCAGCAGGTAGAAGGCGACGACCGGGGTGACGATGAGCAGCGAGATGATGTTGACGAAGGCCAGGCCGCCGGAGAGCAGCGATTTTGCAAGGCTGGCAAGCCATGAGCCGGCGGTGCCGATCATCCCCGAGAACTGGCCGTTCTGGCCCTCACCGCCGACATCGAAAAATTGCGCCAGTCGCGAGTTCGCCAGCGTGGCCACGAGATTCTGCAGCTTGGTGACCAGCGTGGGCAGCATCTCGGCGAAATCGGCCAGCTGGCGGATCAGCGTCGGCACGATGGCAAGGAATGCGAGCACGAAAAGCAGGACGAAGACCAGCGTGATGACCACCGTCGCCATCAGGCGGCTGAGGCCGAGACGTTCCAGACGGTCAGCGACCGGATCGAGAAAATAGGCCAGCGCCATGCCGGCGACGAATGGCAGGAGAATGCCGCGCAGCAGCCAGAGCGCCAGCCCTGTCGCCAGCAGGACGATCAACCAAGCCTTGATCTGCTGCCTTATCGTCATCGCGCCACGCCCGAAGCCCCTGCGAGTACCGTTCTAGCGCCCGTCGGTGTCAGACGCCCGGGCCATGTGTCGCGTCCAGCTTATCAGATAGGCGCAGGCCGAGGCGATGGTCAGCCCGCCGGTCAGCAAAGAAAGCCCGAGAAGCCAGTTTTCGGGAAGAATGCCGAACGCCAGGCCCGCAAGGACGAGCGATGCGTAGCCGATCTGTACCGCCGTATTGATCTTGCTGATGACCAGCGGACGCATCGTAAGCGGCCGTCCGATCATCCAGGCCATGACTACCCCACCGATGATCAGGATATCGCGCGAAACGACGGCGATCACCAGCCAGAGGGGGACGTGACCGACGAGGCCGAGGGCGACGAATATGCTGACCAGCAAGGTCTTGTCGGCGACCGGATCGAGATAGGCGCCAAGCTCGGTATCCATATGGAAGTGCTTGGCGAGGAAGCCGTCGAGACCGTCGCTCACCCCGGCGATGACGAAAAGCGCGAAAGCAAGTGAGAAGGACTGCGTCAGGATGAGATAGACGATGACAGGAACCAGAAGGATGCGCGACACCGTTATGATGTTGGGGATGTTCATCTCACTCATGCCTCGCCGCCTGAAACCGGCGCAGGCTTAGAGCGTTTCGCGTTCAAATGGAATTAATTCCGTTTATGCGCCCCGGCCCGATCACGGCACCGGCGCAACGGAACCCGTAATGACGACATCGCGCTCGCCGGCGCCGTTGTCTCGTACGCCGTCGCTCTTCCAGCGCTCCGAGAAGGTATCGAGCGCCGTCAGCGCGGCATCATTGAGCGTGCCGGCGATTTCCATGCGCGTATCGAATTCGCCCACGGCATCGACGCCGCTCAGCCGCAGCAGGATCTTGTCTCTGCCGGTCACCGGCTCCGCGACCGCCAGCACGACGCCCTGCGTACGATAGCGCAGACGGAACATCTCCATGGTCATGTGATCGCCGGAAAGCACGTGGCGCACCGGTTCGGCGCGGTCGCCATAGCCATTGTCGGGCAAAATAACGGGCGCGATGGCGTCCGCCGGCAAATTGGCCGCAAGCGCTTCGCGCCATTCCAAAGCGTCGGCCCATAGCCGCGGTACGTCGCCTTCGACGAGAACCGGAATGACGAGGACAGGCGGTGCGGCGCCGGCGACCGGCACGATTCCCCTCGCCGCCAGCATCCGCGTCACGCGCGACCGGCTGAAAGTGACCGTCAGGCGGGCGCTATAGGAAAGGCCGACGGCCGTTTCGCTCATCACCGCGATACGATCCATGGCCGCGCGCGCCGTATCGGGCCGAACGGCAAGCTGAGCGATCTGCCTGCGCGGCAGCAAGCGCGCGAGCATAAGGTTCAACGCTTCCACGGGGGCGTCGGCAAGCGCCTTGTCGCGCGCTTCGGCGGCGCTCGCCCCTTGCCGCGTGATCGGCATTTCGCGCACGACGAACGGGTCGGCCGCAGCCGGCGCCGCCGCGACGACGAGACCGAGAACAAGCAGCACCGCCGCAAAACGGAGCGAATCAGTGGAAAACCTCATTCATCGATCATGGCGGAGAAATTTTGCCCTTCGGTAAATGCGGTTCCGGGTGTTAGGACGACCGTAACGGGCAATGGCGAGCAAAAAACGTGGCAAGCGAAAACGAAAAGGACGGTCTGACCTACGCGGATGCAGGCGTCGACGTTGATCGCGGCAACGCGTTCGTCGAGCGTATCAAACCCTTCGTCAAGGCAACGGCCCGCAGCGGCGCGGACAGCCAGATCGGCGGCTTCGGCGGCGTGTTCGACCTCAAGGCAGCCGGCTACAGCGACCCGTTGCTGGTGGCCGCAAATGACGGCGTCGGCACCAAGGTGAAGATCGCCATCGAGACCGGCCACCACGATACGATCGGCATCGATCTGGTCGCCATGTGCGTCAACGATCTCGTGGTGCAGGGCGCCGAGCCCCTCTTCTTTCTCGACTACTATGCCACCGCGCAACTCGACATCGACGTCGCGGCGGCGGTCGTGAAGGGGATCGCGGAAGGCTGCCGCATCGCCGGCGCCGCGCTGATCGGCGGGGAAACGGCGGAGATGCCCGGCGTCTATGCCGGCAAGGACTACGATCTCGCCGGGTTCGCGGTCGGCGCGGTGGAACGCGAAGGATTGCTGCCGCGCGCCGACATCGGCCCGGGCGATCAGCTCATCGCCCTCGCCTCCTCGGGCGTGCATTCGAACGGTTACTCGCTGGTTCGCCGGATCGTCGCGCGAGGCGGACACAGCTATGATACCGCAAGCCCGTTTTCGATCGAGCAGACCCTTGCCGAGGCGCTGCTGACGCCGACGCGCATTTATGTGCGTCCCTTGCTGGCGGCGCTGAAACGCACCAGCGGCATCAAGGGGTTCGCCCATATCACCGGCGGCGGTATCACCGACAACCTGCCGCGCATCCTGCCCGCCGGCGCCATCGCGAATGTCGATCTCGGCACGATCGCGCCGCCGCCCGTCTTCGGCTGGCTCGCCGCTGAAGGAAACGTCGTGGAGAGGGAGATGCTGCGAACCTTCAATTGCGGTGTCGGCATGATCGTCGTCGCAGACGCCGACAGGGCGGACGCGGTTCTCTCGGCGCTGGCGGAGGAAGGCGAACGGGCGTGGCTCCTCGGCGAACTCGCCACCGGCGAGGCTGACGCGCCGACGGTCCGCTATCGCGGGGCGTTGTCGTTTTGAGCGCGCGGCGGACAGCCATTCTGATCAGCGGCCGCGGCTCCAACATGCGCGCCCTCGTCGAGGCGGCGAAAGCCTCCGAATTCCCCGCCAGGATCGATCTGGTCCTGTCGAACAGGGCCGACGCGGCCGGTCTCGACTATGCCGCCGCCGCCGGCATCAGGACCGAGGTCCTCGACCACAGGCAGTTTCGCGATCGCCAGACCTTCGACGAGGCCCTCCACCGGGTCCTTGTCGGTCATGGGATCGAACTCGTCTGCCTTGCCGGGTTCATGCGGTTGCTGGGAGGCGATTTCGTTTCCGTCTGGCAGGACCGGATGATCAATATCCACCCCTCCCTGCTACCCGCCTTCAAAGGCCTGCACACGCATGAGCGGGTGCTGGAGGCCGGCGTGCGGATCACCGGCTGCACGGTGCATTTCGTACGGCCGGAAATGGATGCCGGGCCGATCATCGCCCAGGCCGCGGTCCCGGTCGTGCCGGGCGACACCGCCGAAACGCTGGCCGCCAGGGTCCTGGCGGCGGAACACGCAACCTATCCGAAGGCCCTGGCGCTGGTCGCGTCCGGCCGCTTCAGCATCGATGGGGATCGGGTTTTCACCGATCTTCCCGTCGACCCCGCGCGCAGCCTTTTCGTCCCCTAGGCAGTGGCGACGAATTAGGAAATCGGGCCTATTTGTCGCCGCAGGCTTCCAGATGCCTGCGCCAGATGCTCGCATTGCCCCAGCCGAGCTCGCCGGACCGGGCGATTGTCTCTATGGAGCTTTCATTGAGCTCCTCAAGCGACTTCGTGGCCGCGCAATTGCATATCTTGGAGAAATCCGTGAACGAATTGCCCTTCGTCGCCGTCGCCATCACGCAGGTATCGAGGATGACCAGACGCGCGCGCTCGCGCGGCGGTTCCTCAGCCGATGCATGCTTCGCCGAAAGACCGGCGATCGCGACCGCCAGAACAGAACCGAACACCACACCCGACCGCCGCAACATCACGCTCATGGCCTCCTGATAGCCGCAAAAAACGAATCCGTCCTGGTTCAAACGGGCCTGATCCAGACCCGGTTGTCGTGAAACGCCGCACCGCCATAGGGCGCCACCGGATCGGCGCCCGTGAGGGTGTTGATCCCGCGTCCGTCGGCAAAGGCGCTGTTGGGCCAGATGCCTTCCGACACGAGAACCCCCCTGCGCAATCCGTCGAATACCCTAGCGTGAAGCGTCACCGTTCCACGCTGATTTCCTAGCCGAACCCGTTGACCGTCGGCAATACCCAACTCGGCCGCATCCGCCGAATTCACGAGAACTTCGGGGCGGATTTCCCGACTTCTCCCGGTGGCGCTCTGGGTAAAGCTGGAATTGAGGAAAGAATGGGCAGGCGGGGTCGCGAGGCGGAACGGGTGGACCGCGTCGCCTTCCTCGATGACCGGCCAATGGTCCGGCAGGGCCGGAATCGCCCGGTGCGGCCCCATCGGCCCGTCATTGGGCGCGGGAACTTTCGTCCAATCCGGCTTGAACCGGAAACGTCCGTCGGGATATCCGAACCCGCCGAGATAATGCGCCTGCTCAAAAGGGGGCTGGCAATCGATCCATCGCCCGCCCTCCAGCGCATCCAAGCCGCCCCAGCCCGATTTTCGGAGCATCCAGTCGATGTGCTCGCGCGGCGTCATGTCGAAGCCGGGGTGTTCCGCGCCGAGACGCCGCGCCAGCGCGCTGTTGACGTCGTGATTGGAACGCGCCTCGCCAGGCGCTTCCACCAGCTTCGGCCCGAACTGGAGATATTGATGCCCGCCGCCCTTGTAGATGTCGTCATGCTCGAGAAACATGGTCGCCGGCAGCACGATATCGGCCATGCGAGCGGTGTCGGTCAGGAAATGCTCGTGCACGCAGACGAAAAGATCGTCTCTGGCGAAGCCTCGTTTCACGCGCTCCTGTTCAGGCGCCACCGACACCGGGTTGGTGTTCTGGATCAGCATGGCCGTGACCGGCGGGCCGCCATGCAGGGCGTCTTCATCACCCTCGAGAATCGCACCGATGCGCGACTGGTCGAGCTGGCGCACCGAGTGATCGGCCACGTCGAGGCCCATGACCATCGTGTAATCGAGGTGGTAGATCGCGCCGTTGTTGTGAAATGCGCCGCCGCCCTCGTGCTGCCAACTGCCGGCGACGGTGGCGATGCAGGACGCGGCATGCATGTTGTGCGCGCCGTTGCGGCTGCGGGTGAAGCCGTATCCGAGGCGGAAGAAGGTCCGTGGCGTCTCGCCGATCCAACGCGCGAAGGTTTCGATCTCCTCGACCGAAAGACCGGTAATGGCCGATGCCCATTCGGGCCCGCGCGTCCTCAGATGCGCTTCCAGTTCATCAGGACAGTCGGCGAAGCGGGCCATGTACGCCCGGTCGGCCTTGCCGTCCCTGAACAGGATATGCATCACCGCGCAGGCCAGCGCGCCGTCTGTGCCGGGTTTCAGGCAGAGCGCGAGGTCCGCCTGCCGCATTGTCTCGTTCATGTAGATGTCGACGGCGACGATCCGCGCGCCGCGCGTCTTGCGGGCCTTCACCGCATGGCTCATCACATTGACTTGCGTGGCAACCGCGTTGGTGCCCCAGATGACGACGAGATCGGACTTTGCGATCTCGCGCGGGTCGGGACCGGCGAGCCTGCCGGTGCCGGCGATGTAGCCGGTCCAGGCCATGTTGGTGCAGATCGTGTCGAACTGGCCCGAATAGGCTTTCGCATGGCGCAGCCGGTTGATGCCGTCGCGCTGCACGAGTCCCATCGTGCCGGCGTAGAAATAGGGCCACACCGCCTGCGCACCGTGCCGCTGCTCGGCCTTGAGAAACGCGTCTGCGACGATATCCAGCGCATCGTCCCATGAAACGGGGGCGAATTCACCGCTGCCCTTCGACCCGATGCGGCGCAACGGCGACAGAAGCCGCGCCGGATCGCCAAGGCGCTCCGCATAGCGGGCAACCTTGGCGCAGATGACCCCTGCCGTATAGGCATTGTCGCGAGCCCCGCGCAGACGGCCGACGCGCCCTGCCTCGATCTCGACCTCAAGGGCGCAGGTCGAGGGGCAGTCATGCGGGCAAGCGCTGTAGCCGATCGTCTGGCTGGCGGCCTTGTTCATGGCAAATGACTTTCGCTGGTGTTCGCGGCAGACACTATTGCGCCATGGCGGGCTTGAAAAGCCGTGGCCGGGCGATGCATAGGTTCGTACGGGGTTTGACCGCTCGGGGCATGCGCTCTTGTTCAACACGATCTGGCACTTCTGCCCTGGCGAAACGATGATCCCCCGGCTGTGGGCCAATCGCGCGCTGATCCCGGCGCGGCGCTGGCCGCATGCGGCGGGCATCGCCCTTTCCTCGCTGATCGCGTCGGGGCTTGCCGCGCAAGGGCGCGCCAACATGGCGCGCGGGCGGCGCCGGCGCGAGGTGCCGGCGATGCCGGCTCCGGTCTTCATCCTTGGATTCTGGCGCTCCGGAACGACCTATCTGCACGAATTGCTGCAACAGGACGTCAAGGTGATGGTGCCGACGACGGCGAACTGCATTTTCCCGCAATTCTTCAAGATGTTCGGTGGGGGGCTGCGCAAGTATTTCGCCGATATGGCCGACATACGTTCCGGCGACGGGATCAATGTCGGCTGGCAGTCGGCGCAGGAGGATGAATTCGCGCTGATGATGCTGGGCGAGCCCAGTCCTTACTGGTGGTTCGGCTTTCCCGGCACGCTGCCGGCCGATCCGTCCGCGCTGACGATGGACGGCCTTTCGCCCGAGGCGCGCACCAAGTGGCAATCGGTGCTGCGGGAATTCGTGCAGAACTGCTGGACTTACAAGGAACGGCCGGAAAGCCGGATCGTCCTCAAATCGCCGGGGCACACGGCACGTGTCGACGACCTGCTCGGCGCGTTTCCCGACGCGCGATTCATCCACATCTCGCGCGATCCGGAGGAGATCATCCGTTCGTACCGGCGTTTCATGCCGGCGCTGGCCGCCGACCTGTCGGTAACGGGCGGGCCCGACGATGCGGCGCGTGCCGCATTCGAGGGCCGCGCGGTCGGCGATTTCACGGCGGTATACGAGAAATACAGGCGAACCCGCGCGCTCATCCCGGCGGACCGCCTGAAGGAGATCAACTTTGCCGATCTGCGCGCCGAGCCGCTGGAGACGCTGCGCGGAATCTACCGCTGGCTCGGATGGCGCATGGAGGAAGACCAGCGCTCATTGCCGCAGATCACGGCCCGCATCGCGGCTGGAGGCGATCACAAGCCGCGTTCGCTGGCGGGCGACCCGGAACTGAGGGCGGCGATCGCAGCCAGCGCACCTTGGTATTTCGATCATTTCGGCTATTCGAAAGCATGAACGAAAACGCGGGGCCCGAAGGCCCCGCGCCGATATTCTCGCTTCTTGCCAAAATGATTCAGCCGACGATCTCTCCGGCCTTGAAACACAAGGCGATTTCCTTGGCCGCGTTTTCCGTGCTGTCGGAGCCATGCACGGAATTGCGCTCGATATTCTCCGCAAACTCCTTGCGGATCGTGCCGGCCTCGGCATCGGCCGGATTGGTCGCGCCCATCACCTTGCGGTTGGTGGCAACGGCATCCTCGCCTTCGAGCACCTGGATGACGATCGGGCCGGATGTCATGAAGGCGACGAGGTCGTCGAAGAACGGACGCTCGCGGTGGACGGCGTAGAAGGCTTCCGCGTCGCTGCGCGACCATTTGGTGCGCTTCTGGGCGACGACGCGAAGACCCGCGTCCTCAAGCTTGGCGATGATCTTGCCGGTGATGTTGCGGGCGGTGGCGTCGGGCTTGATGATCGACAGGGTGCGCTCGGTGGCCATGACGATGCGTCCTTCCTTTGGAAATGTCTCGGGTTTCGATGCCGCAATGAATAAACGAAATGCGGCGCTTTTCGGCGCCGCAGGGATGGCGGGCTTATAGACAAGCACGCCGCGAAACTCAATCCGGTTTCCATGACCGGTCCGGCTGCGCCGGCTATCGCAAATTTGCCACAAGCCTGAACTCCAATCCGGGCGCCGGCGCAGAGAGACGCCGGCGCGTCAATCTTGAGCCGGCGACACATGATAAGACTTGCGCGTCTTCACGGGGCAGCGCCGACCGACTGGATGTTTGCCCTTATTCTCATATTTGCGATGTGGGCAGGCGGTGCGCATGCAGCCATTGCGAGCCTCCCTGTCTCGGTGGCTGCGGGGCGTCTGGCCGGCATTCCTCTGGCCAAGCCGTCGGGCGTGGCCCAAGCGCTGAGCATAGTGATTTCCGGCAGCGATGTCGGCGAAGGCGAGCGACAGACTTTGCAGGAACGGTTGCTCGCAGGCGGGAGCGTGGTCCTGCAAATCGATCTCGATGCCTACCGCAAAGCCCTGAATGCCGACAACGGCGAATGTCTCTATCTGGATGGGGAACTTGCGGACCTTGCGCAGCAGGCTTTGAAGACATCGGGAACTTCGACCTATCTGCGACCGGTCGTCATCGGCGTCGGCGAGGCCGCGACGATGGCCTATGCGGCGCTGGCGCAGGTTCCGTTCAACACGTTTGCCGGCGGCATTTCGATCCGGTTTGCAAATGCGCTGAAGACCCGACTTCCTTTCTGCCCCGGCGCACAAGCAACGCCGCTTGCGAATGACGGCGGATTTTCGTACGGCGCTGACAAGCCGCTGGTCAGCCCGGCGCGCTTCATCAGCGCCGCGACCAACCCCGATGCCGACGCGATCGCGGTCGCGCGGCCGGAGGCCACGGCGACGGTGTCGCCCGACTGGATCGAGGAAACGGTCAACGCGGCGCTGGAAATGGCGCGGGACGACGCAAGCCAGACCGACGGCCTTCCGCTGACGGTCATTGAGCCGGCAGGCGTACCCAAAGGGTTGGCGGTTATCTGGTCGGGCGATGGCGGATGGCGCGACATCGACAAGGAAATCGGCGAGAAAATGGCCAGCGATGGCTATGGCGTCGTTGGGCTGGATACGCTGCGCTATTTCTGGTCGGAAAAGGATCCCAAACAGTTCGGGGCGGATCTCGCACGTATCGTCGCCCGCTATCTGGCACGCTGGGATCTGCACGACACGACGCTTGTCGGCTACTCGTTCGGCGCCGACACATTGCCATTTGCCTGGCAGTATCTGCCGGCCGGCATCCAATCCTCCGTCAGAGCCATCGTCCTGCTGTCGCCTGAGACGAGCACCGGCTTTTCGATTTCCGTGACCGGCTGGCTTGGGCTGCAATCAGGCGATCATGACGTCGTGGATGCCGTTGCGAAGCTGCCGGCCGGAAAGGTGCACTGTCTATATGGTAAGGATGAGGATGATTCCGCCTGCACCTCCCCTGCGCTGAGCAAGACAAATGTTCTGGCGCTCGACGGCGGGCATCATTTCGACGGCGATTATGAACGATTGGCAAGAACGATAGAACGTTTCGGCACTCCATAGCCGAGGCGAACCTATCTCATCAGGCCGCGAATACCGCCCGAGATCAGAACGTTGATTTCATAAAGAATCTGCGGCGCGCTCAGGCCGCCGGGCACGGCCAGGAAGTTCGCCGTCCAGACCGGATCGAACTTGTCCTTGAATTCGCGCAGGCCGCCGAAGCGGTAGAACCGGTTGCCGTGCCGGTAGATAAGGTTCGCCAGACGACTCCACCAACCTACAAGATAGTGCTGTTCCATGCCTGAGAACGGTGCAGCGCCCAACGAGAACCAACGGTAGCCTCGGTCCCGAGCCCAGAGCAGGAGCTCGGCGAAGAGCGCGTCCATGACGAAGCCCGGCGCTGCCGGATCATGACGCATGAGATCGGTGGAGAGTTCAGCCAGACCGGCTCCCTTCCAAAGATTGGCGAATGCGACGATCCTGCCGGTGGCGGCCTGGCGCAGCACCGCATGGTCGAAATTGACCAAATACGCTTCCCTGAAGGCGCCGACCGCAAAGGATTTTTCGTCGCCCTGCTTCGACGCAAGCCAGGCATCGGAAACGCGCCTCAGTTCGGGCAATATCGCCGGGACATGCGCGGCCTCGACGACCTCGAAGACGAAGCCGTCACGCCTTGCCCGCTTCTCGGCATAGCGGAAATCCTTCTTCTTCGATCCTTCCAGATCGAACTTGCCCAAATCGACCCGCGCGACTTCTCCGATCTTCAATACGGTATGCCCCATCTCAAGATAGGCCGAGAGATATTCCGACGAGACGCCGTAGTAGGCGCAGCGCCGGCCCATCTTGTCGGCCAGTTCCAGCAGGTTCCAAATGAGCCGCTCGCCGCTCCGCCGGTTGCCGACCGGGTCGCCCTTGGCGACGAAGGTGCGGCCCGTGTCCGCATAGCAGAGGAATGCCTCGCCATCTTTGGAAATCAGGAATCGCTTATCACCGCTGAGCGCGATATTGGCTTCCGAATTCGGCGATGCGGCAAGCAGTTCGCGGACACGATCGGGGACGGGTTCGGCGGCCAGCGCACGGCTGGTGGCGTTGATCAGGGAATTGATAAGGACGGCGGCAAGGATGACCGGAACAGCAAGCGCCGTTCGCAGGAAACGCGAGGCGTTGGCATCCAGTGCAAACTGCCACCAAAGCTCGTTCCTGTAGGGCACTTGCGAGTAGGCGAATATGCCAATCCAGGTGAGCATCGCCAGGAGGATGACGATACCGATTGCCCAACGCCAGGTCAGATGAAACACCGGCAGCGCCGAACCGCGGTAGAAGGCGGGCCTGAAGATCGCCAGCATTCCCAGCACGGTGAGCGCCGCGACCGCCTCTTCCCAGTCCAGCCCCTTGGCGAGCGAGGCGAAGAAGCCGGCCAGCAGAAGCAGCGCGGCCATGTTCCATGCCTGACGTTGCTTGCGGTAAAGCCCGCGCGCGACGATCAGCAGCAACAGCCCCGCGACGGATCCAATGAGGTGAGAGACTTCGATGAACGGAAGGGGCAGCAAATCGTTGAGAATGCCAAGCCGGTCGGCTTCGGCGGGCAGATTGCCGGAGAGGATGAGCATGCTTCCCGCGATCAGAACCATCGTCCCGGCGACCGGCGGGACGAGCGGCTGTACCAGCCTGTAGGCAAAGCCGGAAAGCTTGCGCACTTCGCGCCGCCGGAGCCAAGTATAGACGCCTGCCAGAGACACGGTGGCGAGCAGGAAGGGCAGCAGGTTATAAATGATACGATAAAGGGCAAGCGCGGCGAATATGTCGGAGCGACCGCCCGCGCCGAGGGCGGCGACCATCGTCGCCTCGAAAACGCCGACGCCGCCCGGCGAATGACTGACCAACCCGATGGTGATGGCGGCGATATAAGCAAACAGGAAGTAGCTCGGGTCGCTCGCAAGGTCTGATGGCAGCAATACATAGAGCACCAGCGCCGAGACCACTATGTCCGCGCAATACGCCGCCATCTGGACAAGGGCGATGCGTGGCGTGGGGAGGCGAATGGCGAGGCCGCCAAGCCGCAGCGTCCGTTCACGCCGCGCCAGCCAGACAAGGAAGCCGCCAAGCACCGTCAGCAGTATTGCGCCCGCCATCCGCTGGAAACCGGGAGGAACGAGCACCGAGAGCATGTCGGAGGGATTGAGCAGCAGCGCCACGCCCGTGACCAGCGGGAGCCCCATCCAGAACGGCAGCCAAGCTGAAGCGATGATCTTCGTCACCGACACAAAATCGAGACCCAGGCCGGCATATATCCGCATCCGCAGCGCGCCGCCAGAAAGCCAGGAAAAGCCGATCAGATTGGAAATCGCAAAGCCGCTCGCACCGGCGATGGCGGCAACCCACCGCGATATCCTGCCCGGCGCGATGGTTTCCACCGCGGTCACGTCGAACAGCGAGAGGGCGGTGAAGCTCGCAGCCGTGCAGCCGATTGCCAGAGCGACATCGCGCCAGGGCAATGCCGACATGTCCTGTTTGATATGGGGCCAGTCGACATCGCCGACGAAGCTGTGCAGCAGCGCCAACGCGGCCACGATGAACACAAGGGCGAGCGCCGCGCCGAAGGCGGGGTGGCGCAGATAGGACATGGCCGGTCCGAAAGGGCCCAGCCGGGGACTAATTTGTGTGCTCATAAAGGTTTCGGGCTTGGCGCGAGACGGATTTTCGTTCCGAACAGGCGCGGATCGCACCGTGGTGCTCTCCACCGCAAGCGGCCCGCAACGCATCCGGAGCGAAAATCCGCCGCGTCACATCGGGATATGGTGTAAATTGTCCACTCTGGCGGCGAAAAGATTTGCTGGAGGGCGGCATTTTCAAATCTTCGCGACGCCTTCACCGGGCAATTTCGTTCGCGCGGAAGGCCTGACATTAATTGGTCCTGACCCTAGGTGTCACCTGCGCGCTCTTCAAGCAATTCGATCTGAATCTGCTGCATCTCGGCCAGCCGTTCCCACTGGCGGGCGAGCTGATGATCGATCTTCTCGTGCAATTGGCGGATTTCAAGCTCCGCCTTCAGATTGATCTGATAGTCGTTCTCCGCGCGCAGCCGGTCTTTCACCTCCTGCCGATGCTGGCTCATCATGATGACGGGCGCCTGCATCGCAGCCAGACAGGAAAGGGCGAGATTGAGCAATATGAAAGGGTAAGGGTCGAACGGCCCGAACAGCCAGCCGGTCACGTTGAGAGCCATCCACAGGCCCATCGTCACGACAAACAGGATGATGAATGTCCACGAGCCGCCAAAAGAGGCGACACGGTCGGCCATGCGTTCGCCGAAGGTGGCACGCGCGTCAAGAACGAGCGACGGGGCGCGCGATATCGGCTCGCCGCTTTGAAGGCTCTCCAGCACCTGCCGATCCAGATCGCGCAACTCGCCACGTTCGTCGGCGAGAAGTTCTTCGACATAGCGGCGGCGGTAAACGCCGGCGTCGTCGCGGCAAATGAACTTGCCTTCGCTCCAGCCCGGACGGTCGCGGTCAATCAGCCTGGAGACGCTAGGACGGATCGAAATCCACGGCCGCAGCTCGCGATCCGGGAAAAGTTTGCCGCACACGTGACAAGTATGCCGCGGCGGATTCTGCCTGTAACCACCCGACCTCATGGTAACCACTCACATTTCGACGCGGCCGGTCGGAGAACGTTTCCGACTTCGCCACCGGTACCTGGCTACGGGGCAGCGTGCGGCATTGCCGATCTCGTCGGCGCGGCATAACAGCTATTTTACCAATGTCCCGGAACCGGCAGCAAGCGGGAAGATGCAGCACCTTCCGGCCGGCCCCGGCGGGCCGCGAACAGCGGCGCAGGCCGGTGGTCCAGAACGCCATTTGCCCGAAGGCCCCGGCAGGAATAGAACACAGGAGAGGACGTGCGCCTTCGTGTCGCACGCAGTACGACATCAAACCGTTGGTGGGCGGGGGTAAGTTCAGGCCAGCCTGCCTCATTTCATTGGAAGATCAAGGGAGAGATAAATGGACACCAAGGCCGATAACGAGGGCAAATGCCCTGTCATGCACGGGAACAGCCATCGCGGACGGGCTAACCGCGACTGGTGGCCGGAGCAGTTGAACCTGAAGATCCTGCACCAGAACTCCCACCTCTCCAACCCGATGGCCGAGGACTTCGACTATGCGAAGGCCTTCAGCAAGGTCGACTACAATGCGCTGAAGCAGGACCTCTACGCGCTGATGACGGATTCGCAGGAATGGTGGCCGGCCGACTATGGCCACTACGGCCCCTTCTTCATCCGCATGGCCTGGCACAGCGCGGGCACCTATCGCACGGGCGATGGCCGCGGCGGATCCTCGACGGGTTCGCAGCGCTTCGCGCCGCTGAACAGCTGGCCGGATAACGGCAATCTCGACAAGGCGCGCCGCCTGCTCTGGCCGATCAAGCAGAAATACGGCAACCAGATTTCATGGGCCGACCTGATGATCCTCGCGGGCAATTGCGCGCTGGAATCGATGGGCTTCAAGACCTTCGGCTTCGGCGGCGGACGCGAGGACATCTGGGAGCCGGGCGAAGACATTTACTGGGGCACAGAGGAAGAATGGCTCGGCGACAAGCGCTACGCGGAAGGCCGGGCGCTGGAGAACCCGCTCGCGGCCGTGCAGATGGGCCTCATTTACGTCAACCCGGAAGGGCCGAACGGCAAACCGGACCCGCTCGCAGCCGCAGTAGACATTCGCGAGACCTTCGGCCGCATGGCGATGAACGACGAGGAAACCGTCGCGCTGATCGCCGGCGGCCACACCTTCGGCAAGTGCCACGGCGCCGGCGATGCCGCCCTTGTCGGGCGTGAACCGGAAGGCGCGGACATCGCCGAGCAGGGTCTCGGCTGGACCAGCACGTTCGGCATCGGCCATGGCGACGATACGATCACCAGCGGTCTTGAAGGCGCATGGACGCCCAATCCCATCAAATGGGACGACGGCTTCTTCCACATGCTGTTCGACTATGAGTGGGAATTGACCAAGAGCCCGGCCGGCGCGAACCAGTGGAAGGCGAAGAACGTGGCCGAAAAGGATCTCGCGCCCGCGGCCCACACGAAGGGCAAGCGCGTGCCGACGATGATGGCGACCACGGACCTCGCCCTGAAGTTCGATCCGGTCTACGAGCCGATTTCCCGCCGGTTCCGCGACAACCCCGCCGAATTCGCCGACGCCTTCGCGCGCGCCTGGTTCAAGCTGACCCATCGCGACATGGGCCCGGTCGTCCGCTATCTCGGCCCGGAAGTGCCGAAAGAGGAACTGATCTGGCAGGATCCGATCCCCGCCGTCGATCACAAGCTGATCGATGCCGCCGATATCAAGGATCTGAAGGCCAAAATCCTGGCTTCGGGCCTCACGGTCGCCGAACTGGTCTCCACCGCCTGGGCCTCCGCCGCGACTTTCCGCAATTCCGACAAGCGCGGCGGCGCCAATGGCGCGCGCATCCGCCTTGCCCCGCAGAAGGACTGGGAGGTCAACGACCCAGCGCAGCTTTCCAGGGTGCTCGGCAAGCTTGAGGAAATCCGGAAGGCCTTCAACGACGCCCAGTCCGGCGGCAAGAAAGTGTCGCTGGCGGATCTGATCGTGCTCGGCGGGTCTGCGGCGGTCGAGAAGGCCGCCAAAGACGCCGGCCACGATGTCGAGGTGCCCTTCACGCCGGGCCGGATGGACGCCTCTCAGGAGCAGACGGACGTCGCTTCCTTCGAGGTGCTCGAACCGAAGGTCGACGGCTTCAGGAACTACGTCCAGGTCGAATACACCGTTCCGGCCGAGCATCTGCTGATCGACCGGGCGCAGCTGATGAATCTGACGGCGCCGGAAATGACCGTGCTGATCGGCGGCCTGCGCGTGCTCGGCGCCAATCAGGGCGGCTCCAAGCACGGCGTCTTCACCAACCGCCCCGGCACGCTGACGAACGATTTCTTCGTCAACCTGCTCGACATGGGAACCGCGTGGAAAGCAACGTCAGACGACGTTCACGTGTTCGAGGGCCGCGACCGCAAGTCGGGCAACGTCAAATGGACCGGCACCCGCGTCGATCTCGTCTTCGGCTCCAACTCGCAGCTTCGCGCCCTTGCCGAGGTCTACGCGCAGGACGACAGCCGGAAGACCTTCGTCAAGGATTTCGTAAAGGCCTGGACGAAGGTGATGAACGCGGATCGCTTCGATCTGGCGTAAAGCGGCGCGCACATCGGTGAAGTGATTGGAGAGGGCCGGGCAATCGCCGGCCCTCTTTCTTTCAGCCCTACCGGTTCACGACCGCCACGCGTTCCGTCTTCACGATGCGGCCGCGCGGGTCGATGAAGAAGATGCGCACCACCGCGCCAAGCGGGGGAAAGGCGCCGATGGTGCCGACCGCGCGGGCGACCTTGGGCACGGGGTTGCACGGGCCGGCCTCGCTCATCACCACCGTCACCGGAATATCGTTGCCGAAGGCGGCGCCGGCCGGTGCGCCGCGACTGAGGCTCGCGCGCCAGCAATCGACCGGCGCGCGATAGTTGGCGTCCACCGTCAGGAAGGCGGAGCGCTCGTCGACATAGGCGCTACTTCCCGGCCCCTGGGCCAGCGCACCGGTTGCGGCGAGCAATGCGGGAACCAATATGAGCGAAAAGCGCGTCTTCATATTCTCATCTCCCTGTCCGTCCCCATGGCCTGATAGATAGCACGTTTGAGCCCGGGCCTCACCTGCCGGTTGAACAGCCGGCCCATTCCGTGTGAAGAGAGCGCCCTGCGGGCCAGCCGCCGCACACCCGGTCACCGATAACGAGCGCCGCCCCGAGATGTTGCATATCAACGATCTTTCCTATCGCATCGCCGACAGGCTGCTGCTCGACAAGGCGACCGTCGCCCTGCCCGAGAAGAGCCGCACGGGGCTCGTCGGCCGCAACGGCACCGGCAAGACGACGCTACTGCGCATCATCAAGGGCGAGATACCCCCGCTCGACGGTGCCATCGGCATGCCGCGCGGGGCGACGATCGGCGATGTCGCGCAGGAAGCGCCGGGCGGCCCGACGACCCTGATCGACTTCGTGCTCTCCGCCGACCGCGAGCGCGCGGCCCTGATGGAGGAAGCGGAAACGGCGACCGACCCGCACCGGATCGCCGATATCCAGCTCCGCCTCAGCGATATCGACGCCTATACGGCCCCAGCCCGTGCAGCACGCATCCTGGCCGGCCTCGGCTTCGACGAGGAAGCGCAGCAGCGCCCGCTTTCCTCCTATTCGGGCGGCTGGCGGATGCGCGTCGCGCTGGCGGCGGTGCTTTTCCGCGAGCCCGATATCCTGCTGCTCGACGAACCGACCAACTATCTCGACCTTGAAGGCACGATGTGGCTGGAGCGCTATCTGGCGGCCTATCCCCGCTCGCTGCTGATCGTCAGCCATGACCGCGACCTGCTGAACAAGTCGGTCGACCAGATCCTGCATCTGGAGCGCGGCAAGCTGACGCTCTACAAGGGCGGCTACGACCAGTTCGAGCGGCAGCGGCGCGAAATTCAGGCACTGCAACTCAAGCTGAAGAAGAAGCAGGACGACCAGCGCCGGCATATGGAGGCGTTCGTCGAACGTTTCCGCGCCAAGGCGACGAAGGCGCGGCAGGCGCAGAGCCGCCTCAAGGCGCTGTCACGGATGGAGCCCATCGCGGCGCTCATCGACGAACATGTCCGGCCGTTCCACCTGCCCGAGCCGCAAAGGCCCATGGGTCCGCCGCTGATCCGCTTCGAGGGCGCGGCGGTCGGCTATGAGCCGGGAAAGCCCATCCTGCGCAACCTCGATCTGAGGATCGATCCGGACGACCGGATCGGCCTGCTCGGCGCCAACGGCAACGGCAAGTCGACCTTCGCCAAGCTGCTGTCACGCCGCCTTGGCGTCTCAGACGGTGCGATGCGGATGTCCGACAAGGCGGTCATCGGCTATTTCGCCCAGCACCAGCTCGACGAGATCAACCCGTCGATGTCGGCCTACAATCATGTGCGCGAGCTGATGCCGGACGCGACGGAAGCGCAGGTGCGTTCCCGCGTCGCCCAGATCGGCTTCGGCGCCGACAAGGCGGACACGGCGGCGGGAAAATTGTCCGGCGGGGAGAAGGCGCGGCTGATGCTGGCGCTGGCGACCTTTCACGGGCCGCACCTCTTGATCCTCGACGAGCCGACCAACCATCTCGATATCGACAGCCGCGAGATGCTGGTCCATGCGCTCAACGATTATCCCGGCGCGGTGATTTTGATCAGCCATGACCGGCATCTCGTCGAGGCGACCGCCGACCGGCTGTGGCTGGTCGGCCACGGCACCGTCCAGCCCTTCGACGGCGATATGGACGATTACCGGCGCGGCGTGCTCTCCAGGGCCGCCGGGGACCGGCGCGAGGCGAAAGCCGCCAGAGCCGAGAGCCGGACGGCGAGCAAGGCCGAACGCGCCGAGGAACGACGGCAGGAGGCGCTTAAGCGCGAATCCTTCGCGCCGATGCGCAAGAAGCTTCAAACGCTTGAAAAGACGATCGAAAGGCTGAACGGAGATATCGCGCGGCTGGACCGCGCCATGGCCGATCCGGCGCTTTATGATCGAGATCCGGCGAAGGCGACCGCGTTGGCGAAGGAAAAGGCCGATACGACACGCGCGCTGGAGGGCGCGGAAGAGGAATGGCTCGCCATTTCGCACGAGCTGGAGGCCGCGCAGGCCGCCGAGTAAGGCGGTCAGTCGGCGGCAGCGGGTTTGCCGCTCTCAGCCTTCTTTTCCCATTTGCCGCGCTCGTCCTGCTGCCAGTAGGTGCAGTCGCAGCCCTCACCCGAGAGCCGCTTCCAGAGTGCACGCGCGGCAGTTAGATTTTCCGCATCGCGACCGTCGAACAGACATACGACGCGGTCATACTTCGCCGGTTCGGCGATTTCGGCCCCGTCGAGCAGGATGCGCACCGTCGCCGCATTAGGATTGACCGGCTCGTCGGTGATGAAGACGGGCTGGTCTTCCGCATCGCCGTCCGCCGCGGTTCCATGCGGCAGAAAGCTGTCGTCACGCCAGGTCCAGAGCAAATTATCGATGCTGCCCGTCCGTTCGGCCGAACCTGTCTGGATGACGGTACGCCAGCCGCGCTCGACACACCGCTCGACCAGCTGCGGCAATACGGTGTCGAGCGGCTGGCGCTCCAGATGGTAGAAGAGGATCTCGGTCAACGAGCGGTCAGCCCTCGTAGTGATCGGCGACGAGCTGGTTCAGCAGACGCACGCCATAGCCCGAAGCCCAGGAACGGTTGATGTCGTCCTGCGGCGAGCCCATCGCCGTGCCGGCGACATCGATATGCACCCACGGCACCTCGCCGACGAAGCGCTTGAGGAACTGCGCGGCGGTGATCGAACCGGCGTCGCGCCCCCCTGTGTTCTTCATATCGGCGAATTTGGAGTTGATCAGCTTGTCGTATTCCGGGCCGAGCGGGAGGCGCCACACCTTCTCACCCGTCGTCAGCCCCGCCTCGGTCAGCCGGCCGGCAAGTTCGTCGTCATTGGAGAAGATGCCCGCATGGTGATGGCCGAGCGCGACGAGGATCGCGCCGGTGAGCGTCGCCAGATTGATCATGAAGGCGGGATCGAGCTTTTCCTTCGTGTACCAGAGCGCATCGGCCAGCACGAGGCGGCCTTCCGCGTCGGTATTGATGATCTCGATCGTCTGGCCCGACATCGACGTGACGATGTCACCGGGGCGCTGCGCATTGCCGTCCGGCATGTTCTCCACCAGGCCGATGACGCCGACGGCGTTGACCTTGGCCTTGCGGGCCGCGAGCGCATGCATCAGGCCGGTGACGCAGGCCGCGCCGCCCATGTCGCCCTTCATGTCCTCCATGCCGCCGGCCGGCTTGATGGAGATGCCGCCGGTATCGAAGACGACCCCCTTGCCGACGAACGCCAGCGGTTTGGCCTTCGCCTTGCCGCCATTCCAGCGCATGACGACGAAGCGCGGCGGACGCGACGAGCCCTGGTTGACGCCGAGCAGCGCCTTCATCTTGAGCTTCGTCATTTCCTTTTCGGTGAGGATTTCCACTTCCACGCCGAGTTTTTCCAACTCCCTGCAACGTTCGGCGAATTCCACCGGCCCGAGCACGTTGGGCGGCTCGTTCACGAGGTCGCGCGCGATGATCGCGCCGTCGGCGACCGCTTCCGCCGCGGCCCAGGCCTTGCGTGCTTCTGCCGGCCTGGCGGCGAGGATCGCCACGGCCACGGCCTTGTCCTTCTTCGCGCCGTTGTCGTCGTCATCGTGCTTGGTCTTGTAGCGATCGAAGCTGTAGCTGCGCAGCTTGATGCCGCCGGCAATGGCGGCGAGAGAACCGGCGTCCAGCGCCTCTTTCTTGTTTTCCGCGACGATAGTCACTTCGCGCGCCTTGCCGAACGCGGCGGCCAGCCTGCCGCCCAGTTTCGACATCCCCAGCGCGGTCCCGGCGTCCTCGTCTGAGATGCCCACCAGCACGATCCTGTCGAGTCCACCCTTCGCAGGCGCCAGTATCTCGCAGGATTTGCCGGTCTTGCCGTTGAAGCCGCTGACCTTTATGGCCCGCGCCAGCGCGCCGCCGGTGGCCTTGTCCAATGCCTTGGCCATCGGCCCGAGGGCGCCGCCCTCGCCGACGCTGACGACCACTGTGCCTGAATCGGGCACCTTTTCGGCAATGAAAGAGATTTTCGGCAGACCTGCCATTGTGCTTGAACTCCTCGTGCTTTTACCCGCAAATCGGTCAAATTCGTCATAACAGATAATGCAGCCGACGATGATTCTCGATAGGGGGCGACGCGCTGAACGCAATTCCGCCATTTGCGCGCCTACAATCGCGGCCGCCCCGCGCAGGGGCGCCTGCAGACGCCTGACAACGATATGAGCACGATCAGCCGGTACATCTTCAAACAGGCGCTCACCGCCTTCTGCCTCGTGATGGGCACGCTGATCGGCATTCTCTGGCTGACACAGGCGCTCACACGCATGACGCTTGTCGTCGACCAGGGACAGGCGGCACTGCTGTTCCTGAGGATCACGCTCTATGCGCTGCCGACGCTCATTGCGGTCGTCGCGCCGATCGCGCTGTTCGCCTCCTGCGTCCACACGCTGAACCGGCTCAACGCCGACAGCGAACTCGTGGTGGTCAACGCCGCCGGCGCCAGCCGTTGGACGACGATCGCGCCCTTCATCGCGCTCGGGCTGATCGTCACCGCGCTGACAGCGTGGATCGGCATCTTCCTGATGCCGCAATCGGCCTATGGCCTGCGCGCGATCCTCGCCGACATCCGCGCGGACGTGCTGACCAACATCATCGAGCCCGGTGACTTCACGACCGTCGACAGCGGGATGACCTTCCACATACGCGAGCGCGGACGCGACGGCGCGCTGCTCGGCGTGCTCGTCAGCGACGACCGCAACGCCAATGAAAAACTGACCTATATCGCCGAGCGGGGGACGATCGCGCGCGATGGCGACAACGCCTATCTGGTGCTGGAGAACGGCAGTCTGCAACGGCGCAGCGCGCGCGATCAGGCGTCCAACAATTTCGTCGCCTTCGAACGCTATTCGATCGACCTGTCGAGCCTGGAAAGCCGGACCACGAACGCCGGCGCGGTCCATCCGCGCGAGCGGCCGACCGCCGATCTGTTTCATCCCGATCCCACGGACGGCTACTACAAGGCCATTCCCGGCCGCTTCAGGGCCGAGTTGCACCGTCGCTTTGCGGGAGCGTTCTACCCTCTCCCCTCGGTGCTGATCGCACTCGCCTTCGTGGGCTTCGCGCGCACGACCCGGCAAAACCGCGTAAGCGCGGTGTTCATGGCCATCGGCACGATGGCCTTCGTGCGCGTGCTCGGCTTCATCGTCGACAAGCTGACCGTGAAATATGCCGCCGCCGCCCCGCTCAACTACGCGATACCGATCGCCGCGATGGCGATCGCGGGCGCCTTCGCGCTCGGCTACGGGCGTTCGGCCGTTCCCTTCCTCATGCGGCATGGCGGCGCTCGGCTCGGCCGGATGCTGTCGCCGGTCAGCGAACGCGCTACCGCCCGCTTCGAGATGCTGTCGGACAGGCTTTCGCGCCTCCGGGGCCGCCCGGCATGAGGGGCATGATCCTCATGCGCTATATCGGGTTGCGCTTCCTGCGCAACACGGTTGGGGTCTATCTTGCCTGCGCGGCCCTCGTCTTCCTTGTTGAATCGATCGAAAATCTGCGGCGCGCGAGCGCGCACGACGTCGGTCTGGACACGGTATTCCTGCTGGCCTTCCTGAGGCTGCCGATGCTGTCGGAGCAGATCATTCCCTTCGCCGTCCTGATCGGAGCCATCTTCACCTATCTGATGCTCAGCCGTTCGCTGGAGCTCGCCGTGACCCGCGCGGCCGGCTTCTCGGTCTGGCAGTTCATCCTGCCCGCGCTGGTGGTGAGCGTCGGAATCGGCCTTTTCACCACGACCGTCTTCAATCCGGTCGCGGCCAATTTCTCGGAGCGCTACCAGCAGATCTATCTCGATGTCTTCGGAGTCGAGGAATACAAGGCGATGCAGTTTCCGGTCTGGATTCGTCAGACGAGCGTCGACGGCCCGGCGGTGATTCATGCCGGCGATCATGCCCGCGCCGGGCAGAAGCTGCAGGACGTGACGGTCTACATATTCGACCCCGCCAACAAGTTTCAGGAACGAATCGAGGCGCGCAGCGCAGAGCTGGAGCCCGGACGGTGGCAGCTGACCCAGGTGGAGGTGTTCCGGCCCGACCAGCCGGCCCAGCAATTCAACGCATATTACCTCAGCACCTACCTGACGCCGGCGCAGTTGAAATTGTTAACCACAACAGCGGAAACCGTTTCCTTCTGGGATCTGCCGGAAACCATCGAAATTAATGAAAAAGCAGGACTTTCGACCGACAAACTGGTATTCCAATACCAAAACCTCATTGCCCGCCCCCTGCTCATGTGTGCCATGGTCATAATTGCGGCCACAGTGTCACTGAGAGTGTTCCGATCCGGGAACATCGGACGCATGATTATCAGTGGCATTGTCGCCGGGTTCGTGTTCTATGTGGTGCTGAAGATTATGGGGGATTTAGGCGCAGCCGGGGTCATTCGCCCTTCGCTTTCAGTGTGGGGGCCGGTTGTGGTTGCGTTGTTGTTGGGAACAAATGTCTTATTGTTCCAGGAAGACGGCTGAGGGAATTCGGGGTGTGAATCAGTCCCCACCGAAGAGCCGATGGCGGGTTGTGAGGGCGCTTGGCGGCGTTGCCGCCGGGGCGCTGTTTTGCGTCGCCCTGTCCGCGCCCGTTCAGGCGCAGAATCTGCTGCCGAACACGCTGCCGGGCAATCCCCGGCTGGTGACCGACCCCAATGCCCAGATGCTGGTCGAGGCCGACCAGATGATCTACGATTATGACAGGGAGATCGTCACCGCCAAGGGCAACGTCCAGATCTATTACGACGGACGCACGCTCGAAGCCGAGGAAGTCACCTACGAGCAGCGCACGCGGCAGCTGACCGCGAGTGGCGGGGTAAAGATCACCGAGCCGGCGGGCAATGTGATCTACGCCGAAAACATGACGCTGAGCGACGATTTCCGCGACGGGTTCGTGCGCAGCCTCACCGTCGTGACGCCCGACAAGGCCTATTTCACCGCGGCAAGCGCGGAGCGCCAGGAAGGCAATATCACAATCTTCAACAAGGGCACCTACACGGCTTGCGAACCGTGCAAGGATCACCCGGAAAAACCGCCGACCTGGCGCATCAGGGCCTCGCGGATAGTGCACGACCAGCAGGAAAAGGTCGTCTACTACGAAAAGGCGCGCTTTGAGTTCTTCGGTGTGCCGATCGCCGCCGTTCCCTATTTCTCGCATGCCGACCCGACGGTGAAGCGCAAGAGCGGCTTCCTGCTGCCCAGCTTCATACATACCGACCAGCTCGGCTACGGGCTGGAGATTCCCTATTTCTTCAATCTGGCGCCGAACTACGACGTCACGCTGACGGCGGTGCCGCTCGAGAAACAGGGCCTGCTCGGCAAGCTGCAGTGGCGTCATCGCGTCGCCAACGGCACCTATAACGTCAAGCTGACGGGCATCGACCAGTCCAATCCGGCGCTGTTCGCGCCCGCCACGGTCCGCAACACGCGGGGATCGCTGGAAAGCCAGGGCCGCTTCGTCATCAACAAGATGTGGTCGTGGGGCTGGGATCTGACTCTGGTCAGCGACGAGACCTATCTGCGCACATACAAGATGACCGAGGATACCGAGCGCAGGTCGCAGATCTATCTGACCGGCCTCGGCGAACACAGCTATTTCAACGCGAGCGCCAACTACTACAAGCTGCTGACGACCACCACGCTGCAGCAGCAGCAGGCCATCGTCCATCCGGTCGTCGACTACAACTACATCTTCTCCGATCCGGTGTTCGGCGGGCAGTTGCGCATGAATGCCAACATGCTGAGCCTGAGCCGCGAGACGGCAGCGTTCGACCCGATCACGACCAACAGGCTGTGCAATCTCGACGCCATCAAGTCGCCGGCGAATTGTCGTCTCCAGGGAGCGGCCGGCCAGTATAACCGCTTCCTCACACAGGTTGAGTGGGAGAAGCGGATCACCACCGCCAACGGTCAGGTGATCACTCCCTACCTGTCGGCACGGGGCGATCTCTACTCTCTCGATCTCGATACGACATCGAATGGCGCGATCGTCAGCAACCACATGATCACGGGTCAGAACACATTCGGCCGCGGCATGGCGACGGCGGCGGTGGAATGGCGCTGGCCCTTCATCGTTTCCGACGACTGGGGCTTCCAGGTGTTCGAGCCGATCGTCCAGCTCATCGCCCGGCCCAACGAGGCCAGGATGGCCTATGTTCCCAACGAGGACGCGCAGAGCATCGTCTTCGACGACACGATCCTGTTCGACTACGACAAATTCTCCGGCTACGATCGGACCGAAGGCGGCAGCCGCGCCAATGTGGGCTTGAAATACACGCTCCAGACGAAGAGCGGCAAACGTATCCGCGGCGTGTTCGGGCAATCCTTCCACCTCGCCGGTGTGAACCCCTTCCCGACCGGCTCGGGGCTCGAAACCGACCGTTCGGACTATGTCGCGGCGGGCTATCTCGACCTCACGCAGAAGCTCACCTTCGCCTCGCGCCTCCGTCTGGACGAGCGTGACGCGGATCTTCAGCGGCTCGATCTCGGCGCGAGCTATGCCGGCGAGATCGTCGGCGGATCGCTCACCTACTCCAATATCGCGCCGGTACCCCAGATCGGCTATCCGAACCGCCGCGAGGAAATCCAGACCAAGGGCAAACTGAAACTCACCGACCGCTGGTCGACCTTCGGCGGCATCCGCTACGACATCGACGGACGTCAGTGGGTCTCCAACAGCCTGGGTCTTGGATATGATGACGGCTGTTTCGCAATCGCGCTCACCTATGAGCGTCAGTATGTCCGCGACGGCGATGTCGTTCCCGATGAAACGGTTTACCTGAAGGTCAGACTGCGCACGCTCGGCGAACAGCAGGTCAACCAGTCGATCGCCAACAAAGACTAGACTCGATGGAACCGCCATCGCTTGGCCTGATTTGACGAATAAGGCATTTTCCGGCACACGCTGTATCAGCGACCCTTGTCAAAAGCCGGCTTGAAAGAAAAATTCCGTGATCAAGAAACCGACCGCAGCGCTTCTCGTCATAGCGGCACTCGCCCTGATACTGCCCGCCGCAATGCCGACGGGCGAAGCGACGGCGGCGGTGACCATCGTCCGGCTCGTGAACGACCAGCCGATCACGTCGCTCGACGTGGAGCGACGCGCGAAATTCGTCTCGGTCACGCAGCGCAAAGGCATGAACAGCGCCCTTCGCGACTCCGCGCTGGAGGAACTGACCGAAGAAGTGCTCAAGCGCCAGGAAGCGAACCGGCTCGGCATCACGGTCGACAGCGCGGAAGTCGATCAGGCGTTCGCCCAGGTCGCCCAGCGCGTGAAGATGTCGCCGAGCCAGCTGATCGGCGCGTTCCGTCAGGTCGGCGTCGACGCCGACACGCTGAAGAAGCGCATCGAGGCCGATCTTCTCTGGCGAGAGGTCGTGCGTCAGCGATTCCGCCAGGAAGTTCAGATCCGCGATCAGGACGTCGAACAGGCCATGGCCTCAAAGGACGATGAAACCCGCAACGCAAAGACGACCGAGATCGATCTCCAGCAGATCGTACTGATCCTGCCCAAGGGCGCGAACAACGCGCAGATCGCCGCGCGCAAACGTGAGGCCGAACAGATCCGGGCCGGATTTGCCGGATGCGAGAATATCCGCGGCGCCGTAGAGGGCCATCGCGACGTCGTCTACAAGCGTCTCGGCCGAAAGCTCCAGGGCGATCTGCCGGAAGACGTACGAGAGCCGATCCTTTCCACCGAGGTCGGCAAGCTGACGCCGCCCATCACCGTTTCCGATGCCGTCCAGATGTTCGCCATCTGCGACAAGCAGGAGGTCAAGGACGACTCCGCTGAACGGCGCGAAGTCCAGTCCGAGATGATGAACGAACAGGGCCAGATTCTCGCCCGCCGTCTGCTCATCGACCTGCGGCAGAGCGCCGTCATCGAGAACAGATAAGTCCATGCATCCGTCGCCGATCGCTGTAACGATGGGCGAACCCGCCGGGGTCGGACCGGAGCTGATCGGCAGGGCATGGACGCATTTCGCCGAAAGCGGGGCATCGCCCTTCTTCGTCGTCGGCGTTCCCGAATTCATCTCCGCAAGACTTGAGGAAACGGGACAGCATATCCCGTTGCAGATTCACACCGGATCGGCGGCACCGCAGCCGCGCCACGACCGTCTGACCGTCGTCCCGGTCGAGAGCGAAATCCACGCGGATGCTATCCCCGCCGGCAAGCCGACAAGGGCTTCCGCGACCCCGGTGGTGAGTTCCATCGAGAAGGCGGTCGCGATGGTCCATGCCGGCACCGCCGCGGCGGTCGTCACCGCGCCGATCGCCAAGGAAGTCCTCTACGGCGCCGGGTTCGCCTTTCCGGGCCACACCGAATTCCTTGGCGCACTGGCCAGCCGCCACTGGGGCGGCGCGTGGCGGCCAGTTATGATGCTCGCGTCGGATGAACTCAGGGTCGTCCCGGTGACCGTCCATATACCGCTTTCGGAGGTCCCGGCACGGCTCACGCGCGAACTGATCGTCGAGACGAGCCGCATCGTCGCGCGCGATCTTGAGAAGCGCTTCGCCATCGCCGCGCCCCGCATCGCCGTCTGCGGCCTCAATCCGCATGCGGGAGAAGGTGCAACGATCGGACTGGAAGACCGCGACGTCATCGCACCCGCGATCGAAATGCTGCGCACGGAGGGTCTCGACATTCGTGGCCCCCTGCCCGCCGACACCATGTTCCACCACAGGGCCCGCAAGACCTACGACGCCGTGCTGGCGATGTATCACGATCAGGCGCTGATCCCGATCAAGACGCTGAGCTTCGACGAAGCGGTCAATGTCACGCTGGGTCTGCCCTTCATTCGCACATCGCCGGACCACGGCACCGCCTTCGACATCGCCGGCAAGGGTGTCGCGAGGCCGGACAGCCTCATCGCGGCCATCGCGCTCGCGGGCAGGATTTCGGGCCCGGCGGCGGCATGAACGCCCTCGCCGACCTGCCGCCGCTGCGCGAAGTCATCCGCGCACACGGCCTCGACGCGCGAAAGTCGCTCGGCCAGAACTTCCTGCTCGATCTCAACCTGACCGCCAAGATCGCCCGTGCCGGAGGTCCGCTGGAAAACACCACGATCGTCGAGATCGGGCCTGGGCCCGGCGGCCTGACGCGCTCGCTGCTGGCGGAGGGTGCCGGCAATGTGATCGCCGTGGAAAAGGATGCGCGCTGCCTGCCGGCGCTGGAACAGATTTCAGCGGCGTGCCCCGGCCGCCTGACGATCCTCCATGGCGATGCGCTGGAGGTCGATCTCGCCGGTTTGGTGCACGGCCCGGCCCGGATCGTCGCCAACCTGCCGTACAATGTCGGCACGGCCCTGCTGACCGGATGGCTCAGCCTCGATGCGTGGCCGCCGTGGTTTTCCAGCCTGACCCTGATGTTTCAGCGGGAAGTCGCCGAGAGGATCGTCGCCAGGCGGGGCGACGCCCATTACGGGCGGCTGGCCGTGCTGGCGGGCTGGCGCTGCAAGGCGCGGATCCTCTTCGACGTGCCGCCGCAGGCCTTCACGCCGCCGCCGAAAGTGACGTCATCCATCGTCAGGCTGGAACCTTTCGCGGTCGACGACGGCATATCCCCGAAGCTGCTGAGCCATATCACGCAGGCGGCGTTCGGCCAGCGCCGCAAGATGCTGCGGGCCAGCTTGAAATCGCTCGGAACCGACACAGGCGCGCTGCTTGAAGAAGCCGGCATCGACCCCACGCGGCGCGCCGAGGAGATCGATATCGAGGGCTTTCTGACGCTGGCGCGGACCTTCGCGCGGCGTTCAGGCCGCGCCTGACCCACCAAGATCGGCGATCAGTTTGTCGGCGAAGGCGCCGACATCCGGCAGGCGGGCACGGCGATTGCGCTCGCCGATGAGAACGGCCTGAACGTCGCGTACGGAGTCTTCCAGGTCGCGATTGACGATGACGAAGTCATACTCGCGCCAGTGCCGTATCTCCTCGCGGGCATTCGCCAGACGCTTGCTGATCGTCTCGGCGGAATCTTCCGCGCGCCGCTCCAGACGGCGCCGCAGCTCTTCCGCCGATGGCGGCAGAATGAAAATCGAAACCGTATCCTCGCGCAGCGCATCGTAAACCTGAAGCGTGCCCTGCCAGTCGATGTCGAAAAGGATGTCGCGGCCCTCCGCCAGGGCCTTCTCGACCGGCTCGCGCGGGGTGCCGTAGAAATTGCCGTGCACCTCCGCCCATTCGAGCAGTTCACCGGAATCGCGCATGCGGATGAACTTTTCGGGCGTGATGAAGTGGTAGTGGGTGCCGTCGACCTCGCTGGCGCGGCGTGGCCGCGTGGTCACCGATATCGACACCTGCAGACCTGGTTCCTTTTCGCGCACATTGCGCGCGATGGTCGTCTTGCCCGCCCCGGATGGCGAGGAAAGGATGAGGATCATTCCCCGTCTGGTCATCTGCTTCGTCCCCGCCCGAATGTGACGCCCGAGACTGTCGGGCGCAGGCTGCGCATGCCCCGTCCGCCCGCCTATTCGATATTCTGCACCTGCTCGCGCAACTGGTCGATCGCCGCCTTCAACGCCAGACCCGTGGCGGTCAACGACGCGTCATTGGCCTTGGAGCAAAGCGTGTTGGCTTCACGGTTGAATTCCTGCGTCAGGAAATCGAGCTTGCGTCCGACCGGTCCTCCTTCGGCGAGCAGTTGCCTTGCCGCAGCAATATGCGCCGTCAGACGGTCGAGTTCCTCGCGAATATCGGCCTTGGTTGCCAGCACCGCAGCCTCCTGATGCAGGCGCTGCGGCTCGAGGGCCGGCGCGGCCTCCACAAGCTGCTCCAGTTGCAGCCGCAGCCTTTCGGCAATGGCCTCCCGGCTCCGTGCGGGATTGGCCTCGGCTTTCCGGGTCAGGCCTTCGATCTGGTCGACGATGCCGGAGAGGACGGCGGCGATGCGGCCGCCTTCAGAACGCCGCGCCTCGACCAGAGCCGCGATCGCGCGTTCGAAACCGGCGATCAGCGTCGCGTCATGGGCTTCGTCCAGCGGCCCGGCTTCCGCGGTTTCGGTGACGCCTCTGAGCGCCAGAAGACCATCGGCGGTGATCGACGCATCCGGAATGCGTTCCCTCACGGAAAGCGCGGCATCGATGGCTCTTTGAAGCGCCGCCGCGTTGATTGTCAGCCCCGCCCCTTCATCGCGTTCGACGGTGAGATTCGCGGTAATCGAACCGCGGGCGATCGCGGTCGACGCGGCGGCGCGCAGGGCCGCATCGAGCCGATCCAGCCCGGCGGGCAGTCGCAGGCGCAGATCGAGCCCCCTGCCGTTGACGGACCGTATTTCCCAACGCCAGCGGATATTTCCGGCTTCGCCGCCCTCCTGGGCAAATCCGGTCATGCTGGCAATCATGATCGTATTCCCCGGTCGGCCGGATTGACGTTCGGGCAAGGAGCGCCGCTCATCGGGCAGGCGTCTTCGTGTTCATGCCCTGGACGCCTTCCTTTGCACCATCCTTGGCAGCATCCTTGGCATCCTCGGCACGTTTCTCCGCTTCGGCCTGCTCGGCGGCGCGCTTGGCGGCGATATCGCGCCAGCGCGCGACGTTGCGGTTATGCTCGTCGAGCGAGGCGGCGAAGATGTGCCCGCCGGTGCCGTCGGCGACGAAATAGAGTTCCTGCGTGCGCGAGGGGTTGGCGACGGCCTCGATGGCGTCGGGGCCGGGATTGGCGATCGGCGTCGGCGGCAACCCGTTGATCTGATAGGTATTATAGGCAGTAGGCCTATCGATTTCCGATCTCAGGATCGGCCGGCCCAGCGGGCCCTCGCCACCCACGATCCCGTAGATGATCGTCGGATCCGACTGCAGACGCATGTTCTTGCGCAAGCGGTTGATGAAGACGCCCGCCACGCGTCGGCGCTCGTCGGCGCGGCCCGTTTCCTTCTCGACGATCGAAGCGAGCGTCACCAGATCCTGCTTGCTCTTCAGCGGCAGATCCGGCGCCCGGCGCTGCCAGGCCTGATCGACGACGCGGTTGTGCGCCTGCTGCATCCGGGCGATGAGCTGGGCGCGGCTGGTGCCCCTGTCGAACTTGTAGGTCTCCGGCAGGAGAGACCCCTCCGGCGGCACCTCGGTAATCTGTCCGACGAGCACCGGATCCTCGTTCAGGCGATCGACGATCTGCTTGCTCGTCAGGCCTTCGGGAATGGTGACCTGGTGCGAGATGCTCCTGCCATCGCGGAGGATATCCATCACTTCCCGCATCGAAACACGTTCGGGAAAGAGGTACTCGCCCGCCTTGAGATCGCGACTGGCCTTGTAGAGCGTGGCGCCTGCGACGAAGAGCCATGACTGGGTGATGATTCCATTGCGCTCGAGCGCGTCGGCAATCCCCTGAACGCCCTGCCCGCGCGGCACGACGACGGCAACGTCACGCTCCAGCGGACCCGGCGCCTCGAATTCGTGCTTGCCGACGAACAGCGCCGCGCCCGCCGCGACAAAGCAGAGCACCAGAAAGGTGAACACGCCGGACATGAACGTGACGAGTTTGCCGCGGGCGCGTTCCGAGCGACGGGGGCCGATGACGACTTCAGGTTGCAGGGCTTCACTTGGGCTTCGCGGGTTGACGCGAGCGCGGCGTTCGGTGCGAGGCGGGCTGTCGTCGTCATGGCCCGCAAAGTCGTTATCACGGTTCTCGTCCTGCACCCCGGCCTCCCTAGCCTATCTTCGTACGTTCTCCGTCATCCCCTCATGCCGGAATATGAGCGCACAAATGTGATGAAACATAGTTGTTTCGTTCTTTAGGCCACGCGACGAAGGATCAGCGACGCGTTGGTGCCGCCAAAGCCGAAGCTGTTGGACAGCACGGTGTCGACCTTGCGCTTGCGCGCGACGTTCGGCACGAGATCGATCTGTGTTTCGACCGACGGATTTTCGAGGTTGAGCGTGGGCGGCACGATCTGATCGCGGATCGCCAGCGTCGAGAAGATCGCTTCGACCGCGCCGGCGGCGCCAAGCAGATGGCCGATCGCGCTCTTGGTGGACGACATGGAGATGTCCGGCGGATTGTTACCGACGAGCCGGGTGAAGGCGCGCAGTTCTATTTCGTCTCCCAAGGGCGTCGAGGTGCCGTGCGCGTTCACGTAGTCGATCTCGGAAACCTGTATACCGGCCCGTTTGACGGCGGCCGCCATGCAGCGATAGGCGCCATCGCCATCTTCCGATGGAGCGGTGATGTGGTAGGCGTCGCCGGACATGCCGTAGCCAATCACTTCGGCGTAGATTTTCGCGCCGCGCGCCTTGGCGTGCTCATACTCCTCAAGGATCATCATCCCCGAGCCCTCGCCCATGACGAAGCCGTCGCGGCCGGCGTCATACGGGCGGGACGCCTTTTCGGGCGTGTCGTTGTAGCTGGTGGAGAGCGCCCGGCAGGCGGCAAAGCCGGCCATGCCGATACGGCAGACCGCCGATTCGGTGCCGCCGGCGACCATCACGTCGGCGTCTCCGAAGGCGATGAGGCGCGCTGCGTCGCCGATCGCGTGCGAGCCGCTGGAACAGGCCGTGACGACCGCGTGGTTCGGCCCCTTCAGGCCGTGGCGGATCGAGACCTGACCACTTGCCAGATTGATGAGCCGGCCGGGAATGAAGAAAGGCGAAAGCCGGCGCGGCCCCTTCTCATGGACATGGATGCCGCCCTCGACGATGCCGTCGAGGCCGCCGATGCCCGATCCGATCATGACGCCCGTGGCGCACTGGTCCTCATGGCTCTCGGGCTTCCAGCCGGAATCGGCCATCGCCATGTCGGCGGCCGCCATCGCGTAGATGATGAAGGGATCGACCTTGCGGGCCTCTTTGGGCTCCATCCAGTCGTCGGGATTGAACGTTCCATCCGAGCCGTCGCCGAGCGGAATCTGGCAAGCGATCTGGCAGGGCAGATCGTCAACCTTGAAATTCTCGATCCTGCCCGCCCCGCTCTTGCCGGCAAGCAGCCGCGACCACGTCTCCTCCACTCCGCAGGCGAGCGGGGAAACCATGCCAAGGCCGGTAATGACTACACGCCGCATGTCCAAGCACCAGAAAGGCCGCCGGACAAAGGAAAGTCCGGCTGCCGGCGGTCAGCCGGCGTTCTTTTCGAGGAATTTGACGGCGTCGCCGACGGTCAGGATGGTTTCGGCCGCATCGTCCCGAATCTCGCAGCCGAATTCCTCTTCGAAGGCCATCACGAGTTCGACCGTGTCGAGGCTGTCCGCGCCGAGATCGTCGATGAAGCTTGCTTCATTGGTGACCTTGTCGGCCTCGACACCGAGATGCTCGACGACGATAGCCTTCACACGATCTGCAATATCGCTCATTCCCTAGAACCCCTGCTCCAAAATGTTTAGGCGGAAACCGCCGGTGAACTAACCCCAGAGACCAAGGAACCGGTGCTCAGGCAACTGATTCTGCGGCGTTTTGACAGCGGAAACCTACCGCTCGCCGTCTCTGTCGTGGGTGCAACTAACACACTTTTTCTACCATTACCATATTGGCGAAAACGCACTTTCAACAGTCTTTTTTCGACTGTCAGATCATCGCCATACCGCCGTTGACATGCAATGTCTGACCGGTGACGTAGGCGGCCTCGTCGCTTGCCAGATAAACGCATGCGGCGGCGATATCCTCGCCCTTTCCAAGCGCCTTGGCGGGGACCCGGGCCAGGATCGCCTCGTGCTGCTTCTCGTTCAGCTTGTCGGTCATGGCGGTGGCGATGAAGCCCGGCGCGATGCAGTTGACGGTGATGCCGCGGCTGGCGACTTCCTGCGCCAGCGATTTGGACATGGCCGTCAGGCCGGCCTTCGCCGCCGTATAGTTCGCCTGCCCAAGATTGCCGGTGTGGCCGACGACCGAGGTGATCTGGATGATGCGGCCGGTGCGCCGGCGCATCATGGAGCGGATCGCCCCGCGCGAGACGCGGAAGGCGGCCGACAGATTGACGTTGACGACGTCGTTCCACTCATCGTCCCGCATGCGCAGGAAGATGTTGTCGCGGGTGATGCCGGCATTGTTGACGAGAATGTCGAGCGGCGCGCCCAGTGCCTCCTCGGTCTTCTCGACAAGCGCGTCCGCCTCGGCCGGATCGGAAAGATTGCAGGCCAGCGCGATCGCGCGTCCGCCCAGCGCAGCGACGATCGAATCAAGCGCTTCCTTGCGCGTACCGCTCAGGACGACAGTTGCGCCCTGCCCGTGAAGCGCCCCTGCTATGGCGCCTCCGATGCCTCCCGTCGCGCCCGTGACAAGCGCGGTTTTCCCCGTCAGATCAAACATATGTCCTACGTTCCTGTGATCCTGATTCAGCCGAACCAGGCATCGATATCGGCCGGCGTGCCGATTGCACGGCCGGCGAGGCTCCGGTCGATCCGCTTGGCCAGACCGGTGAGCACCTTGCCCGCGCCGAGTTCGATCAGTTCCGTGACGCCGTTGCCCGCCATATACATAACAGACTCGCGCCAGCGCACGGCACCGGTCACCTGCTCGACCAGACAGGCGCGGATTTCTTCCGGATCCGTGATGGCGGACGCGCGCACATTGGCGACCAGCGGCACTTTCGGCGCGGTGATCGTTACGCCGGCGAGCGCCTCGGCCATCACGTCGGCGGCCGGCGCCATCAGCGGGCAATGGAAGGGGGCCGACACAGGCAGAAGCATCGCCTTCATCGCGCCGGCGTCCTTGGCCAGCGCCACGGCGCGCTCGACCGCCGCCCTGTCGCCGCTGACCACGACCTGACCTGGGGCATTGTCGTTGGCGGCGGTGCAGACACCGCCGGCGGCCGTCGCTTCATCGGCGACGACGCGCGCCGCATCCAGATCGAGCCCGAGCAGCGCGGCCATGGCGCCCTCGCCGACCGGCACCGCCTTCTGCATGGCTTCGCCGCGCGTACGCAGCAGGCGGGCCGCATCCGAGACCGAAAAGGCGCCGGCGGCGGCGAGCGCGGAATATTCGCCGAGCGAATGGCCCGCGACATAGACCGCCTGTGAGGAAAGGTCGAACCCGCGCGCCTCCATGACGCGCAGGACGGCCATCGACACCGCCATCAGCGCCGGCTGCGCGTTGCGCGTCAGGGTGAGGGTTTCGTCGGGACCGTCGAAGATGGTCGCGCTCAGCTTCTCACCCAATGCATCGTCGACCTCGTCGAAGACCGCCTTTGCCTGCGGGTATCGATCGCTGAGATCGCGGCCCATTCCCGCCTTCTGGCTGCCCTGTCCCGGAAATACGAAAGCCCGGCTGCTTGCCATGGTCCAATCGCCCTGTCGCCGTTCGTTGTCGTCCGCGCGACGAAACCGCCGGACGCTCCCGGGGCGGACAAAGACCGGCAGATGCCGTCAAGTCAAGAGCGGACGTGCCTTCATTAACGCTTCACACTTGCGCTTTGGCGCCCGAAGCCTTATTAGCAGCCCCGCACGAAGCAAACTCGTGGCATCCCCGACCGGGAGCTGAACGGAAGGCCAAGGGAAAAGCGTGTTGCACGCGACCCGCGGCAGGGGCGAGACATCGCACCGGCTTCCCGTGTTCCCGCTCTTGAAGCGTTGTTCGATCAAGCCTTTCCAATCCAAAGGCTTCGATGAGGCTCAGCGTCGGGGCACGAGATGGACAAACCGAAGGAAAGGCGCAGCATGCCCCTTTACGAACACGTATTCCTGGCGCGCCAGGATGTTTCCTCGCAACAGGTGGAAGCCCTGTGCGAGCAGTTCCGCAACATCATCACCGAGCGCGGCGGCACGGTATCGAAGACGGAATCCTGGGGCCTCAGGGCGCTCGCCTTCCGCATCCGCAAGAACCGCAAGGCGCACTACACGATGTTCAATATCGACGCTTCGCCGGAGGCGATCGCCGAGATGGAACGCCAGATGGGTCTCAATGAGGACGTCATCCGTTTCATGACGATCCGGGTGGAAAGCCACGAGGAAGGCCAGTCCGCCATTCTGACGCGCCGCGACCGCGACGACCGTCCGGGCCGTGGCGGCCCGCGCGGAGATCGCGGCGACCGAGGCGATCGCGGCGACCGTGGGGATCGCGGAGATCGCGGCGACCGGGGCGACCGCCGTTCGCGCGACGACAACGACAGCGATGAAGGAGAGGCCGCATGAGCGTCGATATCGCACAACTTCCGGTCCGGCGTCCTTTTTTCCGCCGCCGCAAGTCCTGCCCGTTCTCCGGGCCGAACGCCCAGAAGATCGACTACAAGGATCCCAAGCTCCTGCAGCGCTACATGTCGGAGCGCGGCAAGATCGTGCCGAGCCGGATCACTGCGGTTTCGGCAAAGAAGCAGCGTGAACTCGCCCGCGCCATCAAGCGCTCGCGTTTTCTGGGCCTCCTGCCCTACGCGTTGAAGTAATGACCTGCCGGGGTTGCCCGGCGTGAAGCAACTCGGTTGGGGCGGACGGTCGGCTTGGCCGATCCGCCTCTAACCGCTCAAGGCGAGCGGGACAGCGGACGAGATGAAAACGATCGCACTGGCCATCGGCGCGGGCCTCGCCTCAGCGCTTCTCTTCCTGGCGGTATCCGCCGGGACATTGCTGGCCATTCCCCTGTTCTATCTTGCACCGCTGCCGATCCTGATCGCCGGCCTCGGCTGGGGGACCGCCTCCGGCTGGATCGCAGCCGCAGCCGGTTCGGCGACGATCGCCGTCACCGGATTGCCGTCCGCTGCCGTCTATGTGCTCGCCTGCGCCCTGCCGGCCGCCTTTCTGGCGCGTCTCGCCATGCTCGGACGCCCCGTCGACGAGACCATCCCCGGCTCGCCGACGGAATGGTACCCGGCCGGACGGATGCTGCTGTGGTGCGCGGCCTACGGCGCGCTGCTGTCCTTGATCTTCATGACAATCATCGGCTTCGACACGGAGCGGCTCGCCGAATTGTTCAAGCAGATGCTGACGGGCGCGCAGGAAAGCGGCGAACGCCTGCCGTTGCCGGCGAATGGCGGCCTCGATGCCGATGCGTTCGCCAGGACCATGGCGACGCTCCTGCCGCGAGTGTTTGCGCTGGTGTGGATCATATCCATCGTTCTCAATCTTTGGCTTGCCGTGCGCGTCACGGCCGCTTCGGCCAGGCTTCAGCGACCCGGATCGCTGTTTGCCGACCTGCGGATACCGCGCGAGGGCGCTCTGGCGCTGGTGATCGGGATTCCGCTCAGCTTTTTCGGCGGCGCGATCGGGCTGGCGGGCATGATCGTCACCGCCGCCTTCGCCGCCGTCTTCGCGTTCGGCGGTATCGTCGCCATTCACCGCGTCACCCGCGGGCAGCCCTGGCGACCTATCGCCCTCGGCGCGCTCTATGCCGCGCTTCTCACCCTGACACTCTGGGTGCTTCTGCCACTCGCCATCGTCGGCATCGTCGACAGCATTTCGCCGTTCGGCGGCAAGGGCGGCGGCCCCCTCGCCAACTCTTCTCATTCAAACAGCAATCAAGGAGACTGAAACCATGGAAGTGATCCTGCTCGAACGTATCGCGCGCCTTGGCCAGATGGGCGACACCGTCCGCGTGAAGGACGGCTATGCCCGTAATTTCCTGCTGCCGCAGGGCAAGGCGCTACGCGCCAACGAAGCCAACAAGGCCAAGTTCGAATCCCAGCGCGCGCAGCTGGAAGCCCGCAACCTGGAGCGCAAGAGCGAGGCCGAGGCCGTCGCTGGAAAGCTCGACGGCGTCGCCGTGATCCTGATCCGTCAGGCCGGCGAAAGCGGCCAGCTCTACGGTTCGGTGTCGTCGCGCGACATCGCCGAGGCGCTGACCGCCGAGGGCTTCAGCGTCAACCGCAACCAGGTCGACCTCAACCAGCCGATCAAGGCGCTGGGCGTCACCGACGTGCCGGTCCGCCTGCACCCTGAAGTCGAGGTCACCGTGTCGATCAATGTCGCGCGCAGCCAGGACGAGGCGGAGCGTCAGGCGCGCGGCGAGGACATCACCGAGACCCAGCGCGAGGAAGAGCGCGCCGCGGCGGAGGAATTCTTCGAGGGCGTCGCCGCCGGCCAGGAAGAGCAGGAAGGCGAAGAAGAATAGTCTTCGGCTCCAAAGGGCCATTTATTCCCAAAGCCCGGCGCGGAACGACCGTGCCGGGCTTTTTCGTCAACAGGCATTTTCCCAGCCTGTGGATCGCGGTTTAAAACGTTGAGATCGAGCGCCGGGCATGCCGGAGGTCAATCATTGTGATTGGTCGAATCAGAAGCAACGGCCTACACCGTTAACCGCCATGAACCAGCCACGCCTCGCAACTTCGCAGAATACCGGCCAGAACGAGCCCGATTATCGGCTCGCGCCCCACAACCTGGAAGCCGAACAGGCCCTGATCGGGGCAATTCTGGTCAATAATGACGCGTTTTTCCGCATTTCCGATTTCCTGCGTCCGGAACATTTCTACGAAGGCCTGCATGGCCGCGTGTTCGACATCATCTCCAGCCTGATCCGTGCCAACCGCACGGCGACGCCGGTCACGCTGAAGACGTTCCTCGACCGCGAACCGCCTGTCGGCGATCTGACCGTACCGCAATATCTGGCGCGGCTTGCCGCCGAGGCGCCGACCGTCATCAACACCGAAGACTACGGGCGCACGATCTACGAGCTGGCGACCCGCCGTGGCCTGATCGGCGTCGGCGAGGACATGGTCAATCTCGCCTATGACGCGCCGGTCGACATCTCGCCGCGCATGCAGATCGAACAGGCCGAGCAACGGCTCTTCGAGATGGCCGAGACGGGCAAGTATGGCGGCGGCTTTCAGCGTTTCGCGGACGCCCTGACTGCGGCGATCGAGATGGCAACCGCTGCGTATCAACGCGACGGACATCTTTCCGGCATCGCCACCTATCTGCGCGACCTCGACGAGATGATGGGCGGTCTGCAGTCTTCGGACCTCATCATCCTCGCGGGACGCCCGGCAATGGGCAAAACGGCGCTTGCCACCAATATCGCCTTCTCGGTCGCCTCGCGTTACCGCGCCGAAACGCTGCCGAGCGGCGAGGAGAAGCGTCTGGACGGAGGGATCGTCGGGTTCTTCTCGCTCGAAATGTCGGCCGAACAGCTTGCAACCCGTATCATCTCCGAACAGGCGGGCGTGCCTTCGGAGACGATACGCAGGGGCAAGACCAGTCAGCTGGAATTCGAGAAGATCGTCGATGCATCGAGTCGGCTCCAGTCGGTACCGCTCTATATCGACGCGACCGGCGGCCTGACGATCGCCCAGCTGGCCGCACGCGCGCGCCGCCTGAAAAGACAGCGCGGACTCGACCTGCTCGTCATCGATTACCTGCAGCTTCTCACCGGATCGGGCAAGCGCTCATCCGACAGCCGGGTGCAGGAAATCACCGAAATCACCACCAGTCTCAAGGCGTTGGCCAAGGAACTTAACGTACCGATTCTGGCGCTGTCGCAGCTCTCGCGGCAGGTCGAGCAGCGCGAAGACAAGCGCCCGCAGCTGGCGGACCTGCGCGAATCCGGCTCCATCGAGCAGGACGCTGACGTGGTGCTGTTCGTCTATCGCGAGGAATATTATCTGAAGTCCCGCAAACCGAAGGAAGGCACCGAGGAGTTCTTCAAGTGGGAGGCGGAAATGGAGGCCGTCCACGCCGTCGCCGAGGTCATCATCGGCAAGCAGCGCCACGGCCCGACCGGCACCGTGAAACTCCATTTCCAGGGCGAGCTGACCCGTTTCGGCAACTACGCGCCGGGCGATCACCTGCCGGCGCATCACGACTGACCGGGGCCGATGACCGCGCCGGCCGAGACAACGGGCGTCAGGCTGATCATCGATCTGGCGGCGCTGGCGCGGAACTGGAAGCGGCTGTGCGATTTCGCGCCGAGGGCGGAAACCGCCGCCGTGGTCAAGGCCGACGCCTATGGGCTCGGGCTCGCTGAAACCGTCCCGGCCCTCGTCGAGAGCGGCTGCCGCAGCTTCTTCGTCGCCATCGCGTCCGAGGGCCTCGAGGTCCGCGCGCTGGCGCCGCAATCGCGCGTCTTCGTGCTCAGCGGCCTCAATGCGGCCAATGCCGGCCTGTTTCGCGATGAGCGGCTGATCCCGGTGCTGAATTCGATGGAGGACGTCGGCATATGGCGGAAGGCGGCAAAGGCCGAGACGTCTCCGCTGCCCGCGGCGCTGCACGTCGACACAGGGATGAACCGGCTGGGACTGACGGCCGGCGAAGCCGGGACACTCGCAAAGGACGCCGCGCTCCTCGCCAATATCCGCCTCGATCTGGTGATGAGCCATCTGGCCTGCGCGGACCAGCCCGCCAATCCGATGACGGGCGAGCAACAGGTCCGGTTCGAGGCCGTGCGCGGCCTCTTTCCGGGCGTCCCCGCCTCGCTCGCGAATTCGGCCGGCATTCTGCAGGACGCGGGCCTCGGCTTCGACCTGACGCGGCCGGGGATCGCCCTTTATGGCGGCGAGGCGATCGACGGCGCGATGGGCCCCATGGAGGTGGTCGTGACCGCACAGGCCCGCATCGTGCAGGTTCGGGACGTGATGAAGGGCGAGCGGATCGGCTACGGGGCAACGCATGAATGCGGCCGCGACAGCCGCGTCGCCATCGCCGCCATCGGCTATGGCGACGGCTACCACCGGATCGCCAGCGGCAGCGGCGTGCCGCTCCGCCAGCTGTTTGCCGGCGCGTACGGGCACATCGCCGGCGAGCGCGTGCCGCTTGTCGGGCGCATCTCGATGGATCTCGCCGCCTTCGACATATCGACGTTGCCGGAAGGATTCGTGAAACAGGGCGACTGGATCGAGATCTTCGGCGAAAACGTCGCCCTCGACGATGTCGCGCGGGCCGCCGGCACGATCGGCTATGAACTCCTGACCGCGCTCAGCCGCCGCGCCGAACGGCACTATCTGCCGCTGCGAACCCGGACCCACTGACGATGGCCAAGCCCCGCAACACCTTTGTCTGCCAGAATTGCGGCGCGACGCATGCCCAATGGTCGGGCCGCTGCGATTCATGCGGCGAATGGAACACCATCGTCGAAGAGGCCGCGGCGGCGCCGCCTGCGGGCGCCGCCCGCTCGGCCGCCAAGGCCCGCGCCATCGCCTTTGAAGGGCTGGAAGGACCGCGCGACGAAGCCCCGCGCGTCGCCACCGGCATCAACGAACTCGACCGCGTGACCGGCGGCGGATTCGTGAAGGGGTCGGCCCTGCTTGTCGGCGGCGATCCGGGCATCGGCAAGTCGACATTGCTGCTGCAGGCCTGCGCCGAGCTGGCCCGCCGGGGCAGCGGAGTCGCCTATGTGTCGGGCGAAGAATCCATCGGCCAGGTGCGGCTGCGGGCGGCCCGTCTCGGCCTTACCGGCGCGCCGGTTCTGCTGGCAGCGGAAACCCGCGTCGAGGACATCATCGCCGGGCTGGAAAAGGCCGGTGCCCAGCAACTCGTCGTCATCGATTCCATCCAGACCATGTGGACCGACACGATCGATTCCGCGCCAGGCTCGGTCGGTCAGGTGCGGGCGGCGGCGCAGCTTCTGATCCGTCATGCCAAGAAGACCGGCGCGGCCGTCATCCTCGTCGGCCACGTGACAAAGGACGGGCAGATCGCCGGTCCCCGCGTGGTCGAGCACATGGTCGACGCCGTCCTCTATTTCGAGGGCGAAGGGGGGCACCGGTTCCGCATCCTGCGCGCGGTCAAGAACCGCTTCGGGCCGACGGACGAGATCGGCGTCTTTGCCATGTCCGATCAGGGACTGGAAGGCGTCGACAACCCGTCGGCGCTGTTCCTGGGCTCGCATGAACGCGCCGCGCCCGGCATGGCCGTGTTTGCCGGCATGGAAGGCTCGCGCCCGCTGCTGGTGGAGATACAGGCCCTCGTCGCCCCCTCCCCGCTCGGCACACCGCGCCGCTCCGTGGTCGGCTGGGAACCGAACCGGCTCGCCATGGTGCTGGCCGTGCTCGATGCCCATTGCGGCCTCAAGATGGCCGGTCACGACGTCTATCTGACGGTCGCCGGCGGTCTCAGGATCGCCGAGCCCGCGGCGGATGTCGCGGTCGCGGCCGCGCTGGTCTCCTCGATGGCGCGCGCGCCTCTCGATCCGCAGGTCATTCATTTCGGCGAGATCGGGCTTTCGGGCGCCGTGCGACCCGTCGGGTTCCCGGCGGCACGGGTCAAGGAGGCCCACAAGCTCGGTTTCAAGGGGGCCGTGATGCCGGCCGCCTCCATCGACGAAGCGAATGCGCCCGCGGGGATGACTACGCAGGGGCTGGAGAGCCTCGACCAGCTGGTCGCGCGGATTCTTGCGGCAGCGCCGAAAAAGGTGACGGACGCATGAACAGCTTAACTGCCCTGCGCTCTAGGATTGGATCGCAAAACGCGCTATTGCGGTGCGGAACCTCGCCGGGGCAAATGCAGAATCGCTGGCTGACCTGATGTTTATCACCGGACTGGACGTCATCCTGCTCGTCGTCATGCTGATTTCAGCACTGCTGGCGATGGTGCGCGGCATGACCCGCGAAGTGCTGTCCATTGCCGCCTGGGTCGCCGGGGCGGTGGCAACGATCTATTTCTTTCCCATATTCAAGGATACGGTGCGCGGCAGCCTGCAGCCGAACTGGCTTGCGGACATCATCCTGGCGCTCGGCATCTTCATCGGCACGCTGGTTGTCGTGTCGTTCGTGACCATGCGTCTGTCGGATTTCATCCTGGACAGCCGGATCGGGCCGCTCGACCGCACGCTGGGGTTTGTATTCGGCCTGTTTCGCGGCCTTCTGCTCGTGGTGATCGCCTTCGTCTTCTTCGACTGGCTGGTCCCGCCGCAGACGCAGCCCGGCTGGATCAAGAATGCCCGTTCCGCGCCGATGTTGCGCAATACGGGAGATAAATTGATCGCGCTACTACCGGATGACCCTGAAAGCGCCATATTGCAGAAGCTGAAGGAACGTGTCGGCGGCCTGGACAGCGAAGGCACGCAGGACGCGCCGGCCGAACAGGACAGCGATGACAAACCCGGCGATCCGGGTTATCGGGATGGCCAGCGCCGCGGCCTCGATCAGTTGCTCGAGGGCACTCAAGGCAGGTCCAACTGACGTAAACCCGTGCCGGCGAGGTCGGCATGCGACCCCTCAAAGGATGCGAAAGGATCTCAGCGCCATGATCCCGTTGCAGACCGATCCCTTTTCCGGCTTCGCCGATGACGATCATTTCCATGAGGAATGCGGCGTCTTCGGCGTCTTCCGCCATGCGGACGCCGCGGCGCTGACTGCGCTCGGCCTGCATGCGCTGCAGCACCGTGGCCAGGAAGCTGCCGGTATCGTCAGTTTCGACGGCCGCCTGTTCTATACGGAACGCCATATCGGCCATGTCGGCGACAATTTCACCAAGCCGCAGGTCATCGACCGCCTCAAGGGCGACAGCGCCATCGGCCACAACCGCTATTCGACGACCGGCGCGCCGGTTCTGCGCAATGTCCAGCCGCTGTTTGCCGAATTCGAAGGCGGCGGCTTCGCGGTGGCGCATAACGGCAATCTGACCAACGCCCGTACCCTGCAGAAGGAATTGCAGCGGCGCGGCTCGATCTTTCAGTCGACGTCCGACACGGAAACGATCATCCATCTCATCGCCACGAGCGAAAAGCTTCGTCTTCTGGACCGGCTGACCGACGCGCTGGGACGCATCGAGGGCGCTTTCTCGCTGGTCGCCCTGTCGGAAAAGAAGCTGATCGGCTGCCGCGACGCGCTGGGCGTCCGGCCGCTGGTGCTCGGCGATATCGACGGGGCGTTCGTCCTGGCGTCGGAGACCTGCGCGCTCGACATCATCGGCGCCAAATTCATCCGCGACATCGAACCCGGCGAAATCGTCATCATCACCGACCAGGGCATCGAAAGCCGCAGGCTCTTTCCCAGTCAGCCGTCCCGCTTCTGCATCTTCGAGCATGTCTATTTCGCGCGGCCGGATTCGGTCATCGGGGGCAATGGCGTCTACGACATCCGCAAGCATATCGGCCGCGAGCTCGCACGCGAATCCCATGTCGATGTCGACGTGGTCGTTCCGGTGCCCGACTCCGGCACTCCCGCCGCGATCGGATACGCGCACGAAAGCGGCGTGCCGTTCGACCTCGGCATCATCCGCAACCATTATGTCGGGCGAACCTTCATCGAACCCTCCGATGCCATCCGGCACATGGGGGTGAAGCTCAAGCACAACGCGAACCCCGCGGTCATCAAGGGCAAGCGTGTGATGCTGATCGACGATTCCATCGTGCGCGGCACCACATCGGTGAAGATCGTCCAGATGGTGCGCGACGCGGGCGCGGCGGAAGTCCACATGCGGATCGCCAGCCCGCCGACCACCAATCCCTGCTTCTACGGCGTCGATACGCCCGAAAAGGCCAAGCTTCTCGCCTCGCGCATGACGGTGGAGGAAATGGCCTCCTACATCAAGGTCGACAGTCTCGCCTTCCTGACCATCGACGGGCTCTACCGCGCGGTCGGCGAGGCCCGCCGCAACAACGACCTTCCGCAATATTGCGACGCCTGCTTCACCGGTGAATATCCAACGCGCCTGACCGATCGCGAAGGCCCGGCCAACGTGCGCCAGCTCAATCTTCTGGCGGAAACCGGATAACACGAAAAGCAGTATCATGACCGATCTGACGGGACGTATCGCGCTGGTCACCGGCGCCTCGCGGGGTATTGGCTACCAGGTGGCCCTCGGGCTGGCGAAGGCCGGCGCGCACGTCATCGCCGTGGCGCGGACGGTCGGCGGCCTTGAAGATCTGGACGACCAGATCCAGGCCGCCGGCGGCAGCGCGACGCTGACGCCGCTCGATCTGACCGACTATGACGGGATCGACCGTCTGGGCGCCGCCATTTACGAGCGCTGGAAGAAGCTGGATATCCTTGTCGGCAATGCCGGCATGTTGGGGCCGCTCAGCCCGCTCGGCCATGTAAAGCCCAAGGACTGGGAAAAGGTCATGGCCGTCAACGTCACGGCGAACTGGCGGCTGATCCGCTCCCTCGACCCGCTCATCCGGCAGTCGGACGCCGGCCGTGCGCTCTTCATGACGTCGGGGGCGGTCCGCAAGCTGCGACCCTACTGGGGTCCCTACGCGGTCACGAAATCCGCGCTGGAGGCGCTCGTCGGCACATGGGCGGCGGAGCTGGAAATCAGCGAGGCCAAGGCAAATCTCTTCAACCCCGGCCCGATCCGCACGGCGATGCGCGCGCAGGCGATGCCCGGCGAAGACCCCGACAGCCTGAAGAAGCCGGACGCGCTTGTCCCCGACGTTCTGCGCCTCGTCGCGCCGGACCAGCGGGCAAATGGCGCCCTGTTCGATTTCCCGTCCGGCAGATTGTCGCCGCTCCTGCCCGCCGGTTGATCCGGCGCGGCGATCAGTCCCTGGCGTAGGGATTGTCGCCCTGACGCAGGTAAAGCCGGATCGGCGTCCCGGCGAGATCGAAGGTCTGCCGCAAGCCGTTGACGATATAGCGCTTATAGGAATCGGGCAGCGCGTCCAGCTGGTTGCCGAAGAGGATGAAGGTGGGTGGGCGCGCTTTCGATTGCGTGATGTAGCGCAGCTTGATGCGGCGGCCGCTGACGGCAGGCGGCGCGTGCTGATCGACCCATTCGCCGAACCATTCGTTGAGCTTTGCCGTGCGGACGCGGGTGTTCCAGATGTCGTCGGCCTCGAACACCGCCCTCATGAGCTTGTCGAGACCTCGCCCGGTCAGACCTGAAACCGGGATCAACTGCACGCCGGAGACCTGCGGCAGCAGCCTCTCGGCGCGTTCGCGCAGCAACCCCATAGCCTGGTTCGGATCGCCGACAAGGTCCCATTTCGACAAGCCGATCACCAGAGCCCGCCCCTCGCGTGCAACAAGGTCGGCGAGTTGCAGGTCCTGCTTCTCGAACGGCATTGTCGCGTCCATCAAGAGGACGACGACTTCGGCGAACCTGATCGAATTCAGCGTGTCGGCGACGGACAGTTTCTCCAGCTTGTCCTGAACGCGCGCCTTGCGCCGCATCCCCGCCGTATCGATGAGGCGCAGTTCCCTGCCCTGCCAGGTCCATTCGAGCGTGATGGAATCGCGCGTGATGCCGGCCTCCGGGCCGGTCAGCAGCCTGTCGGTCCCGACAATGCGATTGATCAGCGTGGACTTTCCCGCATTGGGCTGGCCGATGACCGCGATCCTGAGCGGCCCGGCCGGCCGTTCGTCGGCATCCCCGCTTTCCGCGGTTTCCTCGGCCTGACCGCCGCCGGCAAATTCGAGCAACGCGCGATAGAGATCGGGTATGCCCTCATTGTGTTCCGCCGACATCGGGATCGGATCGCCCAGGCCGAACTCATAGGCCTCGTAAATCCCGGCTTCCGCCGCATTGCCTTCCGCCTTGTTGGCGACGACGAGAACGGGGCTGCCGGATTTGCGGAGCAGACTGGCAAAGGCCCGGTCGAGCGGCGTGACGCCGGCGCGCGCGTCGATGACGAACAGGCTGATATCGGCCTCGGTGATCGCCATTTCCGTCTGACGGCGCATGCGCGCCTCGAGCGAGTCGTCGGTGGCTTCCTCAAAACCTGCCGTATCGATCACCAGAAGGTCGAGATCGCCGATCTTCGCTTCGCCCTCGCGACGGTCGCGGGTGACGCCCGGACGGTCATCCACAAGCGCCAGCCTGCGCCCGACCAGACGGTTGAACAGCGTCGACTTGCCGACATTGGGCCGGCCCACTATCGCGATCTTCAAACGGCGCATGGCCGGCCCCTCTGGCGGGCGACGGAGGTCAGTTGACGCCTGTGACCCGGCCGTTGTCGTCGATGAAGACGACGTTGCCGTTGGCGGCGATCGGCCGGACATAGATCGGCCCGCTCGACTTGGTGCTGCCGATGATCTGCCCGTTGACCGCGTTCGCCGTGACAATTCTCCCGTCCGATGCGCCGAGCCATAGCTGGCTGTTGGCGAGTACCGGCCCCGACCAGGAAGTTCCGTCGCCGGGCAGCCGCGTCTTCCAGCGGACATTGCCGGTCGCCCTGTCGATGGCCAGGAGATCGCCATTGAGCGTCACGATGAAGACCGAATTGCCGGCGACCACCGGGGTCTGGGAACTGGCGATATTCTTGGCCCAGAGGCGCTCGCCGTTCTTTTCCGCCACGGCAACCATGCGCCCGCCGACCCCCACGGCATAGACTGTGCCGTTGTCGATGACCGGAGAGCCGGCCACGTCACGCAGGCCCGAAACCGCCGAGAAACGGCTGCCGCCGGTCAACTGATCGCCCCAGACCGGTTCGCCCTTGGCGGCATCGAAAGCGATGATCTCGCCGGAGCTGTAAGGAACGACCACCCGGTTGCCGCTGACGGCCGGACTGGATGTGGACAGCAGGCCCGCCGTCTCAGGGATACCGCGATAGCTCCAGATTTCCTTGCCGTCCTCCAGCGACAGGCAATGGATGACGTTGTCGGAGGACACAAGATAGATGCGCCCGTCGGTCACCGTCGGGGCACTGCGGGCGGGGGATTCGAGTTCGTGCGTCCACAGCACAGCGCCGGTTGAGGAATCGAGCGCATGAACCTTGCCGTAACCGGTGGCCGCGACGATGCGGCCGCTTTCGCCGGCCAGACCGCCGCCGAAACCGCCGGCGCTCTTCTCGCCTTCCGGCTTCAAGGACGTACTCCAGCTGCGGCCGCCGCCGCCAAGGGCGGTCACCGTCGCGGCGCTGTCCATGACATAGATGCCGCCCTGGTAGGAGATCGGCGATACCGACAGCTTGCGCGCCGCAAGACCGCCGCCAAAGCCGACCCGGCTGTTGGAGCCGCTGAGCGCCACGGAGGTGGAAAAGCCGCCGCCGCCAAGGGCGAGGTTGCCCGGGGAGTTGCGGGCGTTGCCGCCCGGCTGCGCCCAGTCTCCGGATGCGGCCGGCGCGGGAAGGCTCACCGCGACGGCGGCAGCCTTTTCATCGACGGCGGTCGGATCATTCGACGCCAGCGCCTCGCGGCGTTCACCGGGCAGAATTTCCTCTTTCGGGCCGAAGAATTTCAGACCGGAGGGAACCACGTCCCCGACAGTCTCGCAGCCCGCCAGACCCAGGGCCGTGCCGCAGATCAGCAGTGTGGCGATCGCTTTGCGCATCTCTTCTTCTCAACTCGTTTGTTTTGCGGACCGCTGCGAGGCAATGACCGAAAGCAGAACTTCCAGCCGCTGTCGCAGGTTCGGTGGCAGTTCTCCGTCGGCGAGCGCTTCGTCGGCCCATTTGCCGGTCGCCTCGATGTCGCCCGCCGCATAGCTGCTGAGCGCCATCAATTCACGAGCGGCATGCCGGAAAGCGTTCTGCGGGTCAAGCATAGCGCCGATGCGGCCTTCCATTTCGTCAGGCGTCAGCTTGCCGACTTCCAGATAAGCGGCACGGATCGTCGCGACCTCCCGGAACAACGGATCGACGCTCGTATCGGCGGCGATTTCCCTGTAGGCGGCAAGCGCGCCGGCCTGATCGCCGGCGGCGGCATTGCTGGCCGCGGCGCGCAGCCTCGCCAGATCCGCATAGGCCCCGTCCTGCTGCGCCAGCTGGCCGAACGCCTCCGCGGCTTCGGCCTTGTTGCCCTCCTCGGCGAGTGCCACGGCGGCGAAGAAAGCCTCGCCTTCCGCTGCTGCCTGACGTGTCTGATACCAGTCCCACGCGCGGTAGCCGCCGACCCCCACAATGATCAGCAGGGCAAGCGCGATGACCACCCCGCCATAGCGCTTCCACAGCTGGGCGAACCGGTCGCGACGAATGTCCTCGTCGACTTCGCGAAAGATATCGGACATGAAACCCCGTATTCCCTGAAAACACGCAAGCGAAAACGGCGCACGCCGCCCCTTCGTTCGCGCGCACCATATCGCCCAAATCGTGGCGGGCAAAGGGCAGCTTTCACCCCGCGCCCGGATATCGTTGGCAGCATCCCGGAAAATTCTTACTCAATCGTGGCAAACCGGCCGCGGGGCGCCGTCTTTACACTACAGCAGCGGAACCCCGATCAGCAGCCGATGCAGCCAGAGCAGGAAGCCCACATAGAGCGTGATACCCACCACCAGGCTGACGATATCGTTCTGGGCGGGGCCACCGGTGACCGTCACGAGGCCGGCCGCTTCACGCCGCTTGAGCGAAACCCTGTCCACTATGGCCCAGACAAGGAAAGCGCCGAACAGGACGATATCTGCAAATCTTCCGTTGGCGATGAGATGCGCGAAGGCCCAGACCTTGACCCCTGCGATCATGGGGTGGCGGACTTTTTCCCTGATCTTGCCAGGCACATAGGCGGCGACCAGCAGGATGAAAGCGAAGACCATGAGCCCCATCGCGAGATGACGCAACGCCTCGGGCGGCGTCCAGACGACCGGGCTCTCCGGCCTCGCCTGTCCGTATCCATAAATCAGGAGGACGAGCCCGATGAGCGAAACAATCGAGAACCCCGCGCGATAGGCCTGCGCGCCCAGTCGAGCCTGCAGCCCGGAGCGGAACTCCGGCGCCATCGGCACGAAATGCGCTCCGAGGAACAGAACAATACCCAGAACCATGTAAGCCATTGCCTATCCTTTCGGAAGAATCAGCAGTGCAACCGGCCGCAATACGGTACCAGCAATCGCAGGCTCGTGAACACGGCAAGTGCAACGAGTGCTTTACACTCCGATGGCAAGATCTAATCTCGTCCATCGGGGGATGGTTGCGTTGCGGCACAGTCTAGTGCGCCTTCCCGCGTGTCCAAGGGAGCCGTGACGACGATGATCCGTCTTCTTCTCGCCGGCGCAATACTTGGCGCAGCGCTGCTGGCCAGTCCTGCCGCGCATGCGGACGTCCTTGCCCACATCGACCTGTCCGATCAGCGGATGGATGTCTACGTCGATGGCTTCAAACGCTATTCGTGGCCGGTCTCGACGGCACGGCGCGGCTATCGCACGCCGGTCGGCACCTATCGGCCGACCCGAATGCATGAGATGTGGTATTCGCGGAAATACGACATGTCGCCCATGCCCCATTCGATCTTCTTCAAGGGCGGCTACGCGGTTCACGGCACGACGGAGGTGAAATATCTCGGCCGTCCGGCGAGCCACGGATGCGTCAGGCTGCATCCGGACAATGCGCGGCGGCTCTATCAACTGGTGAAATCGCAAGGGTCCAAGGCGACGCGCATCACGATCACGCAATAGATGACCATCGACCTGCAGTCGGCGCGGCTCACGCTGCAATCGCGCCTCAAGACGCTGGAAGACAGCAGCGAGGCTACCGGCGCTTCCCGGGGGCCGGTGGCGCTCGACCAGCAATCGGTCGGGCGGCTGAGCCGCATGGATGCCATGCAGGGTCAGGCGATGGCGCAGGAACAGGAGCGGCGGCGCGCTCATGAACGCGCGCGCATCGAACTGGCGCTGCGCCGGGTCGATGAAGGCACATACGGCCTGTGTGAGGAATGTGGAGAGCCGATCCCCGAACGCCGGCTCGAAATCGACCCGGCGGCCACCTATTGCGTGCCGTGCCAGCGTCTCTACGAGTGAGCGCTATTCGTCGATCGCGCGCGTGCAGCAGCCGGTATAGCCGCTGACCTTGCCGCCGTCGCTGCGCAGAAGGTCTATCGACCACCCATAGTCGCGATCGCTCATCCCGTCGGAGCAATATTCGCCGCTGGAGACCACTGCCGACATCCCGTTCGCGGAATCGCCCGCCACCGCATAGAACCGGTGCGAGCGGGCGACAAATGCACCCGAGCTGCTGAGCGACAGCGTCGTGGCGGCAACATCAGGTGCCTCGAATGACATGCTGTCGGCGCTGAATGTCAGGCTCCAGAACGGTTCGGTACCGGCGCAGACGGTCTGCGTCGGGATCGGCGTTCCGGGAACGCGAGCCGGATCGACTTCGGCAAGATAGGCCATCGAAACCCAGCCGACGCCGTCGCCCGCGACGACCTTGCCCCAGCGCGTGGGACCATCCGTTACGGCGATGACCTCGACCGGGGAAGCTCCAGGGGGCAAGGTTCCGACGATGTCCGCGTGCGCGTCCGGTTCGGCCCGGATGTTCAGCATATCGCCGGCCGCGACACCGGAAACCTCGTAGTATTCCGGCGCGATCAGAAGATTCTCCTCCACCCCCGTCTCCGCCGCTTTCGCGCGAGAGGAGAGCGCGATCGGCAGGGCGAGCATCATCGCCACGACCACCAGAATCCTCATCCAAATCCCTCCCGTTTGTCGCCGATGCACGTCATTTTCCATCCGCGAGCGCCGTGAAGGCAAGCGCCCTGGTGGGAACCGGGGCGCGATTGGGCCGTTTCGCGAAAATCCAGTCAACACGGGAGCACGGACAATGGAATTTGGAATTGTGGGACTGATTGTCCTCGTCGCCGACATCTACGCCATCTACAAGACGCTGACGAGCGGCGCGTCGACGGGCGCGAAAATCCTCTGGACGTTGGGAATCCTCATCTTCCCGGTTATCGGGTTTATCGTCTGGCTGATCGCCGGACCGAAGGGGCCGGATCGTGTGCCCGCCATTTGATCGAGGCGCTGCGCCGGCAGCCGCTATCGCGGCTCTGCCGGCGTGACCTTGATCGCCTTGAGCTTGTCGATTCCGAGCGCCTGCAAAGCGAGCTTTTCGTAGAAGGGCTCGGAAACCCCCGTGCGGATTTTGCGCAGGAAGTATTTCTCGAACCCGATCTTGGCCGCGTGCACCCACCGGCCGGATGACGCCCAGTTGACGTTGCGCGGCGGAATTTGCGGCTGGGCGACGAAAGCGATGCCGGAATCGCCGAAATCGGCGAGGCATACCGCATTCCACGAGCCTTCCGCGTCCGGTTCCCTGCCGTCGACCAGCAGCGCGATGTTGCGGGCGGTCGCCGTCACCATCGATTCGATCATGAAGCCGGTCTTCGGGACGCCCACGGGCACCGCGGTCTTGCCGACGGGCGGGATCGCGACGCAGACACCCACGGCAAAGACTTCCCGGAATTTGGGGTTGCGTTGATGCTTGTCGACGAGGATGAACCCCCGCGGGTTGGTCAGGCCTTCGATGCCGATCACCGCTTCGACGCCGCGGAAGGCCGGCAGCATCATCGTGAACGTCGTCGGTATTTCGTGAGTCTGCTTGAGCGTGCCGTCCTCGTTCATCTCCGACACCGTCAGCTTGTCGGCTTCCGCCTTGTCAAGCTTGGCGTTGGTGACCCACTTAATGTGATGCTGGCGCAGTTCGCTCTCCAGCAGCCCCTTGGTGTCGCCGACGCCGTCCAGACCGAGATGACCGATATAGGGCTCCGAGGTGACGAAGGTCATCGGCACCTTGTCGCGAACCTTCGCGTCGCGCAGCGCCTTGTCGAGAATGAAGGCGAACTCGTAGGCCGGGCCGAAGCATGAAGCACCTTGCACCGCGCCGATGACGACCGGTCCCGGCTTTGCGACCAGCCTGTCAAAGGCGGCCTTCGTCATCACCGCGTGATCGGCCATGCAGATGGACTGGGTGTGTTTCTGGGGACCGAAACCCTCGATCTCGTCAAATGCGAGGTCGGGGCCGGTGGCAATGACGATATAGTCATAGCTCAGCTTCGTACCGTCACCCAGTTCGAGAACCTTGTCCTCAGGGTGCAGGCGTTTTGCACCCTGCGGGTAGAGATCGATGTCGCGACGCTTCATCACGTCCGTCAGATCGACGGTTATCGCTTCCTTGGTGCGCCAGCCGACGGCCACCCAGGGATTGGACGGCACGAAGGAATAGTCGCTTCCCTTCGAGACAACCGACACCTTGTGGCTCCGGCCGAGCGCTTCCCTCACCTCGTAGGCCATGATGGTGCCGCCAAGACCGGCGCCGAGAACGACGATATGTGCCATGGATTCTTCCCTTCGATCTGTGACCCGCGCTCGGCAGCATCGTGCGAAACGCGCCGGCGGGGCCTATGGCCCACTCATACAATCATTACATTCATATTTTCTAATATACTTTCGCTGCATGACATATCACCACGGGCGCGGCAGGACGGCATTGCGCGGAATCAAACCCCGCGAAACGGCCGCGCGCCGATCAGTTTGCCGGCAGCGGAAGCACCTGCCCCGTGACGGCGCCGCCATCGACGACGAACTCGCAACCCGTCGAGAACGTCGCCTCGGTCAGGATGAACCGCACCATGCGTGCCACCTCATCCGGCTCGCCAAAGCGCCGGATGGGCTGGGCGGCCACCGCCTCTTCCGTCATGCCGGCGATCATCGGCGTGGCGATCGGGCCGGGATGGACCGAAACGACCCGTATGCCGTCGGCCGCAAGGTCCAGCGCCGCCGCCTTGGTCAGCCCGCGCACGCCCCATTTGCTGGCGACATAGGCGGCGATGCCCGCATAGCCCTGCAAACCGGCAGTCGAGGATGTGTTGACGATCGTACCTCCCCCCGCTCTTCGCAGCGCAGGCACCGCGGCATGGATACCGAGGAAGATTCCGTGCAGGTTGACGTCGATGACATGCCGGAAATCGTCAGGCGTGCAATCTGCCACGCCGCCAATGCTGAGAATGCCGGCATTGTTGAACAGCGCGTTGACCCGACCGAACGCCTTTTCCGCAAACGCCACAGCCGCCTGCCAGTCCGAAAGGCTGGTGACGTCGAGGCGGCGGTAGGCCACGTTTGCGCCCAGTTCGCCGGCAAGCGCGGCGCCTTCCTTATCCAGCACATCCGCGATCAGCACATGCGCGCCGCCCTCGGCGAGCAGCCGGGCCGTCGCTCCGCCGATGCCACGTGCGCCGCCGGTGACGATGACCCGCAGATCTTTGACGGACAAACTCCCGGTCATGGCATTCTCTCCCGATCGTCCAGACCGAAAGCATGCATCCCGGCAGGAGGCGCGCATTGCGTCAGATCAAGCATCTCCAAAGGGACGCATAACCGATTGGCCGGCTTGTCGCCTCCCAACGGTCAGATGATACTGGCGTCTTCGTTGGGCCGCCTGATGCCGCCGACCCCCGTTCAACCCGCGCGGCGCAGCGCCGTGACCTCGACCTCGAATTTCATCTCCGGCTTGACCAACCCGCAAACGAGGCAGGTCGCAGCAGGCCTGATATCGCCGAAGGCCTCCCCGAGAACAGGTCCGATCTCGTCCCAATAGGCCATGTCGGTGATGTAATAGGTCGCGCGAACGACATCCTTCAACGCAAAACCGGCTTCGGCCAGGGCCGCCTCCACGACCTTCAGCGCATTGCGGACCTGGTCCCTGACGTCCTCCGGCATGGCCCGGGTCTGCGGATCGTAACCAGTCGTGCCCGCCACGAAGCACCATGGCTCCTGAACGACGGCCCGCGAATAGCCGACCGTCTTTTCGAAGGGAGAACCGGAGGAAATGAGTTTGCGGGTCATGCGAAAACCTTCTCGTAGGCCGCCGGATCGAAACCGACGAGCAATGTGCCATCGGCCTCCAGGACGGGGCGTTTGATCATAGAGGGATTGGCCGCCATAAGGGCCACGGCCTTGTCGCGGTCGATATCCTGCCTGTCGGCATCGGGCAGCTTGCGGAATGTCGTTCCCGCCCGGTTCAGCAGCTTCTCCCAGCCGGCGACATCAATCCAACCGGCAAGTCTGGACGTGTCTATTCCGGCCTTCCTGTAGTCGTGAAACGCATAGTCGACGCCATGGTCATCAAGCCAGGCGCGCGCCTTCTTCATCGTGTCGCAGTTCACAATTCCGTAGATCGTGACGGTCATGGCGTTTCCTTCGCGGCGGCGGGCGCAACGCCATAGCACAACTGCGACTGACAAGGCATCAGGTTCCGTCGCGACAAAAATGCCCCCGCAGCCAAACCGGGGGAGGATTGCACCCGTATCCATCCAGAGCAAAATGGTGAGGCTGCAATGACGCGAATGGAACAGGGCCGAGCCGGGCGCATCGCATGGGTCACCGGGGCCAGCTCGGGCATAGGCAGGGCCGTCGCGATACGACTGGCCGATGAGGGCTGGACGGTGGCGGCGAGCGCGCGCGGCGTAGATGCGCTGCGGACACTGGAAGCGGAGCGGACCGGCAAGATCCTCGCCTTCCCGTTCGATGTCACCAATGCCGCGCAAGCCGCCGAAACGCTGCGTTCCATCGAGACCCGGCTCGGGGCGCCCGACCTTGCGTTTCTGGCCGCCGGCACGTTCGCGCGCGACGGCGCATTCGATTTCGATCCCGCTGCGGCCAAAAAGATGGTGGACGTCAACCTCGTCGGCACGATGAATACGCTCGCGCCGCTGCTGGATGTCATGATGGCGCGCGGCGGCGGCCATATTGCCGTGACGGCTTCGGTCGCCGGCTTTGCGGGGCTGCCCGGCGGCGCGACGTATGGCGCGACGAAAGCCGCGCTGAACCTGCTCTGCGAGGCGATGATGCCGGAGGCGGAACGGCGCAACGTCCTTCTCACGATCGTCAATCCCGGATTTGTCGACACGCCGCTTACCCGCAAGAACGACTTCCCGATGCCGTTCCTGATATCGTCAGAGGATGCCGCAGGTCACATCGTGAAAGGCATCGCGGCGCGTCGGCGCGAGATCGTCTTTCCCTGGCAGATGGCGCTGTCGATGAAACTGCTGCGCCTGCTGCCGAGGCCACTGCTGCTGGTCCTGACGCGGCGCATGGTCCGCGTCCCGTCGCGCTAGATTCGCTGCAATTCGATCTGGGCGACATCGATCCGGCCGGACCGGAATCCGGCGCGGCAATAGGCCAGATAGTAAAGCCACAGGCGGTGGAAGCGCGCGTCGAAGTCAAGCTTCTCGATCATCCGCCAGGCTGCGCGAAAACGGGCGTCCCATTCGCCCAGCGTCCTTTCGTAATGTGCACCGAAGCGATAGCAGCCGAGCGCCGCGAGACTGCTTTCCGCCGCGCGCGCCATGAAGGCGCCAACGGAGGGCAGCATGCCGCCTGGAAACACGTAGGTCTGGATGAAATCGGCCTTGCGACGATAGTCTTCGAACTGCTTCTCGTCGATCGTGATGACCTGAACCAGCGCCTTGCCACCGCGCGGGAGAAGTGCGCGGAGCTTGTCGAAATAGACCGGCCAGTTCTCTTCGCCGACGGCCTCGAACATCTCGATGGATACGATCTTGGAAAAGCTGCCCTTGCAGTCCCTGTAGTCCTGAAGCCTGATCTCGCACCGGCCGGTGAGCCCGGCGTTTTCAAGCCGATTGCGCGCGTATTCGGCCTGGGCCGATGAAATCGTCAGACCGGTGACGCGGCACCCGGTCCTGGAGGCGGCATATTCGGCAAAGCCGCCCCAGCCGCATCCGATTTCCAGCACGTGATCTTCCGGTCCGATATCGAGCCGCCGGATGATGCGCTCATATTTGGCGGCCTGCGCCTCCTCGAGCGACTGTCCGGCCGCGGAGAAGATCGCCGAGGAATACGTCATCGATCGGTCGAGCCAGTGGCCGTAAAACTCATTTCCGAGATCATAGTGGAAGGCGATGTTCCGTCGGCTGCCGGCCCGAGAATTGCGCCGACCGAGATGGCGGAGCCGGTCGAGAAGCGCTGCGGGCCGTGAGCCCTTGAGCACGGCAACGAAGGCGGCCTCATTGGCCACGATCAGATCGAGCAAGGCGTCGAGGTCGGCCGTCTCGACGTCGCCGTCGATATAGGCGCGCGCGAAGCCGTTGCTGCCGCCGGTCAGGAGCCTGAAGAACCCACGGCGATTGTTGAACCGAACGCTTGCGGAGGGGCCGGGAGCCGCACCGGAAACGACGTGACGAGTGCCATTCGCAAACTCGATTGTCAGATAGCCGACGGCCAGCATGTCGGCCCAACGGCAGATCATGCGCTGCCAGAACGGACCCCCGGCGGCGCCCGGCGCAAGCGATGCGTCTTCAAGATGGCTCATGGCGGATCGCCTTCAGGTCGGGATCGATGATGGAACTTGTTACCGGTTTGCGCGCCGGACGGTGCCTGTATACAGGGACGCCCTTGAGCCAGAGCCTGAGCGCTTCCCAGTGGATCGCGGCAATGACTTTCAGCGTCATGAGCGGATGGGTGAACAGCCTGCGGAGCAGGACGGCGTCGCTCAACGGCTCGCGCTCCCCTGCAAACGAAGCAAACAGCACCTTCTCGCCTCCCTCTTCCTCGTCGATCGAGACAATGACCCGCTTCGCGGGCGGCGCTATGCGAAAGCGATAACGGCAATCCATCGACAGGAAGGGCGAGACATAGTGCGCCTTGCCGCAGGCGTGCATTACCGTCTCGTCGGCGCCGGAAACCGGAATCACATAGGTATGGCGTTCGCCGAACGTGTTGCTCACCTCGTAGAGGATCGCCTTCAGATCGCCCTCCCCGTCCCGGCAGAAATAGACGGTGAGCGGGTTGAAGACGTAGCCGAAGATACGCGGATAGCAGAGCAGGCTGATCCGCTGGTCCGCCACGCGCAGCCCCGCCTCGGCGAGGCGGTCGCCGACCCATTCCCGAAGCCCCCCGGCGCTGCCGTCGCCATGGTCGGATTCCCGGAAGGAAAAGACGGCCCAGCGGTCATGCGCGAAGAGACGGAGCCTGCGAGACAGGGCCGGCAATTCGTCGAGATCGACCAGCATCGAGAAGACCCGGTACCGCAGCCGGTGGCGCTTCGGCCGGTGCCGGACATGCACGACATGGCCGGTATAGATCGCCGAGACGCCGCTCATTCGGCAGCCTCCGCGTGCAAGGCGGGGGCGACCGCCGGGACCGCCGCGAAGGGCCGGCTGACGCCGGCAATCGACTCCGCCGCCTCCAGCCCTGAACGCAGTCCGTCCTCGTGGAAGCCGTAGCCGAAATAGCTGCCGCAGAACCAGGTGTTGCGCTGCCCCTGCAGCGCCCACAGCTGCCGCTGAGCCTCCAGGGCGCGGACATCGTAGAGCGGATGATCATAGTCGAAACGGGCGATCACCGCCGCCTCGTCAAGCGCGCGCGAAGGATTGAGCGTCACGAAGAGCTGGTCGTCGGCCGGAAGGTTCTGCAGGCGGTTCATCCAATAAGTCACGCATAATTGTCCCTCATCCGCCCCCGCCAGGCCACCGATATAGTTCCAGCTCGACCATACGGCGCGTCGCCTCGGCATCAGCGCCGGGTCCCGGTGCAGGACCGCCTCGTTCCTGGTGTAGGTGAAGGCACCGAGCAGCCGGCGTTCGTCGCGGCTCGCGTCGCCCAGCATCGAAAGCGCCTGATCGGCATGGGCGGCGATGACGACGGCATCGTACATATCGCGGTTGCCGCGCGTGTCGGTGATCGTCACTCTGCCGCCCTCGCGCCGCACATCGGCGACGGGACTGGCCAGCCGCACCTCACCGGAAAAGTCACCGAACAGCCGCGCGACATACTCGCGGCTGCCGCCGGTCACGGTGCGCCAGCGCGGCCGGTCGGACAAGGAAAGAAGGCCGTGCCGCTCGAAGAAGCGGACAAAGGCCTGGACCGGGTAATCGCGCATCTGGCGCGCGGTCGTGGACCAGATAGCCGCGCCCATCGGCAGGAGATGGTCCTCGACGAAGGCCTCGCCATAGCCTTTCGCGGCGAGATAATCCCCAAGGCTCGCGCCGCGCCAGATCGCGTCATCGAGGACGGCGGGCGCTTCGCGGTAGAAACGCATGATCCCGGTAGCCATGCGCCAGAATCGCGGCCTCACGGCATTGGCGCGCTGACCGAGCAAACCGGCGAACCCCGATCCGCTATATTCGAAGCGGCCGTTGTCGATGGACGCCGAGAATGACATGTCGGAGGCTTCCGTCGGCACGTTGAGGCAATTGAACAGGCCGCGGAGATTTGGGTAGTTGCGGTCGTTGTAAACGATGAACCCCGTATCCACGGGCAGCGGGCCGCGGGGCGTCGCCACATCGATCGTGTTCGCGTGTCCGCCGAGCCGGCTGTCGGATTCATAGAGAACGACGCGGCACGATTTCGCCAGCAGCCAGGCCGCGGATGCGCCGGCGATACCGCCCCCGATCACTGCGACACGCCTTGCGGCGGTTTCCCCCATGCTGTGCATTCGCTCCTCCCTGCCGATGTCGAAAACCGGAACCCAGCCGATTTCCGAACCGGCTCGGGATGGATTACGTTGAATGCAGCCGGTTGGATTGCCGGCCCCGGACATGCGGCTTGTGCGTGATCCAGTTGCGAAGCGCGCGCGTATCGGCGGGCATGAGAATGGATTTCGTCGCGACAGCGCCTTCCGGTCCGGCTTCAATCGTTGCGCGGGGACATGCACCCCGCGCCAACAGGCGCGCTCGCGAACGGGTCCTTATGGACGAGGAAACAGAACTGGATACGAGGGAGGCGATGACGGCGCTTCTCCTGTCGGTCGGACAGACGAGAGACGTTGCGGCGTTCGAAACGCTCTTCCGCGCATTCGGCCCCCGGATACGCTCCTACATGCTGCGGCTGACGCGCGACCCGGCGCTCGCCGAGGAATTGATGCAGGAGACAATGATCACCGTCTGGCGCAAGGCCGGGCAGTTTTCCGCCGACAGGGGCAGCGTTGCGACCTGGATATTCACCATCGCCCGCAATCTGCGCATCGACAGCTACCGGCGCAGCAAACGGCCGGAAATCGATCCGGACGATCCCGCGCTGGTGCCTGAAAGAGATCCGCAGGCCGACAGCGTTCTGGAAGCTCGGCAATCGGAGGCCGGCCTGCGCGAGGCCATGACGCGTCTGCCGGAGGAGCAGCGGGAAATTCTGATGCTGTCCTTTTTCGACGAGATGCCGCACAGCCAGATCGCCGTGATGCTGGACCTGCCGCTCGGCACCGTCAAATCGCGCATAAGGCTGGCCTTCGGCAAGCTGCGAGAGGCACTGGAGGAGCCGGCATGACGATCCGTCACCACGTCAGCGACGCCCTGCTTCTCGATTATGTGACCGGCGGCCTCAGCGAAGGCTGGAGCATCGCGGTTGCGACGCATCTGGCACTGTGCCCGGCCTGCCGCGAGCGCATGAGCCTGATGGAGCAAGCCGGAGGCGCATTGCTCTCAGAACCGGTCAAGGGCGATGTGCAAGGGCCGGCGATCGACGAATCCTGGGCGCGCATGAAAACGCGCATCATGGACTTTCCCGAAGATGCGGCGAAACCGCAGCCGAACGCGCGCGGGCACGCAGCCGTTACGGCGCCCGTCCTGCCGGAGCCACTGAGATCCTATGTCGGCGGCGATATCGATACGCTGAAGTGGCGCTCGCTCGGGAAGGGCGCCTATCATCTGCCGATCGCCACCGGCGACAAGGCTACGAGCGTGCGCCTGCTCCGCATTCCGGCCGGCGGCCCCGTGCCGGAACACGGTCACAGAGGACGGGAGCTTACGCTCGTCCTTTCCGGCAGCTTCCGGGACGAGACGGGCCTCTTCACGCGCGGCGATCTGGAAGAGGCCGATGAGGATCTCGAGCATCAGCCCGTCGCGACGCCGGACGCCGATTGCATCTGTCTTGCGGTGACCGACGCACCGCTTCGTTTCCGCAGTTGGGTCGTTCGTCTGGCCCAGCCGTTTCTCGGTATCTGAAATGCAGCGCAGGGAGGCCGGCGCATGAAATACGCCATCGCTTATCTGGCCGCGGCGGTCATCTTTCTGGGCGCGGATTTCGTCTGGCTGTCGCGCGTGGCGAGCGGGTTCTATCGCGAACGTATAGGCGGGCTCCTGCTGGATCAGCCGAACTTCGCGGCAGCCGGGGCCTTCTACCTGTTCTATATCGCCGGCATCGTCTATTTCGCGGTCGCACCGGCGCTCGCGGGCGGCGGCATTGCAACATCCGTGATCGCCGGCGCGCTGCTCGGGCTTCTCGCCTACGGCACCTACGACATGACCAATCTGGCGACCCTGAAGAACTGGTCCGCGACCGTCGCGATGGTCGACATGGCGTGGGGCACGTTCCTGACTGCGCTCTCCGCCGGAACCGCCTATCTCGTCGTTTCACGCCTATTTCCAACAGGCGCCTGAAGCCTATTCCTTTACCTCGGGGCGACAAAACACGGATGTGTCGAAATCCGCGTTCCGGCGCGCTTGCCGCAGCGTAAATTCCGGTTAGAGTTTGCGCCTCGCGAGGGCAACGGGGGAAGCGCGCGTCATGCCGATAATGGTTGGTCTCGGCCTGATCATCCAGATCGGCTTTGCAGTACACGCGATCAAGACCGGACGGCATTTCTACTGGATATTCATCGTCCTGATGATTCCGATGCTGGGGCCACTGGCGTATTTCCTGTTCGAGATCGTGCCGGAACTCGGCGGCTCCCGCGCCGGGCGCAAGATTACCCGCAGCGTTTCACACGCGATCGATCCGGAGAAGGCCTATCGCCATCACAAGGAACAGCTCTACATCGCCGATACGGTGGAAAACCGCCGGCGACTGGCGGAGGAATGCCTGCGACTGAAGAAATACGAAGACGCCGAGACGCTGTTCGACCTTTGTCTGGAGGGACTGCACGAGGACGATCCGGCAATTCTGACGGGCCTCGCGCGGGCCAGATACGGTCTCGGCGACTTCGGCGGCGCGCTCGACGCGCTCGACCGGCTGCGCAAACACAATCCGGACTACCAGTCGCAGCATGCGCACATGCTCTACGCCCGCGCGCTGGAGGGATTGGGCCGCACCGAGGACGCGCTGGAGGAATACGAGGCGCTGGCGGAGTATGCCACCGGGCCGGAAGCGAAGGTGCGCTACGGGCTGATGCTGCAGAAAATCGGCGAGCCCGGTCCGGCGCGATTGCAGTTCAAGGAAGTCGACCGCCTCTACGGCCGGCGACGCAAGCAGATGATCGCGGAAGATCGCGAATGGCTCGACGTCGCGAGAGCCAATCTGAAATAGAGAAGGCCTTCAGCCGAGCTTCCCGATCAGCGCCGTCGCGGCCGCCGGATTGGCGACCTTGTGCCCTGCGATGATGTAGACGAAGACCTCGCGCGCCTTCTCGCCGCCTTCCGGGCCCCCGACATAGTCCAGCCCGTCCGGCCGCTTGCCGGCGGCGAGCGCACGCGCCTTTTCCACCCAGCCATCGAGGACCTTCCTCGGATAGCCGAGCGTTTCGCCGTCCCTGGTACCCATCAGACGCACATAGGAAAATGCCGCCGTCTGGTCGGCGATCTGCGGATATTCCGAATCTGCGGCCAGCACGATCGCGACGCCGTATCTGCGCGCCAGCGCGACGAATTCGGGAACCCGGAAACTGTCGTGGCGGACTTCCACCGCATGCCGCAGCGGATTTCCGTCCAGCGTCGCCGGGAGCAGTCTGAGAAAGGCTTCGAAGTCGCCGGGATCGAACTTCTTGGTTGCCATGAACTGCCAGTTGATCGGACCGAGCTTTTCCTTCAATTCGCCCAGCCCCCCATTGACGAAACGCTCGATGGACTCGCCGGCTTCCCTCAGCACCTTGCGATTGGTGGCAAAGCGCGGCCCCTTCACCGCGAAGACGAACCCGTCCGGCGTCTCCTCGCGCCATCTGGCGAAAGTCTCGGGCTTCTGCGATCCGTAATAGGTGCCGTTGATCTCGATCGAGGTCAGCTTGCCGGCCGCATATTCCAGTTCGCGCTTGTGCGGCAGGCCATCGGGATAGAACGTCCCGCGCCAGGGCTCGAACGTCCACCCGCCTATGCCGACACGGATATTGGTGCTGCGTTTTTCCATCATGCCCATCTCCCGACTTCCCTTTTCATCTCCGGGATCGCGCGCGCCGGCTCTCCGGACATGGAAAGTTCCGCGACGGCTTTGACACCGCCCTTGCTGCCGTGCTCTTGGTCCGTTCGTTCTAACCGGACACGACTTGTGAATAAAACGCCGAAAGTGTCATGAGCATCGAATCTCCCATCAACGATCCGTCAGCCAAGCGCGGAATGAAAGCCGGCACCGACGATGCCAGCCGCAGGACATTTGCCATTATCTCGCATCCTGACGCAGGCAAGACGACGCTGACGGAAAAGCTTCTTCTGTTCGGCGGCGCCATCCGGGAAGCAGGCCATGTCAGGGCACGCGGCGAACGCCGCCGCACCCAGTCGGACTGGATGGAAATCGAGCGGGCGCGCGGCATTTCCATTTCCAGTTCGGTCATGACCTTCGAACGGCAGGGAATCACCTTCAACCTGCTCGACACGCCCGGGCATCAGGACTTTTCGGAGGATACCTACCGTACGCTCACCGCCGTGGACTCCGCGATCATGGTCATCGATGCCGCAAAGGGAATCGAGAGCCAGACGCGCAAGCTGCTCGAGGTCTGCCGCCTGCGGGACATCCCCATCATCACCTTCATCAACAAGGTCGATCGCGAGGGGCTGGACCCTTTCGAACTGCTTGACGAGATCGAGTCCGTCCTGGCGCTCGATGTCGCGCCGCTCAACTGGCCCGTCGGCATGGGCGTCGATTTTCACGGATGCTTTGATTTTCGCAGCAACAGGTTTTCAACTTCCGCGGGGCAGCGCGGCGAAACCTATGCCCGCGATGTGGAAACCTCCGGACCCGACGATCCCGCGCTCGATGCTCTGGTTTCGGGGCATGTGTTGGAACCTTTCCGCGAAAGTGCGACGCTCGCCCTCTCCGCCTATCCGGCGCTGGATGTCGCGGCCTATCGCAGCGGCCAAATGACACCGGTCCTGTTCGGCAGCGCCCTGAAGGAATATGGCCTCGCCGAACTCATGGATGCGCTCGAGACGATCGCGCCGCCGCCAAGGACACAGCCGGCAGAGCCCCGCCCCGTGGAACCCGAGGAAGACGCTGTCACGGGATTCGTCTTCAAGGTTCAGGCGAACATGGACCCCAACCATCGCGACAGGGTCGCATTCCTTCGGCTCGTATCCGGTCGCTTCAGGCAGGGCATGAAGCTACGGCAGACGCGCACCGGCAAGGACATCGCGGTGCGCGCGCCGATCTTCTTCTTCGCCCATGAGCGGGAGACGGCGGAGGCAGCGTTGCCGGGGGACATCATCGGCATTCCCAATCATGGCACCCTGCGCGTCGGCGACACGCTTACCGAGGGGGAGATGCTCCGCTTTACCGGCATTCCCAATTTCGCACCCGAGGTGCTGCGCCGCATCAGGCTTGATGACCCCATTCGCGCCAAGCCGCTTCGCCGGGCGCTGGAGGACATGGCCGAGGAAGGGGTCACACAGGTTTTCCGGCCGCGCCTCGGGTCCCAGTGGATCGTCGGCGTTGTCGGCCATCTCCAGCTCGACGTCCTGGCGTCGCGGATCGCCGGCGAATACAACATTCCCATCGGGTTCGAAACCGCCCCGTATGACAGCGCCCGCTGGATCGACGGGGATGCCGCGGACATCAAGCGTTTCGCCGAGCGATATAATTCCACCATGGCAGACGACCGCGACGACGCGCCCGTGCTGCTGGTGCGGAACCGGTGGGAACTCGACCGCATCACCGAGGAATGGCCCGGGCTCAAATTCACGGCGACACGGGAACGGGCCTGAGCGGCCCGCGCGGGTATCAAACCGGCAGGGGGCATCCGCCCTGCCGGTTCCCGATCGCCTAGCGCCGCTTCTTCCTGCGTCGCCAGGGCGCGTCCTGCTGCCAGTCACCGGCCATGATGCACCCGTAGGGCACAACCTCGTCGACAATCTCGGCGAGCCCGTATTCACCGATCTGACGACGAACGCTGGCCGCATCCTTGTAGGCGCTCGGCAACTCCGAGATATCCGTGAAGCCTGAGAAAAAGCGGACGTCGAGCCCCTTCGTCTCCTCGGCGAATATCTCCGCGTCCGCACGCCCCTCCTGCATCCGCCTGTGTTGCGAGCGGGAAAAATTCCGCCCCGCGCCATGCGGCGAGAAGCCAAGGCCGTTGGCTGCGTTCAAGCCCCGGGCGATCAGGATCGGTTCGGCCATGTTGAGCGGAATGATCGTCAGATCGGTCGCGTCTTCCGCCCAGCCGTCGAAGGCCGGGGTGGCCCCCTTGCCGTGATAGAACAACCCGTCAGCCTTCCGGAAAACGAAGTTGTGTTCGTTCCAGAACCGGTCCGCGACCCTGAGGCCGAGCTTTTCGGCGGTCAGATCGTGTACCGCATAGTGGTTTTCCTTCGTCCACCGGCGGATCGTCTGGAGCGCTGCCCAGTACTGTTCCCCTTCCCGCGTGTCCGCCGGAATCCAGGCGTTCTCCCGGTGCGTTTCCGGCGAAAGTTGCTGCCGGAAGCGGTCGGCGATCTTCATACCTTCTGTATAGAGCCGGGCGCCGGGCGCGCGTGAGCCGTGATGGGTCACAAGCGCCGTCTCGCCGGTAGACTTCATCAGACCGACATAGGCGAAGTGGTTGCCGTCGCCCTGAGTGGCAAAATGCTCGATGCCGACGCTGATCTGGTTTTTCAGGTACGGATTGGCGTCGAATGCCGAAAGGGTTTCCACCGAGGGCTTGATCTGGGCGCCACGCTGTCGGCCGCCCGGGCCGAAATGCGTCACCGCATGAACGGCATCGAGCAATGCTCCGGGCGCGACGCCGCGAAACACGGAGATCGCCATCGAGCAGCAGATGTCAGCCGAATGCATGCCCGGATGGATCGCCTGCGAGGCGACGACTCCGCCGACAGGCACCGTGCCGACCGGTCCGGTCGGACAGGCATCCGGCATGATGGCCGCCGCCTTGACCACGGGCGTGCGTGCGAGAGCCCTGATCGTGGCGCTCACCTTCTGCAGATTTTCCAGTTCGTGCTCGCTTTCGGCCGTGAGGTTCATGTGGATTTCCACATCGCCCGCGCATTTCAGCGGCAGCGTCGGCGCGGGCTGAAACTCACGCGCGGCAACGATCGCCTCGGCGAAGGTTCCCCCCTCGCCGAGAACACGGTTCGCCGCCTGTAGCGCGGGACCGAACCACCGGCCCTGCGGCATGCCGGCGTTGATCAGATCCTGTCCGCTCACCACTTCGGTCATCTTCATTCTCCATCCGGGCAACGCTGCCGTTGCCAGTCATTCCTCACCCCGTCCGGGCGGACGCTGCGCGATCGAACTTCATGCCGTGCCACCCGGCAGGCAAGACGGTCTATCGGCAGCCTGCACGGTCCGCCCGGACACGGTCTTCGTCAGCCCTTCACCGACCGACGCGCCTTTGCAATTCAATTCCCGTGCCAACTCATCAACCCGCATAGCTGCTTTGTCTTGGAAGACTGTAATTATTGGCCTTTCTGGCGCCGTCTGCCGCCATCCCGTGCGGCCTTTCGCAATCTGGGTCGAGGTGATATGCTAATTTTATCTATTAATTTATAAAGCTGGATATGCCGTGAAACGTCGTGTTGCATTCAGCATTCTCGGAACGACGCTCGATAGCGGCAAGCGGGAGGACCGTTGGCGGCGCTGGCGACCCAATGTCGGCCTTTGTCAGCAACCAGGCCTGTTCATCGACCGGCTCGAACTGATCCACGACGCGCACGCGGAAGGGCTGTGCACCCGGATCATTTCCGATATCGCGACAGTCTCGCCCGCAACCGAGGTGAAGCGGCAGGTCATCGATTTTTCCGATCCGTGGGATTTCTCGGAAGTCTATACAAAGCTGCGCGATTTCGCCCGCAATTACCAATTCGATCCCGATGCCGAGGATTACCTGATCAACATCACCACGGGCACCCATGTCGCGCAGATATGCTGGTTCCTGCTGGCCGAGGCGCGGATTATCCCGGGCAGGCTTCTGCAGCTGTCTCCGCCGCGCATGCGGGAGCCGGAGGAGGACTTCGCCGGAACGCATCGCATCATCGATCTGGACCTGTCGCGCTATGACGAAATCGCCAAGCGCTTCGCGTCTGAGAGCCTCGAAGCCACCTCGTTCCTGAAATCCGGCATTTCCACGCGCAACGCCGCATTCAACCGCATGATCGACGAGATCGAGCAGGTCGTGATCCGGTCGAAGGCTCCGATATTGCTGACCGGGCCGACCGGGGCCGGGAAGTCGCAGCTTGCCCGCCGCATATACGAGCTAAAGAAAAGCAAGCACCGGATCACCGGCGCCTTCGTCGAGGTCAATTGTGCGACTTTGCGGGGGGATCAGGCAATGTCCGCCCTGTTCGGTCACACCAAGGGCGCCTTTACCGGCGCGGCCTCGGCCCGGCCGGGCCTCCTCAGGGCCGCCGACCGGGGCGTGCTCTTTCTGGACGAAATCGGCGAACTGGGTGCGGACGAACAGGCGATGTGCCTGAGGGCGATCGAGGAGAAGCGCTTCCTGCCCGTCGGTGCCGACAACGAGTCTTCAGCAGACTTCCAGCTCATCGCCGGCAGCAATCGCGACCTCGGCGCGGAGGTTCGCTCGGGCAAGTTCCGCGAAGACCTCTACGCCCGCCTCAATCTGTGGACGTTCCGCCTTCCAGCCCTGCGCGAGCGGCGGGAGGATATCGAACCCAATCTGGACTTCGAACTCCGCCGCCATCTGGAGCGTGAAGGACAGAACATAACCTTCAACAAAGAGGCGCGCGAACGCTATCTGCGCTTCGCCATGGGACCGGAGGCGACGTGGGCCGCAAATTTCCGCGACCTTTCCGCGTCGGTCACCCGCATGGCAACGCTCGCGCCGCAAGGACGAATCAGCCTGGAAGCCGTCAACGATGAAATCGCCCGACTGACGGCTCTCTGGCGGCCGGCCGCCGAACACCATGACCGCCAATCGGTTCTGGAAGATATCCTCGGGTCCGATCGGGCCGCCGCGCTCGACCGTTTCGATGCCGTGCAGCTTGCAGACGTCGTGGATGTGTGTCGCCGGCACACAACTGCAAGCGCCGCCGGTCGTGCGCTGTTTGCTCATTCACGCCTTGCCAAGAAGAGCAGCAACGACGCGGACCGGCTGGTGAAATATCTGGCCCGCTTCGACCTCAAATTCGATGATGTCTCGGCGCCGCGCTGAGGCCTGCCGCTTCACGAAGCGCTTCCATCCCTACGAAACATCGTCGCGGTCGATTTGGGATGCACCCCTTGTGCGCCGAACCCCGTCCAGGCGATCGGGTCGCTGGCTTTCGCCGCGGCCTCTTCGACCGGCAGGCCCTCCTCCCATCTGATCGCCAGCATGCGCCGGCCGGAAAAGCCGTTGGACGCGTCCGAAATCAGAAAGCGGATCGGCCCGGCCATGATGCTCGCGGGGAAGACATCCTCGCGCGGCAGGCCGACATTGTCGGTCATCCGGGACGCCGTGGCACCGCCCGGAATGATCGCGTTCGCCGTCACGCCCGTGCCTGCCAGATTGTAGGCCATGGCGGCGATTTCCGCTTCCTGCCCGGCCTTCGAACCGCCATAGAGCGACATGCGCAGCATCGTATCGAGGCTGGTCGTATTGCCGACGATCCGGCCCCAGCCCCTTTCAATCATCGTCGGCACGAGACGCGCCGCCAGCAGCGTTGGCGACAGCGCGTTCACGAAATAGAACGTGCGCGCCAGTTCCAGATGGGCGTCCCAGAAGTTGAAGGGCTTGTTGAGATAGTCGCTGGTCAGCCTGTCGGGGCCGATCCCCGCATTGTTGACGAGCGCATCGATCGGCCCAAACACGGCCGAGGCTTCATCCGCCAGTCGTTCGGCTGCGCCTTCGGCGGAAAGATCGACCGGAATGGCGACCGCGCGATCGGGGCCCGCGCCGCTTTCGCTGATGACCTCGTCCAACGCTGCCCGATCCGTCGCCGACAGGATAAGGCGATGGCCCTCTTCCAGCAGCGCCAGCGCCATCGCCTTTCCAAGGCCGCGGGCAGCCCCGGTCAACAACACGACCCTCGCACTCATCGTCTCTCCCTCGCATTTCATGGCCCGCAACAGCGGCGCCGTCGGCGCATAGTTGGCGGCACGCCTCGTTTTCCGCCGACGCTACCGGACATGGGGAAATTTCGCAACGAATGAGACTATCTGTGAGTTTATTATCTCAAGTGAGCGAGAGGTCCGCCGCACGGCGTTGGCCAACTGAACCAAGCCTGATAATCAGTCCCTTGTACCCCAGAGAGAGTTCCCGCCCATGACCGCAGACCGGCTTTTCCAACCGCTTCAATTCGCTCGCGGCCCGCAGATGAAGAACCGCTTCATGCTTGCGCCGATGACGAATACGCAGAGCCAGCCGGACGGAAGGCTCGGCGAGGACGAATATCGCTGGCTGACGATGCGCGCGAAGGGCGGATTCGGCTACACGCTGACCTGCGCCGCGCATGTACAGGCGAACGGCCAGGGCTTTCCCGGCCAGCTCGGCGTTTTCGGCGATCAGCATCTGGAAGGGCTCACGCGCCTCGCCGCCGGGATCAAGGCCGGCGGATCGCTCGCCGCCGTGCAGTTGCACCATGCCGGCAACCGTTCGCCCGGGGCGCTCGTCAGTGACATCGTCGCGCCCTCGGCCGATGAGAAATCGGGCGCGCGGGCGCTGACGACGGACGAGGTGGAGAGGCTGCGCGACGATTTCATCGCCGCTGCGAAAAGGTCCGAAAAGGCCGGTTTCGACGGCGTCGAGATCCACGGCGCGCATGGCTATATCCTGGCGCAGTTCCTCTCGCCGGAGATCAATCGGCGCGACGACAAATATGGCGGCTCTCTGCAAAACCGCGCGCGGCTGACGCTGGAAATCATCGAGGGCATCCGCGCCGGCTGCCGCGCCGACTTCCAGGTCGGCCTGCGTCTTTCGCCGGAGCGGTTCGGGCAGAAGCTCGCGGAGGTGCGGGACGTTGCCGCGCAGGTGATGCGCGAGGGCAGGATCGACTATCTCGACGTCTCCGCCTGGGATGTGAGGAAGGAGCCCGAGGAAGAACTGTTCAAGGGGCGCGCGCTGATCAGTCATTTCGCCGACATCCCGCGCGGCAAAGTCCGCCTCGGGGCAGCGGGCAAGATCATGACAGCAGCGGATGCGGCCGCCGTGATCGAGGCGGGCTATGATTTCGTCATCATCGGCCGGGCCGCGATCCTGCGTCACGACTTTCCCGAGCAGGTCCGGCGCGATCACGACTATCGTTCGCCGGCAACGCCGGTCAGCGCGGACTATCTGCGCGCCGAAGGGCTCGGAACCGCGTTCGTCGAATATATGCGGGGCTGGCCGAAATTCGTCGAGGACGGGGCTGAGACAGACCCGACGGGGTACAGGAACTAGATGTTTCGCACGGCAGCTCCGGCGCCGCGGTCGCGCGCGGCGTCGGACTGGCGTTAGCGAGATCAGCTCAATAGCTGTCGTGAAGCTTCACCCAACTCATCGTACCGCCGGCTTCGTTGCGCCCCTTCGGGGTCAGATCGAGCCAGTTGAAGGCGCCCATCAGCAGTTCGGTGCCCCGGTGGTAGGTGGAATAGGTGTGGAAGATATCGCCGGCATCGTCCCTGGCGAAAATGCTGAGGCCGAACATGTCGCGGGCCTTCCGGACGATGGTCTTGCCGTAGTTGTAGGCAGCTCTGCCGGAATTCAGTTCCTCCTCGGTGAAGGACACGCCGAAATCGTGGCTGAAATCGCTGGCGCCCGATGAAACCCAGGTGAACGTCCAGCCCATGCGGTCCCTGACCGCCTCGATCTGTTCGACCGGTGCCCGCGAGACGGCGGCGAAGGCAAGATCGGCGTGCTCGAAATGCTGCCGCGCCGCGCCGACATGATCGACCGTGTAGGAACAGCCCGGACAGATGTGGTCCGACCCCGGCGTCAGCATGAAGTGGTAGATCGCCAACTGACTGCGCCCGTTGAAGAGGTCGGCAAGCCGCCGCGTGCCTTCCGGCCCGTCAAATACATATTCCTTGTCGATTCTGACCCATGGCAGTTTGCGCCGCTCGGCGCGCAAGGCGTCGAGTTCATGCGTCATGGACAGTTCCCGGGTCAGAAGCGCCTTGCGGGCGGCGACCCATTCCTCGCGCGAGACTATGTTCGGTTGCATCTCAGGATATCCTTCATTTCGATGGTGGATTGCCGCGCCGGCCGGAAGCGAGCTTCAGCCATGGCGACAGGTGGAAAAGACTCATCAGGAGGTACATCAGCACCATGCCGTCGACAGGCAGTGCGCCGGGCACGGCCATACATGTCGCCGCGCCGGCCCCGGAGGCTGAAACGCAGGCCATCGCCGCGAATGTCGGAGACGCGGCGAGGCCGAGCCAGCCTCGCGCATCCGTCAATCGCGACAGCCCGCCTGTGCCCTTCCCTCCCGCCGCCGTCCACGTCATCTTCGTAACTCCCGAAAGACCTCTGTCGCGCTCATGCCGTGCAGAGCCGCATTCAGGAATAGGATCGCTGCGCGAGGAAGCGTGAGTAACAAGTGTGACGGGATTTGAATGGACTCGTTGATCTTTGCCGCCTCGCGCGCCCTCGCATCGGGCGATGCGCTCGGCGCGCTGAAGCGGATCGCGTTGCGGGAAGATGCGCCGGCGCTTGCGCTGCGCGGCATCGCGATGGCGCAGCTTGGCGACCTGCCGCGCGCGAGAGAACTGTTGCGCCGGGCCGCCCGCGCATTCGGATCCAGGGAGCCCGCGGGACGCGCCCGCTGCGTGGTGGCCGAAGCGGAAATAGCGCTCGTCTCGCGCGATCTGGGACGTGGACTGGACGGACTCCTGCCCGCCGGGAAGACGCTGGAGGCGCTTGGCGAGCGCGCCAACGCGGCGCATGCGCGCTATCTTGAAGCGAGGCGCCTGCTCCTGATCGGCCGGCTGGACGAGGCCGTGGTTCTGCTCGAGACGGTCGCGCCCGAGACCTTGCCACCGGCGTCGCTGGTCGGGTGCGAACTGGTACGTGCCGGCATTGCCATGCGGCGCGTCGAGGCGAGTTCGGCAAAGTCCGCGCTGGAACGCGCCCTGTCCGCGGCAAAGGCATCGAAAATCGGGCCGCTGGTTGCCGAGACCGAGCGGGCATGTCGCGCATTGGACATGCCCGTCGCCCGTCTGGCCGGTCAGGGCGAGGCCCGCCTCCTCAGGCTCGCCGACGTCGAGGCGCTGTTTGCTTCCGGGGCGTTGATCGTGGACGCCTGCAGGAATCTGGTGCGCCTGCGCGACAGCCTCGTCCGGCTGGCCGGCAGGCCGGTCCTTTTCTCGCTCGCCCGAACGCTGGCGGAGGCATGGCCGGGCGGTGCTTCACGCGAGTCCCTGCTTTCACGCGCCTTCAATGCCCGCCACGCCGACGAGTCCCACCGCGCAAGGCTGCGCGTCGAAATCGGTCGGCTGCGGAGGGAACTCAGCGAGGTTTCGGCGATCGCCGCGACCTCCGGTGGCTTCAGATTGGCGCCGCGCGAGGCCGAGGCCGTGGTTGTCCTGACGCCACCCGTGGAGCGGAACCACGCGGATGTGCTGGCGCTGCTCGCCGACGGCGAAGCATGGTCGAGTTCGGCCCTGGCGCTGGCGCTGTCGGTCAGCCCGCGCACGGCACAGCGCGCCCTCGAGGCGCTGGCGGACGCCGGCGAGGTGGAGTCCTTCGGTCGAGGGCCGGCGCGGCGATGGATCGCGCGGACCATTCCCGGCTTCCCGACAAGTTTGTTACTCCCGCTGGTCGCTGACGTCCGCTAGGATTGCCGCATGAAACACGCGCCAGCAGAGATCCTCCGCGAATACGGTCCCTTTCCCGGCGTCGATTCCGTCGCCGGCGTCAGTTTCGACGGGCAGATGGTATGGTTCGCCGGCGGAAAGGGTATCAACCTGCTCGATCCGGAAAGCGGCGAAACCCTGAGAACCCTTTCAGTGCCCGCGGACGCCGGCACGGCATTCGACGGGAAGCATCTCTATCAGATCGCGGAAGCGGTCATCCGGAAGATCGATCCGCAAACGGGCGACATACTGTCGACGATACCGGCGCCGGGGAACGGCGGCGATTCAGGCCTCGCATGGGCGGAAGGCTCGCTGTGGGTCGGGCAGCATCGCGGCTGCCGGATACACCAGGTCGATCCGGAAACCGGCGAAGTGCTGCGGACGATCGACTCAGACCGCTTTGTCACGGGCGTCACCTGGGTCGATGGAGAGCTCTGGCACGGCACCTGGCAGGACGACGCGAGCGATATCCGGCGCATCGACCCGCTGACCGGCGAAGTGCTCGAAAGTCTGGAAATGCCCGCTGGCCTCGGTGTCTCGGGATTGGAATGCGATGGCGGCGATCGCTTCTTTTGCGGCGGCGGCGGCAGCGGAACGGTGCGGGCGGTGCGCCGTCCGCGATAGCGACCCTCCGACGCCGGCGGAATTTCCCATTTTCCCTGACCGCATGCCGGTTTCCGGCCCATGATCGCCTTCGACCATCATCCTATGTCCCATCAGGCCGACAACGCATATTGTTTCCTGCGGTGAATGCAAAAGCCACACTGCAAAAAATCAGGAGGAAACGATGACCATACCGCTCAAAAGGACAGCTTTCGCGACGATCGCGGCGATATCGATCGGTCTTGCCGGCACGCCGGCGAAGGCCGACGAATTCATCAATATCCTCACCGGCGGCACATCAGGCGTCTATTACCCGATCGGTGTCGGCCTTTCGAAGATCTACGCTGAAAAGATACCCGGTATACGCACCCAGGTGCAGTCGACGAAGGCATCGGTGGAGAACCTGAACCTCTTGCAGCAGGGCAAGGGTGAACTCGCGCTGGCGCTCGGCGATTCCGTCAAACTCGCCTGGGAGGGCGACGAGGAAGCCGGATTCAAACAGCCGCTCGACAAGCTGCGCGGCATCGCAGCGGTTTATCCCAACTACATCCAGATTGTCGCCTCGAAGGAATCGGGCATCACCGACCTTGCCAGTCTCAAGGGCAAGGGTCTGTCGGTCGGCGCGCCGAAATCCGGCACAGAGCTGAACGCCCGCAAGATCTTCGAGGCCGCGGGCATGTCATATAACGATCTGGGGAAGACGGAATATCTGCCGTTCGCCGAGTCGGTCGAACTGATCAAGAACCGCCAGCTTGACGCGACACTTCAGTCGGCCGGCCTGGGTGTCGCTTCGATCAAGGACCTCGCCACCTCGGTTCCGATCACGATCGTCTCCGTGCCGGCCGACGTGGTCGGCCGCCTCGGGGCCCCCTATGTGGCCGCGACCATCCCGGCCGGCACCTATGAAGGTCAGTCCGGCGACGTCTCCACCGTCGCGGTGGTGAACTTCCTCGTCACGCATGACGGGGTGTCGGAAGAGACCGCCTACCAGATGACCAAGCAACTGTTTGAAAACCTCCCCGCACTGGAAGCCGCGCACAAGGCCGCTGCCAATATCAAGCTCGACAAGGCGCTGGGTGGAATGCCGATTCCGCTGCACCCCGGTGCTGAGCGCTACTATAAGGAAAAAGGCCTGCTCTGAGACTTGCAAAGCAACGACATGACGAGGCGGCTACCGCCGCCTCGTCGCCCGTGAAGCGAGGAAGCCATGGCCGGCAAGAAAGGCGCGCACGACTTACCTTCAGGTCAGGCTGATCTTGGCCTGCACGATCCGCTCGCCGACACCTTCCCGGCATCGCGGGAAGGCAGGCTGCTTTACTGGATCGCAGTGGCCTTCTCGGCGTTTCAGGTCGCGACAGCCGCGCATCTGATCGACTTTCCAAGCCAGATCGTCCGGGCCATCCATGTCGGATTTCTGCTGCTGCTGACCTTCCCTCTAGTCGCGCTCGCCCGTGGAAGAACCGGGCCGATCAAATGGCTGGCATGGCTGCTCGCCTTCGCCGGCGTGATCGTCGCCGGCTACCAGTATGTGGAATATCAGCCGCTCATGCTTCGGGCCGGCGATCCTCTGGACCGCGACATCGTCATGGGCGTTATCGCGCTGGCCACCGTATTTCTCGCCGCGTGGACGATCATGGGACCTGCCCTGCCCATCATCTCGGGTGCATTCCTGGCCTACTGTCTTTTCGGCCAGTACCTGCCCTCTCCCCTCAATCACCGGGGATATGATTTCTCCCAGGTCATCGATCACATGGCTTATGGGACGGAAGGCATCTACGGCATCCCGATCTACGTTTCGTCCACTTATATCTTCCTGTTCATCCTGTTCGGCGCGTTCCTTGAGAAAGCCGGTATGATCAAGCTCTTCACGGACGTGTCCCTGGGGCTGGTCGGGCACAAGCAGGGCGGACCGGCAAAGGTATCGGTCATTTCGTCAGGACTCATGGGGACGATTTCCGGGTCGGGGGTCGCCAATGTGGTGACCACCGGCCAGTTCACGATTCCCCTGATGAAGAAGTTCGGCTACAGGCCGGCCTTCGCCGGCGGCGTGGAGGCGACATCGTCGATGGGCGGACAGATTACCCCGCCGGTCATGGGCGCCGTCGCCTTCATCATGGCGGAGACCCTCGGCATCGAATATTACGAGGTGGTCAAGGCCGCCATCATCCCGGCGATCCTCTACTTCGCGTCCGCCTTCTGGATGGTGCATCTGGAAGCGGGAAAGCATGGGCTCACGGGCCTTGCCAGGAGCGAACTGCCCTCAGCATGGCAGGCTATCCGATCCCAATGGTTTCTGATCCTTCCGCTGGCGGCGCTCGTCTGGTTTCTGTTCTCCGGCTACACGCCGCTGTTCGCAGGGACGGTCGGCCTGTCGCTCACGGTGCTGCTGGTGCTCGGCGGCTCGATCGCGCTCGGGCTGCCGGCCGGCGCTGTCCGCGTTCTCTTCTGGATCGGTCTGGGGATCGTCGCCGCGGCTTTCCTGCACTGGGGCATCTGGGTCATCGCCGCCGCGATCGCGGTCATGGTGGTCTATATGGCCTTCTCCCAAGGCGGGCGGGCGACCCTGCTGGTGTGCCGGGACTCGCTGGCCGACGGCGCCAAGACCGCGCTGCCGGTCGGCGTCGCCTGCGCCGTCGTTGGCATCATCATCGGTACGATGACGCTCACCGGCGCGGCCAACACGTTCGGTCAGTTCATCGTGTCGGTCGGCGAGAGCAGCCTCTTGCTGTCGCTCCTGCTCACCATGGTGACATGCATCGTGCTCGGCATGGGCATCCCGACCATCCCGAACTACATCATCACCTCGTCGATCGCGGGGCCGGCCCTGCTTGAACTCGGCGTGCCGCTCATCATCAGCCACATGTTCGTGTTCTACTTCGGCATACTGGCCGACCTGACACCGCCGGTCGCGCTCGCCTGTTTCGCCGCGGCGCCGATCGCCAAGGAAAGCGGACTGAAGATATCCTTTGAGGCGATCAAGGTCGCCGCAGCCGGCTTCGTCATTCCCTTCATGGCGATCTACACGCCGGCGCTCATGCTGCAGGACGGCGGGCCGCTGGCCCACTCCATCGGCTATCCCGCGGCGGTCGCCTATATTCTCGCAAAAGCGCTCATCGCCATCGGCCTTTGGGGCGCGGCGGTGATCGGCTTCGTCACTGTTCCGATCGGACCGTTGCTGCGGCTTCTGGGTATGGCCGGCGCCCTCACGCTGGTGGCGGCGCTCCCGGCGACCGACGAAATCGGCTTTGCACTCGCGGCCCTGTTCGCCGGGCTGGTCTGGCGCAAGGCCCGCGGGCGACACTCGGGCGCGGTCGCCGAAAGCCCATGATCGGCGCCTGCATCGCATCGGGCGGCAAGCTCGCGGCATTGGCCACGACCGTTTTCACGCTGTCGTGGACCCACTCGGTCGAAAGAACCGAATGGCGGGAACGCTGGCATGCCAGCGAGGCCGGCCTGACATTGATCGAGGCGCGGGTGAAGGGCTCCGGCGCCGGCATGGAGCCGGGCGAAGGCGCGGTACTTTCGGACGGCTGGTGGATATGGAAGCCGTCCGGCCCGCCTGTTCCCTCCATCGTGCTGGCGTCGTCGGGCGCCACCGGATCCGGGTGGAGCCTGTGCTACGAGCAGGGCTCCGAGTGCATGATCCTGGGGGCAATAGCCGCGGCGCCGATCACGATAACCGCCTGCGAAACGACGGAGAAGCGATAGTATTCGGGGATGCGCGACCGGCGGCAGCGCCGTGCACGGCCGCGCGATCTTATCCCCCGGCCGTCAGATCCCGCCACGCCCGTCTCTGCCTTTCGCGCGCAACAGCTTCTTGGCCCCCAGGGCCGCAAAGCCAATGACAAGTCCCCAGAAGGCGGAGCCGACGCCCAGCAGCGTCACGCCCGATGCGGTGGCGGCGAATGTCAGGATGGCGGCGTCCCGTTCATGATGATCGGTGAGCATCTTTTCGGTCACGGCCGCGAGCGGCATCAGAACGGCAATGCCGGTGAGCGAGGCGATGACGGCTTTTGGCATCATCAGGAACACCGCGACGACAAAGGGCGTGAAGGCCGCCAGAAGCAGGTAGAGAAGGCCGTAGACCATCCCCGCCTTCCAGCGCATGGCTCTCGGGCCATGCGTATCGTCGCCGATGCAGATGGCCGCCGTGATCGCGGCGAGATTGATCCCGTGCGCGCCAAACGGCGCGAGGACGAGCGAGGCAAGCCCGTTGCCGAGAATGACCGGCCCCGCCGGCGGCTCGAAACCGGCGGCCTTCAGCACCACGAGGCCGGGCAGGTTCTGCGAGATCAGGGTGACTAGAAAAAGCGGCACCGCGATGCTGACGATGACCGCCGGATCGAACACGGGCCGCACGAAATCCATGCCGCCGACAAGGTCGGCACTGGGCAGCGCGGCGATGTCGCCACGCAATACGACAAGCCCTATGCCCGCAACGAGCACCAGCAGGACCGAATAGAGCGGCAGCCGCTGATGGGCCATGATGAAAACCCCCAGCAGTACGATGGCCGGCACGGGATCGATCTCCACAGACCGGAACAGCGCGATCGCAAAGGGCAGCAACACCCCGGCAAGCATCGCCGAGGCGAGCGATGAGGGTATCTGCTGCGCCAGCCTTCCAAGGGCCGGTATGAGCCCGACCAGCACCATGAAAAGTGCCGCGACGATGAACGCGCCGACTGCCTGCGGCCATGAGAGCCCCGGCGCCACCGCCGCAAGCAGGGCCGCGCCTGGCGTCGACCATGCGAGCACGACCGGCATCTTCAGCCACAGCGTCAGGACGATCCCGGCGAGGGCGATCCCGAGACACAACGCAGTCACCGCCGATGAAGTCTGGGACGGCGTCGCGCCCAGCGCCTGGGTCGCCTGGACGATCAGCGCGATGGTGCCGCCGAAACCGACGATGCAGGCGATCAGAGCCGATGACCAGGATGTCAGCGAGGCGGCCCTCGACATTGCTGCTATCCTCGTCTCGCACACGCTCGGCAAAGGGGACGCCTCACCTCGATTGACGCCTCAATTGCCTTGCGGCAACCAGGGACGCGCATTGAAGCGAAGCAAAAGACTTCTATCTCTTACGGTAAGAGCCGGCCCCGGCCCGGTCAATGTAACGGCTGTTACAATCAGGCAGGGATTTGAGATATCCGCCAATTCGGATAAAAGTCCCGACTGCACGGCTATACTACAGGGCAAAACGCAAGGGAAGAAGGCCGCTTATGCCAGCTTATCGTTCAAGAACCACCACTCATGGCCGCAACATGGCGGGCGCCCGCGGCCTGTGGCGCGCGACCGGCGTCAAGGATGGCGACTTCGGCAAGCCGATCATCGCCGTCGTCAATTCCTTCACCCAGTTCGTGCCGGGGCACGTCCACCTGAAGGATCTCGGCCAACTCGTGGCGCGGGAGATCGAGGCGGCAGGCGGCATCGCCAAGGAATTCAACACAATCGCGGTCGATGACGGCATCGCCATGGGCCATGACGGCATGCTCTATTCCCTGCCCTCGCGCGAGATCATCGCCGACAGCGTGGAATATATGGTCAATGCCCATTGCGCCGACGCGATGGTCTGCATTTCCAATTGCGACAAGATCACGCCCGGCATGCTGAACGCGTCCATGCGGCTCAATATCCCGTCCGTTTTCGTTTCCGGCGGCCCGATGGAAGCGGGCAAGGTCGTCCTGCGCGGCAAGACCCATGCGCTGGACCTCGTCGACGCCATGGTCGCCGCTGCGGACGACAAGATGTCGGACGAGGAAGTCCAGACCATCGAGCGTTCCGCCTGCCCGACCTGCGGGTCGTGCTCGGGCATGTTCACGGCCAATTCGATGAACTGCCTGACCGAAGCCCTCGGCCTGTCGCTGCCGGGCAACGGATCGACGCTCGCCACCCATGCCGACCGCAAGCGGCTGTTCGTGGAGGCCGGCCATCTGATTGTCGATCTGACGCGCCGCTATTACGAGCAGGACGACGATTCCGTGCTGCCGCGCAACGTCGCCAACAAGCGTGCCTTCGAGAACGCCATGTCGCTCGATATCGCGATGGGCGGCTCGACAAACACCGTGCTGCATATCCTCGCGGCCGCCCATGAGGGCGGCATCGACTTCACCATGGACGATATCGACGCGCTGTCGCGCCGGGTGCCCTGCCTTTCCAAGGTCGCGCCGGCCAAGCAGGACGTGCACATGGAGGATGTCCATCGCGCCGGCGGCATCATGGCGATCCTCGGCCAGCTGGACGAAGCCGGGTTGCTCCACACCGATACGCCGACCGTGCATGCGCCGACGCTGGGCGACGCCCTCGACCGGTGGGCGATCGACCGCACCGAAAGCGAGAGCGTCCGCAACTTCTTCAAGGCGGCTCCCGGCGGCATCCCGACCCAGGTCGCCTTCAGCCAGGAAGCGCGCTGGGACGATCTCGATCTCGACCGTGAAAACGGCGTCATCAGGTCGGCCAAACACCCCTTCTCCAAGGATGGCGGGCTTGCCGTCCTGAAGGGCAACATCGCGCTCGACGGCTGCATCGTGAAGACGGCGGGCGTCGATGAATCGATCCTGAAATTCTCCGGACCGGCCGTGGTCTTCGAAAGCCAGGACGCGGCGGTGAAGGGCATCCTCAGCAAGGAAGTCAACGAGGGCGACGTCGTCGTCATCCGCTATGAAGGCCCCAAAGGCGGGCCGGGCATGCAGGAGATGCTCTATCCGACGAGCTATCTGAAATCGCGCGGACTCGGCAAGGCGTGCGCCCTCGTCACCGACGGGCGCTTCTCGGGCGGCACGTCGGGGCTTTCCATCGGCCATGTCTCGCCGGAAGCGGCGCAGGGGGGCGCGATAGGCCTGGTGCGCGACGGCGACATGATCGAGATCGACATCCCGAACCGGACAATCAATCTCGCGGTGCCCGAGGCCGAACTGGCGGCACGGCGTGCCGCGCAGAACGAGGCCGGCTGGACACCCGCTGCACCGCGCAAGCGCAACGTCACAACGGCGCTGAAGGCCTACGCCGCCTTCGCCGCCTCCGCCGACAAGGGCGCGGTGAGGATATTGCCGGAGTAGGCGGCAGCCGCACCTGATCCGACGGGCCGCGCGGTCACCGATCGCGCGGCCTTCTATTTTCTTCCGCCAGGGTCCGTCATGGCTGAACACGCCGAGGCCGAGCGCGCCGTCGATAGGACACCCTGCCCTGTCTATTTCCTACCCGTCGCCAGAAGGAGGGTGTTGGGTCCGGCCCACTCGCCGCCCCTGTCAAACCCGGCAAGCTGATTGCGAATGTCGCGCCAGGCATCCTCGCGCCTCGCCGGGTCGAGCGGCTGGAGGATCGCGCGGACCGGGGCTGCGGCATCCCGGATGAAGTCGACATAGGCGTCGACGGAGGGCAACCTGAATGGCGCGTCTATACGAAAGGTCGACACCTCACCGAAGCCTTCGGCGCGAAAAAGCGCTTCCAGATGCCCCGGTCGTCCAAGGCTGAGCAGACCGCCCGGGGTGAAGGGATCGCGCGGCGGCTGACCGGCATGTTCCAGCGCTGTCTTCATCAGAATGCGGATACAGGGATTGTCCTCCGGACCGGCAAAAACCAGCGCCGAAAAACGCCCCCCCTTCCTCAGCGCGTCGCGCACCGAGCGAAGGCACCTTTCCGGTTGCGGCATGAGCATCAGGCCAAGCCGGCAAACGGCCGAATCGAAGGCGTCGGTTTCACCGACTTCCTCCTGCGCATCGGCGACGCGGGCCTCGATCATCGTCAGTCCAAGTCTTTGCGCGTTTGCCTGCAGCCTGCCGACAAGTGCGGGTGACAGATCGGTGCAGATGATCCGGCCCTCGCGCCCGACATGGGCAGCGATCGCCACAGCCTGCTGGCCACCGCCGGCCGCGACATCGAGGACATGACTGCCAGCCCTGATTCCGGCCATCGAAATCATCGTGGCCGTGGACGAGGCGAGCCAGGGCTCGAGCGCGGAAGCATGTGCATCCCAGCCTTCGGCGGCGGCGTTCCACTGGCTCTTGACCGCATCAGTGACGATGGTCGCGGATCGGGTTTTCATCGGGCGGCTCCATAGGTCTGTCTGCCGAACATTCTGGACGCGTGACGAAAGCCATCGAAGTAGGAAAGATTGCGGAACGGGGCCGCAAAAATGCATAATGCGCGATCGCGTGACCCCGGTGTGCAGCGTGATCAACTGGAATGACATCAAGTACCTGCTCGCCGTCGCCCGCCACGGCAGCACGCTCGCGGCAGCGCGCGCGTTGAACGTCAATCAATCCACCGTGCAGAGGCGTATCGCCGAGCTGGAAGCCCGGCTGTCCGTGCGGCTCGTTGAGCGTCAGCCGGCCGGCTATCGGCTGTCCGATGCCGGGAAGGCCATCCTGCCTGCGGCGGAAACCGTCGCGGAGGCCGTCGAAAACCTTGCGCGGGCAGCCGCGACAGCCTCAACAGCCGGGGTTCTTCTCCTCACCTGTCCCGAGCCCATTGCCATCAGACTTTCACGATCGGGCCTCATTGACCGGTTCCACCGGAGCAACCCCGCCATACGCGTGGAATTTTTCCTCGCCGACCGCTATGTCGATCTTTCCAAAGGCGAAGCCGATGTCGCCTTTCGCTCCGGCGATACCGACGCCGATCTCGTCGGGCGCAAGATCGCCGTGTCACTCTGGGCGGTTTATGCCAGCAAGGCTTACGTCGAGCGGCATGACGCGCCCGCCTCCGCCGCGGGATTGAGGGGTCATCCGCTCATCGGTCTGGACAAGGGCATGGCCGGGCATCGCCTGTCGCTCTGGCTCAACGATATCGCACCCGAGGCTCACTATGCGGCGCTGAGCAACAGTGTGCTCGGGCTCGTCTCGGCGGCAAAGGCCGGGGTCGGCGTGGCGGCCCTGCCGACGGCGCTCGGCGATGGCGAACCGGATCTCGTCCGGCTCTTCGGCCCGGTGGACGAACTGACCCGCGACTGGCGGCTTCTGGCCCATCGCGACGCTCGGTACCTGCCGAAGGTCGACGCCTTTTTCGATTTCGTGGCGTCAGAACGCGATGCGCTCAAACCCATCCTGACGGGGTGAAGAGCAGGCAGGGCCACCCGTCACTCCCGCCCGGCGGATCAGAGCCGCAGCTTCTTCAAACGCTCGGTCCATTCATCGACTTTCCTGGCGATATACGGCCCGTTGGGACGCGCCCTCTTCGCAAGCTTCATAAGCCGCAGCGCGTCTTCAAGATCGCTTTCGCTCTTTCCCGCGATCCTGTTGGCGATATCGCGAAGATAATCGGCATCACTGTCATACAAATTGACGCTTCCGGACATTTGAAGTGCGGCCTCTACGATTTTGCCAATCAGTTCCGCGACGTCCGAAAGAGAAATCTCTTCTTCCGTTTCTACAACGCCGGATCCACTCGAAATAAATCTATTCCCACAATGAAAATAAACGTCAAAAAACTCCTCATTAATACCTTCGAATCTTCTCTCTATTTCCTCTCTCCGATTGGATCTGATAACCCCTCTTTTCAATTCATTTACGTTCGATAGAAAATATCTTGCGCGAATATTTTCAACGTTAATACCGCCGTTTTCATTGTCCCAATAGGGTATCGCCTTATTTATCTGTATGTAGGCAATCGCCTCCAATAGAGAAAGCGCTTCATTTGCTACAACTATTGAATAATCTAGCCCCTCGAATGCGATATTACTGTCTATGGCGTCGATAAAATCTTTTCTTATATCATTATATTTGAACGCATTACGATCATATATCCGGAATTCACAATTTTCCTTGCCAAACGCCCCTGACCAAACGTTTGCGATTTTAAGGTAATTATAATAATAAGAGTTTATATCAGCTTTATCGAGGAAGGCATTCAGATCACTTGATAAGCCTGTCTTTATCGAAGTGCTATAAGCAGATACCGCGACATCAAATTGGTTTCTGAAATAGCATATAATTTTCACCCCATCAAAATTTCTCGAAATATAATTTTTTAACGATTCAATGTCTTCGCGTTCAGTCAATCTAGAATGGAAGTGCTCGCTTGTAATTAAAAATATATCGCAGTTTTTTGAAGCCTCCCTTATTTCGTCTGAAAGTTTAATCAAAAAATTTCTGAAAAAAACGCCCTTTTCTTCGAGCGTTCTGATATTGTTGGCTTTGGCCCAATCGTCAAGTTCGCTTCTGAAATAGGATGGTATGTATCGGTTGTTCGGTTTCCCCAAATTTTCCGACAAATATATACCTTTCTGGTACAGGTTCGCCCGATTGGCATAGAGCCAGTTCTGCAGAAGCGTCGTCCCGGTCTTCTCGGTGCCGATGTGCAGTACCGCTTTCATGCCTCGGTCCCTAGCGAAGTCCCTCGGAGGGTGGCGGAAAATACGCAAGTCGCCCTACCTTCCGGATAACCGGTACTCTCGGAAAGCCTATTCCCACTCGATCGTGCCGGGGGGCTTGGACGTCACGTCATAGACGACGCGGTTGATGCCCTTCACCTCATTGATGATACGGGTGGCGGCGGCGCCGAGGAATTCCATGTCATAGTGATAGAAATCGGCGGTCATGCCGTCGACCGAGGTGACGGCGCGGAGTGCGCAGACGAACTCATAGGTGCGCCCGTCGCCCATGACGCCCACCGTCTGCACCGGCAGCAGAACGGCGAAGGCCTGCCAGATCGCGTCATAGAGACCGGCCTTGCGGATCTCGTCGAGATAGATCGCATCGGCCTTGCGGAGAATTTCCAGTTTCTCGCGGGTGATGCCGCCGGGGCAGCGGATGGCAAGGCCCGGCCCGGGGAACGGGTGGCGGCCAACGAAGCTGTCGGGCAGACCGAGCTCGCGGCCAAGCGCCCTCACCTCATCCTTGAACAGTTCGCGCAACGGCTCCACCAGCTTCATGTTCATGCGCTCGGGAAGACCGCCGACATTGTGATGGCTCTTGATCGTGACGGACGGGCCTCCGGTGAAGGAGACGCTCTCGATCACGTCCGGGTATAGCGTGCCTTGCGCGAGGAATTCCGCGCCGCCGATCTTCTTCGCCTCCTTCTCGAAGACGTCGATGAAGAGCTTGCCGATCGTCTTGCGCTTGACTTCCGGGTCGGCCTCGCCCTCCAGCGCGGAGATGAACGTCTCCGACGCATCAACGTGGACGAGCGGGATATTGTAGTGGCCGCGGAACATCTCCACGACCTCCGCCGCCTCGTTCAGCCGCATCAGCCCGTGATCGACGAGAATGCAGGTCAGCTGGTCGCCGATCGCCTCGTGGATCAGGACGGCGGCGACCGCGCTGTCGACGCCGCCGGAGAGCCCGCAAATCACCTTCCCGTCGCCCACCTGCTCGCGGATGCGGGCGATGGCCTGATCGCGGAAGGCCGCCATCGTCCAGTCGCCCCTGATGCCGGCGACCTTGTGAACGAAGTTGGACAGCAGCTTTGCCCCGTCCGGCGTGTGAACGACCTCCGGATGGAACTGGACGCCATAGTAGCGGCGTTCCTCGTCGGCGACGGCGGCGAAGGGCGCATTGGGAGACTGGCCGATGATCGAGAAACCCTCGGGCAGCGCGGTCACGCGATCGCCGTGGCTCATCCAGACCTGGTGGCGCGTGCCCTTGTCCCAGACGCCCTCGAACAGCGCGGAGGCGGATTCAACCTCAAGGAAGGCGCGTCCGAACTCGCGGTGATGGCCGCCTTCCACCCTGCCGCCCAGTTGCTCGGCCATGATCTGCTGGCCGTAGCAGATGCCGAGCACCGGAAGGCCTGATGAAAAAACAATCTCGGGAGCGCGGGGACTGCCGGAATCGAGGGTGGAAGCCGGGCCGCCCGACAGGATCACCGCCTTCGGATGGAGGCGCTTGAAGCCTTCCTCGGCGGACTGGAAGGGAACGATCTCGCTATAGACGCCCGCCTCGCGAACGCGCCGCGCGATGAGCTGGGTGACCTGCGAGCCGAAGTCGATGATCAGGACGGTATCTGTCATGGCGAGGCAGTAGCGGATCAGCCGCGAGTCTGCAAGGCGCCGACTCACAATCTCAACCGCCAGAACGTCGCATTTCCCTCGTTAATCCAGCGGTTGATCCGCTTGTCCTCGGCGGGGACAAGAAAGGACGGTACCTCGCTTGTCTTTGCAAAGCAGAAACGGCGCGGCAGGTCGGTATAGAGCGAGCGTGGCGGCTTGCGGTAAGCGATATTCTTCAGCTTCGCCCCGGTCTCTTCGTCGTGATACCAGATGGTGCGGATGCCGATCTCGTGGGTCAGGAACCAGATCGCGGCCGACAGCATGGCCTCGGGCCATATGCGCGTATGGGGCTCCAGCACGTCCCGAAAATAGCGTTCCGCGTTGCGGCGCAAAACCCGCTGACCGTCGTCGGTCTCGAAATATCGGTGACGCCAGTCGTCCTCGCATCGCGGCTCGTTCCAGCGCCTCGTCGCAGCTGCCAGACGAATCCAGTCGCTCTGGATTTCCTCAATCAGCGCCTCGCCCTTCTCAAGATCGAGATCGATCCGCGCCCAGGCGAGCGTATTGCGCCCTGACCGGCAGATGGGATGCATTCCATATTGAAACGCATCGCCGTCGCGCTGCTTCAGTTGGTCGGCATAAGCACGGTCATGGCTGCGCACGAAATTGAGCTGCAGGACGAGGTTCAATCCCCGTCGCGAGAGCTGCAAGTGACGATATCGTCTCTTGTGCTCGCTCCCCCACAACCCGAGTGTCAGGACATAGTGCAAATCGGCGTCAGCTTCGGCGAGCAGCAAATCCTCGCGCGTCAGCACGCCATCGCCCCTGGCGGCGATGATCGCCTTCAGCTTCGGCCTCTCCAGCAGGCCGGCGACATGCGTCTGCCGCAGATCCCTGATCGCCATGCGCTCACCCACCACCGAACGCACCAGTTCGACGGTATATTTATCCCGGTAGTACGAATAGATCGTCCGCCCTTTGGGCAGACACGCGATGATCTCGCGCGCAAGCTGCGCTTCCATAACTCAAAAAACCACGTCATTACGGCGGCGCGCGTCAAAGACGTTCGCGCGATGGCCGAATAGTCAATCGGGGTGAAAGAGCGGCGGAACGCCGCGCCCTGACGTGGCTAGCTGGGCAGGCGTCGCGGAGCTACGCGAACGACACCGCACCATGCTGCCGCTGGGGCGCGCAGGTTCGCCGGCAATGTGTGCTGGCTATCGCGGTGCATCGAGGTCTCCGTCTGGTTCCGAGGGGGGAGCCTTTGCGCCCATGCCGCGCGAATTGCAAGCATGGATCGCTGATCCCGTCGCAATTGGAAGTAAACCGTTGCGCGCCTGCAACGGCGCCGCCGCGTCGAAAACGGGTCTTCAGCGAAAAGGGAATTCGCGAGTCTTTTTAGTTCCTAAGGGCGAGGCGCTGAGCTTCCGATTCAGTTTGTTCACAAACTGATTCAACTCGCCTCGCGCACCAGAATCGCGATGTAAAAGCCGTCCGTGCCGGTTCGTGCCGGTGTCAGGCTGAGGCCATGGCGCGTCAGGATCGCCCGCTCCAGCAGCGCCTGGCCCTGATCCTCGCCAAGGACGGCAAGCGCGTTGGCCGCGGCGTCCGCCACGCGAAGTCCGGGCGCGCGCTGAACCAGCCCTTCGATCTGCTCGTCGTTCTCCTCGGGCAGCAGCGAGCAGGTGATATAGACGATGCGGCCGCCGGGCGCGACGAGCGGAACGGAGGCATCGAGCACGGCGCGCTGTTCTTCCCGTCGCTTCTCCAGCGCTTCCGGCGACAGGCGCCATTTGGCGTCGGGCCTGCGCCGCCACGTGCCCGCTCCGGTGCAGGGCGCGTCGACAAGAACGATATCCATCCGGCCGTTCAAGTCGGCGAGATCGGGCTGACGCGCGGGATCGCGCACCTGCACGTTGCGCACACCGGCGCGCTGCAGCCGCTCGTGAATGTTTGCGAGCCGGTTGCGGTCGGAATCATAGGCGTGGATCTGGCCGGAATTGTTCATCAGCGCCGCGAGCGCGAGCGTCTTGCCGCCTGCCCCAGCGCACAGGTCGCATACCTGCATGCCCGGCGTCACGCCGGAGAGGAGCGCGGCGAGCTGCGAACCCGCGTCCTGGACCTCGAACCAGCCCTTTCGCCACTCGGCTTCCGCCTCGATATTGGGTTGACGGGCAAAGCCTTCGCCGGCCGGCAGGCGCACGCCATCCGGCGCCAGATCCATCGGCTCGGGCTTCAGATGCGCGAGATTCTTCAACACCTTTTCGCGGTCAGCCTTCAGCGTGTTCGCCCTGAGATCGACCGGCGCTCTCAGCGCCAGCGCCGAGACTTCGGCGACGGCATCATTGCCGAAGATCGCCTGGAAGGACGGCCACAGCCAGTCGGGACAATCGGCGCGAACGGCATCCGGCGCCCCCACAAGGTCGGCGGCGGCAAGACGATCGCGCTCGTCCTGCGAGAGCGCCGCCGGCGCATGCGGGTCATCGGCGAGAGCGGCCTCCAGCCCGTCCATCCCGGCGCCCCAGCCGAAGGCGTAGGCGGCCAGCACGACGCCGCGCGGCGTTTCGTCGCCGGCCAGCCAGCCGAAGGAACGGCGTCGGCGCAGGCTGTCAAAAACGAGATTGCCGATGGCGGCGCGATCGCCCGAGCCCGCGAAACGGTGGGCCGAGGCCCACTCCTTCAGGGCATCGGCCGCCGGCCGATGCCGCCGTTCCATCAGATCGAGGATTTCGATGGCCGCCTGCAGCCTGCCGCCGGTGCGCATCAGACGACCAGATGAACGAGCACGCCGACGAACATCGCCACGAGGATGCAGACGCTGACGACGAAAACCCAAAAGCGCCGGCGCAGGTCGTTGGAGCCGGTGTGGATGTAGACATGCACGATGCGCGTGGCGACGAAGCCCCATGCCAGCACGGTCATGACGGCGCCGACGGCGCCGATGAAGGTCGCGATGCCGCAAAGGACATAGAACAGAACCGGCGTCTGGAACTGGTTGTCGAGATTATTGCTCCACTTGCGCGAGCCTTCATCCCATCTGGTCTTGTCGAGCGCGATTTCGCCGAGGCGCACCGCGCGCGCCCGCAACGCCCGCTGGCGCGCAAGGCCGAGGCCGCAATAGACAAGCAGCGTGAGCGCGATCTGGGCCAGGACCGGATAGAGAAGCGACAGGGGCATTCGGCGTCCCGCCTATACGTTCGACGGGTAGTTGGGGCTCTCGCGCGTGATCGTCACGTCATGTGCGTGGCTCTCGCGCAGCGACGCGGAGGAAATGCGCACGAACCGCGCCCTCTCGTGCAGCTCGGGTATGGTGGCCGCGCCGACATAGCCCATCGCCGCGCGCAGACCGCCGACGAGCTGGTGAACGACGCCCGCCACAGGTCCCTTGTAGGGGACCTGCCCCTCGATTCCTTCCGGCACCAGCTTCAGCGCGTCGCGCACCTCGGCCTGGAAATAGCGGTCCGCCGAACCGCGCGACATCGCGCCGACCGAGCCCATGCCGCGGTAGGCCTTATAGGAGCGGCCCTGGTACAGATATACCTCGCCAGGGCTTTCGTCGGTCCCTGCGAGCAAAGATCCGATCATGGCGCATTCGGCGCCGGCGGCGATGGCCTTGGCCAGATCGCCGGAATACTTGATACCGCCATCGGCGATGATGGGTATGTCCGCTTTGCGCCCGACCGCGACGCAATCGGCGATCGCGGTGAGTTGCGGCACCCCCACGCCGGCGACGATGCGCGTGGTGCAGATGGATCCGGGGCCGATGCCGACCTTGACCGCGTCGGCGCCCGCGTCGATCAGCGCCTGCGTGCCTTCGGCGGTCGCCACGTTGCCGGCCAGCACCTGAACCTGGTTGGAGAGCCGTTTGATCCGCGCGACGGATTCCAGCACCTTCTGGGAATGGCCATGCGCCGTATCGACGACGATAACGTCGCAGCCGGCATCGATCAGCATCTCGCTGCGTTCGAAGCCGGTGTCGCCGACCGTCGTGGCGGCGGCGACCCTGAGCCGGCCCTGATCGTCCTTGGCGGCGTTCGGATTGAGTTTGGCCTTCTCGATATCCTTCACCGTGATCAGGCCGATGCAGTTCTGGTCCTCGTCGACTACAAGCAGCTTCTCGATGCGGTGCTGATGGAGCAGGCGCTTGGCCTCGTCGTGGCTGACGCCCTCGCGGACGGTCACGAGATTCTCGCGGGTCATCAGTTCATAAACGCGCTGTTCGGGATTGGACGCGAAGCGGACATCGCGATTGGTCAGAATGCCGACGAGCCGGCCCGTATGATATCCGCCCTTGCCGCCATTCTCGACCACCGGCACGCCCGAAATATTATGCCGCTGCATCAGATCGAGCGCATCGCGCAGCGCCGCGTCGGGCCCGATGACGAGCGGATTGACGACCATGCCGCTCTCGAACTTCTTGACCTGACGGACTTCCTCGGCCTGCACTTCCGGGTCGAGATTGCGGTGAATGACGCCGATGCCGCCGGCCTGCGCCATCGCGATGGCGAGACGGGATTCGGTCACCGTATCCATTGCCGACGAGAGGATGGGTATGCGCAGCGAGATGGAGCGCGTCAGGCGCGTCGTCGTGTCGACTTCGCCGGGCATGACATTCGAATGGCCCGGCTGCAGGAGAACGTCGTCGAACGTCAGCGCGAGATTGCCGAACGCACCGGAATTGTCATTTGAAACATTCATCGCCAACGCCCTCTTCTCTATGAACGGGAAGCGCATCGCGCCGGCCGGTTATACGGCCGGGTTGCATCAGCAATACAACAGAATCGGAAAGCGCTCCGGGTTGGCGGTGACTTGTACCATCGAGGTTCGCCAACGCACAAGCGAAAGCGGATCGAAATCACCGATCGCCGCGGAAACCCGTCGCCAGCACGTAAAGCTCAACCGATTCCGCGCGGCTCGATGGTGGCTTGACGTGGCGCACCATGGTGAAATCGCGTTTCATGCGCTGGAGCATTTCGCCCTCGGTGCCGCCGCGAAACACCTTGGCGAGAAAGAAGCCGCCGGGCTTGAGGATCTCGACCGCGAACGCGTAGGCCGCCTCGACAAGACCCAGGGTGCGCAAATGATCAGTCGCGCGGTGGCCTGTCGTCGGTGCCGCCATGTCCGACAATACGGCCTCGACCGGCCCTCCGAGCGCTTCCTTCAGCCGCTCGGGCGCATCGTCGTCAAGAAAATCCATCTCCAGCAGCGTCACGTCCGGTATCGGCTCCATGCCGAGAATGTCGATGCCGACGACCCGCCCCCGGCCGGAAGCCGCATCCACCCGGGCCGCGGCGATCTGCGACCAGCCGCCCGGGGCCGCGCCGAGATCGACGACGCTCATGCCGGGCTTCAAGAGGCCGTAGCGATCATCGATCTCAGCCAGCTTGAACGCGGCACGCGAGCGATATCCGGCCGCCTTGGCCTCCGCCACGTATGGATCGTTGAGCTGTCGCTCCAGCCAGCGGGCCGAAGCAACAGAACGCCCCTTGCGCGTCTTCACCCTCTGCTTGAGCTTGCGGCGCCCGGTCATGCGGAAGCGGCCCTGCCCGGCGGCTGCCTGCGCGAACGCCTGCGGCGGCGCTGCCAGACACGGTCTTCGGCCATCATGAGACTCAGCATGCCCTCGCGTAGGCCGCGATCGGCCACGCGAATGCGTTCGCAGGGCCAGCGCCGGCGGATGGCTTCGAAGATCGCAAGGCCCGTCAGGACGAGATCCGCCCGTTCGCGCCCTATGCACGGATTGGCCGCCCGCGCCTCATAACCCATATTGATCAGTCTGCCGGTGACATCGCGAACATCGTCGGTGACCATCCAGGTCCCGTCGACCCGGCTGCGGTCGTAGCGCTTCAGCCCCAGATGCACGCCGGCGATCGTCGTCACCGTTCCCGACGTGCCGAGCAGATGGACCCCGCCACCCGCCATGGCCTTCTCGATGGCGTCGGCTGCGTGAAATTTCGAGATCAGGGTCTGGCAGTGCTCGACGATCCGTTCGAAGGTTTCCGCCGTGACATGCGCTCCGCCGAACTGCTCGGCCAGCGTCACGACGCCGAGCGGCATCGACGTCCACGCATCGATCTGACGGTGCAACCGGTACGGGCCGTGCCAGCCGGCCGACAGGTCCACCCAGACGAGTTCGGTCGAGCCGCCGCCGATATCGAACACCAGCACGCCCGCGGCCTTGGGGTCGATTAATGTCGAACAACCGGCGATGGCGAGCATCGCCTCGGTTTCAGGGGCGATGATCTCCAGCTGGATGCCGGTTTCGGCTTCGACGCGCTGCAGGAATTCCTCACCGTTCGCGGCGATTCGGCAGGCCTGCGTTGCGATCATCCGGCGGCGCGCGACGCCGCGGGCCTCCATCTTGTCGGCGCATACGGACAGCGCGCCGATGGTGCGATTGATGGCTTCGTCGCTGAGACGCCCGGAAGCGCCGAGTCCCTCGCCGAGGCGAACGATCCGGGAGAAGGCATCCACGATACGAAATCCACGGCGCGCCGGCGCCGCCACCAGCAAACGGCAATTGTTGGTGCCCAGATCGAGCGCCGCGTACAGCCGGTCGGAGCCCGGGCCAGCATCCGCGGGCGCCAGTCCGTTTCCACTCGTCCGACGGGCGCGGCGTTTTCCGGCGGGCTGTTCGGTCGAGCCCTGCCGCACGCGCGGTTCCACGTCCCGGTTTCCAATCCTCATAGGTCGGCGGCCAACGGGCCGCCTGTCTCGATTCCAGTCTTCAAGAGCAGTGTAGCAATTCGCCGGCGGGTCGGGAAGTTCTCAACGCACCGCGCGGACTTGCACCGGCGCATTCTCGGCCTGAAGGCGCTCGCCCATGCCGGCCATCAGCAGGTCGTGGAGCAACGCCTCTGTCAGTTCGGCGGAGAACTTCTGGCGCCGGAACGGCTCTTCGGGTGAACAGGAGAATACCGGATCGAGACGTCGCAAGCGCGCGGCCAGGACGTTGGCCCGATCAAAATCGGAAAGTTGCTGCGCAGAGATCGCTCTTGCGACGACCTGCAACGCGACCTCGTCGTCGGAAAACAGGCGGGCATAGGCGCGGGCGCGCGCCATCTCCCCCTTTGCGTAATAGCCCAGATAGCGCTGAAGATCGTGCCAGCTCGGACTGACCGTATCGAATCGCCCGGCCTGCCGCATGCGCTCCAAACACTCATCCGCGCGCCCCGTCACGCAATAGGCCCGGGCCGTCAGGGCGATGACGTCGGGCTCCACGACCACACCGGCCAGCGCCATGCGGTCGTGATATTCCTGGAGTTCGGGCTGGCCCGCCAGATGAAACAGCCATGAGAGAATGGCATGGGCCGCAGGGCTGGCCGGTGCGAGTTCCACCGCCCGGCGCGCGGAGGTCAGAGCGCGTTCAAGAGTCATCTGCGCCTGTTCGGAGGGTTGCCTCAGATACTGCTCGAAAAGCAGCAGGGCGTAATGCGTATAGGTCAACGACTCACCGGTCCCTGACGCCAGACGGCCCTCCGCGCATTGCACCGCAAGTCGATAGGCCTCGCGCCGATAGGATCTGAGAAACTCCCAGGTCTTGCCAATGCAGTCCATGTCCGGAGAAACATCAGGCTGCGCGAGATAGTGGACCATCATGTTGCCGCGCTTGGAAAACAGGCGAACGGCCGCACGCGCATAGGGCTCGGCGGCGGCCTCCGTTACCTGCATACGCGGCACGCGATCGGTTGCGACAATGACTCCCGTCGCCAGGTGCACCAGTTCCAGGCCGATGCGCTCGTCGAATGCGCTGTCACGGACGCGCAGCAGATACTCCTCCGGCCAGGCATCCTGCCCGCCGCGTGGGCTGTCGCTGTCAGACACGGTCACATAGTCGAATGCCGACACCATCGCGCGAAATTCGCTGACCAACCCCTCCATTTGCGCGACATCGCGCGGATTGCCCCCGATATAGACGACCGGCTTGTCGGGCCGCGGGCGCCTCCTGGCACCGCCCTCATGCGCGATGATCTCATAGGCGCGTCTTGCCCCGTTGAGGAACACGGCCTCGACCGGCGCGGAGAAGCGCGCCATGCGGATCGCGGCGATCATATCCTCCAGCGAATTGACGCCCAGTTCGCGCAGCGCGGCGATGTGGGAGGCGGTTTCGTCCACAAGGTCCAGCTGCGCCGCGGTGACGGCGCGAATGCATTCAAGCTGCCTGCGGGTGCGCGCTTCGATGCGAAGGGAATAGGCATAGGCCTCGGCGCTGCGACCATGCAGCATCGCAAGCGTCGTCGGCGCCCACCAATACCATCCGGGTGGTTGGGTATTGAACTCCAGCGCCCGGCGGCTCAGGGCTTCCGCCTCCTTCGGATCGCTTCCGAACATCGCCAGCTTGTTGGCGATGTCCGCGAGCAGGTCGGGATCCCGCGGGGCGCTATTCAGCGCCTCGGCGACGATGGACCTGAATCCCGGCATGTCCCGTTCCGGCCTCATGACCGCCAGCGTATAGCGCGCCTTGAGAACCATAGGGTCGCGAGGATCGAGCTGTTCGGCGGTATCCCTGGCGGCAACGGCGTCGCGCAGCAGTTCGTTGTCGGCGTTGCCGGTACTGATGAAGATGGTCAGGCTGACCACCGATCTTGCAGCCCACCCGGGCGCGAATCCGGGATTTTCCTCGGTGAAAGTCTTCAGGCAGGGTCCGAGTTCCTGCTGTTCCTGGAGCGGGAGTCCGAAAGGCAGGTCGTAAACCCTCAGAAAGCACCGGAATCCCTCGTGGTTCAAGGGTGCGGCGGACCACTGCCCGCTGCTCTCCGGAAGCGCGCCGCCGGTCTCGCCTCTTGCCCTGCCAATCGCGATTGCAAGGCCGATCCCGACGGAAGGCGCGACCAGCCCGCTGCCCGGGCCGGCGGCAGGACGATCGAGGCTGACGACATCATCGTAGAGAGATTCTCCGGTGTGACCGTCTAAAAGCCGGACGGTGAGCTCGGGCCGTTCCCCGCTTCCCGAAATCACGCCGGTTACGCGATAGTCGGGATCGCCGCGCTCGGGGCGCGAAGGCGAAACGCGATACACAGACATCCATTTCGTCGCAGCGAGCTCGCGCTGGACAACATGTGCCATTGCCTCCCCGAGCGCTTCCTGCCCGGGAGATTCCACCTCAAAATCATTGACCGCCACGCGCGAGGGCTCGCGGGCCATCCCCCCCTCGGTTGAAATGCTCGCGTAGATTCCAAGCGCGAACAGGATGCATAGCGCGAGCCCCACGGCCGCGGACACACGCAAGGCTGCGGCGCGACCTGACCCCGCCGGGTGACCGGAAACAGGCCGGGCGAGGATTTCGTCCCCGCAGACCGGTTGCCGAAACAGCGGTCGATAGGTGCCGACCGGAATATCTATGACGACGAGATTCGCGGGTGCCTCAAACCGGTAGAAGTCACCAAGCGCCTTGCGGAGGCGGCCCATCTCCACACGCACGGAGCTGTCCGACTGGGGATCGAACCCGGCGGACTTGCCGCACACATCGGTGCCGATCGTGTAGGCTTTCAGACGGTCGCCGCGCCCTTCCAGTTCCTCGATGACTACATATCGCAGCAAGGCCGGAAGGCGCGATCCGCTGCCGATCGCGGCGGACGACGCGATTTGTTCGACAGCATCCATGACGGACGCCCCATCAGGCGTACCGGTTACGGACAGATCCTCGCCGTTCACGTTGCAAACCCTCAATTCAGCTTGCGAGGGGAACCAGGAGCGAATTGTTGGGTGAAAACGGGGGTTGCGTCCAGACCGCTTGGATCGCGGTGAGCCCCGGGCAAGGCACACAACGCGGCGAATCGTCCTTATTCGCCAATGTCCGTCCGCAACCCTTGCGGGTAATGCTCTGTTATTGTTCCATTTTCATGTCGGCCACGCGGCACCCTCAGGACGCAAACACATATGTGTCGATATTTAACCTATCAGAAGAAAGGCGCCTCCCGCGTATAATTTTTTAGCCGGCACAGTACCTGTCGGGTTCCGCACCGGCTTCAAGGACGACATTCAGCAGTCGCGCCGCTGGCGATTCTTCTTCATCCGGTGAAGTCTCGGCCTCCTACTCGGCTGCTTCCCGATAGTCGGAGACAGGCGGACAGGAACACACCAGATTGCGATCGCCGAAGACATTGTCGATACGGCGCACCGGGCTGAAATATTTGTCCGGTTCGATCCTGCCGGTCGGATAGCAGGCCTCGGTCCGGCTATAGGGACGCTGCCAGCTCTCGGCCACCACATCCGCGATCGTATGCGGGGCGTTGCGCAGCGGACTTTCGGCAAGAGGATAGTGCCCGGCGGCCACGGCATCGATCTCGCCGCGGATCGCGATCATGGCATCGATGAACCGGTCGATTTCGCGCTTCGATTCCGATTCCGTCGGCTCGATCATGAGCGTTCCGGGGACAGGGAAACTCATCGTCGGCGCGTGGAAGCCATAGTCGATCAGCCGCTTGGCGATATCGTCGACAGTCACGCCTGTCTCGTCCTTCAGGCCGCGAGGATCGACGATGCATTCATGCGCGACGCGTCCCTTCCCGTTGCGGTAGAGGACCGGAAAGTGAGGATCGAGCCGCGTGGCAATGTAGTTCGCATTGAGGATCGCGGCTTCCGTCGCGCGGCGAAGGCCGGCACCGCCCATCATCAGGATATAGGCATAGGAAATCGGCAGGATCGATGCCGAACCGAACGGCGCCGCCGACACCGCGCCGACCGGGCTGCTGCCGCCGTCGAGATGCGGGTGACCCGGCAGGAAGGGGATGAGGTGCGCGCGCACGCCGATGGGGCCCATGCCGGGACCGCCACCGCCATGCGGGATACAGAACGTCTTGTGAAGGTTCAGATGCGAGACGTCGGCGCCATAGCGGCCGGGGCGCGAAAGCCCGACCTGTGCGTTCAGGTTGGCGCCATCCAGATAGACCTGACCGCCGGCGTCGTGAACGATGGCGCATATCTCGTCGATCGCCTCCTCGAAGACGCCATGCGTCGAGGGATAGGTAATCATGATCGCGGCGAGGTCATCGCTGTGCAGCGCCGCGAGCCGCCGCAGATCCTCGACGTCGACATTGCCCTTGTCGTCGCAGGCGACCACCACGACGTCCATGCCCGCCATCTGCGCGGAAGCGGGGTTGGTGCCGTGTGCCGAAGACGGAATGAGGCAGACTTTGCGTCGCGCTTCGCCGCGGCTTTCATGATAGGCGCGGATCGCGAGCAGACCGGCATACTCGCCCTGCGCACCGGAATTGGGCTGCAGCGACACGGCGTCGTAACCGGTGATGTCGGCCAGCCATCCGGCGAGCGTGTCGGTAAGCGTCTTGTAGCCTGCGGCCTGGCCGGCAGGGGCGAAGGGGTGGAGATGGGCGAATTCCGGCCAGGTCACCGGCATCATCTCCGCCGTCGCATTCAGTTTCATCGTGCAGGAACCAAGCGGGATCATGGCCCGGTCGAGTGCGAGATCGCGGTCGGAAAGGCGACGGATATAGCGCAGCATCTCCGTTTCGGTGCGATAAAGATGGAAGACGGAATGGGTGAGGAACGCGCCGCTGCGGCGCATATTGTCCGGGATCCCCTCCTCCGCCGAGGCTGCCTCTCGCGCGTCGAAAACGGCGAGAACTCTCTCCACGATGTCGGGGGTCGTCGCCTCGTCGAAGGCAATTCCGATGCGCCCGTCGCCGAAGTCGCGCAGATTGATCTTGTCGGCGCGGGCGGCGGCGAGAATGGCGTCCGCACGATCGCCGGCGGCCACCGTCAGCGTATCGAAAAAGCGTTTGTTCTGAATCGCATGGCCGGCCTTCTTCAGCCCTGATGCGAGGCGACCGGTGAGCTGATGCACCTGCCGTGCGATCGCCTTCAGGCCTTCCGGTCCGTGATAGACGCAGTACATGGAGGCGATGACGGCGAGAAGAACCTGCGCGGTGCAGATGTTGGAGGTCGCCTTCTCGCGGCGGATATGCTGCTCGCGCGTCTGCAGGGCAAGCCGGTAGGCCGGGTCGCCATTGGCGTCGACCGATACACCGACGAGGCGGCCCGGCAGCACGCGCTTGTAGGCGTCGCGCACCGCCATATAGGCCGCATGCGGCCCGCCATAGCCCATGGGCACGCCGAAGCGCTGGGTTGAACCGATGACGATTTCGGCGCCGAGTTCGCCGGGCGGAGTCAGCAGGCAAAGGGCGAGCGGATCGGCCGCGACGCAGGGCACCCCGCCTCCCGCCTTCACCGCCCGCATGATGGGCTCAAGATCGGGAATTTCGCCATCGGTGCCGGGATACTGGATCAGGGCGCCGAAAATTTCGTCCGCCACGAGATCGCGCGCCGGATCGCCGACGACGACGGTCCAGCCCAGCGGTTCGGCCCGTGTGCGCAGCACGGCAAGCGTCTGCGGGTGACAGTTGGCGTCCGCGAAGAATTTGGTCGCGCCGCTCTTGCACACGCGCTCCGCCATCGCCATCGCTTCGGCGGCGGCGGTCGCCTCGTCGAGCAAGGAGGCGTTTGCGATGTCGAGACCGGCAAGATCGGCCATCGCGGTCTGGAAATTGATCAGCGCCTCAAGCCGCCCCTGGCTGATTTCGGGCTGGTAGGGCGTATAGGCCGTGTACCAGGCCGGGTTCTCCAGAATGTTCCGCTGGATGACGGGTGGCAGCAGCGTGTTGTGATAGCCCTGCCCGATCAGCGACACGAACAGCTGGTTGCGTTCCGCCAGTTCCCGAAGATGCCCGAGCGCAGCGTTTTCCGAATGCGCCTGCGGCAGATCGAGTACGGCGCGCTGGCGGATCGCACCGGGGATCGTCTGGTCGATCAGTTCGTCCATGGAGGCCGCGCCGACGACGCGCAGCATCGCGGCAATGTCGTCCTCGGAAGGGCCGATATGGCGGTCGGCGAATACGGGCATGTCGGTTCGGGCCATGGGGCGCCTTTCGTTTCTGGCTCGCAAATGACCGGAAATGAAAGGCTGGACGGCAAGGGGCCGGCCGGGCGTTCATTCCCGCGGGCCGGCAGGCCGGACCCGTAACGAAAACAAGCGCCCCATCTGTCTCTTTGCCTGAGAGAGTTACCCCTTCGGCGGGCGCACGAAACGCCACTTTCCAGAGATGTATTTCGCGCAGCGGTCCTTCTGCCTGAGAGATTCCGGGGCGGTTGCTCCTTCGGCGCCGGCGAATCTGCCGGTCTCTCCCGCGCGCGAGGATTCATTTGGCGCGCCGCAGCATCGGAGTCAACCGGTGCGGCGCGCGAGGCTGTGGATCGGACCGGCCGTCAGGCCGCCTTGCGGGCGGCGCGGCGGCGACGGTTGGGCCGTCGCTGCTTGTTGGCCATGCTGGAATCGGGACGCTTGCCGGACGGCCTTCCCGCGCGCGCCGGCCGCGAAGCCGGCGCCGTCTCCGCATCGTCCGCCTTGCCGCCTACGACAGGCACGCGCGTGCCGATGAGCTTTTCGATGTCGCGCAGATTCTTGCGCTCCTCGGGCGAGCAGAATGCGATCGCCTCGCCGCCCGCGCCGGCGCGAGCCGTGCGCCCGATCCGATGCACATAGCTTTCCGCGACATGCGGCAGGTCATAGACGAAGACATGGCTGACGCCCGGAATGTCGATGCCGCGCGCGGCAACGTCGGTGGCGACCAGAACGCGCGCCTCACCATCGCGAAACGCCTTGATCGCGGTATCGCGCTGGCCCTGGCTCTTGTTGCCGTGGATCGATCGCGCGTCGAACCCGGCGGCGACCAGCGTCTTCATCAGCTTCTCGGCGCCGTGCTTGGTGCGCGCGAAAACCATGGAGAGCGAGTCCGGGTGTTCGGCGAGCAGGCGTTTCAGCAGCGCCGTCTTGTCTCCCTGAGCCACGAAATGGACGGACTGCCGTACATTGTCCGCGGTCTGGCCCTCGGCGCTCACCTGCACGCGGACGGGATCCTTCTGGTAGGCGCGCGAGAGATCCTCGATGGCCTTGGGCATCGTGGCCGAAAACAGCAGGGTCTGACGCGCGGGACCAACGAAGCGCGCGATCTTGCGCAGGTCGTGGATGAACCCGATGTCGAGCATCTGGTCGGCCTCGTCGAGGACGAGAAAGGTGACCGTATCGATCCGCAGCGCCTTGATCTCGATGAGATTGAGCAGGCGCCCCGGCGTCGCCACCAGGATATCCACGCCGCGCTGCAGGTTGCGACGCTGATTGTTGATCGAGGTGCCGCCGACGACGGTTGCGATGCGCAGGTCCGTATGACGCGAGAACAGCCGGAGATTGTCGACGATCTGGTTCACCAGTTCGCGGGTCGGCGCGAGTATGAGCGAGCGAGCGCATTTGGGCTCGGGGCGCTGGCGGTCGGCGCAAAGCTGTTCGATGAGCGGCAGGCCGAAAGCTGCCGTCTTGCCCGTGCCGGTCTGCGCAAGCCCGAGGACGTCCTCGCCGGCCAGCACAAGGGGAATGGCCTGCACCTGAATGGGCGTGGGCGTCGTGTAGCCGAGGGATTCGACGGATTTCAGCAGTCTGTTTGAAAGGCCAAAGGCCTGAAAGTCGTTCAAGATAAATACCTTTTCTGCGGGCGCGCATCAGGCGCCGCCCGGTGTCCTGTAGGAAGCATAGTGGGGCGCATCCGCCAGCGATTGCCGCGGAAGGCCACAAAGCGGTCGCGCCTGACGAACTGACCTATGCGAGCCGGATGCCCGATAGGCCGCCGAAGGCGTCAAGACCCCGCGTGAATTGGGAATTGATGGCGTCGTATTCGCATGCGGTGGCCGGACGCTTGATCTGACCACTTTCCTGCAAATCAGGCCCCTTTGCCGGAAAACGCTTCCGTTGGCAGCTGCTCACGCGGCAGCGGGGTACCCATCGACCGGAGCTATATCGGCGGGTTCGCCCGTAAAGTCAAATTATCTTTTGCATCGCACAAAAAAGCGGTCGCGAATGCAACGGCCAAGGCCGAAGGTTGAGACGGGGCGAACCAATCGACCAGGTTATTCGTGATCAGACCCCTTACCGCCAGCAGCGCTGCCAACGATCCGGGATTCGCTTCGATGCGGCTACGCTATCGGGGCGGCGATGGGCGAGAAAGAATGAACGCTCCGACGCCGGCCATCACGACCAACTGGACAAGCAGAATAGGCCACGCCACTCCAACAACGGCCGACACAAACAATGTCGCCCCCATGAACGCCACGGCCACGATCTTGGCCCTGGGCAGGATGGCGCCATGAAGCCGCCACGCTTCCAGATTCGGCCCGAACCGAGGATGCGAAACCAGCCATTGGTGCAGTCGTTCCGAGCCCTTGGCATAGCAGAATGCCGCCAGCAGGAGAAACGGCGTTGTCGGCAGCAAAGGAAGGAAGACGCCGACAAAGCCGGCAATCAGAGATAGCGAACCGATGCCGACCCATAAGGCTTTCATATAGCGACTCATCGATGCGCGCCGTCGAGACGAGGAAGGCATCATCTTCGCGGATGCGATCATAAGATCCATGCACACCGGCATCCACGCCAGTCTCATTGAGGAATCGGCTTGCGATCAATGATAATCGTGGGGCCGGGCAAAGAAAATCAAACCAAGGAGAGTGCGCGGGTATGTTTTGATGGCATGAGCGTTCGGCCCCAAGGTCTCGTTCTGCAAAGGCCCCTGTCCTTGCCATCTCAAGCATGATCCCGGATGATCGCGCGCATAAGCGGCGGACATACCGGTCGCCGCGGCGCCAGATTTACATGGAGAGAGCCGTTGAGCGTCATGCGCGAGCTTCTTGCCGACGGAGGGATCGCCCTTGGCGGCTGGATGGGTATCGGCCATCCGGCTGTGGCGGCCGCCTATGCCGCGGCGGGTCACCGCTGGACCGGTATCGACCTCCAGCACGGCGCGATCAGCGAAGCCGATCTGACGTCGATCCTGCCGATCCTGCGCGGCCTGGGCCTGGGCACCATTGTCCGGGTACCGTGGAACACGCCGGCCGCCGTGATGCGGGCGCTGGATCTCGGCGCGGAAGGCATCATCGCGCCGATGATCGATACGGCGGAAGATGCACAGAGGCTGGTCGACGCGGCGCGATATCCGCCCCTTGGCGGTCGATCCTGGGGGCCTGTTTTCCAGGTCTACCCCACGGTGGAAGCGGCCAATCAGGATGTGATCGTCCTGCCGATGATCGAGACGTCCGAAGGCCTCGCCAATGTCGAGGCGATCGTCAATGTGGAGGGTGTGGACGGCGTCTTCATCGGCCCGATCGACCTTTCGCTCGCGCTCAACCTGACGCGGGAACACGCGCTGAACGAATCGCAGGCGCTTACAAAACACTACCCGCAGATCGTCGCCGCGGCCGAAGCCGCCGGCAAGTTCGTCGCAAGCGTCGCCTATACCGCAAAGCACGCGCAGTCCTGCGTCGACAAAGGCATGCGCCTCCTGTGCGTGGGCAGCGACCGCGGCTATCTCACGAAGGGTATCTCGGCCGAGATCGCGGCACTCAAGGACATCAAGCCGAAGCGATAGCAACCTCGGAAAGGCGGCTCCGTGACGATTTCTATCAACGATGACGGGTATGTCGACACGCGCGACGCAAGGGCTGGCTGCGCCGCTTCCCCGTCGACCGGAGCGTCGCCGGCGCCAGCGGCAATCGGGGCCTCGACGGGGATTGCCCGCAGAGATTTACAATCTCGATGCGCTGGCTGAGGATTGCGCACGCGGAGGTGTGTGGGAATTCTTTCTGACGACCCCCGCCGCTCGAGGTCGCCGGCGGTGCCGGCACCCCCCTCATTCCACTCGCCCTTAAACAGACCTGCAGACGGGGACAATCAGAATGCTTCGCGGGTTCACATTCAGTCTTACGGGGAATGCACGGCCCGGAAATGTGGAGGAATATCGCCGGGCTGCGATGAACCGCCTGCCCAAACTGGCTGAGGCGTATGTTGACAACGGGGCAGAGGACGAAAACACGCTTGCGGCGAACCGACATGCATTCTCTCGCTGGAGCCTGCGCCAGCGCGTGTTGCACGGCGTAACCTTCCCGAAACTCTCAACCACCGTGGCAGGGCTTGATATCGCATTGCCGGTCATGGGCGCTCCGACCGGTTTCAGCGCGCTGACGAACTGGCGCGGGGACGTGGCCGTCGCCCGAGGTGCGGAAAGAGCCGGCACGCGGCTCATTCTCAGCACTGCGTCTTCCCATTCGATTGAAGAGGTCGCCGAAGCAGCGCAGACCGATCATGCGTTCCAGCTCTACCCCTTCGGAGATCATGCATTTGCCGATGGCTTGATGGGACGCGCAAGGGCCGCCGGCTACAAGGCATTGTTTGTGACGGTGGATGTGCCGGTCAAAGGCAACCGCGATCGGGAACGGCGGAGCGGACTGAACATTCCGCCGACAATATCTCTTCCCACCGCGCTGAACTGCGCCCTTCATCCACGCTGGACCTACAATCTTCTCAGGCATCAACGGCTCGGCGCGGCCAACTATGCCGGAAGGGGGCGGCTCTCATCGAAAGAGATGCTGGAAACGCTGCAACGGCAGGAGCGCCATATGCAGAGCGATCTGCACTGGGATGATGTCGCCTGGATGCGCGAACGCTGGAATGGTCCGTTCTATCTGAAGGGCGTCATGGATCCTGAAGACGCCGTCCACGCCGTCGACAAGATCGGCGTGACCGGTCTGGTCGTTTCCAACCACGGCGGGCGTCAGCTTGATGGCGCGCAAGGCAGCCTCGATGCGCTTGACGCGATCGGCCGCGAACTGGCGAACCGCACGGAACTCATCCTTGATGGCGGCGTGAGACGCGGCACCGATGTGATCAAGGCGCTTTGCCTCGGCGCGAAGGCTGTCTTGATCGGCCGCCCATATCTCTACGGACTTGCGGTCGGTGGCGAGGACGGCGTCGCGGCAATTTTCGAGATATTCCGGGACGAGATGGAGCGGGCACTCACCCTGATGGGTTGCCCCGATATCGCCAGGCTGGACCGGTCATGGCTGCTGCCTGCCTAAAACCGTCATTTAGCGCCCTCATGTCCCGCAGAACGTACGCGTCACGCGCTGCTCCGGCAGCGCCGGACGGGCGTAGCGGTCGCTGCCGGGCTGTTCCGCAAATGGCTGCGTCACCCGTTCCAGCAGCGCTTTGAAAGGCGCGAAATCGTCATCGCGGACCGCGGCGTCGATGACTTCCTCCACCAGATGGTTGCGGGGAATGTAGAGCGGATTGACCGCGTCCATCCGCTCGCGCGCAAGTTCCGGTGCCGTTCCCTCATCGTCAAGGCGCTGCCGCCATTGTTTCAGCCAGCCCGATACCTCGCCGAGATAGGCGACAGGGCCGGCCGCCCCGGGCATGACTGCCGCGCCAAGGGCCCGGAAGGTGCTGTTGTAATCGGCTTTGCGCTCCTGCATCAGTTCCAGCAGCCGCTGGATCAGCGCCAGATCGTCCTCGCGCTCCGTGGCAAGGCCGAGCTTGCGGCGCATCTCGCCGACGAAGGCCTCGTTGTAGTGGCGCACGAACCGTTCCACCACCGTCGTCGCTTCGGCGATCGCCTTTTCCTCGTCCACATCGATCAGCGGCAACAGCGTCTCGGCAAGGCGCGCGATGTTCCACTGGGCGATATGCGGCTGGCGGCCGAATGCGTATCGGCCGAACTGGTCGATCGAACTGAAGACCTTCGCCGCATCATATTCGTCGAGGAAAGCGCAGGGGCCGAAATCGATGGTCTCGCCGGCAAGCGACATGTTGTCGGTATTCATGACGCCATGAATGAAGCCAAGCGCGAGCCAGCGCGCGACCAGCCGCGCCTGACGGCCGGCCACGGCCTCCACGAGGCCTATATAGCGGTTATCGGCGGCCGCCAGATCCGGATAGAGCCGATCGATCACATAGTCGGCGAGCGAGCGGACGGCTTCAATGTCACCCCGGGCCGCGAAATACTGGAAGGTCCCTACCCTGACATGGCTTCTTGCCACACGTGTCAGCACGGCGCCGGGCAGAACGTTCTCACGGAAGACCGGCTCGCCCGTGGTTACCGCCGCCAATGCCCGCGTCGCCGGCACACCGAGCGCATGCATCGCCTCGCTGAGAATGTATTCGCGCAGGACAGGTCCGACTGCCGCGCGACCGTCGCCGCCGCGCGAAAACGGCGTGCGCCCCGCGCCTTTGAGCTGGATATCGCGGCGCACGCCATTGGCATCTATCACTTCGCCAAGCAGGACAGCGCGGCCGTCGCCCAACTGCGGGACGAAGTTGCCGAACTGATGGCCGGCATAGGCCATGGCGAGCGGAGTCATGCCCGGCATCAGCGTGTTGCCGGAAAAGATCTCCGCCCATTCCTTCGCGCCGCGCGAGGCAGGATCGAATCCGAGCTGACGCGCAAGCGGCTCATTGAACGCAACCAGCCGGGGCGCAGATACCGCGATAGGCGCCTGGCGTTCAAAGAAGTGCGCCGGCAACCGGGCGTAACTGTTGTCGAAAACAGGACTTTGTGTTGCTGAGGCCATTACAATCCTGAACTTTCTACGTCCGTCAAGGCATTCGCGAGTCGCGCAGAAGCGCCGCGCGGCACAATTTCCGCTTTTCAATAGATCGCAATTTTCTCGCTGATTTCAAGCTCTTCTCAGGTGCGGGCCCGGCCGGCCGGTACTTTCGCTTAGGACTAAGCTATGGCCTTTCAAGACGGGTCAGCGAAAAAGAGCGCTCACTTTTCGGTTACATAACGTTGACATATTATTTTCATTTTGGGTATTGCAGCGCACCATTTCTAGCCATATCTGCCCAACGCAGGTTGAAGCAATGCCGGTGACACGCGGTTCGGCGTGTTGCGACTCGACAATGCTTGCGCCTGTAACCGACGGCCGAAGAAAAGCAACTCCTCCCGGCCCAAATGAAAAGAAAGGATCGCCGAAATGCGCTCTTTCAAATCCAAAGCGACAGCCGTCGCACTGCTTGGTGCACTGACCCTCGCCCCCGTCGCCGCCATGGCCGGCGGTGACTATCAGGAAGGCGAAGCCAGCGCCCTTATCCCGAACGCCGCGGTCACCGCGCCGGAATCCGCCGTTGCACCGTTCGCCCCCGCAAAGGCCGTCAACGATCAGGTCCCCACCGAGACCAATCGTCTGTCCGCCGTGCTGCAATCGGTCAACAAGGTTGAGGCGGACATTTCCGCCAAAAGCCGTTCCGGCGCGTTGAGCGCGGCGTCCGCACGCGAACTTCTGAAACGGACGGACGCTATCCGCCATGAGGCGATGGACACTTCCCAAAGACAGGGCGGATCGCTGCAGGAGATCGAGTATCGGGCGCTGCGCGACATGGTTGCGCGGGTCGGCTACGAAGGCTGATCCAACGAAGGCTTCCCAAGACCTTTATTGGACGACCAGATGCCCCGGCTCGTCGCCGGGGCATCTTTGTTACCGATAATGCAATGCACGACTGCCCGACGTCATTCACTCATCGAAATGGATGCACTGGACCGGGCATGTGAGAACGGCATCCCGGACAGCATCGTGTTCTGAGGCGGGTGGCGTCTCATCGATAACGACCACCAGCCCCAGGGTTTCATCCTGCGCAAAAACCTTCGGCGCGGTCATGACGCATTGGCCGCTACCAACGCATTTTTCCTGTTCCACGGTCACGCGTTTCGTCATTTTCTGGGCGTCCACGTCAGGGGCAACGCTGCGATGCCATAGACAACCGCGTTGGTGTTGAATTCGATTTCCTCAAGCGGAACCGCCAGCTTCAGGTCCGGAAAGCGCTGGAAGAGCACTTTGAAGACGCTTTGCATTTCAACTCGGGCCAGCGGCTGTCCGAGGCACTGATGCACGCCAAAACCAAAACCGACATGCCCGCGCGTACGGCGTCGGATATCGAACTTGTCCGGTTCGGGAAAGATCGATGGATCCCGGTTGGCCGCGCTTATCATCGCCAGCACCCCATCGCCCTTTCGGAACTGGTGCCCCCCGACTACCACATCATCTGTTGCGACACGCGGCCCCACATAGTGCAGGATCGTATGATACCGCAGCATTTCCTCCACCGCATCATCGACCAGCGACGGGTCCGCGACCATCGCATCTTTCTGATCTGGGTGCATGAGGAGCGACAATATGCCGAGGCAGATCATGTTGGACGTCGTCTCGTGCCCGGCGATCAGCAGAAGATCGATCATCGCCACCGCATCCTGACGACTGATTTCCCCGGTCTGGACACGAGTCTTGATCAGACGACTGATCAGATCGTCGGACTCGTCGACCGTCTTGAGTTTCTCCCCATACAACGCATCAAGAAACTCGCGCATATCCAATGTCGCTTTTGCGGCTTCGGCCGGATCGAGCGTCATGTTCAGCTTGGCCTTGCTGCGCTCCTGAAAGAATTCGCGGTCGCCATAGGGCACGCCGAGAATATCAGAGATCACACTTGTCGGCAGGGCCAGACCAAAATCCTGGAGGAAATCGCTGGGGGGGCCTTTTGCCTCGATGTCATCGAGCAGTTCGGTGACTCTCTTTTCGATTGTCGGCCGCATGGACTCGATGTGCGCGTAGACGAATTCCGCTGTCAGCATGCGCCGGTAGCGCGTATGATCCGGTGGGTCCAACCGGATGAACGGCTGCGGATTTTCACTCTGGAGTTGCGCAATCCGGGCGGGCGAAATCGCCGGGTAGCCCGGCGATTTGGGATTGGTCGAGAATCGCGGATCGCTTAGTACGCGGCGCACATCCTCATAGCGTGTCATCAGCCACGCATGGCTGCCGTCCGGCATCGTGATCGGCGCTATCGGCTCTCGTTTGCGCAGCTGCTCATATTCCGGCGGAGGCGAGAATGGACACCTCTTCATTGGAAAGGATGGAGCGCTCTCCTGCTTTTCCGTCATCTTGTTCCTCCTTCACGGCCGATTTATTCGGCTTGTCATTTAATTGGCCCAACCATTGATGAGCGTCCTTTTTCTGTCAAGACTATGATGCTGACCTATCTCCGGCACCTTGCAGATGACGCCGGCATGACATTGTTGACCGACGCGCGAAACGGTCTAGAAAGTGAAGCAACAATACTGGAGGAACGACAGCGATGACGAGCCAAGGACCGAAAGAGCCTGTGCGGGAAGTGACCGGCGCGTGGGCGGAGGCCTTTGTGAGAAACGATCCGCAGGCCCTGTCGTCGCTCTACACGCAGGACGCATTCTTTTACGGATCGAAGCCTGAATTGCTGCGGGGCCGCGAAGGCGCGCTTTACTACTTCAGTTCGCTGCCGGCGCGTGACAGCGCTGAGGTGGAGTTCACCGATATCGAGGCGATCAGACTCACCGACGATGCCATCAGCAGCGCGCTGATCGGCCGTTTCAAGATCGATGGCGCGGCGCTCGGGCCGGTGCGCTTCACATTCGTGATCGTCAGGGAAAAAGGCGCCTGGCGCATTTCCAGCCATCATGCGTCACCGCAGGTATGGAACTGATCAGGGCGTCGTGAATTTAGCCTCCGGCTAATCATCGGAGGTCAGGCCTGTGAACATCGAAACCATCGCATTGCAACCGCTCGTCGCATTGATCGCGGGTCTGATTATACTGTTCGTGCCGCGCGTGCTGAACTACGTGGTGGCGGCCTATCTTATCTTCGTCGGCCTCACTGGTCTTTTTCCAAATCTTTTCAACGCCTCGTAGCGCGATCAACGCTTCAGCGGCTCGGCCCTGAGCAGGACCCCTGGCTCGGGCCGTATCGTCATGTGCATGACCGGCGCCGGCGCTGCGCCCGCGGGGGTGAAGCGGAAGCGCGCCAGCAGCGTGGCGAGGATGATGCGCGCCTGCATCATCGCGAAATTCGCGCCAACGCAGATCCTCGGGCCCGCGCCGAACGGCAGAAACGTGTAACGATCGCGCGCGGCTGCACGCGCCGCATCGAAGCGGGAGGGGTCGAAGGCGGCGGGCTGGTCCCACAGAAGCCTGTGGCGATGCAGCGCGTAGAGATTGAGAAACACCGTATCCCCCGGCTCGATCTCCCGGTCATAAAGACGATCCGGCGCGAGCACGTTTCGCGCCAGCAGTCCGACCGGCGGATAGAGGCGCATTGCTTCCTCGAGTATCTGTTCGATCAGCGGCATCGCGTCCAGATCGCCGGCACCGGCGGCGCGATCTCCCAGCACGCGCGAAGCCTGTGCGCGCGCCGCTTCCTGAACCTCGGGGGCATTGGCGAGCAGGAACAGCGACCATGAAAGCGCCAGCGCCGTCGTCTCGTGGCCCGCGACGATGAAGAACTGCATGTTGTGCAGCAGATCGCGGGGGCTCATCCGGCGCCCGGTCTCGGGGTCGCCCGCCGCGATCATGTGATCGAGCAGATCCCTGTCGCCTTCTCCCCGCGTTCCGGCGCGCCGCGCCTCGATCGCCCGTGAGACCATGTCATGCATGGTGCGGATGCAGCCGCGCGCGAGGAGTTCGCCCGGCCGCGGTATCCAGTGCGGAACTTCCAGGAAATCGAGCAGCGAGGCGCGCCCGACGGTCAGGAAATACCGGGTGATCGCCGCACCATAGGCATCCGCGTCGAAATGCTCGCGCCCCGATAGCGCGACCTCGCAGATGACGTCGAAGGTCGCCGACAGCATCTGGCCCACCATCTCGACCGGGCCGTTGCCCCCGGCGATGCGGCGGCTGGCCCGCTCGGCCGTCTCGGTCATCACCGGCGCCAGCGCGTCGACATTGCGGGCGGTGAAGACCGGCGCGATGGCGCGGCGCTGCCAGCGCCAGTCCGCCCCCTCCGAAGTGAAGAGACTGGAACCGACGGCGGGGCGGAGCATCCGGATCATGACTTCCGACTTCGGATAATTGTCCGCATTGTCCAGAAAGATGCGCCGCAGACCTTCAGGCCCCTGCACCATGTGCCAGCGCGCCGGGCCGGTCCGCCCCGTGACGATCGGCTGGTCGAAGGAAAGCTCCGGCAGGATGGCGAGGACGTTCTGTCGTACGGCCCGCAGGCTGGCAAATACGCCGAGCGGCCGTGCGGGTGGCGGAACGGTCGGTGGAACGAACAGTTTCATCACCGCCGGATTCTGGCTGACATGCGATCCTCGGGCAACCGGCATCTGAGATCAGATTCCCGCGTACCAGTCATAGCCGGCAGCATCCTCCCAGTAGCCGCCCTTGCCCAGTCCGACTTCGGACAGATCGCGGACCGCCTCGATCCGCATGACGAATTTCGCGTGCTTGTAGCCAAGCTGTCGTTCCACCCGAAGCCGGATCGGCGCGCCGTGCCCTATGGGCAGCACGGCACCGTTCATGCCGTAGGCCAGAATCGTCTGCGGGTGGTAGGCGTCAACGAGATCGATACTCTCGTAATAGGTACTGAGCCCGATATTGTCGGCGCAGTGAAAGACGATGTATCGCGCATCGGGCATCAGCCCGGCCTCGTCCAGCACCCTGGCGAGCTGCACACCGGTCCACTTGCCGATGGCGCTCCAGCCCTCGACGCAATCGTGCCGGGTGATCTGGCTGCGCGCCGGCATCGCCATGAGGTCGGCCAGCGAGAACGACTTCTGCGCCCGCACGCGGCCCTCGACCTTGAGCCGCCAGCCGGCAAAGCCGTTCGCGGCAAGTTGCTGATACTCGCCGGACAGCGGCTCGGTACTGCCGTTGGTGCGAAAGGTCGGCGACATTTCCGATGCCGAATATTCGCGCGCCATGGACGATGCGCCGATCAGCCGGTGCACCCGGTAGGAGAGCCAGTTGCCGTAGGACAGGAACTCCTCGCCGAAGGTCTGGGTCGCGCCGAGCCGGTCGCAGCCGGCAAGCGTGAGCCCGGCGCCGCCGGCGCCGATGGAGGCGATTAGCCTGCGGCGGGTGATCAGCTTGCGCATCGGCCCTTTTCCTTCGGCAGCCTGTAGCGCCCGGTAATCATGGACCGGATTTCGTTTACCGGGCCGGCAAGCACCACCATCAGAAGATGGACGACGATGAAGACGACCAGCAGCGCGGCCACGATGAAATGGATCGATCGCGCCGACTGGCGGCCGCCGAACATATCAAGCAGCCACGGCCATGTGGCATCCATGGCGGGTGACATGGTGAGACCGGTCAGCACCATGATCGGGATGAAGAGCACCAGAACCGCAAAATAACTGAGTTTCTGGAGCACGTTGTAGTGCCGCGCCTCCTCGCCCCCGGGAAAGCGCAGCATCGCATGGTGTTTGACCGTCTCCCACAGGCTGCGGGGGCCGAGTTCGCGGGCAGCGGGAACAATATCGCGCCACAGATGGCGGTTGGCGAGGCTGATCAGCAGATAGATCACGATCCCGAGCGCGAAGAACCATGCGAACGTCAGATGCCAGCGCCGCGAAAGGGCAAGGTCGTAGGTCGAGGGAATCGTCGCCCAGCCGGGAAACGCGATGGCGGAAAGCTGTCCGCGTCCATCGCGGGAAAGGCCGAGAATGCCCGTCGTCTCAATCGTCGCGTCGCCGATCCTCAGGAAGCCGGCGCGACTGCCCCCGCCGTTGCGGCCGGAGCCGATCTCCAGCCATGCATGATCGGGATTGGCGCCGTACTGACCCCAGTAGAGCCGCGGATGCGCGTTGAAGATCATCAGGCCGCTCATCAGCATGATGAACAGCACGACGACATTGCCCCAGTGCCACAGGCGGGTGGAAAGACGATGCCGCTTTACGACCGTGCCGGAGTCTCTGCTGTCGGCAAGTTCCTGACGGGCTTCGACCATCTCGGCACGGCTCCATGCGGAGAGTAAATCAAGACCGCATGGTCACAAGACTGGGCGTGGTTGTCCACTCACGAGTTCGGGATGAGCCGCGGCCCGACGGTGGTTCGGCTCCCCTCCGCTTCGGTGCGGAATTCAACGACCGTGCCGCCTGTTGCACCGCATTTCGCTCGGCACCATATCCACAAACCTGAGTGGTACAGGCAGGAGGATTGGTGATGAAATGTCCGGTCGACGACGAACAGCTCGCCATGACCGAACGTAACGGCGTCGAGATCGACTATTGTCCAAAGTGCCGCGGCGTCTGGCTTGACCGCGGCGAACTCGACAAGATCATCGAGCGCTCGGCGCAAGCGCAGCCTGACCGCCCGCCACGCGACAGCGGCGTGCCGCACCAGCAAGGCCAGTACCGCAAGAAGAAGCGGGAATCCTTCCTCAGCGAGCTGTTCGATTTCTGATGCGTTGCGCGGCGGTTTCCCGACCGTCGCCGCAAACATCACGCCTCAATTCCATCCTGCCTCGTGTACGCGACCCGAATGCCTTTGCGGTTATCCAACATGCCGTGCAAATTGACGCTTCGTGATTATCGAAAGATCCGAGGTGCCCGATGGCGCTGGTCGATTACATTCATGGCCGGCTGACCTGCCCACGATGCGGAATGCAGCAACAAATAGACGTGCAGTTCTGGTACGGAGAGCCCCGACAACATCCCTATGCAATGGGCGATGAAATGCGGTGGGCTCCCGTGACTGCGGAGGGACTAAGGTTCAAGAAGGTGGTCGCCGATGGTATGGTCGCGACCCCTTGCGAGCGATGCCAGCTCGGACGAGACACCGACGAGGAATGGAACTGCTACGTCCATATCGATAACAATCGCATCGTGAAGATCAGCAATTCTGATGGTAATATCGACTTCGGTGGTGAGGTCTTTGTCGTATTGGCGGATAGCTGAACGAGTGCGAGTAGCGGCTTTGACCGTGCAGGTCCTGGTTTCTTCTCCCCTAGACATGCTTAGACGGTCTTAGCCAGCCTGGAACCGGCCGGGACTCGTAGCTCCAGCGCCGCTATCATTGAACGAAACTGGCATTCAACAGACCTACGGCATCGGAGCGATGCCGTCATCCTGTTTCATCGTACTCGTTAGCGGGCTGGTGAAGCTCGGCGGTGCTACGGTCCACACGTTGGACCTTTTTCAGTCGCGCGCCTTGTGCTCGCGGACCTCGTGAACCTCGATGACGTTGCCGGCCGGATCGAAGAAGAACACCTGGTCGAAATCGCCCATCGCCCACTGTCCGTAGTGGGAATAGGGAACGCCCTTCTCGTCGAGCAGCTTCTTGAAGGAAGCGAGGTCGTCCGTGCGGAACGCAATGTGTCCGCGGTCGAGCGGATTGACCGGATGGCCGGTGCGCACGCCGACAAGGTGATCCTTCTCCGACATGTGGAACTGGACTTCACCGTCGGTGAGATATGTCGTCTGGCCGGCGTAGTCCTTCATGCCGACGCGCCGCGTATCCATGCCCGGCACTTCATCCATCAGCAGGAGGTCGCGGTAGAATCTGTCCATTTCCGGCTGCTGGGCGGAGCAGACATTGAGGTGATGAAACCAGATTTTCATGGGGACCTCCCTTAATGACCCACTGGTGTATAATTCTACTGGATAGTTAGCCAACATGCTGTAGCGTGTCAATCGAAAGCGGACCTGGCCGCGTGCGATACGGCAAGTCCGGCAAGCGGGGAAGAAGGGCATGAAGGAAAACGACATAAACATCGTCGCCGTGGTCGGCGCGGGGACGATCGGGGCAAGCTGGGCAGCCTTCTACCTGTCGAGGGGCTTGAGGGTCAGGGTCTGCGATACCGACCCCGATGGCGAGCGGCGGACCGCCGATGCCATAGCCGCGGCGTGGCCGGCGCTGACGGAACTCGGCCTTGCCGCGTCGGCATCCCCGGAAAACTGGACCTTCAACGTGGATCCGGATCAGGCGGTGGCAGGGAGCGAATTCGTTCAGGAAAACCTGCCGGAACGCCCCGAGCTGAAGCGCGCAGTGCTGCGACGAATCGGGGAAGTCGCTTCGCCCGAGGTCATCATCGCATCGAGCACATCGGGCATAGCGATGAGCCTGCTGCAGCAGGGCTGCCGGCATCCCGGGCGCTATGTCGTCGGCCATCCGTTCCATCCGCCGCATCTGACGCCGGCGGTCGAAGTGGTCGGCGGAAAGGAGACATCGGCAGAGACGATCGAGGCGGCGATGGCGTTCTACCGCAGGCTCGGCAAGAAGCCGATCCATGTGCGCAAGGAAGTCCCCGGCCATCTCGTCAGCCGACTGCAATCGGCGCTTTGGCGCGAAGCGTTGAGCGCGGTGCAGCGCGGCATCGCGACGATGGAGGATGTCGACATCGCGATCGCCAACGGCCCGGGCCTGCGCTGGGCGCTGAACGGGCCGGGCGCGGTGCACCACATGGCGGGCGGCGAAGGCGGCATCGACTATTTCATGCACCACCTGCAACCGGCGATGCAAAGCTGGTGGCCCGATCTCGGCGAGCCGGAGGTGGATGCCGCGCTTGTCGCGACAGTCATTGGACAGATCAAGCGAGAGGTCGGCGACGCTCCGGCGGTCGAAATGACTCGCAAGCGGGACGAAGCCCTGGTGCGTATCCTGAAAGCGCGGCGCGGCTATGGCGGCCACGGCGAGACGGATTGAGGAGCGGCAAAAAAGCGGGGATGGCGTGCCATCCCCGCGCTTCGATTGCCCGACGAAACGCCAGGTCGATCAGCGTCAGGGTGATGACGTCACGGTTACCGTGAAACGCGTGTGCCCCTGGTTTCCTTCTCTCGCATTCTGGCGGCCTTCTTCGGGACGGACCGTCATTGCTGCCGGCCGTCAAGAACCGCTCAGCCGGCGACCGCGTAGTCCGGACGCGCGGGGCGTTCCGTCAACGGGACGGCGGGCTGCCGGCGAATGCCGCTATCGGCGTAGTCGCGGGCCAGATTCTTGCGGTACCTGATCGGATCCAGCTCAAGCATGTAGCGATGCGTGTGCGGATACTGGCGGCGCTGATAGGCGATATCCTCGTCGATGCGCCGTAGCATCTCCTCCCTGGCGGGCAACCGGACCGCGCCGCTGGCGATGGCCGCGACATATTCGGACTGATCGTCCATCATCCGGATGTTGCTGCCGCCCGAGGCATCGAACAGACCGACGAAGAAGACATTGGAGAGCCGGGGATGAACGATCCGGTTGTAGAGATCGACGCGCGAGTCATGAATCGGATCTGTGCCCTCCGGCATGAAGGGCAGATCGGTGTGATAGCCGATCGCGCCGATGATGGCGTCGACCTCGGCGGTCGTGCCGTCGACGAAGTGTACCGTCTTCCCGTCCACGTGATCGATGCCCGGCTTGGCTTTGATGCGCTCCCAGGCAATATGGGAAATCAGCGTCGGATGGCTGATCGGATGCGTGCGTCCGGTGGGCGTACGGAAGCCCCACTGCTCCATCCGGCCGTGGAAGATCCGCGTCACCAGGATGCGAAGCTTGACGCGCAGGCTCCAGGGCAGCCAGGGCTTCTCGACCTTCATCAGGATTCGGGAATTCGGCACCCCGAACATGAGCCGCGGCATGATGAGAACCGGGTTGCGCGCCACCAGATAGGTCATTTCGGTGACCGTGCACAAATCGGCCGCGATATCGACGCCGCTATTGCCGGGGCCGATCACCAGCACCCGCTTGCCCGTATAGGGCTCGGGCACGCGATATATACCGGAATGGATATACTCGCCCGTGAAGCCCTCGATTTCCTTCGGGCGCTCGCGCGGGATGCTCTGATGACCCGACGCGATGACGATGCCGTCGAAACGTTCGCTCTTGCCGTCCCTGAGCGTTACGCGCACGCCCTCCCCGTCCTGATCGATGGCCACCACCTCGCTTTTGAAGCGGATGCGGCGACGCAGATCGAAATGATCCGCATATTCGTTGAAGTACTGCTCCATCTGCCGGGTGTCGGGATAGAGAGGCGTTCCCTCCGGAAAAGGGAAATCGATATAGGAGCTGACCTTGGCCTCGGAGTTGATATGGAGCGAGCGATAGGCCGGGCTGCGGCCGCTGTCATTGTCGTAGACCCACAGGCCGCCAATGCGCGAGCCCATCTCGAAAATGGTCACCTCGATGCCCTTGGCGAGGAGGTTCTTTGCCGCGCAAAGCCCTCCCGCGCCGGCTCCGATTACCGCGAAGTGCTTATTATTCACCGTCAACCTCCCAAAGCGCGCGGGTTGCCTCCCACGCGCTGCTTTCGCGCCTTACCTAATAATCCCGGTCACTTCTCCGCGCCTCGCCCCCGCGATCCGCGCAACCGCCCGACACCGCCTTCGAACCGGCGAGAAGAAAAGATTACCAATTGGTATTTGCATTTTCCACATGCGTCAAGCTGGCGCCGGCGCCACCACGACCGGCAAGACGATACCGGAAAAAACATATTGAACACTATTAGGATATTTATGTACCTGTGAGTACCGTCATCCATCTCAGGGAGGAGTAAAACGCATGATCCCGCGCACGATCTTCGGCGAGGAACACGAGATGTTCCGCGATGCGGCGAGGCGATTCATCGCCGATGAGATCACGCCCCACTACCGGCAGTGGGAAAAGGACGGAATCGTTCCGCGGGATATCTGGCTCAAGGCCGGCGCCGCCGGCTTCCTCTGCTGCACGATACCTGAGGAATATGGCGGGCCAGGCGGCGACTTCCTGCACGCAACGGTACTCAACGAGGAGATGGCCCGCGCCGGCGCGCTGGCGCCTGCCTTCTACCTCCAGTCGGATATCGTCGCTCCCTATATCTACAAACACGGCACCGAGGCCCAGAAGCGCAAATATCTGCCGAAAATGGCGACCGGCGAGATGGTCGCCGCGGTCGGGATGACGGAGCCTTCCGGCGGCAGCGACCTCGCCGCCCTGAAGACCAGCGCCCGCCGCGAGGGCGACTATTACGTCGTCAACGGCCAGAAGGTCTTCATCACCAACGGCATCGGCGCCGACATCCTTGTCCTGGCCTGCAAGACCGACCCGACGGCCGGCGCCCGCGGCGTCAGCCTGCTCATCGTCGAGACGGCGACGGAAGGCTTCTCGCGCGGACGCGCGCTCGACAAGATCGGCGCGAAGGCCCAGGACACCGCGGAACTGTTTTTCGCGGACATGAAAATCCCCGCGGAAAATCTGCTCGGGCAGGAAGGCAAGGGCTTCTACGTACTGATGCAGGAACTGGCGCAGGAACGCCTGTTGCAGGCCATCCGGGCGGTCACCTCGTCGGAAGCCGCACTGGAATGGACCATCGACTATACAAGCCAGCGCGAGATTTTCGGGCAGACGGTCGCGGACTTTCAGAACACCCAGTTCAAGCTCGCGGAGATGCATGCGGAGATACTCGCCCAACGGGTCTTTCTCGACCGGTGCATCGAATTGCATGTGAAGGGGGAACTGAACGCGGTCGACGCGGCCGCGCTGAAACTCACGACGGCGGAGCTTCAGGGACGGGTCGCGGACCAGTGCCTGCAGCTGTTCGGTGGCTGGGGATACATCATGGACTACCCCATCGCCCGCGCCTTCGTGGACGCGCGCTTCACGCGGATCGGCGGCGGCAGCGTGGAGGTCATGAAACAGATCATCGCGCGCGACATCCTGCCCAAGAACATCAAGCGACCCACCGAGCGGCGCTGACAAGGCAGGCAGAAAAAGCAAGGGGCCCGGCAAAGCCGGGCCCCTTTCCTGTTTATCTTGAGGCTATCGCGCGAGCGGACCCAGGGCCCGCCCGGCCACCCTCATTTCTTCATGTTCGCACGAAGTTCGTCGAGCACCGCCTTCGGATCTTTCAGGCCCTTTTCCTTGGCGCGCTTGACCCAGTCGGCCTCAATCGGCTCGAGACGCTTGGCGATCTCGGCGACGAGTTCGGGGCTGGCTTCGGTGATGACATTGCCATTGGCCTCAAGCTTCTTGCGGGACTCGATCTCGGCATTCGCATAGGCCTTGCCTACCGCCTTGGCCATGGCCAGGCCGGAAATCGCGTCGATCGCCTTGCGGTCCTTCTCGTCGATGGCGTTCCACTTGTCCTGGTTGACCGCCATCGCCATGACCGACTGCCCCATGCCGCCATTCACAACGGTGATGTATTTGAGGACGCCTTCGAGCTTCCAGCCAAGGATCGGCTGGAAGGCAAGGAACGAGCCGTCGAGGATGCCCGAAGACATCAGTTCATAGAGTTCCGACACAGGCTTCTGCACCGGCACCGCGCCGAGCGCCTCGATGATCGGTATCGCGGCCGCGCTGTGCGCGCGAAGTTTCATTCCCTTCAGATCGTCGATCGTCTTCACCGGCTTGGTCGTCGCGATGAAGGTCGGCGTCGTGGCGAACACCGTGATGATATGCGCATTCTCGAAAGGCTTGAGGGCCGCGAGGTGCTTCTCATAGATCTCGTAGAAGCCTGGCGACAGGTCGGCGACATCGCTGGAAAGAAGCGGCATCTCGCCGAGTTCAAGCGGAACGTAGCGGTTGGGCGTATAGCCGGTGATACCGACAACGATATCGGACCCGCCGTCGCGCACGACGTCGAACTGAACGGTCGGCGAACCGACGGCCTTGGGCAGGAATTCGACCTTTACCCTGCCTTCGGTGACCTTGGCGACTTCTTCCGCCCAGGGCTTCCAGACATCGTTCAGAACGTAATTCGCCGGAAGCCATGGGGCATAGTTGAGGACGACCTCAGCAGATGCGGTTTTCGGCGAAAGAGATACGGCGGAGACCGCGATTGCCGCTGCGGCGACAAGATGGGACAGCCGGAATTTCATGTGCATGCAAATCCTCCCGGATAGCGGTTTTTATGACAACGCCCGGAGGCCGGGCGTCGACGAATTGCTCGTTTGCTGGCAACTCATCAGACAACGAGCTGTACTCACCGGATACCACGTAGGCTTTCCGGCCTCAATAGTTACTTATTGGTACGCATTCACACTGTTTGGGATGCCGACGACCGAGGAGGGACATCAGCCGCCGTAGAAAAGCCTCGGAAGCCACAGGGCAAGCCCGGGAAACACAATGATGATGATCACCCGGAAGATATCGCTGATGACGAAGGGAATAATGCCCCGGATAATCGTCCCGAGCGACACGTCGGGGATCACCGACCGCAGAATGAACAGGTTCATGCCGATGGGCGGGGTGATCAGGCCAAGTTCGACAAGGATGACGACATAGATCCCGAACCAGACCGGGTCATAGCCGAGGCCCATGACGATCGGAAAGAACAGCGGCAGCGTCAGCAGCATCATCGCGATGCTGTCGAGCACGCAGCCGAGCACGATATAGATCAACGTTATGGTGACGATTACCAGAACCGGGCTCAGTCCTTCGGCGCCAACGAGCGCCAGTACGGCCTGGTGGGCGCCGGTCACATTAATGAACTCGGCGAACAGGGTCGCGCCGAGAATCAGCGCGAAGAGGACGGCCGTGGTGCGGACTGAATCTTCGAATACGGCGCGCAGCGCGGCAAATCCGATCCGCCTGCCCAGAGCGATTACGAACGCGCCGACCGCACCGATGCCGCCGGCCTCCGCGGCGGTGAACCAGCCGGTGTAAATCCCGCCGAGAACGATCACGAACAGGAGCACGACCGTCCAGATGTCGCGGATCGCGGCAAGCTTTTCCGCCATGGTCGACCGACCGGCAACGGGGGCGGAATCAGGGTGGCGGTATACCGTCCAGCGGACCGCGAGCGCATAGCCGATAACGCCGATCAGGCCGGGAACGAACCCCGCGGCGAACAGCATGCCGATATGGGTTTCGGTCTGAACGCCATAGACCACCATGATGATGCTCGGCGGAATGAGGATGCCGAGCGTTCCACCGCTCGCCACGGTCGCGGCGCTCAGCCGGTCGGCATAGCCGAACTTCCGCATCGAAGGAATCGCGACCTTGCCCATCGTTACGGCTGTCGCCACGCTCGAGCCGCAGACCGCGGCGAAGCCCGCGCATGAGACGACCGTCGCCAGCGCGAGCCCTCCGCGCCAATGGCCGATGAATGCCTGCGCCGCGCGGTAGAGTTCAGCCGCCACGCCCGCGCGCGCCACGAGATTGCCCATCAGGATGAACAGCGGGATCACGGCGAGATGATAGGACATGGTGGTGCCGCTGGTGACCAGCGCGACCATGCTGCCGGACGGGGTCAGCCCCTTGACCATGGTGAAGCCGAGGAAGCCCACCGAACCGAGCGCGACGGCGACCGGCACACGAATGAAGATCAGGGCGATCGCCACCGCGAAGCCCAGAAGCGCGGTCCACACTATTCGATACCCCGCAATTCGTCCGCCCCATGGGCATGAACCCGCGGCGGCAAAACCGATAGGACCAGAAAGGCGATGGCCGAAATACCCGACATCAGCGCCATGAAATAATAGAAGATGTAGAGCGGAATGCGCAGGGTCGTGGTCGTCTCGCCATAGCCGAAGAGCCGCCAGCCCTGGATGCCAAGGCGCCATGCGAGGACACCGAACAGCAGGGCGCCAAGCAGGCCGGCTACGACAAACTGGATCCGCTTAAACCAATAGGGCGTGAAATTGTCGAGCAGATCGACGGTGATATGCTCGTCCCGAAACGCGATCTGCGGATAAAGAAGAAAGGTGATGACGATCAGCGCGATCTCGGTGAGTTCGGTCGCGGGCGCCAGCGGGCTTGAAAAGAAGTTCCGGCCGATCACGTCGACCAGCGTTATGCAGGCCAGACAGAACAGCATCACGCCTGCGATAAAGTTCGCCGCACGCTCAATCCGGCTGTGCATCCCGGCTACCCCCGCTGCATGGCCGCCCCACCAGATCCTTGCCGGTCCGGAATCGACAGCTCTTTAGCAATTATCGTACCCGTCACGCTCACCCTATCGCCATTGCGGAGAAGCGAAACGCGCGGGCCATTCTGTTACCCACCGGATAGCATAAGGGCCTGATGGGCTCAAGCGATACTCTCAAGTACAATATCGTTCGACATAGTACGAACGATCGCCGCCTACCGGCCCTTCCAGTTCGGCGAGCGCTTCTCTGCAAAGGCCGCGGCGCCTTCGCGCGCATCGTCGGACTTCAGCACATGCCCGGTGATCTCTTCCTGACGCGCGAACATCTCTTCGAGCGACCAGTCGATCTGCTCGTTGATGACCCGCTTGCTCGCCGCAATCGACATGGGCGCGTTCGCGACGATCGCCTTGGCAAGATTCCTCGCCTCCGCCAGTGCGCCGCCCGGCTCCGTCATCCGGTTGATAAGCCCGTACTGGAAGAGCCGTTCGGCCTCCATCATGTCGCCGGTCAGGGCCATTTCCATCGCAATGCGCCTGGGGATGACGCGCGGGAGCCTGATGAGCCCCCCGGCTGCGGCGGCGAGGCCGCGCTTTGCCTCCGGCAATCCGAACTTCGCGTCACGCGCCGCGACCAGCAGATCGCAGGCGAGCACGGCCTCGAAGCCGCCGGCCAGCGCGTAGCCCTCGACGGCGGCGATGAGCGGCTTGTCCGGAGGGGTGCGCGCGATGCCGAAAATGCCGCGATGCTTGACCCGTGTCACCTCGCCGCGCAGAAAGGCCTTCAAATCCATTCCGGCACAGAAGTTGCCGCCGGCGCCGGTGAGAATCCCCACCCTCAAATCGTCGCGGTGATCGAGTTCGTCTACCGCCGCGCAAACGCCATATGCCACATCGCGGTTGACCGCGTTGCGCGCTTCGGGCCGGTTGATCGTGATCGTGATGATGCCGTCATCAATGTCGACAAGCACTGCGTCGTTCATGCCATTTCCCTCCCGGCCCGTTGGCTTAGGTTCAATCGACATTCAGGTTTCGGGCGACCGAACCTAGGCCTCCAGTATCGAACCCATCCGCTCCAGAGACTGCAGAAGTTCCTCCTGCATCTCGTACATGACCTGCTTGACCGAGGTCTCGGCCTTCATGTTGCCGACGCATTGCCCTGCCGGGAAGGAATAATAGTCGGCGCGCTCGGCCTTCACCGCCCGGGCATGGGCCTCGTTGTACAGGATGCCCTGAAGCGGCGGCAGCAGAAAGGGGGGCGCTCCCGGCGCTTCCCAGGCTTCGCTGAGTTTGCTCTTGAGCATGCGCACCGTCTTGCCCGTACGGGCGCGGCGGCGTACGGCATCTTCGGTCCGGGCGCGGAATATCGCTTCCTTTTCGAAGGCGTTCAGCTCGCTTTCCTGGGTGCCGAGCCAGATCGTCCCGCACCAGACGCCCGCAGCCCCCATCGCAAGAGCCGCGGCGACCTGGCTGCCGCGCGAGATGCCGCCCGCCGCGAGCACCGGGATTTGATCTTCCACCGCGTCTATCACCTGCGGGACCAGGACGAGCGTCGAAATCTCGCCCGTATGGCCGCCGGCTTCGGTGCCCTGCGCGATGATGAGTTCCACTCCCGCGGCCCTCTGCCTCACGGCGTGTTCGGGTTTGCCGCAGAGCGCGCCGAGCATCACATCCTGCGCCTTGATGCGCTCGACGATGTCGGGCGGCGGGGCGCCCAGAGCGCTGACGATGAGCCGCACCTGTTTGTGCTTGAGCGCCGTATCGACGAGGCGGCGCGCGCCGTCGGGCGTCATCGCCCCGCGCCCCTCCATGATTTCCTTGTAGACGTGCTTTCGCTCATCCTCGGGCAGTTCCGGGATACCCGCCTCGGCCAGCAATTTCTCCATGAAGGCTTTGTGTTCGGCCGGGATAAGATCGTGCAGGTCCGTCTTGCCTGTCTCCGCCTCGGCATTCGTGTCGTATTTGGAGGGGATGATGACATCGACGCCATACGGACGGCCGCCGACATGATCGTCAATCCACTTGAGCTCCACTTCCAGCTGTTCGGGTCCGAATGTCGCTGCACCCAGAACGCCGAAACCGCCGGCCCTGGTGACTTCGACCACAACGTCGCGGCAATGGGAAAAGGCAAATATCGGGACGTCGAATCCCAATCTTCCGGCAAGTGGCGTCCGCATGTCGGAACTCTAGCTCGCGGGATGGAAGGTCAGGATGGGCGTGCCGTTCTCATCGCTCACAAAGCTGTAGCGTAGCGCAATCCCGATCTTCAGCTCTTCAGGCTCGATGCCGACGAGACGCCCGAGCGCGCGCGGGCCTTCTTCAAGGTCCACGGTCGCGAGGATGTAAGGCAGTTCGTCCTTGAAGGCGGCGTGAAACGCGTGATGGGCAACCGTCCAGGAATGGAGCGTCGACTTGCCACTCGTCTCCACCCAGCCATAGTCGCGCGAATAGCATTCGACGCATACCAGCTGCGGATAGTGCCGCACGGTGCCGCAATTGGAACATTGCTGGATCTTCAGCACCCCTTCGCGGGCGGCGTCCCAGTAGGGCTTGGACAATTCCGTCTCGTGCGGAACGGGCTTTTTCTCTGCGGTCATGTTCAGTTCCTCACGCACGCGCCATGATGGCGATCGAACCGTCGCCAAGATCGCCATATCCGGTCGCAAGGCCGACTTCGGCGCCGGCGACCTGTGTCCTGCCGCCCTGCCCGCGCAGCTGGCGTACAAGTTCAACGATATGATTCATTCCAAGCATGTGCGCCTGTGACAGCAGGCCGCCATGGGTGTTTGTGGGCAGCGCGCCGCCAAGCCGCAGCCGTCCGTTCTCGACAAACGGGCCGCCTTCGCCCTTTTTGCAGAACCCCATATCCTCGATCTGGCAGATGACCTGGTAGGTGAAGCAATCGTAGATCTCGGCGACGTCGATATCATCCGGCTTGATACCGGCCTGGGCGAAGGCGCGCGGCGCCGCCTTGGACAATCCAAGCTTCGTCATGTCAGGCCGCTGGGTGATCGAGCTCGGCGAATCCGGATGGCCCTCCGCGATGCCGATGACCAGCACGCGTGGCTGTTTCATGTCGCGGGCGCGTTCGGCGGAACTTACGACAAGCGCCGCGCCGCCATCGCTCTCCAGGCTGCAATCGAACAGGCGGTAGGGATCGGTGATCATGCGCGAATTCTGATGATCCTCGACGGTCATCGGCTTTTTCATCACCGCGTTGTCATGCAGCACCGCATGCGCGCGCATGGCGACGGCCACCTCGGCGAACTGAAGACTCGTGGTCCCGAACAGCTCCATGTGACGGCGCGCCATCGGCGCGTAGAGCTGCGCCGGGGAGATCGCACCGAGCGGCAACTCGAACTCCGTGACGTAGTGGAACTGCGGCATGGTGTGGATGCGCGCGCCCGCCTTCGCCCCGATCGAGGTGTTTCGCCCGGCGGGGATCAGCACATGGTTGCACACGCCGCTGTCGATGAGCGACAGCGCGGTCTGAACCGAGGCGATGCCGCTCGCGCCGCCGATCGGGTTAACCGCGGAGAATTTGAGGTCTTCGATGCCGAAATTGTGGATGAACTCTTCCGCTGGCGCACCGGTGATCCCGATCGGGATCACCCCGTCGATATCCTTCGGCGAGAGGCCGGCGTCCTCGATGGCCTTGAGCGAGGCCTCGATCTGAAGATCGAGCGCCGGCCGCGTCGATCCCCGCGCGTACACCGTTTCGCCGATACCTGTAATGGCGCCTTTTCCGCTTAACGACACGGGCGTCTTCCTCCCTCACTCTCACCTATATTCTGATCAGTATATATATGTACCAACTGGAAGACAACGAGCACCCACGGCTTGGCTCGGGTTCATCCGGGTTCGCCGAACGCGCCCTCTTCGCGCAGTCTTTCGCATTTGTCACTATCATAACCCAGCAGGTCGCCAAGCACTTCGGCGCGATGCGCATCGAGCACCGGCGGCGCGAGAGGATCGACCACCGGGGTTGCACTCAGACGCATCGCCGAACGGATCGTCGGCACGTCACCCGAACGCGGATGCGGGATGGATGCGACGAGATTGCGCCGCAGCGCGTCCTGCGAGGTCAGCGCTTCGGAGACGGTCGCGATGGCGGTGACGGGGATGCCCAGTCCGGTCAGAAGGTCCACCCAATACTGGCGGGTGTTGGTCGAGAACGCCTGATTGAGCGTTTCCGTCAACGGCTCGATGTTCGTGACCCGGTCGAAATTGCTGGCATATCGCGGATCGTCGAACAGATCCTGCCGCCCCAGCGCATCGACGCAGAGCCTGCGAAAGAGCCGTTGATTCCCGCAGGTGATGAAGATCGGTCCATCGCTTGCCTGGTAGACATCGCTCGGCGCCGTCTGCGCGGAGCGGTTGCCGTAGCGCGGCGTATCCTCCCCGCTGATCAGATAGCTCATGCCGTATAGCGTCAGCAGGTTCGCCGCCGCATCGAACAATGCGACCTCGATGAACTGCCCCTCCCCGATCCGGTCGCGCGCGATCAGCGCGCCGAGAATGGCGGAGGCCGCATACATGCCGGACGCGATATCGGCGATGGGCACCGTGGTGCGGTAGGGACTTTCGGCGGGCCCGGTGAGAGACATGAAGCCGCTCGACGCCTGAAACATCGCGTCGTATCCGCGCCGCGGCGTCTCGGCGTCGTCGTCGAGCCCATAGCCGGAAATGGCGCAGTAGATGATCTTCGGGTTGATCGCCCGCACGGCATCGTAATCGAGTCCGAACCGCTTCATGATGCCGGTGGAGAAATTCTCCACGAGCACGTCCGACTTCGCGATGATGTCGCGCGCGACGGCCGCCCCGCTCTCGTTTTTCAGATTGAGCACGATGCTCTTCTTGTTGCGGTTGGTGCTGAGATAGAGCGCGCTTTCGCCGTCGAGCGCGGTCGCCGTATAGTTCCGCGCGTCGTCGCCGGTGCCGGGCGCCTCGATCTTGATGACTTCCGCACCCAGATCGACAAGCTGCTGGGTGCAATAAGGGCCCGCGAGCATGCGCGTGAAGTCAACCACGCGCACGCCTTCAAGGGCCCTTGGCGCATTCGCGGGACGGGGCGCATAGGCCGGAAATACGGGTCTCTTCCTCATGGTTGCGCTCCTTCTTGTCCCTGCTGCCGCTTTTCCCAGGCCGTGATCGCTTCGGCCGGAATTCCCCATTCGTGCAGGGCTTCGCGTGCCGAGGCGCCCACTTCCTCGGGCGGGCTTGGGGTTTCGGGCACCGTGCGGCTGAACCGCGGCGCGGGCGCCGGCTGCATCACGCCTCCGATATCCACCATTGCCTCTCTGGCCTTGATGTGCGGATGGTCAGCGACCTCCTCGACGGTCAGGATCGGCGCGAAACAGGCATCCAGCCCCTCCATCGCCGCGCACCACTGATCGCGGGTCCGGGTCTTGATGCGTTCCGCGATGGCCTTGCGGAGGGTGGGCCATCCGCTCCTGTCCATCTGGACCGGCAGTTCGTTCGGGTCCAGGCCGAGCACGCCGAGCATCGTGCGATAGAACTTGTTCTCGATCGCAGCGACCGACACGAAGCGTCCGTCGGCGCATTCATAGGCGTCGTAGAAGGGCGCGCCGGAATCGAGCATGTTGGTGCCGCGCTCCAGATTGACCTCTCCCGCGGCGTACTGGCCGAAATGCGCCGTCATCAGCGACAGGGTCCCCTCGGTTATCGCCGCGTCGACCACCTGGCCCTTCCCCGAGCGCTGCTGCTCGATCAGCGCGGCCAGCATGCCCATCGCGAGATACAGCGAGCCGCCGCCGAAGTCGCCGACGAGATTGAGAGGCGGCGCCGGCGGCTGGCCTTGCCGGCCGATCGCGTCGGCCGCCCCGGTGATCGCGATATAGTTGAGGTCATGCCCTGCGATGCGCGACAGGGGGCCGGTCTGCCCCCAGCCGGTCATCCGGCCGTAGACGAGACGCGGGTTGCGCTTCAGGCATTCCTCCGGGCCGAAGCCAAGCCGTTCGGCGACGCCCGGGCGGAAGCCTTCCATCACGGCGTCGGCTCGGTCGACCAGTTCCAGGGCAAGCGCGAGGTCTTCGGATGACTTGAGGTCGAGGGCAATCGATTTGCGCCCCCGGTTGGTCAGCTTGAAGCGCGCAGGACGCTTGATGCCGAAATCTCCCGGATCGGCCCGGTCGACGCGAAGCACCGTCGCGCCCATATCGGCGAGCAGCATGGCGCACATGGGTCCGGGTCCAATGCCGCAGAATTCGACGATCTTGATGCCTTGGAGGGGGCCCATGCGCTATCCCATTATTTCTTATGCGTTTTTTCGCCGACAGGAGGCACCGAACGGCTTCCGGAGCACGGAAGGAAGACCACCAATAGCGATTGACTGGCCTTTTAGCTACCATATAGTAGTAGTTCAATACTTCACAGTAAAATCAACACCAGGAAACGCTTGATGAGCCAGCAGACCGAACGGTCGGACGAGGAAATGGAGCGCAGGCTGGGCGACTATGTCGGCCGCCGCTATGGTGCGATCCGCGCCTGGGACAGGGTGAACGCGCCGATGATTCGCCAGTGGGCGGAAGCGCTCGATTACAACTATCCGCTGCTCGACTCGGAGGCCGCAAAGGCGTCGCGGCACGGAGAACTCGTCGCCCCCGCCTCCATGCTGCAGGTGTGGCTGATGCCGGGCCTGAAGAACGCGCGTCCCGCCGGTTCGGATCTTTCCGATCCGCGCGAACTGTTCAAGATTCTCGAGGAGTACGGCTATATCGGCATCATCGCGACCGACTGCGAGCAGGAATATTTCCGCCCGCTGAAGGTTGGCGAACTGATCACGACCTCCACGTTGGTGGAGAAGGTCTCGGACCGGAAAAGCACGCGTCTGGGACCTGGTTATTTCACCACCTTCCTGCAGGAATATCACGATGAACAGGGCGGCCTCGTCGGCACGATGCGCCTGCGCATCCTGCGATACCGTCCGGAAGGACGAACGGCCGATGCGAAAAAGGATCGACCCGCGCCACCGCAGCCCGGCATCAGCCAGGACACGGCGCAATTCTGGGAAGGGCTGAAGGAAAACAAGCTGCTGATCCAGAAGTGCTCCCGGTGCGAAACGCTCATCCATCCGCCGGAGCCGGTGTGCCGCAACTGCCAGTCGCTGGAGCTGGGGACGATCGAGGCATCGGGAAAAGGCGAAGTCTTCTCCTTTGTCGTCTCCCATCACCCGAAGGTCGCCGCGTTCGACTATCCGCATCCGATCGGGCTCATCGAACTGGAGGAAGGGGTCAGGATGGTCGCGCCGCTGACCGGCGTCGACCCGGCGAAGATCGAAATCGGCATGAAGGTCGTGGTCGAATTCGACAATGTCGAAGGACAGAACCGGCTGCCGAAATTCCGACCCGCCTGAGCGCCGGACATACGCCATGGACTTCACATTCACCGCCGACCAGGACGCCATCCGCGATCTCGCGCGGTCGGTATTTTCCGACTTCTGCGATGACGAACGTATCCGGAAGCTCTCTGAAAGCGCGACCGTGTTCGATCGGGACCTGTGGGCACAGCTTGGCGCGACGGGACTGATCGGGCTTTCCGGCGCGGAAGAAGTCGGCGGCAGCGGTCAGGGCATGCTGGAGTTGTCGGCGGTGCTGGAAACGCAGGGCCGTTACCTCGCACCCGTGCCGCTCTGGACCAGCCAACTGGTCGGCCTGGCGATCGGCGCCTTCGGCATGTCGCCCGCGCTGAAGGAAATCGCCGGTGCGATACATGCCGGGCATTCGAGCGCAACGATCTGGACCGAAGCGCCGTTCTGCGCACCGGTGCAGGCAAGACGCGAGGGCAATGGCTGGCGGCTGGACGGGTTCGTTTCGGCCCTCATCTGGGGCCGATCGGTGGACTGGGCGCTCTTGCCGGTCGAGACCGAGGGTGGCCGCCGGTTCGCGCTGCTCAAGCTGGATGACCCCGATATCCTGGCCGTCGGAGGCGAACTCACGAACCAGATGCCTGTTGCAGACCTTGCGCTCGGCGGCGTCAGGCTGACGGAGGACTACATATTGTCGGACGCAATGACGACCGACTGGCTCCAAACGAGATCGGCCCTGAGCATTGCGTCGCTGCAACTCGGCGTGGTCGAGGAAGCCTTGCGGCGCGCGGCAGGGTATCTCGGCGAGCGCGAGCAGTTCGGCCGGCCCATCGGCAGCTTCCAGGGCGTCGCGATGCGCATGGCCGACTCCTACATCGAGGTCGAACTGCTGCGCTCGATCCAGTTGCGTCTGGCCTGGCTACTCGACAACGGGCTCGATGCGACGGACGCCGCACGCGTCGCCAAATTTCATGCATCGGAGGCCGGCTATATCGTTGGCCACACCGCGATCCACTATCACGGCGGGGTCGGCGCCGACCTCACCCACCCCATCCACCGCTTCTATCTCTGGAGCCGCGCGCTGGAAATGACCGGCGGCGCCAGCGAAGCGCAACTCAATGCGATCGGCAACGAACTGCCGGCGATCATCGGAGAGGATCTGTCATGACGGCACCCAGGGGACGGACATTCGAGGAGGTGAAGGTCGGCGACACCCTGCCCGGCTATGAATTGCCGATGACGCTGACGAGCGTCGCGGCGGCGGCTGTGGCAACGCGCGACTATCAGCCCGTCCATCACGACGTCGCCTGGACGCAGCAGATGGGCAGCAAGACTGTCTTCATGAACACGCATTCCACCGCCGGCTTTCTTGAAAAGCTGGTGATGGAGTGGGCGGGGCCGGATGCCTTCCTGCGCCGGATCGCCTTCAGAATGGGGGCGCCCAACTATGCCGGCGACACCATGAAGGCGAAGGGCACCGTGACGGCCTGCCATGCCGATACCCGCGTCGTCGACATCGACGTCGCCATCAGCAACTCGATCGGGGACCATGCCACGGGCACGGTTTCCGTGACGCTTCCATAGGAGCCCGGTCATGGACAGGAAACTCAGTGGAACCGCTTCCATCGCAGGTATCGGCGCGACGGAATTTTCCAAAGATTCCGGCCGCACGGAAATGCGGCTTGCCGTCGAAGCCAGCCTCGCCGCGCTCAATGATGCGGGCATCGAACCGGCGGAAGTTGACGGCATCTGCACCTTCACGATGGACAACAACCCGGAAGTCGATCTGCACCGCATGATCGGCGGCAGGGAACTGAAGTTCTTCACGCGCATCAACTATGGCGGCGGCGGCGCGGCGGCGCCGCTGATGCAGGCGATGATGGCGATCGCGACTGGCGCGGCGAATGTCGTTCTGTGTTTCCGGGCGATGAACGAGCGCTCGTGGTATCGCTTCGGCGCGGGTACGCCCTCTACCGAGAACCCGCAATACACCAACGCCAATCACTATGCCTGGTATCTGCCGGCCGGTCTGAACACGCCGGCATCCTATGTCGGCATGGCGGCGCGCCGCTACATGCACAAATACGGCGCAACGAGCGAAGACTATGGCCGCGTATCCGTCTCAGCGCGGGCCTTCGCCGCGACCAACCCCAAGGCATTCTTCTACCAAAAGCCGATCACGCTGGAGGAACACCAGGCCTCGCGCTGGATCGTCGAGCCGCTGCATCTGCTCGATTGCTGCCAGGAAAGCGACGGCGCCGTGGCGCTGATCGTCACCTCCACGGAGCGGGCCCGCAAGCTGAAGAGCAAGCCCGCCGTGATCCGGGCGGCGGCGCAGGGCGCGACCGCCGGCCAGCATCGCATGACCAGCTATTACGAGCGCGACGATCTCACCGGCAATCCGGAAATGGGCCTCGTCGCCCGCCAGCTCTGGGAGCAGAGCGGCCTTGGCCCGCGCGATATCCAGAGCGCGATCATCTACGATCACTTCACGCCGTTCGTGCTGACGCAGCTGGAGGAATTCGGCTTCTGCGGACGCGGCGAGGCCAAGGACTTCCTGCGCTCGGGCGAGCACACCAGAACCGGCTCGCTGCCGATCAATCCGAATGGCGGGCAGTTGGGGGAAGCCTATATCCACGGGATGAACGGCATTGCCGAAGCGGTCCGACAAATCCGCGGCACCGCGGTCAACCAGCTGAGCGGCATCGAGAACATGGTCATCACCGCCGGTACCGGCGTCCCGACCAGCGGTCTCATCCTCGGCAAAGACTAGGAGCGCGGAGATGCACTGCGCGCTGACAGACGAACAGGTCGCGCTCCGCAAGGAGATTCGTTCCTATTACGCGCAACTCCTGACGCCCGAATTGAAGGAGTTGCTGCGCGTCCATGCCGCGACGCCGGCCTACAAGGAGGTCATCCGCCAGATGGGCAGGGACGGCTGGCTCGCCGTCGGCTGGCCGGAGGAATATGGCGGGCGCGGCTATGGTCCCGTCGAGCAACTCATCTTCGTGCAGGAAACGCTGCGCGCGGGCGCGCCCCTCCCCTTCGTCACGCTCAGCACCGTCGGCCCGACACTGATGGCCTACGGATCGGAGGCGCACAAACGGTTCTTCCTGCCCACAATCGCATCCGGCGAGATGCACTTCGCGATCGGCTATACCGAACCCGGATCGGGCACGGATCTGGCCAGCCTGAAGACGACAGCGGTCCGGGACGGCGATAGCTTCATCGTCAACGGCAGCAAGCTCTTCACCAGCCACGCGGAAGGCGCGGACTATATCTGGCTCGCCGTGCGCACCGACCCGCAAGTTGCGAAACACAAGGGCATATCGATCCTGATGGTCGATACGAAGTCCCCGGGATTTTCACTTACGCCGATCGACACCGTCGCCGGCATGCACACCAACGTCACCTATTACAATGACGTGCGGGTGCCGGCCGACATGCTGGTCGGCGAGCTCAACCAGGGCTGGCGACTGATCACATCACAGCTCAATCACGAGCGGATCGGCATCGCCGCGCGCGGCATTTATGGCGAAGACATGTACGAGCGCGTCCTTGCCTGGGCGCAGGAGACCGCCCCGGACGGAACCCGCCCGATAGACAAGCCGCTGGCGCGCCGCCTGATGGCGGATGCCTATGCGCGGTTGGAGAGCCTGCGCTGGCTCAACTACCGCCTCGCCGCCAGTCTGCAGAATACGCAGCCCGGCCCGGCCTTCCCGTCGGCGGCGAAGGTCCAGGGCGTGGAAACGCTGATCAAAGTCTACCGCGATCTGCAGCAGGTCGTCGGGCTCGGCGGTCTGATCACGCATGGCAGCCCGGCGCAGGTGCTGGCTGGCGATCTGGAGCTGAACTTCCGGAAATGCCAGCTCAACACCTATGGCGGCGGCAGCGGCGAGGTCATGCGCGAGATGGTTGCCCATTTCGGTCTGGGCATGCCGCGCACCTCACGATAGCGGTTCTCAGGCAGCTTCGCCGAGCACGCCCTTCTTTCTCATGTCGGCGATCGTGTCGGCGTCAATGCCGGCCTCGGAGAGAACTTCCTCGCTGTGCTCGCCGAGGCGCGGCGCCGGACGGCTGCCGTCCACCGGCGTTTTCGACATCTCGATGGGCGTTGGCGCGTAACGCAGCTTGCCCTCGCTCGGATGTTCCTCGATACGCCAGAAGCCGACGCTTTCAAGATGTGGATCGCTGAGCAGTTCCTCAAGCGTGCTGGCAACCGCGTGCGGAACGTCCGCGTCGGTCAGGATCTTCACCCATTCGGCGCGCGTCTTCTTGGCGACCTGACGGCCGACCTCCGCCCAGAAGCCAGGCTGGTCGGCCTGCCGCGCGGCGTGCAACTTGTAGCGCGGATCGTTTTCCAGTTCCGCGTCGCCGATGCCCCGGGCAAAACGCTGCCAGTGCGGATCGGTATAGGGCAGCACGCACATATAGTGCCCGTCGCTGGTACGGAACGGGCGGCGCGAGCCGCTTGAAATCGGCTCGTAGCCCATCTTGCCGAGCGGCGGTTGGAAGTTCTCGCCCCACAGATGCTCGATCGTGTTGAACGCCACCATCGACTCGAACATCGGTACATTGATCTCCTGCCCTTCGCCGGTGCGCGCCTGATGGGCGAGCGCGGCGTTCACCGCCATGGCGGCCTGCAGCGCTGACACCTTGTCTGCGAAGATGGAAGGGATGTAGCGCGGCTCTCCCGCCGCCACCGACTGAAGCATGGCAAGCCCAGAGTGAGCCTGGATGACATCGTCATAGGCCGGCCGGCCGGCAAGTTCGCCACGGTTCGAATAGCCGCTGACATGGCAATAGATGATCGACGGATTGATCGCCGCAAGCTGCTTGTAGGAAAGGCCGATGCGCGCGGCGGCGTCGATCCGCACGGAATGAAGGATCACGTCGGCCTTCCTGACAAGCGCGGTCAATGCCGGCTTTGCCTCAGGCCTCTTCAGATCGAGCACGATGCTTCGTTTCGAACGGTTCGAGTTGAGGAAGAACGACGCCATGTTGGGCGACCGGCGCGGTCCGATACGGCGGGTGAGATCGCCTTCCGGCGACTCGATCTTGATGACGTCGGCGCCGAGATCGCCCAGGTACTGGGTCGCCATCGGACCAACGATCATGGTGGCAAATTCGAGAACGGTGATTCCGCTGAGTGGTCCGGGCAATGTCTCGCTCCCTTGATCGTTCTGCCCTCCGTTCCAGGTGGAGGCTTCGCGGAGTATATAAAAGAATGTCTAAGTAAAGAAAAGATACCAATGCGTATATTTGGCCGGTATCGCGCCCGCCTCCTGCCGGCGACCCGCCAATGGAACGGCGGAAAAGCGTGTTTAACCGACAGGCTGAGGCGAGCCGGTGACCATCTGTACGATCATGGCGCCAAGTTCCTCCGCCACGTTCTCCAGGCTGAGACGGCGCTTGGGGCGGTACCAGACATAGGCCCAACTGACCATGCCGCCGATGGCAAGCGCCGCCATGCGGGCATCGTGCAGCTTGAACTCACCGGTCGAAATGCCCTCGTTGATCAGCCCGGTGAGCTTGCGGTCGAAGTCGCGGCGCATGTCGTTGATACGATTCCAGTCCGCAGGGTTGAGGTTCTTCTCCTCGCGCGAAAAGATCGCCATGTGCATCTGGCTGGTCAGAACGGCCGCCGCGAAGCGTTGCCCGAGCAGCCGCATCTTTTCGGTCGGCGACGACTTCAGCGGGATGACGCTGTTGATTGCCTCAAGCGAGGACGTGATCGCGCGCGAGCAGATTTCCGCGAGAAGTTCCGTCTTGGAACTGAAATGCGCGTAGATGAAGGGCTTCGTCACGCCCATCCGTTCGGCCACCGCGTCGAGCGTCGTGTTCTCGTATCCGTGCTCGTAGAAAAGTTCCACCGCCGCTTCGATGGTGCGGGCACGCTTCAACGCGGCGACTTCGTCGCGAATACCGGCGGGTCTTGGTTTCGTGTTAGGGGCCATGAGTATTCCTTCAATCCCTTGAGTAGGAGTGGCTACCGGTATACGCCCTAAACCCTCACGCTCCAAGCCGTCGCAGGAATGGCCGGCGCCGCCCGGATCGGCCGGGCGGCGCTCAACAGGCCTCAGTCGAGTTCGAACCAGAAATCGAGCACGTCGCCGACACGCTTGTCGGCAAACTTCGCCTTCACCCGCGTGCCGACCTTCAGGACTTCCGCCGCCTTGTGCGGATCCTTGAGGTCGACGCCCTTGAAGAAGCCGCCGATCGCGGTGTCGGCGCCGTCCAGCTGCACGTAACCGAATGCATAGGGCGGTTCGGGAAGATTCTCGAAGGGTTCGTAGACGATCGTGAACGCCTCGATCCTGCCTCCGGGTCCGACTTCGACCCAATCGGTTGTCGGCTCCAGAGTCTGATCGGAGAACGCCCGCGGCGGCACCAGGACGCGGCCCGATTTTGCACAGCGGCGGCCATAGATTTTCGCATTGTCGCGAAGCTGAACATAGAACCAGCTGGCCACCTCACCCAGCGCATGCGTGTAGGTGATCTTCCAGTCTTCCTTGCGCTTCAAAAGTTCCATTTTTTCATTCCCTCTCAAATCACGCTTCGACAACCATGGTGCCGAAGAATTGGTGGTCGCCGCCATTGGCGCTGGCGATACCGCGCTTGGCGCCTTTGACTTGGCGCTCGCCGGCCATGCCGAAAAGCTGCGTCGCCAGCTCGATGACGCGAACCATGCCGGTCACCGCGATGGCGTTGGTGCAGAGCACGCCGCCCGAAGGGTTGACGACCACCTCGCCGCCCAGCGAGTAGACGCCTTCCTTCAGTTCGGGCACCGATTTGCCGAGACCGGTAAGACCAGCGGCCTCGATGGCGTGGTAGTCGGTGTTGCTGAACGGATTATAGAGCTCGGCGACGTCGACTTCCTTGCGCGGATTGGTGATGCCGGCCATGGCGTAGGCCTTCTTGAACGACAGATTCAGCGCGTAGGAATCGGCGTGATCGGCCACAGGATCGTCGCCCATGCGGTCACCGAGATAATAGGTCTCCGAGCAGTGGCCGACGCCGGTAATCCAGACGGCGTCCAGCTTGTTCTCCTTGATGTATTTCTCGGAAGCCAGGATCATCGCGCCGCCGCCGCAGGATTGCGGGCAGCAGTCCATCAGCTTGATCGGATAGGAGATGTAGCGCGAGGCCAGCACCTCATCGATGGTGACTTCCTTGCGCAGATGCGCATGCGGATTGAGCGCGGCATGCTTGCGCGACTTGACCACGACCCGCGCCATGTCTTCTTCGGTGAGGCCGTATTTCTTGGCATACCGGATCGCCGACATCGCCAGCATGGTGATCGTGCCGAGCGGCAGCTGACGCTCATAGGTCGGATCCCAGATCTTGTTGAGGACCGTCTGGGAATCCCCGCACTCGCCAACCTTGTCGGCGCCGGCCGTCATCACGACGTCGCAGGCGCCCGCGGCGACATGATAATAAGCCGCCGCGACGCTGGAAATGCCCGTTGCGCCGCCGGTGTTGATGCGCAGGAAGCGCTTGCTGCGCCCACCCACGGCATCCACGCCGAGTCGTTCGGCGTTGCCGATACCGACCATCGCGTCAGGCGCCAGCGAGTAGACGATGGCCTCGATATCATCGAATTCGAGCTTTGAATGCCCGAGCGCGATATTCACGGCCTCACGCACGAGATCGGGATAGCTCGCATCGTCGCGCTTGGGTTTGAAGTTCGACTGGCCAAAGCCAATGATGCCAACTCTTGGATAACTCATCTGACTATTCTCCCCGTTCGGCACCGAAGACCAGAACCGTCTGGTACTGCATGGCAAATCCGCTCGCCGCATGGGCAAGCGCCAGTTTCGCACCGTTCTTCTGGTGCGCGCCCGCCCTGCCGCGGATCTGGTTGGCGGCCTCCGCGATACGCATCAGGCCCGTGCAGAAGACCGGATTGTAGGCGGCGACGCCGCCCGACAGGTTGACCGGCAGCCCGCCATCGGCGGCAAAGCTGCCCCCGGCGACGTCGCTCTCCCACTTGTCGGGGGATGAAAGACCCAGCCGGTCGTAGACCAGCAGTTCCTGATAGGGCGTCGCATCCGTCAGTTCGACCAGATCGAGCGCCTCGCGCGGATCGCTGATCCCGGCCTCGCTGTAGGCACGCTCGGCTGCCGCATCCAGCGCCGGGGCGCTTTTCAGGTCGCGATCGCCCAGGAAGCCCGTCTCGGTCGCCCAGCCCATGCCGCGGATCCACGCAGGGTTTGCAATTCCGCGCTCTTTGACATGTGCCTCGGATGCGATCACCAGCGCGACGATACCGGCCGCCGGCGGCGGCAGCATGGCTTCCCGGAGCGGCCAGCGCAGCGGCCGGGAGGAATCGACGGCCTGCCGATCGACCTTGGCGCCAGCTGCCCCTGGATAGGCTTTCGCACCGTTCGCGCGGTTCTTGACCAGGATCGGGGTCGCCAGGTCATGAGCCTTTGGCCACGCCGCCCCGATGACCGAGGCCTGAAGGGCAAATGCCGAGCCCTCGTCGAGCGGCAGACGGCGATGGAAATAAGGGTCGGCCCCAAGCCGCTGCGCTTCGGAAAGCGAAGAGGCTTCCGTCAGGCTCCAGGACAGCACGAGTTGCGTTTCGAATTGTCCCGACGCGACGCGCAGTACACCCAGAACAAAGGCATGCTCGCCGGAGGATGGGGTGGACAGGATATCGCGATCGACGCCGCCCACCGATCCAGACGCCATCATCACGGAAATCGCGCGGCCGTCGAACTGGTCGTTCGAACCGACGACGATACCGTCGATCTCGTCCATCGTCAGGCCGGCGTCCTTGATCGCCTCCTGCGCGATTTCATAGAGCGCCTCTTCAAGTGACTTGTCTTTGCATCGGTCAGGCAGAAACAGTGCGCTGCCGATGACCGCAGACTTTCTATTCAGGGTCATTGTTACCTCGGTTATCAGTCCGATTGCACATCGCCGGCCGAATTGCCGGCGTCTTCTCTTGGCTGCTGTCCGTCGCCATCAGAGCACCGCGACGGGGTTGAGCGGGGAGCCGGTGCCGCCCTTTACGGGCAACGGCGCGGCCATGAACAGGAACGTCGTTGCACCGGCATCGCCCAGATGCCGCAGCACGAGTCCCTCCATCAGCGGAATGCCGCAGTCGCGGATCAGCTTCTGATGAACGGGAAAGACCTTGCCCTGATCGAAAGGGAGGACCTCGACGGCGTAGTTGTCGGCACCGACGATCGCAACGCCGGCGTCGGCAAGCATCGCCGCGGCTTCGATGCCCAGACCCGGTTCGGTATTGAAATCGGCGCTCTCGCCGGGTTTCTGGTTTTCCAGCCAGCCCGTTCGGATGAGAACCGCATCGCCCGGCATCAGCGATGTGCCAGCGAGGGAGAGACAGTCCCTGATGAGCTGCGGCTCCATGGTGAAGCCGTCTTTCAGCGGCGCGCCTGTGACACGGACGGCATCGAGCAGGACGCCGCGTGTCACGATCGGCGGCATCTTGTCGACGCTGCAGCGGCGCGCGCCGTCGCTGCGAATTTCGTTGGCGGAGAAGCCGTTATAAAGCGTATCGTCGTACCAGCAGTGGCAGAGCGCATCGAGATGCGTGCCGAGATGCAGCGGCATCACCACGGTGTCCTCGGCCATCTGAAAGCCGCCGCGCGCCTTTCGTCCCGCCGCGTAGTCACCGCCGTCGCGGTTCATGAAGTGCATCACGCCGGGGCGATGCGCGGGCACGAACATATCGGGCGAAATCGTCTGGGAGAGCGAGAAGACGCGCCCTTCGCCGACGAGCGAGGCGGCGCGGCGCACCTCTTCGGCGCCGATGCGATTGAGCGCGCCGATTTCGTCATCGGGGCCCCAATGGCGCGGGAATTCATTCATGACGCGCGACCCGCCGGCGCCGTCTGCGAATAGGTGGCAACAGCCGCCTGCTTCAGTTCCTTGCGCATGAGCTTGCCCGTGGGCGTCAGCGGAAGCTGGTCGGCGAACTCGAAGTGATCCGGAATCTTGTATTTCGACAGCGCCTCGGCGCAGTGCGCGATCAGGCTGTCGACCGTGGCCGATCCGCTGCCGGCAGCGACCACATACGCAACGATCGCCTCGCCGCGACGGGCATCCGGCACCCCGACCACGGCGGTGCGGGCGACGCCGGGATGTTGCAGCAGCACTTCCTCGATCTCGGCCGGCGACACGTTGATGCCCGCACGCTTGATCATCTCGGTGCTCCGCCCGATGAAAACGAAGCCGCCCTCTTCGTCCAGCTTGGCGATATCGCCGGTCTTGTAATATCCGTCCGCGGTGAATGCCTCGGCATTCAGTTCGGCGCTGACGCCGGTATATCCCGGCGTTACGAAGCCGCGGACCTCAACCAGACCCGGCTCGCCCGGCGCAACGATCTCGCCGGTCTCCTCATCGCGGAAGCGCAATTCCTGGCCGGGGAGCGGCAGACCCTGCGAGCGCAACCGTCGTTCGACAGGCCAGTCATGGTGGCTGACGCAGCAATTGCCATAGGTTTCCGTTGCGCCGTAGATGTTGCAGATCTGCGGAACGCCGAGCTTCTCGATCGCCGCGATCACGTCCTGGCTGCCCCCGATGGTCAAGCCGGTACGCAGGCTCGACGTGCGCTCAAGGCGGAACTCGGGCGCCCGTATCATCGCGTTCGTCATTGCGGGAAGCGTATAGATGCTCGTGCAGCGGTGTTTCTCGATGAGATCGAGCGCGCCGGCGGGCTCGAATTTCTCCTGCAGAACGAGGGTGGCGCCGTGCGTGAAGGTCGCCGCCATCGCATTGGCGCTGCCGTAGGACCAGAAGAGCGGCGCGGGCAGCAGAACCCTGTCTCCGGGGACAAGTCCCTGCCGCTCGCCGATATTGAAGCCGTTCTCGACGATGCCGTGATGTTTCAACCGCACCCCCTTGGGAGCGCTTGTCGAACCGGATGTATAGAGAATCAGCGCATCGTCACCGGCGCTTGGTCCCTCGCCCGGAGGCAACACTTCGTCGGAGGCCCGGGCGCCAAATCCCGCGAAAGGCTCAAAGCCGGTCCCTTCGCCGACCAGTACGATCTGAAGATCCGCCGGGGCATTGGCACGCAATGCCGAGAGGAAGTCATTGTCGCCGAAGGATGCGAGCGTGAAGAGGACCTTGACCCTGGAATCTTTCAGGAGAAAGGCAATCTCCTTTGCTGTCGACCATGTACTGAACGGTACGGCAACCGCCCCGGCAAGCATCGCGCCGAAGCAGATTTCCAGCCATTCGACGCGATTGGACACGATCAGCCCGACCCGGTCTCCATGCCGGATTCCGCGATCGCGGAGGGCGGCGGCCACGGACCGCGCGCGATCATATAATTCAGCATAGCTCACCTGCCTGCTGACCGTGATCACGGCCGCGGCGTCGCCACGCGCCACCGTGTTTTCGCGCAGCAGATCCGGCAGGGTGCGAGCGAGCGGAGGTAACATTCCTGTACGTTCCGTTAGTGCGCCGGCGCGCCTTATTGTTTATCGCCGGTCATGAATGATACTGCTTGGTATAGCTCCATCCTTATTGGGATGCAATCTCCAATGGCGGGTTGTCACCGCGAATTTTTGAAGGGTTCCAAGCGGTCCGCGCGGCCTTGGCAGGAGGCGGGAAAAGAGCCTACCGATGCATGTTCTGCGGTATGTAGAGGACGATTTCCGGCCAGGCCAGCAATGCCCCAAGCATCAGAAAGGAAACAAGTATATAGGGCGTGAGGCCCTTGAAGACGTCTTCGAGCCTTATCAGGTCGCCAGCTGCACCCTTGACCACGAAACAGTTGAGCCCCACCGGCGGTGTCACCGCGCCGATCTCGGCAAGCACCACGACATATATGCCAAACCAGATCGGATCATAGCCGAGTTGCATCATTACGGGGTGGGTGATGGGAAGCGAGACGGCGAGAAGTGCCGGAGCATCCATCAGCATTCCCAGGAAGAGATAGATGAGCGTCACGAGGAGAACGACGAGCCACGGATCGACCGTGCCGCCCGCCAACAGGCCACTGAGCAGCCTTGTCGTGCCGCTGAGCGCAAGAAAGCGCGAAAAGGCCAGGCCCGATATGATGATCGCGAAGATCATCGCCGTCAGTTGCACGGTTTCCCGAAGCGCGGCCGGAATTTCCACGCCGCGCAGACCGCGCTGGCGGATGATCGCCATGACGAACGTCACGAACGCGCCGATGCCGCCTGCTTCCGTCGGTGTGAAGACGCCCGTATAGAGGCCGCCGATGATGGCGATCATGACCACCACCAACGGCCCGACAAGGCGTATCGAATAGAATTTCTCGGCCCACGACGCGGCTTCCTGCGCGCGCGGCGCGCGTTCGGGCCGCAGGATCGCCCAGACGAGCGTCACCAGACACAGCAGCACGGCAAACAGGGCACCGGGGACAATTCCCGCGAGCAGCAACGGGCCGATACTGGAATTGGTCAGGATCCCGTATATGACGATAAGCGCGCTTGGCGGGATCAGGACTGCCAGCGTTCCGGAAATGGCGATGGAGGCGGAAGCCAGGGATTTATCGTAGCCGCGCTCGAGCATCGCCGGCAGCGCCAGCTTGGTGAACAGTGTCGCCGTGCCCACGCTGGAACCCGACGCCGCGCCGAAGGCGGCGGCAGCCGATGTGGCGGCGATGGCCAGGCCACCGGGAATACGACCCAGCCATTTCGTTGCCGCCGCGAAGAGATCCTGCCCTATATGAGCCCGCATCGCGAAGAAGCCCATCAGCAGGAACATCGGCACAACGGAAAAGTGGAAGCTATGGACGACGTTGTACACCACCGAACTGAGGACAGTCGTCGCGGGCGTAAAGCCGGCCAGAACCCAGATGCCTATGAAGCCGACCGCGCCCAGCGCTACGAAGACGTTCACGCCTGCAAGGATGGCGCCGATCAGGCTGACGATCCCGAGAATACCTATCCAGGGGTCAGCCATTGAGGTTCGTTCCGTCCGTCAGGTCATCCTTCAAATTGATCTCTCCAACAATTCCGACGCGGATGGCGTCGAGCAAGAACTGGATACTGAGAAATATCGTCCCGATGCACATCAGCACCTTCACCGGATAGATCGGGAAGCGGAAGTAGGCGCCCCAGACATATTCGCCAACCCGGATCGAACGCAGCGCAAACTCAAACAATGCATAGCTGAAGGCCGCGAACAGCAGGCATCCGGCCAAAGCCGCAAAAACATACAGACTGCGCTGCCATGCAAAACCGAGCCGTCGTGTCAGAAGCGTGACGCGCAGGTGCTCGCCGGTCCGCTGCGTATAGGCAAGTGACAGCATGATGGCGACCGCCATCAGTGCCTCCGTGACCTCGATGCTGCTGGGGACCGGCGAGTTGAGTATCTTCCTGCCAAACACGTTGGCATCGATCAGCCACATGATGACGAACAACGCGGCTCCCGCGATCGTCGCAGCGGCCGAAACGATGAGGCCGAAGATTTCGTAGAACCGGGTGAACCCTGTTCGCAAGCTGGCACCTGTCTGGCTCGCATCTGCGCCGCCGTGGCCGGCGGCGCAGCGCATCTGGTTCACTTGAACGAGAGACCGCTTGCTATCTCGTCCGCGGGCAGCCCCGCGGCCTTGGCTTTTTCGATCCATTGCTGCCGGACCTTCGCCACGCCGGGGCTGTTTTCGGTAACCGCGAGAAATTCCTCGGCAGGAATCTTGATCACTTCAAAATCTTCGCGCTTCTCCCACCCATCCATAACCTCGGCAGTCTGCTTTTCCTGCTGCTCGGAAAAATAGACATGATAATCATTGCCGAGTTCAGTGATCGTCTGCTTGAGGTCATCTGGCAGGCCCTCGAACACATCGGCATTCATCACAATGAACTGTCCCCATGAGGCCCCCAACGGAACATCGACGAAATATTTGGCCACCTCGTCATACTTCCAGCCATGTGCGAGAATCGGCTCAATCGGCGCGCAGTCGATAACGCCGCGCTCGAGCGCCTCGTAGATTTCCACCGTACTCATCGATTGCGGCACGGCGCCGAGCGCCTCAACGACAGCGGGAAGCGCAACGCCATATGAGCGGATCCGTTTCCCCTTGAAATCGTCCATCGAACGGATCGGTTCGCGGCACATCATACCGTAATAGCCGAGCGGCCTCAGGCCGATGAGCTTGAGGTTGAATTTGGTGAGTTCCTCAGAAAACGGCGGGTATTTGCGGTGCAGATCCGCCATCATTTCAGATAGTTCGAGCGGTGTGCGGGGCTGCGGCCAGAAGAAGCTGATCGCGTTGTTCAGCGGATATTGGTCGGGAAAATAGGGAACGACCAGATCCCCCATGTCTGCCAGCCCGCTTTCCACAGCATTCCCGATATCGGAGATACCGGCGACTGTTCCATTCCAGAAGATGTTGAGGGAATGCTTTCCGTCGGTGCGCTTTTCCAGTTCCTCGGCAAACCAGTGAAGCGAAGTTGCGTGGAGACTGGTCGACGCCTCCGGCTGCCATGTTGCAAAGGTCAGCGTCCTGGCGTTAGCCGCCGCGGTCCCGGCGATAATCGCCCCGGCTGCCACGGCACATTTGAGATAGGTCACGATACGCATATTGCTCTCCCGTTTCTGGTTGTATGGCGTCTCATCCCCCTTTTCTGGAGCTTTTTCCCAAGCTCTCGTACTCGCGAGTATAGCGCAGTTCCGATCGGCATCAACCTTCCCACGGCACGCCAGCCTCCCCGGCTACTACCCCGTATTGCGGTTCCCACATCGTCGATATCGTGGGCCATTCGGCGGTCCGACAATCGAGATTTGCGGCAATTCTATCGATTGATCTGGTGCAATGCCCGGACCCCCGAGACGTTGAATTCTTGCCCGGCGGCTAGATGGGGAGGGCGCAGCCATGGCGCGGAGGAATGAGGCAGCGATCGGAGCGCATAGCCCGATCCCGATCGGGCGCATTGGCTTTCCCGATCTCCGCCGGGCGCTCGGATCGGCGCTTCGCGATTTCGCCCGCTATCCCCTCTACGGGATGTTCTTCGGCGCGGTCTATGTCGTGGGTGGCTGGCTGCTCGCCTGGCTCGGTTACGTGATCAAGCTGCCATTTCTGGTCTACCCGGCAGCATTCGGCTTTGCGCTCATTGCGCCTTTCATCGCCGCCGGCACCTATGAGATCAGCCGAAGGGCGGAGACCGGTGAGCCGGTCAGCTGGCCGGCCATCCTCAGCGCGGTCCGCATCCAGGGCGGTCGCGATCTCGGCTGGATGGCATTGATCACGACGTTTTCCTTCTACATGTGGGTCAACTGGGCGGGAATCACCTACCTTCTCTTCTTCGGGTTCAATTTCCAGGAGCCGCTGGAGTTCGCGCGAACCGTCCTCACCACGGTAACCGGACTGAAATTTCTCGCCCTCGGCCTTGCCGCAGGCTCGGTCATGGCAACGATCGTCTACTCGGTCACGGTGATGTCCTTCCCGCTGCTGATGGACCGGGAGGTGGATTTCGTGACGGCAATGATCACAAGCGTCAGAGCGATTGCCGCCAATCCGCTGGTGCTCGGCGTATGGGCGCTGGTTATCGGTGTGACACTTCTGCTCTCTATCGCCCTCGCCTTCATCCCGCTTCTCTGCACCTTGCCGGTGCTGGGACACGCGAGCTGGCACCTCTATCGCAGCATCGTCAGGCACCAGGCGGCGTGAGAGGAGCGTCGCCTATCAGCAGGATTCAGGAACGCGCGAAATCCCAATGCACGGGCCTCGTGCCGGCGACCGGCGCGGTGAACGACGCGAGCCGGTCTCCGCCGATCGAGCCGAGATAGACTGTGCGGCGGTCCGGCCCGGCGAATGCAATGCTCGAAATGCTGCTGAGGACGCGCCCGACCGATCCGCTCAGATGCGCACGGGTGAGTTTGTTGGCGCGATAAGCGGTTTCGAGTTGTTCGATGTAGGCGGGATCGTTGTCTTCCAGAACGAGTTGCTGGCTACCGTCGGGCAGAACCCGGATGAGCCGATTGCTCGCCACGCTGACGACCCAGATGCCGCCTTCTTCGTCCTCGGCGAGGCCGTCGGGATAGGTGCCGGCGCCGAACCGGGCGATCACGCGCCGGTTCGAGAGTCGTCCCCCCGAATCGATATCGAAAGCGGTCAGCCGCCTTCCAAACGTCTCGTTGATAAGCAGCCTGTCGCCGCGCGCCGGCACAAGGCACTCATTGGCCCAGCCGATCCCGTCGGCCACGATGCGTGCCCGGCCCGACGGATCGACCATCGCAATGAACCCGACGCCGGCCTCGGTGTTGTAGCGCCCATCCGCACCGAGCGGCGGATTGGCGCAGATCCAGACACGACCACGCGCATCGAGACAGACGAAATTCACCGCCTCCAGGGCGATGCCGTCGACCTCCATGACAAAGGGCTTCGCACCGTTCCGGTCAAGCCGCCACACGCCGCCATCCCCATGCAGGTTGGCGAGGAGGAATGACCCGTCCGGCATAAGCGCGATGCCGTTGGGCAAGAGATCGTCGCGTCCGGCAATCAGGCTCTGCCCGCCATCGGGCGCGATCCTGCAGACGCCGCCGCGACGGTCCGAAACAAACAGATCTCCCGCGGCGGTCGCAAGGACGCATTCGGGCCGATGAAGATCGTGGCCGTGGAAGACCAGATCCTCCGGCGCGAGCCAAAAGGCTTCCGTCCCCATCCTATCCGCCTTCAGCGTCGCGCCACGCCCGGACGGCGGTCAAGCGCGTCGACGATCCCATCGCGCTGGTCCTCCACCTTCGGATTCTCGCGCGGCTGTGGCGGCACCCCGTCGACCCAGACAGGAAACAGCGACTGCAATTCCCCGGTGCTGTTCCCCCGCACCAGCTGGCGTTCGGCGATGTGGGGCTCGCCCAACGCTTCGCCGAGGTCGTTGATGAGCGTGAAGCAACAATCGACATCACCGAATTTCGCCAGCGCCTCCTCGGTGGTCAACGTCCTGAAATAGCTGGCGACTTCCGTCTCCAGCGCCGTTTGAGGGAACGGATCGGCGTGACGGGGGATCCAGTCCGGCCGGCCGGCGGCGCGGCAGAACATTTCCCAGAACTTCGGCTCCAGCGATCCGAGCACGATGTGGCGCCCATCGCCCGTGGCATAGACCTGATAATAGGCGGCACCGCCGTTGAGATAGGTCGTGCGGGGGCCCGGCACCGTGCCATTGGCTCCGAAATCGGCAACCTGCATCATCTGCAGGGGCATGACAGTATCGGCGAGCGCGAGATCGATCTCACAGCCCCTGCCCGTCCGCATCCGCCCATGCAGCGCGCCGACGATGGCGAGCGCCGCAAACAGCGAACCGGCGACATCGGAAATCGGCGGGTCGAAGAAGACCGGCTTGTCGGTACCGTTGCGATGCAGCGCGCCCATGAGTGCCATGTAATTGGCGTCGTGCCCCGCGGCGGCGCCCAGCGTCGTGCCGACGCCGTAGCCGCTGATGGAACACATGACGATGCCGGGGTTGCGCGCGCTCAGCACAGGATAGTCGATGCCGAGCCGGTTCATCACCCCCGGCCTGAACCCTTCTACGACGACATCGGCATCATCGACGAGTTGCAGGAACTGGGCGTGCTCCCCCGGATCCTTGAGGTTCATCCGGCGAACCTGCTTGCCGGTATTCATCGCGTCGTAGAAGACCGGGCGTCCATCCGGGCCGCGCGGTCCGAGATTGCGCATCTCGTCGCCCTGCGGCGGTTCGATCTTAAGGACGTCGGCGCCCATGTCGGTGAGGAAAAGCGTCGTCATCGGGCCTGGAATGTATTGCGACAGGTCCAGTACCCTGACACCCTGGAGAAAGCTCCGCAGCGGCGATCCCGCCGTGTTCCCGACAGCTCTCATCGAGCGGTTCCGCGGCGCCGGCCAAGCGCGCCGAACCGTTCGACGCCCGGCCTATCGCGGTCGGCAAGTTCAATCACGGGCGCTTGAGGGAGGGAGGTCATCGACGTGCAATCCTGGCTGAACGCAGCCGGCCGCCGCGCCATACCAGCTAGTATATTCATCTGCCCGACGGTACGCAACCGCGACCGGTGAGATATCGACAGGCAGGTTCTCGCTGCTTTCGCCCTTTCCAGTCATGCACATGCGAGCTCAGCAATATTGCTCGACGCCCATCGCCTGCGCCGCGGAATAGCGGGCGCCGTGGGCAAAGCCCGCCGGCAGGATCGCCGCGATCTCGGCGATCTGGCGCGCTGAGAGCGTGATGTCCGCAGCCTTCGCGTCTTCGGCGATGTGTTCGGCATAGCGCGTGCCGGGGATCGGGATGATGTGGGGCGCGCGGCTGAGTACCCATGCGATCGCCATGGCTTCCGGCGTGTGTCCCTGATCTCGCGCATAGTCGGCGAACCGGCGAATGTGTTGCATGTTGCGGCCGAATTCCGGTTCCACGAAGCGCGGGTTGTTCTTGCGGAAATCCCTTTCGTCGAAGGTGGCCGGCAGCGGCGGCCGTGTCACCAGGACACCGCGACCGAGCGGCGAAAAGGCGACCATCGTCGCGCCGAGGCGCTCGCAGGCCTGAATCATGCCGAGTTCCGGCTGGCGGGTCCAAAGCGAATATTCCGACTGGACGGCGTCGACCGGATGCACCGCATGCGCGCGTTCAAGAGACGACGGCGAAATCTCAGAGAAACCGATCGCACCGATCTTGCCTTCCTTCTTGAAGCGCCCCAGCGTCTCGGCGACTTCCTCGATCGGGCGCGACTGCTCGCGGCGATGTACGTAGTAGAGGTCGATGTGATCGACACCGAGACGCAGGAGCGAGCCTTCCAGGCATTCGCGCATATAGTCCGGCGCATTGTCGTAGGGCTTTTCCTTCTGGCGGGTGATGCCGCATTTGGTCGCGATCCTGAAAGCCCCCGGATGGGACTTGAGAAACGCGCCGACGATCTCCTCGGAACGGCCTGCGCCATAGACGTTCGATGTGTCGATATGGTCGATCCCGACATCGCGGGCGCGCGCCAGTGCCCGAAGGCTCTCGGCATGATCGGCAGGGCCGTAGAAATTGCCGAAACTCAGACATCCAAATCCGATGGCGCTGACCTCGCCGAGCGATCCGAGCTTGCGCTTCTGCACGCGTATATCCTTTCCCTGTCGTTTCGGGCCGCAGGTCATCACGGGGCTTGGGGGAACCGTGCATGTGCGGCGCGGCGCGAGCCTATTGTCCGAGGATGATGATGTCCACGCCCGGATTCATGCAGAGGCGCGTATTCGGGGCATCAAACCGCTTCCAAGCGACAAACGGACTGAAATTGCCGTATGCTTTAAAACAATGTTTCGCTCACTCTCCGGCCGTCGCGACACGGCGCGCCGCACGCGAAAGGCGTTCATCATGGACGATGCCGACAGACGGATTCTGAGAGCCATCCAGCAGCAGCCCGATCTGACCATGCGCGAACTCGGCGAGGTCACGGGGCTCAGCCATACGCCATGCTGGCGCCGCTTGCAGCGCATGCGGGAGGAAGGCGTCATCAAGTCAAAAGCATATCTGCTGGACGAGCGCGCCGTCGGATACGAGATCGTCGTATTCTGCTTCATCCGCATGAAAGAGCACAGGAGGGCGAAGCTTCTGGAGTTCGAAAACGCGGCAGCACGCATTCCGGAAGTCATGCAGTGCTACTCGCTGACGGGAGACTACGACTATGTATTGCGTGTGCTCGCGCGGAACATGCAGGATTACGAGCAGAACATGAAGGAGTCGATCGTCGAACTTCCCAATGTCGCCTCGATCAATACGAGCGTCACGATGAAGGAAATCAAAAACACGACGATCGTGCCTGTGTGATCGGCCCTACTTCTGTTTCCTAAAATAAACTGTAAACAAGCGTATCATTTTACGCTGACGAGATCCTTGTTACAAAGTCTCAACTGCAGATCAATTATTCGAACATTGTCCTATTTGCGCATGAGATCGATCTTAAAAATTGTGACGACATCCCAGACGGGATGTGGTGCACTATTGAACAAATAGCGCCCTCGCCGCGGCCCGCGGCAAAGCGTGTTCCTTTTCCCGGGCGCCTGAGAGGCGAGGCATGTTCCGCGGCAAGATGCGGATTGGAGGAACATGAGATGAATGCGCCCGTCATCACGCTTGACGACAAGTATACGGCGACCAGCGGCCGCGTGTTTCTGACCGGCATCCAGGCGCTCGTGCGCCTGCCCATGACGCAGATGCGCCGCGACAGGGAAGCCGGTCTGAATACCGCGGCCTATGTTTCCGGCTATCGAGGCTCGCCGCTCGGCGGCTACGATCAGCAATTGCTCAAGGCGCGCAGGCATCTTGAGAAATATGACGTCACTTTCCAGCCGGGCCTGAACGAAGACCTCGCGGCGACCGCGATCTGGGGTACCCAGCAGGTCGGCCTGTCGGACAAGGCGACGCGCGACGGCGTGCTCGGCATATGGTACGGCAAGGGGCCGGGCGTCGACCGTTCGGGCGATGCCATCAAGCACGCGAACGCGGCGGGCACCTCGGCGCATGGCGGGGTACTGGCCATCGCCGGCGACGACCATACCTGCAAGTCCTCCTCCATTCCGCACCAGTCCGACCACGCCTTCATTTCTGCGCTGGTGCCGATCCTCTACCCCTCCTCCGTCCACGAATTCCTCGAACTCGGCCTGCTCGGCATCGCCATGTCGCGCTATTCGGGCTGCTGGGTCGGATTCAAGGTCATCGCCGACACCGTCGAGTCGACGACGGTCGTCGATCTCGCCCAGGAGCAGCGCCGGTTCATCCTGCCGGACGATTTCGAGCTGCCGCCGGGCGGGCTCAATCTGCGCTGGCCGGACCCGCCGCTGGTGCAGGACGAGAGGCTGCAGGAATACAAGGGCTATGCGGCCATCGCCTTCGCCCGGGCCAACAAGGTCGATGAGGTGACGCTCGACACGCCGAAGGCGAGGTTCGGCATTGTCGCTTCCGGCAAGGCCTATGAGGATGTCCGCCAGGCACTGCGCGAACTGCATATCGGCGAGGAGGAGCAGCGCGCCATCGGCCTCAGGCTCTACAAGGTTCGCATGCCTTGGCCGCTTGAGCCGCACGGCATCCGGCACTTCTCGGAGGGCCTTGAGGAAATCCTCATCGTCGAGGAACGGCGGGAGATCATCGAGAACCAGATCAAACAGCAACTCTTCAACTGGCGCGCGGACGTGCGCCCGCGAATCGTCGGCAAATTCGATCATCAGGACCATCATTTCCTGCCGCTGTCGAAGGGGCTGACGATTGGCGCGGTGGCGCGCGCCATCGCCGACCGACTGCTGCATATCGAGCTCCCCGAAGGACTGCATGACCGGATCGCGGAGAAGCTGGCGCATCTGGAGATGCGCCAGCAGATCGGCGAGACCCATGTGCCCGCGGTCACCCGCCTGCCGCATTACTGCGCCGGCTGTCCGCACAACACCTCGACGCGCGTACCGGAAGGGTCCAAAGCCATGGCCGGCATCGGCTGCCATTTCATGGTGCAGTGGATGGATCGCAATACGGATACCTTCACGCATATGGGTGCGGAAGGGGTTCCGTGGACGGCGATCCGACACTACACAGGCGAGAAGCACCGTTTCGTCAATCTCGGCGACGGCACCTACTACCATTCCGGCATTCTGGCGATCCGCCAGTCCGTCGCCGCCGGCACGAATATCACCTACAAGGTCCTCTACAACGACGCGGTGGCCATGACCGGCGGCCAGCCCATGGACGGACCGCTCAGTCCGGAAGCCATCAGCCATCAGCTGTTCCATGAGGGCGTTCGGCCGATCTACCTGCTCAGCGACAAACCCGAACTCTACCGGTCAGGCGACCTCGCGCCCGGGGTCATCGTGAAACACCGCGATCATCTCGACCCGGTTATGGAGACGATCCGCGACGAGCAGGGCTGCTCCGCCATCATCTATGTCCAGACCTGCGCCGCGGAGTTGCGCCGCAGGCGCAAGCGCGGCCTGGCGGAAGATCCCGATATCCGGGTCTATATCAATCCGGAAGTCTGCGAAAGCTGCGGCGACTGTTCGGTGCAGTCCAACTGCATCGCGATCGAGCCGGAGGAGACCGAATTCGGCCGCAAGCGGCGGATCAACCAGTCGGCCTGCAACAAGGATCTTTCCTGCCTGAAGGGCTTCTGTCCGTCATTCGTGACGTTACGAGGAGCGCGCCCGGCCAAGCCGGAAGCGGCCGAAGGCCCTGACGTTTCAGGGCTCCCGACGCCGGCCTTCCCCGACATATCGCAACCCTGGAACATCGCCGTCACCGGCGTCGGGGGTACCGGCGTTCTTACCATCGGCGCCGTTCTCGGCATGGCGGCGCATCTGGAAGGCAAGGCGCCCATGGTCATGGATATGGCGGGCCTCGCGCAGAAAGGCGGGGCGGTGCTCAGCCACATCCGCATCTCGACCCTCGACAATCCGCCGACGGCACCGCGCATCGCCAATGGCGGCGCCGACCTTCTGCTTGCCGCGGACAGCGTCGTCGCCGGCTCGCGCGACGGCATCACCCTTTGCGACAAGGACCGCACCCACGCGATCTTCAATGCCAAGATCACGCCGGTTTCGGATTTCGTCCGCCAACGCGATTTCGACTTCAAGGAAGCGTCCGTGGAGAAGGCGGTCGCCAGCATGGTCCGATCGGGTGAGCATTTCTATAATTTCTCCGAGGTCGCCGTGGCGGTCGCCGGCGACGAGATCGCCTCCAATCTGATGATGCTGGGCTATGCATGGCAGAAAGGCCTTGTTCCGGTCGGCGCGGACGCCATCGAAGGGGCGATCCGGCTGAACGGCGTCGCCGTGGAAGAAAATATCGATGCCTTCAACTGGGGCCGGCTCTTCGCCCACGATCCCTATACGGTCATGGCGCATACGCGGCCGAAACGCGTCTTCAAGCCGCTCGCCGAGATGTCGACCGACGCGCTCATCGTTCATCGCCGCAAACACCTCACGGCCTACCAGAACAGTGGGCTTGCGTCCCGCTACGAAGCGCTGGTCGCAAAGGTCGCGGACGCCGCAGGCGCGCTTGCTTCCAAGAAGGATGCAGAGACGCTGAAACGAGCCGTCGCGCAAAACTACGCCAAGCTTCTTGCCTACAAGGACGAATATGAAGTGGCACGCCTTTTCGCCGATCCTTCCTTCGAGAAGAGCATCAGGGGGCAATTCTCCGGCGACTACCGCCTGTCGTTCAACCTCGCGCCGCCGATCCTCGGCGGAAAGGCGCCGAACGGCCGCCCGGCCAAACGCGAATTCGGCCCCTTCATGCTGCGCGTCTTCCGGCTTCTGGCAGGCATGAAAGCGCTCCGCGGCACGGCTCTCGATCCGTTCGGCTACCTGAAGGAGCGTCGGATGGAGCGCGAACTGATCGCCCTGTACGAGGCCGACGTCGCATTGGTGCTGGACAGGCTGAACGCCAGCAATGCGGGGATCGCCCGGGATCTGCTCGAACTGCCCGGCGAGATACGGGGCTTCGGTCCGGTAAAGGAAAAGGCCGTCAAGACGGCGATGGAGAAGCGCCAGGCGCTGCGCGGGATGCTTTCCGACCCGGAAAGCACCATGCCGGCCGAAGCCGCCGAATAGCTGGAAGGAAGACCGTTCCATGTTCAACGGGAGCATGAATTTCGCGCTCGGCGAAGACATCGAGGCGCTGCGCGATACGGTCCACAACTGGGCGCAGGCGAATGTCGCGCCCATCGCCGCGGAAATCGACAGGAGCAACGCTTTTCCGCAACGCCTCTGGCGCGAGATGGGCGGTCTCGGGCTGCTCGGGATCACCGTTGGCGAAGACTATGGTGGCGCCGACATGGGTTATCTTGCCCACACGGTCGCGGTGGAGGAACTGGCCCGCGCATCGGCGTCCGTCGCGCTCAGCTATGGCGCCCACTCCAATCTCTGCGTCAACCAGATCAAGCTCAACGGCAGCGAGGCGCAGAAGAAGAAATACCTGCCGAAGCTGGTCTCGGGCGAACATGTCGGCGCGCTCGCCATGTCCGAAGCCGATGCCGGCTCCGACGTCGTCGGCATGAAGCTGAGGGCGGAAAAGCGGAACGACCGCTACGTCCTGAGCGGCACGAAATACTGGATAACCAACGGGCCGGATGCCGATACGCTCGTCGTCTACGCCAAAACCAATGCCGATGCCGGCAGCAAGGGCATCACCGCCTTTATCGTGGAGAAGACGATGAAGGGTTTTTCGACCAGCGCGCATTTCGACAAGCTCGGCATGCGCGGCTCCAACACCGCCGAACTGATATTCGACAACGTCGAGGTGCCGTTCGAGAACGTGCTGGGGGAAGAAGGACGCGGCGTCAACGTCCTCATGTCCGGCCTCGACTATGAGCGCGTCGTGCTGTCGGGCATCGGAACGGGGATCATGGCGGCGTGCCTCGACGCGGTGATCCCCTATCTCGCCGAACGTAAGCAGTTCGGTCAGCCGATCGGCTCGTTCCAGCTCATGCAGGGCAAGATCGCCGACATGTATACGGCGATGAATTCAGCCCGCGCCTATGTCTACGCGGTGGCGGCCGCCTGCGACCGGGGCGAGGTCACAAGGCACGACGCCGCCGCCTGCGTCCTTTACGCCTCAGAACAGGCCATGGTGCAGGCCCATCAGGCGGTGCAGGCGATGGGCGGGGCCGGATTCATGAACGACACGCCGGTCAGCCGGCTGTTCCGTGACGCCAAGCTCATGGAGATCGGTGCGGGAACGTCGGAAATCCGGCGCATGCTTATCGGACGGGAGTTGATGAGCCGCGCTTAGGCTGTCTCAGCCGTCAGCGTCCAGGGGCTCGATCTCGGCGAGGTCGGCGCCCTCCTCCACAAAATCGCCGACGGCATATTTCAGCGCGACGAGCCTGCCGTCCGCGGGCGCCCGCAACGTGTGTTCCATCTTCATCGCTTCCATCACCAGAACCGGCGCGCCGCGCTTCACGACATCGCCGGGGGCGGCCAGAATCTCCCGGATGGCGCCCGGCATCGGCGCGCGCAGATGGCCGCCCGCAATGGCGTCGAGATCCTCGCCCCGCATCAGGTCGACAAGCGTCCAGGAAAAGCGCGCACGCGGCGTCACGAATTCCAGCGCCTCACCGTTCCAGACCGCGGAAATCGTCTCCTTGAGGTCGCCGGCAAAGACATCCAGCATGCCGTCCGACCTGCGGTTGAAGCGAAGCGGCAGCGCCTCGCCGTCAGCTTCCAGCACAAGCCCCCCACGCCGGTAAACGACGATCGCCTCGGCGGTCCCCTCGCCCGTATCGAAGACAAGGCGGCGGCGGCGCTCGCCGGCCAGCATCCAGCCGTCCTGGGCATCCCAGGGCGAGGCCGGGGCGGCAGCCGGTGCCCGCGCCAGCACGCAGGCCGCGGCCGCGGCGAGGTCTCCAATGCCTGCTTCGCCCGAGGGCCGCAGAAGCCCTTCCAGTTCGCGTTCGATGAAACCTGTATCGAGATCGCCCGCCGCGACCGCTTCATGACCGACGAGCGCCCGCAGGAAGGGAACATTGGTTTTCAGGCCGGCGACCTGGAAACGCTCGAGCGCGCCGCCGAGCCTCGCCAGCGCCTCCGCCCGGTCGGCACCGTGGACGATCAGCTTGGCGAGCATCGGATCATAGTGCGGCGTCACCGTATCACCCTCGCGGAAACCCGTGTCGATCCTCACGCCCTCGCCATCCGGCGGCTGACGCCAGGCCGCGATGCGGCCGATGGACGGCAGAAAGCCCGATTGCGGATCTTCGGCATAGATGCGCACCTCGAACGCGTGTCCGGCGCGCGTTATTTCTTCCTGCGTCAGCGGCAGTTTCTCGCCGGCGGCGACCCGCAACTGCCATTCGACCAGATCGAGACCGGTGATCATCTCCGTCACGGGGTGCTCGACCTGAAGGCGGGTATTCATCTCTATGAAATAGAAGCCGCCTTCGTTGGCGACGAATTCGACCGTGCCCGCGCCGCGGTAGCCGATCGATGCGGCGGCTGCACGCGCGGCCGCGCAGATGCGTTCGCGCTCGTCTTCGGAAAGGCGCGCGGCGGGCGCTTCCTCGACTACTTTCTGATGCCGGCGCTGCAGCGTGCATTCGCGCTCGAACAGCGAGACAACCGCGCCGTGCCCGTCGCCGAAGACCTGCACTTCGATATGACGCGGGCGCACGATGTATTTCTCGATCAGCATCGCGTCGTCGCCGAAAGCGGCCGAAGCTTCGCGCCGGGCGCCGGCGAGCGCGGCGGAGAAGTCGTCGTCGCTCTCTGCGATCCTCATGCCCTTGCCACCGCCGCCGGCCACCGCCTTGACCATCACCGGATAGCCGACGCGTCGCGCTTGCGCGGCCAGTGTCGCATCGTCCTGATCGGCGCCGTGATAGCCCGGGACAAGCGGTACGCCCGATTTTTCCATGAGCGCCTTGGCGGCCGATTTGGAGCCCATCGCGCGGATGGCGTCGGCGGAAGGACCGACGAAGACGATCCCCGCCTCTTCGCAGGCTTCGGCGAAACGCTCGTTCTCCGACAGGAAGCCATAGCCGGGGTGGATCGCCTGCGCACCGGTGCGGCGTGCCGCCGCGATGATCTTCTCGATATCGAGATAGCTCTCGCGCGCCGAGGGCGGGCCGACATGCACGGCCTCGTCGGCCATCGAGACGTGCAGCGCATCGCGGTCGGCATCGGAGAAGACCGCGACGGTCCCGATCCCCATGCGGCGCGCGGTGCGGATGATGCGGCAGGCGATTTCGCCGCGATTGGCGATCAGCAGCTTGTCGAAAGGCTTTTCCATCAGCCCGCCCTCACATCCGGAAGACGCCGAAGCGTGTCGGCTCGACAGGCGCATTCGCGCCGGCGGCAAGCGCAAGGCCGAGAACCCGGCGCGTGTCGGCGGGGTCAATCACGCCGTCGTCCCACAGCCGCGCCGTCGCGTAATAGGGATGGCCCTGCGTCTCATACTGTTCGCGGATCGGCGCCTTGAAGGCTTCCTCCTCTTCGGCGCTCCAACTCCCTCCCTTCGCCTCGATGCCCTCGCGGCGCAGCAGCGAAAGGACGGTTGCCGCTTGTTCACCGCCCATCACCGAAATACGGGCGTTGGGCCACATCCACAGGAAGCGCGGCGCGTAGGCGCGTCCGCACATACCATAATTGCCGGCGCCATAACTGCCGCCGATGACGACCGTGTATTTCGGGACGTTCGTGGTGGAAACCGCCGTCACCAGCTTGGCGCCATCCTTGGCGATACCGCCGGCCTCGTATTTCCGGCCGACCATGAAACCGGTGATGTTTTGCAGGAAGACCAGGGGAATGCTGCGCTGGCTGCAAAGCTCGATGAAATGGGCGCCCTTCACGGCGCTTTCGCTGAAAAGGATGCCGTTATTGCCGAGAATGCCGACCGGATGCCCCCAGATGTGAGCGAAGCCACATACGAGCGTCGCGCCGTAGAGCTGCTTGAACTCGTCGAACTCGGAGGCGTCGACGATGCGCGCGATGACATCGCGCACATCGTAGGGCTTGCGGGCATCGGCGGGCACGATGCCGTAGAGCTCCTCCTTCGGGTAGAGCGGCGCGCGCGGCGCGGCGATGCCGCGGGTGCGCCTTTCCGGCATGTTGAGATTGGCGACGATCCGCCGGGCGATCCCGATGGCGTGCGCATCGCTGGTCGCATAGTGGTCGGTAACGCCGGATTCGCGGCTGTGAACATCCGCACCGCCAAGTTCCTCCGCCGTCACCACCTCGCCCGTCGCCGCCTTCACCAGCGGCGGCCCGCCGAGAAAGATCGTTCCCTGATTGCGGACGATGATGCTCTCGTCGCACATCGCCGGCACATAGGCGCCGCCCGCCGTGCACGAACCCATGACGACCGCGATCTGGGGAATGCCCGCCGCAGAAAGCTGCGCCTGATTGTAGAAGATGCGGCCGAAATGGCGCTCGTCGGGAAATATCTCGTCCTGCTGGGGCAGGAATGCGCCGCCGGAATCAACGAGGTAAAGGCAGGGAAGCCGGTTCTGCAGCGCGATGTCCTGCGCGCGCAGATGCTTCTTGACCGTCATGGAATAGTAGGTGCCTCCCTTGATCGTCGCGTCATTGGCGACGATCACGCATTCGCGCCCGCTGACCCGGCCGATCCCGGTGATGATGCTGGCGGAAACGATATCGCCTCCATAGAGCCCGTGCGCCGCGAGCGGCGAGAATTCCAGAAAGGGCGTTCCCGGATCGAGCAGCATGTCGACCCTTTCACGCGCAAGCAGCTTGCCCCGCCCCACATGCCGGGCGCGCATCTCCTCGGTGCCTCCGGCAGCGGCCAGCGCAAGCTTTTCATGCAGGTCGCCAACAACCCTGCCCATTGCTTCCGCGTTCGCGGCAAAGTCGGGGGAACGGGTGTCGATATTGTTTGCAAGCGCGGGCATTCAGGGCCTCCCAGCGGCCTTCTCATCAAGCCATTAATCAAACGGTTGACCGTTTCTTTAAATTGTAGCTCTATCGGCGTGTTGAAGCAAGCCGCGGTGCGGCAAGGAGCATATGGTGGCCAGGACTTCCGGATCGGACGGACGGCGCACGGAGGAAGCGATCCGCGTGGCGGCTATCGACCTTGTCGCCGAACGCGGATTTGCCGCGGTCACGCTGCGCGACCTTGCGAAGGAAGTCGGCATCCAGCCCGGCTCGGTCTATCGCTACTATCCCGGCAAGAACGACCTGCTGCTCAGGATCATGGTCGATCACATGCAGGATCTCCTGGCGCAGTGGCAGGCCGCCTCACAAGGGATCGTCGATCCGCTGGAGCGCCTGAAGGCTTTCGTTGCCTTCCATGTGAACTATCACGCGAACCGGCGGAAGGAAGTCTTCATTTCCAACATGGAAATAAGGAGCCTGACGAAAGAACACCGCAAGATCGTGATCAGGCTGCGCGAGACTTATGAGCAGAGCCTCCGGGATATTCTCAAGGACGGCATGGACACCGGCCGGTTCCGGTCAGGCGATCCGCAGGTTTCCGCCTATGCGATCCTCGCGATGCTCACCGGGTTGACGGCATGGTTCCGCGAGGGTGGGCGCCTGTCGCGCGCCGAACTCGTGCGGCACTATGAGGCACTGGTGCTGGACGGCGTGCAGGGCCAGCGCTGATCATGGCGAAGTTGAAAGCCCATCGAACCCGCGCGCCCGCGGTCGCCTAGCGAAATTGACGCACGACACCGCTGCTGACGAGTTCGTCCACGGTTTGACGGTTCAGCCCGATTTCGTCGAGGATCTCCCGACTGTGTTCCCCCAGGTTCGGAGCGGGGCGTGGCGCCCCCTCCGCCTTGTCCGGCCACGAGACCAGCGGGCCGACGCCAACCGTCTTGCCCTCGCTCGGATGATCGACCTCCATAAGATACCCGGCTTCATAGAGGCCCCGATCGGCTATGATGTCGTCAAGCGAGCGGACCGCCGATACCGGGATACCCGCCGCCCGAGCAATCTCGATCCATTCGGAAGTGGGCCGCTCGCGCAGTATGTCGCCGAGGAGGGCATAGAGATCGCCGATCTCGTCGTTTCGACGCTTGTTGTCGACAACACGCGGATCGTCGCACAGTTCCTCCCGGCCGGCGGCGCGAAAGAAGGATTGCCAATCCCGTTTCGTATAGGGGGTCATCGCGATATAGCCGTCGAGCGTGGCGATCGGCCTGCGATGAGGGGTCAGCAGGCGGCCGTAGCCGGCCCCTGCCACCGGCGGGTCGAAAGCCAAGCCGCCCAGGTGCTCCAGGAGGACGAAGGCGGAAACCGTTTCGGCCATCGGAACGCTGATCTGTTGCCCCCGGCCGGACTTCTCACGCGCCAGCAGGGCCGCCAGGATGGCCTGACATGCGATCAGGCCGCTCACCTTGTCCGCTATGAGCGTCGGCGCGTAGCGCGGCGGGCTGCCATCCTGCCCGAACAGCGCGGCAAGGCCCGACCCTGCCTGTATGACGTCATCCACGGCCGGATCCCTGGCGCGATCGCTGCCGGCGGCAAACCCCGAGGCGCTGCAGTAGACGAGACGCGGATTGAGCGCGCTCAGGGTGGTGTAGTCGATCCCGAGCCGCGCCGCGGCTTCGGGGCGCATATTGTGAACGACGACGTCAGCCCAGACCGCCAGCTTTTCGAGCACGGTTCGCGCTTCGGGACGCTTGAGGTCGAGCGACAGAGACCGCTTGTCCCGGTTGAGGGTGAGATAGATCGATCCCATGCCGGCATTCCGTGAAGCGCCGGCATTGCGGATGCCGTCGCCTTCCGGCGGCTCGACCTTGACCACATCCGCGCCGAGATCGGCCAGACACAAGGTCGCCAATGGTCCGAGGACAATCGCGGTGAGGTCCAGGACACGCGTGCCGGCCAGCGGAAGCGGATGGTGCTGGATCTGCTCGTTCATGCGGCGACGAACCCGTCCTTCCCGAGAGGCGGCGAATAGATGACCAGCACTTTCGCCGGCGTTGTGCCCGTCACCTCGAAGAGATGGCGGGTGCCGGGCGGGATGCGTACGACCGCCCCCGCCTTCAGCATCTGTGGCGGCTCGTCATTCAGTTCCAGGCGCCCCTCCCCTTCCAGCAACAGGATGACCTGCCACTCGCTGACATGGCTGTGACGATGCCCCATGCCGCCAGGCTCGATCGTGCCGTGGACCAGCTCGAAACCGGCGCCCAGCTCGGCCGGGACCAGGCGCCTGTTTGCCGTTCCGCTGTGAAGCGGCGGCTCGTAGGTCACCGTGTCGTCCACATATACGACATGTTCTTCTTTCCGCATCGTCAGCCTCCCGCGTAGGACAAATAAGGCAGCCATGTCGCAATCGCCGGGAAGGCGACCAACAACGCAAGAACGACCAGTTCGGCCACGACAAACGGGGCGACGCCGCGCGAAATCGTCGAAACCGGCACCTTCGCCGTGGCGCTGACGATGAAAAGATTCAATCCCACGGGCGGGGTCAGCAGGCCGATTTCAGCCGTCTTCACGACGATCACACCCAGCCAGATCGGGTCGTAGCCGAGCCCGGTCATGAGAGGAAACACCAGCGGCATGGTGATGATGAGGATCGCGATCTGGTCGAGAAACATGCCGAGCACGAGCAGGATCGCCAACACCAGAAGCAATACGGGAAATGCGCCGAGCCCCGACCCTTCGACGAGGGCGAGAAGCTTCTGCGGCGCGCCCGATAGCGACAGGAATACCGAAAAGACCGAGGAGAATGCGACGATACCCAGGATCATGGCACTGCTGCGTGTGGATTTGAAAAGCGCGTCGAGAAAATTCGCCCGGCCGATCCGACGCATCGCAAGGCCTATCAGCAGGGCGCACAGGGCTCCCAGAGCACCGACCTCGGTCGGCGTGGCGACGCCGCTGTAGATGAGGAAGAGCATGGCGGCCAGGAGCAACAGCATCGGCGTGGCCGAGATGGAATTCCGCACCCTTTCTCGCACCGGTATCCGCTCGGGCAACGCATCGCCGGAGTTGCGCAGTACGAAATATATCGTCACGGCATAGAATGCCGCCGTCAGCAGGCCGGGAAATATGCCGGCGATGAGGAGCTGGCCCGCCGACGTTTCGGTCAGGATAGCGTAGAGCACGAGCGCGATGCTGGGCGGGATCATGATCGACAGCGTACCGACCGCCGCCAGCGCGCCCGTCGAGAAAGCGTCGGTATATCCGTATCGTCTCATTTCCGGATAGATCGCCGAAGCCAGGGTCGCGGCCGCAGCGCTTGAAGATCCGCACGCCGCGGCAAGCAGCACGCCGCCGGAAACGGCCGCATAGGCGATACCGCCCCTCAGATGCCCGAGCCAGCCGTTCGCCGCCCTGAAGAGATCGCTGGTGATGCGCGACGACCCCATGATCTCTGCCATCAGAATGAACATCGGCAATGTCGAGAGGACGTAGCTCACGGTCGCCTGATAGGGGCCGGTCTTGAGAACGCCTATGACCGGATAGACCCCTCCGGCGGCGAAAAGTCCGACCAGACCGGCTATCAGCATCGCGAAAGATACCGGGACAGCGAGAAAGAGGAGCAGGAAGAGCAAGCCTATGACCAGCGCCACCGTCATATCGCTTCATCCAGATCATTGTGGGGCTCGCTCGGGCAGATCAGTTCGTATGCCAGTCTCAGGCAGAGCAGCCCGACCCCAAGCGGCACCCAGACATAGCTCAGATAGAGCGGCCACTGGATAAGCCCGAAGGTCGTGTCGCGATCGGCGATCCGGGTCCACGCCTCAGGCGCGGTGATCCACAGCATCAGGACGAAGGCCAGCAAGGACACCAACACGACCGCGCGATAGGCAAGGCGCGCGGGAATCCGCGACAACCACGGGTCGAGAATTTCCAGGCGGACCTGGCCGCCCGTCCGAAAGCTGCGGGACAACGCCGCAAAGGCGACGATCACCATCAGATAGTACTCGGTGAACTCGTATGCTCCCTGAAGAGGCGCGCCGAAAAACCTGCCGATCGCATCCATCGAGATGGTCAGCATCATGATGACGAGACTGACGGCGGCGAGCACGTCGGCGCCCCATTCGACATTGTCGATGAGGCGCCCAGCGCCGGTCAGGAACCGAGGCATTTGTCGTGAGCGGCCTTCACGCTGCCGTCATCGCGCGCCTGCTTCTGCAGTTTCTTGAACTTCTCGATGGTATCGGTCGCGGGGAGATTGCGTGCGCCCAACTGCTCCGTCCATGCCTTTTCCACCGAGGAGAGACGTTCGGAAAAGGCGGCCAGAACCGGCTCGGAAAGAGAATAGACGTTCTTTCCCTTCTCCTTCAGATAGGCCTGCGCCTCCAGATCGCTTTTCATCATGGCGCAAGCGGTCGCGAAGCCAGCCGCGTCGCTCGCTTCGGTAATGACCTTCTGCTGTTCGGGGCTAAGCGAGTTCCAGACGTCCACGTTGATGAAGGCGGCAAAACCGACCCCACCCATGGACGCATTGTCCGTGTAGCTTTCCGTGACTTCGTCAAGCTTGTAGGCCCGCATCACCGAAAGCGTGTAGACCGCCGCGTCCAGCGTGCCGCGTTCCAGCGCGACATAAAGGTCCGGGGCGGCAACCTTTACCGGAACCATGCCCAGGGACTTGGCGGCGAGTTCGGCGGTCGCACCGGCGACGCGCGTCTTCACGCCGTTCAGTTGCGCAATGTCGGTGACGGATTCCTTGCGTTTGAAAAGCAACTGATAGGGCGGCGTGACGATCACCCAAAGCAGTTTCACCTTGTGGCGATCGTATTCGAGCCCTGAAAGATCCTCCTTCGCCAGCTGCGCATAGGGAACATATCCGTCAAAGCTGCTCGTATAGAGTCCGGGCAGCTCCATCATGGTGGACAGCGGCATTTTCTCGGGCACGTAGCTCATGCCGACGACGGCAATGTCGGCCACTCGATTCTGCACCTGGTCGAGCATGGTCGCTGCCTTCCCCAGCTGCTCGGCGGGGAAATGCGCCACCGAAAGATCGGCTTCGGGATGCGCCTGGATGTGGTCGAAGAAGGCCTTGGTGCCCCCCTTCGTGATCGTATGGCCAGCAGGAAACTGATCCGAAAGCTTGAGCTCGAGCGCCTGCGCGCCACCCGCCACGACGGCTGCGACCAGTCCGGTGAGGGCTGCGGCGGAAATTCTCTTCCAATTGGATTGTTTAAACAATTTTTCCTCCCTGAAATAATATCGTATTTTCGTTGCGGTTCACTCCGGATTGTCCTGCCCCCGCGAGGGCAACCAGGAATTCATGTCCTGCAGAATCTCGTCGATCGGTTGATCGATGACCTGCCGAAAAACCGTATGCGGATATCGGTGGATGCCCGCGCCAACCACACGTCCCTCGGCATCCAGAAACCGGCGGTGGACTACAACCACCGGGGCGCCGACGGGAATTCCGAGCAGTTCCGCATCCGCCTGACCGACCGTCCCCACCGTAGTGACCTGGCGGCCGCGCGCCGGACGCGGTTCGGCCTTGGTCATCAGCAGAAGGCCGACCTTGAACTTGCCGTCTATCCCGGGAGGAAGGCTGTCATAGGCAGGCTTGGCGAAATAGAAATCGACCAGGCAGACGGGAAGCCTGCGGCCCAGATGGAGTCTGAGGAGATAGACATATTCCTCATAGGTCGGGGCCCCATCGGCCAGAACATCGGGAAGCGCGACATTTTCGCGACGATCGAGAACCTGGACTTCCTCCTCGGGCCCGACGATCCAGGAATCAAAATACCGTTCGCCGAGCAATGCCCCCTGCGTGTCCGCATTCGCGGACGCAGTAACCCGATCGCCGACAAACGTTCCCCGCCCTTGCCTTGAGTGGATCAGCCCCTGCGCCGCAAGCAGTCCGATCGCGCCACGGACAGTGACCGGCGAGACGCCATGCGCCTTGGCGAGTTCCAGAACCGTGGGCAGGCGTTGTCCGGCCTGCCAGCGGCCGGAGGAGATGTTCTCCCAGAATTCCGCTGCCAGACGACCGTAGGCCGTCATGCCGTCCCGCGCGCGGAAACTCGTCAAATTCGTCGGCAATTGAGGGCCCCCGCTCTATTGATCATAAAATTAGGACTAGCGTCTCAATGAGTCAATTCGGGCCGGACGGCATCAAGGGCGAAGGCGCCTTCCTTTTCCGAACTCCACGGAAAAGCATCGCGCGCGGCGTGCTCACGCCGCCCGTCCCGCAAGCGCCTCGACGACCGCATCCAGACCGTCGGTCAACGCCGCCGGGCCGGGCTGGAGAATCAGCGGCGATTTGATCTCGTAAATCCTGCCGTTCGCGACCGCCGGTATCGCCCGCCATCCCTCGCGAGCGCAAATTTTTTCCGGCCGCACCTTCTTGCCGCACCAGGAGGCCAGAATGACATCCGGGCCCGCCCCGATCACGCGCTCCGACGAGACGATGCGGTCGCGGGCGGACTTGCAGCCGGCAAGCTCGGAGAAGACGTCGTCGCCCCCGGCAAGCGAAACCAGTTCCGAAACCCAGCCGATGCCGGAGATCATCGGCTCGTCCCATTCCTCGAAATAAACCCTCAGGCGCGCCCGTCCGGCAGCCGCGGCGCGAACATCCTCGAGCCTCTTTTCAAGCGACGAGGCGAGGGACGCCCCCTTGTCCGGCGCGCCGACCAGCGCCCCGAGCGTGCGGATCATCGCGAGAATTCCGGCAACGTCGCGCTGGTTGAAGGCGTGAACGGTGACGCCCCGGCGGATCAGTTCGGCGACGATGTCGGCCTGGAGATCGGAAAAAGTCAGAACGAGATCGGGTTCGAGTGCGAGGATTTTTTCGATATCGGCGGATGTGAAAGCGGAGACCCGGGGCTTCTCGCGGCGCACGCCGGGCGGGCGCACGGCGTAGCCGGACACGCCGACAATCCGGTCCTGTTCGCCCATGAGGTAGAGGGTCTCAACGGTTTCCTCGGTCAGGCATATGATGCGCTCGGGAGGAAAGCGCCGCATGTCAGGCCGTCCGCTTGATGCGGATCAGCGTGAATATCCTGAAGGGAGGCAGGGGGCGCACTTCCTGGAGTTCCAGATCGTCTCGCGCGGCGGCCCAGTTCTCGATGACGCTCCGCCGGATCAGCGCGCCCCAGCCGATGGCCGTGAAGAGCGGGCGCGCCAGCGCCTCGAGCCAGGCGACAAATCCCTTCTCGTCGCCGAATCTGGAAGCAATGATGATATTGCCGCCGGGGCGCACGACCCGGGCCAGTTCGTCCAACGCGCGGACCGGATCGGGAACGACGGAGATCGTGAAGGGGGCGACGGCGACGTCAAAGGCTCCATCGGCGAACGAGAGCCGGCATGCGTCCATCTGCTGCAGGCTCTTCACATGAGGAAAGCGCACCTGTTTTTCCTTGGCGCGCTGGAGCATCTCCTCGGACAGGTCGATTCCGTAAACTTCGGTATCGGGCGCGTAATATTGCAGCATCAGGCCGGTGCCGACGCCGACCTCCAGGAGCCGGGTTCCAAGCCGGGAGGCCGTCCGACCCGTTTCCTTATGCGCGAAATACAGAAACCAGCTGTAGATGCCGTCATAGAGGTGAACCCAAACCCTATAGGCACGCCGCTGCACTTCGTAGGCGCGTTCATAGGGTTCACCGTTATGAGGCGCCTCGTTCAGCAAGAGTGGCCCTTGTTTGGCTATTGTCTCGTCGGGTCGATGCCAGACATCCATATTATCTCCGGCAGCGGTCGTCCAGCGGTACAAGCCGCAACTTGCAGACTCGTTGCATGAAATCGTGTAGGCGTTCGTTTCATGAGCGGAACTGACGAACTCACGCGCCTTCTGGCCACGTCGGAACGGATCGTCGTGTTCACCGGCGCGGGCATTTCAACCGAAAGCGGCATTCCGGATTTCAGGAGTCCCGGCGGCGTGTGGAGCCGGATGTCGCCGATCTATTTTCAGGACTTCCTCGCCTCGCGCGACCAGCGGCGCGAGGCCTGGACGCGCGTCTTCAACCGCGTCGGCGGGTGGACCGGCGCCGAACCGAACGCGGGACACTACGCGGTGGCCCGGCTCATCGCATCGGGGAAGGCCTCCTCGGTCATCACGCAGAATGTCGACAATTTGCACCAGAGCGCGGGCGTGCCGGACGACCAGGTGATCGAGATCCATGGCAATGCCTCCTACGCAAAGTGCCTGGAGTGCGAGGCGCGGTACGAACTGGAGCCGCTGCGGCCGCGCTGGGAGGCGGACGAGGACATCACCTGCGAGACTTGCGGCGGTCTGATCAAGACGGCCACCATCTCGTTCGGTCAGGCGATGCCGGAAGCGGCGATGGCCCGCGCGGTCGCCGAGGCACGCGCATCGGACCTGTTCCTCGTGCTCGGCTCATCGCTCGTCGTCTATCCGGCGGCGAGCCTGCCGCTGATCGCGAAGGAGGCCGGCGCGCGGCTTGCCATCGTCAACCGGGAGCCGACGGACCAGGACAGCGTCGCCGACCTGGTTCTCAATACCGAGATCGGCCCCCTGCTCACCGAAGCGCTCGGTGCGCTCAACTCCGTTCAGTAGCCCTTCCAAAGGCCCGGCGTGGCGAGCTCCAGAAGGTGCTCGTCCGGATCGCGGAAATAGAGGCTGTGGCCGCCGCGCGGCCAGTCGGCCGTCGCCTCGATCGCGACCGAATGGCGCGCGAGGTGATCGCGCCAGGGCTGCACCTCGTCCTTGTCGATCGCGAAGGCGATATGGAGCGGGCCGGAACCGTCATGAGGCGGTATGGTGCCGCCCGGAAAGGTCACCGGTTCCAGCGTGCCGCCGCGGACGAAGAGCAGCAGCACCCCCCGCCCGCCGACGTCGAACGCCCGCATGCGTTCGTCCGCATGAAGCACCGCAAGCCCCATGACTGTCTCGTAGAACGCCGATGCGCGGTTCAGGTCCTCCACATAGAGAACGGTTTCAAGGATGGCGTCGAGCTTTGGCATGACCTGCAGGCTAGACCCTTCCCGGATCGAATTGAACCTCATGAGAGGAATTGAGGCTGCAGCGCGGAATGAGCCGTCCTCACCTTTCTCTATGGAATCTCGTCAGAGCCCATGCTACCTGCGACCCGACATATGGACGGAGGGGCTGCCCCCCGTCCGGCGAGCGGCTGCCCCCGGGGCCTGTTATTTAAAGGATATGCTCATGAGCGAGACGTCGAAGCATGTACCCCTGCGACTGGAGGACGCGACCGTCCTGATTACCGGCGGAACATCGGGAGTGGGACTCGCCACCGCCATTCGCTTTGCCGAGAGGGGCGTGCGCAAGATCGCGTTGAACGGACGCAACGCCGAACGCGGGGAAGCGGCCTGCGCGAAAGTGAAGAAGGCGGCGCCGCAAGCCGACGTCCGCTTCTTTGCCGGCGACGGCAACAAGCTCGCGGAGATCAAGTCCGTCTGCGAGGGCGCGCGCGCGGCATTCGGCAGCGTCGATATTCTGATCAATTCCACGATCGGCGGCTACGGACCCGACCTTTTTCACAATATTCCCGAAGAAGACATCGAGCCGATGGCGACGCAGCAGTTCCTGCCGCCGCTGCTCGCATCCCGCATCGTCTATCCCTGGATGCGTGAGAAGAACAATGGCGTCATCATCTCGATCGCCTCTGACGCGGGCAAATCGGCGACGCCGGGGGAAACCGTTCTTGGCGGCGCAATGGCGGGTATCATCATGTTCACGCGCGGTCTGGCCATGGAAGCCAAGCGCAACAATATCCGTGTCAATGTGATGACGCCATCAATCATAGAGGGCACGATGACCTATGATCAGGTCATGGCGGGCGAATTCTCGGGCAAGCTGTTCGCCAAGGCGATCAAGATGGCGCAGCTCGGCGTCGTGACTCCGGAAGACATGGCACACATGATCGTCTTTCTGGCATCGCCGGAATGCGCGAAGGTCACCGGTCAGGCCATCAGCGTCAATGGCGGCATTTCCGCGGCTTGACGCAACGGAAATGCTCCCTTGGCGGACCCATGACGCTGGGCCATACTGGGAGAGGGACAGACCTTACGAAGGTAACTGCACGGGCACAAAACATCGCGGGACGGGGGGACAGGAGCCCTGATCGGGCATGTCCCGTCCGCGATGTCGTCTGGTGTGTGATGCCGCAGAGCCGGGACGCGGCATGGATGACGTCTATGAGACGCTGATCATCGGGGCGGGGCCGGCCGGCCTCACCGCCGGCTATGTGCTGGCCCGCCAAGGCCGATCGGTGGCGGTTCTGGAAAAGGACGCGGCCTATGTCGGCGGCATCAGCAGGACCGCCCACTACAAGGGATTTCACTTCGATATCGGCGGGCACCGCTTCTTCTCCAAGTCGAAGGAAGTGGTGGATTTATGGGACGAGATCCTGCCGGACGACTTCCTGGTGCGGCCGCGCCTGTCGCGGATTTTCTATGGCGGACGCTTCTACAGCTACCCGCTCAACGCCGCCGAAGCACTGCGCAATCTCGGCTTATGGGAAAGCATCCGGTGTGTCGTGTCGTTCGCCTACGCCAGGGTCTTTCCGGTAAAGGCCCCCAAAACGTTCCACGACTGGGTCCGAAACCAGTTCGGCGAGCGGCTGTTTAGCATCTTCTTCAAGACCTACACCGAAAAGGTGTGGGGGATGAGCTGCGACGAGATATCGGCCGACTGGGCCGCGCAGCGGATCAAGGGCCTGAGCCTTTGGAGCGCGGCCCACGATGCGCTGCGCCGCTCGCTCGGCCTGCGCGGGCCGCGGCGCGGTGGCCCCAAGACGCTCATTGAATCGTTCCGCTACCCGCGAAAGGGGCCTGGCATGATGTGGGAGGCCGCGGCGCGCAGGATGCAGCAGATGGGCGGCCGGCTGCATATGGACGCCGAGGCCGAGCAGGTCGATTTCCATCAGCGCTCGGGCCTGTGGAAAGTCACCGCGAGAGCCGCCGACGGCACGCGAAGGGTCTTCAGGGCGCGCAACGTCCTTTCCTCCGCGCCGATCCGCGAGCTGATGGAGGCCGTCAATCCCCGGCCCGTCAGCCGTGCCGCCGCCTCGCAGCTGCGCTACCGGGATTTCCTTACCGTGGTGCTGATCGGGAAAGCGCGCGAGGAATTGCCCGACAACTGGATCTATATCCATGACCCGGCCGTGAAAGTCGGGCGGGTGCAGAACTTCCGCTCATGGTCGCCGGAGATGGTGCCGGACGATGACGCGACCTGTCTGGGCCTTGAGTATTTCTGTTTCGAGGGCGACGGTCTGTGGACGGCGCCGGACGAGGAGCTCGTCGCGCTGGCCAGGCGGGAAATCGATCGTATCGGTCTGATGAACGCGACCGACGTCTTCGACGCGACGGTCGTGCGGCAGGCGAAGGCGTATCCCGTCTATGACGCGGACTATGCCGGGCACGTGTCCGCCGTACGGCGCGACATCGCGGACAACTATCCCGGCCTGCAACTGATCGGTCGCAACGGCATGCACAGATACAACAATCAGGATCATGCGATGATGACGGGCATGCTCGCGGCCATGAACATCATTGGCGGCGCGGCAAGCTACGATCTCTGGGCGGTCAATGAAGACGCCGATTATACCGAGGCCGGCCTGTCGGGCGTGCAGGACGCGCTGAGCAGCGAACGGCTCGTTCCGCGCAAGTCCGCCTGACATGCCGGTCAGCGCCGGAAGCCACCGCCCGCTGATCGCCGACCTCGTCCGCTACGGCCTCGCGAGCGCCGCCGCCCTCACCTTCGATTTCGGTATTCTCGTCTTCCTCACCTCGATCCTCGGCATCCACTATCTCCTCGCGGCCGCGCTGGGCTTCTGCGCGGGTCTGCTCCTGATCTATTTCCTGTGCATACGATTCATTTTCGCCTCCCGGCGCCGCTTTCACTGGCACCGCGAATTCGCCGGCTTTGCCGCCATCGGGGTGGCCGGTCTTGCGGTCAACGAACTGCTCATGTTCGTCTTCGTCGGCATCGCAGCCCTGCCGGTCGCGCTGGCGAAGGTGCCGACGGCGGGCATCGTGTTCCTGTTCAACTTTCTCGCCCGCCGATCCATGCTCTTTCCGGCGTCGCGGCAACGGGGCTGACGGCCATGCCTCTGGTCCTTCGCGGCCGCGTCACCCGCTGGACGCAGACGTGCCATGCGATTGGCCCCTTGGCGAAACCTTCGGGCAATGCAAGAAACGCCCAAGATTCCTAAAAGATGAAAGGTCGGACCAGGCGTCCGCCGGCATCATCGCGGCACGACACGGCCCCGCGGCGAGGCGAGATCGAAACACCGGAAATGTCGAATCCTCCTGCCAAGCGCCTGCTCTTCATCGCCAACCTTGCCATTTACGTCATCGTCATCGCCGGCATCTTTCTCGATATATTTTCAGTAAAGATGGGTGGCGCCGCGTGGACGCTCGTGGTCGCCTGCTATCTCCTTCTGAATGCGCGGAAGCTGCGCTTTGCCGGCATCATCATGACGCTGCTCGCCATCACCGCGATCGGGATCGAATGGTACCTGAAAGGGCCGAGCGTCCTCGATGGCGTGGTCAGGGCCAGCTTCTTCTTTGCACTGCTGTTGCTGTTCCAGACCCTCGGACGCCTCGCCGACCTGACGCGCGAGGTCGGCGAGATGGGAGAGATCATCGTCACGCGGCCACCGGGACAGCGCTATCTCTTCACCACTTTCGGCAGCCACATACTGTCCGTGCCGTTCAATCTCGGGGGCCTCGTCGTCATCAACACACTGCTGAGATCGCGCGCGGGAAATCTCGACGCGGATACGAACCGGTCACTGGTCGTCGGCAGCCTGCGGGGTTTTGCCTCGACCACCTTCTGGTCGCCCTTCTCGCTCGGTGTCCTCATCGTGCTCTCCTCGGTCGGCGACGTCGACTATCTTCATTTCGCTTCCGTCGGTCTGGTGATGGCGATCGCCTACATGCTGTTCGGCTTCCGGTTCGAAAGGCGCGGCATCGCCGCTGCCGTCCGCGACAGGGAGTACTCCCCGCCGAACAGGAAGATGATCATCGGCGCGGTGGCCGGCGTCGCGCTGATGTCGATCGCCATTGCGGCCATCTCGCGGGTCACGCATCTCCAGCTGTTCCAGGTGGTCTTTCTCGTCCTTGTCGCCGGCTGCGTCTTCATGAGCCTCGTGCTGGCGAAGCGCCGTCTGATGACGCCGCGCAGCGCCCTTGCGATGATGTCGGGCGCGGCATCGAACGTGGCCAACGAAACCGCGATCATCTGGGGTTCCACCGCGCTTGGGGGCGTCGTCGCGGGGGCGCTCGCCGATGCGCATTGGCTGGAATCGGGCTTTGGTCCCGTGCAGGCGACCATCGCCGCGGCAATTGTGCCAAGCGTCATCGTGCTGGGCGCCGCGATCGCCATCAACCCGTTGGTGTCGGCAGCGATCCTGGCGGGCAGCCTCAGCGTCGTCTGGCCGGAAAGCGCCAAGATATGGCTGGTCTTCTCCATCATCTGGGGATGGGTCGCGACCACCTGCGGCACGCCCTTTACCGCCAACATGCTGCTGATCGCACAGCAGCAAGGGGTCACGTCCACAAGGCTCGCCTATGGGTGGAATGGCCGTTTCACTGCGCTCTCGCTTGCCATTCTCACCGCAATGGCGACACTGGGAACCCTCATCGCCACGCTCTAGGCGAGCCGGCCGCAGGCGGCGCTCACGATGGGGAAATACCGAGCAACCGGCATGTTTGCGCATCGCGGGTGCCGCCGCACCAGCGATCCAGCGCCTTCTGAAAAATCTCCTCGGCTTCGGCGGCCAGGGCGAAGAGCGTCATGGACGAACGGAATTTGGTGTCATCGGGCGACCCGAACAGCGCCTCGATCGAGCGGGCGGGCGCGGCGAGAGCAGCCATCGTGACATCGCGCAGACGCGGACCCAGAACCGGATGCGCCAGATAGGCCCGCGCTTCATCAAGCGACCCGATGCCATAGAAGGACGCCGCCTCGGATCGACCAAGGCCGCGCAGCTGCGGAAAGACGAACCACATCCAGTGGCCGGTCTTGCGGCCGGCGCGCAATTGCGCCATCGCCGCCGCGTGAACCGGCGCCTGCGCCTTAACGAACCGCTGGAGATCATAAGGATCGCCGGTCACCTCAGTTCCTCTTTCCCGCGCCTCGGATGCGCCGTCAGCTTCGCCCGCCAGCGAGCCGCCGCTTCAGCAGCCGCGTCTCGAACCGAAGCCGAAGTCCGCGCCTGCCTGCCTTGGACAAGGAGGCGAGTTCCCCATGATACGGACCAACCGGCGTGCCCGTGTGCAAGAGGCGAGCGACCGCCGCAGCATACAATCTGGAGCGCTGGTCGCGCGACTCCGCCACATGAAGCGCCTCGCAGAACATATCCACGCAATGCTGCGCCCAGGCTGCAAGCTTCATCTCGACCGGCCAGCGTGCCCATGCCGTGTGCGTGTTGGCGCCGTGATAGCGCTTCAGATACAACACCTCGGGCACCCTGCGCAGTTCGCCGGCCCGAGCGAGCCTTGCCATCCACACGGTGTCGGCGGCGAAATCGCCGACAGAATTGCCGGCGATCCCCGGCAGGGACCGCAATGCGTCCGTACGTGTGAGACCGCGAAACGCCACCGCGTTGTAATGGCCGGTCAGCAGCGCCATCTGCCGCTCGAACGGCGACCCGCGCACGGAATCCTGATGCAGCAGTGCCTCACGCTCTCCGAAAGCCTGGATGTCGCTGAAGGTGACGACACTTCCCTCGCTTTCCGCGACGGACAGGAGCGTTGCCAGATAGAACGGCTTCATGAGGTCGTCCTGCGGGTGGATCACGGCATAGGCCGCGCCCGTCTTGCAGGCCGCTTCCAGAACGGCGGCGGTGTTTTTCACCCAACCGAGACGCGACGGTGAGACCTCAAGGCTTACGCGCGGATCCCGCAGGAACGGCGCGCATGCCGCAGCCGAGAATTCGTCGCCGCCATCGACGCAGATCCGAACCGCGAACCGCACGTCGCGTTGCGCAAGGATGGAAGCCAGCGTCTCGGCGACGAATGCCGTGCCGCGGTAGACGGGAACCCCCACGGTGACGATCGGCGCCTGCCCCGTCATGAGGCCAGCACAGCTTCGGCGCAGCGTCTGGCAAAGAACGGCGCGGTCGTCAGTTTGCCCGGGTCGAGGCTGAAATATCGTCCTTGTGCGGAGACGCCGATCATCGAACGCGCGTGAAGCCCGCTGCCGGGGTCGTCAATATCGGTCTGCCCCCAGGCAATGATCTGTCCCCCGCGCACCGCGTAGGCGCCATCGGCAGCTTTCATGGCGCGCAGGCCGGGGACGATGTCGCACAGGCCCTCGACCGTTCCGCGGACGAGACGGTCGGCCTCGGAAACTGCCGGCCGCGTCGGCCGGTAGGGAACGACAAGTTCCTCCGATGCGGTCGCAAGTCCGGCGGGATACCAGGACATGTAAACCTCGCCCGAGGCGTAGACGACAACATCCCCGAACGGCCCCAGGACAAGGGTCGTGCAAGGCGTGCGGGCCGGCGATAAGGGGCGAAAGCGAACCCCGTACTTGAATCTGTGAAACCACTGGCGGGGTGGATGCAGACCAAGGGTGGCGTCAAGGGCGAGCCTGTTTTCCCAGGCGGCGTTGACGACGCGGTCAAAGCGGTGACGTCCGCCGTCCCGCGTCATGACCTCCAGCTTGCCGTCCGTCTCGGCAAACCCCGTCACCTCGGTCGCGGTACGACGCTCGATTGCCGGCTCTTCGCGAACCCGCTTCTCGATCAACGGCGCCAGCACCAGCGGATCGATCGCGATCTCCGGTGTCTGGAATGCGGCGACGATTTCGCCGGTATCGTAGTGCCTGGCGATTTCACCCCTGCCCAGCACGTGGGGCGGCGCGGCCAGATCGACGCCGAAATAGCTGCCGCGTTCGTGCGCCGCTTCGTCTATGAGCCGGTGCACCGCCTGCAGATAGGCGCCGACCTGATCGGGAGGAATCTGACTCTCGCGGTGCACCGCGTAGATGAACGCCGAAGACGGATTCAGGTCCAGCGCATCCAGTCCCAGCAGTCGGCGCATCAGCGGCTGAAAACTCAACGCGCCGGCAACCATCCGGCGTGCGGTGGCCAGGCCGGGATCGCCGGCGTACACGTAGCCCAGATGCAACTTGCCTTCATTGGCGACCGCCGCCCGGCTGAGCAGTTCCGGCTGGCGTTCATACAGGGTGACCTTGCATCCGGCGAGCGCGAGTTCGAGCGCGGCGCAACATCCCGCAAGACCACCTCCCACGACCGCGACGCGCAAGGGCGACGTCCGTTTGGGCAGGCTTTGCCGGCTGACTGCAACGTTCCCGATATTCACGCCGTTCTTCCGGACTGAGGTCGCATGGGTTTGCCGCGGCCGTTTCAGGGTTGCGTGATTTTCACGATCCGGGCAATTGCCGCGGGGGACGCTCGTTTCCGTAAGGGCACGATCATCACCTAACGGCGGACCGCCGTAAATTGCAACGATTCATGCGGAAGTCTTTCCGCGCGCCCTTGAGACCTTTTGCGTCCTCATGCCGGCGACGAGGCTGCCTTCAGGGTCGAACTCCAATGCGTACGTCGCCGCTTCCGGCCGTCATTCAGCGGCCACCCCGGCGGACGGCGTGTTCCAGCGCTTCGAGAAAGCGCGACCGGTCGGCCTTTGTGAAGCCCCGGCCGCCGCCTTGAAGAAAAGGATCGGCCGCGCGCAGATCGGCCATGAGATCGCGCGTGGCGAGAATATTTCCGATGTTCCGCGCGCTCAGGGTTTCTCCATTGTGCTTGAGCACCTGCGCCCCCGCCTCGATACATTTTGCAGCCAGCGGAATATCGCCAGTGATCACGATATCGCCCGGCCCTGCGCGCCCGGCGATCCATTTGTCGGCCTCATCCGGGCCGTCCGGCACAACCACCGTCCGAATCAACGGATTGGCCGAGGGCCTGATCCCGCCATTGGAGACGATCACGATGGGCAGGCCGTGCCGCGTGCCCACGCGCTCGACCTCGGCCTTCACCGGACAGGCATCTGCATCGACGTAGATCGCCATGTCACCCTCCTTCCACCACCCGCTTGGGAATCCGACCCGGCGCATGCCAGGCAATGGATGTTCAATTACAGATTCAGGACGAAAGGATCAAAGAGACAAGACTGGCCCGCCACAATGCAGACCGCCGGTGTCCGACGCTTCTGTTCCGGGGGGCGGCGATACGCCGGCAGTCCCTGAGTTTCGTGGCTGAACGACTTGGGCGGCTGGCTGGGGAACCTGGATTCGAACCAGGACTAACGGAGTCAGAGTCCGTGGGTCTACCGTTAACCTATTCCCCAACAGAAGGGCCATTTTTACAATGGCTTAGGCCAGTCGTTTTGCAATGCTGGAACAACGGTTTTACAAACCCTGTTCGGCGGGCGTTCTACCGAAGCCGTCCGGCGCTGTCAAATGGTGCCCTGAAAACGAAGAACGCCGCCGGCACTGCCCCGCGCGAGGGCAGGCCGCAGCGCGCGCCGGAGGGCACGCGTCATGATGGTTCCCTGGATTTACCGTAGCCCCGCGTGCAGCGCGCATATACAGAATGCCGGATGCCCGAGCGCCGAGAAGAGAAGATCGTCAGGCTGCGCGCGGCGCTGCCAGCCATGCCGGTGAGCGAGCGTTTTCGCTGACAAATCGCTTGCCGTGTGGGAAATGGCGGATGTCCGCGGCGCTTGTGATCCCAGATTCCCGATCAGCGGGACAGAGCAAAACGGTTTTCACGACTGTTCTCTCCCGCAGGACGGAAGCCGCCTCACATCTCCATGTTCTGCTCGCGCAGGATCGACACCAGCACCGCGCCGACGCGGTTGCGATGTTCCCTTGCGAGGTGGCGGGCCCGGTCGGGATCACGGCGGCGGATGGCATTGATGATCGCGGCATGTTCCGCCGCGGAGCCCGCGGGCCTCGGGCGCTGGCGCAGCGTCGCCATGCGGGCGCGATGAACCTGCGCGGTAAATCGTCCGAACACATCCACGATGCGCCGGTTGCGGGAAGCGCTTACCAGAAGCGAATGAAATTCATTGTCGCATTCGGCCCATTCGTCCAGATCGTCCGATGCAAGCGCCAGTTCCATCGATTGGACCGTGCGCTCCATACCGCCGATCGTCAGCTCTTCCTGATAGCGCGAGGCGGCAAGCGCGGCCGCCTCGCCCTCGATCGCCTCCAGCAGCACGTAGATTTCCGCCATGTCGTCCGCAGAAATCGGCAGGATTCGCATGCCATGACGCGGCCTCACCTCGACGAGCCCGTCCCGCGCCAGTTCGAGCAAAGCCTCGCGTACCGGCGTACGGCTCATGTTCAGCATATCCGCCAGATCGCCTTCCAGATGGCTGGTGCCTGCCGGCAGCGCGTTGGAGAGGATGCGGCGACGCAGCTCGTCATAGGCGCGGTTGCGATTCGAACCGGCCGCCCCGCCGTTTCCCGGTTTCGTCGCGGCAGGCAACATGAAGCGCGCCTCCAGATGGCTCGATGATCGCGTATAATGCGCAAAAGCACCGCCTGCACAAGCATGGGCGCGCCAGCCGGCGCCGAACGCCGCAATTTCGCTTCTTTGGCTCCTCACTCTTCGGCTAGGATTTTTCCGCGCCGACGCTTAGGATTTGCCCCGCGCCGCCACTGACGGGACCCGCCATGACAAGATTTTTGCCAGCCTTCCTGCTCGGTTTCGGGCTCCTTTTCCACGCCGCCGCGGGCGTTGCTCAGGAGTTGCAGGGCGAATGGGATCTCATCAACGAGGACGGAAGCCAGTCCTGCAGCCTGGTTCTTTCGAGCGAAGCGGTCGCCGATCGTTTCAAAGTGACTTCCGACGGCCGATGCGCGGCCGTCTTTCCCGAGGCCGGCGACATCACAAGCTGGGCGTCGAAAGGCGGCCGGAACCTCGATATTTTCGACAGTAACGGCACACGCATTTTTTCCTTCTCCGGCGTGGGCGAGGACATGCTGGCCGCGACCGCCTCGACCGGACTTGCCTATCTGGCGCCGGTCGGGGGCGGCGGCGGCGGCACGGTAACGGCCGAAGACATGACCGGCGTGTGGAGCTTCTCGCGCAGCGAGGATGGCGAACCGATATGCGCGGCCGATTTCCTGCTGGAGGAAGCGGGAGAGGGACGGATGCGACTGGCACTTCTGGACAGGTGCGACAGCGCCATCGTCCAGACAGGAATCGCCTCGTGGAACCTTGAGGCCGGCGTTCTTTCCCTCTTCGACGCGGCCGGCAAGAAGGTGCTGACGTTCAGCGAGGAAGGCGGCGCGTGGAAGCGCGATCCGGCCGGCTCCCGGCCGCTGTTCCTGATCCTGCAAACCGAATAGGCCAGCCGTGGACGAGCCGAAAGTCTTCGACCTGCCAGATCCGCCGCCTCCGGGCGCCGGCGGCGCGGAGCTGCTCAGGCCGGCCAACGACGCGGAGCGGCGGGTTCTCATCTCGTCGGCGTCGATTGCGGGCACACTGGCCGTCATGGAGGCTGTGGCGGCGATCCTGACCGGTTCGCTGGCCCTGATGGCCATCGCGATCGATTCGCTGGAGGACGCGGCCCATTACGGCCTCGCCGGGTATCTCTCCGGCAAGCCGAAGCGGCTGTTCTATGCCGCGCTCGCGTTGCTCGCGGTCGCGGCCGCCGCCGGATATCTGTGGATCGGATGGACGGCGTTCACCGCTTTCACCGGCAAGGCGCCGCCCAATCCGTGGATCATGATGGCGGTCGCGGCGGTTTCGCTCGTCGTCAATCTCATCACGGTCTGGCGGCTGCGGGCCCTTCGCCACGAGCAGGGGGAGTTCGCCTTCGCCTGGGCGGAAACGCGCTGGGACTTCGTCGCCGACGCAGGCGTCATCGTCGCCGCGATGGCCGTTTCCGACTGGGTGGCGCGGTGGCCCGACACGATCGCCGGGCTGACCATTGCCGCCGTCAACCTCTACGGCATCATCCGCACGGGGATCGCGGCCTACCGGACCCTGCGCCCCGAATAGGCGGCGCTGCGCCCGTCCGCCCGCTGCAGCCAGAGCAGATATTCCAGCACGTCGGCCCGCTCGTGATCGAACAGACGGTAGGTCGTCATGGGAAAGTGATCTTCCTTCAGGAATTTCGCCAGGTAGTCGGCATCGCGGCCGGGCCGGCGCACGACATCGGCGAAGACGGGCGCGTCGCTCTTCGGCGGGCGTGCACCCGATTCGGCATGACATTGGCCGCACCATTTCTGGGCGATCGCCCTGCCGCTTGCGGCGGCGGGCGGTATTTCATCGGCCAGCGCCGGCGCGAAGCCGAGCAGAAGAAGAGTACCGGCAAGGGCGAGGCGTCGCATCGATAGGCTTTCCCGGAATCAGTGATGTGACGATATTTCCATTTCACGATGCGTCGCCTTGACCTGCCGCAAGGCCCGCGGGAGTCAGGCGCGGTAAGCGGAGACGGGAAACTCCTGCCTTCCGCATCCGGAGCATAAGCCGCATGAACCATCGTCATCGCAAGATTCTGCACAGCCTGTTCGCCCACCCCGTCAGCGCGAATATCGATCCGAAGGAGGTCGAAGCCGTCCTGCTCGAACTCGGGGCGACGGTCGACAACCGGACCGGTGCCCGGATCGGGGTCAGCCTCGACGGGCACACCGCCGTGTTTCACAAGGCGCATCACGCACTGCCGAAGGAAGAAGTCGCACAGATCCGGCATTTCCTGGAAAGATGCGGAATCACTCCGGCCGATTATCCCGTCTGAGGGACCGCCAGCGGCAGGCGCTGGCGTCCCCGTGCATCGAAATTTTCCGGGTCCAACCAGGCGCGGAACGCCGCGTCCACGGCCGGCCATTCACGGTCCAGCATCGAAAACCATGCCGTGTCGCGGTTGCGGCCCTTGACGATCATGTGCTGGCGGAAAAGGCCTTCATATGTGAAGCCGAAGCGCCGCGCCGCATATTTGGAGCGCTCGTTGCGGCTGTCGCATTTCCATTCCAGACGACGATAGCCGAGTTCACCGAAGACCCGCCGCATGACGAGATGCATCGCGGCGCTCGCCGTCCGGGTACGCTGAACGGCCGGCGAGAGGAGGATCGTTCCGACCTCGATCACGCCGTTGGCGCGATCGATGCGCATCAGAGCCAGAATGCCGAGCGGCAATCCGCCGTCGGGCTCGACGATGGCGTAGAACTGCGGGTCGGCGCCGAAAAAGGCCGCACGCGCATGGGCGATGAAAGCTGCTTCAGTCCCGAACGGACCGAAGGCCATATACTCCCAGATATCATCCGCCGCGGGGGTGGAGAACGCCTGCCAGAGCGCCGGCAGGTGGCCTTCCTGGAGCGGCTCGAGACGCGCATAGAGACCTTCCATGGCGGCGTGTGGCGGCAAGGCGCGTGGAAGCGGATCAAACCCGTTCGTGTCCTGCAAAGGCTCCCCCTCAGACCGGGCGTGGATAGACGATCTCGGAGGCCTGAAAGCGCTGCGGCGAGACGAGCGCCGGCCGGCCGTTCTGTATTTGCATCAGCGCCCCGTGCGCGCCCAAGTTCTCACCGTCCCGAAACGCCGTCGCCTCGTAGGGCATCGCCGCCTCGGCGAAGCTCGACCGCGCGATCGCAGCGGCGATTTCACCCGGATCGGCGGAACGCGCCCGTCTCATACCGTCGCAGAGACAGCGCATCGCGTTGGCCGCAACAAAGACCTCCGGGCGCAGCGGTAGCCCGGCTGCGGAAACGGCCTCGAGAAACCGCTTGCCGTCGTCGGACCGCGTATTGAATCCGTGGTTCAGATCGATGACCAATTCAAATCCTGGAAGGTCGCTGAAGTTTTCCTCCATGTCCGATAGCGCCAGGAGCGTGACGATGGCCTTGAGCGGCACGCCCTCGCGCGCGACGGCGGCGAGCAGCGGGGCCAGAAGTTCGCGCGCCGCAAGGGGTACAAGCACGTCCGGCGCCTGGTTGCGGACGGTTTCCGCAACTTCCCCGGCGCCGGCGGCGCTTCGATAATCGACCATCGGCAGCAGCTCGAAGCCGGCCTGATCGAACCTGTCGGCGACGCGTAGCGCGACCGTTCCCGCAAAGCCGCGCGGCTCACGCACGATGAGGACGCTTTTGGAGGGATCGCCGGCTTCCGTATTGATCGCCGCCAGCGAGACGACCGCCTGGAGAAGCATGCGATCGAAGCCCGGCGCGAAGCGGAAGACGCGCGGAAATCCGCTGCCGAGAAAGGCATCGGAGCCGGCCAGGTCCACCATGAAGGGCAAGCCGCTCGAACGCGCACCGACCGCGACCGCCAACGCATGGGGACTGGTCAGGCCACCGACGAGGGCCGACACGCCCTCACCGGCAAGCGCCTCGACGACCGCCGGCACCGCTTCGGGGTCGGGCCCGAGATCGACCTCGACCAGATCCACCGCGCCTGCGTCCGCGCCCGCCATCCGCCATCCCAGACGCGCGCCGGCTCTGGCCAGCGCACCGGCGGCAGAAAACGGACCGGTCACAGGATGAACGACGGCGACACGCGCGGCGCCTGCCGCGCGGGCGAGCGACGGCATTGCCAGTCCGGCACAGGCGCCAAGGACCGTCCGCCGCGTCAGTCCGCGTCCGCCGTCATGCAGGCTCGTCAAATCGATCTTCCTCGGTCCCGAATCGGCATTCGTCCTATCACACGTTGGCGGCGGGCCCGTCGCAAGGTCTTTGCACGGCAGCCATGTGTGACGCGCCGATGACATTGCCCGCTCCCGTGCTAGAGAAAACGCTGGCGTAGCTGAACGTGAGCTGAAGAAGAATGACGAAAGCCGGCGACGGCAGGCCGGAGCAGGAACGTGATACGGGCACCGTGACGCGCACGCCGATGCTTTTCCTTGTTCGCCTCGCGTTGTCCATCGCGGTTGCGCTCCTCTCGGGCGCGGTCGCCCACTGGCTGACGCTCCCCCTTCCCTTCATGATCGGCCCGCTGATCGCCATGGCGGTGGTGAACATGATGGGTGTGCGGGTCGCCGGCGGGCCGCTCGGCATTCCCATGGGATTGCGGATCTTCTTCGTGCCGGTGATCGGCGTGATGCTCGGCGCATCTGTGACGCCCGAGGTCGCGAGGACTATTCCGGCCTGGTGGCCGACCTTGCTCGCGCTGCTTGTCTATCTGCCGTCGATCGCGCTGCTGACGGCCTACCTCTATCGCCGATTTTTCGGCTTCGACCCCGCAACGGCCTTTTTCTCGGCCGTGCCGGGCGGTCTTCTGGAAATGACGATCATCGGGGAAGCGAATGGCGGCAATCCCGCCTATGTGGCGCTGACCCATTTCGGGCGCCTGATCCTTGCGGTGATCGCAATACCGCTCGCCTTGCGCATCGTCTTTGGACCCGTGGGCAGCGCCGCCGTCTCGGCCGCGAATTTCGAGACTGTCAGCGATCCGGCGGACATCGCGATCCTTGTCGCGTGCGGCGTCGCGGGTCTCTTCGGCGGGCGGGCGCTGCGGCTGCCCGGCGCGCAGATCGCCGGCCCCCTGCTCCTGTCGGCGCTCGCGCATGGCAGCGGGTTCGTGGAAGGCAATCCGCCCTATCTGCTCGTTCAGATCGCCCAACTCGTCATCGGCGCGTCACTCGGCGCGAGGTTCGGCGGCATGTCCGCAGACCTCATGCGCAAGGGGATCGGGGCGATATTCGTCGGCTTTGCGGTGATGATCACGGCCTCCTCATGCATCGCCGTGGCCGCGTCCTATCTTTTCGGCTACGACATCATGGGTACGGCGCTCGCTTTTGCGCCCGGCGGCCTGACCGAGATGAGCCTGATCGCGCTCAGCCTGCATCTGTCCGTCGCGTTCGTGTCGATCCACCACATCGCCCGGATCATGATCGCCGTGCTGATCACGCCGCTCATCTACCGCCTGCTCTGGCCCAGCGCCAAGAAGGCGGATGCGGCCGAACGACCCGACCCCTAAAAGCCGCCGCCGGTGCGAAAACCCCCGCCGGAACGGCGACCACCCGACGAGCGGCCCCCACCGGAGGGAAAGCGGAATACGGGGCCGGACGAGCGGCCACCGGGAAACGGAAAGTTCAAGCTGCCCGAACTCCGCTGCGTCGACGGCCGGTGATGACGGCGGATCTCGTTCCAGGCGCCGCCGCTCGACAGGGCGCCGCGCAGCAGACCCGCGAGCAGCAGCTTGAGGAAGTCGTCACCCTCGAAGAAAGAGCCGCCGCGCGCATAGCCATCACTGACGAAGCGCGCCCTGAGGCTTTCCATCTCTGCGCGACGTCGCGCCAGATCGCTCAGCATCTTCTCGCGCTCAGAGATGTCGCTACCTTCTTCGCGGATTTGCCGGGACAACTCCTCGATCGTCGCGACAAGGGCTTCGTCCTCGCGCATCGGCGTCAGCAAGGCCCGGCGATGCAGTTCCTCCAGCCTGGTGTTGTGCAACTGATCCTGGATGAGCTTCAGCGCCGCGGCGCGGCCGCCTCCATCATCGTGCATGATGCGTTCCCGCTCGGCATCGAGTTCGCTGCGCTGGCGGTTCGCGTCGGCGATCGCCTCGTCCCTTGCCGAGAGCTCCGCCTTTTGCGCCTCCAGCGCGTCGGCGAGCTTCTTCACGCCGGCCTTCGCCGCACGCTCGTTCCAGGCCACCTGATATTCGGCCGCGGCCGCTTCCGCCGCCTTGTCCAGACGTTCCGCGTGCTCGCCAAGACGTTCGGGAATCTGCAGCAGCATGAAGTAGTTCGCCCGCGCCTCGGCAAAGCCGATCATCCGGGCAACCCAGCCGTCGAGCATCCTGATGATGCCGCCGGCAGTATAGCCAGCCGTCCCGTAGCCGCGCCGCCACAGATACATGAAAAGCGGGTCGGCCTCGTATGGCTTGCCCTTTTCCTGCCGGTCGGTGACAGCGGTGTCGCGCTTGCGGTCCGCCTCGTCGGCGATTTCATCGGCCGCCTCGACGCGCTTTTGAATTGCGCTGAATTCTGAATCGCTTCTCAGCTTTTCCCGCAATTCCGATTCAGCTTCTTCAACATTTTTCTCGGCCTTTTCCATGGCGGCGGCGAGCGTCTCGCGCTCCTTCTGGAGGTCGGCCAGTGCTGCGTCGAGCGCCTGCGCCCGCGCGTCGATGGCGTCCAGTTCCTCGTCGCGGCCCTTCAGGATGTCGCGCACCTGCCTGCCCGTACTGTCGAGCACCTCGCCGACCGCGCCGCGGTCGATTTCCTCCAGCCGGTATTCGGCGAGGCTGGCGAACGCCGCGGCGAGCCTGTCGTTGAGCGCGACAATTTCCTCGCGGTCCCCGCGCACCGCCGCGGCAACCGTTTCCTCCTCGCTGCGCAATTCGCGGATCGCCGCATCGATGCGCGAAAGGGCGTCGCTGCCGCTGAGCATGGCGCCGCCTACCATTCGGTAATCGCTCCGCCGAGCACAGGCATGCGGTATTCCGGCTCCATATATCCGCGCTCCTTCACCGCGACGATGTTGTTCTGGATGATGCCGTCATCGGCCTTGTCGCGCCTGACGCCGTCGAACACCTGTTCGGAAACCCTGACGCCGAAGCGGCTGACCGTATCGCGCCGGTTGGTTTCCTCGCTCGTGACGGGCAGGCTTACCCGTCCGCCATTCGCATCGACGGCGTCGACGATCAGATAATAGTTGCTGGCGCGCTCGTTGGCGTCGGGGATGCGCCAGACGCCCGACTGTTCGCCCTGTTCCTGAACGATGCGCAGCCGATATTCCTGCCGCAGCAGCCCGTCGAGCTGAGCGAGCCGGTCGACCGCCTCGCGCGCCGTCTGGACATCGCCGCGCTTGAGCGCGTTCGTACCATCGGCGAAAAGTTCGTCCGCGCCGTCCGCCGCCGCCGGGTCCCGGGCGATGTCGATCACCGACTGGCGATAGGTCTGCAATTCTCGCGGCAGCGACTCCGTCCGCTCGATGCGCGCGGCCTCCTCGGCGCGCTCGGCGGGCCAGACGAAGGCCGCCTGCCAGCCGAGCCACAACAGGACGAGCGCGGCGATGATGCCGCCTGCCCAGAGCCCGACGCGGCCGCGCGCGATGTAGACGCGGGCGAGCGTCCGCGAAAGGCCCGCGCCCTTCGGCCGGTAGGCAAACCGTTCCTCGGAGAGCGCCTTGACGCCTTCCTTCAGGATCTCGTCGGAAACCTCGATTCCCTGACCGGCATAGATCTCGCGCAGCCGCTCGATCAGCGCCGCGTCCCGGTCCTCGCCGGCGAGTTCCCGGACGATCAGCAATTCGCGATGGCGGAGCGTGTCCACCACATCCATCGCGAGCATGACCTCATCGAGCGGCCGCGCCGTATCGGCGCCTTCCACCGCTGCCGCTGCCTGCGCCATCTTTCGAGCCTATCGTCTCAACCCTGCACCAGCAGCGCGTTGCCATCGGCGGCGAGTTTGGCAAGACGCCGCTTGCCGTCCTCGACGGCATCGCGGATTTCCTGCGAATTGCGGGTCGACGCGACGCGCATCTCGTTGATGATCTCGCGCGAACGCTCCTGGAAGCCGACGACGGAATCGACCAGCGCCTTGACCGCGTCGGCGCGGATCGTCGGTCCGTAGCCTGCGCGGATCGCCGCTTCCTGCACCTTGTCGCCGATTTCCGAGAGCGTCTCCAGGCTCTTGGAGATACCCTCCTTCATGGCGTCGAGCGATTTCGTCGCCTCATGCAGGCCGAACAGGCCCGTGAAGGACGCCTTCAGCGCGGTGAGCACGGTCTCGTTGGTGGAAAAGAAGCTGACCGCCTGCGCATAGACGCGCTCCTTCGCCGAGGTCGTCTGCATCAGCCTCGCCATGATAACCTCGGACGTATTGTAGCCGATGGTCAGATTGTCGGAGAGGTCCTTGGCGATCTGATAGCGCTTTTCCTCATTCTGCATCTCGCGCATGCGCTCGTCGCGCGCGAGTTCCAGCTTCGCCCGCTCCGCCGGCTCGGCCTTTTCAGCCCCGACCACCGCCGCGGAGGCCGCGTTGAGCCGCTGGCGCGCCTCCTCCAGCACGCCTTCAGCCCTTTTCAGCACCTCCAGCGCCAGCACCTCGGCGTGTTTCAGGGCGCCCCGGAAATCCCTGTAGGCTTCCAGAATGATGCTTTCGCGCGTGATCTGGTCCTTGGTGTCGCGGGCGACATCCAGATAGGTGTCCTTGATCTTGTCGAAACGCTGGGCGACGTCGCCGCGGCTGATCTTCATCCAGGCGTTGGACAGGCGTTCGGCCACATCCAGCTTGCCGTCCTCCAGCTGATCGACCATGCCCTTGGCGTCGTCGCGGATGGAATCGAAGGCCTTGGTGATGTCCTCGTAGCGCTGGCCGATATTCATGGCCGCGACCTGTTCGCGCACGACCTCGTTGAAGAAGGACGCCTGCGTCAGCGTGCGGGCGATAATCACCACCTTCTCCTCGTCGAGGCCCGTAATCTGGTTGAGCAGCGGTACGATCGGCGCCTCCGCCGTGGCCTTGTCCGGGACGAGGCCCATTTCGCGAAGGGATGCCAAGGCCCGATCGAGATATTTCATCGGGCTGTCCAGTGCCGGCAGATCCATCGATTTTCTCCAGTTTTTCACGCAACCCGCGAGCCCAGTCCGCGATGCCGGACGAGAGTTTATGCCAAGACAGGCGGTTTGGAACCTCTACATTTGCCTCAGAGGCTGTTATGGACCTGGGACGTTCTGCGCCCTGCCCTCAAACTGCCGGGCTCGGCCGCACCGGTCTTCCCGAGCACGCGGCTTGATTTTCTCTTCCCCATGGGTCTTTGTGCGGACAATCCGCACGGAGGTCTTTGTGCGGAAAATCCGCACGGAGACAGCCCGGCCATGCCGAACAAGACCCTGATTGCCCCGTCGATCCTTTCCGCCGATTTCGCGCAACTCGGCGACGAGGTGCGGGCCGTGATCGCGGGCGGCGCGGACTGGATACATGTCGATGTGATGGACGGCCATTTCGTGCCCAACATCACGATCGGTCCGCTGATCGTGGAGGCGCTGCGGCCGGTGACCGACAGGGTGCTGGACGTCCACCTTATGATCCAGCCGGCCGATCCCTATCTGGAGGCATTCGCCAAAGCCGGCGCCGACATCATCACCGTACACGCCGAAGCCGGCCCACATCTCGACCGGTCGCTGCAGGCGATTCGAGCGCTCGGCAAGAAGGCGGGCGTGGCGCTGAACCCGTCGACGCCGGTGAGCGCTATCGAACACGTGCTCGACCGGCTCGATCTGGTGCTCGTCATGAGCGTCAATCCGGGGTTCGGCGGCCAGGCCTTCATCCCGCGGTCGATCGAGAAAATCCGGCAGGTGAAGGCGATGATCGGCGACCGCGATATCCATATCGAGGTCGATGGCGGCATCGGCCCGAAAACATCGGGCCCCGTCATGGCGGCGGGCGCGGACGTTCTGGTCGCCGGATCGGCGATCTTCACCGGCACGGATGCAAGCGGCTACGCGGCACGCATCGCGGCGATCCGCGAAGCGGCAGCCTGACGATCAATTCTCCGCGTTTTCGTCCATACCGTCGGGCAGCAGACCGAAATCCTGAGAGCGCCTGGCCGGATCGGCGTCGAGAACGGCAGCCTGAAGCCCTATCTTCAGCAATCGCCGGATGGCCGCCGCGCGGCTGGGCATGCGATGTTTGAATCGCCAATCATCAATGGCGGCCAGCTCCGCGTCTTCGAGCATGACCTGCAACCGTGTCTCGCGCTGCGTGCGGTTCAACCCGATCCCCAATTCCCATGAACTCGCCGCAATCTATGAGCATGGTGTAATACAGTCAATGGCGCCGATTACTCATTCGCCATCAAGTTCCGGTTTCGCTCACGTTTGGCGCTTTGCGGATTGTGGATTTGGCTGATGGCGTTTAGGTTCAATTCCGCCGGGGGCGGCACCCAGAGAATAAAGAAAAGATGCAAGAGCAGATTCCTGTAGTGAAATCCGAACCCCCGCACCCCAAGGGCTATTCGCCGCCGCACCTCGACAGCATCAATTTCATTCGGCTTTTCAACGACTTGCCGATGCCATACATGGCGCTCGACCGCGGTATGCGCTTCATTGGCATGAACAAGGCGTACCTCGCGACGACGCAGCAGGACCGCCGCGGGCTCGCCGGCAGGCATGTGTTCGACGTCTTTCCCGAATCGGGAGAGAGGCGGCAGGCTTTCCAGGAGGCCTTTGAGAAGGCCTTGAGGGGCGAAGCCAACGAGCTGGTGCGTCGGCCCTTCTCGATTCCCCGCCCTGAACACGATGGCGGCGGCATGCGGGAGGTCTGGTGGACTTGCTATCACATGCCGATCTACGACCACCATGGCGAAATATGCGGCCTAGTGCAGAAGGCCGTCGATGTCACAAATGACATGCGTAACGACCTCATACAGCTGTCGCTGATGCGCGAATTCGACCACCGGGTGAAGAATATTCTCTCCACCGTTACCGCGATCGCCCGCCGTACGGCCGTGGGCGCGGAATCGCTGGAGCGTTTTGCCGAGGACTTCCAGGAGCGGATCGAGGCGATGGCGCGCACCCACGCTTCGCTCGTTCAGGACGGCTGGCAGGACGTAGATGTGTCGGTCCTGCTGCGGCAGGAACTGGAGCCTTACCGTTCCGCCGACCGCAACATCACGATGGCCGGGCCGAGGATATCGGTGAACCGGCGCCACGCCCAGACGCTCGGCATGGCGTTTCATGAATTGACGACGAACGCCGCGAAATACGGCGCTCTCTCGACCGACGAAGGCGCCCTTGAGGTGTCATGGTCCATCGACCCGGTTGCAAACGAAGTCGAACTGGTCTGGCGGGAAAGCGGACTCGACGGGCTCGGCGCACCGGCCCACCAGGGTTTCGGATCGACGATCATCGACCGCCTGCTGCCCGCCGACATGGAGGCCAGCGTGAAGCGTGACTTCCTGCCGACGGGTCTGGTCTGCACGATCAGGTTCAAACCGGAGACGCGCGAGACCGGCACCGCAGGGAAGATCGAGGCCTCGCATATTGATCCTGCCACAATCGGTATCACAGGTGCCTGAGGCTTCAGCTGCAGAACCCGGGTCGGGACATGAGACGGTGCTGCTCTAAAGGATCACGCTCTCGATATTGCCGAGACCCGGGAACGTCTCCAGCAGCCAGAACGCCATCGTCTGCATGCCGCCTGTGAGAAACAGGATGCCTGTGACGACCAGCAGCGCGCCCATGATCTTTTCCACCGTACCCAGATGACGGCGGAAGCGGGTCATGAAACGCAGGAACGCGCCGGCGAACACCGCCGCCAGCAGGAACGGAACGCCCAGACCCAGCGAATAGACGGCGAGCAATCCGGCGCCGCGAGCGAGCGTATCGGCGCTGGCCGCCACGGAAAGTATGGCGGCCAGAACCGGACCGATGCAAGGCGTCCATCCGAATGCGAATGCAAGGCCGATGAGATAGGCGCCGAGCAGTCCCGCGGGCTTGTCGCGCAGTTGCACCCGGGCTTCGCGGTTGAGCAGGGATATGCGGAAGACGCCGAGGAAATGCAGGCCCATGACGATGATGAGCACGCCGGCGACGATCGCGAAGATATCGATATACCGGGCGAGCAGTCCGCCCACCACCGAAGCGCTGGCGCCGAGCGCGACGAAGACGGTGGTGAAGCCGGCCACGAAGGCGAGCGCGGCGGCGAAGACGGCCCCGCGCGCACCTTTGACGTTCTCGCCGTCGCGGGAGGCGAGTTCGTCAAGCGAGACGCCGGCGATGAAGCACAGATAGGGCGGCACGAGCGGCAGAACGCAGGGACTTACGAACGAGAGCAGACCGGCGAGAAAGGCGATGCCCGCTGTCAGTTCCGATCCCATCAGTCAAAACGCCTTTGGTACAATGTGGCTGCGCGAGGCTCTGCGTTAGCGCAGATCGGCGGCCCCGCACAACGGCGCCGCGCCCGCGGATGATCACATACGCGGCATATCGACGTGAACTGCCGCATCCATGCGGCTATTCGTCACGTAAACCAACGGATGGGTTTGCCGCGTCCGCGCCGTTGGAGTAATTCATGGCCGCAGCGACATTGCGTGCCGCGTTCCTCAAGACGGTCCAAGGAGATCGAACATGAAATTCGGAGCCGCCATTGGCCTGACGATGATCCTGTTTACAGCCCCTGCCCTGGCGGATGGCGATGCCGCAAAGGGCGAAGAGGTCTTCAAGAAGTGCCGCGCCTGCCACGAGGTAGGCGAAGGCGCCAAGGCCAAGGTGGGCCCGGTGCTCAACGGGGTCATCGGGCGCACCGCGGGCACCAGCGAAGGGTTCACGCAGTATTCGGAAGCCATGAAGGAAGCAGGCGCCGGAGGTCTTGTGTGGAACGAGGAGACGCTGTCGCAGTATCTGGCCAATCCCAAGCAGTTCGTCAGCAAGAACAAGATGGCCTTCGCAGGACTCAAGAAGGACGACGACATCGCCGATGTCATCGCCTATCTGAAGCAGTTTTCGCAGTAGGCCCCGACCCTAGCGGTGCCGGCCCCGGGATGCCGGCACCCGCTGAGGCACCGGTCGCAGCGTCGCTGCCCTCCGGCCGTGGCCGCGGTCTCCCGATGCCCAGTCGCCCGGAAGCAGCATGACAGCTCCGCCCATCGCCGCGCTGGCGAATGTGACAATGAAGGCTGCCGCAAGCATCAAAACCGGCAGCAGCGGCTGGGTCGAGGCCGCCGACAAGCGCTGAAGACCTCCTACATCAAGAAGATAGAGGCCGGCGACGACGAGAAGCGCCGCCACGGCGCCGCCCGCGGCATTGATCGCGAGCAAGCGGAGCAACGGATTGGCTGGCAGCGGCGATAGAGGGTGGCTGGACATGTCTGCTCCTTTGACTGCGGGCGGCGCGAAACCCATTGGCCATCAAATCGACATGCCCACAATGGTATGTGGCCGGTTCCGGCTCCAGAGGGCGAAACGTCGCGTCCGCATGCTGCTTCAACCGCGAGCGACCGGCTTTGGTTCCCTCTGTCCTTCATTCCCTCGATCCGCGGAACCGACCGCACGGCTTGACAATGGGATCGACGTGACATATTGCGGCGAAGCATATACCGAACTGATATATAATGGATTGAGATGAACATTTCCACGCTGTGTCTGGCGATCCTGAACTTCGGCGATGCCACGGGTTACGATATCCGCAAGCTCTCCACGGAGGGCAGCTTCAGCTATTTCGTGGACGCGAGCTATGGCGCCATCTATCCCGCGCTTTCCAGGCTGGCCGATGAGGAAATGGTGACGGTGCGCGACGAGATGCAGCCTGGCAAACCGGCGCGCAAGGTCTATTCGATCACCCCGAAGGGCCGCGCCGAACTCGAGAAGGAACTCAACCAACCGCTGCAGCCTGACAGGATCAAATCGGAGTTCCTGCTCGCGGCGGTCTGTGCCGAATATATCGAGCGCGACCGGCTCGCTGGGCACATCGATCAGCGGATCGAGCAAATTCACGCTCAAATTGATGAATTCGAGGCCATCGCAGAACAGGATTGCTCTGGCGAGCGCCATGAACCGACACGTTGGGCGGTCGATTTCGCGCACGCCATGAACGAAGCAAAGCTCGCCTTCCTGACCGCCAACCGCGACCGCATTCTGGCATGCGCGCGCCCCGGCCGGTCGCGGGAAGCGGCCGAATAAACCAGCGGGAAGACCATGAAGAGACGGGTCATTGCAGCCATTGTCATTATCGTCGCCATCGGATTGTGGATGGCGACGGGCGATATCATCGTCGGCGGCCAGGGCGAGGCCGCGCCAAGCCCCGCCGATACCGGGCAGACCGAGGCCGCGCCGCCACGGGTCGCGACGCGCATATTCGGATTGCGCGAGCGCATTGCCCATATCGGTGCGCGCGGGCGCACAGAGGCCGATCAGCGCGTCGATATCAGGGCGCAAATCGACGGGCTCGTGGAGCAAACCGTGGTCAACAAGGGCGACACGGTCGCCAAGGGGGATGTGATCTGCCGCATCGAGACCGCTGCGCGCAAGGCCACGCTCGCGCAGGCGGAAGCGCAACTCGCACAAGCCGATCTCGACTACGAGGCGACCGTCAAGCTGAACCAGAAAGGGTATGCGGCGGACACCAAGGTTCGCGCCCTGAAGGCGCAGCGCGATGCTGCGGAAGCGGCGCGCACGGCCGCGCGGTGGACGCTGGAGCGCACCGAAGTCCGCGCGCCGATCAGCGGCCGGGTCGAGACGCTTCCGGTCGAGATCGGCTCGTACCTCAAACCCGGCGATATCTGCGCCACTGTGGTCGATTCCGATCCGATGCTTGTGATCGTCAATGTTTCCGAGCGGCAGATCGGCAACCTAGCCGTCGGCATGGATGCCGGCGTACGGACCGTCGACGGCCGCGAGGCGGCCGGCAGGATCAGCTTCATCGCCGGTACCGCCGACGCGCAGACGCGGACATTCCGCGTCGAGATCGCGGTCCCCAATCCGGACGGATCGATCCGCGAGGGCATGACCGCGGAGCTCGCCATCGCGCTCCCGCCGGTCAAGGCGCATCTGCTGCCGGCCAGCGTGCTGGTCCTGGCTGACGACGGCGAAATCGGCGTGCGTGCCGTCAACGGCGACAACAAGGTCGAGTTCTTCCCTGTTTCGATCCTCAGCGACGACGATGGGGGCATGTGGGTTTCCGGTCTCCCGGACAAGGTCAATATCATCGTCACCGGTCAGGAATTCGTACAGCAGGGAGTTGTCGTCACACCGGTTCCAGCCGAATCCGGAGCGGCGTCATGATATCGGGCCTCACGACGATCCTGCGCCATCCGCGCTCCGTCCTGACGATGCTGGTGGTGATGCTGCTTGCCGGCATCATTTCCTACGTGTCGATCCCCAAGGAAGCGCAACCCGACATCGACGTTCCGGTGTTCTACGTTTCGATCGCCCAGCAGGGCATCTCGCCCGAAGACGCCGAACGCCTGCTCGTGCGGCCGATGGAGACGCAGCTGCGCGGTCTGGACGGGTTGAAGGAGATCACCGGCATCGCGAGCGAAGGCCATGCCGGCATCGTCCTGGAGTTCAACGTGGACTTCGACAAGGACGCGGCATTGGCCGACGTGCGCGCCAAGGTCGATCAGGCGAAGGCCGACCTGCCGGAGGAAGCCAAGGAACCGCAGATATTTGAGACGAACTTCTCGCTCGTCCCGACGATCATCGTGACCCTGTCGGGAGACGTGCCGGAGCGCACGCTCTATAATCTTTCCCGGCAGCTCAAGGACGAGATCGAGGCGATTCCGACAGTCCTGGAAGCCAATCTTTCGGGCCACCGCGAGGAGCTGCTCGAGGTCGTGATCGACAGTACCCGGCTGGAAACCTACAATATCAGCCAGGACGAACTGTACCGCGCGCTTACCAACAACAACCAGCTGGTCGCGGCGGGCGCGCTGGATCTCGGGCAAGGTCGCTTCAACGTGAAGGTACCCGGCCTGCTGGAGACGGCCCGGGACGTTTATTCGATCCCGGTCAAGGTATCAGGCGACGGTATCGTGACGCTGGGAGACGTCGCGGACATCCGCCGCACATTCAAGGATCCGGTCCGTTTCACCCATGTCAACGGCGCCCCGGCGATCGCCATCGAGGTCGTCAAGCGCGCCGGCACCAACATCATCGAGAACAACGACAGCGTGCGGCAGACCGTCGAGCAGTTCACGGCCGACTGGCCCAAGACGGTGAAGGTCGGCTTCACCCTCGACCAGTCCACATTCATCTTTGAAGTCCTCGGCAATCTGGAATCGAGCATCATGACCGCCATCGCGCTGGTCATGATCGTCGTCGTCGCGGCCCTGTCCTGGCGTTCGGCGCTGCTGGTCGGTTTTTCGATCCCGACTTCGTTCATGATCGGGTTCCTCATTCTCGCGGTGGCCGGCATTCCGATGAACATGATGGTCATGTTCGGACTGGTCCTGACCGTCGGCATGCTGGTCGATGGCGCGATCGTCATCATCGAGTATGCCGACCGCAAGATGGCGGAAGGACTTCACCGGCGCGACGCCTACATCCTCGCGGCGCAGCGCATGTTCTGGCCGATCGTCTCGTCGACGGCAACGACGCTCGCCGCCTTTCTGCCGATGCTGCTGTGGCCGGGCGTGCCGGGCGAGTTCATGAGCTATCTGCCGATCATGGTGATCATCGTGCTCAGCGCGTCGCTGCTGACCGCGATGGTGTTCCTGCCCGTGCTCGGAAGCCTGTTCGGCAAGTCCGCCGCCAATGCCGAGGACGCGGAGGAAGCGCGCAAGCTCTCCGGAACCTCCCGCGTCGACCTGAAGGAAATACGTGGCGCCAGGGGCGTATATGCGCGCAGCCTGCGCTGGTTGCTCTACCGCCCGGGTCTGGTGATGGCATCGATGGCGGTGATCGTGGTCGCGACCTTCGCGTTCTATGCCCAGCACGGGAACGGCGTGGAGTTCTTCGTCGATGAGGAACCGGACCAGGCGGTGGTGCTGGTGTCGGCACGCGGCAATCTGTCGGCAACGGAGATGCGAAATCTGGTCGCCAAGGTGGAAGAACAGGTTCTGCAGGTTTCCGGCATCAGGACCGTCTTCTTCACCTCCGGCCCGAGCACAGGCGGCGTCAAGCTCGGCGACGTGCAGGACAAGCCGGCCGACATGATCGGATCTTTGTCGATCGAGCTGGAGAATTATTGCTGCCGCCGAACCGCGAAGGAAATCTTCGCGGAGATCCGTCAACGCACGGCGGATTTCCCCGGCATGCATGTGGAAGTACGCAAGATCGAGGGTGGCCCGCCGACCGGCAAGGACGTGCGTCTTCAGGTCAGCGGCCCCAACTACAAGGTGGTCAAGGACGCGGCGGCCGTCATACGCAGGCATTTCGATGACGAGGTCGAAGGACTGCGCGATGTGGAGGATTCCCGTCCCCTGCCCGGCATCGAATGGCAGCTCGATGTCGACCGCAAGGAAGCAGGCCGGTTCGGCGCCGACATCGTTACTGTCGGCGGCATGTTCCAGCTGGTCACCGACGGCATTCTGATCGGCAAATACCGCCCCGACGACAGCGAGGACGAGGTCGATATCCGTGCCCGGCTTCCGCAAGACGAGCGCACGCTCGCCAAGCTCGACGAATTGCGCGTACGTACTCCTCAGGGACTGATCCCGGTCGGCAATTTCGTCGAGCGCACGGCGCAGCCGAAGGTCTCCAGCATCACGCGGCGCAACGGTCAGTTTTCAATGGACGTCAAGGCGAATGTCGCCGACGGCGTCCTGGCCGACGAGAAGGTCAAGGAGATCGATGCCTGGCTCAAGACGCAGGACTGGCCGACCAATGTCCAGTTCCGCTTCCGCGGCGCCGATGAAGAGCAAAAGGAATCGGGCGAGTTTCTCGGCAAGGCGGCGCTCGCCGCGCTGTTCCTGATGTTCATCATCCTTGTCACTCAGTACAACAGCTTCTACCAGGCGATTCTGACGCTCTCCACGGTCGTGCTGGCGATGGTCGGCGTGCTGATCGGCATGATGATCACGGGCCAGACCTTTTCCATCATCATGACCGGTACAGGCATCGTTGCCCTCGCCGGCATCGTCGTGAACAACGCCATCGTGCTGCTGGATACGTTCAACCGATTGCGCGAGGACGGTCTGGATCCGGTCGAAGCCATATTGCGGACCTGCATACAGCGCCTGCGGCCGATCTTCCTGACCACTATCACCACGATCATGGGACTCGTGCCGATGGCGACGATGATCGGGTTCGATTTCTTCGCGCCCTCCATCACAATCGGATCGATCACCTCCGTCTGGTGGGTGCAGCTTTCGACCGCGATCATCTTCGGCCTCGGCTTCTCCACCATTCTGACGCTGATTTTCGTGCCGGTGATGGTGGCGATGCCGTCCGTCTACGCGGCGCGGTTCGCACGGCTCAAGGAGCGCTGGCGCGGTCGCGGCGGCGGCGGCGGCGGCGACAGGTTGCGAGAGGCGTCCAACGACGATACCGCCCGCCCGCTTCCGCAGGCAGCCGAGTAGGGTTGAGGACGCCGGCCGATCAGCCGGCGTCGTCCTCCCCGGCCGCCTTTGCCGCGGGCGCGGCCCGATAGCGGCGCTCAAGCTTGCGATAGTAGGTAAAGCCGAAAGGTATCGAGGCCAGATAGGCGATGCTGAGAAGCGAAAGCATATGCCACAGATAGCTTCCCGCCAGCGCGATGAAGAGCACGCAGGCGGCGAAGATGGGAACGACCCACTCGCGTGAGATACGCATGCCCATCCGTTTACCCGAGAAGGTCGGAATGCGGCTGACGGCAAGCGCGGCGATCGTCAGCACATAGATCATGATCACCGGCGCCGCCTCGTCCATGTGGGGCAGCCCGACGAACTCCAGATATATCGGCAGCATTACCGCAAGCGCCGCAGCCGGCGCGGGGATGCCGAGAAAGAAATTCCCCATCCATGCCGGGCGGTCCGTGTCATCGAGCATGACGTTGAAGCGGGCCAGACGCAGCACCATCGAGATCGCATAAAGGCTCGCCGCGACCCAGCCGATGGAGCCCATGGAATCGAGTGTCCAGGTGAACAGCAATATCGCCGGCGCCACACCAAAGCTGACGAAATCGGCCAGGGAGTCGAGTTCGGCGCCGAAGCGCGAACTGCTCTTCAGCAGTCTCGCGGCCCGGCCGTCCACCGCATCGAGGACCGCTGCCAGCAGGATCAGCCCGACCGCGAATTCGAACCGCCCTTCCAGCGACATGCGGATCGCCGTGAGGCCTGCATAGAGCGCGGCCAGCGTGATGATATTGGGGACGAGCATGCGTAGCGGAATATTGCGCAAACGCCTGCGACGCCCTCCGCGCAACTGCTCGTCGGGCTGAAATGGCGGTGGAAAGAGAGACTTTATCGGCAAAGCTCGATCATCCCGTCCGGAAGGTTCTGTCCATCTCCTTGCGGGAGAGATCGGCAAGCACGGTTTCGCCGCCGATGGCGCGCTGGCCTTCCGCGACCAGCAGCTTCGTGCCGAAGGGCATGTAGACGTCCAGCCGGCTGCCGAAGCGGATCAGGCCGAAACGCTCTCCGGCCGAAACGGTTTCGCCCTCCACGACGAAACAGACGATGCGTCGGGCGACGAGACCGGCGATCTGGACGACGCCGAAGCGCTGGCCATCCGGCGCGTCGATCACCAGGCCGTTGCGTTCGTTGTCGTCGCTGGCCTTGTCGAGTTCCGCGTTGAGGAACTTGCCGGGCCGGTAGGCGATGCGGCTCACCCGGCCGCCGACCGGCGCGCGGTTGATGTGGCAGTCGAAGACGTTCATGAAGATCGAGACACGCGCCATCGGCGCGTCACCAAGCCCGAGTTCCGCCGGCGGCACGGCATCCGCCACCGACGATACGCGACCGTCGGCCGGCGCGACGATGAGCCCCGCGCGCTCCGGCGTCACGCGCGGCGGATCGCGAAAGAAATAAGTGACCCAGACCGTCAGGAGCAGCGCAAGCACCGCGAGCGAGGAGCCCAGAAGCCACAGAAGCAGAAAGGCGCCGACGCAGATCGCGATGAAGGGATATCCCTCGCGATGGATCGGCACGAACATCGATCGTATCGAATCTATGATGGTCGCCATTGTCCCTCCCGGCACCCGGTGTTCGCGAACCGTACCGCCCTTCCTTATACCGACTTGGGCGTTGCGAGATAGCCTTCCGCATCCGCCTCCACCGTGCGCCGCAGCCGCTCGGCGGCGGCTTCCGCCTCGCGCTGGCGGTTCCACATGCCGGCATAGACGCCCTTGCGGCGCAGCAGCGCCCGGTGCGTGCCGCGCTCGACGATCTCGCCCTTCTCCATCACCAGTATTTCGTGCGCGTCGATGATCGTCGAGAGGCGGTGGGCGATCACGATCGTCGTCCTGTCGCGCGAAACGCCCTTGAGCGCGGCCTGGATTTCCTTCTCGGTATGCGTATCGAGCGCGGAGGTCGCCTCGTCGAGGATCAGCAGCGGCGGCGCCTTCAATATGGTACGCGCGATGGCGACCCGCTGCTTTTCACCGCCGGAAAGCTTCAGCCCGCGTTCACCGACAGGCGTTTCATAGCCTTCCGGCAGCGACTCGATGAACGGCGCGATCTGCGCCAGCCGCGCGGCTTGCTCGATCTCCGCATCGTCGGCATCGATGCGGCCGTAGCGGATATTGTAGCGGATCGTGTCGTTGAACAGCACGGTATCCTGCGGCACCATCCCGATCGCCGCCCGAAGCGATTTCTGCGTGACGTCGCGGATATCCTGTCCGTCGATCGTCACGCTGCCGTCGGCGATATCGTAGAAGCGGTAGAGAATTCTGGAGATCGTGGATTTTCCCGCACCGGACGGGCCGACGATGGCAACCGTCTTGCCGGCCGGGACGACAAAGCTGACGCCCTTCAGGATCTGCCGGTTCGGCTCGTACTGAAAGCGCACTTTGTCGAAGCGTATCTCTCCGCCTTCGACCTTGAGTTCAACGGCATCGGGATGATCACGCACCTCCGGCTCGCGGTCGAGCAGTTCGAACATCGTTTCGATATCGACCAGACTTTGCTTGATCTCGCGATAGACCATGCCGATGAAATTGAGCGGCACATAGAGCTGCACCAGCAGCGCGTTGATCATCACGAAATCGCCGATGGTCTGGCGCCCGTCCAGCACCGCCATCGCCGACAGCACCATGCAGGCCATCATCCCCAGGGAGAAAATGACGGTCTGGCCGCTGTTCAGCCACGCCAGCGACACCCAGGTCTGGGTGGCCGCCTTCTCGTAGCGCCCCATGGACTGGTCGAAGCGGCTCGCCTCCATCGTCTCGTTGCCGAAATATTTCACCGTCTCGAAGTTCAACAGGCTGTCGATCGCCTTGGAGTTGGCGTCCGTGTCGGATTCATTCATACGCCGGCGGATGGCGATCCGCCGTTCGCTCATCCAGAAGGTGAACCACAGATAGACGGCGACAGTTACGCTGAGGACAACAAGGTAGGTCCAGTCGAAATGGACCGCCACCACAATGGCGACCAGGGCGAACTCGATGATCGTGGGGATCGTGGACAGGATCGTATAGCGCACGACCGTCTCGATACCCTTGGTGCCGCGCTCGATGATCCGGCTCAGCCCGCCTGTGCGCCGCTCGAGGTGAAACCGCAGCGACAGGCCATGCATGTGGACGAAGGTCTGGTTGGCGAGGACACGCACCGCATGCTGACCGACGCTGGCAAACACCGCATCGCGCATCTGTTGGAAGAGCGCCATCGAAATGCGGCCGACATTGTAGCCGGCGACCAAGGCCACGGGCCCGGCCACCAGCAGCAGCGCGGCGGGAACACCCTGCACGAAGCGCGCGGGATCGGCCAGCGCATCCGTTGCCCATTTGAACAGGTAGGGAACAAGAATCGTCACGAGCTTCGCCGCCACCAGAAGCAGCAGAGCGATGACGGCGCGCCGCTTCAGGTCGGCACGACCCGATGGCCAGATATAGGGCCACAGATCGGCCAGCGTCCCCAATGTGGAGCGATCGCGCGGCGTGGCGCGGGTGACATTATCCTTCATGAACGACCTTTGAGCGCCGGACCGGGCCGGCAAGCGGTTTACTTGGTCTTCTCGCCGTCCTCGACGGGAATGGTGAAGACCTGACCGGGATATATAAGGTTCGGATCGCGGATTTGGGAGCGGTTGGCCTCATATATCACCGAGTAGCGGATACCACGCCCATAGATACGACGGGCGATGCGCCACAGATTGTCACCGCGCTCGATCTCCAGATCGGGAATGGAGGCTTCAGCCCGCACGGCCCCCTTCGTCACTGCCGGCCTCTCGGCCATCATCGGCTTCTCCGCCATCGCCGGTTTGTCGGCGGAGCCGCTCGAGGCGGATGCGCCCGCGTCGGTCGCGCCCTGCGGCGTCGCGGCCATGTAGCCGGCAGGCGCGGCAGGCCCGCCCGCCGTCGTGCCCGCACTGCCGGAAGACGCGGCGGCGGGCGCGGATGATCCGCCGGCGGACGGTGTCGGCGCACTTTCCGATGGCGGCGACGCCTCGGCCAGCCGCACGCGGTCGAACTTCACCTCCGCACGCGCGACGACCGACCCGGCGTCGTCCAGCAAATCAGCGCGGACCTGATAACGTCCCGGCCCGAGCGACCGCTCCGCCTTCAGCGCGAAAGAGCCGTCCGCCCCGATACGGGCTTCGCCGATCGGCTCGTCATTCAGGTAGACCCGCACCGCGCGGCCCGCCGGCCCCTCGCCCTGCACAAAAAGTGAGTTGTCGCCCTCAACCTCAACCCCGGCGATGGTGACGGTGGGCGCGGCGGCCGCCGGCGCTGATGCCGTGGCGGCGGCGCCCTCCTGCGCCTTCGCCCCGGCAGGCGGCTGGGCATTCGGCTGCGCCTGCGCATTCTGTTGCGGTGCTTCGCGCTGAGTTGCCGCGCCGCTTGCAGCCTGGGCGGTGCTGCTTTCGCTCTGCGAGGGCGTTGATGACGGTTGCGCGGGTTTGGCGTCGGCGGCCGGGGCCTTGCCGGGATCGGCAGCCCCTGCCTGAGGCGTCGCTTGCGCCATCTGGCCGGAAGGCGCGGTCATCGCGGACGACGATGCCTCGGGCTTCTGCATGATCTGCGCCGGCTTGCCGGGTTCGGCAAGCGCGACGAGAGGTGTATTCTTGCCGTCGACCGCCACGCTCAGCGAGCCTTCGGACATTCTTGCATCACCCGAGCCCGCGCCGGCGCGCAATGCCACATCGTGATCGCCAACTGGCAGGGGTTTGGACGGCGCCAGCGCCCATTCGCCGCTCTCATTGGCCCTGGCGCTGTCGAACACCTCGCCATTGACCATCAGATCGACGGTCGCGCCCGGGGTCGCGCGGCCCGCCGCCACGACGCTGCCATCGGGCTCGACGCGGAAGACGTCGAAGCTCGGCGCGACCGGCGAAGGTGACATCGTCCGGCCCGCATTTTCCGCCTTGTCCGCCTTGTCCGCCGCAGCGGACTGCTCCGGCTCCGCCGCGGCGGATGGTGCCTCCGCGGTCTGGCTATCGCCACCCGCGCGGCGGTTATATTCGTAGAAGCCGATCCCCAGAATGAGCGCGATCACAATAACAATGCCGGAAACGGCATACCGGCTCATGCCGGTTGCGGCCTTGGTTTCAGAAGTCGCCATGCGATTGCCCTTGTCGTCGCTCGCCCCGGAAGAACCCGTCGTCTTCCCACCATATGCCTGATGCGGTTTCCGGAACCTTCTTCGTTCCCGAACGTCATGCTCCAGCCCAGCGCAGTAAATCCTTCCCCGCGGGGCGGTGCAAGCCCATGGCTTCATTGACGCTTCACAAAGCCGGTGCAACAAACGAGCAATGAAAGCAATCAATTCAATCTGCGTCTATTGCGGTTCCGGCGACGGCCGCGATCCGTCCTATGTCGCCGCCGCCGAAACCTTCGGCCGTATCCTCGCTGAACATCGAATCAATCTCGTCTACGGGGGCGGCAATCTTGGCCTCATGGGGCGGATCGCCGCCGCAACCGGCGAGGCAGGCGGTCATGTGACCGGCATCATCCCGGAATTTCTCTCCAGTCGCGAGGGGATCCATCGCGAGGTCGACGAACTGATCGTCGTGCCCGACATGCATACGAGGAAGCGTCTGATGTTCGAGAAGTCCGACGCGTTCGTGGCTCTGCCTGGCGGGATCGGCACGCTGGAGGAGACCGTGGAAATGCTGACATGGCACCAGCTCGGCCAGCACCGTAAACCGCTGGCGCTCGCCAACATCAACGGATTCTGGAAGCCGCTGATCGGGCTCTTCAACCACATGCGCGAGGAAAATTTCATCCGGGCCGGCATGGAGGTGAGCTTCGTTGTCGCCAACGAGCCCGAGACGATCCTTCCGGCGCTGCAGGAAGCCATCGCGCGGCATCCGCGCGACAACGAGCCCGTCACCGACGATATCGAGAAACTCTGATCCCCGCTCAGTCGAGCGGCGGCGTTTGCTCGGCGATCATGACCGGCCGGCGGCGCAAGTTGCGGAAGACCGAAATCGAGTAGATGCCAAGCGCGCACCATATGATGGTGAACGCCGCGGCACGGCCTGTCGAGAAGGGCTCCTTGAAGACGAACACCGCGATGAGGAAGATGATCGTCGGGGCGACATACTGCATGATGCCGATCGTCGAAAGCTTCAGTCGCTTCGCGCCGTTGGCGTAGAGAAGCAACGGAATGGTCGTTACCAGACCGCCGAACAGGAGCAGCAGGTAGTCATTCGGCGTGACAGGGCCCGGAAACCGGCCGGCATGCATGTGGCTGTAGACGACAAACATCGCCGCGGGGATGGAAAGGATCAGCAGTTCCAGCAAAAAGCCCTGGTTGGGGCCTATCGGCAGGGCGCGGCGGGCCAGCGCATAGAGGCCCCATGAGGCGGTTACCGCGAGCGCCATCCAGGGCAGACGGCCGACGTCCCACGTCACCACCGCAACCCCCACGGCCGCGAGGGCAAGTGCCGCCATCTGGAGCCTGTCGAGACGCTCGTGCAGGACCACAGCGCCGAGCATCACCGTGAAGAGCGGATTGATGTAATATCCGAGCGCCGTCTCCAGCGAGCGGTCGGTGACAACCGAATAGATGAAAACACCCCAGTTGACCGTCACCAGCACGGCGGTGACGAAAGCCATTCCGATCATCCGCGGCGAGGTCAGCGCCGATTTCAGTTCGGATAGCCGGCCCATCGCGATCAGCACCAGCGTGATGACCGGGAGGCTGAAGAGGACGCGGTAGACCAGGATATGGAGCGCGTGAATATGATCCACCGACTTGATGTAGAACGGCGTGAAGCCCCATATCGTGTAGGCGGCCAGGGCGAGAAGAAAGCCGGACCGCGTGTCGCTGTATTCCTCCGCCATTGTCCCGCGATCTCCAGTTTCACATGCCGGTAAGCCGCGGCCGATGGCGCATCGCCATCCTCGTCAGTCGGCGACCGGAATCTTTTCCAAAGCGATCGCCGCCTTGTCGCGGCTGCGCCTGCGCGCATTGCCGTAGACGGACACCGAATATAGCGCAAGCGCGACCCAGATGATGGCGAAGGCGATGGCGCGGGCGGGCGGCAACGGCTCGCCGAAGATGAAGACGGCAATCAGGAAGACCATCGTCGGCGTTATGTACTGCATCATGCCGATGGTCGAGAGTTTCAGCCCCCGGGCGGCGTTGCAATAGATCATCAGCGGCGCCGCGGTCACGAACCCGCCGAGAACGAGCAGCCCCACATCGGCGCTGCCGGTCGGACCGAAATGGCTGGTGCCGGCGTAATAGCTGTAGCCGATGAAAACGATGCACGGCACGGAAATCAGCAGGATCTCCAGGGTGAATGCCTGGTTCGGCTCCATCGTCAGGGCGCGGCGCGACAGGGCGTAGAGGCCCCAGGAACCGGCACCGAGCAAGGCGACCGAGGGCAGGCCGCCCGCGTCCCAGGTCACAAGGGCGACAGCGCATGCGGCAAGGGCTATGGCGACCATCTGCAGGCGGCTGAGCCGCTCGCCCAGAAAGACAGCCGCGAGAAACACCGAGAAAAGAGGGTTGATATAGTAGCCGAGCGCCGCTTCGAGCGTACGATCGGCGCCGACCGCATAGATGAAGACGCCCCAGTTGGTGGTGGCAAGCGCCGCGGTGACGAGCGCGATGCCGAGCGTCCTGGGCGAACGGAACGCGGCCTTCAACTCCGAACCGCGGCGAAGGATCAGGAGCACGATCGCGGCGATCGGCACCGACCACACGATGCGATGCGCCAGCACCTCCAGGACATGGATGTGGGCGACGGCTTTCATATAGAAGGGCATGAGCCCCCAGAACAGATACGCCACGAGCGCAAGAACGAATCCGGCGCGTGTATCTGTGTGCTCGACGCGGGGGCGGGCCATGGGGGCTTTCCGATGCGGTTGGTGCCCACCTTATGAAGCGCGGCAGTTGCAAAGACAACTGATTTGCGGGGCATGCCCCGCAATCGGCCTATTCGGCCGCCTGCGCCTTCTGAGTGCTTTTCACAAGACGGTAGACAATCGAATCCATCAGCGCCTGGAACGAGGCGTCCACGATGTTGGGCGAGACGCCCACCGTCGACCAGCGGTTGCCCGCGCCGTCGCGGCTTTCAATGAGCACGCGGGTCACCGCCCCCGTACCGCCGTTGAGGATACGCACCTTGAAGTCGACCAGCTCGAGATCCTCGATGCGGCTCTGGAACCGGCCGAGGTCCTTTCTGAGCGCGATATCGAGCGCGTTGATCGGGCCGTTGCCCTCCCCGACCGACATGATCTGCTCGCCGTCAACGGTGACCTTGACCACCGCTTCGGAGATCGTCACCAACTCGCCGACCGCGTTGAAGCGGCGCTCCACAATGACGCGGAAACTGTCGACCCGGAAGAAATCGGGGACGGTGCCGAGCGTGCGCCTTGCCAGCAATTCGAACGACGCGTCCGCCGCCTCGTAGGCGTAACCTTGCGATTCGCGCTCCTTGACCAGTTCGAGCAGACGGTCGAGACGGGAATCGTTGCGATCCACCTCAAGCCCCAGACGCTGCAGCTCGCTGAGAAGATTGGACTTTCCTGCCTGATCGGAGACCAGCACGCGGCGCCTGTTGCCGACGCTTTCGGGCTTCACATGCTCATAGGTTTCCGGCTCCTTGAGCAGTGCCGACGCGTGGATGCCCGCCTTTGTGGCAAAGGCGGACGAGCCGACATAGGGTGCCTGCCGTTCGGGTGCGCGGTTCAGCAGCTCGTCGAATGTGTGGCTCACATGCGAGATATCGGCGAGCGCGTCCCTGCTCACGCCGGTCTCGAAGCGCTCCGCATAATGGGATTTGAGCGCCAGCGTCGGGATCAGGGTCGTCATGTTGGCGTTGCCGCAGCGCTCGCCGATGCCGTTGAGCGTGCCCTGGATCTGGCGCGCGCCGGCCTCGACGGCGGCAAGCGAATTGGCGACGGCCTGCCCGGTATCGTTATGGGCGTGGATGCCGATATGATCGCCGGGGATTTCCTTCACCACGGCCTCGACGATACGGCGCACCTCTGCCGGTTGCGTGCCGCCATTCGTGTCGCACAGCACGACCCAGCGGGCGCCCGCGTCATAAGCGGCCCTGGCACAGGACAGGGCATAATCGGGATTGGCCTTGAACCCGTCGAAGAAATGCTCGCAGTCGACCATCGTCTCGCGGCCCGCGGCGACCGCGGCGGCCACCGACTCGGAGATCGAAACAAGGTTCTCCTCGTTGGTGCAGCCGAGCGCCACGCGGACATGGTAATCCCAGGATTTGGCAACGTAGCAGACAGCGTCGGCGCTGGCGGACAGGAGCGCGGCGACGCCGGGATCGTTGGCGGCCGAGCGCCCGGCCCTCTTGACCATGCCGAAGGCGGTGAAGCGCGCCTTCCGGGTGCGGCGGCGGGAGAAGAATTCGGTATCCAGCGGGTTGGCGCCCGGATATCCGCCTTCGACGTAATCGATGCCGAGGCGTTCCAGCAGATCGACGATCTGCAGCTTGTCCTCGAGCGAGAAATCGATCCCCGGCGTCTGCGCGCCGTCGCGCAGCGTCGTATCGAACAGATAAAGCCGTTCCTTCGCCATCTTCTATCTCCGTCGCCTTCCCGGCCTTGCTCAGACGAGCCCGTACCAATGCAGCGCCAGCCAGACGGCCAGCGCCAACACGGCAACCTTGATCACCGCATAGGCAATCCAGCGCCGCGGAAACGGCACGTCGTCGTGCCAGCTTCTCTTTCTCTCGCTCATGCAATCCCCCCTGCCAAACCCTTCTGCCCGAGAACTTTGCGCATGGAGGTCCGGGCAAGCTTCGCTCCCTTTCGCGTCACGAGCCTGCGCTCGCCGACGATGAAGCCGCGCTTCAGGAAGAACCCGGTCGCGGCATCGCTGACCTCGGCGGTCAGCAGATCGGCGCCCCGGACATGCGCGATCGTTTCGATCGTCTCGCAGAGCATGGTCGCCGCGCCGCGCCGGGCGAACAGCGGGTCGACATAGAGCATGTCGAGTTCGTTCCTGCCGAGCAGCGAGGCGAACCCCACCACTCTTTCGTGTGTCGCCACCAGAACCATGCCGGCCTTGAGACGGCTGGCAAAATCGAGCTCGTTCTCGGAAGCAGCCTTCCACGCCGCCCGCTGCTCCGCATCATAATATCCGCTGGCAAGCTGCTCGATCGACGTCTTGTAAATGGTCGAGACACGGCCGAGATCGGCCGCCTCGAGAGGGCGGATCAGAAAGGCTTCAGTCATGGCGTGGCCTCCATGCGGATCGCAATGCCCGCATCTTCGCGCAACGCTGCGGCCTGAATGAGACGGCCGGCATCACCGCAGCACCTCCCAGGTTGTCACCCGTTCGCCCGTCGCGGGATCTTTTCCGTCCTTGAGCTGGATGCCCTGTTCGCGCAACGCGTCGCGGATGCGGTCCGCCTCCGCCCAGTTCTTCTCCCGGATGAACGTGAGGCGCTCCTCCACGAGCTTTCGCGCCGCATCCGAGATTTCGTTGCTTACGCGCAGTCCGATGCCGAGCAGGTCACCTGCCGCCAACAGACCGCCAGCAGCGGCCGCGCCCTCCTCGCCCCTAGCGCTGCCGGCACATTCGTGCATCCAGGTTATCGCCTGCGGCGTGTTCAGATCGTCGGACAGGATTTCGACGAAACGGCCGGACAGATCGGGGGTAACGCCCTCGAACTCGCTCAGCGTACGCCGCCAGCCCCCCAAGGTCGCCTCTGCCTGTTCAAGCTTGCGAACGCTGAAATCGATCGGCTCGCGATAGTGCGTCATCAGCATCGCCAGGCGCAGCACGTCGCCCGACCATTTGCGGCCCCCAAAGGTTTCAGTCTCCAGAAGCTCATGGATTGTCACGAAATTGCCCTCGGACTTCGACATCTTGCGGCCTTCAACCTGCAGGAAGCCGTTGTGCATCCAGACATTGGCCATCACGTCCGTGCCGTGCGCGCAGCGCGATTGCGCAAGCTCGTTCTCGTGATGGGGGAAGGTCAGGTCGATGCCGCCGCCATGAATATCGAACGTCTTGCCGAGATGGGCCTCCGACATGGCCGAGCACTCGATATGCCAGCCCGGGCGGCCCTGCACCTTGATGCCGCAGGGGCTGTCCCAGCCCGGCTCGGCGGGCTTCGACGGCTTCCACAGCACGAAATCCATCGCGTCGCGCTTATAGGGCGCGACCTCGACCCGCGCGCCGGCGAGCATCTCATCGAGCGAGCGGCCGGACAGCCTGCCGTAATCCTTCATCGAGGCGACGGCAAAGAGGACGTGATCTTCCGCCACATAGGCGCAGCCCTTCTCCACCAGCGTCTCGATCATCCGCTTCATCTGGCCGATATGTTCGGTCGCGCGCGGTTCGATCGTCGGCGGCAGGCAGTTTAGCGCCTTCAGATCCGCATGATACTGAGCCGCCGTCCGCTCGGTCAGGTCGCGGATGGAAACGCCCTCCTCGGCGGCGCGGGCGTTTATCTTGTCGTCGACATCGGTGATGTTGCGGACATAGGCGACATGGGCCTCGCCATAGACGTGGCGCAGCAGCCGGAACAAAAGGTCGAAGACGATCGCGGGCCGGGCATTGCCGATATGGGCATAGTCGTAGACCGTCGGGCCGCAGACATACATGCGCACGTTCTGCGGATCGATCGGTCGGAAGACATCCTTCCGGCGCGTCAGCGTGTTGTAGAGCTGCAAAGACAAAAGATTCCCCTCGGCCTGCCGGCCAGGGCGTTTCTTGTCAGGGTCGGAAATCGAGACGAGAACGGCCGGGCCAGCGATGTCGCTAGCTGATAATAATCCGGCAAATGCAAACGTTGCGTTTCGTCATGGCGCGGACTTTTGATCCGTTCGCACGCGCCCGTCAAGCCTTTTTGACGGGGGCAGCAAGCCGCGCCCGGCCAGTTCGCGGCGCAGCTCAGGCTCACCGGTGAAACGGATCGCGTCGAAGCCGAGCGCGGCGGCGGCGTCGATATTGGCCTGCCTGTCGTCGATGAAGACGCACTCCCCGGCCCGATGGGCGGTGCGTTCCAGCAGCACGCGATAGATCGCCGGATCGGGCTTGATCAGCCGCACCTCGCCGGAAACCACCGCCGTGTCGAACGCCCCCAGAAACGGATAGGCCTCAACTGTCATCGGCCAGAGCTCGGCGGAGAAATTGGTAATGGCGTGAATCGGATATCCCGATGCGCGGAGATCCTGAATCAACTCGGGCATGCCGTCGATCGCGCCCGGAATCGTCTCCAGCCAGCGGTCGTAATAGGCGGCGATCTCGGCCGCGAAGTCGGGAAATTCGGCCTGACGTTCGGCCACCGCCTGCGCGATCGGGCGGCCGCGATCCTGCTCGCTATGCCAAGACAGCGGCACGACCTCACGCGCGAAAAAGGCGTGCCGCTCGGGATCCGCGATCAGCGTTCGGAAGAACGCGACCGGCTGCCAGTCGATCAGCACGTGACCGACGTCGAAAACGATCGACCGGATCTGGCTCATCGGTTCTCCGTTCCGCCGCCATCGGGCGCGGGCAGCAGTTCGTCCTGGATCAGCGCGTGGACGAAGGCAAGCTTTGCGGCGATGCCGTTGGTGAGCACGAAGGGATAGAAATCCGGCTGACCGACGGAGCGGTTCATTTCGTTCATCGCGACGGTTACGGGTATCCACCCCTTGAGCAGCACGTGAAAGGGCGTCCCGCGATAGGGTGAGGGAAATTCCCCGAAATCGAGCTCGGCAAGAAGGGTGGGCAATTCGTAGGCGGCCGCGGTTTCGAGCGCGTCGACGATGTGGAAATAATGCGCCCATGTCTCGGCGAAGTCCTCCCACGGGTGTGACGATGCGTAGTGGCTGATGAAGCGCTGGGGCCAGTCGGCCGGCGCGCCCTGCTCGTAGTGTCTTTCCAGCGCCTCGCCATAGTCGGCGCGCTCGTCCCCGAAGGCCCATCGGAAGGCCTCGCTGCGCTCCCTGTCCGCGACGAGGCGATCCCAGTAATAGTGCCCGACCTCGTGGCGGAAATGGCCGACCAGGGTGCGGTACGGCTCATGCAGCGCCACGCGGTTCTTCTCGCGCACGGCATCGTCGGCCTCGGCGATGTTCAGGGTGATGAGGCCGTTGTCGTGGCCGGTCAGAACGCGCTCCGTCTTGCCGTCCCGCGTTATGGCGTCGCCCTTGAAGTCGAAGCGGAGCGTTTCCCGATTGTCCGGCTGCGCCGCCGGGAGCGGCAGGCCGAAGCCGAGGATCGAATAGACCAGCCGCCTCTTGGCCCGCTCGAGCCGCGCCCAGCGCTCGACATTGCCAGCTACCGACAGATCCGGGATCGTCGTTGTCAGGCTGCAGGACATGCATAGCCCGGACGGGTCGGCGTGTTCCAGCACCCAGTTGCAACCGATCTGCTGCCGGTTGGCGCAGGGCCGCGCGCCGCCGTCGCCGGCTCGGGACATAATCCCGGCCTCAGGCCGGTATCCAAGAGCCGTCTGGCAGGCGACGCAGGCGAGGTTGTCGAAATAGACCTCGTTGCCGCAGTCCGGACACAGAAAACGCCGCATGGACCTGAAACCTATTCCTCCAGCCAGTCAGCGCATCTGGGCGCATCGGAACCGCCCCATGGCATGATCGGCACCGTCGAAGTGGAGTTTTCCGGAGACCCCTCGATGACCTTGTCGGTGTAGACCAGGTAGACGAGGACGTTGCGCTTGGCGTCGCAGCCGCGCACGACCTGCATCTTCTTGAAGAACAGCGAGCGCGACTGGCGGTACATCTCCGCCCCCTGCTCGAATTTCTCCTTGAAGACGACCGGCCCTATCTGCCGGCAGGCGAGCGAGACGGTGGACAGTTCCTCTGCAACGCCGAACATGCCTGAAACGCCGCCCTTCTCGGGCACCGTGAAGTGGCAGGCAACGCCCTCCACCACGGGGTCGTCGATCCCATAGGTCGCAAGCTTGTGATCGGGGGTCAAAAACTTCCAGACCGTCGATTTCTTGAAGATGAGGTCCGGTTCCTCGGCCGCCTGCGCGGCGAGGGCGAAGAGAGCGGCGAAGACGACAAGGGCGGCGCGGCGCAGCATGACGTGATCCTTTCAGGCGCGGTCAAAGGCGTGGCTGCACATAAATAGGCCGCAGAACCCACTTTTTCGAGTGTCCATCCCGCGGCTATGATGCCACCAGGGCAATGCAACGCATGAGGCGGCGAGACGATGCAAAGAATTCTGACCTACTGCCTTGCGGCCATTTTTCTGTTTTCCGGCGGCGCCAAGCTCGCCGGGCTGGATTTCGAGGTGCGCGCCTTCGAGCGCTGGGGCTATCCTCCGGCCTTCATGTATCTGACGGGGGTGCTGGAAGTCGCGGGCGCCATCGGCCTTTTCGTGAAGCCGCTCAAGGCGCTGGCGGCCGCATGCCTGGCACTTTTGATGATCGGCGCTGTGGGGACGCATATGGTCTTCGCCGAATGGCCGATGATGATCATGGCGTCGATCATACTGCTCGCCGCCGCCGCGCGCGCGTGGCTGGGGCGTGCCGAAATCGCCGCCCTGCCCGACCGTTTGCGCGGTATCGCCGGCTGACCCTGCCGGACATCCGCCCGAATTTCACCGCTTTATGATTTTGCTCTAGGGTGAAAAACGGGTTCTGGTGTCAGTCATGTTCATGCGTTTGCTTTGGCTTGTTGCTTGCCTCCTGCCGGTTCTGCCCGCGATCTGGGCGGCGCCCGCATCCGCGCAGGTCCGCCCGCCCGTCTGCAATCAGCTGGAAAACGAACTGGTCGCGCTGACCCGGCCGCAACGCGGGCTTCCCACGCAGGCCCGACGGCTGGAAGACGCGATCCGCAAGCAGGCCGGCGCCATCCGCCAGACCGAGGCCGATGCCCGGCGCATGGGATGTCTGCAGCGGGGCGGTTTCTTCTTTCAGCCGGCAAGGCCCGCCGCCTGCCGGCAATTCGACATCGCGCTCGGTGACATGCAGCGCAATCTCGACATGCTGCAGCGCCAGCTCGCCGGCACGACCGGCGGGCGCGACGGCTATGACCAGGGCATGGACACGGACCGCGAGCGCGGACGACTGCTGACGGAATTGGCCGTCAATGGCTGCGGGCCGCAATATGCGCGCTTCCTGCCCGGTAACGAGCAGCGCGGCCGCGGCCTGTTCGGAAGCCTGTTCGGGGGCTATGGAGACCGCTACGTGCCACAGAGCGAAGCCCCCGACATGGGCACCTACCGGACGGTGTGCGTGCGCAAATGCGACGGATTCTTCTGGCCGGTGAGTTTCTCCACCATTCCCGGAAACTTCACGTCCGACGAAGCCGTATGCCAGGCAAGCTGCCCCGGCGGCGACGTCGGCCTTTATGCCTACAAGCGGCCGGGCGGCACCCTTGAACAGGCGTCAACGCCGCAGGGCGAGCCCTATACCAATCTGGAAAACGCGTTCCTGTTCCGCAGCAAGTTCGTGGAAGATTGCGGCTGCCCGAACTATCAGCTGCAGACCGCCTCAGGCCCGGCGAAGGACCGTATCTCGCTCACGCTCTTTCCGCAGCGCTACAAGACGGCGCACAGCGAGGTACCCATGCCCGAGGGGCGGCCCAAACCCTTCGATATCGGCCTGTTCGAAAATCCATACACCAAGGCCGAGCCGGTGGCGCTGATCTCAAGCGGCACGGACCGGACGGTCAGGCGCGATGTCCGGATAGTCGGTCCGAAATACGTTTACGCCCGATCAGCGGCAGAAGCTGACGCAGCTCCGGGCCGGAAGGGCGCGCCGTGATCGCCAGACGGAGCGGGTGGAACAACGCCTTGCCGCCCTTGCCGGTCGCCTGCTTCACCGCCCCGGTCCAGCGGCTCCAGGTGTCATGATCCCAGGGTTCGGGCGGCAGCAGCTTCAGCGCCTCGCCGGCCAGCGCTTCGTCCTCGATGACGGGCGTCACGGGACCGTCGACCACCTGCCACCAGTCCGCCGCCTCGCGCAGCACCTCCAGATTGCCCCGCACGGCCAGCCAGAAGGCTTCGCCGCCGCCGACGCCGAGACCGGCCAGGCGATCGCCGACCTCGGCGTATTCCGTCCGCGCCAGCGTCTTCATGTTGAGGCCCCGCAACTCCGCTTCGTCGAAGCGCGCCGGCGTACGCGATACGAGCGAAAGGTCAAACCGGGCGGCAAGATCGTCGAGACTTGCGACCGGTTCCACCGGCAGGCTGGTGCCGATCAGCACGGCGATGGCGGCCACCGCCATCGGCTCATATCCGGCATCGCGCAGCCCCTCGACCGAGAGCGCGCCGAGACGTTTCGACAGTCCCTGCCCCGACGTATCGGCCAGAAGGTTGTGATGGGCGAAGACGGGCGCCCCGGCGCCGAGCGCGTGGAAGATGTCGATCTGCACGCCTGCATTCGTCACGTGATCCTCGCCGCGGATGACATGGGTCACGCCCATGTCGATATCATCGACCACCGAAGGCAGTGTGTAGAGCCAGGCGCCGTCGGCCCTGCGCAGGACCGGATCCGACACGGCGGCAAGATCGACCGCCTGCTCGCCCCTGCACAAATCCTCGAACTTGACCGTGGTCGCGCGGGGCTGGAAGGGATCGGAGTCGAAGTTGTTCAGCAGGAAGCGCCAGTGCGGCGTCTTGCCCTCCGCCGCCAGCGCGGCGCGTTCGTCCCCGGTCAGTTTCAGGGCGGCTCGGTCGTAAACCGGCGGCAGGCCGCGGCCCAGCTGCCTTTTCCGGCGCCTTTCAAGCTCTTCAGGAGATTCAAAGGCGGGATAGAGTCGCTTGTTTTCAATGAGCTTTTGCGCGGCCGCCTCGTAGCGATCAAAGCGCGCCGACTGGCGGAAAATCGCATCCGGCTCGATGCCGATCCAGGCGAGATCGGCGATGATACCGTTTGCGAAGGCCTCGGTGGAGCGGGCCTTGTCAGTGTCGTCGAGACGCAGGATGAAACGGCCGCCATGCTTCCTTGCGAACAGCCAGTTGAAGAGCGCGGTGCGCAGGTTTCCAACATGGATTTTCCCTGTCGGCGAGGGCGCGAAACGGACGGTGACGCTCATCGTCTGCTCAGGCGCCGTCATTGCGCAGGGGCTTCGCCGGCTTGTCGATAAAGTCACCGAGCGGGCCGCCGGAATCGCGGAAGCGGTTGGTGATGGGATAGCGCCGGTCGCGGCCGAAATTGCGCGCCGTGATCTTGACGCCGGGGGCCGCCTGCCGGCGCTTGTATTCGGCGATGTAGAGCAGCCTTTCCACGCGCCTCGCCGTCGCCTCCTCAAACCCCTGCCCGACGATGTCGACGACCGCGTTCTCGTTCTCCACCAGCGCCTCGAGGATGGCGTCGAGCACCGGATAGGGCGGCAGGGAGTCCTGGTCCGTCTGGTTTTCGCGCAGTTCCGCGCTCGGTGCTTTCGTCAATATCCGTTCGGGGATGACGATGCCTTCCGGCCCGAGGCACCCTTTCGGGCGGTGTTCGTTGCGCCAGGCCGCCAGCCGGTAGACCTCCATCTTGTAGAGGTCCTTGATCGGGTTGAAGCCGCCATTCATGTCGCCGTAAAGCGTGGCGTAGCCGACCGACATCTCGGACTTGTTGCCGGTGGTCACCAGCATCGAGCCGAATTTGTTGGAGAGCGCCATCAGGATGACACCGCGCGCGCGCGACTGGATATTCTCCTCCGTCACGTCCGGCTGGCGTTCGGCAAAGACCGGCTTCAGCGCCGAGAGGAAGCCTTCCACCGGCTCGAAGATCGGTACCGTGTCGTAGCGCACATGAAGCGCCTTCGCGCAGGCTTCGGCGTCTTCGAGCGAATCCGACGAGGTATAGCGATAGGGCATCATCACGCAGTGGACGTTTTCCGCGCCCAGCGCATCGGCCGCGAGCGCGGCACAGATCGCCGAATCGACTCCTCCCGACAAGCCGAGCACGACGCCGGGGAAGCCGTTCTTGCGAACATAGTCCCTGAGACCGTGAACGCAGGCCAGCCAGATCAGCGCGTCGCCTTCCTCCAGATGCGCCAGCGGTCCCTGCGTGCAGGTCCAGCCGCCCAGCGTGCGTTCCCAGCGTGTTAGCGCGACGCCCTCCTCCCAGGCCGGCATCTGGAAGGCCAGCGAACAATCGGCGTTGAGGCCGAAGGAAGCACCATCGAAGACGAGTTCGTCCTGACCGCAGACCTGGTTGGCATAGACTATGGGCAGGCCCGATTCCGTCACCCGGGCGGCGGCGATGTTGCGCCGCAGATCGTGCTTGTCTTTCCACCAGGGCGAACCATTCGGCACGACAAGGATTTCCGCGCCCGTTTCCTCGAGGCACTCCACGACCTCCGGCGACCAGATATCCTCGCAGATCGGCAGGCCGAGACGCACACCGCGGAAATCGACGGGACCGGGCATCGGGCCGGGCTGGAAGACGCGCTTCTCGTCGAAGGTGCCGTAATTCGGCAGATCGACCTTGAAGCGGACCCCCGCGACCTTGCCACCGTCGAGCAGGGCGAAGGCGTTGTGGAGCAGATCGCCGACGCGCCATGGCGCGCCGATCAGCACGGCGGGACCGCCATCGGCCGTCTCCTTCGCCAGCGTCTCCACCGCCTCGCGGCAGGACGCCTGAAAGGCCGGCTTCAACACCAGATCCTCAGGCGGATAGCCGGCGATGAAGAGTTCGGTGAAGACGACGAGATCGGCGCCGAGAAGGGCGGCCTCGGCACGCGCGCTCCTTGCCTTTTGCAGATTGCCCGAGACATCGCCCAGCACCGGATTGAGCTGAGCCACGGCAATGGCAAGAGTGTCGGTCCGTTCGGTCATCGGGCCGGTTTAGCGCGGGGCCTCGCCCCGCGCAATCGGCGACTGCGCGCCCAGCGCATTGCGGCCGATGCGGTGCCGGTAGTCGTTGATCGGCATTTCGACATGGCGATAGGAAAGCCAGGCCAATGCGATGATCGCCGCGAGGCCCGCGACGATGAAGGCGCAACTGGCGGCGAAGGGCATGTCGAGGTTGCCGGACCGCGCGCCGTCCTCCACGACCTGTACACCGATATAGAACTGCATGCCCTGAAGGGCATTCTTCAGCAGCCACCACACGGCGGCGTGCCACATGTAGATGCCGTAGCTCAGCGTCCCCAGCCAGACGAGCGGCCGGCTTTCCAGAAGCAGCCGGGCGGGCGAGCGCCCCGACCAGCAGACCGAGAGTATCGTCAGCCCGAAGATCAGCGGGTGAAGCTGCAGCGGGATGCGTTGCAGGTAGATGACCGAAAGGACGGAAAGGACGAGCATGACCTCCGCCGCGAAGGGCCAGATACTGGCGGGCGTGCGTTCCCAGAGGCGGTTGGCCAGAACGCCGATGAAGAATGCGTAGATGCAGCGAAGCAGCGCGAGACGCGTATTGTCGTCGCTGCCGCCCGTTACATGCAGGACGACACCCGAGACGATGACGATGACCACCGCGAGCCAGATCCGCGAGCGCGCCGACCGCAGCGTCACCATGATCGCGGCGAAGAGGAAATAGGTGAAGAACTCCACCGAAATCGACCAGCTTGGATAGTTGAAGCTGAGCTTCTCCGGAAGGATGCCCTGCAGAAGCACCAGATTGTAAAAGAAGCCTTCGATGCCATTATGGCCGAAGGCGGGATCGTCATAGACGAGATTGTAGCGCCAGGCGGCGACGAGACGCATCGTTTCGATGACCACATAGACCATCAGCGTCATGAAATGGAGCGGATAGAGCCGCAGGAAACGCCGGACCTGAAAGACCGCCGCGTCGCGGAAATCGCCAATCCTGTCCCAATAGGCGTGCGAGATCACGAAGCCGCTGAGGACGAAGAAGAAATCGACCATCACGAAGCTGAAGGTGATGAAGGCATTCTGAATGATGAAGAAATTCGTGAAGAAGTTCGCGTGGAAGAGCGCGACGCATATCGCGGCCAGCCCGCGCAGGGATTCCAGCGCGTTTATCTTTGACCCGCGCTCGGCGGCGCCATGCAAAACTGTGCCGCCCATGCCGGCCCTCGACCCAATCGACCCGGGCGCATGCTAACCACAACGCTGCGCGTTGCAACGATCAGGTAGCGACAGGCCACATGGAAATTGCAATACGCACCCCAGCCGAAGGAGACAAGGCAGCGATCCGCAGTCTGCTGCTGGCCGGCGCTGGCGACAGCGGCCTGCCGACAAGAGACGGGCGCATAGACTACGCGCCCGCCTTCTCCAGGTTGCAGGACTGTGATCAGTCGAAACGCCATGCGTCGAGCATCAGCGCCCCATATTGATGGGAGGAGTGAAGGCGCGTCGCCCTCCAGTCCTTTCCGGCCGCTCCGATGGCGGCATAGAGGGGCATCAGGTGCTCGTCCGTCGGGTGGTTGCGCACCGCATGCGGCGCCCTTTCGCGATAGGAGGCAAGCACTTCTTCGTCGCCTTGGTCGATCGCCTCGCCCATCCAGTCGGCAAAATCGGAAACCCAGGCGGGGACTTCCGCATCCACCGGCGCAAGACCGCCGGCGGTGAATACGGCACGCAGATTGTGCGTGAAGGAACCTGAGCCGATCACGAGTATATTCTGACGTCGCAGCGCCTGCAGCGCGCGGCCGAGCCGGATATGATGGGCGGCGCTCTGCCCCGGCTGCACCGACAGCTGCACCACGGGAATATAGGCATCCGGATAGATCAGCTTCAATGGCACCCAGACGCCATGATCGAACCCGCGCTCGCCGACGATCTCGGGACCGAGACCCGCTTGGCCCAGGGCGGCGGCCACCTTCTCGGCGATCTCGCGGCTTCCGGGCGCCGGGTAGACGATCTGATAGAGTTCGCGTTCGAAGCCGCCGAAATCGTAGATCATCTCGGGATGCTCGTCGGCGACAACCGCCGGCCGCGCCGTTTCGAAATGCGCCGAGACGGTCACGATCGCATCGGGCTTTTCCAGCCCTTCGGCCATGTGGATGAGGAAATCGCGGGCCGGGCTGTCGTGGAGGATCAGGTTCGGCGCCCCATGGGAGAGAAATATCGTTGGTTGAATGGTCATGGCTCATAGCCTCGGTTTTCACTGAGACAGAGATAATATGCTGTCACCGCGGAATAAAGGCTGCGGAATTCCCCACTCTGTTGCAAGATACGCAACAATCTGCGCGGAAAAGGCGCCGCGATTCCCGTAGCGCGGCGCCTGAAAATCTATCGCAACAGCCTATTCGGCGATGGCCGCGACCTTCGTCGACTCCCGCCCCTGGCGTTCCCTCTTCAGCGCATCCGCGATGATGAACGCCAGTTCGATCGACTGATCGGCATTCAGCCGCGGGTCGCAATGGGTGTGATAGCGATCGGACAGCTGCTCGTCACTGATCGCGCGCGCGCCGCCGGTGCATTCCGTCACGTTCTGACCGGTCATCTCGACATGGATGCCGCCGGCATGCGTGCCTTCGGCGCGGTGAACCTCGAAGAATTCCCGCACTTCCTGCAGTACCCGGTCGAACGGGCGCGTCTTGAAGCCTGTCGTCGCCTTGACCGTGTTGCCATGCATCGGATCGCAAGACCATACGACGGTGCGGCCCTCCTTCTCCACGCGACGGATGAGGCCGGGAAGATGTTCGCCGACCTTGCCGGCGCCGAAACGGCAAATCAGCGTCAGCCGTCCGGCCTCGTCCTCGGGATTGAGGATGTCGATCAGCCGCATCAGCCCGTCCGGGTTTAGAGAAGGCCCGCATTTGAGGCCGATCGGATTGCGGATGCCGCGACAGAACTCGACATGAGCGTGGTCGGGCTGACGCGTGCGGTCGCCAATCCAGATCATGTGGCCGGAGGTATCGTACCAGTCGCCGGAAGTGGAATCGACGCGCGTCATCGCTTCCTCAAAGCCGAGCAGCAGCGCCTCATGGCTGGTGAAGAAATCCGTTGTGCGGAACTGTGCCACCGACTGAGCATCGATCCCGCAGGCGCGCATGAAATCCAGCGCCTCGGAAATCCGGTCGGCGATCTCGCGGTATTTGTGACCCTGCGGGCTGTCCTTGACGAAGCCCAGCATCCACTGATGCACATGTTCAAGATTGGCGTAACCGCCAGAGGCAAAAGCGCGCAGCAGGTTGAGCGTCGCCGCGGACTGCCTGTAGGCGCGCAGCATGCGCTGCGGATCGGGAACGCGCGAAGATTCGTCGAACTCGATGCCGTTGATGATGTCGCCGAGATAGCTGGGCAGCGTCTCGCCGCCGATCGTCTCGGTCGGGGAGGAGCGTGGCTTGGCGAACTGGCCGGCGATGCGGCCGACCTTCACCACCGGGACCGCCGCCGCATAGGTGAGAACGACCGCCATCTGCAGGAAGACGCGGAAGAAATCGCGGATATTGTCGGCACGATGTTCGGCGAAGCTTTCCGCGCAGTCTCCCCCCTGCAGAAGAAATCCGTTGCCCTTGGCAACCTGTGCCAGCTGTTCCTTCAGCTTGCGCGCCTCGCCCGCAAAAACGAGCGGCGGAAAGGTCGACAACTGCTCTTCAACCGAGGCCAGCGCTTCCGCATCGGGATAGGCCGGAAGGTGCAGTGCCGGCAGCTTCCGCCAAGTGTCGGGGGACCAGGTCTTTGTCATGGCGTCACTCTGTAAATATTTCAAAACGCGGCGGTTTGCGGGACCAAACCACGTCTCGCCGGCCGCTTCATCTGCGCGCGTTTAATCACAAAGCCATGGCGAATACCAGAACCGATGGATTTGCAGTCGGTCAGACGGCCCTGGCCCCGGGTTCCCGCAGCAGCCAGCGGCACAGGAGAAGGGCAAGCAACGCGCCGATGATCTGCGCCAGGATGAAGGCCGGCGCGTTGGCCGGATAGATGCCCGCGAACGTGTCGGTCAACGTGCGGCCGACCGTGACGGCGGGATTGGCGAATGAGGTGGAGGCGGTGAACCAGTAGGCAGCCATGATGTAGAGGCCTACCGCCGCCGGCACCGCCGAGGCGTTCGCCCGCAGGACGGTCAGGATCGTGAAGATAAGGCCGAAGGTCGCGACCATCTCGGCAACGAACTGCGCCGGGCCGGCGCGCATCTTCTGCGACGTCTGGATCAGCGACTGGTCGAACATGACATGGGCGATCCAGACGCCGAGGATCGCGCCGACAATCTGCACAATGACGTAAAGGACCGCAGGACGTGGGCCGATATCGCCGCGCAGGGCGAAGATCAGCGTCACGGCCGGGTTGAAATGCGCGCCCGAGACCGGGCCCAGACCCATGATCAGCACGTAAAGGATGCCACCGGTGGGAAGCGCGTTGCACAGCAGGGCAAGCGCCACGTTACCACCTGCAAGCGTCTCGGCCATGATGCCGGAACCCACCACCGTCGCCAGCAGCAGGAGCGTCCCGATCAGTTCGGCACCCAATTGTCTGGAAAGCATCGCCACCCCGCCTGCCCCGTCGTCAGTCAATTTCCCGGCTCTAACCGTAGTTTGCAACAGTTCGGTGACAATGGCGTTGCCCATTCAACAAAATGACGATGCGTCATCGTATGTCCATCTTTTGCGCGAATCCCTACACTTTCTTCCGGTCGCGCGGGACATACCGAATTCGCAGGCCGCACATGGCTGGGAAAGTAACGCGAGAATGCGCACAACCATTGCGTCGGTAACCGCCCTGTTGATCTCGGTTTTCGTCCTGCTGGTCGGAAACGGGCTGCAGAACACGCTGGTCGCCGTTCGCGCGGATTCGGCCGGATTCGGCGCGCTGATCCTTGGCCTGATGGGTTCGGGCTATTTCGTCGGCATGACGATCGGCTGCCTTGCCGCCCCCGCGCTCATCCGCAGGGCAGGCCATATCCGCACATTCGCCGCCTGCACCGCCATCGCGACCGTCACCTCCCTTATCCACGCGCTGATCCTGCAACCTGAGACCTGGATCGCGCTCAGGATCGCGACCGGCATGCTGTTCGCGGTGCTCTACGCGGTCATCGAGAGCTGGCTCAACGACAAGACGACGAACGAATTCCGCGGCAGGGTGCTGAGCGTCTATCTCATCATCAACTACGGCGGCACCGCCGTCGGGCAGCAGGGGCTCGTATTGCCCGACCCGAGCGAATTCCTCCTGTTCGCGATCTGCGCCATAGCGGTGTCGCTCTCGGCGGTGCCGGTCGCGATGACACGGTCGGTGTCCCCGCCGATACCCGAGGCGCTGCGCATCCGTCCGCGCTGGCTCTACGAATTGTCGCCTGTAGCCTTCATCGGCTGTTTCGCGGTCGGCCTGGTCAATGCATCGTTCTGGACCCTGGGTCCGGTGTTCATCTCGCAGGCCGGATATCCGCCTGCGACCGTCGCCAACTTCATGTCGACCGTTATCGTCGGCGCGGTGGTCGCGATCTGGCCGGTGGGTTTCATTTCCGACCGGGTGGACCGGCGGCTGGTGATGCTCGGTTCCGCAGCGGTGTCGCTTGTCGCGAGCATCACGCTGGCCGCCTTCGCGACCGTGTCGCCCATGTGGCTGTACACCGCCGGCTTCCTGTTCGGCGCGGCGACAATGCCGATCTATTCGCTCGTCATTTCGCACGCCAACGATCATGCCGGACCCGGCGATGGCGTGGCGGTGGCAACCGGCATGCTGCTGCTCTATTGCGTAGGTGCGATGATCGGACCGCTGCTCGCTTCCGGCGCGATGGCGGCGCTCGGCGCGCGGGGCCTGTTCGTCTATGCGGCGATCGTACAACTGCTGCTCTGCGGCATCACCGTGCTGCGGCTGACCAGGCGCGCCGCCCCGCCGATCGAGGAACGCGAGGCCTACATGCCGATGCGGCCGACAAGCACGGCCGTCGTCGGCCTGGATCCACGCATGCCGGCCGAAGACGAGGAAGAGGCCGGGTCCGCGATCTGACGAGACATCTTCCTCAAAATCCGCCTCTTTCCCGCCGACCCCCTTTTCGGGATGGCGCAACCGGGATCATTCTTGTACCGATGTCCACGATATTCGAAACGATCGAGTTCGAGGCTCTAGACGGCTACCGGCTGGGAGGGCGCATCTTCTCGCAGGGCGAAGCACCCGAAGCGATCGTCCTCGTTTGCGGCGGAATTGGTGCGCCGCAAAAGATCTACGCGCCGCTCGCCGACCGTCTCGCCCACCGCAACCTCGCCGTCATCACCTTCGACTATCGCGGCACGGGGGCGTCACGGCATGAGCCGCTGCGCCGGCTGAAGGCCGATCTGCGCGACTGGGGCGTGCAGGACATGGGCGGCGCGATCGCCGAGGCGCGGCGCCGCTTCCCCGGCGTTTCCCTGCTCGGCATCGGGCAATCCTTCGGCGCGCAGGCGCTCGGCCTTCAGCCCGACCCGAACGTCTTCTCCAGATTCTGCGCGGTGGCGACCCTTTCCGGCTACCACGGCAACACCGACGAGAGCCTGCGCATCCTCCTCATGATGAACCTCGTCGGCGTGCCGCTGACCAAAGTGCTCGGCTACTTCCCCGGGGCGAGCGGCGGATTCGGCGCCAATCTCCCGGCCGGCGTTTTCCTGCAATGGGCGAAATGGTGCCGGAACAAGGATTATTTCTTTGGCGATCCGGAATTGCCTGAAACGGACAATTTCGCGAGGTATCGTGGTCCCCTGCTGGCCATCGGACTGACGGACGACCGATGGGGTACGCCCAAGGCGCTCCACGCCCTGCTTCGCCATTACACCAATGCGCAAATCACCGAGTGCTGGTTGTCGCCCGGAACGGAAACAACCACGGAGATCGGCCATTTCGGATTTTTCCGCCGCGAAAACAGAAGCCTGTGGAGGCACTTGGAAGAATTTCTGTAAATGGTTCAACATTTGACTTGCCTGCCCGGCCTGTCATTCGCTTGATCGGGGAATGAATACCGTCAACACAAGCCAGACCGATCGCGGCACGAGGCGCTGGATCTTCATCGTCGCCGTGGCGAGGGTGATGCTCTACAGCAACTACATGGTCATCGCCGGCACCATTCCGCTGCTGCGCAGCGATTGGCAGATCTCCAGCGCGGATGCCGGCGCGATCATCACCTGCTTTACCGCGAGCTACGCGTTCTCCCTGTTCTGCTTTGCCTGGCTCGCCGACAGCATCGGCGCCAAGCGATCGGTCGTCATTTCGGCGATCGCCATCGCCGTGACATCCGCGCTGTTTGCGCTTTTTGCCCGAGACTGGCTGTCAGCGGTGCTCCTGTACAGCGCCGCCGGACTCTCGCTGGGCGGCATCTATTCACCGATGATCGTGATGTTCCGCGACGAAGTGGACCCGCGGCATCTGGGTACGGCGATCGGCTCCATGGTCGCCTCCACCTCGTTCGGCTATTCGGTTTCACTGGCCGTCACCGCCGCGGGCGTGGCCATCGCCGGATGGCAGGGTGCGTTTCTTGCTACGGCCGTATTGCCGGTGCTCGGCACCGTGATCCTGATCGCCGCCGTCTGGCCGATGGAAAACCGCATCCATGCCAGACAGGCGCGGCGGGCACCCTTTTCCGACGTTCTCAAGAATCGCGACGCGCTCCTGCTGATCGGCAATTACACATTTCACGCATGGGAACTGCTCGGCGCCTGGGGGTGGCTGTCGGCACTGCTTGCCGCGAGCATGGTCCTGTCGGGCATTTCCCTCGCCGACGCGACGATGTCGGGGGCCGTCATTTCGGGCGTGATGTATATTTTCGCCTCGATCGGCTCGCTGTGGGCGGGGCGGCTTTCGGACCGTCTCGGCAGACGGCCGGTCATCGTGTGGATCAGCGCAAGCTCGGCAGCGGTCTCCCTGTCGCTCGGCTGGCTGGTCGGCCTGCACCCGGTACCGCTGGCGATCATCTGCGTGATCTACGCGACGCTCTGCATCTCCGACTCGGCGCCCTCGACGACCGCGCTATCCGAGCGCATAGATGCAAGCCTGCTCGGACGCGTACTGGCCATCCGGCAGCTGCTCGGCGTATTCGCCGGCGCTCTCGCGCCGCTCGCCGTTGGCGGCGTCATCGACCTTGCCGCCCACCAGGGCCTCGGCCAGACCGCGCAATGGGGCCTGTCCTTCAGCATCCTCGGGATCGGCGGCATTCTTTCGACCGCCTGCGCGCGGGCGCTGCCGCGGCGCCGGCCGCCTGGCGCTGCCCGCTAGGCCACGTCTGCCCGCCAGCGCTCGGAAGGCTCGCGCAGGGTCACCAGTTCCTCGGCCGCCGTCGGATGCACCGCCATGGTGGCGTCGAAATCGGCCTTGGTCGCCTTCATCCCGATGGCGATGCCGATCAGCTGGATCATCTCGCCAGCCGCATCGCCCACGATGTGACAACCGATGACGCGATCGGTTTCCGCATCGACGATCAGCTTCATGAGCACCTTTTCATCGCCGCCGGCGAGCGTCGCCCGCATCGAGCGGAACGAGGTGCGATAGATATCGAGGCTGGCGCAACGCTCCTTCGCCTCCGTCTCCGTCAGGCCGATCACGCCGATCTCCGGCGTGGTGAAGACCGCCGTCGGGATGAGGTCGTGATCGACCTTGCGTTTCTTGCCGCCGAAGACCGTGTCTGCAAACGCATGGCCTTCCCTGATCGCAACCGGGGTGAGCGCGACGCGGTCCGTCACGTCCCCGACGGCGTGGATGGAAGGGATGTTGGTGGCGGAATAGTCGTCGACGATGACGGCGCCGGCGGCATCGAGTTTCACGCCCGCTTCCTCCAGGCCGAGGCCGCGTGTGTGCGGCGCCCGTCCGATGGCGAAGAGCAACTGGTCGGCACCGATCTGCCGCCCCTCTCTGGTGGCGACGGTCAGCCCCTCTCCGGTCTTGTCGATCGCTGCCAGGCGGTCGTTGCAGATGATATCGATACCCCGCGCGCGCATCGCGTCCGCGACATGAGCGCGAATGTCGTCATCGAAGCCGCGCAGGATCTGGGGTCCGCGATAGATAAGCGTCGTCTTCGTGCCCAGGCCGTTCATCAAGGATGCGAACTCCACCGCGATATAACCGCCGCCAACGACGACCAGCCTTTCAGGCTGCTCTTTCAGGTCGAACATCTCATTGGACGTGATCGCATGTTCGATCCCCGGGAAGGCTTCGCCGAAATTCGGCCAGGCTCCCGTGCTGACAAGAATGTGGCGCGCGCTCACCCGCGTGCCGCTGACGGCGATATTGACTTCGTGCGGGCCCGTCACCGTCGCGCGGCTGTCGATGATCGCGACCCCGGCGCTCCCGAGATTGGCGCGATAAATTTTCTCCAGCCTGCCGATCTCGGCATCCTTGGCGGCGATCAGGTCCGACCAGTTGAAGCGCGGCTTGCCGACTGACCAGCCGAACCCGGCGGCATCGCGGAAATCATCGGCGAAGCGGCTTGCATAGACGAGCAGTTTCTTCGGCACGCAGCCGCGGATCACACAGGTGCCGCCGACCCGGAACTCCTCGGCCAGCGCCACGCGGGCGCCATGGCCGGCAGCGATGCGCGCGGCGCGGACGCCGCCGGAACCGCCGCCGATCACAAACAGATCGTAATCGAAATCAGCCATTTTACAGATCCTGTAGTCTTCGAGATCAGCACGGCTCAGACCGAGCCGTGGACGACGATCCCGTCCGGCGCGGCGAGTATCGCCATGTCGCAAAGGTCGATGAAAAGCCCGTGCTCGACCACACCCGGCACGGCGGCAAGCGCGCCCGCGAGGGCCCTCGCCTGCGGAATGCGGCGAAGCCTGCAATCGATGATGTAATGCCCCTCGTCGGTGACGAAACGTTCGCCATCCTTCACGCGGAAGCCGATCTCGCCGCTGCAGCCGGCACGGGCCAGCGCCGCTTCGACCATCGCCGCCGTGGCGGCAGAACCGAAGCGGACGACCTCGACGGGCAGCGGGAAAGCGCCGAGGACGCCAACCCATTTCGTCGCATCGGCGATGACGATCATCCTGTCGGAAGCGGCGGCGACGATCTTCTCGCGCAGGAGAGCACCGCCGCCGCCCTTGATCAGCATGAGGTCCGGGTCGATCTCGTCGGCGCCATCGACGGTGAGGTCGAGGCGGGGCGTTTCATCGAGCGTCGTCAGCGGCACACCGGTTTCGCGGGCAAGCTTCGCGGTCGCCTCGGAGGTCGGCACGCCGATCACGTCGAGCCCCTCGCGCGAGATGCGCTCGGCAAGCAGCCGTACGAAATGGGCAGCCGTCGAGCCGGTGCCCAGCCCGAGCTTCATGCCGCTGCGCACCTGCGCGACCGCGCGCCCGGCCGCTTCCTTCTTCAGTGCGTCAAGATCCGCCATTCGTCGTCCGTTTCGTTGTCCTGGGCATTCAGATCATGAACCTTTCCCGAGGCAGATTGAAATTCGGCGGCGTCGCCGTCGCTCGCGCCCGACCTTGGCGTACCGCCGTCGATGCGTGGATAGCCACCCTAACTGTCATCGCTGCCCTGAGCGAGGCGCAGCAGACGCTCGGCCCGCAATCTTTCATAGAGGCGCTGAACGGATTCGTTGCCCTCCGACACTGCGGGCGGTGCAACCGCATCGGCGGCGGCTGGCGGTGCCGGATCGGCAGCGGACGCGGGTTCCGCCGCCGGCACGAGCGGCTGGCGCGGTGGCGATGTCGGGCGGCTGGCCGGCGGCGACGGGGCGCGGCTGGACAGCGGCCGTTCGCGAACGGGCGGGGAATCAGAGATCGCCTGGGGCGGCGGCGCCCGCCGGATCGACGGTTCGGGCCGGCTCTGCGCCATCGAAGACGGTTGCGGGCGGGTGGGCGACGGGGGGGCAGCACGCCCCGCGCGCTCGACTTGCCGATCACGCTGCTGCGATGGCGGCGCGCCTTCCGCAGCGTTCCGCATATTCGCCGCCGGGCGGCCCGCCGGCTCCTCTCGCCGGGGCCTTTCGGGGGGCAGCGGGGCCACCGGCTTTTCCGGTTCCAAATCCGGCAGCAACGCTGCATGGCCGACCGGCTCTGGCGCTGCCTCGCCGAATTCCTCTGCCCCGCTGTCCGGCGGCGGCCAGGAAATGGAATCGAGCCGTATCGAACCGGGCATGCGCGGCTCGGGCGGCAGCATGTGGGCCGGCAGCAATTCGGTCACCGCCGATTGCGGCTCATCTTCACCCGGTTCGGCAGAATGGGAAGGAGAAGAAGGTACGGCGCCCCCCGCGCGTCGCGCCGCATCCCGTGCACGCGCGTTCCGGCGGAATTGCGCCGGGATCGGGTCGTCCCCTTCGCCTTCGGCGTCTCCCGGAGCCCGGCGCGCGACCTGCGAAGGGGCAAAAGCCGCCGGATCGTCGTTGCGCGGGACCGCCGCCCTTGGCAGCGGTAACAGCCTGCCCACGCTCGCGGCCCGCCACAACATGAAACCGGAAACGCTGACCGCGACCGTACCGATATCGATGAACCGGAGCATGCCGAGGCCGGCGACGGCGAACGGACCGCCGGCAAGAATCTCGCGCGCGCCCCGTCCCAGTTCGCCCGACAGGAGAAGCCATGCGCAAAATCCGTAGAGCAGCGGCAGTCCGGCCGTGAGGAAGGCCGCCGCAAGTCCGGTGATCCGGGCCAGCGGCCGGTCGTCCTGCTCGTTTAACGTGCGCCAGAACACCAGACAGGCAAGCAGCGGCGCGGCGAGCGTGACCGGCAGGATCGCCAGCAGAAGCTTGGCGATGCCGACGCGCGCGGCGATATCCGGGCCGGTGCCGGCCGCTGCCCAGAGCCTGTCGATTTCGCCGGCGAGCGAAGAGATATGCGCCTGGATCGCGAAAAGCGAACCGGGCCTGCCGGCAAAACCATAGGCCGGCAGAAGACTGGCCAGAAAAAGCGCGCCCGCCCAGACCAGTATCGGCCGCTCGCGGATATGCTGGGCCAGCGCGGCCAGCTGCGAGGCGCCCTCGCGGGTCTCGGCGGCGTTCAGCAACAGCAATTCGCGCGGGGCGCCGCCATGCAGCTCGAAATCGACTTCATCGCCCTTGGCCGGCTGCGAGTCGTCGCGCCAGTCGGCGAGGTCGAAGCCATAGCGGCGACCGTCTTCGGCCCGCAGCAAACCGCGCCCGTTCCTGCGGTCTACAGTCAGTACAATCCCGCGCATGCCTCTCCCGTCGCCGGCTTGCCGGCTTCCGTGATTCTCGACTATAGCCAAAGCCCGATTGCCGGATATGACCCATCGCAACGTCAAGCTCAATCTACACCCGAAAGTCATTCCATTGCAGACGAAGACGCGTCCTACAATCGTTTTTGATCTCGACGGCACGCTCATCGAGACGGCCCCCGATCTCGTTGCGACCACGAACGCGGTTCTGGCCCATTACGAAATCCCGGCCGTCGATCGCGCGTTTCTGGAGACGGCGATCGGCCGGGGCGCCAGGGCAATGATCGCAACGGTGCTGAAGCACCAGGCAATCGCCTATGACGAGGCTGGTCTGGAGGCGCTCTACGAGGACTTTGTCGCCTACTATGCCGAGAACATCAGCGTGCACAGCCATCCCTTTCCCGGGCTTGTCGAAACCCTCGATGAACTCACCGCGCGAGGTTTTGTCTTTGCCGTGTGCACCAACAAGCTGGAGGGGCTTTCGCGCAGACTGCTCGACGCGCTCGGCCTAAGCGACCGCTTCGCCGCGATCGTCGGCCCCGACACGCTCGGCGTATCGAAACCGGATCCAGAGCATCTTCTCGGCGCGATCCGGCTCGCCGGCGGCGACAGCGGCCACGCGGTGATGGTCGGCGACAGCGCGGCCGATATCGATGCGGCGAAAGCGGCAGGCATTCCTTCGGTCGCCGTCACCTTCGGCTACACGGCGATACCGGCCAGGGAACTGGGGGCGGACCGGATCATCGACCGCTACGACCAGTTGCCGCGGGCCATCGACGACTTGCTCGGCGCGAAAAGCTTGACGGGGAGCACCCGGCACCCCTAATAGTCCGCGCCGGAGCCGGGCGGTTAGCTCAGTTGGTAGAGCACAGTGTTCACATCGCTGGGGTCACTGGTTCGAGTCCAGTACCGCCCACCATCGGCTTTCGCGGCGATCCGATCGATCCAACGGTAGCCGGACGACTACAAGCAGCCCAAAAGCAGCGGCGTCATAACATCCAGTAGTCGTTGAGCAGCAAGACATAAACTGTCGAGATCTCCAGTCGGCCGAGAAGCATCGCGAGTATAAGCACCCATTTGGCAAAGGTCGGAAAGCCTGCAAAATTTCCCGCAGGCCCGCCCATCTCGCCCAGCCCAGGCCCCGCATTCGCCATTGCCTGCGCGACGGCGCTGATACTCGACAGAAAATCAACGCCCGTCAGCATGAGCAGGAGGGAAAGAACGAATAGCGTGATGATATAGAGGGCGAAGAAATTCCGCACCGCATCGACCGTCTGTATCTCAACGGCCTGATGTCCGTATCGCACCGGCAGCACGCGGTGCGGCTGTATGGTCAGTTTCAACTGGGTGAGAATGCTGCTGGACAGTATCTGCCAGCGGAAAATCTTTATCGCTCCTGATGTTGATCCAGCGCAGCCGCCGATAAGAAGCAACACAAAGAAGATGCCGACCGGAAAGCTGCCCCATGACGCAAAATCGCTGTTTGCGAACCCCGTATCGGTGAGTACGGATGCGACATTGAAGACTGCCATCCGAAGCGCAAACGGAAAATTCATTTCTGCGTAATGCATATTCCAGACGGCTATGGCGAGCGTGGCAAACGCAAAGACGGCGAGAAGCACCGGCACCTGTTTGCCCTCGGGGCGCGCCAGGCGTCCCCGCTCCGTAAGCAAACGCGCATACCAGATAAGCGGCATTGCGCCTGCCAGCATGAAAACCGTGCCGACGACTTCGATGGGAACAGAATCGTAGAAACCGATCGACGCATCCTTCGTCGAAAAGCCGCCCGTCGCCAGCGTCGTCATCGCATGGTTGATGGCATCGAAGGCGTTCATTCCCGCAAAGCCATAACAAATTGCGCACAGAACGGTCAGTCCGAAGTAGACGATAACGGTGATCCGGGCCATTTGCATCGGCCGTGAAACCGGTTTGCCGGAAATATCCGAAGACTCGGTACGAAAAAGCTGCATGCCCCCCGTCCGGAGCACCGGCAGCAATACGATGGCCATCACGACGATACCAACGCCGCCGAACCATTGCAGCAGCGAGCGCCACAGCAACAGACCATACGGCTGCGCATCCAGCCCGGCAATGACGGTCGAGCCTGTTGTCGTCAGACCCGACATCGTTTCGAAGAAGGCGTCGGTGAAAGTCAGATGCAGATCGCAAAGCAGGAGCGGCAACGATCCGAAGACCGAAACGAAAAGCCAGGCTGACGTTGTGACCAAATAACCAAGGCGCGCCCGTTTGGGCCGGTGGGCTGATCGGCACGAGAAAAAGAGCAGCCCGCCGATCGTGACCGTCGCCACGGCGGACCCGGCAAATATCTGCCAGTCCGGGTTGCCTGTAACTGCGTCCACAGCCATCGGGATGATCATTGTGGAGGCAAGTATGAGAAGCAGGGTGCCGTCCACAAACAGGACGAACTTCAGCGAGTCCTCTGGGCCTTTCATGGCGACCTCTTTTCAAGAGAAGAACGGCAAATGAAGCTTTGCGACGGAAGGACTGTTGCGGCGCAATGTAAACCCATGCGGACGTAGTGGAAAGAAAACTTGCGCGCCGCCGGATGGGGCGCAGGCAGGGCGAAAGAACGTCTAAAAACTGGAAAGCCTCACCCCCGACTTGAAGCCTACCATCTTCGCTTTACCTTGGCGCCTCGACAAAGGTGATTCACGAAATGGTAAACACCCCTCGCGGCAACCCGTTCTCAAATGTCGGCGCTGACTACGCCCATCATCGTCCGACCTGGCCTGACGGAGTCGCGCTGACGCTCGCCGGGCTGTGCCCGCGAACCGACCATGCGCTTGATGTCGGCTGCGGCAGCGGCCAGCTGTCGGCGGTGCTCGCAGACCATTTCACACAGGTGACAGCGACCGATCCGAGTGCCGACCAGATCGCTCACGCCGTCAAGCGCCCCGATATCGATTATCGCTGCGAGCCGGCAGAGACGATGAGCCTTGCAGACCGCAGCGTCGATGCGGTCACCGCCGCGCAGGCCGCGCACTGGTTCGATCTCGACGCCTTCTATAGCGAAGTGCACCGGGTCTGCCGTCCCGGCGGCATCGTCGCCCTGCTCACTTACGGAGTTCCAGAGATGGCCGGCGCTGTCGGTGAACGCTACAGCCATTTCTACTGGCGCGAGATATTCTCGTTCTGGCCGGAAGAACGCCGCCATGTCGAGACCGGCTATGCCGGCCTGCGTTTTCCGTTCAGGGAAATCCCGCTGCCTGAAATGAATGTCGAGCGCGACTGGACGCTTGCGGATTTCCTCGGATACATGCGGACCTGGTCGGCGCTGCGCGAAGCGGAAAAGGCGGGGAAGACGCGGGTCTTTGCCGATTTCGAGGTTGATCTGAGGGCTTTGTGGGGCGATCCTAAGGCGGCAAAACGCATCGCCTGGCCGATCAGAGGACGTGTCGGTCGGCTCCCAAGGCATAGACCATCCGTATAGTGGAAGAAGCGGCTCCGACGAGTCACACTTATTCGGCCCGGCCAGCCGGCACGATTGTTTCTTTCCCGCATCGCAGATGTGTCGGCGGTGAACAGGGCGTTTTGGGAGGACGAACATGTTGAAAACTATCATCAGAACCGGCTTGACCGCCGCCGCGTTCGCGCTCGCAGCAAGCTTCGCGCAGGCGCAGGAATTCAATTTCAAGCTGCACCAGTTTCTTCCGGCGCAATCGGCCATTCCGGGAAATTTCCTCAAGCCGTGGGCCGAGAAGGTCGAAAAGGAATCGGGCGGGCGTATCAAGATCGAGCTGTTTCCCTCGATGCAGCTCGGCGGCAAGCCGCCCTCGCTGATCGACCAGGTGACCGACGGCGTCGTCGACTTCGTGTGGACGCTGCCGGGATATACGCCCGGGCGTTTTCCCAAGGCGGAGGTTTTCGAACTGCCTTTCATCGCCGCCAGCGCCGAAGCCAGTTCGCAGGCTTTCCAGGCCTATGCCGAAAAGCACATGAAAGAGGACTTTCCCGGCCTCAAGGTCATCGCCGTCCATACGCACGGACCCGGCCTCATTCACAGCAAGACGCCCGTGGCCAAGCTTGAGGACCTGAAGGGCATGAAGCTGCGCGGACCGACGCGCATGGTCACCAACCTGCTTTCAAAGCTTGGCGCGGAACCGATCGGCATGCCGGTGCCGCAGGTGCCGGAAAGCCTTTCGCGGGGCGTGATCGACGGCGCGGTCATCCCCTGGGAGGTTTCCGTGCCGCTGAAGATCACCGATCTGGTCAAGAACCATACCCAGATGGGCGGCAGCAACGGCCTTTACGTCGCTACCTTCCTGTTCGCGATGAACAAGGCGAGCTACGACAAGCTGCCGGACGATCTGAAGAAGGTCATCGACGACAATTCAGGACTGGGAGCGGCCAAATGGGCCGGCCAGGTGATGGATAAGGCCGATCTCGAAGGGCGACAGATCGCCGTCGATAAGAAGAACAACATCGTGACGTTGGACGAAGCGGAGACGGCGCGCTGGAAGGAAGCCGCGCAGCCCGTCTATGCCGACTGGATCGCTGAAATGGACAAGGCCGGGCTCGACGGCAAGGCGCTCGTTGACGAAGCGAAGGCCCTCATCGAGCAGTATTCGAAGTAGTATCAGTGCATCATGTCCATCGCTGATGCGCCAGAAGCGAAGAAGGGGGCCGGCAAGCCAGACGCGCCGGCCCCCTTCATGCTTGTCGAGACTGCCAGCGAATGGCTTGCGCTGGCCGGCGGCGCGGTGCTCGTTGCCATCACTTTACTGACGATCGCCAGCATCACTGGCAGGGCTTTCATTTTCGCCGGCCTCTCGCCCGTGCCCGGCGACTTCGAACTGGTCGAGGCCGGCACGGCGCTGGCCGTCTTCTGCTTCCTTCCCTGGTGCCAGTTGCGCGGCGGCCATGTCAGCGTCGACCTGCTCGCCGGCAAGTTCGGCAATGCGATCGAGATCGCCCTCTTCGTCGCGTGGAATCTGCTGATGACGGCGGCGACGGGGCTGATCGCGTGGCGGCTCTGGTTCGGGATGCTGGACAAGATGCGCTTCAACGAAACCAGCTTCATTCTCCAGATTCCCGTCTGGATGTTCTATGCGGCGTGCATTCCGCCCGCCCTGGTCGCCGTGGCCGCCGGTCTCGTCGCCGCGATCCGGGACGCCCGGCAGGAAGCGCCGGCGTCATGAGCGATCTGGCGCTGGCCTTCCTGTCCTTTCCGGTCCTTTTCGCGCTGCTTCTGCTGCGCATGCCGATCGGCCTCGCCATGCTGGTTCTGGGGCTCGCCGGCACGGCCATCGTGACCGGTTCATGGACGGTCGTGCTCTCGCAGATGAAGTCGGTACCCTACGACACGTTCTCCAACAACTCGCTGTCGATCGTGCCGCTCTTCCTGCTGATGGGGCAGTTCGCAACGCATGGCGGCCTGTCGCGCCGGCTGTTCAACGCCGCCGAGGCCTGGCTCGGGCACCGCAAGGGGGGCGTTGCCATGGCGGCCATCGGCGCCTGCGCCGGCTTCGGCGCCATCTGCGGTTCGTCACTCGCGACTGCCGCGACCATGGGACAGGTCGCGCTGCCGGAACTCAAGCGGCACGGCTATTCGAACGCGCTGGCCAACGGATGTCTCGCGGCGGGCGGCACGCTCGGCATCCTGATACCGCCATCCATCGTGCTGGTCATCTACGCCCTGCTGGCCGAGCAGAACATCGCCAAGCTGTTCGTCGCCGCGATCATACCGGGGATTCTCGCGACCATCGGATACATGCTGGCGGTCGCCGTCTATGTGCGGCTCTATCCCGGCGCGGCCGGCAGCCGCGAGGCCTCCTGCCGCCGCGAGCGCATGCGCGCCCTCGTCGATATCTGGCCTGTGCTGCTGGTCTTCGTCGCCGTCATCGGGGGAATCTATTTCGGCATCTTCACCCCGACCGAGGGGGCGGCCGTCGGCGCGGCGGGAACCGGATTGATCGCGCTGAAGAGCGGCGGCCTGACGAAGGAGACCCTGCGCCAAACGTTCCTCGCCACGGCGGTGTCCACGGCGATGATCTTCTTCGTCGTGCTCGGCGCGAGTGTCTTCAACACCTTCCTCGCCTTTGCCCAGATGCCGCAACAATCGGCCGAATGGATCACGGCGCAGGGCTTTCACCCCTACGTCGTGCTTGTCGCCATCCTGATCTTCTATCTGGTGCTGGGCTGCTTCATGGATTCTCTGTCCATGATCCTTCTGACCATTCCGATCTTCTTTCCGGTGGTGGCGGCACTCGATTTCGGCATGCCGGCGGAGGAATTCGCGATGTGGTTCGGCGTACTGGTGCTGATCGTCGTCGAAGTCGGCCTGATCACACCGCCGGTCGGGCTCAATCTGTTCGTGATAAACTCCATGTCGCCCGGAACAAGAATTTCGGAAACTTATCGCGGCGCCCTGCCCTTCATCGTCAGCGACTTCATACGTGTGGCGATACTCGTCCTGTTTCCGGTATTGACGGTGGGTTTGATCAGGATCATGGACAGTTGATATATCATCAATCGTGCTGGAAGAACGGCCAGCGAACGACTGGTGAGAACAATAAGCTGAGGAGATGCCCATGGCCGACAGCGGAGACATCATCAGGCGCGACCGGGCGTGGCATCCGCAGGCGCTCGATCCGAACTACAAATCCACGGTCCTGCGCAACCCGCATCGCCCGCTCATCAGCCTGAGAGCATCGAAGGGCGAATTGACCGGACCGGTCTTCGGCCACGGCATGCTCGACCCGGCCGATAACGATCTCATCGTCAATTACGCGCGCGAAGGCGATGCGATCGGCGAGCGGATCGTCGTTCACGGACAGGTACTGGACGAGAATGCGCGGCCGCAGCCCGGCGCGCTGATCGAGATATGGCAGGCCAATGCCGGCGGGCGCTACCGTCATGTCAACGAGGGCTATCTGGCCCCGCTCGATCCCAATTTCGGCGGCTGCGGGCGCTGCATCACGGATTCGCAAGGCCGCTATTTCTTCCGCACCATCCGGCCGGGTCCATACCCCTGGCCGAACAATGGCTCGGACTGGCGGCCGGCGCATATCCACCTGTCGGTCTTCGGTCACGCATTCGCGCAGCGTCTGGTCACCCAACTCTATTTCGAGGGCGATCCGCTGATACCCCTCTGCCCGATCGTCAACACTCTGAAGGATCCGGCCGCCATCGAGATGCTGACCGCCAAGCTCGACATGGGCGAGATGGTGCCGTTCGACAGCCTCGCCTACAGGTTCGATATCGTCCTTCGCGGGCGCCGCTCGACCTTTTTCGAGAATCGTCCGGAGGGCAACTGACATGCCGGTCAAGTATCTCAAGGAAACGCCGTCGCAGACCGCCGGCCCCTATGTCCATATCGGCACCGTGCCGCGGGTGGCGGGGCTGGAGACGCGCACGCAGGAAAAGCTCAACGTCAGCGGCCTCGGCGTGGGCGAGCCGATCGTCATCGAGGGGGTCATTCATGACGGCGGCAACCAGCTCGTCCGCGACGCCGTGCTGGAAATCTGGCAGGCGGACGGCAAGGGCCATTTCGATACGACGGGCCACAAGGGCTGGGCGCGCGCGCATTGCGACCTCAAGACCGGCGAGTATCGTTTCGAGACGGTCAAGCCGGGCAAGGTCGCATGGCATGACGGCCGCATGCAGGCGCCCCATATCACGCTGATGATCTTCGCGCGCGGCATGAACATCCAGCTCCAGACCCGTATCTATTTCGACGACGAGGCGCAGGCCAACGCGACTTGTCCCGTGCTGACGCGGGTGCCGGCCGGACAGATGCGCGACAGCCTGATCGCGCGGCGGCAGGGCGAAGGAACCCCGCTCACATATAGATTCGAGGTGCGCTGCCAAGGCCCTGAAGAAACGGCGTTTTTCGATATCTGAGAAATTGATTCAAGTCGTTGAACCCTCAATTCCATGGCGGAAGAAGGGGACGGGCTCCCTGTGGGGGGGTGCAGCGCGTTCCGCCCGGCCCCACATAAGGCGGCGGCCGGAGACACCGCGCCGCGCTCCCCATGACCTCTTTCCCGCAAGGCTCACGCCATGTCCGATATTCCCCGCAAACCGCTATCCGAAGACCTGCGCTTTCTCGTCCGGAAGTATCCGCGAGAGACATGGACCGGTCATGAAAATCTCGGTCAGACCGGTGCTTTCTGGCTGCAGCGTCACAACATGTTTCGCGAGCTTGGCGCGTCGATCCGCGAGGCGACGGGCGACTTTCGCGAACAGAAGACGGAGGCAAACGAGTTTCTCCAATGGATGGCGCCGCGGCTTCAGTTCTTCCTGTCGCAGCTGGAGGGACACCACCATGTGGAGGACCTTCACTATTTTCCTGTCTTCCGCGCCGCGGAGGTGCGGCTGGGCAAGGGCTTCGACATCCTCGACAACGATCATGAATGGCTGGACGGCAATCTGCACACTACCGCTGAGGTGGCCAACGCGATGATCCGGGCCCTCCAAGCGGGGTCCGACGCGGAAGCGGCGATTCAGGCCTATGCCGATCAGGTCGACCGGCTCAACGCCGCGATGCTCTCGCACCTCAGGGACGAAGAGGATCTGATCATCCCCCTCATCCTCGACAGGACCGAGGCAAAGCTCGGCATCGCCTGAGACGAACCCTCAAGAAGCGTGTCTTCCGCGACACAGTGTGCGATATTTGTCGGCGCCTCGCGCTCTTGTTATCGCCGGAGCCTTGATTTGCGGCGCGCGCGATTCCAAAGGAAAATCGGGTGCGGATTGTGGCGCACCGAAGGCAACGCATCGGCTCTGAAGAAGCCGTATACCGAGAGGCTCCCCGGATCATGAAGACGATTCTTACCCTCGCTGTCGCAGCGGCGGCCCTGGCCGTAACGGCAATTGTGCCTGCGAAGGCGCAGGCCATCGACCCGCTTACCGGAAAGCCTTTGCAGGGCCCGGGCATGGGCGGTGTCGCCTACACCCGCATTCCCCGCGAAAATGTCGACATCGACGAAAAATATGCACCGGGCACGATTCTCGTCCGCACGAGCGAGAAGAGGCTCTACTACGTGACCGACCGCGGCCGCGCGATCCGCTACGGGATCGGCGTCGGGCGGGAAGGCTTCCAGTTCTCCGGCACCTACTCGGTGACCCGCAAGGCCGAATGGCCGGGCTGGACGCCGCCGGCGGAGATGCATGCCCGCCAGCCGGGCCTGCCGCAGTTCATGCCGGGCGGCCCGAACAACCCGCTCGGCGCGCGCGCGCTTTATGTCGGCTCGACCCTCTATCGCATCCACGGTTCCAACGAACCCTGGTCCATCGGCCATGAAGTCTCGTCGGGCTGCATCCGCATGCTCAACGAGGACGTCATCCATCTCTACAATATGGCAAGCATTGGCTCGAAGATCATCGTGACTCACAATTAGAGGGCGGCGACGCACGCTCCAAGAGGCCGGACGCCCGCGTCCGGCCTTTGTCGTTTCAGGGCTCGCGCGACAGGCCCTTTTGCTTCAGCGCCTCAAGATAGGCCGCCCAGACGCGATCATGGCCGGCCGCCAGCTCGCGCAGAAAAGTCCAGCTGTAGATACCCGTCGCATGGAGGTCGTCGAAGGCAATGCGGATCGCATAGTTGCCGACCGGTTCCACGGCAGTGATCGCAACGTGCCGCTTGCCGCCAATCGTCTTGCGCTGGGAAGGCGTGTGCCCCCTCACTTCCGCGCTCGGGCTCTCGACCCGCAACAGTTCGGCGGGATAGGCAAACGTAAAGCCGTCCTCAAACGAGACGGTCAGCGTCTTGCGGTCCCTGGATAGACGGATTTCGGTGGGATGCGGGGTCGTGGTCATGGGCAATTCCTGGCTCCGTCTGCGCCGCGCGGGCTTGCGGTCCGCAGGGTAGTGCCTACCTACAGACGATGGCGCGCCGCCGGCAACCGTTTGAATGTGCGGAGAGCTGATATAGACTTGTCCTCATGATCTCAATGGACACACCATATCCCGCAGCACCGATTGTCGACCCGTTCGGGCGGGCGATCGAATATCTGCGCGTGTCGGTCACCGACCGCTGCGATTTCCGCTGCGTCTACTGCATGTCGGAGCACATGACGTTCCTGCCCAAGGCCGACGTGCTCAGCCTTGAGGAACTCGATCGCCTGTGTTCGGCATTCGTCGGCCTTGGCGTGCGCAAGCTGCGGATCACCGGCGGCGAACCGCTGGTACGCCGCAACATCATGTCGCTGTTCGGATCGCTCTCGCGTCATCTGGAAACCGGCGCGCTAGACGAACTGACGCTGACCACCAACGGCTCCCAGCTTCACCGTTTCGCGCGCGAGCTTGCCGATGTCGGGGTGAAGCGGATCAACATCTCCCTCGACACGCTCGACCCCTCGACCTTCCGGCAGATCACCCGCTGGGGCGATCTCGACAAGGTGCTCGGCGGCATCGACGCGGCGCAGGAAGCCGGGCTGAAGGTCAAGATCAACACGGTCGCGCTGAAGGACGTCAACGAACACGAGATCGAGAACATGATCGGCTGGGCGCATGCGCGCGGCATGGAGCTGACGCTGATCGAGACGATGCCGCTCGGCGAAATCGAAGCGCTGAGGACCGACCAGTATCTGCCGCTCGACGAGGTGCGCCGCCGGCTGGAACAGACGTTCACCCTGACGGACCTTCCCGAGCGCACCGGCGGCCCGGCACGCTATGTGCGCATCGAGGAGACCGGCGGCAAGCTCGGCCTGATCACGCCGATGACCCACAATTTCTGTGAAAGCTGCAACCGGGTCCGGCTGACCTGCACGGGGACGCTGTACATGTGCCTTGGCCAGGAAGATGCCGCGGACCTGCGCGCGCCGCTTCGCGCCAGCGAGAGCGACGAGCCGCTTCGTTCCGCGATCGAGGCGGCGATCGGGCGCAAGCCGAAAGGCCATGATTTCATCATCGACCGGCAGACCCGCAAGCCGGGCGTCGGACGCCATATGAGCGTGACGGGCGGCTGAGCCGCCTCTTTCGAGGTGACAGGCAATGCCGCCGCGCGATCTGGAAATCGGCACCTCGATCCTTGACCCCGAAATCGCTCAAGCGCTCGCCCGCCGCGATCCCGCCAAGCCTTTCGGGATGCTGAACCTGCTCAAATTCCACGCACGGGCGCAATACCCAGAAGACGGTGGCGACGAACCCTGCGGCGGGGCGGAAGCCTTCGCCCGCTATGGCGAGATCGCCATTCCCCTGCTGAAGGCGCGCGGCGCGGAGCCGGTGCTGGTCGATGATCTCTGGATCATCGGCGACAAGGGCGAATGGGACCGCGCCATCATCATCCGCTATCCGAATGTCGCCTCGTTCACCGGGCTTTTCGAAGACCCGGCCTATCGGCAGGCGGCGCGCCACCGCACCGCCGCCCTCGCCGATACCCGCCTGCTGCTGATGGATTTCGCCGGCTCGCTGAAGGCGTAGGCCGCCCTATCCCGCCGCCTCGATCTTGTCCTGCGTCCTGGTCTCGAAGTCGCGGGCGTCATGGCGTTCGCGAAGCTGGTCCGACAACGCGCCGCTCGCCCGGTTGACCATCCGCCCGCGCCTCACGGCCGGGCGCGCGTAGATCGCCTCCTGCCAGCGCACCACATTCGTATATTCGTGAACCTGCAGGAAAGTGCCGGAATCATCGTAAATCCTGCCGGCGACGAGGAGCCCGTACCAGGGCCAGATCGCCATGTCGGCGATGGTGTATTCGTCGCCAGCCATGAATTCGTTGTCCGCCAGATGGCGCTCGAGCACGTCGAGCTGGCGCTTGACCTCCATCGCGTAGCGGTCGATCGCATATTCGATCTTGACGGGGGCGTAGGCGTAGAAATGCCCGAAGCCGCCGCCGAGGAACGGCGCGCTGCCCATTTGCCAGAACAGCCAGCTCAGGCATTCGGCCCGCTTTGCCGGCTCTGTCGGCAGGAACGCGTCGAACTTTTCGGCCAGATACATCAGGATCGCGCCGGATTCGAAGACCCGGATCGGCTTCTCGCCGCTGCGGTCCATCAGCGCCGGGATCTTCGAGTTCGGATTGACCTCGACAAAGCCGCTGCCGAACTGCTCGCCTTCGCTGATGCGGATCAGCCAGGCATCGTATTCGGCGCCGGTATGGCCCGCGGCCAGCAGTTCCTCCAGCATGATCGTCACCTTCACCCCGTTGGGGGTGGCCAGCGAGTAAAGCTGCAACGGGTGTTTACCGACCGGCAATTCCTTCTCATGCGTGGCGCCCGCGACGGGCCGGTTGATGGAAGCGAACCTGCCGCCGCTTTCCTTTTCCCATTTCCATATTCTGGGGGGCACGTATGTGGTGTCGTTCATCGTTTGTCGCGTTCCTTCTATTTGGCGCGTTGATCGACGAGCCTCCGGGGCCGGTCCGTGATCCATGCGGCGCGCGAGTCGGCGAGGGACCGGAAGTCCCTTGATCGCCGCGGGCCGGCCCGAGGGCCATGAGCGTCGCCTCCATGTATGCATACCGGTCCTGCGTTTCGAGGCATTGCCAACATGGCCCGCTTCATTGACTTTGCATCTCGCGTTCCTCAGAAGGGCGTGCAGGGAGGACGCGAATGGCCGGTTCGGGCGCCGTCGGCCGGTGGGTCCGGTCCAGACATTCAGGGTTGAGCGACAATATGCAGGGCATCCTCGCCATGACGGCGGCGAGCATGTTCTTTATCACCAATGATTCGACGGTGAAGATCCTCGGCGGTTCGCTGCCGGTGCCGCAAATCATCTTTTTGCGCGGGGCGATCGCCGCCGTGCTTATTTTCATCGTCGCCCGCCATTTCGGCCATCTCAAGCCGATCCCGCGCGTCGCGTGGGGCAAGCTGACCTTGCGCACCGTGGCGGAAATTGCCTGCACCCTGCTCTATCTGACGTCGCTGATGCACATGCCGATCCCCAACAGCACCGCGATTATTCAGACCGCGCCGCTGTTCCTGACGATATACGCGGCTCTCGTGATCAAGGAAGGCGTCGGCTGGCGGCGCTGGTCCGCCGTCCTGTTCGGCTTCGTCGGCATGCTGCTGATCGTCAAGCCGGGCACCGACGGTTTCAACGCGTTCGCCGTGCTGGCGATCATCGCGGCCCTGATGGTCACGACCCGCGATCTCCTGACACGCTTCATGCCGCATGACATTCCGGCAATGACGATCACGCTGATCACAATGTCCGGACTCAGCGCGGCCGGCGGCGCCATCACGCTCTTCACCGGCGAATGGGAGCCGGTCAGCCCGCGAAACTGGCTGCTGATCTGCCTGAGCGCCGCGGTCCTGACCATCGGCTTCGTCTTCGTCATCAGCGCCATGCGAAAGGGAGAAGTCGCCGTTGTCACGCCCTATCGCTATACGATCCTCATCGGCGCGCTGTTTTACGGCTATATCCTGTTCGGCGAAGTGCCCGACATGCTCTCCTCCCTCGGCATCGTCCTCATCGTCGGCAGCAATCTCTACGTGTTCGCCCGCGAGCGCAGGAAGCGGATCGTGCGGTAGACAATGAGTGAAAAACCGGCCCGGACAAGCGCTTCACCGGCGCAGCTGATCGCCCTGATCATCATCATCTCGGCGCTCGCGCCTATCGGTCTCAATATCCCCCTCCCGGCGCTGCCCTCCATCGCCCGCACTTTCGGGGTCGATTACGGCGTCGCGCAATATATCGTGACGGTCTACCTCATCTCGGTAGCGATCGGGCAGCTGATCTACGGTCCGCTCGCCGACCGCTTCGGGCGCAAGCCGGTGATGGTCGCGGGCCTTGTCATCTACTGCGCCGGCTCGCTTGCGGCCTTCTTCGCCCCCGACGCGATGGTGCTGATCTTCGCGCGGGGCGTACAGGCGCTCGGCGGCTGCGCCGGAATCGTCGTCGGCCGCGCCATGGTCCGCGACATGTTCGAGCACACGAAGGCGGCGAGCGTCCTGTCCTACATCACGGTCGCGATCGTGATCACTCCCATGATGAGCCCGGCCCTGGGCGGTCTGATTGAAGAGGCCTATGGCTGGCGTTTCGTATTCCTGGCAACCGCCCTCTACGGCCTGCCGATCCTCATCTGGGGAGCCCTCATCCGCACGGAAACGCGTCGCCATACCGAACGGACGGCGATGCTGCATGGCATGTCGGTGCTGGTCGGACTGAAATCATTCCTGATCTCATGCGCGGTCCTGGGCTGTTCCGGCGCGGTCTTCTACACCTACGTTGCGGGCGCGCCGCTGCTCTGCATCGAGGGAATGGGAATCAGCCCGGCGGCGTTCGGCATCTGGCAGACCTCCATGGCCGGTTCCTACTCGATCGGCAGTTTCATTTCCGGGCGTTACGTATCGCGTCTCGGCAGCGAGCGGACGATGTTCGTGGGGTCCACCATCGCCGTGATCAGCACGGCCGGCGCCGCGGTGGCGCTCCACTTCTTCCCGACGGAGCCATTAGCGCTGTTCGGCCCGTCAAGCATCATGTCGGCAGCGCTCGCACTGTCGATCAACAACGCGACGGCACTTGCGCTCAGCGCGCGACCGCAATTTGCCGGCGCGGCCGCCGGGCTGGCCGGTTTCACGCAGATGGGACTGGGAGGGTTCGCGGTGCTGATCATCGGGCGCGGCTTCACACCCGACGGCTCGATCATGCTCTTGTCGATGATCGGCTTTGCTATCTGCGGGTTGCTGGTGCAGTTCCTCTACCGAAGGCACCCGGTCTCATATCTCGACCGCTGATGCCTGCGATTATTCCATGACGATCTTCGGCGCCTGCCGCGCCGCGGTGCCGGCGCCGAATCCGGCGATCACGCCGGCGGCAATGTCGCGATAGACCTTCGCGTGGGCGCCGTCCGGGTCGGTCGCCACGCAGGGACGGCCGCTGTCGGACGATTCCCGGATATCCATATGCAGCGGTACGCCGCCAAGAAACGGCACGCCGAGCCGTTCCGCCTCATCACGCGCGCCGCCCGTGCCGAAAATGTCGGACCTCGTGCCGCAGGACGGGCACAGGAAATAGCTCATGTTCTCGATGATGCCGAGAATCGGCACTTCGACGCGGCGGAACATGTTGATGCCCTTGCGCGCGTCGATGAGTGCAAGATCCTGCGGCGTGGAAACGATGACCGCGCCGGCCAGCGGCACCTGCTGCGCCATCGTCAGTTGCGCATCGCCGGTGCCCGGCGGCATGTCGACGACGAGAACATCGAGCTCTCCCCAGGCGACTTCGCGCAGCATCTGCGTCAGCGCCGAGATCACCATCGGGCCGCGCCAGATCATCGGCGTGTCTTCCTCCACCAGAAAACCGATCGACATGACCTTGAGGCCGTATTTCTCGTGCGGCTTCATGATCTTGCCGCCGGCAAGCTCCGGCTTGCCCTTCAGGCCGAGAAGCCGAGGCTGCGAGGGGCCGTATATGTCGGCGTCGAGCAGGCCGACACGAAGGCCCAACGCCTTGAGCGCGAGGGCAAGATTGACCGCAGTCGTCGATTTGCCGACGCCGCCCTTGCCCGAGGCGACGGCAATGATCCTGTCGATGCCGGGCACCGCGCCGCCGCGCTGCGGCCTTTGCTGCTGGGCAGGCTGCGGCGCGCCCTGTGAAGGGGCCTTTTCGGCCGTCAGCGAGACGACGGCGTTGCCGGCGCCGACCACCCGCGCGACGGCCGCTTCCGCCGCGACGCGCATGGGCTCAAGTTCGCGCGCCTGGGCCGGGTCGATCGATATGGAAAGATAGACCTTGCCATCCCGGGTCACGACATCCGAGACGAGGCCGCGGGAAACGATATTGCCCCGGCCGCCGGGCGCGGAAACGGTTTTCAACGCGTCGACGACGGCACGATTGAGGGCTTGAGGATCGGAACTCATGACATGCTTCGAGGTGGTAAGGGGAAGGGATCGATTCAAGGTTTATCCCGCATTGCCCGCCTCCTGCAATGGAAGGCTTTCGCGGAGGCGGCTTGTATGACAGAAATCGCCCGACGCGGAGGGTGCGTGCGGTAGCCGCAGGAGAGACATGGCGCCATGGCCATCGAGCCAGATCACATCACGGGTCAGGACGCCTCGCTGATGCACGACCACGGGCGCTACCGGTCGCTGGTCGTGGGGGTCGTCCTGGCGGGCGGCCAGTCGCGGCGGATGGGGGGCGGCGACAAGTCGCTGCGCGTGCTGGAGGGCCGGCCGATGATCGCTCACGTCATCGAAAGGCTGGCACGGCAGACCGGTGCCGTGGTCATCAGCGCCAATGGCGATCCCGAACGCTTTTCCGGTTTCGGCCTGCCGGTGGTCGCCGACGCGGTCGGCGGCTTTGCCGGCCCGCTCGCGGGCGTCCACGCGGGCATGCGATGGGCGCTCGAAAACGCGCCGGGAGCGCGCTGGATCGCCACGGCGGCAACCGACACGCCCTTTTTTCCGGAGGATCTCGTCGTGCGTCTCGCCGGCGCAAACGGCCACCATGAGCGCATGATCGCGCTTGCCAGCTCCGGCGAAAGGGAGCACCCGGTATTCGGTCTCTGGCCGGTTGCGCTGGCGGACGACCTGGAGAACGCGCTCACGGTTCAGTCGATGCGCAAGGTTCTCGACTGGGTCGAGCGGCATCCGAACGCCAGGGCCCGCTTCAGCGGACCGGTGATCGACGGTATCGAAATCGACCCGTTCTTCAACGTCAACACGCCCGAAGACATGGAAACCGCAAGTGTCGTCGCGGCCGCCCTCGCGGAGGAACACCGCGCATGAACCCGCTCTTCGGCGTCGCGGGCTGGAAGAATTCCGGCAAGACCACGCTCGCAGCGCGTCTGATCGAAACGCTTGTCAGCCGGGGCTACCGGGTTTCGTCGATCAAGCACGCCCATCACGGCTTCGATATCGACAAGGAAGGCACGGACAGCTTCCGCCATCGGCACGCAGGAGCCAGAGAGGTCGCGATCGTCTCCGGCCGGCGATGGGCGATGATGCACGAACTTCGCGACGAGGAAGAGCCGAGTCTGGCGGAAATTTCGTCCCGGCTTTCCCCCGCCGATATCGTGATCGTGGAAGGATATAAACGCGAGCCTCATCCCAAAATCGAGCTGAGGCGGGTCGGCGCGAAGAACACGGAGTTTCTCGCGCCGGGCGATCCGACCATCGTCGCCGTGGCCTCTGACCGCCCCACCGATGCCGGAACCCTGCCGGTCTTCGACATCGACGACGTAGAGGCCATCGCGGATTTCATCACCGCCCATCTCGGGCTGGACGCGCCGGCGAAGGTGCCGTGAAAGGATCCGCGTCGGCTGAGTGGCATTCTTCCCGTCTTGCTGCGCCGGATGACGCCCTCCGGGCGAGCCATTGCCAATGAAACGAATATGATGGGAAGATGAACTGTCGGCCTTGCTCCGATTGATTTCAGGCTTGGCCGATCGTCCTCCCGGACGGCCTCGTTCAGCATGGAAACGGAGTGCCACAAATGAAGAAAACAGCATCGGCTGTCCTCGCCGTGATTGCCGCCGCGCTTGTCGGGTCGGCTGCGCAGGCCAAGGACTGGTCAAAGATCCGCATCGGTACGGAAGGGGCCTATCCGCCCTTCAACTATTTCGATTCCAACAACCAGCTTCAGGGCTTCGACATCGATATCGCCAAGGCGCTGTGTGAAGAGATGAAGGCCGAGTGCACCTTCGTCGCCCAGGATTGGGACGGCATCATCCCCGCGCTGCTCGCCAACAAATACGATGCGATCGTCGCATCCATGTCGATCACCGACGAGCGCAAACAGCAGGTCGACTTCACGGACAAGTACTACACCAACGCGCTCAATTTCGTCGCCGTCAAGGGCGCGCCGCCCCAAGTGACCCCCGAAGCCCTGGCCGGCAAGACGCTTGGCGCGCAGAGCTCGACGGTTTCCGCGAACGTGCTGGAAGACAAGTACAAGGGCGCGACGATCCGTCTCTATCCCACGCAGGACGAGGCGTATGCCGACCTTGCGGCGAAACGGCTGGACGCGGTGCTGGCCGATACCGGCCCGACATCGCTGTGGCTGAAGACCGACGACGGCAATTGCTGCGCGTTCCTGGGCGAGCCGGTCGTGAAGGACGACGAGATCGGCATCGCGGTCCGCAAGGAAGATACCGAGCTCAAGGAGGCCTTCAACAAGGCGCTGGCCGCCATCATCGAGAACGGCACCTACAAGAAGGTCAACGAGAAGTATTTCCCGTTCTCGATCTACTGAGCGTGCGCGGGGGCGACAATGGACCGCGCGGGCGTCCGCGCGCTTAGACCGAGAGGGCGATGGGGGAGCTGATCGAGCTGTTGAGCTTCGGTCCAGGCGGCTGGGGTGACGAACTTGCGACCGGGCTCTGGCTGACGATCAGGCTGGCGGTGGCGACGTTGCCCTTCGGTCTGGCGATCGGCTTCCTCATCGCCCTCGCCCGCAACAGCGGCGAGCCGAGCCTCGTCGCGGCGGGCAACGTCTTCACGACCATCTTTCGCGGCCTGCCCGAGTTGCTGACGCTCTTCATCGTCTACTATGGCGGCCAGATGCTGATCTCCGGCATGCTCAAACTGTTCGGCGGCGGCTATATCGAAATCAGCGGATTCATCGCCGGCATGGTCGCTCTCGGCCTCGTCTTCGCGGCCTATGCGAGCGAGGTCTTTCTGGGCGCCATGAGGGGCATCGGACGCGGCCAGTACGAAGCCGCCTCGGCGCTGGGCCTTGGTCGCTTCAGCGCGATGCGGCTCGTCATCCTGCCGCAGCTCCTGCGGCTCGCCCTGCCCGGGCTTTCCAATCTATGGCTCGTCCTGCTCAAGGATACGTCCCTGGTTTCGGTGATCGCGCTGGAAGACCTTTTGCGCAAGACCAACATCGCCGTCGGTGCAACGAAGGAGCCTTTCTTTTTCTACATGACCGCCTGCCTGATCTATCTGGCGATTTCGCTCATCTCCTCGATGGGCGTTCTCAGGGCGGAGAAGTGGGCATCGCGCGGTGAGGCCAGACGATGAGCGCGGCCCCGCCCATCGCGAAGAGGCGTCGCTGGACGACCGCCCGGATTGCCGGCTGGACGGCGATGACGTTGTGGATCGCAGCCGGGTTCGGCGCGGTGTGGATGATGGTCAGTGGCTTCGAGCCCGATTTCTTCCGGCGGTACGCCCCACGCATGCTCGGCGGTTTCGGGATCACACTGACGCTGACTTTCACGTCGGTCCTGTGCGGGGCGATCCTCGCGCTTCCCGTGGCTTTCTGCAGGCGGTCCGGAGGCGGTATCGCCTATGCGGCGGCCACGGCCTATACCAGCTTCTTCCGGGGCACGCCGCTGCTCGCGCAGACGTTCCTCGTCTACTACGGAGCCGGCCAGTTCCGCGAGAGCCTTGAGGCCGTAGGTCTTTGGGGCTTCTTCGCCTCACCGATCAACTGCGCGCTGCTTACCTTCACGCTGAATACCGCCGCCTATCAATCGGAAATCTTCCGCGGCGCGGTGGATGCGGTGCCGCGCGGGCAGCGCGAAGCGGGAATGGCGCTCGGCCTGCCCCGGCGCGCCATCTTCCTCAGGCTGGTCGCGCCCCAGGCGATGATCCTCGCCCTGCGTCCCTTCGGCAATGAGGTGATCCTGATGCTCAAGGGCTCCGCGATCGCATCCGTCATTACCGTTTTCGACCTGATGGGGGAGACGAAGCTGGCATTCGCGCGGTCCTTCGACTTCCAGGTTTACCTGTGGGCGGCGTTTATCTATCTCTCGACGGTGGAGATTCTGCGCCGGTTCTGGGATGTCGCGGAGCGGCGCCTGACACGGCATCTCAGGCCGCGCCCGGCCTGACGGCGATCCGCAACAAGGAAAGGAACACGCAATGGCGAAAGTCGCCTTCATCGGCCTCGGTGTCATGGGCTATCCGATGGCCGGTCACCTGAAGACGCGCGGCGGCCACGACGTGACCGTCTATAACCGGACCGGGGCAAAGGCGGAAGCGTGGGCCGGGGAATTCGGCGGCAGGGCGGCGTCCACGCCGGCCGCGGCTGCGGAAGGAGCGGAATTCGTCTTCGCCTGCGTCGGCAACGATGACGACCTCAGGTCCGTCACGACCGGCAGGGACGGCGCTTTTTCCGCCATCGCCAGAGGCGCACTCTTCATCGACAACACCACCGCCTCCGCTGATGTCGCGCGCGAACTGGACGCGGCGGCGCGCAAGGCCGGATTCGGCTTCATCGACGCGCCCGTATCGGGCGGACAGGCAGGCGCGGAAAACGGCAAGCTGACGGTGATGTGCGGCGGCGATCCGGACGAATTCGCGCGCGCCGAGCCGGTCATCGAATGCTTCGCACAGCGCATCGGCCTGATGGGCCCGGCCGGATCGGGGCAGCTCACCAAGATGGTCAACCAGATCTGCATCGCCGGTCTCGTCCAGGGTCTGGCGGAGGGCATCCACTTCGCCGGCAAGGCGGGACTCGATATCGAGAAGGTGATCGGCGTCATCTCAAAGGGTGCGGCGCAAAGCTGGCAGATGGAAAATCGCTGGCAGACGATGCGGGACGGCAAGTTCGACTTCGGTTTCGCCGTCGACTGGATGCGCAAGGACCTCGCCATCTGCCTCGACGAAGCGCGCCGCAACGGCGCGACACTGCCCGTCGCCGCCCTCGTGGACCAGTTCTACGGCGAAGTGCAGAAGCTCGGCGGCAGGCGCTGGGATACCTCCAGCCTGCTGGCGCGGCTGGAGGCGAAATAGGCAGGGATCAACTGTCGGCGTAGTTCAGCGGCAGCGCGGTGGTGAACTTGATCTGCTCCATGGCGAAGCTGGAGGAGACGTCCTTCAGCTCGATCTTCGAGATCAGCTTCTTGTAGAACGCATCGTAGCGCTCGATATCGGGAACGACGACGCGGAGCAGATAGTCGATCTGTCCGCTCATGCGGTAGAATTCGACGACCTCGGGCAATTCCTGCACCGCATTCGCAAAACGCCGCGTCCATGCCTCATTGTGCTCGGCGGCGGTGAGCGTCACGAAGACCGTCACCCCCGCATTGACCTTTCGGGCATTGACGAGGGCGACGCGCCGCTCGATGACGCCGTCCTGTTCCATCTTCTGGATGCGGCGCCAGCAGGGCGTCGTGGAAAGACCGACGCGCTGGCCGATCTCCGCGACGGGAATGGTGCAGTCTTCCTGGAGAATGGCGAGAATCTTGCGGTCTGTACGGTCGAGCATGATCGCCTCGAGATTTGGAATTCGTTGCTATTGGAACACTATATGGCGGATTCATTTCTCAAGGAACACATCTGAAAGTCGAAATTCAGGAATTAGATTTCAGGCGCAGGGTGGCGCGAAGATTGCGCATCTCCCGCTCCTCAATTTCTCCGGCCGGCATTTAGGGAATGTTCACGACCGAGGTGCGAGCTTACGCTACCTGACATTGCATCCCCGCGGGAGTTTTCCGGTTGGACATCGATATCAATTCCCTGCTCCGGCTGGCGCGCGAGCCGTCGAGCGAGAAGCGCCGGGAACTGCTGCGCTCGGTCACGGACATGTTCATGGCCAACCTGGCCGAGCAGACCGCGGCCGTGAACGAACTTTTTGGCGACGTCCTCACGCGCGTGGTCGACAAGGTCGATCTGGAGGCGCGGGCGGAACTCTGCGAGCGCATCGCGCCGGCGCGCGAAACGCCGCACGAACTGGCGCGTCGGCTCGCGCATGACGAGAGCATCCGCGTCGCCGCGCCCATGATCAGCCAGTCACCGGTGCTGACCGATGAGGACCTCCTGGAAATCGCGGAGACGAAAAGCGACGATCATCTGCTCGCGATCTCGCGGCGCGAAACGATCGCGGCGGAGATCACGGACGTTCTGATCCGCCGCGGCAGCGAGGTCGTCCAGCGCGGCGTCACCAGCAATGCCGGCGCCGCCCTCACAAATGGCTGCCTGCGCTTCCTCCTGGACATGGCGATGCAGGACCGCGACATCAGGCGCAATCTGTTCGCGCGAAGCGACCTTCCGCCGAAGTTTCGTGAAATCATTTCCGACATCGTCCGCTTCGGCGATCCCAGTCTGGAAACGACCGACGAACTGGCCGCGCTCGTTGGCAGGGTCGCAGCCGACTTCGCCAGGGCCTCCGGCCTCCAGCCAGCCCAGGTTCGCGTCATGATCGACGGCGAGAAGCTGGAGCCGCTCATCATCATCGGTCGCGCGCTGAATCTCAGCGAAGATGCGTTCGAAAAAGTTCTGAGATACCGCATGCGCAGACCCGGCAGGCCCATCGGCGAAGTCTCCGAAGGCATCGACCGCTTCAAGACGCTGCCCGAAGAGGCCGCCAAGCGCGTGGTCCATTTCATCAAGCTTCGCGCCAAGAGCGAACGGGCCGCCTGACCGGACCGGCTCTGCCATCAGATCAACCGCGCGACTTCCTGCCTCAGCCGCGGCAGCAGATCGCGCTGGAACCAGGGGTTCTTCTTCAGCCACGCATTGTTGCGCCATGACGGGTGCGGCAGCGGCAGGATACGCGGATGCCGCTCCTCAGCCAGTATCGTTGCAAAATCGGCAACGGTCTCGGTGAGATTTTGTCCGCGCCTGCCGCCCAGATGGTAGGCCTGGGCGTGGACGCCGATCGCCAGGACAAGGTCCAGCTGCGGCATGGCGGCAAATATGCGGTCATGCCAGGTCTGCCGGCATTCCCGTCGCGGCGGCAGATCGCCGCCCTTCGCGTCAAGGCCGGGAAAGCATAGCCCCATGGGCACGATGGCAACGCGCCGGCTGTCGTAGAATGTCTCCGCATCGATGCCGAGCCAATCGCGCAGCCTGTCGCCTGAAGGATCGGTGAACGGCATGCCGCTGGCATGCACCCTCGTGCCGGGCGCCTGACCCGCGATGCACAGCCGCGCCGTCGGCGACATCCGGACAACCGGCCGGGGCGCATGCGCCAGAGGTCTTCCGAGCGGATTGTCGGCGCAGACCCTGCAGGCCGCGATCAGCCGCTCCAACCGTGCGATATCGTCCTGACCCATCGACTTACGCTGAGGCGGAAGGCCGCGCCGCGACCTCTGCCCGCCAGCGCGTCAGACCTGTCATTTCCTCTGGGATCGAGAGCTTGACGATCCTGCCGAACTCGACCCCCACGAAGGCGGTGATATCGGCGATGGTGAACTCTGGTCCGGCGATGAATTGCGTCTTCTCAAGCTGATGGTTGAGCAGCGACATGCCTTCCAGCGCCTTGCGGCGGCTGAGCGCCGCCCAGTCGGCGACCTGTTCCGGCTCCAGCACCGCGAAGGCCGGCACCGCATGGCGTACCGTGAACATGACCGGGAGGGCCAGCAGCAATTCGGCGCGGCGGTTCCACATCTCGGTCGTCGCCCGCTCGAGCGCGGTCCGGCCCATCAGACAGGGCTCGGGGTGGAGTTCCTCAATATACCGGCAGATGGCGACCGACTCCGCGATCGGCGTGCCATCGTCGAGTACGAGCACCGGCAGCGTCATGGCGGGGTTGAGCGCGCGCAATTCATCGCTGCGATGCGCGCCGGCCATGATGTCGAAGTCGACGGTGTGAATCTCCAGCCCCTTCTCGGCCAAAAACATGTGAACCCGGCGCGGATTGGGGGCGCGTCTTTGCGTGTATAGCTTCATAGGGACCTCTTGGATGGGCGAGTGACGATTGTCGCAGGCTTAGAAAGGATCAGGCAACCGTTCTCGCGGCCGCGGCAGAAATCGGCTCAAGACAGATTTCTTGGTTAAAGAATTTTCAACGCGACCGCGGCATTGTCATGGCTTGTTTGAGGAAAAGCGCATCGGCTGGGGGCTCCGGCCGTGGGAAGTGGTGTATGAGTAACCCGCCGGCGAACAGCCCGGAGACATCCGGAAATCCCGCCCGCCAGCAGGCGACGGCGCGGACTGCCGGGCGCAAGCACGTTACCCAGCAGGTCAAGACCGCGCGCGCCAAACTGACATCGCAGACGGGCATCGCGCCCGAATTCGACAACGAACTGCTTCGGACATATGCCCGCAATCTGCTCTCGGGCGGCATCATCCTGCCGGTGCTGGCGATCGTTATTGCGGTTGCGGCCACGACATGGTCGACCATGGGCAATGCCGGGCTCTGGCTGATCGGCGTACTGTTCGGCAATGCGTTGATGATGTATTCGGCGCGCCAGTTCCTGCGCGAGGAGAATGCATCGGCGCGCAAATGGACCACCCGGTTCGATGCGCTGGAGTTCTTCAACGGCTCGCTCGTCGGCACGCTGGCCTTCGTTCCCTATGACGATGCCAGCAATGCGATGCTGACGTTCCTGTTCGCCGCAACGCTGATGTTCCTGGCGATCCGCACGGTCCTTGCGAACAACCGCCCGCGCGCGATGCTGATCTCTTCGCTGCCGATCACCCTCACCGCCGCGCTGCGCTTTCTTCTGATCGGCGGCGTGCTCAACTACGCGATGGCCCTCTTCGCGATCGGCGCCCAGGTCTTCTTTGCCATCCTGACTTACAAGATGCACCAGTCCTACCGGTCGACGCTGAGCCTGACGGCCGAAAAGGACGCCCTGATCGGCGAGCTGGAGCAGTCAAAATCGATTTCCGACGAAGCCCGGCGGCGCGCGGAACAGGCCAACCTCGCAAAATCGCGGTTCCTGGCGACCATGAGCCATGAACTGCGCACGCCTCTGAACGCCATTCTGGGCTTTTCGGAAGTCATGAAGGACGAACTGCTCGGCAGGCATGAAATCCCCGCCTATCGGGAATATTCAGCGGACATTCACCGCAGCGGGCAGCACCTTCTCAATCTGATCAACGAAATTCTCGATCTCTCGCGGATCGAGGCGGGGCGTTATAATCTTTCGGAGGAAGCGGTTTCGCTGCCCAATACGGTCGCCGAGTGCCACCACCTCCTGAAACTGCGCGCGCAGGAGCGCGGCGTGACGATCGTGGAAGATATCGCACCCGGCCTGCCGAAGATCTGGGCCGACGAGCGGGCGGTGCGGCAGATTGCCATCAACCTCCTGACCAACGCGATCAAATTCACGCCCAATGGCGGGGTAGTGACCCTGATCGTCGGCTGGACCAAGGGCGGCGGGCAATATCTCAGCGTCAAGGACAACGGGCCCGGCATCCCGGACGAAGAAATCCCGATCATCAAGCAGACCTTCGGACGCGGCAGTCAGGCCCTCAAGAGTGCCGAGGAAGGGTCAGGTCTCGGCCTGCCCATCGTCATCAGCCTGATCGAACTCCATGGCGGGCGCTTCGACTTGCAGTCGAAGTTGCGCGAGGGGACGACGGTCACCGTGATGTTCCCGCGCGAACGCGTCATGACGGCGCTGCCGCCGCTGGGTCGCGACACCTACGCTGCCTGACGTCCTTCCCGGCCCGCCGTCAGGCCCTGCCCGATACGCCCGCTTCCTCGAACGTGCCCATCCCCGCATGAAGGGCGGCCGCTGCCCGGACCACCGGGACCGCAAGCGCCGCCCCGGTTGCCTCGCCCAGTCGCATACGGAAGTCGAACAGCGGCGTCTTGCCCATCGCCTGCAGCAAACGGTCGTGCGCCGGCTCGGCGGACCTGTGCGCGAAGAGGCAATGGTCGAGCGAGGCCGGGCTGATCTTCCAGAGGACGGCGGCGGAGGCCGTTGCCGCAAAGCCGTCGACGATAACGGGAATCTTTTCGAACCTCGCCGCGATGATCGCGCCGGCCATGGCGGCCAGTTCACGCCCCCCGACCCGCCGCAGCGCCTCGAGCGGATCTGCAAGCGACTGTCCGTGCAACGCCAGCGCCTCGTCGATGACGGCAGCCTTGCGGGATATGCCGGCCGCGTCGAGCCCCGTGCCAGGGCCGGCCCAGTCGGCGCCCCGCCCGCCGAACAGCGCCGCGCCGAGCGCCGCCGCCGCCGTCGTGTTGCCGATACCCATCTCGCCGATGCAGAGGAGGTCGGCACCGCCGGCGATCGCTTCCATGCCGAAGGCAATGGTGCCGGCGCAGCCCTTTTCGTCGAGCGCGGCCTCCCGCGTGAAGTCGGCCGTCGGATAGTCGAGCGCCAGATCGAACAGTTTCAGGCCGATATCGTTGGCGGCGCAGAGCTGGTTGATGGCCGCCTTGCCGTTGCGGAATGCTTCCATCATCTCGGCGGTCACGCTCGCCGGATAGGCGGAAACGCCGCGCGCGGCGACACCGTGATTGCCAGCGAAAACGGCCGCGACGGGCCGGTCGACGCGCGGGGGATGGCGTCCCTGCCAGGTGGCGAGCCACGCCGCAATCTCTTCAAGCCTGCCCAGGGCGCCCGCAGGCTTCAGCAATTGCGACTCGCGCGCGGCGGCCTTCGATGCCGCTGCCTCGTCAGGCGCGGGCATGCGGGCGACGAGGGCCCGGACGTCGTCGAAAGGCATTCCGGTTGCAGTCATGGCGGGCTCCCGAAGTGATGCATGGCGCCGAATGGCGCGGGCATGAATCGGTGTGGCAGAATCTTCGCCGTCTCGTATACGCTTCGCCGCGCAACAATCAACCGGAGCGGGCGATGAACCTTGAACGTGCGGGCGAAGAGACTGCGGGCTGGCTGGCCGATACGCGCGATGCGCTCCGCTTCTTCACGCGGCTGCCGGTCGTCTCGGCAGGCGGTGACCACAGCCTGCCGCCGTTCTCCCGGACGCTCAGGGCGTTTCCGCTTGTCGGCATCGCCACCGGCGGCATCCAGGCCGTCGTGCTGATCCTGTTCGCATGGCTTACCGGTTCGCCGGTACTGGCCGCCATCGCGGCGCTGGCGGCGGGACTGCTGACGACGGGCGCCTTCCATGAAGACGGGCTCGCCGACATGGCGGACGGCTTCGGCGGCGGCTGGGAGAAGACGCACAAGCTCGAAATCATGAAGGACAGCCGCCTCGGCACCTATGGCGCGGCAGCCCTGCTGCTCAGCCTCTCGTTCCGCGCGGCGGCCATCGCCTTGCTGGCGGAGCGCCTCGGACCGGCCGCGGCGGGCGCGGCGCTGATCGGGGCGGAGGCGGTGTCCCGAGCCGCCTCGCTGCATATCGGCTATGCGTTGCCGGCGGTGCGGCGCGAGGGTGCGTCCTACGCCGCCGGCCGGCCTTCCGGACAGGCCTACGCCAGCGCATGGATCGCGGCGCTTCTCATCGGCGTCGTCACCGCATGGCCCGCGACGTCATTCCTCACCCTCGCCCTCGCATCGGCCTGTGCCGCGCTCGCCGCGCTGGGCACGGCATGGCTCGCGCAGCGCCAGATCGGCGGGCAGACCGGCGACGTCGCCGGGGCCGCGCAACAGATATGCCTCATCGCCTTTCTTGCGGTTCTGGCCGCCTTCACCCATCTTTGAGCGTGATGGATCAGCCCTCGCCCACCGTCAAAAGCCCCTGTTGCGGGGTCTGTTTTCTCGATCCCGCCACCGGCTGGTGCGCCGGTTGCCGGCGCACGGGCGACGAGATAGCGGCATGGCCGAGCCTCAACGACGACCAGCGGCGGCGCCTGATCGCCTCGCTGGAAGCGCGCAACGGCGGCCCGCTGCCATGAACCGCATATTGCTGCTGGCCGGTCTCGCCGTGCTCGTCATCGGCGGCATCGCACTGATCATGCGCCACGATGCCGCGACCGATTTCGCCAATGAGGATCTGGCGCAAATCGTCTCGCTGACCGCGCTTCTGATCGTCATCGGGGGCAGCGCGCTGGCCGGTGCGCGCAGGCCCGGCGCGCTGGCGCGGGGCTTCGCCGCGGCGGTCAGCTGGGCGCTGATCGGGCTCGTGCTCGTGGTCCTTTACACGTTCCGCAACGACCTGTCGGTCGTCGCCGACCGCGTGATCGGCACACTCGTTCCCGGGCGCGCCACCGTCACGGCGCAGGGAGAGGTCGTCCTCCACCGGGGTATCGACGGGCATTTCCACGTTGCCGCGAACGCCAATGGCGGCGACGTTCAAATGATGATCGATACCGGCGCGACGCGTACGTCGCTCAAGTCATCCGACGCGCGGCGCGCCGGGATCGACATGGCCAGCCTGAACTATACCGTGCCGGTCAGCACGGCGAACGGGCGCGCCCTGATGGCGCCGACGACCATCGACGAACTGAGTTTCGGCGGCGTGACGCTGCGGGGCCTCGGCGTCCTTGTGGCGCCCGAAGGCGCGCTGGATGTCAGCCTCCTGGGCAACAACGCGCTCAATCGCTTCTCCAGCATGTCGATCAGCGGCGACCGACTGGTTCTGACGCCTTAAGCCATACTTAACCAGCAATGATGAAGGCCGCTCGCCTTCAGACTTTGTTGGCGAAGCGCTGGCACGATCCGGCAGTATTCTAACTGCTGGAGCGCCATGGCAATGCGCCTTTTCGTCATCGCGGCGGGTTTGGCCGTCCTTGCGGCAATGGCCGCGCCCCTGCTTGAAAAACGAAGCGACGCGATTGCCGAACAGAGCGCCGGCGAGGTCAAGCGCGAGCAGATGCGATCCGCCTATGCGGGCGGACGCGAGGAAATCGAACGTCACCGCAATGGCCATTACTTCGCGGAGGCGACGATCGATGGCCGCGACATCGATGTGCTGGTCGATACGGGCGCGAGTTCCATCGCGCTCACCTATGAGGACGCCGAGCGCCTCGGCCTCAGCCCGGCCCGGCTCGACTACAATATCAGGACGCAGACCGCCAACGGCGAAGCGCGCGCCGCGCGGGTCGTGCTGAGCCGGGTCGCCGTCGGCTCGGTCATGCTGCGCGACGTGAACGCGACGGTGGCCGAAAAAGGCCGGCTCGGCATCACGCTCCTCGGCATGAGCTTTCTCGGGCGGCTCAGTTCCTTCTCCGTCGAGGGCGACCGCCTCGTTCTGAAGCAGTAGGCACCCGCCCCGAAAGCCCGCTTGGCGCGGAACCCGCCTTGCGCTACCCACATTCCCGACATGATTGCGGGGCTTATTGTGCACCGCACCCAATTTCGCTTTCAAGGACTTCCCATCCATGTTTCCCAAGCCCGTCGCCAGCGCCGCCATCAATACCGCCGAATTCGAGAAGCTTCCGCTGGTGAAGCCCACGGGCTTTCGCGAATATGACGCGCGCTGGCTGTTTGAAAGCGAACTCAACCTTATGGGCGCGCAGGCGATCGGCCTCGGCATCGGCACGCTGCTCGGCAAGCTCGGCGTGGAACGCCATATCGTCGTCGGGCATGATTTCCGCTCCTATTCGCAGTCGATCAAGCTGGCGCTGACATCGGGACTGCTGGCGGCCGGGTGCCGGGTTCGCGACATCGGCCTTGCGGTGACGCCGATGGCCTATTTCGCCCAGTTCGACCTCGATGCCCCGGCCGTCGCGATGGTGACGGCGAGCCACAATGACAATGGCTGGACGGGCATCAAGATGGGCGCCGACCGGCCGCGCACCTTCGGCCCCGACGAGATCAACATGCTGAAGGACATCGTCCTTTCGGCCGCGTTCGACGAGGTGGGCGGCGGCACGCTGGAGGTGGAAACCGGGGTCGCGGCACGCTACATGGCCGACCTTGCGAAGGGCCACAGGCTGTCGCGGCCGATCAAGGTGGTCTGCGCCTGCGGCAACGGCACGCCGTCCGTCTTTTCTCCCGATGTGCTGCGCGCCATCGGCGCCGAGGTCATCGAACTCGACTGCGATCTCGACTGGACCTTCCCGCGCTACAACCCGAACCCCGAAGACATGAAGATGCTGCACGCCATTGCCGAGAAGGTGCGCGAGACGGGCGCCGATGTCGGCCTCGGCTTCGACGGCGACGGCGACCGCTGCGGCGTGGTCGACAATGAGGGCGAGGAGATCTTCGCCGACAAGATCGGCGTACTGATCGCCCGCGATCTGGCCAGCAAGATTCCCGGTGCCAAATTCATCGTCGATGTGAAATCGACCGGGCTCTACCTGACCGACCCGCAGCTGCTGGCGACGGGCGCGACGACCGAATACTGGAAGACCGGCCATTCCTACATGAAGCGCCGGGTCAACGAGACCGGGGCCCTCGCCGGCTTTGAGAAATCCGGCCATTTCTTCTTCAACCCGCCGGTCGGGCGCGGCTATGACGACGGGCTGATCTCGGCCATCGCGGTGCTGGAAATGCTCGATCGCAATCCCGGCAAGTCGATGGCCGACCTGCGCCGCTCGCTGCCCCGGACATGGACTTCGCCGACGATGTCGCCGCATTGCGCCGACGAGATCAAATATGAGGTGGTGGAGCGGACCATCGCGCATTTCAAGGCCCGCATCGAGGCGGGCGAGACCTTCGCGGGCCAGAAGGTGCGTGACATCGTCACCGTCAACGGCATCCGCATCATGCTGGAAGACGGCAGCTGGGGGCTGGTGCGCGCCTCCTCCAACAAGCCGGAACTGGTCGTCGTGGTGGAGAGCCCCCAATCGGAACAGGGGATGCGCGACGTCTTCGCCGAGATCGACGGCTATCTTTCCGCACAGCCGGAAGTGGGCGAATACAATCAGAAGATTTGAGCGCTACAGCGGGCCTATGGACAGATTCTTTTACTGGTTCGACCGGTCATTTTTTCTCTCCATAGCGATCATCGCGGCGCTCTATGTTGCGATTTCGGCCCTGTCCCTGGTATCGGCGCTTGTGTTTCTCCCGGATTTCCAGCACCGGGAGCCGGGCTGGTGCTATACTCGGACTGCGATGCTGGCATTTGTCGAGTGTCATTCCGACACGCCGTTCAGACATTTCTGGCTTTTCTTCTTCAACTTCGGTTTCGTGACGGCAAACCTTTGGATGCTACTTGCGGCTCTATCCATCCCCGGCAAAGCCATCGTCATTGGCGTCATACTGATCGCACTGTTGGGGCCTGCCGTGTTGTTGCGCGTGCTGCGAGAACGCTGGAACATGCGCGGCGTCCCGCGAAGCCGGCAATGAGAGAGCCCGGACCTTTTGGCAGCGGGCAGCTTATCCCCACAGGCTCCAGGCGAAGCGCGCCGAGACCGTGAGCAGGAACAGGCCGAAGGCGATCTCCAGCTTGCGCTTTTCCAGCGCATGGGCGATGCGCACGCCGAGCGGCGCGCAGGCGGTGCTGATCGGGCCGACGAGCAACAGCCCCAGCACGTTCACATAGCCGAGCGACAGCGGCGGCAGACCCGCCTCCCCCCAACCGGCCAGCATGAAACCGACGGCGGCGGGGATGGAAATCAGCACGCCGAGCCCTGAGGACGTCGCCACCGCCTGGTGGATCGGACGGCCGTAGAGCGTCATCACGGTGTTATTCAGAACGCCGCCGCCGACACCCATCAGCGTCGAGATCAGCCCGATCATGAAGCCGATGATGGCGCGCAGCGGATTGCCCGGCAGGTCGCTTCCAAGGCGGATGCCCTGCGTCCCGAAGATCATCCGGAAACCGATGACCAGCGCGATCACCGCGAAGATGGATTTCAGCCCGTCGGCGGATATGAAGTTGGCGGCGAAGGTGCCCGCGGCAACGCCAATGAGAACCGGCACGACCCACTTTCGCAGCACATCCATATCCACCGCGCCGCGCGCCTTGTGGGAGAGGAACGAGCGGATCGAGGTCGGGATGATGATGCCGAGCGAGGTGCCGACGGAAATGTGCATGCGAACGGCCTCGTCCACACCGAGCAGCGTCAGGAACCAGTAGAGAACCGGCACCAGCACCGCGCCGCCGCCGATGCCGAACATGCCGGCCAGCAGACCGCCGATCGCGCCGGATGCGGCGAGCGACAGCGCCAGCCACGCGAGCTCTGACCAGCTGGCGTCGATCATGACCGATGCGTCCTCAAGCGGCGTCCGCCTCTGCGATATCACCCACCGCGGCGAGCGCCCTTTCCACCACGTCGACGCCGGCGCCGGGCCGCACGCTTTCAACCGTCAGAATCTGCCGCCAGCGGCGCGCGCCGGGCACGCCCTGGAAGAGCCCCGTCATCGGCTTGACGATGGCTGACAGGCGGGTGCCGGCCGCCAGCATCGCCTCGACATAGGCAAGATGCGCCCTCACGGCTTCCTTCAGATCCTTTGCAGGCGCTTGGGCGCCGAAGAAAAGCGGATCGACACCGGCGAGGATTCCGGGATTGCGGAAGGCGGCGCGGCCGAGCATCGCGCCATCGACACGGGCGAGATGAGCCTTCGCGTCGTCCAGCGTCTCGATGCCGCCATTGATGATGATGGTGAGATCGGGCCGGCGGGCCTTCAGCCGGTGCACACGATCATAATCGAGCGGCGGGATATCGCGGTTTTCCTTCGGGCTCAAACCCTTCAGCCACGCCTTGCGCGCGTGGACGATGAAGGTCGCGCAGCCTGCATCGGCGACGCGGTCGATGAAATCATCGAGCCCGGCTTCCGGGTCGCTGTCGTCGATGCCGATCCGGCATTTGACAGTGACGGGAACGGACACCGCGCCCTGCATGGCCGCGAAGACGGACGCGACCGTTTGCGGTTCGGCCATCAGGCAGGCGCCGAAACGTCCGGACTGCACACGATCCGACGGGCAGCCGACATTGATGTTGATCTCGTCATAGCCGAAGGCCTCGCCGATGCGCGCGGCCTCCGCCATGTCTGCCGGCTCCGAACCGCCAAGCTGCAGGGCAACAGGATGTTCGGCATCGCTGAAACCCATCAGCCTTTCGCGCTCGCCGTGGATCACCGCGCCGGCGGTCAGCATCTCGGTGTAGAGCAGCGCATGGCGCGTCAGCTGCCGATGAAAGGCCCGGCAGTGGCGATCCGTCCAGTCCATCATCGGGGCGACGGAGAAGATATGCGGCTGAATACAAGGCATTGAATTCTGAATCTTAACCAGGTCTGCCATGGCCGGACGCAAAGCCTCCGAACCGGTTGGCGTCGCTTCTATCACTTCTGGCGGCCCCATGCACGCAACGCCCGGCGCGCCACTGGCAGCTCGCCACGCGTCAGCCGGAAAGCATCGCCGAAAGCTGCCGATCGCTAGTGATGCGGGCCGTCGCCGCGCGCAATGGCGATATGATGGGGCTGATGGTGCGCACCGAGCGTCATCACCCCGATGAATCCGAGCCCATTGAGCTTCTCGGCATCTGCCGGCGTGCCGGCCTTCGCGACCAGCGTCGCGCCATGTTCGGTCGCCTGCGCTTCATAGGTGAAACCGCCAACGCCATTCATCGTCGCCGCATGCGCCTCCACCATACGCGCGATGGAATCGCGAACCTCGCCCTCACCCGTGACCACGAACATCATTCCGCCATCCACCGGTTCGGAAACGACCCGGGCGCGCAGCGTGACATTGTCCATGTCGATCAGATGCCGGCGCAGCGCCTCGATGTCCACCTTCGACCAGTCCGTCTTCTCATCGGCCATCAGTATTTCGACAATCTCCTGGATAGCCGCGAAAGCGCCCTGGCCTGCCTGCTCGGGATGCGCCATGGCATCGGCCGCCTGTGCCTGCTCATGCGCGTCGTGCTGCATGCCCGGCTGATGCGCCATCCCGGCATGCTGGGCCAACGCCGTTACGGGAAACAGGGCGATCAGGGCAATGAGGACAGGAAATTTCATGGTGGGCCTCCGCTTCTTGAACGCAACCACCTTGCCACGAGCCACGCCGTGCGAACATGATTGCTATCATGTCGGTGCCGTTGATCGAGCTTTTCCGGGCAAGCCGGCGCCGCGAGATGGCGGCGGGGGAATTTCTATTTCATCGGGACGATCCGGTGCGCTGGATGTTTCTCGTCATCGAGGGCGAAATCCGGCTTCTGCGGTATCAGGAGAACGGCGAACCGGTGATTTTGCAGCGGGCAAGAGACGACGAAATCCCGGCGGAAGCCTCGCTGTATTCCCACTCATACCATTGCGACGCCATCGCCGCCACGGACTGTCGTCTGCTGGCGGTCCCGAAGGCAGCGTTTCATCAGCGGCTGAAAGACGATCCCGGTCTCTACGACGCCTGGTCGGGAGGGCTGGCGCGGGAAGTACAGCGCGGCCGCCAGCGCAGCGAAATACTGACGCTCAGAACGGTTTCGCAGCGCCTCGATGCATGGCTGACATGGAACCGGGATCTGCCGCCGAAAGGACGCTGGCTGCGCCTCGCGCAGGAAATCGGCGTCAGTGCCGAAGCGCTCTATCGCGAGATCGCAAGGCGCCGCGGGCGGCGGTGAGGCAAGCAAGCTTGCCCCGGGAAATGACACTCGCAAGCAACTCACCGCTCCGATCGTCCAATCGGGAACGATTGCCCCGGCGCGGCGGAGAATTTTCCTATGCGGCCAAGCATTCAGACCGTCTTTTATGGCGTGCGGAACTGTGGATGAACGTATCACCCATTCGGACCGAAAGGTCGAGGTTCCGATGAAACGATTGTTCAGTCCCCTGGCTCCAGCATCCGATAGCCGACACCGGGCTCGTTCATGATGTAGCGCGGGTTTGCAGGATTATCTCCGAGTTTCTGGCGAAGCTGTCGGATGAACACGCGCAAATATTGAGTGTCCTGTTCATGGGCCTTGCCCCATACCTCGTGCAGAATCTTCTGATGAGTGACGATCCGTCCGACATGACGGGCCAGTGTCCGCAGCACATCAAACTCCTTGCGCGTCAGCTTCAGCGCCTCGCCGTCCTTGCGGACCCGGTGCGCGGCAACGTCTATATGGAGGTCCCCGACCTCAATAATGGCGCTGCTCGCGTCGCCGGATACCGCTCGATCGCGTAAGAGAGTGCGAATCCGGGCGAGTAATTCCTTGATGCCGAAGGGTTTGACCACATAGTCCTGCGCGCCCGCGTCGAGCGCCTCGACCTTCTCCGCCTCGGCCTGACGTACGGACAGCACCAGAATCGGCGTCTGGGACCACTCGCGGATTTTCGCGATGACATCCTTACCGTCCATGTCGGGAAGCCCAAGATCGAGCACGATCAGGTCGGGCTCTTCGGTCGCCGCCTTGCGCACAGCTTCAAGGCCCGTCGCGGCCTCGACGACGCCATACGCATGGGCCTCCAGGGCCACGCGCAGGAAGCGCCTGATCTGGCTTTCGTCGTCCGCAACGAGGATGCGGGCGAGCGCGCTCATGCAGCCCCCCTTGAGGCCACCGCGAGCGGTAGCCGAATCTCGATGCGCGTGCCCGTACCGTCCGTCTTGGCAGGTGTGGCACGGATTGTGCCCCCATGGGCATCCACTATCCCCTTGCAAATGGCGAGCCCAAGCCCGGTGCCAGCCCGCTGGCCGTCACCCGCACGCACGCGAAAGAACATGTCGAAGATACGATTCCTGTCCGCGGGCGGAATTCCAGGCCCTTCGTCGCTCACGGCAATCGTCAAATAGTCCCCTTCAATCGAGCCGGTAACGCCAATACTGGACCCCTCGGGTGCATATTTGGCGGCGTTGTCGAGCACGTTGGCGAAAACCTGCTGCATCAGGATCGGATCTACATCGACTGCCGGGAGATCGTGGGCGAGGTCAAGGATCAGCTTGTGTTCTTTCAGGGCGGAACCGAGTTGGTGCGCGGCCATGCCGACAAACTCGAGAGAATCGCTTGGCTGCCGGTTCAGCTTCAGTGCGCCGTAGCCGAGCCGCGTCATGTCGAGAAGGTTTTGAACGTAGCGATTGAGCCGGTCCCCTTCTTCCCGGATCGTCTCGGCAAGTTGACGACGACCGAGTGCTCCAAGGGCGCTGTCGGCCTCGATCAGCGAACTGGCCGCGCCGATGATCGACACGAGCGGCGTACGCAGATCATGGCTGACCGAGGAGAGGAGTGCTGAACGCAACCGCTCCGTCTCAGAGAGTATTCGGGAATTCTGCAGATCGGAGACCAATCGGATGCGCTCCACCGCGATGGCGACTTGATCGCGTAATGCCTCAAGGATGCGTAACTCCTCGGGAGTCAGCGTGTGCCGTGCCTCAAATGTGATGCCGATAACTCCCTGAGTTCCCTGCGCGGTCTTGAGCGGCACAAACAGCCACTCAGCGGAAGGAAGCGTGGCCGTGGTCCACCCGGCGAGTTCCCCGTGCTGCCAAGTCCAGAGCGCCGCGCTGTAGTTGCGCACGTCGAGTTCATCCCTTGGTGGAAAGGCGCCGCTGATCTCCAACCGCCCATTGGCATCCGGGGTGAGCGCAACGACCTGACACTGCAGGATCGCTCCAATATTGCTGACGGCCGTCCAGATCACATCGTCCAACGACGCAGTGCTGGCGAGCTTGCGGCTGAATTCGTAGAGGCTCACCGTGCGCTTGGCGATCGCCCTTTGGGCATTCACCTGATTTCGCAAGCGCGAGGCCAGATTTCCTGCCAGCACCGAAGCGACATAGAAGAGCGCCAATGTCAGGAGGTCATCCCGCCGGTGCATGGCAAAGGTGTGATAGGGCTCGGTGAAGAAAAAATTGTAGGTAAAGAAGCTGGCCGTCGCGGCATAGAGCGATGGCCATAGCCCGAAGCGGGTTGCTGTGATGAGCACGCCGGTCAGGAAGACCAGCGACAAACTCGCGACCGGCAGGATCCGCTCGATCGCGAAGGCGGTTGCGGTGGCAACCGCGACGATGCCGGTTGCCGCCAGATAGGCCTTGGGGTCGCGCTCAATCTGGATGCGGCCGGCGCGGATGGCCGCGCGGCGGGCCTCCTCCTGATCGGGGGCCACCAGGGTGATCTCGAAATCCTGCCCCTGGCGGATCAGCGTTTCGGCCACCGTCTCACGGGTAAGGGAAGCGAGAAGACGCCGCGGACGGGGGCGGCCGACAAGGATACGGTTGACATTCCGCGATCGGGCGAACTCGAGGATTTCGCCGGCGATGTTCACCTCGGCGTTGACGCTGGCGACTTCCGCGCCGAGCGATTCGGCAAGCCGCAAAGCCTCGGCGATCCGGTCCTTGGCCTGATCCTCGAGCGTTTCGCTGGATGAGGACACGATGTTGACGGCAAGCCACGGCGCCCGAGCCCGATCCGCCATGCGCTTGGCGGCCCGCACCAGAGATTTAGCAACCGGAGATTCGTTGATGCAGACCATAATACGATCCTGCGTCGGCCAAGGACCGCTGATCGCGTGCGTCTTCATATGTGCAATCATCTGCGCGTCGACGCGGTCGGCCGCCACGCGCATGGCGAGTTCCCGGAGCGCCGTCAGATTGCCCTTGGAGAAGAAATTCTCGATGGCGCGCGCGATCTGGCCATGCAGATAGACCTTGCCCTGGCGCAGCCGCTCGATCAGTTCTTCCGGGGGAAGGTCGATGAGTTCGATCTCGTCCGCCAATTCCAGAACCTTGTCGGGCAGGGTCTCGCGCACGCGCACCCCCGAAACGCGCGCGACGATATCATTGAGACTTTCCAGATGCTGGACATTCAGCGTGGTGTAGACGTCGATTCCGGCGGCGAGCACGTCCTCTACGTCCTGCCAGCGCTTCTCGTGCCGGCTGTCCGGCACGTTGGTGTGGGCAAGCTCGTCGATCACCGCCAGCTGCGGCCGACGCGCGATCAAGGCGCTGAGGTCCATCTCGTCGAGAATGTGACCGCGATAGAAGTGTGTCCGGCGCGGCAACACCGTCAAGTTTCTCAGCAGCCGCTCCGTTTCGGAACGTCCATGCGTCTCGACGATGGCGATGACCACATCAACGCCCTCAGCCGCACGTTTCCGCGCGGCCTGGAGCATTGCATAGGTTTTGCCGACGCCGGGGGCTGCGCCGAGGAAGATCTTCAGTCTTCCCCGGCCTTCTTTCTCCGCTTCAGCCAAAAGAGCTTCCGGCTCGGGGCGGCTGTCCTCATTCGGCGCTGGCGCCATCCTTCGATCCTGTTGCGTCGCTTTCGACCGGCGCCCTTTCGTCGAGCGCCAGATTCAACTTCAATACATTCACCGCGGACGAGCCGAAGATTTCGAAGAGCGGCGTTTCGGTGTGCAGATCGACCATCCGACGCAGTTCCCCGACGGGAATGCCTCTCGCCTCGGCAACACGCCGTATCTGCAGATCGGCGCTTTCGGGCGAAATGTGCGGGTCGAGCCCGCTACCGGAAGAGGTGACAAGATCGATCGGCACCTTCGGGACCCCCGACTCCGCAGTGATCTGCCGAGCCCGCTCAGCAACGGCGTCGATCAATTTCCGGCTCGTGGGCGCCAGATTCGTGCCGCCCGAAGAGGCTGCGTCATTGCCGACAGCTGAGGGACGGCCATGGAAATATTCAGGGCGCGTGAAAGTCTGACCGATATATTCCGAGCCGACAACGACACCGTCACGAACGATCAGGCTGGCGTTGGCCTGATGAGGGAACAGCGCTTGCCCGATCCCGGTCATCGCCAGCGGATAGGCCACGCCGGTGAGAAGGGTCATCATCGCCAGCAGGGCGATTGCCGGTCTTGTCTGCGAGAGCATCGTTGTCATCCTTCCCGTTACGCGAGACCGAGCGCGGAGACCGCAATGTCGATTGCCTTTATACCGACGAAGGGCACAACCAGGCCACCCAGGCCATAGATCAAGAGATTGCGCCGCAGCAACTCGCCAGCCGTAGCGGGCGCATAGCGCACACCACGCAAGGCAAGCGGGATCAAGGCGAAGATGACCAGCGCGTTAAAGATCACGGCCGACAGGATAGCACTCGCCGGACTCGACAAATCCATAATGTTAAGGGCCTGAAGTCCCGGATATGCGGCAATGAATAGTGCCGGCAGGATGGCGAAATACTTGGCCACGTCGTTGGCGATGGAAAAGGTGGTCAATGCACCGCGGCTGATGAGAAGCTGCTTGCCGACCAGCACGACCTCGATGAGCTTGGTCGGATCGCTGTCGAGATCAATGAGGTTTCCAGCTTCCTTGGCGGCCGGCGTACCGGTGTTCATGGCAACCCCGATGTCGGCCTGCGCGAGCGCTGGCGCGTCGTTGGACCCGTCGCCGCACATGGCGACAAGTTTGCCTTCGGATTGCTCGGCGCGGATCAACTCCAGCTTCCTTTCGGGCGTCGCTTCCGCCAGGAAATCGTCGACGCCGGCTTCCGCCGCGATCGCGGCGGCGGTCAGCGGATTGTCGCCGGTGATCATCACCGTGCGGATGCCCAGTCGCCGCAGCTCGGCGAAGCGCTCGCGAATGCCCGGCTTGATGATGTCCTTGAGGTGGACGACGCCCAGGATGCGCTTGTCGCGGGCCACCACCAGCGGCGTGCCGCCTGACTTGGCGATGCCCTCCACGATGCGCGTGAGATCAATGCTTGCCCTTGCCTCCGCATAGCGGAGGATGGCATCCCCCGCGCCCTTGCGCACTTCGCCTCCGTCCGCAAAGTCGGCGCCTGACAGACGTGTCTGTGCGCTGAAGGGTACGAAGGTTCCGATCCTCTTCTGGAGCTCATCGGCTTTCGCGCCCAGCGACTTGCGAGCCAGATCGACGATCGACTTGCCTTCCGGCGTCTCGTCCGCAAACGAGGCGAGCAACGCCGTCTCGATCAGTTCGCGCTCGCTCACACCGGGCACGGGCACGAACGCGTCAGCCATTCGGTTGCCGAAAGTGATGGTGCCGGTCTTGTCCAGCAGCAGCGTGTCGACATCGCCGGCCGCCTCGACCGCACGTCCCGACTTGGCGATGACATTGGCCTTTACCAGGCGATCCATGCCGGCGATGCCGATGGCCGAGAGGAGCCCGCCGATGGTCGTTGGAATGAGGGTGACCAGCAACGCGGCGAGGAAGGCGACGGGGATCGTCGTACCGGAGAAGCGGGCGAAAGGCTCAAGCGTCACCACAACCAGAAGGAAGATGATGGTCATGCCGACAAGCAGGATGTTGAGCGCGATCTCGTTCGGCGTCTTCTGTCGCTCCGCGCCTTCCACCATGGCGATCATACGGTCGAGGAAGCTCTTGCCGGGCTCGGCGGTCACGCGGATGACGAGCCAATCGGAAACGAGGCGCGTGCCGCCGGTGACCGCCGAACGATCACCGCCCGACTCGCGGATCACGGGTGCGGATTCACCGGTGATCGCCGACTCATCGACCGACGCCACGCCTTCGATGACCTCGCCGTCGGCAGGCACAAGGTCGCCCGCCTCCACCAGGACCGTATCCTCCTTGCGAAGTATCTGACTCGATACGAGCTCGAACTTCTCGCGAGAGGCCACGTCTCCAGTCAGACGCTTGCATTCGGTCTCCGACTGTGCCGCGCGCAGGCTGTCGGCGCGCGCCTTGCCGCGACCTTCGGCGATCGCCTCAGCAAAATTGGCAAACAGCACCGTCAGCCAGAGCCAGAAGGCAATCTGACCGGCGATGGCGGCCGTTGCCGCGCCGACCGTCAGGTCACGGAAGAAGATGACAGTCGTGAGAAGGGCGACAACGCCGGTAACGAACATGACTGGGTTGCGGGAAAGCACGCGCGGGTCGAGCTTGGTGACAGCGCCTCGCGCCGCCTTTGCGGCGAGTGCCCTGTCGAGCAGTGAGATATCCGAGCGCTCATGTCTGGTCATCGAAACCACCTCAGAAGGTCTGGCCGGCGAGCATCGACGCCTGTTCGGCGATGGGGCCGAGGGCGAGGGCCGGAAAGAAAGTGAGCCCGCCCAGGATCAAGACCACGACCATGAGCAGGACGACGAAGAGTGGACCGTGGGTCGGAAACGTACCGGCCGAAGCCGGCGCCGGCGTCTTGGCCGCCAATGTGCCTGCGATTGCCAGCATCGGCACGATGAAGGCATAGCGGCCGAGGAGCATGGCGATGCCCTGCAGCGTCGTATGAAAGGGCAGGTTTGCGCCGAAGCCGGCAAAAGCCGAGCCGTTATTGCCGGTGGCCGAGGAATAGGCGTAGAGAATCTCGGAGAGGCCATGAGGGCCGGGGTCCTGCACTGCCGCGAGGGCCGATGGCACCACGGCGGCAAGCGCGCCGAAGACCAGAATGCCAACCGGCATGGACAGGAACGCCAGAACGGCCAGCTTGACCTCCTTCGCCTCGATCTTCTTGCCAAGATATTCCGGTGTGCGGCCGACCATCAGTCCGGCGATGAACACCGTCAGGACCACAAAAAGCAGCATGCCGTAGAAGCCGGCGCCGACACCACCGAAGACAACCTCGCCCACCTGCATGTTGAGCAGAAGCACAAGTCCCGCCAGTGGAGTGTAGCTGTCGTGCATGGAGTTGACCGAGCCGTTTGAGGCGGCCGTCGTGGCCTCCGCCCAAAGGGCGGAGAGCGCCGTGCCGAAGCGAACTTCCTTGCCCTCCATGTTGCCCGCCGCCTGGTCGATCGGCAATCCGGCGAAGAGCGTGTTTCCGCTGAGCTCATATCCATAGATCACCGCCAGTCCGACAACGAACAGGATGCCCATCGCGGCGAAAATCGCGACGCCCTGCCTTCGATCCTTCACCATGCGCCCGAACAGGAAACAAAAGGCCGCGGGGATCAACAGGATGTAGATCATCTGCAGCAGGTTTGAGATTTGCGTCGGGTTCTCAAGCGGATGCGCGGAGTTGACGTTGAAGAAACCGCCGCCATTGGTGCCGAGTTGCTTGATGGCGACCTGCGAGGCGGCCGGGCCTTGCGCGATGAGCTGCTGAGCACCTTCCAACGTCGTGGCCGGCACATAGGCGCCCAGCGTCTGCGGCACGCCTTGCCAGATCAGCACCAGCGTTGCGAAAATCGACAAGGGCAGCAGCACGTAGAGAACCGCGCGGGTCATATCGACCCAGAAGTTGCCGATTCCTTTGGCGCCGCGGGCAGCGAAGCCGCGGATGACCGCGACGGCCACGGCCATCCCAGTGGCGGCCGAGACGAAATTCTGCACCGTCAGCCCTACCATCTGGCTGAAATAGGAAAGCGTCGTCTCACCCCCGTAAGCCTGCCAGTTGGTGTTGGTGACGAAGCTCACCGCCGTGTTGAAGGCGAGGTCCGGCGACAATGGCGCCAGACCTTCGGGGTTCCAGGGAAGAAGGTGCTGAAGCCTGAGTATCGCGTAAAGGACAAGCCAGCCGGCCAGGTTGAACGCGAGCATCGAAAGCGCATAGCGGGTCCAATGCTGATCCTGCGTCGCGCCTTTGCCGGAAAGCGCGTACATGCCGCGCTCCACGGGAACGAGCACTGGCGCGAGCCATGTGCGCTCGCCCTCGAACACACGCGCCATATAGCCGCCGAGCGGCCAGGCAAGCGCGACGAGGATGGCTGCGAAGATGAGGAACTGAAGAATGCCGGTTGCCATTCCCGTTCCTCCCTTAGAACCGTTCCGGCTGCAGCAACGCGGCCGTGAGATAGGCGAGAAGCGCCAGAGCGATGGCGCCGCCGATGAGATATTCGATCATCGCCGGCACCTCACAGGTGCTCACAGGCGCGCACTGCGCCGGCGAAGGCTAGAAAGCCTCCAATGGCGAGTGCCACGTAGAGGAGGTCGAACATGGGCCAAAGATCCTTTCCCGGACGTCTGCCCACAGCGTCGCACTAACATTGTAAGCGCGCCATTCGGAATCGGGCATTGCGGCATAAGGATCGCATAAGGAAAACCACCGGGCTGCCTGCACGGGCATCCGCAGGCGACCGGCGCATGATCCTTCACGCGTCCGTCGCAAGCCCGGGAGCGATTGCATCGGCGCGGCGACATCGGGAATGATGGACGTCATGAGCGATCTTGCCCGTTTGCGCGAAACGATCCGGGAGCGGCACCTTGCCGATGAACGCGGCGTGCTCGATGTGCTGGCCGGGGAGCTTGGCCCCTCGCCCGAGGACCGGCGCGCCATCTCGGCGCGCGCGGCAAGGCTGGTAACGGAGATCCGCGCCGACGACCGGCCGGGGCTGATGGAATCCTTTCTTGCCGAATACGGGCTTTCGACCGACGAGGGCGTCGCGCTCATGTGTCTGGCCGAGGCGCTGCTGCGGGTGCCCGACGCGGAGACGATCGACGAACTGATCGAGGACAAGATCGCACCCTCCAGCTGGAGCCGGCATCTCGGCCGTTCCTCTTCGCCGCTGGTCAACGCCTCGACATGGGCGCTGATGCTGACGGGACGGGTCCTCGACGACGATGCATCGGAAGGCATCGCGCATATCCTCCACGGGGCGTTGAAGCGGCTCGGCGAGCCGGTGATCCGCCTTGCGGTGAAGGCGGCGATGCGCGAGCTCGGCAACCAGTTCGTGCTCGGCGAGACGATCGGAGAAGCAGTTCAGCGCGGCAAACCGCTTGAGGAACAGGGCTTCACCTATTCCTACGACATGCTCGGCGAGGCGGCGCTGACCGCGGCCGACGCGCGGAAGTTCTTCGACGCCTACGCCAACGCGATCCGGACTCTCGGCGAACATGCCAGATCGGCGGATATCCGGGAAAATCCGGGCATCTCGATCAAGCTGTCAGCGCTCCATCCGCGCTATGAGGTCGGCCAGAAGGCGCGCGTCATGTCGGAACTCGCCGGACACGCGCTCGCCCTCGCGCTGCTGGCGAAGGAGGCCAATATGGGCCTCAACATCGATGCGGAGGAAGCCGACCGGCTTGACCTCTCGCTGGATGTGATCGAGACGGTTCTCAGCGACGAACGCCTTGCCGGCTGGGACGGGTTCGGGGTCGTCGTGCAGGCGTATGGGAAGCGCGCCGCGCCGGTTCTCGACTGGCTGCATGCGCTGGCCGACAGGCTGGACCGCAGGCTCATGGTCCGTCTCGTCAAAGGCGCCTATTGGGACAGCGAAATCAAGCGCGCGCAGGTCGAAGGCCTCGCGGGCTTTCCCGTCTTCACCGAAAAGGCCGCGACCGACATCTCCTATCTCTGCTGTGCGCAAAAGCTGCTCGGCATGACCGGCCGCATCTATCCGCAGTTCGCCACCCACAACGCGCATACCGTCGCGGCCATCCTGGAGATGGCTGAGGACGGCGCGGCCTTTGAATTCCAGCGCCTGCACGGGATGGGGGAAGTCCTGCACCGGCGCCTGCACGAACAGGAAGGCACGCGCTGCCGCATCTACGCGCCGGTCGGCGCGCATCGCGACCTGCTAGCCTATCTGGTGCGGCGATTGCTCGAAAACGGCGCCAACTCCTCCTTCGTGCATCAGATCGTCGATTCCGGCGTCCCGCCGGAAGCCATCGCCGCCGACCCCTTCGCGCTGCTGGAAGGCGCGGCCGTGCTGCTGCCGCCGCATATCCGGCGACCGCCGGACCTGTTCGCCCCCGACCGGGCAAATTCACGCGGGTTCGACCTGCACCATCTCGGCGATCTCGCAACAATCGAGGCGGCGCGCGCGCCGTTCGCGCGGGCGCAATGGCGCGCCGAACCTCTCATGGCCGCGCCCTTCGAAGGATCACCGGCAAAGCCGGTGCTGAACCCCGCCAACACCGATGACATCGTCGGCGAGGTTATCGAGGCGAACGCGGCAGACGCTGAAGCGGCATTGTCCGCCGCCACCGACTGGCGCGAATGCCCCTGCGCCGAACGGGCAGCGATCCTCAACCGCGCCGCCGACCTCTATGAAGCCAACTTCGGCGCGTTCTTCGCGGTGCTCGCGCGGGAGGCCGGCAAGACCCCGGCGGACGCCGTCGCCGAACTGCGCGAGGCAGTGGATTTCCTGCGCTACTACGCGGCGCGGATCGCCGAACTGGAGGGCCGGCGGGCGCGCGGCCTGTTCGCCTGTATCTCGCCATGGAACTTCCCGCTCGCCATCTTCACCGGACAGATCGCCGCCGCGCTGGCCGCCGGCAACGGCGTTCTCGCCAAGCCGGCCGACCCGACACCGCTGGTTGCCCATATCGCCGTGAAGCTCATGCATGAGGCAGGCGTGCCGAAAACGGTCCTTCAGTTCCTGCCCGGGCGCGGATCGGTGGTCGGCGCAAGGCTTGCCGCCGCCCCGCGTATCGCCGGCATCAGCTTCACCGGCTCGACCGCAACCGCGCAAACGATCAACCGCGCCATGGCCGGCAGCGCCCCGCCCGACGCGCCGCTGATCGCGGAGACGGGCGGGCTCAACGCGATGATCGTCGACAGCACGGCGCTGCCCGAGCAGGCCGTCCGCGATATCGTCAACTCCGCCTTCCGTTCGGCCGGCCAGCGCTGCTCGGCGCTGCGTATCCTGTTCGTGCAGGAGGATATCGCGCCGGGTATCCTCGATATGCTGTTCGGCGCGATGGACGAACTGAGGCTCGGAAACCCGTGGGATTTCACGACCGATGTCGGCCCCGTCATCAATGATGGCGCGCGTCGGGAGATTCTGGCGCATATCGAAGCAGCGAGGTCGGCGGGACGGCTGCTCAAGCAGATCGGCGCGCCGGAAAACGGGACATTCATCGGGCCGGCGGCGATCCGGGTCGGCGGCATGACCGATATGAAGCGCGAAATCTTCGGACCGGTGCTGCATGTCGCGACCTTCAAATCCTCGCAGATCGACGGCATCGTCGCCGATATCAATGCCAGCGGCTACGGGCTGACCTTCGGCCTCCACACGAGGATCGACGACCGGGTGGAGGCGATCACATCCGCGCTCAATGTCGGCAACATCTACGTCAACCGGAACCAGATCGGCGCCATCGTCGGGTCGCAGCCCTTCGGCGGAGAAGGGCTTTCCGGCACCGGACCGAAAGCCGGCGGACCCAACTATGTCCGACGGTTCACCAGAGGGGCCGCCCTCCCCGCCCATCCGGTCGCGGCGCATCGATCCGTCGCCGCGGAAGATGTTCGGCGCGCGCTGGCGGCATTCGGTCCGCCGGCAAGGGCGCCGCTGGGCACGAGTTCCCTGCCCGGCCCGACCGGCGAATCCAATACACTCTCGCTCTATCCGCGCGGCACAGTGCTCTGCCTCGGGCCGACGCGGGCGGATGCTGAAGAGCAGGCCGCGATTGCCGGGGAGACGGGATGCACCGCGCTCATCGTCTGTCCGGATGCGCCGGGAGACGGCTCGCTCGACGGCTTTCTCGACCGCGAGGACCTCTCCCGTCTCACCGGCTTCGAGGCCGTCGCGCTATGGAGCGACGAAGATGACCTTCGGGCCGCGCGAAAGGCGCTCGCGGCACGCGACGGCCCGCTGATACCGCTGATCGCCGACAGGGAGATGGCGGAGCGCTGCGTGATCGAGCGGCATGTCTGCGTGGATACGACGGCTGCGGGCGGCAATGCATCGCTGCTGGCGGGGGCGGGAACGAGCTAAGGTTCGAGGGCCGACCCTCCCGCAGCGCCAGATTTTTCTTTTCCATGCGTGTCGTTGCATATATTGCGCGCCTCGGCGCAAGACTTACGAGCGTCCGCATAGAGCCAAGGAAGTCAATCGCCCATGACCGGTCCCCATGTTCTGACCCTGTCCTGCGTCGACCGGCCGGGAATTGTCGCCGCCGTCGCATCGCTGCTCGCCCGGCATGAGGCCAACATCATCGAGGCGCAGCAGTTCGATGATGCCGAGACGGGCGACTTCTTCATGCGCGTTGCCTTCGAATTCGTTGGCGGGAACAGGCTGGTGGAACTGGAGGAAGCGTTCGGCGGGCTCGCTGTCGACTACGGAATGGACTTCACTTTCAGCCCCTCCGACCGGCGCAAGCGTATTCTGGTGCTGGTCAGCAAATTCGACCACTGCCTCGCCGACCTGCTCTATCGTTGGCGGATCGGGGAACTCAACGCCGAGATCGCCGGGATCGTCTCCAATCACCCCAAGGAAACATTCCGTCATCTCGACCTGCGGGATGTCTCTTTTCACCACCTGCCGGTCACCGCGAAAGCGAAGGCCGAGCAGGAGGCGCGGATCAAGGCGCTGGTCGAGGAGACGGGCGCGGACCTCGTTGTGCTGGCGCGCTACATGCAGATCCTGTCCGACGATCTGGCGCGCTTTCTCGCCGGGCGCTGCATCAACATCCACCACAGCTTCCTGCCGGGCTTCAAGGGCGCCAAACCCTATCATCAGGCCCATGCGCGCGGCGTGAAGCTGATCGGCGCGACGGCCCATTTCGTCAGCGAGGAACTCGACGAGGGGCCGATCATCGAGCAGGACGTGGAGCGGATCAGCCATTCCGACAGCCCCGAGGAACTGGTGAAGAAGGGCCGCGACATCGAGCGCCGCGTGCTGGCGCGGGCTGTGGCCTATTTCCTGGAGGACAGGGTGCTGCTTAACGGCAAGAAGACGGTCGTCTTCAGGAACTGATGGGGCCGATGCCCCTTCGCATGATCTTCTGCATCAGCCTGCCGTCGATGACGATCAGGCCGGCGAAGATCGTCAGCATCCCGGCAAGCTGCGTCAGCGTGATGGTCTCCCCCAGCACGACGATCCCGAGGATCACAGCGGCGGCAGGAACGACGAAGATGATGGACGAGAAATTCGTCGGCCCGATGCGCGGGATCAGCCGATACATGACCTGCAGCGGCATCATCGTGACCGCGATGCCGAGCGCGAGCAGGATCAGCGACGCCTTCAGGCTGGGAACGCCCGGCACCTGTTCCGCGATCAGCGCGACGGGAACGGAAATCAGCGCCGCCCCGGTAATGGACGTCGCGGCGAACACCGACGGATGGACAGGCTCGACCCGGGGCGTAAGGACCAGCGACAGGGCGTAGGTCGCGGTGCCGGTGAATGTGAGCACAATCCCCACAATCTGGTCGCCGGCACCGACCGCGATCGCCGGCCAGGCAAGGATATAGGCGCCGGCGAAGCCCAGCGCGACCCCGAGAATCTTGCTCCGCGTCGCTTTTTCGGCCCCCGGAAAGAAATGCGAGATCACAATCGTGTTAATCGGCACCATGGCGTTGACGATCGCCGTTACCCCGCCGGTGAGATGCTGCTGGGCGAGCGGAAAGAGCGTGAACGGCACGCCGTAGGCCAGCATGCCGAGCCCCATCATCTGCAAAATGACCGCGGGCCGCCTGGGCACCGGCATGCCTCCGGCCAGAACCAGCGCCCAGCACGCGGTCCCCGCGACCACTGTGCGGCCGACGCCGATCCACAGGGGCGGCATCTCGAAAAGAAGCATCTCCACTGCCAGAAAGGCCGAGCCCCAGACCGTTCCCAGGGCGATAACCACCAGCCAATCGCGCGTACCCATTCGCTTCAGCTCCAGACCCGCAAGCAAAGGGGAGCGGCGGGAGCGTCAAAATAGATAACTTTCCTTATAAATTGCAACCGCATGCATATGACGGTACACAGCACCGTGTCCTCGGGCGACTAGCCGTTTGTCGCGCTTGCACTACGGTCGAATGCGTGGGACGAGACGGGGCCGACGGTCGAGCCCAACGAATGCGTACAGATTGTAAGGTTCGAAATTTTGTGCGAATCGTCGCCTTAATCCTGACGGCGAAGGGATGAACAGTTGTCAGCATGATGCAACGGTTCGTACATTCCCACCGGGATGGAAACGGAAAACAAGACGGATCGCTAGAGTCGCCGCGCGCATCGAATGAGGCCGGCACAGGGAGGATAGCGACGAGATGAAATTGCGACAGTCCGCGGCGCAGGCGCTGAACCGCGGTGTGCCCCCTACCGACATTTCCGACCCGCAGTATTTTCACAAGGTCGTGGACTGCCAGTACGCCTGCCCGGCGCACACGCCGGTGCCCGAATATATCCGTCTGATCGCGCGTGGCCAGTATGCGGCCGCCTACATGCTCAACTGGGAAAGCAACGTGTTCCCCGGCATTCTGGGGAGGGTGTGCGACCGCCCCTGCGAACCCGCCTGCCGGCGCGGCCGCATCGACGAGGAGCCCGTGGCGATCTGCCGGCTGAAGCGCGTCGCCGCCGACTACAAGGGCGAGATCGACCGTTACATGCCCGCCATCCCCGACAACAAGAACGGCAAGCGCATCGCCCTGCTTGGCGCAGGGCCGGCCTCGCTCACCGTCGCACGCGATCTGATGCCGCTCGGCTACACCTGTACACTGATCGAGAAGGACCCGAAGGGCGGCGGGCTGATGCGCACCAATATCCCGTCCTTCCGGCTGCCCGGGAAGGTGCTGGACGAAGAAGTCGACAGGGTCGTCGGCTTCGGCGTCGAAGCCCGCTTCGGGCACAGGGTCACCAGCCTGAAGTCGATCATCGACGAAGGTTTCGACGCGGTTTTCGTCGGCACCGGCGCACCGCGCGGCAAGGATCTTGCCATTGAGGGGCGCAAGGAGGCGGATGCCAATATCCATATCGGCATCGATTTCCTGACCTCGGTCGCCTTCGAGCACGTCAAGTCGGTCGGCCGACGCGTGATCGTGATCGGCGGCGGCAACACCGCGATGGATTGCTGCCGCACGGCGCTGCGCCTCGGCGCGGAAGACGTGAAGGTCACCGTCCGCTCGCCGCGCAAGGACATGAAGGCCTCCGACTGGGAGATCGAGGAAGCCGAGCATGAGGGCATCCCGATCCACGACAATCACAACCCCAAGGCCTTCGTCCTCCGCGACGGCAAACTCGCCGGGGTGGTGTTCGAGATCATGCGCGCAGAATATGACGACAGCGGCCGCCGCAGGCTCGTCGCGACCGGCGAGGAAGTCACCTTTGAGTGCGACGACGTGCTGATGGCGATCGGCCAGGAAAACGCCTTCCCCTGGATCGAGCGCGATATCGGGCTGGAGTTCAATGAATGGGACGCCCCGGTCGTCGACCGCAAGACGATGATGTCTACGCGGGCCGGCATCTTCTTCGGCGGCGACGCCGCCTGGGGCCCGGAAAACATCATCTGGGCCGTGGCGCACGGGCATCAGGCTGCGATTTCGATCGACCGCTACTGCCGTGGCCTGCCGGTCGATGAACGTCCGGCGCCGGGCCATACGCTCATCAGCCAGAAGATGGGCATTCACGAATGGGCCTATGACAACGATTACGACGCGCAGGACCGCACCGCCGTGCCGCATGCCGATCTGGCGACGTCGCTGCGCAACCTGAAGGTCGAAGTCGAACTGGGCTATGACGACCAGCTCGCCGTGCGCGAGGCCGAACGCTGTCTGAACTGCGACGTGGAGACGGTGTTCGAGCACAATCTGTGTATCGAATGCGACGCGTGCATGGATATCTGCCCGGTCGACTGCATCAATTTCACGGCAAATGACGCGGAGCCGGCGCTGCGCGAGAAGCTGCGCGTGCCGGCGCGCAATCTTGAACAGGATATCTACGTCTCGGACGTGCTGGAAACCGGCCGGGTCATGGTCAAGGACGAAGACGTATGCCTGCATTGCGGGCTGTGCGCGGAGCGCTGTCCGACCGGGGCGTGGGACATGCAGAAATATTTCTATGCCGAGGCGCAGTCAGCTGCGGCTTGCCTCGCCCACCACAATGCCTATCTGAAGTAGGATTGCAGGACGCAAGATGAGCGGAACCAACGATTTCGTCGTCAAGTTCGCCACCGTGAACGGCTCCGGTTCGGCAAGCGCCAATGGCATGTTCGCCAAGACGCTCTTCCGCATGGGCATTCCGGTTTCGCCGAAGAACATCTTCCCTTCCAACATCCAGGGGTTGCCGACCTGGTACGAGGTCCGCGTCTCCGGCAAGGGCTATCTGGCGCGCCGCGAGGGCGTCGATCTGATGGTCGCCATGAACCCGCAATCCTATGCGGACGATCTGAAGGAGATCGTGCCGGGAGGCTGGCTGCTCTACGATTCCACCATGCCCCGCATATGGAACCGGCAGGACGTCAACGTGCTGCCCATCCCGATCGCCAAGCTATGCGCGGAAAAGTGGAGCAACCCGCGACAGCGCCAGCTTTTCAAGAACATGGTCTATGTCGGCGCCGTCAGCGCGCTGCTCGACATGGACCTGGAGACCCTGCACGGGGTCGTCGCCGACGAATTGCGCGGCAAGGAAAAGCTGATCGGCGCAAATCACGAGGCCATCGCGCTCGGGCGCGACTATGCGCTGGAGCATTTCTCCTGCCCGCTGCCAATCACCACACGAAAGGCGAACGGCACGGCCGGCAAGATCCTCGCCGCAGGCAACGATACCGCCGGCCTGGGCGCGATCTATGCCGGCGCGACCGTTTGCGCCTGGTATCCGATCACCCCGTCCACATCGCTCGCCGAGGCTTTCGAGCGCTATGCCAAGAGACTGCGTATCGATGCGGACGGTCGCAAGAACTACGCCATCGTGCAGGCCGAGGACGAACTGGCGGCGATCGGAATTGCCATCGGCGGCGGCTGGAACGGCGCGCGCGCCTTCACCGCGACCTCCGGGCCCGGCATCTCGCTGATGAGCGAATTCATCGGCCTTGCCTATTTCGCCGAGATCCCGGTCGTGCTCTTCAACATCCAGCGCGGCGGCCCTTCGACCGGCATGCCGACGCGCACCCAGCAATCGGACATCATCTCCTGCGCCTACGCCTCGCATGGAGACACCAAGCATGTGCTTCTGTTCCCGGCCGATCCTTCCGAATGCTTCTCGATGACGGCGAAGGCGTTCGATCTCGCAGAACGTCTGCAGACGCCGATCATGGTAATGAGCGATCTCGACATCGGGATGAACGACTGGACGACCGACGAGCTGGTCTGGGACGACTCTTATGTTCATGACCGGGGCAAGGTGCTGGATGCGGCAGGGCTCGACGCCATGGCTGACTGGGGCCGCTACAAGGACGTCGACGGCGACGGCATCCCCTACCGTACCCTTCCCGGCGCGCACCCCACGAAGGGGGCCTATTTCACACGCGGCACCAGCCACGACGAGAATGCCCGCTATACCGAGGACGGGCGTATCCATGCGCGTGTGCTGAAGCGCATCTCCCACAAGTTCGAGACTGCCGCAACGATCGTTCCGAAGCCGGAAGTGACGATCCGCAGCGCCTCGGCGGACAGGGGCATCATCTATTTCGGCGCGACGAGAGCGGCCGTCATGGAGGCGCTGGACGAAATGTCCGATGCCGGCCAGATGGTCAATGCGCTGCGCATCACGTCGTTTCCGTTCCCGGGGGAAGTGCGTGCCTTCATCGACGACCATGAGGAGCTCTTCGTCGTCGAGCAGAATCGCGACGGCCAGATGCGTTCGCTGCTGATCCAGGAGCTTGGCATCAATCCGCGCAAGCTGGTGCCGCTGGTCAATGTCGACGGCATGCCGCTGACGGCGTCCTTCGTGCGGCGGGGGGTTCTGGAGAGCGCGCCCGCGGGCCGCGTCGCGGCCGAGTGAGGAGATTGAGATGAGCTATATCCAGAAGCCGATCGCGCACCACCCGGCGCTGCCAAAGAACACGCTCGGCCTGACACGACGCGACTATGAAGCATCGATGTCGACGTTGTGCGCGGGCTGTGGCCACGATTCCATCACCGCCGCCATCATCGAAGCGTGCTACCGGCTGAACCTGCCGGCTCACCGCATCGCGAAGGTCTCCGGGATCGGTTGCTCGTCGAAATCCCCGACGTATTTTCTCGGCCGCAGCCATGGCTTCAACTCCGTGCACGGGCGCATGCCCTCGATCGCAACCGGCGCCAACCTGGCCAATCGCGACCTGATCTATATCGGCGTCTCGGGCGACGGCGACACCGCATCGATCGGCCTCGGGCAGTTCTGTCACGCGGTTCGCCGGCAGCTGAACATGAGCTATATCGTCATGAACAATGGCTGCTACGGCCTGACGAAAGGCCAGTTCTCGGCGACCAACGACAAGAATTCCCCCTCCAAGAAAGGCGAGCCGAACCCGTTCGACGCGATCGATCTGTGCCAGCTCGCCATTCAGCTGGGCGCCGGCTTCGTCGCACGCTCTTTTTCGGGCGACAAACCGCAGCTCGTGCCGCTGATCGAGGCTGCCCTCTCCTATAACGGCTTTGCCTTTCTCGACGTGCTTTCGCCATGTGTGACGTTCAACAACCACACGACCTCGACGAAGAGCTACGAGTATATCCGCGACCACTACCAGATGATGGGGCGGCTCGATTTCGTGCCGGAGATGGAGGAAATCGAGGTCGACTACGATCCGGGTACGACGACGGATGTCACATTGCATGACGGATCGATCCTGCAGTTGCACAAGCTGCAGGATTCTCACGATGTGCGTGACCCGGATGCGGCGCTCAATGCCATTCGAGGCCATGCCAAGAACGGCACGGTGGCCACCGGCCTTCTATATGTCAACGAGGCCGAACAGGACCTGCACAAGGTGCTGGGGACGCCCGAGCGGGCCCTGAATTCGATTCCCGCGGCTGAACTCTGCCCGGGTTCGGCTGCGCTCGGCGCGATCAACGCCAAGCTCCGATAGGCAGAATGGCGCCGCGCAGGCGCGGCGCCATCGATATCAGGAAGATTTTTTCTTCTTCTTCGAGGCTTCGTCGTAGCGGCCTTCGCGCTTCTTTGCAGCGCCGGCGACACCGGACTTGCTGCGCTCCTTCATGAAGTTCAACTCGTCGGGCTCGTAGCGGATGTTGGTGCCCAACGCGTGTCCGACATAGCCGTGGACGAACTGCGACGTCATGCCGAGCGAATCCATCGCCAGATGCGTTGCCGCCTTGCCGATGGCGATCGCGTCGCGCGGCAGACGGACGATGCGCTCGGCCCATTCCTCTCCCGCTTCCTCCAGATCCTCCAGCGGCACCGACTTGTTCACAATGCCGAGTTCGGCTGCACGCTTGCCATCCATCACCTCGCCGAGCAGGAGAAGTTCGCGCGCCCGCTTGGGGCCAAGCGTCAGGATGCACCAGCTCGTCATATAGGAGGACCCGGCAAGGCCCATCTTCTGCTCCGGGTGGCCGATCCGGGCATTGTCGGCGGCAATCGCCAGGTCGCAGGCCTCGACGATATAGAGGCCCGCGCCCACGCAGTTACCCTGCACAAGCGACATGGTCGGTTTGATGCAATAGAACAGGTGGCGGAACTGCTCGACGTGATGCTTGTCGAAATGGATGCGGATGCGCTGGCTCGGACGGCGCGCGCCGGGCTCACGCGAGAAGCCGTATTCGGACCCCACCTGCGCCAGATCGTGGCCGGTGGAAAAATCCGGGCCCTCGCCCTTGAAGATGATGCAGCGGACATCGTCGTCACGCTCGGCGGTCTCGATATGCTCCATCATCCGGTCGAACATTTCGTAGGTCAGCGCATTGCGCTTTTCCGGCCGGCAGAAGGTGATGTAGGCCCTTCCGTCACGCGCCTCGTAGCGAATGCGATCCCGCAAATCTTCCGTCATCTGACGTTCCTTCCCATAAGCTTGCTGCGTTCAGTTCAATTCTTCTTGCCGCCGATGCCGCTGCCGTCGCCAACTTCCTTGTCGTGCTCGCCGATGGACGGCGGACCGGAATGCACCGGCAGCCGCGCGTCGTCGAACAGGGCCGGATAGCGTACCGCGCGGATCGGGCCCACCGGAGAAGGGATCTCCTGGAAGATCTCGTTGTAGCGGACCTGCTCGTCGGCAAGGAATTCGTCAAAGCCGTAGACCGGGGACGCCGGGACATCGTATTCCGCAAAGCGCTTGAGCCAGAATGCGGACGGCTTTTCCTTCACCACCTCGCCGACCCGTCGGAAGAAGTCTGCCGCCATAGCGACGGGATCCGGCATCTTCTTGAGCTCTTCCTTCCATTCGGCCCGCTCGATGGCGTTGAGCGTGACCGACATCTGTTTGCCGTTGACCGGCGAAATGACGATATGGCCGTCGCTGGTCTGCAGAACCTGCTCCTGGGGGGGCTTCCAGCCGGTCGTGTCGTTTTCGAAGGTCCGGTGCTGGAACATGTCCGGGAAATTGAAATAGGCGAGCGCATCAAGCATCGGCAGCTGGATATAAGCGCCCTTGCCGGTCCGGTCGCGCTTGTAGAGCGCCGCCAGCACAGCCTGCGCCGCCATCGCCGCAACCACCTTATCGACCATATTGAACGGCGTGACGGACGGGTTTCCATGGCGACCTTCAGCCGCGATCAGCCCCGTGCGGCCCTGGATAAGCGAGTCGAGCGCCGGCGCCTTGACGAGCGGGCCCTTGTCGCCGAAGCCGGTGATGGAAATGCGGATGATCTTCGGATTGAGCGCGGTGACGACATCCTGGCCGAGGCCAAGCTTCTCGGCGACGCCCGGGCGCCAGTTTTCCAACAGGATATCGGACTTCTTCACCAGTTGTTTCAACCGGGAGAGGCCTTCCTGCTGCTTGAGATCGATAACGATGCTCTTCTTGCTGCGGTTGGCATTCGTCCACGTCGCACCGAAGCCCTTGCGGTTGTAGCCGAAGCGACGGAATCCGTCGCCTTCCGGCGGCTCGACCTTGATCACTTCGGCGCCGAGATCGGCGAGCATCATGGACGCGTAGGGACCGGTCAGGAAGCTCGAGGTCTCCAGGACGACGACGCCGGCCAAAGGGCGGTCCTCATCGCTGATCACCGGCCTGTTGGCGGTTTCCTGCGTATCGGCTTTGCTCATTCTCGCCTTCTCCCTTGCTGGCGGCGGCGAAGCCGCTGATCAGCCGGCCTGCTGCATGCGGTTTCGTGCCGAAAAACCAACGGCGACGTCCGCGCCCGTCATTATTGGATCAACCTTTGACAAATATGCGGGGCGCACGGCCAGAGTCAATCCGCGTCCGGGCCAAAATCCCACGCCAATCGCGGCACGGACGGCCGTTCAGAACTCGACGACGACGCGCCTTGCAGCACCCTCATGCAGCAGCGAGAAGCCGTGCGCGATCTGCTCAAGACCGATGCGGTGGGAAATCAGATCATCGAGCGCCAGCTTGCCCTCGGCGTAAAGATCCACCAGTTCCGGCAATTGCGTGCGGGTTTTCACATTGCCGAGATAGGAACCGGTCAGATGCCTGCCTTCCTGCAGGGACCGCGACCGCAGCACCATTTCCTGCGCTCCCGGCAGGATGCCGATCGAAACGGTCATGCCCCAGCCTATGCGCGTGCACTCCACCGCCTGACGGACAAGGTCCTGATGACCGACGCATTCGAAGCTGTAGTCGGCACCACCGTCCGTCAATTCGCGGACATGCCCGACAATATCGCCCTTCAGCGTGAGCGGATTGATGAAGTGCGTGACGCCGACCGCCCGCGCGGCAGCTTCCTTCCCGGCATTGGTGTCGATGCCGATGATCATGGAGGCGCCCGCTATACGCGCGCCTTCCACCACATTCAGACCGATTCCGCCAAGTCCGAAGACGACGACCGAAGAGCCTTTCTCGACCTTGGCCGTGTAGAGCGCCGAACCGATGCCCGTCGCGCCGGCGCAGCCGATGCAGCAGATGACGTCGAGCGGGACATCGTTCCTTATCTTCGTGACCTGCATCTCCCGCACGACCATCATGTTGGAGAAGGTGCCCAATTCGCAAAAGGCCCGTACGGGTCGCCCCTGCCGCGAAAACGGACGGCGCGCAGTGGGAATGAAGTACTCGTCGCAAAGGTTCGACTTGCTGCTGCGGCAGGGGCGGCACTCGCCGCATTCCGGGATCGCGACCGGAATGACATGGTCGCCCGGCGTAACGCTCTTCACGCCCGTGCCGACTTCCCGCACGATCCCCGCGCCCTCGTGGCCGAGAATGATCGGATAGTCGGTCCAGTCGCGTGCCCCATCGAAAAACGACATATCGGAGTGGCACAGCCCCGCCGCCTTCAGTTCGATGAGAACCTCCCCTTCGCGTGGCCCCTCCAGATCGAATTCATCCACCTCGATTTGCGTGTTCTGTCCGCGCGCGAAGCCGGCCCTTACTTTCATATTCCCGTCCCCTCAATGAACCATTTCGGTGATGATCTGGACGATCTCCACATAGCTTTTCGCCATATAGTAGCTGAATATGAGAACAAACGGCGCCGCCAGCAGCGCCCACCAGCCGATGAAGCCCCATGCGACCACGATGGCCAGCGCCGTGACCAGGACAGCCAACAGTGCGGCGCCGGCGCGACCGCAGCGGAGGATGAGACGAAGGGCGGGGAAACGGTCCATCAAAAGCTCCATACGATGAGCCCGCCCGGCTCGCACCGGACAGGCTGATTGAACGTCTGCAACTCTTGCCGTCTTGTTTTTGATTGAATCGTGCGGCGACTGCGGATCAGAGGTTGTTCTGGACTGCTTCCCAGATCGTCCTGATCTTGCCCTTGGCGGGCCCGGCGGCCTTCTCCTGCTCGGTCAGCGCCAGTTCAGGCACACCCCTGCAGCCCGGCACGCAGGACTTGTCGAACTCCATCTGGGCGTCCAGGCGATCGTCCTCCTCCATTGCCGCAAGATCGTCCTTGTGCTCGGCGCGGTAGTCGTCGAGCGCGATCAATGCGGCGCCGAGCGCGCCTGCGATCTGCGGCGTCTCGGGCAGGATCAGCGGCATGCCGAGCGCCTTCTCGATATAGTGGACGGCCGCCTGGTTCTTGGCGACGCCGCCGGTCATCACGACCGGGCCCTTCTTGCCGACGCGGCCGACGAGGCCGAGCGTGCGGCTGGCGATCGCGGCATGGACCGCACCCAGCACGTTGGGCTTGGTGTTGCCTTCCGCGAGCAATGAGATGACTTCCGTTTCGGCGAAGGTCGCGCACATGGAGGAGATCTTCAGTTCCTCCTTTGCTTCCAGCGCAACGCCGCCCATCTTCTCAAGATCGATTTCCATCGCCCGGGCAAGAACCTCAAGGAACTTGCCGGTGCCCGCAGCGCAGCGGTCGTTCATGGCGAACTGCGCGACGAGACCGTTGGAATCGACCGCGATCACCTTGCTGTCCTGACCGCCAATGTCGATGACGAGACGCGCATCCGGCACCATCGCAACGGCACCGCGCGCGTGGCAGGTGATCTCGGTGAAGTTCTTGTCGGCAATGTCGAGCATACGCCGCCCATAGCCGGTGCTGACGGTGCGTCCGACATCCTCCTGCGTGATGCCGGCCTGTTCCAGCGCGTTGGCGATGGACGCCTTCACGCCATCGCCGCTGACGGCGCCCATATGCGCGACGCTGGACGAGACGACCCGGCCCTTGAGGTCGAGGATAACCGTCTTTGCCGTCGTGGACCCGAAATCGATCCCCATTACGAAGGATTTCATGTCGTACTCCTTGATGTCTCGTCTCTCATGTAAGCAGGCCGGCGCTGTTACGCCACCATCCTGCGCGAGTCGATCGCTTCAAGCATCGCCTCGACGCGGCTGTTGAGCAACTCGTCCTTGTAGAACGACTCGTCCGTCACATCGCCCTCGAACATCGAGGTCTGGATGCCGAGGCGCTTGGTCGCCGCATCGGCGATCAGGAATTGCGGATTGGTGAAGGCGCGACAGGTGCGCGAGGCGTGGATGACCATCCCGTCGACCTCATATTTCTTGCAGAGGTCCATAATCAGGTCGATGAGAATCGGCGCCGCGTGATTATTGGGGCAGATCAGGTAGTTCTGCGCCATGCCGAGCAGCGGATCGTTCGCGTTGATCAGGTCGGGTTCCTGCCAGAAGGCCATGTGCGTGTAGCGGCCGCAGATGACTGCCGCATCATAGCGGGCGAACTTTTCCGCGAGCCAGCCGACCTTGTTCCAGTTCATAATGCCGTCGAAGAAGAGGCGGTACTTTTCCTTAGGCACCGCGCCCTCGCCCTTGGCAACGCGCTCGGCAACCTCGTCGCGAACGGCGGTGAAGTAGTCGACGATACCCGGAACGGGCAGATTGTTGATCGGCGCGATTGAGACGACCCAGTCGAAGAAGCTCGCGGGCGCCGGACGCGCCGTACACATGTCCATCGCCTCCAGGCGGAGTTTGGAGGCCGTCTTGATGTCGGCCATCATGGCGCGCAGGCGGTCCCACGGATAGGGCTTGCCGGTGCGCTCCTCGATGAACTTCACCATGTCTTCAAGCTGACGGGCGACATATTTGGATGTTTCGTCCCATTCCTGTCCGCGCAGATAGCCGGCATCCGGCTTGGAGCCCCAGACCCACGGAATCGAAACGTTGAAAATGGGAATCTTCTTTCCGAACAGGCGGGAGGTCATCTCATCCCACTGCTGGCCCGTCGAGCAGTAGGCATAGGCCGAGATGATCATGTCCGGCGCAGGAAGCTTGGCGGCAAGATCGTCGTCGCTCGGTGCATTGGAGACGCCGGTATCGGTATCGTTGCGGTTGCGCTGATTGGTGACCGCGCAGCCGAGATGGGTGCGCGCATAGGAGCAAAGCTCCTTCATATAGCCGCGCTCCTCGGCCGCCTGCTGTGCCTTCACCTCCTGATGGCGCGCGGCGAGCATCGCCGAATAGGCCTCGCCATGAACCCAGCAGATGTCGGCGGCCTCCAGGAAGGGGTTGATCGCCGAACCCTCGTACCAGCAGACCAGCTTGCCCTCTTCCTTGGCGCGCCAGACCATCTCCCAGTAATCGTTCACCAGCTTGCCGGCGATCCGGGTCGACTTCAGCTTGTTGGCCTTCTTCTCTTGCACCGCGATGTTCACGAGAATTCTCCTTGGTACGGTTCCAGGTATAACGGACAGGCCGGTCGAACCGATCCGTCAGCGGTATCACGATACAGACGATCAGGCCGCCTGCCTGCGCTTGACGATTTCCAGAAACGTTTCGACGCGCGTCTTCAGCCCCTCGATCGCCATTGATTCATGCTCGGTCTCGATCAGCAGGTGCGGAACGCCCTTCTTCTCGAAAGCCTCCTTCACCTCGGGGTAGTAATACATGTGAGGCTCGCAGAACTTAGCCATCAGCACAATCATGCCAGCTGCCTTCTCCTGCTCCATGGCCTTCAGCAGGAAACTGTCCCAATCCACATCGTTCTGAACGCGAGTCGGGCACGGCACGCCGGTATTGCGCTCCATGTACCACTTCGCCAGCGCCTCGACCGGCTTGCCGGTCTCTTCGACGTCGGTCGAGATGTAACGAAAGCCGTGATAGAGGTCGTCTCCTACGATGATCGCCCCGCAATCCTCGATCATATCGAGAACCTCGCGCTTGGGAGCCTGGCAGAAATGCCCGGAAAGATGCAGGCGGATGCCTTTGGGCTCGGGTTCCGGGTTAGCCTCGACATAAGCCAGCAACCGCTCGAGCAGTTCGTTGTGATCGGCCTTGTCCATGATCATGCTGGACTTGACGACATGCTGCATCTCGACGGCAGAGAGCGAAACCGCTCCGCTCTTGCGCATCTCGTAGAGCTTGCGGATCATCTGCCGATTGCGATTGAAGATCTTCGTGCTTGCGTGCATCGCCTCGTCGCTGACCTTGCGGCCGAGGAATTCCTCCAGTTCGCCTTTGAGAACCTCGAAGCTCTCCACCGCGCGCCCGAATGTCCACGGATCGCACATGGAAGAGATGAGCTGAAAGAAGATCACCTTCGTATCGGGAAGCTGCATGCGGATCGCGTCGGCCATGCCGAGCAGCTGCACGCAATGGTCGCCGAACATGATGGCGTCCAGCACCTTGAATTCCTGCCGTGCCGCCTGATCGACCATTGAACGGGTGTACCCGCAATAGAATGGGAACAGGACGCCGTGACCGAGCGTGATCGGATCGTCCGATTCCTGAAGAATCATGGGCAGCGTGCCGGCAGCATGAGCGATCTCGCCCGGAAAATTCATGGGGAAGGAACCGACGACCATGCCGCCGGTTCGGTCCTTCCAGGCCTGCGCATAGGCCAGCGGCCGCGATGCGGCGTCCTCGAAAACCCCCAGAATCTCGTGCTTATTCAAAATATTCCTCCGTGGTGGAGATCTCATCGCTTGGCGTCCGGGGCTGCAACCCTGCTGCCGACGCCTCGACGTGGTTAAGTAAGTTCAGCTCATTAAGAGCAACACGCTTATCTCGTAGCATATGATAATTGAAGGGCCCGGGGTCTGTCAACGCTGGCTCATTTTCTTGGCCATATGCAGATTCACAGCTAAAAAGCGCAAGCGCGGCAGGCAGGTGAATGAACGTCACTTGTATGTTTCGCGAAGTTGTGGAAAGTGTCCCGCGGCCGGCACACCAAAGGGCGCGGGATGATGTCTCGCCGCGATCCCGGCCGATGACGAACCAAGGGATGACAAAGGGGAATCGAATGGGACCACTGAAAGGTGTCAAAGTTATAGAGATGGCCAGTATCGGCCCCACCCCGTTCTGCGGCATGCTCCTCGCCGACATGGGCGCGGACGTGATCAGCGTGGGCCGTCTCGCCGTCGGCGATCTCGGCATCGAGATCGAGTCCAACTACGACTTCCCGAACCGAAACAAGCGCGCCGTCGCCATGGATCTGAAATCGCCCGAAGGCATCGAAACGTTCAAACAGCTCGTGGCCTCGGCCGACATGCTGATTGAAGGCTTCCGCCCCGGCGTGATGGAACGACTCGGGCTCGGCCCGGAGGTCTGCCAGGAGATCAACCCGAAGCTCATCTACGGCCGGATGACCGGATGGGGCCAGGAAGGCCCGATGCGTATGCAGGCAGGCCATGACATCAACTATATCGCGCTGACGGGGGCATTGGCGGCCAGCGGATATCCGGACCGGCCGCCCACCGTCGCGCTCAACCTTGTCGGCGACTATGGCGGCGGTGCGCTGTATCTCGCGATGGGGCTGCTTGCGGCCTATATCGAGACAAGAAACTCGGGCAAGGGACAGGTGATCGACGCCGCGATGGTCGATGGCGTCGCCAACATGATGACGATGCACTACGGCTACCGGCAGGCCGGGATATGGACGATCGAGCGCGGTTCCAATCCCGCCGACGGCGGTTCGCCCTACTATACGTGCTATGAGACCCGTGACGGCAAACACGTCGCGACCGGCGCGGTTGAGAAGCGCTTTTACGCGGAGATGGTCCAGAAGCTCGGCCTCGATCTGTCCAGCCTGCCGAACCGGGACGACAAGGCCTGCTGGCCTGAGCTTCACGCGATCTTTGCGGCGGAATTCAAGAAGAAGGACCGTGACGAGTGGGCAAGGATTTTTGCCGAGGGCGACGCCTGCGTCTCGCCTGTGCTCACCATGGACGAGGCGCCGTCCGACCCCGCGGCCCGCGAGCGCGGCATGTTCAAGTCCCACCGCGGCATCACGGAGCCGATGCCGGCGCCGCGCTTCAGCCGCACGCCAAGCGAGATTCGCAGCGCGCCCGTCGATCCGAAGACGGGTACGCAGGACGCGCTCGCGGCATGGGGCATCGATGCGGGGAAGATCCAGTCGATGGCGAATGCGGGAATCATACCGCCCGCAGGGGGGAAATGATCAGCTCTTGCGCAGGGCGCTCAGTTCGCCCTGAAGGGCCTCGGTGACGTTCTCGAGGCGCGCCAGCGCCTCGTCCACGTCACTTGCGGCCTGCGGTTTCCCTTCAGCGCCGATACCCCGCAGGACGACATCCGTCAGGCCGTCGGCCGAATCCTCGATCGAAAATTCACCCTCGCCCCTCAGGAACGCCCAGGTCTGGTGCTCGATGCCGCCAAAGATGATGTCGCGCACCAGCTTCATCGAGACATCGCCGCGCAACTCGCCGCGCCTCACGCCTTCCTCGATCACATCCATGACATAGGCGGTGATCTGGCGATTCTGCTCAAACACGCGCATCTTACGGTAATTCGGGTCCGCACGCAGGTCTGTCAGCACGAAACGGCTCAATGCAGGCTCGCGCCGGATCGTTGCCAGACTGGCAAAAATCACGTGAAAGAGCCGGTCCCGTATCGGACGATTCTGCCGCGATGGCGGATCCTGCGCCAGAAATTCGTCAAACCAGGCTTCCGCCACCTTTATCAGCAGATCGCGCTTGCTGGCGAAATACTTGTAGATCGTGCCTTCCGAAATCCCGCAGCGCTCCGCGACTTCCGAGGTCAGGAACTGCTCATAGCCACGCTCCCGCAATACCTCGCGGGCGGTCTGCATGATCGTGGCGACCCGCTGGTCGCGCGGCATGCGCCGGACAGGCGGTCGGGAGGAAGTCTGTGTGGCCATGGAAACCCGGCAAGAAATCAAACGGTGCCGCTAGCATGCATACCGGTGCGCACATGTCGAATCCCGTCTGAGGCGGTTTCAGCTTTTCTTGCCGCCTTCCATGAAGCCGCCGGCCGATGCGAGGCGATGCAGATCGCCAGTGCCGTGAATGAGGATCTGCGTGCGGTTCTCCAGTTCGATCGCAGAGTCGAAACTGGAATCCAGATTGGCCCACATGCCGCGCTTGGTCATCCACACGCCCATCATGTTGTTGGCGGCGATTTCGCCGGCAAGCGCGATTGCCGCCTGCATCAGCGATGCGTCATCATGAACCGCCGAGACGATACCGAGGCGCTGCGCGTCGTCGGCGTGGACCATCCGCCCGGTAAGCATTAGTTCGAAGGCGTTCGTCGTCCCGATGCAACGGGGCAGAAGGTAGCTCAGCCCCATGTCGCAGCTCGACATGCCGATTTTGATGAAGGCGCAGTTGAACTTGGCCGATCTTGAAGCGATGCGCAGGTCGCAGCCCAGCGCGAGCGCAAAGCCAGCCCCGCAGGCCGCTCCGTTGACGGCGGCAATGACGGGCTGCGGGATCGTCCGCAGCTTGGCGACCATCCCGGCATAGCGCTCCTGACGGCGCATCCAGCCGGCCGCTTCGGGTTCGCCTTCGGCCAGATCGATCGTCGCTGCGAGAGAGAGATCGAAACCGGCGCAGAAGCCGCGTCCGGTTCCGGTGACGATCAGCACGCGGGCGCTGCTTGCAGCCACCTCGTCGAGCAGAGAAACGACACGGTCGACCGTGCCATCTGCCAATGCGTTGAGCTTTGAAGGACGGTTCAGCCGCATGACGGCGATGCCGTTCTCCATCGTTTCAAGAAGTACGTCTGAATCCATGCCTGCATCGCCCATGCCGGTTCCCTCACCATCGCTTTTCGAATCAATGCGACCGGACCAAAGCATGCCGGCCGGTTGATACGCTACGCATATCTTTTGAGCCTTATCGCGCGTGCGCACCCCTGCGGGCAATAGGTAGCACCACCCGCACGCGGCCCCGGCGCAGGAATGAACGCTGCTCATTTCCCGACTTCGCGGCGCAAGCAGAGACCGGAAGCGACGCCGCGACCGGTCCATGGCCCAATCGGTCGATCGTGCGCTTGCCAGAGGAATTTTCGGAAGATAGTGTATCTTCAACCAGCGAACGATAGGTGCCAGGGACAACGGCGAGAACGCCGACCGCACCTTGCAAGAGGAATGAATTCGCCTCAATTGCGTTGTCAGGGAGGACATCATGAAACGCATTTTCGCAAGCAATCGCCGCATCGCGGGCGGCATCGGACTGGCTGCCGGCGCGCTGCTTCTGAGCATGTCGGCTGCTTTTGCGGCGCCATTGCCGCTGAAGATCTGCAATGTCGACGACAAGTCCGGCACGGCAGCCGATACGGGCATCGAAAGCGCCAACGGCCTGCAACTGGCCGTCGAGCCGGCAAATGCTGCCGGCGGCGTCAACGGGCAGAAGATCGAGGTCGTTTCCTACGACAGCAAGACAGACCCGCAGGCGGCAGCGACCTTCGCGACGCGTTGCGCTGAAGACGACAATGCGTTGATCATCATCGGCGGCAATCCGACCGCCGTCGCCGCGGCGATGGTGCCTGTCGCGAACCAGAACAAGATCCCCTACATCATCCTGTCGGGATCGCAGGACAATCTGACGGACAATCCGGAGTATCAGTTCCGTCTCGGCGCCAAGACCGCCCAGGACGGTATCGCCGTCACGAACTCACTGAAGCAAGCCGGGTTCAAGAGAGTGGCGATCGTCAACAATTCCGTGCCTTTCGGAATCAATGGCGCAAAGACGCTGACGGAAGCGCTGAAGGCGGCGGGTATCGAGATTGTTACGCAGCAGACCTACGACATAGCGGCGACCGATGTTTCCCCGCAGATCATCAACGTCGTTCAGGCAAAGCCGGACGTCGTGGTCGTCTTCCCCTACCCTGCCGATGGCGCACGGGTCGTGCGTACCATCAAACAACTGGGCATAACGGCTCCGGTCATCGTGCCGCGGGTGGGTCTGATCAAAACGTTCCGCGAGCTTGCCGCCGCCGATGGGAACGGCGTCCTCGTCCCCACTTCCGTCGACATCAGGCGCGACGATGTGAAGAAGTTCTTCGAAGTATACGGCAAGAAGTTCGGGCCGCTGGCGCCCTCTCCCTACGCGGCGGTCGGTTATGACGGCGGCAATATCGCGATACGCGCTTTCAAGGACCCGAAGGTTCAGGAAGCAATCCAGGCAGGCGATCTTGCTGCCGCGCGCACCGCGATCCGCGATTCCATCGCGGCAAGCGGCGGCTATGAGGGACTGCAGGGCGAGGCCGGCAACAAGTATGTCTTCGGGAAGGGTGATCATCACGGCCCCGAGGACACCGGCTTCTTCGTCTTCGCCGAAGTGGCGGAAAACGGCAAGCAACTCGTCGCGCCGGATATGGACAAGCTGAAGGCGATGGCCGGAAAGTAGGCCATCCAACAATGAGCGTGGGCGCGGCGTTGCGTCCACGCTTTTTGCTGAAGTACCTTTCCAGGGATCCGAAGGGGCGGTTCCTCACATGCAAAAGCTTAGCTACCTGCTTCTGGCGGGGCTGACGAACGGCAGTGTCTATGGACTGATCGGTCTATCGCTTTCGATCATTTACGGCTCAAGTCGCGTCATCAATTTCGCACAGGGCGAGTTCATCATGCTCGGGGCGATGACCGCAGTGCTGTTCCTTGTCACTTTCGCGCTGCCCTGGCCCCTGGCCCTGGCTCTCGTAATTGGAGTCGTGCTTGTTGTCGCCCTGGGTCTCGACTACGGGGTCTATCGACCGATGGTACGGCGCGGCGCCGAACCCCTGACGATCATGATCGGCACGCTCGCAGCGGCGATTATGATCTACGGAGCGGCGTTCCTCATCTGGGGCCCGGAGCAGCATTTCATACCGCCAGTCTTCTCCCTAAAGCCGCTGTTTATCGGCTTCCTCATCACCAATTCCCAGCAACTGTCGATCATCGCCGTTTTCGCGATCCTCATGGCTGTGACGTGGTTTATCCTGTACCGGACACGTTTCGGCCTGTCTGTCCGCGCGACCGGCGTCAATCCGCGCGTCGCCGTGCTCATGGGCATCCGCTCAGAGCGCATCGTGCAGTTCAGTTTCATGTTCAGCGCCGCCATCAGCGGCATCGCCGGCGTTCTGGTCGGCCCGTTGCTGGGCGGCCAGGTGACAATGGGCCTTCTGCTGACGGTGAAGGGGTTCATGGCCGCCATTCTGGGTGGGCTCGGCAGCCCGTTCGCCGCCGCCGCCGGAGGCCTTGCGATCGGCATGATGGAAGCGCTGATGGCTGGCTACGGTACGAGCCTATACGCTGAACCGGCAATCTTTCTGCTGATACTCGTCGTGCTCATCATCCGGCCCTACGGCATACTCGGTGACTACGAAGCCGAGAGGAACTAGGCCATGGTAACCGCTCCCCGGCAACCGTCGTTGCTTCCCGTTCTGCTGCTCGTCTTCATTGGCGCGGTCATCCCGCTGCTTCTTACAAGCGGGTTCCACCTGCGTCTGGCGATGCTCGTATGGATCTACGCCATCCTGTGCATGGGCTTCAATCTGCTCTACGGCTATACCGGCCAGATATCGCTGGGGCAGCCGGCTTTCTATTCGATCGGCGCCTACGCATTTGCCATGTTGCAGACAATGATCGGCCTGCCCCCCATCATCGCGGGTATCACCAGCCTGATACTGTGCGCATTCGTCGCCTTGATGATCGGCTTTCCCCTACTTCGGCTGAGAACTCACTATCTTGCAATGGGGACTCTCGCCTTTCTGCTCATCGAGAATGGCGTCGTCAATCGATGGATCGATTTTACGGGCGGGCAAAGCGGTGTGCTCGTACCACCGCTGGAATATGGGGGTGAAACCATCGGAAGGGTCGGCCTCTATTACCTTGTTCTTGCGTTGGCCGCGGTCACGTTGCTGCTGCATGACTTCCTTATCCGTAGCCATGTCGGCCGCGCGCTTCAGGCGATACGTGACGATGAAAAGGCCGCCTCGGCGCTGGGCGTCAACGTGACGCGTTACAAGCTGCGCGTGCTCGTCATCACCTCTGTCATGGCGGCGCTCGCCGGTATCTGCTTTGCCTTCACAAGTCTACGGGTCGATCCGAGTCTCAGCGAGTTCCACGTGCTCGTGACAATCCTGACCATCACGGTTGTCGGGGGACTTGGCACACGGTTCGGACCGATCGTCGGTTCGATCATTATCGTGATCCTGCCGCAACTTCTCACCGGTTTCGGCGAGTATGAGACGTTCATCTACGGCGCATTCATTCTCGGCTTCCTGCTGTTTCTGCCGCGGGGCTTGTCGGGTCTGATGGAGTCGCAGCCGTTGAAACGCTTTCGGACAACGCGGGCAACCGCCCCCTCGGCGGCGGAGGGAGATCCCCGATGAGCACGAGTACCGAAGCGATCCTCAAGGTGGAGAACGCCGTCAGGCGGTTCGGCGGGCTCATCGCCGTCAACGACGTGTCATTCGAAGCGCGAACGGGACATGCCACGGGGCTGATCGGCCCGAACGGCGCGGGGAAGTCCACGATGTTCGACCTGATCACCGGAATGCGCCCCCTCAGCGCCGGCGAGATTTATTTCCGAGGCGAATGCGTCACCAAAGCGCCGGCGCATACACGCAGCCCGAAAGGGATGGCACGCACCTTTCAGATCGTAAGGCTCTTTCACGGCCTGACCGTGCTGGAAAACATACTGCTGGGGTTCCATCCCAAATTTCCCGATGGCGCCTTGCGTTCGCTTTTGGCGGGACGCCGGCTTGCGCGACAGGAAAAGGCAGCGCGGGACCGCGCCCTGGAACTTCTGGAATTCGTCGGGCTGGCCGACCGCGCCTCCGATCGCATCGGCCACCTGACCCCCGGGCAGCTGCGACTGGTGGATATCGGCCGCGCGCTGGCGAGCGAACCGGTCTTCCTAATGATGGACGAACCGGCCGCAGGACTGAATGACGCGGAAACCGACAACCTTGCAGCGATGATCGCGCGGCTGAAGGCGGACGGGCTTTCGATGCTGGTTGTGGAGCATGACGTCGATTTCATCATGAATGCCTGTGACAGGATTGTCGTGATGGACCGCGGCCAAAAGATTGCCGACGATACGCCTGACAAGGTCAGGCAGGACGAACGGGTCATCGCCGCCTATATCGGACAGAGGGCCGCCAATGCTGCGCATTGAAGATTTGCGCGCCGGGTATAATGGCGCCGAAGCCCTGCACTCGGTTTCCATCAGCGTGCGTGAAGGCACAATTGTGTCCATCGTCGGGGCGAACGGTGCGGGAAAGTCGACATTGGTCAATGCGATATCGCGCATGGTGGCCACCTATTCGGGGTCGATTCTGTTTGGAGACGAAAACCTCATTTCCCTCAAGCCGGCTGACGTCGTTGAGCGGGGCATTGTCCAGGTTCCGGAAGGCCGGCAGCTGTTCGCGCCGCTCACGGTCATGGAAAACCTGCGCCTCGGATTTCATCGACTCGCACGGCAAGCCGACAGCGCGAGGCTGTTCGACGAACGGCTCGAATATGTCCTTTCGCTGTTTCCCATCCTGAAGGAACGCACCCAGCAGCGGGCCGGCACGATGAGCGGCGGAGAACAGCAGATGCTCGCCATGGGCCGAGCCCTGATGGCGAGCCCTAGGTTGCTTCTCCTCGACGAGCCCTCGCTGGGACTCGCACCGATGATCGTCGATCAGATATTTGATATTCTCGACAAGCTCCGCAAAGACGGACTGACCATGTTACTCGTCGAGCAACACGCCGACGAGGCGCTGGCATTGGCCGATTACGGATACGTCATGGCTGTCGGCCATGTCCGGGCCGAAGGACGCGGCGATGATCTGAGAGGAAATCCGGCGCTGCAGCAGTCCTATCTCGGCAAGGGCGCAACGCCAGCGGAGAAGAATTCCCGGAGGTAACGAGGATGGACAGGAAAAGCGCCGTGCGTCCTTCGCCCGGGATGTGGTTTGAGGATTTCGCGCCTGGCCGGTGGTACTTCAGTCCCACAAGGACGATCAGCGAAAGCGATGTCCTCACATTCGGCGGGATCACCGGCGATCTCTATGAACTCCACACGAGCGAGGCTTACGCGAAGACGACAATCTTCGGTACGAGGATCGCCCATGGCATGCTCGGTCTCTCCGTCATGCACGGGCTGCAGACCCGCACCAGCCACACGCTCGGGACGGGCATCGCACTTATCGGCTGGGATCGCGTGCGCCACATGGCACCGATCTTCCTCGGCGATACGGTGCAGACTTTCTGGCGGACGACTGAAACCCGGGAGAGCCGCAGCCGGCCCGATGCGGGCATCGTCGTGGAGAAGCTGGAACTCTACAATCAGCGCGATGAAAAGGTTCTGGAGGGCGAAGTCGCCCTCCTTGTCTCCAAGAAACCCCGCTAGGCACGAGGGGCGCAGTCGATCAGGCCGTCTTTGCGGCTTTCTCGGGCTTGGCCCAGTTCACCGGCGTGATCCTCGCCTCTGAAATCCATTCCAGAATCACGTTCTTCTGGATCTTGCCGGTCGCCGTGAGCGGATACTCGTTCACGAAGAACCATTGCTCGGGGGTCTTCTGCGGCGACAGATTGGCGCGGCAATGCGCATAGAGCTCGTCGACCGAAGGGAGCGCGCTCTGATCCTTTGCCAGGACGACGGCGGCGACGATTTCACCCCACTGTTCGTTCGGCACACCGACCACGGCGATCTGGCCGACGGCCGGATGATCGAACAGCACGTTCTCGATCTCCTGCGGATAGAGGTTCATGCCGCCGCGGATGATCATTTCCTTCAGGCGGCCGGTGATCTTGAAATAGCCGCGCTCGTCCATCGTGCCGAGATCGCCGGTGCGCAGCCAGCCGTCCGGCATGAGCACCGCCGCCGTGGCCTCCGGCTGGCCGTAATAGCCCTTCATCGGCATAAAGCCACGCACCCAGATCTCGCCGACTGTGTCGACCGGCTGCGTCTTCAGGGTGACGGGATCGACGATCTTCACCTCCGAATGCGCCGCCGGCTTTCCGACCGTCTCGGTCTGATCCTTCAGCGTGTCGTCGGGAGACGTTTCAAGGAACGGGCCGTTGCTTTCGGTCAGTCCGTACATGATCGAGAAACCACAGCCGAACGCCTCCTGCGCACGCAGGACGAGCGCCGCCGGCACGTTGGCCGCACCCGAAAGAATTGTCTTGAGACTGCTGCAATCGCGCCTGGACCTGTCTGGATGATCAAGCAGCGCAAGGATCATCGTCGGCACGATCAGCGTCGTCTCGCAGCGCTCCTCCTCGATGAGTTCCAGCATCAGGCCCGGATTGAACTCCTGCATCAGCACGAAAGTGCCGCGCAGCACATAAGCGCCGATCTCGGAAACGATATCGCCGGCGATGTGGAACATCGGCATGGCGTTGACCCAGACGCCGCCGTCGGGAAAGCCCGCTCTGATGGCGATATTGCGCGAGGTGTTGATGACGCCGCGATGATGCAGGCAGGCCCCCTTGGGAAATCCCGTCGTGCCAGAGGTGTACTGGATCTGCACGATGTCGCCGAGTTCCGGGTTGGGCAACGCGATCGCCGGATCGGCGGATTTGAGCAACGCGTCGTAGTCCAGTATGCGCACCGTCTCCCGCAACAGAGGGAGATTGGGCCGCACCGCCTCGACGATCGCCCGCAAGTCCTTGCCGCGTGAACTGTCGGCGTAAATGAGCCCGGAGGACTCTGAATTTTTCAGCACGAATTCCACTTCACGAGCCGTATAGGCCGGATTGATCGGCACGAGGATCAGGCCGGCGAAATTCACCGCATGCTGGAAGATCAGCCATTCGGGCGTGTCGGGCGCCAGCATGCCGATGCGCTCACCGGGCCTGAAGGTCTTGAGTAGCGCGCGCGCCAGGGTCTCGGCTTCGTCCACCAGCTGGCGATAGGTCCAGCGCCGGCGCTTGCCTGCACCGGCGATCCCTTCCACGAGGGCCACACGATCGGGAACCTCACGCGCGTTCTTGCGCATGAGTTCGCCGAGCGTGATGTCCAACAGATCCTGCGAGGTGTCGGCAGGATAATGGGATTGAGTGAATTTGACCGCCTGAGTCACGGCTAACCTCCCGAATGACGCGTCAAGCGCGTCCTATTTGCGTCCTTAAAATCAGTCTATTCGATGTGCGAGGTGCTGTGCATACGGCTATTCACCTAAGCGGCAGATATTCCCCCGTTCACGCTGATCGCCTGCCCGGTGATGTTTGCGCCCTGCGGCGACGAAAGGAAGACGATCATCGCGGCGAGGTCGTCGGGCTGCGTCACGCCGAGTTGTGCCATCTTCATCGCCTTGGCGAACAGGTTGCGCGAGAACGGCGCGTTCATGACTTGCTCGTGCGTCAGCGTTCCCTCGATGATCGATGGCGTGATCACGTTGACGCGGATGCCGCTTCGCTTGGCTTCCATCGCCAGCGCGCGGGAAAACATGATGATCGCTGCCATCATGCCGCCGATGACCGATTCCCCCGGCGTCGTCAGCTTGCCCGCGTCGGAGGCGATATTGATGATGCTGCCGCCCTCGCGAGCCCGCATACCGGGCATCACCACACCGCACATGTTGAGCGGCGCCATGACGTGCGACAGCACCATGGCGGGAAGCTCCTTGAGGTCGATCTCATGGAAAAGCGTCGGTACGGGATAGGCGGTGACGGTCGAGTTAACCAGAACATCGATGCGTCCGAACGCCGCTTCCGCGCCGCCAGCCACGGCCCGTGCCTGATCGAGTTCGTTGGCGTCGCCGGCAAAAAACTCCACACGCGCCGTCGGGACTTTGTTCAGCACCGCCTTGCGCGCGGCTTCCCCGCGTTCCCTGTTGCGACCATTGATGCCGATATTGGGCACGCCGGCCTCGGCGAACTGGATAGCGGTCGCCAGACCTACCCCCGAAGTGCCGCCCGTGATCAATACGCTGCTGTCTTCAAGACGCCGCGGATTACGCTTCGGCGCGTCGCTCATGCTTTCCTCCTGATATCAACTGAATCTCGAGAACGGTGATCCTGACGTGCGAAACGCAACGAGCTGCCCCGTTGCGTTCCGTATAACCACCGGCGATCTGGCTCAGGCTGCGCGCTTTTTCGCTTCCAGCGTTTCGATCATCGCCTCCAGCCGTGTGTTGAGCAGTTCGTCCTTGTAGAAGGACTCGTCGGCGACATCGCCTTCGAAGAACATCGCCTGACGGCCCTTCTTCTTGGCCGAGTCGGCAATGAGGAACTGCGAATTCGTCATGCCCCGGCAGGTGCGCGACGCGTGCATCACCATGCCGTCGATGTTGAATTTGTCGCAGACCCGTTCGATCTCGCCGATCATGATCGGCGCGCCGTGGTTGTTGGGGCAGATCAGATAGTTCTGCGCCATCCCCAGCACCGGATCCTTCAGGTCAACGAGCTGCGGCTCCTGCCAGAACGACATGTGGGTGTAACGCCCCGCCACGACCGTCGCGTCTACCGCTGCGAACTTGTCGGCAAGCCAGCCGACCTTGTTCCAGTTCATCATGCCGTCGAAGAAGAGGCGATACTTTTCGTTGGGCACCGCACCCACACCATCGGCTATTCGCTGCTGGATTTCCGCCTTCACATCCTCAAAATAGTCGACGATCGCCTGCGTGCCCGGCAGGAAATTCACGTGGGCGATGGAGACAATCCAGTCGAAGAAGCTCGCCGGCGCCGGTGTCGCCGCGCAAAGGTCCATCGCCTCCATGCGGAGTGTCGCGGCCTTCTTCACATAGGACATGACCTCGCTCAGCCGGTCGAAATCATACTTCCGGCCCGTGTGCTCCTCGAGGAACTTCGTCATCGCGATGAGCTGCTTGGCAACGTATTGAGAGCGCTGCTGCCACTCTTCGCCCTGCATGTATCCGGCATCGGGCCGGCCGCCCCAGAGCAACGGAATCGAGATGGTGAAGATCGGAATTTTCTTGCCGAAGAGCCGGTAGGTGATGTCGTCCCACTGCTGGCCGGAGCTGCAATAGGGATAGGCATTGATGATCATGTCCGGCGGCGGGAGCTTGCGCATCGTTTCGGCGCGCGGATCGTCGTCGTCGATACCGAGCGTACCGTTCTTCAGCTTCTCAAGGTCGATCAGCGCCTGGCCGATATGGGTGCGGGCATAAGAGCAGAGTTCGCGGTCATAGCCGCGCGCCTCGCCTTTCTGCTGCGCCGGCATCTCGCCGTGCTTGGCCGCCAGATAGGCCGCCCAGGCCTCGCCATGCACCCAGGCCACATCGTGGGCATGGAAGAACGGGGGAATGTAGGTGCCGTTGTACCAGACGATTTTCTTGCCTTCCTCCTTGGCGCGGAAGAGATCTGCCCAATATTCATTGACCAGCCTGCCACCCTGTTTCGTGGTGGCAAGACGATTGGCGCGCATCCCGTTGCCGAAGACCGGACTGGCCACTCTGGCTCCGCCGGGAGGTGTCATCTCGGATATCGTCTGCATCGTCGTTACCTCGCTCTCTTGCGTGGGGTACAATTCGCCGCGTGCCGCATCAGGCTGCCACCCGGCGCCTTGCAATTTCCAGAAATGTCTCCATGCGCGTCTTCAGCGCTTCCATCGGCATTTCTTCATGTTCAGTTTCTATCAAAAGATGAGGAATGCCCCGCTTTTCAAAGGCTTCCTTGATCTCCGGATAGAAATACATGTGCGGTTCGCAGAACTTCACCATCAGGACGATCAGGCCTTGAGCATCAGCCTCATCGACCTGGGTGAGGAGGAAATCCTCCCAATCCCGATCCTTGTCGGCGCGGGTCGGACACGGAATCCTCTTGTTCTTGCTCAGATACCAGTTGGATAACGCGTCGACCGGTGATCCGGTTTCCGGAACATCGGCCGCGACATAGCGGTAGCCGGTATAAAGATCATCGTCGACGACCATGCCGCCGCATTCCTCGACCAGATCGAGGATGGGCAGCTTGGGCGCGTGGCAAAGATGGCCGGAGAGATAGACGCGCACGGCGCGGGCCGGAGGCGGCGCGCTTTCCAGCTTCGCTACCAGATCCTCAAGCAATGAGGTGTGCGCTTCCTTGTCCATGATCATGGACGACTTGACGATATGCTGCATCTGGCCACCGGTCAGCGATATGCGGCCCGCCTTGCGCATGTCGTAGATCCGGCGGATCAGCGCGCGGTTGCGATTGAATATCCGAATGCTGTTGCGCACCTGTTCGTCGGCAATCTCGGCGCCCGTCAAATCCTCAAGTTCGCGCCAGAGCTGTCGGAAAGTGCCTTGCGTCTCTTCCATCGCCCATTCGGCATCGATGATGGAGATGAGCTGGTTGAAGAGGATCGGCGTATCCGGCAGATGGTCGCGGATGATATCGGCCGTGCCCAGGAGCTGGACGCAGTGATCGCCGAACAGAATGGCATCCAGAAACGCGAATTCACCGCGCATCGCCTGATCGACGATGCTGCGGTTGTAGCCGCAATAGAAATTGAAGACGCTGCCCTGGCCCACCGTGACCGGTTCGTCATCGGCCTGAAGCACGATCGGCAGTGCGCCGGCGGCGTGGGCGAGTTCGCCGGGAAAGTGCATCGGGAACAGACCGATGACGCGCTTTCCGGTATCCTTCTTGAAGGCGCGTGCATAGGCGAGCGGATGAGCCGCAACCTCTTCGAACCTAGCAAGTATGTCCTTCACGTTACCTCCGCTTCGACACGACCTTGAAACGGCAGCATCTTTCTTGCTTGCATGACAATACTAAGTCCCACTCATTTCGTCAATCGCGCAATCGGCCATGCGGCCGCAAAGCTGTCCTGTACACCGCTTGATGAATGCGTAACAAAACAGGTACTTAGCGTCGAACTCGTGCCTCCGCCTACAGATTTTTGACAAGCTCCGCATCTGCCAAAAGGCGGGCGACTTTAATGAATTCGTCTCATTAATGACGATTCTCGTGCTCTGGCCTTTCGCCGCGCCGTCTGCAAGACTGCGCTCCACCTCGGCTCGGGGGCCGCAGAGACAGGGGGATTTCGGCATGGCAGCGACCACAACGCGCAGGAAGAGCACCGTACGCCTGCCGCAGGAGCAGCGCATCAGCGACATCATGGCCGCCGCGCGGCAGGTGATTGCGGAAAAGGGATATGAAAACACGCTCATGTCCGAGATCGCCGAACGCGTCGGCGTGGTCGAAGGCACGCTGTACAGGTACTTCGAAAGCAAACGCGACCTGATGACGAAGGTGGCGGATGCTTGGTTTGAGGAGGTGCTGGAGAGCGATACCGAGCTTCCGCGCATCCACGGCACGCGCGAGCGCCTGCGCTATCTCGTCTGGCGCGCGCTGATGAGCATACGCTGCCAACCGGCACTGAGCCGCTTCATGCTGCTGGAGGTTCGCCAGAACCCCGCCTATCGCCATTCGCGCTCCTTCGAGCTCAACAAGCGGTTGACCGCGGAGATTTCCCTGCTCTGCGCGCAGGCCATCGATCGGGGCGAATTTCGCGGCGATGTCTCGGTGCCGATACTGCGCGACATGATTTTCGGCTGTATCGAACACCGGACATGGAGCTTCCTGCGCGGCGAAGGCGACTTCGATATCGACGCCGTCGCCGACGGCATCGCCAATGTCGTCTATCGCGGCATGGCAACCGTGAGCGATGTGGACAAAGGCGACCTTGAAGGCGTCGTCGAACGGCTGGAAAAAGTCGCCGCCATCCTGGAGAGCAAGGGGAGCGGGAAGCGCTGAGCCGCCCGCGGCGGCCTCAGGTCTGCGCGGCCGGCGTCATCTCGCCGCTCTTGATTGCGTTGATCAGCTTGAACTTCTGCAGCTTGCCGGTCTCCGTCCACGGCATATCTTCCACGAAGTACCAGAGGCGCGGCGTCTTGTAGTGCGCAAGCGCCTCGCGGCAGAAGCGGTGCAGTTCCTGCGGGTCGGGGATGTCGTGCATCGACTTGGGCATAATCACCGCCCCCACCTGCTCGCCCCACCGCGGATCGGGGACGCCGACGACGGCGACATTGGCGATCTTGGGGTGCTCGATCAGCAGGTTCTCGATCTCGCGCGGATAGATATTCTCGCCGCCCCGGATGATCATGTCCTTGATGCGGCCCGTGATCTTGACGAAGCCCCTCTCGTCCATCGAACCGAGGTCGCCGGAGCGCAGCCAGCCGTCCGCGCCCAGTGTCTTGGCCGTCTCCTCGGGCATGTCGAAGTAGCCGATCATCGTCTGATAGCCGCGCACGCAGATCTCGCCCTGCTCCCCCAGAGGGAGCACCGCACCCGTCACCGGGTCGGCGATCTTAACCTCCGCATGCGGCAGGGCCTGACCGATCGTTTCCGACTTGTCCTCGATACTGTCGTCCAGATGGACGGCAATCGCGACTCCCTGCATCTCCGTCTGGCCGAAGATATTGACGATCTCGCTGCCGAGTTCCTTCAAGGTCCGGCGGATGAGATGGGCCTCGACCACGGCCGCGCCCGACACGAGGTTCTTCAGCGTGGACAGGTCGTAATCGCGGCGGCGGGGACTGGCCAGAACAGCCTCGATCATGGTCGGTACGAGAAGCGAATAGGTACCCCCTTCCCGCTCGACCAGCGACATGTAGAGCTCCGGATCCCATTCGGCCTGCAGGACATGCGTGGCCCTGCGCACGACCGCGCCGACGCCGGCATGGCCGAGCGCCCCGATATGGAACATCGGCATCGGATTGACGAAGACGCCGCCTTCCCGCAGCCCGCCCTGCTCCTGGGTGAAGAGCGCCATGTTGACGATACCGCGGTGGTGAAAGATCACGCCCTTCTGCGCGCCCGTCGTGCCCGAGGTGAACATGATGACGCAGGGATCGAGTTGGCCGATCTCGGGCAGATCGAACTCTTCGGGCGCGGCCGACACGAATTCGGCGAAATCGGAGACGCGGCAGACTTCACGCAGGTCGGGCAGCCGCGTGCGCACCTCGCCCACCGCCTTCAGGCAGTCATAGCCACGATAGCTGTCCATGACGAACAGGCCGGCCGCGCGGGACTTGCCGAGGACATATTCGAGCTCTCGCGCCTTGTAGGCCGGGTTGACCGTGACCAGAACGATCCCCGCCATGGCGCAGCCATAGAGCATCAACTGCCATTCAGGGACGTTATGGGCCCAGAAGGCCACGCGTTCGCCCGGCTTGAACCGGGTCAGCAGCGCCGCCGCCACTCGACGGGATTCGGCATAGTGTTCGGCATAGGTCCACCGGCGATAGGGCGCATCGCCCTTGAGGCCCTCCACCAGCGCCAGCCGATCCGGCACGGCCACGGCGGCTTGCCGCAACGCTTCGCCGAGCGTCCAGTCGAGAAGCGGACGCGACGTGTCGGCGGGCCAGTAGGATTCGGTCACGCGGCGGTGGCGGTGATTCTGCTGATCGAGCATTTTCCATTTCCTCACACCCCCGTCCGCCGGTCGCGGTTTCTCTGTGGGCACTTGATACACTAGTGCACGACTTTTAACGCCGAAAATGAGCCCCGATCAAGTCGCAGCTGCAGCAGACCGGATTCACCGAAAGCCGTCGGTTGAAAGCGCATTCAGCACAAGATAAATAGCGCCTAATCTGCAACGATTTGCGAAATGAGCCTGCCTCATCCGATTTCGGAGGAAACGCCTTCATGGATTTTGCCCTTTCTGACGAACAGCAGATGGTCGCCGATTCAATCCGCGCGTTCGCCGACAATGAGCTGCTGCCCAAATACGCCTACTGGGACCGGCGGGACGAGTTTCCCCGTGAACAGTGGGGCAAGATGGGCGCGATCGGCCTGCTCGGCCTCAGGGTACCGGAATCCCATGGCGGGCAGGAATTCGATTGCGTGACCGCCGGGCTTGCGATCGAACAGGCGGCGCGCGGCGACTTCAATTGCTGCTACGGGATCCTCAATTCCTGCTTTGCCGGCGATCTTCTCGGCAAGCATGCGTCGGAAGGCATCAAGAGGGCATGGCTGGCGCCGATGGCCAGCGGCGACAAGGTCGTCTGCGTCTGCCTCACCGAGCCGCATTGCGGATCCGATGCGGCCGCGATCAGAACGCGCGCGGTCCGCAAGGGCGACAAATACATTCTCAACGGCGAGAAATCGGCCATCACGCTGCTGATGGTCGGCAGTGCCGGTATCGTCTTCGCCAAGACCGATCCCGAAGCGGGCGCCAAGGGCGTCTCCGCCTTCCTTGTGCCCTTCGATTCTCCGGGCATCACGCGCCACCCCTATTCCGACATGGGCGCGCGCGGCATCGTGCGCGGCTCGATGTTTCTCGAGGATGTGGAGGTGCCGGCAGAAAACCTGATCGGCCCCGAGAACGGGGCCTTTTCCCGCGTGATGCAGACTTTCGAATACACCCGCGCGCTGATCGGCCTGATGTGTCTCGGCGCGGCGCAGCAGACGGTCGAGGAAACGATCGGCTATGTGAAGCAGCGCACCGCCTTCGGCCAGCCGATCTCGAAGAACCAGGGCGTGTCTTTTCCGATCGCGGAATGGTCCACGAGAATGGAGATGGCGCGCTGGCTGTGCCTGCGCACGCTCTGGCTGCGCGACAACGACCTGCCGCACAACAAGGAGGCGGCGATGTGCAAATGGGCGGTGCCGGAAATGTGCGTCGGCGCCATCCAGGACTGCATGGTCCTGCATGGCCACTACGGCTACACCAAGGACTACCCGGTGGAACAGCGTCTGCGCGACGTCGCCGGCCAACTGATCGCCGACGGCGCGCCGCAGATCCAGAAGATGATCATCGCGCGCGCGCTGATCGGTCGCGAATTCGTCTGAGCCAGGTCAAGCCGAAAAGTCGACCCTGGTATTGAACTCGTAGCTGCGGAACGCGCCGGCCAGCTGATCGGCGAGTTCGGCATCTGCGGGACCCGCGACCTTCAGCGCCGCGGTCGGCCGCGCCCCCGTCATATCCACGACGATGTCGCAAGCGCGGTCCTTGCCGATGACGCCATCGGCGACCTCGCCCGCAACCTCGGCGATGATCATGCGCCTGAGTTCCGGCTTGAAAATCTTGCCTACCGGCGTCACGGGCAGCGACTCAACGACCGAGATCGCCACCGGAACGGCGGCGCGTTCCTGCACCTCGCGGCGGCAAAGCTCCATCAGTTCCTCGGCCGTCGCCCGCATGCCCTGTTTGAGCTGAACATAGGCGATGGGCAGTTCGCCCTTGGCCGGATCCGGGCGGCCGATGGCGGCCGCCAACTGGACGGCGGGGTGCTGGACCAGCACCTCCTCGATCATCTTGGCATCGATATTGTGGCCGCCGCGGATGATGACATCCTTGGCGCGCCCGAAGATCCATATGTAGCCATCCCGATCGACCATGCCGAGATCGCCGGTGCTGCCCCAGGGCCTGCCATCCGGCGTGTTCGCGATCAGGAAATCCTTGTTGTATTTCGGATCGACATAACCCTTGGCGACGCCCTCGCCGCTGATGGCGAGCACGCCGCGTTCGCCAGGCTGGCACTCCCGCACAAAATTGTTGTCGTCGTCGAGAATGAAGGCGCGGACCGGCTGTTTGGGCAACTGGATACCCACCGAGCCTACCATCGGCTCCATGCCGACAGGATGGCCGCTGACAGTGCCATGCACCTCGGTCATGCCCCAGGTTTCGCGCAGCCTGATACCGAAACGCTCGAAAACGGCATCGGACAGGGCCACAGGAATGGTACTGCCGCCGCAGTGATAGGTTGTGATGGAATGGCCCTTCGAATCGCCATTGGCGGCCAGCAGGGCTGCGGCGGTGGCCGGCGTCGACAACACGAATGTCATCGCGTGCCGGCGGGCGATGTCCCAGAAATTGCCGATGATCCCCTGATCGCGGAAGCCGTTCGCCGTCAGCGTCAACAGCGTCTGCCCGTAGATCATCGTGCGCAGCGCGAGATTGACGAGACCGCCGACATGAAAGTTTGGCATGGCGTGGCCGATCACCGCGCCCGTCGAGGGATCGCCGCTCAGCGCGCCGACGAGCCAGGCATTCACGAGCTGCCCCCTATGGGTCATCCGCACAAGCTTGATCGAGCCGGTCGTGCCGCCCGTCGCCAGATAGTTGGCGTCGGCATGCGGATCGGTCACGCGGGTGAAGGGCGCGCCGGCTTGCGCACGTTCTTTCAGCGCCGCGTCGAAATCGTCGGCGGAATGGTCACCGCCGACGACGAAAATCCGCTTCAGGGTCGGTACGGACGCCCTGAATTCGTCAAGGCCGACCCTGTCCCACATGCCAGGGCCGAGGGCGCCCGAAGCAATCACCAGAACATTCGCCTTCGCGGCATTCATGATCGCCGCCGCCTGACCGAGCTCCAGGAATGGATTGACCGGTATGCCGACCCCGACAGAGGCGGCGGCCCATGTTGCGATCAGCCCCTCCGGCACCATCGGCATGATGATGGCGACCGAGGGCTTCTCACCTTCGGCAGCGGCTTCGAAGGCGCTCGCCGCGGCGTGGATTCTGCCGATCAGTTCACCATAGGTGATGATGCGCGGCGACACATCAGTGTCTGCCGAAAGCAGATGCTTGATCGCCGGTTTCGCCGGATCGATCGCGGCAGCGGCTTCCAGATTCTCCAGGATCGTGTCACCGGCGAGCAATTCCTCGAAACTGAACTGCTCGATCGCCCTGATGTCATCGCGGTTGCGGAGCTTCGGACGCGCGATGCGTCCGGGTGCAGGTTCGCCCCCCGGCAGCCATTCGGCCGCCGGAGGTCGTGTCCCAGAAACGGAATTCATGCTTTCCCCGGTACTTTTCCTCAATTACCCGGCGAAGCGTATGTCCGTGTTGAACTCGTAGGTCCTGAACGCGGTCTTCAGCCGGTCGTCGATCTGATTGTCCATCGGACCGGCCACCTTGACAATGGCCGCGGGCCGCGAACCGCTGTCATCGATCTCGACCGAATAATCGCGCTCGCCCTTCAAGACTTCGCCTGCAACTTCCGCCGCGACTTCCCTGATGATCTCGCCACGCAGAACCGGCTTGGAAATCTTGCCGACGGCCGTCATCGGCATCGTCTCGATGATGGCGATGGAAATCGGGACAGCGGCCCGCTCCTGCACTTCCTTGCGGCAGAGGTCGAGCAATTCTTCCTCGGTGGCGCTGGCGCCGGCCTTGAGCTGGACATAGGCGATGGGAAGCTCGCCCTTGGCCGGGTCCGGCTTGCCGATGGCGGCTGCGAGCTGCACGGCCGGATGGCGAACGAGCACCTCCTCGATGAGGTTGGCATCGATATTGTGGCCGCCGCGGATGATGACGTCCTTGGCACGACCGAATATCCAGACATAGCCGTCCTTGTCGACCATGCCGAGATCGCCGGTGTTGCCCCAGGGCTTGCCATCCGGCGTGTTCTTCACATGGAATCCGGCATTGATTTCCGGATTGACGTAGCCTTCGGTCACGCCTGGTCCGCTGATCACGAGAACACCGCGCTCGCCGGGAGCGCATTCGCGGACAAACGCATTGTTGTCGTCGACGATAAAGGCGCGGACCGGCTGATGCGGCATCTGCGTGCCCACCGAGCCGATGACCGGCGGGATGTCGTTGGGATGGCCGGACACCACGCCATGCACTTCGGTCATGCCCCACAGCTCGCGCAGCCAGATACCGAATTTGTCATGGAAGGCGTTGGCGAGGGCGACCGGGATCGTGCTCGCGCCGCAATGGAAGACACGTATCGGATGCTTTTCGGGCGCCTCGGTCATCGACATGATCGCGGCTGCCGTCGCCGGCGTCGCCAGAACGGCTGTCATGCCGTAGTGATTGGCGATGTTCCAGAAATTGGTGAGGACCTGCGGATTGCGGAAGCCGTCCGTCGTCAAGGTCAGCAAAGTCTGGCCGAAGATCATCGCCCGCAGGGCAAGCACCACGAATCCGCCGACATGGAAGTTGGGCATCGCGTGCCCGACGACATTGTCGGCGCCGGACCCGCCGAGCGCGCCGTTGATCCAGGCGTTGACGAGCTGCCCCTTGTGACGCATGCGCACGAGTTTGGGGTGGGCGGTCGTGCCGCCGGTCGGCAAATAGATCGCGTCGGCGTCGGGATTGGTGACGCGGGTGAATTTCGAGCCCTTGGCCTTCTGGGCCTCCAGCGCCCTGTTGAAGTCCTTTTCGGGATCGTCGCTGTCGACGATCAGAATGCGCTTGAGCGTCGGCACCTGATCCATGATCTGGCCGAGCTTGTCCCATGCGCCGGGACCGTATTTGTTGGTCGTCGTCACCAGAACCGTCGTCTTGGCGACGTTCATGATCGACGTGATGTACTTCATTTCCAGGAACGGATTGATGGGGGAGCCGATGCCCACCGAGGCCGCGCCCCAGCTGGCGATCAGTGCTTCCGGCAACATCGGCAGGATTACCGCCACCGACGGCTTCTGGCCCGCTGAGGCCTCCTCGAACAGGCTTGCCGCCGCGTGCAGCTTTTCCACCATCTCGCGGTAGGTGATATCGCGCGGCGCAACGCTCGTGTCGGCGGACATCAGATGACGTATCGCCACCTTGCCCGGATCAATCGCGGCCGCTGTCTCGATGCTCTCCAATATCGTGCCGGCGGCGAGCAACTCGTCGAAATCGTACTGCTCGATGGCCTTGATGTCGTCTTTGGTGCGAATCTGCGCCCTGGCGATCCGGCCCGGTGCGGGCTCACCACCCGGCAGCCACAGGCCGGGGGGAACATCACGGTTCATTGGCTTGTTCATCAGCATCCTCCCAGCATTCTGAAACGCGTCAACCCGCCCGTCCCCCTGAGACGGGCGCTCCCAACGCCGTCAGCGTTGTGATCTACCGTGTTTTTCGACGCTTTTATAGCGAACGTCAACCAGGTGAATGCGGTTCAAGATGCCGCATGCCCGAAATTCGGCGTTGTGGTGCTGATCGAGCCGGCTACCTGAATCGACTTCACTTCTCAGCTTGCTGTCAGAACAGCGCCGCCGCAGACGGAGATCACCTGTCCCGTCACATATCTGGACAGGTCGGTCGCGAGGAATTCAAGCGCCCCGGCGACGTCCTCGGGCGTGCCAAGACGGCGCAAGGGCAGCGCATCAGCCTGCGCATTCGTCCCCACGCCGCGTTCGGCCGCCTGACGGGCGACGCGCGCGGTCATGATGATGCCGGGCGCGATCGCGTTGACGCGTATCGCGTACGGCCCGAGCTCGGCGGCGAGATTGCGCGTGTACATGGCGACCGCCGCCTTCGAGGCGCCGTAGATCGCCAGCATGCCGCCGGGCAGGATCGACGAACCGATCTGGGAAGAGACATTGACGATGATCCCGCCGCCCTGCTTCTTCATGATGGGGGCGGCCGCCTGGCAGCACAGGACAGTGCTGCGGAAATTCGCATCCATCAGCAGATCGTAATCGGCCATCGTCGTTTCGGTGCCGAGCGGGCCGCTTTCGCGTGCGATCGCGCCGCCGGCATTGTTGACGAGAATATCGACGCGGCCGAAGGCATCCATCGTCTTCTCGAAAAGCTGCCTGACGGCCTCTTCCCTGCCCAGATCGCCCTCGAAGCCGATGGAGCGTCGGCCCAGCGCTTCTATCTCGGCCATCACGGTTTCGGCGCTGAGCGTCTCGCCGAATTCGGCCGCGCCAGCAAGATTGATATCAGCGATGACGACGTCCGCGCCAAGGCGCGCAAGCCTGAGCGCGTAGGCGCGTCCAATTCCACGCGCTGAACCCGTGACGATAGCGACCTTGCCGGAAAGCGGCTCACTCATTGCATTCGCTCCTCGATGGCGTTTCCTTCAGAAGGGGCCGGTCTCGCGCCGGCCCTCTTTTCGTTGCATGGGCTACGCGCCCGGACCGCTGCTAGCGGTGGAAAATGATGTGCTCATCGACCGTGGCGCGACCGGTCCGTGTGCGGTTGGCGGCAACCGCCGGATCTTCGTAGCCGAACGAAATGCCGAACAGAATCTGCAAATCCGGCTCCAGCCCGAGGTGTTCGCGCACGATGCTCGCATAGAGACCGAGCGCGCCCTGCGCACAGGAATCCACGCCGCGCGACGTCATGGAGAGCATCAGGTTCTGCGCATAGATGCCAAGATCGACCGCCTCTCGCGCATCGAACATGCCAAGCATGAAGATGAACACCGCATGCGGCGCATCGAAGAACATCTGGTTGCGCAGATAGGCGGCCTGACGGCCTTCCACATCGTGCCGAGCGACACCCATATTGCCGTAGAGTCTTACCGCCGCATCGATCTGACGCTCGCGATAAACGCCGGGAAACTTCTTGTCGGCGGGCCAGTCGGGATCGGGCTCGCGCCCGGCTTTCGCGGCCTCGACCAGCTTATTGCCAAGCTGCTTCAGGCTCTCGCCGGAAACGACGTGGGTGATCCAGGGCTGGATATTGCAGTTGGAGGGTGCAAGCTGCGCGAGTTCGAAAATTTCGCGCATGGTTTCCATCGGGACTTCCTTGGGCAGGAAACCACGTACCGAGCGGCGGTTGCGCACGACCTCGTCGAAGGTCATCACTTTCATTGGCTTGTTCATTTCTCATCCTGTCTTGCAATGGCAAGGCCGCGCTCCGCATAGGCAAGCGCCATCATGCGCCCGATGCGTGCCGAGTCCGGCAGCGTGCTGTTGCCCTTTTCACCGCGGATCTGGACGCCCGCGCTACCAACGGAACCCCGGAACATGCCGAACACCCGGTGAAACGTGCTCAACCGCTCCGTCGATCCGGCGTATGCGTAATATCTCTCAAGATAGTCTTCCCGGGACGGTACGCCAAGCTCGGCGACGTCAAGCCCCGCGATGCCGCCATTCACTTCCGGCGGCACGTCATAGGCCATCGTGTTGAACGCCACGTCCACCAGCGGATGACCCAGCGTCGACAGCTCCCAGTCGATGACGCCCAAAATCCGAGGTTCCGTCTTGTGGACCAGCGTATTGGCAAAGCGGTAGTCGCCATGGCAGAGCGTGATCATTTCGCTTTCCGGCACGCGCTCATTGAGCCATTCGATAATCTCATCAAGCGCGGGATTGTCGTCGTCGCCCTTGCGATATTGATCCCAAAGCCCCGACCACACACGCAGCTGACGCCTGAAATAGTTGCCTTCCCGACCGTAGTCGCCAAGGCCGACGGCACGGAAATCCACCTTGTGGATCGCGGCCATGACTTTCGCCATGGAATCGAAAAGCTCCGTCCGCTGCTCCTTCGGAATGGAGGGCATGGCGTACTGATAGACGACGCGGCCATCGAGCCATTCCATCAAGTAGAATGGCGTGCCGATGATGTCCGCATCCTCGCAATAGAGGTAGGGTTCAGGCACCGGTACATCCGAGCCGTGCAAGGCCTTGAGGACCCGGAATTCGCGATCGATCGCATGCGCCGATTTGGCTAGAACGCCAGGCGGCTGTTTGCGCAGGATGCCGCGCCAGTCATCGGCGGTGACGAAATAGGTCGGATTGGACTGTCCGCCGGTCGTCGAGCGTACATCAAGCGTGCGCACAGGTGCGCCGAGGTACTCCCGGAGAATGGGGCGCAGATTGTCGATATTCAAATCTGCCGCCGGAACCGGCGGCAGATTTTCCTTCGGCTCTGTCATGTGGCCTTTTTTCCGCTGTATCCAAACAGGTACTGCGCGACACGCCGCTTCTGCACCTCATCGCTGCCCTCGGTAATACGATAGCGGCGATGATGACGATAGATGTGCTCGAAAGGCTTGTGACGGCTGTAGCCGACGCCGCCATGGGTCTGGATGGCCATGTCGGCAGCCTTGCAGACCAGGTTGTTCGCCTTGAAATTGCACATCGAGACCAGATCGGAGATCTGCACCGGATCGACCTGGTCCATCATCCACGCGGTGCGGAAGATGAAGTTGCGCAGAATCTCGCAATCGGTGTGCAGTTCGGCCAGCGGGAACTGGATTGCCTGACGGTTCGCCAGCGGTTCGCCGAAAATGATACGCTCCTTGGCGTATTTCACCGATTCCTCAATGCAGTAGCGCGCTGCGCCGACGCTCGCGGCAGCCTGGCGGATGCGGTTCTCATGCACGAACATCTGGGCGATCATCAGCCCCTCGCCTTCCTTGTGCAGGATGGCGCTGTCGGACACGCGGACGTCCTTCAGCTCGACCTCGGCATGGTCGGTCGGCATGTTGAAGGTCCAGTGATTGTAGAGGATATTATGGCCGGGCGCGTCGGTCGGCACGATGAAGGCCGTGATGCCCTTGGCCTCGCCGTCCTTGCCTGATGTGCGGGCAAAAACGAGATTGGCCTTGGAGCGGCCGACCTGGCTGTTCCAGCGCTTCATGCCGTTGATCACCCAGTGGTCACCGTCGCGCACTGCGCGGGTTTCCAGCCAGGTGGCGTCGCTGCCATGGTTCGGCTCGGTCAGTGCGAAGGACAGATGGTTCTTGGCGGTGATGTTGCCTTCGATGTACTGGCGCTGCTCGGGCGTGCCGTACTTGTCGATGGCCGGGAGAATGGTGAAGTTGCCGACGATGGACGATTCGTCCTGCAGGTCGTTGTGCAGCCCCAGCCCCTTCGCGGCGAGATGCTCGCGCACGACAGCGCTCATCAGGTTGCCTGCCGCCTGACCGCCGCAACCCTTGGGCAGGCACAGACGCAGATGGCCGGCCTTGTCGGCGCGGCGCTCCATCTCCTCGATCACGGCGCGCCATTCCTTGGACGGCGACCCGTCATTTTCCCAGTCAGTGCGCTTCCATTCGCGGCGATGATCGAAGAACTGGATATTTTCCTTCTCGAGCGGCTTGATCTCGCGCTCGATGAAATCGTCAAGCTCGGCAAGCTTGTCCGTGATTTCCTTCGGGATATTGAAATCCATCTGTTCTACCTGTCCTCTCTTTTGCGTTTCACTCAATGGAAGAACCGGTCCGGGCTCCGCATCCGTCCTACCGGTCATCAAGGCCCCGCGCGTCGTCGCTGCGAACGGCCCTTTTTGTAGCCTCAGTATTATCTCCAGCCGGCTGACGCCACCGAAATTTCCCCTTCGAACAAAGTGGTACGTCAATGTACGAATGAACGTTCGGTTTATTTATTTTAAAAAGCGGACTTGTGTCAATAAGGGGTTCCTCTCATGCCGCAGGGCTGTCGCCGCCGCGCGGCAGGGGCGCGGCGGCAAACCGATAGCTTGTCGCTTCCTAAGAGGCGTATTTCTTCGCCTGCTCGCGGAGCACGAACTTCTGGATCTTGCCGCTCGCGGTTCGCGGCATCGCATTTATGATCTCGATCTGCTCGGGCCAGTACTGCTTGGCCGCCCCGGCCTTGGAGAGATAGGCCTGCATCTCGCTGAGATCGAACGAGGCCCCGGGCTGGAGCACGACGAAGGCGCAGCCGCGCTCGCCAAGGCGATCGTCCGGGTAGCCGACCATCGCCGCATCCGCGACCGAGGGATGGCGATAGAGAAGGTCTTCGATCTCGACGACCGGGACATTCTCGCCGCCGCGGATGATGATGTCCTTGGTGCGGCCGTTGATACGGATATAGCCCTCTTCGTCCATATAGGCCATGTCGCCGGTATCGAACCAGCCGCCCGGCTGGATATTGGCCAGGTCGGGTCGCTTGTAATAGCCAAGGAACAGGGACGAACCGGTGACGAGAAAGCGCCCGGTTTCTCCCAGCGGAAGCGGCTTGTAGTCATCGTCGGTGATCAGCAGCTTCATGCCGTTCAGCGCCCGGCCATCCGTTGTGGACGACTTCTCGCGTGCCCGTTCCGGTTCGGTCAGGCTGCCGCCCAGCGTTTCCGTCATGCCCCAGAGCGAGGAAACATTGAGATCGAGAACGCTGATGGCCTTTTCCACGATCACCGGCGGAATAGGCGCACCCCCGCACAGGAACGTCTTCAGCTTCGGCTTGGGGCCACCCGCCTCCACCGCCTTCACGATATCGGCGAGAAACGGCGTCGCGGCCGCCATGTGGCTCACGCCCTCGCGGGCCATGATCGCCACGCCGGCGTTCGGCTCCCAGATATCCTGCAGGACCACGGTACTGCCATAGCGCAGAGCCTGGACCATGACGGCGGTGAAGCCGGTCATGTGGCCAAACGGCGTGCTGCCGTGATGAACATCGTCGGAAGTCAGGTGGAAGCGCTCGCCGAGCGCGTCGGTGCAGGCCACGATCGTGTTGAAGCAGTGCATGACGCCTTTGGGCTCGCCGGTCGTGCCTGACGTGTACATCAGGCTGCACATTTCATCGCAGGCCATGCGCTCCGGGGGATTGGGGCCGACCGGCGCCGCATCGCTCTGGAGAAGTGTCTTGTCGAACGAAGTGTCACCTTCGCCGCCGGCAACGATGACGTGCTTGAGCGCCGGAAGCTCTCCGCGCAGACCATCCATCATCTTCGCGAAATCAAACCCGCGGAACTCCTTGGGAATGATGATGACCTTCGTGTCGGCAAAGCCGAGCATGAAGCGAAGCTCGCGCTCGCGGAAAATGTGCATGAGCGGATTGCAGACCGCGCCGATACGCGCGGCGGCATAGGTCGCGACCACGAACTCCCACCAGTTGGGCAGCATGAGCGCGACGACATCACCCTTCCTCACGCCAAGTCCGCGCAGCGCGCCGGCCGCCTTCGCGACGAGACCTTCAAGCTCCTTGAACGTGATGGTCCGGACGGGCTTCTCGCTGCCGGCGTCCGCGCGATAGGCAACCACGGCATTCTTGTCGGGGAACTTCCTGACTGCGTCGGTCAGCAGGTCATCGAAGGTCAGGTCGAGCCAATAGCCCTTTTCGCGCATTTCGCGCCCATGCTCGACAGGGTCAAATTTCTTCTCAGACATTACCGTCAAATCCTCCCTTGCGTTCGCCTCCCGGAGTTGCCGGCGGCGACCCAAACTCTATCCCTTCACCCTGCAATCCCGTCTCCGATCGACTGCAAAAGATCGTGCGGAGAGGCAAAGGCGACTTTGTACAGTAGCTTACTATGCTTCTCAAGCGTGTAACATATCATTCAGTCTGGCGGGTGGAAGCCGCGGGAAATCATCCGGCAAGGCGTACGTTCAACTTCCCGAGCTTATTGGAGCCGAGCGAGCCGTCAACCAGAGCCGAAGGAAGCTTGTCGAATCCTGAAAGCGATGTGCTGGGCGCTTTCAGCCGGCCTTCAGCGATATATGCGGCGAGCTTCTCCTGCGCTTCGAGGCGGCGGCAGTAAAAGTCGAATACCAAAAGGAAAACGGGCCTGAGATTGCGCTCCTTGCAGATGGCTCGCAGTTCGGGCGTCAGGAAGGCGTCGTGACGCGGCGCGGCTTCGCCCGGCACCATGTTGTCGTATTCGGACATATTGCCGAAATGGTACCAGCGAGCGTCCTGCTTCATCAGGGGGATGGTCGCCTGGCTGATGGCGCCGCCGATGGCATCGGAGAAGAAGTCGACGCCGTCCGGGCATTCCGCCGCCAACCGTTGCGCCATGTCCGATGCCCGGTAATCGACGGCGGCGTCGAAACCCAGTTCGCGGGTAAGCCATGAACATTTGTCCGGCCCGCCCGCAAAGCCCACGACCCGGCACCCCGCAATCTTTGCCAACTGACCGATGATCGCGCCGCACGCGCCGGTTGCCCCGCCGACGACGACCGTTTCATTGCCCGTCAGCCGGCCTACGGTCTCGACGCCGAAATATGCTGTCATGCCGGTGATGCCGTAGACGCCGAGAAGATCTTCGTCGCTGAATCCGGGCGTGCAGCGGTGGTAGTATTCAGAGCGATCGTAACTGTTGATCACCGCGTAGTCCTGCCAGCCGAAATCGCCGTGCCAGAGATCGCCGACCCGGAAGCGCGGATCGGTCGATTTCACGACCTCCCCGATGGCAAAGGCCGCCATGACATCGCCCAGCTCGATCTGTCGCCGGTAATTCTGAATGGCGAAATAGAGACGGTTGGCCGGATCGATCGAGACAAGACGATTGCGTATCAGCGCCTGACCCTGGCGCAATTCCGGAACGGGCACTTCGCGCTGCGCGAAATTGTCCGCGGTCAGATGGCCGGTGATGGGCCTGGCATAGAACCATTGGCGATTGACGTGCTGTTCGGACATCAAGCCGTTCCTCTATAAATCGGATCTGAAGGATGACAGGCTGCCTCAGGCGGGGGGCCGCCAGCTCGGGCTTCCCTTCTGCTCGCAGAACTGGATCATGTTGCCGTCTGAATCATAGAACAGGAAGGACTTGCCGGTACCCGCCCAGGGCCAGATATAGGGCGTCTGCGTCTCGTAGCCGGCCGCCTTCACCTTCTCGAACCAGCCCTCGATATCCTCCACCTGGAAGCCAAGTTCGTGAAAGCCGGTATGGCCGTATCGCAGGTTCTCCGGCGGCGTCTTCCGGATTTTCGGCACCTCGCACTGCTGCAGTTCGATCATCGCCCCATCCGGCGATGTCAGCAGCGCCATATGCGAACGCGCGCCCTTCACGCCGAAAATATCGTCCAGCACGCCCTGCGGCATGCGGGTCTTCGGCCCCTTCACATCGGTGTCGGGAATCGTCGTGCGATGGGTGAGTTCGAACCCGAGAAGATCGACCCAGAGTTTCAGCGCCTCGTCGATATCGCTCACGAAGACAGCCATGTGATGAAAGCGCATCATCACGCCTACTCCTGGGGCTGGCCTTTCAGGGCTTTCGGGATGACGCCGCGGTGGAACCCATGGAACGGCTCGTTGCGGCTGCCTTTCTCGAGATTCCAGGTCTGCCGGACATTGGGCGCCCCGCCGTCGACCCTGAGGCAGGTGCCGGTGATGAAGGCCGCGGCCGGCGAGAGCAGATAGACGATCGCGCCGGATATTTCCGATTCCGTGCCGAAGCGCTGGAGCGGGATACGGCCGGGAAATTCATAGAGCTTCTTGGTCAGTTCCGGCGGATAGGTATCGAAGCCGCTGGAGGCGATGCCACCCGGTGCAACACTGTTCACGCGGACACCGTCATGTCCCCATTCGCAGGCCAGCGTCTCGGTGAGCGTGAACATGCCGCCGCGGGCCGCGCCCGAATGCGCAAATTCCGGCCAGCCGCCCCAGATGTCGGCGATGATGTTGACGATGGCGCCGCCGTGATCGGCCATCCAGCGGTTATAGATTTCCCGCATGAAGATGAAGCCGCCCGTCAGATTGTTGCGGACGACGGCCTCGAAGCCCTTAGTGGAGATCGTCTTGGCGGGCGTGCGATACTGTCCGCCCGCATTGTTCACCAGCCCCTCGATGCTGCCGTATTTCTTGAGAACCTCGTCGATCACCTGACCAACGGCGGCCTCATCGCGAATGTCGCAGATGAAGCTGGAGACCTCGCCGCCATCTTCCCCGATTTCGCCGACGACCTGCTCAAGCCGTTCCGGATTGCGGCCGCAGATGACGACATTGGCGCCGAGATAGGCGAGCTCATGCGCCGTACAGCGCCCGATGCCGCTGCCGCCGCCGGTGACGATTATCGTTTGCCCCTTGAACAGACCGGGCGCGTAGACTGAATTGTATGGCATCGTTTCCTCCCGTGAAGACCGGCTCGCTGAGCCTGTCGCCATTGTTTCCCTTGCGAGCGTATCTCTGCCGATCAGCCGAAGCGGCCGAACGGATGCGTCGCGCTGATCCCGCCGTCGCAGGCGATCAACTGTCCGTCGACATATGACGAATCGTCGCTGGCGAGGAACGCGATGACGCCCGCCATGTCCTCGACATAGCCGGGCCGCTGCATGAGCGTCAGCTTGCCGAGCTTGTGTTCGGAACCCTTGTGGCGCGCGTATTCGAAAATCGGTTTGCTGAGCTTGGTCTCGGCGAGACCTGGCAGCAGCGCGTTGACGCGAATGTTCTTGCCGATGAAGGCCGCCGCCGCTGTCTGGGTGAGGCTGTTCACGCCCGCCTTCACCGCGCTGTAGGCGATCGCGCCGCCATTGGCGCGCAGCGAGGCCACCGAAGAGCACAGGATGATGGACCCGCCGCCGTGATCGACCATGTGCCGGCCGGCATGTTTCACGCACAGGAACGCGCTGATCACGTTGTCGCGAAACTGCTGTTCCCATTGGTCGACCGTCATGTCGAGAATGGGAGTCATCGGCTCGGTATTGCCGGCGTTGGCATAGAAGACCTCAAGTCCGCCGAACCTGTCGACGCAGGTCGAGACCATGCCGGCGACCTGATCTTCCACCGTTGCATCGGCCACGAGATACTCGGCGGTGCCGCCAGCTTCGCGAATCTGATCGACCGTATCGGCGATGGTCTCTTCAGTCCGTCCGACGACGAGCACTTTCGCACCCTCCGAAGCGACCCTGATCGCGCTTGCCTCGCCAATGCCAGTGCCAGCGCCGGTTATGACGATCCTCTTGCCTTCCAGTCTGCCCACGCTTCTGCTCCCGCTTTTCTCATTGTGGTATGTCACTCCGAAGGCTATGCCGCGCCGGAGAGACCCGCCCGTCATTGATTAGGCATGGCAAGATATCGTAAGCTAACGAATATAATTCAGTCAAACAATCTTCAGGGAGCCCACGCATGCCCGCACAGCTCGACCATATCGGGATTATCGTCGCCAACCTTGATGAGGCTCTGTCCTTCTACAGTGCCACTGTCGGCCTCGGACAGCCCATCATCCGGGAAATCCCCGAATTGAAGCTTCGTCTGGGCTTCTTCGACAATGGCGGGACGATCATCGAACTCGTGGAAGCCTCCGGCAAGACGGACATGGTCCCCGGCGACGTCGTGGTCGCCATCGAAGTCGACGACCTCGATGAGGCGATCGCCAGATACCGGGCGGCGGGACTGAAAGTCTACGATCAACCGCCGACGCCGAATCTGCCCCTGCGGCGCGGCTGGGTGCCCAAGGGCGGCGTGCACGGCTCCGTCATAGAGCTTTGCCCGCGCGGCGAAGTCGCCCGCTTCGTGCGCGGCGAACTGAAGCAGGCTCTGGCAGGTTAAAGCGGCCACAGGAATTAAAGATGACGGCGGTCCGGGCGGCCGCCAGACGACGAAGTTCGGGAGACGAGAAGTGGACGTCCTGCACGGTCTTTCCATGGACATGCCGCTGTTGCTGTCCGTGATCAACGAACATGGCGCCGTTTCCAACGGCCGATGCGAGGTTGTCTCGCGAGAGTTGTCGGGCGAGCCCGTCCGCTTCACCTTCCGCCAGATAAACGCGCGCACCAAACAGCTCGCCAACGCGCTGACGAAGCGCGGGCTGGGGCTGGGGGCGCGCGCCACGACGATCGCCTGGAACACACACCGGCACTTGGAGCTATTCTACGGCCTCACCGGGATCGGCGCGGCGATCCATACGGCCAATCCGCGTCTTTCCAACGACCAGCTCGCCTTTGTCGTGAACAGCGGCAAGGGGGAAATCCTGTTCTTCGATCAGGATATCCTGCCGCAGGTCGAGGCCATCGCGCCGACGCTCAAGCATATCCGGCGCTTCGTGGTGCTTGAACGACCGGAAAACATGCCGGCGAGCCGCAGCCTCGAACTGGAGTGCTACGAGGACTGGCTTGGCGCGGAGAGCGCGACGTTCGACTGGCCGGAATTCGATGAGCGTACCGCGGCGACGATCTGCTTCACATCCGGCACGACGGGCCTGCCGAAGGGCGTCGTCTATTCGCACCGCAACGCCTTCCTGCAGACGATGACGCTGTGCTCGCTGGCCTGGATGCCGGTGCCGGAGCGCAATCCGCTGGTGCTGATGCCTCTGGCGCCGATGTTCCATTCGAGTGCATGGAATATCCCATTCGGTGCCTTCTATATCGGCCGCAAACTGGTGCTGCCGGGCCGCGACCTGTCGCCGAAGGCGGTCCAGGAACTCATATCGCAGGAGCGTGTCACGAACCTCGCGCTCGTTCCCTCCATTCTTGCCAATCTGATCGAGTATTCCGAACAGACCGGCAAGTCGCTGGAGCCGCTTGAAGCCCTGATCAGCGCCGGCGGCGGACTGTCCCCGGCCCTGATCTCCAAGCTGCAGGACCAGTACAACATGAAGACGGGCCACAACTGGGGGATGACGGAATGCATGTTCGGCACGAGCGGCATCCTTTCAGCGCCTCAACTCGCCCTGCCGAAGGAAGAACGCGTCATCTACCAGTGCACCGACGGGCGGCAGACGCCGGGCTTCGTGGCGCGCCTGGTCGATGATGACGGAAACCCCGTAGCTCACGACGGCAAGACACGGGGCCATTTGCGGTTTCGCGGCCTGTGGGCGACCAAATCCTATCTCGACATGGAAGAGGGTTCGGCCACGGACAAGGACGGCTGGCTGATCACCGGGGACATCGCGACGATCGACCCGGACGGTTATATGCGCCTTGTGGACCGTTCCAAGGACCTCATCAAATCCGGCGGCGAATGGATCAGTTCGATCGATCTGGAGAAGATCGCCGCATCGCATCCCGAAGTCAGCCTGGCGGCCGCGATTTCCGTGCCGCACCCGAAATGGCAGGAGCGCCCGGTCATGGTCGTGGTCAGGAGGCCCGGCAGCACTCTGAGCGAGGAAGGACTCCTTGATTTCATGCGACCCAAAATGGCCAAGTGGTGGGTGCCGGACGGCGTCATCTTCGTCGACAGCATGCCGCTGACCGGCTCCAACAAGGTGCGCAAGAACGAACTGCGCGAGGAATACCGCGACTATCTGACCGGCAAGGGCGCCTAGCGCGCCGATGACTTCTGAAAGAAAAAGGGCGGCGCTGTCGAAGCGCCGCCCTGATTGTTTCGAACCGAGTTGGGATCAGTTGAAGACGGGAATGGTGAACTCGCCGCCTTCCTTGATGCCGGACGGCCAGCGCGAGGTGACGGTCTTGGTACGGGTGTAGAAGCGGAAGCCGTCGGGACCGAACTGGTTCAGATCGCCGAAGCCGGACCTCTTCCAGCCGCCGAAGGTGTGATAGGCGAGCGGCACGGGGATCGGTACGTTGATGCCGACCATGCCGATATTGACGCGGTTGGCGAAATCGCGCGCGGTGTCGCCGTCGCGGGTGAAGATCGAGGTGCCGTTGCCGTATTCGTGGTTCATGGCAAGCGACAGCGCCTCCTCGTAGGACTTGGCGCGCACGGTAGTGAGGACGGGGCCGAAAATCTCCTGCTTATAGATCTCCATGTCGGGCGTAACATGGTCGAACAGGCTCGGTCCGACGAAGAAGCCGTTTTCGTAGCCCTGCATCTTGAAGCCGCGGCCATCGACCACCAGCTTGGCGCCCTGATCGACACCGGTCTGGACGAGGCGTTCGATATTGGCCTTGGCGGCCGCCGTGACGACCGGGCCGAAATCCACATCGTTGCCGGCCGTATAGGGACCGACCTTCAGCTTCTCGACACGCGGGATCAGCTTTTCGACCAGCGCATCCGCCGTCTTCTCGCCGACAGGGACCGCCACCGAAATCGCCATGCACCGCTCGCCGGCCGCGCCGTAGCCGGCGCCGACGAGCGCGTCCGCGACCTGGTCGAGATCGGAGTCTGGCATGATGATCATGTGGTTCTTGGCGCCGCCGAAGCACTGCGCGCGCTTCCCGTTGGCGCAGGCGCGCGAATAGATATAGTGCGCTATCGGCGTGGAGCCGACGAAGCCGACGGCCTGAATCGTCGGGTGATCGAGGATCGTGTCGACGGCTTCCTTGTCGCCGTTCATCACCTGCAACACGCCATCGGGTAGGCCTGCCTCCTGAAGCAGTTCGGCGAGCATCAGCGGCACGGACGGCGCGCGTTCGGACGGCTTCAGGATGAAGGCGTTGCCGCAGGCCAGCGCCGGACCCATCTTCCACAGCGGGATCATCGCCGGGAAGTTGAAGGGCGTGATGCCGGCGACGACGCCGAGCGGCTGACGCATGGAATACATGTCGATGCCGGCGCTGGCGCTGTCGGTATAGTCGCCCTTCAGGAATTGCGGCGCGCCGATGCAGAACTCGATTACTTCAAGGCCGCGCACCACGTCGCCCTTGGCGTCCGGCAACGTCTTGCCGTGCTCGGAAGAAAGCGCCTCGGCCAGCTTGTCCATGTCCCGGTGAAGCAGGCGCACCAGCTCCATCATGACGCGGCCACGCTTCTGCGGATTGGTGGCGCCCCATTCGACCTGCGCCTTTTCGGCGGCCTCGATCGCGGCGTTCAGCTCGGCCGGCGAGGCCAGCGGCACCTTGGCCTGGACTTCGCCGGTAGCCGGATTGAATACGTCGGAAAAGCGTCCCGAAGTGCCGTTGACACGCTTGCCATTAATGAAATGCGACAGTTCCTTCATGATCTTCTTCCTTTCAACTCCCGGTCAGCTGCGGCCGCGCTTCTCGAACCGGGGAAGCATTGCAGAGAAATCCGTACCCTTGCCGTCCTCTTTTTCCACGAACGTCGTGTAGAGCTCGGTCGCGAGCTTGCCCATGGGCGTATCCGCGTCGACCGTTTCGGCAGCCTGCTGCGACAGACGAAGATCCTTGAGCATCAGGTCCGACGCAAAACCCGGCTTGTAACCATTGTCCGCCGGCGATTTCGGACCCACGCCCGGCGCGGGGCAATAGGCGTTCATCGACCAGGAATAACCCGACGACGTTGAAACCACGTCAAACATTTTCTGGCGGTCGAGGCCCAGCTTGTCGGCGAGTGCAAAAGCCTCGCAGGTCGCGATCATCGTCGCGCCCAGGATCATGTTGTTGCAGATCTTGGCCGACTGGCCGGCGCCCGAAGCGCCGCAATGAACCGTCTTCTGGCCCATGATCTCGAAAAGCGGGGCCGCGATATCGAAAGCCTCCTTTGAGCCGCCGACCATGAAGGTCAGCGTTCCGGCGGCGGCGCCGCCAATGCCGCCAGATACGGGTGCGTCCATCGCCAGCACGCCTTTGGCGGCGGCATCGTCGGATACAGCGCGCGCACTTTCCACGTCGACGGTCGAACAGTCGATGAACACCGTCCCGCTCTTCATCACGGGAAGGATTTCAGCGGCAACCGAGCGCAGAATCTGCCCGTTGGGCAACATGGTGACGACGACGTCGCGGCCTGTCGCGGCCTCGACTGCGGATGCCGCTTTGACAACGCCTTCGGGCGCGGGCGCGACGAGATCGAAACCGACGACCTCATGCCCGGCCGCGGCGAGGTTCTTCGACATCGGCCCGCCCATGTTGCCGAGGCCAATAAAACCGATTTTCATGACCATCTCTCCTTGAATGACAGTTCCTCCGCGCCCAGCGGCGCCAGCAGGGCTTCCACCTCTTGCCTGGACACGCCGGCAATATCGGAATGCCGCCAGCGGGGCTGCTTGTCCTTATCGATGATGGCAGCCCGGATACCTTCCAGGAAGTCTCCCTTATCCATCGAACGATGGGTGAAGCGGTATTCCTGGGTCAACGCGTCTCTGATGTCGCCCTTGGCGGCACGCAGGTCGCGGATCATCTTCAGCGTGCAGGCGAGGGACAGCGGGCTCCCCGCATCGATGGCCCTTTTCGCCTTGGTCGCCAGTTCGCCGCCATCAGCGGCCAGCGCGGCCGATATCTCATCAATGGTCGCGCCGGCAAACAGGCGGTCAATCTCCTCATGCGCCGCCGCCAGATTGCCGGAAGGTGCGGGCAGCGCATGTCGTGCGATGGCACCCGCATCGCCGGTCTCGCAAAGTTCCGCGATCAGCGCCGGCCATTTGTCCTGCGGAACATAGAGATTGGCAAAGCCCGAATAGATCGCGTCGCCCGGGCCCATGCGCGCGCCGGTCAGACCGATATATTCGCCGACCCTGCCCGGCGCATTGGCCAGCAGCAGCGTACCGCCGACGTCCGGGATCAGGCCGATGCCGCATTCGGGCATCGCGACCTGGGAACTCTCACAAACGATCCGGTGCGAGACATGACCGCCAAGACCAACGCCACCGCCCATGATGAAGCCCTGCATCAGGCTGACCACAGGCTTGGGATATTCGGCAAGCCGCGTATTCATGCGGTATTCGTCGCGCCAGAAATCACGGCCGTAGGAATAGTCGCCTTCCCTGCCCTTCTCGTAGATCATGGCGATATCGCCGCCCGCGCAGAAGGCCCGGTCGCCCTCGGCGTCAATGATCACGAGAGACACCGACGGATCGTCCGCCCACTTCCAGATCGCCTCGTCGATCGCAAGGCACATGTCGTGGCTGAGCGAGTTGAGCGCCTTGGGCCGCGTCAGGGTCACGCGCCCGGCCTTGCCCTCTTTGGCGGTGCGGACGTCTTCCATCAACCCCTGGCCTCCAGCATCTGGCGTGAGATGATCAGGCGCATGATCTCGTTTGTGCCCTCCAGAATCTGGTGGACGCGCAGGTCGCGGACAATCTTCTCAACGCCATAGTCGGCCAAATAGCCATAGCCGCCATGAAGCTGCAGGCAGTCATTGGCGACCTCGAAGGACACGTCGGTCACGTAGAGCTTGGCCATGGCGCAGAACTTGGTGGCGTCGGCCATCTTGTTGTCGAGCTTCCAGGCCGCCTGGCGCAGGAAGGTACGCGCGGACTGAAGCTTCACTTCCATGTCGGCGAGACGGAACTGCAGCGCCTGGAACTGGTCGATCGTCTTGCCGAACGCCTTGCGTTCACCCATGTAGCGCAGCGCCGCATCGAGCGCGGCCTGCGCGCCGCCGAGCGCGGAAGCGGCAATATTCAGCCGGCCGCCGTCGAGCCCGACCATCGCGTACATGAAGCCCCTGCCCTCTTCACCGAGCAGGTTCTCCGCCGGCACCTTGCAATCGTCCATCTGGACCTGCGCCGTCGGCTGCGCACGCCAGCCCATTTTGTCCTCAAGGCCGCCGAAGGAAAGGCCCGGCGCACCGTCTTCGACGATGATCGTCGAGATCCCCTTGGGGCCGTCGGCGCCGGTGCGGCACATGACGACATAGGCATCCGAATAGCTGCCGCCCGAGATGAAAGCCTTGTTCCCGGTCAGCGAATAGCCGTCATTGGTGCGCTCGGCACGCGTGCGCAGCGCCGCCGCGTCCGAACCCGAGCCCGGCTCGGTCAGGCAATAGGAGAAGACTTTCTGCATCGTGCAGAGATCCGGCAGCCACTTGGCCTTGGCCTCGTCGGACCCGAACCGGTCGATCATCCCGCCGCACATGTTGTGAATGGACAGGAAAGAGGAAACCGAAGGACAGGACATGGCCAGCGCCTCGAAGACGAGCGTCGCGTCGAGACGCGTCAGGCCCGACCCGCCGTAGTCTTCGGAGACATAGACGCCGCCGAGGCCCAGTTCTGCGACTTTGCCCCACAGCTCGCGCGGAATCGTCCCGGCCTTCTCCCACTCCAATGCGAACGGAGCGATGTTCTCCTTGCCGAACTCCAGCGCCATATCGAAAATGGAGGATTGCTCCTCGGTCAGGGCAAAATCCATGAAAAGTGTCCCTAGATAGTGTTCCGACTAGCGGCCCTTGAATTCAGGCTTGCGACGCTCGGCAAAGGCCGTCAAGCCTTCCCAGGCATCATCGCCGCCGGCCAGAATTGAAAGGTTCTGCGCTTCATCTTCGAGCTGTGCCTCAAAGCCCTGGATACGTGCCGACATCATGGTGCGTTTGATGGCGCCATAGGCCTGCGTCGCACCGCGGGCAAGCTTCTGCGCCGTCTTCTCGGCCGCTTCGGCAAGATCACCAGGACTGGTCACGAAATCAACAAGCCCCGCCTCGAGGGCTTCGCCGGCAGTGAGGGATTCCGACAAAAGCAGGAAGCGCTTGGCACGAGAATAGCCCATGCGGTTCGATAGCGAGATTGTCGAGCCGCTGTCGGCGCAATAGCCGATCATCGAAAAGGCGGCGTTGAACTTCACGCCCTCGGCCGCGTAGACAATGTCTGAAAAGGCCACCAGCGAAACCGAACCTCCGGCGACATCGCCCTGCACGGCGGTCACGACGGGAGCGTTCATGCGCTGCATCCTGGTGATGCCCATGTGCAGATCGGCGGTCCACCTCTTGACCATTGCCGGCAGGGCCTGGCGATCCTTGGTGAACGTGCGGATGTCACCGCCCACGCTGAAGAATCGGCCGTTCGCGGTCAGCAGAACCGCGCGCACTGCCGGGTTGGTACTGAGCTCGATCGACAGCCGGTTCATGTCGCCGCAAAAATCGCCGTCGATGGGGTTGCCCCTATCGGGAGTGTTCAGGACAACACGGGCGAGCCCGCCGTCCAGGGTATACGACATGGTGCTGAGCTTGAGCGTTTCCATCTGACTCCCCGGGGCCTTTGGCATTGACGCTAGCCATAAAGCCATTTGTTTTAGTACACAACCACACTATAAAGATACTTACCGTGCAAGCCACTCTTCGCAACGGCGCAGCACGGTTATATCACGGCCTTGGCTGGAGATAGCCCCAATCCACGGCGTGACAGCCTTTGCCCGCAACTCTAGTTTGCAGACAACCGTCGAACAACAGGCGACAGGAAACCCCAATGACGACACCACCTACACTTCGCGAGTTCAGACTCGAGATGCTTGAAGAGGGCATCGCCCACCTGATCTTCGATATGCCGGGCCGGACAATGAACGTGTTTTCCAACGCGGCCATTCACGAGTCGGAGGCTTTTGCCGACTGGCTGCCAAAGAGCGGCCTGAAAGGCGTCGTCGTATCGTCAGGCAAGGCCACCGCCTTCTGCGCCGGTGCCGACCTTGGCGAACTGGCCGAAGCCTATGCGATGATCGTGGCGGCGCCGGAAGAACAGCGCACCGCGGTCGGCCGCGATCATTTCGCGCCCATCGGCCGCGCGTTCCGCAAGATGGAGACCGCCGGCGTTCCCATCGCGATGGCCATCAACGGGCTCGCGCTGGGCGGGGGCTGCGAACTGGCGCTCGCGGGTCACTACCGCGTGCTCGCCGACACGCCGCAGACGGCGCTCGGCCTTCCGGAATCGCTGGTCGGCCTGTTGCCGGGCGGTGGCGGGACGCAGCGCATGCCTCGTCTGGTGGGTGTGGAAGCTTCGCTACCGATCCTGCTCGACGGCGGCCGGTTCACCCCCGCCGACGCCGTGGAGGCAGGCGCCGCCCACCGTGTGGTGCCGGCGGGTGAAGAAATCGCCGCGGCTCTGGAATGGATCAAGTCCAACCCCGATCCGCGTCAGCCCTGGGACAGGCCGGACTGGAAAATCCCGACAAAGGCGGAAGTGAAGGCAGTTCTCGACCCCGTGCGTGCCGCACGGCAGAAAGAAACGCGCGGTCATTATCCCGCGATCACCGCGATCCTCGATTGCGTTGAAGAAGGCGTCACGGTGCCGATGGATCAGGGCGTCAAGGCGGAGATCGACATTTTCGCCGAACTGATCAAGCGGCCGGAACCGCGCGACATGATCCGTACGATGTTCCTGGGCAAGCAGATCTTCGGCAAACAGAAGAAGGCGAACGCCCTTCCCGAAAGCCTTGGAGCGCTGATCGCCGATGTCTCCGCGGCGCTCGCCGCCGTCGCCGACGCGGCAGGCCGCGACAAGGCCGATACGGCCCGCGCGGAAGCCGGGTTTGAGAAGCCGTTGCCGCCATCCACTGGCGCTGCGCCGGATCTCGACCCGAAATCCCTGCCGGATGTCGATGCCATCGCGGCCACCGGTCTGTGGATCGAAAAGCCTGCCAATGAATGGCAGCGCACCGCCGCACGCCTCCTCGGCGCGTCGGCTGTCGCCGCCGCGCACTACCGGTCGAGGCTTTCCGGCGACGAGCAGAAGCTGGCCGATTTCGCGATCGTGAGCGAACTCGGGTTTCCCGCCTATCTCGGCGGCCCGTTCGCCCTGCTCGACAGCGTCGGCAGCGACGGCATCCGGAAGATGATGGCAGCGTAATCGCCGCAGCGACGCTGGAAAGACGGAAGCCCGGATCAACCGATCCGGGCGATTCCCTGGTCGAGGACCTTGCGGTCCCCGACTGTCGCTTCAAAGAGAACGTCGCTTCGTTCCTTCCAGAAGGAGAAGGCGATCTCGTCGCCGGGATAGATCACACCCGAAAACCGCAGCGACAGGTCTTTCAGTCGCGCCGGATCGCCGTCGCAGAAGCGCATCACAATGAGCGCGCCGGTCGTGCCGTAGGAGCCCAGCCCGTGCATGATCGGCCGGTCGAAGCCTGCCTTCCGCGCGACTTCATAATCGGCGTGCAGCGGATTGACGTCACCCGACAGGCGGTAGATCAGCGCAGCACGCGGTGAGAGCCGAACAGTCTCAACGAGATCGGCGGCGCGATCGGGCGGTGTCGGCTTTGCATCCTTCGGCGGCGCCTCGCCCCCGAAACCGCCATTGCCGCGCATGATGATCGTCTGATCGATCGTGCAATAGAGCGTGCCGCTCACGGCATCTTCAATCCGGCGTTCGACGACGCAGATCGCTCCCTTGTCCGGGCCGCGGTCGTGCAATGACTTGATGCGGGCCTTGCCGACAACCTCGGCTTCGGCAGGCAACGCGGACTCGAAGCTGGCGGCCTGGCCGGCATGCAGCAGCTTTACCCAGTCGATGCCGAGCTCGGGTGCGCGCACCCACATGCCCGGGCTTGCCAGCGTCACGGCGAAGGTCGGTACCACCTTCAACCGGTCTTCCAGCAGAAAACTGAGGTCCTCGCTGTCGCCTGGCGTCAGCGGCAGGCCGACACCGAGAGCGTAGATGATCGCGTCGCGCGCCGTATAGCGATGGCGGATATCGGGAAACGACCAGGTCTTCAGCCTGTCCGGATCGAAGGCCATCGATCAGATCGGATCCCAGGTGAACACGTCGCCCGATTTGTGGAGCGGGTAGAAATCGTGCTCGAAGGCAGGGAAAACCGTTTCGCAGATCGCTTCGGGCGTCCAGCCTTCCGCCGTGTGGGCCGAACGCATCGGGCGCGGCTGCGAGAACAGGAAGATTTCGTTGTTGCGGGCGCCGAAAATCTGTCCGGTCACCTTGGCACCGGCATCCGAGCACAGCGCGACAACCAGCGGCGCGACACGTTCCGCAACGAGCTTCTTGAGGCCTTCGCGGCGCTTTTTCTGCTCGGGCGTCTCGTCCGGAATGGAGCTGACCATACGTGTCCAGGCAAAGGGTGCGATGGCATTGGAGCGCACGTTGAAGCGCTGCATGTCGATGGCGATCGTCTTCGACATGGCGGCAATGCCCAGCTTCGCCGCGGCATAATTGACCTGACCCATATTGCCGATGAGGCCGCTGGTCGATGTCATGTGAACATAGGCACCCGACGCCTGCTCCTTGAAATAGGGAGCGGCCGCACGGCTGACGTTGAACGAACCCTTCAGATGCACGCCGATGACGGCGTCGAAATCGTCTTCGGTCATCTTGTGGAAGAGCACATCGCGCAGATTGCCGGCATTGTTCACGACGGCATCGATGCGGCCGAAATTGTCGATCGCCGCCTGCACCATCTCATGCGCGCCATCCCATTCGGCGACACTGTTGCCATTGGCGACCGCACGGCCGCCCATCGCCTCGATTTCCTTGACGACTTCTTCCGCCGGGCTCAGACCGGCTTCCTGCGCACCTTGAAGCGAGGCACCGAGATCGTTGACCACCACCGCTGCGCCAGCCTTGGCCATGTCGAGCGCGATGCCGCGCCCGACGCCGCGTCCGGCACCGGTGACGAGGACGACCTTGTCCTTCATTGACTGTGTCATGGGATTCCTTCTCGGTAAAAAACAGTTCAGTAGGATCTGGGAAGATCGAGCACTTTCTCGCCGATGAAGGAGAGAATGAGCTGCTCCGTGATCGGCGCGATGCGCGTGACGGTCACTTCGCGCAGCAGGCGCTCGACATGATATTCCTTGGCATAGCCGAAGCCGCCCAACGTGAAGACGGCCTGAAGACACGCGTCATAGCCCGCCCGGGCGCCGAGGAACTTGGCCGTATTGGCTTCCGCGCCGCAGGGCCTGCCGGCGTCATAGAGTTCGCCGGCGCGCATGGCCATGCGATAGGCCGCCTCCAGATACATCCACTTTTCCGCCAGCGGGTGCTGGATGCCCTGGTTCTTGCCGATGGGGCGGCCGAACACGACGCGCTCGCGTGCATATTCGGTGGCGCGGCGCAGCGCGTCCTGACCGATGCCGATCGCCTCGACGGCAATCAGCACGCGCTCCGGGTTGAGGCTGTGCAGGATGTAGCCGAAGCCCTTCCCCTCCTCGCCGATGCGATGCTCGTCTGGGATGAACAGATCCTCGATATAGATAGCGTTCGAGTCGACCGCCTTGCGGCCCATCTTCGGGATCAGCTGAACATCGATCTTGGAGCGATCGAGATCGGTATAGAAAATCGTGATCCCATCGGTCGGCCGCTTTGCATCCTCGAATTTGGTCGTGCGCGTCAGCAGCATAATCTTGTTGGCGACCTGCGCCGTCGATGTCCAGACCTTCTGGCCCCGCACCTTGTAGCCGCCCGGCACTTTCTCGGCGAAAGTGCGGATGCGGGTTGTGTCGAGGCCCGCATCCGGCTCGGTAAAGCCGAAGGCGACCTGATCGGTGCCGGCGACGAGCTTTGGAATCCATTCCTGCTTCTGTTCGTGCGTGCCGTGCACGACGATCGGATGCGGGCCGAAGAGATTGATGTGAACGGAGGACGTGGCGGCCATGCCGCCGCCATGGCTGGCGACTTCATGCATCATCACCGCGGCCTCGGTGACGCCAAGGCCCGACCCGCCATATTCTTCCGGCATCGTGATGCCCAGCCATCCGGCGTCGGCCATCGCCCGGTGATAGTCCTTCGGGAACTGCCCGTCGTCGTCGCGCTTGAGCCAGTAGTCGGCATCGAAGCGGGAGGCCACCTGGCGCACGCCCTCGCGTACGACCTTCAGGTTCTCCTCATACTCCTCCTGGGCTTTCATGTATTCGCTGGTCATCGCAAATTACCTTTCTGACGCAGAGGCGAGCAGGCGGCGCGCCTGTTTCAGATGGGGAATGTCGTACATCTTGCCATCGATGCCGATCGTACCGAGCTGCGGGTTGGCCTCGAACGCATCGACAATCTTGCGGGCCAGAGCGACGTCTTCATCGCTCGGCGAGAACGCGGCCTTGATACCCGCGACCTGCGCCGGATGGATCGCGAGGCGGCCGAAGAATCCGTCACGCTTGGACTGCCTGCAGGACGCGATCAGACCTTCCTCGTTGCGGAAGTCGGCATAAAGCGTATCGATCGCCGGCACCTCGGCGGCGGTCGCGGCCATCAGGCACAGAGAGCGGGCGAGCTGGTAGGGTTCCGACCAGTCGCCATCCGCCTTCTTGTTGGTCGCGGCGCCGACAACGGCTGCAAGATCCTCAGCGCCCCAGGTGAGTGCGGCAAGGCGCGGATGCGCCGGCGCGTAGGACCCGAGATTGAACATCGCCCGCGCCGTCTCGGTGGCGACGACGATGATCTTCACCGACCCCTGCGGCATGCCGGCCTTCGCCTCGAGCGCGTCGAGGCAGTGACCGAGGCGGACGACATCCTCGTTACCGTTGGCCTTGGGAAGAATGATGCCGTCCAGCCCGGGCCGGACAATGGCGGCCAGATCGTCCATCGTCAGCCCCGTATCGAACGGGTTGATGCGGACCCAGAAGGACCAGGCGGGTCTGGACTTGCCCGCAGCCTCGATCCAGCCGGCCAGCGTCTTGCGGGCATTTGCCTTCTCGGTCGGGGCAACGCTGTCCTCAAGATCGAGGATCAACCCATCTGCGCCGGATTCCTGACCCTTTAGATATTTCTTCTCGCTGTCGGCGGGGACGAACAGGAGGTTCTGAAACTTCACGCCGGTTTCCTCATCATCAGCGCGAGGCGGCGGCATTCGCAGACGACCTCGTCGCGCTGGTTGATACCGCGATGAAGCAGCGTGACGATGCCCTGGGTCGGGCGCGACTTGCTGTCACGCTTGGCCAGCACTTCCGATTGGGCACGAATCGTGTCGCCGATAAAGACGGGCTTGGGAAACTTCACATCTTCCCAGCCGAGATTGCCGACCGTGGTGCCAAGCGTTGTCTCACCGACCGAAAGGCCGACGACGAGGCCGAGGGTGAATATGGAATTCACGAGCGGTTTGCCGAACTCGGTGCCCTTGGCGTATTCGTAGTCGATGTGGATCGCCGCCGGGTTCATCGTCAGCGTCGAGAAGAGCGTGTTGTCCATCTCCGTGACGGTACGGCGCACATCGTGCTCGAAAACCTGCCCGATCTCGAATTCCTCGTAATATTTTCCGGCCACGCGGATGCCTCCCAACTCGCTTGTTGTTGAACCCTACGGTCTAGCGAAACCTAGTCGATACGACCGAGAACCGATACGGCCGCGACGCTATTCGACGGCTGGCCGCCGAGATTGTGCGTCAGGCCGAAATTGACATCCGACAGCTGACGTTCGCCAGCCCGGCCGAGCAACTGCAGATAGACCTCATAGGCCATGCGAAGCCCTGATGCGCCGACCGGATGACCGAAACACTTCAATCCTCCATCGACCTGAGACGGGATCGCTCCATCGCGATCGAACTTGCCGTCGAGGACGTCATACACGGCGCGACCATCGTCCGACAGGCCGAGATCTTCCATCGTCACCAGTTCCGTAATCGAGAAGCAATCATGCACTTCGGTCAGGCCCAGATCAACGCGCGGGTCGGAGATGCCCGCTTCGTCATAGGCCCTCTTCGCGGCGATCCGCGTGTTGCGGACATAGGAACCGTCCCACTCGCCATACTGGCTTTCCCAGCCATTGCTGGCGCAAACCTGCAGCGCCTTGACGCTGACGAGATGGTTCTTGCCGATGCTGCGGGCGATTTCCGGCGTCGTCACGATGGCGCAGGCAGCGCCGTCCGACACGCCGCAGCAATCGAACAGGCCAAGCGGATCGGCAATCATCGGCGCGTTGAGAATCGTTTCCATCGAGACGGGCTTGCGCAGGTGCGCCTTCTCGCTCAGCGCTCCATTCTGGTGGCTCTTCCACGAAACGTGCGCCATTGCCTTCTTGAGTTCGTCGGCGGCGATCCCGTATTTGGCGGAGTACGCGCCGGCAAGCTGCGCGAAGGTGCCCGGCGCGGAGCCATAGGGCATCCAGAGGTCGTTCACCGAACCCTTGGTGCGGATCGGCAGACCGCCAAAGCCCGTGTCCTTCAGCTTTTCCACGCCGAGTGCCAGCGCGATATCGCAGGCGCCGGAGGCAACCGCATAGACCGCGCCGCGCAGCGCCTCGGTGCCCGTGGCGCACATGTTCTCCACACGGGTGACCGGGATCGACTGCAACCGCAGGGCCGTCGCGAGCGGCAGCGCGGAATTGCCGACATTCACGTCGTCGAGCGCCGAACCGAGCCAGGCCGCCTCGATCTGGCTCTTCTCGATGCCGGCATCGGCGATGGCTTCCTGGAATGCCTCGACCATCAGCATGTCGGAGCTCATGTCCCAGCGTTCGCCGAAGGTGGAACAGCCCATGCCGGCGATTACGACCTTGTCCTTGATACCCGAAGCCATCACTTGGTCTCCTTTGCCAGAACCGGACGCTCGATCGGCGCCGCTTTCCAGAAATAGGTGCGGAAATCGCGCTGGCGGTCGATCGCCTTGATCCGGAACCGCATCACCAGCGGGTCCCCGACCTTGGGCGTATTGCCTTCGCAGTCACAATATTCCATGGCCACCCGCGCGCCGTTCTCGAACTGGACCAGCCCGAAATAGAAGGGAGGATCGGGCGTGAAATTGAGCCGGTCGGCAGTCACCGAGGTCACCTTCGCGGGCACGTCGCGAAGGACGACATCCTGATATTGCTCGGGCCCCTCGGCCTGCGGAGACACCGGAATCGGCGTCTTGGGGAACTGCACATTGCCTCGGGCGTCGCGGCCGCCGACGAAACCATGCGTGTCGCGGCCATGCCGCGCAAGGGTCGAGGCGGAGGTCTTCTGATTGACCTCGGCGCGCGGGCCCCAATCCAGCGACAGGCTGTCGGTCAGGCTGAGGAAGCGGATGTAGTTGTTGAACACGGCACCGCGATCCAGCGCCTCCGTCGCGGTCGCGACGGGCGGTTTTCCGGTGGCTTCGAGGATCAGCGCCTCGCAGCCATTGCCGAAGCCGGCGAGCAGTATCCTGTCGCCCGCATTCGCCCGTTCCAGCGCGAGCGCGAGGCCGAACAGCGGCATTGCCGAGCCCAGTTCGCCGGCCGCCGCCGCAATCTCCTCGCACACATTGGGAGCCGCGATCTTCAGGCCGCGCGCCGCCTGCCCATACGTGCCGCCGACCGGTTCGGGCACGACGGCAAGAGCGATATCGGCGCCCGAGAGGCCCGCCTGCTCCAGCGCCGCCTTGAAGGCCGGCACATACACGTGGGCGACGGTCTCATCGCGCACGAAACGGTCTTCGGCGGCATAGGGGTCTCCGCGCTTGGCGGATGTATAGATATCGAGCAGATCGAAATTGACGGTCGCCCGGGCAATCAACCTGGCGATTCCAGGCCCCTCGCCGACCAGCACGGCGCCAGCGCCAGCGCCCCAGTTCATGCTCGCTGAACTGCCCGGCTGCGCATGGCGGTCTTCGCCCGCGACCACGAGTTCGGTTCCGGCCGCACCATTGCCGAGCGCGCGCGACAACGCCGCCACGGCGCAGCGTCTCGTGCCGGAAACGTCGAGCGCTTCGGCGCGAGAATCCAGCTGCAGCGCCTCGATGAGCACCCCCGACTGCGAACGGTCGATGAACGGGGAAGATGTGGAAGCGAAGGTCACGCGGGCAATATCGCCGCCATTGTTCCCGCCGAGCACGCCGCGCGCGGCCTCGACCGCCATGGTCAGCGAATCCTCGTCCCAGCCGGCAACCGAGCGGGTTCCGCGGCCCGGTCCGCCGAGACCGGCCCATCCGAGCGCACCGCGCGCAGCCTTGCGGTCGAAACGCAATATCGGCAGATAGGCGGCGGCGGCAAGAATGTTGATGTCGGGCATTCGGCTTGCTCCCTAATTCTTTTTCTCAAGGAATATCTTGCCAGCATACCGTACGCAAGCATATTATTTTTTCAAACCCGCGAATGGCATGTTTCTCTATGCCAATCGCATTAGCGCGTCTGCTTTACAAGGAGGACAGGGAAGTGGCTGATACCAAAGGGAAAATGGCAATCGTAACGGGCGGCGGCCAGGGCATCGGGCGAGCGATTTCGCTTCGTCTGGCCGCTGAAGGCTACAACGTGGCCATCTTCGATCTCAAGCCAAACCAGGCGGAAAAGACCGCCCGCGAAGCCACGGGCGGCACCGTCAAGGTCTATGGTGTGGACATCGCCGATCAGGCTGCCGTGAACGACGCGGTGAAAAAGGCCGAGGCCGATCTCGGACCGACCTGGCTGCTGGTCAACAATGCCGGCTGGGACAAGCCCGCTCCGTTTCTGAGCACCGATTCCGACCTGTGGAACCGGATCATCGCCATCAACCTTTCCGGCCCGCTGAACATGCACAAGGCCGTCTGCGCGGGAATGGCCGAGCGTGGCGGCGGCCGCGTCGTCAACGTCGCCTCCGACGCGGCGCGCGTAGGCACCAGCAACGAAGCCGTCTATTCGGCCTGCAAGGGCGGCATCATCGCCTTCACCAAGTCGATGGCGCGAGAACTGGCGCGCAGCAATGTGCTGCTGAACGCCGTCTGCCCCGGGCCGACCAACACGCCGATGATGCAGGATGTGCTCGGCACCGGCGACCAGGCCGTGAAGTGGAAGGACGCGATGGTGCGCGGCATTCCGCTCAAGCGCATGGGCGAGCCGGAGGATTATGCCGGCATCGTTGCCTTCCTGGGCTCCGATGATGCATCCTTCATCACCGGCCAGACGATCTCCGTCTCCGGCGGCATGAACATGGTCTGACGTTCCGCGCGAGGATGCATCCGATCGAACCGGAGCAAGGCGACAATCCGCCGGAAGGCTTCGTGATGAAGCCGCTCGTGACCGAGGTCGACAAGTTCTCCGGCCCTTTCTACTACGGTGAAGGGCCGGGGAAGGTCGTCCTCGGATTTCGTGTCAAGCCGAGGCACCTGAACGCGGCCGGAATATGCCATGGCGGCGTGCTGGCGACTTTTGCCGACCTTCAGGGTTCGGCGCTCAAACGGCACGCCGGGCTCAAGATCGTTTCGCCGACGATATCGCTGTCGCTCGATTTTCTGTCGCCGGTTCATGCGGGCGACTGGGTGGAAGGCTATCCGGAACTGCTGAAGCTCAGCGGCAGGATGCTCTTCTTCCAATCGGTGCTGAAACGCGGCGATGACGTTGTCGCCAGATGCAATGGCATCTACAAGCTGATCCGTGACAAGGCCTGACGGTCGCGGGAAAGGCAAGACAAGGGAGGGCAGACAACATGTCCGCACCACAAGCGGCCGAAAGCGGCCGGACGGGCTTCAGCGAAGAGGGACTGAAAGAGCGCCTGCGCACCTATATGGAGGCACAGACCGGACAGAAAGTCGCGATCGGCAAGTGGAAGCGCTTCCCGGTCGGCTTCTCCTGGATCACTTACGGTTTCGACGCAACTTATGACGGCAGGCAGCATGAGCTGATCCTGCGGCTCGGCCCCAGCGACGGCCTCTTCGCGCCCTATTCCGCCAAGCCGCAATATCTCGTTCTCAAGGCCTTGCACGGCACGGGCGTCGCCGTTCCGGAGGCCTTCTGGTACAGCGACGATCCGACGATCCTCGGCCTGCCTTTCTTCATCTGCGAGAAGGCCGAGGGCGAAGCGCCGATCCCCTGGGGATCGGCCGGCGAGGGCTTTCCGAAAGACTATCGCGAGACGATCGGCCGGCAGTTCGTGGAACAGCTCGCCGCGCTTCACAATTTCGACTGGCGCAACAGCGAACTTGTCGAATGGGATGCCGGCCACACGGTGGACGACGTCGCGCTGCGCGAGGTCGAATACTGGGCCGACCGCCACGCACACTGGGCGCTGCGGCCCTATCCGATGGCCTACCGCGCCATCGATTGGCTGCGCTCCAACCTGCCGAAGGCACCGCGCGTATCCGTCGTTCACGGCGACTACCGCATCGGCAACTTCCTGGAAAAGGACAATCGCATCACCGCGATCCTGGACTGGGAGCTGGCACATCTTGGCGACCCGCTGGAAGACATCGGCTGGGCGTTCCTGCCGCAATATATGGGCGGTTCGGGCCTCATCTGCAGGCTGGTGGAGCGCCAGGAATTCCTGCGTCTCTACAAGGAGTTCACCGGCATAGATGTCGACGAAAAGGCGCTTGCCTTCTATACCATCCTCGCCCAGTTCAAGGTCGGCATGACCTTCGTCGCCGGCGTCAGCTGCTTCGAGGACGGGTCCTTCCACGACATGCGGATGCCCGCCATGGGTACCCAGATCTTCGCCACCTTCCGGCAGATCGAGAAGATGATCGAGGCCGCGTCATGAACAATTCACTATCACGCCTCGTCGAAGGCATGGTCGAAACCCTGCGGCAGGAAATCATCCCGAAGCTGGATGACGAATTCGCCCGCGGCCAGGCATTCGGCGTCATCTACATGCTCAACAGCATCAGGCTGCGCGCCGCGTGGTCGCCGGAGTTCTTCGCCCCGCAACTGGAGAAGCAGGCGGAACTGTTCGCAACCCTCTCCGGCCTGCTTGCCGGAATAAGCGGCGCTCCGGCCCTCCCGCAGTCCGAACGGGTGAAAACGGGGCCAACGCCGGCTGAGCTCGAAGCCGCCCGCAACAGCGCGGACCGGGCGCTCAGCGATCTCATCGAATGGCTATCGAAGAACCGTGCGGCGATTCCGGACGACAAGGCCAAGGCGATCGATGATACGATCGCGGCATATCTTTCGTGGCAGACGCTATACGAACTCAGGTCGAGCGCGAAACCGATGTTCGCCGAAATCTCGCGCGGACGCGAAGACGCCTGAGGACACGGAAGTCACTTGAACGAGAAAGGGAGGATACCGGCATGATCACGCCGCAAGACGATTTCATGGGCCACCAGCTGCCGACGACCTTCGACCATGTGGTTTCCAGCGATCCCGACTGGATGGAGCGCTACTGGTACACGCTGCATCCGGCGCCGGCGGGCGACAAGATCATCGATATCGGACTGGGCTACTATCCCAACAAGAACGTCATGGACTGCTTCGTCGGGATCATGCTCGACGGCAAGCAGCACAATTTCCGCGCGTCGCGCCACCTGCGCCCCAACGCGCTGGAGACGGCGGTCGGTCCGCTTTCCATCAAGGTGATCGAAGGGCTGCGCCGCCATCGCATCGTTCTTGAGCCCAACGATTCGGGTATCGCCTGCGATCTGGAATTCATCGCCTCGATGAACCCGCATGAGGAAGAAGAGCACTTCCGGCGCCGCAAGGGCCGTGTCACCGAACACATGGCGCGGATGGAGCAACTCGGCCGCTACAAGGGATGGTTCGAGGTGGACGGCAAGCGTCACGAGATCAACCCCGATGTCTGGTGGGGCCAGCGCGACCACTCATGGGGTATCCGCGCCGAGATGCGCACCGACGAGAACCATCCGCCGGTCACTTTCTATCCGCCGTTCTTCTATGCCTGGACGACCATCCAGTTCGAAAAGCGCGGCCTGCACATCTTCTTCAAGGAACGCGCCCCCGGCGACATGATCTACATTACCGGCGAAGACGTGCGGCCGATCGGCGAGCGCAGCAAGGACAGCGATCTGCTGACGGACGTTTCACACGATGTGAAGTGGGCGAACGATCCACTCGGTCAGACTGTGGAATCGGCCGTCTTCACCGCCTCCTTCGCCAATGGTACGAGGCGCGAGATCAAGATCGAGACCCTGCCCGGAAAGTATTACCTCAAGGGCGGTCTCTATGGCGGACTCGACGGCTGGTTCCACGGCACCGACAAGGGCAAGCTCTTCACCGCGCATGAGAGCTGGGATCTCAGCGACCCGGAAGTACGCAAGAAGGTCCGCACGCTAGCAGACCACGTGATCCGCGTCACCGATCAAGGCGAGGTCGGATACGGCATCATGGAATATGGGGTCGGCAAAGGCTACGAAAAGTATCCGGAAGTGCAGATGCACCCGCCGATCTGACCGGCCACGGCGCTGCCGCAGAGAATGGAAAAGCCCCGTCAGGCAATCCCTGACGGGGCTTTGTCATTTTCGAACCGGCGGTGGCGTTACATGCCGGCCGATTCCTTCTCGACAAATGTCAGCATTGCCTCGGGATCAGCGAGACCAGCCTTCTTGGCCTTCTCGATCCACTCCTGACGGATCGGCGCAAGCCTTGCCTTGGCCTCCTTCATGAATGCATCGTCCACGGTGCGGACATTCACGCCCTTTTCCTTGAGGAATGCCTTCGAGGCGGCAAGGTTGTCGGCAAGAACCTTGCCGGCCCTTTCGGCCATCACCACGCCAGACACTGCTTCGATCGCCTTTCGATCCGCTTCGGAGATCTTCTCCCAGGCCTGCTTGCTCATGGCGATCATCTGATGCGTCGATGTCAGCCCCCCAGGCACCATGGTGACTTCCTTGGCGACGCCATCAAGTTTGAACGGCTGGATCACGTCGATTGGGAAAACGGCCCCGTCGATGATGCCGCCCGACATCAGTTCGTAGATTTCCGAGGCGGGCTTTGCGACAGCGACCGCTTCGAACAGCCCCAGTGCGGCATTGGCAACCGGGTTCGGGCTGCGCACTTTCAGGCCCTTGACGTCCTCAACCTTGTTGATCACGGCCTTGCTCATGACGAAATGGGCCGTATTGCTGGAGAAAAGGCCAACGAGATGGACTTCCGACAGTTCGCCGGTCGGCTTGATGAACTTTTCATAGGCCTTGTGAGCGGCAACGGCGCGCTTGGACTGGTCATCGCCGAGGAAAGGCAGTTCGAGGCCCTCCACGAGCGGGAAACGACCGGGCGTGTAACCCGGCACGATCAGCGACAGATCGGCAAGACCATCGGCGATCACGTCATACTGGCCAGGCACGGTGCCGACGGCCTTTGGCAGGAATTCCACCTTGACCCTGCCTTCCGTGACCCGCTCCACGTCCGCGATCCACGGCTTCACAACCTTCTCGGTGATGGAATAGCCGGTCGGCAACCAGTTTGAGTATTTCAGTGTGATGTTTTCGGCATCAGCCCGCGGCGCGCCGAGCGCCAGCACCAGCGCACCGGCGAGCGCGACGCCACCTAGTTTATTCGAAATCATCTCATCCTCCCTGATTAGTGATTTCCGCTCACCAAAGGCAAGCACGCCTATGTTCATGAAACGTGATGACATAACAAGCTTTTTGTTGAAACGAACGCAGACTGATCGCTCCGCTGCGGCAAATATAAGCCAAGCTCACTTTCTGCGCGGTGAACGAAATTGCCCCGAAGCCTTTGGCGAGAGGTTCGGGCTGGGTTGCGCACGCACCGGCTCAGCGTGTCGCAAGCAAAGTCGGCGCAGGAAAAACCCCGCGGCGCGAACGTCGCGGGGTCCTCGTGATCTCAATTCGGATGGCGGTTTTAGTAGATGCCGCCGGAAGCGTCGGAAAGCTCCTTCAGGAAGGCTTCCGGATTCTGAAGACCCGCCGCCTTGGCGCGCTTGTACCAATCCTCGACGACTGGCTTCAGCTTCTCCTTCAGCGCGTTGGCCAATTCGGGCGAGGCATCCTCGATCGTGATGCCGGCCGCCTTGAGAACATCGTAGGATTCCTCAAGCTTCTTCTTGATCACCTCGCCGTTGCGCTTGGCCATGAACGCGCCGGAGACCTCGTCGATCGCCTTCCTGTCCTTTTCGGAGATCTTGTCCCAGACGGCCTTGTTCATGGCGATCATGACCATGTTGTTCGACATGCCGCCCGGAATCACGGTGATGTGCTTCAGCGCGCCGTCGAGCTTGAAGCCCTTGACCGTGTCGAGCGGGATGATCGCGCCGTCCACGATGCCGCCGGAAAGCAGTTCGTAGAGTTCCGAAATCGGCTTGGAGACGGCAACGCCGCCGAGCAGTTCGACTTCCTGCGTCACCGCCGGCGACGGGCTGCGAAGCTTCAGCCCCTTGAAATCGTCAATCGACTTGACGGGCTTGCTGGTCGTCATCGGGTGTGTCGAGTTGCTCGAAAAGATCGAGACGACATGGACTTCCTTGAAGACGCCAAGCGGCTCCATGTATTTCTTGTAGATGTCCCAGGTGGCAACCGAGCGCTTCAGCGGGTCGGTGCCGACGAAGGGAAGCTCCAGACCGTCCTCGACCGGAAAACGGCCGGGCGCGTAGGCGACGGGAAACAGCACGACATCGGCAAGGCCATCGGCCGCAACATCGTACTGGCCGTTCACCGTGCCGACGACCTTGGGCAGCATCTCAACCTTGACGCGCCCTTCGGTCACCCGCGCCACGTCTTCCATCCAAGGCTTCATGACACCTTCGGTCAGGTGATAGCCGGCGGGAAGCCAGTTGGAATAGCGCAAGGTGATATCCGCGGCATTTGCCGCGAACGACATGAAGGTCACAGCGGCCGCAGCGGCAGCGGTGCCCAGAATTCTGGCGTGAAAACTCATCTCTATCCTCCCAATTGGCGCGACCGTCTTTTCGACCATCGAACTGAACGATTTCTTTAACGCCGAGGGGGATATTATCTAATTTCGTCGTTCATTAGCAATCACTTGGCCGAGAATCCGAGTGCTTTCATTAACATGGTCGAATTCTTACCATATACATCTGTAATAATAGATCAGGCATACGAAAAACCCCGCGACGCGAACGCCGCGGGGTCTGCGTGATTTCAACTCGTATGGCGGTCCTAGTAGATGCCGCCGGAAGCGTCGGAAAGCTCCTTCAGGAAGGCTTCCGGATTCTCAAGACCCGCCGCCTTGGCGCGCTTGTACCAATCCTCGACGACTGGCTTCAGCTTCTCCTTCAGCGCGTTGGCGAATTCGGGCGAGGCATCCTCGATCGTGATGCCGGCCGCCTTGAGAACATCATAGGATTCCTCAAGCTTCTTCTTGATCACCTCGCCGTTGCGTTTGGCCATGAACGCGCCGGAAACCTCGTCGATCGCCTTCTTGTCGGCATCGGAAATCTTCGCCCATGCGGCCGGGTTCATGGCGATCATGACCATGTTGTTCGACAGACCGCCCGGAATCACGGTGATGTGCTTCAGCGCGCCGTCGAGCTTGAAGCCCTTGACCGTGTCGATCGGGATGATCGCGCCGTCCACGATGCCGCCGGAAAGCAGTTCGTAGAGTTCCGAAATCGGCTTGGAGACGGCAACGCCGCCGAGCAGTTCGATTTCCTGCGTCACCGCCGGCGACGGGCTGCGAAGCTTCAGCCCCTTGAAATCGTCAATCGACTTGACGGGCTTGCTGGTCGTCATCGGGTGTGTCGAGTTGCTCGAGAAGATCGAGACCACATGGACTTCCTTGAAGACGCCAAGCGGCTCCATGTATTTCTTGTAGATGTCCCAGGTGGCAACCGAGCGCTTCAGCGGGTCGGTGCCGACGAAGGGAAGCTCCAGACCGTCCTCGACCGGAAAACGGCCGGGCGCGTAGGCGACGGGAAACAGCACGACATCGGCAAGGCCATCGGCCGCAACATCGTACTGGCCGTTCACCGTGCCGACGACCTTGGGCAGCATCTCAACCTTGACGCGCCCTTCGGTCACCCGCGCCACGTCTTCCATCCACGGCTTCATGACACCTTCGGTCAGGTGATAACCGGCGGGAAGCCAGTTGGAATAGCGCAGGGTCATTTCCGCAGCGTTCGCACCAGAAGCAAAGCCGGCAATGAGCGCACAGGATGCGGCTACCCCAGCGAGATAATTGGAAAACTTCATCAATAACCTCCAATGATGAATGACAGGATCCGGGCTTTAGATTTTTCTTGCACGGCCCGCCCAGTAGGGGTCGCGCAATACGTTTTTCTGGACCTTGTTCGCCGGCCCCAAGGGCAGAGGCTCGGTCCGGAATTCGACGGATTTGGGGCATTTGTAGCCGCCGATCAGCGTGCGGCAATGGGCGATGATTTCGTCCTCGCTCGCCGAAGCTCCCTTCTTCAGGACGACGATGGCGTGAACGGCCTCGCCCCATGCCTCGCTCGGAATGCCGATAACGGCTGCTTCCTGCACCGCCGGATGGTGATAGAGCGCGCGTTCCACCTCTACGGAAAAGACGTTTTCGCCGCCGGTGACGATCATATCCTTCACGCGGTCGGCGACGGAAAGGAAACCGTCCTCGTCCATCGTGCCGGCATCACCGGAGAACATCCATCCGTCCTTGAGAACCTCGGCTGTCTGCTCCGGCTTGTTGAGATAGCCGGTCATCAAATAGTCGCTGCGCATGATGATTTCGCCGAGTTCGCCGCGCGGCACTTCGATGCCATCGGGATCGACGACCTTGACTTCAACACCGGGACCGGGCTGGCCGCAGGAACGCACACGCGATGCCTTCGGCCCTTCGAATATGTGGTCCCGCCAACGCAGCATCGTGGCAAAGCCGCCCGTCTCGGTCATGCCGTAGATCTGATAAAAGCGCCAACCCGGCAGCTTCTTGGACGCCGCCGCCATCAGCGCTTCGGGCATGGGCGAACCACCATAGATGCATGTGCGAAGGCTGCTGAGATCATATTTGTCGAAATCGGGATGGTTGATCAACGTCGTGACCATGATCGGCACCAGCACCGCGTTGGTCACCTTGTGAGCCGCAATCGCCTGCATGATCGGAACCGGCTCGAATTTCGGCAGGATGACATGCGTGCCGCCGGCGAGCGTGATGTAGTGCACGGGGCTCGCGCCTGAGAAATGGAAGAAGCCGCCGACATAGGCGAAGCTCAGATCTTCGATATCGGGCAGCATGGCCAGCCAGGCGACGGCCGCTGAACTGAGGGCCTGGTGCGACAACGCAACACCCTTGGGCTGGCCGGTCGTGCCGCCGGTATAGAAGACGGCGTAGAGGTCGTCTCCCTTCCGGTTGGCGTCTTCCATGGGCTCGGTCGATAGGATCAGGTCTTCATAGGAGACCATGCCCTCCGGCGTGGTCCCCTCGCCAATGAATATCAGGGCCTTGAGCTGCGGAAACTTCGCTTTCAGTTCTCTGCCCTGATCGGCGAAGTGCTCATCGACGCACAGGACGATCGCCCTGCAATCCTCCAGCGCATAGGCGTTCTCTGCCGCCGACCAGCGAATGTTCATCGGCGCGAATGCGCCACCGGCCCAGGGGACGGCGTAGAACATTTCCAGATAGCGATCGGAGTTCATCGCGAGCACCGCGACAAAGGCGCCATCCCTCACACCGAAGCCGCGCAACGCCGCAGCGACGCGCGGGACGCGAGACCCAATTTCTTCCCAGGTGCGCCTTCGTTCGCCACAGATCGTCGCGGTGCCGCGAGAATTAAGCGCAAGCGCCTGTTTGAGCAGCAATGTTCCCTGCAAGATCCTTCCCCCAACCTTCCCGTTTTCCTGCCGGCCCCAGCGAGCCGCCTACTTCCTCGCGCTGCCGCGTCCCTTGAGGCTCTCCAGGCGGCCGAGCAAATCCTCCAAGGTGACGCTCGCGCTCAGATTCTTCGAGGTAGTCCTCTCGAAGGCCAACGCCTCCGGAAAGGCCAGATTCTGTTCTTCGAGCAGAATGCGCTTGTAGAGGCGCACGCCGTCGAGGCGGTTGGCGAGCATCTGGCGCGCGAGCTTTTCCGCAAGGGGCAGCAGCTCTTCTGCCGGGACCACATGATTGACAAGGCCCCAAGCCAAAGCTTCGTCGGCCTCAACGAAGCGCGCGGTCATCGCCATCTCCAACGCCCGCCCGATGCCGATGCGGCGCGCCAGCCGAACCGAACCACCCCAGCCCGGCAGCAGCCCGACCTGTACGTGACTGTCGGCGAAACGCGCCTTCTCGGACGCGATGAGGAAATCGCATGCAAGCGAAAGCTCCAGGCCGCCCGTCAGCGCCAGGCCGTTGATCGCACCGATGACGGGGCCGGTGAACTTGCCTAGCGAAGCCGCGGCATCATGCACATAAGCCTGCGCGGAAACGCCCGGCTCACCCCATTCGGTGATCTCCATGCCGGCGGAGAACACCTTCCCCTTACCGGTGAGAATAAGCACATGGATATTCGGATCGGCCTCGAGTTGCTCCACCGCAGCATCCAGCTCCTGCCGAAGCTGTATCGACAAGGTGTTGAGCCGGTCCGGCCGATTGAGAGTGATCGTCGCAAAGCCATCAGACGAGATATCGACGGCTATGGCGCTCCATTGCATCCGTTCCTCCTTAGGGACCCGGCCGCACATTGGCTTGCGGCTCTTTTTGTGCACAGATGTGTTGATCGGGTCACAAGTGTCACGAGAACACAGCTTGATCCGACTGGAGAGACTTGTTACCGTAAATAAGGTAATGTAGCAAACAATAAGAATGCGTATTCGTTACTGGGGGAGGAATTGTCTTGCGATGCTCACCGCACCGGTGCACGCAAATTCCACACATCTTGAGGGGGCGCGCGACCGGACCGTCAGCGCGTAGACCATCCATATGACCGGACCTTTTTCCGACGTGCGCGTGGTCGAATTCGCCGGCCAGGGACCGGGCCCCTTCGCGGGCGGGCTGCTGGCCGATTTCGGCGCGGATGTGATTCGCATCGACCGCCCCGGCGCACCGTTGCTGGACCCGAAATACGATTTCTACAACCGCAACAAACGGTCGGTGTCGCTCAATCTGAAGAGCCCTTCCGGGGTGGATATCGCTCTCGATCTGATCGGCAAGGCCGATGTCGTCATCGAGGGATTTCGTCCAGGCGTCATCGATCGACTGGGCCTCGGGCCCGACGCCTGCATCGCGCGCAACCCGGCGCTCGTTTTCGCGCGCATGACCGGCTGGGGGCAGGATGGCCCGATGGCCATGGAAGCGGGCCATGACATCAATTATCTCGCGCTGACCGGTGCCCTGCACTGCATAGGGTATCAGGACATGCCCCCTGCGCCGCCGCTCAATCTCGTCGCCGATCTCGGCGGCGGAGGCATGTATCTGGCGTTCGGCATTCTCGCCGCGCTGCACGAAGCCCGCCGCTCGGGCAAGGGGCAGGTCGTGGACATGGCCATGATCGAAGGCGTCTCGCATCTGATGTCAGCATTCCAGGCGTTCCGGCAGCAGGGCACGTGGACCGACAAGCGCGGAGACAACATCGTCGATGGCGGCTCCCCCGACTATGGCTGCTACGAGACCGGTGACGGCAAGTATGTCGCAGTCGGCGCGATGGAGCCGCAGTTCTACGCGGCGCTCCTGCAGGTCCTCGGGTTCGATGAGCATGCGATCCCGAGCCGCGACGACCGCGAGAACTGGCCTGAACTCAAGAAGCTGTTCGCAGACCGCTTCCGCACGAAGACGCTCGATCAGTGGATGAAGTCCGCCAAGGGCAGAGATGCATGCCTTTCGCCGGTCCTGTCGATCAATGAAGCATTCGAGCATCCGCAGATGGTCGCACGCGGCGCCCATCAGCGGTTCAACGGGCTGATGCACCCCTCGCCTGCGCCACGACTGTCGCGGACGCCTGGGAGCCTACGCCGGGCAACGCCAGCACCCGGCGAGAACAGCACGGAAATACTGGGCGATTGGGGGATCGACCAGCAAAAATGGGAGCCACTGTTGGCAGAGGGAACGGTGTTTCAATCATGATCACAATCTTCAAACGGGTGCTGATGGCATTTGTGGGCATAGCCCTCTTCTGCCTGATGACCATCGTCTTCACGGACGTCTTTCTTCGCAACCTGTTCAACGCGCCGCTTCCGTGGGGAACGGAGATGACCGAGTTGCTGATGGCGGCGATGGCCTTCGGGTCGTTTCCGCTGATCGCGCTCAATCTTGGACATATCTGCGTCGAACTGCTGCAGGTCAGCGAGGACTCGGTCTTCGCCCGCGTTATCAACATCATCGCCAGCCTGATGACAGCGGCGGTGTTCTATATCCTTACGCTTCAGGTTCAGGTATTCGCCGAGCGCACGGCGCGTTCGGGTGAGATCCTGCCGCAGCTCGGACTCAACTGGTCGTGGGTGTGGTGGACGCTTTTCGTCTTCTCGATCATCACGATCATCGCGTCGCTGATTGCCGCCGGGCAGCAGGCCCTGCACCTGAAGAATCGCACAAAGAAGGTGGTTGCGCCATGATTGCTACTCTGATCGCCTTCGCGGCCTCGCTCGCCCTGATCTTCCTACGGCTTCCGATCGCCATCGTCCTTGCTGTGGTAGGCTTCATCGGCCTTTTCTACACGACAGGTGAAATACCTGCACGGACGATCGTCGGCATGTCGGCGCAATCCTCGACAATGTCCTACTCGCTTTCGGTGCTGCCGCTGTTCGTGCTGATGGGCAACCTTGTCGCCGGCGCCGGCATCTCCGGCAATCTGTTCCGTTCGGCGCAGCTCTTCATCGGGCACCGGCGCGGTGGTCTTGCCATGGCGACCATCGTCGCCTGCGGCGGTTTCGGGGCCATCTGCGGCTCCAGCGTTGCCACGGCCGCCACCATGTCGAAAGTGGCGATGCCGTCGATGCGCAAATATGGCTACGCGGACGGCCTGTCGGCCGCAACGCTTGCCGCGGGCGGAACCCTCGGCATCCTGATTCCGCCCAGCGTCATCATGGTCATCTACGCGATCACAACGCAGAGCCATATCGGCATGCTGTTCGCCGGCGGCATCATCCCCGGCATCCTTGGCGTGCTTGGCTACGTGCTGGCGATCCGCTGGGTCGCATGGCGCCGCCCGAGCGCGGCGCCGCGCGCCGAAAAGGCAACCTGGGGGGAGCGCATCCATTCGCTGCGCGCGATCTGGCCGGTCATCATCCTTTTCACCCTCGTCATGGGCGGCATCTATTCGGGTCTCTTCACGGCGACGGAAGCGGCCGGCATCGGCGCCGTCGGTGCGCTTGCATTCGCGGTCTTCGCCAAGGCCCTGAGCTGGAAGGAGCTCTGGGGCATCTTTGTCGATACCGCCATGGTCTCTACGGCGATGTTCGCCATCCTTTTCGGCGCTTCCGTGTTTGTCGAGTTTATCAACCTCACGGGCGTTCATCACTATCTGGAGCAGCTCGTCCAGAACACGAACATCCCGCCGCTCGGCATCATCTTCATCATCATTGCCGTCTATATCGTGCTCGGCTGCGTGCTGGAGAGCGTGTCGATGATCCTGATCACGGTCCCGGTGTTCTTCCCGATCATTACGGCGCTTGGATATGATCCGGTCTGGTTCGGCCTGCTTGTCGTCATCTCGACGGAAATCGGGCTGATCACTCCGCCGATCGGCATCAATCTCTTCGTCATCAAGTCGATGGTGCCGGACATCAGCATGCGGAAGATATTCACCGGCGTCATTCCGTTCATCGTCGCCGATATCATCCGCATCTGCATCATCGCGGTATTCCCGGGCATCGTGCTCTGGCTGCCGTATCTGTTGTTCAAATAGTACGACGAAAAGACGACGATGATCCCATCAGAAGACCAGCGCGCGCTGCAGGAAGCAGCGCGCAAGTTCTCCCGCGAGGTTCTGCTGCCCGACTATCAGAAGCGGGAGCGTCACGGGGAATGGGATCGCGACCTCGGCCGCGAAATGGGAAGGCTCGGTCTCATGGGCACCGACCTTCCCGAGGAGCTCGGTGGTCTCGGTCAGGACAGCACGACGACCGGGATCATCTCCGAGGAACTCGCCTATGGCGATTTCAATGTCAGCGCCCTGCCCGTCAACGTGTCGCTGAATGCCGCGATTCTGCTGCGTCATGCCACCAAGGACGTCATCGACGAGTGGGTGCCGCAGATGATCTCGGGCGACAAGATCATGGCGATCTGCCTCACCGAACCGCGCGGCGGCTCGGACGCGGCCAATCTCCAGCTCAAGGCACGGCGCAAGGGCGACGACTTCATCCTCAACGGCGAGAAGACGTCCATCACATTCGCCTATGACGCCGACCTGTTTCTGGTCTTCGTGCGCACCGGATCGCCCGACCAGGGCGCCAGGGGAGTCTCGGCCTTCTTTATCCCGGAAGGGACCAAGGGCATCACGCGAACGAAGTTCGACGATGTCGGCAGCCGCATCATCGGCCGCGGCTCGCTGTTCTTCGAGGATGTCGTGGTGCCGGCACGCTACATGCTGGGCGAGGAAGGCCGCGGCTTCACGCAGGTGATGCAGGGCTTCGACTACAGCCGCGCGCTGATCGCGTTGCAGTGCTGCGGCGCAGCGCAGGCGTCGCTTGACGAGGCCTGGGTCTACGCCAAGGAGCGGGAGGCCTTCGGGAGGCCCATCGGGCAGTTCCAGGGAGTCAGCTTCCCGCTCGCGGAGGGCGAATCCAACATCGCCGCCATCCGGCAGCTTTCCTACCATACGCTGGCTCTGCGCGAGGCCGGCCTCGAACATACCGCGGAAGCGGCCATGTGCAAGTGGATGGGGCCCAAAACAGCCTTCGAAGTAATCCACCAATGCCTGCTGACCCTCGGCCATTACGGCTGGACCCACGAAACGCCGCACCAGCAGCGGATGCGCGACGTGATGGGCCTGGAGATCGGCGACGGAACGGCCGGCGTCATGAAGCAGATCATCGCGCGCCAGAAGATCGGCCGGGCGGCAATTCAGTATTGAGGCGCAACCGAGCGTGCTGTCCGCGGGCCAGTCTCACAAAGCCCGTCCGCCGGGCGTCGATCCGATATTGATCGCCTGGGCGGCTATCGGTACGCTAGTATATCATTTATAAGCAACCCGATTTCGGCCGTCCCGTCGGCCGTCAGCGGACAAGCACAGGAGCGAAACATGACCGCGGAAAAGAAATTCGAAGACGTAATCTATGATGTGCGCGGGCGCGCCGCGTGGATCACGATCAACCGTCCCAAGGTCTACAACGCCTTTCGGGGACAGACGCTGGAAGAGTTGATCCAGTGTTTCCATCTTGCCATGAACGACAAGGATGTCGCCTGCGTCGTCCTGACCGGCACGGGCGAGAAGGCGTTCTGCACCGGTGGCGACCAGTCGGCCCACGAAGGCAATTATGACGGGCGCGGCGTTGTCGGTCTGCCGATCGACGAACTGCAGGGTCTGATCCGCGATATCCCGAAGCCGGTCATCGCCCGCGTCAACGGCTTTGCAATCGGCGGCGGCCACGTGCTCGCCACGCTTTGCGATCTGACGATCGCGGCGGACAGCGCCAAGTTCGGCCAGGTCGGACCGAAGGTCGGTTCCTTCGACGCCGGTTGGGGCACCTGCCTTCTGGCTCGTCATGTCGGCGACAAGCGCGCGCGCGAGATCTGGTATCTCAATGATGTCTACACCGCCGAGGAAGCCCGTGAGATGGGCCTTTGCAACAAGGTCGTTCCAATGGCCGAACTCGATGCGGCCGTCACCAAGTGGACCGACACGCTGGCACAGCGCTCACCGACCGCACTGGCGTTTCTGAAGCGCTCCTTCAACGCCGACTCCGACTCCATCCGCGGCATCAGCAACCTCGCGCTGCATGCGGTGAAGCTCTATTACGCAACGCCGGAATCGAAGGAAGGCGTCAACGCGTTCAACGAAAAGCGCGCACCCGACTTCTACAAGTTCATCGACTGAGGCCGGCAAGTGGCACCGCGCCGGATTCGCCCCGAGGACATCGCGCTGCACCTGCCCGATACAGGGCTTGTGTGGCTGTGTACCTGCTCGGGCGAATCCGACCTGGTGCGAAAAGGCCTCGAAACGCCTGCAAAGTCGATCGAAGGCCTTTCATTTACCGGCATTTTCGTCCCCGGGCTCAACCGGCTCGGCTACGTCCTGGCCGGCGGCGGAAGGTTCGTGACCTTCTTCATGACGCCGGAACTGGCGGCCGCGCCCGACAAGGTGGATTTCCTTCCGCTCTGCTACCGGGATATCCGGGAATATTTCCGCCGGCGGCCGCCCGCAGCGGCGCTGTTCATGGTCTCGCCGCCCGACGCCGACGGCAATTGCAGTTTCGGACCTGTCGTCGATTTCATCGCGGATATCTGGGCGGCGACGCCGATCAAGATCGCGCATATCAATCCGCGCATGCCGGCGACAATGGGCGATCCGGGCATTCCGTTCGACAAGATCGACTTCTACGTCGAAGGAGAGCAGGAACTTCCCGAAAGCGATCCGGGCAGCGACGAGACGAGCGCCAGGATCGCCGGCTTTGCCGGTGAGATCATCCCCGAAGGCGCGACGCTGCAGGCCGGGCTCGGGCGCGTTCCCGAAGCGGTGCTGCGGGGCCTGAACGGCCACCGGAATCTTTCCATCCATTCGGGATTGATCGGCGATTCCGCGCTGACGCTGCTCGAGGCGGGCGCCCTCGCCGGCGGGGCGCCGATCACGGCGGGCGTCGCGATCGGAACGCGCAAGCTGTACGACGCCGTCGGCGGCGAGGCGTTCCGCTTCCATCCGCCCTCCTATACGCACGACATCAGGAGGCTGAGCGCGATTTCAAGGCTCGTCACGATCAACTCCGCCATCGAGGTCGATCTGGCCGGTCAGGCCTATGCGGAGGCTACCCCTAAGAGCTTCATCTCCGGGCCGGGCGGCGCTTCCGATTTCGCCGCGGGGGCACGCGGTCTCGACGGCATCCGCATCGTCGCCCTGCCCGCCAGCGCCGGCAAGGGAACGATCAGTCGCATCGTCGCGCCGGGCAGCGCCACGGGGCCGGTTTCCCTCGGGCGCTTCGATGTGGATTTCGTGATCACCGAGTACGGCGCCGCCGATCTGCGCATGAAATCGCATGCGCAGCGCGCCGAGGCGCTTATCGCGATCGCCGCGCCGGAACATCAATCCTCTTTGGAAACCGCTCGAAGCGGGAAGTGAAAGAAAAGATTGCCTTTTCGCCTTGCGACACGCGCGATGTGCTAATACGCTAGCGCACAAATTATGCAAAGAAAGAAACCGAGATGATCGAACGGACACTTTTCAGGGAAGAACACAATATATTTCGCGAAACCGTTCGCCGGTTCGTCGAAACGGAGATCAAGCCCTATCACGCGCAATGGGAGAAGGACGGCATCGTCCCGCGCGAACTCTGGCTGAAGGCGGGCGAGCAGGGTCTTCTCTGCTGCACCGTGCCGGAAGAATACGGCGGGCTCGGCCTCGACTATCTGTTTGACGTCGTGGTCTTCGAGGAATTGTGGCGCGCCGGCGCGAGCGGCCCCGGCTTCATGATCCATACCGATCTCGTGGCGACCTACATCCTCTCTTTCGGCACCGAGGAGCAAAAGAAGAAGTGGCTGCCCAAGATGGTCAGCGGCGAAGCGATCGGTTCCCTCGGCATGACTGAGCCGCACGCCGGCAGCGACCTGAAGGCCATCAAGACCCGCGCCACGCGCGACGGCGACGATTTCGTCATCAACGGACAAAAGGTCTTCATCTCGAACGGGCAGATGTGCGACGTGATCGTGCTTGCCACCAAGACCGACAAGGACGGCGGCGCCAAGGGCGTCACGCTGTTCCTGGTCGAGGGTGACCGCGACGGGTTCCGCCGCGGCAAGAACCTGGAAAAGCTCGGCATGCACGCCCAGGACACGTCGGAGCTCTTCTTCGACAATGTGCGGGTACCGGCCAGCAACATGCTGGGCGAGGAGGGCAAGGGCTTTGGCCTGATGATGACAAAGCTGGCGCAGGAGCGCCTTGCGCAGGCCATCCGCTCGGCAACGGTCGCCGAAACCATCATCGAATGGACCGTCGACTACACCACGGAGCGCAAGGCTTTCGGCCAGACGATCTTCGACTTCCAGAATACCCAGTTCAAGCTGGCGGAACTGAAAACCCAGGCGACGCTGGCGCGCGTCTATACCGACAAATGCATCGACCTGTTCATGCAGGGCAAGCTCGATCCGGTCGACGCGGCAATCGCGAAAATGGCGACGACCGAACTGCACTGCAAGGCGGCCGACGAGTGCCTGCAGCTGTTCGGCGGCTGGGGCTACATGTGGGAGTATCCGATCGCGCGGGCCTATGCCGACGCGCGCATCACGAAGATCGCCGGCGGCTCGATCGAGATCATGAAGATGCTGATCGCGCGGCAATTGCTGGCGGAAAAGAAGATGCGCTGACGGCGACAGCGCGGACGATAAGAGAAGAGGCGCCCCCACGGGCGCCTCTTTCGTTTCCAGGAGCGTCTCCTTTCCAGGAGCGTCTCGGCGCGCTTGTCAGGCCTTGCGACCCTGCTTTTCCTTTTCGGCGGATGCCCGCAGCGCCTCGCGGGCGGCAGCCCAGTCCTCCGCCGACAGCTTTGACAGATCGGCGAACGTGCTGGGCGGCACAAGATGGTGACCGCCGTCGATCGGGATCGTCGCCCCGTTGATATAGTCGCAGCTGTCCGACATCAGGAAGATCGTCAAGGCGCGCAGCTCGTCCATCTGCCCGTACCGGCGAAGCGGCACCTGATCGGACTGGGTGGCGCCGACCGACGTGTTCGGGATCGGGTTGAGCTTCTCCCACGCGTTCTCGGTCGGAAAGGGACCGGGCGCGATGGCGTTCAGGCGGATGTTCTTCGGGCCCCATTCGGCCGCGAGCGACATGGTCATCGCATGAATTGCCGTCTTGGCCATCGCCGAAGGCGTCACGAAAGCCGAGCCCGTCCAGACCCAGGTCACCAGATTGCTGAGCACGGCGCCGGAAAGGCCCTCGGCAATCCAGCGCTTGCCGCAGGAGAGCGTGGCGTAGAACGAGCCGTCCATGACCGTGGACCGCACCGCCTCATAGCCGCGCGCGGAGAGCGATTCCGTCGGCGCGATGAAGTTCGCCGCGGCATTGTTCATCAGGCCGGTCAGCGGGCCCTCTTCCCAGATGCTGGCGATCGTCTGATCGACACTGTCGGCGTCGCGAACGTTGGTGATGCGATAGTCAGCCTTGCCGCCGGTCTTCTTGGCGATCTCGGCGCAGGCCTCCGCCAGAACCTGCTCGCGGCGGCCGCAGATATAGACGTGAGCGCCGTGGGCGGCAAAACCGATAGAGATTTCCTTGCCGAGACCGGTGCCGCCGCCGGTTACGAGGATGCGCTTTCCGGCCAGCAGATCGCTGCGAAATGGGCTTTTCATCTTATGTATCTCCAGGGAAATCAGAATGCGACGTTGTCGGCGCCCTTGAGGCCGAGCATCTGCCGGGCCTCGTCGGGCGTTGCAACATCGATGGACAGCTCCTTGAGGATGCGCACGATCTTGGCGACCTGCTGACCATTGTTCTCGGCAAGCTTGCCCTTCTCGATGAAGATACTGTCTTCCATCCCGACGCGCACGTGGCCGCCCATGATGGCGTTCGTCGTCGCGAACGGCATCTGATGCCGGCCCGCTGCCAGGACCGACAGGTAATAATCGTCGCCGAACAGCTTGTCGGCCGTGTTTCGCATGTGAATGAGATGTTCGATTTCGGGCGCGATGCCGCCAAGAATGCCGAACACGCCCTGGATGAACATCGGGCCTTCGACCATGCCGCGATCGCGGAAATGCGCCAGATTGTAGAGATGGCCGATATCGTAGCATTCAAACTCGAATTTGGTGCCGAATTCGCCAAGTTCCTTCAGGCCGCGTTCGATCTGCGTGAAGGTATTGGAGAGGATGAAGTCCTTCGTCATCTCCAGATAGGGGCGCTCCCAGTCGAACTTGAATTCCTTGATCTTCTCGGCAGCGCCGAAGATGCCGAAGTTGAGCGAGCCCATGTTCATGGACGCGACCTCGGGCTTTGCCCATTTGGCCGACGCGAGGCGCTGGTCGAGCGTCATGCCAAGGCCGCCGCCGGTCGTGATGTTCACCACGGCGTTGCAGCTCTGCTTGATGCGGGGCAGGAAGCGGGCGTAATCCTCGGGCGCCTGCGAGGGCTGACCGGTCTGTTCGTTGCGCGCATGAAGATGCAGGATCGCTGCCCCGGCTTCGGCCGCGCCGATCGCGTTCTCGGCGATCTGGTCCGCCGTGACGGGAAGATGGGGCGTCATGGTGGGCACGTGAATGGATCCCGTGACCGCGCAGCTGACAATGACCTTGTTCGATTTACGCATATGCTTTCCTCCCACGAGCGGCTTGTCTGCCACCATCTCTAAAGCCGCCGCGCGCATTGGTCAATAAACGGTAAGTTTGCTTATCATTGTGGTAACACAGCGCATTGCATCGCACCTGATTGTTCACAGGCATATGTTCAGAAATCAGCCGCATTCTCGACAATATCTCCCGGCTGACCAATAATGTATGCGAATGTTTGCATGCTCACCCGATTCGAGCCTGCATCGGTTGCGAGGGGCCCACGGATTCCTTTGCGTTTGAGGATACTGGAATGACGAACAGATCCGACTGGGACCTGCGGTTCGGTTATCTCATTCACGATGTTTCGCGACTGAGGCGGGTGATGTTTGACCGGGAACTCGCCCCGCTTGGCATCACGCGCTCGCAATGGTGGGTGCTGGCGTTCATTTCGCGCAATGACGGTCTGCCGCAGACGCAGCTCGCCAATGAGCTCGATGTCGGCAAGGTCGCGCTGGGATCGCTGATCGACCGCCTGCAGGCGGCAGGGTTCGTCGAGCGCGTTCAGAGCGAAAAGGACCGGCGGGTCAAACGGGTCTTTCTTACGCCCAAGGCCAATGAATTGCTCAACCATATCCGCCCCGTATCCGACTCCTTCAACGACAAGATCCTCGACGGGATCAAGCGGGAGGAGATCGAGCGCGTATCGCGCACGCTCTTCAAGATGAAGCGTAACCTGATCAAGAACGCGCACGCCGCCGATCTCGACAGCGTCAGCGAAGGCTGATGCGCCTGCGATCCTGCATATCTGGCGGTGCCCTTGGGCTGTCTTGAAGCTGTCGCATCGGGGCACCACCTTGCTCTCGTGACTTTAGCGATTCGAGATTGGCTCCATGACCCAGCAATTCGCCATTGAAGGCAGCATCAACTTTCGGCCCGTTCACGATCTCGACGCTGGCAACGGGCGCAAGCTGAGGGCCGGCGCGCTCTATCGCGGCGGTTCCTACGAGAAGCTCACCGAACAGGGTATCGCCCAACTGCACGCTCTCGGGATCAACACGATCTTCGATCTGCGCACCAATACGGAGCGCGAGGAATTCCGATCCAGGCTCGCGGACCGTGAGGGTTTCGTCACCCATGTCGAACCGCATGACATCAGGATCGGCGATCTGTCGTCGGTGCTGCGCGACCCGGCAAGCACGGCGGCGGAGAGCCGCGCGGCGATGCTGAACATCTACCAGAACCTGCCCAAGGTCTTCGTCCCCGTATTCCGCCGGTACTTCGCTCTTCTGGGCGAGACGGAGTCGCCGATCGCGGTCAACTGCACGGTTGGGAAGGATCGCACCGGCGCCGCCGTCGCCCTGCTGCTGAGCGCGCTTGGCGTGGCCCGCGACGACATCATCGAGGAATATGCCAAGACGAATGAGCGCCTCGACGACATCCGCGAGACGCTGGAGGCCCGCAAGGGAGAACGCGGATATTCCGGCGCGAACGCCGACGTGCTGCTGCCGGTGCTGGCGGCCGACCCCGATTACATGGCCGCGATGCTTTCCGTCATCGAGGGCAGCCACGGCGGCGTTCCCGCCTATCTGGAGAGTGAGATCGGCGTCGATGCCGCAGGCGCGGAAAGACTGCGCCGGCGCTTCCTGACCGACTGACGCTCCAGACTACAGATTGCGCGAGATCAGTTCGCGCATGATCTCCGACGTACCGCCATATATCCGCTGGACGCGCGCATCGGCGTAGAGCCGGCAGATCTCATATTCGCGCATGAAGCCATAGCCGCCGTGCAACTGGACGCACTGGTCGACGACGCGACCCTGCATTTCGGGAATCCAGAGCTTGGCCATCGAGGCCTCGTAGGTGGTCAGTTCGCCGCGGATGTGCTTTGCGATGCACTGATCCAGAAAGGCCCAGCCGACGGACAGCTCCGTCTTCATATCGGCAAGCTTGTAGCGGGTGTTCTGGAAGTCGGCGACCGGCTTGCCGAACACGGTACGGTCGCGGACATATTGCACCGTGATGTCATACGCCTTCTGGGCGGCCGCCATCGATGTCGTGGCGATGATCAGCCGTTCCTGCGGCAGTTCGGTCATCAGCGCCGCCATCGCCATGCCGTCGGCTCCGAGCAGGTTCGAAACGGGCACACGCACTTCGTCGAAGAAGAGCTCCGACGTATCGGCCGAAATCTGGCCGAGCTTGTCGAGATTGCGTCCGCGGCGGAATCCCTCGCGTTCAGCCTCCACGAGGATGAGGCTCATATTGCCCGAACCACGCCCCTCGCCGGTCCGCGCAACGACGATGATCAGGTCGGACATCTGGCCATTGGAAATGAACGTCTTCTGACCGGTAATGACGAATTCATCGCCATCGCGCACCGCGCGGGTCCGCACGCCCTGAAGATCGCTGCCCGTAGTCGGCTCGCTCATCGCGATCGCGCAGACCGTCTCGCCGGAGACCATGCGCGGCAGCCACTTTTCCTTCTGCTCCCGCGTGCCCTGGGCAAGCAGGTAGCCGCAGCACACGTCGCTGTGGACGGAAAAATCGGCCGCTGGTCCGGCGAAGCCTGAATAGGCCATTTCCTCGGCAACGACCGTGTTCATGCGGAAATCGCCGCCCGGGCCGCCGAATTCCTCGGGCACATGCGGGCAGAGCAATCCGGCTTCGCCGCCTTTATCCCACATGCGCCGATCGACGATACCGGCCTCCTCCCAACGGTCGAAATGAGGCGCAACCTCGTCCTGAATGAATCGGCGGACGCTGGCCCGAAGGTGACGGTGCTCTTCCTCGTAAATCGCGCGATCTGGCAGCATTTCCAAACCCATCCTGACGTTAAGGGAAACCAGTTGTAATTGCCGCCTTCTTCCGTTAGCGACATGACAGTATGGTTGCGTACCTATATAAGGTCTGCCGTAAAAGGCAATCGGGCCGGATCGCAACGACCAGCCGCACATCCCGCAGGCGTTTCCACAGTCGCAAGGATATCAGACGATGGCAACAACCCAGGCCTCCTCAGGTGACGCAGATCGTTTGGGCTCCCGCGCTGTCGCGGAAAGCCTGATGCGCAAGCTGCGTTTACCCGTCGTCGGATCACCGATGTTCATCGTGTCGACGCCCGAACTTGTCATCGAGCAATGCAAGGCGGGGATCGTCGGCTCGATCCCCGCGCTCAACGCGCGCCCGAAGGAACTGCTGCGCGACTGGATCGTGCAGATCAAGGAAGAACTGGCGACACATGACCGGACACATCCGGACCAGCCCTCCGCGCCCTTCGCGGTCAACCAGATCGCGCACCGAACCAATGACCGCCTGGGGCACGATATGCAGGTCGTCGCCGATGAGCAGGTGCCGCTCGTTATCGTCAGCCTCGCCGCGCCGCAGGAAATCTTCGACGCGGTACACAGCTATGGCGGCCTCGTCTTCAACGACGTGATCAATGCCCGGCATGGCCGCAAATGCGCCGAAGCGGGCGTCGACGGGCTGATCGCGGTCTGCGCCGGCGCGGGCGGGCATACCGGATCGATCTCGCCTTTCGCACTCGTCCCCGAAATCAGGGAGTTCTGGGACGGCCCGCTAGGGCTCGGCGGCGCGATCGGCACCGGCCGGGCGATCAGAGCCGCGGAGATACTTGGCGCGGATTTCGCCTATATCGGCACCGCCTTTATCGCCGCGAACGAAGCGAATGCGCAGGCGGGCTACAAGGACATGCTGATCGAATCGACGGCCGAAGACATCGTGACTTCCGACAAGCTCACCGGCGTGCGGGCCAGTTTCATGCGCCGTTCCCTCCAGATGCAGGGCCTTGACGAGAAGCTTGCCTCGGACAAGCCGGCGGTGAAGGGGTTTGGCGAGGAAGGATCGAGCGCCAAGGCCTGGCGCGATGTGTGGAGCGCGGGACAGGGGGTCGGGTCCAGCCGCGCGCGGCGCCCGGCCGGCGAGATCATTGCGGAGTTGCGGAAAGAATATGACGCTTCGCTCGCCGCATAGCAGGCTTCAGATGACGCCCTTCTGCCGAAGTTCGGCGATCTGCCGCCCGTCCATGCCCAGCAGTTCGCCATAGACCTCATCCGTATCGGCGCCTAGCAGCGGCGATGGCTTGATCGGGATGTGGCTATGAGACATCTTCACAGGCCAGCCGGGCGTCGTCACCTTGCCGCGAACCGGATGATCGACATCGACGATCATCTCGCGGCGGCGCATCTGCGGATCGCGCGACAGTTCCTCGGTGTCCATCACCGCGCCAATCGGAATGCCGGCCGCGCTCATGATTTCCATCGCCTCCATCTTGTCGTGACGAATGGTCCAGGCGCCGATCGCCTCGTCGATGATCTTGCGGTTCTCGAAGCGAAGGACGGGTGTCTCGAACCGCGGATCGCCGATCAGATCCGCCCGTCCTATGATCTCCAGGATGCGGTTCCACTGATGATTGCGGGCGCGCGAAGCGTAAATGTAACAATAGTCATTGGGACCGCCGCCCTTGCATCTGTAGGATTCGCTCGGCGCATTGGCCGACAGCACGCTCTGATTGCCGCCGCGCGTCGGCGCCACGCCGTTCATGGCGTGCGCGGCGAAGGATATCCGGGCGAAATTGAGGACGACCTCCTGCATGATGACCTCGACCCGCTGGCCGAGCCCGGTCGTCTGGCGTTGGAACAGCGCCGTTACGATGCCGAGCGCAAGGTGCAGGCCCGAGCCGGAATCGCAGATTGTCAGACCCGAAATCAGCGGGCGGCCGCCGGCTTCCCCGGTCACCGCCATCGCGCCGCCGGTGGCCTGGCCGATCATGTCGAATGAGGGCCGGTCGCCATAAGGGCCGTCAGGAGCGAACCCCTTTATCTGGGCATAGACCAGGCGCGGGTTGATGGCGTGAAGGGTATCCCAGTCGAGGCCGAGGCGCTCGATCACGCCAGGGGCGAAATTCTCGACAAAGACGTCGCAGTGGCGGACGAGGTCGAGGACGATCTGCTTGCCTTCTTCGGTCTTCAGATTTGCCGTGGCGCTGCGCTTGTTGGCATTGAGCAGCATGAAATAATAGGAATCGAGTTCCGGGCTCTCCGAAGAGGCGCGCCGGCCCTGTTCGCCGCGTTTGGGTTCCTCGATCTTGATGACATCGGCGCCAAGCCAGGCAAGCGACTGCGTGCATGACGTTCCGGCCTCGAACTGGGTCAGATCGAGAACACGGATGCCGCTCAGGGCGGCTTGCGGAACGTTAAAGGCAGAATCAGCCATGCTCTTGGTTCTTCCTAACGACGATCGCGAGCAGGCGCCGCGGGAACTGCCCCCCGGTCCACCGCGAGGCGGACCGGAAGGAGGTTAGCGGTCAGGCCTTCAGGGCCTGTTGTCTTCGATGGCCTTGCGGAAGTCGGCCATGAAAGCCTTTGCCTGCTCGGGGCTCTTCTGCTTGGCCAGGTTGGCCTCGAATTCGTCCCACAGCGGCCTGGCCATTTCGCGGAGCTTGTCGAGGTCGGAGTCCGGCATGGATACGACCTTGCCACCCGCCTTTTCAAACACCTTCGTGCCCTCGCCTTCCGACTCCGCATAGGCAACGCCGATGGTTTTCTGGGCAATATCGGCGGCTTTAGTGACCGCAGCCTGCTGCTCCGGGGTGAAGCTGTCCCAGACCGTCTTGCTGATGACCAGGCAAACCGGCGTGGCGGCAAAATACATGGGCGTGTAGAACTTGGAGACTTCCTCCAGCTTGTAACCGACGGCACTGCCGACCGGAACGATGACGCCGTCGATCGTGCCGCGCTCGAGCGCCACATAGGTGTCGGTGATCGGAATGCTGACAGTGTTTGCCCCGACTTCACCCATGATCTTGGTCTGTTCGGAGCTCGACCCCCGGATTGTCAGACCCTTTACCTGATCAAGCCCGGTGATCGGCTTCTTGGCCATGAGCAAACCGCTCGGCTCTGAGACCGCCACCACCAGCGGATGCACGGAACCGAAGCTCGGCGTGAGGTACTTGTCGAGAAGGCTCTTGTAGACCGCAGCACCGTGAGCGGCTGACTCAAAGGCGAAGGGCAGCGTGCCGCTCTCATAGAATGGGAAACGGCCGCGGGTGTAGCTGGGCACAACAAACGCCATGTCCGCGATGCCGGTCTCGACCAGTTCGAGCTGCGCTGGCGCCTTGCCGAGCACGCTCGATGGATAGACCTGCACCTTGATCTCGCCTTTGGTGAATTCTTCGATGTTCTTACCCATCGGAATGAACACCTTCGCGGCGAGAAAGTGGTTTTCATTCAGGTAGAGCGACATCTTCAGATCGCGCGCGTTTGCGGCCCCGGCAAATGCCGAGATGCCCAAGAGTGCGACCGCCGCCGCGATGACCGGCTTCTTCCACAACTGGTACATGGTTCCTCCCTAATGTTCCGTCGTTGATTTCTTGATCGGATGATTTTTATTTGGCCGGTTTGCGCCGACCTTTGCTGCAAGACCGCCTGGCGACGTGCCAACCGTGACGAATGACTTGATACCAATCAGTATCGATAATAGACTTTTCATTGTCAACGAAGCTGTTGCGTCGACCCTTTCGCTACGGAGCGCAGGGTGATGGCAGGGAGAATCAGCGGATGTAAACGCAGCGTCGAAGCAGACTTCAGCCATGCGCAGCGCATCGCCTGACCGGGCACGCCGGAACCGACGTCGGCCTGTACCGGAACGATAGAAAATACGGGTGAAAACCCGACATCTTGCGGGGGAGGAAAAATGAGCGAACTATTCGACCGTCTGGTTCACGGTCTCGCGATCGTGGGTGCCGGCATATTGCTAGTGCTGACACTCTTCATGACGCTGGACGTCGTCCTGCGCTATGTCTTCTCAAGTTCCATCCGCGGTTCGCTCGAACTGATCGAGTTCATGCTGGTGGGCGTTTTCAGCCTGTGTCTGGCCTGGGCGCAACGCAACAATCATCACGTCAGCGTCGACCTGTTTGTCGACATCGCGCCGCAATGGCTTCGCAGCTGCCTTTTCTATTTCAACAGCATCGTGACGTTTGTCCTGCTCGTCGTCATGGCCTACGCGATCTTGCGTTCCGGCAATGCGCCCGGAAAGCAGTTGGAGATCAGCTCCTATCTGGGGATACCGGTGACGCCCTTCTACTGGCTGCTGGCAGGGGGCGTGTTATTGATGAGCCTCCAGATTCTCGTCGACATGTTCAAGGGCGCGCCCCGTAAGAGCGTTCATATCGAGGCGGCGATATGAGCGGCATGACTGCAGGCCTCGTCGGCATGGCCATCATGCTCGTGCTGATGGCCGGGGGGATGCCCGTCGCCATCGCGATGACGCTTGTCGGCTTCGTCGGCACGGCTTTCATCTACGACTGGAACTGGACCGCGGCAATCGGGATCATGGGCATCGAACCCTACAATCGGGTCAGCGAATTCCTGTTCACGACAATCCCGTTGTTTCTGCTGATGGGGCAGTTCGCCCATTACTCCGGCATCAGCCAGGAGATGTACGATACCGCGCGCAAATGGATGGGCCACTGGCGCGGAGGGCTGGGCGTTGCCACGGTAGGCGCCTGCGGCGGATTTGCCGCGGCCTCCGGGTCGAGCATCGCAACCGGCGCGGCAATGGGTACGATCACCATTCCGGAAATGCGCAAGCACGGCTACAGCGCGAAGATCGCGACAGGCGTCGTTGCCGCAGGTGGAACGCTGGGCATTCTCATCCCCCCAAGCGTCGGCATGATCATCTACGCGCTGATTGCCGACCAGTCGATCGGCAGGCTTTTCATTGCCGGAATCGTGCCCGGGATCATGCTCACGATCATGTTCATGTTAACGGTCGTCATCTGGGCTTTCATCGATCCCGCGGCGGCCCCGCGCTCGGAGAAATATTCCTGGTCGGAACGGTTGCGCTCGACCTCCGGCGTGCTCGGGATAACGATCCTTTTCATCATCGTCATGGGCGGCATCTACACCGGTATCTTCACACCGACGGAAGCGGCCGCAATCGGCGCCGTCGGCTCCTACCTCATGGTTGTCGTCAAGAAGCGGAGCCTTTGCCTTCCCGCCGTTTTCAGCGCGCTGATCGAGGCGGCGCAGACGACCTGTATGATCTTCTTCATCATCATCGGCTCGCACATTCTCAATGTGTTTCTCGCCGCAACCCAGACACCCGCACAGCTATCAAGCTTTGTCGGCGGCCTGGATCTGAATGCCTACCTCATCCTGGCAGTCATCATCGTGATCTATCTGATCCTCGGCTGCTTCCTCGACACGCTGGCAATGATCGTGCTGACGGTGCCCATATTCTTCCCGATCCTGATCAATCTCGGCTTCGATCCGATCTGGTTCGGCGTCATCGTGATCATCGTCATGGAAATGGCCCTGATCACGCCACCGGTGGGGATGTGTATCTTCGTCATCAAGGGCGTGGCGAGAGACGTGCCGCTCAGTACGATCTTCGGCGGGGTCTGGCCGTTCCTCATCGCCCAGATTTTGGCGATCGTGGTCCTGACAGCCTTCCCGCAACTGGTCTTGTGGCTTCCCGCCCAAATGCTCGACTAGAGGACTTCCCGCCACCTTGCGGCGGCGGGCGGCCCGCCGGCCGCTGACGCACAGCGGTCAGAAACACGTCGATGCGATAGCCGGTTGCGATGCCGGGCAATATGCGCGACGAGTAGGCGGGAATCGTCATCAGGAGAAGCCATGTCCATGAACCGCCAATGGGTCCTAGATCATTATCCCGACGGGGCGGCGACGGTTGACACCTGGAGGATGGTGGAGAGCCCCATGCCGGAGCCGGGCCCCCGGCAAATTCTGGTGAGGACTCTGTGGCTGTCGCTCGACCCCTATATGCGCGGGCGTATCAGCCCGGCCAAGAACTACACTGCCGGCGTCCAGCTGGGCGGTGTCATGCATGGGGGCGGCGTCGGCGAGGTGATCGCCTCCAACCATCCCGACTGGCGCGTCGGCGACATCGCCGAATCCATGAACATCAACTGGCAGGAATTCGCGGTGCTGTCGCCCGAAGGCGTCAACAAGGTGCCCGCAGACGTGCCGCCGCAGGCCAGCCTTTCCTGGCTCGGCATGCCGGGCCTCACCGCTTTCATCGGCCTTACCGAGATCGGCCGCCCGCTTCCCGGCGAAACGGTTGTGATATCCGCCGCGTCAGGCGCGGTCGGACAGGTCGCCGGACAGATCGCGACGCTTATGGGAGCGCGGGCGATCGCGGTGGCGGGCGACGACGAAAAAATCGACTACTGCCGTTCCATCGGCTTTGCCGGCGGGATCAACTACAAGCGCGAGTCCGACCTGCCGGGCGCGATCGCCCGTGTCTGCCCGGACGGTGTCGATGTGTTCTTCGACAACACGGGCGGGCCGATCCACGATGCGGTACTCGCCAATCTGGCGGTCCGCGCGCGCGTCATCATCTGCGGGCGGATCGCCGTTATCGATAAGGCGCCCTCGGAGGATATCGGTCTGCGTTCAAGCGCCCGTCTGATCGTCACCCGGGCGACGGTTCAGGGGCTCGTCGTCTTCGACTGGTGGCACCGGCGTCCCGATGCGCTCAAACATCTTGCGGGGTGGCACCGCGAGGGCAGGATCCGGTTCAAGGAAGATATCCTCGACGGATTCGAGCGGGTACCGGAGGCTTTCATCAGGATGATGTCGGGGCAGAACCAGGGCAAGCAGCTGGTCAGGCTGAAATAGACAGGAAGCCGGGAGGACCCATGAATTTCGGACCGCGCGACTGGGCGGCGAGAGAGCCGGAGCGACCGGCGCTGATCTTCGCCGATGGCGCAACCCATAGCTATGCGGAACTCGACAAGGCCGCGAACCGCTTCGCGCATCTGTTCCGCAGCAGAGGCCTCTCGGTCGGGGATCACGCCGCCGTCATCATGCCGAACGACTGGCGGATCATCTGCGCGGTATGGGGCGCATGGCGCGCGGGCATCTACCTGACACCGGTCGCCACGACTTTCTCGGGGCCGGAAATCGCCTATGTCGTCGACAATTGTGACGCTAGACTGGTGATCGCGGACGTCCGCTTCAACGATGCCGCCGCGGTCCTGCCAACCGCATTCGGCGCCGAGAAGCGATATTTCTGGACCGGCGCTCCGATGGCGGGATACCGCTCGCTCGACGGAGCGCTGGCGGCGCTGCCTGATACGCCGCTTGCCGACGAGCATCCCGGATCGCTGATGCTCTACTCCTCCGGCACCACGGGTGCGCCCAAGGGGATCTGCCGGCCCCTGATGACGCCGGAGCAGGCGGCAACGACGCCTCCCCCCTTCGCCAAGGATCTGATCGAACTCTTCGGCATCGGCAGTCAGACCCGCTATCTCTCGACTGCCCCTCTCTATCATGCCGCGGCGCTGCGTTTCGTCCTGGCGACGACGGCCGCCGGGGGCGTTGCCGTCGTCATGGCGAAATTCGACGCCGAGCAGGCCCTCGATCTGCTCACCCGATATGAGCTCAACACCTCGCAATGGGTGCCGACCATGTTCCGCCGCCTCATGGCGCTTCCCGACCATGTGCGCCAGGCATTCAGCGCACCTCACCACACCTGCGCGATCCACGGCGCCGCACCGATCTCGCCCAAGCTCAAGCAGGAGATGATCGACTGGTGGGGGCCGATCCTCCTCGAATATTATTCCGGCACGGAAGGCGTCGGCCTTTCGATGCTCGACAGTCATGAATGGCTCAAGAAGCCCGGATCCGTCGGCCGCGTCATCAAGGGCGTGCCGCATATCCTCGGCGATGACTGGGAGGAACTCGGGCCGGGCGAGACGGGGCGCATCTATTTCAGCGGTATCGCGCCCTTCGAATACTACAAGGAGCCGGAAAAGACAGCGAGCCGGACCTCGCCGCAGGGCTATCAGACCTTCGGCGACATCGGTCATATCGACGAGGACGGCTTCCTGTTTCTCTCCGACCGGCAGGACGACATGATCATCTCGGGCGGCGTCAATCTCTATCCGCAGGAGATCGAAAACACGATCGACGAGATGCCGGAAGTCGCCGAATGCGCCGTCGTCGGCTGGCCGGACGAGGATTTCGGCGAAAGGCCGGTCGGTTTCGTCGTACGCAAGCCCGAGAGCCGGGGCAGCGACGAGGAATTCATCGAGCGCCTGAAGGCGTTCTGCAACCGGCGGCTTGGACGCACCAAACAGGTGCGCGAATTCCATATCCGGCAGGAACTGCCCAAACTGCCGACGGGAAAACTGCTGCGGCGCGATCTGAAGAAGCCGGCCGCGGGAGCGTGATCAGACGGTGCCGACCGGCGTCAGGGGCGATCCCACGGCGCCCGGCATGTTGAGCGGCGGCGCGGTCAGCAGGAAGCGGCTGCGCCCTCTTTTAGACAGCCAGCGCGCCAGTTCGCCCAAATACCAGAGCTCTCCGAGGAAGATGCCGCGCTTGAACAGGCAATGCTCATGCAGCGGCATGATCGAGTGCGGGCGGTTGGTATGCGGGCCGGCCTCATAGCCCACCGGCTCCACACCCATATTGTCGGCGCAGATCGCGACGATTCCGCTCTCGGTGATCCACTTCAGCAACTTGGCGTCGCGTCCGTCCAGCATCGCGCAGGACTTCTTCAGCCTTGCCGCATCCGGCTGCTTGTTCATGCTGAGGAGCATGTCGGCATAGCCGGTATAGAGGCACAGGAAATCGCCCGGTTCGACCGTCGCCTTCTGGCGGTCAAGTGCCTGCATCAGGTCGTCATGCCCGACGAGTTTCGGCTGGTCGCCGAAGAGTGCGTGCAGATCGACCATCACGCCCCTGCCCTGCACCGAGGTTTCGGCAAGCGAAGCGACGGACAGCCTATGGGCGAAGGGGCCATGGTTGTGGCCCGGTCCTTCGACATCGCTGCCCGCGCGCCATCCGTTGTAGTAGACCGGTTCGCGCTTGCCGTCGTCGTCGATGTCGAACTCCTGCCCCCAATGAGCCAAGCCGTCCCAATGGGTCGAATATTGCGAAAACAGTTCGACCGATTCGTCGGAGATGACGTCGATCGCATTCGGGTTGTGGGTCGATGCGGGATAGTTGAAGCTGACCTCGCCGGTCGTCCTGATCGGCGCGACGAGTTTGGGCGGCGTGCGGAAGCCCACCAGTTCGGACCCGCCGGGATAGTCGAGCGGGAGCGACAGGCAGAAAGCGATACCCTCCTTCGCTTCGGCGAGCGCCGCCTGACGCATCTTCGGCGTCAGCGTGTTCATCATGCCGATCTGGTCGTCGTCGCCGAATTCGCCCCAGTTCGACCCTTCGGGACGCCGCTTCCACCGCTTCATCAACCAACCTCCAGCGCTTCCTGATCTGTGCCGGACGTCAATGCCGCCCGTTCGTCAATGAATGATCAGTCAGTATACGCCGCATACCGCCCCCACACGCAAGCGGGAGCGGCAGGTCCTCCTCGGGTGGCGCCGGATCAGGTCCGGTAGGCGGTGAAGTCGAGCGTTTTGGCGAGAGCCGCCCAGTCGGTCTCGACATTGACCACCGCGGAACGGCCGCCTTCCACCGCCTTTCGCGCGCGGTCGAGCGCGGGCCGGATATCCTCGGGCTTCTGGACGAATTCGCCGTGGCATCCGAGTTCCTCGGCGATCTTGTCATAACGCGTGTAACGCAGATTGCGGCCGACCTTTTCCTGATTGGGATCGGCCGTCCAGCCGCCATTGAGGCTGATGATGACGAGTACCGGAAGACCATGACGGTCGGCGGTGTCGAGTTCCATCGCGTTCATGCCGAAGGAGCCATCGCCATGCAGCACGACGACTTCCTTTTCCGGGCAGGCAGCCTTCGCGCCGATACCGAAAGGCAGTCCGACGCCCATCGTGCCGAACGTGCCGGAATTCATCCGATGGCCGGGCGTGTAGGTGGGGATGCTCTGGCGCCCGTAGTTGAGGATTTCCTGGCCATCGACGGACAGGACCGAATCCCGCTTGAGGAAATCGCGCACTTCCTTGCACAGACGCAGCGGATGAATCGGCGTCTGGTTCGTCGACATCTGTTCTTCCTGCGCCCCGGCGCGGCTTGCGTCATAGTCGGCGAGCTGTTTGCGCCAGGGGGCGTAACGTTCCTTGAGGCCGGAGTTGCGTATGCGGTCCGTCAGCTGATCGAGCACCGTGCCCGCATCGCCGATCATCACAAGTTCGACCGGATCGTTGGAGGCGACCTCAAGCGGATCGACATCTATCCGTATGAAACGGGCATTCTTGCTGAAGCGCGGCGCACGGCCGGTGCCGAACATGTAGTTGAGCCTCGTGCCCGCAACGACGACAACGTCTGCCTCGCGAAGCGCGGTGGAGCGGGCGCGGCCGTAGAAATACTCGTGGTCTTCCGGGATCACGCCGCGTCCCTGCGGCGTGGTGTAGAACGGGACACCCGCCGTCTCGACAAAGTCGCGGAGCTGGTCATAGGCCTTCGACCAGATGATGCCGCTACCGGTGATGATCACCGGCTTTTCAGCTTCCCCCAGCATGGCGACGGCCTTGTCGAGCGCCTTGGGGCTGGCTGCCGGACGGTCGATTTGCGCCTCCTCGATCCGGCGCGGCCAGACGACATCCTCCTCCGGCACGCCCTGATGCAGGATGTCGCCCGGGAAATCGAGATAGACCGGACCCGGCTTGCCGGCCATCGCCTGGCGGAAAGCGCGGTCGACATATTCGGGAATGCGGCGCGTCTCATAGACGCGGAGCGCCAACTTGGTCACCGGCTTCATCATCGCCACCTGATCGACATCCTGGAAGGAGCCGAGGTCGTAAGTGCGGATGGCCCCCGAGCCGCCGAAGACGACCAGCGGCGTCGCATCGGCCATCGCCGTCGCCACGCCGGTGATGAGATTGATGGTGCCCGGACCGGACGCCGCCATGCACACACCCGGCCGGTTGCGCAGGCGCGCATAGGCCTGCGCCATCATCGCGGCCGACTGTTCGTGACGCACGTCGATCATCTTCATGCCAAGCTCGGTGATGCTGCGCGCGGCGTCGATATTCGGGCCGCCCATCAGGAAGAACATGGTGTCGACGCCCTGTTGCTTGAGCGCCTTCGCCAGCAGTTGATGGCCCCTGATCATTGTCGGTTTCCTTCCTTGCCTTTCGACGCCGCGACAGGCAGGCCAGAACCCGCATGGACGGCGACTTTGAGATTTCGCTTGGCTCTAATGGCCTGACCTTTTAACAGAGAATAAATTGCAGTCAATATGCGCCAGCAGCATGACGGCGTTCGGATCGACGCCGTAACCGAGCATGCTACAAAGGAAACGATCATGGCGTCGGAAAACTCACCACCCTTCAAGCAGCAGCGGCCCATCAGGGGCCAGCGGGCGTTCGAACTGATATGCGACACGATCCGGCAGCGGCTGGACGATCGGCTGTTGAAGCCCGGCGACAAGTTGCCCGCAGAACGCGAGCTTTCCAAGCAGCTTCATGTCAGCCGGGCGACGATCCGCGAAGCGATCCGCAGTCTGGAGATCGCCGGGATCGTCTACCAGACCAAGGGCGTGAAGGGCGGCGCGTTCATCCGGGAAGGCAGTCCCGACCAGATCGCCAAGACGCTTGAAGACTATATAAGCCTCGGTTCCATATCGCTGGAAGAACTGACGGAAGCGAGGATCTTCATACAGGACATCGTGGTTCAACTGGCGGCCGAACGGGCAACCGAGGAGGAATTCGCAACGCTCCGGCGGATCGTGGAGAAAACACGCGAAGTCACCAGCGTTCAGGAACGCTACCAATGCGCCGCCGACTTCTACCGGACCCTCGCGCTGTCGACCGGAAACAGGGTCCTTGGCATGTTCGTGGAGTCGGTGACGCAGATTCTCGGACGTTTCGTCCGCACTCCGGGCTATCCCACGCTTCAGGAAGAATTGCTCGACTCGCGCGAACGGTTTCTGAACCTGCTGGAGATGCGCGATACCGAAGGCGCGAAGGCCGAGATGCGGAGCCATCTCAACAAGATCCACGCCCATGTTCTCAAATTCGCAGGCCCGAAGGTCGGCAAGGAAGATGGCGTGTGAATGCCCCCAATCGCGGGCGGCGAGCAGAACCATGATATGCCCGGAGGAAAACGAATGAGCAAGGAAAGACGCGTCGCGGTCGTCACCGGCGCCGCGAGCGGACTCGGGGTCGCCATCGCCGAACGCCTGGCAAGAGATGGAGCCCATGTGGTGGCGCTGGACCGCGACGGGGCTGTGGAACAAGTCGTGATGCGCCTGAAAGAAGCGGGCGCTTCAGCTGAAGCCGCCATCGTCGACCTGAGCGCGGAATGCGAGATATTCAGCTTTGCCGAGGCGCACAGGGCGCGGCACGGGCGCTGGGATATACTGGTCAACAATGCGGGCATTCTCCCGAAGGTGGACGGGAAGTCGCTGCCCACCCAAATCACGCCGATGGCTGAATGGCACGAGGTGATCGCAATCAATCTGACCGCGCCGTTCATTCTGTGCCGCCAGGCCTTGCCGCCGATGATCGAGCGAGGCTTCGGCAGAATCGTGAATATCTCTTCGCGCGCAGCCAGGAGCTACGCGGTGACGGCGGGGGCCCACTACAGTGCAAGCAAGGCCGGGCTGATCGGCATGTCGCGCAAGATCGCGGCCGAACACGCCAAGGACGGAGTCACGGTGAACTGTATCGCGCCGGGGCGTTTCGAGACGCCGATGTCGGAACGCGGATCAGCGGAATGGCTGTCCTCGCTCAAGGCGGCCATTCCTGTCGGCCGGACGGGACGCCCGGAGGAACTCGCGGCCATGGTCTCCTATCTCGCCGGAGATGAATCCGGTTTTGTGACCGGCGCCGTCTTCGACATCAATGGCGGGTCTTTCATGGGCTGACCGCGAGCGAGCGCTGATCGGCACGAATTCATGTATGGGATGCGTCGGCGACGATTGGTTGCGACGCTCAAATGGGGAACGGAAATTCTAAATGGAAAAACTTCTCGAGGGGAAAGTCGCGCTTGTCACCGGTGGCGGACGCGGAATCGGACGGGCCATCGCCGAGGCGATGGCGCGCGAAGGTGCCCACGTCATCATCGCCGACATCGTCGCCGACCGGGTCGAGGCCGCGGCGGAGGAAATGCGTTCCGACGGCGCGATGGCGGAAGGCGTGGCGCTCGATATCGGCGACCGCGAGGCAGTCCGGAAAACACTGGCCGCAATTGCTGACAGGCACGGCGGCGTCGACGTCGTTGTCAACAACGCGGTCTGGATCCGTTATCAGGCCCTGGCCGACATCGACGAGGAGACTTTGGACCGGATGCTGCGCGTCGGCGTGAAGGGGATGATCTGGGTGTCGCAGGCCGCCGGTCCCCACATGGCAAGACGCGGCGGCGGCGCCATCGTCAACATATGCTCGACGGCCGCGATCGCGGCGACCGTGGATTCGGTGGCCTACGCCGCCGTGAAAGGCGCGGTCGCCGCCCTGACCCGGGCGCTCGCGGTCGATCTCGGCGTCGAGGGCACCCGGGCGAACGCCATCGCGCCCGGGTTCATCGAGACGCCCGCGGCGGTGAAGAATATCGGAGAGCACGGCATGGCCAAGAGACGCGAGGTCACGCCGCTGCAGAAGCTCGGCAAGGTGGAGGACATCGCGAACCTTGCCGTGTTCCTCGCGTCGGGCCGGGCCGGTCATATCACCGGTGAACTCATCACCGTCGACGGCGGTCTGGGGACGAGTTCGATCCAGCCGAAGCAGTAAACTCACGCGTCGCTCAGCGCCGCGTTGCGTCCCGAGATCCGGCCGAACACGGCGCATTTTCCGTTGGCAGATCCGCTCATATAGCCTTTTCCGTGAAAGCCGCCCATCACCTCGCCGGCGGCATAGAGGCCGGCGAGCGCGTGGCCCTCCACGTGCACAACCTCAAGCCTTTCGTTGACTTTCAGCCCGCCATAGGTGGTGAACAGCGACGGCGCGCACGGAAAGATGTAGAAGGGCGCGCGGTCCAGCCTGACCAGCTTGCCGACGCCCATCGCCAGGGTCATGCGACCGAGTTCCCTGTCTCCGCCGGCATCGACCGACGCATTGTAGCGGTCGACAGTCTCAACGAGCGTATCGGGATCGAGCCCGACCTCCCGCGCGAGACCGGCGATGGAATCGGCCTGCCGCAGGACGCCGAGTTCAAGCGCGCCGGCATAGTCGTGCGTCTTGGGTGTCTTGATCGACTGATCCATGATGTTCTGGTCAAAGATCTGGAAGCCCAGCGCGCCGGGCTGCTTGAGGCTGGCGTCTCCAAGCGTCTTGTAGGAATTGGCCTCGCTGATGAAACGCCTCGCCTCGCGGTTGACGATGATGCCGCCGCGATACATGGCGTGGAGCAATGGGCGCTCGCCATCATACCTGCGGTTCGAGCCGGGGAAATCCGGCATCGCGATCCCGAAGGTCGCCTTCACATAGCCGACATCGGCGACGTCGGCGCCGAGCGCCCAGGCCATGCGGATGCCGTCGCCGGTCGATCCCTCCCCGCCATAGCGCAGCGCCGGTGCCTGGTCGGGCACGAATTTCTGCACCAGATCGTCGCTTCGCGCGAAGCCGCCGGTGGTCAGCACGATGCCGCGGTCGACCCGCAGCTTTCTGCCTTCCCCGCCGACGGACAGCTCGACGTCGCGGACCTTGCCGGCTGCATCGGCACGTAGCGCCTTCGCGGCGGTTCCGGCGGCATATTCGATCCCCGCCTCGGCCAGCCTGGGATGGAGAACGTCGAACACCTGCCGGGGAAATGTCGGGTGACCGCGCGCCGCCGACATGTTGGAGCTGAGCTGGACGGGGTGGAACTCCACCCCAGCCCTCTTCAGCCAGCCATAGGTGTCCAACTGGTTGTCGACATAAAGCTCCACCAGCGCCGGATCGTTCTTGTGTCCGCCCACCTCCAACAGGTCCTCGCGCAACAACTCGGGCGTATCCTCGATGCCCTGGTCCTTCTGCTGGCTGGTGCCGGCGAAGGCGAAGCTCGCCCCGCTCATCAGCGAGCTGCCGCCGTAGTCGGCCATCTTCTCGACCAGCAGGACGGAAGCCCCCGCCTCGCGGGCCGACAGCGCGGCGCAATGGCCGGCCAGCCCGGCGCCGACCACCAGAACATCGACTTCACCCTTGGCGAGAGCGTTCATTTGCGTCTTTCCATTTCCGTGCAATCAGGAAGTTGGCGCGAACGGCTACTGAACCGGCGCGGGTCTGGTCAGTTCTTCCGGCAGTCTGTAGATCCGCGCCGCGGTGCCTGCAAACATCGCCGCCTTCTCATCGGCGGACAAACCCGATGCCAGCCGCTTGAACGTGTTCCACATCACGCGATAGGAGCAGCCGGATTTGTCGACCGGAAAGTTGCTCTCGAACATCGTGCGCGAGGGCCCGAACGCATCAAGACACACGTCATAGTAGGGACGGAAGGCGTCCGCCAGTTCCTGCGAGGTCGGCGGCAGGTCGCGGTCGAGGAAATCAAAGCCGGCAAGGCGCATGCCGATGCCGCCGAATTTCATCGTGACGTTCGACCGCTCGCCGAGTGCGCGGATATCGCGGCTCCATTGCATGAAGACCTCGTCCTGACGGCCGGCATAGGGGCCGATTCCGGCGCGGCCGCCCATGTGATTGACGATGATCGAGGTATCCGGGAAGGCGTCGACCAGATCGATCAGTTCGGGCAATTGCGGATGATAGACCCAGGCATCGAATGTCAGGCCGAGCGGCGCGAGCTGGGCAAACCCCTCCCGGAAGCCCCTGTCCATCAGCAGGTGCGGCGGCGGCGGATTGACGAGCGAACTGACTTCCCTGCTTTCGTCCCAGGCGGCCATGTGCCTGATGCCGCGAAAGCGCTCGGGCGCGCGCTCGATGCAGGTCGCCAGCACCTCGCGGGCGGCGGCCCCCTCGCGCAGGTCAACCTTGCCGATGATGCCGGCCGCGATGCGGATCGGACCGTAGGTGCCGCTGGCGCTCATCGCGGCGATGCCGTTGACGAATTCCACCTGGCCGAGGCAAGCAAAGCGCGGGTCGCCGTCGGCGCGGTACATCGACGTGCATTCGACGAAACAGGTGCCCCTGATGTGATGGCCGCTGGCGGCCACGTCATCGAGGATATGCGGGAGCAGGTAGATCTGGTGCGGCGGACGATGCCAGAGGTGATGATGCGGATCGATAATCGGGAGCGACGGCTCGAGGACTTCCTCGTCGCGCAGCGCCAGCCATTCGTCATCGATGTGGTGATGGGGCGGCGCGCCGCGGCTGAGCTTGTCTGAGACTGTCACGGCGCTTCCCCGCTTCGGTTTCATGAACACACCGCAGCCGGCATGCCGGCTGCGGCCGGTCGAGCGCCGTGCGATTGGCGCGGGGCAAGGCAATGCCGGAAGCCGGAACCTTAAGGAAAGCTGCCCTGAGGGGTCAAATAGGTTTGCGATCTCGATGCAGACAGTTTGAATATTGCCCGCCGAGCCGCGGAATGCCTGTCCTATCCCCTACTCTCTGAAGACTTTGGATCAACGGAAAAATGCCTTGGTTGGCATCACAACTAATTTTTCGCGGCACCGTTGGCAGGAGCCGAACTTGCCTCTAGTATCCGCCGGTCTGCCCGGCATGTCGCCGGGATAATGGACCCAGGCCGGCGGTTTGGCGAAAAGCAGAAAGTGACACCCCGCCAGAGGGTGCGCCCTTGCCGATGCTCCGCCCCGGTTCAGGTGGATGCCTTAGTGACGGGAGGATTCTAACTATGGCTCTTAATGGACTGAAACTGCTCGGCGCCGCTGCCGCAGCAACTTTCGTCTTCGGTGCGGGCGCTGCCCACGCTCAAGGCGCGAAGATCGGCTTTCTGACCGATATCACAGGCGCCTCGGGCGTGCTGGGTGGAGAGAGTTCCACCGTCGCGGTCAAAATGGCGATCAAGGATTTCGGTGGCGAGGTATTGGGCAAGCCGATCGAACTGGTCGTCGCCGACCAGCAGAACAAGCCGGACGTCGCGCTTGCGGTGGCGCGCGAGTGGATCGAAACCCAGGGGGTGACGGCGATACTCGACGTCAACAATTCCGCTGCCGCGCTGGCGGTCACCGGGTTGACCCGCGACAAGAACACCATCTTCCTTGGCGGCGGCTCGACGACCAAATTGACGAATGAAGAGTGCGCGGACACCCACACCCAGTGGATTCCGAGTTCCCACAGCCTCTCCAACGCGGTCACGCTGCCGCTGGTGAAGCTCGGCAACGACAACTGGTTCATCATCACTGTCGACTACGCCTTCGGACATGATCTGGAAGCCAAGATGACGGATGCCCTGAAATCGGCCGGCGCCAAGGTCGTCGGCTCGGTGCGCCATTCGCCACAGACAACCGATTATTCGTCCTTCCTGCTCGAAGCCCAGTCGAAGGGGGCAAAGACCATCGCCCTTGCGACGTTCGGCTCCTACATGGTCAACATCATCAAGCAGGCCAACGAGTTCGGCATGGACGTCAAGCTGGTGCCGGTCTATCTCGCACTGACCGATATCAAGGCAATCGGCCTTGAAAACCTGAAGAACGTCAGCGGCGCCACCCCGTTCTACTGGGGCCGCAACGAGAAGACGAAGGAATTCGCCGAGCGCTACCGCAAGGAGTTCGGCCGGCCTCCGACCTTCCACAATGCGCAGGTCTATTCGGCAACGACGCACTATCTGAAGGCCGTCAAGAAGGCCGGCACGACGGAAGCGAAGGCTGTTGCCGCAGCGATGCGCTCCTTCCCGGTTGAGGACGCCACCGACACGTCGGCCTATGTCCGCGAGGACGGCAGGGTCATGCGCGACATGTACATTTTCGACGTCAAGACGCCTGCTGAATCGACCGGCGAATGGGACTTCCTGAAGATCACGGCAGTCGCCGACAAGGAAGACATCGATCCGCCGCTCAGCAAGAGCACCTGCGCGCTGGTCAAGAAATAGCCGGACACGGCAAGTTAAACCTCTCGATGCAAGCCGGGGAAACCCGGCTTGTTTCTTTTTTGGCGCCGAACGCCGGCTTCACAGGTGGCAGGAAAAGAACGCCGGCAAAAGATGAGATGACAACCGCCTCTGGACGCTTTCAGGCCGCGGTGTAATAGTCACTGGCTTTGCTGGCTGGCCGGCAAGGCGATTGCCGAGAGGCCGCGTCACAAGCGGCACGGGGATGGCTGGCGGCAGGGGGGACTTCGCCCGACGCACGAGGCGAAGCCCGTTTTGTATCCTTCTCCCCGAACGGTCGGCAACGCCACGGATCAGGGAGGACAAGACCATGGCAATCAGGAAACTCGGAATAGTCGGGATCGCGGCTGCGGCTCTTCTTGCCGCGGGCACGGGTCCGATTCAGGCGCAGAGCGTGAAGATCGGATATCTGTCGGATCTCACCGGCGCCGGCAGCACGCTCGGCGGTGAAAGCTCCATTCCCGCGATCAAAATGGCGATCGAGGATTTCGGCGGCACCGCCCTCGGCAAGCCGATCGAACTCATCGTCGCCGATACGCTCAACAAGCCCGACGTGGGGCTTGGCATCGCCCGGGAGTGGATCGACACCCAGGGCGTCACCGCGATTCTCGACGTCAACAATTCGGCAGTGGCGCTGGCGGTGACCGGACTTTCGGAGGAAAAGAAGGTCATCTTCCTGAGCGGCGCGTCCTCAACCAAACTCACCAATGAATCCTGCTCGCCCTACTACACAGGATGGCAGGCGGACAATCGAACCCTCGCCTATTCGGTCGCCCTTCCGCTAGCAAAGCAGGGCAACGACAACTGGTTCTTCATCACCGTAGACTATGCGTTCGGTCACGATCTTGAAGCCAACGCCATGAAGGCCGTCGAAAGCGCCGGGCGCAAGATACTCGGCGCCGTGCGCCATTCACCGCAGACGACCGACTATTCCGCCTTCCTCCTGGAAGCGCAGTCGAAGGGCGCCAAGACCATCTTTCTCGCCACTTTCGGCTCGTACATGGTCAATATCATCAAACAGGTCAAAGAGTTCGGCATGGATGTAAAGCTCGTGCCAGTTTACATGGCCGAAACCGACATCAAGGCGATCGGCCAGGAGAACCTGACGAACGTCTCGGGTGCGGTCACGTTCTATTGGGGCCGCAACGAAAAGACGAAAGCCTTCTCGAAACGCTATGAGGCGGTGTTCGGGCGCCCTCCCACATTCCTCAACGCCCAGCAATATGCGGCCGTCACTCACTATCTGAAAGCCGTCCAGAAGGCCGGAACCACCGATGCGACAGCCGTCGCGGCGGCCATGCGATCGTTCCCCGTCGAGGATGCGACCGACACGTCCGCCTATATCCGCGAGGACGGAAAGGTCATGCGCGACATGTACACTTTCGATGTCAAGTCAAAGGCGGAGTCGCAGAGCGAATGGGATGTCATGAAGATTACCTCCACCGCCGACAAGGAGGAGGTCAATCAGCCGATCGCCGAAAGCACCTGCAAGCTCGTCAAGAAATAAGGCAGCGTCGCGCGATCTGTCGGGAGGCCGGTTCGGGCCTCCCGATTCCGCTGCCCGGACGGGCGTCGCACATCATCGGCGATTTGTTGTGATTATCCGTTCATCACGGACGCAGAGCATTGTCAGATAACTTTCCGTTCGCTAGTGTGCCATTCAATGATCGGCGGAACGCCGACGGGATGCGAGCTCCGTCAAGGAGACGCTACGGGGGAAATGCCGGCAACGCTGCGAGGCGTGAGCACCGGAATGCGCTTCCCCCGATGACGAACGGGGTCTTGGGAGGAGGTTCGCTCGGATGTTGCTTGAACCATTCACCGTACTTGGAAGCCATGCCGCTTCGGCTGCGAATTGTTGCGCCGGGCGTCTTCGCATGCGGCAGGAAGCGGCGCCGGGCCCTCAGCCGCGCGGGAACGAGTAATTCCATATAAATGCAGCGCCGGCCGGTTGCGGGGCGGCCGCTGCGCGGGCGACGCGAACCCACCAACAGGATTGCGGGGGTATTTGTGACAGAAGCGATTTTGCAGGCTCAAGGCATCACGAAGGAATTCCTGTCCTTCAAGGCGGTCGATAATGTCGACCTCGAGGTGAAGGCCGGAGAAATTCACGCGCTCATCGGGCCCAACGGCGCGGGAAAGACGACATGCTTCAACCTGTTGACCGGCACGCTTCCCGTAACCGCGGGCTCGATCAAGCTGCGCGGAAAGGAGATCACGGGTATGACGGCCGACGCCGTCGCCAAGCTCGGTCTTGTCCGCAGTTTCCAGATTTCCTCGATCTTTCCCGACTTCACGGTTCTCAACAATGTCCGTTTCGCCTTGCAGCGCAAGCGTGGCGCCAATCTGGATTTCTGGCGCTCGGAAAATGTCCTGAACCGTCTTAACGACCGCGCGCATGAACTGCTGGAGCAACTCGGGCTCGACGAATATGCCGAAACGCGCGCGGCCGAACTTCCCTACGGGCGCAAACGGGCGCTGGAGATCGCCACAACCCTGGCTCTGGATCCTGAGGTCCTGCTCCTCGACGAACCGACTTCGGGGATGGGCCGCGAGGATATCGGGCGCGTGGTCGACATCATCCGGAGGGTCGGCGCGGGCCGCACGGTCCTCATGGTGGAACACAATCTCTCGGTCGTGGAGGGACTTTGCCATCACGTGACCGTGCTGGCGCGCGGCAAGGTGATCGCGAAGGGAACCTATGAGGAAGTGGCCAAGGATCCGCAGGTGATCACCGCATATCTGGGAACGCCCCATGCTTGAAATCAGGGAACTGAACGCCTGGTACGGCGAGAGCCATGCGCTGCATGGCGTGAACATGGACATCCCCGAGGGCAAGGTCGTCTCGCTGCTCGGCCGCAACGGCGCCGGCAAGAGCACGACGATGCGCACCATCATGGGACTGATGGCGAAGACGAGCGGACATGTCCGCTTCCGGGGTGAGGAACTGCTGAAGCTGCGCCCGGACCAGATCGCACGCCGGGGCATTGCGCTCTGTCCGGAAGACCGCGGCATCTTTCCCTCGCTCTCGGTCCTCGAAAACCTGATGCTGCCGCCGATCATCGCACCCGGCGGCATGACGGTGGATCACATCTACAAGCTCTTTCCCAACCTGAAGGAAAGACTGTCGAGCCGGGGCACCCAGTTGTCCGGCGGCGAACAGCAGATGCTCGCCATAGCCCGAATCCTGCGGACCGGCGCCAAGTTCCTCCTGCTCGACGAACCGACAGAAGGCCTCGCGCCTGTCATCGTCCAGCAGATCGACCGCACGATCCGGGAGATCAGGGACCATGGCTACACGGTGTTGCTGGTCGAGCAGAACTCGCATTTCGTCCAGGGTATCGCCGACACGCATTATCTGATCGAGAACGGCGCTATCGTCGACCGGCTGGAAGGTGCGGAATTTGCCAGCCAGATCGCCCGCGTCGACAAAATCCTGGGGCTTTAGACGTGGTTGCGCAGATGCATTCAGCCCGAATGTCGTGGTGCCATTGGCACCGGCTGTGTCAGACCGCCGGGCCGGTATGCCGCATCGCCCTTCGCGGTCTTCCCGGCCGAAGCCCATCGCCAAACGGCAAACAGAATGGTTCTGTGTAACCATCACATGCTCTAGAGGCTGCTGCCATGTTCGATATTCCGATCAACCTCATTCTCGGTCAAATGGTCCTCGGCGTCGTCAATGGCGTCTTCTACGCGATCCTGTCGCTCGGCCTGGCGATCATTTTCGGCCTGCTCGGCGTGATCAATTTCGCCCATGGCGTCTTCTTCATGCTTGGCGCCTACTGCGCCTACATGCTGCTCAACCTGGCCGGCATCGGCTATTGGGAGGCGCTGATCCTGGCGCCGCTCCTGGTAGGCGTCCTGGGCATTTTCGTAGAAATCTTCCTGATCCGTTTTCTCTACAAGCTGGACCATCTCTACGGGCTGCTTCTGACGATGGGTTTTGCGCTCTTCGTGGAAGGCATGGTGCGCGTCACTTTCGGCCCGCAGGGCATCCCCTACAGCATCCCCGACTCCCTTCGCGGCGCCTATAATCTCGGCTTCATGTTCCTTCCGGTCTACCGCGCATGGGTCGTTGGGGCCGGCATCGCGCTCTGCCTGGCGACATGGCTCGTCATCGAGAAGACGCCGCTTGGCGCCAAACTGCGTGCCGCGACCGACAATCCGCAGCTGGTCCAGGCGTTCGGAATCAATGTGCCGATCATGCTCACACTGACCTATGCGGCGGGCGTCGCGCTCGCGGCCTTCGGCGGCGTGATGGCGGCACCGATCATCTCCGTCGACCCCTCGATGGGCACGACAATCGTGATCGTCGTCTTCGCCGTCGTCGTTATCGGCGGCATGGGATCGATCATGGGATCGATCATCACCGGATTGGGGCTCGGCATCCTGGAAGGACTGGCAAAGGCCGTCTTCCCGGAGGCCGCATCGACCGTGATCTTCGTCGTCATGGTCATCGTTCTGGTTGCACGGCCGCGCGGCCTGTTCGGGAAAATGGCATGACGACGCTCGATACGACCTCGGAAGGGAACAAGAAAGTGGCTAACCGGTCATATCAACTGCTCGGGTTCACCTGGCCCCGCGCGATCATGTTCCTCGTCTTCGTGGTGGCCACGGTAGTGGCGCCGAGCTTCCTCTATTCGGTGTTCCTGATGAAGGTCTACGTCTTCATCATCTTCGCCTGCGCCTACAATCTGCTGCTCGGTTTCACGGGGCTGATGAGCTTCGGCCACGCGGCCTTTTTCGGCATGGGCGCCTATCTGTGCGGCTGGACGGCGGTCAATCTGGGGCTGCCGACCCCGCTCGCCGTGGTCGCCGGCACCCTCATGGGAGCGGTCCTCGGCGCGATCTTCGGCTGGGTCGCCATCCGGCGCACAGGGCTTTACTTCGCGATGATCACCCTCGCGCTGTCGCAGATGGTGTTCTTCATCTGCCTTCAGGCGCCCTTCACCGGCGGCGAGGACGGCATCCAGGGCGTCCAGCGCGGCGATCTACTCGGGCTCTCCCTGATCTCCAACACAACCCTCTACTGGGTCATCACCGGGATCACCTTGCTTGTTCTGATCCTGTTCAACCGGATCATCCATTCGCCCTTCGGGCAGGTGTTGCGGGCGATCCGCAACAACCCGGTCAGGGCACAGTCGCTCGGCTACAATGTGGACCGGTTCAAGCTGATTTCCTTCATCATCTCGGCCGGCCTTTCAGGCTTTGCCGGCAGCCTGAAGACGATCGTGTTCGGCATCGCCACGCTGACCGACGTATCGCTCGTACCGACCACCGAAGTGGTGCTGATCAATCTCGTCGGCGGCATCGGCACGATCTTCGGCCCGGTCATCGGCAGTTTCATCATCCTGTCGATCGAGCATTTCCTCGCCCCTTACGGACCGTACATCTTCGTGTTCCAGGGGATCGTCTTCATTTTCTTCGTCCTGGTGTTCCGCGAGGGACTGGTGGGCGAATTGCAGAAGCGCCTGAAGAAACATCTCTGAGGAAACTTCAGGACCAGAATGCCCGGCGGGTCATCTTCCGGGCGTCCTCACTCCGATGAAGGCGCCTGTTCGCAGGCGGCGCCGGCGCGTACTTTCTCCCACGAGCGATTGTGTGTCATAGGCTAAGCCACGACACGTCGGCGAAAGGAGCGTTAAAGCGATGGCCAATCCCGAGAAGCCGGAGACGGCCGTCTATTCCGTTCCGGGCAGCAGGACGCCCGCAATCGAAAGGTTGCCGCGGATCGAACTGCGTCAGTTGCGCTATTTCCTCGCCGTGGCCGAAGAGCTCAACTTCACCCGGGCGGCGGCGCGCATCGGCATAGCGCAACCTCCGCTCAGCCAGCAGATCATCGCGCTTGAAGCGCAACTGGGCGCGCAACTCTTCGTGCGCTCGCGCCGGGCCGTGTCGCTCACGCGCGAAGGCGAGGCTTTCGTCTCCTACGCGCGGCGGATCATCAACGCCACCCAGACGGCGGCGGAGGTGATTCAATCCATCTCACGCGGCGAAGACGGCCCGCTCTCGATCGGTGCCATCTTTTCCTCCATCTATCTCGTCGCGCCGGTTCTGCTGCCCGCCTTCAGCAGCCGCTTTCCCAGGGTGCGGCTGCAATTGCAGGAAATGACAATCTCGCAGCAGATCGCCGCGCTGAAGGAAGAGCAGATCGATATCGGCATTCTGCGCGGGCCGATCAACGTGCCCGGCTTCGACACGCTCAAGCTCCTGGAGGAGCCTTTCGTCGCCGTCGTCCCGTCCTCGAGCCCGCTTGCCAAAAGCAAGAACCTGACCGTGAAGGAAATCGCCGCCCACCCGCTGATCCGGGTCTACCCTTCCGCGAACAGGGATTACAGCCGGCTCATGTTCGCCTCCCTGATCGACGCCGGCCACAAGCTGGACATCGTGCAGGAGGTCATGGACACGCATACGCTGATAGGCCTTGTCGCCGCCGGCTTCGGCATATCCATGGTGCCCGCATCGCTGCGCAACATCCACATAGACGGCATCAGCTATGTCGATATCGACGGCGCCATGCCGACGACCACGCTGCAACTGGCATGGCGCAGCGATTCGCCCTCCCCCATCCTGAGGCATTTCGTCGAAGCGGCGGCTGAGTTCGCGCCGTCCCTCGGCAAGGGTAAATCATAAGGCCCGCCCCCGAACGACCGGGCTCGAATATTCCAAACGTCTCACCGCGCCTGCTTTTCGTCTTGGACAGGTCTAACCGGTCTTTCTACGGTCCCGCGATCGCCAGAAAGCAGGTACGACAATGAAAAGCAGCAAGACCAGCATCCTCATCATCGGCGCCGGCCCGGTCGGCCTTTCGCTGGCGGGCGACCTCGGCTGGCGCGGGGTGGAATGCCGCCTCGTGGAACGCAGCGACGGCGCCATCTTCCAGCCGAAGATGGACATGGTCGGCATCCGGACGATGGAATTCTGCCGACGCTGGGGGATCGTCGACTGGGTGGAGAACTCGCCCTATCCCCGCGACTATCCGCAGGACAATGTCTGGCTGGAATCGCTGACCGGCTACGAGTTCGGACGCGAGCGGATGGTCAGCAAGAATGAAGAGCCCAAGCCGCCCTACAGTCCGCAGAAGCGCGAGCGCTGCCCGCAGGACATGTTCGACCCGATTCTCAAGCGCTTTGCTTCGCAATATCCCTCGGTCACCTTCAGCTACGAGACGGAATTCGTCAGCTTCGAGGAACAGGCAGACCGCGTCGTGTGCCAATTGCGCGACGTGTACTCCGGCGAGATGGAGACCGTCACGTGCGACTACCTGGTGGGTACGGACGGCGGCGCCAGTTCGGTTCGCGAACAGATGGGCATCAGGATGGAGGGCAAGCCGGTCCTCACATTCACCACCAACGTCGTGTTCAAGTGCCGGGATCTGCCGAGCCTCCACGACAAGGGAAAGGCATATCGGTTCATCTTCATCGGGCGCGAGGGAACGTGGCTGACGATCGTCGCGATCGATGGCGCAGACCGCTGGCGCATGTCGATCGTCGGGTCGGAAGAAAAACGCACATATGGCGAGAAGGATATCCGCGAAATCCTCTTCCGGGCGATGGGCAAGCCCTTCGACTACGAGATCGAATCCATCATGCCGTGGGTGCGCCGGCAGCTGGTCGCCGACGACTATCAGACCGAGCGTGTGTTCCTCGCCGGCGATTCCTGCCATTTGACATCGCCGACCGGCGGCTTCGGCATGAATACCGGCATTGCCGATGCGGTGGACCTTTCCTGGAAGCTGGCCGCCGTAAAAAAAGGATGGGGCGGCAGGGAGCTGCTGCGATCCTACACGATCGAACGCCAGCCGGTCGCGGTCAGGGCGGTGACGGAAGCGAGCCGCAATCTCGGCCGCATGCTTTCGGCGCGCACCAAGGCGCCGCCGGAAATCGCCTTCCAGCCGGGACCGGAGGGGGACAAGGCCCGAAAGGAATATGGTGACTGGTATACGGAAACAATGAAGCCGGAATGGTATTCAAACGGCATTCATCTCGGATTCAATTACTACCATTCGCCGGTCGTGTGGCCGGACGGAACGCCCGAACCGGCCGACGAGATCAGCAATTTCATCCAGCATGGCCGTCCCGGCCACCGGGCGCCGCATGTCTGGCTGAAAGACGGCCGCTCCACGCTCGATCTGTTCGGCAAGGGCTTCGTGCTGCTGAGAACGGGCGGCGGGTCCGGTGAGACGGGGGATTTCGCTGCGGCCGCGCACGCGCGCAACATGCCGCTGGAGATTGTCGATCTGAGCGGCGAGAAGGGCGTCAACGAGGCCTATGGCGCAGCTTTCTCGCTTGTCCGCCCCGACGGTCACGTCGCCTGGCGCGGCGAGGCCATCCCCGCCGATTGCGGCGAGGTGCTTGACGTCGTACGCGGGGTCAAGGCCTATCATGGCCGCGAAGCGACCACCGCCGTCGAAGGGCGCGTCGCACAAGCTGCATCCGGGAGAGCTTGATTGAGTTATCTCGTCGACAAGGGCGTGACGCCGAAGGCGCCGGGCGAGCGGTTCAGGGAACTGCTGGCCCGACCGGGCATTCTGCGACTGCCCGGCGCCCATAACGGCCTTGCCGCGCTGCAGGCGAAGGCGGCCGGGTTCGACGGCGTCTACCTTTCCGGCGCGGCGATGTCCGCTTCGATGGGCCTGCCCGATCTCGGGGTTCTCAGCAAGGATGACATCTGTTTCTTCATCCGCCAGATTTACCGCGCATCCAGCCTGCCTGTTCTGGTCGACGGCGATACCGGCTTCGGCGGCATCCTGAACGTCATCGACATGGTACGCAGCTTCGAGGAAGCCGGCGCGGCGGCGGTGCAGATCGAGGATCAGAGCCTGCCCAAGAAATGCGGGCATCTCAACGACAAGAATCTCGTCGCGCCGGAGGAAATGGCGGCGAAGGTCGCTGCCGCGGCCCGTGCGCGCACGCATCTTCAGATCGTCGCGCGAACCGACGCGGCGGCCAGCGAAGGCATCGAAGGCGCGATCGCCCGGGCGCAGATCTATGTGGATGCCGGTGCCGACGCGATCTTTCCCGAAGCGCTGACGACGCGGGAAATGTTCGAGACCTTCGCGGCACGGATCAAGGCGCCGCTGCTGGCCAACATGACAGAATTCGGCAAGACGCCCTATATGCCGGCGGCCGACTTCGAGGCGATGGGCTATAAGATGGTGATCTGGCCGGTAAGCTCGTTGCGGGTCGCCAACAAGGCGCAGGAAACGCTCTATGCGCATGTCGCCGAGCATGGAGAGACTCAGACGCTCCTGGACAGGATGCAGACCCGCGCCGAGCTCTATGACCTTATCGGCTACAGCGACCACGAAGCGCTGGACGCGACGCTGCAGAAGACGATCATCACCGAGGCAATGGGCAGCGCTTCAAAGAAGGCCGCGACCAAAGGCTGACCGGCGGGCGCGCCGCATCAGCCGCGCACCGCGCAAGGACCAACAGGAGGAATTCGGCATGGCCATGAATGTGATGACGGACGCGGACGCGCGTTCCGCGCTTTCCGAGGAACTCGCCAGATACAATTCCCGCGTCGCGCAGCCGGACGATCCGCCGCTGTTCACACGCGAGCCCAACTCCACCATGGAGCCTTGCCATTGGCGCGCCGCCGACCTGATGACGCTGCTCGACAAGATCGGCGCGGCGCTGAAGCTGGAACGCGGCGGCACTCGCCGCACGCTTCGGCTCACCAATCCGGGCCTTCCCTACGGTACGACGCCGACGTTCTGGGCATCGATTCAATATATCCGTCCCGGCGAGATCGCCGACGCGCACCGCCATACCGCGACGGCCCTCCGCTTCGTCATGCAGGGCGCCGGAACCGACACGATCGTCGACGGCGATCAGTACTTCATGAACGAGAACGATCTGGTGCTGACGCCGAGCTGGACATGGCACGACCATGAGCACAAGGGCGACAAGCCGATGATCTGGCTCGACGTGCTGGATATCTCGCTTGTCCGTTCGCTGCATGCGACGTTCTTCGAGGGCTCGGAAACGCAGCGCCAGAAGGTGAACAAGGTGCCCGACCGCTCCTACCGGCAATACGGCAGCGGCATCATGCGGCCGATGGGATCGGACGTGCATCAAGGGCCGAGCCCGGTGCTGGCCTATACCTGGCCGCGCGTGGAGGATGCGCTCATGCAGGCGGCGGCGCTGGAGCCGAACGACTACGACGATACGTTTCTGGAATATCAGAACCCGGTGACGGGCGGCCCCGCCCTGCCGACGATCGGCACGGCGATCCAGCGCCTGCGGCCCGGCTTCAAGGGCAAGGCGCACAAGCATACCGGCAGCGTCGTCTACTACGTCGTACGCGGGTCGGGACGCAGCACGATGGGCAGCAAGACGTTCGAATGGTCCAAGGGCGATTTCATGTCTTTACCGCCATGGTCGGTGCATTCGCACGCCAACGCTTCGGATACGGAGGACGCCATCCTGTTTCAGGTCAACGACATTCCGGTCCTGAAGGCGCTCGGACTTTACCGCGAAGAAGCGGCGTGAGCGGGAGCGCCGCGGAGAGAGCATGAAGATCGCAAGCTATAACGGGCACCGTCTGGGCATCATCGACGGTGACGACATCATCGACATTTCCGATCTCGCGGGCGTATCGCCGGAGTTCTGGCCGCCGGTCGGCATGGTGAAACTCATCGCCGGCTTCGACGAGCTGGAGGCGACGATCAAGGAGCGGATCGCATCGGGCAGCCGCCTGCCGCTGAAGGACGTTCGGCTGGAAACGCCGGTGCCATGGCCCAACAAGGTCATCGCGATCCCTGCAAACTACGAAGAACACATAGAGGAGCAGAAAATCGGCACCGGGCTGATTTCCCCGTTCAAGGCGAGCGGTCAGGGCTTCTTCCTGAAGTCCAATTCGAGCCTGAGCGGGCCGAACGACCCGATCATCGTGCCGAACATTCCGGGCCGCCAGATCCATCACGAGTGCGAACTTGCCATCATCATCGGCAAGGGCGGACGGGAAATACCGAAGGAGAAGGCGCTGGAGCATGTCTTCGGCTATTCCTGCCTGATGGACATCGTCGTGCGCGGCAAGGAGGAGCGCGTCATGCGTAAATCCTACGACACGTTCTGCCCGGTCGGCCCTTATATCGTGACGCCGGACGAAGTGCCGCCGCATGACGACATCAACCTGGAATTGCGGGTGAACGGGGACGTCAGGCAGAAGGCCAATACGCGCGACATGATCATCGATATTCCCGAGATGATCTGCATGGCCTCGGCCGTGATGACGCTCTATCCGGGAGACATCATCGCCAGCGGCACGCCTTCAGGCGTCGGCCCGATCAAGGACGGAGACACGGTCAGCATCCATATTGACGGTGTGGGAGAGATGTCGCTTGCTGTGAAGGGAAGCAATACCGGCATGCACCCGGTCTGGATCAAGGACGACGAGAAAGTCTAGCGTCTCACATCGCCTAGCCGGCGACGTAGACTTCGCCGCTCATCAGCCGTCGCTGGGTGCGCAACACCGTTGCCTCGACGGCGAATACCTCGCCATCCTTCTCGGCCACCGTCGCCGAAACGGTAAGGATGCCTGAAGGGTGGCCGATGCGGAAATCGCCGTCGCCCAGCGCCCCTGCGGCTACGACCGAACCTGGGATGCGCGCGGCCACGGCCATGCACATCGCGCCCGTCATGGGTGTCGCCTTGTGCGGCTGACCGGATGAAACGAACTGGACGCAGGCATCGATCTCGCCCGCGCCGATCCTGCGCCCCGAAATGGCGGTGAAATCGGCCGAGGCGAAAACGATCGCGACCAGCGGCAGATTGAGCATTGCGGTCCGCGCGACCTCGCGGTTCGGCACCAGCCCCATCGCCTCCGCGGCCGCGACGCGAATTTCCTCGTAAAGCGCCAGCGATTGCGGCGCATGGATGGCCTTGTCGGCCGGCGCAAACGCGCCGAAGCCGAGATCGGCCCCCCTGACGAAAACGACGGGATTGGCGACGTCCACCAGCGAAGCCTCGACCGTGCGACCGCTGTCGAGCGTCAGCATCTCGCTGGTCTTGCCGGTCGGCAAGAGTTTGCCGGTGGCAGCGCCGCCCGGTTCGAGGAAGGACAGTCTTACGGGCGCCCCGGTGCCGGAGACGCCGTCGATCGCAAGATCGCCCTCCGTCACCGCCTTGCCGCCCGCAACCGCGAAACGCGACACGATGATCTTCTTCGTGTTGGTATTATAGATGCGAATCTCGGCCGTTTCGCCCCTGGGACTGACGAGACCCTCGTCGATGGCGAAGGGTCCGATGGCAGACGAAATATTACCGCAGTTGCCCCCGTAGCCGACGACGGCCTTGTCGATCAGGACCTGACCGAACGTGTAATCGACATCGGCATCATCGCGTGACGAAAGACCGACGACGGCGACCTTTGAAAGGGACGAGATGCCGCCGCCCATCCCGTCGAGTTGACGCCCGGACGGATCGGGGCTGCCCATGGCGCTGAGAAAGATCCGGTCCCATGCCGCGGTATTTGCGGGCGGCTCACCGGCCGGCAGGTCTTCCCGGCGAAACACCAGTGCCTTGCTGGTGCCGCCCCGCACAAAGACAGTACGTACCGGCCGCTGGGTCATCGCCTTTCCCCCCGTCAGCCCTTCGTCTTCAGAAGATCCGCGATCCTCGACTCGCCGAGGTCGGGCACATGCGAGCGTACAAACACATCCGAGGCGGACAATTTAAAGGGCAGATTGGCAATGAGATAGTCGCCGGCGTCGTCGCTCACCTTCTGGAACGAACCGCGCGCCTCGAACTGTGGATCCTTGATCGCCTCGGCAAGGGTCCGGTACTGCGCGCAGGGGACCGAGTTCGCCTGAAGGATCTCGATGCACGCGTCGCTGGTACGCGGCAAGGTCCATTCCTCGAGTGTTTCCATGAGTTCGTTGAAGTGGCCGTAGCGTGCCTTCACGTCCTTGAAACGCTCGTCGGTGAGCCACTCCTCGTGCCCCATCGCCTTTGCCATCTGTATGAAATTGCGCTGCGTGTTGGGGATGGCGATGATGAACCCGTCGCTGGTACGCAGCGGCCGGTACACCGGGCGCGACACCTTGGCGGGAAACTGGGCTTCCTGGAAGTCGTAGGGCATCAGGTTCATCAGCGAATCCATGAGCGCCACGTCCACGGCCTGGCCGCGGCCCGTCTTCTCGCGCTCGTAAAGCGCGGCGTTGATGGCGCCGAAAGCGAAGGTCGCGCCGAGAACGTCACCGAAGAAGAAGACACTGTTGGCCGGCCGCGTGAGTTCATGCTGGTAGCGCAGATTGGCCAGTTCGTAGCCCGATTCGGCATGCACGGTCTGGGCATAGGCGGGACTCTCGGCACGCGGGCCGGTCTGGCCGTAGCCGGAAATCGAACAGTAGATCAGACGCGGGTGACCGGCCGCGAGCGTATCGTAATCGAGCCCGAACTTGCGCATGACCCCAGGGCGGAAATTCTCCACCACGATATCGGCGGTGGCGATCAGCTTCTTTACGTCCTCGACGTCCTGCGGGTTCTTCAGGTCGAGCAGCACGCTGGTCTTGCCGCTGTTCAGATGGCCGAAATAGGTGCTGTGCCCGTCGCGGATCGGCGGCTGCGAACGCAGGTAATCGCCTTCGCTGCTCTCTATCTTGATGACTTCCGCGCCCATATCGGCAAGCCAGCGCGTCGCATAGGGACCGGCAACGACATTGGTGAAGTCGACGATCCGGATGCCCCTGAAGGCGCCGGATGCGGGCGGGGTGAATTTTTCAGTCATGGGTATCTTGCCTCATCTTCTTTTTTCCTGCCTCGCCACCCGGCACCCGAGATGGCGCTGCGGCAAGGCGCGAACCCCGCCTCCCGCAAAACAGGTTGCGCGTTTCCGCGCAACCTATGGCGGAGAAACGGTCATTCCGGCAAGGGCCAAAATGAATTGCGGTTCATAGCCCCACCCGAACGCGTGCCGTGCGGCCGTCTCAGGACACCAGCCGGCGACCGATGATCCAGCGGTGAATCTCCTGCGCGCCCTCGATGATCTGGTTGCATTTGGCGTCGCGCATCATCCGCTCGGCCGGGAAATCCTTCGAATAGCCCGAGCTGCCGAGAATCTGGACCGCCTCGGTAGTGACCTCCATGGCCACGTCTGCGGGATAGCACTTGGCCATGGAGGCGATCACCGCGCGGCGGCTGTGATCGCCGGAGTCGATTTCTGCGCAGACCGAATAGAGCAGCGCACGCGCCGCTTCGATCTTGATCGCCATGTCGGCGAGCTTGAACTGCATGCCCTGGAACTGACCCAGCGGCTTGCCGAACTGGACCCGGGTCTTGGCGTGCTCGACGGCGAGTTCGAAAGCGCCCTGCGCGATGCCGAGCGAGGACGCGCCGACGGTCGGGCGGTTGAGATCGAGGATCGTCATGCAGGATTTGAAGCCGGTCCCCTCCGCCCCGATCATGCAATCGGCCGGGACGACCATGTCCTCGAAGAAAAGCTCGTTGTTGGGCGCGCCGAGGCGGCCCATCTTGCGTTCGGCGCGACCGACCCGGAAGCCCGGCGTCGTGGTGTCGACCAGGAAGGCGCTGATGCCATCATAGCCGGCATTTTCGTCCGTCTTCGCGAAGACGAGGACGTAGTTTGCGTTCTCGCCCCAGGTGATCCAGCTCTTCTGGCCATTCAACACGTAGGAACCGTCCGACTGCCTGACCGCCCTGGTGCGCATCGAACTGACATCGGAGCCGGTGGTCGGCTCGGTCATGGCGATGGAGGTGATGATCTTGCCGGAGGCCGACTCGCGCAGATATTTTTCCTTCTGCGCATCGGTGCCGAAATTCAGGATCGGCAGAATAAGACCGATGGAGTTGTTGGCCGCGAGCGTCGAACAGGTCAGCGAATGGCGACCGACTTCCTCCTTGAGGATGCAAACGGTCGTCAGATCGCCGCCCGGCCCGCCATATTCCTCCGGAACCCACATCTGCAGAAGACCCATTTCGCCGAACATGGCGGCGATGTCCTCCGGAAACTTGTCTTCGGCGTCGATCTTGGCGGCGATGGGCGCAATTTCCTTCTCGACCATCTTCCGGATCGTGTCACGGAACGCGAGCTGTTCTTCCGTAAACGGCATTTATCGTCTCTCCTCGGACTTATCTTGTTTGGCGGCGCGCATGATCGCGCGCGAAGCGGCTTCAAAGAGCCCACTAGACCGCCGCCTTCGACCGAGGTCCAATATTTTCCACTCGGTGAACTGATATTCATTGCGTCTTGGCGTCCGATGCACAAAACTGGCAAGCAGGAGGACGTGCTCGATGGCCGCGACGCGTGGCCGCATGAAGAACGTAGCAGTACTGAACATCAGTACGCGACGCAGAAGTGGCGAGCCGCCCGCGTGCGGTTGACTTCACAACAAACGAACGCCACCCTTGTCGCGTGGCAATTTCAATAACGAAAACGGGAGGAACAGTTATGATGAGAAAATCCGCTTTGCTCGGTCTGGCGCTGCTCGCCGGGCTTTCGGTTTCCGCGAAGGCTGACGACGTCAATATCGTCTATGCCGCTTATGGCGCACCGACTTCCACGCTGGTGGCCAACGGGATCATCCCTTTCCTGGAAGAAGCCAAGAAGCGGGGCAACGGCACGATCGACTACACGCTGCACAGCGGTGGTTCTCTGGCCGGCGACAAGGCGATGCTCGGCGCCGTGAAGGACGGCGTGGCAGACGGCGGGCAAATTCTCGGGGTCTATTTCCCTTCCCAGCTCGCCTATTCGAATCTCGCCTCGGGCATCAGCGTGTCGCTCAACGTGGACGCCCGCGCCTCGGTGGCGGCCTGGACGGAATTCGTGCTGCTGCACTGTCCCAAATGCCGCAAGGAACATGAGGACAACAATATCCAGTTCCTCGGCGGGTACGGCACGGCACCCTACGTTCTTTTGTGCCGCGAGCCGGCAAAGTCGCTTGCAGATCTGAAGGGCAAGAAGATCCGTGCGTCCGGCGACTGGGGCTTTCAGGCGCAGGCGCTTGGCATGACGCCCGTCAACATGGGCATCGGTGAAACCTATGAAAGCCTCCAGCGCGGCACTGTCGACTGCACCTTCGGCGCGGTCGGCTGGCTGGAGAGCTTCTCGATGGGCGATGTCGCCAAGAACGTCGTGATGACCAATACGGGCGTGTCGTTCAGCGGACCGCTGCTCAACCTGCGACTGGACCTCTGGAAGACGCTGACGGACCAGCAGAAGCAGGCCTTCAAGGAAGCCGCCGCCATCGGCATCATCTCGGCCGGGCAGGGCTATCTCGACGACGACAAGAGGGTGCTGTCGAAGGCCGGGGAGAAGGGCTGGAACCTCATCGAACCCGATCAGGCAATCAAGGACGCGCTGGCGACCTTCCCTGACAAGATGTCCGAGATCGTCGTGCAGAAGGGCAAGGAGCGCGGGATGGAAGATGCGCAGCAGATCGTCGACGGAATGCGCGAGATGCTGAAGAAGTGGCAGGCGATCGTGAAGGAACATGGTGACGACAACGCCGCCATATCGAAGATCGTCGTAAGCGAGATTTACGACAAGATGTAATCAGCCAAGTCAGACCGTGCGGGCCATTCATCGCCCGCACGGTCTTTGCTTTCGCACCCCGGACATCCGAACGCATCCGGTGTCCCCTGTTCTCGTCGACATCATCAAGGATCGGCAATGTCCAAGCTTGAGGGAAAAACCGCTCTCGTCACAGGCGCTGCGCGCGGCATCGGATTTGCCATCGCCAAGCGTCTCGCAGCCGCCGGTGCGGCGGTGACGATGCTCGACCGCGATGAAGCGGTCAGGCAGGCGAGCAGCGAGATTCCCGGCAGCAATGCGATCACGGCGGATCTTGCGGACATTGGCGCGGTCACCGGCCTTGCCGCCGACATCAGGTCGGGCAGACACAGCTTCGACATTCTCGTCAACAATGCCGGCGTTCATCCCAAAAAGCCGAACGGCGAAAGCTATCCGTTCGAAGAGATCGATCTGGATCACTGGAACCGGGTCCTCATGATAAATCTGACCGCGCCCGTCCTCATTGCGCAGGCTGTCCTGCCGCACATGAAAGAGAAGGGCTGGGGCCGCGTCATCAACATCGTCTCGAGGGCCGCGCGCACATTCGTCCCCTCCACCGGGGTGCAGTACGGGGCCACCAAGGCGGGCCTGCTGGGTGCGACGCGTGTCATGGCGGCCGAATATTCCGCCTTCGGCATCACCGCCAATTCCGTCGCGCCCGGCCGCATCGACACCCCGCTCTCGAACCAGTCCAGTGAAAGCGTGCTCGCGGAATCAAAAAAGAAGATTCCCGCCGGCAGGTTCGGACAGCCCGACGAACTGGCGGCGGCCGTCGAGTTTCTCGCAACGCCGGATGCGTCCTACATCACCGGAACGACGATCGACGTGAATGGTGGGGCATTCATGACCTGAGGCCGAAGGGCGCCGCGGCGCCCGGCCTTCGACACAACCCGCAAAACCGGAGGTTTCCGGGCACGACGGAGGGTCAAGCCTCAAGAGCTAAAGCCGGGGCGCCGATAGTCCGTCAGTCAAATAGAGGCGAAATGCCCGTTTGTCGCCGCCGGCCAGTCAGCCGGGAGCGACCATCAGGAGGGGACAGATGATCGATATCTTTGATCGCATTACCGGCGGTCTGGCGCGGATTCTTCTCGTGCTCGGCTGTATCATGCTGGTCGTGATGGCGTTTCACGTCACCACCGACGTGGCCATGCGGTATTTCTTCAACATGCCGTTCGAGGCCACGCTGGAGCTTGGCACATATTACTACATGGTGTCGGCGTCGTTCCTGGCACTCGGTTTCGCCCAGCTCCATGACAAGCACATCTCGGTGGACTTTCTGCTCTACGGACTTTCGCCGCGCCGGCGGATGTTCGTGGAGTTGCTGGCACTGATCCTGACCGCCGCAATGGTCGGGCTCATCGCCTACATGGTGACAATCTCGGCCATCGAGAAGACGCAGACCGGCGAGTTCCAGCAATTGCAGCATTTCGATCTGCCTGTCTGGCCATCGCGCTGGATCCTGGCGGTCAGCCAGTATGTCTTTCTTCTTGCGCTCCTCACGCAGATCAGCCGGTCGATCGCCGCCGCGCTCAAGGGTGAGATCTACGAACTGCCGAAGGAAAGCATCGCAGACGAGATCGAAGCCGGGAGGGCCGCATGATGGATATCTCTCCTTTCGCCATCGGCATTGTCGGACTTTTCAGTCTCATGGGCCTTCTGGTCATCCGCGTGCCGGTCGGCATAGCGCTTGCCCTCGTATCGTTTGTCGGAATCTGGTCCATTCGCGGGATAAACGCGGCGCTCGGTGCGCTGAAGACCATTCCCTACGACTTCGCGGCGCACTGGACTCTGTCGGCGGTACCGATGTTCCTGCTGATGGGTACGATCGTTGCCGGCTCCGGCATGACGACTCATCTCTACAGGGCGATGCGCGTATGGCTGGGCTGGCTTCCGGGCGGGCTTGCGGTCGCGACGAACTTCGCGGGCGCCGGCTTTGCCGCTGCAAGCGGGTCGAGCCTTGCCACGACGGCGACGCTTGGAAAGATCGCCGTGCCGGAAATGCTCCGGCTGGGATACAATCCCGGTCTTGCGACGGGCGTTGCGACGGCCGTGGGGACGCTGGGGGCGGTGATTCCGCCGAGCATCATCATCGTGCTCTACGCCATCTTCGCGCAGGCGCCGGTCGGCAAGGTTCTGATCGCCGGAATCATCCCTGGCCTTCTGACCGCGGTCATCTATGCAGCGATGATCATCATCCGCACCAGCCTCAATCCGTCCCTCGCGCCAAAGGCGAGCGAGGAGAAGCTGACGTTTTCCGATCATCTGAGGATAGCGGCGCCGATATGGCCGCTGCCCATCCTGATCTTCGGCGTCATCGGCGGGATCTATTCGGGCATCACGACGGCCACGGAAGCCGGCGCGATCGGCGTTGTTCTTGCGATCGTCGTGACGATCGTCCAGGGGTCCTTCTCTCTCGAGGTCATGCGCAAGAGCCTCGTCGACGCCGCGATAACGACGGCGACGCTCATTTTGATCGCGATCGGGGCAGCGCTGTTCACGCGCTTCCTGGCCTTCTCGGGGGTCCCGTCGATCTTCTCGCAGATGATCGTCGCGGCCGGCACCGATACGCTGCTGATCGTGCTGATGATTTCCGTGGTCTACATCATACTGGGCTGTTTCCTCGATCCGCTCGGCGTGCTGCTGCTGACGCTGCCGATCCTTCTGCCGGTGTTCAAGACAGCCAATATCGACCTGGTGTGGATCGGCATCATCCTGGTCAAATATATCGAGATCGGCATGCTGACGCCGCCGGTCGGGCTCAACGTGTTCATCATGAAGGGCGTGGTCGGCGATGCCGTGCCGCTCACCACCATCTTCAGGGGCGTTGCGTGGTTCATCGGCGCCGAGGTGGTGGTGATGGCGCTTCTGATCTTCTTTCCGGAGATCACGCTCTTTCTGCCGAACTTCATGGATTAGAACTCAGCGCGGCAAAGCGGAAAGGCCCCGGCGGAATTCCGCCGGGGCCTTTTCGTTGAAAACCGGAGCGGGCGCCTGTTGAGGACTAAAATTCGTCTCGCGCCACGCCCGAACCGTTCATGAGAACACGGCCTAGCTCAGCTTGAAACCTTCGAAGCCCTTTTTCGTCGCCTCGTTGAGCTTGTCCATATAAACCACCGCGCCACCGAGATAGGGCGTGATGACGCGCGGCTTGCCGGGGATGTTCGCCCCGGTATACCAGGAGTTCACGCCTTCGATGATGAGCGTGCGGTCGGCGACCTCCGCGACGTGCCTGACCCAGGCCTCCTCGGCCTTCTCATCGGCATCGATCGTCTTCTTGCCCTCGGCATCCATCTTCTTGAGCGTGTCGCCGATCCAGTCGACATGCTGCTCGATCGAGGTCACCATGTTGGTGAATACCGAAGGGCTTTGCGGGCCGGCGACGATGAACATATTCGGGAAGCCGGCCACCATGAGACCGAGATAGGTGAGCGGGCCGTGCTCCCACTTGTCGCGCATCGCCTTGCCGCCAAGGCCGCGGATGTCGATCCGGTTCAGCGCGCCCGTCATCGCGTCGAAACCGGTGGCAAGGACAAGGATGTCGATGCCGACCTTTTCGCCGCCCTCGAGCACGATGCCATCCTTGTCGACCATCTTGATCGGATCGGCCTTGATGTCGTGCAGGAACACGTTGTCGCGATTAAACGTCTCGAAATAGTCGGTATCGACGCAGATGCGCTTGGCGCCGATGGGATAGTTCGCCGGCGCGAGGATTGCGGCCTTCTTCGGATCCCTGACGATCTCCCTGATTTTGCTCCGCACGAATTCGGAGGTCATCTCGTTGACCTTGCGGTTCGTCGTGATGTCGGTAAAGGCGTACATGAAGCCGATGCCGCCCGATGCCCAACGCGACTCCAGTTCGGCCTTGAACTGCGCCGGCGTCACCTCGGTGCCGGAACGCTGTCCCGGGCTGTTCATCGTGTTGTTGCGCGCCATGCGGGCGACCTTGCGCCGCTCCGGGTAGTTCTTCTTCCAAATGTCGACATAGTTGCGGTCGAGCGGCCGGTTCTGCGCCGGGATGGAATAGTTTGGCGTGCGCTGGAAAACGTGGAGTTCGGCCGCCTTCTCGGCGAGGCGCGGCGTGATCTGGATGCCGGAGGATCCGGTGCCTACGAGACCGACGCGCTTGCCGGATACCTCCACGCCCTCCTTCGGCCAGCTGGAGGTCATGTAGACCTCGCCCCCGAAATCGGAAACCCCGGGAATCTGCGGGACGAGAGGCACCGAGAGACAACCCGTCGCCATGATGCAGAAACGCGCCTCGTAGGTCTCGCCCTTGTCTGTCGTGACCGTCCAGCGCTTGTTGTTCTCGTCGAACCTGGCTGCCGTCACCCTGGTGTTCAGCTGGATACCATCATGCAGTTTCAGCTTGTCGGCCACGAACTTGATATAGGCCTGGATCTCCGGCTGAGTGGCGTAGAGCTCCTTCCACTCCCACTCCTGAGCGATCTCGTCGGAGAAGGAGTAGGAATACTGCATGCTCTCCACGTCGCAGCGCGCGCCGGGATAGCGGTTCCAGTACCAGGTGCCGCCGATGTCGTCGCCCTGTTCGAGCACGCGTGCCGCAAGCCCGAGCTGCCGCATCTTGTGCAATGCATAGATGCCGCCGAATCCCGCGCCAACGATGATGACATCAAAGCTCTGTGCGCCGCCGCCGTTTGTCTTTGCTGACTCTGTCATGGATCGCTTCCTCTTCTTTCCGTCTGCTCGTCCGGTGAATGTCTTCAAGCGAGACACGCCGGCATTCTTATCATGCGATCATTGGCGATCGCCCGGATTCCCGCCGCTCGCCCGACCGCCGCATCAATCCTCCGGAAGCGGCGTTGCCGCATCCCCCGCGTCGGCGAAGGCCGTCCAGCCGCCGTCCACATTGACCGTGACCCCCGTCACGTAGCTCGAAGCGGGAGAACTCAGGAAGAATATGACCTCGGCGATCTCCTCGGGCCGCGCCAGACGGCCGAGCGGCGTGCGCGCGGCCAGGCGTTTGGTGTCGATGAACCCCTCATCGCGCAGCTTCATCACAAGCGCCGTCGCCGTATAGCCCGGCGCCACCGCATTCACCCGCACGCCCTTCGATGCAAATTCGCACGCCATCATCCTGGTCAACTGGCCGACACCGGCCTTCGCCGCGCCGTAGGAATTGCGCCTCGGCAGACCTGCGACGCCGGCGATGGAATTCAGGTTGACGATCGTGCCGCCGCCGGCGTCTCCCATCATGCGGAACGCCTCGCGCGAGATCATGAAGGTGCCCTTCAGATGAATATCGACGATGCGCGAGAAATTCTCTGCGGTCTGTTCAAGCGTCGGCAGGTGGGGATTGCCAATGCCGGCGTTGTTTACGACCGCGTCGAGCCTGCCGCATTCGGCACCGATCCGCTCGAAAAGTGTCAGAACATCGGCTTCGGAGGCCACATCGCATTCAATCGGCAAATGGGCGGCACCAAGCTCGGCGGCCCTGGCGCTGGCCGCATCCGCCTCGATGTCGGCGAGCACGACACGGTATCCGCCCCTGGCAAAGCGGGTCGCCGTCGCCCAGCCGATGCCGTTGGCGGCGCCGGTGACAAGCGCTATGGGTACACTGGCCTCAGCCACGACACCTCCCCCGGGTCTCTTATTTCAATCGCGCAGGACATAAAAGGACGCCTCCGGCTTGTACCATAACATGCAGCACGACTTCGGCCTCACCTCATCGTTGATATGTCAACTGATGCGGCGGCTGTCAACAGGCGTGTCGTAATCTGTGTTATCAGGCGTCGGCCCGTGATATGAACCGTGCCTGGTCCATCCGTCAGGATAGCGATGCGGCGGGATACCGGCATTCGACAAGGATGCGTCCGCAGACGTGCGCAAGGAAGAGCGAATTTGAAGCCGACAGTTCCCGACCCCCTCCCGCTGGACCTCGACAATTACGTTCCCGCACTGCTGTCGTGGCTCAACAACAAGCTTTCCGCCGGCGGTTCCAGTCTCTACCGCGACCGGTTCGGCATCGGGATCGCCGACTGGCGGGTGCTGGCCTATCTCGGCGTCAAAACCTCCGGCACCGGCGCGGAGATCAGCGAATTTCTCGGCATGGACAAGGCCGCGGTCAGCCGGAGCATCGCCTCGCTCAAGGAAAAGGGGCTGGCGACCGCCAAGAAGCCTGGCCGCCGCAGCATCGAACTGTTTCTGACCGCCAAGGGCGCGCTGCTCTACAACGAGATCCTTCACGTCGCCCTTGTGCGTGAAAAGGCACTGCTCGACGGTTTTTTCGAGTCAGAACGCCGCCAGTCGATCAACCTGCTTCAACGGATGCTCGCCAATTTGCCGAAAGTCCAGCAAAGCAGCGAGAATCTCTGAGTTGCAGAGGCGCGGCTGGCGGTTTGGTGTTATCCGGCCGTCAAACCGCCGTCGGCCACGAATTCGGCGCCGGTGACATAGCTGCTTTCGTCCGACAGCAGAAACAGGACAAGGCTGGCAATATCTTGCGATGTTCCTCCGCGCCGCAATGGCACCATGCCGACGCGCTTTTCCATCCGCTCTTCCGACCAACTTTCCAGCATCTTTGTGTGGATGATCCCCGGATGAACCGAGTTCACGCGTATATTCTGCGCGGCAAGTTCAACTGCCGCCGTCTTTGTCATTCCGCGAACCGCCCATTTCGTGCCTGTGTAAGATACGCCGTGGGAACCGCGGAGACCCGCGATGGACGATATGTTGACGATTGACGCCCCCTCGGGCGCGGCGATCGCGGCTGCACTCTTCATGCCGAGAAACGTCCCGAGTTGATTGATCCGGAAATGCCTTTCAAACAGCGCTGTCTCTGTCTCCGTAAGGGCCTGCGGCAGGTAGATGCCAGCATTGTTGACGAGACCGTGCAGCGAACCGACTGCCTGAACCTGCTTGCAGACAACTTGCCAATCGGCTTCGCTGGACACATCGTGCTTGATGAAGGATGCGGCTGCGCCAAGTTCCGCGGCAAGTGCCTTCCCCTCCTCCTCCAGGACGTCGGTGATGAAGACGCGAGCGCCTTCTGCCACCAATTGCCGTGCTTCCTCGGCCCCCTGTCCGCGCGCGGCACCGGTAATGACGATATTGCGGCCTTCGAACCGTTTCATCATTCGCATATCAAACCTCCCGCCCCTTCGTCAGCCACGCCCCGCCAATGGCCTGAAGGTCGTCGGCCGGACCGCGTTGCTCGGCTTTAGAAAGCGCCTCGCTGAGAATGCGCATGCGGGCGTCGATAACGGCGGCATATTCCGGGTGGGGGAAGATATAGTCCTTCTCTGCCTGGATAGCCTCGGCGACAAGGTTGCCGACCTCGTCGGGATTCATGGACTCGGCGAGGCGCGAGCGCATGTTCGCGCGCTCCTCGCCGGCAGCGGGGGTCGGCGGCTCAATTCCCGCCTTCTTCAACGAATTGGCCGCGATGTTCGTGTTGACGAAACCGGGGCAAAGAATGGAGACGCCGAGATTGCCGCCGGCCTGCTCGAAACGGATGGCCTCGGACAGGGCGACGACGGCGTATTTGGAGGCGCTGTAGGCGGCCATCTTCGGCGTTGCGAAGAAGCCGGCGATGGAGGCCGTGTTCACGATGCGACCGGGCGCGTCCTGTTTCCACAGACGGCTGATGAAATAGTGGCAGCCGTTGAACACGCCATCGAGGTTGATGGCCATCAGGTCGTCCCACATCGCCGGCGTGAATTCACCGATGGGCAACCGCAGGCTCGATATGCCGGCGTTGTTGCAGATGATGTTGAGATGGCCCCAGTTCTTCTCGATCGTCCCGCAGGCCGCCTCCCAGGACTTGCGGTCGGTGACGTCGAGCGGGACGGCCATGACCTCGGCATTTGTCGCCGCCAGTTCGGCCCGCGCGCGTTCAAGCCCCTCGGCGTCCACATCGGCGAGCGCGACTGATGCGCCGGCCCGCGCCAGCGCCCGCGCCATCCCCAGTCCAATCCCGCTTGCGGCGCCCGTCACTAGGGCCCTGGTGCCGGCAATTTCCATTCTAGGTCCTCCCCGTTCTTCTTGTTTAGGCCGCCCGGCGGCAGACGCCAGGTCAAGTCGTATAGCGCGTGAAGGCGAATGTCGTCGACTTGACGCGCCAGTCGGTGACGACATTGACGAGCGCCGGCCTGCCCTCGGCATTGGCGGCACGTGCACGCTCGAGCGCCGGCCGGATATCCTCCGGGTTTTCGACGAATTCGCCATGCCCGCCGAAGGCTTCGGCCATCTTGTCGAAGCGGGTATAGCCGAGATCGCGGCCGGGGCGGGAATGATCGGGATCGCCCGTCCAGCCGCCGTTGAGGCTGATGATGACGATGACCGGCAGCTTGTGACGCACCGCCGTGTCGAACTCCATGGCATTCATGCCGAACGAACCGTCGCCATGCAGAACGATCACCTCCTTGTCGGGACAGGCGGCCTTGGCGCCGACGCCGAAGGGCATGCCGACGCCCATCGTGCCGAAAGTGCCGGAATTCTGCCGGTGTCCGGGTTTGTAGGAGGGAATGATCTGACGCCCGAAATTGAGAATTTCCTGTCCGTCCACGACAAGCACGCCGTCGCGCCGCGCGAAGTCCCGTACTTCCTCGCAAAGGCGGGCGGGATGGATCGGCACGCCGTTGTTGCCGCCCTGTTCCGCCGAGGCCGTGGTCTTCTCGACATCCTTTTTGCGCAGTCTGTCGGTCCACGCCGTGTAGTCGGGCGCCTTCGCGGCGGCGAGCGCGGCGTTGAGCTGGCCGAGCGCCGTCCTGAGATCGGCGACCGCGCCGATCGCCAGCCGCTGGCTCACAGCGATCTCGCGCGGCTCGATGTCGATCCTGACGATACGCGCATCGGCCCTGAAGCGGGGCGGCGCCATATGACCGAAGACATAATTCATGCGGGTGCCGAGGACGAGGACGAGATCGGCCTCGCGGAACGCCGTGGACCGGGCCGACAGAAAACTCAGATCGTGATCGTCCGGCACGATGCCGCGGCCCTGAGGCGTGGCGTAGAACGGAATGCCCGTCTTCTCGACGAAGGTTTGCAGTTCGGCGCCCGCCCCCGACCACAGCGCGCCGCCGCCGGTGACGATCACGGGCTGCCTTGCCCGCGCAAGCTCGGCGAGGATCGCGTCGATCTTGGCCGGCTCCAGCGCCGGCCTCGGCCGATCCTCGACGTTGAAGGGCGTCGCCGGCCAGACGACGCCGTCCTCGTCGACCTCGGTCATCAGCATGTCGGCCGGCAGGTCGAGATATACCGGACCCGGCTTGCCGGACGTCGCGATATGTAGCGCACGGTCGATGAATTCGGGGACGCGCTCGGCGTGATGGACCCGGTCAGCCCACTTGACGCAGGGGCGCATCATCGCGAGCTGATCCATCTCCTGAAAGGGCTCGCGGCCGGACTGATCCTGCGGGCTCGAGCCGCCAAGCAGGAGAACGGGCACGCAATCGAGCATGGCGTGCGCCGCACCGGTCACCAGATTCGTCGTTCCTGGCCCGGAAGCGGCCATGCACGCCGCCGGACGGTTGCGGAGGCGGCAATAGGCCTGGGCGGCCATCACGGCGGCCTGTTCGTGCCTGACGTCGATGCCGCGCAGACCCAGTTTCAGCGCCGTGCTCTCCGATTGAAGCATCGGCGCGCCCATGATGAAGAAGAAAGTATCGATACCCGCCTTCTTGATCGCCTGGGCAACGAGGATCCCGCCGGTAACCGCCATCAGTGTGCTTCTCCCGAGTTTCTTTTTATTTGGCAGCAGTCTCCGGACAGGGTGTACCCGCCGCCAGATGAGTGATTGAGTATTCAGTTTGTATACTCACCGTCGGGCACCGACAATGGTCGCCTGCCGACACGCGGCAAAAATTGTGATGTCAACTAACGCGGCCATGAGATCGCGAGCAACGGAGGAAGCCATGCAGCCCGGCACCTACAATTATCCACGCGCCGACAACGTTCACTATGGAATGCCGTGGCTCGATGCCCTCAAGGCCGAATGCGATCGGCTGGGTAGCAAAAGGGCTTTTGTCGTCTCAAGCGCGACGCTCCTGAAGAAGATGCCTTTGGCCGCGGAACTCAAAGCGCATCTGGGAAGCAGGCTCGCGGGCGTCACATCAGGAATTCGGGCTCATTCGCCTTCGGCTGATGTTGTGCGCATCGCAGGAGAGGCCCGGGAAGCCAATGCGGACCTGCTGGTCGGCATCGGTGGAAGCTCCATTACCGACGCGGTCAAGGGCATGCGCATCGCGCTCGCGGCGAACGTCTCCGACCCTGCCGCGTTGAGCGCATATCGCAATGTGCCGGGCAGCCCTGCAGAAAGCCTGACCCTTGACGTGCCGGCTGTCGCCGTTCCGACGACGCTGTCGGGCGCCGAGTTCACGGCGCTCGCCGGGATCACCAATCTCGAAAGGGGGGCCAAGGAAAGCTATCGGCATCGCGACCTTGCACCGACATCCGTCATCCTCGACCCGGCGGTCACGCTCGATACACCCGATGAACTCTGGCTTTCCTCCGGGGTCAGAGCCGTCCATCACGCGATTGCCGATATCTGTTCGGTTAATCCCGGCCCACTTTCCGACGCAGCATCGATCCATGCCCTCAAGCTGCTGCTTCCGGGGCTGAAGAGAACACGCACAGAGCACGACAATTTGGAAGCCCGGCTGGATTGCATGGTCGGCGCGTGGCTTTCGCTCGTCGGTGTTCAGGGCGGCGTCGAAAAAGGCATCGGCCATGCGATCGGCCACATTCTCGGCGGCTCTGCGGGCGTTCCGCACGGGATCACCTCATGCCTCATGCTGCCGCACGAACTCAGGTGGAATGCGCCGAATAACGCCCCCCGGCAAAAGCTTGCAAGCGAGGCTATGGGAGACGCCCAGGCCGATGCGGCCGACATCTGCGCGCGCTTCATCGAGGGGCTTGGTCTGCCGCACCGTCTGCAAGATGTCGGCGTTGAAAAGGCGGACCTCAACCGGCTGTCAGAACTGACTATGAAAGATCGCTGGACAGCGACCAATCCGAGGCCGGTAGAAGGGCCGGAAGACGTTCGCGAGATTCTGGAGATGGCCTGGTAGAGCTACAGGTCCAGCACCAGTTTGGCCGACTTCGCGCCCGAACAGCAGACCATGATCAGCTTGTTGCTGGCCTTTTCCTTATCGGTCAGGAACTGGTCGCGGTGGTCGGGCACGCCCTCGATGACACGGGTCTCGCAGGTACCGCAAATGCCCTCCGAACATGAGAACGACACGTTGACCTTGTTCTCGATCAGAACGTCCAGGATCGTCTTGCCGGGCGGCACCGAGACTTCCTTGCCGCTCTTCTTCAGCACCAGATCGAAGCCGCCCTCACGCGCCACTTCCTCCTTGGCGGAGAAATATTCCATGTGCACACGCTCGCGCGGCAGGTCCTTGGTCGCCTTCTCATAGGCATCGAGCATCGGCACCGGTCCGCAGCAATAGAAATGCACGTCGTCAGGCTGGGCTGCGACGATGCCGGGGATATCGATGAATTTGCCGGGATTTTCGTCATCGAAGAACAGGTGAACACGCGAGGAATCGCCGCCCGCGAGCGCCTCTATCTCCGCAAGGAAGGCAGCGGCGGTGCGGTTGCGGGCGCCGTAGTGGATTTCCCACGACTTCCCTTCCGCAGCGAGCCGGCGGATCATGCAAAGGATCGGCGTGATGCCGATGCCGCCGGCGAGCAACACGGAGTGGCGCGCAGTCTCGTCGAGCGGAAAGTCGTTCACCGGCGGGCTGATCTCGATCTTCTGCCCGACCCGCAGTCTTTCGTGGACGATACGCGAGCCGCCGCGGCTGTCGGGGTCGCGATGGATGGCCACGACATAACGATGTGTTTCCTTCGGATCGTTCAGCAGCGAATAGCTCCGGCGAATCTTCTCGGTGAGAAGAAGATCTATATGGCCGCCGGCGGTAAAGGCCGGCAGATCGCCGCCCTCGACGGGGACGAGTTCCATCGACACGATCGTGGCCGCCTCGTAGCGCATCTGGTTGATGCGCACGCTGATGGTATCTGCGGTCATTCGCCGTTCCTTGCCGTTCTTTTCGCTTTGAAGCGGCGGCCCCGCACCTCTTGCAAAGGCCGCCTCATGGTTGGAGAGGGGAGCCTAAGGCGTGTAGCCGAAGCCCTCGCCCAGCCTGGCCTCCATGAAGTGCGCCGCGTCGTCGCTCCAGGATTGCTCCTTGCCGAGCTTCACCGAAATGGCTCGTACCATATAGAGATCCGGATCGTCATAGCGCTCCGGCTTCAGACCGCTGTCGCGGTACGCTCCCAGGTGCTCAAGCAACACACGCCGCGTCATCGCGATACCCGTGTCGCTGGTGCCGAGATTCTCCTTGGTGCGGTCGTAGATGGGCGAGGCGCCGGACTGACATGCAGCATCCTGCACCCACAGGCCCGGCAGGCCGGAGAACCAGGTTGACTGCTGGAGTGCGTAATTAAGGTCGTAGCCGTTCTCCAGCTTGTACTTTGTCCAGTATTTGTGGAACGGCGTCATCGCGCTCTTGGGCTCGTAGGCATGGCGGCTGGCATGACCGCTCTCGCGTCCCTTGTGACCCTCCAGGAAGATCTCCTTTGTGCGCGGATACATCGGCTGGTTCGGGTGATAGGAGAACATGATGCACAGCGTGTTCTCGTCATCGATCGGCACCCAGGCATGGCCGCTGAGCTCGGGGAAGTTCGACATCGGCGGGACCAGCGTATAGAAGGGCATCACGAACTGATTGACGCGCCAGTAGTTCTGGGTCTCGTCGTAGTTGCGCTTTGAGGCGATGCTCATCCCGAAATCCTGACGCATGCATTCGAAGGTCGGGCGCAGGTCGCGCGCGGCGACCCATTTGTTGATGGCGCCTTCCGAATCGATACGTCCATGCAGGATCGCCGCATGCGCGGAGTCGATCTCGCCTTCCAGCGCCTGCAGCCAGTTGCACTCCTGCACGCGGACGGTGATCACGACATTCTCCTCCGGCACCAAATTCCACTCCAGGTTGGGCAGCGGCGGCCGGCTATCCTCATCCTCTGGACCCATATAGGTCCAGATCATGCCGTTGCGCTCGACGCAGGGGTAGGATTTGATCTTCACCTTCTCCTTGAACCTGCTGCGGGCCGGCTCGGCGGGCATGTCGAGCGTGTTGCCGTCGACGTCGAATTTCCAGCCGTGATAGACGCAGCGCAGGCCGCAATCCTCGTTGCGGGCAAAGAACATCGGCGCGCCGCGATGCGGACACACGTGGTCGACAAGGCCGACGCGGCCTTCCGTATCCCTGAAGACGACCAGATCCTCGCCGAGCAGGCGAACCTTCTGCGGCTGCCCGTCGCGCTCGAGATCCTCGGCGGGGAAAAAGGGAATCCAATAAAGCCGGAACAATTCGCCCATCGGCGTGCCGGGTCCGACGCGCACAAGGGCTTCATTGTCTTCATGCGAGAGCATTTTTCAAATCCTCCTAAAGAACAGGCGGTCAGTTCGATTCACGATCCGGCGCCACCATCGGCGCCGATTTCATCGGCGGTCTTGTCAAGAAGGTCCTTGATCTCTGACAGGATGCCGAGTTCGCCGGCGAGCCATTCGGGATCGGCGCTCCTCAGCGGTGCGCGCGGCTGCGGCGGCAGCTTGCCTTCGCGCAGGTTCGCGACGATGGCGCGGATGCGCATGCGCTCCAGTTCCGCCAGCGCAACCTCGACGATTTCCGCCTCGGCGCTGAAGTCGCCGAGTTCGGGATAGCTCAGCTTGCGCAGCCAGCGATCGGGGCCGATTTCGATGCCCTGGGCTTCCAGGATGTAGGGCACCTTTAGATAGTCGCGCAGTTTCATCCCGGCCATCAGCGCGCCTCCCTGCTCAACATCACGAAAGAACCGGTATCGAACGGGCCGACCTGCACGAGGCAATGGCCGCTTCTGCCGACCTGGCTATCAGCGGCCTTTCCGGCAACCCGAAGATAGGCCTCGCGCTGATGCCCGATGCCGCGCAGACGGCCTTCGCCAATGCTGCCGCCAAACGTGTTGAGCGGCAGGCGGCCGTCGGCGCTGGCATGTCCGTCGCGGACGAATTTCCACGCCTCGCCCTCGCCGCACCAGCCGAAATTCTCCTGCCACTCATAGTCCATCTTTCCTCGCCTTGCGCCGCCGCATGAGGACTCCCTCCGGCGGGCGGTTCTTCCGCACGATCTGCAAAGTGCCTTCTACGGGCTCGCGCGCTGAAAGGCAGATTGGCCGAACCATTAGCGCATTTCAAGAGTGTCGGTGCATATTCCCAATGCGCTTCAAGCGCGGAAGGCCGGGCCGCACGTTCGCGGCGCGGCTGAAAAGCCGCCTTTCAGGTCTCGATCTTGCCGATCATGAAGGCGTGCAGGCGCGTCATGTGCGCGACCATCTCCGCGATCGCGGCATCCTTGTCACGGCGGCGCAGGTGGCCGAGGAACTTCAAGCGGGATTCCGCGACGTTCCAGCTGCGGTCGGGGCCGAGCCGGCGCAGATAGTCTCGCAAGGGCTCGGTGATCGCGCTCATCAGGATCGACATCGCGCGGTTCTTCGACGCCTTCGCCAGCAGCGAATAGAACTCGATGGTCAGTTCGGTACGTTCCTCGAGGCGGTCGGCAAGGCTGATCTCGGAGGTCCGCGCAATGTTTTGCTCAATTGCGTCAAAATCTTCCTCCGTCGCCCTTTCGCAGGCCAGTTCGATGATCTCTTTCTGGATGCAGACCCGGGCCTCGGTGAAATCCTGCAGCGAAATGCTGCCGAGCATCAGCAGGTCATGCATCGTCTGCGTGATCGGCTGATTGTCGCCGCGCTGCAGCACGGCGCCCCCTTTCGATCCCTTGTGCAATGTGACGACGCCGCTGATCTCAAGGGTGCGGAAGGCCTCGCGCACGGTCGAACGGCTGACCTGAAACTGCTCGGCCAGATCGCGCTCGGAAGGCAGCCTGTCCCCCGGCACGAGGTTGCCGGCCTGGATCTCGCCGCGGATCTGGTCGCAGATTTCCTCGAAGGCCCGCCGGGTCTTCACCGGAATGAAGGCACCCGTCTTTCGCGCGATCTCGCCCATATCGAAAGCCCCAATGATCAGACCAATCCACAATATGGCGGTCGGCGTGCCGGGGCAACAGTCAGCCTGCGCGGTGAAAGGTCATGCCGCCGGCGTCCCGATACCCATGCACAGATACTTTACGTCCAGATAGTCCTCGATGCCGTATTTGCTGCCTTCCCGGCCGTGGCCGCTCTGCTTGACGCCGCCGAAGGGCGCGACTTCGGTGGAAATCAGGCCCTCGTTGATGCCGACGATGCCGAACTGCAAGGCCTCGGCCACACGCCAGACCCGCGAGATGTCGCGGCCGTAGAAATAGGCGGCCAGACCGAAGATCGTGTCGTTCGCCATGGCGACTGCCTCCTCGTCGGAGGTAAAGCGGAAAACCGGAGCGACAGGCCCGAAAATCTCCTCATGGAAAACGCGCATTTCCGGCGAAGCGCCGGCGATGACCGTGGGTTCGTAAAAAGTGCCGCCGAGCTTGTGGCGGGCACCGCCGAGCATCACGCGGCCGCCGAGCCTGACCGCGTCGCCGACGAGTGCTTCCACCTTTTCCGCCGCGTCCTCGTTGATCAGCGGGCCGATCTCGACCCCCTCCTCCATGCCGTTTCCAACCTTGAGCCGCGCCGTACGGGCGGCCAGCTTTTCCACGAAGGCATCGTAGATCGCGTCCTGCGCAAAGATGCGGTTCGCGCACACGCAGGTCTGGCCGGCATTGCGGTATTTGGAAGCGATGGCGCCTTCCACCGCCGCATCGAGGTCGGCGTCGTCGAAAACGATGAAGGGAGCGTTGCCGCCCAGTTCCATGGATGTCCGCTTCATCGTGTCGGCACACTGTCTGACCAGCAGCTTGCCGGTTTCGGTGGAGCCGGTGAAGGACAGCTTGCGCACGATCGGGTTGGCGGTCAGTTCGCCGCCGATCTTTCCCGCCGAACCGGTGACGCAGTTGAGCACGCCCGCCGGGATTCCGGCGCGCTCGGCAAGGACGCAGAGGGCGAGCGCGCTCAGCGGCGTCTGGCTGGCCGGTTTGACGACCATCGTGCAGCCGACGGCCAATGCCGGACCTACCTTGCGGGCGATCATCGCGGCAGGGAAGTTCCACGGGGTGATCGCCGCGCAGACGCCGACCGGCTGCTTCAGAACGACGATGCGCCTGTCTTCGGTGTAACCGGGGATCGTATCGCCGTAGACCCGCTTGGCCTCTTCGGAGAACCACTCGATGAAGCTTGCCGCATAGGCGATCTCCCCCTTCGATTCGGTGAAGGGCTTGCCCTGTTCGGCGGTCATGATCGCGGCGAGATCGTCCTGGTGGGCCATGATCAGTTCAAACCAACGGCGCATGATCGCCGCACGCTCCTTGCCGGTACGCGCGGCCCATGACGCAAAGGCAGCGGCGGCCGCCTCGATGGCGGCGCGTGTGTCGCTCGCCGAAAAGGCGGGTACCGAGCCGATCCTGCCGCCGGTCGCGGGATCGGTCACGTCGATCCGAGCGCCGTCCGAAGCGTCGATCCAGCGGCCGTTCACATAGCACTGCTGCCTGACAAGCGCCTGTTCTCTGACTGCCGCAATGCCCATCGCGCTTCCCTTCCGTTTGTATTCCCCGGCCGCCCCTCCCTGCCGCGATGCATTCCCCGCATCGCGCGCATACGGATGAACGACGGTCGATTTGCGAGCCTATTATAGGTTCGCATGCGACGAGCCGAATGCGCAAAGAAAGACAGAGAAGAAATGCCGGCCAGACCCGTTCGTTCCGACAGGCGGGGCGGTGCCGAGGGTGCCAGGAAGCCCGTGGCACGCGGGCAAATCGTTGAGCCTCAGAAAGAAAAGGCGCAGGCGGAGTGGCCCTACAGCAGGCGCCACACCCGAACCTTTCATGCTTACACAAGCTTGCGTCAGGCCAGTTCGGCCCTCCCGTTCGAGATCGCCGTGACATCGCGATCCTTCAGGCGGCTGCGGAAGCTGACGACCTTGCCGTCGACCCAGATGTCGACGAGGAACGTTTCGCCGGGAAACACGGGCGCGGTAAAGCGGCAATTAAAGGTCTTCAGCCGCGCGGGATCGTAGTCGCATACGGTCCTCAGCACCGCGTGGCAGGCAATGCCATAGCTGCACAGGCCGTGCATGATCGGCTTGGGGAAGCCGGCGGCTTTCGCCACTTCGGGATCGGCATGAAGGCGGACCCAGTCGCCGCTCAGCCTGTAGACGAGCGCAATCTGCTCGTAGGTGCCGAGTTCGCATGTGTGATCGGGCGCACGGTCGGGCAAGGCATGCGGCGCCGGCGTTTCCCTTTTGGGTCCTCCGAAGCCGCCGTCCGCGCGCGCGAAACCGGTCATGTTCAGCGTCGCCAGCAGATCGCCGTTGGCCTTGTTGTAGAGCTTTCGCTCGGAGAGAACGAGCGCCCCTCGCCCCTCGCCCTTGTCGATGATGTCGACGATCCGGCGTTGGCCGACGACGGTACCCGATGTCGGCAGCGGCTTGTGGACGGTGAGATATTCCTCCCCGTGGAGCGTCATGACCTGATTGATGCCGAGTTCGGGATCATACGTCCAGTCGAAGGACTCGCCGAGCACCACCGCCATCGTGGGCACGACGTGCAGATCCTTTTCATAGACGAAGCGAAGCTGACCGGGATCGGAAATATCGTTGCCCATGCCCAGGCCGAGCGCATAAAGCATGACGTCCCGCTCGGTGTAGGTCTGCTCCACATCGGCAATCTTGAACTTCATCGCCCTGTCATAATCGATCGCCATGCCATCCTCCCTTGCAAAGCCGACGCATTCATACCCATCCCGGCCGACGTTTCAACGCAAGGCTGTATGGGAATCTGGCCGGCTCCCGGGTTATGCACCGCAGGCCCCGGTCCGGAAGCCGGCGCAGCATTGACTCGGTGCCGCGCCTAAACGATCATTCGCAGGTTAATTGCTTAATTATTCAGTTAAAACTTCAGGAGTTCCCATGGGTGCCAGCGGGCCCATCGCCACACAGCCGGGCGCACCTTCTCACGTAAAGTCGGCGGTACGTACGCTGCAGATTCTGGAATATTTCGACCAGATGAGAGAGCCAGCCACTGCGGCGACGCTATCCAAGATGCTGCGTTATCCGCAATCGAGCACCTCGGCTCTGCTCAAGAGCATGGTCGCGATGGGCTATCTGGAATTCGACAATCGCAGGCGGACATATTTCCCGACCAGCCGCGTCGCCCTCATCGGCAGCTGGCTCAATCCGGCACTTTTCGCGGAAGGCAATCTGGTCAGGCTCGTTCAGGCGATTTTCGACCGAACGGGACAACTCGTGCTGCTCGCGGCGCGCAATGGCGACCATGCGCAGTACATCCACGTCATGCATCCTCAGGAGGACGTGCCGAAGCATATCATCGTCGGGGTGACGCGGCCGCTGGCGACCTCGGCGGTGGGGCAGGCGCTGCTGAGCGCCCACGACGACGCAGAAATCCGTCAATTGCTGCATCGGATCAACGCCTACAGGCCAGGCGGAGAAACCCCCGTGCAAATCAGCACGTTGTTGCGCACGATTGCGGACGTTCGCCGGGAAGGCTGGGCGACGAGTCTCAGCCAGCTGGAAAAAGGAACGGGCATCATCGCGATGCTGCTGCCGATCGCCTCCACAGGACGCCCGCTCGCCATCGGCCTTGCCGGCCGTTCGGAGACACTGTCGGCGCGCCGCGACGAGCTGATCCACATCATGCACGAGGAGATCGATCGCTTCCTGAGCGCCCCGAAGCCCTCGCGTCACGCTTCCCGGGTCATCGAGCAGGAACAATCGGAGCGCATGGAGCCGCCGCATGTCCGACCCGGCGACAGGCGGGGCCGGGAATCCGCCTGACGACGTCGTTCAGGACTTGTTCGCCCCCGCAGGCTGATCCCCATAAACATGTTCCGGGCCGGGAAAGCTGCGCTTCCGGACGTCGTCGGCATAGGCGGCGATCGCCTTCGCCGCCTCTTCGCCCATCTCGAGGTATCGCTTGACGAAGCTCGGCCGGAAATCGGTGAACAGCCCCAGCATGTCATCGACAACGAGAATCTGACCGTCGCAATCGGCGGACGCGCCGATCCCGATCGTCGGGATGGCGATCTTGCGCGTGATGTCGCGGGCGAGCGCGTCGTGCACCTTCTCGACGACCACGGCGAAGGCGCCGGCTTCCGAAATCGCCACCGCGTCGCGCATGACCCGGGCGCCGTCGGCGCCGCGGCCTTGCACCTTGTAACCACCGAACGCGTTCACCGCCTGCGGCGTCAGGCCGATATGCGCCATCACCGGAATACCTCGTTCGACGAGAAAACGTATCGTCTCCGCCATCGATTCCCCGCCTTCCAGCTTGACCGCCCCGCACCCCGTCTCGGCCATCACGCGAGAAGCGCTGGCAAATGCCTGGGCCGGGCTCTGCTCGTAGGAGCCGAATGGCATGTCGACGACCAGCAGCGCCCGCTGGACGCCGCGCCGCACCGCCTTTGCGTGCATGATCATCATGTCCAGCGTGACGCCGAGCGTCGAGGTCAGACCGTGAACCACCATGCCCACGCTGTCGCCGACGAGCACGAAATCGCAATGCGGATCGACCAGACGGGCGATCGGCGTGGAATACGCCGTCAGCGATACGATGGGGGCCTGGCCCTTTCGGGCCGTGATGTCGGGCGGCGTGAGAGATCGGATCTTGACCGTGGCGCTCATGACGATACCCCGTCGATTTTGGTGTCAGCGGCGGGTTCTTGCACAAATTCGAGGCTTTGCGAAGGCCGTCCCCGACATGCCTGCGTCCCGTCAGCCGCGCGGCTTGAGGAATTTCCAGACGCCATGGGCTGCGGCCACGATATCGCCGTCGCGGGTGATCGCTCCTTTCACGAAAAGAAGCGACGATGTCCTGCGGATGATCTGCGCGCGCCCTTCGATCCAGTCCCCGACCAACGCCGGAGACAGGAAATTGGTGTGCAACTGGATCGTGACCTTCCGCTCGGGCGCGATCAAACGCGCCTGGACCGCCATGAAGTGATCCAGATAGGCCATGAGCATGCCGCCGAATGCCATGCCGAACGCATTCGTGTGGCGCTCCTCCAGCCTGATGCCGTGCACGCCGCCGTCATCGGTCCGCCGAAACCACATCGGGCCGATCCTGTGGGAAAAGCCCGCCTCCTCCTCAAGCGCCCAGTCCCCTCCCGCCGGGGTGACCGGCGGGCATGCGGGACCTGCCTTGGCGGTACGTTCCGGATCTACCAACACCTGCTCCATGTTTCTCTTTGCGGACGCGCCGCAATCTGATCGGATCGGCGGGCAAAGACAACCCCCTCGCGGCCTTGCGTTTGCAGCACATATGCGCTGTATGACTGCCGCCGGCATACTCAAACCGAAAGCTTCTCCGCCTATGTCCCATCCGCCCGCAACCGCACCGGATCCAGTCGCCGAAGGCTGGTTCGCCGAGCCGGAATCCTCATCTCCCTTCGTACGCGAACTGGGGCAGATCTGGAGCCGGTCCGACTCTGAGGGTGTCACGCGGTTCGCGTTCGTCGCCGCTCCCGCCCACGCCAACCTGCACGGGATCATTCATGGCGGCGTCATGCTGACCTTCGCCGACTTCACGATCGGTGCCATCGGTGCCCGCCTCACCGGCAATCCCAACGCCGTGACGCTCGATCTTAACTTGCAGTTCGTGTCGTCGGGGCAAGTCGGCGAGTTCATCATCGGGAGCGGACGCATCCTTAGGCGTACCAAGACCCTGCTCTTTCTGGAGGGGGAATTGCACGGCCCGGACAGACAGATCGCCGCCTTCACCGGGATCTGGAAATATATGAGGCCACGCGTTTGACGACGCCCCGGAAATGCCCTGGCGCCCGGGGCTATCGATGCCCTCCGTCCGTGCGGGGAGAACGCGACCCGGGGAGTGTGCGCCCTTGACGCAAGCGAACCGGCCCGGCGCCATGCCCACGATATGGTTCGAGATCGAAGACCTCGTGCGATATTTCGATGTTGCCAGGCCGCCGACCGGTATACAGCGGGTCGTCACCGAAATCCTTCTCGGCGGCGGCGAGGCGCTCGGCGGGCGGGCGCGTCTATGCAGGCTGAACGCGCGAACCGGCCGGCTCGCGCTGTTCGACACGCTGGAATTGAGGACAAAAGTGGGCGGGGCCGCGGAGGGAGAGGCCATCGCCTCCGCAGGCACCTCCTCGGCGCGGCGCAGTAGAATCCGCTTCCTTCTGCGCATGCTCGTCAGGAAGCCGGTTGCCGCCGTCCGCGACGCCCGCGCAAAACGTGGCCGCGAGCGCGAATTCAAGGCGACGGTGAGACCCGGCGACGTTCTGGTAAGCCTCGGCTCCCCGTGGGATCACCGCAATTTCGCCCAGACCCTTCAGCGCGTAAAGGTACGGTTCGCCCTGCGCTACGCGCTTTTGGTGCATGATATCATTCCGATCACAGACCCGCCATTCTGCACGCCGGGCCACATCCGGAACTTTTCCGCCTGGCTCGCGGCAACGTCTGCGCATACCGACCTCTTCTTCACCCCCTCGCAGTACAGCGCATCGCGCCTCAGGGAGTACGCCCGCGAACAGCGCTGGCCGGACAGGCCGGTCGAGCCTCTGCGGTTCGGGACGGGCTTCAGCAACGATCCGAGCCGGGCCGCGGCGGTCCAGCAACTCGTCGCGCCGCCTTTCGTGCTGTTCGTATCCACACTGGAGCGGCGCAAGAACCACATCACGCTCCTGCGCGTCTGGAAGCGCCTGATCGAGGTCCACGGCGCCGCGAGCGTGCCCACCTTGCTGTTCGTGGGCCGGCTTGGTTGGGGCGTGGACGAACTGAAGGCTGAACTCGACGCGAGCAAAGGTCTCGGCGGCAAGGTGCTGCTGCTCGACAATGTCAGCAATGTCGCGCTCGCCGGGCTTTATCGTGACGCTGCCTTCACCGTCTTTCCGAGCCTTGCCGAAGGCTGGGGCCTGCCGGTCGAGGAATCGCTTCATTACGGGACGGTTTGTCTTTGCTCCGACGCCGGCTCGATCCCCGAGGTGGGCGGGGCGCTGGCGGAATATTTCAACGGCCGTGACGAGGATGCGGTCTTCCACGCCGTTGAGCGCGCGATCCGCGATAGTGCCTGGCTGAGCCGCAAACGCGACCAGGTACGCCGGGAATTCAGGCCGGTACCCTGGTCCAGCACGTTTCACGAGGCGATCGCGGCGATCGACCGGCATCTGGTCAGGTGAGCGAGATCTCTTTCATCGGCACGCCCACGACGCCGAAAATGACAGGGCTTTCCGTCACCTCGATGCGCAGCGCGTTTTCCATCCAGTGCAGATGGATGTGATCGGCCTGGGTGCCTTCGATGATGGAGGGCGCAACGTGGTACTCGCCCTTGGGAAGCCAGGGGAACTGGAAGCGGAATATCGTCGTCACGCTCTCGCCGGAGGCCATGGCGGGGGGGTTGCGTACCGTCGCGAGGAAACTGTTGTCGCCGAACAGGTTCTGTCCGTAGGCATCGCGAAACATGAATCCGACGATGGGCCGCTCGACCGCGCGCTCCGCGTGGCAGCGGATGCACATCTCCACCTCGTCGCCGCCGCGGATCCGGACGAGCTGGCGGCCATCGAGGTCGCGGAAGGTCAAATCCGTCACCCGCGCACCGCCGTGGCCGTGCCACGGGGCATTGTCGTCGAACGAGCCGATATGCGCCTCAGAGCGCCCCTCCCAGCGCGGATCGCGGGCGACCACGGGCAGCACGTTTTCCGCCCGCGCTCCGGTGGAGTCGCCGAGCCCCGCGAGATCTAGCTGATATGCTTCGTTGACCGCATCGCTTGGGCCGTCGGCCCTTACCTGCCCTCCATCGAGCCAGATCGCCCGCTCGCACACGGACACGACCGTCATGGCGCTATGCGAAACAAATAGCAGCGCGCCGCCCCGCGCACGGAATTCCCGCATCTTGGCATAGCATTTGCGCTGGAACGCGTAGTCGCCGACAGCGAGCACCTCGTCCACGACCAGGACGTCGGCATCGACATGGGTTGCGACGGCGAAGGACAGCCGCGCGAACATGCCGCTGGAATATTCGCGCACCGGCCGGTCGAAATAATCGCCAAGATCGGAGAATGCCGCAATTGCCGGCATGCGGGCTGTGATCTCCGCTTCCGTCAGGCCGAGCACGGCGGCGTTGAGCGAGGCGTTCTCACGGCCGGTATAGTCGTAGTGAAAGCCGGCGCCCAGCGCGAGGAGCGCGGCCACCCTGCCGCGTGTCCGGACAGTTCCGACCGTCGGCTCCATCGTCCGGCAGAGCATCTGAAGCAGCGTCGACTTGCCAGAACCGTTGCGCCCGATAATGCCGACAGCCTCTCCGGGACGGACTTCAAGATCAAGCGGCGCGACAGCCCAGAAGATGTCGCCGCGCGGCCCGCCGAACAAGATCTCGCGCGCCGTGCCGCCAACCGTCCGGCCGCGCGGAAACGCCTTGCCGAGGCCAGCCGCGCGCAACACCGGTTCAGCCAGCATCGCCGCCTCCCCTGCCGACGCTCACGCCCGCAGGCGCGCTGTCGCGCTCGATGCGTATATCGCGCATGGCGATGTTGGCGAGCCCATGAGAGATGTGGTGCGTCGCGACCGAAATGACTGCGGGTTCGTCCTCTCGCGCCACGAGGACGGCACTTTGCGCGACGGTCTCCGTCAGCATGACTTCCAGCGCGTATTCGCCGGTCGGAAGATAGGGCAGGACGAAGCGGAAGACGGCGCGGAGGTCGCGCCCCCGTTCAGCCGTGCCGCTTCCGGCAGGCTCCGCCGTGTCGCCGAAGATGACCTGCCCGAACCGGTCGCGCATCGCAAAATGCACGGCGGGAAGCCGCAGGTCTCGCTGAATGCGAAAGGTGGCGTGCACGGCAACTTCAAGACCGCCGTGCGCGGTGGCGATCGGGCTGTCGAGGGCGTCCGTCACCGCCATGGAGACGAGACGGCCGCCGCCCATCGCCGTCATGACCCTGTCGGGATGAAAGCCGCGATAGCCGGTCGTCGCAGCAGCCTGCGCCCGCCTCGGCGGCCTCCGGGCCGGTTTGCCGCCGTCGACCAGAGCGAAGCGCGATTCCTTCTCGCCGTCCGCCGCCAGCTTCGACATGGCGGCGTGATAGTGCCGGCACACCTCATCGGTCGGCCCCGACCGCTGAACCCGGCCGCCATCGAGCCAGACCGCGCGCTCGCACAGGGCCCTGACCGCGGCGTCGTCGTGCGAGACGAACAGCAGCGTGCCGCCGGCATCGCAGAAACCGCGCATGAACCGCAGGCATTTCTGCTGAAACGCCGCATCTCCGACCGAAAGGATTTCGTCGACGATCAGGATGTCCGTATCGACGTGGATCGACACGGCGAATGCAAGGCGCGCATACATGCCGCTGGAGTATTCGCGCACGGGACGGTCGATATAGTCGCCGATCCCGGCGAAGGCCTCGATGGCCGCTATTCTCTCCTCGAATTCGCCTTCGGCGATGCCAAGGATCGCGGCGCTGAAACGGGCGTTCTCGCGTCCGGTGAAATCGGGATCGAAGCCTGCACCAAGTTCGAGCAGCGGCATCACCCGGCCGCGGACACGAACCGACCCTTCGCTCGGCGTAAGGGTTCCGCAGATCAGTTGCAGCAGCGTCGACTTGCCCGAACCGTTGCGACCGATGATGCCGACCGTTTCCCCCGCCTGAACGTCGAGGTCGAAATCGCGCAACGCCCAGAAGAGGCGGCCACGGCAACCTCCGACCGTCATGTCGGCCAGCCGCTCGCTTTCCCTGTCATAGAGCCGGTAGGCCTTGGAGAGCCCGGTGGCGGAAATGACCGGATCAGAGGACATCGGCGAAAACCGGCCGCACACGCATGAAGGCGAAATAGCCGAAAGACGCCCACAACCACCCGGCGACGATATAGGTGACCATGCCGGCGAGGCTGGGCCATTCGCCAAAGAAAAGCGCGTTGCGGGAGGCTTCGAGCGGATAGGTCAGCGGGTTGAGCATCAGGACCCAGCGCGCCGCCTCGGGGACCGCCGACAGCGGATAAAAGAGCGGGCTCAGGAACATCGAAAGAAGCACTACGAGGCCGATGACGTGGGCGATGTCGCGCAGGAAGACCGAAACAGCGGTGAGGATCCAGGTAAATCCGAGGGTGAACAGCACCAGGCCGAAGAAGATGAACGGATAGATCAGCGAGGCGGCCGGCGGAAACCCGGCGATCGGCAGGTAGAACAGGATAAGGATGGCGAAACCGATCGCGAAGCGGAAGATCGCCGACCCCAAGACGGAATAAGAGAATATCTCGACCGGAAAGTAGATTTTCTTGATGAAGGCCTGATGCTCGCGCATGAGCGTGGGTGCGCGCGAAATGCTGTCGAAGAAAAAATTGAAAAGGATGAGGCCGCTGAAATAGATCACCGGGAACATGAACGGATCATCCGTCCTGTCTTGCCAGCGCGAGTTGAGAACCACGCCGAAGACGAAGGTATAGACGCCGAGCATGACGAGCGGCGCGATGACCGCCCAGACCCTGCCGAGCACGGTACCGCGGAAACGCGCATCGATATCGCGTACGGTGAGGCGGCGGATCAGATCATACCTCAGCGCGAGCACGGTCCACGGTGCCGTCAGCGACGACAGCACGCCGACGCGACGCGCCGCGACAAACGTCCCGTCCCCGATCTTAGAGCCTGGCAAGGCATTCCCCCGTTGTTGCCACCGCCTCGTCGATTTCGTCCTCCCGATGGGTGAACGAGATGAAGAAGCGCAGACGCGCCGTGTTCTCCGGCACCGCCGGATAGCCGATCGGCAGGACCAGAATACCCCGTTCCATCAAGGCGCGCGACAGGGCGATTGCGCGATCCGTTGCCCCGACCATGACCGGGACGACGGCCGAGTCCCGGCTTGGCCCGGTATCGAGCCCGGCGGCGCGCGCGCGCTCAACGAAAGACCGCGCCCGCGCCCGCAGCACCGATACCCGCTCGGATTCCGACTTCAGCACCTCAAGCGATGCGAGCGCCGCCGCCGTATCGGCTGGGCTCAGGCCCACGCTATAGACAAAGCCCGGCGCCGTAAGGCGAAGATACTCAACGACGTCCGCCGAACCGGCGATATAGCCGCCGCAACTCGCCAGCGACTTGCTGAGCGTGCCCATCCACAGGTCAACGTCTCCCGGCGCGGCGCCGAAATATTCGCCGATGCCGCGTCCTGTCGCACCCAGAACGCCCATCGAATGGGCTTCGTCGACCATCAGCAAGGCGTTGTGGCGCTTCTTGATCTCGATGAAGCGCGGCAGGTCGGGAATGTCGCCGTCCATGCTGTAGACGCCCTCGAGCACGACGAGCACCTGCCGAGCCTCGCCGCGGCGACGCTTCAGGATGTTGTCCAGCGCTTCCGGATTGTTGTGCGGAAACGGCGCGACCGCCGCGCGAGAGAGCTTTGCGCCCTGCTGTACGCTCGCATGGATCAGGGAGTCATATACGATGAGATCCCCCGGCCCCATGAGATGGCCGATGGCGTTTTCATTGGTCGAGAAGCCGCCGACAAAGACAAGCGCGTCCTCGGCGCCTATCCATTCGGCAAGACCGCGCTCCAATGCGCGATGCAGCGGACGCTCGCCTGATACGAGGCGCGAGGCCGACACCGACGTCCCGTAACGGTCGATGGCCTCCTTTGCCGCGGCGCTGACGCGCGGGTCACCCGACATGCCCAGATAGTTATAGCTGCAGAAATTGAGATAGCGGCGGCCGCCGATCTCGGCATGGGCATCGTTCAGGCCGTCGCAGCTTTGAAAGAACAGATCGCCGATACCATCGCCGCCAGCGGTCTGGAATCGCCGTAACAATTCCCGGTATTCGGGCGGGAAGGCAAATCCGGCCGGCGCCGCCGGAATGGTGCGTGACTGCTTTTCGCGCAGTATCTTTTCCGCCAAGGCCCGCTTCTGCTCGGTGGTGAGCCCTTCGAAGCGGCGACCGCCCTCAGCCATGTCCTCCCCCGTCGGCGGAGAGTTCCTCAAGCAGGCGGTCAAGTTCGCTGTCGCTCAGATTCTCGACCCGAATATCCGGCTGCGAGGCCGTGGCGGGTTCCGGTGAAGACGCCGATGCGGATGCCCCCGCGATCTTGCAGATCTCGTCAACCAGAACCGTGGGCGTCAGATCGGTTCTCAGCAGCGACATGCGCTCAAGCCTCACGCCGGCGGTCTTCTCGACCGCCACCATCAGCTCGACGGCCATAAGCGAATCGAAGCCGAGGCTCGGCAGCGGCTGATCGACATCGAGCGCATCTGCGTCCATCCCGAGAATACCTGCAATCTCCGACAGAATGCGCTGTTCGAGCGGTTCGCCAGCGACGTCCGGCGCGACACTGCCGGCCGGATTTCGCCGGCCTTGCGTGTAAAGCGCGTCGAACCGCGGCGATTGCGAAGCGGCACGCGAGAATGTCGGCAGAATGTCCCAATCGAAATGCGATGCGATCAGGAACGGCAGCTTCTCGCGCAGGCCATGGGCGAGTGCGGCGAAAGCCTCCGCCTCGTTCAGTTCGGCCACGCCCTGGCGGCGCAAAGCATCGGCGACGTTGCGTTCGCGCGCGAGATATCCGACCCCGCCGAGCGCGCCCCAGGCGACGGATAGCGCCGGCAGGCCCCGCGCGTGCCGATACCGCGCAAGCGCATCGAGATACTCGTTGGCGGCCGCATAATTGGCCTGCCCCCGGTTGCCGAGCATGTTCGAGGCGGACGAGTAGAGCACGAAGAAATCGAGCGCGCGGCCCTCGCACGCCCGATGCAGGTTCCACGCGCCCCCCGCCTTGGGTCCGATGGAGCGCGAGATGGCCTCATCGGTCATGTCTTCGACTGGTCCGTCGGCAAGCACCATTGCAGCATGGACGACACCCTTCAGCGACGGCAGGTCCTTTCCGAAGCGCTCGACGAGCGCGCCGACCGCGCCGGCGTCCGCGGCATCGAGAGTCACGGGGTGAAGCGCCACGCCCTGATCGGCGATATCGGCCATGGTTTCGCGCCAGCCCGGCGCGGCGGCGCCGCGGCGGCCAGCGAGTACAAGATGGCGGGCGCCCTGTCCGGCGAGCCATCGTGCCGTGGAAAGGCCAAAACCGCTGAGCCCGCCGACGATCAGATATGCCGCGTCGGGATCAAGATCGATATCCTGGCGGACGGGCACCACTTCCACCGAGCCGTCCTGGTGGCTGAGCACATTCTTGCCGATATGCGCGGCCTTCTGCAGCGAGCGGATCGCCTCGTCCGCCCTGCCGATCGGCCAGACCACTCCCGGCACGGGTCTGATTTCTCCCCCGGCGGCGAGATCTGCCACTTCACGCAGGAGTTCCGTTCCCACGAAATCGGCCGCCAATTCACCAAGCGTGTGCAGGTCGAATCCATGGATCGAGATGCCCTTTTCGAGCGCCTCATATCCAAATCCCGCATCGTAATGGATGTTGCTGAAATCGATGAGGCGGCCGACAGCGGGACGCAGCAGCGCCAGATTGTGCGCCATCATCGCTGCTGGGAGCGTGTTGAGAACAATCTCGACGCCGCGCCCGTCGGTATGGGCCATGACCGCGTCGACGAAATCGGCACTGCGCGAATCGGCAACGCATTCGATCCCCATCTGGCGCAGATAGGCGCGCTTTTCCTCGTTGCCCGCCGTCGCCACGATCTTCGCGCCGGCCCGCCGCGCAAGCTGGATCGCCGCGAGGCCGAGCCCGCCGGTGGCGCTGTGAATCAGCACCGTCTCGCCGGGCGCGATCCGCGCCAGCTTGTTCAGCGCGTAGTGCGCAGAGGCGAAGACGACCGGCATGCCCGCGGCGTCGGTGAAGTCGAGCGTTTCGGGAAGGGGACACAGCAGCTTTTCAAAGGCGATGGCATGGCTGTCGAAACTGCGGTCAAAAATGCCGAACACCCTGTCGCCGGGTGCAAAGCGCGTCACACCCTCGCCGACAGCCTGGACGATGCCGGCGCCCTCAAGGCCGAACACGTCGGGTTCGATGCGCAGATTGCCTTCCAGCAGACCGGCAAGATTTGCGAAGTCCTTGAAGTTCAGCCCCGCGGCGTGAACGTCGATGCGCACTTCGCCGACGCCGGGCACAAGCGCGTGCGCGGGAGCCCGGTCCTCCTCGAAGGTCAGCCCCAGGGCGCCTCGCTTGCGGACGACCCGAATGAGGTTGTCGCTGCCCACGCAGGGAACGCTGTGCACGTGACGGGTGATCCGGGACACGAAACGCGCATCGCCCCGAAGAGCCACCTCGTCCTCACCGTCAGCCATTGCCAGCTGCGCGGCAAAGCCCTCAAGCTCTTCGTCGGCCGGCAACAGCGACAGGTCGCAGAGACGGATGTCGATACCGGTTTCGTTGGCGCAGACCCGGGCAAATCCCCACAGCGCCGCCTGTTCGACGGCGTTGTCCGGATCGCCGGGCAACGGATGTGCACCGCAGGTCAGGACGTGAAGCACCGGCGTGCCGGTCCAGCCGCCATCCGACAGGGCGAGGACGAGGTCGCGGAGCCTTGCACATTGATAGGCGGCTTCGGCGCGCGCATCGGCCGGCGCCCGCATGTCGACAATCACCGGCGCCACGGCATCCTTGCCCAGCGCCGCTTCGATCGCCTTCAGGGCACTCCTGCGTGCCGAGGCGCCATTGAGGAGCCGCGAAGGTTCGATGATCGTCACGCGACGACCGGCCGCAGCCAGTCGGTCACTGATGGCCCTCGCCCGAGCGTCCGGCTTGCCGAGAATCAGGATCGCGGGATCCATCGGCGGGATCTCGGGCCCGACGGCTTGCAGCGGCGCCGGCACCCAAGCCTGATCGTAAAGATAGTTTGCCGATGTCCTGGACGCGCCGCTCTCCATCCGGCGGCAAACGAGGCCGGAAATCGCGCAGCAAACCGTGCCGTCGTCATCTGCGATCGTTACATCCGCCACGACCCGGCTGGTCGAGCGCCCGGTGATCCGCACGTGGCCGTAGCAGGACGCGCCGGGCGTTCTGAGCAGCTTCAGCCGCTCAATCGCGACGGGTAGATAAGTCCCCTCGCCCGGCAAAAACGCAAGCAGCTGAAAGGCACTGTCCAGAATGACCGGATGGAGCGCATGCTTCGGGTATTCACCGTCGAGGGCGGCCGGCGCCACAATGCGCCCGAGCGCCTCGTCGGCGTCGTGCCAGACGGAGACCAGCGCCTGGAACCGCGGCCCATATTCCAACCCGAGACCTTGCAGATGCCGGTAGCAATCGGCCCCCTCCATAATGTCGCCAAGCCGCGCCTTGAGAGCCGGCGCGTCGAACTGCTGCTCGGGTGCGAGGCGCGATTCAGCTACATTCCCCACCGTGTGCCGAACCCACCGGCTGCTGCCGGCACCGGCCCCCTGGCTGTGAATTTCAAACCGGTCCGCGCCGACCAGTTCCAGCCGGATGCGGGCGGCGGCCGCGTCGCTGAAGACGAGCGGGTTGTCGATACTCACGCCCTGAAGTTCGACGGCATCTGCGGCAAGAAGCGAGCGTGCCGCGGCAAGTGCCATTTCGACATAGCCGGCCGCGGGGAAAATGACCGCGCCCTGCACGCAGTGGTCCGCCAGATAGGCAGGCGAACCGCTCGTCAGCCTCGCCGACCAGACCGGGTGCGGCAACGGCTCGCGGGCGCCCAGCAGCGGATGTGTCTCGCCGGCTTCCCTTCCCCCCAGTCGCGCTTGCCGGCTTTCTTCGGATTCAGACCAGTAGGGGCTGCGTTGCCAGGGATATGTCGGCAAGTCCACATCGCGCGGCCGCGGCCCGAAAAAGGCTGCCCTCTCCAGCTTGTAGCCGTCGGCAAAGAGCTGTCCCGCGGCCGCCAGCATGTTCAGATCGTCTTCCTCACGCCGCCGAAGGGACGCAGCAAGAGAGCCTGGAGTATCCAGGTCGTCGAGACACTCGCGCATCGAACTGGCGAGGACCGGATGCGCGCCGAGTTCCAGGAAATACCGGACCCCGGCGGCGGCGAGGCTCTCCATGGCACGCGCGAACAGCACCGGCTCGCGCACGTTGCGCGTCCAGTACCCGGCATCGATGGATCGGCCGTCGATCGGGGCGCCGGTAACCGTCGAGACGATCGGCACGTTCGCCGCCTGCGGCCGAAGGCGGGACAGGGCCGAGACGAGGTCATCACGGATCTCGTCCATGACCGGCGAGTGATAGGGCAATTCGACGTTGAGCACGCGCGCGAAAATCTCTTCGTCGCGCAGCAGGCGCGACAGATCGTGGAGAACGGAGGCGTCTCCCGCCAGCGTGACACTGTGCGGACTGTTGATCGCCGCGATCGACACTTTTTCGCCCAGACCGAGAAGATAGTCGCCGATCCGCTCCGCAGACAGGCCTGCCGCCAGCATGGTGCCGCGTCCGGCGAGACGGGCCTGAAGCCTGGAGCGATGAAAGGAAACGGCTACGGCATCCTTGAGGTCGAGAGCCCCCGCCACATGTGCGGCCGCGACCTCGCCGACACTGTGGCCGGCCACGAAGTCGGGCAGGACTCCGCGCGCCCGCCAGCTTGCCGCCAGGCCCACCTGAACCGCGAAAATCGCCGGCTGCGCGAATTGCGTCTCGTCGATACGCGAGACGTCCTCGTCCGCCCGCAGGACATCGAGCAACGACCATTCCCGGGTATGGCGCGCAAAGGCGGCATCGATTTCGGCGACCTTTGCGGCAAAGACCGGGTCGCGCTCCAGCAGCCCGCGGCCCATGCCCCACCATTGCTGCCCCATCCCTGAGAAGATAAAGGCGAGCCGTCCTTCTCCGACACTCGTTTCGCCGGATGCCATCATGCTCCGGCGGCTGCCCGCGGCAAACGCCGACAATGCGCCGGCGGCGCCGTCAGCGTCGCGAGCGGCGAGCGCGAGACGGTATGGATGCCATTCACGGTTGTGAGCCAGCGCGGCGGCGACGCGCGGGATCTTGCAGTCGGGCCGTTCGCGCAGGAACGCGGCGTGCGCGGCCGCGGCAGCCCTGAGGGCCTGCGGGCTGCGCGCGCAAACCGTCAGAAGCGCCGGCCCGTCATTGCGTGTGGCCGGCGCCTCGCGCGAGGGCGCGGGCCCGACGATGGCGTGAGCGTTCGTGCCGCCGAACCCGAAGGAATTGATACCCGCCAGACGCACGCCGTCGCCGGCGCTCCATTCTTCCACGGAAGTCGGCACGTGCAGGCGAAGCTCGTCGAATGGAATAGCCGGATTGGGATGCTCGAAATGCAGGTTCGGAGGAATCCGTCCGTGCTTCTGCATGAGGGCGAGCTTGATGAGGCCGGCGACGCCGGCGGCGGATTCGGTGTGGCCGAAATTGCTCTTCGCCGAGCCGATGACGAGCGGATTGCCGGCATCGCGCATGACCGACAGCGTCTCGCCGAGAGCGCGTGCCTCGACAGGATCGCCGACCGGCGTCCCCGTGCCGTGCGCCTCGACATATGAAATCGTTTCCGGGGCGATGCCCGCCTCCCCAAGCGCCGCGCGGATGACGGCCTTCTGGGAAACGACGGTTGGCACGGTGATCCCCTTGCTGCGGCCATCCTGATTGACCGCACTGCCCAGTACCGTCGCATAGATCGGATCGCCGTCCGCGATCGCCTTGTCCAGACGTTTCAGAAGGACGACGCCGACGCCGTCAGCGCGCGCGTAGCCATTGGCGGCGGCGTTGAAGCTCTTTGAGTAACCGTCGGGGGCCAGCATCGTCGCGTTGCACAGCGCCAGCGTCATTTCCGGCACGATCTGCAGGTTGACGCCGCCGGCCACCGCAATCTCGCACTCGCCGGCCTGGAGGCCGCGCGCCGCAAGGTGAACGGCGACCAGCGACGACGAACAAGCGGTATCGACCACCATGGACGGGCCGTTGAAATCAAATGCGTGGGAAACGCGGTTGGCGGCGATCGTGGTCGACATGCCGGTCGCTGTATGCGGGCCGAAGATTCCGTATTCGGACCGCCGCATGTGCAGGTTTTCATAGTCGTGGGTGAACAGGCCGACATAGACGCCGACCGGACGGCCTGCGAAATCTCCGGGACGGATGCCGGCGTCCTCGAATGCCTCCCAGGTGGTCTCCAGCAGCAGGCGCTGCTGCGGATCCATCGAGCCCGCCTCTCGCGGGGAGATCCCGAAAAACTGCGGATCGAACTTGTCGATGTTGCCGATGAAACCGCCGCGACGGACATAGACTTTGCCGGGGAACCCCGGCGTGGGATCATAATATGTCTCGAGATTCCAACGGTCTGGCGGCACCTCGCCGATGCCGTCCCCGCCCCGTACCAGAAAATCCCAGAAGCTGCTTGGCGACACGATACCGCCGGGGAACCGACAACCGATGCCGACGATGGCAATCGGCGCGTAGGCACCTGCCCTATCCGTGTCTTCCGAAAACACGCGCTGCTTTACCCCTGCTCGTCCGGCATATGAACCTCTTCCACGGATGCTGCCACGCCACCCATGCATTGTCCAAACAGCCTAGCCCGCTTGGGGCGTACAAAAGAAATGCTTCTGAATCAACGTCATTATACGTTGATCGATCCGCGCAAAGACAGGCTCAAGCCAGCTTCAGGCGACCGTCGGCCAGTACCTCCTCATATACCCGCTTGTGCGCGTTCGCGACATCCACGTGATCGAATCCGACAGGCGGCTGCGCCGCTTCCATACGCAGCCGTTGCCGCAATGCGCCGTCATCCAGAAAGCGTTCCAGAGCATCCGCGAATTCCGCGTCGTCTTCACAGAGGATGGAATCGGCCCCGGGACGCAGAAAATCCCGCGCTCCGGTGTCGGTCATCGCGATCACCGGCAGGCCGGCATACCGGGCTTCAAGCGCCGCAAGGCAGAAGGATTCAAGATGAGCCGGGGCCACGAACACCTGCGCCTTGCCGTAAAGCGCCCTGAGCTGCGCGGGAGAAAGCCTGCCGGCCAGAACGATATGTTTTTCAGCGCGATGTTGTCTTATGCGCCGTTCTAGTCCGGACATCTCGGGACCATCGCCGGCGATCGTCAGACGGAAACCAGGGTCGGGACAGCGCGCTGCGAGGCCGGTCGCGATGTCGACAAGCGCATCCAGCCGCTTGCGTTTGTGCAATCTCCCCGCAGCTACGATCTCCACGGGTCCCGCGACAGCTCGGTCGGCGCCTGAGGACCAGTAGCCGCCGTCGGTTCCATTGTGAAGAATGCCGACAGGTGCCGGCCCGAGAAGCGGGCGCAAGGAGCGCGCGGCAACGCTGCTGACGGCAGTGTGCCGAACCGGCCATGCGGGAATGGAGAGCGAATATCGCAGCGCGAGCGCCGCCACGATCTGAACGTGGGCGATCAACGAATGGAATGTCGTCAATACCGGGAGGCCTACCGCGATAGCGTGTCGCGCGGCCGCGAAGGCGAAGGGCGAATTGCTGAAGTGGATATGGGCAAGATCATAGCGCTCGGGCGTCAGAATGCCTTGCAGGCGCCGGTAGGCGGTCGGCTTGCGCCGGCCGAAGAACATGTCGAGGTAAAAGCCGAAATCCCCAAGGCTCGTCGCCTGGGGCGGCGGCGGGAACATATATCCGCCATTCGGCCTCGTCTCATCGCACAGCCGGCGTATCGTCACACCTTCAACCAGCGCCGGGCCAGGTACTGGCGTCAGAATTTCGACGTCGACCCCGGCGCGCTTCAGGTGCACGGCCAGATCGCGCAGATGAAATTCGATCCCGCCGAACCGCGGCAGAAACCAGTCGCAGACGATTGCGACCCGCACAGCAAACCTACCAGAAACGGGCCATCGCGGCGATGGCGATACGGTCATTCAGGCCCGAGCGGTTGAGCCCGAACGTCAAGGCATGCAAACGCTCGGCGCGCGTGCGCAACGGGAATCCGCGCGAGGGCACTACGTGTCTTGCAACGCCGCGGCGCGCCAGATGCCCCGAAATCCAAACATCGTCCACCCAGCGCATAGCGTCAGGATATCCTCCGTAGTCGAATACGGCCTCATCAAGCGATCCCGGCGGTATCAGATAGCCCCACACGCCCAACAGGATATCAACCTGCCTGGCGGTACGCAGCGCCGTGCCCCAGACATGCTCGTAGTGACGCGGCTCGACGTTCGGCTCGATGCACCAGCCGCGCAGCCCGATCGCGGCGTCCGGGATCGCCCTGTGTCCTGCAAGCAGGGTCGAGATGAAGTCGCTCGGATAGATGACGTCATCGTCGGCCACGATGATGTGCGCGTCCGCCTCGGCCCGCAGCGCCGGCAGGAGCTTCGTCGATGGCCCGGTATCGGCGCAACGCAGCAAGTCGACCCCGTGGGGAACCTGTTCGAGCGCGGGATAGGGTTTGCCGCTCCGCAGCGAATAGTCGGGCAGGGCCAGGATAACGCGGTCCGCCGGGCGGTCCTGTTCCAGCAGGCCGGCGAGTACAGGTGCAAGATAGGGAACGCGTTCGGGGATCGTCGTCAGCGAAACGACAACCCTTTCGCTGCCGCCAGCCGGGAGCCGGCGCGGCATCTCCATCCTCCCGGCCTCGATCCGGCGGGCACGGCGCAGATCTGCCGCAAGGCGCAGGGGCGAGAGCCCGCTGAACCGGACGAACTGGCTCTTGAACCAGCGCCAGCGGGCACGCAGCGGACCGACCCCGCGTAGCGGGGCCAGAGGCGCGTCCTTTTCTGCAACGCCGGTTGGCACGTGTTCTCGCCTCTCAATCGAGGTGTCGGGCGCGGGGAATATGGACAAACGGGGGTGGTGCGTCTAGATCACGGCGAGAGATTCGGGAATGGGGCGGCGCCATGTGGGAGCAGGCCAAGCGCGGGTATCACCGGCTGCTGGCGCGGGCGAGCGATATCCTGGCGCGCGCCGGAATAAGCCCGAATATGCTGACCGTCTTCTCGCTGCTGCCGGCCATCGCTGCCGGCTGGGTGGCGGCGGAGGGCTTCTTCCTCGCCGCCGGACTCCTCCTGCTGGCAAGCGGCGCATTCGATCTGCTCGACGGATCGCTGGCCAGGAACCACGGCAAGGCGACGCGTTTCGGCGCCCTGCTCGATTCCACGATCGACCGGATCTGCGACGGCATGGTTCCCATCGGCCTGGTCCTCTTCCACGGCAGCGGCAGCATCGCGGCCGCCATCGCCGCCCTGTCGATCCTGACGGGATACACCATCCCCTACATCAGGGCGCGGGCGCTCTCGCTGGGGATCGAACTGCCGCGACTGTGGATGCGCCGCGAGGACCGCGTGCTTTCGCTGGCCGCGGCGCTTCTGCTCGACGGATCGGGTTTGACGAGCGAGCTCTCCGCCGGCGGCCTCGTATTGGTCGTCCTGTCGGCGCATGTCGTGCTGGGCGGTGTCGCGGCCGTCGTCGCGCTATCCGCGGCAAGCCGTTCAGGAAAGGGCTGAACGCAGGGCCCAGACGCCGGCCAGCGCATAGACGGAGGCCGCCGCATCGTCCGCCATAATGCCGAAGCCGCTGACGAAGCGACGCTCTACGAGAAAGACCGGCCAAGGCTTGCAGGAATCGCAAACCCTGAAAAGCGCGAAGGACAGGACTAGCCAGATCCAGCCCGCCGGCGCGAACGCGGCGACCGCGGCCATGCCGAAGACCTCGTCGATCACGATGGCGTTGTGATCATGCTCGCCGAGGGCGCTGCTGCTCCGGCGGCTCGCCTCGGCGCCGACCGCCAGCAGACCGGCGAGCACAAGACCGGCGGTCACGAGGGGCATCTGCGCAAGGAGTAGCCCCAATATCAGGCCGAGGATTGAGCCCAGCGTTCCGGGCGCGTAGCGAGACAGTCCCGCACCCGCGCCCAGCGCGATCAGATGCCAGGGACTGGCGAGCATGAAGGTCAGGCCCGGGCTGGCATCGGGGCTGACAAGGCTCGGCACCTTCCGTACACGCCGATCGGAATCCATTCGTGCGGTCTCCTGCCGCGGCCCCGAAGCCTTTACTCGGCGGCGTCGCGAGCTCCTTCTGCAAAGGCCGCCGTGCGGGCACGGGCCTCATGATCGTCGAACTGGACCGGAGGCGATTTCATGAAATAGGAAGACGGACCGACGAGCGGGCCGCCGATGCCGCGGTCGAGCCCGATGCGGGCGCAACGAATCGCATCGATGACCACGCCTGCCGAATTCGGCGAATCCCAGACTTCGAGCTTGAGCTCGATATTGATCGGCGCACCGCCGAAACCGGTCCCCTCCAGCCGAATCTGCGCCCATTTGCGGTCATCGAGCCACGGCACATGGTCGCTCGGGCCGACATGGATGTCGCGCTCCAGTATGTCGTGACCCACAAGGCTGGTGACGGCGCGCGTCTTGGAGATTTTCTTGGACTGCAGACGCTCGCGTTCGAGCATGTTCAGGAAATCCGCATTGCCGCCGAAATTCAGCTGATAGGTACGGTCCAGATGCACGCCCCGCGAACGCAGCAACTGGGCGAGCGCGCGGTGTACGATCGTCGCGCCGACCTGGCTCTTGATGTCATCGCCGATGATCGGCAGGCCGGCGGCCTTGAAGCGTCCCGCCCACTGCGGATCGGAAGCGATGAAGACGGGAATGCAGTTGATGACGGCACAGCCGGCTTTCAGCGCTTCCTCGATGTAGAAGCGTGTCGCCTCTTCGGACCCGACCGGCAGGTAGTTGATGAGCACCTGAGTGCGGCTTTCGCGCAGGACCGCCGCGACATCGACCACGGGTTCGGCCGATTCCGGAATTTCCGATTTCAGCCACTGGCCGATTCCATCCAGCGTCGGCCCTCGGGAGACTTTCACGCCCGTGGCGGGCAGCTCGGCGAAGACACAGGTGTTGTTCGGCGCCACCTTCAGCGCCTCGGAGACATCCTGCCCCACTTTTTCGGCGTGGACGTCGAAGGCCGAGACGATCTCGATATCGCCGATACGGTAACCACCGAGAACGACATTCATCAGGCCGGGCGGGGTCTGCCGCGTTTCATCAGCGTAGTAGGCTATCCCCTGGGCAAGCGACCAGGCGCAATTTCCGCAACCGACGATGCCGATCCTAATCTTCCCAGCCACTTCGCTCTCAACTCCGCCATAGCCCCTAACACCGGAAAGGAAATAACAGGCTCCGCCCGATTGTGCCAGCGCCGCGCGCGCCGGCCGGCGACACCGCTAAATGATTGTCTGAGTGGAAAGAAACGGCTACGAGTGCGCGTCATGCAGGAAAGCCGTCATGGCGGCATCGGGCCGGCGGCCGGGAACGGCGGAGCCTGCTGAAGCGCGGCGTCGTGCTGCGGCGGGAGAGCCGCAGTGCCCATGATACGGTCAGGCACGATGAACCAAACGACGCAATCGCCGGTCCCGCCCGCCAGAGGCGGCCCCTGGCGCCGCATTCCGGTACAGTCCATCCTGCTGGTACTGTTGTCGGTCGCGCTGATCGCCGCCCTGCCTTTCGTCCCGTGGCGGGAATTCTGGTCGGCGCTGATCGGCTGCGATCCGCTCTGGCTCTCGCTGGCGGTGCTGGCGACGCTCGCGCTCTACCCGCTCTGGACCTGGCAGTGGCAGTTGCTCGCCCTGCCCTACCAGCGCATCGAATTCGCCCGCATGCTGGTCATCGTTTCTATCAGCGCGGCGGCGAAGGCCGCTCTCTCGGGCATCGGGGGCACGGTTTCCGCCCTGGCGCTGCTGACCAACCGCGCCGGTCTTCCGCCGCTCGCCGCCGGATCGTTCCTGGCCCTCGACCAACTCTTCGTCGGCCTGTCGAAGCTCGCCATCCTCGCCGTCGCCCTGGCCATCGCACCCATTCCGCCCGAGGCGCTCGCCGCGGGCGGCGCCCTGGCCGCATTGATCGTCCTGCTGCTGCTCGCGCTGACGACGCTGGCTCATCCGCCCCGCCTCGTGCGGCGCGCGGCCGCCGCCGAGCGGGGGATGCTGGCCCGGCTGACCCGTTTCCTGTTGAAAATTTCCTCCAGTCTGGACGCCATGCGCGATATCCGGCTCGCGGTGCTCGCTCTTGTCCTGGCGCTGGCGAAGAAGGCGCTGGAGGTGGCCGGCGCGATCGCCGTTCAGATCGCATGCGGAATCGAGCCGAGCCTCGCGGCGGCGATCCTCGCGATCGCGGCAGTGAGTGTGACGACGACACTGCCGGTGGTCCCCGGCAATATCGGCACCTATCCGCTGACCGTCTATCTGGTCTACGAAGCCGCCGGCATCCCGACAGCGCAGGGTCTGGCCGCGGGGCTGCTGCAGCACGCCTGCGTCATCGTCCCGGCGCTGCTTGCAGGCTATTTCATCCCCATGCTGGTCCCCCGCCGCAAAGCTGGCCCGAGATGAAACATCCTTCGCTGCACGGTCTGCGCGCGACCAACCTCAACAAGTCCTTTGGCGGCCGGCGCGTCGTCGCCGGGGTCACGACCCGCTTCGCGCGGGGCGAGATCGTTGCTCTCCTCGGCGCGAACGGGGCGGGAAAATCCACTCTGTTCGGCATGATCACCGGTGTTCTCCAGCCGGATTCCGGGCAGGTGACGCTGGACGGCGCCAATATCAGCGGATTGCCGCTGTTCGCGCGCGCCAGACTGGGTATCAGCTATCTGCCCCAGAACAACTCGGTCTTCCGGGGCCTGTCGGTGGAAGACAACATCATGCTTTACCTCGAGGCCTGCGAAGCCGACCGGGACGTGCGCCACCGGCGGCTGAATGAGCTGCTGGAGGAATTCGGTCTGGCCGATCACAGAAGGCAGAAGGCGACCAGGCTCTCCGGCGGGCAGCGGCGGCGTTGCGAACTGGCTCGTGCGATGGCCGGGAATCCCGAATATCTCCTGCTCGACGAACCATTTGCCGGGGTCGACCCCGTCGCCGTGCAGCAGGCCCAGGCCATATTCCGTACGCTGAAGACGCGCGGCCTCGGAATCGTCGTCAGCGACCACAACATCATCGACACGCTCGGCATGGCCGACCGCGCCTATGTCATCGACAGCGGCCACCTGCTCGCGGAAGGCACGCCGCACGAGATCGTCGCGCACCCGAAGGTGCGCAATCTGTATCTGGGCGCCGGGTTTTCGCTGTAGACCATGGCTGACCAACTCACCGCGACGTCCAGAGCCTCAAGCGGGCATCACAGCCGTAAACGCCTGCCGCTGCGTTACGGTCTTGCGATCAGCCGCGATATCTTTCTCTACACGGTATTGGCGCTCCTCGCGGTCGAGGCGATCTACCTGTCGGACAAGGTGATCACCAACCTGCTGCATGTGACGCTGCAGCGTCAGGCAGGCGTCGGCGATCTGGCTCTGCTGACGTTGCTCGCCGCGCCGGAAGTGCTGTTCATCACATTGCCGACAGGGCTCCTCATCGCAACCTACTTCGTCATGCTGCGACGCCGCGAGGCGCGCGAATTCCTGATCTATTCCGGATTCGGCTACAGCACCTCCCTGCTGGTCGGCCTTTGCCTGACGATCGGTCTTGCCGCCTTTGCTGTCTCGCTCGCGGCCACCGGTTTCGTTGAACCCGCGGCCCGGCAGGCATTCGGCCGGCTGAGCTTCGACCTGCAATACAAGGCGATGCGCGAAGGCAGGATCGCGCCCGGGCGCTTTTACGAGTTCGGAGATTATACCGTCTTCGCCCCGCCCAACCGCGAAGCGGGCAGTCTCTTCATCCATCAGCGGCTGGATGACGAGCGCTACCGGATCGTCATCGCGGACCGCACCCAGCTTGTCGGACAGGCACAGAGCGGAACGCTCGGCCTCATTTTCGAGAACGCCCGGGCGCATGAATTCCAGCGACTGCGCGACCGGGCGGAGATCGCGCGGCGCGGCGAGATCGATCCGTGTCCCGATTGCCGCAACGCCCATCCGGCCATGCCCACGAGCATCGTCGAAATCAACCGTCTCTATGGCGAACTGCCGACGCGCGACCTGCCCGCCTTCATCGGGAGCGCGCATGAACCGGGGCTGATGACGACCAGCGAACTGGCAGGCGGTCAACGGACGGCTCCGGAACTGACGGAGCTTGCCAGCCGCCTGCTCCGTGCGTTCCTGTGCCTGATCGCCCCGCTCATGGGTTTGCTGGCATGCGCGCTTACGCGGCCCGCGACCTTGTTGTTCGCGCTTCCGGCGGCCACGGCCACCATCCTCTGCGGTGGCTTTTTCGGCGGACACATGCTCAAGGCACTCGCGCCGCTGGGCGCGGCGGCGACATTCTGGCCATTGCTGGCTTTCATGGCTGCGGCTCTCCTGGTCGTGATCTATGCCGTTCATCGCGAACAGAACGGATGCGTCAGACCGGAAAGGCTGCGGCTTTGAAGGGCCCCCGACTCAATCGGAGGGCAACGTTGCCCGCCGCCTCGCCCCGCAGGCAGCCGTTCATGCTGCTGGGCCGTGAATGCCGGTACGTCCTGCTGCTTTACCTGCAGCGGATAGGTGTCGCCGCGGCGGCCATCGCAACGGTCGTCCTGGCCCTCGATCTGATGATCTACCTCTCATGGGTCATGTCCGACTACACCGCCGGATCGGGCCTGGAGGGGGGCGCGCGGATTGCATATTACGTGGGGCTGAGGCTTGCCTACATCATGCCTTCGGTGATCCCGATCGCGACGGTGATCGGCATTATCTGGGCCGAGTTCGCTCTCGCCTCCTCGCAAGAGCGCATCATGATCGCCAACAGCGGCAGAAGGCCCATCCTCTCGCTGTTTCCGGCACTGCTGGTCGGCCTGCTGGTCGGCGCGAGCCAATATGCCTCGCTCGCCTGGATACGGCCGGCGTCGGTGCAGGCGCAGGCGGAAGCGGATTTCCGCTATTTCGGTCCCGGCTCCAACAAGGGGTCGGGCACCGGATTTGTCTGGATCGCGCTGGACGATGCCTTCGTTCACACCCGCATCCAGTTCAACGCTCCTCCCGAACTCCGCGGGCCGATCGTGTACGGGCTCGATGCGGACGGCCGCCTCGACATCACCGTCAGCGCCGAAAAGGCGTATCCGACGGAACGACCGGGCGTCTGGCATTTCGAAACGGGTTCGTGGTGGCAGGCACCGCAAGCGGACCCGGCCAACGCGCCGCAGGGCATGCGGGAGTCGGCTTTTGCCGATTCCGAAGTCAGGCTCGCGCTCGATCCGGTCTGGCTGGACAATTTCGGCATCGGCGCGCAGTTCGTCGAGCAGCCGTCATTGCGGCATCTGGCGCGCGCTCCGTCAGGGGTGCCGGAACAATTCCGCTATGAGAACGCCTATCAGGCCCGCCTGGCGGCGATCGCCTATATAATCGGCCTATCGTTGATGAGCGCGTGTCTCGGACTTGCGCTGCTGGGGCCGGGAACAAATTTCGCGGCCGCGTTGAAAATCGCCGGCGCGGGCTATGCCGTGCATGTCCTGACCAACGCGTTCTCCACGCTCGGCGAGTACGGCTACATGCAAACCATCCTTGCGCAATGGCTGCTGCCGGTTGCGCTGATCGTCCTCAGCGGCGGCTACGTGCTGCGCCAGCACCTGCGGGTGAAAAATGCCTTGTCGGCCAGCGGTCTTCTACGGAATGGCTCCGTTTAGAGCGCCTTGTCGAAAAGGCGTACGGTCCTGACGCGCCGGCAGCCGATCTGCTCCAGCATCCTGACGAGCCGGCGGTTGTTGTCGAGGACCCATCCCGCCTCGACGAGTTCCAGGTTCTGAACGGCGCGGCGCGCCGTCAGTTCGGCAACCAGCATCGAGGTAATCATCGCACCCTCCACGGTATCGCGGCTTTCGCGGACGACGCCGAGCAGAATGATGCGCCCGGAACGGTAACGCCTGCGCAACATGCGCCAGGCGAGCCTTATCCAGCCGGAAACCGAGGGGTCTCCGCCGAGATCGGCCGTCATGTCCTCGATGTTGGGAATGACCATCGCCACCCCGACGGGCGTGCCCTTGCGCTCGACGATCATGCCGGCTTCGGGCGGGATGATCGGCTTCAGATCCCTGGCGATGCCGTCGAGATCCTCCGGCTGCAGCGGCACGAAGCCCCAGTTGTCGCGCCAGGCATCGTTGTAGACCTCGCGCATGATCTCCACGTCGCGCCTGATGTTCTTCAGATCGAGCGAGCGCAACGTCAGGCCCGACTTGCGCGCGAAGCCGGAGATGCGTTCGGCGGCGGCGTAGTCATCCAGCTTCTTGTGCGGCAGTTCCCAGAAATGGAGGTCGCGGACGGACGCGTAGCCGGAGGCCAGCAAATGCCGTTCCAGATAGGGTGGATGCCAAGGGACCATGATCATGGGACGGCGGTCGAAACTGTCGACAAGAAGCCCGGTCTCCTCGTTCATCGAAAGCAGGCAGGGTCCGAAAACGGTTTCCTTGCCCCGCGACCTGAGCCAATCCTCGGCAACCGCGATCAATCCGGCGACGGCCTCGGCATCGTCGGCCGCATCGAGGCATCCGAACATGCCGGCATTGCCGAACGCTTCAGCGGGCTGGGCGTGATCGATCTGGGCCGATATCCGGCCGACCGCCCTGCCGTCCCTTTCGGCAATCCAGTACCGTGCTTCGCCGTGCTTGAAGAACGGAGCCTTGGCCGGGTCGAGCAGGCCCATGCGTTCCATGGTCAGATGCGGCACGAAACCGCGCTGCCCCTCGTACAGGCGGTTGGGCAGCCGGACGAAGCGCTTCAGCGCAGCCCGGCCCTCCACCGGAATGATGTTCAGCGACACGGCACTCCCCCTTCCTCAGGCACCCATTGCCCGGCGTCTTCGCAGCGCTTCCGGTATCGCATGGATGACGGCGTGAACCGCGATCACGATCGCGATCCCGGCCAGCCCGTCGACCAGCCAATGATGGTCCAGATAGACGCTCGCGCTCAGCATCCAAAGGATAAGAAATACATGCAGGGCACGCTCGCGCCAGCCGGAATCAGGCCATGCGGAGACGAGCGCCGCCGTCGGGAAGGCACAATGCAGCGACGGCAACGCGCCGAAGACATTGGGCGTGCGGCTGTAATAGTCGCGGAAATAGGAAATGCCGAGATAGTCATCGAGCCGGCTTAACGCCGCCGCATCCGGGAGCGCGTTCATGTCGATAGCGCAGCCATATTCGCGGATGTACCAGGGCGGCGCCGCAGGCCATATGAGCCAGATCGCGAAGGCGACCGCGTGCGTCGCGGCGAGCACCCACAGGAAGCGCCGCATGCGCGGCCGGTTGGTGAAGAAGAGCACGATGCCGTAAGCGACGGCGGCCATCCAGAAGATCGTATAGGGAACGGCGAAGAAGAAGTCCCAGAACCGCGTGTGATGCGCGACGAAGAAGTCCGGCAGCGTGCGGCCGTCCGGCAAGCCGAAAAACCGCGCCTCGAACGCGGCGAGGTCGCAGCCGAGAACCTTGTCGGGGGTGATGAAGACAGGCCGCAGAAACCTGATGATTTCATATCCGAGCCCCACAGCCACACCCGGCACGCACGCGATGAGCAGCGCCCGCGTCCGCGCGGTCGCCACGCCGAGCACCACGAGAACAGCGACGATCACGATGTGCTCGATGCGCAGGTTGCCGGTCCACGCGAGTATGGGAAGCAATGGCAGCGGCGCGAACGGTGCCAGCCACCAGCGGCCCCAAAGCGCGCGGAGATGGGCGAGAGGGAACATGGGAAGGGCGGCTCCGGCGCGGCGAGAGGGATGTCGCGGCCTTCATAGTATGGCGTGCGGCGCTTGGCCAGAAGGCGGTGAAGATTGGCGCCGGCCGGCAAAAGATCGTAAGCAGTGCCGTCGCAGCATCGGAGGGAAGGCAGAATGAGCGCAAGCGAGAGGGCGCATCCCGCGATCAAGGCCGCGCCGGGCCATATTGTCATCACCGGCGCCAGCGGCGGGCTTGGCCGTGCGCTCGCGGAAGCCTATGCGGCGCCGGGCCGGCTCCTGTCTCTTGCCGGACGCGATCCGGCGCGGCTGGAAGCAACCGCCGCCTCCTGCGTCTCGCGCGGCACGGAAGTTTCGACGAGGATCATCGACGTCACCGATCCGGCCGCGATGGACGAGTGGCTGAAGGGACGCGATGCCGTCCGGCCCGTGGATCTGCTCGTTGCCAGCACGGGGATCGGCGGCGATCAGGTCGTGCCCGGCCCCTCGGGGGAGACCGGCGAGCAGGCAAACCGCATTTTCGCGATCAACACGCTGGGCGCCGTCAACGCCGTCACTCCTCTGCTCCCGGCGATGGTCGGCCGCGGCAGGGGGCATATCGCGCTGATCGGGTCCATCTCCGGTCTCATCGGCATGCCGCAATCGCCGGCATACTGCGCTTCCAAGTCTGCGGTGCACATCTATGGCGACAGCCTGCGACGGCTGGTGCGCCCGCGCGGCGTCAACGTGACGGTGATCGTACCCGGCTTCATCGACACAGCGATGAGCCGTTCGCTCGACATGCCGCGTCCGTTCTGCCGGACGCCCGAACAGGCGGCGCGGCGGATTGTCCGCGACATCGCGCGCGGCGCGCGCGTTTCCGTCTTTCCCTGGCAATTGCGGCTGTCGGTCGGCCTTCAGCACTATATGCCCGTGGCGGTGACGGACTGGATCATGGGCCTCACCGCGAAGAACTGGCGCAACACGCCCGGTGCATGAGCCTCAAGGCGGCAGGAGGCGCTGCCTGATCGGCACGCTGCCTTCCAGCGTGCGCCCGACGAGGTCGACGTGGAGGATTCTGGGAATGAACTCCGTCTCGCGCAGTTCGACGTAAATACACTCAAGTTGCGCTGGCCGGCCGTCGATCGGCAGCACGGCGCGGTAACTTCCGCCATCGCCCTTTTCCACAGTGGCTTTCAACGCCGGGTAAGCGACCAGATTGGCCCGATATCGGGGCGCATCGCCATCGATCAGCCGGTGCTGGATATCGAATGCGAGCACCCGCTCCAGAAACCGCAGTTCCATCCGCTGGCCGTGTTCGGCGTAGCGGCGCCAATAGGCGGTCATCGGGTCGCGTCGCTCCACGTTTCCGCTTTCGTCGAGCCGCATGGCGTAAACGACCGTGTTGGGGTTGCTCGATTTCTGAAGATAGAAGACCTGCCCCCTGTCGCGGGGCGCCTGCCAGCGGGGATCGTCCGAACAGGCCGAGGGCTGCGCCGCGGCCGCTCCGCTGTGCAATACCAAGGCAAACAGCGCGTTTCCCAAAGCCGCTTTGCGCAATCGCATTTGACCTAGCCCAATTCGCCGACCGCGGATCTGTGCGCATCTATCTCCCGCCCGCCGCTGGCGGTGTCAACCTTTGAACGAGGCATTTCGGGGATCGCCGCTCTTGAAACATTACATCTCTCTAATATATTGAATTCACCCTCAACCCCGCCGGTTCGCCGGCATACTTTCTGAAGGAATGAACAATGTGCCTCGATCGCAGCGTTATGCTGTTTGCCGGTTTCGTCGTCACGATTTCTCTTGCGCTGGGCTACTTCGTTTCGCCCTACTGGCTGCTTCTGACCGCATTTGCGGGCCTGAACATGATTCAGGCGTCCGTCACCGGGTTTTGCCCGGCCGCGTCGGTATTCAAGAAACTGGGCGTAAAGCCGGGGATCGCTTTCAAATGAGAATTTTCCTCCACCGCGCACTGGCGATCGCCCTGCCACTGGCTGCCGCACTGGCGCCGGCGGCAGCGGGCGCCGCCGAATATGTCGTCCAGCCGATGACAGTGCCGATCATGAAATCCGTCTTCGGGCAGGTTCAGAGCCGGAATGTTGTCCCGGCGCGCGCCCGAATCGGCGGAACGGTAACCGGCATCACGGTGGAGGAAGGCGACACGGTCGAAGCCGGGCAGACGGTGGCCGAGGTCAGCGACGAGAAGCTGGCGCTGCAGCGCGCCGCGCTGGATGCAAAGCGTCTCGCGGTCGTCGCGCGGCTGGACAATGCGCGCACCAGCCTTTCGCGCGCCCAGGATCTCTTCACGCGCGGCTCGGTCCCCAAGGCCAGGCTCGACGAGGCACAGACCGCCCATGACGTTCTCGTCAACGAGCTGCAAGCCGTCGAGGCGGAAATCGCGGTCAACCGCCAGCAGGCGAGTGAAGGCGCGGTTGTCGCCCCGGAATCGGGACGCGTCCTGACGGTGCCGGTCACGCATGGTTCCGTGGTGCTCCCCGGCGAAACGATCCTGCGGGTCGCCAGCGGGGGGTATTTCCTGCGCCTGTCGCTGCCCGAACGGCATGCGGCGACGATCCGCGAGGGCGATAGCGTCGAAGTCGGCATTCGCGGCGCCGACAGCGCATTGACCATGGCCGAAGGTCGCCTCGTGAAGGTTTATCCGGAAATCCAGAACGGCCGCGTGATCGCCGATGTCGACGTTGCCGATCTCGGCGACTTTTTCGTGGGAGAGCGAACCCTCGTCAGCATTCCCGTCGGCCGGCAGGATATCATCGCCGTTCCCGCCGATGCGATCACGACACGCCACGGAATCGACTATGTTTCGCTGGCCGGCTCACAGCCGGTTCTGGTCAGCGTCGTCATCGGCGAGAGATTCCAGGCCGATGGCACCGCGATGCGCGAAGTGCTGAGCGGCCTCGCCGCGGGCGACAGGGTCGTCACGCCATGAAGCTCGGAGCCGCCGGCTTTCTGACGAAGGCGTTCATCCGCTCACCGCTGACGCCGCTGTTCCTGCTGGCCTCGTTTGCCGTCGGCATCGTCGCGCTTGTCACACTGCCGCGCGAGGAAGAGCCCCAGATTTCGGTGCCGATGGTCGATATCCACGTCCGTGCGGACGGGCTGAAGGCCGAAGACGCGGTCAAGCTCGTCACCGAACCGCTCGAGACGATCATCAAGAGCATCGACAATGTCGAGCACGTCTATTCGCAGACGCAGGATGACGGCACCGTCGTCACTGCCCGTTTCGATGTTGGCACCAGCACCGATGCGGCGATACTGCGCGTCCACGAAAAAGTGCGCGCCAACATGGACCGCATCCCTGTCGGCGTCCCCGAGCCGCTGATCGTGGCGCGCGGCATCGACGATGTCGCCATCGTATCGGTCACGCTATCGCCAAAGCCGGACGCCGCTGCACGCTGGTCGGCCAGCGACCTGACGCGCGTCGCGCGGGAAGTGATCAACGAGGTATCCAAGCTCGATGACGTCGGCCTGACCTACATCGTCGGCGAGCAGCCGGACGAATTTCGCATCGAACCCAATCCGGAAAAGCTCTCGCTTTACGGGCTGACCCTGCAACAGCTTGCAGGAAAGATCGCCGGCGCCAACCGCTCGTTCCGTGCGGCCGATATCCGTGAGGACGGCCACATGACAGGCCTCGTCGCGGGCCAGACGCTGCAAACGCCGGTTGAAATCGGCAACATTCTGATCACCGCCCGCGATGGCAGACCGGTTTATGTTCGCGATGTCGCCGATATCGTGCTGGAAACGCGGCCCAACGAGACCCTGGTCGCGAACCATGTCGTTTCAGATGACGGCGTCACGCGTCTTCCGGCGGTCACGATTGCGATTGCAAAGCGTCCGGGAACGAACGCGGTCGTCATCGCCGAGGAAATCATTCATCAGCTCGAGGCGACGAAAGGTTCGATCTTCCCGGAAGACCTGACCATGTCGATCACGCGCGACTATGGCGAATCGGCGAATGAAAAAGCCAATGAACTGCTGTTCCATCTCGGGCTGGCGACCGTTTCCATCGTCATCCTCGTGGCCTTCGCCATCGGCTGGCGCGCAGCGATTGTGGTTGCCGTTGTCATCCCGACGACGATCCTGCTGACGCTGTTCGCGGCGTCGATCATGGGGTACACGCTCAATCGCGTGAGCCTTTTTGCGCTCATCTTCTCCATCGGCATCCTCGTCGACGACGCCATCGTCGTCATCGAGAACATCGCGCGACACTGGGCAATGAAGGACGACCGTCCACGCGCGCAGGCTGCCATCGAGGCCGTGTCGGAGGTCGGCAACCCGACGATCGTCGCGACGCTGACGGTCGTCGCAGCGCTGCTGCCGATGCTGTTCGTCTCCGGGCTGATGGGCCCCTATATGAGCCCGATTCCGGCCAATGCGTCGGCCGCCATGGTCTTCTCCTTCTTCGTCGCCGTCATGCTGACGCCATGGCTGATGCTGAAGTTCGGCGGCGCCGAAAAGGAGGGCGAGGCCGATCACCACGAGCATGTCGGCTTTCTCGGCCACATGTTCATCCGCGTTGCCCGTCCGATCCTTTCCTCGCGCAAGCGCAGCTGGATTTTCCTCGCGCTGGTCGGCCTCGCGACGCTCGGTTCGCTGTCGCTCTTCTACACCAAATCGGTCACCGTGAAGCTGCTGCCCTTCGACAACAAGAGCGAGTTGCAGGTCGTGGTCGACCTGCCGGAAGGTTCCTCGGTTGAGGATACCGACCGCGTTCTGACGCTGGCTGTCGCGCGGATGGCTGACCTTCAGGAAGCGATATCGTTCCAGTCCTACGCCGGCACCGCCGCGCCGTTCAATTTCAACGGGTTGGTGCGGCATTACTATCTGCGTTCGGAAAGCCAGATGGGCGATATCCAGGTCAATCTCAGCGCCAAGGGCGAGCGGAGCCGGACGAGCCATGAGATCGCGCTTGACCTGCGCAAGCGGCTGGAAGGCATCGACGCGCCGGCGGGAACGAGCATCAAGGTGGTCGAACCGCCACCCGGCCCGCCCGTCCTCGCAACGCTGCTGGCGGAAATCTACGGACCCGACGCGGACACGCGCCGCGCGGTCGCCGAAAAGGTCCGCGAAGCCTTCGCCTCAGTCCCCTTCATCGTCGACATCGACGACAGCTACGGAGTTCCGGCGCCGCGCACGCGGCTCAGGATCGACCAGGACAATATCGAATATTTCCGCGTCGAGCAGCAGGACGTCTACGACACGATCGGTACCTATTTCGGCGGCCAGACCGTGGGGTATTCGCATCGCGGCGACGGCCGTCATCCGATCCCGATCCGCATCGCGACAGCGCGCGAACATGGCGTCCTCGACGAACGGGCGCTGGCGATCCCGGTGCCCGCCAACGCGCTCCCCGGCGACCGCTCGATCGTCGAACTCGGGGACGTCGTGACGATCTCCCGCGAGAAGGCCTCCTACCCGATCTTCCGGCACAACATGCGTGCCGCCGAAATGGTGCTCGCGGAGCTTGCCGGCGAATACGAATCCCCGGTCTACGGCATGATCGAGGTGTCCAAGGCGCTGGACAAGATCGACTGGAACGGATTGCCGAAGCCGGAAATCAAGCTGCACGGCCAGCCGGACGACGAATCCCGACCGATCCTTCTGTGGGACGGCGAATGGGAGGTGACCTGGGTCACGTTCCGCGACATGGGGGCCGCCTTCATGGTCGCCCTGCTCGGAATCTACATTCTCGTCGTCGCGCAGTTCGGCGATTTCCGGCTGCCGCTGGTGATCCTGACGCCGATCCCGCTGACATTCATCGGCATCCTGACCGGCCACTGGCTTTTCGATGCGCCTTTCACGGCAACGTCGATGATCGGCTTCATCGCGCTCGCCGGCATCATCGTCAGGAACTCGATCCTGCTGGTCGATTTCGTGCGTCACGCGCGCGCGCCCGACCGGCCCCTGCTCGACGTGCTGCTGGAGGCCGGGGCGATCCGCTTCAAGCCGATTCTGCTGACGGCGCTTGCCGCCATGATCGGCGCTGCGGTCATCCTCACCGATCCGATCTTCCAGGGTCTGGCTATTTCTCTGCTGTTCGGCCTCGCCTCGTCAACCGCGCTGACGGTGCTGGTGATCCCGGCCATCTATGTGGCGCTCGGCAGGCGCTGACTGGACAGGGCGGCGGCACGCGCGCATATAGGCGCGTCATCATGCGGAGATCAGCCGGTGAGCAAGCCTGTCTATGTCCTCAACGGACCCAACCTCAACCTGCTCGGGACGCGCGAGCCGGACCTCTACGGGCGTGAGACGCTGGCCGATGTGGAGGCGCTGTGCCGCAAGACCGCGGGCGAGTGCGGGCTCGAGGCCGTCTTCCGCCAGAGCAATGCGGAACACGAGCTGATCAGCTGGATTCAGGAAGCCCGCGAGAAAGCGTGCGGCATCGTCATCAACCCGGCCGCGTACACCCATACCTCCATCGCCATTCACGATGCGCTGAAGGCATCCGACCTGCCGGTCTTCGAAGTGCATATCTCGAATGTGCATGCGCGCGAGGCATTCCGTCACCATTCCTACGTCTCGCCCCTCGCAAGCGGCGTGATCGCCGGTTTCGGCATTTCCGGCTATGCCGCCGCGATCCGGCGTCTTGCGGAAATCATAGGCTGATCGGCGGCGGGGAGAGCCCGTCAATCCTCCAGAACATATGCGCCCGGCGCCGGCCTCAGCGGCCGGTAGGCGTTGCCCCCCATGGCCGGCGGTTCGGTCATGTCACCGGCCCTTGCCTGCAGCCAGCGCACCCAGTCCGGCCACCATGAACCGTCGATGCTCACCGCGGTCCGGCGCCACAGGTCCGGATCGGGATGCGGATCGCCGTCGCGATATTCGAGCATCTGGTACGCCCGCCCCTTCCGGCCCGGCGGCGAAACGATGCCGGCATTGTGTCCGCCGTTGGTCAGCACGAAGGTAATGTCGCCGTCCAACAGGTGGACGGCCTTGAAGACGGACCGCCACGGCGCGATGTGATCGCTGGTCGTGGCCACCGCGAAGACCGGCACGGCGATGTCACCGGGATAGACGATACGGCCATCGACCTGCATGCGGCCCTCGGCGAGGTCGTTGCCGAGATAGAGCCGGCGCAGATACTCGCTGTGCATGCGGTAGGGCATGCGGGTGGTGTCGGCGCTCCAGGCGGCCATGTCGTTCACCGGCGCCCGCTCGCCCATCAGATATTCACGTACGCTGCGCGACCAGACGAGATCCTGCGAGCGCAGCATCTGGAAGGTCCCGGCCATCCGGCGTTTGTCGAGATATCCCTTGCGCCACATCATGTCTTCCAGCAGGGCAAGCTGACTTTCGCTGACGAAGAGGCTGAGTTCGCCGGCTTCGGTGAAATCGACCTGCGCGGCAAGCAGCGTCATCGAGGCGATGCGGCGGTCGCCGCGGGTCGCGAGGGCGGCCGCCGCGAAGGTGAGCAACGTGCCGCCGAGGCAATAGCCGGCCGTATGGACATGTCTGGCGCCGGTGATCGCCTGCACGGCGTCCAGCGCGGCCTCCACGCCGAGCCGGCGATAGTCGTCGAGGCCGAGGTCGCGCTCCGCCTCGCCGGGGTTCTTCCAGGAAATGCAGAAGACCGAGAAGCCCTGCGACACAAGATGCGCGATCAACGAATTGTCGGGCGAAAGATCGAGAATGTAATACTTCATGATCCAGGCCGGCACGATCAGGAGCGGCTGCTCGTGCACCTTGCCGCTTGCCGGCCGATATTGAATCAGTTCGATCAGCCGGTTCTCGTAGACGACTTCGCCCGGTGTCACGGCGACCGTCCGGCCGGGAACGAATGCATCCGCGCCGACGGGTCTGGCGCCGGTCGCCTGACGCCGCATGTCCTCCAGCCAGTAGCCGAAGCCGCGCAGGAAATTGAGACCTCCGTCGCGCAGCGTGGCCTGGAGAACTTCCGGGTTCGTCGCCGGAAAGTTGGACGGCGAGAGCATGTCGAGGAACTGTCGGCTGTAGAATTCGACGAGACGTTCGTTGCGCGCCGAGACGCCCGGCACGCCCGTCGTAAGATTGTGCCACCATTGCTGGTTGAGCAGAAACGCCTGATGGATCGCATTGTAGGGAAATGCGGACCACGCGGCATCGTCGAACCGGTGATCGTGCGGCAATGGCGTGATGCAGGCAGCATCCGCAGGGGAGCCGGCGGCGCAACGCGACATCATCTGCGCGAAGCGGAGCCATTTTTCGGTCCCCTTGCGCGCAATCCAGGCCTGCGTGCCCGGTGCCAGCGCCAGATGCGAAAGCCAGTCGGCCCACGCCTCGGCAAGGCCGACCTGCGAAATCCCGCCGGTCGCCTCGCCGAGCAATGCATGAACGGTTCGGTCCAGATCGCGCAGAACGTCATCCTTGTCCCGCGCGTCACCAGCCGCCGGCCCGGACGCGATCGCGCCATCCACCGGCGGCTGCCGGTTCATCTTCATGTCGCCATGCCCCCGGCGGTCCGCATTCAGGCGGCTGCCTGAACCTTGACCTCGTCCTTCAGGGTCTGCACCTGTTTGGTCGTCTCGCTTCGGGCTTCGTTGATCAGCGACGAACTCATGCCCGCGAATTTGCCGATCTCGTCGGAGTAGTCCTCAAAAGCTGCCCGCCAGAAGTCGGTGCAGGCCGACATGACCTCGGAGGGCTCTTCCTTGGCGGACATTTCCTCGATGAGCGCGATATCCTTCTCCACCCGGCGCTTGAGGAACTCAAGATATTCCAGATTGTACTGCATGCAGGCCGAGACCAGGCGGCTCTGCATGCCGCCGAACTGCTTCATCGTCTCGGGCATGACGGCAGCGAACGGATTGAAGATGTCCATCTTGTTCGACATCTCAGACTGCGATTTCGGCATGACATCTCTCCCATGGCTTTCGATGGCGGCGCCTCGCAACCCCAGGCGCCGGAGGGTCCTGGCAGGATGCGAAACGCATCAGAGGCACCGTGACAGCACCATATGTCAGCCAGGTAAAAACGGACCGCGGAATTGCAACTTTCTCAAAGCGGACCTGTTACGCAACGCAACAGACAAAGTGCTCCGCCGTTTCCCCGGAGGTTCCGGAAAACGGACAAGCCAAGTCATGGCCGCCGATTTCGGCATCTTTGAGGACAAGCGGACACAATCTGATTGTGCAGCGCAACAATAACCCCGCCTTGAGCTATGTCAAAGCGGGGTTGCGTCACGTTCGGGCGGCGATCCGAAGTCAGCCGCGCGCGTAGACGAGCACCGAGCTCAGTCCTTCCTGAACCACCTCGCCCTTCTGGTTGATGAGCTGGAACCTCCGCTTCACGACGCCTCGCCCGGGCTTTGAGGTGGGCCGCGCCTCGACCACTTCCGTCTCGAGCCAGAGCGTGTCGCCGACGAATATCGGCCCCTTGTAGACCCAGTTCTCGACGCCAAGCGAAGCGATCGCCGATCCAGCCATCTCGCCGATCTGGGCACTCAGGCCGGTCGCGATGGAAAAGCCGTAGGCGCCCTGCAGGATGCGGGTCTTGAACGGACTGTTCTTGCGGCAGAATTCCTCGTCGGTGTGGGCAGGATTGTTGTCCCCCGAAAGCCAGGTGAACATCGCCAGATCCGTATCGGTGACGGTGCGGCCGGGGCTCTTCTGCTTGTCTCCCACGGTGAAATCCTCAAGATATTTCGTCATTTCTTGTCCTTCCCATATCGTGTTCGTATCCTGCTCCGGACGACCGATCCTGCCGGAGAGCGTCAATGAATTCATATTCATCGCAATATGCCCTGTCTATCCTGGGGTCAGGACCGATCAGTCCGATACCGTTGCGTTGGCGGGAAAACTTTCGAACGGGGCGGGACGGGCGCAGGCAATGGCCGGGGCTCATGGGCGCGCAGCGGCCGGGAAATCCCGCCACCACCCGGTTTTCCGTCGCGATGAGCGCCGTCATTGCGGCATTATCGAGCGCAACGACAATTTTCCTGACTTCACGCGGGGGGCTCGCATGACCATCAGAAATCTCGAATTCGCCGTCCAGCCCCGTTCCCTCGCCATTATCGGGGCGTCGCCGCGCGCCGGTTCCGTCGGCCACGTCGTGATGCGGAACGTCATCGAGGCGGGGTTTGAGGGAACGGTCGTCGCGGTCAATCCGAAATATGACGAGGTGATGGGCAGGCGATGCTACCGGAACGTCTCCGACCTGCCGACGCCGCCCGATCTCGCCGTCATCGCCTCCCCCGCGGACACGGTTCCGGGGCTGATCGCGACGCTTGGCGAGAAGGGCACCCGCGCGGCGGTCGTCATTACGGCCGGCCTGACGGACAAGAACGGCCTCAAGCAAGCGATGCTCGACGCCTGCGAACCTCATACATTCCGCGTCATCGGCCCCAACACGCTGGGGCTGATCGTCCCCCCGGCGAAGCTCAACGCGAGCTTCGCCCATATGAATGCCGAGCCCGGCCCGATCGCGCTGCTGTCGCAGTCGGGCGCGATCGCCGCCTCGGTCATCGACTGGGCGAAGGGCAAGGGCATCGGCTTCTCGCACATCGTGTCTCTCGGCGACATGGCCGATGTCGATGTCGGCGACTATCTCGACATGCTGGCCGGCGACAGCCGGACGAAGGCGATCCTCCTCTATCTCGAAACCGTGACGGAGCCGCGCAAGTTCATGGCCGCGGCGCGCGCCGCCGGCCGGACGAAGCCGGTCGTCGCCATCAAGTCGGGACGGCATGAGGAAGCGGCCAAGGCGGCGGCAACCCATACGGGCGCGCTTTCCGGCGGCGACGCGGCGATGGATGCCGCACTTCAGCGGGCGGGTATCCTGCGCGTCAAACGGCTGGATGACCTGTTCGACGCCATCGAGACGCTGACCCGCTTTCCGCAGCAAACGCGCGGCCGCACGGCCATCGTCACCAATGGCGGCGGCGCGGGGGTTCTCGCGGTCGACCAGCTGATGGACCAGAACGGCGAACTTGCGGAGCTGTCGGCCGCAACGATCGAAACGCTGAACCGGCAGTTGCCGGCCAACTGGTCGCACGCCAATCCGGTCGACATCATCGGCGACGCGCCGCCGGAGCGCTACGCCGCCGCGCTCAAGACCGTCGCCGCCGACGACAATGTCGATACGCTGATCGTCATGAACTGCCCGACGGGGCTCGGCTCTTCGCGCGAGGCCGCGGAGGCGGTCGCTTCAACCGTGAGCGACGGCAAGATCGACGGCAAGCCGGTCCTTGCCTGCTGGCTCGGCGAGAGCACGGCGTCGGAGGGACGCCATATCCTTCAGGCGGCCGGCGTCGCCAGTTACGAGACCCCGGCGGAAGCGGCCTGTTCGCTCGGCTTTCTCACCGGCTGGAGCAAGGCGCAGCGCGCGCTTTCCCGCGTGCCCGAGGCGAGGCCCGAGGATGACATCCACGACCGGCAAGCCGCCTCGGCGATCCTTGCCGGCGCCGCCGCGGAGGGGCGCCACCTGCTCAGCGAACCGGAATCCAAGGCACTGCTCGCCGCCTACCGGATTCCCGTGCCCGAAACGCTGACGGCGAGGACGCCGGAGGAAACGGCCGCGCGGGCGCAGGACATCCTGCGCAACAGCGAGGCGGTCGTCGTCAAGCTCTGGTCCAGGAAAATAACGCACAAATCCGACATCGGCGGCGTCATCCTGGACATCCGTTCGCCGGCGAAGGCGCAGACCGCCGCCGAGACGATCCTGAGCCGGGTGAAAGCGGAAGGTCAGGAAGCGGCCCTCGACGGCTTCACCGTGCAGCCGATGGTGCGCCGCAAACATGCGCATGAAATCATCGCCGGCATCAGCCGCGATCCGATTTTCGGGCCGATGATCCTGTTCGGCGCTGGCGGCACCGCCGTGGAGGTCGTGCGCGACAGCGCGCTCGCGCTGCCGCCGCTCGACGATGTCCTGGCCGGCGACCTCATCGCGCGCACACAGATCAGCCGGCTGCTTGCCGGCTACCGCGACAGGGCGCCCGCCGATCATGAAGCGCTCGTCGACATCCTGCTGGCCCTGTCTCAGCTGGTCGTCGATTTTCCGTGCCTTAAAGGGCTTGATATCAATCCGATCCTTGCCGATCCGAAGGGTGCCATCGCCCTCGACGCGCGCGTCGAATTCGACCCCGGCCGCGTCGGCGAAAGCGGCCCCAATCCCGACATGGCGATCCGTCCCTATCCGGCCGGATGGCAAAGCCGTTCGGTCCTGGATGGCCACACCTACCGGTTCCGGCCGATCCAGCCGGCCGACGTCGCCCTCTACCCCGCTTTCATTTCAAGAATTTCGCAGGAGGACGTTCGGCTGCGTTTCATGGCGCCGCGGCGGCATTTCCCCGACTCCATGCTGCTGCGGCTGACCCAGCTCGACTATGACCGCGAAATGGCATTCGTCGCGCTCGACGACGAGACGGGCGCGCTCGCCGGCATCGGCCGGATTTCCGCCAGCCCCGACCACGAGGAAGCCGAATTCGCCTTGCTCGTGCGCACCGATCTGCAGGGACAGGGCATCGGCGCGGCGCTCCTGCAACGCCTCGTCGACTACGGCAGGACAGACGGCATCGGACGGATTTATGGTCTCATTCTCGACGAGAACAGCAAGATGCTCGCCCTGTGCCGACAGATGGGCTTCACGATCGAGCCGGCGCCGAACGAAAGAGGCGTGTCGCTGGCGACGATTTCGCTGTAGCCTCTGCCCGTTTTCTTTTGGGAGACGGCATGGCCGAGAGCGTCTTTTCCGCCCGGGGTGTGACGAAGGTCTATCGCACAGGCGACGTGGAGGTCTGGGCTCTGCGCGGCGTCGATCTCGATCTTTACGAAGGCGAAATGGCGGTGCTGCTCGGTCCCTCCGGATCGGGCAAGTCCACCCTGCTCAACATCATGGGCGGCCTCGACAAGCCGACCGACGGCGAGGTTTATTTTCGCGGCGAAGCGCTTGGCGGCTATGGCGAAGCGCGTCTGACGCGTTACCGGCGCGACCATGTCGGCTTCGTCTTCCAGTTCTACAATCTCGTGCCCAGTCTCACCGCTTGGGAGAATGTCGCTCTGGTGACCGAGATCGCCCGCAACCCCATGAAGCCCGAGGACGCGCTTTCGCTGGTCAATCTGAGGGACCGGATGGAGCATTTCCCGGCGCAGATGTCGGGCGGGGAGCAGCAACGCGTGGCAATCGCGCGCGCCATCGCCAAGCGGCCCGAGGTCCTGCTTTGCGACGAACCGACCGGGGCGCTCGACTCCAAGACCGGCATCATCGTCCTGGAAGCGCTTGCCCGGGTAAACGAGGAACTCGGCACAACGACGGCGATCATCACCCACAATGCCGGCATCCGGAAGATCGCCCACCGGGTGTTCTCGTTTCATGATGGACGCATCGTCGAAGCGATCGAGAACGCGACCCGCATCAAGCCCTCGGAAGTGAGCTGGTAGCCAATGAACGCGATGGCGCACCTGGCAGTTCTCGACCGCAAGCTGGTGCGCGATCTGGGACGGCTATGGGCGCAGATTCTCGCGGTTGCCCTGGTCATGGCCTGCGGCGTGGCAACGCTCGTGCTCTCTCTCGGCGCCTACCGGTCCCTGGAGGAGACCCGCGCGATTTTCTACGAGCGCTACCGTTTCGCCGACATATTCGCGTCGGCGGAGCGCGCGCCGATGCGGCTGGCGGACAGGATACGCAATATACCCGGCGTCGCCCGCGCCGAATTCCGGATCGTGCGTTCGGTGGTGATCGACGTTGAGGGTATGCGCGAACCGGCTTCGGGGATCGCCGTTTCGCTGCCCGATCACGACGAGCCCTCGCTGAACCGCCTCTATATCCGTTCCGGCAGGCTGCCGCTGCCCGGCCGGAAGAACGAGATCGCCGTCATCGAGAGTTTCGCCGAAGCGCATGGCTTCGGTCCGGGAGACCGGTTCGCCGCGATACTGAACGGACGCAAGCAACAGCTGACGATCACAGGCGTCGTCCTTTCGCCGGAATATGTCTACGCGATCGGGCCAGGCGACATCGTCCCGACGCCCGAACGGTTCGCCGTATTCTTCATGCCGCGCAGCGCCCTTGAAGGGCTGTTCGACATGGACGGCGCCTTCAACGACGTGGCGCTGATCCTGCGGCCGGAAGCGCGGCAGCAGGACATGCTCGATACCATCGACCGTCTCCTGGAACCCTATGGCGGCAGGGCCGCCCACGCGCGCAAGGACCAGACCAGCCACGCCTTTCTCGACAGCGAACTGACCCAGCTGCGCGCCATGGCGTTCGTCATCCCGCCCATCTTCCTGTTCGTGGCGTCGTTCCTCGTCAACATGATCCTGACACGGCTGATTTCGCTCGAACGGGAGCAGATCGGCCTGCTCAAGGCGGTCGGTTACGGCCGGGCGGCCATCGCGTGGCACTATGCCAAGCTGGTTATCGCGATGGCCCTTGTCGGCCTGGCGATCGGTTCCGGCGCCGGCGCCTGGCTCGGCCGCGGCATGGCCGAGCTCTACAGCGAATTCTTCTCCTTTCCCTTCCTGGTCTTCCGCGAGAGCCCCGATCTCTACGCCATCGCCGGCCTCGTCACCGTCGGGGCCGCCCTGGCGGGCGCCGCGCGCGCGATCTTGGCCATCGTCGCGTTGCCGCCGGCCGTGGCGATGCGGCCGCCTGCGCCGGTGCGGTACAGGCGCGTCCTCAGCGGGTCGGGTCTGCTGAAAGGTCTCCTATCGCCGACGACCACCATGGCCCTTCGCCATCTGATGCGCTGGCCGGTGCGCGCTGGGCTGACGACGCTCGGCATCTCCTTCTCCGTCGCGCTGCTCGTCACCGCCTGGTTTTCCACCGGCTCGATCGACTTCATGATCGAGACGCTGTTCTACCGGGCCGAAAGGCAGGACGCGACGATCGCATTCTTCGTCAAGAAGGCGCCGTCGGCCCTCGACGATGCACGCCATCTGCCCGGCACGCTGCGGGTGGAGCCCTTCCGGCAGGAACCGGTGATTCTGCGAAACGGCCATCGCGAACGGCTGATCTCGATCGAGGGCCCGGCGCCGGACGCCGACCTGACCAAGGTGCTCGACATCGATCTCAATCACGTTTCGCTGCCCTCGGGCGGACTGCTGCTGTCGGAGCGGGTCGCCGAACTCCTGCATCTCAGGCCCGGCGACATGGCGACGCTCGAACTGATCGCTCAGAACCACCGGGTCGTCGAAGCGCCGGTCTCCGCCGTGGTCCAGAGCTTTATCGGGCTGTCGGTCTATATGGATCTGGCCGCGCTCCACAGGCTAGCCGGCGACGGCGAGCGGCTGTCGGGCGTCAGGGTCAGCGTCGACGCCAGCGCCCTGCCGGCGCTCTACAAGACGATAAAGGAGACGCCGGCGGTGGGGTCCATCAGCCTGCTCGACAATTCGCGCCAGCAGTTCCGCAGCACGATCGAAAACAACATCACGATCATGACCACCATCTATATCGTGCTGGCCGTGATCATCACGTTCGGCGTCATATACAATTCGGCGCGGATACAGCTCGCCGAACATGCGCGGGAACTGGCGAGCCTTCGTGTGCTCGGCTTCACGCGGGGCGAAGCCTCCAGCGTGCTGCTGATCGAACTGGCCGTGCTCATTGCGCTGGCGCAACCGCTCGGCTGGATCCTGGGCTATGGTTTCTCCTGGTCGGTCGTCCAGGGGTTCGAGAGCGATCTGTTTCGCATTCCGCTGGTGGTGGAGCCGTCGACATTCGCCACGGCCAGCCTCATCGTGATGGCGGCGGGGGTCGCTTCCTCGCTGATCGTCAGGCGGCGCGTCGACCGCCTCGATCTCGTACGCGTCCTGAAGACCCGGGAGTAGGCCGTGAGCAAAGTCCTCAAATGGATCATCGGCATCGCCGTTATCGTCCTAATTGCCGGCGGTTTCTGGCTGGCCCTGCGACAGCAGCCCGTGCTGGCGGATCTGGCCGAGGCCGTTACAGGCCCGATGACCGTCACCATCAATCAGGAAGGGCGCACCCGGGTGCGCGAAATCTATACCGTCTCATCGCCTATCGCCGGGCATCTTTCGCGGACGACGCTGGATGTCGGCGACAGGGTGGAGGCAAACGAAACCATCGTCGCTTCCATCCATCCGCTCGACCCGCCGCTGATCGACCGGCGCGCACAGGCTGAGCTCAGGGCCGCGGTGGAGGCAGCGCGTTCGGCAGTCGTGCTCGCGCAAGCCGAGCGCGAGCGCGCGAAGGCGGCGCTGGATCTTGCCGCAGGCGACCTGGAGAGGGCCGAGAGCCTTTCCCGTACAAGCGTCATCTCGCAACGTGCCCTGGAGAAGGCCGTTGCCGACCGGACCCTGGCGGAGGCCCAGTTGCGCAGTGCGGAAGCGACGATCAAGGTGCGCGAGGCCGAACTGGAAAGTGCGGAGGCACGGCTGCTGCAACCGTCGGATGTGAGCAAGGACGCGAGCAGCGACTGCTGCGTGAATCTCACCTCCCCTTCCGACGGTGTCGTTCTCGAAGTTCTCACCAAGAGCGAACAGGCGGTGACGGCGGGCGCGCGCATCGCCACCATCGGCGATCCGAGCGACCTGGAGATCGTCGTCGACCTGCTTTCATCCGACGCGGTGCGTATTCGGCCCGGCATGAAGGCGCAGATCACGGATTGGGGTGGCGACAGCGACCTTCCCGCAACCGTCCGGCGGATCGATCCATCGGGCTTCACCAAGGTCTCCGCACTGGGCATAGAGGAGCAGCGGGTCAACGCCATTCTCGATTTCGATGCGCCGGCGCCGGCGCTCGGCCATGGCTTCCGCGTCTATGCAAGGCTGGCGGTCTGGCGCGGTGAAGATATCCTGCAGGTGCCGATCTCGGCGCTGTTCCGGCACGACGGCGCGTGGAGCGTCTATCGCGTTGCCGAAGGTAAAGCGATACTGACGGGCGTGGAGATCGGCCATATGAACGACGACGTCGCCGAGGTCACGAAAGGGCTCAAGACCGGGGATCTCGTAATCGTGCACCCCAGCGACGAAATCGCGGACGGCCGGAGCGTCGAGCATCGGCCCCCATCCTGACGGAGCTTAGGCATGAAGCATCTCATCGCTACCGCCTGCGGCCTGCTGCTTGCGGGCTGGACGCACTCCGCGCTCGCCGATGCGATCGACGGCGACTGGTGCCGCGAAGGCAAACATTTCCGCATCGAGGGGCCATCGATCACCACCGAAGGCGGCAACAGCATTGCCGGCAACTACGACAGGCACGGCTTTTCCTACATCGTGCCCGATAGCGAACCCGGTGCCGGCGGTCAGGTGAACATGATGCTGATGAGCGAGGAACTGCTCACGCTGACGCGTCCCAGCGCACCGGGCGCGCCCGAGACCTGGAAACGCTGCGAAGTGGTAAGCTGACGACCGGACGGCAGCAAGCTGCCGCCCGGTCCGCTCGATCACTTCATGCCGTGGCCTTCGTGTTTCATGTCCGCGCCCTGCCGGGCATCGCCGCCCATGGCATCCTTCATGGTCTGCATGACGAACTCGACCTCGACCTCGCCGGCCTTCTGGAAGGTCAGAACCCCCTTCACCTTCTCGCCGTCGACAATCGGCTTGTTGAGCCCGATCAGCATGACATGCATGCCGCCCGGCGCCAGCTTGACCGTTTCGCCGGCGGGCACCTCGATCCCGTTCTCAAGGGGACGCATCTTCATGACGCCACCGTCCATGGTCATCGTGTGGAGCTCGGTACGGTCGGCGACGGGGATCGACGCGGAGACGAGACGGTCTCCCTTGTCGCCCTTGCCGGTCAGGGTCATGTAGGCCGCGGCCACCGTCGCCCCGGGCGGCGGCACGCGCAGCCACGGATGGCCGATGGTGAGGGTTTCGGTCTCGTATTCATGGGCCGATGCCGGCGGGAGCGTGACGAAAGCCATGGCGGCCAGTGCCACGGCGGCAAGAATGCGCTTTGCGAGAAGCTGCATGGATATGTTCCTTTCCGAATTTCACATGGATTTGCGCGGAGATCCCGCAGGATCGCGCATCCGTTGAGCCTGTTTACCGGTCGGTCAGGCGACGGGCGGGCCGGTCGGTTGCGGCCAGTGGAAGGAACGGGCATAGCGCGCGGCGGCAACGCCGTCGTCGGGGTGACGCTCGCGAACGACGTCACGGGCGGCCGCGAGGGAGGCCAGCGGCGGAACGGCGGCGCAACAGGGTCCGGCGGCGCAGGTGCCACTCGGCAGGCAGCAGGAAGGAACGGCCGCGCCGCCCGAAGCGGGCCCGGCTCCGCCCGATGGCGAGCAGAAGGACGCAAGAACCGCCTGCGTCAGCGGGTCTTGCGCGGCGATATCGGCACCGATCACCAGGGCAACCGGCTGCAACAGCATGAAGACGGCGAGAACCTGACCGATGAGGCCCCGATGGCGGCGCAGACGTGTCAGAAGCGGTTCCCTCATGGCACGCACAAGAGCGCTTCGCCGCCGCGCGGTCAATGACGTTCGTGGAGCCTGCGACGAACTGCCCGCAAGACCGGTCGGCAAGGCCTATCCCGGTGGACGCAACCTTGCTGCAACGATATGGTCGCCCCACATTCGGGCGATTCAATCCTGCTTGTTGCCGAACGCCGCGACCGTTCGCGACGCAACAGGGATTTGACGCCGATCCACAGGTTCAAGGATACCGATGAACAGTCGTCTGGAAACACTGCTCGCCGAAAAAGGACATCTGCTGGCCGACGGCGCGACGGGCACCAATTTTTTCGAAATGGGCCTTGGGCCGGGCGACCCGCCTGAAATGTGGAATCTCGATCACCCCGAAAAGGTGACCAAGCTGCATCAGGATTTCGTCGACGCCGGATCGGACATCATCCTGACCAACAGCTTCGGCGGCACGCGGCATCGGCTGAAGCTGCACAACATGCAGGACAGGGTATTCGAACTGAACAAGGCCGCCGCCGAGCTCGCGCGCAAGGTCGCGGACGGCGCCGGCAGGCCGGTCATCGTCGCCGGCTCGGTCGGCCCCACAGGAGAGCTCTTCGAGCCGATGGGCGCGCTTACGCATGTTGATGCCGTCTCCTCCTTCAGCGACCAGATCGCCGGGCTGAAGGCGGGCGGCGCCGATGTGGTCTGGATCGAGACGATGTCCTCGATGGAGGAGATCGAGTGCGCGGCGGAAGCCGCCATCGAGAACGACATGCCCTATGTCTACACGGCCAGTTTCGACACCGCGGGACGAACGATGATGGGCGTCAGGCCCGCCGAACTTCCCGGCGCGGTCGCCAACCAGAAACAGCAGCCGGTCGCCGTCGGCTCAAATTGCGGCGTCGGCGCGTCCGACCTGCTGGTCACGACGCTGGCGATGACCGAGGCAAGCCCCGACGCGGTGATCGTCGCCAAGGCCAATGCCGGCATTCCGGTGCTTCACGGCGACCATGTTCACTATTCCGGAACGCCCGAACTGATGGCCGACTATGTCAGGCTGGCGCTTGATTCCGGCGCGCGGATCGTCGGCGGGTGCTGCGGCAATTCAGCTCTTCACGTCAGAGCCATGCGCGAGGCGATGGACGGATACACGCGCGGGCCGCGTCCGAGCGTCGAGGAGATCACTGCCAAGCTCGGCCCGCTGGTCTCGCCGCCGAACGAAAATGCCGCCGAACGCCGTCGTGGCGGCCGGCGCGGGCGGTGAGGCAGGCGGGAGCGACGCGGTGAACGATCAGACCCCGTCCTCGACACGGCTCGCGGACTATCGTCCCCCGGCATGGCTGGTGGAGCGGATCGAACTGGATTTCCGCCTCGCGCCGCAGGAGACGGCCGTTACGGCGACAATGGCCGTGCGTGCCAATCCGTCGGTCGCGAGACCCGGACCGCTGCGACTGGACGGAGACGGTCTGACGCTCGACAGCGTGGAGATTGACGGGTTGCCGCTGACCTCCGGCGACTACGGGACCGATGCGCATGGATTGACCATCCCCATGCCGCCGCAGAGCCGGTTCAAGCTGACCGTCCGCAACCGCGTCAATCCCGCGATCAACACCAGGCTCATGGGTCTCTACCGCACCGGCGGCATCTATTGCACGCAGTGCGAGGCGGAGGGCTTTCGTCGCATCACCTATTTCCCGGACCGGCCCGACGTGCTCGCGGTCTACACCGTGCGCATGGAAGCCGACGCGAAGGAAGCACCGGTGCTGCTGGCCAACGGCAACCGCGTCGATGCGGGCCGGATCGACGGGACGGGACGGCATTACGCGGTCTGGCACGATCCCTTCCCCAAGCCCTCCTACCTGTTTGCGATGGTCGCGGGAGATCTCGGGGCGGTGCGCGACAGCTTCGTGACGATGAGCGGACGCGAGGTGGCTCTCGTCATCTATTGCGAGCCGGGCAAGGAGGAACTCTGCGCCTATGCGATGGAATCGCTGAAGCGCGCCATGCGCTGGGATGAGACCCGGTTCGGCCGCGAATACGATCTCGACATCTTCATGATCGTCGCCGTCAGCGACTTCAATATGGGCGCGATGGAGAACAAGGGCCTCAACGTCTTCAACGACAAGTATATCCTCGCCAGCCCGGAAACCGCGACGGATACGGATTACGCCAATATCGAGGCGATCATCGCGCATGAGTATTTCCACAACTGGACCGGCAACAGGATCACCTGCCGCGACTGGTTCCAGCTATGCCTGAAGGAAGGGCTGACGGTCTTCAGAGACCAGGAGTTTTCCGGCGACATGCGTTCCGAGCCGGTCAAGCGGATCCAGGACGTGCGCCTGCTCAGAAGCCATCAGTTTCCTGAAGACGACGGACCGCTCGCGCATGCGGTCCGGCCGGATGAATACCGCGAAATCAGCAACTTCTATACCGCGACTGTCTACGAGAAGGGCGCCGAGGTCATCCGCATGCTGCGCTCGATCATCGGCGAAGATGCGTTTGACCGCGGCATGGATCTCTATTTCGACCGCATGGACGGCACCGCGGCGACGGTGGAGGATTTCATCGGCTGTTTCGAGGATGCCTCCGGCGAGGATCTGTCGCAGTTCATGCGCTGGTACGAACAGGCGGGCACACCGAGACTCAGCGTCACCCGCACGTATGACGAAAAGGCGCGGCGGCTGACCCTCCAGATCGACCAGCATACGCCGGCCACGCCGAGGCAGATGGCGAAGCTGGCCGTGCCGATCCCGCTGCGGCTCGGTCTGGTCGGCGCGAACGGCGCCGAAGTGCCGCTCGAACCGGCGGACGGCGCGGCGCTGATCGACGGCGATACGCTGGTCGTCGGCGATGCGCACGAAACCCTGGTGCTCGAGAACGTGCCTCCGCGCACGATCCCCAGCCTGCTGCGCGGCTTCTCGGCGCCCGTTCGGCTGACCGACGACCTGACAGCCGACGATCTCGCCTTCCTGATGCGTCACGACAGCGACCCGTACAACCGTTGGGAGGCTGCGCAGGCATTGATGGGCCGCGCGCTCGTTGCCGGACAGGCGGCGCTCAAGTCCGGGCGTGAATTTCAGTTCGACGCATCGCTCGTCGATGCGATGCGCGAAACGATCCTCGATGACGCCTTTGACAAGGCCTACCGCGCGCTTTTCCTTGCGCTGCCGAGCGAAACCGAGATCGCTCAACAGGTCGGCAAGGATGTCGATCCGGATGCGATCCATGGCGCGGTCGAAGGCCTGCGCGACATGCTCGCCGCGGCGATGGCCGGCGATCTTGCCGAACTCGCGGCCGCACTGGCCGACGGTGGCGACTATTCGCCGGACCCGGAAGCGGCAGGCCGGCGGGCGCTGCGCAACTCGGCGCTCGGCTTCCTGGCGTCGGCGCCTTCGGCGGCGCATCGGGGTGTCGTCGAGGCGGCGTGGCGGACGGCCGGCAACATGACCGATCTGCTCGCAGCGCTGACCTTGCTCGTCCATCGCCGGCTCCCGGCCGCCGCCGAGGCGCTCGCGGAGTTCCAGAACCGGTTCAAGAACAACGCGCTGGTCATGGACAAATGGCTGACCGTGCAGGCCACCGCGCCGAAACCCGACACGCTTGAACGAACGCTGGAAATTTCGCGTTCGGCGGATTTCGACTTCGGCAATCCGAACCGCCTGCGCGCGCTGGTCGGTGCATTCTCGACCGCCAATCCAACCCAATTCAACCGGGCCGACGGCAAGGGCTATGAATTTGTCGCCGATACGGTGATCGCGACCGACAGGCGCAATCCCCAGGTGGCGGCCCGGCTGATGGGAGCCTTCCGCTCCTGGCGTTCGCTGGAGCCGGTGCGGCGCGCGAAGGCGGAGGCTGAAATACGCAGGGTCGCCGGCACGAAGGACCTTTCCCGCGACCTCTCCGACATCGTATCGCGTACGCTCGACTAGGCCTTCTGGCTGTCACCGCGAATTTCCGAGACCGCGTCGTCGATCGATGCGCGATAGCGCACCAGCGGCTCCCGCACGCCATGCGTGATCAGCATGTGCCGCGTCGCGGTTGACGCGCCCGTGATGTACATCGCCACGTTGTCTCGCGCCGCCTTCCGGGCCGCCCCTTCGATCGCGTGCGCGCCGGTGGAATCGAGCAGCGCCACGGCGGAGAAATCGATGACGAAGGCCTTGCGCTGGTCGGCGATGCGGTCGAGGACGGCGCCGACGGTCGACGCCGCGCCGAAGAACAACGCACCGCTGATCCGGTAGACGACGAGATCCGGATCGCTCGCCAGCCTGGCATCGAACTCCTCGCGCGTGTCCATGAAATCGGGGACATCCTCAAGCGTTACCGGCTTGTCGGCACTGACGCCCGCGCTCTCCGCCATGCGGTGGATGAAGAGCAGCGCGCCGATGGTGAATCCGACAACGATGCCTTCGGTCAGATCGCGAAACACCGTCAGCAGGAAGGTCGCCAGCAGCACGAGCGCATCGCCCTTCGAAGCGCGCAGCAACGTCACGAATTCATGCTTTTCGGCCATGTTCCACGCGACGACGGCAAGGACACCCGCAAGCGCGGCAAGCGGGATGAAAGCCGCAAGCGGCGCCGCCACGAGCAGGAACAGCAGCAGGAACAGCGAATGCATCATGCCGGAAACAGGTCCGTGCGCCCCGGCACGGACATTGGTCACCGTGCGGGCGATCGTTCCGGTCACGCAGATGCCGCCAAACAGACCCGAGCCGATATTGGCGATACCTTGCGCGACGAGTTCGCAATTGGAGCGATGGCGGCGGCCGGTCATGCCGTCGGCCACGACCGCCGACAGAAGGGATTCGATGGAGCCGAGCAACGCGAAAGCAATCGCATTCGGCAGCACGGCGGCAACCGTTGCGAATGTCACCTCGGGAAGCGCGGGAAGCGGTAACGACGCCGGCATGGCGCCGAAACGGCTGCCGATCGTTTCGACGGGCAGGCCGAGAACGGTCGCGCCGACCGCCGCTGCCGCGATCGCGATAATCATGCCGGGCCAGCCGGGACGCAGCTTCTTGATGCCGACGATGATCGCCACGGTCACGACTGAGATCACAATGGCGGCCGGGGTCGCCGTGTGGATCGAATTCCCGATCGCGCGAAGCTTGGGAAGGATTTCGCCCGGTTCGCCGCCCGCGATCGTCAGGCCCAGCAGATCCTTGATCTGACTGGCGAAGATGATCACCGCGATCCCCGCGGTGAATCCGACCGTCACCGGATAGGGAATGAACTTAACGTAAGAGCCCAGCCGCAGCAGGCCGACGACGGCCATGATGAGGCCGGAGAGCATCGTGGCGATAATCAGCCCCTCGACGCCGTGCGCGGCGACGGTTGACGCCACGAGAACGATGAAGGCCCCTGCGGGGCCGCCGATCTGGAAACGGCTGCCGCCGAGCGCGGAAACGAGAAAGCCGCCGACGATGGCCGTGTAGAGTCCCCTGTCGGGCGTCACGCCCGACGCGATGGCGATCGCCATCGACAACGGCAGGGCGACGACCGCGACGGTCAACCCGGCGAGCGCGTCGGCACGGAACTCCGCGAGCCCGTATCCCTCGCGCAGAACGGTGATCAGCTTGGGTGTAAAGAGCGCGGCGAAGGCGCCATTCGGGCTCCCGCCTTTGCCCCGGGCAACTGTATCCATTTGCCGGTTGATCCCCTGCTCTTGCACACGCCGGCGCATTCTGCGGCCCCTTTGCGCGCTCAAGAATGCGGCCTGCCGACGAGATGGTGCAAGTACGGGCTGTTACGCATGCAGGGCCGTCCCCGGGCGTCGCGTTAATGATTTTTTTACGCAAGCGCGAATCGCGGGGCTGGACACGGCGAATCGGGTCTGATTCCTTAATGACGATTCGGATTGATGCGGTAGCGGCGAAGCGGTGTCGCCGCGGTCCGAACGGGGGTCAGAAATGGCACATATGCGGCCGATCGCGCGCGATTCGCGCAACGGATTTTCTTTGCCTTTTCTGGCGCTGCTGATGCGCCGGCAGAACTGGCCGCTGCTGACGCATCTGGACCGGTTTGAAAGCGTCTTCCGCCGCGCCACCGGCCCGTTGATGATCATGTTCTTCCTGCTTGTCGCGGTCGCCGCGATCGTCAACATCCAGCAAACCCACAACGACATGATCGAACGTGCGCGCACGCGCATCAATCTGGCGGCCGATGCCTTCGCCACGGCGCTGGCGCGGCGGGCGGAGGATCAGGAGGACGTCGCCTTCCGACAGGCGCAGGCCCTGATCAACGGGAGCCGCGCGGAACGTGTCCAGGGATTTTCGATCGCCATTTCCGCGACAGGCGGCCAGATCGTCGCGACCAACAGCGACGAATTGCTGCCGGCGATGGAAAATCTCGCCATCCTCCTCGGCGACGCCATGCCGGTCGCCGTCTTCGGCGCCCGCGCCGGCGTCATGGAAACCGATATCGGAGGCGCCCGGGCGCTCGTGACCGTGCGTGACCTGCCGGCGCCCTACGGGCAGATCGCCATCGCTTTCCCCTACAGGCACATCTGGGACTGGACGTGGGATCGCGCGCGGCTGCCGACGCTGGTCTTCACCGTGACGGACGTGCTTCTTCTGCTGCTGGGGACCGCCTTCCTGTGGCAGACATGGCGGCTGCACGAGTCGCTGGCCGTACACGCGGCCACGCGGTCCAGGCTGGAAACGGCCCTCCGCCGCGGCCATTGCGGGCTTTGGGACTGGGACATCCCGCATGGCCGGATCTTCCTGTCTTCCTCCATGAGCGCAATGCTCGGTATGGCCGAACGCGATCAGATACTGTCCTTCAGCGAGTTCCGCGAACTTGCCCATCCAGACGACGCCGATCTTCTGGCGATCGCCGTGAGCATCAACGATCGGTCGCTCGAGACGGTCGACCGCAGTTTCCGCATGCGCACGGCCGAAGGCGGATGGATCTGGGTGCGGGCACGCGGCGAAGTTCATGTCGAGGACGAAGACGGCCCGCATCTGGTCGGCATCGCGATGGACGTCTCCGAACAGAAGCGGATCGCGGAACGCTCCGCCGTGGCCGACGCGCGGCTCCGCGACGCCATCGACGCCATCTCGGAGGCCTTCGCGCTCTGGGATAGGGACAGCCGGCTGGTGATGTGCAACGGCAAGTTCCTGGAAATGAACGGCATGGATGCCGACGCGGCGCCGGCCGGCAGGCCGTATGACGAATTGTTCCCCGCTGCCGCTCTGGCGGGCGCGACCCTCACCGCCGAAGGGCGCAGTTTCGATGCCAAGCTGAGCAGCGGCCGCTGGTTCACCATCAACGAACGGCGCACCAAGGACGGCGGACGGGTGAGCGTGGCGACCGACATCTCCTCCATCAAGCAGCATGAGGAAAGGCTTGTCGACAGCGAGCGCACGCTGCTGGCAACGGTCGCCGACCTGAGACAGTCGCGCAAGCAACTGGAGATTCAGGCCGGCGAACTCGTCGAGCTCGCCACCCGCTATTCCGCGGAGAAGACACGCGCCGAACAGGCCAACGAGGCCAAATCCCGTTTCCTGGCCACGATGAGCCACGAGTTGCGCACGCCGCTCAATGCCATCATCGGCTTCTCCGAGATCATGCAGAGCGGCGCCTTCGGTCCGCTCGGCTCGGAACGCTATGAGGAATATTGCCGCGATATCCGCAGCAGCGGAAAGTATCTGCTCGACGTCATCAATGATGTGCTCGACATGTCGCGGATCGAGGCGGGCCGCATGGTGCTCGACTGCCGCGAGATCGACGTGAGCGAAATCGCCGACGAGTGCGTGCGCATCAACGCCCAGCGCGCGCGGGAAAAATCCATTGAACTCAACGTCGAAATCGAAGACCGGCTGGTCCTGCAGGGCGACCGCCGGGCGCTGAAGCAGATCTTGCTCAATCTGCTGGCCAACGCGGTGAAGTTCACGCCCGAGCCGGGACGCATCGATGTCAGGGCGCATGCGCGGCGCGGCGCGATACAGATATTCATACGAGACACCGGTATCGGCATTCCCAAGTCGCAGATCGGCAAGCTGGGCCGTCCGTTCGAGCAGGTCGAGAACCAGTATTCGCGGCAGTTCCATGGCTCCGGCCTCGGCCTGTCGATCGCCCGCTCGCTCACCGAACTGCATGGCGGCCGGCTCCGCATCTTCTCATGCGAGGGCAAGGGCACGATCGTTTCGTTGTGCCTGCCGCAATGCGCCGGCGGCGGGGCGAAGGCGTGAGGCCTCAGGGCGCGCCGATCATATCGACGAAAATGCCTCGAATACGGTTCTGCGTTTCCTCGAGCCTTGCCGCAAGCACGGAAAGATCCGGCTCGCCCGCGAACCGCGCAAGCAGCCCGTTCAGCCCGACCGGGCTCTTCTCCGGATCGAACGGGCCGCTGATGCACAAGCGCATGAGTTGCATCAGGTTCTGATAGAGCAGCAGCGCGGCAAGCAGTTCGTCGCCTGTCGCGCGATCGATGCGCCCCGTCGCGATTGCCGAGCGAAGCTTCCGGGGCGTTGTCTCGACATCATCGAAGGCTCCGTCCGAAAGCTCGAGAAACTGGACGATGAACTCGATATCGGTGATACCGCCCGGCGCAAGCTTTATGTCCCAGCGCCCCGCGTTCTGCTTCCCGCTCTCGATGCGGGCGCGCATTTCCGCAATGTCGCGCTTCAATTCGTCCCTGTCGCGCCTGCGCGTCATCAACCCGGCGCGCAATCCGTCAATGCGTTCGATCAGTTGCGGCGCACCGGCGATGCAGCGCGCGCGCGTCAGCGCCATATGCTCCCACGTCCAGGCCTCGTCCTGCTGGTACTGCACGAAGCTGTCCACATGGGTGGCGAGCGGCCCCTGCCGGCCGGAAGGGCGAAGCCGCATGTCGACTTCATAGAGCGTCCCCTCGCTCGTCGGCGCTGAGAGGGCGGCGATGAAACGCTGGGTGTAGCGGGAAAAATACTGCCCCGGGCTCAGCGGCTTCTCGCCATCGCTGGCCTCAGCCTTGTCGGCAAAATCGTAGATCAGGATCAGATCGAGATCGGACGTCGCCGTCATTTCACAACTGCCGAGACGCCCAAGACCTACAATGGCGTACTGGGCACCCTCGACATGACCGTGACGCTCGGCCATCTCCTCCATGGCGCGCCGGGCAATGCGCGCGATCAGCAGATCGGCGAGCGTCGAATAGGCGATACCGGCCGCCTCGCCGTCGAGGCTTCCGGTCAGGACGCGGACGCCGATGAGGAAGCTCTGTTCCTGTTTGAAGATGCGGCAACGGTCCAGGAAATCCTCATAGCCTCGCGAGAGGCCGAGAAACCTCTCGCAGGCGGTTTCCAGTTCCCGATGATCGGGAAGCCGGTCGAAGAAGCCCGGTTCCAGGATCGCATCCATCGCGTGCGGGCGTGCGGCGACGATGTCGGCGAGGCGGGGGGCGGTGCCCATGATCAAGGCGAGAAGGTCGAGCAGCGCGGGATTGGAACGCAGCATGGAAAAGAGCTGCACGCCGGCCGGCAGGCCGCGGACGAACCGGTCGAACGCAATGAAGGCGGCGTCCGGCTGATCGCTCGCGCCGAACGCCTCCAGCAGCGCCGGGGTGAGTTCCGTCAGCGCCTCGCGCGCCTTGGCGCTGCGCGTCGCATTGAAGCGGCCGTAGTGCCAGGACTTCACCGCCGAGATGATGGCTGCGGGATTGGCAAACCCCATTTTCGTCAGGGTTTGAAGGGTTTCCGGATCGTCGTCATCGCCTGTGAACACAAGACTGCCGGTGGCCGAGGCCAGTTCGGGCGAATCCTCAAAGAGCTGCGCGTAGTGAAAGGAGACGCGCCGCATGTGATCGAGGATTGCCGTTTCAAAGGCCGCGGCGCCGTCATAGCCGCAGAATCGGGCGAAACGCTCGATGCTTTCGGGCGATGAGGGGATGTCGTGGGTCTGCTCGTCGGCGAGCATCTGGATGCGGTGTTCGATCGTGCGCAGATAGCGGTAGGCTTCGGCCTGCTCCCGCCTCGCCTCGTCGGACAGCCATCCGGCCTCCACAAGCCGGTCGAGCGCTTCGAGGGTGCGCCGGGCGCGCAGGTCCGGATTGCGGCCGCCGGCGATAAGTTGCTGGGTCTGGACAAAGAATTCGATTTCACGGATGCCGCCGCGACCCAGCTTGACATTGTGGCCGGCGACCGTGATCGCGTCATGCCCCTTGTGCGCGTGAATCTGACGCTTCATCGCGTGGACATCGGCAAGGGCGGCAAAATCCATGTGCTTGCGCCAGACGAAAGGCGTTATCTCGGCAAGGAATTCATTTCCCGCCTTCAGGTCGCCAGCGATCGGCAGCGCCTTGATCATCGCCGCCCGCTCCCAGTTCTGGGCGAGGCTCTCGTAATATTGCAGCGCGGCCTCGACACTGACGGCCGGCGCCGTCGCGCCCGGGTCCGGCCGCAGCCGCAGATCGGTCCGGAAAACGTAGCCGTCTCGGGTCCGCTCCTGCATGATCTTGACGAGGTCGCGCACGAGCCGGGTAAAGAAGGAACTGGCCTCGGTGTCTTCCTTCAGCGGCGCGGCGTCGGCGTCATAGAAGACGATGATGTCGATATCGCTGGAAAAATTCAGTTCCGCCGCGCCGAGCTTGCCCATGCCGAGGACGATCAGGCCGGAGGCTTCCTGTGGCCTGGACCTGTCCCTGGGAGTGAAACGTCCGGCGTCCGCAGCCTGCAGGAGAAGCCAGTCCAACGCGATGTTGAGCGCGGCGATCGCCAGCCGGCTGAGGGCGGCGGTCACCTTGTCGACATCCCACGTCCCGCCGAGATCGGCAAGACTGACGAGCAGCGCCGCCCGCTCCTTCAAAAGGCGCAGACAGCGCATCACGCCCGCCAGATCCTCGCACGAGCGGCATTCCCGGGAGGCCGCATCAAGCAATGCGTCGAAACGTTCGTCCGGATCGTCTTTCAGCGTGTCGGCAAGCATCTCCGGCTCGCGCCGGATCAGTTCGCGCAGATAGCCTGATCCGTCGAGCACGCCGGCGAAAAACGTCTTCAGCGCCGCATTGGAATCGAGCTTGCGCGCCAGTGCCGCGTCCAGGGGCAGAAGCGCATCCTTCAATTCCCGCAGATACTCCGCGGCCTTTTCCTCATCGGCGGGCAGCGGCCCTGATCCAATCCGCTCAACGAGCGGTTTGCGCATCTGCGTCATTCTTCCCAGTCATGTCATCGGCGGCAGGAAGCTCGACAATGGCGCGAAGGCCGGGATCGCCGTCTTCCAGAAAGACGCGGCCACCATGCAACGATGCCACCGCCGCGACAAGGGACAATCCCAGTCCCGCGCCTCCGGCCGGGCGCGCCGCTTCCAGCCGGACGAAACGATCGAAGACGCGCTTGCGGTCGTCAGGAGGGACCCCGGAACCAGTATCGGTCACGACAAGGCGCACGGTGCGCTCAGCCTGCTCAAGCGAGAGACGGATTTCGCCAACCCCGCCATCGGCCGGCCGGCCGTGCCGGATAGCGTTCTCGGTCAGATTGGCCAGTGCCTGCGCAAGCAGTTCGCGATTGCCGAGCACCGTCGCCTCGGTATCGCCGGTTACGAGAAGGCGCATACCCGCTTCTTCCGCCGCCGGTTCATAGAGTTCGGCGATCTCGATGAGCAGAGCGCGCGCAGCGACGGGCTGCTTCTGCGTGTCTGTCGATCCGGATTCGGCCCGCGCGATGGTCAGCAGCGCGTTGAAGGTTGCGATCAGATTGGCGGTATCGGAAAGGCCCTCCTCCAGCGCCTCGCGCATCGTCGCCTCGTCGCCGCTGCGAAGCGCCGCCTCCATCCTTCCCCGCAGCCGCGTCAGCGGCGTGCGCAGGTCGTGCGCCACATTGTCGGAGACTTCGCGCATCCCCGCCATCAACCGGGCAATCCGGTCGAGCATCTCGTTGAGATTGGCGGCAAGGCGGTCGAACTCGTCGCCCGAGCCATGCAACGCGATGCGCTCGTTCAGATCGCCGGCCATGATCCGCCGGCTGGTGTCCGACACCGCGTCGATCCGCGAGAGCGTGCGTTTGGCGATCAGATAGCCGCCGCCGATCCCGAGCACGAGGACGAGCAGGCCGGCGTACCATCCCGCCCTTTCGACGATTTCCAGGAACCGGTCGCGCTCGCTCGTGTCGCGGCCGACGACAAGGCGGAAGCCGCCCGGCAGGACGAACACCTGGACGACCGCGGTTCCCTCCTCCGGCTGCGCGTCCTCGGTGATGCGGCCGTAGCGCAGCGTGTGCTGGCCGGGCTGGTCGAGGGTACCGGGAGGCAGGGCGCGGATATTCCCGGCAAGCGATTCGCCCCGGAAGGTGGTGATCAGATAGACCGAGTTGTCCGGATTGCGGCTTCTCCTCTCGACGAGCGAAACCAGCGTTCTGATGCCGCCGGTACTGTACTGCTCGGCCAGCCCGCGCACCTCCGCGTCGACCGTTTCGACGGTCTGCCTGTGCAGGGTTACCCGGGTATGCCAGCTGATATAGGCGATAACGCCGCCGGCGGTGAGCGCGAGAAGCGCGAAATAGAGGATGCTCTGGCGGAACGCCGTCGAGCGCCAGAGACTGCCCGCCCTATTCCGCAAGGCGGTACCCCGCGCCGCGAACGGTATGGATCAGCGGCCTTTCGAACCCGCGATCGACCTTGCCGCGCAGGCGCGACATGTGCACGTCGATCACGTTGGTTTGGGGATCGAAATGATAGTCCCAGACATTTTCCAGCAACATCGTTCGGGTCACGACCTGCCCGGCATTTTTCATCAGATATTCGAGCAACGCGAACTCGCGGGGCTGAAGCGGGATTTCCTGGCCCTCGCGGCGCACCTCCCGCGTCAGCCGGTCGAGTTCGAGCCCGCCGACACTGTAGTGGGTCCGGGCGTGCTCGGGCGCGCTGCGCCGGACCAGCGTCTCGATACGGGCGAGCAACTCGGAAAATGCATAGGGCTTGACCAGATAATCGTCGCCGCCGCCCTTCAGCCCGCTGACGCGATCATCGACGGTGGCGAGGGCCGACAGGATCAGCACCGGCACCTCGCTGCCGCCGCCGCGCAGTTCGGCCAGCAGAGACATGCCGTCCCGCTTGGGCAGCATGCGGTCGACGACGAGAACGTCGTACGTGCCCGACAATGCCATATTGAGCCCGGCATCGCCGTCGGCGGCGTGGTCGGCGACATGGCCGGCCTCGCGCAGGCCCTTGAGCAGGAACCCGGCCGCTTCGCGATCGTCTTCGACGACAAGAATCTTCATGGAAGACATTTTAGCCTCAAATGCAGTCTTTCTGTCAGGTGTACCCGAGGTAAGAAAAAGGCAGGCCGGACTCGCGATCCGACCTGCCCTCACTGCGGAACCGCTGGACCCTAGTTCGGGGGCAGGATCTTCCCGGTTCCCCAGATCTCGTTTCTCAGACGGCCTTCAGAGGCAAGGCGATGAAACGCGGGTTTTCACCTTCCTGCGGCGCAACGAGCAGCAAGACCGCCTTGCGTTTCAGCTTGCGCGCCTCATCCACCGCCCTGTCGACATCGGCAACCGAACGGACATCCTTGCCGCCTGCCTGGAGGATGATATTGCCGGGCTGCAGGCCCGAATCGGCGGCCCCGCCATCGGGATCCACCTCAGTGATGACCACGCCGTTGGTGCCGAAATTCTCACCGTCCGCCAGGCTCAGACCGAGGGCAGGCGCGGCCTTGCCGCTGTCACCCTTGGCGCCCGGTTCGGCCGACGCAATCTTCATGTCATCGGGCTGGGTGCCGAGTTCGAGCGTCACGTTCCTGGTTTCGCCGCCGCGCCAGACCTGGAGCTTCACCTTCTCGTTCGGCGGCATGGATCCGATCCGCCGCACCAGATCGCGGGCGTCCTTGACCGGTTCGCCGTTGAGGGAAACGATCGCATCGCCGACCTTAAGGTCCGTTTTCGCGGCCGGGCTGCCGTCGAGCACCCGGGCGACAAGCGCGCCATGGTCGCCTTCGAGGCCAAGTCCTTGCGCGATGTCCTCTGTGACCGGCTGAATCTGCACGCCCAGCCAGCCGCGCTCCACCTTGCCGTCCTCCTTCAGCGCGGCGACGACCTTTTCGACCGTCGAGGCGGGGATGGCGAAGGCGATGCCGACATTGCCGCCGCTCGGCGAGAAGATCGCCGTGTTGACGCCGATGACGTTGCCATCGAGATCGAAGGCGGGACCGCCCGAGTTGCCGCGATTGACCGAGGCGTCGATCTGGATGAAATCGTCGTAGGGGCCGGCGCCGATGTCGCGACCGCGGGCGGAAACGATGCCCGCCGTGACCGTGCCACCGAGGCCGAACGGGTTGCCAACAGCGACGACCCAGTCGCCGATGCGGGCGTCCTTGTGCGACAGGTTCACATACGGCACGGGCTTGTCGCGATCGATCTTGACGAGCGCCAGGTCGGTCTTCTTGTCGGTACCGACGACCTTGCCCTCGATCTCGTCGCCATTGTCGAAGCGAACCGTCACCTTGTCGGCGTTTTCGACGACGTGATTGTTGGTCACCAGATAGCCGTCGGCGGAAATGAAGAAGCCGCTGCCCTGAGCCATGTGAGGGGTACGCTTACCGTGCGGCGCCTGACCGTCCGGCGAGAAGAAGCGGCGGAACGGTTCGGGAATCTGGTCGAGGCCGGGAATCTGGTCGGACACGTCGGCGTCGTCCTTCATGCTGACGATGACGCTGACGACCGCCGGGCTGACCTTCTCGACGAGATCGGCGAAGCCTTGTTCCGGCGCGAGCGCCGCCGCATTGGCGGGCGCGGTGAAGGGCAGGCGCGCGTCCTGCGGCGCGAGGATCGCAACGCCGCCGATTGCGGCGCTCGCGACCAGCAGCGCCGTAATCTTTCTGAGGCGGGGAGATTTGAATGTCACTGGATACCTCCATCCGTTGGTCTTGGGAGTGCGGTCTGTCGATGACCGTTTGACCGGAAGATGGGGGAAGCAACATTACGGCGCGGTGGCCGTCGCATTAATGTTCTGTAAGGTTCACTCCCGGCCGGACAGAAGCCGGGCGAGTTCGGCGCGTTCCTTTTCGCTCAGAGGCTCCGGCCCGCTCGCAGGCGGCGTGCGGCGGCGCAGAAAGACGAAGGCGACGACGCCTCCGATGACGAGCAGCAGGAAAGGCGCGCCCCAAAGCAGGGCGTTGCGGGCGCTCAGGCGCGGTTTGAGCAGCACGAACTCGCCATACCGGTCGACGATGAACTGCAGCGCTTCCTCGTCGCTGTCGCCGGCAACGAGCCGTTCGCGCACGAGAATGCGCAGGTCGCGGGCGAGCGGCGCATCGGAATCGTCGATCGTCTGGTTCTGGCAGACCATGCAGCGCAGTTGCGTCGAGAGAGCGCGGGCCCGCTGTTCCAGCGCGGGGTCCGCGAGCACCTCGTCGGGCAGCACCGCTTGGGCCGGCCCCGCCGTCAGCGCGAGCAGGACAAACAGGGCGGCCAGGAATCGCATGCCGGTCACTCCGCCGGTGCGAGGCGCGCGGCCGCCCGGCGCGGCGCGCCGACGCGGAAACGGCGATCGGAGAGCGAGAATGCGCCGCCGAGCGCCATGATCACCGCGCCGAGCCAGATCAGGGGAATCAGCGGCTTGTAATATGTCCGCACGACGATGGCGTCGGTGCCGGCCGCATCGCCGAGGCTGACATAGAGATCGCCGTCGACGAAAGATCTGATACCGGCCTCGGTGGTCTGCCGTCCGGAGGCGACGAAAATCCGCTTTGCCGGATCGATTTCGGCAACAACGCGGTCACCTTCGCGGACAACGAAATGGCCGACAAGGTCGCGGTAGTTCGGGCCCCGGCGCGGCGCCATCCCCTCAAATCTCAGGGTACGGCCGGCGATCTCAATCGATTCGCCCGGCTTCATGGCGATGATCTTCTCCTGAGCGCTGCTGGCGACCGCCGCGATGCCGATGAGCGTGACGCCCAGCCCCGCATGGGCGAGCATCATGCCGATGGAGGAACGCTGCAGGTTGGCGAGACGCCTGCCCGTCTCGGTGAGCGGCACACGTCCCAGACGGCTGCGCCAGATCAGTTCGGAAATCGTGCCGGCGATGAGCCAGATGCCGAGGCCGATCCCCGCAGCGCCGCCGAGCGAACCCCCTTCAAGCGCGTAAAGCGCCAATGCGGCGACGAGCGCCAGTGCCGCCGCTGCGGACAGCCGCTGCGCGGCGCCGAAGAGGTCGCCCCGCTTCCATGGCAGCATCGGGCCGAAGGGCAGCGCCAGGACAAGCGGCACCATCAACGGAATGAACGTCATGTTGAAAAAAGGCGCGCCGACCGAAATCTTGGCGCCGGTCAGCCCTTCCAGCGCAAGCGGATAGAGCGTGCCGACGAAGACGGCGCCGCACGCCGCGGCGAGGATCAGATTGTTGAAGACGAGCGCGCCCTCGCGGCTGATCGGCGCGAACAGACCGCCCTGTCGCAGGTTGCCGGCACGCAGCGCAAACAGCAGGAACGAACCGCCGACCACGAGCGCGAGGATGGCGAGAATGAATACGCCGCGCGCCGGATCGGTGGCGAAGGTGTGGACGCTGGTCAATACGCCGGATCGAACGAGAAACGTGCCCAGCAGGCTCAACGCGAAGGTGAGGATCGCCAGCAGCACTGTCCAGATTTTCAGCGCGTCGCGCTTTTCCATGACGATGGCTGAGTGCACCAGCGCCGTGCCGGCAAGCCATGGCATGAAGGACGCGTTCTCCACCGGATCCCAGAACCACCAGCCGCCCCAGCCGAGTTCGTAATAGGCCCAGTAGGAACCCATGGCGATGCCGAGGGTTAGGAAGATCCAGCTGAGCAGCGACCATGGCCGGACCCAGCGCGCCCAGGCGGCGTCGATGCGCCCTTCGATGAGCGCCGCGACGGCGAAGGAGAAGGCTATCGAGAAGCCCACATAGCCAACATAGAGTAGCGGCGGATGGATCGCGAGCCCCGGATCCTGAAGGACCGGATTGAGGTCGCGGCCTTCCGCCGGTGGCGGAAACAGCCGCAGGAATGGGTTGGAAGTAAAGAGAATGAAGGCGAGAAACAGCGCCGACAGCGCGCCCTGGATAGCGAGCACCCTTGCGTGCAGGCGCTCGGGCAGGTTGGCGCCGAACAGCGCCACCAGCGCGGCGCACAGGCCGAGGATCATCACCCACAGGAGCATCGAGCCCTCGTGATTTCCCCACGTGCCGCTGATCTTGTAGATGAGCGGCTTCGCCGAGTGTGAGTTTTCCCAGACGTTGGCGATCGAGAAGTCGGAACGCAGGTAGCCGGCGACAAGGCAGACAAAGGCAAGCGCGACGAGCGTGAACCCCAGCAGCGCCGAGGATGGCGCAAGCGCCATCAGCGCCCTGTCGCCGCGCCGCGCGCCCCAGTGCGGCAGCGTCGCCTGGACGAGCGCAACCGCCAGCGCCAGGGTCAGCGCGAAATGGCCGAGTTCCGCGTACATGCGCTTTCCTTCTCCTTCGTCATCGGCTCGGTCGGCACGCCGTCAGTTCGCATCCTGGCCCTGCCACACGCCCTTTGCCTTCAGTGCATCCGCAACCTCGCGGGGCATGTAATTCTCGTCATGCTTGGCCAGGACGGTATCGGCAACGAAGGTGCCATCTTCCCGCATCGCACCTTCGGCCACAACGCCCTGCCCTTCCCGGAAAAGGTCGGGAAGAATGCCGGAATAGACGACCGGCGCCTCGTGCTCCGTATCGGTGATCACGAAACGAACCTCATGGCCCTCGTCGCGCACGACGCTGCCCTCCTTCACAAGGCCGCCGAGACGCAGCCGCGTGCCGGGAGGCGACGGCTTCTCGGCAAGATCGGTCGGCGTATTGAAGAAGACGATCGTATCCTGAAACGCGTAGAGCACGAGGCCTGCCGCTACGGCAAGAACAGCGCCGGCGGCGGCAATGATCGAAAGGCGGCGCTGTTTTCGGGTCATGGCTTCTCGTTCCCCTGCTCGATCCTGACACCAAGGGCGGCGGCGGCTGCCATGATCTCGCGCAAACCTTCCGGATCGTCGGCGAAAGCCGTCCGCGCGTCGCCCAGGGCGCGCGCCGCGGCTTCCTCGTCGCCAAGCACGGTGTGGGATCGAATGAGCCTGATCCAGCCCTCCCGGTCGTGCGGCTCGTCCCTGAGGCGCTCCGCGAGCCCCTCGACCATGGAACGTATCATTGCCTGACGGTCTTCAGGCGCCATCCTGGAGGCCGCTTCCATCTGCGCCCGGTCGGGACCTGGCTGCGGCTCGGGCTGCAGCGCAGCCAGCCTTTGGCGGGCGATTTGCCGCCATCCCCCGTCCGGGTCCTCGCCGCTCGCCAGCAGATCCTTCCAGCGCCGCACCGCCTCCTCGCGGTCACCATCCTGATCGGCCGCGATGGCGAGGAAGAAGCGCGCGCGGATAAACCCCGGCTCGAGTTCCAACGCCCGCTGGAACGCGGCTCTCGCCTCGTCGCTGACGACGCCCTCACCCGCGCCGACGAGCGCTTCTCCAAGTCCGGTCTCGCTGGCCGCGGACGGTTCGCCCAGACGGTTCACGTTGGAAAAGGCAAGCACGGCATCATCGTAGCGCTCGCGGCGCAGATAGACCGGGGCGATGACCGTCCAGCCGCGAAGGTCGCGGGGATTCTCCGCAAGGTGCTTCTCCACCTGCGCGATCAGGATCTCGACATCCTGATTTTGCAGCGCGGTGGACATCCGGTCGCCAAGCGGCATGTCGGGCATGCCCGGCGCGCCGAGCCAGGCATAAAGGCCGATCGATGCCAAAGGCAGAACGATCAGCGGAACGATGATGGCAAGCCGCGGTCCCCCGGAGCCGGTGGCACCGTCTCCGCGGCGGTCCCTGCGGCTCTCACCCAGCAACCGCCGGGACAGTTCGATCCGCGCCGCGTCGGCGTCGGCAGCGGGGATCAGACCTGCCGCCGCGTCGCGTTCAAGTTCCACCATCTGGGCCTTGTAGACGTCAAGCGCGGCCGAAGACCGTCCATCCTCGACGCGCGTGCGGGCCAGCGTACGCAACAGGACGAGGATGACGGCGCTGGTCAGAATGGCGGCGGCGATAAAAAAGATCATCGGACCTAGGTTCGCTCTGCCCGGCAGGCCGGGACAAGATGAGGAGTTGTCCGGAAAAAGGCCGCAAAGGTCAAGCAAGCCAGACAGTTTGCCGCAGGCAACTCAGCCGACGAGCGCGGGTGCCTCGCGGCTCACATCCCGCACCAGGCCGTCGCTCGCCATATGCGCGCTGCGACGAAGCAGGGCGGCATATTCCTCACCAAAAACGATGACGCTGCATTTCATCAGCGTATCGAAGCCGGCCGCGGCCCGTTCCCGGTGCGGCCCCGGAGAGGATCGCAGCAGGCTCAGAAGCGACTGGTTGGCGTTCTCCATCAGCGGTTCGACGAGCCGCAGCATTCGGTCGACAAGTTCGTTTACCGCCAGTTCGCCCCGATAGGTCTTCAGTGCGTAAAGCAGGTGCAGCTTGCGCAGCACGTCCTCGACGTCACCCTCATCGACCTGTGCGGCCCCGTCGCCGCCGACATAGGCGCGTATCGTCCGCCGCAGCGTCGCGGGAAGCTCGGCGAGTTCGCTGCCCAGTCGATCGGAGATGCGCTTGCGGCATTCCGCGATCCTCTCCCTCCAGGGCGACCAGGTCTCGATCTCCACGCTCCGCGTCAACGTCTGGATCGCCAGATAGCCCTGCCTCACATCGTCAAGAAACGCGTCAAGCTCGCCCCAATCCCGCGCGGCGGTGACGCGGTCGGCCGACATAACGACCTGCGCAATCGCGACATCGACGATGGCGGCCCAGCGTCCACGCGCAATGCGTTGGGCGTTATCTGTGCCCTCCAGTCTCATCGCCATGACTGCCACCCGCGCCGGCACCGAAAACGCCGCGGCGATCCGTTCTGCCGCGACCCAGAGGCGGTCCGCGGGAACCGTCACCAGCAACTGCATCAGTTCGTCCGACAGGCGATCGTCCAGCTTTTCGATGCCCTGCGGCAAAAGCCACCGCAAACGCTCCAGTTGTGGCGCCGAGCGCAATATCACCGCGAGATCGGCCAGTTCCCGCAAGGCATCGCCGGACCCCAGTTCCGTTTGTATCTGAAAGGCCCGGGTGCGATCGTCTTTCGCCGTGAGCATCGCGGTTTCCACGTCATCGGCCATTCTGGCGAACAGGCGGATATCGGCCGCCTGGGCGGCATCGAGGCTGACGGCGCGCTCGGCCTGCGAAAGGGCGGTTGCCGTTTCGTCGCCGGCATGCGCAAGGAGCCAGCCCCAGAGTCGCGAAGCGGTCTGCTGCGTCAGATATCCCTTTACCCATATCGCCGAGCGGGCCGTAGAGATGAAAGGCGCAAGGCAGTCCGAGAAGCGCACAGCTACAGGCGGAACCGGGCCGATGCGCACGCTTTCGGGCGGGAGCGGGCCCGGGCCGGCCAGAGCGCCCGCAATCAGTTTCAGCGCAGGATCGGCCTGGCCGGAAGCAACGGCTTCCCGAGCGACGGCGGCAAGGCGCGAGCGAACCGAGGCAGGCAGGGAATGCAGGTACTCCCTCAAACGCTCTTGTGCTGTCGTCCTCTGAACCATCGCACTCGGTCGCCGCAGGATTTCAACCAACGAGCCTTAGGCAGCTATCGTTAAGAATTCGTTCACGATAATCCGGCCGTAAGGTCAGCCGGTGCGCCGCCACGTCCCGTCAGGCTGTCGGCAAGCGGTGCCGCGACCGACTTCGGGCCGGTCTGAGACGTACAGTATATACGAATAATCCCGGCACAGCAGACCCCTCGCCTCATAGGGGTGGCCGGCGATGACCTCGCCATACGCCTGCCCGTTCGGCGCCCGCCATGTCTCGGGCACGCCCGGTGCTCCCGTCTCCAGCGCCCGATACTCCGCGGCGGAGGCTTCCGCCCGAGCGGCCGTATCCAGCGAGGTGCCGACATAGAGCGCCGCCGGTCCCGAATACCGGTCCGGCGTTGCGGCGCAGCCGGTTGTGATCGCGGCGACGGCCATGAGAACGATCGGCAAACGCGATGACATGGGCCTCTGTCCTGATCCTCACCGACAGCGAATCACCGGGTGTGTCGTCGGGGAGAAAATCATAGTGCAGTGAGCCGGATGTTTCACCGGCGCCGGGTGCGCTGACCTGCGGCGGGAAGCGTGAGGGTGGCTCGAAGACCGCCGAGACGACTCTCTGAAAGGTCCAGCGCACCCTCATAGGCTTCGGCAAGATCGGCGACGATCGACAGGCCGAGCCCGCTGCCAGGGGTCTTCTCGTCGAGCCTGCGACCGCGCCGGACCGCCTCTTCACGATGGTCCGGCTTGATGCCAGGCCCGTCGTCCTCGACCACAAGCAGGAAGTTCGACCGGCGGCCGGGTCCGGCCGTCCTGGCGCTGATCGCGACCTGACTCGCCGCCCATTTGCAGGCGTTGTCGATGAGATTTCCGCTCATTTCCTCAAGATCGCGCGCGTCGCCGCGGAATCTCAGACCGTCGGGAATATCCACGGACAGCTTCAAATGCCTTCCCGCGTGAATCTTGCGCATCGCCCGTTCCAGGCCGGCGATCACAGGCGCCACGTCCGCACCGACGCCGGGACTGACGGCGACGGCGATCGTCCTCGCCCGCTCAAGATGGTAGTCGACGAGGCGGCGGATCGCCGCAGCCTGCTCGCCGATCGCCGCGTAACGCGCGCCGCGGCCGCCGCCGGCCTCGTTGACGATGACGCTGAGCGGCGTTTTCAGGGCGTGCGCGAGATTGCCGACATGGGCTCTCGCCCGCTCGATCACCTCCCTGTTCCGGCTGATCAGCCTGTTGATTTCGTCACTGACCGGCGCGATCTCCCTCGGGAACGCGCCCTCGACGGTTTCGGCGGAACCGTCGATCACGGCTTCGAGCTTGGCGCGCAGGGTCGCCAGGGGACGCAGCCCCAGAACGATGATGAAGACGGTCGCCGCCACGAGGCCGGCCCCGAAGATGATCAGAAATACGATAAGGCTGCGCCGGAAGGAGGCGATGTCCTCGTTCAACGCCGACAGCGGCATGGCGACCAGAAAGTTCAACGCCCGCGCCTTCTCGCCGACAATCACGAGGCGTTCCAGCGCAAGGACCCGTTGCCCGTCATCGTCGAGTCGCATCTCGCGTACGAAGTCGCTGTTGTACGGCACCTTGTCCAATGGCGGGGGCCTGAGCGGGGCACCCGCACGCGAAGGCGACACCGCGACGAGTTCGGCTCCCTCGGTTACCTGCCAGCTATAGCCGGATCCGAACAGGTCGAAGCGCGGTTCGCCGAATTCCGGCACGACCTCACCGCTGGCGGCGTTGAAAGCCGAAATCAGATTGAGCAGATAGACATTGGCCACCGCGGCGAACTGACGCTCCGCGCGCGCCTCGTAGTTGCGAGACAGCACGACGCCCGCGAATGCGAGCACGGCAAGGCTCCACAGGCTGGCCACCACCGCCAGTCTGACGGCGAGCGAACCGCGGGCGAACATCCACACGCTCAGGCCTTGCCCGGGTCCTCGGAGGCCAGATAGCCGAGCCCCCGGACAGTGTGGATGATATCGGCGCCCAGCTTCTTGCGCAGCCTCCCGACGAACACCTCTATCGTATTGGAATCCCGGTCGAAGTCCTGATCGTAGAGATGCTCGATGAGCTCCGTGCGGGAGACCACCCTGTCTTTGTGGTGCATGAGATAGGAAAGCAGCCGATATTCGTGGGAGGTCAGCTTGATCGGATTTCCCGAGACCGTCACGCGGGACGCGCGCGTCTCAAGGCGTACCGGGCCACAATCGAGATCCGAGGTCGCGTGTCCTGCCGCGCGACGCACCAGCGCCCGCAGTCGCGCGAGGATTTCCTCCATGTGAAAAGGCTTTGTGACGTAGTCGTCAGCGCCCGCGTCGAACCCGGCGACCTTGTCGCTCCAGCGGTCGCGCGCCGTCAGGATGAGGACGGGCATGGTTTTTCCGTCCTCCCGCCATTGCTCGAGAACGCGCACGCCATCCATCTTCGGCAATCCGATGTCGAGCACAACCACGTCATAGGGCTCGGTATCGCCCAGAAAGTGGCCGTCTTCACCATCGAACGCGGCGTCCACCGCATAGCCCGCCTCTGTCAAAGCGGCTTTCATCTGGCGGTTGAGATCGGGATCATCCTCAACGACGAGAACACGCATTGCCTGCCCTTCAGCCTGCCGGGAGGGTCATGACGACCCGGCGCGGAGGATTGCCGCCGCGACCCGGCACAAGAACCGTGACAATACAGCTTTGACCAGCCTGACGCACGCCGATCACCTGTCCGCCCGTCGAAGCGGCAGCCTGCGCCGCCGCCTGGCCGCATCCACCAGCGGCGAACACCATGCTCCCTTCCGCCGCCGGCCAGGGACCAGCCCCGGCCCGGGCCGAAAATATGGCGGCCAAAGCCAGCGGCAACAGGAGATATGTCAGCTTTCTCGTCATGACCCGAGCTATAGGTTGACACGGCTGAACCTTCGATGAACGAAAGTGTCACAATTCACCGCTCGGTCAAGGGAGCGAATATGGCCGCGCGGGCTCAGGCCACCGGATCGCGCCAGGGCATGACCCGTTCCAGCTCATGCCATGCCGGCATCTCGCGACAATCGGCCTGCCGCGCGGCTTCGCGAAGCCAGACCATGCGAGCCCACGCCAGATCGAGTTCGAAACCCAACTGCGCGACGGACCCTGTCGCAACCGAGGCTCCCGCATCGGCATAGGGCGCCATCGCGATGTCGGGTCGATGCGACATCGCCGAGCCGAGATCTATCACCTGACGCTGAACGACCCGGGCTTCCTCCTGGATGGAAGAGCAGCCGTGAAGGCCGGAGGCCGGAGCGTAGGCGATCCTGTCGAGGGATGATGCGTACGCCACGCCGGAAAGCAGCATGGCGGCGCTCGTCATAAGCACCTTGTACATGGCGTTTCTCCCGGAAACGGGCTCTGGGCAAAGGCCCATGAGCACTCACGGGATAAAACGTCTCGGCAGGCGGGAAGTTCCAGCGGCCGGCAAGGATCGTCAGCGGTAGTCCTGCGCCGGCCAGTCGACGAAATAGTCTTCCCAATCCTCCTCGCTCGCCTCCTCCTCCGGCACCGTCCGCCCGCGTACCGAAATCCCCGCCGACACCACGGTTTCAGGGTCTCCGGATACGAGCGGATGCCACCAGTAGAGATCGCGCCCTTCGGCCACGAGCCGGTAGGCGCAGGTCAGCGGCAACCAGCGAATCGTCCGCACGCTCTCGGGCGTCAACGGCACGCAATCGGGCACGTAATCGCGCCGCATCTCATAGTGGCGGCAACGGCAGGTGCGGTCGTCAAGCAGCTTGCAGGACAGGCAGGTGTAGTCGATTTCGCCCGTGTCCTCGTCTTCCAGCTTGAGGAGACAGCACCGCGCGCAGCCGTCGCAAAGACTTTCCCACTCGCCCGGGGTCATGTCCTCGAGGCGCTTGCGCCGCCAGAAAGGTTCGCTCATCTCGATCTCCAGTGTCGCACTGCAACAACAGCGCCGTCTATTCGCAGCGAGCCGCTAGCCGCACGGTTTACCAAATGCTAAGCCATTCGCCGGATGCCGACAAAAGCTGTTAGAATTGCGGCCGGTACCGGGATGGCATGTCGCATCCGGCCTGTGCCAGCAGACGAGGCTTTCGTGTGAAAGACCCTTTCGAGACAAGAAAACGCGGCAAGTGGCGCCGGATCGGCCTGCTGGAAATCGATTCCTGGATCGATACCCAGATGTTCCGCCTTTGGGAAGGGACCAAACGCGCATATGAGGGCTATGCGGCAAAGCTTGAGCGTCTGAGTTTTCGCGGCCCCAAGCGCCTGGTCTTCGAACTGACCTCGGACGGTATGACCTTCGGTCTCGCCGGCGCGGTGCTCGCCCTCGCACTCGCCCTTCCCGCTTTCGACGAAACGCGAGGCGACTGGCTGTCCAATCAGCAATATTCCGTTACGTTCCTGGATCGCTATGGCAATGTGATCGGCCGGCGCGGGATACTTCACAATGACGGAATCGAGCTTTCCGATATCCCCGATCACGTCATCAAGGCTGTGCTCGCCACAGAGGATCGCCGCTTCTACGAGCATTTCGGCATCGACATTCCCGGCACGTTCCGGGCGATGGTCGCCAACATGCGGGCGAATTCCGTCGTGCAGGGCGGCAGCTCGATCACCCAGCAGCTCGCCAAGAACCTGTTCCTGAGCAACGAGCGCACCTTCGAGCGGAAGATCAAGGAAGCGTTCCTGTCCATCTGGCTGGAATCCCGGTTGACCAAGAACCAGATCCTGAAGCTTTACCTTGACCGCGCCTATCTGGGCGGCGGCACGTTCGGCGTCGCGGCGGCCTCGGAATTCTATTTCGGCAAGTCGATCAAGGAAGTCACCATCGCGGAGGCCGCGATGCTGGCGGGCCTTTTCAAGGCGCCCGGCAATTACGCGCCGCATCTCGATCTTCCCGCTTCGCGCGCCCGGGCAAATGTGGTGTTGAACAACCTCGTCGAGGCGGGCTTCATGACCGAGGGTCAGGTCTACGCGGCGCGGCGCAACCCTGCCTCCGCCGTCGACCGTTCGGAAGTCAGCAGCCCCGACTTCTTCCTCGACTGGGCATTCGAAGAGGTCAAGCGGCTGGCGAACGGCAAGGACTACGTGCTTGAGGTCAAGACCAGCGTCGACAGCAGCCTCCAAAAGGCCGCAGAAGATTCGGTGGAGGCGAGCCTGCGCCAGTCGGGTGCGCAGTACCACGTCAAGCAGGCCGCGCTCGTTTCCATGGATCCCGACGGCGCCGTTCGCGCGATGGTCGGTGGTCGCGACTATGGGCAAAGCCAGTTCAACCGCGCCACCAATGCGCTTCGCCAGCCCGGTTCGTCATTCAAGCCCTATGTCTATATGACGGCATTGATGAACGGTTTTACGGAAGATTCAATGATCGTCGACGCGCCCATCTGCATCGGCAACTGGTGCCCCAGCAACTATTCCCACAGCTATAGCGGACGAATGACGCTGACGACCGCGCTGACGCGCTCGATCAACACGGTCCCGGTCCGGCTGTCTCAGAGCTTCGGGCGTGACAAGATCGCCGAAACGGCGGAGCGGATGGGCGTTGCCACACCCATCAAGGTGACGCGTTCCATGCCTCTGGGCGCTTCGGAGGTTACCGTTCTCGATCAGGCAACAGGCTATGCGACATTGGCCAGCGGCGGCTACAAGGCCCATCCGTACGGCGTGCTCGAAATCCGCAATTCCGAGGGCAAGCTCATTTATAGCCACAAGAAGGATGGTCCCAAGCCCGAGCAGGTCTTGCCGGCTCCCAAGGTCGCCGAACTCAATCGCATGCTCAACAGCGTCGTCAATAACGGCACCGGACGGCGCGCCCAGCTCGAGGGCATCCCGGTAAGCGGCAAGACAGGCACCACGAACGCCTATCGCGATGCCTGGTTCATCGGCTTCACCGGCAACTACGTCACCGCCGTGTGGTTCGGCAACGATGACTATGCTTCGACGGCCAGGCTGACCGGCGGCAACCTGCCGGCAAAGACATGGCAACAGTTCATGGCCTATGCGCATACGGGCATCGAGCTGAAGCCGATCCCCGGCGTCGGCGGCGTGCCGGAGTATGTGATGCCGGCACCGGTGGCGAGTACGCTCCCCGCTGGCGCGGAGCCGGCGCGGCCGCAGACCCTTTCGGAACGCAGCAAGGAAGTGCTTCTCGACATCCATCGCATGCTTGAGGCAGCGCCGCCCATCAGGCCCGACGCCACACGGCCCGAGCGCGTCTCCTCGGTGGGCGCGGACCGCGTTACCCCATCGAGCCGGCGCCAGGTTCGTTTCAGCGCCGGCCGCTGGGAATAGACACCGCTCGCTTTCCCCCCTTCCAACGGACCGCTCATGCTTTTCCTGTTCCAGATTATCGCGGGGCTCGTGATCGGCGCGGCGCTTGGGCTCGGCTCCGCCTTTCTGGCCGTGGATCGCGGTATCGGATTTGAGGCGGTCAGGGCTGGAGCGTGGGCGGCGTGGCCGCGTGCCGGGGAAGCCGACGCGGATCCCTACACGCGCGCAAGCCTTTCGCGGACCGGCGATCTGCCGCTGGCCGGCGGGGCCGGGATTACCTTCAGCGCGAAGACCGATGACAATGGCGATGCGTTGCGGGCCGACTGCGTCTATCAGCTTTCCGGCCGGATGCCTGCCACGCAGTGGTGGACGCTGACGGTCTATGACGATTCGAGCGGCCGGCTGATCTCCAATTCCCTTCAGCGCTACGGGCTCAGTTCCACCGAGATCGTCAGGCGCGCCGACGGCAGCTTCGACATCATCATCTCGCGCAGCGCGAGGGCAGGAAACTGGCTGCCGGTCGGCAGGGCGGACGAGATCAGGTTCCTGGTGCGGCTCTACGACACGCCCATCGCCACCGGCAAGAGCTTCCTGGATATCCGCATGCCCAGCATCCAGCGGCTGGAGTGCCGTTCATGAGATGGGCGATCTGGCTGACCGGAATCATCGCGCTGGCCGGCGTCATCCATATCAGTACGATCCTCGCCATTCCGCGCATTGCCCCCTACGACGCATGGTCGCGCATCACCGCCCAGGTACCCGAACAGAGCTTCGCCGTCCTGCCGCTGGCGCGGCCGGGCGAGGAGGTCATTCCGCTGATGGATCCGGCGATCCAGTACGGCATATGCCGCTACGACCTTTCCGAGGGGCCGCTGCTGGTCGAGGCGGCGCTGCCGCGCGGCTACTGGTCGGTCGCCGGGCAGACGCGGTCCGGCATCGTCTTCTACAGCGTCACGGGTCAGGCGTCGCCCACGGGGCGGATTCGAATGGAGGTGCGCAACAGCGATCAGATGCGCGAAAGATCGCTCGCCGACAGCGAGCAGAAGGACGAAATCCTGACGATCGAAGCGCCGGAAAATCAGGGGTTTCTCGTTTTTCGCTCGCTGGTTACGGCCGGTACCCTGGCGACGCAGCTCAAGAACCTTGCCGAACAGACGGTCTGCGAAGCCGTCAGCGAGTAGTCTTGAGGCAGGATCGTCCCCTCACGACTTGACGACGCGCGTACCCCGCGCACCGACCGCCATCAAACCGTCGATGGAGCGCTGGAGCAAATTGAGCTTCCTTTCCATCTCGGCAACGGCGGCATAGGACTCCGGAAAACGGCGTGACGGCACTTCGATGCGGGCTCTTTCAAGCGCATAGGCGTAGCTCATCAGCCGCCAGCGCAGCGCATCCACGGCCCACTGAATCACCCGGCGGTTTTCGTAAAGACGTCCGTCGACGTCGCGCGCCTCGCCGTCCGGCTGAAACCGCGCGGTATGGAATGCTTCGATGCGCGCGCGATCGGCTTCGTACACCGCGAAAGCCAATTCGAAAAACGGATCGATCAGCGCCGTATCGGCGATCGCGTCGTCCGCGATGAGACCGTAGCGGGCTTCCGCCGGATCGTGGTAGCGCTCGCGCAGATCGTCGGCATATGCGGCGATCTCCACGCTGCGGCCATGGTCCGGCCAGATGCGCGCACGCACCGCCTCGGCTTCGGTCCATTCGGCAAACCCCGCGCGATGTGCGGGCATGATGAACCGGTAGGCGCGTCGGCGCAGCTCCCGTTCGTCATCGGTCAGCGCAAAGTCGGAAACCGGCGCGCCGCGCCAGTCCGCGAGCCGCTTTCCCGCGGCCGGCATGAATTTTTCCGTCACCGCATATTCGGGCGCGCGCCCGAGATCGCCCACCGTCTGGCCGCAGCCGCCGAGCAGAAGGGTCACGGCCAGCACGCCGGGCCATGCGCGATGCACGTTCTTCTTCGCAGGCAATGAGCTATTCCCCGCCGGGCGCCCTGCCTTGTCCCTCCGATTCGCCCGGGCGATGCGCCAGGTCGATCGTCTGATATTCGATCCTGATACCGGGGAAGAGAATGATTTCGGCATCGTGATCGTCGGTGTGCCCGATGGAGCAATGATTGCCACTGCCGCGCCGGTCAGGTGTCTTGAATTCCAATACGGATCCCATCTGGGTCTCCCCGCGTTCCATGCAGATGCCATACGCGGTACAGGCGCCCATTAAGCAATTGGCAAGGTTAACAGTTCGCTAACGGATGAGCGCGTAGGGTTAGTGCGTACCAGTCAGCCGGGACGTCCCATGTTCTCCGCAGAGCTCGAGCGGTTCAGCCACATCGTCGAAGAATGCGAAGCCGGGCGGAATGCCCCGCCGTCGCTCAAGATTCTGGCCGATCTCTATCTGCGGCTGAATCCCGTCGCGCCGGCGCTGGAGTTGCGTTTCGGGGCCGTCATGGTGGCGCTTTTTGCGCGCGCCGACGAGACGAGCCGTCTTTATGCCGCAGAGCGCCTCGCCGAGGCGGCGCACCTGCCGGCGGTTCTGTTGCGGTACCTCGCCGAGGGGCCTGCGCCTTTTGCCGTGCCGGTGCTGAAGCGTTCCGCCGATCTCAATGCCGAACAGATCGCACGGGCGGCCAGCAGCTTCGACGCCCCCCTCATGCAGGCCATCGCGGGGCGCGGCGACGTGACCGGCGACACGATCGATCTGTTGATCGCCTGCGGCGACAAGAGAAGCATCAACATCCTGGCGTGCAACCCTGCCGCCTTCTTCGACCCCGCGCAGACCGAGCGGCTTTGCGCGCGCGGCGATCTCCTGCCGCCGGGCGCCGGCCGAATTCTCGACGCCGCGCCGCCGGACATGCTGCCGACGCCCGCACTGTTCCGCCACCTCGATACGGCCGGGCGCGAGGCCTTCCTGAAGCGGGTCCAGGGCCACCCGTTTCCGCACCAACCCCACCCGCTGGTTCCCGACGAGTTGCGGCATCACATCGCCGAGGGTTTCGTCCAGATATGCCGGTACGGCCGTGACGAAGCGATCGCCGCCATCGCGCGTCTCGCCGACATGCCGCGCGAGAGGGTCCTGCGCGTCTACGAAGACACCGGCGGCGAGATGCTGACGGTGATGATCCGTGCATGCGATGTCGGACCGCGCGCACTCGGCGCAGCCCTCGTCCTGAACGAATATCTGATGGGGGTTTCGACGGAGCGTCTGCGTCAGCTGACCCGAATGCACGACTCCCTGCCGCTTGCCGTCGCACAATGGCTCGCGGGCGCATGGTCAGGCCGCGGGCACGGAATTGAGGCACCGGCGAATACCGCCGCGGCGATCCCGGAAAGAGCGCCGACCGCCGCGCGTCAGGCGGCTGTCCACGACCCCGCCGTCGCCCGACCGGGCGCCGAGCGGCGCGGCGGCGCACAGGGGCTCGCGCGCATTCCCCAGCCGGGACGCGAAAAGCAGGGCCGAACGAGCGTCAACTGAAGTCAAGGCGTGGAAAAGGCCGGACTTGGAATCACTCTGCCCGGGGATCGGCGAGCAACTCGTCGCCGGGCGTCAGGAAATGTCGGCCCGCGCGGTCCTCGACCGCGACGATCCAAAGGTCGGGATCGAAATTCCGCTGGCGGGCCAGATAGGCATCGGCCTCGGATTCGACGATGCCGGTGCGTATCGCCACGAAACGCCTCAGCCCCGTCTCATCGGCCTCCGTCTGCGGCGCAGGACCGAGGACGCCGACATCTTCGCGGTCGGCCACGACCTTGATGAAGATCGCGCCCGCCTCCTCGGCGCCGCGACGCTCGACCAGCGCAAACGCGCCTTCGTGCTGGCAACGGCGCAGATAGGCGGCAACCCAGACGGCGGATTTGAGCCTCACGCGCCGCGCGCCAACTCGACGCCGCTGAACTCCTGCAACGCGTGGATCAGCATCGTGTCGATCACGTCGACCACCGGCAGACCGTTGTCCTTGCGGAAGCGCATGATAGCCTCACGCGTGCCCGGCCCCAGCTGTCCGTCAATCGATCCGGGCGAATAGCCCAGCATCGCCAGCACCCGCTGGACCTCTGCGATGGCTTCGTCGAACTCGACCGGCGGCGCGGACTCCGCGGTCTTTTCAACGAGATCGCCGATACTGTCGCCTTTGGCACGAGCGGTCGCGGTTTCCCGGCGCGACGCCTTCAGCCGCAGATGGTCGACGATCGCTTCATTGATGTCGCCGGCGGCGACGAGCCCGTTCTCACCTTCATAGCGCTTGAGCGCGCCAATGGTGACAGGGCCGGCGATGCCGTCCGCTTCGCCCTGATAGTAACCGAGTTCGGTAAGCAGCCGCTGCGCCTCCTGCACGATCTCGCCGGTCTGCAACGGCGCCGACGCCTCGTGGGACGCCGCCTCGACGCGGCCTGGGCGCGCCGTCGGCAGCGGAATGGAGGCCACAGTCTGCGGCGTCGCCTGATCATGGGCCGGATCGTTGCGGGATGCTGCTGCCTGCGCGGTCGATGGCGCGCGTTGGGCGAACAGCGGCGCCGGATGCGGCCCGTCCTGCATGAACAGGGCGTTGCCGCCAACCGTCACCATCATTGCGCCGGCCAGCAGCGGTCCCGTCAGGCCGCGGCCTGCCGGTAGCCTGAAGCCCTGAAACCGACGAGGCCTGCGACCCGGCACCACCGGCTCCACGCCGCCGATCAGCGCCGGATCGGTACGGCGCGATGGCCGGGCGCCGGAGCGATCGAGAAAGCCGTCGAGACCGTCGTCATCATCCGACTGAGCGTAGCGGAACAATTTTTCCCTCCCCGCGAAGTTCAGGCCGTGCGGCGGTGACGGGCAGGCGGACGGTCACCCGCGTGCCGCGCCCCTTCACACTGTCGATGGTGGCGCTGCCGCCGTGCAGTTCGGCGAGGCCGAAAACCATGCACAGCCCAAGACCGGCGCCGCTGCGGCCGCTGTCATAAGAGGCATTGAGCTGGACGAACGGCTTGCCGAGCCGTTCGATATCGCCCTTGGCGATGCCGATGCCCTCGTCGGCAACGTAGAGAACCGCCTCGCCATTGCTCTCATAGGCCCCGATCATGATCCGGCCGCCGGGCCGGGAGAACTTGATCGCGTTGGACAGCAGATTGAGCATGATCTGCCGCATGGCCCGCGGATCGACCGTCATCTCCGGCATGGCCGTAACGAAATCATAAGCGACCGAGAGCCGTGCCGATGCCAGCGCGGGGGCAACGATCGTCGCGCATTTGCGCATGATCTCGATGATGTCGCACGGCTCGGGGTGAATCACGAAATGCCCGGCCTGCAGTTTCGACATGTCGAGAATGCCGTTCACAAGCTCCAGAAGGTGGCGGCCGCTTTCGCCGATCAAGCCGGCATATTCACGGGTTTTCTCGGGCGCAAGCGGGCCGAATGGCTGCTGTTCAAGCACCTCGGAGAAGCCGATGATGGCGTTCAGCGGCGTACGCAGCTCGTGACTGACATTGGCGAGAATGCGGGCCTGCGACTCGTCGTGCGCGCGCATTGTCTCCTGCTGCTGGACGAGACTGTCCCGAAGCTGCCGGATTTCGCTGATGTCGCGAAACACCGCATCGACGACATCATCGCCCGTCTCGCCGGGGCGGCAATGGACTTCATAATCGCCATACTCACCGTCGGTGTCGGACAGCCTGATCTCGACGCGGGCGGGGAGGCCCGAGGCGGCGCGATCGATCGCGGTCAGGACGGCCGGACGGTCGAGCACGTGCACTCTTGTCAGAAACTGATTTCCGGTCAGGTCGGAGGGTTCGACGCCCAGACGGTCGGCGACATTGCCGGAAACCGCGTCGACATCGCCGTTGCGGCGGAAGCGGACGATCATATCCTCGGAGGCGACAGGCGACGCGGTCAGTTCGGCGCCTTCGGCGAACTCGGGAGCGACCTTCCACGTCCAGAGCTTGTGAACGAGCAATGCGACGGCGACGTAGGTCAGTACCTCCACGAGCGCCGCGGGCTGGACAGGATGGGCAAGACCGGCGCCGATCACACTGCCGAGACACAGCAGCACGCCGCCTCCCCAGATGCGCGGATGATCGGCCTGGATCGCCTCAAAGAGAAGAATTCCGGCCCAGGGGAGCAACCAGGCGGCGCTTTGCGGCACGACAGCCGTCGAACCGACGATCACGATAGCCAGCAGGCCGGTGGACACGGCCGCACCCAGGTCGGCGTTGTGGTGGCGCAACGCACTCAGGGCGCCGAACAGCGGTGCCACCGTCGCGGCGAGCATGGGGACGAGCGCGGCTCCGGAAATGGCCGGATAGGCCAGGTGCAGGAGGAGCAGGACAACGGCGCCCGCCAGCGTGGCGGCAAGTCGGGAGACCGCATATGCGGAGACGACTTCCGCTCGCGCGCCGGCACCGCAACTGCTGCGCCACGCACGCATGGAAAGAAACCGTCCTGCCGGCCACTGAATAAATCTACGCAATACTCTACCGACGCCTTTGTAATCGCGCCGCCCTGTGTCCCTATGCGTACAGGAGACACGGTTCCGATTAAGGCTTGCCTAAAGCGGCCCGGCCAGATCGCCCGAATACGTTCCTGAAAGCTTTGCAGGCCCGGTTTCGGGCTTCATGGTAACCAGGCCGTAAACGGCCGGTCGGCCGCCGCCCGGCAAAAATCATTACAATTTTAATCGAATTTGACTGCCATTTTCCACGTCAGGGCAATCCGTCGCGCCTAGAGTAGCGTCCATGAGCCGGTCCGGGGTCCGGCATTCTGGGACGTATATCGAAGGGGCCATAGGATGTCTTTTCTGTTCAAAGCCGCGTTCTGGCTGTCCATCGCGATCCTGTTTCTTCCCGTCGACGACGGCGGACAGACGCACAAGGACGTGACGCTTTCGGCAAGCGATGCAATACATGTCGCCTCTTCGACGATCGGCGACATGCGCGGCTTCTGCGACCGCAACCCGCAGACCTGCGAAGCGGGAGGCGAGGCCCTGCGGACCTTCGGGCTCAAGGCGCAATACGGCGCTAAGCTCATCTACAACTACCTCGATGGGCTGAATGCAGGGGAAGACGCCGAGAATACGGCAACCCGTTCCAACAACACCCTCAGCCCGGAGGACCGCCAGCCGGCCTGGCGTGGCCCGGAACCCGAACGCAAGGCCTGACCTGGCGGGCTGACCGGCCTTACTTGCCCTCCGCCAGATCCGTCTGCGCTTTGACCGGGCGGGTGCAACTCCCTATATGGCTAGGGAAAGCACCCCTTGGAAACGCGGCTGAGCCGGCTGCGGATTTATTCACGCCAGAAGGGCACGGAATGACCATCGAACAGATACTGGAAGATTTCAGCTACCTGGATGACTGGGAAGACCGCTACCGTTACGTGATCGAACTCGGCAAGGCGCTGCCGGAATTCAGCGAGGCCGAACGAACCCCTGCCAACAAGGTGGAGGGCTGCGTATCCCAAGTCTGGCTGAAAACGCGCGAGCAAGACAAGGAAGGCCGCAGGGTGCTGGTCTTCACCGGCGACAGCGACGCCCATATCGTGCGCGGGCTGATCGCGATCCTGTTCGCAATCTATTCAGGCCGGACACCTGAAGAGATCGCCCGAACGGATGCCGCTGACATCATGAACCGGCTTGGTTTGAAAGACCATCTGACCCAGCAACGCTCCAATGGTCTCCACGCCATGATCGAGCGCATCCGGGCGGAAGCAAATGCGGCCGCGGCGGCGTGACTGCCGGCCAAGCCGATCCTCCTCCGCCAAATAAAAAACGCCGGCGCTTCGGCCGGCGTTCTTTTGCGCCCGGTCCATCGACCGATGGCGCTACTTCTTCTTGCGGCGCTGGCCGAGACCGATCTTGCGGGCGAGCGCCGAACGGGCCGCCGCATAATTGGGCGCAACCATGGGATAGTCCGCCGGGAGGCCCCAACGCTCACGATACTGCTCGGGCGTCATGTCGTAGTGAGCGCTCAGATGCCGCTTCAGCGACTTGAACTTCTTCCCGTCCTCAAGGCAGATGATATAGTCCGGCGTCACCGAACGGCGCGGGTTGACGGCCGGCTTCAGCTCTTCCACCGGTTCGGCCACTTCACCGCCGGAGAGACCTTTGAGACTGTTGTGAATATCGAAGATCAGCTTGGGCAGATCAGCCGAATTGACGGTGTTGTTGCTGATATAGGCTGCAACGATATCCGCCGTCAGTTCGATAAGGCCATCATCGGAAGGAACTTCCTGCATCAAAATTCTCCAATCTGGGATGCTCGCGCCGTAAAGCGCCTCATGAACGACACGTCATTTGCAAATTATAGCGAAAGTGAAGGTGCCGACTTCGACTTTCAGTTGAGCGCTTGCATACATCACGCCCTTTTTCTTGGCAACTCAGTATTTGAGGCAAATAAAGAAATCTGCCGAAAAAGCGGCATTTTTAAGATGTAATCAAACGCGGCGCCTTTTAAACAATTACGCCCTGGAAAATTACAGGAAGTATATCAGTAAATAGGCCGCGAGCAGGACGGCTGTCCACAGGGCCATGGCGCCGGTCGGCCAGGTGCGCGCAAGCACGCCCTGGGGTCCGTGATGGCGGTAGAGGGCGGAAATGACCCTTCCCGCGCCGCGAACGCTGCGCTCGGCAATCCCGTACCAGGCGACGGCGCTCCAGCCCTGGAACTCGATCCGGATCGCCCGGCCGAAGCGGCGCCAGAACCAGTCGATATCGAGCGAAATCGTCTCGGTGCGGCGAAGCTGATTGAGCAGGATCAGGAAGGCCAGCCCGGAGAACAACAACAACTGCAGCTGGTAGACGACATGGGCGGGCGTATAGGGAACGTAGTCCGTCGGATAGGGCAGGATCGCATAGAGCGGCGCGGGATAGAGACCGAAACCGATGCAAAGCGCCGACAGAAACCACATCGCCAGGCGCATGTTCCACGGCGGATCGTCGGGCCGCAGGCCGGAGTCTTTTTGGAAGAACACGAACCACGGGAACTTGATGCCGGCATGCAGGAAGACGCCGGCGGACGCGGCCGCCAGCAGGAACCAGACGATGGCGAGATGGGCGTCGGCCGCGCTCTGCGAGATCATGGACTTGGAGACGAAGCCGGATGTCGCCGGGAAGGCGGAGATCGCCAGCGCGCCGACAATGCCGCAGATCGTCGTCACCGGCATCGTCCGGAACAGGCCGCCGACCTCGGTGCATTTGCGCTTGCCCGTCATGTAGTAGACCGACCCGGCCGACATCAGCAGAAGCGCCTTGTAGATGATGTGCGCGAAGGCATGGGCGGCCGCGCCGTTGAGTGCCATCTCGCTCCCGATGCCTATCCCCGTCACCATGAAGCCTACCTGGTTGATGATGGAATAGGCCAAAATGCGCCGGACATCATTTTCCAGGATCGCGTAGATGATGCCGTAGAAGACCATGTAGAGGCCGATCGGGATAAGAATCTCGGTGCCCGGGAATCCCTTCAGCAACACGAAGACCGCCGTCTTCGTGGTGAAGGCGGAGAGGAAGACCATGCCGCTCCAGGACGACTCCGGATAGGCGTCGGGCAGCCAGGCCGACAGCGGCGGCGCGCCCACATTGACCAGAAACCCGAGGAAGATCAGGACGCGCGGAAGCGTGTCTGGCGACATTGAAACAAAGGCCGTCGACCCGGTTGTCGCAATCTCCCCGACAATGCCGGCCATCAGCAGGACACCGCCGAAGAAGTGGATGATGGCGTAGCGCATCGCGGATTTGTACGCGTGGCGGCCAGCGCTGAAGATGACCAGCGACGACGCGATCGCCATGATTTCCCAGAAAACGAAGACGGTGATCAGGTCGCCGGCGAAGACGACACCAACTGCCGCGCCGGCATAGGCAAAGGCGGCCGACAGTTCGGCAGTGCTCTTCTGATTTATCGAATAGAGGCCGCCAGCGAATGCCATGATCGTGAAAACGGTGCCGAACAGGCGGCTCAGCCGGTCGCCCGCGAGAAGCACGACGTGATTTCCGAGCCAGTCGAAGGCGATCACCGGTCCGTCGGGGACATCCCAGACGAGCCCGAGCGCGAAAAGCGGCGCCGCGACGAGCAGGAGCGAACGGACGGCGCCGCGGGTGAAGGGCAGCAGTGCGGCTGCGGCCAGAAGGACAGCCCAGGGCGGGATCACGCCATCAATCATAGTAGCTGTCCTTGCGCTTCAGGAAGATACCGAGCGCTTTGGCCGCGAATACGAGGATCAGGCAGGACCCGAAGCCGAACCAGGCGCCGAATCCGATGGTTGCCTCGATGCCGAAATGAGCGTGGTGCTCGACGAACAGATCCCCTAGTACGGTCGCAGCGCAGATGACGATGAGCAAGATCCACAGCTTGCGGATCGTCTCGGGCCTCACCAGCCAATGGTCTTTCTCGTCCTTCATCAGTTCATTCCTGCAAGCTGCTCGGCAAGCGAAAGCGGGATGCCGGGAAACAGAAATAGCGCGATGGTGCCAGCCGCGGTCAGCGTCAGCGCGAGCACGATCGGCCAGGGTGCCTCGCCATGTTCGTGATGGCCGTCGCCATGATGGGCATCGGCGTGAACCGGGGCCGGGCGCAGGAACGCCCGGTGAATGATCGGCAGGAAGTAGGCCGCGTTGAGCATGGTCGAGATGACGATGACGGCGAGCGGGACCCATTGCGCGCTGCTGACGGCACCTTCCAGCATGAACCATTTTCCAAGGAAGCCGGCGGTCGGCGGCAGGCCGATCATGGAGAGTGCGCCGACGGCGAAGGCGCCCATGGTCCATGGCATGCGTCTGCCGATACCGTCCATGTGACTGATCTCGGTAACGTGCGCTGCCGTGTAGACCGATCCAGCGGCGAAGAAGAGCGTGATCTTGCTAACCGCATGGGCGGCTATGTGCATCGCGGCGCCGACAATGGCAGCGGGTGTCAGGATCGAAGCGGCGAGAACGACATAAGAGAGCTGGCTGATCGTCGAGTAGGCGAGCCGCTTCTTCAGATTGTCCTGACGCAGCGCGACGATCGACGCGGTAATGACGGTGAAACCGGCAACATAGACCAGCCAGTCGCCCGCGCCGCTCTCCCGCAGTGCCTCGACGCCAAAGATGTAGACGATGACCTTGACGACCGTGAAAACGCCGGCCTTCACGACGGCGACCGCATGAAGCAGCGCCGAAACCGGCGTCGGCGCAACCATCGCGGCAGGTAGCCAGAAATGCACCGGCATGACCGCCGCCTTGCCGATACCGAAGATGAAGAGCGCCAGCAGACCGCCCATCAGCAGCGGCGGCAGGGTGCCCTGAAGGATGCCGCCGGGGACAAAATTGAGCGTCCCTGAAATATAGCCGACGGCGATGATCGCCGGCAGAAGCAACACCATGGAGGTCGTCAGCAGCAGGAGCAGGTAGACGCGGCCGGCGCGGCGCGCCTCGTCGGTGCCCTTGTGAGTGACAAGTGGATAGGTCGAGAGCGTCAGCACCTCATAGCCGATGAAGAGCGTGAAGAGGTTTGCCGAAAAGGCGACCATCATCGTCGCTGAAATGGCGACGGCGAAACAGATGTAGAAGAGCGTCTGCCTGGGCTCGTTGTTGCCGCGCATGTAGCCGATCGAATAGATCGAATTGACGATCCACAGGATCGAGGCGACGAGTGCGAAGAGCATTCCCAGGGGCTCGACCGTAAACGCGATCTCAAGGCCCGGGAGCACTTCCGTAGCGTCGGTCGCCGGCCTGCCGCCGGCGAGTACGGCGGGAAGGAGGTTGAACACTACGACGGCCAGCGTGACGGCGGTCGCCAGGGTGACGCCCTCGCGAAGATTGGGCCGCCTCCCGGCCGCCCAGATCAGCAGCGACGCCAGCGCGGGCAGCAGGATGGCCGTGTAGATAAGCTCCGACGCGCTCATCCGCCAGCTCCCATCATGAAGGCGGCGGCGCGTTCGGCAAGCCCGGCGCTCAATTCCGTGTCCCAGCCGAACAGCACGCAGGCCAGGGCCAGAATCCAGATCGGAATGAGCATGGAGAGCGGTGCCTCAGTCGCGGTCGCGACCGGCCCCTTGGGTTCACGGAACCACGCGATCTCGACGATCCGGCCGATGTAGAGAACGGCGATGAGCGAACTGGCCACGATCAGGAAGGGCAGCCACCAGTAGCCCTTCTCGAATGATGCAACCGCAAGGAGGTACTTGGAAACGAAACCGACCGTGCCGGGAACGCCGATGATGGCCATGCCCGCCACCGTGAAGGCGCCCATGGTCAAGGGCATGCGCCGGCCGATCCCACCCAACTCGCTGATGCGCATCGTGCCGGTGCGATAGGCCACGGCGCCGACCGCCATGAACAGGCCGCCCTTGATGAGGGCATGATTGAACAGATGTACCAGGCCGCCGGTCAGGCCGGTCAGATTGCCAAGCGCGATACCCAGCGTCATGTAGCCGATCTGCGATACCGACGAATAGGCAAGCGCGCGTTTGATGTTGTTTTCGAACACCGCGACGATGGATGCGCCGAACATGGCGAAGATCGAGAGCACCAGCAGGACGTCGGCAACGGCGAAGGATCCAAACTCGATGCCGGTGCCGAAAACGCCGAACACGAAGCGCACGAAAAGATAGACCGCGACCTTGGTGGCGGTAGCGGCCAGGAAGGAGGTGGCGAAGGACGGCGCATAGGCGTAGGCGTTGGGAAGCCAGACATGAAGCGGAAAAAGCGCAAGCTTCAGGCTGATCCCGACGATGATGAAGGCGAGCGCAGCCAGAACGGGCCGCGTCTGCCCGATATCGCCAAGCCTGTCGGCAATATCGACCATATTGAGCGTGCCTGTAACCGTCAGGAGTATGCCGACGCCGATGATGTAGAAGGTCGCGCCGATCGTGCCGACGATAAGATACTGATAGGAGGCAATCAGCGCGCGGCGGTCGGAGCCGAGGGCGATCAGCGTGTAGGTGGCAAGAGAGGAAATCTCCAGAAACACGAAGGCGTTGAACGCATCGCCCGTGATCGTGATCCCGAGCAGCCCACACATGCACAGAAGGTACATGGAATAGAACCACGACTGCTTGTGCTCCGGGATTTCGGCGGCAACGCTGCGCGCTGCAAAGGGGATCATGACGGCGCCGACGATCGAGACAATAAGCAGCACGAAGACGTTCAGCAGATCGACGCGATACTCGATCCCAACAGGCGGCAGCCATCCACCGATTGCGTAGGAGACCACGCCCTGCGACAGCACCTGCTGCAACAGCCCGATCGCAACGAGCGGCATCAGCAGGCTGACGACGGCGGCGATAATCCAGGCGACCTTTCCCGAACGCGTCAACGCGCACAGAAGCGCGCCGATCAGCGGCGCGATCACCTGGATGATAGGCAGATGATCGAGGATCATTCGCCCTCACCCTTGCCGATGATCTCGTCTTCCTCGATCGTGCCGTAGACCTCGTTGATGCGGACGACAAGACCGAGGCCAAGCGCCAGCGTTGCGACACCGACGACGATGGCGGTCAGGATCAGCACGTGCGGGAGCGGATTGGAATAAACCTCAAACGCCGGATCGACGATCGGCGGCGTACCGCCAAGCACCTTGCCGGGCGAGAGATAGAGCAGATAGACCGACGTCTGGAAGAGCGACAGGCCGATCAGCTTCTTGATCATGTTGCCGCGCGCGACGACGACATAGAGGCCTGCGACCATGAGGAAGATCGTGATCCACTGATTGTAGTGAGCAACGATCTTGGCGGCGAGTTCCATCAGCGCCCCCTGCCCGCGAATGCATAGAAGATCCCGAGCATGGTCGACGAGACGGTCACGAAGACGCCAACCTCAACAAGGAAGACGCCCCATTCCTGCCCGTGAACGCTGTCATGCGCGAGGTGGTTGTAGTCGAGAAAGGCCTGGCCGGTGAACATCCCGGCAACCCCGACGCCGGCATAGATCAGGACGCCGATCGGGATCATCTTTTCAACGACCCAGACGGGAACCAGCGCGCGGGCCGCCTCCAGTCCGAACAGCATGGCGTAGAGAATGACGCTGGCTGCGGCAATAACCCCGGCCTGGAAGCCGCCGCCCGGACCGTAGTCGCCGTGAAACTGCACGTACAGCGCAAAAACCAGGATAAATGGCAGCAGTAGCTTGGTGATGACCCTGAGGATGACGTCAAGAAGCATCGTCGCCCTCCTCGCCTTGCTTGCGACGCTTCGGCTTCTTGGCCCGCGCCAGCAGCAACAGGACGCCTATGCCCGCCGCGAACACGACCGTCGTCTCACCGAGCGTGTCAAAACCGCGATAGCTCGCGAGGACCGAGGTCACCACGTTGGGAATGCCTGTCTCGGGAACTGAACGTTTGAGATAGTCGGCGCCGACATAGGTGTTCATCACCGTGCTGGCTTCGCCGAAAGGCGGCGTGTCGAGCGTGCCGTAGACGAGCGCCGCGCCGACGACGACGGCGACGATGAGCGGCAGGACCGGCGTGTGCGTCGGCTGTGCTTCTTCCACCTTGGTGAGATAAAGCACGCCCAGCATCAGGACCGTCGAAATGCCCGCACCCACGGAAGCTTCCGTCATCGCCACGTCGACCGCGTCCAGGACGATCATGACGCTCGCCATCAGGAAGCTGTAGATGCCGGCCAGGATGACGACCGCAAACAGGTTGCGGAGACGGATGATGCCGATGGTGACCACCGCCATCAGCGTCAGCAGGCCCATGTTGATCGCAGCTTCCATGCGCCTAGTCCCTCCAGGGCGTCACCGAGCCGTCCGGCTCGATGATTCCCTTGCCCGGCTTGCCGTCGCGCGTGCGCAGAACAGGTTTCACGCCGACTTCCAGCGCCGCACGGGCAACGGCATGGGTGGCAACCGGCCCGGTAAACAGAAGCAGCAGGATAATGATCGCCAGCTTCAGCGCGACCAGCGTCGGTCCGGCCTCTATCATCAATCCGAACAGAACAAGAATTGCGCCGAGCGTATCGCTCACCGATGCTGCGTGCATGCGCGTGTAGACATCGGGCATCCTGTTGATGCCGAACCCGCCGATGAGAATGAGGAGGCAGCCGATGCCAAGGAAAAGGTAGGCTGCGATTTGCTGCGCCATTTCCATCAATCGGGCTCCTCACCGCCACGATGTCCAAGATCGCCGAAGCGAAAGAACTTCAGCACAGCGATTGTGCCGACGACATTGAGCAGCGCGTAGAGAATACCGATATCGAGAAATTCCGGGCGTCCGGTCATGAAGCCGAATACGGCAAGCAGAAGGATCGCGCCCGTCCCGATTGAATTGGACGCGACCAGACGGTCGAATACCGTCGGCCCCCTCAGCGCCCGGACCACCGCGAGCGCGAGCCAGATCATGACGGCGGCTGAGGCAGCAAACATCATGTGGCGCGCCCCTCGAATTTTATTACCCGCCGATCCATCGTGCCTTCGGCGGTCGCCTCGGCGCCGTCCTGCGTCAGCGCGTGAACGAGGATGGTTTGGTCCGTGGCAGACACGGCTGCGGAAATCGTGCCCGGGGTCAGCGTAATGGAGTTCGCGTACGTGGTCAGGCCAACCGCCGATTTCTCGCCGGCGGTGACACGGATCAAAGTCGGCGAGATATTCAGTCGCGGGCTCAGGATGATCTTCACGACATCCCATGTCGCCTTGACGATCTCCCACATCAGCCAAGGCCAATAAGTCAGCGCGCCGATCATCCATTCGATCGGATGGCCTTCATCGTCGATGGCCGCCATACGGCGGGCGAAGGCGACAATCGCTATTGAAGAAACAATGCCGGCGCCGATGAGCCACGGCGTATAATGGCCCGACAGCACGAGCCAGAACAGCAAAAGGGTCAGAACAAGCGCGACCGCCCGCATTCTCTTTTGCAACTCCCCCTGCTGCATGTTCTTGATGGATACGTCGGGGAGAGCATACCGGACGCCCCCCGCGCGTCACACTTGTTTTAATCATAGCTGATTCGTGCTGCTTGCCGACGCCGGAACACCGCGACCGATCGCCCCAGGGCAATCGCGACGCGGTGCGCACCACGATTGATATTTGGCGGAGGATGCATAGATCATGAGCCGTCTGGTCCCATACCCGTCGAGGAGCGAAGACAATGGCACCAAAAATTACCAAGACCGACGCTGAATGGCGGGCGCAATTGACGCCCGAACAGTACAATATCACGCGCAAGCACGGCACCGAGCGTGCATTCACCGGCCCGTACTGGGACGAGAAGGCGGCCGGCATGTACAAATGCGTGTGCTGCGGCGCGCCGCTCTTCGATGCGCAGACCAAATTCGATTCCGGCACCGGCTGGCCCAGCTTCTTCAAGCCGGTTGAAGGCGAGGCGGTTTCAGCGCATGAAGACCGCTCACTCTTCATGCGCCGTACCGAAGTTCGGTGCGCCAGTTGCGATGCCCATCTCGGCCATGTCTTCCCCGACGGACCGCAGCCCACCGGGCTTCGCTATTGCATCAACGGCAACGCCCTCGATCTGGAGACCCAGGACAAGAATGACGGCGACAAGCAACCGGAATAAGAAGACGTCACCGGCCGCGGCGCCCGTCGCGCGTCGAAGCGAAGACAGATTTTCCCATCACGGCATCGAACGCCACGACCCCTATCACTGGTTGCGCGCCGACAACTGGCAGGAGGTGATGCGCGATCCGTCGCGGCTCCCGGAAGATATCCGGGCCTATCTGGAAGGCGAGAACGCCTATGCGGACGCGATGCTCGAGCCGCTCGAAGGATTGCGCGAAACGCTGTTCGCGGAGTTGAAGGGCCGCATCCCGCAGGAGGATGCGAGCGTCCCCACGCCGGACGGTCCCTATCAGTACGGCGTGCGCTATGTCGAAGGCGGGCAGCATCCGAGGCTGACGCGGGGCGCACGCGGCGGCGGCGCGGAAATCGTATTGCTGGATGGCGACCGGGAAGCGGAAGGCAAGCGGTTCTTCCGCCTCGGCGGCGCGATGCATTCGCCCGATCACCGTTATCTCGCGTGGGCCAGCGACGATTCGGGTTCGGAGTTCTACACGCTGCGTATCCGCGATCTTGAGACGGGCGAAGACCTGCCCGATGCCATTCCCGATACCGGCGGCGGCGGCGTCTGGTCGGCCGGCAGCGACCATGTCTTCTATGTCCGTCTCGACCCCAATCACCGCCCCTGCGAGGTCTGGCGCCACAGGGTCGGCACGAAGCCCGATCAGGATGTTCTCGTCTACCGCGAAGCCGATCCAGGCATGTTCATGGGGATCGGCAAGACGCAGTCGGGCCGTTTCATCATCATCGACGTTCACGATCACGAGACGGGAGAAGTCCGTCTGATTCCTGCCGAAGAGCCGACCGCCGAGCCTCTTGTCGTCGCTGCCCGCGAGCCGGGAGTGGAATACGGTATCGACGAAGCGGACGGCACGCTTTTCATCCGCACCAATGCGGATGGCGCGGAAGACTTCAAGATCATGACGGCGCCGGCGGACGCGCCGGGACGGGAGAACTGGCGCGACCTGATCGCGCATGTCGAGGGGCGTTACCTGCTGCAGGTGACCGCCTACAGGGATCATCTTGTCTGGATGGAGCGGGTGGAGGGCCTGCCCCGCATCGTCATCCGCCGGCACGCGGACGGCGTCACCCACGCCATCGCCTTCACGGAAGAGGCCTATGCGCTCGGTCTCTCGGACGGATACGAGTTCGACACCAACGCGCTGCGGTTTTCCTATTCCTCGATGACGACGCCGTCGGAAACCTACGACTACGACGTCGCGACGCGCGAGCGCACGCTGCGCAAGCGGCAGGAAGTGCCCTCCGGACACGACCCGGAACAGTACGAGACGCGGCGCGTCTTCGCGAAAGCGCGCGACGGCGAGACGATCCCGGTGACGCTGCTGCACAGGAAGGACACGCCGCTCGACGGCAGCGCGCCCTGCCTGCTCTACGGCTACGGCTCCTATGGAATCACGATCCCCGCCGGTTTCAATCCGAACGCGCTCTCGCTCGCCGACCGCGGCTTCGTCTATGCCGTGGCGCATATACGCGGCGGGCGCGACAAGGGACAGCGCTGGTATCGCGAAGGCAAGCGGGAGAAGAAGGTCAACACCTTCACCGACTTTCTGGATGCCGCCGATTATCTGGCAGGCAAGAAGATCGTGGACGGCGCCCGCATCATCGCGCAGGGCGGGTCTGCCGGGGGCATGCTGATGGGCGTCGTCGCCAACATGGCGCCGGAGCGCTTCGCCGGCATCATCGCGGAAGTGCCGTTCGTCGACGTGCTGTCAACGATGCTCGACGACACGCTGCCGCTGACGCCGCCGGAATGGCCGGAATGGGGCAACCCGATCGAGAACCAGGCCGACTACAAGACGATCGCGGCCTACTCGCCCTACGAAAATATCGTGGCGAAGGACTACCCGGCGATCCTAGCCGTCGCCGGACTGACCGATCCGCGCGTGACCTATTGGGAGCCCGCCAAATGGGTTGCCAAGCTGCGCGGCACGGTTACCAACTCGCCGATGATCCTGCTGAAGACGAACATGGAAGCCGGCCACGCAGGCGCATCGGGCCGCTTCGACCGGCTGAAGGAAGTCGCGCTCAACTACGCCTTCGCGCTGATGATCGCCGGCAAGGCATGAACGGGGGAGGCAGCAAGACCGCCCTCTATGCCCTCGCCTATGGCGTGCTCGGCTTCTGCGCCGGCTTCGTCTTCGGGGCATTGCGCGAACTGCTGCTGATCCCGCGCTTCGGCAGCGATACGGGGCGCTACATCGAATTTCCGCTGATGATCGCGGCGATATTCCTCATCGCGTTGTGGCTGCAACGGCGCCTCGCACTGCGCTCGGCGGGATTGATCCTCGCCGGTGTCGCCGGGACATTGCTGCTCGTCGCCATCGAAGGCGCATTCGCGGTGCTCGTCATGGGCCAGACGATGCAGGATCATGTTGCGTCCTACGACATCTCGCGCGGCGCGCTGTTTCCGCTCGGCCTGCTGCTGATGGCGCTGATGCCCTGGGCGATCGGCAAGCGGGATTGACGTTCAAAGCCCCAGGATTCCCGCGATTTCCTCCACCGCCGACGACGCATCGCGTGCGCCATCGCGCAGTTCCGCCTCTATCGCCTCGACACGCGCGCGGGTCGACGGGTCGCGGGTCAGCCGCGCGTGAATGCGGTCCTCCAGCATCGTCCACATCCATTTCACCTGCTGGGCGCGGCGGCGGCGCTCGAAGGCGCCCGAGCTCACCGCCTGGTCGCGATGTTCGAGGATCTTCGCCCACAATTCGTCGAGGCCGAGCCCGGTGAGGCCGGCGATCGTCAGCACGGGAGGATGCCAGCCGGCGTCGCGCGGCGTGAGGATATGCAGTGCCGCCCGATATTCCGATGCGGTCGCCTTCGCGCGCGGCGCGTTGTCGCCGTCGGCCTTGTTGATGGCAAGGATATCGGCGAGTTCGATGATTCCCTTCTTGATGCCCTGCAGCTCGTCTCCGCCGCCCGGCAGCAACAGGACGAGGAAGACATCGACCATGTCGGCGACGGCGGTCTCCGACTGGCCGGTGCCGACCGTCTCGACGATGACGGCGTCGTATCCGGCAGCTTCGCAGAGCAGCATCGTTTCGCGGGTTCTGGCCGCGACGCCGCCCAGGGTTCCGGCAGACGGCGAGGGGCGGATGAAGGCGCGCTCGTCCATCGCCAGACGGGTCATGCGCGTCTTGTCGCCGAGGATCGAGCCGCCGGTCAGCGCGGAAGACGGATCGACGGCAAGCACCGCGACCTTGCGACCCTCGCCGAGCAGCATCATGCCGAACTGGTCGATGGTGGTAGACTTGCCGACGCCGGGCGGCCCGGAAATGCCGATGCGCACGGCGTGGCCCGTCCTGTCCTTCAGCAGATCGATAAGCTCGGCGGCGAGCGCGCGATGCGCGGCTTTTCGCGATTCCACCAGCGTGATCGCGCGCGCCAGCACGGCGCGGTCGCCGGCGGCAATGGCTGCCGCCGCTTCTTTCAGGCCCAACCCGCCCGGGAACTGCACCTGTCCGGCTGTGTCTTTCATGCTGGCCCCATAGCGCAACGCGCAGCCTCTGTCACGGCGCGCCGGTGGACGACCGGGCCGCACTCAGGAGGCGGGCGGCGTCCAGACGATACGCTGGAGGCGCCCGCTTGCAAGCTGCGATGCCGGCGGCAGCCTGTCTGGCGGTGTCTGCCAGTTGCCGTCGAAGAAGACGAGCGAAACGTTGGGCGCATGGTCGGCGGGACAGATCGCCATGCCGGCCCACAGATCGCGTCCGACGCGGCAGGAGCGCGGTGCGATGTGCGCGTTGGCGAATGTCATCCCGATCTTCTCGCCGTTGGGGCCGGCGACGGCGGGCCCGACACCGTGCATCGCGACGATGCTGCGGTTTGCCGAATCCGGTTCGGCCGCCATGACCTGTAGTCCCTGGTTGAAGACGACGAAGCCATAGAAAGTCTCGTCCTCGTTGGCCAGCGCGATGGTTTCGATCTCCTTGCCCGGAAACAATTCCTGCAGGCGGCGCTTGGAGAACGGTTCGCCCGGGCCGACCGGGCCGGCCGTGCGTGCCGTGATGTTGTAGAGAGTGGGCGCGGATGGCGCGATGGGCGCGTAGCCGGCGGGACCGGGCGCTTCCGTCGAGCAGGCGGAAAGGAGAAGCGCTGCAAGCGATATGGCGGGGACAAGACGTGACATCATCGCGCTATTCAAATGGCTGGAACGATCAGAATTTTGACGGGACTGCGTTGGAGAACGGATTTCTGCATGATTCTCGTGCGCCTCAACATATCGCCACTGAAAAAAATCGCCATATTCCGTGATAGGCCCCAACTGGCGCCGCTTCCGATCACATGGTCTAATGCGGCTTCGCTTCAATCCAATCGAGTATTCGGAGATTTCATGCGGAACCGTCTCGCGCGTCTGCCCCTCGCCCTTGCCGTCGTTATTCCCCTCGCGATCGGTGGCGCCGTCGCGGCCGAAGCGCCCAAGCCGAAGAAGGATTTTGCCGGCGACATGGTCGTGTCAGGCAAGGGCCAGGAACTCGTCATCTCGATGCGCTACTCCACCACGCTCGACAAGATGCGCACCGACGTGAAGGCGCAGGGCATGGAGATGATGGGCGTGCGCGACATGAAGAGCGGCGAGATCATCATGTGGTCGAACCAGATGCCGAACATGGCGATGCGCATTCACGGACCGACCGACGAGGAGATCGATGCGCAGAAGACCGGCGAGACGCGCGAGATCGACGGTGTCGCCTGCGCCGTCTGGAAGGTGAAGGAGGCGACCGCCTGCCTGACCGACGACAACATCATGCTCGAGTCGCAGGCCGAAGGCATGACGGCGCGGATGACCAATCTGGAGATCGCCGCACAGGACGAAAACCACTTCGCGCCGCCTTCCGGCGTCAATGTGATGGACGTGCCCAAGAACATGCAGGGCCTGCCGGACTTCAAGCAGGGCTTGCCGTTCTAGGACTGCTAAGGGGCGCCTCGGCGCCCCTCGGGATTATTCCGCCGCGTCCTTCTTGTGGCCTAGCCGGCGCGACAACTCGTCGACGAGGCCGACCGCCGCTTCGGCGATGACGGTGCCGGGCGGGAAGATCGCCGAGGCGCCGGCATCCTTCAGCGCCTGGAAATCCTGCGGCGGGATGACGCCGCCGACGACGATCATGATGTCGCCGCGACCCTGCGCTTCAAGCGCCGCCTTGAGTTCCGGCACCAGCGTCAGATGGCCTGCCGCCAGCGAGGAAACGCCGACGATGTGGACGTCGTTCTCCACCGCCTGGCGCGCCGCTTCCTCGGGCGTTGCGAAGAGAGGTCCGATATCGACGTCGAAGCCGAGATCGGCAAAGGCGCTGGCGATCACCTTCTGGCCGCGATCGTGACCGTCCTGACCCATCTTGGCGACGAGGATGCGCGGCCGGCGGCCTTCTTCCTCAGCGAAGGCCGCGACAGCCTTCTGGACCCGCTGAACCGCTTCGCTCATCTGCCCGACCTCCTGGCGATAGACGCCCGAAATTGCACGGATCTCCGCGACATGGCGGCCCCAGACCTTTTCAAGCGCGTTGGAGATTTCGCCGACGGTTGCCTTCGCGCGGGCCGCGTCTACGGCGCCGGCGAGAAGATTGCCCTCCCCGCGCTCGGCCATCGCGGTGAGGTTCGCGATCGCCTCGGCGACCTTCGCCTCGTCGCGCTCGCCGCGCAGCCGCTCCAACTTGGCCAATTGCTGCTGACGCACCGAGGAATTGTCGACCTTGAGCACGTCGAGTTCATCCTCGGTATCGGGGCGGAACCTGTTGACGCCGACGACGGTCTGCACGCCGCTGTCGATGCGCGCCTGGGTGCGCGCCGCCGCCTCCTCGATACGCATCTTCGGCAGGCCGGACTCGATCGCCTTGGCCATGCCGCCGAGGGATTCGATCTCCTCGATATGGGCAAGGGCGCGGACGGCGAGATCGTGCGTCAGCCGCTCCACATAATAGCTGCCGCCCCACGGGTCGATCACGTCGCTGGTGCCCGTCTCCTGCTGGATGAAGAGCTGCGTGTTACGGGCGATGCGGGCGGAAAAGTCCGTCGGCAACGCCAGCGCCTCGTCGAGCGCGTTGGTGTGCAGCGACTGGGTGCCGCCATGCGTCGCGGCCAGCGCCTCGATGCAGGTCCGCGTAACGTTGTTGTAGACGTCCTGCGCGGTCAGGCTCCAGCCCGAGGTCTGGCAATGCGTGCGCAGCGCCAGCGAGCGGGCGTCCTTCGGATCGAAGTCCTTCATCAGCCTCGCCCAGAGCAGGCGCGCGGCGCGCATCTTGGCGATTTCCATGAAGTAGTTCATGCCAATCGCCCAGAAGAAGGACAGACGCGGCGCGAACCTGTCGATATCGAGCCCGGCGGCAACGCCGGCCCTGGCATATTCGACGCCGTCGGCCAGCGTATAGGCCAGCTCCAGATCCGCCGTCGCGCCAGCTTCCTGCATGTGGTAGCCGGAAATCGAGATGGAGTTGAACTTCGGCATGTTCTGCGACGTGTAGCCGAAGATATCGGAGATGATCCGCATCGATCCCTTGGGGGGATAGATATAGGTGTTGCGGACCATGAACTCCTTGAGAATGTCGTTCTGGATCGTGCCGGCAAGCTTCTGGGGCGCGACGCCCTGCTCCTCGCCGGCGACGATGAATAGCGCCAGAACGGGAAGCACCGCGCCGTTCATCGTCATCGACACCGACATCTGATCGAGCGGGATGCGGTCGAACAGCGTGCGCATGTCGAGAATGGAGTCGATGGCGACGCCGGCCATGCCGACATCGCCCTTCACGCGCGGGTTGTCGGAATCGTAGCCGCGATGGGTGGCAAGATCGAAGGCGACGGAAACGCCCTGCTGACCGGCCGCAAGATTGCGGCGGTAGAAGGCGTTTGATTCCTCGGCCGTGGAGAAGCCGGCATATTGCCGGATCGTCCAGGGCTTCTGGACATACATGGTCGGATAGGGGCCGCGCAGATTGGGGGCGATGCCCGGATAGCCGCCGAGGAAATCGAGATCCTTGACGTCGGCGGGGCCGTAGACGGGCTTCACCGGAATGTTCTCCGGCGTCATCCATGTCGCGCCGGAGCCTTTCGGCATCGAGGTGCCGGGAAGCGCGAAATCGATCTTCGTATAGTCCGGGATCCGGCCCATCATGCCGCTCCTTTTACCGCAATACCAAGCAGGCGATGCAGGCCCGTCAACGCGGCGACCAGATCGCCCCCCGCCTGCAGCGAGCCATCCAGCGCCGGCGCATCAGCCGGAGGGCGCCCCGCGAGAAGCACATGTGTCGCGCCCGCCTCGCGCAGCGCGGCAGCCAGCGCGCCGAGCTGCGTCTCGTAGGCCGCGTCCGAGGCGCATATCACCGCGACGGAAAGGCCCGACGCCTTGAACGCCTCGGCGACCTCCTTCACATCGGCCGCAGGCTCTCCGCCGGCAAGTGCGACACCTCCCGCGGCCAGCGCGTTGCGCAGCCACAGCAGGCGGGCATTATACTCCGGCAGCGCGCCGAATGTCGCGGCGAATATGACCGGCCCGGTTGCCGCGGCCGCGTCGCGCAGATCCTCGAAGGACTGCGCAAGGCGGCGGGGTGCGAGCGGCGCGATGCGCTGCGGCTCACTCTCCACCGCAAGGTCGGCAAGACTTGCCCCGGATGCAAGGCGCGCGACGAGGTCCTCGAAGTTGCCGGCGACGGCGACGGTATCGGTCCTGACAGGCGGCAACGGATGCAGGAGCGCCTGATCCAGATCGGGGAATTCCGACACGCCCGTCAGCGGCATCCTGCGCCTTGCGATGTCGGCGTCGCGGCGGTCGGCGGTCGCGGTCAGCATCGATGCGATGCGTCCATCCGTCAACGCCGCCGCCATGCCGCCGGCAGCCTCGATCTCCTGGAACACCTTCCAGGCCGCATCGATCAGTTCGCGGGTGCGCGCTTCCACGTAATAGGAGCCCGCAGCGGGATCGCGAACCCGGCCGAGATGGGATTCCGCCTGGAGAATCAATTGGGTGTTGCGCGCAAGGCGCCTCGCCAGCGGCATACTTTCAACACCCGCGGCATCGAAGGGCGCAACCTCGATCATCTCGGCGCCGGCGATGCCGGCGGCCTGTGCGGCCGCCGTCACGCGCAGCATGTTCACATGCGGATCGGCGCGGCTCATCATCCGCTCGGCCGTCTCTGCGGCAAGCGCCATCGGCACATCAGTCACGCCGGCGGCTTCCAGCACCCGCCGCCAAAGCAGGCGGGCCGCGCGGAACTTGGCGATCGTCTCGAACATGCGCGCGTCGGCTACGAGGGTGAAGCCGATTTCAATGGCCGCCTTGGCGGCCGAAAATCCCGCCGTCTCCAGCGCCCGCAGATAGGCGACGCCGGTCGCCAGCGCGATGCCCAGTTCCTGCCCGTCGGAGGCGCCGGCAAGATGATAGGGCTGCGTCGCAACATCGAACATGGCGAGTGGCAGCGTGCTTGCCTTCGCCGCGGCGGCGGCGTTCGCAAGTGCCTCTCCGACCGGCTCGGCAAGCGCGCCGGTTGCCGCCAGCGTGCCGAGCGGATCGGCACCGAAGCTTCCCGATAGCGTCTTTCCGTCAATGTTGAGCTTGCCCGCATAGGCCGTGAAGGCGGCCGCGAGCGGCAGGGCGTGAGCGCCGCCCCGCAGCCGGATCGGCACGAGATCGAGCCGAACGCCGTTCAACGCACGGGTCAGCCATTCCACAAAACCGCCTTCGGGGGCCGAGTGGAGCCTAAGGCCGACGGCGCTCGCGCCGTTTTCCAGCGATTGAAGAAGATGCTCGTTGGCGCCGGGCGCCGCGAGGTCGGCGCTGACCAGGATGTGCCAGGGCCGCTGCGGATCGACATCGGCGGGCATCGTCGCCGTAGCGCCGGTGGCCTCCCCATGGCCTGCGCGCGTGGCCGAGGGATCGCCGACATAAAGCGGGAGAATTCGCCCGCCATCATAGTCGGGCTTCGTCAGCGCCTTGTCGAAATCCTTTCCCTTGAGCGACTTTTCGACCTGCGCCAGCCAATCGGCTTCACTCGCCGCAGGAAAATCCGCCGCCAGCGGCGTCACTGAGCCGGGCTGCTGTTCATCGTTTTTCGTCATAATACGCCATCTGCCATACCAATTCGGGCTATGGCTAGAGGCTTTCAGGCCGATCGTCCAGTATGTTTGCCCGCCGCGCGGAATACGACCTGAATGCCGCCGCAGGCGGTATCGGCTGACGGTGGAGCTAGTAAGTGAGAAGCGGGGGCAGGTTCTTGGCCTGTTCGACCCATTGATAGACGCGGTTGGGACTGGGAAGAACGCGGACGAGACGCCGATTGCCATTGGCCTCCACCATCGCCTGGTGGAGATTGGTGGCATTGCGGCGGCGCAATTCCTTCACCGTATCGACGCCGGCCGCCTCCAGCAGTTCGGAATATTCCTCGCCGACCCCCCTGATGCGCATCAGATCGGCCATGTTGGTCCATTTGAGGATCAGCGTCTCCTCGATACCGCTCTCATCGGCAACGCTCTTGCGGCCCTTCGGGTCACAGCCGCGTTCCAGAAGGCGCGTCGTCGTATTGATGCCGGCCTTCTTCAGCCTGGCGGCATATTTCGGCCCGATGCCCTCGATCTTGCTTATCGTGTAGCTCATGAATCCCCCCAAACCGAATTTCTGTCGTTGACAAGGGCGCGGCGCCCGCAGCCGGCCGCTGCCTCTAGCATCGAAAGACGTCGATAAGACAAACGAGCCCGATACAACATTAGACAAATTGCGAAAGACCGGGAATTGCGCCAATGACCGCGTCGACCCGTTCGGCACCGGCCTTTTCCCGCGCGTAGGCAACGACTTCCTTGACAACGCCCTGGACCTCGCCCATCCCGAGACCGGCTCTGGTCAACGCGTTGAAAGCCCCCATCGCACCCATGAATCCGGCTTCGCCGCTGCCCGCCTCGGCGGCCTGACGACCACCCGGCATCTCGTCGAGAAGGGTGGATACCTCGTCCTCGGGTCCCGCATCCTTGAGAAATCCGAGAATGATCTCTACGGCGCGCCGAGCGGTGTTCTCGTCAACACCGACCTGCGAGGCGATACGCGAAACCAGTTCGTCCATTGAAGTCCTCCGCAAGAAACCAAGAAAACCCTGCACGGAAGGCATCGCCTCCTGCATGGCCGGGCAGTTATGAGCGCCCATAACAGGCCGGGAGTCAAATGACCCTTTGACGATCGCTGACGGCGGGCGGCGATTGCGTCGTACCCCCCCATGGGCCATAAGTTTTCCCAGCCGGGTTCAAGACAGACGGGGAAGAAGTCCATGGCGCTCGACAGCAGCAGCATCTTCATTGGAGGGAGCGACGGCAAACGCGAAGCCCTGGAACTCCGGCTCGCCAACCGGCACGGGCTCGTAACCGGCGCCACCGGCACCGGCAAGACCGTGACGTTGCAGATACTCGCCGAAGGATTTTCCGCCGCGGGCGTCCCGGTGTTCTGCGCCGACGTCAAGGGTGATCTCTCCGGCATCGCCATGACCGGCGAGGCCAAGGATTTCCTCGCCAAGCGCGCCGCCGATATCGGCTTCGACGATTACAAATACGGGGCGACGCCGACGATCTTCTGGGATCTCTTCGGCCGTCAGGGACACCCGATCCGCACGACGATCTCGGAGATGGGGCCGTTGCTGCTTTCGCGGCTGCTCGATCTTTCCGAGGCGCAGGAGGGCGCGCTCAACATCGCGTTCCGGATCGCGGACGAAGAAGGCCTTCTCCTGCTGGATCTGAAGGATCTGCGCTCGCTGCTTCAGGATCTCGCCGAGCGCGGCACCACGATCCAGACCGAGTATGGCAATGTGACCAAAGCATCGGTCGGTGCCATCCAGCGGCAGTTGCTCGTGCTGGAGAACCAGGGCGGCGACATGTTCTTCGGCGAGCCGGCGCTCGACCTGCGCGACCTCATGCGCATCGATCGCGACGGGCGCGGCTTCGTCAGCGTGCTCGCCGCCGACGAGCTTATGCGCTCGCCCCGGCTCTACGCGACCTTTCTGCTATGGCTGATGTCGGAGCTGTTCGAGGAGCTTCCCGAAGTGGGCGATCCCGACAAGCCCAAGCTCATCTTCTTCTTCGACGAGGCGCATCTGCTTTTCGACGATGCGCCCAAGGCGCTGGTGGACAAGGTGGAGCAGGTGGTGCGCCTCATCCGCTCCAAGGGCGTCGGCGTCTATTTCGTTACCCAGAACCCGCTCGACGTGCCGGATGCGGTCCTCGCGCAGCTCGGCAACCGCATCCAGCACGCTCTGCGCGCCTATACCCCGCGCGAGCAGAAGGCAGTACGCACCGCCGCCGACACGTTCCGGCAGAATCCGGATTTCGATACCGCAGAGGTAATCACCCAGCTCGGCGTCGGCGAAGCGCTGGTTTCCGTCCTTGAGGGCAAGGGCGCGCCTTCCATGGTCCAGCGCACGCTGATCCGCCCACCCTCCTCCCGTCTCGGCCCGGTGACCGATGCGGAGCGCCGCACGATCATGGACAGCGAAAGCCCGGTGCGCGGCATGTACGAGCGGACCGTCGACCGCGATTCCGCCTACGAGATTCTGCAGAAGCGCGGCGCGGAAAAGCAGGCGAGCGAAGCGCGTCAGGCGGAAATCGCCGCGCGTGAAAGAGAAGCGAAGGAAGCTGCAAAGGCTGCCCGCAGTTCAAGTGGAGGCCGTCAGACGACGACTGAAGCCGTCATCAAGTCGGTCAGCCGCTCGGTTGCAACCTCGGTCGGCCGCCAGCTCGCCAACGCGCTGGTCAGGGGTATTCTCGGGTCGCTCCGCCGCCGCTGACCGCGCCATCGCAGGTAACAATCACGGAGGGGAGGCCATGGCCGCAACCGAAAAAGCCCTCAGTCGGGCGGATGCCAATCTCGACGGCGCGCTCGAGCGACTCTTCGAACTGATCCGGATTCCGAGCATTTCCGCCGACAGCCGCTATGCCGGCGATTGCCGCAGGGCCGCCGAATGGCTTTCCCGGGAGCTGTCCGCCCTCGGGTTCGAGGCAAGCGTGCGCGAAAGCGACGGGCAGCCGATGGTGGTCGCGCACTGGCGCGGCAAGACCTCGGCGCCCGGTCCGCACGTGCTGTTCTACGGCCACTATGACGTGCAGCCCGCCGACCCCGCCGAACTGTGGACGCGGGACGCCTTCGACCCGGCTCTCCTTGAGGGCAAGGCGGGCAAGATCATCCATGGCCGCGGTTCCTCCGACGACAAGGGCCAGCTCATGACTTTCGTGGAGGCGTGCCGCGCCCTGATCGAGGCGACGGGAGAATTGCCGCTGCCGGTCAGCATGCTCATCGAAGGGGAGGAAGAATCCGGCAGCGTCAATCTCGGACCGTTCCTCGACAGCAACACCGAGGAACTGAAGGCCGATCTGGCGCTCGTCTGCGACACCGCGATGTGGGACCGCACGACGCCAGCGATCACCACCATGCTGCGCGGCCTGGTTTTTGAGGAAGTGATCGTCACCGCCGCCAATCGCGACCTGCACTCCGGCCTCTACGGCGGCGCGGCGCAGAACCCGATCAGGGTTCTGACGCGTATTCTCGCGGCCATGCATCACGACAATGGAAAGGTCGCGCTGCCGGGCTTCTACGACGGGGTACCGGAACTGCCCGACAGCCTGAGGGCGCAGTGGGCGGCCCTCGATTTCCCCGAAGAGCAGTTCCTCGCCGATGTCGGCCTTTCCGTACCCGCCGGCGAGAACAACCACTCCGCGCTGGAGCAATTGTGGGCGCGCCCGACCTGCGACGTGAACGGCATTGTCGGCGGCTATACCGGCGAGGGCTCCAAGACGGTCATCCCGTCGAAAGCGTCCGCCAAGGTCTCGTTCCGGCTCGTCGGCGATCAGGATCCCGCCGCGATCAGACAGGCGTTCCGCGATTTCGTCCGCGAACGGCTGCCGGCCGACTGTTCGGCGCAATTCCTCTCGCATGCGGCGAGCCCCGCGATCATGCTCGATATGAGCGGGCCGGCGGTCAATGCCGCGTCGCGGGCACTCGCAGCGGAATGGGGCAGAAACGCCGCGCTGATCGGCATGGGCGGCTCCATTCCCATCGTCGGCGACTTCAAGCGCCGGCTCGGCCTCGACACGCTCATGATCGGCTTCGCGCTGGAAGACGATGCCATTCACAGCCCGAACGAGAAATACGAACTCTCGAGCTTCCGGGGCGGCATCCGCTCCTGGGTGCGGATTCTTGAAGCGCTGAAGGGCAATTCCGCAGCATGAGCGGCGTTCAGGCGTCGTCCGCCGTTTCCCGCACCGGAAGACTCGCCGCTCTGCCCATCTCACTGGCGATCGCCGGCGTCGTGCTTGTCTATCACGTCGTTCCGGTCATCAACCATTTCGAGAAGGGTGGCTTTATTCTGGACACGGGCTGGTTCGCCCACCTGCTTCAGTCAGCAGATCCCCTGCTGCGCAATCCAGCCGCCGTCAACGACCTCAGCTTCTACAGCTACCACTTCTCGCCGATCCTCTATCTCTGGTCGATTCTCGTCACCCGGCCGCTCGGCCTCACCGGGATACATTCATTCGCGCTTTTCCACGGCGTCGCCTACGCCGTTCCCGCATTCCTGCTCGCCTGGCAAACCGAGAAGGGACTTCATTCGGGCCTTGTCCGGTGGCTGTTCCGAAGCCTGATCCTCGCCTTCTTCCTTCTAGGTGAATTCGTCCTCAGGGAGACGGGATATCCGCATTACGAGGCCGCCGTGACGGGCCTGACCCTTTTCACCTTCCTTGCGCTGCGCGACAGGAGCGCCACCCGCATCGCCGCCGGCTTCATCCTCCTCGCCCTCTACCGGGAGGACGGCGGCTTCTATGCCGCCTATGCGACGGTCTGCGTCTCGGCGATCGCGGCAATAGACGGCAAGGATGTCGCCTGGGGACGCGGCGCCGCGCTGGCGGGCCTCGGCATCGCGATCTCGGTAACGGCCATCCTTATCCAGAAGCACTACTTTCCCGGATTCGACTCGGTGCGGAGCAATTTCGTGGGAAGCGGATTCTTTGCTCATCTGACGCCGGCATTCATTGTGGAACGGCTGGCCGGCATCGCCCTCTCGGCCGGACTGTTGCCGCTCCTTCTCGGTCTGGCGCTGCTGGGCTGGTTCCACAAGCCGTATCTGGTGCCCCTGCTCTGCCTGCTGCCCCTGCTCGGACTTCATGCCCTGTCGGTACGCGACGAGCTCGGGCTCTTCACCCTGCACTACGGCCTGCCATTCGCGGTGATACAGCTTCTCGTGATGGCACAGGCGATCGGGCGTGGCGCGGCCGGGCGGGCGGGCGCCGCTGAACTTGCCGCACTCGCCTTCTTCATCCTGTCCACGACGGCGCCCGTCTCGGCCCTGCTGGGCTTGCGGAACAGCGGCTATTACACCCTCCCCGTTCTCGTGTTCGACATGCCGGACGGCGTGACGGCACAGTATCTGGACGAGATCGACGGCGCGCTCAGGTCGGGAGACGCGAAGGTCTGCGCATCGGTGGGCGTCGTGGCGCTCCGGCCTGACGCGTTTCCGCGCGATACCCATCTGAACGGGGGCGCGGTGCCGGACGGCTGCGGGACCGCCATCGTGTTCGACGGCGACATGGATTCCCATGCGGCCAAGAAGGCGCTGGCCGATGCCGGTTATCTCGAAACACGGCGGGTCGGGAGACTCCTGTTCTTTCAGCCGGGGGCAAACTGATCGCGCCGCTTGCGCCGGCAATCCTCGCCTGCGATAGACCGGACTCTCATGCGATGGGCGCCAACGGCATGCGGCGCTCACCAAGTCGGGGGGCTGGAGATGGACGAGGCCATACTGACCGTCGTCATGCCGTGTTTCAACGAGCGCGATAATATCGGACCCATCGTCTCGGAAATTTCGCGTTCGACCAGTCGCCATCTGATCCGGCGCATCATTTTCGTTGACGACAACAGCCCGGACGGCACCGCTGAGCATATCAAATCCCTCGCCAACACGTCGTCCGTGGAATTGCTCTGCATTCACAGGATAGGCCGGCAGGGCCTCAGCTCGGCCGTCGCCGAAGGTGTCATGCTCGCCGACACCCATTATGTCGCGGTCATGGATTGCGACGGACAGCACGATCCTGCGGATCTGAAGCTGATGCTTCACGCGGCGCTGGAGCAACAGGCGCAGCTGGTGATCGGCTCGCGTTTCAAGAACCAGCGGACGCTGGCGTCGCACCGCGGCATGAGGGGGCTGGCCAGCCGCATCGGCAACCGGCTCGCAAGGCTGGTAACCGGACGCAACCTCACCGATCCGCTGACCGGCTTCTTTCTGTTCGAACGCGGTCTTTTCAACCAGGCGATCGCCGAGGTCCGCCCCGGCGGCTTCAAGATTCTGGTCGACATCCTGCAGGCTTCGCGCGGCCGCGATATCGCCGTGCGCGAGGTGCAGATCAATTTCCGCTCGCGCGGCGCGGGAGAATCCAAGCTCGACGCCGCGGTGCTGCTGGAGTTCGCCGATCAGATCGTCGCCAGCATGACCGGTGGCCTGCTGCCGGCGAAGTTCACCAGCTTCGCGTTCATCGGTCTCAGCGGCGTCCTCGTGCACTTCGCCGCGCTGCATACGTTGCTGTTCTCGGTCGGGCTTTCATTCAACGCGGCGCAGGCCGGCGCGACGCTTACGGCGATGGTTTCGAACTTCGCGCTCAACAATGCGCTGACCTTCCGCCGCAGCCGCTACACCGGGCTTTCCTGGTTCACCGGCCTCTTCTACTTCATTGTGGTGTGCGGCTTCGGCGCCATCGCCAATGTCGGGGTTGCCGGCTATCTGAACACGCATCACGAGACATGGTGGCTGTCGGCACTGGCCGGCATCCTCGTCGGCACCATCTTCAATTTCGCGATCTCGAACAACTATATCTGGAAGCCGGCGGGCTGAAAGGCGCGGGGCGTGCCTCAATTGTCCGGCAGGGCGGGAATTGTCTTCAGATAGGCCGCTATGGCGGCCCTGTCCTCGGCTGTGAGCCTGGAGGTATTGGCGACGACCTTGGCCATGTTGCCGCCGAATGAATCGAATTCCGGCGTGAACCCGCTTTCCAGGGAAAAAACGATCTCGTCCAGCGACCAGTTGCCGATGCCGTCCGTATCATGGGGCGTAATATTGGGCACGCGTCCCTTGCCTTCCGGATTGGGGGCTCCGGAGAGACGGCGGGTGTAGTCGAGACCGCCGAGGATCGAGCGGGGCGTATGGCATTCGTTGCAATGGCCTGGCCCCTCGACCAGATAGGCGCCACGATTCTGCTGATCGTTCAGGTCCGGATCGGGTCGGAAGGGCATCCGATCGATATAGATCAGCTTCCAGAATCCAAGACCGCGCCGGAAATTGAAGGGAAACGGCACGTCGTGACCGGGCGCCGGTTTTGCCACCGGCGGCAGCGTGTCCATGAACGCCTTCAGGTCGACCACGTCTTCGATCTTCATGCGCTGATAGGAAGAGTATGGAAAGGCCGGATAGTAATGATCGCCCTTCGGCGAGACGCCACGCATGACGGCATTGACGAACTGCAGCGTCGACCAGCCGCCGATCCCCGCATCCGGATCGGGCGAGATGTTGGGGGCGCGGAACGTGCCGAACGCGGTCGCGAATTCCATGCCGCCCGCGAGCGACAGCCTGTCGTCCGAACCGGGCGCGGCGTGGCAGGACGAGCAGCCCGCCATATAGAACGCATATTCGCCGCGTTCAGGATCGCCGACGGCGGACGGGATGTCGGCTGCCTTGAGGACTTGCGGCGCGCTGAGCCACCAGAATGCACCGGCGCCTGCAAGCATAAGGACGATCAACGCGAGCAATAGTCTTCGCATGTGACCGTCCTTAAAGCGATTTCAGAGGGTGATAAGCTGCGTCATTTGCTGCTCAACTGATAGGTTTCGTGGCAGCCGGCGCAATTCCGGGCGACGGTGCCGAACACACCTTTGAGCGCGTCCAAACCCTGCCCGGCCGGCCCTATGGCAGCGGCCGCGTCAGCGGTGGCCTTCGCCGCCGCCTGCTGGAATCCCGCCATGTCTTCCCAGATTTTCGGCGATGCCTTGGTGTCGCCGCCCGTTTCGGAGCCCGCCGGAAAAAGGCTCGGAAAAGCAACCAGGCCAGAGGAGATCGTGCGCATCGCCATCTCCGCCGCCAGGGCATTATATTCTGTCTCGCCCTTGACCATCTTGGCCAGCGCGCCGACGGCAGCGCCGTTGGATTTCATCACGGCCTGGCGCGCGGCAATCGGATCCTCGGCGGCAGATGCCGGCCCGGTTACGGCCAGCGTCATCAGCGCCACGGCTACGGCAATTTTCTTCATCGGCTTCTCCCAATGTCACTTCTTGAACGGTGAACTGAAAGAAATCAGGTATTCGCGAAAAGCCAAATAAACCTGTTGTGATCGCGGCGGACGCGTTCGGCCCTTTCGCAGGAGGCTTGACGCGCGCGGCGCGCCCGGAGTCGAATGGCGCACTGCCACGGAGCGTGATTCATGAACGAAGCCGAAGGGGGCGATTCGCTCGCCGGAACGGCAATGGGGGCCCATTTCGACATGACGGGCCTCGCCGTCGTCGTAGCGGCGGCCGTGCTTCTGGGGCTTGGCCTGACGCGCCTCAAACAACCCGCCGTCGTCGGCTACATCATTGCCGGCGTCATTCTAGGGCCGAGCGGGCTGCAGCTGGTAGACCGATCCGGTTCGATGTCGGTGCTGGCCGAGCTCGGCGTCGTCATGCTGCTGTTTCTCATCGGCATGGAACTGTCACTGAAGGCGTTCATGCGCGTGATCGGCCCGTCGCTGTTCGTCGTCGCCGGACAGATCGCAATTGCAGCCGCGTTCACATTCGCGTTCGGCGCCGTGCTCGGCTGGCCGACCGGGCAATCGCTGCTGCTTGCCTTCATCATCGCGCTGTCGAGCACCGCCGTCGCCATCAAGATGCTCGACGACATCGACGAACTCCGGGCGCCTATCGGCCAGATCACGGTCGGCGTCCTGATCGCCCAGGACATCATCGCGATCCCGATGCTGATCTTTGCCGATTCGCTGGGCGGTCGCGGCTTCGACTGGCTGGGCGTCGTCAAATCGGTGGGAGCGCTGGTGTTCGTCGTCGCCCTGGTGCGCGTCCTGTCAACACGCCGCAAGATACATTTTCCCTTCACGGACGCGATGCGCGGGAACGCCGATCTGATGACGATGGGATCGCTCGCTGTCTGCTTCAGCGCGGCCGCGATCACCGGACTCATTGGCCTGTCGGCCGCCTACGGGGCATTCCTCGCCGGGCTCGTCATAGCCAATACGACCCTGCGGGTTTCGGCGATCAAGGTCACCGAGCCGATACAGTCCGTTCTCATCTTCGTCTTCTTTCTGTCTATCGGCCTGCTGTTGGACCTGAGCTATGTCTGGGAAAATCTGGGCACGGTGAGCATCTTCGTCGTGCTCGTGCTTGCCGTGAAGTCCATCGTCAACATCGCCTTGCTGCATCTCGCCGGAACGCCCTGGCAGCATGCCTTTCCCTCCGGTCTCATCATGGCGCAGATCGGCGAGTTTTCGTTCATTCTGGCTACGATCGGCGTCAGCCGGGGTGTTCTCGATGCGGAAGGCTATCAACTGGCGCTGACGGTGATCGCGATTTCACTGCTGGTGAGCCCGTTCTGGATGGCCAATCTGCGCCGCTTCCACGATGTCGCGGCGCAGGGAGTCATCGATCTGAGGGCAACGCTTTCCGAAGTCTACGCTGTCGAGCTTGAGGAATTCGCGCGCGGCCGCGCGCTGCTCTTTCGTACCGCGCACGGCATGACCCTGCGCGGCCGTGCCATGCGCAAGGCATGGCGGCAGCAGCGGCGCAACCGAAGGACATCCTCGGGTGAAGAGAACCCGAAAGACGGATAGAGGCCTATTTCGCCGCCGGACAGGTGCGGATGCCGAGGATGCTGTAGATCGGGCACCATCCGACAATCGCGGTGAGAAGGGGGACCACGCCGATCCAGCCGATCCATTTCCAGGAAATTTCCGCCGGCCCGGCCACCGCAAAGGCGATCAGCACGATGCCGAGGACGATTCTGATCACACGGTCTATGCTACCGACATTCCTGGTCATTTCGCGCTCCTTGCAATCGCTTTTCCATCTCAGCCAGCCGGCCGGCTGGCCGGAAACCTCGAAATCCTTAGCGAAAGCCATGGAGGACGCTGTGATGCAGATCAAATCGAGCGCGGGTGCCCCCGTCACGACCGCGCAATCGCCCTGAAGGCCTACAGCCAGCCCTTAATGCGGAAGATGATGTAGGGGATGATCGCCGATACGAGCATGGCCATGAGCACGGTCGGATATGCCCAGGGAACGTCGAGTTCGGGCATGTGACGAAAGTTCATGCCATAGACCGATGCGATCAGCGTCGGCGGCATCAAAGTCGTCGCCGCGATCGAGAAGATCTTGATGATATTGTTCTGCTCGATGTTGATTAGGCTCACCGTGGCATCGAGCAGAAAAACGGTCTTGTCGGAAAGATAGCCGGTGTAACTTGCCAGCTGTTCCGCATCGGTGTCGGCGGCGGCCAGCCGTGCCTTGAGTTCGCGACTCTTCTTTTCCTCGCCTCCGGCGGCGGTGAGAAAGCTGACGACCCGTGAAATCGTGACGAGGCTTTCGCGCGCCTTTGCGGCACTTACTGCCACGCGGCTGATCCGCGCAACCCGCTCGCGCAGGACGTCGGGCGAGATGGGCCGCGAGCCGCGGCGGTCGAAAATCGACCGGGAGATCGCGTCGGCATCCAGGGAAGACTTTTCCAGCACGTCGGCAATGCGATCGATGACCGCCTCCAGCAGCGCCACGGCGACCATCACAGGCTTCGTCGCACCGGTGCCGAGCTTGGGACAGCGCTGCATGAACTGCGTCATCCATTTCGGTTCCGCGTGGCGCACGGTGACGAGCGCCCGGTTTGTCAGGATGAAAGCGACATCGGTGGTTGCCGGATATTCCGCGTCGGCATTCACCATGCTCATGAAGGTCATGTAGAGAATGCCGTCTTCTTCATAGAGGCGGCTCGAAACTTCGATTTCCTGCATCTCTTCGCGGGTCGGAATTTCAATCCTGAGCCAGCCGGCGACCGCGGCGCCCTCTTCCGGAGTGGGCGAATAAAGATCGATCCAGGTGATATCGGGCGGCAATTCTACCGGAGGGGGCGCATCCTCCAGCCGCTCCAGCCCCGCAGGCGTTCCCTTGTAGAGTCTGAGCATGCCAACAATCCGGTGAGTCGCCACGTGCGTCCATCAGGTCATAAAAAGGGCGAGGCGGCAATCGCCGCCCCGCCTTCCGCGCCCTTTGCCGTCTGTGGCTAGCCAGCGGCCTTTTCGAACAGCTGCTCGACGTAGTCCCAGTTGATCAGATTATCGACGAAGGCCTCCAGATATTTCGGCCGCGCATTGCGATAATCGATGTAATAGGAGTGTTCCCAGACATCGACACCGAGGATCGGTGTCGCGCCATGCACCAGCGGACTTTCGCCGTTGGGGGTCTTCATCACGGAGAGCTTGCCTCCGTTGACCGCCAGCCAGGCCCAGCCGGAGCCGAACTGGCCCGTACCGGCCTCGATGAACGACTTGCGGAAACCGTCATAGCCGCCGAGATCGGAATCCACCGCCTTGGCGAGCTTGCCCGGCAGCTTGTTGCCGCCACCGCCCGGCTTCATCCAGTTCCAGAAGTGAAGATGGTTGTAGTGCTGGCCGGCATTGTTGAAAAGGCCGGCATTCTTGCCGAAGGATCCTTTGACGATCTCTTCAAGTCTTTTGCCTTCCCATTCGGTGCCCTTCAGCAGATTGTTGCCGTTGGTGACATAGGCCTGATGGTGCTTGTCGTGATGATATTCCAGCGTCTCGGCCGACATGTAGGGCGCCAGCGCATCATAGGCGTAGGGGAGGTCTGGCAATTCAAACGACATGGGAAACTCCTCTCGGTCATTGTTATGCATTGCGGCTTCACGCCGCCTGGTTATCGCTCGCGGCACCGGGCCGCCGCAAAACTCACCTTGGATACTTAAGCCGCCCCAAGGCAGTGAGCAACCGGGTCCTGCGGGATTGTCCGGTCGGTTTCACCGGCCTTTCACGCTACCTTAAGGAGCGAAGCGGCATGTTTGTGGCCTCGGAGCAGGCAGCGCAATGCAATCATCACAGCCTTCGGGACAACGCAGAGACTGGCAGATGGTTCTTGACCGGCGCGCCCTGATCGTCGCCCTTTCCGCCTTCTTGCCGCTCGCGGCAAAGGCGGCACCACTGACCCTCACCGGGGCAACCCTGCCCGGCACGGCGCTGGGGTTGGTGCCGGACAGCGGCGCGGACATGACGGCGAAGCTCGCGGACGCGGCCCGCAGCGCCGTCGTTCGGGGCGCCGTGCTGACGCTGGAACCCGGCAGCTACACCGTCTCCGGCCTCAGCCTGCCTTCCGGGACGAGACTTGCCGGCCACGGCGCCGTGCTGGGGGCGCCGCAGGGTGGTCCGGTTATCGATACGACAGGCGGCAAAGAGATCCTGCTCGATGGTCTGACGATTCGCGGTGGTGGCGGCTCGATGAGAGACGGCAAGGGGCTGCTTGCGTTCTCCGAAGTGGAAGACCTGCTCGTCAGCAATTGCCTGATCGAGGCCAGCGCCGGGGCCGGCCTTGCGCTCAATGAATGCAGCGGACACATAGAAAACTGTGAAATCTCGCATTGCCGGGACGCGGCGATCTTCGCCGTCGATTGCCGCGAACTCGCCATCGAGGACAACGAAATCCGTCAGTGCGACGACAACGGCATCCTTGTCTGGCAGTCCGAAAAGCGTCACGACGGCGCGCGCATCACGGGCAACCGCATTTCCAGAATCGGCGCAGTTCCGGGCGGCTCGGGCCAGTTCGGCAACGGCATCAACATCTATCGCGCCGGTGGCGTTCTTATCAGCGGCAATCATATCAGCGACTGCGCCTTCACCGCCGTTCGCGTCAATGGCGGCGACAATTGCCAGATCATCGGCAACAACTGCGCGCGGATGGGCGAGGTCGCGCTCTATGTCGAGTTTGCCTTCGAGGGCGCGGTCGTCGCCAACAACATCGTCGATACGGCGGGCATGGGGATTTCGGTCACCAATTTCGGCAATGCCGGAGGTCGGCTCGCCGTCGTCTCCGGAAATCTGGTGCGCAACCTCTTCACACCGGCCTATGAGGAAGCGCGCGGCGTCGGGATCGGTGTCGAGGCCGACACGGCCGTCACCGGAAACGTGGTGGAGAACGCGGCCCTCTTCGGTATCGTCGCGGGCTGGGGCGCGGCGATGCGCGATATCACGATCAACGGCAATATCGTGCGCGGCTCGCCCGTCGGGATCGCGGTTTCCGTCAGCCCCGGGGCAGGACATGCCGCGATCACAGGCAACCGGATCGAAGGCGCGGACAAGTCGGCGATCCAGGCGATGGATCACAACGACGCCGTCGGCGACGATATGACGAGGCCGGGGGTGACGATCGACCCGCGCCTCACGGTGTCAGGAAATTCGGCCGGCTAGTTGCGCTAACGGACCCGCTCCAGGATCGATACGTAATTGGCAACCGCCGCACCGCCCATATTGTAGATGCCACCCAATTTCGGGTTGGCGTGCTGCAGACCGGCGGCTTCGCCGGCAAGCTGCTTTGCCGTCAGCACATGCATGGAAACGCCGGTCGCGCCGATCGGGTGGCCCTTGGCTTTCAGACCGCCGGAGAGATTGACCGGCAGCTTGCCGTCCGGTTCCGTCATGCCTTCCAGGATAGCCGTCGCGCCCCTGCCTTCCGGCACCAGCCCCATCGCCTCGTATTCGATCAGTTCGGCGATGGTGAAGCAGTCATGGGTTTCCACGAAGGACAGATCGCCGAGCGTCACGCCGGCCTCCGCCAATGCCATCTGCCAGGCCTTCGCACCGCCCTCGAATTTCAGGATGTCGCGCTTCGACATCGGCAGGAAATCCTGCACATGGGCGGCGCCCCTGAAAGCGATGGCGCGCCGCGCGCGAAGCGATGTCGGCATGTCGGCAAGCACCAGCGCCGCCGCCCCGTCGGAAACGAGCGAGCAGTCGGTGCGCTTCAAGGGGCCCGCGACGTAGGGGTTCTTGTCGGATTCAGTGCGGCAGAACTCGTAGCCGAAATCCTTGCGCATCTGGGCGTAGGGGTTTTCAACGCCATTGCGATGGTTCTTGGCCGCGATCCGGGCGAGCGCGTCCGACTGATCGCCCCAGCGCTGGAAATAGAGGTTGGCGATCTTGCCGAAGACGCCGGCGAAGCCCGCTTCGGTATCCTTGTCCTCGGGCAGGTACGACGCCTTGAGAAGGATATTGCCGATTTCCGGCCCCGGTGTCGTCGTCATCTGTTCCACGCCGACCACAAGCACAGTGCGCGCCTTGCCCGCGGCGATGGATTTCAGGCCCTGATGGATCGCGGCCGAACCGGTGGCGCAGGCATTTTCCACGCGCGTTGTCGGCTTGAAGCGAAGGTCGGGGCTGGTCTGCAGCACGAGCGACGCGGTAAATTCCTGGGCGCTGAAACCGCCGTTGAAATGACCCAGAACGATCTCGTCGATATCGGCCGGCTCCAGCCCGGCATGGGCCATGGCCTCGCCCGCGACGCGGGTGATGAGGCTTTCGACAGTCTCAGCATCCTGCTTGCCGAAGGGCGTATGCGCCCAGCCGATGATGCATGCGGTCATTGACGCCTTGCCTCCACGTTGAAATCTCCCGTGCCACCCTATCTATGCCGCGGCGGCGCCGCGCGCAACACGGGACGGGGCAATCCGAATGCGCCGGCCCGGCGTAGGGAGACGAGACAATCAACGGCAAGGCAAATGGGACGACATGACGACGATCGTCTGGTTCAGACAGGATTTGCGGCTCTCCGACAACCCGGCGCTCTCCTGGGCGGCCGAGCGCGGCGAGGTGATCCCCGTCTATATTCTCGACGAAACCGGAAACGCGCCTTATGGGCGCATGGGCGGCGCCTCGCGCTGGTGGCTGCATCACAGCCTGAAGGCGCTCAGCGCCGCACTCGGCGGACTTCATATCCTCAAGGGCGATCCGGAAGCGCTGCTGAAGGACCTTGCGGACAAGAGCAAGGCGGACGCCATAAGCTGGAACCGCTGCTACGAACCGCACGCCATCGCCCGCGACAGGAAAATCAAAAAGACGTTTCAGGACCTCGGACTCGAGGCGAAGAGCTTCAACGGCAATCTGCTGCATGAGCCCTGGGATTTCCAAACCAAGGCGGGCGGACCCTACAAGGTCTTTACACCCTTCTGGCGGGCGCTGCGGCCCGCTGGAATGAACATGCCCCTCCCCCGGCCCAAGGCGAGGATCGTCACGCCGAGGAGCGGCGAAACGCTGAAGGGCCTTGCCCTGCTGCCGGAAAAGCCGGACTGGGCCGCCGGCTGGGACGACATCTGGACGCCCGGCGAAAAAGGCGCGCGCGACCGCCTCGACGCCTTTCTTGAGAACGGCCTTGCCGGCTATGGCGACGGGCGCAACCGGCCGGACCTTGAGAAGGTATCGCGTCTGTCGCCGCATCTCCATTTCGGCGAGATATCGCCCCGCCAGATCGTCACCGCGACGCGGCTCGCCTGCGAGCGCATATCCTCCCTTGCGCGCGAAGGCGAAAAGTTCCTGAGCGAAATCGGATGGCGCGAATTTTCCTATCACCTGCTCTGTCACTTCCCGGACCTTCCGGAGAAGAACCTGCGGTCCGACTTCGATGCCTACCCATGGCGCGAAAGCGCAGATGACCTGAAAGCCTGGCAGCGCGGCATGACCGGCTATCCGCTCGTCGATGCGGGGATGCGGCAGCTCTGGCAGACCGGCTGGATGCACAATCGGGTCCGAATGGTCACCGCCAGTTTCCTCATCAAGCATCTGAGGATCGACTGGCGCCAAGGCGAAGCCTGGTTCTGGGATACTCTTGTCGATGCGGACCTCGCCAACAACAGCGCGAGCTGGCAGTGGGTGGCGGGCAGCGGTGCCGACGCCGCGCCTTATTTCCGTATCTTCAACCCGGTTAGTCAGGGCCGGAAGTTCGATCCGGCGGGCGTTTATGTGCGGCGCTGGTGCCCGGAGCTTTCAAAGCTGCCCGACAAATATCTCCACGCACCGTTCGAGGCGCCGGTGAATGTGATGGAAGAGGCCGGGATCACGCTCGGGACCGACTATCCGCTGCCCATCGTGGACCACGCCGAGGCGCGGAAGGCCGCGCTTGCGGGCTACGAGCGGGTCCGGAAGACCGGTTAGTCGAACACGACGTTTGGAAAGTAGAACGGGATGACCCAGTTGGGCGCGTCGACCACTTCGCTGACCCTGAGGTCGCCGCAGACCGAGCAGAGCGTGTAGACGTCTTCCGGGGCCATGCCCTCGCGGCGGCTGAGATGATCGACTATGCCGGAGACGGCGTCGCGCGCGGCCCGCGGACGGCCCGTCATCCTCAGTGGTCGCCCGGCTCTTCCAGCGACCGCCTGAAGCCCGCGAATCTCTCCAGCCCGGCCGGCGTGGCGATGCCGGTGAACAGAATATCGAAACCGCGGCTGAGAAACTCGGTGCGCGACATGCTTTGCTGCAGCCGCCAGTGCTTGAGCGCCCAGGAATGGGCGAACATGACGAAGAGATGCGTTGCCATATCGACATCGACGTCGCGTATCAGGCCCGCGGCGCGGCAGTCGGCCACGCAGTCGGCGATCAGCCTATTGGTTTCCAGCTCGGCGTCCTTGACCATTTCCTGCTGCTTGCGCGGCAGCGATTTGGTGGACCGATAGGCGAGCACCGTGGCGGCGCGCCGGCTATCGATGACTCTGCAATAGGCACCGACGGCGCGCCAGAGGCGTTCCATGGGATCGGCCACGCCCTCGAGGGCCTGCGGGATTTCGGTGGCGTAGGAATGAAGAACGCTCAACAATGCGAGCAACAGGATGTCTTCCTTGGTGCGCGCATAGTGATAGATCGAACCCGTGCTCATGCCCGCCCTGGCGGCCACTTCCTGCACGGTCGTCCGGTAGAAACCCTGCCTGGAAAAAAGCTCGACGGCGGCTTCGACGATCTGCTCGCGGCGCTGCTGGACAAGCGAAACGTCCGATACCTGCGCCCGCACATTCGTGCCGTCGATGGCACGCCCGCGCGACTTGCGCCCCGGCCGGCTCATCAGTTTCCCGCTCCGGCCGTGTTCGGAAACCCGGCAATCTTCGCACGCGGCCCGCGCGGGAAGACCGACCCTCTCAGCACCATCGCACCTTACCCCCGCATCAAAAGCTGTCTCGCTTCCCCTTGCGGGGAATAACAGCATGGTATGAAGCGCAAAACCACCGCAGGTGACAAGTAGGCCACAGAAAAATATCACGTGGCGTACGATCAGCAGATGCTACGGAATAAGCTCCCCTCAGCATCGTCCGTAGCCCCCCGCGAACACGCGACGCCAGCCGGTCCAAAACAAATGGAGCCATACACCTTGGCTTTCGCGGGTGCGGGATCGTTGCGCGGGGGAATAGGCGGGGTACCTGGCCAACCCCTTGTAAACATTGGTCGGAGTGGCAGGATTTGAACCTGCGACCCCCTCGTCCCGAACGAGGTGCGCTACCAGGCTGCGCTACACTCCGTAACCGATGCGGCGCCGTTATAACGGCGCCGCCGTGACACCGCAAGCGCCTTGCCCGGCGCGGGGCCGGATATTTGAACAGTTCGCCGCGTGCCTGTTGCGATGGCCGCGGATAGCGCGATATAGGAACCTCACTCATGCGTCGCGCCGACCCCGCGCGGCCGCTGATGGGGCGTAGCCAAGCGGTAAGGCATCGGGTTTTGATCCCGTGATCCCAGGTTCGAATCCTGGCGCCCCAGCCACCCTCTACCGACCGGTAAAGTTGGGCTTCCTCTTTTCCACGAAGGCAGCCACGCCTTCCACATGGTCGTCGCTGGCCGCCGCATAGGCGATGCTCTCGGCTTCGCGGTGGGACTGCTGATCCCAGCTGTTGTCGAAGGATTCGCGGATCAGCTGCTTGACCTTGCCGAGGGCGCGGGTCGGTCCGGTGGCCAGCCGCGAGACCAGCTTCTCAACCTCCCCTTCAAACTCGGCTTCCGGATGCACCCAGTTCACCAGCCCCATTTCCAGCGCCGCCGCTGCATCGAACCGGTCGCCGAGCAGCGCAATCTCCAGCGCCTTTCGCTCGCCGACGATGCGGGGCAGGAAATAGGTCGCACCGCCGTCCGCCGTCAGGCCGATATGGCGATACGCCATGGTGAAGAAGGCGTCAGACCGGGCGACCACGAGATCCGCGGTCAGCATCAGTGCGAATCCGAATCCGGCGACCGCCCCATGGACCGCAGCAACCACCGGCTTCTGCATACGCCGCAACTGATAGGTGAACTGGTGCAGCGAGATCACATTGGTCTCGTGGCGAGCCTGGCGCCAGGCGCGCCGGTTCATGTTGTCTTCGTGGATCCCCTTGACGTCGCCGCCGGCCATGAAGGCACGCCCCGCACCCCTGAGCACGAGGCAACGCACTGCCGGATCATGCTCGGCCTCGCGCGTGTAGCCGACAAGCAGCGCCTGCATCTCGTCGGAGAGCGCATTCAGGCTGGCGGGCCGGTTCAGTGTGATGGTGGCGACACCGTCCCGGACATCGTAGAGAACATGATCTTCACTCATCAATTGACCTCGTGCAGCAAGTTCGGACGACAAGCGCAACGGGCTTTCGGCCGATAAGGATGACTCATTTTGCCTCCTTACCTGCCGATGGATGAGCGCAGCGTCAAGCGGATTGCCGGAGGCGCCCGGTGCGAGCCGCCTACCTGCCGGTGAAGTTGGGCTTGCGCTTCTCCACGAAGGCGGCGACGCCCTCCACATGGTCATCGGACGCGGCCGCATAGGCGAGACCCTCCGCCTCGCGGTGAGACATCTCATCCCAGCCGAGGTCCTGAGATTGGCGGATCAGTTGCTTGACGCGGCCGAGCGCACGGGTCGGGCCGGTCGCCAGTTTGATGACGAGTTTCTCAACTTCCCCCTCGAAGGCAGTCTCTTCATGAACCCAGTTCACGATCCCCATCTCAAGTGCGGCCCTCGCGTCGAAGCGTTCGCCCAGAAGGGCGATTTCCAGAGCCTTCTTTTCGCCGACGACGCGAGGCAGAAAGTATGCGACGCCGCCGTCGGAGCTGAGCCCGATATGGCGGTACGCCATGGTGAAAAACGTGTCTGACCGGGCGATCGCGAGATCGGCCGTCAGTGTCAGGGCAAGGCCGAAACCGGCGACCGGGCCGTGCAGGACGGCAACGACGGGTTTGGGCATGCGGCGCAACTGGTAGATGATCTGGTGGGCCCGGATCACCCTGGATTCAAAGGCGGCGACTTTGCCCTGCCGGTCCTTCATGTTGGCCTCGTGCATGGCCTTGATGTCGCCGCCGGCCATGAAGGCGCGTCCGTTGCCGCGCAGCACCACGCAGCGCACCGCCGGGTCGTTCTCAACTTCATAGGTGACTTCGATCAGGCGCGTCTTCATGTCGTCGGACAGCGCATTCAGCGCATCCGGACGGTTCAATGTGACGGTCGCGACACCATTTTCGACGGTCAGCAGAACTGGATTTTCGCTCATGCGCGAAGCTCCCCTGAAAGGCGGTTCGGGTTGACGGCTCAAAGCGCTCCCGATACCAAATGAATAATCATCCACTTAATGCAGTTGCCCGCGCAAAAGGGCAACCCGGATCGCTGGAGAAACGCCGATGACCGCTTCCAATGGACGTCCCGTGCTGCCTGATCCCGTCAAGCGGCCCGCCGGCGCGCCACTGGCGCTGGAGGGTATCCGCGTACTCGATCTGACGCGGCTGATGGCAGGGCCGATCGCCACCATGTTCCTTGCCGATCTGGGCGCCGAAATCATCAAGATCGAGCATCCCGTCGGCGGCGACAACATGCGCGCCGTGCGGCCCGCCGAGATCGAAGGAGAAGGCTCCTTCTACGTCTTCTCCAACCGCAACAAGAAGAGCATCACGCTGGACCTGTCGACCGAGGAAGGCAAGCAGATCTTGCGCGAGCTGGCCGCCGAATGCGACGTCGTCGCGGAGAACTTCTCGGCCGGCGTCATGGACAGGCTCGGCTTTTCCTACGAAGAGCTGAAGAAGATCAATCCGCAGATCATCTATTGCGCGGTTTCGGCCTTCGGCCGTTCGGGTCCTTATGCCTACCGTCCCGGTTATGACCAGATCGCGCAGGCGGAAGCGGGCTTCCTCTCGCTGAACGGCTTCCGCGACGGCGAACCCTGCCGGACCGGTGCGCCGGTCATCGATTCGGCGACCGCGATGATGGCCTGCAACGCCATTCTCGGCGCGCTGATGGCGCGGGAACGCCACGGCATCGGCCAGTATGTGGAAGTGGCGCTGTTCGATACGGCGGTCTTCCTCGATTCACAGTTCGGCATGAATTACCTGATGACCGGCAAGGAGCAGTACCGCACGGGCAATGGTTCGGTGCAGTCCGATCCGGTCGGGATCTTCTACGCCAAGGACGGACCGATCTATCTGAACGTCCTTTCGGAAAAGGAATTCCGCCTCTTCGCCAGGGACGTGCTGCGCATGCCGGAACTGGCCGAGAGCCCCGACTATGCCAACGCCGCCTCGCGCAAGAAGAACAACGAAGCGCTTTTCGCCATCATCAACGATGTCTTCGGCAAGGAGACCAGGGAAGAAATTTTGGGGCGGTGCAACAAATCCGGCGTTCCCGCCGGCGCGATGAACACCATCAAGGAAGCCTTCGATTCCGACGAGATGAAGGAGCGTCGGATCTGCTCGCAGATTCCGCATCCGAAGGCCGGGACGGTACCTAACATCGCGCCGCCTTTCCGCTTTCACGGCACACCGCTGGCGGACCCGGTCGCTGCCCCGATGATGGGCCAGCACACGGACGAAATCCTGAAAAACGTCCTCGGTTACGGGCCGGACAAGATCGAACAGCTCGCTGCCACCGGTGTATTCGGCGCGCGGCCGAACGCCGCCTGAGGGAGATTTCGAATGACGCTGGCCGCACCTCAGACAGGAACGATCAAAACCGGCACGGACGAACGCGTTCGCGTTCTCAGGGAAATGCTGGAGGAACGGCGCAGCGTTCGCGCCTACAAGCCCGACCAGGTGCCCGAAGCGATAATCCGGGACATCGTCGCGATGGCGCAGCGCACCGCGACATGGTGCAACACCCAGCCCTGGCATCTGCACGTCACCAGCGGTGCGGGCACCGAACGTCTGCGCTCGGCGCTCTATGGACGAGCGGAGGCCGGCCAGTCGGACGAGACGGACATCCCCTATCCGCGCGAATATCGCGGCGTCTATCAGGAGCGCCGGCGCGAAAGCGGCTTTGCGCTCTATGGCGCCCTTGGGATCGAGCGTGGCGATACCGAAGCGCGCACGAAACAGATGTGGGAGAACCACCGCTTCTTCGGCGCCCCGCATGTCGCGATCATCGACTGCGAGGAAGCGCTCGGCACCTATGGGGTGCTCGACTGTGGCGGTTTCGTCGCCAATTTCCTGCTCGCCGCGCAGGCGCATGGCGTCGCGACGATCGCGCAGGCCGCGCTCGCCCGGCATTCGGTCTTCCTGCGCGACTATTTCGGGATCGGCGAGGATCGGGTGATCGTCTGCGGGATCTCCTTCGGCTATGCCGATGAGGACCATCCGGCGAACCGGTTCCGGCTCGGACGGGCCGATGTCGATCAGGCGATGACACTGGTCACCGAATAGCCTGTAAAAGTCAGGCGGCAAAGCAAAAGGGCCAGCATTTGCCGGCCCTTTCCGCTTTCCTGCTGCCGCTGATCCTAGCGGAACTTTGAGAAGTCCGGCTTGCGCTTCTCGTTGAAGGCGGCGTTGCCCTCACGCGCTTCCTCCGACTTCACGAAGATCGCAAGGCCATCGGCTGCCATCTTGACCTGGCCGAAAATGTGGGCGCTGTCGCAGTTGAAGGAGTGCTTCAGGAACTTCAGAGCCGTCGGGCTGAGAACGATCGCCTCCTTGGCAAGGTCGCGCGCGGCCTGCATCAGCTGGTCGCCGGGCACCACGCGGTTGACCAGGCCCCATTCGAGGGCCTGCTGCGCGGTATACTGCTGGCAGAAGAACCAGATTTCGCGGGCGCGCTTCTCGCCGACGACGCGGGCGAGATAGGCGGTGCCCCAGCCGGCGTCGAAGGAACCGACGCGCGGCCCTGCCTGGCCGAACTTGGCATGCTCGGCCGCAACCGTGATGTCGCAGATGACGTGAATGACGTGACCGCCGCCGATCGCATAGCCGTTGACCGCCGCGATGACGGGCTTGGGAATGTCGCGAATGACGGTGTGGAGGGCGTCGATTTCCCACAGGCCGTTCTCGCTGGTGCCGTAGGAACCCTTCTCCAGCATCTCCTTCTGGTCGCCGCCGACGCAGAAGGACTTCTGGCCTGCCGAGGTCAGGATGACGACGCCGGCGTCCTTATCGGCCCATGCGCGCTTGAAGGCGTGGATGAGCTCTTCGATCGTGCGGCCGCGGAAACAGTTCAGGCGGTCGGGGCGATTGATTGTTATGGTGGCGATCTGCTCGCTCACCTCATAAGTGATGTCCGTATAATCCATCTTGTTCTCCGGTAGGTTCTGGTTGGCGGAGCTGCGTCCCTTTCCGGCGCCGCTCCATTTTCGTTCGTTGCTCGTCGCTCAGGCGTATTCGCGCAGAATGTCGCGCGACAGGATCAGACGCTGGATTTCGTTGGAGCCGTCGAGGATCTGGAACGCCTTGGCGTCCCGGATCATGCGCTCCACCTGATATTCCTGCATGTAGCCGTAGCCGCCGAGAATCTGCACTGCTTCGGTCGCGACCGACATCGCCGTGTCGGACGCGGTGTATTTCGACATCGACACCTGGGCCATCGTGTTGGCCGAAACGCTCGGCAGTTCCAGATCGACCCGATAGTTCGTGTCGCGGATCAGCAGCTGCGCTGCACGCAGATCGCGGGCCATGTCGGCGAGCTTGAAGCCGATGCCCTGGAACTTGCCGATCGGCTTGCCGAAGGCTTCGCGCTCGGCCGCATAGCGGGCGGCGATCTCGAAAGCGGAACGGGCGATGCCGACGCTGATCGAGGCCGCGCCCCAGCAGCGCATCGTATTGGCGACCCTATCGAGCGTATGCCAGCCGTCGCCGGGCTTGCCGACGAGATACTCCTCGGGCACCTCGACGTCCTCGAAGATGACGTCGCACATGGGTCCGCCGCGCAGGCCCATCTTCTTCTCCTTCTTGCCGAAGGAAATGCCCCTGGACGTGGCCGGGATCATGCAGACCGCGAAATCGTCCCTGCCGTCGCCGCAGCGGGTAAACAGCAGGTACCAGTCCGCCACGCCGCCATTGGTGATCCAGCGCTTGGTGCCGTTGAGGATATAGCGATCACCCTTCTTCACGAGGCTCGTCTTCATCGAGCGCGCGTCGGAGCCGAAATGCGGCTCCGACAGACAGAAGGCGCCGAGCGACGGCTTTGCCGACATCTGGCTGAAGATTGCCTTCTGCTGATGCGGCTGGCCGGCCATGGCGACGATCTTGATCGGCGAGAATGTCGACAGCAGGACCGGACCCATCGTCGCGAACGCGGCGCCGACCTCTTCCAGCACGACGGACAGGGTCTGCGTGTTGGCGTTGATCCCGCCATATTCTTCAGACATCGGCATGGTCAGGATGCCGGCCTCGAACAGTGGCGCGACAAGTTCCGAAGGGAAACGTTCCGCCTCGTCGCATTCGACCGCAAGCGGCGCGATCTTTTCCTGCGCGAAGCGCCGGACCATATCGCGAACCCCGACGATCTCGTCGTTGAAATAGACCTCTTCCATAAGGTCAGTCCACCATCGTCAGGCCGCCGGACACGGACAGCACCTGGCCGGTGCAGAAGTCCGAGCGGGAAGAAGCAAAGAACAGTGCCGCATCGGCGATTTCCGAGGGCTTGGCGACGCGGCGGAGCGGGATCGCCTTAGCAAGCGCTTCACGCATCTTTTCCGGCTGGGTGGCAAACAGCGGGGTATCCGTCGGGCCGGGACACACGCAGTTCACGTTCACCTTGTAGCGGGCCATTTCGCGGGCCAGCGACTTGGTGAAAGCGATGACGCCGCCCTTGGCGCCGGCATAGACCGTCTCGCCCATCGAGCCGACACGGCCGGCATCGGAAGCAATGTTGACGATCTTGTTGTGCTCGCTCGCCATCAGGAGGTCGAGCATGGCGCGGGTCAGGCGAACCGGGCCCATGAAATTGATCTGGACGATCTTGTCCCAATATTCCGGCGTGTTGTTGACGAAGGGCTCGATGATGTCCCAGCCGGCAGCGTTGCACAGAATATCGAGACGGCCCGGATCGGCGGTCACCGCCTTGGCCGCTTCGGCAACCGATTCCGGGCTCGTCACATCGAGTTTCAGGAATTTGGCTTTGCCGCCCGCGGCCTCGATCTCTTTCACCGACGCGGCGCCCGTCTCCGGGTTGATATCGGCGACCAGCACCATCGCGCCCGCTGCCGCATAGGCTTGGCAAATGGCCTTGCCGATGCCCGATCCGCCACCCGTGACGAGGGCGATCTTTCCGTTGAGTTTCATTTGAACCTGTCCTCTTTCGATAATGTCAGGATTTGCGATTGAAGAATGCCGTCACGCGCTCGCGTGCTTCCTGCGTGCGCATGATGTCGAGGGGCACCGCGAGTTCGCGGGCAAAGCCGTCCACCGCCGGATCGAGTGCGCCGGCGATGCAGTATTTCGACCACCGCAGCGCGCCGGCGGAAAGGCCGGCAACTTGTTCGGCGAGCGCGGTGACGCGGGCGTCGAATTCATCGTCGGCGGCCCAGTATTGTGCGATGCCGAACTCCACCGCCTGCTGCCCCCTGGCAAGATCGCCGGCCAGAATGATGCGCTTTGCGATGCCCTCGCCGCACAGCCGTGTCAGACGTTGCGTGCCGCCGGCACCGGGTATCATCCCGACTTTGGCTTCGGGAAGTCCGACACTGGCCGATTCCTTGATGACCCGCAGATCGCATGCCAACGCCAGTTCAAGACCGCCTCCGAGCGCCACGCCGTTGACCGCGGCGATGGTGACCATCGGCAGGGCCTCGATGCGGTCGAACAGCGTGTGCAGGCTGCGCACATAGTCGAGCATTTCCAACGGCCCGCCGGGCTTTTCGAAATAGGAGGCGACGAGCGCGAGGTCGGCGCCGGCGCAGAAAGTGCGCTGGCGGCTCTCAATGACCAGCGCCGATATCGGCCCGGCGGCGTCGACCTTGTCGAGCGCGGCGTGAAAATCGTTGACGAACTGCTCGCCGATCGCGTTGACCGGTGGGCTGGCCATGGCGATGCGGGCATAGCCCTCGTGCTTTTCATACGAGATCATGTCTACTCCGGCGAACCGTTCTGAAGGATTTTCTGTCTGATAAGGTATTTCTGAATCTTGCCGCTCGGCGTCATCGGGAGCTCCGACCAGACGGCGACCTGTTCGGGCATCTTGAACCGCGCCACGCCGGCGTCGATCAGGTGCTTCTGCACGTCTTCAAGCGTGATCGGAACGCCGTCGGTGACGAAGATGGCGCAGCCGGTTTCGCCGAGGCGGTCATGCGGAATACCGACCACGGCGACCTGACGAACGCCCGGAATGCGCAGCAGATATTCCTCAACCTCGCGTACGGAGATGTTCTGGCCGCCGCGGATGATCAGTTCCTTGATGCGGCCGACAATGCGAATGGAACCGTCCTCGCGCCAGCGTGCAAGATCGCCGGAATGGACCCAGCCATCGGCATCGAGCGCCTTGGCGGTCAGTTCCGGCTCGTCGAGATAGCCGACGAAAGTGTTGGGACCGCGCGACCATTCCTCGCCGTCCTTTTCATAGCCGGCAATCTCCTCGCCGTCCTGGCCGACGATACGGATCTCGACGCCCGGCACCGCGCGGCCGTCACTCGTCCACGCATTGCTGAGCGGATCCTGCGGCCGCACCACCGTATGCGGCGGGCTTTCGGTGGAGCCGTAGACGCTGAGGACGCGGATATCGGAATCCGCTGCCCGCTTGACGACTTCCTCAGGCACCGGCGCGCCGCCGCACAGGAAATACTGAAGGTCGGGGAGCTTGCCTCCCTCCGCCGCCAGCGCGCGCGAAATATCGGCGAGGAAGGGCGTTGCGCCCATCGTCCACATCGCCTTGTGCCTGCGCAGCTCGGCGATCGCATCCTCGGGCTTGAAGACGTCGAGCAAGGAGAGCGTGCCCCCCAGCATCAGCGTCATCGCGAATCCGTGCAGGAAGCCTGTGGCGTGGGATACGGGCGAGGCCATGAAGGCGGTGTCGTCGGCGGTCGCGCCGAGGACGGACGCCATGGCGCGCTCGCCGAACAAAATGGTGTTGTGGGTATGAACCGCGCCCTTCGGCTTGGATTCCGTGCCAGAGGTGAACAGGACCGCTGCCGGCTCATCCGCGCCGCAGGCCCGCTTCGACGCGGTCAGCGGCTGAGTCTTCATCACCTCGTCCCAGCCGGCGCCGACATCATGCTTTCCTGGCGCGTAGACCATCACGGCCGGCGTATGACCGAGTTTGGGGAGAATGCGACCGACATATTCGAGATAGTTGGCGCTCCGGAACCTGTCGGTAACGATCAGCGCCTTGCTGTGGCATTTCTCTACGACGAAGGCGAGATCGGACTCGCCATATGTGACCGGTACCGGATTGATGATTGCGCCAAGCTTCAGGATGCCGAAGAAGATCGTGATCGTATCGACCCAGTTGGGCAGACAGACCGTGACGATATCGCCCTTGCCGACGCCGCGCGCGGAGAGCCACCCGGCAACCCGGGAGGCTCGTTCGTCCAATTCGCGATAAGTCACGCTCGTGCCGCGATTGTCGACGACCGCCCGTTTGTCCGGATAGGCGGAAACGGACAGCGCGACGCAATCGGCGATCGTATCTTCACCCCAGCTACCGTCGGCATGCCAGGCTTTCGAGCGCCCGGCGTCCGGTGCAGGCACCCACATGGTCATTTCTCCGTCGCAGGGCGGCCGGCGATGTTGGACTGGATGGAATCCAGCAGACCGCCGTCAACGGTCAGCACCGCGCCCGTCATGTAGGTGGAGTCCGGGCCGAGCAGATATTCGACGAGACCGGCGATTTCGGGCTCGGGCTGCCCGATCCGGTGGATCGGCACCAGCGCCTCACGCGCCCTCTTCTTTTCGGGATCGGCGTAAACGGCGCGGGTCATGGCGGATTCAAAAAGGCCCGGGGCGATGACATTGACGCGTGCGCCGGTTGCCGCCCATTCCTGGGCGAGCTGACGTCCAAGCATCGCGGACGCCGCCTTCGAGGCGCTGTAGGGGCCCATTCCGCTGTATGGCTGAAGGCCGGACATGGAACTGATAATGACCATCGCGCCGCGCGCGGCAGTGATATGGTCGTGGGCCGCCTTCGCAAGCAGCCAGACCGACCGCACATTGACGTCGAAAACGCGCTGCCAGTCCTCGAGCGCAAGATCCTTCAGCATTGCGGGGGAGGATATGCCGGCATTGGCGACGACGCTGTCGAGCCCGCCGAGCTTCTCCACCGCCTCGGAAACCAGCCGCGCCGGCACATCCGGATCGGCAAGATTGCCGAGCAGACCGTGGACGTCGGCGCCCTTCGCGCGCGCCGCCGCGACGACTTCGTTCAGCTCGTCGCCATGCGCAGACCCGCACAGCGCAAGGCCGACGCCCTTCTTGGCAAGCCGCAACGCCGTTGCCCGGCCAATGCCACGGCTGGCACCCGTCAAAAGAATTTTCATCGTTCTATCAATCCGTTCCTTGATCTGGCGCGGCAAGTTCCAGCTGGCTCAAAAGCGGAGCTCGCGCCGGCCTCCCATGTAGATTGACTGAGCATTCAGTCAATCTACATCTGATGCCGGGAGTCAACCCCGAGCCGGCGATTACGCGGCCGAAATGGCGCCGTTGACGCTGATGGCCTGGCCGGTGATCTTGGCCGATCCGGGGCCTGCGAGGAAAACCACCAGCGGCGCGATATCGACCGGCGTGACGAGGCCGAGTTTGGCCTTCTTGACCGCCTTTTCGAACAGCTTCTTGCTGAACTCGTTTGCCATCACGCGATCCCACCCCGACGTTTCGCCAACGATAGACGGCGTGATGATGTTGACGCGGATGCCGTTGCGCGCCTGTTCCAGCGCGATGGTCCGGGAGAACATCGTGGTACCGGCCTTGCCGCCGCCGATGACCGCCTCGCCCGGCGTCGCGATCTTCGCCGCGTCCGAGGTGAAGTTGATGATGGAACCGCCCTCGCGCTCGATCATGAACGGAAGCGCGGCGCGGCACATATAGACGTTGGCGCTGAAATGGTAGGTGATCAGATCGTCCAGTTCCGCGGGATCCTTCTGGTGAAACGGGGCCGGCGTGCCATTGCCCGGCCCGGGGATCGCATTGACAAGAATATCGATCGCGCCGAACGCGTCGATCATGGCCTGGACGATCTTCTCGGCCCCGGCATATTTCGTCGGATCGCCGGAAAAGAATCTGACGTCGCAGCCCGGCGCGCGCGTCTTGATCGCATCGACCGCCTTCTGGCCGCGTTGCTCGCTGCGACCGACAATCATGATCCGCGGCACACCCGCTTCCGCAAGCTGCGCGGCGCTTTCGAAGCCGATGCTGGTGGTGGCACCCACCAGCAGTGCCGAACATTCATTCAACTGACGAACTTTCATGGGGATTTCCTCTGTCATTCCGATTTGGGTTTCTCGATATCGGGCTTTAGCCGAAAAGGACATGGCCGGATGCGCGCAATCGCTGGATTTCCGCATCCTCGAATCCACCGACCTCGCGCAGGACCGACTCTGTGTGCTCGCCCAGCCGAGGCACGTGCGAGCGGACCCTGTAGCCGCTGCGGCTGAATGCCGACGGCGCATTGACGACGCGGAACGTTCCCGCCGCGTCCTCGACTTCGGGGAAGCTGCCGCGATGGGCAAGCTGCGGATCCGACATCGCCTCCTCGACCGACCGGTAGCGCGAGGTCGGCACGCCGGCCGCGAGAAGCAATCGCTCGCACTCCTCGCCGGTGCGCTGGATCGTCCATTCCTGCAGCTCTTCCATCAGCGTGTCGTAGTTGCGCACGCGCTCGGGCGGCTTTGCAAAGCGCGGATCCGTCAGCCATTCCTCATGACCGGTCGCCTTGCAGAGATTGGCGAAATTGTTGGCGTTGACCGGGACAACCATGACGTATCCGTCGCTTGCACGGATCGGCCTGTAGCGAGCACGGCCGAAATCCAGCGGCTGCTGAACGACCTGTATCTCCAGCAGCAGCAGGTTGAGCATGGATTCGATCAGCGTCGTATCGACACGCTGCCCCAACCCCGTGCGCTCGCGATGATAGAGTGCGGTCTGTATGGCGGAGGCGGCATAGACCGCGCCGAGGATGTCGGCGGTCGGCAATGACGCGACGGGCGGCATCTCGGACCGGTCCAGGCCCATCTGCGTCAGGTCGAAGCCGCTTGCGGCCGTGACCATCGGCGCATAGGCGGGCAATCTCGATTTCGGTCCGCTCTGGCCATAACCGGAAATGCTGCAATAGACGATGCGCGGATTGATCGCCGAAACGGTCTCATAGCCGAGCCCCAGCCTGTCCATGACACCCGGCCGGCCATTCTCCACCAGGACGTCCGCCGAGCGGCACAGCGTCTTGACGATCTCGATCGCTTCGGGCGACTTCAGATCGAGCGAGATGCTCCTCTTGCCAGCATTCAGATGGCCGAAATAGCGGCTCGCACCGTCCTTCAAGGGAGGAAGATTGCGCATGTAGTCGCCGTCTTTGGCCTCGATCTTGATGACGTCGGCACCGACATCGGCAAGCATGCGCGTACAATAGGGTCCGGCGATCATCGTCGTGAAATCGAGGACGCGCACATCCCCCAGCGCATCGCTGTGTTCTTCCCGGCTATCTGTCGACATGCGTTTCCCCCGGCCCTTTCAGGTCGTTGCTATCCTATTTGAAGTCGAGCCGCCCGCTGCCGATGACAATAACGTCGCGTTCGACGACCCGGCAGCGGAAATTGACCCCTGCGGACCCGTCCAACCACATCTCGGTGCGGATCGTCTCACCCGGAAAGACCGGTGAGGAGAACCGTACACCAAGACTTCCGATGCGCGTTTCCTCATAGCCGCACACCGTCTTGAGCAGCGCGTGCCCCGCAATGGCGTAGGTGCACAGCCCGTGCAGGATCGGCTGGTGGAAGCCGGATTTGCGGGCGACAGCCGGATCGGCATGAAAATCGAACATGTCGTCGTTCAGGCGATAGAGAAGCGCCTGCTGACCCGTCGTCGGCAGATCGCAGACATGGTCGGGCGCCCGTTCGGGAATGACCGCATCGACGAGCGGGGCACCGTTGGCGCCGCCGAAACCGCCCTCTCCTGCAAGGAACGCGGAGCGCCGCACGGTCCACAGCTTCCTGCCGGTGTCATCGTGAACCGGGCATTCGATGACGACCAGCGCCCCTTTCCCCGCCCCCTTGTCGATCAGACGGCTGACGCGGGACTGCCCCGTCAACCTGACGCCGACCGGCACGGACGCGTGGAATTCGATGCTCTGCTCACCGTGGAAGATACGCGTCTGGTCGATGCCGGTGCGCGGATCTGCAACCCAGTGTCCCGGCGTACAGATAACCGCGGCCATTGTCGGCATGACGCGCAGATGCCGTTCGAAGACGAAAGGCAGTTCCTTTTCGTCGAGCGGATCGCGACCCATGCCGACAGAAAGCGCGTAGAAGAGGCAATCCTTCTCGGTAAGGGTCTGCGAAACCGCAGGAAACGGCCAGCCGGCAACGGCCTGATGATTGAATGGCATGGCGGCTCCCCCCTTAGCGGCCCTTGAACTTCGGCGGGCGCTTCTCGAAGAAGGCGGCCATCCCTTCGCGATAATCCTCGCTGTCGAAAAGGACCTGGATCGAACTGCGCTCCAGCGCGATGCCGGCGGCGAGCGGCGAGTCGGCGCCATTGAGCGCGGCGTCCTTGACCAGCCGAACCGCGAGCGGCGCCATCGACGCGATCGCGGAGGCGACCGCGACGGCCGTGTCGTCGACTTTCTCCTCATCGACGCATCTGCTGACGATGGCATGGGACATCGCCTCGGCGCCGTCGATGACGCGGCCCGTCATAAGCATGTCGAACGCCAGGTGCTTGCCGACGAGGCGGATGAGCCGCTGGGTGCCGCCGCCGCCGGGAATGAGGCCGAGCCTGACTTCCGGCAGGCCGAACTTCGCGTTGCTTGCCGCGACAACGATGTCGCAGTTCATCGCCAGCTCAAAGCCTCCACCGAAGGCGGCGCCCCTTACCGCCGCGACCAGCGGCTTTTTGAAGGCGGCGATCGCGCTCCAGATCCTGTCGGCGCCGCGCAGCATCATCTTGACCGGCGAGATGCCGGCCAGTTCCTCAATATCGGCGCCCGAAGCGAAGACCTTCTCCCCGCCGGCAATGATCACCGCACGCACCGTTTCGTCGGCGTCCAGCCGCCGTAGTTCGTCCACCATCAGGTTGCGAACACCAATCGAGAGGGCGTTGCGCTTGGCGGGACGGTTGACCCGCAGGCGAACGACACCTTCGGCAGGTCTGTCGACCTGAAGTTCCGCAGGGTCCGCGGGGGGTGTCCTGTCCGTCATCCCTATCTTCCTCCCATTCTATATCAGCCAGCCGGCAAGCAGCGTCGCGGCGAGGGCAACCGAAATCGCAATCAGCGCGTAGATTCTCTGCCACTCAAAGGCGAGCTTATATGAATTGGTCTGAAACAGCCGGGCGCAGAGCAGCGCGCTCGCGGTGAAGGGCGACAGCTGCGCGGTCAGGGCCCAGGCGACGATCAGCACCATCGCGAAGTAGTTGACGTCGAGGCCGAGCGATCCCGGGTCGGACACGGTTCCGATGACGACCGCGATGGCGATCAGCGGATTGACGCCGAGATACCCGCCGCCGAGAACGCAGAAGAATCCCATGACCGCAACCAGCGCCGGGTGGACCTGCCAGGCCGTGAGCAGCGCAAGAATCTGGGCCGAAGGAATGACCGCGGCGATGACGGGGCTTGCGAACCCGGCCGCCGCCATCAGCGTGACCTCCGGCGACTGGGCCGGCCATACGCGGAGCACCAGATTGGCGACGTGACCGGTCATCAACTTGCGGATGTTTCCTTTCGCCAGCACAAACATCCAGCCCAGCGCGAACAGGGGGATGACCAGTGTTACCGTCACGGAAATCGAGAAGCCCGTCAGTTTGCTGACGGCAAGGATCGCCGCGAACATGCAGGCCACGAGCAGTGTGATCCGCAGCAATGCGAGCGGCACCGGACCGACCATCCTGATCGGCGTCGAGAGCGGCACATATGTGCCTTGCGGATGTCCGTGCCTTGCCGATTCATACCGGCTGACGAAATAAGCGATGCAGATCGTCACAATGGCGCAGGCCAGGCCGACGGGGATGAGAACGTGACTGTCTGTGCCGGGCATCAGCGCCATGACCACCAGCGGCGTCAGCGACAGGGGCGACCACATGGCCGTGGTATTGAAGCCCCGCAGGGACGCCACGGCCGATTGCCTGATTTCGAATTCGGTCAGCCTGACCGGTTCCTGTCCGGCCTTGCGCGACATGGTCAGGGACCCCAGCAGCACGAGCGATCCGAGATTGAGCATCAGGCCGAACATGTGTCCGCCAAGCAGCATTGTCAGCGTGCGGCGCGCCGGCGGCTGGCGGGCCATGAAACGTCCGGCATCCTGGATCATCGGCGAATTGAACGCCGGTTCGTGCAACGAAAGAATGGCCGTGAAGAAGGCCAGAAAGAACTGCGCCCGCGCCACCCCCTGCTCGAGCAGCGTCCATGGCTGATCGACCCAGATGAGCGCCGCGGGAATGCATGCGACCGCGATCACCAGGAAGACGCGCGCCGTGCGCGATCCGACGAATGCGACCGTGATCAGGAAGACGATCACGGCGATCTCCGCCGGGCGCGCAAGCCACGAAAGCCCGAGAAACTGTTGGAGGATGGTCGCCACCAGGATGAGGCCCATCAGGACCCCCTGGATGCGAGCGATCAGCGTGAGCATTTGAGGCGACAGCAAGCCTCGTCCCGCCTCGGCGGCAATGACTTCCGCGCTGTCTCCACTATGCGCCACGCGTTTCGTTCTCCGATCGGCCCGCAGTTCAGGCGATGGCACCGGCCTTGTGCAGTTCGGTCAGTTCATCCTCGCCGAAGCCCCATGCGGCCAGGGCCGTGTCCGTGTCCTGACCGTCGGCACGAGGCGCGCCCTGGATCCTGCCGGGCGTGCGGCTGAGACGCGGCGCGGCGGCCGGATGCGGGACGCCCTCCCATGTCTCGAAGCCGTTTCGTTCGACATATTGCGGATGCTTGAGCGCCTCATCCATATCCAGAACGGGGGCGAAACAGGCCTCATAGCCTTCCATCGCCTTGACCCATTCCTCACGGGTCTTGCCCTTGAAGATTTCGGCGAAGCGGATTTTCAGTGCCGGCCAACTGGACTGATCCATCTGCGGCGGCAGCTGCGCGATATCGAGCCCCATCGCCTTGACCAATTCCGCGTAGAATTTGGCCTCGATGGCGCCGACCGAGACAAACCTGCCGTCCTTCGTCTCGTAGACATCGTAAAAGGGCGCCCCACCGTCGATGAAGTTCGATTCAAAGTCCATGGTCCAGCGCCCGGCGTCGCGATAGGCGAAAAAGCCGGTCATCATGGATGCGATACCATCGATGATGGCGGCGTCGACGACCTGTCCCTTGCCGGATCGCTGCGCCTCGAAAAGCGCGCAGGCCATTCCGAAGGCTAGATAGAGCGCACCGCCACCCAGATCGGCGACGAGGTTGAGCGGAATGGCCGGCGGCTTGCCCTTGCGGCCGATCATCGCGAGCGCGCCGGTGATCGCCAGATAATTCACGTCATGACCGACATGCTGGGCGAGCGGACCATCCTGTCCCCAGCCGGTCATGCGGCCGTAGACCAGCCGCTCGTTGAGCGCGAAGCACGCATCGGGGCCGAAGCCGAGGCGTTCCATCACGCCGGGACGGAAACCCTCCGTCAGGCCGTCGGCCTGCGCGACAAGCTTGCGCACGACCTCGCGGCCTTCCTCGCTCTTGAGGTTGACCGCGATCGACGGGCGGCCGCGCCGCATCGTGTCGTGCCGCGTCTCCTTCTTGATCCCCAGGCCGCTCGGCGACGTCCGGTCGACACGGATGACATCCGCGCCCATGTCAGAAAGAAGCATGGTGGCGAAGGTGGCGGGGCCGATCGCCCCGAACTCGACGATCTTGACGCCGTTAAGCGGACCCATGGTGTCTCCTCGAAAATGTTGTGTTGCTGGAAGTTTGAGGCATGGCCGCATTGCGGGAACGCAACCGGCGTCCCCGCGGCCGGGTAAGCGTCTCCTCAGAGCCCGAGGAGCTTGGCGATGACGTTGCGCATGACTTCGCTGGTGCCGCCGCCGATCGTGCCGACGCGAGCGTCGCGGAACATCATCTCGATGTCGAAGTCGGTGGTGTAGCCGGCGCCGCCGAAAATCTGCAGCGCGGAGTGGGCGACGTCGAAGTGGTTCTCGGTGCAGACGACCTTGGCCATCGAGGTTTCCATGACCGGGTCCTGGCCCGCATCCAGCAGTTCGGCCACGCGATAAATGTGCAGACGGCTCGTCTCGGCCTTCATGCGCATATCCGCCAGACGGTGCTGAATGGTCTGGAACTTGCCGATGGGCTGATTGAACTGGACGCGCTCCTTGGCATAGGCGAGCGCGTAGTCGAGACACTTGAACGTATTGCCCGCGCTGACCGCGGCGAGCGTCAGACGCTCGGCGTTCAGGCAGCTCATCAGGTTCTTCCAGGCCGCGTTCTCCTCGCCGATCATCGCGGAAGCGGGAACGCGCACATTGTCCAGAAACACTTCGTTGAAGTGCGTGGTGTGGCGGCCGAGCGCGCCGAGCGGGCGGATCGTCACGCCCGGTGCCTTGGCGTTGACCAGGAAGATCGACATGCCGCGATAGCCGGCGTCCGGTTTCGTCTTGGTGACGAGGACGAGATGGTCGGCGACATGCGCGCAGGTCGTGTAAATCTTCTGCCCATTGATGACGTAGTCGTCGCCGTCGCGGGTCGCGCGGGTCTGGATCGACACCGCGTCGGAGCCGGCCTGCGGCTCGGTGAGGCCGAGCGCGAGTTTGACCTTGCCGCTGATGACCTGGGGCAGGATCTCGTTGCGCATCTCGTCCGAGGCGAATTTGGCCACATGCATGCCGGCGTAATAGACGGTGGTCAGATAGGCCGTGGCAATGCCGCCATAGTGATAGGCCATCGCCTCGATCAGCGCGGCGACATCCTTCATGGAGCCGCCCATGCCGCCATATTTTTCCGGATAGGGGAGCGCCATCCAGCCGGCTTCGGCAAGCGCCTGATAGGCTTCATGAGGAAAATCGTTTGCCTGGTCGAGCTGCTTGATCTTTTCGCGCGGCAGGACACGCTCGAGCAGGTCGAGCACGCTGTTGCGGATGATGACCTGCTCTTCGGACAGGCCGAACAGGTTGACTGTCTGCATCTTTCTGGATCTCCCTGATGTTCCTCAGCGCCTCGGTTTCGTGGACGCTAGATATGGGTGCGACGCGAGTGCCGCATGTTCGGCTTCAGTGCCCCTCGCCCCCGCCGACGCCGATCAACGCGTCGACGCAGATGGCCCGGTCGGCAAGCGCGATCACCGGATTGACGTCGACTTCGGAGATCCGGTCGCCCATGTCGTCGACAAACTCGGAGAAGCGGACGATGAGATCGACCAGCGCCTCCATGTCGACGGGGGTGCTGCCGCGATAGCCGGTGAGCAGGGCCGAACTCTTGAGGCCGGCGAGCATCCCGGCGACGTCTGGCGCGGTGAGGGGCGCGAGGCGCGAAACCGTGTCGCGCAGCAGTTCCACCAGCACGCCGCCGAGCCCGACAACCACCAGCGGTCCGAACTGCGGGTCGACCTGCGCGCCGACGACGAGTTCGACGCCCTTGGGAGCCATCTCCTGGACCACGACGCCGTCGATGCGGGCGCCCGGCTTGTGCCTCGCAACGCTCTTGAGCATGTCTTCCGTGGCCGCCCTCACCTCTTCCACGCTGCGGAGGTTGAGCTTCACGCCGCCGACTTCCGTCTTGTGGAGAATGTCCGGCGAGACGATCTTGATGACGACCGGAAAGCCGATATCCGCGGCCGCTCTGCCGGCGGACGCCGCGTCCGGCGCGATGATCTCGCGCGGGGTAGGAATGCCGTAGGCGGCAAGGATTTCCTTGCCCTTGATCTCATCGACGCTGCGGGCGCCGGCCTCCAGCCCGTCGAGGATCGCGGCTGCGGTGGCGGCGGCCTCCTTCGGGCTGCGCCGCGCCTCGCCCTTGCGCTTCATGCGCTCGTCGCGTTCGCCATGCCATTTGAGCCAGAGATTGATGGTCTCGAAGCAGCGGTCGGAGGAGCGGAAGAGCGTTGCCCGCTCGTCGCCATCCAGCACCTTGCTTCCCGGTCCCTCCAGCCACTCGCTCATCCAGATGCCAACGATCGGCAGGCCGGTCCGCTTGGCCATTTCGCTCATCAGCGGGGTGCGGGCGCCGGACGATTCCGGGCTCGCGAAGCCGAGCGGGACGACCAGCGCATCGAAGGACTGATCGGCGGCGAACGCGTCGAAGCAGGCAACGAATGTTTCCTTCGTCTTCAGCACTTCCGCCGTCAGATCGGCGGGATTTGCAACGGAGCCGAAACCGGGAACGAGTTGCTTGAGCTTGTCGGCGGTTTCCCGCGCGAGCTGAGGAAGCGGGACGCCGAACTGCTCGGCCTTGTCGGCCGCGATCACCGCCGCGCCGCCGGACGTCGCCATGATGCCGACACCCGTGCCGTTGCGCGGCTTGCCGGAGCGGGCGAAGAAGCTGGCCACCTCCAGCAGCGCCTCCAGCCTGTCGATGACGATTGCGCCCGTCTTTTCGAACGCCGCGTTATAGGCGTCGCCGGAACCGACCAGCGTGCCGGTATGCGACATGGCGGTCTTACGGCCGATCTCGCCGGAGCCCATCTTGTAGACGATCAGCGGCTTGCCGTTGTCATAGGCGCGTTGTGCGGCCTGGATCAGCCGTTTGCCGTCGACCACGCCCTCGAACAGGCAGACGATGACCTTCGCGCCCGGCTCGTCGGCGAGGAAGGAGATGTAGTCGCAGACATCGACGTCGCAGGAATTGCCGGCGGCCAGATAATGGCCGAAACCCATGCCGCGCTCCATGCCCTGAACGAGGCCGTAGCCAAGTCCGCCGCTCTGCGAGACGATGGAAACCGGACCGATGATGTGATCCATCTTGCCGTAACCGGGCATGAAATTGAGGCCCGCGCCGTTGGTCAGGTTGATGAGACCGACGCAGTTCGGGCCGACGATCTTGATGCCGGTTTCGCGGGCGATCCGGGTCAGGCGGGCCTGGGCGGCCTTGCCTTCATCGGTGCCGAGCTCGGCAAAACCGGAAGCATAGACGATCACGCCGCCGACGCCGCAGGCGGCCGCCTCGCGCACCTGCTCCTCGACGAATTTCGCCGCGACGGCGATGATCACGCAGTCGGGGACCTCAGGCAGGTCGGAGATGGTCGGAAAGCACGGAATGCCGGCCGCTTCCGTGTACTTCGGATTTACGCCGTAGAGGCGGCCGGTGAACTTCGCGAGGTTGGAAATCGTCCGCTCGCCGAACGATCCGGGGGTCGGCGAAGCACCAACGATCGCCACCGATTCCGGCGCCACCAGCCGTCGCATTTCCTCATGCGAATAGACCGAACGCGAACCTGCCCTTGCTGTCATGAGCAACGCCTGACCTCCCGAGTGTTAGGATTTAATTGAACATTCATTCAACGCTATTTTTCTGTCAAGTCTCCCGAACGCTTGGGAGTTATGCGCCAATGGCAGAGGAGGCATAATTCAGGTCGCCGCGCGACGCCAGCCTTTCATGCTCGCCTGCTGCCGATGCCATGCGGATGGCACCTTCCGTTCAAAGCGCTCATCATCACGGACCGAAGGGATGGAAGGACTGAATGAATGTCCACTCTACCAGTTGAAAGGTTGCCGCCGGCCGTCTATTCAATGCTCGGGAAGGCAATGGGCGTGAGAGCCCGGCGCATGACCGGCGAAGATACCGGCAAGGAAACGACGCAACGCCCGGCGAAATCAACAACCGAGAGAAGAACATGACGCATCGCGTAGCCGTAATGGCGGTGTCGGCGACACCCGTGGGCAAGATCCAGACGCCCGAAGACGCCGAGCTCCACACGCTGGAACACGAGGTGATGGCAAAGCTGGTCGTCGAGGCCATGCGGGATTCGGGCATGGACAAGAAGGACGTCGACAGCCTCGTCTTTGCCATGTGCCGCCCCTACACGCGGCAGAAATATTTCTCCACCTTCATGGCCAGCTACCTGCAATTGCCCTGCCACGGGACGGTCATGGAAGCGCTCGGCAACGGCATGACCGGCGGCATCGCGCTGGAACAGGCAACACGCGACGTGGAAAGCGGCCGGGCCAAGGTCGCCCTCGCGCTCGGGGTCAATTTCGAAAGCCAGACGCCTTCGGGCGAACATATGAACAGCAGCATGCGCACGACGGGCGATGTCGACTTCCACACGATCTTCGGCGTGACGCCGATCGCCTGGTACGCGATGGATGCGATGCGCTACATTCACGAATACGGGTCCTCGCGCCGGGAACTCGCCAATGTCGCGGTCAAGAGCCGCTATCACGCCTCGCTCAACCCGATCGCCCAGTACCGCAAGCCGATCACGCTCGACGAGGTGATGGCGCAGCGCGAGATCGTCGAGCCGCTCGGGCTCTATGAAGTGCCGCCGCGCGGCGATGGCGCCGTCTGCGCGGTGCTGTGCCGCGAGGAGATCGCCAAGGCGAGCGGGCGGCCCTATGCGCTGATCAAGGGCCGCGGCTTCTATCACGAGGGCGCGCATCAGATCAGCGAAGTGCCCAACGACATGATCGCCTTCAAGTCGATCCAGGTCGCCAGCGGCAAGGCCTATGAGCAGGCCGGCGTCAAAGCCGGAGACATGGATTTCGCGGAGCTATATGCGCCCTGCACGATCGTCGAGGTGCTGGCGAGCGAGGCGATGGGCCTTTGCGAACGCGGCAAAGGCGGCAGGGACGCCGCGAGCGGCGCGACGACGCTGGGCGGACGCATTCCGATCTCGACATCGGGCGGACTGATGTCGCGCGGCCACCCTGCCTATGTGACGCCGCTCTATATCCTGCACGAGGTCTTCCAGCAGCTCGTCGGCAAGGCCGGCGACAGGCAGGTCAGCGACGCGCGCCTCGGCGCGATGAGCAGCGAACTCGGCAACTACAATGCCGCACTGGTACAGGTTCTGGAGGCCGTCCGATGAGCATGGAAATCGTTCACGTCGATCTTGAGCGGTCCTATCCGCCGCGCCCCACCGAGACGACGAAGATCTTCTGGGATGCGATTGCCGCAGGCCAGTTCAAGACGACCCGCTGCACCTCCTGCGGCAAGCTGACCTTCCCGCCCAAGCCGATCTGCCCGCATTGCTGGTCGGATTCGATGGAGTGGGCCGACCTGTCGGGCAAGGGCACGCTCTACTCGCGGACGATCATCCATGCCGCGCCGGCAATCTTCGCCAAGGAAGCCCCTATCCATTTCGGCATTATCGATCTGGAGGAAGGTATCCGCATAGCGACCCGCATCTGGGACATGGAGCCGCTCGAAATCGGCAGCCCGATGCGGATCGTCACCCTGCAATACAATGACGGGCCGCTCTTTGCCGCGCGAAAGGCATAGGACCGCCGATCACGATCAGGAAAACAACGGGCCGGTCGCGAGACCGGCCTTTTTTCATGGTCACTTCCTGCGCAACGGCAGGTCGGCCAGTTCGTAGATCGGCGCACTCATCCCGGCATCGGGGTGATCGACCATGACGCGCTTGTAGATGCCGAGCAGCAACTCGCCGACAGGAAGAGCCTTGCCGGTCGCTCGGGCGACCTCGCAGGCGATCCCCATGTCCTTGGCCGCGGTGCGCGTATGACCGTAAGCCTTGCCCTCGATGATCAACGGCATGTAGTGGCGCAGCAGGCGGGAGTCGGCCCAGCCGCCGGAAACAGCCTCGGGTAATTTGCTGACATCAATGCCGTAATTGTGGCCGAGCGTCAGCGCCTCGCATATACCGGAGATCGCACTGAATGAAATGAGCTGATTGCACAGCTTGGTCACCTGCCCGCATCCATTCTCGCCCATATGGGTGATCCTGCCCGCGAAAGAACCGATCACCGGGCTGCCCTTGGCGAAATCCTCATCGCTGCCGCCGACCATGACAGCCAGCGTACCTGCCGCCGCACCGGTCGGGCCGCCCGAAACGGGCGCATCAAGCCAGCCCATGCCGGTTTCCGCCCGCAGCCTGTCGGCCATTTCCTTCGTCTTGATGGGATGCGAGGTGGAAAGGTCGATGACGATCCTGCCGGCCCCTTCTCCGCCGACGCCCTCGGCAATTCCGGCCGCGCCGAAAACAACCTCTTCCACTGCGTTGGTATCGGAAAGGCAAAGGCAGACAATTTCCGCCGTGCTGGCCACTTCCGCTGCGGAGCCAAGCAGCGTCGCGCCGTCATCCAGCGCCGGCTTCAGCCGGTCCTTGTTGCGGCCCCAGACATAGACATCGAACCCGGCCGCGACCACGCGTTGCCCCATCGGCATGCCGATATCGCCGAGCCCGATGAATCCGACCTTCATGGCCACAATACTTCCTCCGTGTTGTTCTCGTTGCTGGAGGCTTCCGCCACGCCCCTAGTTGAACATCGTATTGGGCAGGAAGAGAACGATCTCCGGAAAGGCGATCAGCAGCGTCATGATGATGATCTCGCCGACAAGGAACGGCAGGACGCCCCGGAAGATGGTCTCCAGCGGTATGTCCGGCCGCACGCCATTCACTACATAGCAGTTGAGGCCGACGGGCGGAGTGACGAGACCGATCTCGATCATCTTCACAACGATGACGCCGAACCACACCGGATCGAAGCCAAGCGCCATCATCGCAGGATAGATGACCGGCAGCGTCAGGATCATCATGCCAAGCCCGTCGAGCACCATGCCCAGCAGCAGGTAGAGAATGATCACGAAAATCACGACGACGATCGGCGGCAGGTTCATCTCGACGAGCCAGTGCGTCACCGCGTCAGGCATGCCGGTGAAGGCGAGAAAGCGCACGAAGATCATCACGCCCCAGATGACGAGGAAGATCATCGCCGTGGTCTTGATGGTATCGAGAAGGCCATCCTTGAACTCGGCAAAGCTCATCCTGCGCGTCAGCGCGAGGCCGAGAACGATCGCGGTGCCGATCGACGCCGATTCCGTCGGCGTCATCCAGCCGAAATAGACGCCGCCGAGGATGATGCCGATCACGGCAAGAATGCCCCAGACCTTGGTCAGCGACCTGATCTTCGTGAGCATCGGCACCGGATCCATGCGCGGTGCGAGCTCCGGATTGCGTTTCACCACGAAGGTGATGACGCCCATGTAGACGATGGCCGACAGCAGGCCGGGAATCAGTCCGGCGATCAGCAGGCGGCCGATCGAGGTATCGACGATGATCCCGTAGATGACGAGGATTGCGCTCGGGGGAATGAGCGCGGCAAGCGTACCGCCAACCGCCACCACACCGGTGGCGAGCGCCTTGTCATAGCCGCGCTGTTCCATTTCCGGCACGGCGAGCTTTGTGAACACCGCCGCTGTGGCAGTGCTCGCGCCGGAAACGGCGCCGAAACCGGCGCTGGCGAAGATCGTCGCAGTCGCAAGACCGCCGGGCAGGCGCCCTACCCACAGACGCGCGGATTCAAAGGCACCTCTGGTGATGCCCGCATGCAGCGCGAGGAACCCGATTGCGATGAAAAGGGGCATCACGCTCAACGAGTAGGATGCCGACGACGCGTAGGGAACGATGCCAGCTAGGCCGATCGCGGTGTCAACGTTGCGCATGATCATCAAGCCGCCGATTCCGACGATTGCGGCGGCGAACGCGACCGGGAGACCGATCACGACCAGCAGGACCAATGCGCCAACGCCGATGAAGCCGATTGTAATTGGATCCATGATCACTCTCCCATCCGCGGGTCGTCGTCCACGTCGGGAACGTGGTCATGGTAAGCAAGCAGTTGCGTCGTATCGCCGGGCTTACCGATCAGGCGGATCGCCTCGAGCAGTTGAAGCAGCAGGCGGGCGGCCAGAATGGTCAGCGCGATCGGCACGACCAGCGACGCCCACCACAGCGGGAGCTGGATTTCCGGTGACGTGCCGCCGATAGAAAACGCACGATAGAAGTGAGCCCAGCTGCCCTTGATCAGAACGACGATCACCAGCAGCGCGGCAGCGAACGCGATCGCTTCGAGCGTCCAGCGAAAGCGGCCGGAAAGGCGTCCGATAAAAAGCGTCATGCGCACGTTGCCGAGATGCGACTGGCAATAGGCGACGCCGAGCAGCGCGACCGCGACCATCATCTGTTCGACCATATCGAGATAGCCGTGCAGCGGCGTCGAGAATGCGCTGCGGCCGATGACTTCCCAGATGCCGAGCACCATGATGACCATCACGATGAGCCCGGCAAGGAAGGCACCCAAGGTCTCGACAACGGCTAGCGCGGCGTGCGCGCGCAGTATCGCGGTTTTCATGCCGCCTCCGTTCCTTGTCTTGCAAGAAATGGCCGGGCCACAGGATTGCCGCCCGGCCGGTATTGACGTGCGGTTTGTGATCGTCAGTTGCTGCTGCGTGCGTCGCGGGCAGCGGCGAGGATCGCATCGAGCAGGGCCTGGCCGTCGAGACCTTCGTCATTGCGGGCCTTCACCCACTCGTCCCAGCTCTTCTTGGCCGCAGTCTTGATGATCTGATTGCGGACGTCTTCGTCGATCTGGATTTCCTTCAGACCCTCTTCCTTGAATTTCTTGAGGTTCTTCTCGTCCGTCTCGGTGTACTTGGCGATCTGGTGCTCGTAGGCCGGCCACTTGGCCTCTTCGAGCAGCTTCTTGTACTGATCGGGAAGCTTTGCGTAGGCATCCTTGTTCATGACGGTCACGCAGGCGGGCGAACCGAGCGCCAGGTTGGTCGTCATCCAGTCGGCAAGCGTATCGAGCTGATAGGACGCGAAGGAGTAGGTGAACGGCTGGGCCGCACCGTCGATCACGCCACGCTCCATCGACTGGAACAGTTCGACCGAAGGAAGCGTCACGGTCGTCGCGCCCAGTTCACGCATCACCGCGCCGATGCCACCGGCGGCCTGAAGCTTCATGCCTTTCCAGTCCTCGACCTTTTCCGGCGCCTTGCCTTTGCCCATCACCTCATAGGCCGGCATGATCGCCGACACGAGGAACTTGGCGTTCCACTTTTCCATTTCGGACTGAACGACCGGGTTCTTGAAGTATGCCTCGTGAACCTTGGCGCGCTGCTCAAGCGAGAAGATCGGCAGGAAGGCGAGGTCAAGACCGGTCAGGGCCGGGGTCTTGCCGGGATGGTAGACGGCGCAGGACTGCGCAACTTCGAAAGCGCCGACCTGGATGCCATCGAGATTTTCCTTGGTCGGCGAAAGAGCCTCGCCATATTTGATCTCGATGGTGAAGTTGCCGTCAGTCTTGTCCGAGACATATTTAACCAGCCCTTCAAGGCTCTCGGTGAAGCCCCGGCGCGTACCCCAAGCGGAGGCCAGCCAATGGACCTTGGGGCCCTCGACCTCGGCGGCCTTCGCCGACGATGCGGAAAGTCCCGCACCGAGCGTACCGATCGCCGTCGCGAGCATCAGCCCGCCAAGTGTCAGCGTGACAATCTGTCCGTTTTTCATAAGTTTCTACTCCCTGCTCTGCCCTGCTTGTGCATCGGGATCGCCGATGCATTTGAATGGCTATTCATTCACGCTAGCATGCTCGCCAGCGGCGGCCAACCCGCATTTGGTGACCTCGGCATCGCATGTCGGATGCAACGTCCATCGCTGAGGGCAATAAAAAACCCGCGGCGAGGTTTCGCCGCGGGGCATTCTTTATCGGCCAGCCGCGCGCGATTTTCAATCGGCGCGGGCGGGTGCGTGTCGTCGTGTGCCTAGAGCGCCTTTTCCAGTTCCGGCAGGATGGTGAACA